>NZ_OLML01000003.1:0-4361 GCF_900291405.1 Psychrobacter sp. Marseille-P5312
TTGTACTTATTTATGCGTTACATTGTATTGATAATTGCATTACATTATTGTACTTATTTATGCGTTACATTGTATTGATAATTGCATTACATTATTGTACTTATTTATGCGTTACATTGTATTGATACTTGCATTACATAAATACATATAAATGGGTGGTTTCGTACTTAATATTGCATTATAATGTACTTAACGCTGCATTACATCGTTGAATAAAATGGCAATAATGTAAGTCTTTAAGCATTACATTGTATATAACATTGCATTACATAAAGAGAGGTTACACAATGAGCAAGAGTAAACAAGCAACCATCAACATCAGATTAGACGAGGACACAGCCAAGGCCTTCAAAGACATAGTAGAGAGAGACGGATACACACAGTCATTAGTGCTAAGGGAGTTCATCAAGCGGTATATAAAAAAGAACGGACAAGGCGCTCTAGACCTTTAACAGCAAGGCACACAGAGGAAATAGCCTAAGCATCTTAGGCGGTCAAACGGTGGCATCATTAGGTTTGTATGGCAGACACAGCTTTTGGTGGCAACATTAGAACACTATAGCAGGGATCAGAATTGCGACTCACTGAAAAGTCTTAGATGTGATTTATATATTTATACGTGAAGAAAGTAAAAGCATAGTATATGACACGTACAAACATCTACTGACTACCCCCTAAAGGGGGCTAATATCTGATGCTTATCTGGTCTCATTTTTGAGAATTATTCTTATTTAGGTCTCTGTAGTATGTTGCTCGGCTTATACCTAGTTCTAGCCAAGGCTTTAGAGTGCGCTCTGAGGTCTTGCTAGGCTTACGTTTAGACTTAGCGCCACCTTTCCTGCCTCTCATGCTTTGTACTTCTCTATGTGCCTGTGAGACGTTGCCGTTATTGAATTTGGCAGAGTAACAGTATCGCGCTATGCTCTTGCAGATTGTGTACACTTCATTCTCAAATAGCGGTATCGGGTACGTTGCATTGTATGCAGTAGCAATCGGTAGCAGTTCAGCTAACAGCGTCCTGTAGCTATGCTGAGACGCTAATGGATAGGCTATATGGCGCGTATAGTCAAACAGGGCTTTATTACGTCCGAAAATATCGTCATTATCGCTAGTTTTGGGTAGTACCTCTAGGTCTAGCATGTCTGCTAAGTCTTTCAGGTCATAGTCCTTTTTGCCGCTGATGTATACCTGCCATATATCCGTATCAAAGGGGCATTTGATGAGGTTTCCTACGTACCCAGCATCAGCCCCTAGCACTAGCCTTAGAGCGTAATATACTGCTCTCATGTAGTTGATCGGCTTTAACCTTGAGTCGCCTGTAAGCCCTACTTCGACTCGTAGGCGAAAGCCTACATGGGCGTGGCCATTTTCAGGGTTTACTATGATTAGGTTGGGTACGGGAGTGTTTTCGTAGTAGTACGTAAATAGCGCATCAGGGTGGTCTATGTCAAACCACAGCCAGCGCATAACGGCTGGGTGATTAGGCTGTATATAATTGTTTTTAATAGCAAATTTTTTAGGCTGCACGAAACAAGCGCCTTTTGCTAGCGAACAATAAGGTTTTATAGGTAAATCATCATAGAACGTTTGGAGGACGGGGTATTCACGCCACTTTTGAGGGTCTACTCTCTGTAGATTGTCCATATTTGATACGCTTGAATTAGCGCAGTGGCTTAGATATAATACGACTCACCACAAGTGTTATTATATCTTTGCTGCCACGCATAGATTAGTTTTACCTAAGCCCTGACGCTACCAACGTCGGGGCTTAATCGTTTTTGTAGTTTACACTCTTTGCAAACCACCTTCAATCCCTTATGTTTACTGGGTTCCAATCATTTATTTCTATTCCTTTTAATATATTTATCGACCCATTCTAGGAGCTGAATATCGTTGCCGTTGGTTTTCTTGTGTCTTTATCACTTCTCTAATTTGTTCAGCAACTTGTCTAATTCCTGCAGTTCCGTCTCTATTTCTGTCTGCGAGCTTGTTATTTTTGTTTGTGAGGTCTCTAGTTCGTTCTGCATTTTCCGCAAACTGTTCAATTTGCCCTTTAACTGCCCCGTACTGGCGTTTAAGCTCTCTTGTGGCACTATTGCACTCTGATACTCTTTCATGCTCTCTACTAGCTGAATTTGAGTGCTGCACAGCTTTGCTGACTCGTCTACTAGCTGTTTTATCGAGTTCATGTAAGTCTTTCGATGACTGAGCCAATCGCTCTGTACGCTCACTTGTTCGCTTATCTTGTTCTGTAACTGCTCTAGCAAGCTCGGCAAGTCCTTTGCTTGCTGTGTTTGCGCTTGTGCTAGCTTGGTCAATGATGCTGTCAATTCGGCTATATCTTGGTCTTTGTCGTCGAGCATCTGCGCTTGACGTTTGATCGTGTCCTGCTGTGCTTGCAGCGCTTGCTGTACTTGGTCTAATAGCTGTTTGTCCATCTTTTAATCCTTTAGCGGTAGCATATACGTTTGACCGCTCTTGCTGTCGTGATAATACTTGTAAGTCGTGGGCTTGTTCATTTTTGTTCCCAATAGCACCCCTAGCACGAATATCACTAATAACGCTATCCCTGCGATTGTTGCCCACTTGCCGATTTTTGACTTGATGGCTTGCGCTATTGCGCTCTCTCTTTGCTCTATCAGCTGTGTAGTGTGCTGTGCGTAGTTCTGAATCATTGTCTGATTCTCTTTTGCGAGTTGGTTTAAATCTTGGGTTAAATGGGCTTGGACGTTGTTCAAATAGGTTGTAAGGGCTGTAGCTAAATCTTGTTGATGCTTGTCTAACATCTGCTGTAACTGCTCGTTGCTCGCGTCTAGGCTTGTCATGCCTTGACTGATGATAGTCTCGCTTTCTTGCAATTTCGCTGTCATAAAGCTGTTTAGCTGCGTCGTAGCGTTCTGTACTTCTTGCTCGATAGTCTTTGCTTGCTGCTGTGACTGTGCTTTGAACTTCTGCGCTAAAGTTAAAATCTCGCTCATATAATCTGCCTGTTAGCCTGATATTTCGTTTTGCTGTGGGATCTGGGTTTTTGATGCTGATTGCTTTGTCTGTCTCTCGTGCTATCTCAAAGCCACCATCAGTTAATGCTTGAATAACATCGTCACGGCTCGTTATAACGCCCTCTTCCACTAACTCTGTTAAGCCGTCAGTAATGGCTTGTCTCGCCTCTTTAATGTCTCTTGGTAAGTTGTCACGCTGCGCCATGAGTCTCTTTTTGGCGGGATCATTGGGGTCGGTAAAGCCATGCTCGATGTTTTGTATGTCTTTCCATGCGTTGACACGGCGCTTATCTACGTTATGAATATAGGGCTGAAACGCACGGCCATGCTCTAAATCAACATTGGCAAAGACAAAATTCAGCTCTAATCTACCTTTGTCTCTGTGCTCAATCCATGATACAGCTACTCTATCAACGTCTAGCCCTGCTCGAATGGTTTGCTCAAAGCCGTCCATTAAAGCGTTTTTTTGTTCCTCGGTCACTTGGTCGGCTGACTCTGTGAAGGATAAGCAACCGCTAGTATATTTTTGCTTGAAGTCGAGCGAGTCAATTAGCAAAGCTTGATTATCAATGTCACCACGTAGCACCTCGGCATCTCTGCGGAGTCCGTCCTCTTGGTCTTTGTCTTTGAGCAAGTAATCAAACACGCCTTTACTGCCACCAGTGCCATGTGTGAAGAATTTAACGATCATCGGGCATACTCGATGCTAGTGCTTTGTCTAGCGTGGTTTGCAAATCCAATAAGGCAATTAATACGGCATTACCGACTTCTTGCCCTGTATTGGTTTGCTTGGCGATTTGGTTGATATTGATACCGATACGATTAATGGCTCGTACCAATTCGGGGTCGGCACTATGTACGATTTTTTTGGTCTTAGGTTCGGGCACGGCTACCGGCTGATCGAGTATTAATCCGCGAGCATAGGTTGACATATCGTGCTGACCTGCACGCTTTTTAATATCTACTATCTCATCGTCAGACACTCTGATTTTTAGCCACTTTGTCCTTGCCATTTTATCCTCACGAGTAGCGGTTGTTTTTTACCCCTCACGGCTTTTTGTGAGGGGTTGGGGTTAAGGGGTTTCCCCTTACCGGCATGCCTTGGGTCAATAGTAACGTAGTGGATATTGTGCCCACGGTATATGCTGGCTATATAACAATTATATGATGATTAAGGGGTAGCAGTCAATAAAACTCTGCTATGCAAATGAATTAAAGGCGTGTTTTATTCTAGTTTATTGTACTTATTTATGCGTTACATTGTATTGATAATTGCATTACATTATTGTACTTATTTATGCGTTACATTGTATTGATAATTGCATTACATTATTGTACTTATTTATGCGTTACATTGTATTG
>NZ_OLML01000002.1:0-22852 GCF_900291405.1 Psychrobacter sp. Marseille-P5312
TATTTGGGGCTATTATCAAAGTGTAAGACCACACAGCTTTAATGAGTATTTAACACCAAGCGAGAAAGAGAGACTTTATTTCAACAAAAACCTCTTAAGTACTGTCTAAAAATATTTGACCACTACAGGATCAACGGTTCAATTTCGCTCATTAACTGTCTTTTGCCACCAACCCATTTTAGGAATGGCATTACTAACTTATTTTTGGCTTTTGCCACTTTTTACCTCTTTTTTCAAATTACATCGTATTAGCTATCATAACATTATCTCCGTTATTCTCATCATGTGGCGTTGTGTCTTCAAGACTTTGAATTAGGTTAGAAAGGCTAGAGTACGTTAGTCGCAAAAAAACGCCTCCTGGCTCAGGAGACGTTCGAGTAAGGTCATCAAAGTTAATTTAACGCTTTACTAGAGGTTGCTAGTCTTAGACTCTTCCATAAGCCTATTAATGAGGTGTTTTTTATATTCTAAATCTACCAAATTATATAAATCTCTCCAATGTCCTGTGTCTTTACCTAATGCGTTAGGGTTATTGCCCAACGTTCTTGAACGTTCTACAGTATTCTTTATCATTTGTGCGCCAAGATGTTCGTAATATTCAAATGGGTTAGCCTCAAACTTATACAACCCGTTTTCATCCTCGGCAACCAAGGCTCTGAAAGAAGATAATATTGGCAAGACAAAAGAGCGCGGGCTTTTGAACTCAAGATCTTTGTCTAACACTTCTGTCTTGAAGGTTGCATGGCTCCCCTCTTTCTTTGATTGAACGCCCTTCAGTGCTCCATAGCGCCCTTTCCCGTCTGACTCTCTATACTTTTTATCAAGCGTAAGTTCTATATGATCGTATAAAGTGAGGATCTCAGGAATAATTTTGTTCATTTTATAAAATGGGTTAGATTTTTTTGAGTCTTCAGAATCCCCCATTTCATTATGAAATTTGACGTACTGCTTAAGACAGTAGCTTTTTTGACTATAAGTAGATACAGGCTGACGTTCAGCATCAGGAAAGTCATCAATGTTAAAGTTATATAAAATCGAAATAATATTTTCAACTGATATACGTTTGTTGGCTTCGTTCTCTTTAAAAGCTATAGACTCATTTAAGTCCATGCCTTGGACATCTTTTAAAGGCTCTTTTATTAATTCGAATTTTTTTTCAAGCTCTGCAATAGAATTGTCTTTTACTTGGACAGAAGTGTTTCTAGCCTTTGCCAAATCCTGAAAAAAGTCTTCAGCTCCAATAATAATCTCAAGTCGGACATAACGAGGATCAACAATATCACTTCTATTACCTAAGATAATACGATATGTGTGACCACCATCAATGTTCCCATGTACCTCAACGTCTGTCATGTTAATAGCTATAGTTGAGTTTCTAGTGTTAAAAGTTACGCTCTCAGCAGAGATAACGATACCTCTATTCTTTATCTGAAAGTTACCCAAATCCGTTTCTAAGCTTTCCTTTATACTTTTCGCTACTTGAGTAGTTAAGCTTTGCTCTCTAGGGTTAGTCTCCATAGGAAAATCGCTTGGAAGATCCTGAATTTCCACATAACACTCGTAAACTACAGGGTTTTTTGAACTTTCGCTATATTCGCCAAATGGGTTTGGTAAAGCTCTGAATGATTTAGCAGCAAATTCATACTTAGTAGGCGTTTGCTCGTTTAAAGGGGTAATATCCATAATTTTAATCCTCATTTTTCAATATTTAACTTAGGCAAGCATTTTATGCATCAACCGAATATTTTTCTTTTCAATTGACAACATTACCTATTCTATATTTTAATAGTTAATTGCAAACCGCATATATACGGTATTTATATGAAAATTGGAAAAACGTTGAAAACCTACAGAAATCGCAATAACTTTACACAGTTTGAACTAGCGTACTCCGCTGAGATAAATGAAAAGTATTATGGCCAAATAGAAAGAGATGAATGCAGCCCAACTATTGAGAAGCTGGAGATGATATGCAATGTGCTAGGTATTCGTATGTCAGACTTTTTTAGGACTCATGAGAGTGATGACAACTAGATTCTGCGTAAAACATTACAAAGTTCTCATTCCGCACAATGAAAAATACAACTCAACCTAGTGTTAGAAAATTAGAGCTAGATTGAGTTTATTGGCGGCGACAATGATTATGATTTTTCTCAGTAGCGATAGATAGCTCAAAACGAGGGCGTTCAAAACTCTGTGTCAACTAAATTAAAAGCTATGGCCAGCAGTATGAGCTGCACTGTTCAGCAATCAAAACCAAAACCCAAGCCATCTTTTTCTTTTGGTAGGTGTGGGCGCAGCTGCGGCTTCTTTTTCAGATAGCGGCTCAGGCTCTAATGATACTTGTTGCTGGTGATCGCTATGTTCAGGGTCAGTGCCTTTAAATTCTAGCAGTCGGATCTGCGTTAAGTCATGAATACTGGCATTGGCTTTTTCTAGTGTTTTGTTGAGCTGACTTATTTGCTCTTGGTAATTCGCTATCAGCTGTTTTTGATCACGGACTTGCTGCTCTAAGTGTTCATTCTTCATCTTTTCAAGTGCTAACTGGTGTTCAAGCGCTGTACAGTCTGGTACGTTTTGACTGTTCAAGGGCGTACTATTGCTAGTGTTCACTGATTGTTCAGTACGTTTTTTAGTGACAGGCTCACCAAACACTCGGATCATCTCTGAGGTGTCAATTTTCTTATCAGCGGTTCTGGAAAGCTCGCCATCATTGATTTTCTGATAGATCGTCGTTCTTGATACACCCCATTCTCTTGCTGCTTTTGTCACAGATATGTTCATTGTTCACCTAGTGTTCTAGTACGTTTTTAAGACCTGTACAGTGCAACTGTACAGAACGTTCAGTGAACAACTATCGCACTAACGTAGCGTCTAAACAAATTTTATATTTCAGTTAATAGTAATAGCCGATATTTAAAAACTATTGGAAACACTCTAGGAAAACTAGGAAAAGGTTTACCTTATGTAACTAGTACGATAATATTGCGTAACATAGCTATTTACGCTTCAACTATATCGGGTTTAAAAATATTATGTTTAATTTGAATAGAATTATTACTTTGATTACCGTAACTTTGTTTATGACTGCTTGTACCTCCGCTCCTAGACCCTATCAAGTATCTACTTGGTATAAAGAAGGTATGACCAAAAGTGTAACTAACGACAAAATAGGTCATTGTAAAATAGAGGTTGGAGCAAGCAACTTGTCACAAGAACAAGCTCGAAAGCTTGTTACCTACTGTATGAAGGCCGATGGATATAGATTAGTAACAGAAACTAAGTATCGATAGAAGGGTATAGCGCCACAATAAGTAGATAGCTATATTCAATAAGGAGAACTATGACTTATCCAAAGTCGATTTTATTAACAACAGTTATCTTAGCATGTTCGTCTGTTTTAGCTAATGCAGCAACATCTGAGAAAAAAGCAGCGCTTGAAGCCGTTAAAAACTACGCAACTTCAGTTGCCTGTAGCACAACTTTTGATAAGAACTCCGAGAACGAATTTTGAGTAAAGCCAAATAAAAGCGTCTGTCTAATGTGGTCAAATACTCTCTAGTGGGACGCTTTTGGAAACCAGAAGCATCATAGATATCTATAGACATATTTTATGAGTCTAACCCTAAAGGAATCACCGTGAAAACAAAAATTATTTTAGTCGCTGCTGCTATTATTTCTAGCTCGCCGTCTGCTTTCGCAGATTTAAACTGTCGTTCAGACTCGTTTGGTAACACCCGTTGCGATAACGGCACGACATACCGTACTGACTCATTTGGTAACACCCGAGATAATCACGGGAACACTTGGCGTACTGACTCATTTGGCAATACTCGAGGTAGTGATGGTACAACCTACCGTACTGACTCATTTGGTAACACCCGAGATAATCACGGGAACACTTGGCGTACTGACTCATTTGGCAATACTCGAGGTAGTGATGGTACAACCTGCCGTACTGACTCATTTGGCAACATGCGTTGTAACTAAAGGTCCAATAAGCCTATCATGAGTATATCCTAGCGGAAAAAACTAAAAAGGCTCATTAATCCATCAATATACTGCTGTAGTGAAACCACTTAATGAGCAATGATAAGTTCCGGCCTTTCCTTGGCAACATCAGCAATCAGTTGACGTGAACACTTGGCCATATTTTGTATCTCAGAATAGCTATGGCCAGCTGTCAGAAGACTTGCGATGATTTTACGCTTCTCAGTATCTTTCCTGCGTCCTTTATATTTGCCCTCAGCTTTGGCGCGAGCGATCCCCTGCATTTGGCGGTAGCGGCGGTCTTCGTAGTCTTTACGAGCAATAGCGGCAAGCATATCAAGTAGCATGTCATTAATGGCACGTAGTACGCTATCCATAAACTCAGAGCTATTCGCTTGCTGCAGAGCCATATAGGAGGTTGGCAACTCTTTTGAGACCACAGAGAGGCGTTTGGCTGACAGCTTTTGTTTTAAGGTATCCCAATCGGTTTGATTGAGTCTAGCTAAGCGGTCTATTTGTTCAACCAAGATCACATCACCATCATGAGCATCATCGATAAGCTGCATGAGCTTTGGGCGCTCTAGCGTCGCTCCTGACTCATTTTCAATATAAAATGCGGCAATTTTGTGACCGTGATCGCTTGCAAAGGCGATAAGCTCATTTTTTGCACGTTTGGCGTCTTGCTCTTTAGTTGATGCTCGTAGATACGCTCTGATAAACATAAACACCTAAAATAGTCTGTTATAAGTGGTTCCATTATAGCAGTCTATTTTAAGTGGTCTATTAATCAATCTAGAGGTCTATTCGGCGGGTTCCGTTAGGGTATACCCATAGTGAATTGATCAGGTGCTTTCACTAGTTCGGTTTCTCCTATTTAGACTTGAATTTTTGAGCCTTTCCCAAACTCTGTGTAACTGCTTATAATCCAATGTAAAGGAGAATAAGCAATGACTAACCAATCTGACATCAAGAAACTGGCTGAGCAAATGGCCAGCAGCATGAAAAGCTTCGATGAGATCAAAGACTTTCAAAAGCAGCTCATGCAGTCCTTCATCGACACTGCATTTACACTCTCCTAAAACCATTTAACAAAATCTATGACTATTTTACTTTCCCTCACATAATCGTCCTAGTGTATATCTTTTTTTTTGATTAGCATTTTCCTAAATCAATTGACTTTAGGTAAGTATGATGAACGATATCCAATTTTCAGATTGCGCAAAGGCATGTATGAGCTGTTACCTTACCTGTGCCAGTTGTGCAAATGCCTGTCTAAAAGAAGAAAATCTGGAGATGATGCGAGAATGTATTCAGCGTTGTCTAGATTGTGCAGATATTTGTCAGCTCTGTGCTCGTATGCAGCAAACAGAATCTCCTTTTATGAAAGAAATTTGTGAGCTTTGTGCCAAGGCTTGTGAATACTGTGCAGATGAATGTAGCCAACATGAGCATCAACACTGCCAGCAATGTGCTGATGCTTGCCGTGAATGTGCCGTCGAATGTCGAAAAATGGTTGCCTGATAAATAAAAGAATTAGTTGAGTTTAGGATTTACTCAATGAATAGCCAACGTGTTAGTTGTTAGTGGGTCAAACCACTAACAACTCGCAAAAAATGGCTGAATTTGTGGACGTTGTTTTTGCGATTCGATCCAAAGAGAGTACTTTGATTGAACGCGCATGAGTAAATCAGCACTAATACCTAAAGCATCGTGCAAACGTAAGGCTACATCGGCTGTTACTGGGAGGGTGTAAATAATTCTGGGGAGTTTCCTAAAAACTGTGTAACTGCTTATAATCCACTAACAGAAGAATAAGTAAACGACTAATATATTCAGATTTCTGTTTGGCAGACCCAGCTATTACAATTGATAGCTGGGCTTATCAATTCATAGCTCTACTTGCTCATAACCTCTCATTAAATCAATAAACGCCGCCTCAAGCACACCAATCGCCTCATCATCAACGATTAACCCCTCATCTATCTGGCGCTGTACCCATACATGAAGCGCCTCATCATTATAGAAAATCGGATTCACGCCCAATATTTTGGCCAGCTGTGAACCTTGCTGTATTTGTAAGTTTTCAATAAGTTGCTTGGTTAAAACCTTCACATTGTGATCAAACCAAGATGACGTTGTTGGTTGCTGCGCTGACGTATACATAATAACCTCCTGTAGGTTAATTAGATTTTTTAATTAACTAAATGTCCTGCTACAGGTAAAATTATACACGCATTTTGACTCATTGCAAGATAAAATAACCTACTGTAGATTATTTTGTATTTTTAGAAGTTATATTTCTGGATTGTCAACAAGCTCATATAGGTCGCCTACCTCAATTTCAAAATAGCGGCATAGCTTTTCAATCACTTCTAAATCTACTCGAGTGGCTTCTTCATGATACATACGCGTGATTGTGCCTCTGTTGATAGAAGTTTCTCTTGCAACATCTGCAATTTTAAGGCGCTTTTCACCCATTATTGTTGATAAATGACACTTAATCATGATCGTCTCCTATTTCAAATATAGTGCTACTAGCATACAAATTATTCGCTAGACACGCATAGTGCTATTAAGCAGTGCATTTTACTACGTGTCATATCGGTTTAATAGCAAGACCTGTCCAATACTAATAAGCTCAATACTTTCAGTTGTGCTTACTAGCCCTTTGCGATAATATACTTATATGAGTACTTACTCATTTGAGTGTATGAATATATAATCATCATAAGGTCTTTACCATGAAAGTAATCGCAGTACTAAACCAAAAAGGCGGCAGCGGCAAGACCACGATAGCCACGCATTTGGCACGTGGGCTACAACTTCAGGGTCATAGTGTGCTACTCGTTGATAGTGATCAGCAAGGCAGTGCTCGCGATTGGAGAGCCGTTGATGAAGACAATCCTGTTCCTGTTATCGGCCTTGATAGGCCAACGCTTGATAAGGATTTAAAAAACGTTTCTGATAAAGAGTTCGTCGTAATTGATGGCTCACCGCAAGCGACCAATTTGGCACTATCTGCCATAAAAGCCGCTGACTTTGTGTTGATACCCGTACAGCCAAGCCCCTATGATGTATGGGCGACCAGTGATTTGGTTGATTTGGTGCAGCAGCGCATCGAAATGACCGATGGTAAGCTCAAAGCCGCCTTTGTGGTCTCTCGCGCGATCCAAAACACTAACATCGGCAAAGAAGTTGCCGCAGTGCTACAAGATTATAATCTGCCCGTTCTTGATGCCAGAATCGTGCAGCGGGTCAGCTATCCAAATAGCGCTTCAGTTGGCAAAACGGTATTTGAGACAGAATCTGCTAAGAGCAGTGCCGTGACTGAGATCACGCAACTGGTCAACGAGGTTAAAACGTTTTTTGATAAGGAAGTAGAGTTATGAAAGCTGGCCGCCCAAGTAAAGATAAAAAAGACGCGCTTGAGTTGTCTGACGTCACTGATAAGCCTAAAAAGAGCACACGAGTCAATTTCAATCTTGATGAAGATACCTACTTTGAGCTTAAACAATACGTCCTTGATAATCGCACAACCGTCACTAAGCTACTCACTGAGATGATTGAGTCACGGCTGAATGAGCGTTGATGCCCATCCATAGCGTTGATTTTTAATAATTTATTGTAGGTATATATACACCTATACACCTATACACCTATACACCTAACGATGTTAATTTAGGATAATCATGAGTCAATCACAACAGCTTCAACAGCTAAAAAAGCAGCTTTGGAATATTGCCAACGACCTACGCGGTAAGATGGGTGCAGATGAGTTTCGGGACTACATATTAGGGTTTATTTTTTATAAATACTTATCTGATAAATTCATCCGCTTTGCCAATAATATCTTGGCTGAAGAAGACGAAGGCTTCGATAACTTTGCAAATTTTGACACCAGTAATCCTGAGCATCTTGAATATATCGAGGAAGTCAAAGAAAACGCTATTGATGAGATCGGCTATGCGCTGTCGCCCAATCAGTTGTTTCACCAACTGGCCAAACGCGGCAAACAAGACCAAGCATTCATCCTTGATGATTTGGCTGATACGCTAAAAGCCATCGAACAAGGCACATTAGGCACAGACTCAGAAGAAGATTTTGCCAACCTATTTGAAGACATAGATCTTACCTCAACCAAGCTTGGCAACAGCCCTGATGACCGCAATGAGCTGATCGTCAAAGTGCTAAGCCACCTAGATGCCATTGATTTTGATCTTAGTAACACCGAAAGCGATGTGCTAGGTGATGCTTATGAGTATCTGATCGGTGAGTTTGCCAGTGGCGCAGGCAAAAAAGCGGGAGAGTTTTACACGCCGCAGATGGTATCCACGTTACTTGCCAAAATCGTCACCAGCGGCAAGGACACCATAAGCTCAGTCTATGACCCAACGTGTGGCTCGGGTTCTTTGCTGCTGCGCGTCAAGCGTGAGGCAGCTGACGTAGATAGAATCTACGGTCAAGAGATGAACCGCACCACCTATAACCTAGCACGCATGAACATGATTTTGCATGACGTGAACTTTACCAAGTTTGATATCAAGCAAGAAGACACACTCAAGCGTCCGCAGCACGTCGGAATGCGCTTTGATGCCATTGTGGCCAATCCGCCTTTTTCTGCGAAGTGGTCTGCTGATCCCTTGCTGCTTCAAGATGAGCGCTTCTCAGACTATGGCAAACTTGCGCCCAAGACCAAAGCCGACATGGCCTTTGTCCAGCATATGCTACATCACTTAGATGATAATGGCACAATGGCAGTGGTATTGCCGCATGGCGTCCTGTTTCGCGGTTCCAGCGAGGGCGATATTCGTAAATACATCATCAAAAACCTCAATGCCTTAGACGCCGTAATTGGACTGCCTGCCAATATCTTCTATGGCACCAGTATTCCGACCTCTGTTTTGGTATTTAAAAAGAACCGTAAGCATGATAAAGACGTCTTCTTTATCGATGCCAGTGACTGCTTTGATAAACAAAAAAATCAAAACATGCTACTGCCTGAGCATATCGATACCATCATCAAGACCTATCAAGCCCGTGAAAACGTCGATAAATTCGCCCATGTCGCGTCTTTAAAGGACATTCATGATAATGACTATAATCTCAACATTCCGCGCTACGTAGACACGTTTGAGGCTGAGCCTGAAGTGGATCTCGCAGCCGTTGCCAAAGCGCTGCAAGATTTAGAAAAAAAGAGCCAAGAAACGGACGCTGTCATTAATGGCTTTTGTGAAGAGCTGGGCATTGATTCGCCCTTTAAGGTAGGGTCATGAGCACCGTAGACAGTCAAATCCAGCTATATCAAGTAGACAACCAAGTCAGCCTTGAAGTGAATGTTGAGCAAGACACGGTATGGCTAAGCCAAGCCCAAATGAGTGATCTGTTTGGCCGTGATGTTTCAGTGATTTCACGCCATATCAATAACGCGATTGGTGATGAAGAGGTGGATCCAAAAAGCAATTTGCAAAAAGTGCAAATTGCTTTTTCTGACAAACCCGTGACCTTATATGATTTGGACGTCATTATCAGCGTGGGTTATCGCATCAAATCCAAGCAAGGCGTGATGTTTCGCAAATGGGCGACGCGCATCTTAAAAGAGCATCTCATCCAAGGCTTTAGCATTAATCAACAGCGTTTGCAGCAAAACACCGCTGAGCTTGAGCAAGCCATCGCCTTAATCAAAAAAACGGCTCAATCTGAGCAGCATAGCAAAGACAGCGCGCTGGGGTTGGTCGAGATTATCAGCCGCTACACCCAAACTTTTTTATGGTTACAGCGCTACGATGAGGGTTTGTTGCATGAGCCTGTGGGGCAACCAGGCGGCGAGGTTTTAGACGCACCAAGTGCCATGCAGGCACTAAATCAGCTCAAATCAAACCTGATGGATAAAAAAGAGGCCACAGACCTATTTGCTAAGCCTCGCGGTGATGGATTGGCTGCCATATTGGGTAATATTCAACAAACGGCGTTTGGTGAGGAAGTTTACCCCAGTATCGAATCCAAGGCGGCGCATCTGTTATATTTTGTCGTCAAAAACCATCCTTTTGCTGATGGTAACAAGCGCAGTGCAGCATTTTTGTTCGTTGATTTTTTATATCGTAACAACCGCTTATTCAATGATGAGGGTACTGCCATCATCAATGATACGGGGCTTGCAGCGCTCACACTGCTGATCGCTGAATCAGACCCCACTCAAAAAGAAGTGCTCATCCGTCTGGTGATGAATCTACTGGTGATACAAGATAAGGATATAATGTGATGGCGACGCCAAAATTGCGGTTTAATGAGTTTAATGAAAAATGGGAAGAAAAGAAATTAGGCAAAATATGTCAACATTTTAAAAGTGGTAAATCAATAACATCTAAGTATATAACTGACACTGGAGATTACCCCGTCTACGGTGGCAATGGTTTAAGAGGTTTTACTACCAATTTTACACATGACGGTAAGTTTATTCTTATAGGTAGGCAAGGTGCATTATGTGGCAATGTTCAACTCGCCTCGGGTAAAAACTATATTTCAGAACATGCTATCGCTGTTCAAGCTGACCAAAAAAACTCAACCGATTGGCTGGCTTATTGGCTTGATAACATGAAGTTGAATAGATTTTCAGAGTCTTCAGCACAACCTGGATTAGCTGTTAATAAACTCATCAAGTTTAAAATAAAATTGCCAACAAAAGCAGAACAAACCAAAATCGCCACATTCCTATCCGCTGTCGATACCAAAATCGACGAGCTAACCCAAAAGCATGAGCTACTTACCGATTATAAAAAAGGCATGATGCAGCAAATTTTTAGCCAAAAACTGCGCTTTCAAGCCGACGATGGTAGTGATTTTGAGGATTGGGAATATATGAGTCTCCATGAGGTTCTAGATTATGAACAACCTACACGATATATAGTTAAAACTACTGATTATGATGATAGCTTTAAAACAGCCGTATTAACGGCTGGAAAATCATTTATTTTAGGATATACGAATGAAGATAATGATATTTTTGAGGCAGACAATAAGAATGTGATCATCTTCGATGACTTTACTACTGCTTATAAGTTTGTGGACTTCCCTTTTAAAGTAAAATCATCAGCAATGAAGATACTGCAAACAAAATCTAAAAACTACGATATATTTTACATTTATTCAGTCTTTAGTACTATTAACATACAGAAGGGCGATGAACATAAAAGACGATGGATATCGGAATACTCTCAAATAGAAGTTCCTATACCTTCTTTACCGGAACAAACCAAAATCGCCAACTTCCTAACCGCTATTGACCAAAAAATTGATAACGTCGCCGAGCAAATTGACCATGCCAAAACGTGGAAGAAAGGCTTATTACAGCAGATGTTTGTATAAGGTATAACATGACTGAGCAAAGTGAGTACCAACTCGAAGACAGCCTAATGGTGCAAATGCAGGACTTAGGTTATGAGCGCGTTACCATTACCACCGAGGCGGCACTCCTTGCCAACCTAAAGACGCAAATCGTCCGCGCCAATCAGCTGGATCAGCCATTATCTGATGATGAGTGGAAGCAAGTTATCAGTCATCTTGGCAGTGGCAGCGCCTTTGAGCGTGCCAAAAAACTGCGCGATAAGTTCAACGTCAAATTCGATGATGGCAGCTCACGCCATATTCAGTTTTTTTGGCCAAACGCTGATGACAACATCTGGCAGCTGAGCAATCAAATTATGGTTGACCACAGCAGCCAAAATGGACGCACCAGCCGCTTTGATGTCACTATCTTAGTTAACGGCTTACCTCTAGTACAAATCGAGCTCAAGCGCCGTGGCGGCATCGAGATTGCCGAGGCATTCCATCAGACCATGCGTTACTCAAAAGCCGCTTACAAGGCAGGACATGGCTTATTTGAGTTCATTCAGCTATTTGTCATCAGTAACGGCGCAAACACGCGCTACTATGCCAAAGGCACACAGCACTTTAATTTTACTTTTCCCTGGGCGGACAGCGACAACAAGCCAATCAATGAAATCGTTGATTTTGCTGAGGTGTTTTTAACCCCCATGCATTTAACCGAGATGATCGCTCAGTTTGTCGTGCTCTATGAGTCCTCCAAGACCATGATGGTGCTCAGACCCTATCAAGTCCATGCCACCAAGCGCTTAATTGATCGCGCCACCACCTCAGACAAAAACGGCTATATTTGGCACACCACAGGATCAGGCAAAACGCTGACCTCATTTAAAGCCAGTCAAATCATCATGGGGCTACCTGATGTCGAAAAAGTGGTGTTCGTTGTCGATAGAAATGATTTGGACACCCAAACCGCCAATGAGTTCAATGCCTTTAAAGACGGCAGCGTAGACAGTACCACCAATACCAAAAACTTAGTCAAGCAGCTCGGCGAGACCCACGACAAGCTAATCGTCACCACCATTCAAAAGCTCAACCGCGCTATCAAATCAGAGCGCCATCAAGAAAAAATCCGCTATTTACAAGACAAAAAAGTCGTCTTTATCTTTGATGAATGTCACCGCAGCCAATTTGGTGAAACGCACCGAAACATCAAACGCTTTTTTCAACAATCGCAGATGTTCGGCTTTACTGGCACACCCATATTGATTGACAACGCTCACAACAAAGCTGGGCTTAAGCTCACTACCGCCTACCTATTTGATGAGTGCTTGCACCGCTACACCATCGTGGATGCCATTCGTGACAGAAACGTGCTGCCCTTTCAGATTGACTATGTGGGTAAATTCACCAAAAACGACAGTGCTGCCGATGAAAAAGTCACCGCCATTGACACTCAAGAGGTCTATAACGACCCTAAACGCATTGATGATATCGCTCGCTATATCATCGAAAAGCATGACACCAAGACCAAACGCCGCGAGTTTAACGCCATATTTTGCGTCAGCTCCGTTGATATACTCACGCAGTACTACGACGCTTTTGAGCGTATTCAAGCGCAAAAGCAAGCCGATGACCCTACATTCAAGCCACTCACCATTGCTACGATATTTTCTTATGCGGCCAACGAAGCGACCGATGCCAGTTTCGAAGACAATGGGCTCATTGCAGAGTCCAGCTTTGAAACCCCTGCCCAAATTGATGAGAGCAGCCGTGACAAGCTCGATCGCTACATTGGCCAATACAATCATACATTCGCTACAAACTTTGATTCAGGTAAGAATTACTATCCCTACTATCGTGATATTGCCACCAAAGTAAAGCAGCGCAAGATCGATATTCTGATCGTCGTGAACATGTTTCTGACAGGGTTCGACGCCAAAACCTTAAATACGCTATACGTGGATAAAAACCTAAAGTACCACGGTCTAGTACAAGCCTTCTCACGCACCAACCGTATCTATAACGATAAAAAGCCCTTTGGTAATATCGTCTGCTTTCGTAACCTAAAGCAAAACACCGACGACGCTCTAGCCCTGTTTGCCAACAAGCAAGCGAAAGATATCGCCGTCATTCCTGAAATGCATGAGCTACGAAAGCACTACGATCAAGCCGCTAAGACCCTTTTAGACATCTGCGCTGATTATAAGGCCGTTGATACACTAGAGACTGAAGATGAGCAGTTAGCATTTATCAAAGCCTTTCGTGAAGTGATGCGCTATAACGAGCAGTTAGGTACCTTCGTAGACTACGACCAGGCTGATACAGATCTGAATAAAGAAGACTTCGCCAATTTTGCCAGTAAATATATAGACCTATACCGCAACATTCGCACCCAGAACAAGAATAGCCAGGATAAAACCTCAATACTCGATGACATCAACTTTCAGATTGAAATGCTACATAGCGATCGTATCAATGTCGGCTACATACTAGAGCTACTCAAGCAAGCCAATAAGCAGCAAGACGACGGCAACGAGGAAAAGGCAGCCCAGTACCAAGCCCAGGTGGACGACTTAATCATGAATGAGCCGACCTTCCGCGACAAGCAAGAGCTTATCCAAAAGTTCATCAAGGAGCAGATGCCTAAAATGCCAGATGGTCAGACTGTAGAGGAAGCCTTTGCACACTTTTGGGACGTAGAAAAGGAAGCTGCGTACCAAGAGCTATGCAAAGATAACAACCTAAAAGCCGACGTCATGCAAAATATCCTCAGAAAGTATGAGACTAGCAAGCGACTACCTGATCGTAACGAAGTGAAAGCGCTGCCTAACTATAAAGTTAAGCTATTTGAGCGCAAACCACTTCACGAGCGACTCATGAACAAAACACGCGACTTTATCCAGAAATTTTATGCTGATATGTAGTGGACATCAGAGTAATACTAACACCCTGTATTTATACAGTATTACTCTCTCAAATGACGATAAAGGACCGCTTTGTTGATACGTATTAACGTCTAAATTGCAGATGCAAAAAAATAAACCCCCTACTACTTGACGTAATAGGGGGGTTTATCGTTTAATGTTCATTAACGGTTACAGATGTTTGGCGACATCTGTAACGACCAAATAAGCATGTGCAGTGCGTTATTTGACCAGCAATTAAGCCCATTAGGGTCTATTTTAAGCCAAAACTAGGCTACTTTGCAATCAAATTACTCATATTACTACCGTAAGTTACCAATTTTACTCAATAAATCCGCCTATTTGCTCGTTATTTTCGCCTTTCAATACTCTGTAACTGTTCCCTAGCAATGGGTGGCAGGCCTCAGTGACGACTGCATTGCGTGGGTGACAAGCAAGCTCTCGACAGGGGTTACTAGACATATTGAGCAACGCAATGAGAGGTTATATTAGCGTATTCGTAGCGGTATATTGGGTGTTAACCCTTGCTAGCGTAGAAACGGCTATATAGCGGTTATGAGCGTGTCTAGGCGGTGCTATCAGCCGTAATCATAACAGAGTCAGCTTGATACAGTGATGACTTCCCGAGACGATGCCGATCGACCGACAGGCAGTTGTCAGGGCAATACTCTAAAGGGTTCGCAAGTTTTTACTTGTGGGCGCTTTAGGGTGAGTGTTGCCCAAAACTTCAACCTCTCTCCCTCCAAGCAGTTGTCCACAGAGTTGTCCATCAGGGTTGTCCACATAGCAAGGGCAACAGCGCGGAGCCCTTTAGGAGTAGCTCAGGCGCTGTTGCCCTTGCTGCTTATGTGGACATACGCTGTGGGCATACTCTAGTGGGCACACTGATTAAGAGGGAGAGAGAGGAAAGACTCAAAAAAAAGAAAAATTTGAAATTTTTATAAGCTGAGATTGCAGACTGAGAAGATCAGCAAACTAGCTAGTAAGGTTAGTTAGATCTTTGGCCACCTGTCATAACTCCTATGTTGAACTTGGAGTATTTTAGTAAAGGTTCTTGATTGTCTTTTAACCATTGAGCAATGTCTTGATTAGAGAGAGTATAGATATACCCTTTGGGTTTGGCATATTTCAACAGTCTTTGTTTGCTAATAGTTTTACCTAGGAACTGAGTTATTTTTTGTGCTCGATATGAATTTAGTTGTCCTTTTAGCTTATAGGCTTCTTTGATACCCCAGCTATTAAAGCCATCATAATCACCCCCTGTACCATCCTCTAATTCATCTAATAGATAGATCATAGCAGTGGTTACCTCTGAGCGAAGGGTGTTCACTTTTTTCATGTTTTCAGATCTTTTATTCATACTAGCGACCTTCTTTGTATGGGTACAGACAGTCATAATACCATAGGTATAGACATTGTTGTTATATAGGTATAGACAGTCATGTATAAATAGGTATACACAGTGTCGACTATGCTAGGTATAGACATTTATGATATTATTTTAAGCCAGCAGTCACAAGAGGGGGCTATTTCTTACTACGTAATAATTATCCTATCCCTCATGTGAGCTGGTTAAGGGGAGACCCCTTAAAACCCCCAAAAACCCTTACCTAGGTAATCGTTATGACTGAGCCAAAAACTACCTTCCTTGACAAGAGAGCCAAGCGAAATAGAGAGATTGCGATTCGCGTTAATGACTACGAACTTGCTGAGATAAAGAAAAGGAATCGTGAAAATACGGTGGCCAGTTGGTTACGAGGATTGGCATTAGGGGTTACTCCTGTTAAGCCAGTTGACCCTGAGTTAGTACGTCAGTTGGGTAGAATCGGTAGTAATCTTAATCAGTTGACTAAGCATGTGAATACCGAAAAGCAGGTCGATGCTGAGGTATTGAGTGAGATTAAAGCCATCAGGGAGCAGTTGCATGTGCTGATAGAGACCAGTATCGAGTATTCAAAGGTGGCTGCGAGGGATAGTGATGATTGTTAAGTTCTCTAAGCATGGCAAAGGCAAAGCGAGTGGCGTTTTAGACTATCTTCTTAAAGAGAAAGGGAGTTTGGTGCCTAGAACGCATGCAAAAGTGCTGTACGGCGATCCTGTGCTCACTGAGCACTTAATTAACACCACTCCCTATAAGACTAAGTACAAATCAGGGTACTTATCTTTTAGTGAACGTGCGGATGAGATTAGCGAAGTCGATAAAAAGCGCATTATGCAGGAGTTTGAATCGGTTATATTCTGCGGTTTAGAGAGTGATCAGTACGATATTCTATGGGTTGAGCATGCAGATAAAGACATTGATGACACTCATCCAGTCGGACGACTGGAGCTGAACTTTGTGATTCCCTGTCAGGAACTACGATCAGGTAAGTCTTTTCAGCCGTACTATGAGCCGGCAGACCAAAAAAGGGTGAACGCTTGGAAAAATATTATCAATACAGAGGTTAAAACTATTAAGAGTGAGCCGTTAAGTGATCCTAATGATCCTGAGCGCAAACGTTTAGTGAACCCATACAGCAGTAATGCGCCGCGCCCTACGCCTTTTGATGTAAAGACGTATACGAAAAAAGATGCTGATAAAGATGAGGAGACTATCGCTAATCCTCCAAGCCGTAAGTTGTTGGAGGAAGCAATTAAACGTCGTCTGTTACTGGATTGGCAAAACGGTATCGCTATGAATCGTCAAATGGTACTACGTCGACTAGAGCGATGGGGCTTGAAAATCAATCGCGGTAATAGCGAGAAGACGTTATCCGTGACCAGCAGCAAGTTAACCGATAAGAATGGCAAGCCAATGGGTGTTAGGCTCAAAGGCGGGATGTTTGAAAAAGGGTTTGATGGTTATAAGTTCGAACCAGAAGCAAAAGAACGTGAGCATTCTGTATACGACCATAGGGGTAGCAGAAACGAGCGCAAGCAATTAGATGAGCAGCTGCTAGCCACTGGAATAAAAATAAAAGAGGCTTATCATCAGGATAGATATAAGAGTTCAGCTACGCTTGAGCCGTTGGTATCAGACAAGAAGGTCAAACAGGAGCTAGAACCAGCTAAACCAACCACTACAGAGAATTATTATACGAATTTCAGACCGAGATTTTGAAGTAGAAGTAGAGTATCCCGAAAGCCTATTCCTGTTGATGTAAGTTACGATATTGATCACTTTAGCAGTAACGGTGTATTGACGCACGCCTTCGCCATTTTTATACATCACGCCAAGGTTATGTTGGGCTGAAGCGACACTTTAGTTGGCGGCTTTTTGAAACAGTTCAGCCGCCTTGACGTAATCCTGAGGTACGCCTTCGCCGTTGTAGTACATCACGCCAAGGTTATATTGGGCTGCAGCATACCCTTGATTGGCGGCTTTTTGAAACAGTTCAGCCGCCTTGATGTAATCCTGAGGTACGCCTTCGCTGTTGTAGTACATCACGCCAAGGTTATATTGGGCTTCAGCATGCCCTTGATTGGCGGCTTTTGTGTACCAGTCAAGTGCTTTGGTATAATCCTGAGGTACGCCTTCGCCGTTGTAGTACATCACGCCAAGGTTGGATTGGGCTGAAGCATGCCCTTGATTGGCGGCTTTTGTGTACCAGTCAAGTGCTTTGGTATAATCCTGAGGTACGCCTTCGCCGTTGTAGTACATCAAGCCAAGATTATATTGGGCTGAAGCGACACCTTGGTTGGCAGCTTTTGTGTACCAGTCAAGTGCTTTGGTATAATTCTGAGGTACGCCTTCGCCGTTGTCATACATCAAGCCAAGGTTGGATTGGGCTGCAGCATACCCTTGATTGGCGGCTTTTGTGTACCAGTCAAGTGCTTTGGTATAATTCTGAGGTACGCCTTCGCCATTTTTATACATCACGCCAAGGTTATATTGGGCTGCAGCATACCCTTGATTGGCGGCTTTTTGAAACAGTTCAGCCGCCTTGATGTAATCCTGAGGTACGCCTTCGCCGTTGTCATACATCACGCCAAGGTTATATTGGGCTGCAGCATACCCTTGATTGGCGGCTTTTGTGTACCAGTCAAGTGCTTTGGTATAATTCTGAGGTACGCCTTCGCCGTTGTCATACATCCAGCCAAGGTTGGATTGGGCTGCAGCATACCCTTGATTGGCGGCTTTTGTGTACCAGTCAAGTGCTTTGGTATAATCCTGAGGTACGCCTTTGCCATTTTTATACATCCCGCCAAGGTTGGATTGGGCTGCAGCATTCCCTTGATTGGCAGCTTTTGTGTACCAGTCAAGTGCTTTGGTATAATTCTGAGGTACGCCTTCGCCATTTTTATACATCACGCCAAGGTTGGATTGGGCTGCAGCATTCCCTTGATTGGCGGCTTTTGTGTACCAGTCAAGTGCTTTGGTATAATTCTGAGGTACGCCTTCGCCATTTTTATACATCCAGCCAAGATTATGTTGGGCTGCAGCATTCCCTTGATTGGCGGCTTTTGTGTACCAGTCAAGTGCTTTGGTATAATTCTGAGGTACGCCTTCGCCATTTTTATACATCAAGCCAAGATTATATTGGGCTTCAGCGACACCTTGGTTGGCTAAACGTTGAGTTTCATCAAAATCTACCGCGATGGCTGATAGAGAAAGCATTGCTACTGTTAAGCACAAGGTTGATTTACGTATCAATGAGGTATTAAGAAAGGTCATGGCTTGACTCTGTTGATTAATTTTTTTAGTTCTATATTTATGTGGCGATAATATAATAGCAGATACATACCAAGCCCTTACAGCTTCTCTTTACTTAATTCTTCTCTATACATATAACTGACTTTAAAACGACAGTTATATGTAATGTGCCACACTGTCAAAAAAAATTAATCAAAATAATCTGAGTCGGCTGAACTATTACCATCTACATAAGTTGTATTATATGGCTCTGTTTCAACATCATTCTGGCTCTTTGACTCACTTTTAGTTATAGCTGCATAAGCTTTTATTCCTTCTTGTCTAGCTAGTTCTTGTTCTTGTCTAGCTATTCTATCTATTTTAGCTTCTGCTTGTCTTTCTTGTTCTTGTCTAGCTAGTTCTTGTTCTTGTTCTTCTGCTTGTCTAGCTAGGTTTTGTTCTTGTCTAGCTATTCTAGCTATTTTAGCTTCTTCTTGTCTTTCTTGTTCTTGTCTAGCTAGTTCTTGTTCTTGTTCTTGTCTAGTTTTTCTTTCAGACATTGTCTTGAGATCAAAAATACAGTCTGTAAGAATGTTATTATCAGTTGAGAATTCATCTGAATAGCACAGTAAGGTTATTTCATCGTATATACTTTCAAGCTTAGCTGCCTCAGACTTAAAATCTTCCCCACCCTTGGCATATACACCCAAGTCTTGAAAAAAAAAGTCAGCAAGATATATGATGCCATCACCATCCGGGGCAATATCTACTTTTAAAGGTGAGTCTGTTATTTCGATTAACTTGCCATCATACAATGCTTTGGCACGTATAGAATTTGAATTATAACGGTTATACAACCCGCTTGCGCTCACTTGCACTCTAGGTTCATTGTAGTTACGATGAGATGCTGCATCTTCCTTTCTTTCATTATAACTATCTGTAGTACTTTGTTCCTGATTTATAGAATCATATATTCCAATAGATATAATTATTACAATTGTCCACAGCAAAAAATTTCGCATGTTAAAACACTCTTTATATTATAAAATTTCTAATTTCATTATGGATACATATTACAATATTATCCTAAATATAAAATCTCAGCTGACTAAATTACTAATTATCGCTCTGAGTAATCTGGCAATTCAACACCAGCCGAATTGGCAGCCCCCACCCACTTAATGAATGATTCAGTCTTCCTTGCATTTATTAAGGTCTTTCCTCATAGTTAGGTTAGTGCGATAGTTGTTCACTGAACGTTCTGAACAGTTGTACTGTACTGCTTCTAAAAACGTACTTGAACACTAGGCGAACAATGAAAATATCGGTGACAAAAGCGGCAAAAGAATGGGGTGTATCAAGAACCACGATCTACCAGAAAATCAACGATGGTGAGCTTTCTAGAACAGCGGATAAAAAAATAGATGCTTCAGAAATGTTGCGCGTTTTTGGTGAGCCAACTTCTAAAAAACGTACTGAATGTTCAACGGATAGTGCCCAAAGCACATCTTTGAACAGTCAAAGTGTTCAGTACAATACGGACATTGAACACCTATTATCACTTGAAAAGCTCAAGAATGAACACTTACGGCAACAGGTTAGTGATCAAAAGCAGTTAATAGATAATTACCAACAACAGGTCAATCAGCTAAATAAGACGCTAGAGAAAGCTAACGCCAGTATCCAAGATTTTGCACAAGTAAAACTACTAGAGTTTAAACAGTCTAAACTCAATGATGAGTCGCAACACGAACAAGAGCCTGATGCCCAAACTGCTAATATTCCTAAAAAGAAGAAAAAACGGTGGTTCTTTTAATCCTGGGTTTAGGAAGGCTTAAAACCTAACTTTTCGAGATAAGGAATATAGAGGGCGTTCAAAACCCTGTGTCAACTAAATTAAAGACGCATCACCGAATCTAATCGACCAGGGAAATAGATAGACAGCTGCATCATCGTCTGTCCCCAATTACGAATCGGCATCGTCCACTTGGCAGAGGCATTTAACATACCAACATACAACAATTTGAGCAAGCTGGTTTCATTCGGGAAAGCGCCTTTGGTTTTAGTAAGTTTACGAAACTGACGCTCTTTGAGAACTCTTGCAGAGGGCTAGGGCTAGTTGATGATTAAACAGAGGTCTAGCCGTTATAAAGATATAAATAACTTCAGGAGGAGGGGTGAAAAAATAACCAGTGCAAACACAATTAATATAAATTTTGTACTTAAGCCTTCCATATACCTAGATCCTAAATGCCATATACGTGAGTATCTTAAAGATTAATTGTTGATTTATAATGAGTATTATGATGAAGCTATGTGCCTGTTAATTAGGCTTGATAGTTATTTATTTTCCGTAATATGGTCTCTAATAGACTGAATACTCACGAATAGGACGCTTCTCCAATTGAGCAGCGTCTTTTTTAAAGAAGATTAATTATTTCAAACCCCCCAATCCTTGGCATTTTGACCAGCTGGGCTAGTAGAGCTAACTAAGTGATTGTAATCAGCCACAAAGCTAGGGTTACAAGCAATACTCCCTAGCTGCATAGCTTTATATTACTTGACAAATCTAGATATAAGCTCCATTATTTTTTCTCTATCGCGCGTGCTAATTATTGTCCAAACTTCTTTTAATCCTATATCTTTAAGTGCGTTATAGAAAAAGCTATAACGCTCCTTCAATTCTGTCTTATTATCTAGGTTGTAATCATTCTCATAGATCCAGTTTACAGTACTTAGCATAGCTATTGTGACACCTGCCGCGACACCTGCCGCTGCTACGTCCACTATACCTGTAGGTGGTAGAAAAGATTTAGCTACTAAAAACAAGTTTGAACCTATACTCTGACTAGCGAATAGCGGGAGTGCGGCAATTGCAGACTGTTTACTTAGTACTTCACCTGTATAAATATAATGTATAGACATAATTGCTGCACCTTGTATGCCTGTGATATAAACGGCACTTCCAGGTATAAATGCTGCACCAGCAACACCTGCTAATGAAGAGTAAATAACCCTTTTTGCAAGCACTGACTTCTTTTCAAGCTCTCTTTCTAATATTAAATCCTTACCATGTTTTTTCAAGAATTTTAATATGTCTTGTTTTAAAACATCTACACCACGAATATCTAGTTCTATATCATCATCAAAGTCAGGGTCGTATCCATCAGCACAAGTTTGGTATATTTTTTCATCATCATCTAGTTTTAGCAACTCAGCCCACTGAGCAGTAACTTTTTCAAGTGAAGATTTTTTTTTGTCGAACATATCAACTTTATTTAGGACTACAAAAACCTTTTTGCAATATGTCTTTAATTCATCGTAATGAGCTTTTTGAGATGCATCAGCAGCGTCCACTACAACTAAGACACCTACATCAATGTCCCCCATTGCTAATTTAGTTTCATTACTATTATCTTCAATGATATCTCCTAAACCAGGAGAATCCATTATTTCAACATTTTTACCTAACTGAAAGCGCTTAACCTTAGTAGTAACACCAGATACAGCCCCTACAACTGCAAGCTGATCATCTTTAGGTTTACTGAAAAGAGCATTTAAGAGCGAACTTTTTCCTGTGCTAACCTTACCAACAATAGCAACTGTCACTTTTTTTCTTAGATTTTTTTCAACATCTTCTAATAGCTCTTCGGCGTCATTATCATCATAACTCTTGCTTGTATTATCGCTCATAACACTTCCTAATATATGTATGTTTCATAAAGTAACTCTTATTACTTTATTGTTGCTAGAATATTTCAACGACATAATACTATCATCAGTATCTTTTCGGAATATTAATTTCATAATTATTTTTGGGTTAAGAGGCTATCTAGAAAATACCAACCTAATAGTGTAGTGGCATAATGAAATAGGACAGTAGATAAGAGATACCATCTTAAAAAAGCCAAATCAAGCACTAATTAGCTCAACTTTTGCTTGGTAAGACTGCTGATGTTTAATCACACCGAAACAGATATGCACAAGCTTGCGCATCGCTGCA
>NZ_OLML01000001.1:0-3089031 GCF_900291405.1 Psychrobacter sp. Marseille-P5312
CAGCCTCTTTAGCTGCTGTCGCTTTGGTTGCCGCTTCTAAAGCAGCAGCTTCGGCTGCTTCGGCTGCAGCTGCACGCTCTAGTGCAGCCGCGAGCAGGTCTTCACCATTACCGGCATTTGCTAAGTTCTCTTCCGCTTTTGCTAGGGCTTCTTGTGCTTTAGCAGCGTCTGCTTGGGCTTTTTCGGCAGCAGCTTGGGCAGCGTCGGCTTGGGCTTGAACTGCTGTCAGTGCTTGGTTAGCAGCATCTGCTTGAGCTTGAGCATCTTGTGCTGCTTGTTCAGCGGCAGTTTGCTTGTCACTCTTAGCACCATAAGTACCTTGAGCGCCATTGCCTTCATAAACACCGCCTAGATACTGAGCATCTCCACCAAAGAATCCACCTTCAGTATTGTAACCAGCATTATCAGCAGCAGTACCTGAGAACTGGTTGCCGTTGATATCAGCAGTAAGACCAATTTTACCAGCATTATCAAAGGTAAGGTCGCCTTTCACATTTTTGGCAACAAAGTCAGCGGTAAAAACTGATTTACCAAATTCGATGTCATTATCTATGCCAAGCTGACGATAAGTGGCATCACCAGTGTAGCCTACGCTACCTTCGGTTGGCATGTTCTCAGCTTGAGTGGCATTACCGACTACGGCAACCCCGTTCACAGGTAGCTCTGCACCGCTAAAGACCGCTTTGCCATCAATGTGACCGATGCGCATGTCATCGCCAAAGTCTTTATACGTTGAGGTGTACGTTAGAGGCAATGTCTGACCCAAGGCTGGAACAGAAACTTCTGCACTGTCAGCATGACTCATAAAGCCATTCGCAAGCGCTGTGTCAGCATTACCTGATGTTGTGACGCCAACTTTACCTAATAGTCCATCACCTTTGCCTGGTTCTGATTCTGAAGCGATGTCTGCGCGGGCTACGATACTATTATCCGTTGCTTCAAAGTCACGGGTGGTGGTGTTATAAACTTTACTTAGTGGGGTTACATTGATATTCAATGACTGAACCCCAGACTTAGCGGCTTCAGGAGCGTTCTTGATTTGAGAGGCAGCTAAGGCATCTTTGGCATCCTGAGCGGCTTGCTGAGCGGCTGCAATTTGCGCCTCTGCTGCGGCCTGAGCTTCCGCTTGAGCTTGCTGGGTAGCGATCACTTCGGCATTGGCTGCATCAAGGGCGGCCTGGCGACGGTCTACTTCTGCTTGTAGCGCTTCAGGATTACCTCCACTTGCCAACGCTTCTGCTAGGTCTTTCTCAGCTTTAGCCAGAGCTGCTTCGGCAGTTTCTAAGTCCGCTTTAGCTTTTTCGGCTAACTGTTTAGAATCTGCTGCTTCTTTGTTTGCTTTTACTGCTTCATCCTTAGCCTTTAATGCCTCTGCTTTTGCTTCTTCAGCTTGCTTTATCGCCTGTTCCTTTCGCGAAGCCTCTAAGTCTGCTCTATCAGCCTCTGATTTAGCAATCGCCTCCGCTTCTTCTACACGTTTTTGGGCATCAGCGGCGTCTTTGACTGCTTTATCAGCACGTGCCTTAGCGTCTGCGGCTGCTTTTTTTGCAGCAGTAATTTCTTTTGCTGACGCACTTTTGACTGCTTCGAGTTTGGCTGCGGCCTCTTTAGCTGCTGCTGATGCTGCATCAGCTGCCGCTTTCGCTGCTGCTTTTGCCGCTACAATTGCTTGTGCTTCTGCAGTTTTAAGCGCTTCTTTTGCCGCTGTCGCTTCTTTTTCAGCGACAGCAACTTGGCTGGCTGTTGCTTCTTTTAGAGCTGCAATCTTTTTATCTGCCTCAGCTTTTGCAGCTGCAACGGCTTTTATAGCGGCGGCGGCCTTTTCTTCTGCTATTTTAACTTTGTCCTGAGCTTTCTTAGTCTCAGCTTCGGCTGTTTTCTTTTCTGCCTCAGCGGCTTCTTTGGCAGCCGTTTCTGATGCCAACAAATCTTGTAGCTCTTTAGCTTTGGCTTCTGCCGTATTTGCACGGGCCTCAGCAGCTTTTGCGTTAGCTTCAGCAACTTTCACTTTAGCTACGGCTTCTTTAGCTGCCGCCTCTTTAGCAGCTTTTATCTTACCTTCAGCCTCTTGTGCCGCCGCTTCAATCTTTGCAACTGCTTCTACCCTAGCGGCCTCTGCTGCGGCTTTCGCTTTTGCTGCCTCTGATCTTGCTGCATCAATCGCCTTTTGTGACGCTTCTGCCGCCTTTTGTGACTCGACACCAAATTTCATCTCAGCAGCTTTAAGTGCGTCTTCTGCAGCCTTCGTTTTGGCCTTTGCCTGTTTTAAGGCATCTTCTGCAGCTTTTGTTTTGGCTTCTGCGGCTTTGATCGCAGCCTCTGCTTGCGCATTACTGCCAGTATCAACGCCGCTACCCTCAGTTTCTGATCCTCCTGCAGTTCCACTATCATCTTTAGGTATTGTAGGGGATGGCTTGGGCGTGGTGCTGTCTCCACCATCACTAGCGCATGATGCTAGGATTACAGTGGTTAAAATAACGACGCTAGCTTTCAGCGGCGTTTTTAGTTTTTTTGCTGTCGCTACAGCAGATATTGAATGACGGTTAAGTGACATTCGTCTTCCTCCATGAAGAATTGATAACAGTCCATTATTTATCCATAATAGGCACAACAAATATCTAGTGCCACGCATAGATAAACAAATCACTTATAAAAAGTCAATAAATATGTCTACAATTATGAATAATGTAACCTTTTGTTACCAATTAATTTCTTATTTCTTTTAAACGATATGTTTTGAATCAGTTTTTATTTAAAGTTAATAAAATACTCATTCCTGGCAGACCCAATGATAGTAATTTAAATATTACATATTCATATCACTCATCATTTATTAGTTACAATATTTATAAAAATATATTAACTAAAAATATATAAAAATCAATACTTTGGGGTAAATAACGAAACTTTGTTATATTAACCATAAATATATTATATAAAATATACAATCAATATTTTTTGATAAAAAATAAACTTATTAAGATCTCATTTATTTATTAATTTCTACCCAATTACTTTAAAAGCAGAAAAACAATATTTCTAAAGACAATAATACTTAGTTAAATTTACCGCAATACTTAAAAAGTATTACCACCATTATGATTAATATGGTGTATTAGATACTTTATAAAATCAATAAAATTGAAAACTTAAGTTTATTATTAAGTAGTACTTTTATAGTTTTTATAAACAAAAAAAAGCGCCCGAAGGCGCTTTTTTTATTCTGAGCTAATAGGCTAATTTATTGCTTTTCTGCACCAAAAGTACCTTGGAAGGTTGTACCTTCTCCTGGTTGAGCACCTTTACCGCCTTGCTCTAGAGCTTGTTGATAAACACCACCTAAGAATTTAGCATCTTCACCGTAGAATCCTCCAGCAGTATCGATATTATTTGCATTACCAGCAAAGGTATTACCAGTGATATCTGCATTGATATCAATTTTGTTGCCAGTAGGCATATACTGATAATCGCCATCTGCAAATGTTAATGTACCTTCAAGCTTGCTATTAACAAAGTCTACATCGAATGCAGAAGTACCATTAACCACTGGTCCACCACGCTCACCATCTTTCAGATGGAGGTTTTCCATATAAGTGGCGACACCGTTATACGCTACCATACCATCATTGATGTTGTTATCGATGTTATACTGGGCGAGTTCTTTCATATACTGCATGTCGTCAAGACTAGTACCATTACCTTGTACATAAACAGTAGACACTCGTGCCAGATCACCTAGGACGGATTGATTGGGATCACCGTAAACATGACCAATCTGCATCTGTGAATCAAAATTTCTATACACAGATGAATAGTTTAGATCTAGTGCTACAGGCCCTTGAACCGTTGTAGACTCTGTATGAAGACTAAATCCACTACCATAATCAGTATCATTATCACCGCTAATGTTTATCGAAACTTGCTCTTTAACAGAGTCAGGTTTTGTCATATCGGCACGAGCGATAAAACTATCATAGTTCGTAAAGTTATTACCTTCACGATTATCTACTGGAACGTTTGACCCATCTACCTCTACCGTTTCTGTAAAGTCAGACTTGTCGTCACGAATTTCTGCATAACCGATAGCATCTTCTGTGAAGCTACCCTCAGCACTACTTAATGTATTGCTTTGGAAGCCAGTAAGTTCAGTATCTGCCGCTACATCTGGGTTAGTAGGCGCTTCTGGAAGTGGCTCAGTTGGCTCAACTGGATTAGCGGCTGTACCATCTTTCTCTGCACCAAAGGTACCTTGTGAGCCATTACCTTCATAGATACCACCAATAAAGTTGGCATCTTCACCGTAGAAAGCACCTTCAGTATTGTAGCCACTCTCATCAGCTGCAGTACCTGAGAATTCATTACCAGTAATATCTGCTGATAGCCCAATTTCGCCAGCTTGAGCAAACTCCAGTGTACCATCAACTTTACTATTGACGAAGTCAGCCGTGAACTTAGAGCTACCGTATTCAATCGCATTGTCTACACCAACTTTACGATTGGTAGCATCACCAGCATACTCAAACGTACCTTCTGTCGGTAGCGTCGCTGTCTTATTACCCACTACCGCAACACCATCTACAGGTACAGCGCCATTGGCTGCTGTGCCATCTATATGGGCAATGCGCATCTCACCGTTAGCACCAAAGTCTTTATAAGTTGCAATGTAAGCCAAATCACCTTCACCAGTTACGTTTCCAGTACCTTCATAAGCTTTGAAGCCATTTTCCGTTTCAGCATCATTGTCACCTGATACCTGAATGGTTATAGGCCCTGGGAGAACACCTGTAAGCGCCAAATCAGCACGAGCATCGACATCTGAGGTGCTACGGATTTCAAAGTCACGCGTTGTGGTTGTTTTGACGCCCATCTGCAATGCACTTGCATCAACAGATAAATGCTGTACACCTGATTGCTCAGCTTCAGCTGCAGACTCAAATTTTGGCGTTAACGCATCTAGCTGTTCTTGCAGCTCTTGAGCTTTCTGTTCAGCTGCTGCTTGTGCTTCAGCTGCTGCAGTTGCTCTGTCTTCTGCTTCTTGTGCTTCTTTTTCAGCTATTTCTTTAGCAGTTTTTGCCTTTTCAGCTTCTAATCTAGCTTCTTCTGCCAATTTTTCAGCTGCTGCTACATCTTCTGCGGCGGCTGACTCTGCAGCGGCTATTTTAGCAGCGGCATCTTTTTCGGCTGCTTCTGCGGCGGCTACAGCAGCGGCTGCACTCGCTTTAGCTGCACTCGCTTCTGACTGAGCCGCTGTTACTTTATCTTGTGCCGCTTTAACTTCTTCTTGCGCTTTATCTGCTGCTGCTTGGATTGCTGCATCTGCGTCTTCTTTAGCTTTCTTCGCCGCTTCTTCTGCTGCGGCTGCTCTGTCTAAAGCATCTTGCAGTGCTTGATCATCGCCGCCACTCCCAGCGTTATCAGCCGCTTCTTGTGCTTTAATGGCAGCTTCTTTCGCTTTTACCGCATCAGCTTGAGCTTGTTCTGCAGTAGCTTGAGCTTCCGCCGCTTCTGCTTGGGCAGCGGCTAACGCTTTTTCAGCAGCTTCTGCTTGCGCTTTTGTATCTTTAGCTGCCTGCTCAGCTGCGATTTGATTGTCACTCTTGGCTCCATAAGTACCTTGAGCGCCTTTACCTTCGTAAACACCACCTAAGTATTGAGCATCACCACCGTAGAAGCCACCATCAGCGTTATAACCGTCTTTAGTTCCTGAGAACTTATTGCCGTCTATAGTTCCTTCTAGACCGATTGTTTTATCACTAAAGGTTAGATCGCCTTTTACGTTTTTGGCCACAAAGTCAGCCGTGAATACTGAAGATCCAAACTCAACCTTGCTGTCTGTGCCCAATGCGCGATAAGTTGCTTCACCTGTGTAGCCCACTTTACCTTCTGTTGGCACATTAGCAGCTTCAGTCGCATTACCTACTACGGCGACACCATTGACTGGCAGCAGGCCAGCAGCTGCACCATCAATATGGGCAACTCTTAAATCATCACTAAAGTCTTTGTAGGTTGAGGTATAGACTAAGTCTTGCTCACCCAATGAAGCTGTGACAACTTTGGTAGTATTTTCAAACGATTTGAAGCCATTAGAGCCTGCTACTTCTGCATCGCTATCACCACTAACTTTTAGTGTTACTGGATCAGAAACCAAGCCGCCTGAAGCTGTGTCTGCACGAGCGTCAACCTCAGTCTCATCAGTGATGTCGAAGTCACGTGTGGTGGTGGTCAGCATACCTTGACCTATTCCAGTGGCATTGATGCTGATGTGCTGGACGCCTGACTTAGTAGTTTGAGGCGCGTTTTTAATTTCAGCAGCTGATGCTGCATCTTGCGCAGCTTGTTGTGCTGCTGCAGCTGCAGTCGCTTCTGCCTCTGCTTCTTGCTGGGCAGTATTAGCGGCAGCGGCAGCGGCGTCGGCGGCAGCTGCCGCTTCTTCTGCTAATTTCGCCTTGCGATCAGCTTCTTTTTGAAGCGCTTCTGAACCACCCCCATCTGCTAATGCATCCTCTAATGCTTGTTCAGCCTCTTCTTTTGCTTTAATGGCATCTGCTTTTGCTTTTTCAGCAGCAGCAGCAGCAGCTTCAGCTTCTTCTTTTGCTTTGAGGGCTGATGCCGCCTTTTCTTCAGCTGCTTTTTCAGCAGCAGCTATTTGCTCAGCAGCCTCTTTTTTTGCTTTTTCAGCTTCTTCTTTCGCCTCTTGAGCTTCCTGTTTTGCTTTTTCGGCTTCAGCTTTCGCTTCTTCTAGTTGCTTATCGGTAGCACCAGGTATTGGGCTAAAGACATCATCAAGATTATAAGAAGGCTCATCTGTTGTATTACAGGCGGCCAAAATCATTGACGTCAAAAGGACAACACTGGCTTTAAGTGGAGTTTTTAGTTTTTTAGCGGTTGATACAGCTGAGATTGAATGACGATTAGGTGACATTCTTCTTCCTCCATGGATGATTGATAGATAGTCCTTTATCTACTCGTACGACATAGGATGGGTCTGTACGATATATAGATAATCAAATTTAGTTTGCAAAGTCAATTTGTTGCAGCGATTACCTGCTGATAAAACATGACGCAAACGTTCATTTATTAAAAATTAAATACATGTATCGACATGATGTAGGCTTATCTGGCTCATAAGCTAGATAAGCCGTTATAGTTAGATTTCAGATAGTGAGATATCACAATTTATTGGCTTTGATAAGACAGCTTTACGCCCGCGATATAGCCATCATTGTCTTCAGCTTTGCTGACGATACTACCGTTAGGTAGTTGTCCAGTCGCATCGCCAAACTTCAGATATTTACCACCCACAGATACCGCCCATTCAGGAGTGACATTGTATTTTACGCCGCCACCGATACTATAGAACCCTTCAATAGTACCAAGCGAGCTCACCGGATCACCAGCACCAGAGTCATAACCAACCACGACCGAACCCGCCAGTTTTTCGTTAAAGCGTTTAGCCAGACCCACATCGACTTTCCACTGATCTTTTTCATAAGACAGTAATGGCAAGCCTTCTGGAACTGCAGCCTTAGAGTAAGCATTGTATAATGGTGGTACGATGGTAAAATCACTCCATGGTACCCAGCGTACATCTAATGTACCTAATAGCTGATACTTTTCACTTAGACCCGTTTGGATATTTAAGTTCACAGACTCAGGCGTTGTGACTGTCGCATCAGTGGTAGCATATTCACCGATTGACTGACCAAGCGCAGAGTCTGGATCAATCCCAAGCTTGCCTAACGCTGTATCTCGTAGAGGTGACCCTAATAGAGGTATTCTCTCTCCCACTGGGGTTTTATGGTCAATCTCTGAGCGATACGTTAAGGCAGCATTTAAGGCGATTTCAGGCTTGCTATACGCCAGACCTGCTACCCAACCATAGTCAGTGTCACTATTCACATTAGCATCGTAGCCTGTCAACGGACCGTATGCTTGACCGCGCAAGTGCACATCTGCTTTTACCTTTTGCATCACAGGACCGCCATAGACTTGAAAGCCATTGGACTTATAACCGATCAAACCTGTCCATGATTCAGTGTGTACACTTACGTTGGTATTTTTGTCGTAATCTGGGTCTAGTACCGAAGAGTTGATCAACTCATTTGGAACGGATGTCCCAGTTGATGAGTCGGCAATAGTATCCTTACCTGCTTGAGAGACAAACGTGCTATCGCCAGAGTACTCTACTTCTGCACCAAATGGCTCGTCATAAAACACACCAATACTGAAGTTCTCATTGATGTCGGTTTTGACGCCATAGCGCATAAAACTATATGTATCTGGAGTTGCATCACCAGTTGACTTACCTTTTCTATAAGCCTCTTCTGTCGAAGTAATGCCATTATTAATATCACCAGTTGGAGTAGTGATAGCACCGGCATTATCATGGGCTGAAACATCAGTATCAATGTAAGCGTAATCAATCTCGGCATAAGTACCAGGATTAAAAAAGCCTTTGATGTCTTGACCAGAACGGTCGAGGCCAGCAGCTTGCGTCAATGAAGCAGCTGATAGCGTGATCAGAGCGAGGGTAAGTTTAGAGATAGGAAAATTTTGAGACACTTAGATATCCTCCATGAATAAAATAACTGGCAAGTAGCTCGAAGACTATACAGACTAATGACCTGTAATAGTAACGTCAGCCGATGCTATGGAATCCTTTGCCAAACGACTTAACTGTCGAAAGTAACGATGATTTACGCAACATCACTTTCGTTGTTATCAGACATTACCGCTATGTAAGACAACGTAACTGATTTCAGTATCATAATTAAACTTCTATACTATAGCAATACTCTTTTAGAGATTTTACAAAGATGGATTTATGTCAATAGAATATTCACCACTGTTTCATTGAGCCAATAATGTGGCATTTTTTACCTCACAAACGCTTTCTTATCGTCTATATACCACCTTATATGATCCACTATATCTCATTGATTATAATAGATATATTTTATAAAAATTTTTTTGTAAAAAAAGTCAGCGGTTTTAGGCCGTCATTTTTATAAAGAATAGCACAATAAAGTATTAAAACAATCGTTCACTGACTGATAAGTATTAACTAGCTATTTGACATTATGGTTAAGCAGAAATCTCATCTATGGTCGACTCTAAATAAAAGAATCATATGTTTATTCACCAGTAAAGCTGACCATATTATTTGTTTTTGCCAAAAAAAAGCGACCCGTAATGGATCGCTTTTTTAGCATTTATCTCAGTTTAAAACTCAACTGATTTAGTGCTTATTTTGCTTGATAAGACAGCTTCACACCCAGCGCAAAACCGTCGTTGTCTTCAAACTTGCTAACAACTTGCTTTGATGGAATTTGACCATCAGCATCGCCGAACCATAAGTATTTACCACCTGCAGACACCGCCCAGTTTTCTGTGATGTCGTATTTACCACCTAGACCGACACTATAATAGCCTTCGATAGGGCCTAGTGAAGTGACAGGGTTGCCAGCGCCACTGTCCCAACCAACGGTACCACTAACGGCAAACTTTGGTGCTAGACGTTTGGCAAGACCTAACTCTACCTGCCACTGGTCTTTATCATAGTTTACTAATGCCAAGCCTTTATCATCTTGCGTAGCAACTTTACTCACATCGTTGTATAACGACGGTACGATAGCAAAGTCGCTCCACGGTACCCAGCGCACTTTAGCAGTGGCTAATGTGGTTGGATTGATACCCGTTTGGAAATCAAAGTTAACTGACTCTGGTGTGTTAATTTCGATATCAGCATGTCTAGTCGTTGATAATGGAACGCCGATAGTGGCACCAGCAGCGGTGGCCAAAGGGAAAGATTCAAACGCTTTTGCGCTATGCTTGATCTCAGAGCGATATGTCAACGCCGCTTTTAGCGCAATCTCAGGCTTGCTATATGCCATACCAGCAATCCAACCATAGTCTTGGTCATTGCTAATATGCATGGTATAGCCTTTTGCTGAGCTGTATGCATCGCCACGCAGCTTCACGTCCGCTCTTACACGCTGAGCAACGGGACCACCATATGCTTGGAACTCTTTGTTTTGACCAAACTTCATTCCAAGAATACCCGTGATACTTTCGGTACGTACTTCAACTTGTGTCTCTTCACCTGCAACTGCTGCTAGACCTTTAGCGGCTTCTAGACCGATTAGCTGAGCCTGTGCCTCTTTTAGTTGCTCAGCTGTCAAACCGCCTGGGTTACCTGGCGCGAGCGCGCCTTGCAACTGCGGTATCAACACATCATCAACATAAGCTTCGGTAACATTAGGGTTGCCTGTAAAATCTTGGATGATAGCATCGGCATCAGTATTGGTAATGAAGTCATTTTTACCAGTATAGTCGGCTGCGGCGCCTAATGGCTCATCATATAAGACACCGATACTAAAGGTGTCATTGATATCTGTTTTTACGCCATAACGGAAAAAGTCGTAATCTTCTGCGATGTCGTCAATTTTGTTGCCTGATGAATCTTCACCCGTTACATCGGCGTCGATATAAGTATAGACGGTCTCTGCATAAGTGCCATCTTGTAAGAATGCGGTGATGTCTTGACCTGAACGATCAAGACCAGCAGCACTAGCAACGCTAGCGACAGATAGAGCAGCAACAGCTACTGTGAGAGTTTTTAAATGAAAAGTTGCGCGCATTGTATATCTCCAAACATCCGCATTGTTTCACTACTTAACCCGACTTTTATGAGTAAGCAGCATCCGAGGGTGAAGATAGTAAAGATTTTGTCACACGAAAACAACTGCAAAAACACATTATTTCTATATTCTGACCAGAAAGTCACCAAAAAGTATCTTTATCTAAAAGTACAAATATAGCGATTATTTAATACTGTTGAGGTCACTTTTTTACTCTCTTAATAGTTCTACCATCTCAATAATGTGGCGGTCTATCCGCCATCACATCAAATGGCGCAATACCATTCTCTGAGTCTTGATTTTCTATTTGTTTATAAATCAGTTGTAACTGACGCTGCAATGTATGAATATCCCTATCTTGTCGCGTGATGACGTCATTTAACCTTTCGACAGTGACTTCAAGATGCGCTAGGCTCGTTTGTAAATCGATTACTTGGGCTTGCAAGTCATCTTGCATACCAAACCCGTCCTCTTTATCTTTGAATTGATTCATGTTGTTCTCTAAATAATGGTAAGTAGAAGGTCGAATAGACTCGGCGGCAGCATATTTGCAGCAGCGTCAATAGTAGCCAGTCACCTTTGATAACGGACATTAAATCGCCGCCACTATGCAAAGTAATAAATAGTGTTGATAAAACCACTTACGCGCACTACAGTGATGCGGTGGCATGTTATACTGCTGGCAATTTTGCAACAACCCCTACCTCACTATTATATAAGCTTAAGACATTCTATGGCACTGATACATCTAAAAGACATTCACTTAGCCTTTGGCGTCGCCCCCATTCTCGATGGTATTGATTTTTCGATCAATGCAGGCGAGCGCGTTTGTTTGATTGGCCGCAATGGCGAAGGTAAATCCACTTTATTTAAACTGATCAATGGCTCGCTGCAGCCAGATAGTGGTGAGATCATCACCAATAGTAGTATGCGCGTTGCGATGCTCGAGCAAGACGTTCCCGAGTCGAGCGGACGCATACTCGATATCGTCATGGGCGGTAGCCGCCGCACAGCTGAGCTGCTGATCAATTATAATAAGCAAGTGGAGATGTGCGCCAATGGCGACATGGACGCTTGCGAGCACATGGCGACCTTGCAGCATGATATCGACGCCGTCCATGGCTGGGACTTAGAACGTGATGCCATGCGTCTAATCACCACCATGGGGCTTGACCCAGAGGACGACCTCTCCTCGCTATCTGGAGGCCGTAAGCGCCGCGTTTTACTCGCGCGTGCGCTGGTTACCAAACCTGACGTATTGTTATTAGATGAGCCAACCAACCATTTAGACGTTGATAGTATTGAGTGGTTAGAGCGCTTCTTGCTTGATTGGCAAGGACTGACTTTGTTATTTGTCACGCACGATAGAGCATTCGTTGATAAGCTTGCGACTCGTATTGTAGAGCTTGACCGTGGTCAATTGACCAGCTATGACGTCACCCAAGGCGCCAAAGGCTATGCTCGTTATCAAGAGCTAAAAGAGCAGCAGCTACTTGCTGAGGAAAAAAACAATGCCAATTTTGATAAAAAACTGGCACAAGAAGAAGTGTGGATTCGTCAAGGCATCAAAGCCCGTCGTACCCGTAACGAAGGCCGCGTACGCGAGCTAAAAGCCCTGCGCGAAGAGCGAAAAAACCGCCGCGAGCAAGTCGGCAACGTCAATATCACCATGGGTGAAGGCGAAAAAAGCGGTAAGCTGGTTTGTAAAGTCAAAAACTTACATCTTGAATATGATGGCAATGTACTGGTTGACAACTTTACGACCACTGTTATGCGCGGCGACAAAATCGGTATTGTCGGCCCTAACGGCGCAGGCAAAACCACATTAATCAAAGCCCTACTCGATATGTCGGATGACGAGGTCACCAAGACCGGCAGCGTCAAGCTTGGCACCAATTTGCAAATTGCCTTTTTTGATCAGCTGCGCGATCAGCTCGACCTTGAGGCAAGCGTCGCGCAAAACGTCTCAGAAGGCTCTGACTTTGTCGAAGTGGGCGGCCGAAAAACCCATATCATGAGCTATTTGCAAGACTTCTTATTTGCGCCGGAGCGCGCGCGTACACCTGTCAAAGCCTTATCAGGTGGTGAGCGCAACCGCGTATTACTTGCCAAGCAATTATTAAAACCTGCCAACATATTAGTGCTTGATGAGCCGACTAACGATTTGGATATGGCCACCCTTGAGCTATTAGAAGAGTCGGTCAGCAGCTTTAACGGTACCATCTTGCTGATCAGTCATGACCGCTCATTTATGGACAATGTGGTCACCTCCACTTGGGTATTTGATACGGATGAAAATGGCAATGGCATCGTCAAAGAGTATGTCGGCGGTTATCAAGAGTACTTGATACAAAAAAACCGTGAGGAAGCCGCGCGCGCCGCAAAAGCACCCGTTAGCAATACTAAAGCGTCAAAATCAGCCAATAAATCTGACGCTGGAAAGCCAAATAAAGCCGCCAAAAAGCTCAACTTCAATGAGCAGCGCGAGCTAGATAGCTTACCCAAAGAAATCGCGGCGCTAGAAGCCGAACAAAAGACGCTAGAAGACAAGCTGGCTGATGGCTCATGGTTTACCACCGACTTTGATGCCGCGACGGCCGCCAGTGAGCGCTTGTTGGCCATCGAAGAGGAGATGATGAGCAAGCTTGAACGCTGGAGTGAGCTTGAAGGCTAATCGCCTAAAGACGCGTTTAGGATAATAAAAGATCACCGCTTTTGTCGCTAAAGTGGTGATTGTTGATTGACGATGAGAGACATAACGCTTAAGTACTGAAAGTTAGTGAACATTGCCTGAATTTCAAGTATCATTCGCTATTGCTGAATATCCTTATTGATTATAAGGTCATCACGTGACCATCGTTTGCAAAACCGTTGAAGCGCCTTTGCGTCCTTTATCGAAACAAAACGGATGTTAGACGTTGATAATCCAGCGTTTTTGTATAGGTTACCCTGTTCAACCTTATACTGTGTTCTCTCAAGGTTGCTTTATTTTTAACGCAATAATTTATTTTATCACCGAAATAGCTTAGAATAGCAACAATTAGCAAAATTAGGCACAGCTAAAGTGGCTTGATATTGTATATTTTCTAAGCCACAAACCCAGTGTGGGATAATCCCATTTCATTCACCTGGAGGAAGTATTAATGAGCCAAGCCGAAGGCGTTAACGTACAACGCCGTAGAGTTCTTATTGCCTCAACTGCCGCAATTGGTGCAGCTGGGGTAGCTGCTGTGGCAACACCTTTTGTCCGCTCTTGGTACCCAAGCGCCAAAGCTGAGGCTGCAGGGGCTGCAGTCACCCAAGACATCAGCTCTATTGAAGCGGGACAGATGATTGTCGTCAAATATCGCGGTAAACCGATCTTTGTGGTAAAACGTACCGAAGACATGTTGAGCACGCTTGAGTCAGTTAAGCCATTACTATCTGACCCTAATTCAGAAGCATCGCTACAACCAGAGTATTGCCAAAACCCAGAGCGTTCTTTGACACCAGAAGTCTTGGTGGTCGAAGGCGTGTGTACGCATTTAGGCTGTGCACCGAACTACCGTCCTGATGTGGGCGCAGCCGATTTGGGTGGTAATGACTGGTACGGCGGCTTTTTTTGCCCCTGTCACGGATCAAAATATGATATAGCAGGCCGTGTCTATAGTGGCGTTCCTGCACCGCTGAATTTACCTGTTCCAGAATATAGCATGGAAGGTACCATCTTGACGGTTGGGGAGGCTTAATATGAGTATGGGTAAAAAGTTAATGCATTGGGTGGACGCGCGTTTCCCAGCGACTGAAACCTATGAATACCACATGTCAAAGTACTATGCACCAAAGAACTTTAACTTTTGGTACTTCTTTGGCGTATTGTCAATGGTCGTATTGGTCAACCAGTTGGTGACCGGTATTTGGCTGACGATGATGTACAACCCTAGTGCCGAGGGCGCATTTGCGTCTGTAGAATACATCATGCGTGATGTCAAAGGCGGTTGGCTCATCCGTTATATGCACTCGACTGGCGCCTCAGCGTTCTTTGTCGTGGTGTATTTGCATATGTTTAGAGCACTGCTCTACGGCTCATATCAAAAACCTCGTGAGCTTATTTGGCTCATCGGCATGGGCATCTATTTGGCTCTTATGGCCGAAGGATTCTTTGGATACCTACTCCCTTGGGGCAACATGTCATTTTGGGGTGCTCAGGTTATCTTAAACCTTCCTGCGGCGCTGCCGGTAATTGGTGACGGTCTTGCTGAGTGGGTACGTGGTGACTATATCATCTCAGGTATCACCCTAAACCGCTTCTTTGCGCTACACGTTGTCGCTATTCCATTGGTCCTTGTGGGCTTGGTCTTCATGCACATTGTCGCATTGCACCATGTAGGCTCTAACAACCCTGATGGTATCGATATTAAGAAGCTAAAAGACAAAAATGGCGTACCATTAGACGGTATCGAATTCCATCCATACTACACTGTGCATGATATGGTGGGTATCGTAGTATTCTTTATCTGTTTCTTTGCGGTGGTGTTCTTCTTCCCTGAAGGCGGCGGTTATTTCCTTGAGCCACCTAACTTTGAAGCGGCGAACTCTCTAAAAACACCAGAGCATATCGCGCCAGTATGGTACTACACACCGTTCTATGCCATCTTGCGTGCGGTTCCAAGTAAGCTGGGTGGGGTCATCGCCATGGGTGCGGCCATCGCTGTACTATTCTTGATACCGTGGCTCGACAGATCACCTGTACGCTCAATACGCTACAAAGGTATCTTGTCTAAGATTGCACTAACTGTCTTTGCTATTAGCTTTATCGTACTTGGCTATTTAGGTGCGACACCTGCAACGCCAACTGCGACTATTATGTCTCGTGTATTCACGATTCTATATTTCTTGTTCTTCTTGTTGATGCCGTTTTACACTGCAATCGAGAAGTGTAAACAGCCACCAGAACGCGTTACCGGAGGTCACTAATGAGCACGCTAATCAAATCCCTAGCTGGTCTAGGCTTAGGCGCGGCATTGAGTTTGACTGCTGGTAGTGCGCTGGCAGCAGGCGGCGGATGTGGTACTTTTACCAATGCCGACGGCGTGGTAGAACATTTGGCTTGTAGTGAAGCCCCCATTGACTTTACCAATAAAGGCTCGCTACAAAACGGTGCAAAAATCTTTATGAACTACTGTGCTGGTTGTCATTCTGCACAGTACGTTCGTCATTCACGCATCGCCAAAGACTTGGATATTCCACCTGAGCTGGTCGAAAAATACCTAATGGTCACCACCGATCAAATCGGTGACCATATCACAGCGGAGATTGACCCTGATGTTCAAGCCGCATGGTTTGGTGCGGCGCCACCAGACCTATCGCTTGAAACCAGACTACGCGGTGATGACTGGGTTTATACTTATCTATTGTCATTTTATGAAGATCCAAGCCGTCCTTGGGGCTCAAACAACTTAGTGCTGGCAAACGCGGCGATGCCGCACGTATTGCATAACATGCAAGAAGAGCTTAGTGCTGAAGAGTTTGAATCTGAAGTTGGTGACTTGGTCAACTTTATGGCGTGGATGGCAGAACCTGCCCGTCATGACCGTCAAGTGATTGGCTTCTTTGTGATTTTATTCTTGTTAGTATTACTGATCCCAGTTTACTTACTCAATAAAGAGTTCTGGAAAGACGTAAAATAACAGCATCCTAAACATAGCCTATCGCTATAAAAACTTGGTCATAATAGATACAAAAAGGCACTACTTTGGTAGTGCCTTTTTTCATTTTGCCGCACCGTATTTTGTACGTGTTACTATATAGTTTGATCCAAGTAAATCAGATACATGGCTATCAAGTCGCTCAATGAAACGTTTTTATATCGAATCGAGGATAGCGTAGATAATAGAGACTGATAAGATAATAAAGACTGACAATAGAACAAACACCTCTCCATACGGCATCCACCCATCACGCTTACGTACACCGGCTTGATAATCGGCTCTACTTTGTTTACGATGACACCCTTTACTATGAACATTAGGCTTTCATGATTGATGCAAACGACATTCCAAGTAGTCAGCTAATCTTATATGCTGATGACGGCTACGATAGTCATGTGGTGCGCCTATTACTTGAAGAAAAAAAGCTCGATTATTATTTGTCACGTTTGCACTCTGAGCGCCCCGAGGACTTGACTGAGCTAAACCCTTATCATACCCTGCCTGTGTTGCAGCAGCGTGATATTGCCCTTTATGAGATCAACGTGATTTTTGAATACTTAGAAGAGCGCTACCATACCAATAAGCTGCTCCCTGAAGCCCCGCAAGAGCGCGCCCAGTTTCGCCAATTGGCATGGCGCATCCAGCATGATTGGCTGGTGCTCGGCAAGCAGCTACTGACACATCCTGATAGTTTTAATAAAGCGAAAGCTGTCATTGCCAAAAAACAGCTCAGTGATTCTTTAATTACGCTTGCGCCTTTGTTTGCGCATAAGCCTTATTTTATAGCAGATGACTTTGGCTGGTGTGACGTGTTGTTAGCGCCTTTACTGTGGCGACTAGAAGACATGGGCATAGCGCTACCGCGTGCGATCAGTCGGCCTTTATTGGACTATCAGCAGCGTATCTTTGAGCGCGAGAGCTTCCAAAGAAGTGTGCGCTAATTAGACAAGGCTCGATGTCTGTCTTAGAATAAAAAGCGTAAAAAAAATAAAAACCAAACAGACAGTGACAATGCGAAAATTAGTCCCGCCATACTTGTCTGTTGCAAACAATGTATTATTTAAAATAGTAGACTGTTGTCACAGATGACCGTTTATCTCTTAACCCATATTTAGTATAGGAAATCATTAGATGAGCGATACCACTTCTCTCACCCCAACTCGTCCATATATGGTACGCGCCCTTTATCAATGGATAGAGGACAATGCGCTGACGCCCTATCTGATGGTCGATGCGACGGCCAAAAACGTCCAGGTACCAACCGAACATGTGCAAGATGGCCGTATTGTGCTCAATATTGCCAGCCGTGCGACAGGCAATATGCGTATAGACAATGACTATATCCAGTTCAGCGCTCGTTTTGGTGGCGTCTCACAAGAGATTTGGGTGCCATTGACGGCGGTGATGGGTATCTATGCCAAAGAAAACTCGCAAGGCATGTTTTTTGATCCAAACGAGTATGACAATTATGTGCCAGAAGAGCAGCACACGACGCCCAAGGCTGACAAGCCCAAACCCAAACGCGATAACAAAGCGGGTCTAAAAGTCTTAAAGTAACAAAAACCTCTAACACCTTAGTTTTTAGCCCACAAAAAAGCCAGTCGTATGAACCATGACTGGCTTTTTGCTTATTTAACACTCTATAACTTTACTCTATAAGGCTAAAGACCTAAGCTAGCGCCAAACAGCAATAATTGAGCGGCTGCCGACTACGTTCTTGGCAGCGTGACACCGCGTTGACCTTGGTACTTGCCGCCACGGTCTTTATAGCTGGTTTCACAAACATCATCGCTATCACTTTGGAAAAACAGCATCTGTGCAACCCCTTCACCTGCATAAATGCGCGCAGGTAGATTGGTGGTATTACTAAACTCAAGCGTCACATGCCCTTCCCACTCAGGCTCAAGTGGTGTGACGTTGACGATGATGCCGCAGCGTGCATAAGTAGATTTACCAAGACAAATAGTCAGGACATCGCGTGGTATACGAAAGTACTCAACGGTACGCGCCAGCGCAAATGAGTTGGGCGGAATGATGCACTCATCACCAACGATATCGATAAAGCTTTTATCATCGAAGTTTTTGGGATCGACCACCACAGAGTGTACATTGGTAAAAACTTTAAACTCAGGGGCACAGCGTACATCGTATCCGTAGCTTGATGTGCCGTAGCTGACCAAACGCTCGCCTGCATCGTTGAAACGTACTTGACCCGCCTCAAATGGCTCAATCATGCCATGTTCTTCAGCCATTTTGCGAATCCAGCGGTCAGATTTGATAGACATTTTTGTTCCTTAGCAAATAATAATATAGGGGTTGGGCGCTGACGATAGCGCATCAATGACCCAGAGGCTGTCATGATTGTCACCCTCTAAGAGACACGCTTCGTATATTGGTAGCGGTGATTATACGGAATTGAGCGCTGAATTTATAGAGCTGTCACTATTTATCATGCAAACCATTTAATAGCCAAACCCTTAACACCCAAACTACTTGACAACCAAACTTTTAACACCCGAGTCAACCGAGTCACTTTATAAAAAGCAGGCAAGACCTCTAGGCTACCATTTGGCAAAATGGTCTTCTGCCAATCCCATGACATGATCGAGCCTGATGACGGTATCGCCCAGCCGTATCTCCCCACTATACCAGCCAAGCCATTGCTCAAAAATACTGGCCAGCACGCCAAAGTTATCGGTTTTTTGATAGACAGTCATGGGCGTAAAGGTCAAATCAATATCGACATTGCTCCAGCCAAGGTTTTGATGATAAACACGCCAAGTACTTGGCACAACTGCCTGCAAGGCCTTACGTACAAACATCACAGGCGGTAGATAATGTATCTGCCCATCTAGCCAGCAGGCATTTTCGCTCATACCTGTTTCATTGACACCCATCGATAAGTTCAATAAAAAATGGCGACCATCGGGCAAATAGTGATTGATACATGTCCAAAACCAATTGGTCTCGCGACGCATATAGCCCAGCGTCCAATCTAGATTGGCAATTGCAGACGCATCAAAGTCTATTTGCTTGGTTTGGCTGCCAGCCGTAACCGCAGCGATATTAAATATTGATGCTTCTTTGATGCACATGTGTCCCATGACTGCTGTCAGTGGCTCTTTTTGTGTGTATGTCCAGCCGCGCCTGCCCGTTGGGGTGCAGATCGCAAGTGGCTGCGCTTGCCGCTGTAGCATCGCATCAAGCGTAATGTGTTTACTATCCAATGCTACTGCGACTTGTGAAGGCGTAAAATCCAATGTTACGGTCAGCTTATTATGGGTAAATGCCATGCGCCCTTGATAGCAATCACCTATTAGCTGCGTCTGCCGCGTCAAAGGCTGTAAAGCTTCACAAACCTCTAGCTCATCAGTCTCATCGTTATAAAGATAAACAAAGGCACTGGTGGCAAGTTTGATGGTCGCCAGTGCCAAACAGATGCGATAAGGCGGCTGAATAATTTGGATAAAGCAAAATTGATTGGCTTTGAGATCTTTTCGCCAGTTTGGCAGCGTCTTTTGCGAGATCAGATGACTGCGGTAGTCAAGATAATTGATGCTTTTGACTTGCGTAAACACCCCAAAAGTGGGCTGTCCCTCTTGGATAAGCTGTTCAATAACTGGTCTTGCACCCACAGGTGAGTGCGGCTGATTTTGTGCGTTAGGGCTGGGGTTTTGGTTCATAAGTGAGGCATCCTAGCCAAATTTTATCGTGAGACTATCTGTCCTTGGTAGCCAACGGTGGTGCTTACGACGCTTCTTTTTGCTTGTCTTGCAGACACCCAAATGGCTTCTCTTATCACCTTAATCTCTATATCGGTCAAACCATCTGTCAGCTTTTGTGTCACATCAGTAGCGGCTATCGCGCTCATCCATAAAAAGTGCCGAGGAAACTTTTTTAATAACTCAGCCAACACTGCTGAAAACTTATTAAAATCAGCGATCACCATGCGGCGATTGCTAAATTCGGCGTTGATTTGATACCGTTTGCTACTACCGTCTTTGTAATAGCAAACAGCAATTATTTGATTGTTTGAAAGCTCGATCACATATATCGGCGGGCGCAACAGTTTCAATAACACATACTGCTTGGGAATATCGTCTAAATGACGCCGATAAATCGATATGCTCACCATACTTCCTTGCTGTAAATCACGTTCTTTATGGAAAAACATGCTTAGGCTATTTTACTATTATTCGAGTAGCGCGCAAAACCTATCAAAAAATTCGCTTATCATCGACTGGTTTGGCAAATTTTGCAATGTTGGCTTCGATGTTTTTGGCAATGCTCAAATAATAAGAGGCAAACTCATCGTCAGCCAAGACGCTTGGCACCCCTTTGTCCACTTGGGCGCGGATACCACTGGCAAGTGGCAACTGGCCTAGTAGCGGCACCTGATATTGCTCTGCGATAAACTCGCCGCCACCGCTGCCAAAGATGGCCTCGGTATGGTTGCAGTTACTACAGGTATGCAGCGCCATGTTTTCCACCACACCCAGTACGGGGATATTGGTTTTGTTAAACATCTCAACGCCCTTTTGCGCATCCATCAAGGCCACATGCTGCGGTGTTGTCACAATCACTGCCCCTGTGACAGGAATACGCTGCGCCAATGTCAGCTGAATATCACCTGTACCTGGTGGCATATCAATCACCAAATAGTCCAATTGTGGCCAGTTGGTTTGATTGTATAGCTGCATCAGGGCGCCCGTGGCCTTGGGGCCGCGCCACGCGACAGGAGTGTTGTCACTATCGAGCAAGCTACCTATCGATAGCATGGCCATACTGTGCGCCTCGACAGGCACAAACTGCTCGTTTTCTAGCTCAGGCTTGATATCCGCCACACCCAGCATCGTTGGCATACTAGGGCCGTAGATATCGGCATCTAGCACACCCACACGGTTGCCAAGCTTTTGTAATGCCAAAGCAATATTGACTGTCGTCGTTGATTTGCCGACGCCACCTTTGCCTGAGGCCACCACAATGATATGACGAATACGTGGGTGCGCTTCCAGCGATGCTTGGGTCGGCGCAGCCTTAGTAATTGGTGGCTCACTGCTTGTCGGTTCTTGGTCTGCTTGGGTAGCAGGTTTGGCGTGAGTGGCCATGGCATCTGTCGTCTTTGGCATCGATTTGGGCGGCGCTTTGGGCAAGCTTGCACCAGCACCTTTAACATCGGCTGGTAGGCGCACATTCATATGAATGGTTCTGATACCATGCGGATGCAGCAGTTGACCCAGCTCCTGTTGTATCTGTTCAGGGTTACTGTCTTTGGGTAAGCGCAAATCTAAGGTGAGCACTTGCCCGTCGCGCTCAAGCCCCGTCACCATCGTGGCAATGCTAACGGTGCCGACTTCATAGCCGAGCAAGACTTTATCAACTGCGCTATCACGCTCGGCACGCTGCTGCGGTGTTTCGGCTTTGGATTTTTTTTTCATAAAATTAAACATGGCTATCATGATTACCTATTTTGCAAGTGGGCCGGTAGGACAACTCGAGCAATACCGTCGTCGCGCTGGTCAATAATACATCATCAGCTTTTTGTCTACCCTTATTATCCGACAGTGTAGCTCAATTGACGCTATAAAAAAACCACAATGCCAGTGGGAACACGCGCGCCGACGATACCTATGGCAAAAACCAATTCAACCAATCGCCAAAAACTTCGAGGCGATAAATAAATAGATCAGCACTCCCGACGCATCACACACTGAAGTGATCAAAGGTGCACTGGCGGCGGCAGGGTCAAAGCCTAATTTGTTCAGCACAAATGGCAAGCTCATGCCGATCACACAACCAATCATCACCACCGACATCAGCGCCCCAGCGGTACGCTCTTCATAGGCGGAGAGTCTGCGAATGTCTTCGCGCTCTGCCTGTGCCAATGCTGGTAGCAGGGCATCACCCTGCGCTTGATTGAGACGCTTATATAAATCGGTACGCTCATCAGCGGGCATCTCACCGACTATCTTTGCTAGGCTGGCCCGCGGGAACACCTGCGCCATGGCGACTTGAAGCGACTTGAATATCAGGCGCTAAGTAGGCAACAGGCGCTCATAAAAAAGAGCCAATACAATTGGCTCAAGTCAACATAAAATCAAATCCTAATGGATTGGTCTTTTACTAGCAAGCTGATGATGGTCAAACGCCTCAAATAGCCAGCAAACCACAATCACGGTCAGTGTTGCCAAAGTTGATACCACAAACAAACATGAATGATATCAATTTATATAAAAGCGTCATAAATCCGCGACTGGCTCAGTTTGGATTTTATTAATTCATAAACCAACCATGGCTGGCGACGATGGATTGCCCAGTAAAGACATTACTTGGGAATGCTGCTAAAAACAAAGCCAGCTGGGCAATATCATCGACTGTAGTAAAGGCTTTATCGACGGTATTGACCAGCATAATGTCATTCACCACTGACTCTTCACTGATGCCTTTTTCGGCGGCTTGTTCGGGGATTTGTTTTTCGACCAGTGAGGTTTTGACAAACCCTTGGCATAGGTTTCGGCGATATCGCGTCCGATACCACTTGCGGCGCCTGTGACTAAGGCCACTTTGCTTGTCAAATCTTGTTGTAATTGGGTTGCCATATGCGATCATCCTTTATCAGTTGGCTGTGTTCAGTCTTTGTTGGCCGCCGTTATTGCATAATGCTCACTGGGGTTTTTTCTTGTAGCTCCTCAAAGCTGACACCCTCTGCCAGCTCAACCAACTTCAAACCATTTTCAGTCACGTCTAATACGGCAAGCTCGGTGATGATACGGTCGACCACGCCTTTGCCTGTCAAGGGTAGCGCGCATTCTGCAAGGATTTTTGGCTCGCCGTGTTTGTTGACTTGCTCCATCAGCACAATCACCCGCTGCACACCGGCCACCAAATCCATCGCGCCGCCCATGCCTTTGACCATTTTTTTGGGGATCATCCAGTTAGCCAAATCCCCTTTTTCTGACACTTCCATCGCGCCGAGTATCGCCAGATTGACATGACCACCTCGAATCATCGCAAACGACTCTGAGCTACTAAAATAACTGGCGCCCGGCTCTGCGGTCACCGTTTGCTTGCCCGCATTAATCAAGTCGGCATCGACATTCTCCGCCGTTGGAAACTCGCCAATACCTAATAGGCCGTTTTCAGACTGTAGCCAGACATCCACCCCTTCAGGAATATAGTTGGCCACGAGGGTCGGTAGTCCAATGCCCAAGTTTACATAATAGCCGTCTTGCAACTCTTGTGCGGCACGCTGTGCCATCTGCTCTCTTGTCCATGCCATGGTGATTTCCTTATTTTTATAACCACTCCAAGAAATATGATTAGCGGCATCAAACTCGCTTAGTCTACAAAATGTAGCACTTAGGGTTATCTTACTTGCTGCTCAATTTTTAGAAGTAGTATTACAATATTCTATTATTAACGTCATTTTTAAAAGGTTTGGGTAAAACCACTAACTAAGCACTCTTGGCGGCTTTAGTGGTGGTTTTTTCGATGCGTTTTTCAGGGTTATCATTTAAGACGATACGCTGCACAAAAATACCGGGCAGATGTACGTCATCAGGGTCAAGAGTGCCGGTCTCGACGATTTCTTCGACCTCAACGATGGTCACTTTGCCCGCCATCGCACAATCCGGGTTGAAGTTACGAGCGGTTTTATTAAAGATTAAATTGCCCGCCTTATCAGCCTTTTGCGCTTTAATCAATGCCACATCGGCGCGCAGTGAATGCTCTAACACATAAGTACGACCGTCAAACTCACGGGTTTCTTTGCCTTCAGCGACCAGCGTACCAACGCCTGTGGCGGTATAAAATGCAGGAATGCCTGCACCGCCTGAGCGCAGTTTTTCGGCCAAGGTGCCTTGCGGCGTCAGCTCAACTTCAAGCTCACCTGCCAAGTATTGACGCTCAAATTCTTTGTTTTCGCCGACGTAAGATGAAATCATTTTTTTAATTTGACGGGTTTGTAGTAGTAATCCTAAACCGAAGTCATCGACACCGGCGTTGTTACTGATACAGGTCAAATCCTTAACTCCGCTATCACGCAATGCTTCGATTAACGCTTCAGGAATACCGCACAGACCAAACCCGCCAATAGCAAGCGTCTGCCCATCGCTGACGATGCCTTTTAGCGCCTCTTCGGCACTACTATATACTTTTGAGCGACTCATACTTATCTCCTTGCAAGTCTGTTTTTGTTATTAACGTCCATTATCTATCATGATTTATTTATTGTGCCAATCAATAGCGTATTGACTTTTTTAAATTTAAATCAATACATTTTATATCGATATATCATATATCAAATACTTATGCTAACTTAACATATAATTCTCGTAGCGAGAAGACAATAACACTAAGAACGAATGAGACAGTACAGTAGCGAGGTATGAGGCAAGTCAATATCATATTATTCTAGATTAATATTTGATAAAAAATCAAAAATTACATATTTTGATTAATTTTATTGACCTACGTACCCAAGCGCTTGATTCCAGCAGCGATTGCGCTTGGCTCCTTTACCTTTACCATGACAGCACTACCAGGCACGCCAGCCATTCAAAACGCCATCCCAATCCCATACTACAATACCAACGTTTTTGCCGCACCGATACTGGGTATCATCGGCGGTACCATTATGTTTGTCTGTGGCTGGCTATGGCTACAGACACGCGCCAAAAAAAGCCAATGCCGCAGGTGAAGGCTATGGTCAATTATCATCTCATTGGTCGTTGCTTGTACGGTTTTGATTCCGCTGATCGCAGTGATCGCTATCATCATCTTAGGGACGATGTTTGGTTCTTTTTGATCGCACCGCTCGCCTAGCCTTAGCGCACCTCACTCTACAGTCGTCTTATTTTCGATTGATGATAACCACGAATACCACCCACTTAGCCTGCGCTCGGTGGGTTTTTTATGTCAAAGCGATGCTGGTTTTTTATAAAAAATCAGCCATCACTTAGCGTTAATTACTAAGGAATATCACAAATTTGGCCGAATTACGGTATCATAGGCACACTTTTTAGACTTTTGCTTATTTTAGAAGTTTTTAGCCTTGATAACGTCATCATCATACCTTTATAAACAGCGTGTGACGTTTGATAACCAACCCATTTATACAAAAATATAGGTGATAAAAGTGCGTGAGATTTTAGTAACCAGTGCGCTGCCCTACGCCAATGGCTACATCCATTTGGGGCACCTTGTAGAATATATTCAGACAGACATCTGGGTACGTGCCATGAAGGCGCAAGGCCATCAGGTCACTTATGTCTGTGCCGATGACGCGCACGGTACAGCCATCATGCTCAAAGCAGAAGCCAATGGCGTCACGCCAGAAGAGCAAATCGCCTCGGTCAAAGCCTCACACGAAGCAGATTTTGCAAAGTTTTTGATTGAATTTGACAACTACCACAGCACCCACTCAGAAGAAAACAAGCATTTTTCTGAGCTGATTTATCGTCGTCTAAATAACGCCGGCCACATCAGCACAAAGGATGTCGAGCAATTGTTTGACCCCGAAAAGCAATTGTTTTTGGCCGATCGATTTGTCAAGGGAGAGTGCCCAGAGTGCGCTAGCCCAGACCAATATGGTGATAACTGTGAAGTCTGCGGCACCACCTATGATGCCACCGAGCTAAAAAACCCCTATTCGACGTTGTCGGATGCCACGCCGGTACTCAAAACCTCAAAGCATTATTTCTTTGATTTGCCAGGATTTGAGCAGTTTTTAAAAGACTGGACCCGCAGTGATGAGCGTTTGCAAGTCTCGGTCGCCAATAAGCTACAAGAATGGTTTGAAGCGGGTCTCACCAGTTGGGATATCTCTCGCGATGCGCCGTATTTTGGTTTTCAGATACCCGATACCCCAAGCGATGAGCCAGACAAATACTTTTATGTATGGCTCGATGCACCAGTGGGCTACATGGCCAGCTTTAAAAACCTATGCGACAAACGCGAAGGCAGCGATCAGGCGCTCGATTTTGACCGCTATTGGGCACAGGAAAATGAGCATAAAACCGAGGTGTATCACTTCATCGGTAAAGACATCGTGTATTTCCATGCACTATTTTGGCCTGCCATGCTAGCCGGTAGTGAATTCCGCACGCCAACGGGCGTTTTTGCTCATGGTTTCTTAATGGTCAATGGCGAAAAAATGAGTAAGTCACGCGGCACCTTTATCAAAGCTGAGACTTATGCCGAGCACTTGCACCCAGAGTATCTGCGTTATTACTTCGCCAGTAAGCTGTCAGATAAGGTCGAGGACATCAACCTTGATTTAGAAGATTTTATGCAAAAGGTCAACTCTGACTTGGTGGGTAAAGTGGTCAATATCGCCAGTCGCAGCGCCGGTTTTATCGTCAAAAAATACGACGGGATGCTCTCAGAGGTCTGCGCTGAGCCTGAGTTGTTAGAAGACATCACCAAAACGGGCGATGAGATTGCTGCTGCTTATGAAAACCGCGAGTTCTCCCGTGCCATGCGCCTTATCATGCAGTGTGCGGACAAGGCCAACGAGTATATCGATGGCAAAAAACCATGGTCACTTGCCAAGCAAGAAGGCACTGAGCAAGAAGTTCAAGACGTCTGCTCGGTCGCTATCAACATTTTCCGTCAGTTGATGGTCTATCTGGCACCAGTATTGCCTGAGCTGACCACCAATGCCAAAACGTTTTTGAATATTGAAGACTTAAGCTTTGCCAGCCGCAATGAGTGGCTACTGGGTCATAAAATCAATAAATTCAAGCCACTGATGCAACGTATCGAAGAAAAAGATATTGAAGCCATGGTAGAAGATTCTAAAGCATCATTAGCTCAAGCTGATGCGCCTGCTGTGACCGAAAATAACAAGCCTGTCGCAAAAGACAAATCACCTGCAATAGACGCTAATACTGATGCCGAGCAAACGGATTATATTGGTATCGAAGACTTTGCCAAAGTCGAGATGAAAGTCGCACACGTTTTAGAGTGTAACCATGTAGAAGGCGCAGACAAATTACTACAGTTCACCCTAGATGTTGGTGAAGAAAAGCCACGTAACGTGTTTAGCGGTATTCGTAAGTTTTATGAGCCTGAGCAGTTATTGGATAAAAAGGTGATCTGCGTCACCAATCTGGCGCCGCGCAAGATGAAGTTTGGTGTCTCTGAGGGCATGATTTTGTCATCAGGCGATCCAAAAACTCAGCTAACGGTCGTTACGCTACCTGATAACTGTGTCATTGGTGATGTACTCGCATAAAAATATTAACTTAAGTAGTGGTGTAAGTGATAATTAAAGAAAGAACGAAAAAAACGGTCTAAATAGACCGTTTTTTTATGGCTGACTTAAAAGATTGAATCTCGCTGTTATCTACTCAAAACATCAATAATTTCCAACGTGTTATTAATTACTGTCACAATCTTATTGTCTGGCGTACGGATACGTACATAACGGTCATCATAACGGTCTAAAATAACAGAACGATCATAATCCCTTCTATCAATCTTGCCGACTACTCTATAACCGTATTTATCAAGGTCACGCTTGAATGACGCGTTAGGGCTAGCATTGCGATACGCATTAATATTAGGGTGGGCATTGCCATTATTTTGATAATTGTTATGGTTGTAATCTTTACTAATGTGAGCAGAGTTACCCTTGCCATTTCCATGACCGTGCCCATTACCATGATTGTCTTTTGCCATAGCAGGCAGGCAAATCAATGAGCTTGCCGTAATGCCAGCGATGGTTAATCGTTTTAGATTGGCCGTCTTCATAATGTTATCCTTAAAATATACGTTTGAATAATAGTAATGAGATATTTGAGTGCGTTGTATATTCAACACGTCAACATAGTAATGATATAAATTTTGGACGCACCCTACTTCTCATATAAAAATTTTTATATAAACATTAGCTTACGTTAATTATGAAGTCGGTTCGTAATAGATGCGTTGCTAGCTTGTATGCTTTTTGACTATCAGTTTATTGGATAAGACAATGCCTTAAAAGGCTAATTCTTATGGTTAAATACTCAAAACCACACTTATGACAGTGGTTACGACAATGCCTAATAGTCTTACTAAGTACGCCTATGACGAATGCGCTTTAATTTTTTATTGCGATAACTTACATTGCTGTCATAATATGGACGTAATAATCATGGATTGATTACTTTTATGTTCGCCCGTTATCTCAGCATGTACATAATATTGACTCGGGTAACCTGCACTTCTTTAACCGACGAGCCAGAATAACATGACCTTTGCTACTACTTTACGCTTTAGCCTATATGGTGCCGCCATGAGCGCGGCCCTTGGACTACTGGGCTGCTCAGACGCTACCGACACCGCCGCCGATAGTGCTGGTACTGATGCCGATAAACCTGCCAAGACTTTGGCCATCACCCAGATCGTCGAACATCCATCGCTAGATGAGATGCGCCGCGGTATCATTGATGAGCTGGCTGATAATGGCTACATCGAAGGTCAAAACCTCACAGTAAACTTCCAAAGTGCGCAGGGTAATACTGCCACCGCAGGGCAAATAGCCAAACAGTTTGCCGGCGACAACCCTGATGCCATCGTCGCCATATCGACGCCCTCGGCACAGTCAGTGGTGGCCTCTACCAAAACCGTCCCTGTGATTTATACCGCCATCTCAGACCCTGTGGCGGCGAAACTCATCGACGCCAATGACGTGCCTATCCAGTCAAACGTCACTGGCCTATCAAGTGAGCTGCCTATCGAGCCGCAACTGGACAATATCAAAAAAATCGTCCCCGATGCCAAAACCATCGGCTATGTCTATAGCCCAGGTGAAGTCAACTCTGTGGTGGTGCTCGATCAGCTCAAAAAAGCCGCGCCAAATTATGGCCTTACCATCTTAGATGTCACGGCCAATCGCCCAACCGATGTCGCCATGGCAACGCGCAGCCTCTCAGGTCGTGCCGATGTCATTTATACCTCGCTTGACAACAACGTGGTATCTGCCTTTGAAGCCATGGCAGGCGCGGCCAACGAGCTGGATATTCCGGTGATTGCTTCGGACGAGTTTAGCGTACGACGCGGCGCGACCGCCGCACTTGGGGTCAATGATTATGATTTTGGTCGTACCACAGGCAAGATGGTCTATCGCGTGCTAAATGGCGAAGCCGTGAGCGCCATTAAGCCTGAGGTCATGAACACCTTAACCTTGTACGCCAGTCCAAAGCATGCCGCTGAGCAAGGCATAAGCTTGAGTGAGGATTTGCTAAAAAACGCCATCAATATCGACAAAAAGGCACAAACCACTGCGCAGTAGTCATAGGGCGTGTGATGCATTGATTGTATGACACAGTCAACTGACGTTATCCTTTACCCATTTATTAAATAATGTACGGACACATTATTATTTTCAGGAGTGAGAGCTATGTTTTATCAAAACCGTTTTGGTCATTTCAACTTCAGTAAGGCGCTGTTATTAGGCGGCGTTTGTACTGCGATCTTAACTGGCTGTAATCAGACAGCCCAAGACACCGATAGTGCTGACGGTGCGACAGACAGTATCGCCACGCAAATGAAAACGGTCGCCATTACCGCCATTGTCGAGCATCCTGCCTTAGATGACGTACGTAAAGGCGTGATCGACGAGCTCGATGAAGCAGGTTTTAAAAACGGTGAAAACCTAACGGTTAACTTTCAAAGCGCACAAGGCAATACGGCAACAGCCGGACAGATCGCCAAGCAGTTTGTTGCTGATGAGCCAGACGCTATCGTCGCGATCGCCACCCCATCCGCTCAGTCTGTTGCGGCAGCGACCAGCACCATTCCGATGGTGTTTTCGGCTGTGACTGACCCTGTCGCCGCCAAGCTAGTACCGAAACTTGATGGCTCAGGCACCAACGTCACTGGCGCATCAGATGCGCTACCCTATGAGCCGCAAATCGAGCTGATGCGTCAGATCATCCCAGACCTAAAAAATGTCGGTTACGTCTATAGCCCAGGTGAAGTCAACTCAACCATCATCCTAAAAAACCTAAAAGAAAAGCTAACGCCACTTGGTATCAATGTGCATGAAGCGCCAGCACAGCGTAGTAACGATATCGCCATGGCCGCCCGCAGTCTTGAGGGTAAGGTGGATATGATCTACACCTCAACCGATAACAACGTGGTGTCGGCTTATGAGTCGCTATACCAAATCGCCAAAGAAAGTAAGATTCCGCTGATTGCCTCAGACACCAGCTCAGTCGAGCGCGGTGCGGTGGCGGCGTTGGGCGTCAACTACTACGATCTTGGCCGCGAAACTGGCAAAATCGTTGTGCGTATCTTAAATGGTGAAAAAGCCGGCACTATCCCTGTCTATACGCCGCAAGCGCTAGATTTGTATGTCAGTCCAAAACATGCGACTGAAGAAGGCATTACTTTGTCACAAGCGGTTATCGATAACGCCAAAGAAGTGATAGAATAACGACCTTTTATTTTTAACGTCACATAGCAGCGTCTATCTATCAGCAAAACCACCAAACAGACAGCGAGCGCTATTCATGGCTGTCTGTCGTTGGTTTTGTCCGATGGGCCTATATAATTAAAACCAAGGTAGCTTATGATCGTTATTCATCGTGATATGTTTTGGTTTACCCTAACCGCAGATTGTTTAATCTGTTAAATTCACCGCTTAGCTGTTTGGCGTTTATATGAGTGTGGCAATCGCCGCGCATTTATGTGACTCTCTCGCGCCGGACACTTGGTTATGACTTACTGATCTCTTATGTCTTTAATTGCTTTTTTTGGTGCGCTTGAAAGCGGTCTGATTTATGGCCTTGTTGCACTTGGCGTCCTGATCTCATTTCGTACGCTCGACTTTCCTGATCTGACGGCTGATGGCAGCTTTCCGCTCGGCGGCGCTGTCGCTGGTATCTCTATCGTCGCTGGTATCAACCCATGGCTTGCTTGCGCGTTTGGTATGCTCGCAGGATCAGTCGCAGGTATCGTCACGGCATGGCTCCACGTCAAGCTGGGTATCTTGCAGCTACTTGCCAGTATCTTGGTGATGGTCGCTCTATACTCTGTCAACTTGCGCATCATGGGTGCGCCAAACTTACCGCTCCTTGGTGAGACCACTGTATTTAGCAGCTTGGTAACCGATGGCAACGGCTATTGGATGCGCTGCTTGATCATTGGGGTGGTGATCTTACTGGCCAAGCTGTTTTTAGATTGGTTTTATAACACTGAAACTGGCTTGTCGATGCGTGCCACAGGCTCCAACCTACGGATGGCACAAGCCCAAGGTATCAACACCTCATGGATGACCATCATCGGTATGGCCATATCCAATGGTCTAATCGCACTGGCAGGTGCTTTGTTTGTACAAACACAAGGCGGCGCGGACATCTCTATCGGTATCGGTACCATTGTCATTGGTCTAGCAGCCGTCATCATCGGTGAGACCATCATTCCTGCCAAGCGTATCTGGCTGATTACCTTTGCTGTTATCGTCGGGGCGGTACTATATAAGCTGTTTATTCAGGTGGCGCTATCGAGCGATACACTACGTAGCATCGGATTTGGTCCGCAGGATTTAAACCTAATCACCGCCCTACTGGTGGTACTGGCACTGGTACTACCAAAAGCCAAAACCAAGTTTTTATCTCGCAAGGCTCGCGCTTAATAGTGGGTAAAGTAGCAATACAAGCTTGAAGTGACTGTCTGAAAGTGACAATAAGGAATAACGACTATGATGCAAGCCACAGATTTGCGGTTAACCTTTAACCCAGGCACCCCTATCGAAAATCCGGCGCTACGCGGCATCAATCTCAACATTGCAGATGGTGAGTTTGTGACGGTGATTGGTACCAATGGTGCTGGTAAATCCACGTTTTTGAATGCTGTCAGTGGTACCACACGTGTCGATAGTGGCTCAATCTTACTCAATGGTATTGATGTCACCAAAAAAACCGCGCATCAGCGTGCGCACTGGGTCGCTCGCGTGTTTCAAGACCCGATGGCGGGCACCTGCGAGGCGCTCACTATCGAAGAAAACATGGCACTGGCGTACAAACGTGGCGGCAAGCGTGGGTTGAGCTTTGCCTTAAACCAAAATAACCGTGATTTGTTTCGCGAAAAGCTGTCCGTACTTAAACTGGGATTAGAAAACCGCTTAACTGACCGCATGGGATTGCTATCAGGCGGGCAACGTCAGGCAGTTAGCCTCCTGATGGCCTCGCTCCAGCCTTCCAAAATCTTATTACTAGATGAACATACGGCCGCGCTTGACCCGAAGACAGCAGCGTTTGTCTTGGAGCTGACTGATAAGATCGTCACAGACAATAGCCTCACGACGATGATGGTCACCCACTCTATGCAGCAGGCGCTGGCGCACGGCACGCGCACGGTGATGCTACATCAAGGCCAAGTGGTCTTAGATGTTGCAGGAGACACTCGTCGCGGCATGACCGTCCATGACCTGCTCGATATGTTCGAGCAAACCCGTGGTGAAAAGGTCGAAGACGATAGCTTAATTTTGAGCTAGATTGTCTCAACTTATTGACTCTCAAAAAGCAGACATTACTGTTTCTGATTGCTTCTAAAACCTTTAAGAAAACGCGCTTTTCTTAAAGGTTTTTTGTTATCTATGGTTATTACTGCTACACACGGTACAGCGGGCATTATATAGTGATGAGATACCACCATTATGCCGCCATTTATCGATGAGGTCTGTCATGCGCAAAATTCCTAATGCAGTAGATACAGCTGCTTTGCCAGACACGCTTGAGACACTTCTCACACAGCTGCAAGACTATGACGTCTATGTGGTAGAGCTCAGACTGAGCCAACGCTGCCATCAGCGCATCCAAGCCCAAAAGCGCCAACTGGCGGGCCGTATAGGCTGCGGTATGTGCGGTATCACGGGGCTGACACAAGCCCTACCTGATTTGAGCACTTATACGCAAGATAGCCAACCAATTCAGACAGCCTGCCCGCGTCTGGATTATCTATTGGATATGCGCCAGCAAATCACTACCATGCAGCATACCCATCAGCTGGCAGGGGCGGTACACGCTGCAGCGACCCTGCATGACGAGCAGCTGTATTTGTTTGAAGATGTTGGCCGCCACAACGCGCTAGACAAACTGATTGGCTGGCAGCTGCGCAACAAGCGAGAGGCAGACTGTGTGCTGATGACCTCACGCTTGTCTATCGAGCTGGTACAAAAATCGATTCGGGGACGTATCCCTTGGCTCGTTGGTATGTCTGCGCCCACCAGTACGGCCGTACGGGTCGCCCAGCGCTATGGTTTGGGGCTGGCTGGGTTTTTGCGTGACAATAGAGTCACCTACTACACTGGTATTTGATGAGTATTGCCTAACCACATTTTCTAAATCCTGTCGTTATCATCGATTCGTTTACTTTGGTACCCTCACATTGATCATTTAATACTGCCACCATTCAATACGTTAGCCTTAGTGACACCCTCACAAACACCTTTTCATAAACCCCATTTGTCAATGCCATTTTTCTTGAGGTCTGCCTCTGCCTTTTGGTCATTTATGACAGATAACTGACTGATAGATTTGAGCTTCACGGCAGAATAGGGTACCCTTAGCGCACGAGTATGTTACACATAGTTAACATAGCTGTAGTTTTATTTATAAATACTGAGCCTATGGTGCGACGCATCAGGGCTGTAGCGTGTTTGAGACTTAACTACAGGTAATGCGTCAATTACCTAATCATGGGCAAAAATTCGCTCATGCTTGGGTGTATTTCAGCCGGCTATACATAATATCAGCCGATAAAGCTGTCTACACTTAGCACCGTCATCAGCAGATGGCTGAGTGCTTATCCATAATTTTGCTGTAGATACCTGCCTTGTCAGCGCTCTATAGCAGCCAGCTACTATCAAGTATGGCCACTTGACAGCGTGATGGATTATCCATCAACAGACGCATACTGATGACTGCCCTGCGATTTTTGTGAGACGTGGCTCACTGTTGCATGTGATTTTTTCAAATGACGTACAACAGTGAGTGACCGGCATGATGTCAATGGACAGTTGTCATTTACAGGTTGCAGGATCTACTCTTAAAACACCAAGTGCGCCAGCGTGCTGCATTTGGGTCGGCGCTGACCGCTTTTTATAACGGTCAATTGTTAGCACTGTGTGATGCCTCTACATAAGCATTTTATGGGCTTTATTATATTCTTAACAGTTTTGGATAGAGTTATACTATTAAACTTTTATTTATGTAAAATAATCGCGAGGTATGAATTTGAAAACTGAGTCACTGTTCCAATTTTCATCGTTAACCATTATTTTATTGTTGTTAGCGTTTTATGGCGGCACGTATTTGTTGTCATTGCTGATCAAAAAAGACAAAGAAACCACTTCAGGATTTATGGTGGCAGGCCATGGCGTCGGCTTTGGCATGGGTGCTGCTAGTATGACCGCTACTTGGATTTGGGCGGCATCGTTTTATGCGGCGGCGACCTCTGGCTACAAGTATGGCGTATCAGGGCCGATACATTACGGCTTTTGGGGCGCGCTGATGATCTTATTCATCTATCCTTTTGGTATGCGCTTTCGTGAGCTTGCACCCGATGGTCATACCTTAGGTGAGCTTATCCACGCCCGCCATGGCTCATCAAGCCAATTAATTTTAGCCATATCCAACCTTATGGGCAGCTTAATTAGCTTGATGGTCAACTTTACTGCAGCTGGGGCGTTGGTGTCGGTATTATCGCCATTATCGTTTCAGACGGGGGTCATGATTGCAGGTATCGGGGTGCTAAGCTACACCCTAACCTCAGGGTTTCGTGCTTCCGTCTTTACAGACTTTGCGCAATTGGTCGCTTTGATGGCCATCGGTATTGTCATTATTCCAGCGGTACTGTTTGCGATGGGTGGGCCACAAGTCATGGTCGATGGCCTCTCTAACCTCACGCTTGAACAGCAGGATTTCTTTTCATCCGAAGCGTTTTTTCAGCAAGGAGCGCCCTATTTTGTCGCTGTACTTGCTTATGCGATTGGTAACCAAACCATCACGCAGCGCTTGTTTGCGATCGATAAGACTAAGATTAAACAGACCTTTATTACCGCCACGGTCGGCTATGCTGGTATCGTCATCGGTCTTGGTATGATCGGATTGATGGCTTTGACCATCGGTATCGAGCCGCTAAATGGCGATATGAATAATCTGATTCCGCAAATGGTCAGCACTTACTTGCACCCTGTATTTATCGCCTTGTTCTTTATCTTGGTCATTGGCTCACTATCATCGACAGCCGACTCAGATTTGTCGGCCTTATCGACCATTATGATGGCGGATGTGTATGGCAAAAACATTGCCAAAGGCCGCGTCAAGCCTAAAACGATGATGCTCGTTGGTCGTAGCACGATGATTATCGCCACCGCTGCCGGACTGATCTTTGCCAGCTTTAAGCTAGATATTTTGGTGATGTTGGTCTTTGTAGGGGCGCTGTGGGGCGCGATTGTTTTTCCGGTCATCGCCAGTGTGTTTTGGAACCGCGTGACCAATACCGCCTTTACCTCGGCGGTCATCGTCGGCCTACTGCTATTCTGTGTGGTACGCTTTGAGCTGCTACCGATGACAGGCTTTACTGCCCTTTTCTTTGAAATACTGGCCAGTGTGGGCGCCGCAGTCGTGATTGGACTGATGGTCTTTGGCTTTTTGGGTCGTAAAATCGGCATGGTAGCGGCAGCGATCACGCTGGTACTGATGCTCATTTTTGCCACAGGCTTCTTACGTCAGTACATGGTACTACTGGCCTCACTAACGGCCTATGGTGCCAGCACCATCGTTTGTATCATCGTTAGCCTCATGGGTGATGAACACTTTGATTTTGCTTTAATCAATCAACGTGTCGGCGATTATGATAAAAAAGCCAAGGCATCGACCTCTGAGCTTTCATAAACACAGGTAGCGAGCACCGCTTGCGGGTTTGGCAGTTGGTCAATATGTGACCGGCTGCACAGGCAACCCTTCATAAATACTATAAGGAGATATCATGGACAACGTCTTTATCTACGGCTTATATATTTTAATTTGGCCAGCCATTACGCTCGGCGTGCTGGTATTGATTTGTACCGCGACTTATCGCGACATCAAACGAGCCAAACGTAATAACGAAGAGATATTATAAAAGTACACACTCAATGATCAGTACTCTCATCAGTGAGTCCGGCTCGCTGATGAGCCTGAATACGCAAAAAACTCATAAAAAAGCACTAAAATCAGCACAAGTGAGCATATAAGCTATTTTTAGCCAAAAAATGACTTGTAATTTAAATTATTTTTGCTAATATAGTCCACCTTGATTGGCTGGATGGCAGAGTGGTCATGCAGCGGACTGCAACTCCGTTAACGCCGGTTCGATTCCGACTCCAGCCTCCAATTATTTATTAACGTCATGTTAATTTAGGCTTGCATTATTAGCATAACCGCTTATAATAGCGACCACTTATCTTACCAGCGAAAAGTACTATCAACGCTTTTTAATGTATAGATAAAACAAGTTTTGCCCGGGTGGTGAAATTGGTAGACACAAGGGATTTAAAATCCCTCGCTCTAACGAGCGTGCCGGTTCAAGTCCGGCTCCGGGTACCATTATAGAAGTACGAAAAACCGCAAACCAACTATGGTCTGCGGTTTTTTTGTGTCTGTTATTTTTTAAGCAGCCTTCTTAGAATGACGCTCCTCCCTCCCTATACGTTAAGTCAGAAAACCTCTTTCTCCATGCGACGCTCAATGTCGGACACTGATACAATGGCGATAGACTAAAGCGTGTCAGTAAACTAATATAGTGCGCAAGATGCATTAAACCAATAACACGATAACTATCAGTTCCTACAACTATCAATCCTTCAACTATAAATCATAGACTCATTTAAGGAAACATCCTGACATGGCTGCAACTCCTATCTCCCCTATCAGTCAAGCTGAGATTAACAAAGCGGTTTGGAACGCCTGTGATACCTTTCGCGGTGTGATCAGCGCCGATACTTATAAAGACTTTATTTTGACCATGCTGTTTTTGAAGTATCTATCGGACGTGTACCGTGATGAATACAACAGCCTAATGGATGAGTATGGCGATGCCGATTTGGTCAAAGAGCTGATGAGCAACCAGCGCTTTGTGTTGCCCGATGGTGCCAGCTTTTGGGATTTGTACAAGCAGCGTCATCAGCCGGGCAATGGTCAGCGTATTGACGAAGCGCTACATGCGATAGAGGAAGCCAACGGTAATAAGCTGAAAAACGTGTTTCAAGACATCAGCTTTAACACCGACCGCTTGGGTAATGAGAAGAAGAAAAACGAGCTACTGCGGCATTTGCTTGAAGACTACGGCAAAGAGGTGATGAACCTCAGCCCGTCACGGGTCGGTAGCCTTGATGTGATTGGTAATGCCTATGAGTATCTGATCAAGCACTTCGCGGCAGATGCGGGCGCTAGTGCGGGTGAGTTCTACACTCCGCCTGAGGTGTCAAGCCTGCTTGCGACTATTCTAAATCCTGTTGCGGGCGATGCGATATGCGACCCAGCCTGTGGTTCAGGTTCTCTGCTCATCAAATGCGGGGCAATGGCACGCAAAAACTCAGGCAGCAAAAACTATGAGCTGTTTGGGCAAGAAGCGATTGGCTCGACGTGGGCACTGGCGAAAATGAATATGTTCCTTCATGGTGAGGACAATCACCGTATCGAATGGGGCGATACCTTGCGTCATCCACTATTACTTGATGATAAGGGCAACTTATTAAAATTCGATGTGGTGACTGCCAACCCACCCTTCTCACTAAGTAAATGGGGTTATGAAGATGCCGCCGATGATGAGCATGGTCGCTTTCATCGTGGTCTGCCGCCGAAGACCAAGGGCGATTATGCCTTTATCACTCATATGATTGAAACGCTCAAGAATGACAACGGGCGTATGGGTGTGGTGGTGCCGCATGGCGTGCTGTTCCGTGGCTCAAGTGAGGGCAAAATCCGTCAGCAGTTGATTGAAGAAAACCTGCTCGATACGGTGATTGGCTTGCCCGAAAAGCTGTTCTTTGGGACGGGGATTCCGGCGGCGATATTGGTGTTTAAGAAGAACAAAACCGATGATATGGTGCTATTTATCGATGCCAGTTCGGATTATGAGTCAGGCTCGAACCAAAACAAGCTGACGGATGAGAATTTGGCAAAAATCATTGAGACTTATAACAACCGTGAGTTTGTCGATAAATACGCCTATGTTGCCAGCCTTGATGAGATTAAGGAGAACGACTTTAACCTCAACATTCCGCGTTATGTCGATACCTTTGAGCCTGAGGCAGAGATTGATCTTGTGGCGGTACGTGAGCAGCGTTTGGCACTCAAAGCAGAGCTTGCCAGCTTAGAGTCTGAGATGGAACACTATCTTAAGGAGCTTGGTTATGGTGCCTAATGGATGGAAGGAAGAGTTTCTTGGTGATGTGGCACAGTTTTCACAAGGAGTTCAAGTAGATGCAGAGTTGCAATCAGAAATCAAGGATGATGGACTTATTCGATTTCTTAGAATTAGTGACTACGTTAATCCTAATGAAGTTCCTAGATACATTTCAAAACCTTCGGATAAATACATTGTCAATAAAACTGACTTAAGTATGATTCGTTATGGTAGTGCTGGTGCTGGGGATTTAGTAAGAGGACTAGAAGGTGCAATAGCTAACAATCTATTCAGAGTAATTCCTAATGAAAATTTACTTTCAAAAGACTTTTTTTGGTTTTATGCACACCAACCGGTAGTCAAAAACTTTTTATTTAGCAATTCAACTTCCTCGACAATGCCAGCAATTTCATTCAAGCTTGTTAGTAAATTGCCTTTGCTACTGCCGCCCCTACCCGAACAACAAAAAATCGCCAAAATCCTAACCACTTGGGATAAAGCGATTAGCACCACCGAGCGTTTAATTGACAATAGTACCCAGCAGAAAAAAGCCCTGATGCAGCAGTTGCTGACAGGTAAAAAGCGTTTGCTTGATGATGAAGGGAAACGGTTTGAGGGTGAGTGGTTAACTAAAAAACTAGTAGATATCACAACTAGAATTCAAAGAAAATCTGATGGTAATGACCATCCAATTTTAACTATTTCATCTTTAAGTGGGTTTATGACTCAAAAAGAACGTTATAGTCGTTTCATGGCTGGTGAAAGCTTAAAGAAATATGTTCTACTTAAAAATGGTGAGTTTGCTTATAACAAAGGAAACTCTAAAACATATCAGTTTGGCTGTATTTTCAAACTTGAAGATTTTGAGACGGGATTAGTACCTAATATCTATGTTTGTTTTAAAATCAATAACGGTTTATGTGAGGATTTTTACAAGTATCTGTTTGAAGCTGACTACTTAAAACCTCAACTCGGACGATTAGTAAATACTGGTGTTCGTAATGATGGCTTATTAAATATTAGACCTGACGAGTTTTTAAATACAACAGTACCTGTTCCTCCTATAGACGAACAACAAAAAATCGCTGCGGTATTAACCAATGCAAGCAGAGAAATCGAATTGCTGGAACAACAGCTTGCCGATTTTCAGCAAGAGAAAAAGGCGTTGATGCAGCAGCTTTTGACGGGTAAGAAGCGGGTGCGGATTGATGAAATAGTATAGCCGTAAATAAGTTTATAGCAGGCTGCGTTACAGACACCCTAGCGTCGCTAAATCGTTTAAAATGAATTAAAAGCTTATTAGGAGTAAACGACATGAATGTGTCTTACTCACGGCTGATCTTGATCTGTATGGTTTTGCAGCAGGTCACGGCATAGAAGCTATTAACTTTACTCACTTGCGAAAATACTTATAAAAAGTTGTATTGACACAAAAAAAGTAATCAACTAATCTATACTCAACATAACCGCCACGCTTAGTGCCCTCTGGGTAACGCGCAACCTTGGCGGTTTTTTGTTGCCTTTTTTATGTCGTTATCGGCTACAATCAATTTAAAAGCGTCACACTTATCAAACAATAACTATAAGCATACTCATATGACCAACCCTAGCATCAACTTCAAAGAAGAATTTAGCGCAAAAATCCCCGCCCTTACCTTACTCATGAATTTGGGTTATCGCTACCTCTCCCCTGAGGAATGCTTACAGCTACGCAGTCCTAAGGGCGCAAGAGTACAGACACCAGCCAATAGTAGCAATCAAGTGATGCTATTGCCTATATTACGTGAGTACTTGACCCGTCAAACCTTCCCCTTTGAAGGTCAGCAGCATCATCTGTCTGACGCTGGTATCGACAAGATCATCAGCGAGCTAAACCCAGCGATGAACCTAGGACTCACTCGTGCTAACGAAAAGCTTTATGACGCCCTACTCTATGGCGTCAGCGTCACTGAATTTATCGATGGCAAAAAAGCCTCGCCGACTATTCAGCTGATCGACTGGCAAAACATTGATAATAACGCCTATCACGTGACCGAAGAGATGGTCGTGCAAAACGCTGATGCGACTGGCAATGTCATCCCCGATATCGTCTGCTTTGTAAACGGCTTACCGCTAGTGGTCATAGAAGCCAAACGCCCCGACTCAAACAACCCCCATCAATCCACCAATAGCCAAGCCATCTCGCAGCACATCCGCAATCAAGGGCAGAAGTACATTCCGCATCTCTTTGCCTACAGTCAGCTGCTACTTGCTATCAATGGCCATGAAGGCTTGTACGGTACTTGCGGCACCCCTGAAAAGTTCTGGTCTAAATGGATCGAAGAAGAGATCAGCGAGATTGAGTTTCATCAAATAAAAAACCAACGCTTAGATGATCCTCAAATCGACCATTTGTTTGCACAGCGTAGTGCTGATGATAAACGTGAATATCGATCGCTGCTTGCTGCTGGCTCGCTTGCCGTGACCGATCAAGACCGTTTGATTATCAGCCTACTGCGTCCCGACCGTCTGCTCGATATGACTCGCTACTACACCCTGTTTGATAGTAAAGCAGGTAAGATCGTGGCGCGCTATCAGCAAGTCTTCGGCATCAAAGCCTTAGTTAAGCGCATCAGTCATTTTGACGAGCAAGGAAGCCGTGAGGGTGGCGTAATTTGGCATACCACAGGTAGTGGTAAGTCCTTTACCATGGTATTTTTATCCAAAGCGCTGATTTGGCTTGAGGATCTCGCCAAGTGTCGTGTGTTTGTCGTGACCGACCGAATAGACTTGGAGAACCAGATCGCCCGCACCTTTATCTCCGCCGGTGCGCTGAGTGATAAAGATCGCCGCCTAGCCAAAGCACTCTCTGGGCGTGACCTAGCCAAAAAGATCGGCAAGAGTAACGAGCGTATTGTGTTTTCTATCATCAATAAGTTTGGTGCAGCGGCGCAATATGATGAGTTTTATAACCCTAGCGAGAATATCATTGTCTTGGTTGATGAAGGTCACCGTAGCCAAAACGGTGAGAACAATATCCGTATGCAGCAGGCTCTGCCTAATGCCGCCTTTATCGCCTTTACGGGTACACCACTATTAAAAGATGATAAGACCGAAAACAAATTTGGCACCATCATTCACTCCTACACCATGCAGCAAGCGGTAGCCGATAAAACGGTCACGCCCCTACTCTATGAAGAGCGCATCCCTGAGCTGAACACCAATGATGTCGCAATCGATAAATGGTTTGAGCGTATTACCCAAAAGCTCACCAGTGAGCAAAAAGCAGATCTTAAACGTAAATTTTCTAAAAAAGGCCAAGTCTATCAAGTTGAAGGGCGTATAGAACTGATCGCCCATGATATCTCTGATCATTTTCAGAACTTCAAGCAGCAAGGCTTAAAAGGTCAGCTGGCTTGTGACTCAAAAGTATCTGCCATTCGCTATAAGCACGCTTTAGACGCTATTGGTAAGGTCAGCTCAGTCGTGGCTATGTCACCGCCTGACACCCGTGAAGGTCATGAAGTCGTCGATGCCGAGAGTAAAGACATCGTTCAAAACTGGTGGCAGAATAACGTCGCACCCAAATACGGTATGGACGATACCCAATATACCAAAGACATCATTGACGCTTTTGGTGAAGATGATGGCCCAGATATTATGATCGTGGTGGATAAGCTGTTAACTGGTTTTGATGAACCCAAAAACACCGTTCTGTATATCGACAAACCGCTAAAGAGTCATAACTTGATTCAGGCCATTGCTCGCGTTAACCGCTTGCATAACAAAAAGCAGTTCGGTTATTTGATTGATTATCGTGGCATTTTAAAAGAGCTCGACACCACGATTGAAAAATACCAAGATTTGGCTGAGCGTACCCAAGGTGGCTTTGACATTGAAGACTTGGCTGGCATGTACCATGCCATGGATTCTGAATACAAAAAACTGCCGATGCTACACAAAAAAGTCTGGGCGATTTTTGCTGATGTGACCAACAAACAAGATGGCAACGCCCTGCGTCAGTCGTTGTCGCCTAAAATAGAAGAGCGAGAGGGCGTATTCGTCGATACGCACCTAAAGAAGCGTGATGATTTTTATGCCGCTTTGACTGAGTTTGCTAATGTGATGAAAGTCGCACTACAATCGGCCTCCTACTTTGAAGACAGCTTTTTTGAGGGTAAGCGAGAGCGTTATAAAAAAGACTTAAAGGCCTTTGTGCAGCTACGTAAACAGGCACGTGAAGATGCCAATGAAACCATCAACTTTGATGAGTTTGAGGATGATATCCGTAGCCTACTCAATAAGCATATCGCAGGTATAGAAGTCAGAGAGCCTAAAGGCGCTTATCTAGTCGGTAATATGGGTAAAGACATTAAGCCTGAAGCACTAAGTGATGACGAAGCGCGTAACCAAACGGACAAAATCACCAGCCGCGTCACTAAGATGATTGAGCAAGATTTAGCTGATGATCCCTATGCGCAAGAGCATTTCTCCAAGCTTCTCAAAAAAGCCATTGAAGATGCTAAGGCCATGTTCGATGCACCAGTCAAGCAGTACATGATGTTTGCTGACTTCGAGCAAGACGTTAAAGCTCGCAAAGTACCTGATGTGCCAAACGAGTTTATCGATGAGTCAGGCAAACATAACAAACATGCACAAGCCTATTATGGACTGTTTAAGCACTTATTTGATCCAAGTCTTCTAGAAGAAAACGGCCTAGACAAGGACACACTCGTCAGCTTCGCTTACGCTATTGATGACGTTGTCGATAAAGCGGTAGCAGTCAACTCCTTAAACCCGTCACAGATGGAAAAAGACATCAAAGTTGGGCTACTAAAGCTACTGTTCAAAGCCATCGGTACCGACAATGCCAAGAAGCTGTCTGATGAAGTGATCCGTATCACTCGCCATGGTATCTCTCGGAGTCACTAGTCATGGCAAACCGACCAGAGCATAAGACAGTGAGCAATAATGGCGTGTCTGCTACTCGTGTATCTAACCATAGCACGCCTAGCAATAATACGCTTACTAGATCTAATGATACGCGGCATCACCTCTACTACGGTCAAGACAAAATCAGCTATGAAGTGATACGGAAAGACAAAGCTCGTAAGCTACGTATTAAGGTGTATCCGGATCAGCGGGTAGTGGTCAGCGTACCGATGCAGGTGACAGATGAGTTTATTTATCAGTCAGTGCAAAAACGGGTGCGCTGGATATGGCAGCACCTGCAAGACTTTGCCAAGCAAAAAACTGACGTGCTGCCAAAACGCTATGTCAGCGGTGAGCCTCAGTTTTATTTGGGTCGCAGATACGTGCTCAAAGTACTTGTCGACCCTGAGCAAGCTGCTAATGTAAAACTGATTCGTGGCAAGCTGACCGTGACTTTGACTCATAGTAGCAATGCTGCTGATGATACCAGTGGTAGCGACCGAGCAGCTAAAGTTAAGGCACTGTTAGATGCTTGGTATCAAACTAAAGCTAGAATAGTATTTGCAGAGCGCCTTGCTGCCGTATTGCCTCAAGCTGATTGGGTGCATAGCTCACCCACGTTTAAGATACTATCGATGAAAAAACAATGGGGCAGCTGCTCGGCTCAAGGCAACTTAGTCCTCAATCCACATTTGGTGAAAGCCCCTAAAGAATGTATCGACTACGTGATACTGCATGAGCTGTGTCATATCAAAGAGCACAACCACAGTGAGCGGTTTTGGCGACTGCTGTCGCAAGTTATGCCGCATTGGAAAGCGGTCAAAACTGAGCTTGATAGCTTGGCTGAGCTTTATTTGAATGAGTGAGGGTTATTAATGAAAAACCCTAATAGTTAAAGAATTCAATCTTGTGTGTTCAAGTAGCGTTCAAGGTAGTCTATATCAATCCATAACTGGATACATGCTCTTAATCGCTTTATGATTATTCACTGCCGTCCGAATCACACTGTTTAGTGACTCTATCGCATTGGTGGTATCAATCACTTTTCTGATGTCTTTAGGGTAGCCAAAGAACACCGTTAAGCCCTCCCAGTTATTACGCCAAGACTTGACCACGTGCGGATACTCCTTGCCCCAAGTCTCATCAAAGTGCTCAAGATTGGCCTCTGCCATCTCAAGGGTATCAGCGCCGTAGATGGCCTTTAAATCAGCCGCTACGGCCTTTTTATCCGTCCACGGCACAAACTTCATTGAATAGCGCACCATGTGTACGATACACAGCTGAACCTGTGCCTTTGGATAGACGGTGTTAATGGCATCAGGGAAGCCCTTTAAGCCATCGACACAGGCAATGAGGATATCTTGTACCCCACGGTTTTGTAATTCAGTGAGAACACCTAGCCAGAACTTAGCGCCTTCGTTCTCTGATAGCCACATGCCAAGCAGCTCTTTTTTACCATCAAGTCCCACGCCTAGCGCCAGATAGATCGCCTTGTTGATGATCTGCTTGTCTTGGCGTACCTTAACGACGATGCAGTCCAAATAGACGATAGGATAAACACTGCTCAGCGGCCTGTTCTGCCAAGCGGTGATGTCCTCTAATATATTATCGGTGACTCTTGAGATAAGAGAGCTTGAGATGTCGACATCGTAGAGCTCTTTAATACTCTCTACGATCTCAGTGGTGGTTTGACCCTTGGCGTAAAGGAATATGATTTTATCATCAAGGCCACTAATACGGGTTTGATGCTTACGCACTAAGGCAGGTTCAAAGTCACCATCACGGTCTCTTGGGGTGGATATCTCAAGATCGCCTGTGTCGCTACGGACGGTTTTTTTAGTGTATCCATTGCGCTTATTAGGCTTGTCTGCTTTCTCATGCTTGGGGTAGCCGAGATGGTCTTCCATCTCAGCTTCAAGGGCAGTATCGATAAACGACTGCATGAGCTGCTTTTGAAAGTCTTTGATGTCATCGAAGCTTTTCATGCTACCAGCCATTTGCTCGGCCAGTTTTTTAAGGTCAGATTGAGTCGTCATTGCTTATTCTCCGGTTAGTGCATATAAGCAGTTACACAAAGTTTGGGAAACTCCCGACCTGGATTCTCAACCGTCTCTAAAGGACAGCCCATCCCTAACCCATTCATCAAAAATCACCTAACAGTTTGCCCTTCTCCCTCAATAACAGGCATGGGTATCAAAAAATCGGTAGCTTGGTATGCGTAACCGTATTGGCTTATTTTTACACATTCCCTTTGGTTTTTTGGCAGCCACTGCAACAAAGTACCGAGCTGATTTATCACCTCGCGCACTACGACCTACTTGGCACGCAGGCCATGTAAGACAAAACCAAGGCAACGGTCGTCTGTCAGCCAATCATGTCAAAATCATGTCATAAAAAAAAGCCAGCCACCTAAGTGACTGACTTTTTTTAAAATATTTGGTGGAGATGGCGGGAGTTGAACCCGATTACATCAAACACTATCACACGCTATCAAATACGACCTTAATAATATCAATGACTTACGATTATGCAATGTGATTAGATGTGATAGCGTATGACGATAGGATGTCAAGAATCATGTCACAGACTAATTATCTTGTGATGAAATTATTGAGTTTTAGTGCATCGAAGTATACATATATTTACGGTGTAGATATACTATCGACAAATTTTATAATCCTTTAGTAAGTATATCCTATGAAATTCAGAAAAGATATTAACGGGCTTCGGGCTTTTGCAGTCATCGCTGTTGTCCTCTTCCATTTTAATGCCGCTTGGATGCCCGGTGGTTTTGCTGGTGTTGATGTATTCTTTGTAATTTCAGGGTTTTTAATGACTGGAATTATATTTAGAGGTATCGAGCAAGAAAAATTTTCTATTCTAAATTTCTATGTCGCTCGTGCTAATAGGATTATCCCTGCCTTAGCGTTGCTTTGCTTGGTATTGTTAGTCTTTGGCTGGTTCTATCTGACGCCTTTAGAGTACAAACCATTAGGGAAGCATGCCGCCAGTAGTGTCGGCTTCTTATCTAACTTTATTTATTGGAGAGAAGCAGGTTATTTTGACGCAGCTTCTCATGAGAAATGGCTGTTACACACATGGACACTATCAGTTGAGTGGCAGTTTTATATCATTTATCCGTTGATACTTGTGGCTATGCGCAAGTTTCTGTCTATAAAGACTATGAAGATTATGATACTAGTGGCAACAGTTTTAGCTTTTATTTTTTGCGTTTACTCTACTTATAAATGGCCTAATGCATCATATTTCTTATTGTCCGCAAGAGCGTGGGAGATGTTGATCGGTGGTGTTGCCTACCTTTATCCTTTTACATTGCAAGAGAATAGAAAAAAGCTTTTAGAGAAAATAGGTTTAGTTTTAGTGGTGGGGTCTTACTTCCTCATCTCAGCAGAAAATGCTTGGCCTGGTTACTTAGCACTATTTCCTGTTGTGGGCTCGTTCCTTATTATTCAGGCACAGCGCAATGACAGTATCATGACAAGCAATATCGTATTCCAAAAAATAGGCACATGGTCTTATTCTATCTACCTATGGCATTGGCCTTTGGTAGTCATTATTTATACATTCGCCATGCCTGAATACTATATTTATTTAGGCATGGCGCTATCCATACTTCTTGGCTTCCTAAGTTATAAGTATGTTGAAAAAATTAACTTTCCAAGAAGTTTTCCCACTCTTTTAAGTTACTTGAAATGTAAGCCAATTTATATTGCTGGAATTATTGGGGTGCTCGGGAGTCTAACTTTCCTTAAAAATGGCGTTGATGAAAGATTTGAGCTGAGTGCTCAAGAAAAAGAAGTAATGAGTGAGCTAGTAATGCCAAATAGAAGCAATGGGTACTGCTTTTATGATGCACACAAACTTTCAGATTTTGAGGTCGATGCAAATAAGGGAGTTGAATGCTATTTAGGAAAGGCTAACCATCCTACCAACACTTTGCTTTTTGGTGATTCTTATGCGGGGCATAATGAACCATTTTTTGATGAAGTGTTTAAAGCGAACGATGCCTCATTTCAGTCTGTAGTTACAAATTGGTGTACACCTTCTCTTTCAGACGACTTTGCAGGTTCAAAAACGGACCCTGCTTATGAACAGTGTATGCTCAACAGAAAGTATTTAATAGAAAGCCTAGGTAGCTATAAAAATATTATTTTTTCTGGATTGTGGACAAGTATCAAGACTGATAAGCAAACAAATGATTTAGAGGAAATTATTTCTAAAGCATCAGAGCAAGGAGTTAATATTATAATTATGGCTGCTCCTAGGTCATATGGCACAAACCCACTAGAAAGTTTCAAAAAAAGTATCTACTTCGATATACCAGATGTTATTGATAATAATGATAGCCCTGACTTAGCAATGCGTGAAGCTAATATGAAAATGGAAAAAATAGCTAACAAATATGACAATGTTCACTTTATCGATAGGACATACCTATATGATAAAAGTAATAATTTTAAAGTTAACGGGCTTACCGTTCCTTATAGTTATGATGGTGGTCATTTATCAATACTGGGATCGAAGTACTCAGCTAAGTATTTTATGGAACATGATGAGTACAAAAATATAATGCGACACTTTGATTTATAAGAAATGATAATTTTTATCAATATAAACGACTATATCTTTTTTTATCAAACTATAAAGCCCTGCCTAAAAGGTAGTGCTTTATCTAAAATTTGAACTAATTATCAATTATCGTTAGCTGCCCACCGTAAATTACCAACGATACGACGTGACCAGCCGCGACCAAATGTCGGCCAAGTACGCAAGCGCGTGTAAAAATCTAGGCGTTCCGCATTAAATAGCAAGATAATATCGTTTTGATCCATTGCTTTGACTGCTGCTAGTGTGCGCGGCCCAATAATGCCGTCATCTCTCGCACCGATTGCGCGTTGCAAAAACTTAACAGCATTGCGGTTACCGTGATTGTACGCTGCATCAAATACCTGCCAAGCGACAGCGCGTGGTAACTCGTCACCTTTAATGGCTTGCCAATACGACTTGTCAGCGATTGCTTGAGCCGTGGATTTTGGCAAACTACGCATTGGACCGTTATAACCGTGAGCACGAGCAACACGTTTTGTCACGCCCCACATCGTTTCACCGCCAGGGTCGCTTGGGTGATTGACGTAACCGCCCTCGTGCCTCATTAGTCGCTCGAAAATTGCGTCGAATACGCTCATAAATTTTACCTTATTTTAGACATTAAAAAAGCCCCAAAAATAGGGCTATATTTAATACTGATTGTTATTTTCCAAGTATCGCAAACACTGCGTCTTTGATTTCTTTTATCACCTCAGCAAGCGTCTTGCCCTGCCACAGCGCTATAGATTGATAAACAATGCCGATTGCAAGCATCCCAAACACTGCCCACATAAGCATGACAAAGCCATGTGTCATCACGCTGTAGTCTTGTAGCTTGTAATACTCAATAGACGCTTCGCCGCCGTACAAACTGATCGTGACAGCGATTGTAAACTTAACGATGACCGAGATATTGACTTGTATCTTACCGTCCCTGCCAATGTCACCTGATAGCATCAAACCAAGAATAGCGCCGATGACCGCGGCAAAAACTTTAGGTAGGAATACCAATAGCTTTAGTAGTATTATGTCCCAATAGGGTGTGTTGTTTGGCATTGTCTCCCCTCAAATTTTAGATAATAAAAAACCCCAATTAAGGGGTTTTGTTAAACTATTTTAAATTATTGTCGATTCAAGTGGTTGCTCAGTGCCTGTGCAAGTGCATCACTCTTACTGTTGATAACCCATTGCTCTGCAATCCAACCATTGGATATAGGCGTGCCAGACTGGGTTACTACGCTATAAGTCGTTAAATCGAACATTGTAGTATCTCCAGAGTCACTAATTAACTCCTCGCCATTTACATATAGTTTGTTTGCCGTGGTACCGTACTCGAACTTCGCAGCAACACCTGCCATGTGGAAAAAGTCGGGAGATTTATCCCCTGTTGTATGACCAGTCCCCCCAACAGCCTTGGTATCTGATAAATAAATCGAGGCATTAGAACTACCCTCAGGCTTGCTAAAAACTATTTTTGGCGCTAGGATACTGCTAATGCTGTTGGCATCACGTATGGAAATTAAGGTTACAGGTGTAGCCTTTCCATCTAGTTTACGGCAAGAAGCAATTATTATACCCTTATCAATGGCAACTGTCTTATCGCCAACAACAACTCCACCTAAATCTTCTTTTACTGGCATTAATACATTATTGTTAGAGTCATTGCCTAGCTTTAATGGGTATTGTGCAAGCTCACTACCCGTACTACCTGCTAAACCGTACACCTTATCTATATTACCGTTTGAAAAAAAACTAACACCAAAATCAGGTGAAAAACAAGCATAAGAATCGTCAGCAAGGTTGTTTTCTAAAACAAAAACAATGGCTCTTACTGTGTAGTGCATTGACAATACTGTAGCACCTGCTTCTTGTACTAATTTTACATGGTCTAAGAGCTTGGTTGTGATTGTCGGTGATGTGACATCTGTGACATAACTACTATCTGCACCCACATCTGCTAGCATGCTCCTAATGTAGCTTGTTTTTTCAGAGGCTGCTTGCAGTATCTCTAAGATATGGCGTGCCTTTGTTACACCAGTATATTTAACATCTGTTTTTAAAATTAAGCTCATTTGTATATCTCCGCATTGTTAATAAATTTAATTGCAACATTAGAAAAGGCGTTGAAATCTCCGTATTCGTACACAATACCAAGCGTGTGTTGGTCTATATTTTTTATAGATGTGTACCCAGTCTTCACTGTCTCTGGTATTAATTGATACTCCTTAGTCCATGACGCACAGTTATTATGTGACAAATACAATCTCAGCCCCTTACGTCCAAGGCGCGATGGGTGCGTAATAGCAATGCTCGGCACTCCGTCCCAAGAGTGAGGTGCTCTTTGCTGCATACCATATGCACAGCGGTCTCCAAAAGTAGGGCTATCGGGTACAAATTCTTTGATTGTCTTACCTCCATCTGTGGACTTTGCAAAATACATTTTTCGCTTATCAGCTACACCAGGTGATAACTCGTGACGTATAACAAAAATAAAGTTATTGTTACTATCAGTAGTAACAGCAGCTTCATTTGCCTCCATCGGCATACCTATTTCAGTAGGGCTGATATTGTAGCCAGTTTGCCACGTAGCACCAAAATCGTCCGAATAAACCCCAATCAACCGTCTATCTGAACTACCTACAGTATATCCAGCAAAAAGTAAGCGGTCTTTATATATACCATCTGGAACCAAAGCAACTGAATCTAACGAAGGATATAACAGTTCGGGTGTTGTTATGTTTCCAACTTTTGTCCATGTTTGACAGTTATCAACTGATTTATAAACCTTCATTCCACCCTGAGCTGTTGTGCTTACCACCGCAACCAATAGAACGCCATCTTTAACATCAAATAAATGAGATAACGAGGAGGATTTGTATGGTTCAGTCTCAAATAAACCCAGTGTCTTCCCAAGAGGGATAGTCTCGCCCACCGTAGCGGTCTGAGTTTCCCAGTCCACAGTGACAAATCTAGCAACAAGGTCGCCCACATAGTCTTGATTTGCCACAGAAAATTGCATAAATGTGACATAAAATAAAGTGTCACTTATTTTATGCATTGTACCCATACGCACATGTTCTTTACCGTCAGTGCCATGTAATGCTACATCGACATCAAAGTTCATAGGTTCTAGGTGCTGACTACTTACTCGCTCTAAATAAGCACCTGCATTGTTTATGCTGGCGTTGTCTAATAATTGACTACGCACAGCGTCAATACCAAAACCTGCTACTGGTGGATGTGGTGAAATCACATCAGCTTTGCTGTCTACACCAAATAGTAAGGAGCCTTCGTCGTCTGTAATCCCGTATGCAATACCTGCTTCTATAGCTTTAGCACTACCTTTCAAGGCTTCGCTTAACGTACCTTCTGTAACCTCAAAATCATTAGCTTTGAAAACTGCATCACTACTCAAGGTCGCTAAAACCTTGTCATCTGGGTCTGCAAACACATAAGCATTAGAACTTACACTTTTAATCTCTGCTATTGCTTTCAGCCTCTCGCTCACTGTGTTTAAAGCGTCCGTTTTACTTGTATCGGTGTAAGCCTTAGCTTGTATAAGCGGGTCATACTCGCTCTTAACCCAAGCTCCTGCGGTCTTAACATACAATCCGTTATTATGAGCGTCGTTAGTCACCATCGCATACTTACCATCAACTAACGCACTCGCTGTCATCAACGCTTTGGTCTTAAAAGGTGTAGCAGGTAAGCCACCATTTTGAAACATGATATTGATAGCTCTTTCAGCAGACGGATATGTATTCCCAGTGCGCGTCGTCACTATCGTATTTTCATCGCCGTTGGCAGCTTCACCCAGCACCTTAATATCTAAATGACCATTAGCCAAATCTTGCATCGTCAATAATTCCGACATTTCCTTTCCCCATAAAAATGCCCCGCTAGATGCGAGGCTTTGAGTGATTGTTTATATTAATTTAGATGATTAAGCCGTTTATATAGTCTTTATCATTCGGGTAGTACCTGCTGTCATAAGCCATTGCACTTATCGTCGACTCAAACAGCCCGTTCCCAGTTTTTTCGCTGATCAGATACGCATCAGACTCCGCGGCGGTCGCTTCTGTAATATTAAACACAGCATGAGTCACGCCAGCGGTCACCAGCGGTATCATAGGTATGCGAGCAACTTCGATTTGATAGTCACCAGTCTGCCTAATGATTTCAATCACATCGACGGTGCCATTTTTAAGCTGCAGATGGATAACATAGCTCTTGCCAGCATCCAAATAAACCGGATAATCCAGCGTCAAAACGGTGTTTTCCTGCAGTTCGATTTGACCGCTGCACAGTATCGGCACAGTAGAGTCGACGACGGCAATCCTATCCATACGTGTCACCAAGTCGCCCTCGCCATATGCGGTGAACTCGATGGCCTTACGGTTATGTTTAAGCTTATTCCAAGCCCTATGCGCCAAGAAATGCGCCTGCACGTTATTGGTCACGCCTTGGCTTGTAATGGTCTTATAGTTGGTGCGCAGCTCATCTGGTAACCGGATAATGGTTTCGCCATAGTTATCTGATGGATCGCGCCACTTAAACTCAACGCCATCATAATTATCTTGTATGCCAAAAAACTCGGTGACAGACATACTCTCTGGCGCAATATTTCGATGATTAAATAGCGCCAGGCTATTAGGCGTCTCACGCTCAAAGCCAAAATAGTGCAAACCACCTTCACGACGAGCAGTACAAAACACTGCTTCAGCGACCGTAAATATCATTTCTTGATAGCTAGCGTATTTATCATCAAACGTGTAGTTAAACTCACACGCTTTATCGGTACCAAAGTACGCGGCTATTTCATCACTGACATCATAAAGCGATTGAGCATCTATTTCGCTGGAATCCATGCGACCGATGAATGGATCAAGTGCCATCGCAATCGATATATCAGCAAAGTCACTTGTGGGTAAAAAGCCATCGATAGTATTAAGCTTACGATGTGCAATCATATTTAGCTCACTGGCATTAGTGCCAGAACCGATAGCCATGCGCCGCAATCGGATAATCGTATCATGCTCATAGACTGACTTCTTAGTCTCGTAGTAGCTGTACGCACTCTCGAAAACCACATCGTCTATTAAACTGGCGCTATCACCGTTATCGTTTTCGCGCTTGACCCTGAATCTAAACTGGCCAGCCTGCGGCAACTCTTTTCGTATGCTCAAACCAATCGGATTTCGGTTATTGGCGACGCCTTGCATGACATCACCGTAGCGATATATCTGCCCAGTCGGCACGCCATCAACAACCATCTGATATTCGATTTCAATGGCTACTTGCTTGCTATCGTCGCCATCATAAATACCATTTTGCGCCAAGAAGTTAAGAATAAACCCAGTAGTATCTTTATTGCCCGAGTAGTACCAGCCAATAAAATTGTCCTTTGAGCCTTTTATTAACACCTCTCTATTTAAAAGACTTTGTTTTTGAGCCTCTGTTAGGCTATCAAGCTTACCCCAGTCGGCATTCACCGAAACAGGGTCGACAAGCTTCAATACGCCGCCGCTTGTACTGGCGATAGTATAGGTGCCGCTCAGATCCACGTTGTTATTATTGCCTGTCAAAATCGCGGCAGTAACAGCGACACCATCTGCAGTTAATAGCGACCAGTTAGGGTTGGTAGTTGCAAAGCCATCCGCCAATACCACCTCATAGAAGTAAGCGCCAGGTGAGCCTGATTTGGTTATCGATGCAACGTCATACTCTCCTGCCAAGTCGAGCGACCCGCTCGATGCGTCATTAATTAGCAAAGCAGCAATACGCACTTTTTTATAGTTGTTTGGATCGATCACATTGATTGATGTAGCGATAGTCAGCACGCCGGCCATCGCTACATCAGTGTTGCCCGACAATCGAACATCTTCAACCGTGCCATAAATAGCATTGCTGATAATCACTTGTTCACCAGCAGTAAAGCTATAAGAAAAGTCAACAGAGCCTTCAATCTTATATTCTACAAAACTGTCAAAGTCTTTATCCCATCTGCGGCCAGTCTCACTTATTGTGCCGCTAGGTACGGTTATTTCATTTGGGCTGGTGACAGTGACCGAACGTGTAGAGATTCGCGCGCTATTTGGCGATAGCAGTGTTTGCTTACCGTCGATGGCGCTGACTTGCTTAGTGACAATCGGCAGCTGATCAAAAACAGACCCTATTTGTATTTGTGGCGTTGGGCTGATTAACGACTGGTTTGGCTCATAAATACTGATAGAGGCGCCATCAATCGTGCTGATAGGCGTCTCACCCTCGTTTATCATATTTTCGTCGATGGCAAAGAAACCAGTGCCAATGCTGAGCAAACACTCTTCTACTTGTACGCTGCCGTCATAATACCGATAAACTGTTGATATCAAGTCAGGTATAACTTTGCGCTTACCATATATATCCGGCACCCGCTCGCCTACGCGGTGTTTGTTTTGACGCTGCGCCAAGCTATTATTTGGAGAGCCGGACACCTCTTGAGGCGTGTTCATTTCTGGCATGTTCATGTATGTGTAAACCGCCACGCCGACCGATATAACGGCTGCAAGGACGCCTATTGTCACAGGGTCTTTTGCATGGCACAGCACATGATACTCACCGGTCACACCCTTCATGGCCCACGCTTGAGCTTTGGTTTTGGGTGTGATGTCGTTCTGCACGCATATTGTGTCTTTGTAGAGACGCGCTGAGGGGTATTGCTCACGGATTGACAACCACTCTGTCAGTAAACAGTCAAAACTGTACTCACTGCACTCGCTCGCATCAAGCTCATTGTGGAAAATCTTTAACGTCATAAAACCGTACCTTTTTATATTGGCGTTTGATGCTTCGCATAGCTTCGAAACGTGACCCCAACTCAGACAAATGCAGCACTCGTCCGCAATAATAAAGCCCAACATGATGACGATTATCTAGTGTCATCATTAGCACGATAGTGCCATCAGCTGGTGACGTCACCAGCTGTCCCCGGCTCATGCTGTGTTTATTTGGGCTTAGTGTGGTATTGAGCGAGCCAGTAAGGCCTAAAAAACAGTGGCTAAAATCATAATCAAACAAATACTTGCCAGCGTCGATCAAAAAGTGCACGCAATGATAGTTGTCACGGTCAAAACTACGGTTAAGTAAAGGGTCAATGCTCTTCATAACAATGCCTTTAGATCAGGATATTCATCAGGCGTATAAGACCGCCCTGTCGCCACGGTGTTTTTGTCAGGCGTTTTGGCATCAAACGTCGTTGCTTGATGGTCGCGGCTCATTTGCTCAACAAACAAGCCTTTGATGATGTCTATAGGTTTATCTTTGGCAAATGACATCGTGGCGACGTCATAAGCGTACTGACGGTAGATGACCTGCGGATGCTCATCACTGTCTGACGATCTTATCTGCTTGATGAGCGGTGGTACTACTTCGCCCAAATCGCCCAGGGTAATGTTAAGGCTTTGGTCTAAATCATCAGACGTCTTGCCTTTGTTGATAAGTAGTGGTGCAAACTCAAAATGTACGACATCTCCCGTTTCCAGCATGGCATCAATACCATCAGCATGATTGGTCACTATTCGTATTGGTTTTGGCCAAAGACTATGGCTAACCTCTATCGTCTCAAGTGCGGCAATACTGGGCGCACTATCAAGATGCAGATCTTTGATATCGTCAATCGTTACCGCCATTACAAACTCCCTAGTGCATCGGGCAAATCTTCGTTTACCAGTTTTTCGAGTAAATTAAGTAACTTGCGTGGGTCGCCTGACTCCCACAGACCAATAATGGTTTCATCAAACCCCTTGTCGGTATGGTTTGGTTTTAAGCGCAGGCCAAACGATACGCTATAGACTTTACCGTCACGCTCATTAACACGTAACGAGCCTGCGACAAACTGACAGACGTAAGTCGTCATCTCAGTATCATCGACGATCAAGCGCCAAAGAAATGGCCGTGGATTCGTCTGATGATTGCTCCAAAAAGCCCAAAAGTATTGCTGCTTAATCTTTTCATCGAGCATGACTGACGCTGTGACAGTATGTACATTATTAACAAACTGAATGCGCTGACGAGCAAACCCGCCTGCCAGCGCCTGCTCAAGCAAGTTGTTTGCTACTTCAGGCGTGTAACCGCGCTGCAGTGGGCATAATGCAAAGTTATTCATTAACGTTTGACCCTTGCTGTTGTATGGCGTTGTATTGATTTACTCTCTAGCGAGTTTGGGCGGCCGATACGGCGAAACGATTTTTCAATCATTTTGTCTACCATATCTATAGTGACTGCGCCGTTTGGTTCGCGGCGGGCGCTGACCTCGGCGCTAGAGTTGTTGTTGATCGTGATATTGCCTTGCCTGCCTGCAGTATCCATAAAGCGGGTAAAGTCTTTATTTTGCTTGGGAGATAGCACGCGCTCACCCTCATCAAGCAGGTATGTTGACTCTTTTGGCACATAATCTAGCCCGCCATGAGCGATACCGCTGACTGATGGCGCGCTCATGCCCTGAATACTAGCAGCACTTGCGACTTGTATAGCCGCCGCGGCTGCGGCTCCTGGGGCTGCGATATAAGGACCGAACAGCGGGATGGCAGAGAGTGAGTTGAAAGTATTAGAGTAGGTTTCCTCTACATTCATAAGCGCTTTATGCACGGCGTATGCTTTCTCTGCAGCGAAGGCTAACTTATGCATTCTCGAGCTTTCACCAAAAAACACGGCTGCAGCTTCGGTCATGCCAGCGAAGAGACTTTGATAAATAGCGACCCGCTGCGCTGCCTGCTGTTCTGCTAGTGTCTTATCTCTTAACGCATATTCCTGCTCTAGCGCCCACATTTTATCTAGGTGCTCTTGCTTGGCAATCTCCAATAACTCAAAGCGCTCAAGCTCAGGCAGTGCATAATTGCCACGCTCATCGACAGCGTTAATCTCACTTTCGCGGGATTTATACTGATTATTAATAGAGTTAAAACCCTCTACATAATCTTGATTCAAGCGCCATTGCTGGTAATCTTCATCGCTTAATGTGCGCTGCATCATGCTATCTTTGCCAGTGCTTAGCGCGTTTATACCGCCTGCACGGGCGCTATCAGCAATGGATTGATACATTTTATCCTGAGCACGAGCCTTGGCCTCTGATGCAAACTTAAAGTTATCTAAGTCCTTTTGATAAGCTGCGTTTTGCGCGTCAACATACATTTGACGCACGCTATCATCTTTGATGTTGGCGGCTTCGATTTCTTTGAGTGCTTTTTGATGCCTGGCATGGATGCGCTGCTCCTCGCCTTGGTATCTCTCCATGATGGATAGAGCTGCTGCGTTTTTTTCTTTAGCGTAGCGTTCTTCTTCGCGTGCCAAATACTTAGCTCGCTCAGCAGAGCCTTCGGCGTAGGCTTCTTCTATACTTTCAACACGAGCGATATGATCAAGCTCGATTTTCTCTTTATCGCTTGCGTATTGATTGACGATAGAGAGTTGAGCGCGTTTAATCTCTTCTTGCTGGCGCAATGCTTCTGCAGCGAGTCTTGCTTGTTCGCGCTGAGCTTGTTCAGCAATCTTGGCATCTTGCGCTAAAGCTTTGCCATAAAACGTACCTGAATATTTACGAGACATGCCAGCGCTATGCGCAGCCTTCAGCCATCCTGGCGCATTGGCCCCTTTGCCATCTTTACCCCAAGCCGCTGCGTTTTGCTGAATACCAAAGTGAAAGCGCCCTGCGCCCATATAGTCATTACCAGCACCGATACCATTGATGCCACGTGCGGCAGCCTCTTCAACGATAGCTTTTAGCAGTGGTAAATCTTTAGAGTTATTCCAGTCTAGTTTTTTACCACCCTTATATAGATCACCATCAGCGGCATAGCCATGGTCATGCGCAGTAGAGCCAACTCGCTTACCACCTGATCCTTTACCAGGCTGACCGCCTGAATTCACTTTGAAAACTATCCCTTCTTCTTGTAAAAAAGATAATGCTTGCTCGAGCTCGGGATTTAAGCGTTGATTTCGAATTGCGCCTTTGTTTGCGTATTGGATATATTTAGAAGCATCAGCGGTTGCTTTAGCAGTTCTTTCTCTAGCCTTAGCCTCGTCTTTAGCGGCATCAGCCAAAGCCCTAGTAGCTTTTATCTCCGCATCTACCGCACCATTTCTATAAGGGATCCCATTATTGTTATAAGGAAAAGCCACATTGGAGCCGCTTGTACCTAACACACTCCCGAATGAATTATTGATTACAGGGCGCTGTGTATTGATTCTATTCATTTTGCTAGACGCGCCATCCAATAGCTTGTCTATAGTTTCCATATCCCTAGCCCACTGGCTAGATATATCCAACATACTGCCACTCGCTAGAGCGCCAGCGCTGAAGAAACCAGTGAATAGAGCCTTACCTTTATCCGCTAAAGTGTCTGCGCTGAAGAAGTTATCAGCAGTTTGGCCAATATTGCGCATCTGCATACCGACTGCTGAAAAAGCATTGATGAGCTGTCCGATACCCGCCGCTATCCCAACTACTGAAGCGGCGGTTATGTTTATAGCTTGTCCAACGCCACTAATTTCGTCTTTAAAGCTACCGCCTTGTTTCGTACCTTCCTTGAAGTAGTCTATTAGCGTCGCCATGGCCGGGAGAGCCTCAGTAACCAGCTCATTGCGTACGCCCTCAAAATTAATCTTTAGCCCTTCGACTTCATTGGCTAATATCTTAGATTGCTCTATAGACTCTTTGGTTCTGATTACGCCTGCTTCATTAAGGTCGCGCTCATAGTTTCTGAGCGCTTCGCCGTTGTTATCCCACAAGGGTATGATATCGCCAAGGCCACTAGCCAAAGACTCAGTGACAAATCTAACCTCTTGGGTGGTTGCCCCTGCCAGCTCCATTTCATCTACGACGGCTTGAATAGCATCGACGCTATCCATCGTTGACAGGCTTTTACCGAATATCTCAAGCTCCGCGTCAGTTTTATTAGTGGCTTCTTGCATAAGCTCTAAGGTATCAACCAAGCCGCCGCCACCAGTAGCACTAAACTCACCAAGCTTTTCTTGAGCATCGGCCAATATATCGCCAACACCTTCCATCTCTAAGCCGTAACTTTTAGTAGCGGCTGTTAGCACCTGTAGATTTTGAGTAGACGTGTTCGCTCTTGTTGCTAATCTTACTAATTGCTCATCCGCTTCGGCGGTCTGTAGTGCTAAAGTTACTAAGCTTGCACCCATGACCGCCACTGACGCTACAACAGAAGCAGCACCCACCGCCGCTGCACCCGCTATTCCACCTTTGCCAAAAGCATCGGAAATAGAACCAAGTTGCTCGTTAAGAGAGTCAATAGCACCACCGATAGGCGTGCCACTGAGGTCCTCAATCAACTGATCTTTAAACTTAGATACTGACTTACCCATATTCTCAGTACGGTCACGGGTTTCGCGTTCTGCGCGGGTCAAGCCATCTGTAAACTCACTTAGGCGTACCGCCAAATCAAGTGTCAATCTACCAAGTGAGTTTGTTGCCATGATAAACACCTTTTTTTGGATAATAAAAAACCCCAATCATTGCTGACTGAGGTGAATATTGCTTATGCCACTTACTAGACAGTTGAATATTATTGAGTATTAAAGTTTTTCAAGACTTTATATTTAATCATTTGGTTGTTTGCATCTATGATATCTAATAAAGCGCCTTTGTAACCAATCTGACGTGAATCATCTAAGTCGTATTCAACTGCGTTACTGAAAGCAGGGCGAGCCATATCGCCTGAAAACTCTCTATACCCAATATTAACTTTCGATCCTACTTTGCCATTGTATATTAGTGTCTGCTGAAAGCTGTTTGCTTCAGCAGTAGTCCAATTCCGTTGTTTAAAGTCCAATCCTGTCTTACAATCTACATTCATATTATAGATAGTAAACATGCAGATAGCGTTGTCAGATTTTCTTAGAGTTACACTTTGTGTTGGATCTGATAAAGGACCGTCTATAATCTTTCCTGCACCGGATTCATTTGAGATGCCATATTGAATATATTCAGCATCTTCACCACGCTTTGGATAATACCCTTGTTGGATAGTGTGTTGAAAGCTTGTCTTTTGAGTGACAGGAAAATATAAAGCTTCACGTTCTGTCACTACACCCTGACTTAGCATTCTATCGCCCACATAAGCCTCATTAACACTGTTAATTGGCGGCTCACTAATTTTTTGAATGGTAGGCTGATAGTTGGTTAATGGTGTAGCACAGCCGACAACTGCAAACGACATAGCGACACAGACTAATGTTTTATGCACAGATCAACTCCTTGTTTTTGAAACACAGAAGCTATGAATATAAAACAATAGTAACATTAGAGCAACTTTAATTTATAAAGCAAATGTCTAGTCCTCAATCTGATCTTCAAAGCTGACGATCACATCATCTTCATGTGGCATGAGCTCAAGCGCTTCTGTATCACCCCCTTGAGAGTTGATATAGATAGCCATCATGTTGGCGACCGCTTGTTCGACTCTTCTGCCCACATTTAGACTACCACGGCGATAGCGGTATTCCGCCCACTGCTTAATCTCAACCATCGTTAGATTGGTTTTTACTTGATGAACACTATTACCACCTATGCCGTTGAGAGCCAATTCAAACAATAGCTCATACTCGCCGGCGATTATTCCTTTTTCTTCTTCGGCGCCTGCTTCTCTACCGCCTTTTTTATATTATCCAGCCCCCATACCTTGTTGAATACCGCGTTCGCCAGTGGCTGAATAAAATTATCTTCGACTTGTTTTTTGGTGAATTGTAGCTTGCCGTTTTCATCAACTAGCGCCTTACTAATCCATTCAGCGGCCACATCTTCCTTATTGTTCATGCGGTTGTGCAGATCATCGCTTATGGCAAAAGGAAGGATCTTGAACATAATATCGACTTCACAAAGCTCGCCTTTGTGATAAAACTCAACCTTTTCTGAATGTATTTCACCAACCAAACTACCCGCTTTCACATCTGACAATAATATCTTTGCCATTTTAATAATCCCATAAATAAGTAAAGCCCCAATAAAGGGGCTTTTGGTTTAACCAACTAATCCATCCGTATCTTTTATAAAGCCTACGAATTTGTCTTATACGCCGTGATAGGCTTCGACTGACGCTTCATAGCAACTGCATGCTTAACCAAAGAGTCAGGGTCGAACGTAGGAGCGCCAGCTTTCAGTCGCGCTGTGAATGTCGTCCAAGTTCGAGTTTCAGGTAGAGTGACCAGCGCTGTCGCTAGTGTTGGCTCACCTGCACCATCGGACCATCCCACGTAGACTTCTACCAACTCTTTATCTTCTGCCAATTGCAGTAGTGTCATGTGAGTTGCATTTTCAGGGTCTGTATTGATAGTGATTGATCCCTCACCAGGCTTATTCAGGCCATATGTTGATGTTGCCGAATCTGGCTCATCAAGACACGTATCATCAATTTCGGTTGAACTATCATCACCAAGCACAATGCCGGTAATACAGTCCATTCTAGTAAGGGTTGGCGCATCATCTTCACCATGCTTAATCCAAACCTTTGTACCCTGCGTGAGTACGCCTTTTTCTTTCTTCGCCATGATCGGCTCCTAGTGTGATTGGTAAATAGTTAACGCGCTAATATCCAGTTTGCATCAAAGCCACGGCCATAAAGCTTTGCTCTGCTGTCATACTGATTAATAGAGGGGTTTAATATCCAAGAGTGGCGCTCAAGGGCTGAACGTGTCACATCACGAATCTTGTAAGCTGTTTTCGCATCTGCTGCATAGACCATTAGTTGATACTGTGTGTCGTCAAAATTAGCTGACTCGTCTAGATGGTTGTTTGCTTGGCCGCTGATAGTTTGCCAGACGACATAGGGAGGCTCGGTACCATATGGAGCAACATCCTCAAACACCTGTGTTTCTACGTTGATCAGCGCCGCCACGGATACATCAGCTTTCAATGTACGATAAATAGGTAAAAAGCTCATAGTTTGGCAATCTCTTTATCAAGCTCAGCGCTATAAGCGCGGGCAAACTCTGCTTGCACAGCGGCTTGGTTATTATTAAGCGCTGGCCGCATAAACGGTGTGGCATTGTTGGTGGCGGATCCATACTCTACCAGCCTCCAGTACCACGTATCGCCGCCAGGGTTTTTTTTATCTCCCTGGGTTTGATAGGTTCTACCTGCACGTCCAGCTCGCCTATTTACTCGAGTATTCGCGTATTGGCTGGCGCCACCCTTGACGCCGACACGCATTACAACAAATCCCGTACCTCGCGTTCGAGCGGCCTTGGTAATAATGTTTTTCCAAATCTTCTCAGGACTATCTTTGTCATCGAGGCGCTTGGCGTTTTCGCGCGCCTCTTTCTTGACGATGTTCATAGCCTTGCGAGACGCACGAGTAGCCGCATTTTTGGCTTTACGCTCGTTGCCAAGCTGTCTTAGCTTGGCTTGTACCTCGTCGAGACCGGTGATGTTGTTTGCCATGGCTCAACCCTTAAACTGTTCGACACCGCCGCCAAGGTTAAAAGTCGTATATTCAACGCCTGTGTCGCTATCATCAAGCCCTTGACTATCAATAGCAAACACGCGACCTTTCCAGATAACGCGCATAGTCGTATCTACATCAAGGCCAGTGCGGTACCGGACCTTCATGCGTGCGGTAATTTCCGAATCTGCCGACTGTGCGCTAAGCAAATCTTTAGTCGATAGCGGCGTTATTTTTGCCCATATCTTTTTATAGTCAATCCATTCTGACGGCAAATCAAAGCCGTCATCATCACGTCCGCCACTGACAAAGCTTTGGACTGTGACGCGGTGCCGCAACTCGCCTGCTTTGATAGCCATATCAATCATCCATGTCTAAAAAAGTAGAACCTACCTGCTCATCATCATCTTGCTGCTCGATGAGCTCATTTAATATTTCATCGTGTTGATCAAGTAGCCGTAACATCGTCTGTTCTTTTTCGGCTGACTGCTTAATCAGTACGTTATTTTGTTCGACCAGTTTTGTCATCAGTGCCACTAAGTCGGGCAATGAGTTTTTTAGCTCGTCTGGCTGCTTCGGCTGTTCGGTTTTTGATGTACTCACGACGTTCCTCGCATGATTTGCATGACATAATTAGATTCCCATGTGGCGATAAGGTGCGAGCAAGCTGGTCACACCCATCGGCACTTCGTTCATTGATGTTTCGGACACTGATTCGCGGTGCGCGTACCAATGGCCAACCAGCATCAATGTCGCCTGATCAATAGACGCATTATCTAGCAAACCATCAGGGTCATCACTTGGTACCGCCACGTCATAAATAGTGCGATCAAGGTATCTCTGTATATGGTCACGAGCAGCGTCAACATATCCCAGCAACAGCGTGTCTTCATCATTATGGTCAATGCGGCACTGGCGCTTGACCTGCTCGAGTGTGACCATGATTAGTCCTTAGTTTTGATTTCGTCTTTCTTGGCCGCTTTGAGTACGGCGGTTTCTGGTTTTGATGCAGCAACTTGAGGCGCTTCAACTGCGATAGCATGTGCTTTTTCGACCAGCGCCGCGCCTTGGGCTTTATCGACTTCAATGATGGTGTCGCGCGGTGTGACCGTGCGATTCACCATCATAAATTTAAGAGTTTTAATCCACATAATGATTCCTCAACTTATTTAGCAGGCTACTCTTCAGCCTTATTTGTCTTTATTAGCGGCAGCTTCTTTAGCTTTCGCCTCTTTTTCGGCTTTTGCAGCAGCTTCTTTCTCAGCTTTTTCGGCAGCCGCTTTAGCCTTAGCGTCGTCATCAGCTTTTTTCTCAGCAACCGCCTCTGCATAGCCTTTATCAATCAGTTGTTGGCCTGTGATATCGGTAAACTCACCAACATCGCCGGCTTTATATGTTTGATTACCCATGCAAATAACGTCTTTAAATTTAACTTTCATAACTTGCTCCTTTTAGTAAGACAAAAACAACTTAATAAATTATTTTTGGCTTAATAAAAAAAACGAAACCCGTTATACGAGTTTCGTTTTTCATCATATTCTTAACAATCAAGTCTTAATTATGGTCCGACAGTTAGCGAACCTTTAATAAACGCTTGCGGACGATATACGGCCAGTGCCAAGCGCTCTTCAGCACGGATTGAGACCATATTTTTCTCAAAGTCGTCCGCGTTTTCGGTACTGACGACAACGTTTGCGTCTTCACGGTCAAAGATTTGCGCGGCATCAGCGAATGAGCCAGTTAAGAAGTTACCTAACATGCCAGCCTGGTTGGTTTGCGCCACTGGCAGACCCCATAAGCGCGCTTCTAAGGTGCCAAATGGATTGCTGAATAGGTAGCCGTTAGTGCTGGCGTCTTTCATCAGCTCAATATCAGTCCAGTCGATATCGTGCATGACGTGACCGGTTGCTGATAACTCAGCCAAAGTAACCTGCAGCATAGCCAAGCGCATTAAATCCAAGCTGTTTGACGGCGTAGTCTTAGTGCTAGGATTGGCGAATGCAGTGGCCTGCGTATAGATGCCGTGCAAATTATTGCCAGTACCGCTACCAAATAGCAGCTGCGTATCTTCTACACGCTTAAGACCATTGAGCAAACGGCCATTAATGATGCTGCGTAGTTGCGGCAAGTCATCAAGCGTCTGTTTGGCAATCTTCATCAAGTGAGCAATCGTCTTGACACCAGACAGCACCTCTTCAAACTCAATTTCTGAGTAAGGTTTAGTGGTGTTTTCAGCGACCGGTGCCGCGTTATTCGTAAATAACGTTTCGCGTAGATACGCCACTGCACTTGATTCTGTGTCGCCCGGCGCTAGTAAGTCACGTACTGTCAAACGCTGGTTTGGGTTGGTAACAATCTTGGTGCTACCATCTACAGGATTTACGGCGAATGAGGTTAGTGCTGCGCGTGGCACATCGATAGCTAGGCGTCGACCGGCAGAAACATTCTTGCTAAATTCGATAATGCTGTCATTTGCAATAACCAAATCGCCTGCGCGGTTACGCGATGGCGACTGATCACCATTACCGCTACCAATACGCGCAAATAACTGCTCTGCCTCACCAAGCTCAGTTTGCAGCTTGTTCTGCGTATCGCGCATGGTATTTAAGTCGGTAAGCAATTCATCGACTTTGTTTTTTGTTTCAGTTGATAGCTCGCCAGCCTTTTGCGCTTCTTTCAAAGCGTTTTCAGCAGCAGGCAGTGTCTTGTCGGTCAGCTCTTTAACCTTGGCATTAACCTGTTTGAGCTGTTCTGCGATTTGATCCTTGGTTTGATCAGTCATAATTTTTTCTCACAAAAAAGGCCGCCAAAAGGCGACCGGATGAATGAATAGGTTTGTTTAGTCTAGTTTGATTGAGTCAATCGCATTTTGCAGACCCTCAATCAATCCGCTCAGGTCAATGCCAGCGTTTTGCGTAGCATCTGGTTGAGTAGCGCTAGGCGTACTCTTTAAATCTTTCACAAGGCCGCGGCGCTCTTTGCGAGTCATACCCGCCTGCGCCATGATCAAATCTAGTTTGTGGGCAGCGATACGCTCTTTAGCACAGTTGTTTGTCTGCTCAGTAATAACATCAGAGTCTAAAAAGCTATCAGCCATACCTGTCTCAACGGCTTGCTTGCCATTAATCCAAGTCTCTTTATCCATTTGCTCTGATAGCTCGGCGGCATCAAGACCACTTTTGACGTGATAAATATCAGCGATAGTGTTATCGATTTGCTCTAAAAAATCAGCCACATCGCGCATGTCGTTGCGGTTACCGCCGACGCCAGTCCAAGCATTATGAATCATGAAGAAGCCAGCGCGGGCAATTTTAACCTCATCAGCAGCCATCGCGATAAATGATGCGGCGCTTGCAGCCATACCAAGTACGCGAACGGTCACATGGCCGCCATATTCGCGTAGCATGTTATAGATGGCAAGGCCTTCAAAAACATCCCCGCCAGGAGAGTTGATATTAACCACGATATCAGCATTACCAAATCGTTTAAGCTGGGCGCTAATGGTTTTTCCAGTGATGCCACCATCGGTCCACCAGTCGTAGCCGATAGGCTCTAAGATATTAATCACATTTTCAGAGTCGTCATCAGCAGCTTTGATATCAGGGTTCCAGCTATCTAGCGCCAATGGCATTTTTATATCGTGTGTCGCCTCAAAATCCGCTTTAGGCATCATCGTTCGCTTGCTCATCGTTGGCAACTCCATTGTAGTTTGTGCCCACCTTCTCAAGCGGGATTAGTGCTGATTGGATAGTGTATTTTTCACCGCCTTCGATCGGCGGCATGTTCTCTTTAGAGCGGACCTCATCGCGATTAATCCAGCCGTTATTAAGGCCAGATGCGTAATATTCGGATCGCGTTTTACTATCAGCTCGTAACAGCCCCTCAACATTAAACTCGACATAATATTTATCGCTTTCAATGCGGCCTATCAAGCAGCGCAAAATCTCTTGCTCGATATTGACCAGTAAAGGCCGGAACGTGTATTTCAGAAAGTGTAAATCTTGCGCTTCAGCTGACGCGGCCCAAGAGCTTTGTTTGTTAAAGTGACCAATCATAATTGGCGATACGCGGAACCAGCGACAGATCTCTTCAATCTCAAAAGCGCGCGTCTCAAGCATTTGCGCCGCTTCTGGGTTCATTGTCACGCCGTGATACTGCATACCATGCTCAAGCACCATCGTCTTGCCAGCATTGCTACTGCCCATAAATTTGGATATGTGACCGTGTAGCTTGCTGCGCTGTTCGCCCGTGAGCTTCTGATCCGTTGTCAAAAACCCAGATGTTTGCAAACCATTTTCAAAAAATTTGCCAGCCGCGTGTTCGGCTGAGGCGGCGGTAGCAAAAGTTTCACGCCCTTTGTTGATCGTAAAGATACCCATGACGCCATCGATGCCGAACGCGCGAATGTGCATGATGTCTTTATGATCAATATCACGGCGGCTTGTGCCTTCAACATAACTGTATTCGAGTACGCTATTGTTTTTGTTGCGACCTACTTTTACATGCTGCGGTAATAGCGGCTCAAGCGATATAATGCGCCTGCCTGTAACATTGCGCTTAATCTCAACGTAGGCATTACCCCATAGCAGTAGGCTTGCCACAATCATTTGCATGAATCGCGCTGGGGTCATCTCATAATTGGGCGACCGACATAGCAGGTCATATAATGGATGCTGTTTGGCCACCACACGACTACCGTCGGCCTTGGTTTCATAAACCTTTAGCGGTAATGTTGATACCGTCTCTGCTACCAACCGCACACACGAAAAAACCGTACTAAGTTGCAAGGCACTATCAACAGTGACATTCTTGCCACTAGCCGTCCTAGTTGACACGTTATCACTAGGCGTTAGACTCAGCTGTCCATCCAAGCCTAGAAAGCTGATCGCCGCCTGTGCAGCTCTGGCAAGACGCTTGGGCTTGATTAGATTACGCACATTAAATCCTTAATATTAAACGCCAATCATGATTGGGTCATCGTAAAAGCCATTATCACCGCCGCCATCACCTGCCAGCACCATGGCGCGGCTGATACCCATTAACAGAGCAACAGCACCATCGATTTTTTTGTAGTTAGTCTCTTTCCGTGGGAATACGTTACCATTGGCATCTTCACGCGATACCACGTTGCCAATCATCCAAGACAGCACCGGATGCCCGTCATGATGAAACCGCCCACCTTTCATGGCTGCTTCTAGCTCACGCATAGCTGGAGAAAAAGATTTTACTGTCTTAGGTATCTTTACCGCATCATAACCTGCAGCCTCAATAGTAGCGGCGACTTGGAAACCACCCCATTCATCATAAGGCACTTCAGTGAGCGGGAAGTTCCCAGCATCAACAACCAAATCTTCAGCGATGGCATTTAGATCGTTTTCAGCGCCATCATGTACTTCAAGCAGGCCTTGGTTCATCCACTTCTGGTACCGCTCGACCGCTTGCTTTTCATCACCTTTATAAACCGTATCTTCAGGTAAATAAAACCACGGCGATATGCAGTAGTAATGAAGCTTGCCATCATCTTCGTGTCGATAAAACAGGTTGATGCGCGCAGCAATATCAATCTTTGATGCCAAGTCAATCGGCATCACACAAGGCGTGGTTGAAAAATCATCAATGCTTAGGGTGTCATCAGCACACTCGCGCCAGTGTTCCATATTGAAAAACGCTGATTTAGCAGATACCCAGACGTTTAGATGCTTGGTTTTAAAAGAGTTTTGACGGCTGGCGTAATTAATCGCCTTAGTCTGCTGAGATTTCAAAGAGTCAGCATATACAGAGACATCATAATTCGGGTTAGCTTTGATCAATACGCTTGGGTCTGTCCAATCATCGCCTTCATCTATGGTCCACATCCAACCAAACAATTCATCATCTGGCACATTGCCAAGTAGCATGTCTTGCACACGACTGCGTAGCTCGTAGCAAGGGCCCTCGATATCATGACCAGCTGTCGTGATAACAAAGATCATCGGTTGTCGGCGCGCGCCCATGCCCGTTTGCATTGTGTCATAAAGACGACTATCAGGATGCTCATGATACTCATCGACAATAGCGCAATGCGGTGACTGACCGTCTGGCGGATCACCAATAATAGGCTCAAACAATGAGCCGTCATCCGGGCGCTCAAGACTGGCTGCATTAATTTGTATGCCGGTTGCTGCGACTAAGTCAGGCGAGCGCAAGACCATCAGGCGAGCAGGTTTGAACACCTCCCAAGCCTGCTTCTCCGTTGTGGCGCCTGAATAAACCTCACTACCAAACTCGCCATCGTTGGCAAACATATTAAGAGCGACGCCAGCAGCAATAGCAGACTTACCATTCTTACGTGGCACCTCCCAATATGATTCTCGAAAGCGTCTGAAGCCATCTTTTTTACGCACCCAACCGAACGTGACCGCGATACCGAATTTTTGCCACGGCTCAAGCTGAATTTTTAAGCGCTTTAAGGCCCACTCACCTTTCGTATGAGGTAGCAATTCAACAAAAAGAATTTTTTTTTCGGCAGCTTTTGGATCAAATTTATATGGATAGTTGCGTTTTTTTGACGCTTTTAAGTCGTCCAAGTGGCGCTTACAAGCCAAAACCACCCACTTACACGCTGGTACCTTGCCCTTAACAACCGACCGTGCCCATTTGTTGGCGATATCAACATTAGGATAATCAGCCATATATATCTCGCTTGAGCATCAGTTACATATTAAGGACACCTGCAAATGGGTTTGTTTGTTCTTTATTGCCAGCGCCAGTTAAGCGTTGGCGAGAGGAAGGATCTAGGCCCAGCAAACTACCAAAAGTTGCCATCTGTCTTACCGCTTCATTGAGTGCTGTCAATGCTGGATTTTTTATCACACTGCCAGCTGCGGTATTTAATGTGACCCCGCTAAAAGCAATCTCTGACTGACACTTCCGATAGGTTTCATATGCCATGCAAAATACTTCGACGTTGTGCATATCGGTAATTTTTAGCAGCTCGTTCTCAAGTAATTCAGGAACGATGGACCGCCAAATCATCGGCGCAAACTCTAGGCCGTCCATATAATCGGGCGGGTCAATATCAGTCACATTACTAAATTCTGGAACGTTGATATTTTTGCCTTTAGATTTTTTCGGGTCCGGCTTGCGACCTCGACCCGGTACCGCTGCCAAACCTCCCATATCACAAATTCCTTATCTTAGTCAATAGGCTAAACTTTTAATTAAACGCGCGTAAAAATGTACTTAAGGGGGCGGTCATTCGGGGCTTCCGGCTGAACAATTTACCCACCCTCCCCCTTTACTCGTTAGCTGTCTTTGATCTATGGCACTTACGACAAAGCGACTGTAGGTTGCTGAGCTCGTCGGTACCGCCGCTCGCCTTATTGATTATGTGATCAACGTCGGTGGCTGGCACGTATCTGCCTGCGCGCTTGCAAGCCATGCACAGATGACCATCACGATTAAGTACTTGCGCGCGAAGCTTACGCCAAGCGTGTCCGTAACCGCGCTTGGTTGTGCTACCGCTGCGGTCTGGGCGCTTGGTCCAGTTGCTGCGCTGGTCTGCATGTTCATCACAGTATCCTTTGTCTTTACGTTTAACTAGGTTTGGGCAGCGGTATTGGCGGCATGGTGTGGACGGCATAGCTTCGGCTTCCATTTCTTATTATCAGGCTCAATCAAAGCCATATACTTCTTGGCCTCGCTGTTGCCGTTATTAGCTCTATCTATAAGCAGTCTTAGGTTTGATTGTCTATACTCTAGCGCTTCGCCTGTGCGATATTTGATATACAGCGTCTCGTTTGTGCATTCATATCTCATGGGTATCACACCTTACCAAACGTTAGGCATAAAAAAGCCCACGCTATTTCTAACGTGGGTAAGTGATAGTGCGCCCGGCAGGATTCGAACCTACGACCAAAAGATTATGAGTCTTCTGCTCTAACCACTGAGCTACAGGCACGCAACATCGCCACTGTTACTTATCAATCATCACATGCAATGATTATTAAATAACGGCAGCTCTCATTCAATTCGCAGTTGCCATCTGCTGCCTAGTATCTCGCTGGCATGTGCTGACCGTGGCTAAACCAATCAGGCATAAAAAAAGACGAGAGCAATTAAGCTGTCGTCTTTTGGTTTAACTGGCCTTACCTACTACTTAAGCCAGTATGACAAATACTACCCTATTCGGGCGGCATGGGTCAAGCTATCTATCGTTTCACTCAATCTTACTCTGCATTCGAAAACTTTAATTGCTTACGATAATGAGCGACCGAACAATCAACCTTGCCGACCATATCAAAAAGGTCGTGCGTCATCTGTCGCTGGTAGGTTAGCCATGCATTAGTATAGGTGCTTGCATTAATCTTTATGCCTGAGAACTGCAACCGACCTTTGACTGTATATACATCCCAAAGCTCATACAACTCAAAATGCAGTACCATGCGCGCCATCAGTCGTGCCAGCTCAGGCAGACTGTGAGTACATGCCTGCGGTGCAGCGCGCTTATTTTTATTGCAGCGCTCAATCATATTGGCTGCCAGATACTGCACGACTTCATCGAAATGACGTGACCAATCCCAGTTAGTATCACTGCCCCACAGCAATATACTTGCCAGCGCCTTGGCTGGCGCGTCATCAATCATTGCAATAGCAGCGCAGTGGTCTTCCCAGTTTACTTCTGGCGGTAATCCACCTTGTCCAATATTGAATTTAACGGTCTTGGCGTGCATGCCTTGCTCAAGCCAGTCTTGATTTGATAGCTGCAGGTTTGGTGATTGGCCAAAGCTGTTATGCAGCTCGTCAATCAGTGCGTAGGCATACTGACCAGGCTTATGTTTTTCTTTTGCCGGCTCAGGCTTATCTAACACTTCCTGCGCTCGAACAACTGGCACAGCGTAACGGAGGAACTTATCGATAGATATAACCCTTTCTTTTTTGCGGTTTGGATTGTTAAGCCATTTAAACTTAAGTTCGCCTTTATCATAATCGACATGCAGCACTTCCATTACCTCGCCTGCTTTGTCGACCCATTCGGTTTTGATTTCGATATCAGTCACTTGCTCACCTCGCTAGCCGCTTTAATCTCGTGATTTGATTCATCACATACTGGCCAATAATCAACCTTGCCATCATCGAACATCACCATATAATTCAATCGACCGCCCGGATAGTCCTTACCACACATAACCAAGCCCACAATCGTCGCCCATTCGCCAGACCTAAAGCTATAAGGGTGTATACCTCTAATCATTGCTGGTGATATATTCAGGCCTTCTTTATCTTGTTGTTTCAAGAAATCACCTCTACTCATTGGCCTGTAATTACGCAGCAAATCAAACGCTAATACCGTACAAAGACCATTGTTCTTTGATTCAGCTCTGAGCAAAACCCCATCAACGACAAGTATTTTTAAAACATCGCCATCGCTATCATCAATCCACTCGCTACCAACCGTAATATCACTCACTTGGCATTCTCCCCAGCTTCTTCACCTGCCAGCGCAAAGTAAGCAGCGCCATCTAAGTAGTTATCTTCACGATGTTCGCCTTGTTCTGAGCGGGCGAGCTTAAGGCATGCCATAAACTTCCAGCCCTGCTCTGGTGTCAATTCATGCCCTGTTAGCGCGTTAAACATCGCAACAATTTTTGGCATTGACCGCTCAGCCTGACCGCCTGACTTATCGTAGGACTTGCCACGCTCTGCCATAACTTCAACTGCTTCGGTGAGTATCTGCACGGCTTTGGGTGGTAGCGTGGCTGATGGTAGTGGATTAAAGGTCTTGGCGGTTGCTGGCTTTCGCTTAAAACGCGCCTCAAACCCAGTGATGCTCATACGGTCATTGGCAATGTCTGAATCAAACAACGGATTATTGAGCCACTCAAAGTAAACGATACAAGCATTAACGTTTTTAACCTTCACCTCCATACCATCGATATCAATCCACGTGCTACCCACCACATCAACACTTTTCATAAAAACCCCTTATCAATTAATCCCGTTTAAACCCGGGCTTCATAACCATCAACAGCGCTACGAACCCAAGTAACGATAAAAGCGCGCCTGATAGCTTATATAGCTCAAGCACAGTGAATGACACAGCCAACACCAATACCACGTTATAAATCATCGCTAGCAGCGCATGAAAACACTCTGGCCAATATTTCCAGTCCATAGCTACTTCCCCTTTTTAGTTTTAATCGGCTTTGGCGCTGGCACGTCGACCACACCTTTATTAATTAGTCTGTGGTATTTATAAATCATCATGCCAGCGTCACGGCCATGCCCAGATGTGCGACCCGCCCAGCCAGTGATCATCTTGAAGTCTTTGGCATTGCGCTTGGTGTCAATATTAGCGGGTGCAACTAAAATATGGCGAAGACCGTTACGCTCACAAAACTCTTGCCAGATGCTGCAATCGCGTGTGACAGACCCAACGCCTTTAATACGCTCACGGCCTATACTGTCATCCACCCATGTGCGCTTGCGGACATCCTCGATGCAGACGACCAAATCAACGTCTGACTGCGCCGCCTCATCTCTAATCGCTAGGACCTTATCTTGGGCGCTTAGAATGCTTTGAGTAGACACCTCTTGCAGTACACCGTCGATGCTATGAGCAAATCCTGTTTTGACGCCTGTATCGATACCGATTAAGATCATTATTCAGCCCTTAATAATTTGATTAAACGTCTGGCGGCTCATGGTTTCTTTAGTGCCGTCTGTGTATGTGATGACAACAGTATTGGTCTTAATCCATTCCTGTTTTTGTATCTGCTTGTTGTTGTAGATGTTTTTCATAAACCCTGAAACTCCTTAAACTTACCTTTGATCAGTCGATACCCTACTGGATTACTCCTATCACACTCCAAATAACCCAACCTAACCAACTCCTGTAGCGTTCTCTGGTGTGTTCTGATTGTGCCATTTAGTATTCCTGACAGCTCCTTACGGCTAACCCAGCAGGGGTAACTGGCAGCAATGTAACGTAATGCTTTGAGCTTGATTTCAAAATTAGTCATGAAACCACTCATACCGCCTCCTGCAACTGGTTTAACACTCTGTCATAGGTTTCATCTGCTGACTCGCCTGGCATCCTCTGTTGCTTGATATGCTCGTATGTTGCAGCGACATCCATGTTTGGCAGCGGCTCTTTGCGTAGACCGTTAAATATGCAGCACTTGCTTGGGTCTATCTTGGCCTGTACTGGCTGGCTATGGCTTGGATGAAACACATCAGGTAAGTCGCTGTCATAACCGTTAGACGGCTTGCCAGCGCTGTTACTCCAATCTTCATTGTCGATATTAAAACGGCCCTTTGCTTTTTCCTGACGCGCTTGATCGGCTTTTTGATTGTTTGCTTCGCGTATCAGCCACTTTACGAGCTTAACTTTGCGATAAGACTCTGTGATCAGTGGATTGCCTTTGAGCGCTTGCTCAGCGTAATGACCTTTGAATGCTGAGACCTCAAACTGATACTGATCATCGGTCAGCTGTATCATCTTGCCCGCTTTGAATAACTCACCGCGCATCTGGTCAATGGTTGGAGCCTCCCAGTTTTCGATGCTTTCTGCGTGTTGACTGCGGATTAATTCAGCCGTGGTCGGTTGCTGATTAGCTGTTGACTGAGTTGGGTGTGCTGGTGCAACTGGTGCTGGCTGGTTGGCTGATGATTGATTGTTGTCAGTAGAGTTATCCACAGAGCCATGATTAGAATTATCCACAACCGCCTCGCCCGCGTGTGTGTGCGCCTCTCTCTCTAATGGTTTATGGTTATTGGTTTCTGGTTCATGGTTCTTAGTTATAGCAGCGTTTTTGGCGTTACCAGCGTTACAGTCATCGTTACTTGGCGTTACAGTTTGCGTTACATCGTTTGCAACGTTACTAGCGTGACACTGCTTGATAGCATCGATATGCTTAGCATGTAATTCCCTTAAAGCAGCAGTACCAATACCCTTATCGACAGATACGCCTATATCAGCAAGGTCGTTAATCATATTGCGCTTGTCTTGACGAGACTTGCGAGTACGTTCTGCAGCTGTCATGGGCGCATCATCATCGTTACACGTAACGTTACACCCATCGTTACTTGGCGTTACAGTTTGCGTTACATCATTCGTTACAGCGTTACGCTTGCCGTTACTATCGGTGTTACCGTTTTTGAATTTGTAATTCTTAAGCTCTTTATCGATACGGTGATGATGATGACGCTTGCCACGTTTGACAAAATATTCATCAAGGATGTATTCGAGCATTTCAAGATATTCAGGCGTAGTACATAGCAGACGACGTGCCAGCTTATTCATATCTGACGAATCGATGGCTTGTTCGTTGTGATAGTACATATCTATCAAGTCACGATAGATAGCACGCTCAGGTAACGATAGGTGGCGTGTTGAGTTGTTAAAATCAGCAATGTTGAAGTTATAGAAATGCATTAGGCCACCTCATGAACGATGGCAAAAGTCTTAGCGAGATGCGTAAGGCCCTTTGGCGTGAATAGCGGCTGAGTGGTTGCGACTCGCTCGTTGCTGTTGCCTCGATACGTTACTGCGCGCTCTTCCATAAAGCCTTGCTTCATGCGAATGCTGCTCATCTTTAGCTTGTTGCGCTTGTCGCGGTACATCCAATCATGGCCCAGGCACCAATTAACAAACTTGTTTTGTGGAATACCAAGCGCTTTGGCAGTATCTCGAACGTTTAAGCTACCCATGGCGCAGTCGATAACATCCAATGCTGCAGCTTTAGGCTCAGTAAGTGCTAAGCGTGACTGCTGATTCTCGATAAGCTCAGCCTGATCAGCGGCAAGGCGTAATGCTTCAGATAAGGTGGAAGGGATGACTGGTGCGCTGGCTTGCGCTTCTAGCTCTTGCCAGCGGTCAATAACTGCAGCGGTAAACTCAGGTGATAAGCGAGCGACAATTACAAGGCTGTCTCGCTGGTCTGATAAAAAGTGAGTGTATTGCTGGCCGTTTTGCTCATGCGTGTACTGATGGGGTGTCGTATTTTTTACGATACCCTTTTCGACCAAAGAGCGTATTAGCTTTAATACATTGTCATGAGGCTTGTTGCATAGGTCTGCCATTTCACGGCTAGACATACGTTTTTTATTATTTGTTTGCAAAGTTTGGATATTCATAGTAGTATTCCTTTATCAATTGTTTGTATTTCAGAAACACCTAAACCCCGTCAGTTCCCGCTGATGGGGTTTTTGTTTGCGCGTTGATAATATCTTCGATACTGACATCGAGATCTTCGGCTATTTTCTCGAACTTCTCATAAGCTTTTATCAATCTGATATTGATATTGATGATGCTGGCAAGTGGACGCGCCTTATCAATACGGTCAAACTCACGTTTGATGTCTGCATCATCGCCAGTCACTTCTGTTACTTCTCTTAAATGACAGGTTTTGCATTTATTGATAGTGGCATTACACATATCATTTCCCCTCACAGTGATTGGCGATTTGAACGCTGAGTGTGCGCAGTGCGACCATGGCGTCTTGAATCTTTGTCTGTAGCGCGTCATGCTCTTTGCAATCAATGCGGCCGTCTTCTAGCGCTTGCTGCATCTCACTCATGATGTCACCCTGGCATGCAGATGTAGATAGCGCGGTCATGATGATGCTTGCCTGCGTCGCCTCTTCATCTACACGCGTAAATATGCCGCCTAAGCGGTGAGCCATGGCTTGGATGATGCTGGTGTCGTTGGTGTATTCCATAATTGTGATTGCTTCATCCAAACGTAGATGATGAGTGTCAGTGTTTGGATTAACTTTATTGTTTAATACAGTGCTTGACATACCCATGCGCGCGGCAATGGCTGTTGAGCCGCCATGCTTAGGGTTATGTACCGTCTTGTGTGCTGCGTCGATTACGTCCATCGTGTCCTACCTATTTATAAAAACGTTTTGTTGATAAGTGGTTGGTTGTAGTATTTAATCAGTGGCTTCGAGTGAGGCTAATGCAGGGCAAAGGTCTACAGCCTTGAACTCACCGTTTGTTATACGCTCTGCCTTTAATGCCAAAGCAGCTGACATATTGGCCTTGCCTTGAACCCATTTCCATACACCAGGCTGACTACATCCCAATGCTTCAGCCGTCTTATGCTGATTTCCGAAATAGCTGACTAAGGCTTCATAAGGATTGTTAGGTTTCATTTTTATTACCTTGGGTATATTTGTGCCTTAATAATATAACTTTAGTTATTATAAATCAATAACTTTAAGCATTTTACATTGATAACCTAGGTTATTAGAATTATCGTAATAACTGGAGAATCATAATGAGCACGTTAGCAGAGAGGGTTAAGCTGGCTAGAGATAGGCTAAACCTGTCGCAACAAGATGTTGCAGATGCCACAGGTATGTCTCAGCCAAGTTATTACAAGATAGAAAAAGGGCTTACAAAGCGGACTACATATATCAATGAGCTCGCTAAAGTTCTAGAAACTAACGTCGATTGGTTGATGTACGGAGAAGGCGAAAACACGTCAAAGCCAAGCCATGACGATCTAATGCAGAAGATAAAGGATATAGAGGGTCGCAGTGGCAGTGGAGGTGAAAACCATCCGGTACCAGACGGCACTACAAATGCAAGAATGTCTAGTGGCTCAGGCATGGTTCCTATATTGAGCTGGGTCGCCGCGGGTAGTTGGTCTAATGTAGAGCCCGTGACGTTTGAGGACGCTATTGGTGAAGCACCAAAGCCCCCTAACCTGTCTAAACTTGGTTTTGCATTACGCGTACAAGGGCAAAGCATGCTGCCAGAGTTTAAGCCTGGTGAAGTTATTTATGTTGAACCACAAACAGGATTTCTTGCACTCAAAGATAGCGATCTTGTCATCGTACAATGCAATGATGATAAGGAAGCGACGTTTAAGCAGCTAGTACTAGGCGAAACGTCAGATGATATGTACCTAAGACCGCTTAATCCTAACTGGCCTGAGCAAAGAATGGTGCCGATGGGTGAATGCAGTTTGGTAGGTAAAGTCGTGGGTAAGTATGTCGAATACTAATAACAAGAGGTTGATGTGATGGATAATAGTAAATTACCGATAAACCAGTTGATAGCTAAAATTAATGAAGCGGCAGACAATAACGAAGCGCTAAATTTAACTGTTGATGAAGTGAAATTAGCAGCTAAAGAATTTGGCGGCCTGGTCATGATTCCAGTTTATGATATGGACAACTTCCCAATTAAACGCCGCAATCGTGATGAAAATACGGACGTAAATGCAGAATAACCAAGGATTTTATTAATAAAGGGATTTTACAAATGACAGACTGGCACTTTGGCTATGAGTTCAATACTCCAATTGTAGGAGAGTCTAACTATCAAGATGCTCTCAGAAAGAGCTTCAACGAACCTAATGCCTTCAGAAAGGGAGAGTCTGCTTTTATTGATGTAGATTTAACGTACGAACCAAACAACCCTTATGACAAGAACGCAGTAGCTGTCGTTTCTACCTATGGAACGCTGGGCTATTTATCCAAGCAAGATGCTATTCGCTATCGACATCTATGTGAAGGCGAGAGAGATACCCTGTCTGTAAGATGCAAAATATACGGAGGCAGCAAAGGCTTGTATGGTGCATGGGTTGATCTAAATCTAGAGGATTTGGCTGAATCACCACAAAGTTTAAAAAAGTATAAAGATATAACAAGCCAGCCTTCCCCGCCTTCGCTACCAGAAAAACCCAAAAACAAAATATCGATGACAACGATTATCGTAGGCGTACTAGTATTGTTTTTCGTTTTCTCGATGGTCTTTTAAGGCTAAGAGTTGGTAATAATAAATAGGCGTCAGCGTCAGCACGCTTGAGACTGGCGATAGCACGAGGTTCTGAGCAAGTTAGAGATTTTTTGTTAAATTACATTGATCATGATGATATCTTGTTCGTCATAAAAGTAGATGTAAGTAATTGGCACTCATATAATGTCCAAAAAGGCGCTACCGACTGGCTAAAAAGTTAAATTATAAATTCTTCTTCTAAAACTCTACTAACAACCGTCCTACATGGGCGGTTTTTTTATGCCTAAAATATCGTTTTAACAATTACTTACAGTTTAATCAAACCCCTTAAAGCAATGAATTTTAGTCCTATAGTAATAAATAAATAACTATTTTGGCGTTTAATTACTTTAGTTATTGACAGTAATTATAACTATGGTTATTATTGTATTCATCACAACGACGCAAGGCAACTGTTATGAACTCAATAAAAGACTTTCTAGCCAGCATCGGCACCATCACATTGTTAGCACTTGGTATGACAGCGGCAACGGCTGGCGCGCAACACATCAACCAAGCATTTGACCGCTCGCAGGCAGGCCATGACGCCATGATTGCCGAACACAAGGCCTACCTAGCCAGCGATGACGACTACTATGTCACCGACCCTATGAATGGCTTTGACGAAGAAGTCTATGAGGCATCTGAGCAAGCAGCTACCGCTCGTCATGCCAATCTTTTTATCTCTAATGCTTATGGGAGAGATTAATGAGCAGCCATACTTTAAACAAGCTCTTAAAAAACCTTGATATGCAGATGGACAACATTATGTCCGACAGCCCTTCAAGCGAAGAGTTAAAAGCCATCAATGAGCAGACACGCCAGCTAACCGCGGTCAGCAAACAAGTCGTTGATATCTATCGGTTGAGCTTGGATGCTGGCAAGTTTGCTCATCAAACAGGCGCGGAAGTGCACGTTAGTGATGAGATACTAAGTGTCGGCACGCCAAGTAAAGCGCTACAAAGCAGAAACGGTGATCGTAATGAGTAGCAAAAGATGGAGTGTCACGCCAGCGCAGCATGACTTCATGGTAAAGCACCAAGCTCATATCACCCGCGCCAAACTAGCAGCCATGCTAAATGCTGAGTTTGGTCTTAACTTAAACACAGAGCAAGTTCGAAGCTACACCAAGCGCATGGGCCTAAAAAGAGTTATCCGCACCATGATAAACAATGGCGATGAGTTGCAGTGGATAGCCAAACATCAGGCCAACACGCCCCGCGGTGAGTTGACAGCAAAGTTTAACGAGCGGTTTGGCAAAGCCATCTCTGTTACTCAGATGAACGGTTACTGCAGACGCCAAGGGCTTTGGATGGATGACTTAATACGTAACCGCAAACCAATTGGCCATATAAGCCGCCATGGTAAGTTTTTGAACATAAAGATCAGTAAATCGGAATGGCAATCGTTGCATCGGTTTGTTTGGGAACGGCACCACAGCAAAAAGGTGCCTGATGGTTTTATGATCGTGTTTGCGGATGGTGATGTGGATAATGTCGATATCGAAAACCTGGTGTGCGTGCGTGAGACGATAAGCGTCACGATTAACCACACCAATCCTGCTAATACTGACAATCCTGATTTAAACAAAGCCATTATGTTGACCGAGTCACTTAATGCCCTGGTCAGAGATTACGTCAAATCCCAACAGACAAAAAGAACCAAAAAGGATTATCGCTGTGAACGACTATAAATCCCCGCAAGAAATGGAAGCGTTGGCGCTTGAACTGCTCGAAACTGAGCTAAACATGGACGTGCCAGCAAATACCTGCCCTATCTGTGGCAGTAACGTGGAGAGTAAACAAGATGGCTGATGATATTGATCGCGCTGGTGAGCGCATAGATGCTGAAATGACTGCTCGTCTTAGGGTTTTGCCGGTATTCGATATTCCTTCGCTTCCTGAGTGCATATCATGCGGTGAAGAAATACCAAGCAAGCGGCGCGCCATTGGTGGTGTTACCCGGTGCTTTGACTGTCAAAATCATTTTGAAGGGCGGAGGTAATTATGGGTGATGCAAATTGTCCTGAGTGCGGCGGCGGTTATACCTGCCAAGACTTAGTTATGGATGGCGAAGTAGTAACAGCCACTTGCCGCGAATGCCAAACTGAGTTTGATGTTGAAGCAAGTGTTTCTTTTAACATGGCTTAAATGAACGCAAATGAACGCAAAAAGGAATATACCGTGGATCTAATCGAATTAAAAACAGCTTATCTAAAAGCTATGTTATGCGCAGCAGCAAAATCAGATGTTAGATATTACCTAGAAGGCGTTTACTTCGTCGGTGGCGATAACAAAGTGTTGGCCTACTCTACTGACGGTCATCAGCTATTGCGTTGGATCGTCTGTGAAGACTATCAAGGCGATGACTTTTCTTACATCATTAACCGTCGCTGTATCAAAGACGCCATTAAAACCAAATACCATATTCACTTAGAAGTCTCAACTGGCGAGCTTGTTTGCGCTAAAGACGAAGATTTTAGAAAATTCAGAGGTTTAATTGATGGTAAGTACCCAGATGTTAAGCGCGCTGTCGCAGGTTACGTTGAGGACATCAAGCAAGAAAAAGACAAGAACGTATTGCTCAATGGTAATTATTTAAAGAACTTAGGCAAGATAGGCAAAATCATCGGTAAGCATTACAAGGTGAAAGACGTGCCAGTACGCTTTTACAGCTCAAAACCTGTGGATGGCATTACTAATATATTTACATTCAATGGCAATAAAAACCTTATGTATATCATGACCAGCTGCCGAACTGCTGATACTACAGACGAAGAGCATCACGCGGTTTTGATGGATGAACACCCAATACCGAAACCTGAAGTACAGCAATGGCTAGATGAAGGCTATGGAGCGATATGCAGTGTCAGCAATAAATCCCCAGATGACGCCAAAGGCTTTGCTGAGTTTGCTATAAATCGAAAAGTTATTGTTGATTATGACGACGACAGTTATATGGACTCAACAGGCAAAATTTGGCGTTTTGTTTATTTAATTGATGCTCTTGAGCCGAACTCACACTTTAAACAAGGAGTAAGTCATGGATAACGATACTTTAAATCTACTCCATCAGATGGGCCTAACCCCGCTCGACTGGGTAGATGCCAAGCAGTTTGCTGCTCTAACTGGCATTGCCGAGCAAAAGCTTACTCATCGTAAGCGAGAGTGGCCAGAAAACGTTGTTTGGATGAAGCAGAGTGGTAACCTATATTACTCAATAAGAGGATATAACCAGTGGATGACAAAACAAGCAAACATACGTTACCGCAAGGCGTGCGGCTTAGATCAGGGAGTATCCAAATCCACTTTGCACGAAACGGTGCCAGGTATCAAGTCACACTCCCGCACCCAGTCACTGCAGCGGGTATCAGTGCAGCGGTTAGAATTAGACGCGATTTAATCACTAAAGCGGAGTGGGGTGTGCTGACTGAAGCAGACCTCGCCGCCGCCAGAGGCGAATGGGTAAATGATAATAGTGTTGTTGTAGAAGATGGCGTACTTTTCCAAGAAATTGCACAAAAATACTTAAAGCATTGCGAAGCGAACACCGACTCTAAAAAAGACTATATCAGCGCGCTAAATAAGCACTGGATGCCGCGCATGGCATTGATACCTATTCATGACATAACATCCGACCTGATACGCGACATCATCTCTGATATTGGATTTAAATCTGATAAGACATTTAATAACTGTCTGGTGCCACTTCGAGGCGTATTTGATAAAGCTATTGAGCTGCGATTGATCACGCCTGCAGAAAATCCAATGTCGATGATCAAGAATAAAAAGGTGCAATCTGGGTTACCGGACCCATTTACGCGCGATGAGATGAATGCCCTATTAAATTGGCTGGATAAGAATTTGACAGATAAGGACCATTTTTATTATTGGTATTTTGAAGTCGCGTTTTGGACTGGATGTCGCCCCAGCGAGCTATACGCTTTAAGATGGAAAGATATCGACTGGTTTAATGAGTCAGTTATCATTAATAAAAGCCGTGTGCGCGGCGTTGAGAAGCAAGTCACCAAGACCCATACAGCGCGCGAAGTATATTTGAATGACCGCTCGAAGCGTGCATTTGAGGCACTAGAGGCTATGAAGCTCAGCGATGACTATGTGATGATATGCCCAGAGACCAGCCAGCCATTTTATAATGAAAAGCCTGCCCGCATGCGGCTGATTGAAGCAATGAAGGCGACAAGGGTAAGGCGTCGGCCAGCATATAATGCCAGACACACTTATGCCACAATGCTGCTGATGTCTGATGTTAATCCGGTATTTGTAGCAAACCAATTGGGCCATAGCTTGCAGATGCTTATTAAGCGGTATGGGCGTTGGCTGCATGGTGACCAGAACAAGATTGAAGTATCTAAATTGAATACGGATTGACGTACTGAAAAAACAATTTACGTCAAAGCTACGTCATAAAAAAAGCCAGCCACCTAAGTGACTGACTTTCTTTAAAATATTTGGTGGAGATGGCGGGAGTTGAACCCGCGTCCGCCAGCATTACGCTCATGAATCTACATGTTTAGTTTCTGTCTTTAGTTTTAATCCGCACCGATCCGACAGTCAGGATGGATTGGACGATTCTCTACTTTTGAACCCAAGCGATTGAGACAATCACTTGTGGCGAACCTATATGCGGACGCTTCAACTGGGCTAACCAACTATAGGTAATCGGCAGCGCAGTAAGCAGGGTTTAAGCTGCTAGAGCGTAAGTTTCGTCGTTTGCGACTATAACAATATATGTTTGATTAACGAGAGGACATACACTCTCGACATGCATCATTGAGTTTCATCACCAGCGTCGAAGCCAGAACATCCCCAATAAGACTGAGTATTCTAGACTAACTTAAGCTTTGACTCAACCTATAACCGTTAGTTATTACATTAATTTACAGGTTGGCTATTACGTTTAAAGCTTATCCATCTGTCTGTCTTAATTACTCTACTTACTATATAGGGTCAACTCACCTGATTTCAATAGCTAAGAGACTATTTATAAGGCAATATTTATAAGAAAAAGTTAAGCTAAAACCTTATTTAACCATTTGCCGATATTTTGAATCTGCGGCATACAGACTTGATGTGCCATCGGGTAAGTATGGTATTCAACGTTGTAGCCTTTGCTCGTCAATAACTGCTGCGCCTGCTCGCCTAGCATCACAGGTACGACTGGATCATGCGTACCATGCTCAATCAAAATCGGTAGGTCTCTATTGGCAGCACTATACTCAATATTGTCATTGGTTGCTAAGTAGGTAGAGAGCGTCATCAGACCCGCCAAGCGCTCTGGATGACTGAGCGCCACATGATAAGCAACCGCCCCGCCCTGCGAAAACCCAGCGATAACGATATGTTCAGGTTTGACGCCGCGCTCAATTTCACGGGCAATCAAATCTCGAATCTGCTGCGCGGATGTCTCAATTTGTGTCACATCAACTTTGCGCTCAAGACTCATCTCCAAGATATCATACCAAGCCGGCATCACCATCCCACCATTGACCGTGACAGGACGCTTGGGCGCATGCGGAAAGATAAACCGTACTGCCATGTCGTCAGCCAGTCCGAGCTGCGGCACCACAGGCTCAAAATCATGACCGCTGGCCCCTAAGCCATGTAACCAAATGACCGCTCTGTCTATCTTTTTTTGTGCCGGATTGTGCTCGGCGGTGACCACGTCTAGATACTTACTCATTATCGCTAGTTTCCTTTTATAAAGCATAAAATATGCATCAAATATAGAACTGAGATGGCGTTTGTATCGCCTTTATCCCTATTATTTTCATCAATTTTTCACAGTGTTTTGCACTGACTGACAAAATCCAGTCACGCTTTTGTGCTACGATAATTATAGACTCTGCTACAACTGATACCAATTGCTGCAGAGCAAGTACGACTGATATCAAACACTGCGCTCACTACTGTATGACGCCTTATTTATATTTTTCAATCTCATATCACCAGTGCCCTATATAGCAGGCACCCTTTAATAAAGATATTACGTTTATGACCCATATTTTACTGGTAGAAGACGATCCGGCGATTGCTATGTCGCTCAAAGTTACTTGCAAACGTGAGGGCTGGCAGATGACGTGGCTCGATAACGCCAGTAGTGTATTGCCGATGCTACACAGTAATGAGGCGCAAGATTTATCGGCTATTATTCTAGATGTTGGGCTGCCCGATGGTGATGGGCTCAGTCTCTGCCAGCAGATACGCCATACACCTGATATAGGCCGATTAAAAGATATCCCTGTGGTTTTTTTGACCGCGCGTAGCGATGAGGTTGATCGTATCTTGGGGCTAGAGATGGGCGGCGATGACTACTGCGCCAAGCCTTTTAGTCCTCGTGAGCTGGTCGCACGCCTAAAAGCCATTTGGCGTCGTGAGCAGCTGCTCTTTGAGCAATCAGCGGCCACGGCGACTGTTACTGAGGCGGCTGAGAACGCCAATCAGCATGTATCTGCCCTTTCATCTAGCAGCACTCCTGCTCACCATCTATCAGGGCAAGCCTTGAGCTTTGAGTGTCAATCTGGCATCTGGCATTACCAGCCGCTCAATTACTCTTTGATGTGGCAAGATACAAAACTGGAGCTGAGTAATACCGAGCGTAAGATTTTATTAACCTTATTACAAGCGCCCAACCAAGTCTTTAGCCGTGAGCAGCTGCTAAATGCGGTAAGCGACTATCCTGATCATCGCCTCGCGCGGACGATAGACAGTCATATCAAATCCATCCGTAAGCAGCTGGCGATCGTCAATCCTAGCCGCGATGTTATCTACACGCATCGCGGTTTGGGGTATGCTTTATGCCCAGCTTAGCTCATCCGCTATACTCCATTTATGATATTACTAAAGTGCTAAAGACATGAACGCTCCTGATAAGAGTCATCGTCACCTTGACAAAACACCTGCTAATCAGAGCAATTGGTATGCCAAACTGCACCCCATTGGAACCGCGCAACAAACCCGCAGTCCGAAACGCCTGCTAAATTTGAGCATATTTTTTCGGATTTGGCTTGCAGTCGCACTGGTGCTAAGCATTTGCGGTGTGGTCGCTTTCACGCAGCTGTTTGGCTACGTCAAACCCACCGCCCAACAAGTCATCGAAGACACGTTGCTAGATACCAGTAAACTGCTGGCTGCGACGCTGCAGCTGCCATTGGTATCAGGGCAATTGTACGATGATACTTATCAAGCCACCCTTGATGCGACGCTCAAGCACACTTCAGGCGCGAACTCTACCCTCGAGCCTACCCAAGAATCCTCAAACAATAGCAACTCTCGCGTTTATGTAACAGACGCGAATGGCGTGGTCATATATGACTCTTTGCCTACCCCGCTCAATGCCGAAGGTCAGGACTATAGCCGCTGGAATGATGTGTACCTTACGCTGCAGGGGCGCTACGGCGCGAGGAGCACGGCAGATATCGATAGCACTCGTGGTAGCTCTATTATGTATGTAGCGCAGCCTATCATCGATAGCAGAGGTGCCGTGATCGGTGTCGTCAGTGTTGGCAAACCGGTCGATAGTGTGCTGCCGTATCTTGATAATACCCGCAATCGCATGCTCATTACCGCGCTGCTGATGAGCATTGCCGCTCTTATCCTCGCAGGGCTGGTGGCATGGTGGCTCAAACAGAGCATTACTTTGGTCACGCACTACACCAATGCCTTAGCTGAAGACACCAAAAAACCCTATTTTTATTTCGGTCATGAGCTCAACAGCTTGACAGATACGATCGAGTCTATGAAACATCGGTTAGAAAACCGCGCCTATGTCACCGACTATGTCCATACCCTGACTCACGAGCTCAAAAGCCCGCTAACCGCCATTCGTGCTAGTAGTGAGCTATTAGAAGATGAGCAACTAGATGCAGAAGATCGGCAGATGTTAAACCACTCGGTCGCTGAACAAAGCATCAAAATGCAGCAGCTGATTGATCGTTTATTACTACTGGCCAAGGTCGAGCAACCTACCTTTAAGCTCAATCGGCAACTGACAGCGCTACTGCCAGTATTGCAAACCCTCACAAGAAACAACAGCGCCAAACTACAACAGCAAAACCTACCACCTATCAATATTTATAGTGAGGATAAATGCGTGACTGACTTGGTTATCGCCGAGGCTCCAATACAGGCCAATGCGTTGACAAACCCGCATGTCTTTGCTGATCCGTTTTGGCTGGTACAAGCGCTACAAAATGTGTTAGATAATGCCATTTATTTTGCCAACACTGAGGTCACCCTTACTGTGTATAGCCACTCTCACGATAGTAGCGACAAAACCGTGACCATTGATATCTTTAATGATGGCAAACCACTGCCCGAATACGCCCTCTCTAAAGCGTTTGATCGCTATTTTAGTCTCTCGCATCAAAGCCTGCAGACCCTTTCCTCAACCTATCAAGTACCCGATCAAACCAATCAGACCGCGCCTGATCAGGCTAATACAGCGCTTAAAAAAGGCACGGGTCTGGGCCTCACCTTAGTCAGGCAAGTGATCGAACACCATGGCGGTCATGTGAAGATCAGTAATATCGGCACAGAGCAAGCCTTTGCTAGACATGACAAAAGTCCAAACGCTGGTGTCAGCGTACGCATTACCTTACCGCTGGCTTAAAACACACCCGTTATACCAATTCATCGATTTTTCATCAGAACTGCACAGGATTTCTACTCGCTTGTCTTACGATGACGTTATACACATTCATCACTTATCTTAGGAGTGGAGACCGCATGCCACAGTTATCAATGCATCCGTCTATTGTCAAAAACTTAGTGGGGCAAAGCCGTCAGTGCTGTGCTCAGACTTTATCCGGCCAAGGGATAGATAGTATCGCGTTTGGTCATTGGCTTGCCATACCCAGTCAGCAGCTACTATTGATATTTCGGCATCAGCAGTGCGTGGCGATTGATACCTATCCGCTGGCAGCGTAACTGATTGACCACTCACAAAAAAGCCCTTTAGTATTTTTAGTCATGGCACACTAAAGACGCTAAAGGGCTGATACGCTAGATAACTGATGCTATCTCACGATATTACGTAATTGAGGAGACCGGCGGCTCGACATCGGCGTTTTGACCACGGTGGCGCAGATAATGATCGAGTAACACAATCGCTAGCATCGCCTCGGCGATCGGGGTGGCACGTACTCCAACGCAAGGATCATGACGACCTTTGGTCAGCATGTCGACAGCTTCGCCTTGGGTATTGATGCTCTTGCCAGCCGTGGTGATACTAGAAGTTGGCTTGAGGGCGATGCTCACGCGGATATCTTGTCCTGATGAAATACCGCCCAAAACACCACCAGCATGATTGGCCGTAAAACCCTCTGGCGTCAGCTCATCACGAGAGCGATGACCGAACTGCCCTGCTACCGCCATACCATCGCCAATCTCCACCCCTTTGACCGCATTGATACTCATCATGGCGTGAGCGATATCCGCATCCAGACGGTCAAATACCGGCTCGCCCAGACCCACAGGCACCCCACTGGCGATCACTTCTAGACGCGCACCGCAGCTGCTTCCTTCGCGGCGCAGACTGTCTATCAAAGCCTCAAACCGACCAATAGCGTCTTTATCCGCCGTAAAAAACGGATTGCTATTGACAAAGTCCCAATCAATTTGGCTTGGATCAGTGACTTGGCTGTACTCATTACCAATCTGGGTCACATGCCCATGAATCTGTATACCTAAGCGCTCAGACAGATACTTCTTAGCGATAGCGCCTGCGGCCACACGCATCGCCGTCTCACGCGCTGACGAGCGTCCACCACCGCGATAATCGCGAAAACCGTACTTCATACTATATGTATAGTCGGCATGACCGGGGCGAAAGGTATCTTTGATATCGCTATAATCTTTGGATTTTTGATTGGTATTTCGAATCAGCAGCCCGATTGAAGTGCCTGTGGTCTTACCTTCAAAGACGCCTGAGAGGATCTCGACTTCATCAGCCTCACGGCGCTGGGTTGAGTATTTAGAGGTGCCGGGCTTGCGGCGATCCAGATCTACCTGCAAATCCTCTGCCGACAGTGCCAAACCAGGTGGCACGCCATCGACAATGGCCATCAATCCGGCGCCATGTGACTCACCGCACGTCGTGACGGTAAAAACCTGCCCAATACTATTGCCTGCCATATCTGTCCTTAAATCCGTAAAATCTATTGCGCACTATCCTATTGAGGTATTAACGCATGGTCGCCGCTTTTATTTGTCATCTAACAGCACCGCCTACATACGACTACTGCGCGCTATCCAATAACTGCACATAAGCGGCAAACAGCTCGCGGTTTGCCACCAGCTCATCATAAGTCATGGCAAACACTCCATGACCACCACGAGCAAATTTTAACCAGTCAAAACTGATATCAGGATAGGCTTGCTTTAGCGCCCATTCACTATCGCCCACCTCGCAGACCAGCAAGCCTTCAGGGCTCAAATAATCTGGCGCTTCAAATAAGATACGATGTACCAAGTCCAAACCGTCTTGACCCGCTGCCAATGCATGCTCAGGCTCATATAAAAACTCAGGCGGCAAATCAGCCATGATGGCAGCATCGACGTACGGCGGATTGGTGACGATTAGCTCGTATTGGTTTTCAGCAGGTATCTTGGCAAACAAATCTGACTCAATGACATTGATTTGATGACCAAGGTCATGATGATCAACGTTGACCATCGCCACCTCTAGCGCCCCTTTATCGATATCAACTGCATCGACCAGCGCATCGACAAAACGGGTCGCAAGCGCAATGGCAATACAGCCAGAGCCTGTACATAGGTCTAAGATACGCTCAGGCTGTGATAGCTGTTTGACGTCCAAACCATGGTCATAAAATACCGAGGTTTGCTCATTGACATCGACGCCGAGCGGTTTGGCCAGCTCATTGACCTCAAAGTACGGATGAAACTGCTGGCGAATCAGCTCGGCGATGGGCGAGCGCGGGATGAGCACGCGCTCATCGACATAAAACGGTAAATCACAAAAGTACGATAAGTTGATTAAGTAGCTCAGCGGTTTGCGCTCAGCGATACGCTCTTCTAATAAGCTCAGCACCAGCTGCTTTTCTGAAGACGTCAGGCGACAATCGAGGATCTGCTCATTGGCCGACCAGTCCAAAGACAAAGAATGTAAAACGATAGCAGAGGCTTCGGCAAACTCATCCGTGGTGCCTTGAGCGACGACCACATCATAATTGCGCAGCTGGGTGACCGAAAAACGGATAAAATCACGAATACTCACAAGCTGCTCACGTGCTTCTGCAAGCTCAGCATGTAAGTTGGCAAATTGCTCATGCTCACCGAGCAGACCGGTCTCTAAATCATACGCCATATCACCTTCTGCGACCTGCGCGCCCTCTTCATTGAAGTACTGATTTTGAAACGCTTCTGCGCTCATTGTTTGCTCTTCTGACATATCGCACCTTGCTGATTGCATGCTCACGGATAGCATGCGGATGGATTAAATCGCCTGATAATAAAAGCCGATCTACTAAATAAAAATCTCGTTTACCATTATAGACGCAAACCGTAACTTGCGCCAATACTTGCATTTATACTGTCACATTTATCTTTGTTTCTATTTACTTTTATGTATCAGATTGCCTCAGCAGCTTACTTGGCCGTCTACACATTTTCACTATATTATTGCCCAACTGTAGTGAATACGTCAGCAGTTGACGTTTAAACGTCTTAAGATAGAAAAACATGTATCAAAAGTTTGCGAAGCGCCACAATTATGCGCATAATAACCCCATTAGTAGCAACCACAAGTAATGTCATATGATGAAAAAAAAGCCACTTATTACTGCTATCTCAATCGCTATCATTAGCACCAGTGTTAGCGCGTTTGCCGCGCCCGATGAGACCGCACGCACATTGCCAGTACGTACGGCTGAGACCCTACCAAGTCTTGCCCAAAAAGTCAGTCTTGATGTGCAAGAAAACCGGAGTCACGCGATTGAGCCGCGTGCGACTGAGGCGACGTCCAGCGTCAAGCCAAACAAATCCGCCTCAAGCGATAGCATGACGCAGCTGATTGACTCAAAACAAGCCTCAGATGCCGCCCCCAAGGCAAACACGGCTGATAATATGAGTGCCGCCGAGCTGACTTTAAAGGATGAGCAGTCTGAGCGCACAGATGACATCAGTGAAGGCCAAGCCGTTGCTGCGCCCAGCAATATCGATGCTATCGACTCCTCTGACCCGTTGTCTTTTGAGCTACCAGACAACGAAAAACGCCAAGACTTCAGCGACGACCCTACCATCAAAAGCATCGAAGACAAAAACGGTAAGCGCTATACCACGCTAAACTTGTCAAGCTATGCCAAACAAGTCAACAACGCCGTTTGGTCGCCGAACATGAAAGTCAACTCAGCGATGACGATAAAAATGCAGGCACTGCTAGATTGGAACCATGCCTCTCCTGGTCCTATCGATGGTGGCTGGGGCATGAACAGCAAAAAAGCATTGACCAACTTTCAAACCATGAAAGGCTTGCCCGCCACCGGCAGGATGGATCAAAAAACGTGGAATGCCTTAACCAAAAACATCCCCGCCAATAAGCCGGTACTGGTGACTTATACACTGACTGATGACGACATCAAAACCAACTTTGCCACTACACCTGCAGGCTCAGAAGCCAAGTCAAAAATGAAGGGCCTATACTACCAAGACATCAAAGAGATGCTGGCTGAGCGCTTTCATATGGACATTCGCTACTTGGACAAACTCAATAAAAACAAAACCTACAAAGCAGGCGAGACCATCACTGTCCTAAATACCCGCGACCCTCTCAACCAACGTATCAACCGCGTGGTCGCCAACAAAGCCGACAAAACACTGTATGCTTATAATGGTGACAAGCTTGTAGCCACTTATCCTACCACCGTAGGTAGTGACGCCACCCCGTCTCCACAAGGTACCTTCAAAATCATCAATAAGGTCAAGATGCCTTGGTATAAAGCGACTGTCGGTAAAGGCTCGCAGAAAAAAGTACACATGCTGCCACCAGGCCCAAACAACCCAGTCGGCGTCGTATGGATGGGTCTGTCTAAGCCATCATATGGTCTACATGGCTCACCAAAGCCTGAAGGCATCAGCCGTCAAGCATCAGCAGGCTGTGTGCGTTTGACCAACTGGGATGTGCTCGAGGTATATGCCAATATCGAAAATGGCGCAACCGTCGAGTTAAAATAACTGTTTAACTGGTATTGTATACGCCAAAAAAAAGACCTTGCTTGCAAGGTCTTTTTTTTGGCGTATATAAAACAAGAGGCGTAAAGCAGTGGTTAGGTATAGGTTTGGTGCAAATCCAAAAACAGAAAGTCACCCATTCAGCTAAGATGCGATTACGTATTATAGCCTTCCTCATTACCCGTGATGCTGCCGACTTTTTTGGTAAAAAACAAACCTGCAGGAATAGAGAGCAAAAGACCGGCGACGACCGCGATTTGTACATGCGGAATTTGATTAAAACCTGTCACCAAAGCACCAATGATAAAGACACCGACTGTCACGGTCGCAGCGATTGAGTAAATAACAGAGAATAATGGCCAATTCATGAATTACTCCTTACTTTTTTTGTGGGTATAACTCCTTTATACACTAAATCCACAAAAAAAGTAAGTATTTCTCGCAAACCTTCAGGCCAGTTATAGCAAGTAACAACGGGCAAAGACCTTGCTATTATTAAGGTTTTTATAATAAACCTCTTTATCATTATTGCTACATCATTTTCATACTACCGATTTTTCCTATTGCCGCGTCTCTGACTGAGTCCGCCGTCCGTAGTTCATAGCCATCAACCGTGTTGCGCTAAATAACCACCCATTACTACCTTCGGTGCTGCCTGCTCGGATGCTGCTCGATGACGACTCGCAAAAAACCCACACATCTGCGGCCATTTATCATTACAATAACGAGTGTCTTTTTTTGATAGAAAGCTACCTATTATGACGTCTGTTGATAAACAAAAAGCCCACCACTCATCCAGCCACACCGCTGATACAACGGCACCATCTCGCACCGATGAAAGCTTAGAGACGCCAACGACCAAGACAGACACTGATGTCGAACCTACTGTCACTGATGATGCCGAAATAGAAAATAGCACTGATAACAGTAGATGTGATAACGATGACGATATAGCATGTGCCAAACCTCCTGAGTCTAAGATTAGCATGGAGTCCATCGCACCTGATGTCGTCGTTGCGACCTTAGAGACCACGGACCCCGATGCACCATCAGCAAACGACCAGCCAACCTCAGAATCAGAGCCTTTAAACCCTGATGCTGATGCTGAGCAAACGCCGACACAAACAGCCGAGCAAGCCTCTACACCCGTATCTCAGCAACAGACAGATACTAATGCCCCTGACCAAGAATATGATAAAGAAAATGACCAAGGACACGATAACAGCGAAGTAAAGGAGGAGCAGCAAAACCCAGAGAATGCTGAGCAACAAACCAAAACTACCGACGCAGAGCAGCTAAAAGCGAGCAAAACAACAGACAAGCCAGCAACAGATGATAGCGACCAGCAAGAAGATGAGATAAAAGAAGAAAAAGAAGCCAAACTAGAGTCTTATAAGCAGTTTGCAGCGGAGCAGTTTAGCAACCAAAAAGTCGACTATCCTGAGGTACGGGTAAAGATAGAGGCCAACGCCCTGCCCAGCAGGATGTATTTTATCATGAATATTCTCTCAGCCATCATTGCCAGCTATGGGCTGGTGACCAACTCAGCTGCGGTGGTGATTGGTGCGATGCTGGTGGCTATGATGCTCGGGCCCATCACGGGCGTGGCATTGGCCATTATCGACCACCGGATGCCGCTGCTGCGTAAATCGCTGATTACGGTACTTTTGGGCATTACTTTGGTGTTGATAGTTGGTTTCATCGTCGGCTGGCTGCACAAAGACCAACCTCTCACCGCCGAGATTTTATCGCGTACGCAGCCAACTTCTATGGATTTGATGATTGCCTTAGCAGGTGGCACAGCCGGCGCTTATGCCATGGTATCCCCGCATCTTTCGGTTGCCGTTGTTGGGGTGGCGGTGGCGACTGCTTTGGTACCACCACTGGCCGCCAGCGGGATTTTGTTTGCCAATGGTGAGATGCAGCTAGGCTTTGGCGCGCTGTTACTGGCAGTGACCAACATCATTGCGATTCAGTTTACCAACGCCTTAGTGCTGTGGGTGCTTGGGTTTCGGCGACTGGTCGATGACGACTACAAGTCCAGCAACTACCTGACTTTTTTGCAGCGTAACGCGGTGACGTTGTTATTGTTAGGCGGCCTCGGTACCTATCTAACCATCAACCTACAAACCAACGCCAAGCAGCAAGTGTTTGAAAGCAGTGTCAAGGAAGCCATCAATCGCTATTTTATTGATAAAGGCAACGTGCTGACCAACACTCAGTTTGATAGCACTGAGCAAAACCAAGTGGTCCGCGCTGTCATCCGCGGTGAGACGACACCGAGCGCTTATGACGTGCAGCAAATAGAAACCCGCATCACCCAAGATATGGCAAAAAACTTCCCTGATTATCTGCCGATAAAACTCCAGCTGCGTTACCTACCCGTACAGGTCATTGAGTCCAATCCGCTGACACAAGACAAACTCGACAAAACAGATGCCGCGATTTTGACCAATTAACGCTGAGGGCGTGTAAATCAAACGTATCGGCTGTACTCGATTGCTGACCTCCCAATGCCGTGTTAGTATCTAGGCTTTTTTTTACAGCCTTACTGCCATGCTCTTGTTGTCTGACGCGCAGTCGTCTGTCAATAAAGCATTGAATACTATACTTTGCGCCGCAGCAACAACTCAGGCAGATTAGCCTCACCAACCTAAACTTCAGGAACTTCAGGAACTTCAGGAACTTCAGGGATAGGAGTACATCATAGTGAACAAACAATCTTGGCAAATAGCCGCAGCCTATATGTCAGTAGTCGTTGGCGGTGGTTTTGCCTCTGGCCAAGAAGTCCTTCAGTTTTTTACCGGCTACGGGATGGCAAGTGTTATTGGCACACTGGTTAGTGCCGCGCTGTTTGCTTTTTTGGGTATGCAAATTGCGCGTATGAGCTCAAATATGCAGGCCAACTCACACAAAAAAGTACTGTATACCTTATTTGGTACGCGCGCTGGGTTGGTTGTGGATGTGGTGTTATCATTCTTTTTATTTGGTGTGGGCGTGGTCATGCTGGCTGGTAGTGGTTCCATCTTTACGCAGCAGTACGGTTGGCCACCTCTGGTAGGCAGTGTTTTTATGACGGTACTGGTCGTCGCCACACTCTGCTTAAAAGTAAAAGGCATTATCAGGCTAATCAGTATCATCATGCCTGTGCTGCTGCTATTGATATTGGCGATTACCACCTACTCATTTTTTAACAGCACCGCCTCAAGTGAGACGCTAAATAAGGTAGCGCAAGAAATACCTACTATCAGCTCAGACTGGCCGATCTCAAATTGGTTTTTTGGGGCGGTGCTTTATGCCTCATTTAATATCGCGGTTGGCTTTCCTATGCTGGTAGTCATTGGCGGTATGACTCGCTCCGAAAAAACAGCAGCCAGCGGTGGCGCGATGGGCGGGCTCGGCTTGGGCTTGTTAGTATTTTTACTCAATATTGGCCTTTTCGCTAACATCGACACACTCATCGGTGTTGAGATGCTTACTCTAGAACTGGCTTCAAACATCTCACCCGTGTTGGCGATCATCATGTCAGCGACGCTCATTTGTATGATATACAGCACCGCCGTGGGTATGTTTTTTGCCTTTAGTACCCGCTTTGCAACACCAGAGACAAACCGCTTCAAAGCACTTAGCGCGTTTTTTGCTATCGTGGGTCTTGGTTTAAGCCAACTCGGCTTTAGCACACTCATTGGCACCGTGTATCCCATGCTGGGCATTATTGGTCTCATCATGATCGTGGCTATTATTTGGGTATGGGTTCGCAACCGCACACAGCCAATACAAGCGCAAGCTCAAACATCAAGTTAGCAGTTGAACGACTCATGCCGTCATTTGCGGTAAGACGTTCACGCTGATTGTTTGTAAATGAAAGCCTCATTGACCTTGGCACAATACCCCAACAGTGATAACTCTTATACCAAGAGCTTGGGCGTTTGTGCTAAAATCGCTTGCAAAATTATTTTACTCAATTCTATCCGTCAGTAAGGAGCCGCTGTGAGCCAGCCATCTCAAACAGCCGATATTCGCCAAGCCTTTATCGATTTTTTTATCAGCAAGCAGCATACCCAAGTGTCATCGTCTAGCTTGATTCCGCACAATGACCCGACATTGTTATTTACCAACGCGGGTATGAATCAGTTTAAAGAAACCTTTTTGGGCATGGAAACGCGCGACTATACGCGTGCGGTGACCTCGCAAAAATGTGTACGGGCTGGCGGCAAACACAATGATTTGGACAACGTAGGCTATACCGCGCGCCACCATACGTTTTTTGAGATGCTCGGTAACTTCTCGTTTGGCGATTACTTCAAAAAATCTGGTATCGAATATATCTGGGAGTTTTTGACCTCAGATAAGTGGTTAGCCATTGATAAAGACCGTCTGTATGTGACCATTTACGAAACGGATGATGAAGCGTTTGATATTTGGCACCATGACATCGGCATCCCAAGCGACCGTATTATCCGCATCGGTGATAATAAAGGTGCGCCTTATGCGTCTGATAACTTTTGGACGATGGGCGACACCGGTCCTTGTGGCCCATGTACTGAGGTCTTTTATGATCATGGTGCCGATGTCGAAGGCGGCCTGCCGGGTACGCCTGAAGAAGACGGCGATCGCTATATCGAGATTTGGAACTGCGTCTTTATGCAGTTTAATCGCCAAAAAGACGGCACCATGTTGCCGCTGCCTGCGCCAAGCGTCGATACGGGCATGGGGCTTGAGCGTATCAGCGCCATTATGCAAGGCGTCCATAGCAACTATGAGATAGATCTATTTGTACATCTAATGGAGGCAGCGGCTGAGATTTTAGAGATTGACAATCAGCAGCAGTCATCACTCAAAGTCATCGCCGACCACATCCGTGCAGTGGCGTTTTTGATTGCAGATGGCGTCACACCAAGCAACGAAGGCCGCGGTTATGTACTGCGCCGTGTCATTCGCCGCGCGGTACGTCATGGCAACAAACTGGGCGCTGATAGTGAATTTTTCTATAAAATGGTCGCGCCTTTAGTGGCAGAGATGGGCGACGCTTATCCCGAGCTAAAAGACAAACAAAGCGAGATTGAGAGCGCCATTCAAAAAGAAGAAGCGCAGTTTGCTAAGACACTCGCGCAAGGTCTGCGCCTGCTCGCCTCTGAGCTTGAAGGCCTAAAAGATGGTGATATCCTCTCTGGCGAAGCGGCGTTTAAGCTTTATGATACCTACGGCTTCCCGCTTGATTTGACAGCTGACATCACACGCGAGCGCGGTATCGCCATCGATGAGGCTGAGTTCGATGAGCACATGCAAGCACAGCGCGAGCGGGCTCGTGATGCTGGTAAGTTTGATGTGGACTATAGCAGCGTCATTCAAGTTGAGAGTCCTACTGAATTTATTGGTTATGAACAGCTAGAAGAAGATGGCGTGAGCATCGATGCCCTTTATCAAGATGGCAACCCTGCTGAGCGTTTGGCTGAAGGGATGGAAGGCGTCGTGGTCCTAGATCGCACCCCGTTTTATGCTGAAGGCGGTGGTCAAGTCGGTGAGCTGGGCGAAATCCACACTGCAACGGGCGTGTTTGCCGTACAAGACACCAAAAAATCTGGGCAAGCCATCATTCATCATGGCGTGGTGACCATGGGCGAGATTTGTAGCAAACAAACCGCCAATGCTCAAGTGCTCTCAAGCATCCGCGCGGCGAGTGCCAAAAACCACTCAGCCACTCACCTATTGCACGCAGCCCTAAGAGAAGTGCTGGGCGATGCGGTCACCCAAAAAGGCTCATTGGTATCCAGTGAGGTTTTGCGTTTTGACTTTGCTTACGACAAACCTGTCACGCCCGATGAGATTAGCCGTATTGAGCGCCTCGTCAATGAGCAAATTCAAGCCAACACCCCGACCCGTATCGAGCATATGTCCATCGATGAAGCCATGAACCAAGGGGCGATGGCGCTGTTTGGCGAAAAGTATGGCAGTGACGTCCGTGTATTGACGATGGGCACAGAGCGCATCGTAGATGGTCAGCGCAAGCCTTTCTCTATCGAGCTGTGCGGCGGTCTGCATGTGCAGCGCACCGGTGATATAGGCCTACTCAAAATCACCAGTGAATCTGGTATCGCCGCTGGTATCCGCCGTATTGAAGCCGTCACTGGCATGAACGCCATCAAAAACATACAGCAAGGCGAGCAGCAACTCAGCGAGCTGGCAAGTCAGCTAAAAGCCAAGCGCCCTGACGTGGCACAGCGTGTACGTACGATGGTCGACAAGCAGCGCGAGCTAGAAAAAGAGCTTGAGCGTTTGCAGCAAAAGATGGCCAGTGCCCAAGCAGCCAACCTACTCGATGAAGTACAGACCATCGCAGACACGCCTGTACTCATCAGCACCCTAAGCGGTATCGATGGCAAATCCATCCGTACCCTGATGGATGATATCAAATCCAAACTGCCAGATAGCGTCATTGTCCTGATCGGTGATAAAAACGAGCAATTGGCATTGGCCGCCAGTGTGGCAAAATCTGTCACCGCCAAGATAAAAGCGGGCGATATTATTCGTCATCTAGCAGGCGAGCTGGGCGGTAAAGGTGGCGGCAAGCCTGACTATGCGCAAGGCGGCGCACCAAAATCTGACAGTGCAAAAGCCGTCATCGACGCACTACCCGCTTGGATTGCCGAGCAGTTAGGTTAGGGCATCTCGGGCATAGCGCTGGGACGAAAACCCAAGCGCTACCTGACCCAAATGCGATCCAGCCTAAATGCTATCTGAGTGTCATAGAGCAATCCTTATCGCATGATGCGGGTTGGTTATGGCCTTCATAACCAATCGCCATGCATCTAAGCACTGCTGGCACTTAACGTTGCTTAGCAGATATGATATAAAGGTCAACGTTTGAACATATCGTTCATTCACTTGCTCAGCAGCACAACATAGCAAACAGCATAGGGCGCAACTCTTATAATACGGCTTTATCTATGCAGACATTGATTGGGCGTCACATAGATGCACAGCGATGATAAAAAAGGCCATTATTGAATAATAGGTAGATTTTTATGGCGTTAATAGTACAAAAATATGGCGGCACCTCGATGGGTAGTATCGACCGCATAAAAAACGTCGCCAAACGAGTCAAACGCTGGCATGATAACGGTCACCAAGTGGTCGTCGTAGTCTCAGCCATGAGCGGCGAAACCAACCGTTTGATCGATTTGGCACGCCAAATCAGTACCCAACCTGACCCACGTGAATACGACCAAATGGTCTCAACAGGTGAGCAAGTCTCCATCTCATTGCTTGCGATGGCGCTAAAAGATCTGGGCGTGGGGGCGCGCTCATTGACGGGTCGCCAAGTGGCGATTAAAACCGATAACGCGTATAACAAAGCCCGTATCGAGAGCATTGATGACGAAAACATCCGCGAACAGCTCGATGCTGGCAATGTCGTCATCGTCGCAGGCTTTCAGGGCATCGACGCAGAAGGCAACGCCACCACCCTAGGCCGCGGTGGCTCTGATACTACCGGCGTGGCGATTGCAGCAGCACTAGGCGCTGATGAGTGTCAAATCTATACCGACGTCGATGGCGTCTATACCACAGATCCACGCGTGACCTCAAAAGCCAAAAAGCTTGAAAAAATTACCTTTGAAGAAATGCTTGAGATGGCAAGCCTTGGCTCCAAAATCCTACAGATTCGTTCGGTAGAGTTTGCTGGTAAATATGGCGTGCCGCTGCGTGTGCTATCTAGCTTTGATGAAAATACTGACGGTAGCTTTGACCAAGAATTTCAAGACAATGTCGGCACCCTAATTACGATAGACGAAGGAGACAGTATGGAACAGGCAATCATCTCAGGTATCGCCTTTAACCGAGACGAAGCAAAAATTGTAGTGCGCGGCGTACCTGATCACCCTGGTATTGCCTCTGCTATTTTAAGCCCGATTGGACGTGCCAATATCGAAATCGATATGATTGTACAAAACCTATCGGATCAAGGTACCACTGACTTCACCTTTACCGTCAACCGTACTGACTTAGACAAAGCCATGAAAGTGCTAAACGACGAAGTCAAAGACGACATCGGTGCCAAAGAAATTTTGGGTAACAGTGAAGTGGTCAAAGTATCTTTGGTCGGTGTGGGCATGCGCTCACACGCAGGGGTTGCAAGCCTGATGTTCCAAACCTTGGCCGAGCACAACATCAACATTCAGATGATCTCGACCAGTGAAATCAAAGTCTCTGTCTTGATTCAAGATCAGCATCTAGAAAAAGCGGTCAAATCATTGCATACAGCGTTCGGTCTAGACCGTGACGATGGCGATAGCAAAGTCGCTGGGCTATAATTTATAATTGATATCACCATTATTGATGAAACTGTCATTGATTTTAAACCATTAAACCTATCAACTTAGCATCAACAGTTATCAATTAAATCAGTATCAATTACTTTGTCTAATATATTTAATAAAATAGGGTCTTTTTAGATCCTATTTTTATTTTTTATTATTACTAGGCTGCGTATTTACCCAGTAGTTTTGTGAAAACCCGTGACAGTAACTGTTATGCCCCCTATAATGGGGGCTTCATTTGGGCTAAATGAATCTACCTATCATCGCCGTTATTGGCACAATCATTATGTTGTGATCAACACATGGTTTGTTTTGTGCTGCGGCGATGTCCTGCAATCGAGAAGTAATCTGATGAGTAATAATTTGTTGATGCGACATAAGGAGTGTGACGCATGTTAATTTTGACACGCCGCGTGGGCGAAACGCTAATGATTGGTGATGAGGTCAGTGTGACTGTCCTTGGTGTCAAAGGCAATCAAGTACGTATCGGTGTAAACGCACCCAAAGATATTGCCGTACACCGCGAAGAGATTTACCAACGTATTCAGCATGAGCGTTCTGTACAGTCGCAAATGCAGCATCTTGAGCAAGGCAATTTTGCGCCTTCATTTGATGACGAAGACTATTTTAATCGTTGAGCGATAAAACTGAACGATTAATCACGAATAATCATTGAGCATCTACTAGAAGTGTGTTTTTATAAATACGCTGCGTTTTTAGAAGTACTGTCGTTTTTATAACTATATAATCTAATAGGTTTATTTTTTAATCTGCTCTGAGGTCATTTATTTATGAGTATCCGCCAATCAGATGTATCGGCCCTACTTAATGGTTTGGACAAAAAAGCCATTGGATTCAATGATGTCATCAGTTTTATTGATGATTTTTATCGTTATGCGCCAGCGCCTTTTGTCAACGGTATGGTACATAATGCTGCTGGTGAAAACGAAGGCAGTGCCAAGATTTTTGGGTTTGCCAAGCATCATGGCCTAAACCAATTAGACACGCTAAAACTGTTTGGCGAGCATTATGCCAAAGTCCTAGCGACGCCTAACGGCACAGATCATGCCAATATTCGCAACTTTTTACATTGGGGCTGGCAAGGGTTTTTGATGCAAAAAAACCCACTAACGGTTCGCCCTAGTGTGGATACCACTGCACTTTAAAACCTAATCTATCAATCCAAAAAAAGCCACGCTCATGAGCGTGGCTTTTTACTGTGTGCTCCTCAGTCAACTCAATACGAAGATAACTTCAATACTCAATACACAATCAACTGAGCGCTTATTTTGCTTATCACGGTCTGTTTACTGCTTATTGCGAAACTTCACAGGCTGTACCGCGCCTTTGGGATTGGGCATGTTTGGATAGTGATGCTCATGCTCGACATCACACTCTGCCCCAACGACTGAGCCATCGTCTTTTACTGGCTTATGAATATAGCCGGTACGCTCAGAGGGCGGCAGATGCTCGTGCTCCCATACCATCACCGCTTGCATGCAAGTCTCGCGCTGCTCCGCGCTTAGCTTACGACCATCTGGCCATTTACCCAGCTCAATCGCCATACGAAACTTATCGACCACCTCTGGCGTCAAACTCGCTAATATCGTTTTTTTATCCATCGTGCCTACTCTCACTATGTCTGACTGTGTTTTTTATCATCTAAGATATTTGTGTCTTAAAAACGCTTATTCATCGTCTATGATATCATCATCGACATCCATACTGAATTCTTCAGCATGGACGTTCCAGTGTAGCTTGGTGCGACATGCCTCATAAAAATCAAAACCTGGCGGGTGCAGTAGCGTCAATTTGTCGGGGTGCTTACGGATATATAGGCGCTGCTCTTGATCTAAGGGTACGCTTGGCTTGCCATCTGCGCTCACCATCGGCTGGGTGCGGTTGTCTTCATGTATGCGAATACACACCTCACTGTTTCCGCTCACCATAATCGGCCTGCTCGAGAGCGTATGAGGATGCATGGGCACCAGACAAATGGCATCCATACTGGGATGGATGATAGGGCCACCGCCTGATAGCGCATAGGCTGTAGAGCCGGTAGGCGTCGCCGCGATCAAGCCATCACTATGCTGCCGATAGACATCTTGACCATCGATTTTCATCTGAAAGTCGATCATGTGGACTGACTTACCGGCATGCAGCACCACGTCGTTGAGTGCCATGTCTTCATGAATGATGTTGCGCCCTTCTCGTATCTCCATGGTCAATAAAAACCGATGATCCAGCTGATAATTACCCATCAGTACTTGGCGCAGTTTAAAGGCCGCCTCGTCCGGCTTTACGTCCGCCAAAAACCCAAGGCGACCGCGGTTGACCCCAAGAACAGGCACACGGTAGCGTGCCAACGCCTCGGCCGCATGCAGGATAGAGCCATCCCCACCGACGACGATGACCAAATCACAAATCTCGCCGATCAAGCTGCGTTTGACGATTTTGACTTTTTCGATTTCGGTAAGGTTTAACGTCGGTAAGTTGGCGGTTTGCATATCCATGATCAACGTCAAGTTCATGTCATTGATGGTTTGGGCAATTTGCACCAGACTTTGGGTCACACTGCGCTTGCCGGCACGCCCCATGAGGCCAATACGCCGAAAAGCTGGGTTTTTGATGGCGTGGAACAGCTCGGATTCGTGTAAATGTGGCAATCTTGCAGACTGCGCTGAGTTTTCCATAAAAAGACTCGGTATAACGGTAAAATACCAGCTCATGATAGCGAGAAATACGTGCTTAGACTAGCATGTTTATGCATTATCGTTGTTAACAGTCGTAATCGACCCCAGATAAAAACCAGTGCACGCTACCACTAGATGAGTTTGTAGCTGCGCTTGTTTGGCTACCAAAATGCCGCCACTGCTGGGTGTAGATCAGCGCTTTATAACGCCGCGCAGCCTTGCTTTTCATCACGCAAACACAGTTGACAATGATGGCGGTTTTGCTAAAGTAGCTGACATTACTATTTTTATATTTAATTAAGGACATATGTATGGCCAATCCTATTGTCAGTCGCGCAGAGCTTGCGATCGGCGGTAACCCAATGACGGTCAAGGGCGTGATTCAAAAGACCAGTCTGCTACTCGGGTTATCTGCCATCACTGGTGTGGGTTTTTTCTTTTATGCACTGATGGCAGGCCTATCACAAGGCTTTATCACGATGGCAGCCATGGTAAGTATGTTTGCCGCGTTTGGTCTTGCCATTTTTATCACCTTTAAACCACAAAAAGCCAAGACGTTTGCTGTCCCTTATGCTCTGTTAGAGGGTGTGTTTTTGGGCGGTATCTCGCTGTTTTTTATGCGCATGTACCCAAGCGTGCCGGTCACGGCAATGTGTGCGACATTTGTGACGGCAGCTGTGATGTTGGGGCTATACCGCTCAGGGCTGGTAAAGGTCACTGAAAAGTTCCGCTCTATCGTCACCTCAGCGGTCATTGCCATTATGCTTGTCTATGTCGCGCAGTGGGTGTTGTCGTTGGTATTTGGCTCGACCTTGCCTTTCTTGTTTGAGGGCGGCGCTATCGCTATTGGTTTTAGCTTATTTGTCATCGTCATTGCTTCTTTTACCTTGCTACTAGACTTCGATAATATCGATCGCGGTGTGGCTATGGGCGTATCAGAGGATTACGAGTGGTTATTTAGTATCGGCATTCTTGCCACGCTAGTCTGGATGTACATTGAGTTTATGCGCTTATTAAGCTACCTACAAGACTAAATGATACATACCGCTATCACATGAACAAAAACCGCCTTGGCTAAGGCGGTTTTTTTATGCATAAGCTGATAGAGTCCCAGTGACTCGGTGGCAGCTACGCGCGTTTTAGCCGCAGGGCGTTTAACACCACAAATAAAGAGCTAAGCGACATGCCAATGGCCGCTAACCATGGCGGTACATAACCGAGCGCCGCTGGTATCAGCACACTGCCATTATAAATAATTGCCCAGCGAAAGTTTTGTTTGATGATGCGTTCGGTTTTATCAGCGATACGCTTGGCTGCGGTAATGGCTTCGATTTGACCGTCCAAAATAATACTATCACTTGATACCTGTGCTAAGTCTGCCGCGCCTGCTATCGAGGTTGACACATCGGCAGCAGCAAGCACTGGCGCATCATTGATGCCATCTCCGACCATCAGTACCACCGCCCCTTGTGCCTGTAGGCTTTGGATATGATCGACCTTATCTGTCGGCGACAAACCATTGTAGGCGGCCTGCATGCCCAAACTCTCAGCCATACGCAGCGCTTGCGGGCTTGGGTCACCTGTCAGCATGACAGATTCGATACCCAAATCCTTTAACGCATCGAGCATCGGCTTGGCACTATCACGCACTTTGTCATTAAAATAAAAGCAGGCCAACGCTTGCCATGACGCACCCGCACTTTGCTGACAAGACAACACCACCGCCGAGCTTGCGCGCTCAGCCACCAAGTCAATATGTCGCCCATGATCTGTACTGTCTAAGGCAAAATCCACATGACCAATACGATAGCGCACATCATCAATCACCGCCTCGACGCCGCCTGCAGGATAGTACTGCAACAACTGAGTGGTAGGCAGATGCAACTGATACGCTGCGGTCAACAGCGCATGGGCAATCGGGTGACGGCTACCGACTTCTAAGGCGGCGGCTATCGCCAGCACTTTGTCTTTCTGCTCAGTGCGCGTCTGCCCTGCTTGCTCGCTGTCTGGCAACAGAGTCATCAGCTCAATATTTAATAAGTTAGGCTTACCGTACGTCAGGGTACCTGTTTTATCAAACGCCACATGAGTAATCTCTGCAAGCGTCTGTAGCGTATGTCCACGCGTGGTCAAAAACCCATAGCTTGCCAAACGGTTGGTCGAAACCGTTAAGGCAATAGGCGTGGCCAAAGATAGCGCGCAAGGACAAGTCGCCACTAACACCGCAACCGTTGCCCAAATCGCTTGGCTAGGATCGACGATATACCAGCCGACAAACACCAATACCGACAGTACTAAGATACGCGCCACAAACCAGCGTGCCAGCTTATCTGCCTGCTGAGCAAGCTTGGGTTTTTCGCTCATGGCGCGGTTCATCAGTCTATCGATCAAGCCGATTTGGCTGTCTTTTGGCAAGGCGGTAATCAACATCTCAAACGGCTGACTGTCATTTTGTGCGCCGCCGACGATATAGTCGCCTTGCGTTTTGAGAATCAAATCGCCCTCACCGGTCAACAAACTCTGCGAGACGGTGGCTGTCTGACTGAGCAATATCCCATCACTGATGATCTCAGAACCTGCCTCTACCAGAATAATATCGCCCACTTGCAAGCTATGCGCGGTGACCATCTGCTTGTCTTCTGTATCGTATGCAGCGTTTGCGCGCTGTGCTTGCCACGCTTGCGCGATGCACACTGTCAGCTTCTGCAGACTGGTATCCATACTTTGGGTAAAGTCCGCGATGGCGTCTGATGCGCCGCCTGTGTCTTTTTGGGCCGCTGCTATGCTCGCGTCACCAAGTTTAGCAGCACTCGAGGGGTTTCTCGCGCCATCTTGTATCGAGGGGCTTTGCTCAAAATGCTGTAATATCTGTGCAGCGGCATCCTTGTTTTCAGCAATTTTTTGTACCAATACCGGCTCAACCACCACCAAGTCATTGGCCATGGTCGCCGCTTTTAGGCGAGCATTATGCTCGATATAACGCCCCGCCAATAAAAAGAAAATAAACATACTGACCGAATCATAGTATGTCTCACCTTGCCCAGTGACGGTGGCGTACAGACTGGCAAAAAAAGTGACAACCAGTGCGATACTGACGGGCACATCCATATTCACCTGACGGGCGCGAATCGCAGACCATGCCGAGGTAAAAAACGGAATACCTGCATAAAAGAAAACCGGCGTACTGACAAACAACGACACCCAGCGCAAAAAATCACGCTGAAATATCAGCATATCGCTGTATTCTCCAAAGTAAATCGCAACGGCATACATCATCGCTTGCATCGAGCCCAGCGCTGCAATACCCAAGCGCAGGAGCATTTGATTGTTATGACGTGCCAGCATCGCCTCGTGAGTGTCTTGACGGTATGGCTTGGCTTCGTAGCCGATCTCGTTGATGACTGCCAAAATACGGCTGATCGGTAGGCGGCTTTCATTCCATATCACACGCATGCGCTGGTTGGTCAAGTTGACTTGGCATTTGCTAATGCCCTCTAGCTCATCTAAGCGCGACTCAATCAGCCAAGTACAGGCGGCGCAGCGCAGGTTGTTGACCGACAGCTCAGCCACCGACATACCGTCTTGTGCGTAGACAAATTGTGATTTGATCTCTTCATGATCATAGGCTTCAAGACGCGTCAACTGCGTAGGTAGGCTGGCAGTGCGGTTGATCTCTGAACGGTCCAAATAATACTGCTCAAGCCCAGCCTCTACGATGCTCTCAGAGGCAAGCTGACACCCCATACAGCACATTTCACGCGATTGGCCCAATATCTCAGTATAAAATGGCGGCTCAGGCACAGGGTCTCCGCAGTGAAAACAGTGGCCTGCAAGAGGCAACACCAAACCTTCGGTGATAGAGCTATCTTCATAGCGTTGACTGGTAGATGCCGTTTGTGATGGAACACTAGACATAATCACCCTTATTTCCTTTAGACAGGTTTGCTCGAACCTTATTTGCTTTAAATTTGCGTTACATAAACTGACTAGGTCGTGTCTGCATTGTAAATAAGTAGGCCACGCTGCCGCGGATTCATAAAAATTACATCATGGTCGCCTAGACAAACTGCTATCGTGTGTTAGCAGCTGACATGCTCTTTAGACTGCCCGTAACATTCTGCTGGTGACGAGGGTATAACCTGTATCAGCTTAGTGTCTATTAGCTTAGAATCTATAGTCAGTTCAAAACAAAACTGCCATAAGTTCCAAAGCGCTACTAGGATGAATTTTTCGCCGCCTCTTTATATACAGAACGCAAGGAAATTTATACCAGTAGCGCTATAACATTTTTAAATTGAATCTACTATAACAACTTAGAATCACTGTGCAGTTTGACTATCGATTATACTATAAGCAGCTCCCTCAAGCAGCGGTAACTACTGACCGCTAAATACCCATGAATACTGTCGTTGACGATGATAGATTGAAAAAGTTGTCAATTTGCGTCATTATGAGGCAGTTTTTTTATCCCAAAACGGTGCGACATCAGTGCAAAAATCCAATTTTAAGCGATCCACTCTCACTTTGCCTCAGTCTTCTAGACCTGCTATCGGCACGCTGCCTTCACAGCAGCGTGGTATCGTCTTTAGTAGTCTGATTTTACTTGTTATCATCGCAGGCATGGTGTTGTTGGCGCTCTATTTGATCAAACTTGATCGCACTATTACTCATAAATTTGAGGGTAAGCGCTGGGATATTCCGGCCAAAGTCTACTCGCAGCCGCTTGAGCTATATCAAGGGGCAAATGTCGATCGCGAAACGATGAAGACCTGGCTTGAGCTGCTCAATTATCAAAGCAACAAATCCTATGATCGCACAGGGACTTATCACCGCTCGGGCAATACTTATTTTATTCACACTCGCGGCTTTACCTACAGTGCCAATGACAAAGACGCCGAGCAAGTCATTAAAATGACCATCTCAGGCAATAAGATTGCGTCTATTCAAAGCACACTGCCGGCCAAAAGTGGCATCATTCGTTTGGAGCCAGTAAATATCGGCGGCATCTATCCTGACAGCAACGAAGATCGCTTGGTGGTGTCGTTAGATGAAGTGCCGCAGCCATTGATTGATGCGCTGATTGCCACCGAAGATCGGGCGTTTTATGAGCATAAAGGGGTCTCGATACGCGGTATCGCGCGCGCCGTGCTCAATAACTTCTCTGGCGGCTCGATGCAAGGCGGCTCGACCATCACCCAGCAGCTTATCAAAAACTTTTATCTCAACTCAGATCGCACGCTCAAACGTAAAGCCAACGAAGCGTTGATGGCGGTTTTATTGGAGCTGCACTACAGCAAAGATGAGATTTTGCAGACGTATCTTAATGAGATTTATTTGGGTCAAAACGGCAACCGTTCTATTAACGGCTTTGGGTTGGCATCACAGTTTTATTTTGACAAACCCCTAAAAGAGCTACGTATAGATCAGCAAGCCATGCTGGTCGGTATGGCAAAAGGCCCTAGTATCTATAATCCGCGCCGTCATCCAAACGACTCAAAAGCGCGCCGTGACGTCGTGCTAAACAACATGCTGGCAATGGGTACTTTGAGCCAAGAAGACTACGAAAAAGCTTTGGAGCAGCCGCTGGGCGTGGTGGATAAGCCAGTTGAAGGCAAAAGCCAATTCCCTGACTTTTTAGATATCGTCAAGCGTGAGCTAAATACTGTTTACTATGCTGACGATCTCAAAAACGAAGGTCTGATCATTATCAGTACCTTGGACCCTATTGCTCAGTTGGCCGCTGACAAAGCGGTCGACAAAAAACTGAGCGAGCTGCGCCGTAATAGTAGTAAGACCAAAGATCTGCAAGGCGCTCTGGTTAGTGCCAACCCTGAAACAGGCGAGCTGGTCTCTGTGGTGGGCAGTGGCAGTGAGTTTACAGGCTTTAACCGTGCGGTCGATGCCAAACGTCAGGTCGGCTCTTTATTAAAACCAGTCGTTTATATGACCGCGCTCGAAAGTGGCCGTTATAACTTGGCAAGTCCAGTAGATGATTCGCCGATTACCGTCACCCTAGCCGATGGCACCAAGTGGAGCCCCAAAAACTACTCAAACCGTGATCATGGCTATGTTCCCTTGACTACCGCTCTTGCCAAGTCTTATAACCAAAGCACGGTACGTTTGGGCATGGAGTTTGGTGTCGACACTTTTGCCAGACAGTTGCGTCGTCTGGGTGTACAAGAAAAAATCCCGCCTTACCCTTCAGCATTATTGGGCTCTGTCAATCTAAGCCCCATGGATATGCTTGGTGTTTATCAAGTCTTTGCCACCGGCGGCTTTCGTACGCCCATTCATAGTATTCGTACGGTGATCGACAATCGTGGCCGGATTTTGCAGCGTACGGGGCTAAACACGCAGCGCAGCATTCCGCCTGAGACCAACTTTTTGACCAATTACGCCCTACAACAAGTGGTGTCAAACGGTACGGCCAGACGCGCTCAGTCGCTGGGTAGTCACTTAAATTTGGCGGGCAAGACAGGTACGACCAACAACTATCGCGACGCCTGGTTTGCCGGCTATAGTGGCAACTATGTCAGCGTGGTATGGGTTGGCCGTGATGACAACAAACCTATCGGCTTGAGCGGTGGTACTGGCGCCCTACCCGTTTGGATTGACTACATGAAACGCCTGAAGCTGACGCCCGTGGCGCTACCGGAGCCTGAAGGCATCGAGTGGCTCTGGCTAGAAAACAACTCAGGCAAACTCTCTGATGAGCGCTGTGCTGATGCACGCTATTTACCTGTCTTATCCGCGCACCTACCAAAAGAAGCCAGTGCCTGTGCCCTTGGATTATACCAGCAAGAGCGAGCGCGTGAGCAGCTGCAATGGCAAAGCCAGCAAGGCGTCATCAATCAACAACGTCGCCGCGAAGGTTTGGATATTCCAAATGGCGAAGCGGTCGATTCTGATAATGATGAGGATCAAGCTGACAGCAACGATGCACAAAATCGTGCAGATACATGGTATGACCGCGCTGTTGAATGGTTTTAATATTTTGGTAATTTATAAAGGGGCTCTCTATGCTGTCATTGATCAAACACACTGTCTTAGGTAACCATCGCCTGATGCCAACCTCTATAAGAACCACATTGAGTACCGTCAAGTCCACTCGCCGTTTAGTTTTTTCTGGCGCTGTGATAGGCATGCTGAGTTTGAGCGCTTGTCAAACGGTACCCAGCACGCCTGCTGGTGCGCACACTTCAGCTAAACAGACGCCATCAGGGGCATCAGGCACCGCTAGCACTGCGCGATATGACACGGTCTATCCGGTGACACAAGCCCCCATTGTCAAACAAGACGGCACAGGCAGCGCTGGTGCTTACCCAAAGGACGGCTCTTCTGAGTCAGCAAACCCACTGACAAAAGATACGCCGCAGACCCACCTACCCAGTCAAGATCCCATCGTCAGTCAGCCAGATGTGGTCATTCTCACGCCTTCTCGTGAAGACTATATGATCTCTGAGCCTGCAGCACCCTCACACAATGAGCTGCTAGAGCGCGCTAGAAAAAACTCACAACAACGCGGCCAGAGTACCACGAGCAATAACAGCGACCTGCCTGCATTTCGCAATCTGATGCAAGCGGGTATCAGTCAGCTCAAAGCTGGCAGCCTGACCAATGCCGAAAACAGTTTTACCCGCGCCCAGCGCTTGGCACCCAGATCCTCTGCCGTCTATTTTTATCTGGCACAAGTTGCACTAAAAAAGAACCAACCACGTAAAGCAGAAGCCATGGCGCGCCGCGGCCTTAGCGTGTCGCAAGACGCCAGTCGTAGACGTGCACTATGGCAAGTCATCCTGCAATCAGGGCAAGCTCAGGGTAATGGGCGAGTGATTAACGAAGCAAAACGAGCACTGCGTTAATCTGGCGCCAGCGTATGACCTCAGCAGCTAAGCTAAAAGCACACGCGTAAAATATCGCGAATGAGGTCAAGCCCACCTATCTCAATGGATATCAAGTAGCCATCGTAGCAATACATGAGCTGCTTTTTCACTACTGTTTCTTGTTAAAATACGTATTTATTTTTCTCACTTTTTTCTTTTATTTAAAGGTATCGTTATGGCATGGCAACAACTACATTTACAATGCGAAAAGGCAAACGTTGATTTGGCCGAAGCGCTGCTATTAGAAGCAGGCGCGCTCTCAATCGCGCTCGATGACGCAGGCGATCAACCTTTGTTTGAGCCGTTGCCTGGTGAGTCGCCACTTTGGGACGAGGTTATTTTGACTGGGCTCTTTGATGCGAGCACTGATGACGGCAGTCGGCAGGCCGTCGAGCAGCTAAGCCACGAAATCGCCGCACAAGTACAAGCCAGCCGCATTTGGCTGACCGCTGTCGACGATAAAGACTGGGAACGCGAATGGATGAGCAACTACCAGCCGATAGAATGCGCCAACGATCTTTGGATTGTGCCCAACTGGCTTACGCCGCCGAGCCCTGAAGCGACAAACATCATTATGGACCCAGGTTTGGCGTTTGGTACTGGCTATCATGCCACCACGCGTTTATGCCTCGACTGGCTCACAGAGCAAGACCTGACAGACAAGGTAGTGATTGACTATGGCTGCGGCTCAGGTATTTTGGGCATCGCCGCCTTGCTGCTAGGCGCACGAAAAGTCTACGCTGTCGATATCGATCCACAAGCAGTGCTGGCCACCAATCAAAATGCAGAGCGCAACCAAGTTGGTGATCGTCTGCAAGCATTTTTGCCAGAAGCATTTAATGAATACTGTGCTGAGCATGAAGTTGTGCCAGTCGAAGTACTGGTCGCCAATATTTTGGCAAAACCCCTGATCGGCTTAGCCCCGTACTTTGCTACATTGGTCAAACCCAGCAGCCGTATCGTACTGGCAGGCTTGATTGAATCGCAAACCGACGACGTCGTCGCCGCCTATCAGCCTTACTTTGCTATGGATCCTAAGCATGCTTTTACTGACCAAGAAGACCAGCACTGGCAACGATTATCTGGTACATTTACAGGCTAGCAACATTTAATTACATCTGTTACGATAGAGGGCAGTCAAATGTTATGTATTTGACGCCACTCTGTCCTTGCCCATGATTCATACATGAGATATTTTGTTAATGCGTAGTATATACCCCATAGGCAGCTGTTGGTGAGTGGAAAAGCGGTATTGATCACCATACTTTTTTGGACTCGACCCTATGACCACGCCCATAAAAACTCAGTGCCCCCATTGTCACGCTTGCTTTAAAGTAAAACAAACCCAATTGAACAAAGTAAACGCCACTGTCAACTGCGAGCAGTGTCATCAGAGCTTCTTAGTCAATCAGCACCTCATCGTCACCGCCGACATTGCCCCCAGCCCTCACGCTGCGACCGATACCGCCACTTCTACATCAAACAAAGCCGCGGCTCACAATGAGCTTATTCACGACGATTTGATTCATGATGATCTGATTGATGACGACCTCATCCACGATGAGCTGATTCATGATGACATGGATATAGGGGAGTCAGAAACCGACTTATTAGAGTACGATTCGCTCGACAGTATGGATGCATGGCTGACACAGGCGAGTCATCGCAACCATACCTCCAACCAGCAGCCATCTGCAGCGCAGACAAGCCCGGACTCATCGGCACAAGCAGCGCTAAGCTCTGCCGCCGCCAATGATATTCATGCCAATGTCGATGACAATGCGGACAATGCTTGGCTTGAGGCGTTGTTGAAAGAAGAAAGCCAAAACACACACAAAACACCAGATAACACCGACCTATCACAAATCTTACAAAAAATGGGCGTGCCGTTTAGTGACGAAGAAAAAAGCCAAAACGCTCGTGTAAAAGAGGCGCAAGCAAGGTTTTCACCAACGCCTGCGCGGCGCTCAGTGGCATCATTACTATGGACCCTTGGTTGCTTGGTATTGGCGCTGCTCTTATTGGCGCAATATGTCATCTTTAATATAGACACCTTGGTCAAAGACCCTGCCCACGCCGAGCGCCTACACCGCATCTGCTCCGTTGCCGTTTGTAGCTTGCCTAGTGCGGACCTAACAGCATTGAGCATTAGTCACATTACTCACCAAAAAAGCCGTATCAATACCACAGGCGCGTTTAGCGATGTCAGTGCCGCCCTTTATAATCAAAGCACCAAAGCGCAGCTCTATCCGAGCGTAAAGGTCAGTGTGTACGGCAAAGATACTATAATTGGTGAGTTTATCGCAGCGCCAGCAGATTACTTATTAAGCAAGCAAAAACAACTCGCCGCCAATAGTCAGCAGCAGTTATTGTTTACCATCCCTGTGGCCAATACTCAGATTCGCGACGTTCAGATAACGCCTTTGTATTAAGGCCTGTGTTTATCAAATGGTTAAGGTATGTTTTAGCTACGCTGACAGATACTACGAAAAATAACGCTTCATTGAGCGACTTGATGGTCATGTATTTGATAACTGGGTATCGGATATAACCTCGAATCTATCAGCGCCAAAGGCCATTAATTTGATATAATACCCTGATATCTGATGGTTTGATTTTCTCTAACCCAAGGACTTTATCTTATGGCACCTCATGCACAGCATAATGCCCACCATTTTGCTACCAGCTCTGAGCATCCTGCCGACTACTCCAAACCCCATACCGACACTGCTCATGAGCCACTGCGTGTACATGTTGAGCGTGTGGTGCGCCAGTACTTTGCCTTGTTAGGTGATGAGGTGCCAACCGACTTATACGAGCTGATTTTAAGACAAGTTGAAGAACCGCTACTGTCGGTCGTCCTCGAACAAACGCGCGGCAATCAAACCAGATGCGCCCAAATCCTCGGGCTAAATCGCGGTACACTACGCAAAAAACTCAAAACTTATGACTTAATGTAGCATCAGCTATATGCGCCTATCTATTTTGATTGACAATCATTATGCAGGGCAATTGAGCGGTGATGATCTCAGTTTTTTTGAGGTTATCTGCCACCATTGTCGTTATCATCTTGCCAGACGTTGATGTCGGGCTTTTTTTATGGAAGTTTTTTTATGAGCACAACCCCACTCGCCTTATTATCAGTCTCTGATAAATCCAATATCGTTGAATTTGCTCAAGGTCTCATCAAGGCAGGCTTTGGTTTGTTATCTACTGGCGGTACGTATCGGCTACTCACCGAAAATAACGTCGCTGTAACCGAGGTCTCAGACTATACTGGCTTTCCTGAGATGATGGACGGCCGCGTCAAGACACTACATCCTAAAATCCATGGCGGTATCTTAGGTCGCCGCGGGACTGATGATGGCGTCATGAGTGACCATCAAATCGAGCGTATTGATCTGGTGGTGGTAAACTTATATCCATTTGCGCAAACCATCGCGCGCGCCGATGTGACCATGGCTGATGCTATCGAAAACATCGATATCGGCGGCCCTACTATGGTACGGGCAGCAGCAAAAAACCATGCCCATGTCGGTATCGTCACGGACCCTGCTGACTATGAGCGCGTCCTTAACGCTCTCGGTGACAGCACTGAGCTGACTTCGGCGCTGCGTTATGACTTAGCGGTCAAAGCTTTTGAGCATACCGCACAGTATGACGGTATGATTGCCAACTTCTTGGGCAGCCGCCTCAGCCCCACGCAGGAGCCAGAAAACTTCCCACGTACCTTTAACGTGCAGCTCGAAAAAGCACAAGACTTACGTTATGGTGAAAACCCGCATCAAAACGCCGCTTTTTATGTCGAAAACCACCCATTAAAGAGCCAGCAAGCCTCTATCGCGACCGCCACACAGTTGCAAGGCAAAGCGCTGTCGTATAATAATATCGCCGATACAGATGCCGCACTGGAGTGTGTCAAAGCCTTTAGCGCGCCTGCTTGTGTGATCGTCAAACACGCCAACCCTTGCGGCGTGGCTGTGGATCAAGACCAAGTTGCTGCATACCAAACGGCCTTTAGTACCGACCCTGAGTCTTCTTTTGGTGGCATCATTGCCTTTAACCGCCCCTTGACGCTAGCCGCGGCTAAAGCCATCATTGATAATCAGTTCGTCGAAGTCATCATCGCACCAAGTATCGAAGAAGGCGTCCTCGATATCACAGCCAGCAAGAAAAACGTCCGCGTCTTGGTATGCGGCGAGTTGCCAGCACCAGACCAACGCGACGCTCAGCTTGATTATAAGCGCGTCAATGGTGGCCTACTCGTACAAGAACAAGACCTTGGCTTAATCACTGCCAATGATCTAAAAATTGTCACCGATGTACAGCCAACAGAGGCGCAGATTGCAGACTTGCTATTTAGCTGGAACGTCGCAAAATATGTCAAATCAAACGCCATCGTCTATGCCAAAGCGCAGCGCACCATCGGTGTTGGTGCCGGTCAAATGAGCCGTGTCAACTCAGCCCGTATCGCCGCCATCAAAGCTGAACACGCAGGACTTGCCACCGAAGGCGCCGTTATGGCCTCAGATGCCTTCTTCCCATTCCGTGATGGCATCGATAATGCAGCGGATGTCGGCATCTCTGCTATCATTCAGCCGGGTGGCTCGATGCGCGATGACGAAACCATCGCAGCAGCCAATGAGCATGGTATCGCCATGGTGTTCACAGGTATGCGTCATTTCCGCCACTAGTCTTTTGTAACTGAGCCGGCGCGCATGAGGCGGGTCGGTTTTGATTGCTAAATTATAGATCAAAAAAAGCCACTGTCCTTGATACAGTGGCTTTTTTACGTCTTCATGTGCGAGCGGTTATCGTCATTTAAGCCATTTAAGATGACTCAATTATCGATATTTAACGATTTGTATTTAACGACCTTGCGCGTTGGCCATGTTGGTGTCGTTAATCTCAACCTGATACACCATCCGCAGATACTCTAAGTAATCTTGCAGTTGATCTTGGCCTAAATTATCACGAATAATAGCCGCCGTTTGTGCTCTTTGCACATCAGATAATGGTGATTGCTGCTCCGTTTTGATGCGGTCACCGACCAACAAGCTGGCACCCACTTCCGTCTCGCCTGCGATGGCTACCACAGCGTTATCATCAGCTTGCTGGCTAAAGGCCATACTACGCTCTTTTTCGGTCAATTGTGTCGTTTGACGATTGATCTGACCGAGCGCTTGCAGTGTTACGGGCTGCTTGCTGATATCTGCTGGCGTTTTGATACTAGCAGCGATGGCTTTGGCTTCTTTTAGGGCCAATGCTGTGGCTTTTTGGCGACGTAGTATCTGCGTAATTTTTGGCGTCGCCGCTGACAAAGACAAGGTTTTAGTAGGACGATAATTGCTCGGCTGTACCCACACCTTGCTGTTACCTACTTCGATACCTGCGGTTACTGCCTGATCTTGAATGGTAAATTCATCAAAGGCTTGTTTGAGCACAGCTGGCTGTGACAGGACCGATTGGTTATTTTCTTTACGGTAGTCTTTGATGCGTTTTAGTGGGACGTTTTCTTGCTGAGCAATATCTTCGATACTAAAACCATCAGCCGCTAAATCATTAATGGCCGTGACTTTATCGGCATAAATCTCTTGACGCTTGTACTCTTTTGCTTTCGCCGTTAGCTCATCGCGCATGCTCTCCAGACTTGGCACCTTGCTACCATTATCTTCGGTCACTGTAAATATTTGATAGCCAAAGCTGGTTTTGATAGGTGCGGTGACATCCCCAACACTTAGGCCTTCAAGCGCTTTTTCGACCGCAGCAGCATCGCTACCAAACACCGAGGTATTCAGACGACCGATATCGCCGCCGTTCTCTCCTGACGGATCATCGGACTCGGCTTTGGCAAGCGCGGCAAACGACTCACCTTTGTCTAAACGTGCCTGAATTCTTTCAGCACGCGCCTTGGCGTTGTCACCTGTGAGGAGTATTTGGCTGATTCTACGCTCGTCTACCACTGCTTGGCTTTGCTTATACGCTTCATACTGCTGCTGTAGATCCGCTTCAGTGACCTCATCAACCTGAATGGCTTGTGGGTCTAGTTGAATATAAGCCAAATCCACCATCGCGGCACTTTTTAGTGTGTCTTTATTGGCATCATAATAAGCCTGAATATCGCTTTTGCTGACTTCGACTTGATCGGCATAGTCTTGCCAATTAAACCGATGGAGCCAGATATTGCGCGACTCCATTTGCAAATCAATCAATTGACTGACCGCTTGCATCGGATAAATCGCAGTACCGACGATACTGGCATTGAGCTGATCGAGGCTTAACTGATTGCGAAACTCAGCAAACAGCTGGTTTTTTGTCATACCGCGATTGCGCAAAAAGTTTGCAAACTGCTCATTAGAAAAATTGCCGTCCGCATCTTTAAATGCTTCTTCTTGACGCAGCAAACGGTTGATGGTGTCATCAGAGACCGTCATCCCAAGCTTACCTGCCTGCTGCTCTAACAATGTGCGATCTATAAGGCCTTTTAGCACCTGCTCGTGTAGCACATCCTCATTTAAGAGGCTGGCATCATCAACTTGCTCTAAGATTTCGGTACGACGGTTATTTACCGCAGCTTGATACTCAGACAGTCCCACACTTGCCTCACCCACCTGAGCGACTTGGTTTGGGTCGACACTACCGCCAAAGTAGCTTTCGACACCCAATAGCGCAAGCGGTGACAGGCATAAAATCAATAAAATGCGACCTGGCCAGCTTTTTAAAAAATCGCGCAATTTATCCATAGTTATCTCTGCTTTATTAACCTATGTTGATGAAAAACCATTGTAATATTATGCCTATCGACGCTGTGGTAACGATACTATCTAAGCCGGCAATGGTATGAGTAAGGGCGTGTGAGTTTTGGTACAAAACCAAGAGATATCAATCAATCTTGATTTAGACAATGCATCTACAGCGCGCCCTATGATACGTGATTTTTAAGACAGACTCAAAATATTCATGATGTCTGATACAAACTATCGCAATAAAAAAAGCACCTAAATATTAGGTGCTTTTTGCTATTTGGCTCATGGCTTAAATAATAAGCAAATCCATGAGCGACCTTCTATCTTTTTACGGCATACAGACACTGCATTTATACGTATCTTGTATCCAATTTTAGTCTCTGCCTAATAGGTGGCCGTAGTTTTATAGTGGTCTATACCTTATATAGTCTTAAAAAGTACTATCTTAACAAAGGCTTAGTTTAAGCGCTCTTTTAAGTTCTTACCAGCTTTAAAGCTTGGTACTTTGCTTGCTGGGATGTTTAGCTCTTCACCAGTCTTAGGGTTACGGCCAGTACGTGCTTTGCGGTCTTTTACGCTAAAAGTACCAAAACCAACCAAAGAGATGCTGTCGCCAGCTTCTAAAGCTTCACCAACACTTTCCATAACAGCGTTTAGTGCATCGCCAGCTTGGGTTTTGTTCAGACCACTTTTTTCTGCGATGCTATCAATCAATTCTGACTTATTCATAAAGTTTCCTTCAAGTTTAAGGGGGATAATACACGCTCACGCCAGGTATTGTAACGCTCTCATAGCACTTAAGCAATAAAAACTACCTGACTTGCGTATTAACAGGTTTCGCTTTGTTATCGTCTTTATATCAAGGCCGCATAAGGAGCGCAAGCGATTTTACATATTTTTGTGCCGCTTACTACGTATTTGACACTCAATGTTACGCAAAACCCCTGCAATTTTTTTATCAACTCACTACTTTACCTTAGACAGCTTGACTACCTACTGTTTTGTCCAGTAAATTGCTCTCACTATAGTATTTGAACCTATCCTTAGCTTAAAAACACTAATGAGTCATCAACAAGCCACTACTGGCTCTAAGACAACAGGCAGCCAAAGCCGAAAATAGCACAAAAAATATCGACTTATCAATACACTTGACACATCGACTTATCAATACACTTGACACAAAGGTTACCAAGAGTCAGAAACTTACGTTACTTTTTATTATAAAGACGTTACTATAAGCAAAATATAATCGCATATTTTGGGTGTATCTTGATTTTTAAGTTATTTTTTATTGATCAAATCCTCATTTTACGACACGTTACTAAAATAACCACGGATTATCTACATGAAGCGTTCTACGTTATCTCACTCTTTTCTCAATATCTTTTTGGTGTTCATCGAGTCAGCATTGACCTTACTGTTACGCCTAGATCCTGAATTACGTAAAGCAGCTTATCCTTTAGCCAAGCAAGGTACTGTCGTCGCGCTGCGCTTGTACCTCCCCCATGTAGAAGTTTTTGCCACCTTTAGTACCAAAGGCGTATTATTAGACGCGCAACTGCCGATAGGCCGTAGTGAGCCTGATGTCGTCATCAATGCCTACAGTATCCAAGTCATCAACGCCATCACCACTCACGATAGCGAAAGCACCGAAAAGCTACAAATGCGCGGGGAGTCAGTGCAAGTACAGTTGGTCAAGCAATTTATCATGCAATTGGGTCTAGGCAGCCTCATCCAAGGACTGGTGAAAAAGTTCAAAGGCAGTAAAGACAAATCTAAGCCCACTGAAGCGGAGATGGCAGAAAAAAAGGAGAGCTACAAACTGCGTATCAAAGAGCAACAAACGCAAATCAACACCTTAACCATCAAAAACCGCGAGCTTGAAACCACGGTCAAAGAGCTACAAAGCAAACAAAAAACACTGACGATTGTAACTGTCGTCGCCCTGCTTGTCATGATTGGCGCGATTATCGCATTATTAATAAATTAAACGAGTCCACTAAACGAAGCAATAAAATCGACAGGTATCATTAAGAAGTCTATTAGTCGCTTTATGGTGGCGTCTTTAACAGGCTACTGACCAGTCATCAAACAGTAGGGTGCCATATCAAAGATACAGCCTAGATATCTATTGCTGTCACCCTACCTTCTCCTACCTTGCCTTTTATCAAGTATCGTTAATTCTAAACCAAAAAAAATGCACCTATTATGCCGCATGCGACTGGTATCAACTTTTCTTGCGTGCTGCTTATTTTTGAAGCTTTACGGCATTTATACCTATAACACTGGGTTTGTTTTATAGTGCACCCACTATATCTTTACTCCTCATTTGTTTTTACTCTTGATTATTATCCATCATTGCTTTTATGCATCATTGTTTTTATCAATCATAGCCATCAGCTTGATTAACCATTCAACCATACTTTAATCTTGACTAAATTACTCAGGATTAAGTATAATTGGCTTAATCGTTGCACACATCGGGTTGACCATCTGTTGTTTAACGACGATAAGACACCACTTAGCAGATGACTTTTATTTGAGCATGGCAGAGGTTTTGCCTTTTTTATCTTTCGCTTTGGTAGAGAGTCTCTTACTAAGATCGTTGTTAAATAAAAATGATATATAAGTTTGGAGATAACACATGCGTTTGACTACTCGAGGCAGATACGCCGTGACCGCGTTGCTAGATTTGGCGCTACAAACCAGCCAACAAGACAGTGCGGTATCCTTATCTGATATCGCTAAACGGCAATCAATATCTATCTCTTACCTCGAACAGTTATTTTCCAAACTACGCAAAGGTGGGCTTGTCACCAGTATACGTGGTGCCGCTGGTGGTTATTACTTAGCCAAACCGCTAAACGAGATAGATGTGATGAGCATCATATCTGCGGTCGATGAGTCGGTTAATGCGATGCAGTGTGAAGGACGTGGCGACTGCCAAGGTGGTACAATGTGCCTAACCCATGATCTATGGTGTGCATTGTCCAATCATATCGAGCAGTACTTGAAAAACATAACATTAGCGCAATTATTAGATATGGAAAATGTGCAGTCCGTCTCAGAGCGACAGCACACCTCCACCAAAGAAGTTTCTATAAAAGACATTAATACCATTACCCTATCGAACAGCGAGGCAAACCCAGCATGAGCCAACATAACAACCTTATATATTTAGATTATGCCGCCACCACGCCAGTTGCTAAATCAGTAGCTGCCAAGATGAGCGAGTATCTGACTGTAGATGGCATCTTTGGTAACCCAGCCTCGCGCTCGCACGGCTACGGCTGGCAAGCAGAAGAAGCTGTAGAAACGGCGCGTCAGCAAGTAGCTGAAGTCATCAACGCTGATCCTCGTGAAATCGTCTTTACCTCTGGTGCGACTGAATCCGACAACCTTGCCATCAAAGGCGCGGCGCATTTTTATCAATCGCGCGGCAAGCACATCATTACCAGTAAAATTGAGCACAAAGCAGTTTTAGATACCTGCCGTGAGCTTGAGCAAGAAGGTTTTGAGATTACTTACTTAGAGCCACAAGCCGGTACGGGTCTTATTTTGCCAGAGCAAGTAAAAGATGCATTACGTGACGATACGATTTTGGTATCACTGATGATGGTAAACAATGAGCTTGGTACCATCACCGATGTCGCAGCGATTGGTGAAATCACTCGTGACGCTGGCGTGGTTTTCCATGTCGATGGCGCGCAGTCTGTCGGTAAAGTAAAAATCAATCTTGAAGAAATGAAAATTGATTTGATGAGTTTCTCAGGACACAAAGTCTATGGCCCTAAAGGGATTGGCGCATTGTTTGTCCGCCGTAAGCCGCGCATTCGCCTAAAAGCTGAGCAGCATGGCGGTGGTCATGAGCGTGGTATGCGCTCAGGTACATTACCGACGCATCAAATCGTAGGTCTAGGAGCGGCATTTGCCCTAGCCAATGAGCGCTTTGAAGAGGATCATGCTCACGTTGCCAAGCTCCGCCAAAAACTATGGGATGGCCTGCAAGATATCGAAGAGATCTACCTAAATGGGGATCTTGAGAATAGCGTGCCAAACATTGTAAACATTAGCTTTAACTTTGTTGAAGGCGAGTCATTGATGATGTCGCTAAAAGACTTAGCTGTTTCATCAGGCTCGGCCTGTACGTCTGCGACGCTTGAGCCATCATATGTATTACGTGCTATTGGTCGTCCAGATGAGTTGGCTCACAGCTCAATCCGCTTCAGCTTTGGCCGTTATACTACCGAAGAAGACATCGACCGTGTCATCAAACAAATGCACGAAGCGGTTGAGAAACTGCGCGCCCTATCACCACTTTGGGATATGTATCAAGAAGGTGTGGATTTAGATTCAGTGGAATGGGCTGAGCACTAACATTTGCCAAACAAATCGCCTTTGCGCGCTTTGTTTTAAATATTTATAAAACGATTGATCAGACAATTACAGTAAGCGTTTGACCCCAATTATCGATGAGCGACGGATACATAGTAAACAATCTATCTCTCATCCCCTAACTAGGAGAAAACCCCATGGCCTATAGTGACCAAGTTATTGATCATTACGAAAACCCACGCAACGTCGGCAATCTTGACAAAAACGCTAAAAACGTTGGTACCGGTATGGTCGGTGCCCCAGCGTGTGGCGATGTGATGCGCCTACAGATCCAAGTAGATGATAACGGTATCATCGAAGATGCACGTTTTAAAACGTACGGCTGCGGCTCAGCGATTGCCTCAAGCTCACTTGTCACCGAGTGGCTAAAAGGCAAAAGCTTGGACCAAGCTGGCGAGATTAAAAATATGGACATCGCTGAAGAGTTAGCTTTGCCACCAGTAAAAGTGCATTGCTCTGTACTCGCAGAAGACGCAATCAAAGCGGCTATCAGCGACTATAAAGGCAAGCATGGTACCGCTGAAGAAGCGACCAGCTAAGCTTATTGGCCATATGCATTGTTTTATTAGCAAGGCGTCAGTAGAACTCTAATGGGGATCGCTACTGACGCCATAAAGGTGACAATAACGCTACTGTAATTGTCACCTTTTATTTTCTAACTGGCGCAAACACATAAGCCTGGTAGATTTGCTACTAGTCTCATACTCGTTATTAATAGCCGTCATTGATTTTATGGTCGATGACATCATATTAAAAGATATCTTTATTATTGATAGTCAATGGGAGTTGGCATGATTGAAATGACAGAACGCGCCGCCCAGCATGTTCGAGAGTTTTTGGACAATCGCGGCAAAGGCGAAGGTATCCGTGTGGGCATTCGTACCGCAGGCTGTTCAGGCTTGGCCTATGTCTTAGAGTTTGTAGATACCCCTGATGACAATGACACACGTTACGAAAGCCGCGGTGTGAGCATCTTTATCGATCCGAAAAGCTTGGTCTATTTAGACGGCTTATTGATGGATTATGAAAAAGAAGGCTTAAATGAAGGCTTTAAGTTCACAAACCCCAACCAAAAAGGCGAATGTGGTTGCGGTGAGTCGTTTACTGTTTAAAGTTGCCCACCCTTAGCCATTGGCCCATTGGCCATCATTATGAATGAGGCCTACTGGCCTTTAAGCATGTTGTATTTTGATAAAAAATGTCGTTTGCAACATTTCTATTATTCAGTTGGTAGGCTATACATCACCCTATCTGGCGCTTGATAGCCCACTAAATATGATAAGCACTGGTATCTCAGACACTTTATAATAAATAAAAGCAAGGCGTATGATATGACAGACATCACCGCAGAAGCACAGTTTGATAACTTTTTTGCTCTATTTGAGCAGCCCGCTCAGTTTGAGATTGATCAGGCCCGTCTGGATCAACAGTTACGTCTACTACAAAAACGCTATCACCCTGATAATCTGATGGTAGATAGCACAAAAGACGTGACGAGTGTGACGGAGGCCAAACAGCAATCAGAGCAAGCTTCAGCACTGATAAATCAAGCATACCAAACCTTAAAGGCTCCTGATAGCCGCGCCGGCTACCTATTAGAGATGGCAAATCAGGCTCATAATCTTGAGCACTCAATTGCCGATTTAGATTTTTTAGAAGACGCCATGCAGATGCGTATCGATCTAGATGAAGCGATCGAAGATAAGGATCGGACAACGCTTGCGCAGCTACAACCCCAGATTACCACTCGTCTGAGCAAACAGTCTGAGCGCTTTAGCAGTGCCTATCAAAAGCAAGACTGGCAGACCGCGATTGATGCCACCCAAAAGCTTAAGTTTTTGGTAAAACTCAATGCCGATGTGACGACTGGTCTCGATGAAGTCGCCAGTACTGAGCACTCTGATGACGATGATTTATATGTTTAGGGTGTCTAGATAAACATACCTTCAATATTTAAATTTAAAGATTGATATTTATCATCATTCGTCATCATAATTGCGCCATTTCCTTTATTTATTTTATCTTTGAGTGATTTTATGTCTTTATTGCAAATTGCCGAACCCAATCAAAGTGCCCAACCTCATCAGCATCGTTTTGGTCTAGGTATCGACCTTGGCACCACACGCTCACTGGTCGCAGTCGTACGCTCAGGCAAAGCGCAAGTCTTAGAGGCAGGCGCTGACAACGATACGTTGCTGCCCTCTGTCGTCTACTACCCCAGCACTGGCAAACCCATGGTAGGATATGATGCCTTAGCGCATTTGGCCGATGACCCAAAAAATACCATCGTATCTGCCAAGCGCTTTATGGGTCGTAGTCAAGCGGATATTAAGTTCTCTCATCCTTATGAGTTAAGTGGTAATGCAGACGACATGCCAGCTTTTGTCACCGCCCAAGGTAAGGTGTCCCCTGTCGAAGTCTCAGCACGTATCCTAGCCGCCCTCGAGCAGCGCGCCGCAAGCGCATTACCTGCCGACAGCATCGAAGGGGCAGTGATCACTGTTCCCGCTTATTTTGATGAGGCGCAGCGCCAAGCGACCAAGGATGCCGCACAAGCTGCTGGTATCAATGTGCTACGTCTGTTAAATGAGCCCACGGCAGCCGCTGTCGCCTACGGCCTTGATAAGCCTACTCGAGATAACACGCAAAGCCATTACTTAATTTATGATTTGGGCGGCGGTACCTTTGATGTCTCTATCTTAAAGCTCACTGATGGGGTTTTTGAAGTCTTAGCAACTGGCGGCAACAGTGCGTTAGGCGGTGATGATATCGACCGCTTGCTGACCAACTGGTTGATCAAACAATTAGGTATCGACCCAAAAGACGTCAGTCGGCACGACAAGTCAATCCTTGCCCAGCGAGCCAAAGCATATAAGCAAGCTTTGACGGACGCCGAGCAGGTCGCTATCGACATTACGGTCAACGGCCACTCTTATCAAGGCACCTTACGCCGTGACGATTTGTTGACCATTGCCGAGCCTGTCAATCGCCGTACGCTTAGCGTCTGCGAGCAGGTTTTACGCGATGCCAAGCTATCTATTGACGATTTAGATGAAGTCATCTTGGTGGGCGGCTCAACCCGTATGCCAGCTGTGCAACAAGTGGTGAGCACGTTTTTTGGCAAACAGCCACTTTGCCGCTTAAACCCAGATGAAGTCGTCGCTCTAGGAGCTGCACAAACAGCGCATCAACTGGTCAATGGCGATAGCGACAACACACTTTTATTATTAGATGTCACTCCTTTGTCACTCGGTCTTGAGACCATGGGCGGCCTAGTTGAAGTACTTATCCCACGTAATACCCCTATCCCTGTCAAAAAACGCCAAGTATTTACCACCTATCAGGACGGTCAGACAGGCATGGTGATTCATGTAGTTCAAGGCGAGCGCGAAACTGTCGAAAACTGCCGTTCGCTTGGACGTTTTGAATTATATGGCATCCCGCCGATGAAAGCGGGCTTTGCCCGTATCGAGGTCACCTTTAGCATTGATGCCAATGGTCAATTGACAGTCAGCGCGCAAGAAACCACCACCAAGACAGAAAGCAAAATTGAGATTGTGCCTTCTTATGGCTTGTCAGATGAGCAAAAAGAGCAATTGCTTATGGCGGGGTTTGAGCACGCTGAAGAAGATAAAAATGCACGCTCTTTAATCGAGACCAAAGTAGAAGCAGAACGCGAAGTATTGGCGCTACAGTCTGCGCTGCAAGAGTTTGCAGCCTTATTGACCTCTGATGAACAGCAAGCTCTAACGCAGCAAACACAAGCACTACAAACAGCACTAAGCACCGATGATATAACTCTCATTGAAGCCGAACAAGCCAAGCTCAAACCGCATAGCGATGCATTTGCTGCTCGTATTATGAATCAAAGCGTCAAGGCCAGCATGGCAGGTACCAGCGCTCAAGATTGGTAAAAACGCGTATAGAATTTATCTAGATACGGCTTAGCCATAATAGATGTGATGACGTGTAACAGACCTGATATATTTTTGAGTTTTTATTTTTTAATTGATTAGCACCGGACAGATAATTTATGCCAAAGATTACCGTATTACCTCATCATGAGATTTGCCCCGAAGGCACTGAAGTCGAGCTAGAAGCTGGCCAGAACCTATGCAAAGCCCTACTAGAAAAAGGTATTAAGATAGAGCACGCGTGTGAGATGTCAAAAGCCTGTACCACCTGTCATGTGGTGGTGCGTAAAGGATTTAATAGCCTAGATGAGATGGACGATATCGAAGCGGATCTTTTAGACCGTGCTTGGGGGCTGGAGCCAGACTCACGTTTGTCTTGTCAGGTGATGCTAGAAGACGACGACTTGACCATCGAGATTCCCAAATACACGCTCAACCATGCTAAAGAAAACCACTGATAACATACCACTAATAACATATAGTCAAAGCCATCATAAAACGCCAACGATGACTGCGTATCATGGTTGGCGTTTTTGTCTGCTCACGGACGAGCTGACATATTAAGTATGAAGTTAAATATGGTCATACAGATGTCAAATCAGTAAAAGAGTCGCTATTGATCGTTATAACGCTGGCTTTCTGCTGCAATAGCATTTGCTACTTTTTCTTGCTCTTGTTCGATACGCTCGAGAGCGAGGTTTAGACGCTCTCGGATGTCTTGATAGTCTTGATCTTTCATGTCTTTGAAATTTAGATGCAAATTAAATCCTGGTAATGTATGGTCCACCCATTTTGATAGCGGACCTTTATTGGCATCAGGATCGAGGACTTGCCAAGCATTGACTTTTTCGTCGAAGCCTTTTAGCTGAAACGCACCTGCATGCTGACATTCATAATTGTGGCAAACATAATCATAAGTACTTTCGCTGACGAGTATCTCATCTTTGCCCGCGCTACTCTCCAGCCGCGCCGCGAGATTGGCCTCTTTGCCAATCAATGTATAGCTCAAGCGATTATTGCTACCAAAGTTGCCGACATGACAATAGCCTGTCGTGATACCAACGCGTATATACAGCCCTGCAAAACCCATTAGCCGCCACTTATGTCTCAGGGTACGCATCTCACGGCGCATATCTAGCGCCATTGCCACACAGTCAAGCGCATCTTGACGCGCACCTTGACTGCTAGGCTCTCCAAAAAAACACACCATCCCATCGCCGACGAACTTATCAAGCACAGCGCCATGCTTATTGGCGATGACCGTCATGCAGTGCATATAGGTATTTAAAATATCTGCCAGATTGTCCGAGCTTAAACTATCAGACAGCTCTGTAAAACCCACAATATCCGAAAACATAATCGTCAGCTTAGCACGTTTGTTTGACACACTAACGGGCGCATCTGTTTTTACAATTGGCTCCCAAATCTGCGGTGGCACAAAACGGGTTAGCTTATTGATGACTGAAACCATGGTACTCAAACGCCCTACCGCTTGCTGCGCGCGCTGTTGGTGACCCATGTACTTTTGATACACATAGCGAAATTGACACAGCATCACCGCCATACTGGACAGTAGCACCACTGGCGTCAGCCAACTGTCATGGCAGTCCATCTGCGTGCTGTTTAAAATCACGCTGACATAATAAAAAACAATCACAGTCACTATCGAGACAATGACCAGTCTAATTTGGTTTTCAGGACTACTAATAATAATACGTAGCGCAATCAAAGCTGCCAGACTGATCGACATGACCGTGCACAGCTGTATCGAACCTATGACTGCAGACAGCAAAATAATGACGATATTGGAGGTCCAAAAACTGGTCTGACGGCGATAGTTATATATCAAAATCAGCAAGCTTGGCAGGCTAACGACGATCAGCAGTGCCATCGAGGTGGCACTAAAGTCAAAATGCAGGGCAAGAAGCACAACCGTTAGGATCAAGACAAACACTTCTGGATAGTCGAATCGATAGATACCATTCGTCTGCGATGAAAATTTCGGTCTCAATGTATCTAAAAGAAGCATATGAAGTGTTCGCTTAATAAAGCAGACGATCGATAAATATTAGGAGAAGGAAGATAGCACAATGACAGTTAATGTCGTTATGAACATACTATTTTCAAAACCCAAGCAACAGGCAGACAAACCCTTAGCCGACTACCACAACTCGCCAGCACCGATGACACTTTAGGTTTGGTATAAGGCAAGCTAAAAGACTATTATACGTTTTCATTTTTATAAAACCTACGTTACTGATACGCAAAACCCTACCGTTGGTCACTTAATGAGCAAGCCATAATAAGCAAGTTTATAGCCTTACTTGGTACTTGGCTGTCTTACTGCACCCTAAAGCTGCTTGAGGCACCAGAGTAAGGCTTAATCTTGCCTGTCCAGCCGCTTTTCCAGTCGCCAGCATGGGTCAGTCGATATGTCCCTGCTGACGTATCGGCACTGATGCGCCAATCGATAATCGCCTTACTATATGCCGCACCTTGACGCTGCCAAGTATAAGTGGTCTCAAAGTCACGGTCGCTCAGATAGTCCTCCCATTGACCATCTTGGTAACGCTGCACCTTAAGAAAGCTGTCTTCGGTACGTAGGTTGTTTTTGGGGTGCGCTGCACGAAATACCGCCGTAGCGACTTCCCTACTTTGGTAACATCGAAGTGACTATTCCGCCGACGATAGCGTTGAAGTTTTGCTGACTATAGCCCGCTAGTGTGTCGTCCGTGCTGGCGATTTGATACAGCTGCTGATGCGAGTAGCCAGTATTTCCCACGTGAGTATGCGTGGCGGCAAGCATCACGTTATCGTCGTTATACAAGTCGCCAAAATCTGCTTGTAAGCGTTTGATGACCTCAAGCTTGACCGCGTTAAACATCGCGCCCATATCCGCTGAGACATAGACAACGTAGGTCGTCGTGACGAGGGTGGTGAGATAGAGGAAGTAGCCATTTGTTGTCCTTAACATAGAGTGAAACTTTAAATCAAACAATCCTGATTTAAAATTGAAGGTCTCAGCACTTCGCACCGCATCTACTCTGATGTGACGCAGCAAAGACACTGAGCTGACAAGCTGGCTATATCCATTTAGCCAACTTACACTCTAATATAACGACTGACAGACAAATGTAAAATATTTTCGTAAAGCCGTACAATAAACTCATTAACACAGAGAGCTATGCTTACAGACAAACGCTCACGCCTATGCGTATTTAACCGTTTATTACCAAAGGCTTATTGCTAAAAGACCTATTGCATCTGCCAATCAAACGGCATTTGATGATGACCACGCAGCGCCATCATCAAAGTTTGCTGCATCTGCGCCAGTACTTCTTTGGTATAAGGTACAGCAGGGACGCCCCACACTGGGTTGGGCCACTGCATATCGTTTTGATAACGAACGATATGATGAAAATGAAGCTGCGGTACTTGATTGCCCAGCGCAGCCACGTTCATCTTGTCAGCCTGAAAAGTCTTGGCAAGTTGGCTGGACAACCAGCTCGACTCACGCAAAAACTGCGCTTGGTCAGCCTCAGACAGCTCATACAATTCTTTGATACCAGAGACACGTGGCACCAATATCAACCAAGGAAACTGACAATCATTGATTAAACGGCAGGTCGATAATGGGAAATCTCCCACCAAAAAACTGTCGGCTGCAAGTTTATGATGAAGTTGGAACATAATGACGGTTCTCTTGTTATGAAGGGGATAACGCTTAAATACTAAAAAAAAGGGTGACCAAGACCTATCGGACGCTATAGGCCATAGAGCAGACACAGAGTATCTGCTATTTTATCAGTTATCCAGTAGATAAAATAGCGCCTTAATAGATTGGCTACTGTTTTACTGTGCTGCTACCTAGTAGATGGGGCGCTTGATACGATGACTGGCGTCACTCAAAGCGCTAAGCGAGCTCTGTCACCATATGCTCGCTAAAGTAGCGCAGCAACTCCTCAAGCACAGTCACGCGTTGCTGCGGCGTGGCCAGCTTATTGGCATCTTGATAGCGAATGCCAGAGGCGCCATTCATCCGGTAGCGCTGTCCATCTTTTTGAATAAGCTGGATAATTGCCAAGGCGTCAACTGGCGTATCAGGAGCAAACTCTAACGTCATGCTGCTACTATTGGCATCGATTTTGTTGATCTTCAATGGCTCGGCCTGTATACGCAGTCTATGGATGGCAAATAAATGCTTGGTCTGATCTGGCAGTGTGCCAAAACGATCAATCATCTCGGTACGGATATCAGTGAGCGCCTCAAAATCATCAGCATTACTGATGCGCTTATAAAATAGCAAACGCTGATGCACATCATGCAAGTATTCTTCTGGTATCAGCGCTGAGCTATGCAGATTGATCTCACTGGTAAGTGACAATGGGGTATTCAAATCAGGCTCTTTGCCCGCCTTGATGGCCTTTGTCGCACGCTCTAGCATATCCATATACAAGCTAAAGCCAATGGCTTGCATGTTACCGCTTTGCTGCTTGCCCAGTATCTCACCTGCCCCGCGAATCTCCAAGTCCTCACTCGCCAGCATAAAGCCTGCACCCAATGTATTGGCGCGTTCAATGGCGTGCAGACGGCGCTTGGCATCGCCTTTTAAGCCTTTGATAGATGGCACGAGCAAGTAGCAATACGCCTGATGATGACTACGACCTACGCGGCCTCGCAGCTGATGCAGCTGCGCCAGACCAAACTTATCCGCGCGCTCAATAATGATGGTATTGGCATTTGGTACGTCGATACCGGTCTCGATGATGGTCGAACACACCAGCACATTGAACTTTTTATGATAAAACTGCTCCATAATCTGCTCAAGCTGGCGCTCTTGCATCTGCCCATGCGCGACCCCCACTCTAGCCTCGGGCACCAGCTCACGTATCGTCTCTGCCATGCGCTCAATGCTCGCCACATCATTATGCAGCAAGTAGACTTGCCCGCCGCGTAATAGCTCACGCAAGATAGCCTCTTTCATCAAGGCATCGGTCTTTTGCATAACAAAAGTTTTGATCGCCAGACGACGAGCAGGCGGCGTGGCGATAATCGACATATCACGCATGCCAGATAGTGCCATATTAAGCGTACGAGGAATCGGCGTCGCTGTCATCGACATACTATCTACATCGGTCTGAAGGGCTTTGATACGCTCTTTATGGCGCACACCAAAGCGGTGCTCTTCATCAACGATCATCAAGCCTAAATTAGAGAACTTCACATCAGGTTGCAGAAGTTTATGCGTGCCAATGACAATATCGACCTTACCCGCGGCAAGGTCTCTCAATACCGTATCTTGATGCTTTTTGCCACCAAAACGCGATAATGTCTCGATACGTACTGGCCAATCGGCAAAACGGTCGCGAAAATTGTCTTCGTGCTGACCTGCCAGCAGTGTCGTTGGCACCAATACCGCCACTTGATAGCCGGCACTGACCGCAATGAACGCCGCGCGCATCGCCACTTCTGTCTTGCCAAAACCCACATCACCGCAAATGAGGCGATCCATCGGCTGGTTTTGTCTCATGTCCTCCATCACCGCCTGGATAGCATTGGCCTGATCGGCGGTCTCTTCAAAGGCAAACTGACTGGCAAACAGCTCGTATTGTGAAGGGTCAATCTTGAAGTGAATACCGACTTTGGCCTCACGCCTTGCTTGCATATTGAGCAGCTCGGCGGCGACATCGTGGATTTGCTCCAGCGCTTTTTGTTTGGCTTTGTCCCACTTGCCACTACCTATTTTATGGAGTGGCGCAAGTGCGGGGTCACCGCCGCTGTAGCGACTGATCATTTGTAAATTGGCAACGGGTACATAAATACTGGCGTCGTCCGCGTATTTTAGATGAATAAATTCTTGCTCGCCATCGCCCACATCTAAAGTAATCAGCCCATTATAGCGACCGATACCATGCTCGATATGCACCACTGGACTGCCTTCGGTGATCTCTGTGACGCTTTTGACCAAAAACTCTTCTGACACCCCGCTTTGGCGGCGACGACGTGTTTGTAGCACTTGCCTACCAAACAGCTGAGTCTCACTGATCACCACCAAACGCTCAGGAATATACACCCCGCGCTCGATAGGCGCCACCGTCAGCCCTACCTGCGGCAAGTTATTATCATTAAGGGTTGTGACCTTATCAGCGGCCAAAAACGCTTCAAAGCTATCATACGCTTTGGTGTCTATCTTACCCTTAAACAGCTCTATCAAAATCTCACGGCGCCCTGCTGTTTCGGCAACGATCAGCACCGGCGTCGCTGTTTGTGCTTGCTGTAGCAAAAACTCTAGCAAATCGGCCAACGGTTCTGCTTTTTGGTGATTGACCGCCAGCTGCGGCGGTTGTTGCGCCGTGAGTGTGACCAACCCTTGCCGATTAGAGGCAGCCTGTGCGGTCGATGAGGCATCATTGTCTATCGCCGCGCGCGTCTCATGCGCACTGAGCATCACTCGCGGATAGTGGTTAAGATGCTCGTTTAAGGTATTTGATAATAAATATAACAATTCTGGGGCGACAATAGGTTTGTCGATATCGTGCCTGCGCTCTTCATAACGGCGCTGAATCTGCGACCAATAATCCGCTTGTGTTTCGTGGATTCGCTCATCGATGATAAACAGAGCGTCATCTGGCAAATAAGCAAACAAGCTGCTGTCAGCTTGCCAGTCATCCAAATCAAAAAACAATGGCTGATAGTACTCAAGCCCGCTACTGGCGATACCCGCCATCACATCTTTATGCAGCTCAGACTTGCGACTGCTGGTATTGGGAAACATCGCAGCAAAGTTGGTCCGAAACGTCTCGCGCCCTTCATCGAGCGGAAATTCTTTGGCAGGTAGTATCTGAAACTGCTGAATAGGTTTTGAGATATCAGGCAGTTTATGCAGTAGCGATAGTGACTCTTTGCCGATGCTACTGTCGTTACCACTCATCATGTTTTTTAGATCGTCGACGGTCAGCGTACGCTGCGTCTGCGGATTAAAAAAGCGAATGGTTTCGATTTCATCATCAAACAAGTCTAAACGTAGCGGAAATGGCTGCCCCATGGCAAAGATATCGACAATACTACCGCGTACCGCAAACTCGCCTGGCTCAAAGACGTTTTCGACCGCACGGTAGCCTGCCTTTGCAAGCAGCTCGCGCTGGGTATTGATATCAAAGCGATCACCGACACTCAAATCAAAATGCTGCCCTATCAGCCAGCTTGGCGGGGCGACCCGATGCATGAGCGCCTGCACCGAGATGAGCAGCACGCCTTTAGTGGGCATATCGGTCAATAGGTTGATACGCTCGCTGACGATGTCTTGATGCGGGGACAGCTCATCGTAGGTCAGCGTCTCCCAATCAGGAAACACATAGGCATCGACGCCGCAAAACGCCAGCTCGGTTTCTATCTGATTGAGCTGGTTTTGATCGCGCGTTACCACTACTTTTAGACGCTCGGATACGTCCCATACCAACGCTTGCATCAAGCTTGCCAGCCATAGACTACTGATCGCACCATAAACAGGGGTCAGCCAGCGCCGCTCGGCATGAGCGATAGGAAACAACTGCTGGTTAATAGGGTCAAACGCGTCAGTCAAAGCAGTGATAGGCATAGAGGATAAGATCAAAGTTAAGAGTCAGAAAGCTATTATACGAATATTTATGCAATTACCAAAATTTATGCCGTAACGGTTTGTCACTCAGCACATCACGCACAAAAACCTCGACGCTTAAGCCAAGATTTTATATTAATGGTTGGGCTAGGCTTAGCATTAGGCTTAAAGCAGAGGCTTGTCGCTCGCGATAATGCCGTTGTTGTCTGCATAGACAAACATGCCTGAATTTAGGGTCAAATCCCCAAAGCTAATCTCGAGATCGGTTTGTCCCTCGTCACGGCGCGTCGATTTACGCGGGATACAGCCAAGCGCCATGACACCGATATCCATCTGTGCCATATCATCGACATCACGGACACAGCCGTACACGATGACCCCAGCCCAACCATTATCAATCGCCGACTGAGCAATCATATCGCCGAGCAGCGCACAGCGCATCGAGCCACCACCATCGACCACCAGTACCTTTCCATTGCCCTTATTGTCTTTACCATCGCTGTTTAATAGTGACTTGACACGGCTGTTGTCTTCGAAACACTTGACCGTCACAATCTCACCGCAAAACCGATCTTTGCCACCAAAGCTATAAAACGACTTGCCTTCGATATTTGGCAGACACACTTGCGACTCAGGATTGGCATCCAATAAATCACAAGTTACAAAATTGTCTTGGTTCATGGTAGGCTCTGTTGCTGCGTTTGACATGAGTACACTCCTTGTTCGTTGTTGGCTAGGATTAAAGGGTATAAAAAGTATGATTTATATTTTTTACTTAGGCTATTTTTTGACTTTAGTCATTGCCAGCATTTGTTTATTTTCGATGATATCTGTGGTGGTAATCGCAGGCTCACGGCGGTACTTACTACGCTCATAGATATCATGGGCGCTCATGGCCATGGCGATAGCGACACGTTTTGCAGAAATCGGATGCAGGGATAATGACTCCGGCACCAAAGGCGAGACGAGCTTAAAGGCTTTTTGACTTAGGCTCTCAAGCGGGCGACCTTTGTGCTTACCGAGCAACAACGACGGCCGAAAAATCACCAAATGGGCAAAATTTAGCGCCATGATGGATTGCTCGGTCTCTGCCTTGACTCGGTTGTATAAAAACCGACTGTCGATATCAGCATTCATCGCAGACAATAAAAAGAAGTTTTCTACCCCTTTCTCGCGGCACAGCGTAGCAAACGTCACATTGTAGTCATGATCCACTTTATGAAAGGCTTCATCACTGCCAGCTTGCTTTTTGGTCGTACCAAGACAGCTAAAAGCATCGGTGCTGCGATCAGCGCCGACACTGGCGAACACCTCAGCCAAGTTGTCAAAATCATTGACCTGATAAAACCTCATGCTAGCATTGATATAGCGTGGCGGACGCCGTGCAATCACAATCAACGTGTCATAAAGCTCACTTAGCTGCTTGACAAGATGTTGTCCTACCAATCCTGTCGCGCCAATCACAATTGCTTTTCGCTGCATATCTTGTCCATTCGTATCGTATGAGATATGAGAGCACTCTTATACAAAGCATTCTCTTGATTTATCGTATCCGCTTATCCACCAGCATATCTGGGCGCTATTTTAACCTTCCGCTTGCGTATCATACCTAAAATCACTCAGCGGTGAGGGTATTATAGCGAATTTATTGTAAGAGATTTTATCCGTCAAGCCTTTTACTAGCCACGACCTTTGAGAGTAGATACATGAAAAAACCGAATATTGATAAAATAGCATAACTTCTTTACCGATTAACCATCAAATATATTGTCCTAAGCGCAATAATTTGCTAAGATAACCGGCTTTACACGTCAACGCTGTTTAATTATTCCAAACAGTTCTGACGTTTGCGATGACTACCGATATTAGATACTTTAGTATTGGACATCGACATCATGTTTGACGAGACGGCTGCTCGTCACCGATGATTGTTAAACCCATTATTGCAATCAACATTCATATTTTTATCTGTCTTTATCAAGGAGATACGCGTGGCTAATACTGCACAAGCTCGTAAACGCGCCCGTCAAAACACCAAACGTCGTCAGCAAACTGCTTCACAGCGCTCAATGGTTCGTACTTACCTAAAGCGCGTAGATGCTGCTATCGCATCAAAAGACTATGCTGCAGCAACTGAAGCGTACAACAAAGCTGTACCTGTCATCGACCGTATGGCTGACAAAGGCATCATCCATAAAAACAAAGCTGCTCGTCGTAAGAGCCGCCTAAACAAAACCATCAAAGGCTTACAAGCTTAAGATAGGTTGCGTTTAGACCGCATCACTCTGTTTGGGTGATGATCAAAACCTTGTCATTAGCTCTTATGCTGAGGCAAGGTTTTTTTATGCCCAAAAACCATAAACACAACACCTTGTCTATAGAAAATAAACATTAAGCAACCGTAAACACTCACAGAATAAAAAGCGATAAACAAAAAAAACCATGGCTGTGCTAAGCTTAGTCCCACTTCACCTCTGGGGGCAACAGCAATGTATTTGGATGAAACCCTGCTGCGCGGTACCCTTCTAACAATGTCACAATCGGCCGTATATAGACCTCACCACGCCAAACGAAGTGGGCACTGGCTTGTTCAAATGGCTTATCATCAAACCACAAAAACACCCCTTCCATCATCTTTGGCCAATCATTCCAATCAATCTCTACCACATCAAACATCACCGCCAAAAATGCTGACAGCAACGTATCGTGACTGACCGCCAGCATAAGATGCCCAGGCTGCGGCTGATGCTGATAAAACAATGATAAAATATCAAGCCCACCTTGATAGGCGTTTTTGGTGCCAGCAAGATTGCCTTGTAAAAAACGATTGATAAAGTTGAGCACGCCGATTTCTTTAAATACTGGATTGGCAATCTCAGGGTCAGTGACAAGGCTACCAGGCTCTACCAACAGCGACTGGTGCATGATATCACGCTGTAACCCTGCACCTGCTTGCATAAGCTGCGCAGTATCAATACAGCGGCCGATAGGGCTTGAGATGCTATCCACGTCTAGAGAATAAGGCAGATGACCTGCCAACCAGCGCCCCCAAGACTTGGCCAAGACGCGACCTTTAGGAGTCAATGGCAACTGATAACTGGCAAAGCCGTTACCGTCAGAGCGCTCACGCAGGGAGTGTCTGGTAAATAAAATCAGGCGCTTGTCTTCAGGCAACAGGCTCACTGAAGAGATCATACTATCAGGCAGGTGCGACGGCGCGGGCGCGCTTGGCGTATGACTGGCACGCCTTTCTGCAGATAGTTTAGATAAAGTGTTGTGGAAGTATTCGCTCATGCTAGCAAGCGTAGCAGATTTTTTGTGAAGAATGAACAAAATATAAATTCAGTTGCAAATAAGCAAAACCGAAATGAAAACCACCCAGCACTGCTACGCGCTTTATCTCAAGCAAGAGTATGCTATCTAATCAAGCTCAATCACTTTATCCCAAGCAAATGCTATTTCGGTACTACTGACTTCGTTGGGATACGCACGTGGATTGACAACCACTCGGGTACGACCAATACGATAATCAAAGGCTTCATGGGTATGGCCATGCACCCATAGCGCTGGCGCCCATTCCTCCTGCATCCAGCTTGACAAGTCACTCACAAAAGCGGCATTACTGGGTAGATTGGCATATTTCTCAGATACCGACAACGGGCTGATGCTGTGATGACTCATGACGATGGTCTTTTTGCCAAGCGATTGAGCGGTTTTTAATGCTTGCTGTAGCCATTGACGCTGCTTAGCATGCAGTTGCATGGATACCTCAGGGGAAAACAACTCGCTACCGGCATAGATTTGTTTATAATCACGCATAAAACGCTTGGCAGCTGCCATGGTTTCTTCATTGGCCTGATACTGATAATCCGTCCATAAGGTGCAGCCCAAGATACGTACGTCTCCAATATCGATGTGTTGACACTGTAAAACCCGCACGCCTTGCTGCGACTTGGCATCATAGTTATCCCAAATGGCCAGCTTTTTATCAAAATGCAGCACGTCTTCATTGAAGTATTCATGATTGCCTGCAATGGTGATCAAAGGCACCTGCAGACGTGCCGCTTGCGCTTGTAACCACGGCATACCGCTGTCGCTATTGGCCGTATCGCCTGCGACCAGCACCACATCGGCATCAGTCTTGGGGATATGTCCCATCGGATGCGACTGACGCGCATAGCTATCAATATGCAGGTCACTTAAAATCTGTAATTTCATATCTTCCAATAGTGTCTTAGGAAATCACGGACAAAAATCAATCAGACGATGCGTAGAAGCATAGCGTATTTTTTGTCACAGATATCAACATAAATTTTAAGTAGTGTAGCACCTTTTTATCTACCCGCAAAAAGCAAAAAGACAGCGGCTTAGGCTGTCTCTTTTCTTCGTTTTTGACTCAGGCTAGATACCCTCAAGTATCCGCTGCAGCTTGGCCGCTGGGTCGGCCGCCTGCGTGATAGAACGTCCGATCACCAGATAGTCAGCACCATCTTGTAACGCTTGTGCGGGCGTACAGATGCGTTTTTGGTCGTCAGCATTGTCCTCAGCGAGGCGAATACCAGGCGTCACAAGCTTAAAATCCTGACCACATAGCGCCTTTAGGCTCTGAGCTTCTTGTGCTGAGCAGACCACGCCATCGAGACCTGCTTGCTTGGTCAGCTGTGCTAGGCGACTGACTTGTGTATCCAGGCCATCGGTAATACCCGTCTGCGTCAATGCTTGATTGTCCATAGAAGTCAGCACCGTGACCGCAATCAGCAAGGTATCTAAGTTATTATCCAGCAAGCGCTGTTTGGCAAGCGACATTGCCTCTAAGCCTGCGCTCGCATGCACATTGACCATCCACACACCTAAATCAGCTGCCGCGAGTACCGCCTGTGCCGTAGTATTAGGGATATCATGAAACTTAAGATCTAAAAACACCTCAAATTGACGCTGATGTAGGGCTTTGATGATATCAGGGCCACAGCGCGTAAACAGCTCTTTGCCTACCTTTAAACGGCACAGCGCTGGATCGAGCTTGTCAGCCAGCGCGAGCGACGCTTCCATTGTCATATTGTCTAAGGCGACAACGACAGGAGATTTGATTGCATTATTCATAGTGTTGCCACATTTATATCGAAGTTAAAAAAACCAAATAGCGACCAAACGCATGGCTATCAACTCACCTGTCTCGCAAGTTTGTATCATAAGGTGCCTAGCTGACGCTCTATTCAGACTTAGTCAGATTTAGTCACGTTTTTGTTTGGTCAGTGTCGCCGCTTCCTCTTGAGCAGCGTGATTATCGTGCACGTTGGTCGCTGTCGAACCATACACCGCCTCTTCTACTGAAGGCGCAGTCGCTTGACGATCGATGACCACATTGGCTTGCGTCAGTTGTTCTTGCAGATTGGTATTGGCTTTTTGTAGACGTGATATTTCCCATTTGTTTTGTAAAACACGAAAGAGCAGCAGCGCAAGTAGCATACCAATCACAATACCTAATATCAGACACAGGATCAGTAATAAGCCCAAATTCATCGTCGGCGCTTGTGAAAACAGTAAATTTACGCCAACCTCGGTATTATTGGCCAATACCAACCCTAATGAATAAGCGAAGCTTAAAAACAGTAGTACAAACAGTAAAAAGCGCATAAGACATATACCTTGGTTTGATGGGTTGCAAAGGACTCAAAGACCGCGTTTTGTCACAAACAGCGATGCTACTTTTTGACTGGCACGCTACTGTTAATGAATACTACCCAACGCTGCCATAATGATCGTATTATCTATCCATTAGCTACTTTGTCATTGACCGCTTCGCGCAGGGCTTTGCCTGGCTTGAAATGCGGAATGGCTTTGGCAGGTACTGGTACACTCTCCCCAGTCTTAGGATTGCGGCCCATACGGGCACGGCGATGATGTAAACAAAAGCTACCAAACCCACGCACTTCTACTCGGCCATCATTGGCCAGTGTATCGGTCATTAGGTTTAATATTTCACGCACTGCATCATCGACCACGCTATCAGTCATATTGTCACAGTTCGCACTCAAATTACTAATAAATTCAGACTTATTAATCGCTTGCTGCATTGTTACGCTTGCCTTGTTAATTAATGGATAAGATGATTGTAAACCAAGTTACTATTTTTTAAAGGTTTTAACCCTTCATATAGCCGTATAAGACCATACTGAAAATCGAAACAAAAAGCAAAATAACGGTCAATAGTGCTAATACGGCTCTCATCAGTAAGCAGTGATTTACATCTCGTTACTCAATGTTGCAAATGATAGCGGATATTATCATAAATGGAAATAAGAGTTTGCTTTGTTTTTCGCAAAAACCTTGAAGATGTAACGCATACCAAACACCCATTCATAAAAAAAAGCGACCGAAGTCGCTTTTTTTATATTACTTTTAGATCAATAACTTGTCGCTTACTGCATTTGCTCTTTGATCAAATCACCAATGGTTTTTGGTTGAGCATCAGCTGCTTGTGGCGCATTGCTACCTAGATCTTTGATCGCTTGACGCTCTTCAGCTTCGTCTTTTGCTTTGATAGACAAATTGATGTTGCGAGTCTTACGATCTACACTGATGATCTTCGCTTCAACGTCATCACCAACGCTTAGATGCTTGGTTGCATCTTCGACACGATCACGCTGAATCTCAGAGGCACGTAAGTACGCTTCAACTTCATCAGCAAGCTCGATAGTAGCGCCTTTAGCGTCTACTTCTTTCACTTTACCATTGACGATAGCACCGCGGTCATTAGCGACTAGGTATTCGTTGAATGGATCTGAGCTTAACTGCTTCACGCCTAGGCTGATACGGTTCGCTTCTGCATCTACAGACAATACCATAGCTTCAACGGTGTCGCCTTTGTTGTAGTTGCGGATTGCTTCTTCGCCCGTTTCGTTCCAAGAGATATCAGACAAGTGAACCAAACCGTCGATACCGCCATCTAGACCGATAAAGATACCAAAGTCAGTGATTGACTTGATAGTACCAGTGATTTTATCGCCACGCTCATGTTTCTTATCAAACTCTTCCCATGGGTTTGCTAGGGTTTGCTTGATACCCAAGCTGATACGACGACGCTCTTCATCAATATCTAGAATCATCACGTCAACTTCATCACCCACTTGTACAACTTTTGATGGGTGGATGTTTTTGTTGGTGTGATCCATCTCTGATACGTGTACTAGGCCTTCGATACCTTCAGAGATCTCAGCAAAGCAGCCGTAATCAGTTAAGTTGGTAACGCGAGCTTTAACAATACTACCAACTGGGTAAGTACCGCCAACGTTGTCCCAAGGATCGGTACCAAGTTGTTTTAGACCTAGGCTTACGCGGTTGCGCTCACGGTCAAACTTCAATACTTTAACTTTTAGGTCTTGACCAACTTCAACCACCTCAGATGGGTGCTTGATACGGCGCCATGCCATGTCAGTGATGTGTAGCAAGCCATCGATACCACCAAGATCAACAAACGCACCGTAATCAGTTAGGTTTTTGACGATACCTTCGATCTCGATACCTTCTTCAAGCTTGTTCAACAGCTCTTCGCGCTCAGCTGAGTTTTCAGCTTCCATTACTGCACGGCGGCTAACCACAACGTTGTTACGTTTTTGGTCAAGCTTGATGACTTTGAATTCTAGCTCTTTGCCTTCAAGATGTGTGGTGTCACGAATCGGACGTACATCAACCAATGAGCCTGGTAAGAACGCGCGTACTGAACCCACGTCTACAGTAAAACCACCTTTTACTTTGCTAGAAATGATACCTTTTACGATCTCATCGTTCTCATAGATTTTTTCAAGGACATTCCACGTCTCGACGCGCTTGGCTTTTTCGCGTGATAGTAGGGTTTGACCCATACCATTATCAACCGCTTCAACCACGACATCAACGCTATCGCCAACTTCAACTTCAAGTTCGCCTTCTTCGCTTAAAAACTCTTCACGAGCGACGATACCTTCAGATTTAAGACCAGTATCTACTGTGATCCAATCGCTATCGATGGCCACAACAGTACCTGTAATAACCGAGCCACGCTCGATATCCAGACCCTGCTCTTCAATGCTCGCTTCAAATAGTTCAGCAAATGATTCCATTATGTCTACCTTTGTATAGCCGTATCCTGTCCAGCACAGTACGGATCAAATTTATGATTGCATAAAACGAGAATACTGGTTTTATATCTTATGCAGTCATATAAAAAACCTTTGTTGCTAATAAGCGAGCATCTCATCACACTCATTAGCAACAACTGTCTTTACTGCCCGCTCACATTTCTACTCTTGGTTTAATGTTGGCTTTGGCTTATTGCACATCTCTACTTATACAATTTTATACTAAAACCAAAGCCTGTAGCAAATTTTTTGGTAGTGAGTTGGTAGTTACTGTATTGTTTTTATTAATTATTAAAACAAATGCCTTTGTCCTGACAGTATTTTTTGACCTGTGCATATACGCTGTCGGCATCCAAATATGAGCTGTCTAATAATAAAGCGTCTTTGGCAGGCTTCGACGGTGCTGTCGCGCGATTTTCATCACGCTCGTCACGCGCTTTGATCGTTGCTAAAATCGCCTCAAAATCTGCGGTTTGCCCTGCACTTAGTAGCTGCGTGACACGGCGCTCAGCACGCGCTTTGGCACTGGCTGTCAAGTATACCTTAACATCCGCATCAGGGAATACCACCGTTCCCATATCACGGCCATCAGCGACCAGCCCTGAGCGACTGGCCATTTTTTGCTGCAGCGTGAGCAGCGCCTGACGCACTTTAGGGAATACCGCGATCTTTGAAGCATAACCGCCAACGGTTTCGTTACGCACTTGCTCGCCAACGGCATCGCCATTGACGATGATATCTACGCGGCCTGATGCCTCATTGGGCACAAACACGATATCTAAACCTTGGGTTAATGTCAGTACTGCCTGCTCATCAATGTCTTGACAGCCATCGGCACCGAGCAATCCTGCTTCAAAGGCTTTGAGCCCGACGATACGGTATAGCGCCCCTGAGTCTAATAACTGATAACCCAGTGCTTGCGCTAAGCGCCAGGTGACTGTGCCTTTACCCGCCCCGCTTGGACCATCAATACATATCACGGGATAACGCTGTACCGCTTGCTCAGAGGGATCACAATCCTGCAAAGCATTATCAGGCGTAAAGTCAGGTGTAGAGACAGTCATCATGTTTACTCAATTATAAAAACAACATATATCGCCCACTGCTAAGAACAGCGCGATATTCACCACCTTATCAAACGCTTAACAGCCATCTGATAATCGCAGCGTCAAATAGGGCGATATTATAGCAAGAAAACCCTATCATCACCATAACTGATGCTTATATTTGCAGGCAGTATGTTTTGTAGAGACGCAAAAGCCCTTATTTTTTAACATCTGATTTTTTTTGCTTGGCCAGCTGACGACGAGCTCGAAAAAACCGCTTAAGTAGCTGACTGCTATGCTCACTGCACAAACCCCGTTGTACGGTAATGACATGATTATAAAAATCTTGTGCCGATAGATCCATCTGACTACCCACCATGCCAGCTCGCGGCTCATTTGCTGCATACACCAGCCGCGCCACTCGCGCATGGATTAGCGCGCCCATACACATGGTGCAAGGCTCTAAGGTCACGTACAAGGTGGTGTTTGATGGTAGGCGGTAGTTTTTTAGGTGGCTACAGGCATCTCTTAGAGCGACTATCTCGGCATGAGCGGTGGCATCATGGCGACCGATTGGCTCATTAAAGCCTTTACCAATCATCTGCTGCTCATGTACCAGTATCGCGCCAACTGGCACCTCGCCCAGCTCAGCGCCGCGCTGAGCCAATGCCAATGCTTGATACATCCACTGTACATCTTCTAGCGTCCAAAACTGCTGAGTGCTCAGCTCAAGCTGATGTCGAGCACGGCTACCAGCAACGTCCACAGACAAGCTATCAGGGCTTGAGTGGTAACTAATACCATCAGGCAGACAACAATGATGTGCCTGCAGTGTCTCTGCGCCAAAAAAAGGAATGGTCATAGATAGCTACTGTGGCAACTGCCAGTCGATGGGTGTACGGCCATGCTGCCGGAGATAATCATTGGTCTTCGAAAACGGCTTGGTGCCAAAAAATCCGCCACGGTTTGCCGCTAGCGGCGATGGGTGGACAGCGGTTAAAATCAAATGTTTATCAGCATGGATGTATTTGCCTTTTTTCTGGGCTTTACTACCCCACAAAATAAACACCGTATGCTCTGTTTGTTCGTTGATCACATCGATCACTGCATCGGTAAATTGCTCCCAGCCTTGATTTTGATGACTGTTTGGTTCACCTTCTCGCACAGTCAACGCACTGTTTAGCAGTAATACACCTTGCTGCGCCCAATAAGTCAAGTCCCCATGCGCTGATGGCTGAACACCGATATCATCGGCCATCTCTTTTAGCAAGTTGTTGAGTGACGGCGGTTTTGGAATGACTTTGGGTACCGAAAACGATAATCCCATGGCCTGACCTGGGCGATGATAAGGGTCTTGCCCTAAGATGACCACTTTAACGCGAGATAATGGCGTGAGATTAAAAGCATTAAACATTAGTGGCGCTGGTGGATAGATGTTATCTGGCGACTGATAAGCCTCCTTTAAAAAAGCCCGTAGGTTGTCCATATTCTCAGAAGTCAGCTCATCTGCCAAGGCCATCTTCCAGTCTTCTGGCAAACGTACTTTGTCTAAGATGGCTTTTTTTTGTGCGGCTGTTTTTGGCGCCTTTGCATCGAGAGGTTCCATACTGTGTCCTTTTTTAGTTGTTATATAGGGCGTGTCTTCAATTCAATCGATAGTTATCTAAATGGGTTCACTATCTATAAAAGTTAGCTGGCTACTACCTACAAGACCCTTACTTTTAGTAAAATCAATCAACATAAATAAAAATGAGATGATGAATTATAACAATAAAAAAACGGCTACCGCACGAACATGGTAACCGTTCTTATTATATTAGTAGCAAAGCCTTAGCTGGCTAATGACTCAGAGTCTGGGTGCGGCTCGTGCGTCTCCACCACCGTCAGCACGATACGACTGTCTGCTGAGCCTGTATTGGCGCTCTGACCTTTTTCTAATGCAACAGCGTTTTCATCTTGTGCCTCAGGTGCCAAGGTCAGATGTACGACCCCGCCATTGACCAAGTCACCAAACAAAATCATGCTTGCGAGCGGCTTTTTGATTTCATCCTGTATCAAGCGCTGCATCGGACGCGCCCCCATTAGACGATCATAGCCTTTGTCCGCCAGATAGTCACGTACGTCATCGTCGATCTCTAATGTCACTTGTTTGTCATCGAGCTGTACTTGTAGCTCAACCAAGAACTTATCGACCACTGATACCACGACCGAGGTATCTAATGGATTGAACTGAATAATCGCATCCAAACGGTTACGGAACTCAGGGGTAAAGACCCGTTTTAACGCCTCAGTATTGTCACGGCTATGATCTTGCTGGGTAAAGCCCATGGACGAGCGGCTGATACTCTCCGCACCGACGTTGGTCGTCATGATGATAATCACCTGCTTAAAGACAGCAACGCGGCCATTATTATCCGTCAACGTACCATGGTCCATCACCTGCAGTAGCAAGTTAAAGACATCAGGATGGGCTTTTTCGATCTCATCTAGTAGCAGCACGCAATGCGGATGCTGATTGATTTTTTCGGTCAGCAAACCGCCTTGATCATAGCCAACATAGCCAGGAGGCGCGCCAATCAAACGTGATGCGGTGTGCGCTTCCATGTATTCTGACATATCAAAACGTACCAGCTCCACGCCGAGCAGGTTGGCCAACTGACGCGATACTTCTGTCTTACCTACCCCTGTTGGGCCGGCAAACATAAACGAGCCAATCGGCTTATCTGGCGCTTTGAGTCCAGCTCGCGACAGCTTGATGGCATCTGCCAAAGTCGTGATGGCTTCATCCTGACCAAACACCAAGTGCTTGAGGTCACGGTCCAAGTGCTCCAAGATACTCTTGTCATCACTGGACACCGATTTAGGCGGAATACGGGCAAGCTTAGCAATGATGGCTTCGATATCTGCCACATCGATTTTCATCGGTGCTTTTTTCACCTCAGTGGCTTGAGAGTCCTCATGAGACTTCTCGTTCGCATAGGCTTGATCTTCGGCTTTGGCAGTGTTTGCCTCCGCTTGCATCTCGCTGCTATAGTCTGTCTCAGCATCGTCCGCTGCTGCAACTGGTGTATCAAAATCCTGCTCTAAATCAGCGATGAAGCTTTCTTCTGCTGCGACATCATCAGCATCAGGGACGACACCCAAACGCTTATAGGCACCTGCCTCATCGATGACATCTATCGCCTTGTCTGGCAAAAAACGCTCATGGATGTGCTTGGCTGACAATTGAACTGCTGTGACCAATGCTTCATCACTATACTCGACATTGTGAAACTCTTCGTAACGCGGTTTAAGCCCGCGTAAAATATCGATAGTATCGTCGACACTTGGCTCTTTTACGTCGATTTTTTGGAAACGACGAGAAAGAGCATGATCCTTTTCAAACAACTGACGATACTCGGTAAAGGTGGTCGAGCCGATACAGCGCAGCTCGCCATTGGCAAGGGCCGGCTTGATCAGGTTTGAGACATCCATATTACTACTCATCGATGACCCTGCACCGATAATCATATGAATCTCATCAATAAACAAAATCGCATTGGGTTTTTTCTTTAACGCATCAAGCAAGGATTTCATGCGCTTCTCAAAATCACCGCGATACTTGGTGCCAGCGATAAGCGCGCCGATATCCAGACTATAAATCACGCAGCCATTCAATGGCTTTGGCGCTTTTTCGTTGATGATAAGCCACGCCAAACCTTCAGCGATAGAGGTCTTACCTACGCCTGGCTCGCCCACCAATAGCGGGTTGTTTTTGCGGCGACGGCATAGCACTTGTGCCGCCCGCTCAATCTCAGACGCGCGGCCGATAAGCGGATCGGTCTTACCTTCCGCGGCACGCTGGTTTAGATTGGTAGCGAACTCGACTAGCGGATCTTTACTGGTCTTTTCTGAGGCACCGCGGCGCTCACCTGTCATCGATGCACGTGGCTCTGATGGCTCATCTTTATCTTGACCATGCGAGAGATACTGCGTCAGCTCTAGACGGCTGATGCCTTGCTTTTTGAGCAAATATACTGCATAGGTGTCATGCTCTGAAAACATCGACACAAGAATATCCGAGCCTTCTACCAGACGGCCGCCGCCGATAGACTGTACGTGAAAGATAGCACGCTGCAAGATGCGATCAAAGCTTTGGGTTGGCTGCGGGGATTGCTCGGTATCAGCATCCACCGTCGGCGTGTGCTTATTAATATAAGCCTCAAGCTCGGTGCGTAGCGCTGAAACATTGGCATTACAAGCGGTTAGGGTGTTGGCGGCATGAGTGTTTTCTAGTAGCGCCAACAATAGATGCTCAACAGTGAGATACTCATGCGATTTTTGGCGCGCAAGCGTCATTGCTAAACGCAAAGAAACTTCAAGATGACGACTTAACATAAGGGCTTCCTACGGTTGTACCTATCTTTATAATTGATAGCTTTATGAATGAGTTAGTAAGTAAATCAGGGCGATAGATGGATTGTTCAAGGGCAATGGCGGCATAATTACTTGATATAAATCAATAATGCGGACCATAACCTCCCTGTTTTGGATACCCTTACCGATAAAAAGAGTCATCTATCGACGATTAAGCCTGCGCCGAGCAGTCGAGTACAGGGCATTATGACTCATATTCGCTTTTCTTTATCTCAACACGATATTTACCCATAGTCAATCTATTAACATCGACTAAAATGTATCGAAGCATATTGCGTCAAGACAGCAAGATAACAAGATAGACAAACAGGCAGGATAAGAAAGCAAACAACAAGGAGGCAAAGATACAGAAGTAAGGTGAAGAATGGGAACGTGATAGTGAATTCATTATAAAAACAGTACAGCGAGTTGACTTCCTCCCCTCCCTAAACGGAGGGGATACCTACTAAAGACGGTCAAGCCCGACCGCGAGAATGTTTTTTGCTCCATTAACATCTCTGTTATGGGTCGTTTTACAAGAACGACAAAACCATACTCTTATACCAAGACCTGATCTACCTTTCGGACTGTCTTGGCAAGAGCCGCAACATGAGCAGGTTTGGGTGCTGTACGCTTCATTGACTTCGATATAGTGGCAACCTGCGTTCGCGCATTTATAATCCAGTTGCCGCTTAATCTCAAACCAACCCGCGTCATAGACGGATTTGGCCAGTTTGGATGAAGTGAATGATGTTGATTTAATCTTTCCAACAACGATTAAGCTGTTGGCCTTAACAAGCTTTGATGTGAATTTATGGATCAGATCTTGACGGGTATTTTTGATCTTGGCGTGAATGGCCTTGACTCGCTTTTTGTTTTTAGCACGCCCAGCAATTGCCAGTTTTTCTGCGTATTGATGGGTGACTTTGATTTGTAGCTGATCACCATCACTACTGACCGCTGAATCCTTACAGCCTAAATCAACACCGACTTGGCCAGTACCACACTTAATCTTTGGAAACTCTTTGACGGTGATACAAGCATACCAATGGCCGCGATTGTCTTGTACCAATTCGCACGTGTTGATGTTGTAGAGGGCTAAATTGTAGCTATCCCACAGATCAATGATCAGCTTTTGGCGGTTAGCAAGGCTTAGTTGGATAGTGGACTTAAGGCTTTTCTTGCCTGACTGACGGGTTGCTAGGTGCTTAATAGCGGTCTTTTTAAAAGGAATCCAGCCCAAACTTCTTCTCTTGGCCTTTGGGTTGTTGGTGCGCCAGTTGAGTTTGGCTTTTTTAAACTGTTTACGGGATTTAGCGTGAACCTCACTAATCGCTTGCAAGGTTTGACTATGCAGATTTAGGTATTCACCCGCCCCTTTGGTATAAGCGGCCAAGTCATAGGCTGAAAAGAATTTGCCTGTGCGCTGTAAATGTTTAAAACTTAGCTCATTGACGTAATTCCAGACAAAGTTGACCGCACCAGCTAAGATATTGAGCTGAGCGGCGTGTTTGTCTTTGATGCGTAGTTTGAGCGTTTTCATGGATTAATTATGATCTCAATGGGTTTGGGTATCAAGGGGTTCGTCATACTGGGCAACAATGGCTGACGCCTGATATCTACGACCTAGAAGGATGTGGATATCAGGCGTTAGATGATAAAACATCGTTGTATTATCTCACTGCTTTATTTTTTCACTGTTTCATTGAGCGACTTGTATGGTGATGGGGGTTGCAAACAGTCAAATAAAATATATACAAACCTACCTATTTATTACTATAATAGATAGATTATATCTATAATATAGAGAGCAAGTTATGGGGAAACTGGTTAGTATTGGGGAGGCTGCCAAACATTTCGGGGTTGCTCAATCCACATTAAGACGTTGGGATGAGGATGGTACGTTAGTCGCCAAGCGAACCGAAAACGGGCATAGGCGATATGATTTAAGTGAAATCAGACCGCATTCCTTGAATACACCACCTAAATTAGACCGAAAAACCATTGCTTATGCTCGAGTGTCGAGTCGTGATCAAAAAGACGACTTACTTCGCCAGTCTCAAGTTTTGGAACTTTATTGTGCCAGGCAAGGCTGGACTTTTGAGACGATTACCGATCTTGGTAGTGGAATGAATTATAAAAAGAAAGGCTTAAAAAACCTGCTTGATGACATACTGAGCAATAAAGTTGAACGGCTGGTAATTACCCATAAAGACAGGCTTTTACGATTTGGTGCAGAACTGGTTTTCATGTTGTGTGAGGCTCGTGACGTTGAAGTGGTAATAATCAATCAAGGTGAAGAGTTGAGTTTTGAGCAAGAATTAGCCCAAGATGTATTGGAGATTATCACCGTATTTTCAGCGAGGCTATACGGCTCTTGCAGCAAGAAAAACCAACAATTAATAGAGGCGGTTAAAAAAGCATTATGATCCGTGGACACATTATCGAACTCAAGCCAAACAACGTACAGGCAAATCACCTTGCTCGTGCTTGTGGCGTGGCGAGAAAAGCCTACAACTGGGCTTTGCATGAGTGGCAGCGGCAGTATGCGCTTGACAAAGCGTACCGTGATGCGTGTTTGGCCGCAGGCGTTGAGGTTGATACTAAAAATCTAAACAAGCCCTCACAGGCGAAGCTCAGACGCGAATTGAACGCCATTAAGCGTGAATTATTCCCCTATATGCTGGAAGTGACCAAATGCGCTCCGCAGGCGGCAATCATGCAGTTGGGTGATGCTTATAACAACTTCTTTAAAGGCTTAGCGAAATACCCAACCGCTCGTAAAAAAGGCCGTGACGATAGATTCAGTTTATCCAACGACCAATTTGCCATTAAAGGTAAATCCATTCGTATCCCAAACTTGGGCTGGGTTCGCTTAAAAGAAGCTTTACGTTTTGACGGCAAGATCATGTCAGCCACCATCTCTAAACGTGGCGGTAAGTGGTTTGTTAGTGTGGCTGTTGAAATACAAAAAGCTGTAATTCCTACTAAAAAGACAGGTAAAAGCGTTGGTGTTGATCTTGGTATTACCGACTTACTGGTTTTATCAGACGGCACTAAAATTAAAGCGCCAAAACCACTTCAAGCAAACCTTAAAAAACTAAGAACGCTAAACAAAGCGCTCAGTCGCACTAAAAAAGGCAGTAAAAACAGAGAAAAAGCGAAAACCAAGCTCTCTCGTTTGCACTATAAGATCAGGTGTATTAGGCAAGATTCTCTCCATCAAATCACAACAAGTCTGGTTAATGAGTTCGATGTGATTGCGATTGAGGATTTGAATGTCAAAGGTATGGTTAAGAACAGGCGGCTATCAAGAGCTATCAGTGACTTGGGTTTCTTTGAGTTTAAGCGACAGCTTATCTACAAAGCCACTGAGCAAGGCAAGGTTGTGAAATCAGTCGGACCCTTCTACCCAAGCTCAAAAACCTGTTCAAACTGCAATCATATCCTTGGTAAAGATGAGCTAACATTGAAAATGCGTGAGTGGTTGTGCCCTAACTGTCAGGTTTCTCATGACCGTGACCTCAACGCCAGCATCAATATTTTAAATAACGCGACTGTTATTTTAACAGCTGCATAATCCTGTTTATTGGACGGTGAGTTCCATCGCCAATTAAAAAAGTCTGTGGAGTCGTGGTCAGTCTAAATCTCAAATGAGAAATAGCGCGTGACAATGAAGCAGAAAGAAAACGTCAAACCTATCTAATAGTCAATATTGGCTAGGTTTGAGTAAGATTTTTGGAACGGAATGACTGATAAACACCATCAACAACCATACTTATTCATTTCAGGCTTCCGTAAAGGTGTGGGCATCAGACGTCGCTATTATCCTTTATTACCCTTCCCCTTGATGTGGTTCGATTTGGGTCAATAACGGATACCCTTCGCGGTGAGCCAGACTGTTGACTTTTTTGGCCTTAGTTTCAGCGATATCTTTTGGGTAGATGCCTGCGATACCTTTACTACTATTATGAATAGTCAGCATAATCTCCACAGCAGCATCCATACTATGACGAAACTCCGACTGCAGGACATACACCACAAACTCCATCGGTGTGTAGTTGTCGTTGTACATGACCACCGCATACATCGGCGGCTTGGCGATTTCTGGCTCAGCCACCAGTACGTCTGCTTGCGGTGAGGTTTCCTCTTCTGTATCACCATCTTGGGCACGGTGGGCGGGTAGGTTTGGAAAGTGCCAATCGCATACCATTGGCGCATCGTGTAGTGTCATTTGTTTTATCATAATCAAAGTATAATTATAAGGTAAGTTTGAAGTTATAGAAGTGATAACAAGCAGGCAGACTATTATTGTCTATTATTGATGTCGATCTGAACAGACAGACGGCCGCTAGTCTGTCGCACTCTTTGGTTCAATCGGGCTTTCATCCACCTCAGGCAGATCCAATAAAGACAGCGGCATATTGTCCACCCTGTCGCCCAGCTTCCAGTCATACAGCTGCTCTACTTGCTGATTGCCTGCTTGCAAGCTGAGTTTGACTTGTAGAGGTTTAAAGCCTGATGGCATCATAAAGCGACCACGAATACGTACGATACCTTCTATCATATGGTTTGCCGGATCAAGTGGCACTTCGACCAGCTCGCCATCATTGAGCAAGGTCAAAGTTGGTCTTAGACGTTTGGCTGAGCCATCCGCACTGAGCATACCAATATCAAACCCATACTCAAAAGCATTCTCAGGTAGTGGCTCAATCTTAGCCCCCAGTACTTTTAGTGGCATGCCGCCTTTTTCAGTGAGTGCCTCTGCATACACGTCATTTAGCTGCGTCAGTTGGCGATTTTCTACTGTCAGCGCTTGCTGGTTTTCACGCAGTTCATGTAAGTTTGCCAAGCTAATAGCCAGCTCTTGCTTGGCAGTGGCGGCTTGATTGGTCGCAACCTTATTACTCAGACGCAAATCCTCCAGCTCTTTACTGGCCTCTTTGCTATCAATGATCGCTTGTTTGGCTTCGTTTTGCATCGAGTGAGCACCGCGCTGATAGCCAAGCTTATGACCAAACATCAGCCCCACAATCGCGGTGACCAGTATCACCACCACAAACAAAGCCAATACCAATGACGAAGCGCCTTGCTGCGTGCGCCCGATATTGCTCGCCACGCTGTTTTTAAAAGACTGCTTCCTTTGCTCCATATCGCATGGAGCAAAGGCTTGGCATGGTACACATGCTGGCTGCGGGCTAAGGCGTAGTGCAATCTGAATACGCATTTAGACAGTATCTCTTAATAGTAAGGGCAAGTTAGTATAGCGGAATTTATAATCAATACCTAGCACCATAAATGTGAATGACAAGTTGAGAAAAAAGCGAACAAAACAACACCTTAAGGAACAATAGGTGCAAAATTCAATCCCAATGACTCCTCAAGCCCAAACATGACATTCATATTTTGTACCGCTTGTCCTGCTGCTCCTTTTACGAGGTTATCCTGTACCACGATCACTGTCAGCTCAGCGTGCTCGTTGTCTTGATGTATCGCTATACGCAAACGGTTACTGGCGCGGACACTGCGGGTATCTGGATAATTGCCTTTGGGCATGACATCGATAAATGGCTCACTTGCATAAGCATTCTCGAAGGCTTGCTGCCAGTCAATAGCCGTCCCAGCCTCTGTCATCTCCATATGAATGGAGCTGAGCATACCGCGTATCATCGGCACCAAATGCGGTAAAAAACGAATGCGATGCGTAAACTGACTGCCTAGTAACTGTGCCACACCCTGCTCGATCTCAGGCAGGTGACGATGCCCCTCAACGCTATAAGCCTTAAAATTATCTGTCGTTTCGGTATAATTGAGCGCAAGTTTTGCCTGACGTCCAGCGCCTGAGACACCAGATTTTGCATCAATGACGATACGCGGCTCGATCAGCCTATCTGCTTGGGTGTTTTGTTTTTCGATAATAGGCTTGAGACCTAAAATCGCCGTGGTAGGATAACAACCAGGGTTGCCCACGACCAGCGCCTCGGCAAGCTTGGCACGATTGACCTCAGGTAAGCCATAAACAGCCGTTTTTAGCAGCTCAGGGCAGGCATGCGACTGCTGATACCAGTGCTCAAAATCCGTCAAGGACTGCAAACGAAAATCAGCAGCCAAATCGATGACCTTAACGCCCGCTTGCGTGAGCGCCTCGGCCTGCTTCATCGCCACCCCATGAGGGGTTGCAAAAAACACCACATCGCACTTTTGTAACGCCCCAAGTGTATCTTCACCCAAATCACTAAAAACGATGTCTGATATACCGCGTAAGCTTGGAAATATCTCATCAGCGCGCGTACCCGCCTCGCTACGTGACGTTAGCAAATCAAGAGACACGTTGGGGTGGGCAGACAATAAGCGAATAAGCTCAATACCTGTATAGCCTGTACCGCCGACAATAGCTGCTGAAATCATAAGATATCCTTTTTTACTTGTTTTTTTACTTGAGTAACATCATGCCTAAAAATAAGGTAACCAGAAAACAAACGCAAGTATCGCTCTACTCCCATCAAACTCGCTGACAGTACCCGTTGCGGGATTCGACTGGCGATAAGCATTTGCTCTCACATCAAAGCATGGCTCATGCGCTATAAACTAAAGTTTATAGTCATGAACCGCATCAATAAACACCTTGGCATTGTCAGGGTTGACCCACTGCGTGATACCGTGACCTAAGTTTGCCACGTAGCCTGTTTTTTCGCCATCTGCATAGGCTCTATCGAGCATCGCCGTTACTTCTGCGCGGATGGTGGCAGGCGAGCCGTACAAGGTTGCTGGATCTAAGTTGCCTTGTAGTGCTTTGCTGCTCTGTAGTTTTTTGTGCTGCTTGGTCAATTGACGCTGGCTCTCATTGAGCACTTGGCGCGCGCGATCTAGCGGCATGGTCCAGTCTAGCCCGAGTGCGTCCGCCTGACTGTCTGCTTGCACATCGAGCCACAGGCCACCGCCTTTGGTAAATAGCACCACTGGGATCTGCGGGTGACGAATCTTTAGCTCAGCGACGATACGCTTATTATAGGCATGAGAGAAGTCAACGAACTGACGATGACCAAGCGTGCCGCCCCAGCTATCAAATATCTGTAAAATCTGAGCACCAGCGACCACTTGAGCATCCAAATAATCCACCACTGCGCTAGCCAACTTATCCAATAACTGATGCAAAAACTCAGGATTGCTATACAAAAAACCTTTGGTATAACGATAGTCCTTTGAGCTGCCGCCTTCGATCATATAAGTGGCTAGTGTCCAAGGGCTACCAGAAAACCCAAATAAGGGTACTTGGCCATTTAGCGCCTGACGAATACTGGTCACCGCACGCATGACATAATCAAGCGAGTCATTCATATCCAGCACTGGCAGTCTATCAAGGTCTGCCTGCTGACGAATCGGGTACTTGAACTTTGGGCCCTCGCCTGTCTCAAAATACAAACCCAAACCCATCGCATCAGGAATGGTCAAAATATCACTAAATAAAATCGCTGCATCTAAATCATAACGACGCAGTGGCTGCAAGGTGACCTCGGTGGCACGCGCAGTGTCTTTACACAAGCTCATAAAATCGCCAGCCTCTGCCCGCGTGGCTTTATATTCTGGTAAATAACGGCCAGCTTGACGCATCATCCAAACAGGGGTGGTATCAACAGCCTCAAAGCGTAAGGCACGTAGCAATCTATCGTTTTTTAACGGCACAAACGTTTGCTGAGCCGAATGATTATTGTCTGAAGCACTCATGTACAAATCTCCAAAACCGCACAGTATTTATATCTCTTTGCATACTGTACTGGATAAATAAAGTGAATAAAAAATGATAAACGCTGATAACGTATAGATGGCGGCATATAAATACTAAAAACCGTCTCATGAGTTGATAGGAGTGCCCAAAGCTTAAGCTTAAATGCCATTTATTATTAGGGCGTGTCCTCAATCAAATATCTATCGCTAGATATCTATCGATAAAAATAAGGACACGCCTTCGTCATTGAAAATAGCGATCAGACCGCTAAATAGGATCAGACGGTCAGTGCTAGATTGTCTCGGTGCACCATGACCACGCGCTCTTCATGATTGCCAAGTATCTTATCAAACTCCTCAGTTCGCTCACGAGCCACACGGCGCGCATCACGAGATGAAAAGTTGACTTGGCCGACCGCGATACGCTCGCCTGTGTCTTGGTGCACCACCTCTACCACATCGCCTTCATCAAAATCGCCGCGTACCTCTACCACCCCGACAGGCAATAAGCTCTTATGATGCTCGACCAACGCCTTAGCCGCTCCAGCATCGACGATCAGGGTGCCTGACATGCGTAGATGGGCGGCCAGCCACTGTTTGCGGGCGATGATTTTATCTTCATCATTGGTGGTCAACAGCGTACCCACCGCCTCGCCTGAGACCACTCGCGTGATGACATCATCGATCGCCCCACTGACAATCACCGTCGGACAGCCGCCCATAGCAGCAAGGCGACCGGCGCGGATCTTAGTCAGCATACCGCCGCGCCCAAGCTTGCCGCCATCACCTGCGATATCAAACAAATAATCTGCCATCGCGCGCTCTTGGCGAATCATCTTGGCATTGGGGTTGTCACGCGGGTTGTCTGTAAAGACGCCTTCTTGGTCTGTGAGGATAATATACAAATCTGCATTGACCATCGCCGCTGCCATCGCGCCCAATGTGTCATTGTCACCAAACTTAATCTCATCAATAGTGATGGTATCATTTTCATTGATGACCGGCAGGACGCGCCAGTCCAACAATTGGGTCAAGGCGCCAGTAGTATTTAGGTAACGACTACGGTTGGACAAATCATCGTGTGTCAGCAAAAGCTGTGAGCTTTGGATACCGTGTTGAATCAAAGCCGACCACCAGGTCTCAATCAAACCCATCTGACCAATAGATGCACACGCTTGCAAGGCGGCAAGCTTCCGTGGGCGCTCCTCAAGGTTCATACGTACCACACCTTCGGCAACTGCACCAGAGGACACCAGCAGCACTTCCACGCCTTGCTTATGCAGCTTTGCAATTTGCTTGGCCCATTCGTAAATGGCAGTTCGATCCAGCCCTCGGCCGTTATTGGTTAATAACGATGAGCCAATCTTGACAATAACGCGCTGAATATCAAAGTTGCGAGTTTGCTTAATAAACCTTGCTTCTTCGGTCGTATTTGCTATGTCATCTGCCATATAAACTCCTGTGTCTTGTATCAATTGATTACGGGGGTTGCTCTAAACATTTAAGTATATCAGCTTAAGCATCATAGCTTAAGGCACATAAACCACCTCAACGCCATCTTCGTCGTCATCTAAGCGATCATCGCTGTTATCTATGCCTTCACGCGCAGCTCGGCGAGCGGCTCTATATGCTTCGCGCTGGGCTTCGGTATTTAGGCGAACTTCTTCTTCTAAACGCGCGAAACGCTCTTTTTGTGCTTCAGCAAAGATAGGGTCTTCTATCTCGCGCTCGCGCTCACGCTCAATATCGTTCATCAGGTGGTATTTGACCGCGTCCACCCCCTCCCCAGTCAAGGTAGAGGTGCGAAAGACCATACCTGTCCAGCCAAGTTCAGCCACGATATGCGTACACAGCTCGTTTAAGTCTTCCTCAGCGACCTGATCGATTTTGTTGAGTACCAAAATCTGCGGGAGGTTGGCCAATTCAGGTGAAAAACGCTCAAGCTCATTTAAGATCACGCGGGCGTTTTCTACCGGATCACTGCCATCGACGGGCTTGACATCGACTAAGTGTAACAGACGACGCGTACGAGCCACGTGCTTTAAAAAGCGAATACCCAGCCCAGCCCCTTCGGATGCGCCTTCGATCAAGCCTGGGATATCTGCCATGACAAACGAGCGATGGCGACCGATATCAACGACGCCTAAGTTTGGCACCAACGTGGTAAAGGGATAATCCGCCACCTTTGGTTTGGCAGCCGAGACCTGACGGATAAAGGTGGATTTACCCGCATTGGGCAAACCGACCAATCCCACATCAGCGACGACTTTTAACTCAAACTTAAGTACTTTTAATTCGCCCTCAAAACCTGAAGTCGCCTTGCGCGGTGCTTGGTTGGTCGAGCTTTTGAAATGGGTATTGCCCAGACCACCATCGCCGCCCTTAGCAACCAATAGCGTCTGACCAATTTCGACCAAATCTCCTAATACTTCGTCCGTCTCGGTATCGACCACCGTCGTACCGACCGGCACAGGCAGATAAATATCCTCTGAGCCTTTGCCTGAACAGTTTTTACTTTGTCCATTTTCACCGCGTTTTGCATCATAGCGGCGCGTATAACGATAGTCCACTAGGGTGTTGGTATTGTCATCAGCAATGACATAGACATCACCGCCGCTACCACCATCACCGCCATCAGGGCCACCACGTGGGACATATTTTTCTCGGCGAAAACTGGCGATTCCGTTACCACCGTCACCTGCTTTTACCGTTACGACGGCTTCATCAATAAATCGCATCTTACGTTCCTTAATTTACAATCCAGTCTATAACTGGCTACAACCAGCGGCTGTATTTTAGGTTTTTGCTAGGGGGTGTTGTCATGACGACTGCCAAAGTCCCATTGTTGGTGCTTAGCACTGAGTAGTTAGCGCTTAGCCTTCATGATGACAATAACACCCGATAACCAATCGGACTATCGGGTGCTTTATATTATATTTGAGTTTGCAGCGCTTAGCTTACGTTTTATGCAGGAATTTGCGTATAGCTAATGCCAGCCATCTGGGTAGCCAAACGCAAGACCTGAGTACTATAGCCTACTTCGTTGTCATACCAGATATATACGATGGCATGATTATCAGTCAAAATAGTTGCTTGCGCATCGACGATACCGACATGAGTGGTCCCAACAAAGTCGGTCGACACCGCTTCAGTCGAGTCTGTATAAGCGATTTGCGACTGCCAAGTGTGACTGTTGGCGATTTTGCGCATAAATGCATTTAACGCATCAGCGCTCTCTGGCGCGGTTTTTAGATTTAAGTTCAAAATCGCAAGACTCACGTTGGGGGTCGGAACGCGAATGGCATTGCCAGTTAGCTTACCACTGAGCTCCGGTAACGCTTTACCGACTGCTTTTGCAGCGCCTGTGCTGGTGATGACCATGTTCAATACGGCACTACGGCCGCGGCGGTCTGATTTGTGATAGTTATCAATTAGGTTTTGATCATTGGTAAATGAGTGAATGGTCTCGACGTGACCGTTTTCGATACCGTACTCATCGTTTAGTACTTTTAGCGTTGGGGTAATAGCGTTGGTGGTACAGCTGGCTGCGCTAACAATAGTATCATCGCCGACTGTGTCATTGTTGACACCATACACGACGTTTTTGATATCACCGCCTGCTGGTGCGGTTAGGAGTACTTTTTTGACACCAGTAGATTGCAAGTGCTTACCAAGGCCATCTTCGTCTTTCCAGATACCTGTGTTGTCGATCACCAATGCATCAGCGATGCCATAAGCGGTATAATCGATGGTGCTTGGATCATTGGCATAAATCACTTGTACAAAGCGACCATTGATGATCAGGCCGTTGTTGTCTTCATCAACCGTCACGCCGCCAGCAAAACTACCATGGATAGAGTCGCGCTCTAACAACGACGCACGCTTGGCCAGATCGCCTGCTTTTGCAGGACGTACGACGATGGCTTTTAGCTGCAAGCCTTTGGCGCTAGATGCTTGCGATAACAATAGGCGAGTCAAGATACGACCGATACGGCCAAAACCGTATAGTACCACGTCAGTGGCGCTGTTCATCGCCCCTTGCTCATGGTTGACGGCTTGCAGAGCAGCCTGTACGTCAGTGTCAGAGGCGATCAGCTGGCCGACATCGATACGAGCGGCTTGAAGGTCTTTATTTTCTGCCAAAGTTTTTACCATGGCCAAGGTGTCAGCGACCTGGATGGTCTTTGCGCCTTGCTCACGCAATGCTACTTTTTGATGCAGTGCCAATATTTGACCCACTGAGCTGGTATCTAGCGTTTCGCCGAACAAAGTCACTTGTACGTCTTGCTCATTATAAAGCTTATTTAGCAGCCCCATTAGCTCAATGGCTTGTTGCTCTTGGGTGTTGTAGTTGCTCAAGTGGTCTTGATGTAATTGGCGTAAGGTATCAGCGTTGCTCACGAGAAACATCCTTATGGTCAGTAATGTATGATCAGTAAAGTATAAAGAAAAATAAATAGATGGGCAGTATAGGCTCTAAGCGTTGACACTTATGGAGTCATCAAGACTCTCGATTTTGGTTATTTGCGTTAGAGTATGTAGAGCGCCTAGATTTTAGCCTAAAACGCCCTATTTTGCCAGTCATTAACCACGCGAACAGGATTATGGGACCAAGTTGACCGTTTGTTTGGACTGCGGTGTCAGCTCAAATTCTTTTAAATCGTAGCCTTGTTGCTGGGCAATTTGACGATATTTGGCGTACGTTTCTTGAGCGATATCTGGTGAGCGTGCCAGCAACCAAAGATAGTCTTTGTCAGGCGTCCCTACCAAGGCAGTTTTATAATCGCCATCACGTGCCAGCACCCAATAGTCGGCACGGCCCACTGGCAGCCAGCGTATCCACGATGGCAAAAACGTAACCTTGAGTTTACTACCAGTGGCATCGGCAGGTTTGGCCAAACCGTCAGCAACGATCTCTGCGCCGTCACTATCCAAGCACTTGTTGGTGACGATAACGCCCGAGCCGTCCGTCTTTTGCGTATAGTTGGCCGTCACATCGCCTGCGCAGTTACGTTGAAAATACATCGGCAAGCGGCCTATTTCATACCACGTCCCCGCGTATTTGTTTAGATCTACACTATCGACTGTGGTCGGCGTGGTCGCAGATTTATGGATGATATCACTTGGCTGCACAGCTAGTGTCCCTGTCATTTCAGCGCTGCTGGTCTTTGCCACTGTGCTTGGTTTTGCCGCTGTGGTTGTCTCAGGCGAAGCAGCATAAGCAGAAAACGCCGCCAGAGGTATGATAATCGCTAATGCTATGCCTGTGTGCTTGATCAATCCATTCATAAATACGCGCTCCGGTATTTCGCTGTATGAGTCTGTATAAGACGTAGAGCTGTAGGATGTCTGTCCATCAGCTGTTGATGAGCTAGGCTTTGATGACGCGCCTACTTTCTTAGACTTGTCGTAGGTATTAAGAGCGCCTTTCTGCATGATTGCATCCACAGGCGTTTGTCCATGACCCGTCAGGCACTTTGACGTTGTGTGCTTATCTTTTGGCGGCGAGGTTACTTGGATGTCATCCATCATGGCAGAGTCTTCTATTTTGGCAGGTTTTTTGCTCACCTTTTTATAACCAAAATAATTGTCTTGTAAAGACACCTGAGTGGGCGCTGGCTGCGAATACCTGCTGCTCGCTATCTCATCTACCAGATCATCACGATAGCTGGCATCATTGCTGGCAGCATGACTGACATTGTCTGTTTGCTGTGCGCTGCTTTTGGTCAATTCACTGTGTAAATAGCAGTCGCTAAATGAACTGCTCTGCTGAGATTGAGAACCAGCTTCCTGTGAATCAGACCAAGCTGATTTAGGTAACTTATTGGTTTTCATAGATATACCGTATTTATTATGTCTGTTAAATATGCTTTATACATTGTCAATTTTATACATTGTAGATAACACCTAATGGGTGTAATCGTGGTCTTACCCTGAGCTTATAAAGGCATTGTTCTCTATCGCCCGGCTTTCTATATAATATGATTAAGCTAAATGCCTGAAGATTTAGGTAAGCATCAACGCGCCTTTTTATTAAATACTATTTACTAAATGCTGTGTCTGCCATACTGTTTTTATAATAAGGTATCGTTTGGATAAGCGATGAACAGTCAGCTGCTTAGGCGCGCTTTAATCGGTATTTAATTGACTTTGTTAGACGGTATATATTAAGACCAGCCACCCCACAAAAACAGTGTCGCAATGTAGGGAAACGCAACGGTTTGTAAGTAAGTATGTGTTTATGATGCAATATAAATACATGTTTACCAAGCAGATAAATACGCTAAAAAATCAGTGGCTTAGCCGACTTAATATTTGTTGTGTTTTTGCGGTTTTGGGCCTATAAAAACTGACGAATACCCGCCACACTGACGCCGCCGTATTGCTTGGCCTTATCGATCATTGACGGCGATAATCCACCCAAACCAATGACGGGCATGTCAGCCAGTTTGGTCAGTGCAGACCATGCCTGCCAGCCAAGTGGCGCAGTATCGGGATGGGTTTGGGTAGACAGGATGGGCGATACAAAAATACCGATGATAGGCGGCAGTTGCTGCTGAATACGCATGCGTGCCAGCTGGTTGGCGGCGGCGATGCTCTCGCTATCATGACAGCTGACGATAAGTGGCTGCCCTGCGGGTATTGAGTCGGCAGCTGCCGTCTGACCATATTGGCTATGTTGCCAGTGCAGCAGCTCCGTGTGAGTCAGATGGTATGCGCTGATGGACTGGTGTGCCATTAGCGCCTGAGAGGTGGGCGCCTCCCTGATCTCAGCGCTACTAAAGCCATCATTAGTCAATGGCAAAATAGCCTGAATATCTGGTCGCCTCTGCATGAGCTGGGCAATTGTGCGGTCAGCGCGTGACACACTTGCGTCTTTGAGCCGTACATACACCCACGCACTGGGCAAAAGGTGCTGCTGGTGGTAGGCCAGCCATGCTGCCGCTGGATCGGTGTGGCCGCCAAAATGCGCTAAGGGATAAGTGATGGCGATGGCAGGTGGCAGCTGCAGCCACTGTAAAATCGTACGATTGGCCGCTGGCAACGGGTACTCACCTGCCAGTAACGCTCGCTTATCCACCCACTTGAGCGCCTGCCCCTCTAGACCATACTCAGCCAGTTTATGCTGCTCGTATTGCTCTGCTGTCAGCTCAATTTGATATACCTGCAAGCTGACCTGCTTATCACCATAGTCGTGATGGATACGGCCAAGCTTGACCATCAGGTTGTCAGCGACGTTGATACCTGTCTCTTCGGCCACTTCTCGTATTAACGCCCGCTTGGCACCCTCCTGTTCTTCGATCTTGCCACCGACAAACTCATAAAGACTGCCCTGATGCTGCGCGGCATGACGAAACCCAAGGAGATAGCAGTTTTTATAATAAATGACAGCCACGGCGACATTGACAACGTTGGCGCTAGCATTGGCTTTGGTGCTGGCAGGCATGTGGGCAGTGTTGGTAATGAGCGAAGGATGGTTTATGCGGGTCATGAGGGTCCTTGAGGGCATTAATAGCTACTTGAATAGCTACTTGGAAATAGTAATGATAGTAGTGATGGATGATATTGATGACGAAATACTGACTGCGCTCTGACTGTCTTTAGCGGTGCGCTAATTTTAGCAAACGGCTGGTTTTCGATATTCTGCGAGCACAAAAAAGTGGTTGATGACAAAGGGATTTATATAAGTTTACATAATAACTGCATTTTATTTTATCAATTGGCTTGCAAAATCATTAAATCTAAATGATAATTATTATCGTTAAAGGTAGTAGTTCTATTGCCACTTATTGTTTTATCACTTTATCAAAAGGAATTTATTATGAGCATGGTCATCTCTCGTTACTTAAACTGTCGCGAAAATCGTCTGCCTACTTTGCAGTCGCAGCACCTATTTGCCTTAACCAAAGAAGTCCGTATCGAACATGAGGGCGAAGAGTATCGCCTGCGCCTAACTCGTAATAACCGTTTGATTTTGACCAAATAAATTGATATCTGTCTGTTATCAGACATCCTCGATAATAAAAAACGCCTTGTATCAAAGGCGTTTTTTATTAGAGCGTGCCCCTATTTTAAAAATAGGGATAGCAGTGAGATACATTGCAGTCAAATAAGGAAAATGTATACCAGCTGCGACTCTCAATCTATAACTGTTTTATGTTCAACTAACCATATCCCTTTTAGAACTGCCAACTATACACCACATCCACCGCGTTTTCTGCAGCTGAGGTAGCCTCGACGTAGATGCGCCGTGTCAGCTGATAACGAACAGACAAGCTGTTTTGGGCATTAAACACCCCCACGCCATAGCGAATATACAGATCCGGTGTCACATAACCTGTGACATTGACGTTGGTGTCTTCACTACTGCCTGAGGCATCTACGGTCAGACTTTGCAAACCAAACACCTGACCTATCTGGTTGGTCAAGCTGCGCGTGCCGCTAAGGCCAAAGCTCAAGCCGGCCGCCGCCAAGTTGTTGGTGACCTGCGACTTAAAGCCTTGCTCACTGATTTGGGTGGCGCTCTTATTATTGATTCTACCGGTGACTAGAGCATTCATCGCTTGCTGCTGGGTGAGTCCTGCATTATTAAAGACGATGATATTTGGGTTTTCTGTATTACCCTTAACCCGTAAGCCCACCGTCTTACCACTGATGGTTTTGACCGCCTCGATACTGAGGTTGGGCTTCATCACATCGCCATTAAAGCGTACTTGCCCATAATTTAGCTCCAGACTTTGACCAAAAGCGTTGATATTGGTGCGACGTGACACCTGCACTACTCCTTTTGCGCGCATGATACCAGTGCCATTTTGATTGATGTTAATCGCCCCAGCCAAAGGAATGACCGCACCAAAGCCACGGAAGTTGATATCGTCACCCAAGTCGACACCGATATCGGCATTGATCGACCAAGGCTTGGAGACTGCTAATACCTCATCGATATTGCCAATCAAGCGGCGGTCAAGAACGACGGCATCTTCTGTCTGAGTGATGATATCTTCGCTGGCCTCTGGCGGACGGATGGTCGCTGATGGCACGCTCACTGCCCCTTTGATATCGACATAACGATCGCCTGGACGCACGATGATATCGATGTCAGGGTTGATCTCAGCGACGAGCAAAGGCGGCTGGGTGATGACCAAGCGCTCACCGACGACACTGAGCTTGGCTTGCAGTTTTTGCTGCCAATTCACCGTGCCTGTCAAAGTACCTGAGCCCGAACCACTATTAAAGGTACCATCGATGGTCGCCTGTGTACCGCGGATTTTGGCCTCAGTATTGACATTGGTCAGATTGACGGGCAAATCAAGCATGGCAATACGGCCATCTGCCAATTTGACATCACCATAAAACTGCGGTTTATCCAACGTGCCGCCCAGACCACCTGCCATCGTGACATTGCCCTCCAATACTCGCATGCCGGGGAAAAACGGCTTAAATATCGCTAAATTCAGCTCATTGAGTACCAGCGCGCCAGAGATTGGCTTGGGGGTCTTATAGGGGTCTACAATCACCTCAGCATAGCCACGGGCGCCGCGCCCTGTATTGATATCTGTGCGTAGCTTGATACCTTCAGGCACCGACAACGCAATCAGGGACACGCGTTTGTACGGTAATGTCACCGGCGCACTATCACCATCTTGAATCAAGCCGATTTTGCCATTGTCCGAGTATAGCGTGGTATTGATAGTCGGTGGACGACCACGCTGCCAGCCGACGATGGCCTTACCATTTATCTTGCCATGCCAGTCAATATCTTTGGGCAAAAATACTGAAAACAGCGTGGTATCAAGGTTTTGTAAGGCAATATTGACTTCGCCTTTGTCTGGTGAGGCAATTAAGTTGTCGCGTAGGCACAGCTTGCCACTTTGGTCAGACGCTTGCCAGCAGTGTGCGGCCAGCTGTACTTTAAAGTCGTTGCGACTGCCGTTTTGCTCATGAGGCAAATTGACAATCAGCTGAGCAGGCTGCAGCTGGTTTAGGGTAGCGTATTTAGACTTTATACGCCCTTTACCGATGACCCCTGACCAGACAAGCTTGTCACGATTAAAGCCGCCTTTGAGTCTGGCACCAATATCGAGCTGCTCATTAGCCACATCCAGATCGACTACATGGGCCTGCTCGGTGCCATTAAAGGACGCTTTGACACTTTTAAAGCTTTGCCCTGCTGCATCCAGACCTTCTGCTGTCACGATAAGCTGGCTTGGACTGTTTGCTAAATTGACAAGCTTGCCGCGCACGCCACCTTGACGCAGGATAAATCCTGGCAGCGCGATGCGCTCACCGACCAAATCGATATAAATGGTGGGCAGTGCCTGTCCTGCTGGCTGCGATAAGGTTGCGCCGCCTGTGACTTTACCCGCAAGTTTGTCTGATAGCTGATCAAGGCTTGTGATATTGATTTTGGTTTGTAGCTGCTGGGCGTTGCCATCAGCAGTGACGTAGTTGTCGCCCCAGCGTAGCACCAAATTATCGGCATTTAAGCTATCGATTAGCGCATTGACTTGTTTATATTGCGCTTGCGCATCCTGCGTTTGTAAGCGCTTAAAGTAGCTTGCTAGATCTTTTGGCAACCGCATTTTCGCCGTCAAGCTGCCTTTGGCACTAAGCGGCTGGCCTTTTAGTCGACCACTTAAATCTACCTGTCTGATATTGACGGTTTGCTGATTGTCACCCCAGCGGCCATCCGTATCGATCGTACCAGTGATGAGGCTTGGCGTATCTTTTAGGAAGTATCCGATATTAAAACGATCCATGACCGCCTTGATATCCCACGCGATGCCTTGACGTACATCAACCGTACCTGTCGCATCGATACTACCCGCAGCGCCTATATGACGCAGACGCTTGATACGAATCAACTGAGCATCGCCGCTGGCATCTATCGTCAGCTGACCCACTGGCAGCTGATCGGCGTCTAACACGCCATCGAAGTTTATGGCAAAACGCTGCAGCTTTCCTGAGGCGTTGGGGTTGTTTTTGGCAGCCGTTTGCCACGCACCGCTGGTGGTCAAGTCGCCTGTGATAATCGCTGGATTATTGGGTAAGAAATACCCCACATTAAACTTGTCAAAACGACCATCTACTGTCCAGCCGATATGGTTGCGCAGGTCGATGACACCCTTGGCATTGACCGCCCCTGCTTCACCGTTATAGGTTACGTTTCGAATACTGATGAGTTTTGGCGTGCCCGCTGCGTCAATTGAGAGGCGACCTTTTGGTACATCAGCGGTATCGACTTGACCAGCAAAACGAGCGTCAAACACCGACAGCTCACCTCCGACGATATCGACACTGGCATCGCCTGTGCCTGTCAGCCCAATACGACGGCCGTCTTGTGTGGTATCGAGCGCTGCTTGTAAGTCAGTATTGTTTAGGGTGACGATATGACGCTGGCCGCGCGCGCCGCCCTTATTGATATTGAGCAAACGACCGCGCGCGCTGATACTGCCAGTCAGGCGCTCTAGCGGCAAGTCGCTACGATACGCTTTTGGTAGCAAGCCATTGGTACGTGCATCTATCTGCCATGTCAGCGGACGGTTTTTGCGCGCCAATTGGATCTGGCCGGTGCCAGACAAGTCGCCCACCACACCATTGTAGTTGAGGCGATTGATATCAATGACGTCGCCAGCTTTACGCACGCGTACATCATAATTGCCTTTAGGGGCAGCGTTTAGCTCATTGATGCTGGCATTGGCATCGACCGACAGACGCGAGCCGCGAATGATGACGTCTGCTTGCCCACGTGGGCTGTCGATATTGCCGATGCTTGGTACATCACGGCGGATGAGGTTTTGCCAATTGGCATCGATATACCAAGGCGCGGCTTGTGTGGATTTGGCCGATACTTTACCACGCGCGATATTGGCGTTGACATGCTCTCCATCACGCTGGCGCAAATCAGCATCTATCTGTAGATTACCATTACTGTCTTGCTGCTGATAATGGACTGACAGTCTGCCATTTAGTTTTTGCGGTGCATATGCTTTAAAGTCGGCGTAGTCATCTGGAATGGCACGGCGAATATCAAAGTTACTGCCAGTGGCGCGCACTTTGGCATCAAAGCTGTCTTGCCAGTCCAAGATGCCTTGTAATACAAGATTACCCGCGGGTACTTGAGCATCTAAGCGATCGACGCGCAGCTGACTATTGGCAATGATACCGCGGCCTTGATAATGTCCTGATGGGATATCTTTGGCAGTCAGCTCGGTATTGATGCGCAGACGTATTTCGGAGATGACCCCTGTGGCTGTCGCCGTACCGCTTTGTAGGCGGATGTTTTGGCTCTCAGCATACGGAATCAAAATATCATCCCATTGCAGCTTTGCCTGAAACGGCGAGCCGTCATCTAAGCCCTGAGCGACAAAACTACCGCTGACGTCGCTGTCGTTATAGCGGCTACGCACTTTACCAACGGTGCGTTTTAGCGTACCTGTGGCCGTGACATTGAGCGGATCGATATAGGCTTTTTCTAGCGCGCTGACCTCTACGATAGCGCTCAAATCTAGCGGGTAATCACCCTGCAACTCAATCTCACCTTGCAATGCGCTGACGTTGACGATATCAGCATACTGCAAGTCACCGCGACCCAAAGCGACCTGCGTACCAACCCACGTCAAATCACGGGCGGCGATATCATGCACCACGATAGGCTCTTTGGTCACTTGTTTATAAATAATGTTGTTTATTTTGGCCTGATCAAAACGCAGGTTCACTGGTAGTTGCAGGGTTTTATAATCAAATGGCTCGCCCGTTGGCGGCTGGTTGTTGATGATCTCGATGGTATGAATGTCTGCATCGCGCAAATGCACTTCTTTGGCAAACATCGCACGCCAGCCTATTTTGACATACGCCTTATCGACCAAAATCTCAAGGTCGTCAGTCGCGTTGATATCGATATCGCTGACCCAAATACCATCGCGCAGATTGCCACGGCCATATTTGAAATCAATGCCTGTCTCAGCACTGACTTTTTCTAAAATAAACTTCGTGCCCGACTCGGTACCTGCAGCATAAAAAAACGCCACAAACATAATCGCCAAGACGATGGTGATGAGTACCAGCAGTTTGAGCAAAAAAGACAGCGGATACCAACGCCTGACAGCACGAGCATCGCGCTGTGCTGGGTCTTCATCTGGTGCGTTATTGGGCGGGGTGTTTTTTGTCAGCATGACACTCAACTACGTTAAAAAATGATGACCAGCAATGGCACGATAAATACGAAAAATGACAATAAAGCTATAAGGGCGAACCAATAAAGAAGTGCAGTCTAACCGGAATACTCTCCTCTGTCACACCCGCGGCGACATCCACCCGTACCACACCGACGGGGGAAGCCCAGCGGATACCGACACCGACGCCGACCTTGGTATCTGTCTCAAAGTCTTTGTCGTAGGCATTACCCACGTCCGTAAAGAAAGCACCGCGAAACCCTGGTCTAAACTCATAGTTATACTCAGCGCTACCGACTGCCAGCACCTGCCCGCCTGTCAAGTAGCCCTTATCTAGCGGGGATAAACTCTCATAGTCGTAGCCGCGAATGCTTTGGTCGCCGCCTGCAAAAAAACGCAGCTTATAAGGCACATCATAAAAATCATCTGCCCAAATATAGCCTGTATTGAGACTGCCTAATACCTGATGTTTTTTATCGTCACCAAAGCTATAAATACCACTGACACCAGCGCGAACGATGGCCAAGTCGGTGTCGCTCAGCGCTTTGTCAGTCCCAGCTTCGAGCGAGTAATACTGGCGGATACCGCGAGTCGGGTTGGTCGTACTGTCCACGTCGGTTTTGTTCATACCATAGCCAAACAGTAATGCTCGCTGTTTGGGTTTAGAAGACGTAAAGCGAATGGGCAGGTCATCAAGCTCTGTCTCATCTACGCCCGTCTCTAGCTCATCTAAGCGATAACGCATAGAGTAGCTGCGGTTCCAGCCACTGTCGCGGCGGATGTTACGGGCAATGGCCGCTTTTAGCGTTTTGGTGGACAAATCAAAGTTACCTTCGCCTTGATCAATGACCTCTTCTTCATAGGTCAGACGCCCATCTAACTTATCATTGAGCGGATGTTTCCAAGGCCTGCTGCCATAGACAGCGACATTTTTCGTGATTCTTGAAACCTCAGTCTCTGCCCCCGCTTGATAGCCTTGACGATTGAGCAAATTATAATCTATTTTGGCAGTGGCCCTGACACCTGTGTCTGTCCCATAACCCAGACCGACTTGCGCATCACGCGGCTTGTTGGAGGACACAAAAACATACAGCGGTACTTTTTTGCTTTCAGCTACGTCTTGCGGGGTTTTACGTCCTGCCAGCGTGGGCGGCACAAAGTTTTCGTCGGCCAGTAAGTTTTTTTCATCTGGAAATATCTTTTGTGCCACATTACTGATGGAGTCACTGATTTTACCCAAGATGCTATCCGCCTCTTGGTCTTTTTCATCGAGTACGCGATCGTTTGGCAAGCGGCTTAAGCGCTCAGCTTTTTGTTTGATGGCTTGTAGCTTATCCAGCGTGGCTTCGTCTGCCTCAAACTCGATGGCCACGATATCGGCAGGGTCGACCGTCGCGCCGCTATTACTGGCCGAGCTTTCGCTTGCGACACCGCCGTTTTCTGCACTCATACGCCCGTCATTACTGACTGTGCTGGCTGCCGTAACGGCATTATTGGTCGTACCATTATTGACATCATTGTCCAACACCTCATTGCCATTGGCAGTAGGCGCATTGTCAAAAGCCAACGTGCTCGCCTCACTACTCTCATCAGGTGGCAAAATGGACTCTACGTTGACGGTGTTAAAATAACGGGTCGCCGACAAATCGTTACTAAACTTGGTCACCGCTGGCCGATAAAACTTGTCGCCCGGCTCAAAGCCGATGAGCTGCTGTAACAATGATATCTCAACAGGCAGCTTGTCAGGGTCTCGTGTCAGGGTGTTGGTCGCTTCATCATAAGTAAAAAACACCACGTCATCAAACTCGTAACGATCGCCTGTGTTATAAACCAAAGCGACGTCGGCGGTGTTGTCTGGCAAGATGATATCAACCGATTTGTTTAGCCAATACTCATCAAAATAACCATAAGTGTTACTCAACGACTCCAAAGCCGCTTTGCTGTTTTTGTAGATGCGGTGGTTAAAGATATCGCCCTCTTGTGGTGGCAAGTCCGTTTCGAGCGCAGCAAACTCCGGCTGCTCACCGCCTTCACCGCGAATCTCGACGATGCGGCTATCCACACGCACCGGCTCTCCCAGATTTTCGATGATGACATCAATCCTATCGCTGTTAGGCTGACGCAAGCGCAAAGTCACATCATAATACCCCACCGCTTTTGCCGCATCTAATGCCGTCTGACGCAGGCGAGGCAAAGCTGCGGTAAAGTCAACGACCGACTGAACCGTCGTATCATCCAGCGCCGCTTTGATGTTTTTTATCGGTTGGGTATCGTCGTCGGCTTTTTTGAGCTTTGGTTTGCCATCGCCTGTATCTGCTGCCTGCTGCAGATAGACAGTGGTGTCGACATGCGGCAACGCCCTCACTCCCCCATTAAACAGGCGATTATAAAGGCGCTTGATGATATTGCCATTGTTACGGGCTAGCGGTTTTTTTTCATCAGCTTGCTCGATACTTTGGCTGACCGCCTGCGTATCGGTTTGATAATCTGGCAAATAGTCATCAGGATTGATGTTTTGTGCTGTGGCACTTTCTCCATTAGCAGCGCTGGTATTGGCCACAATCTCGCTATCAGTCGCTTCATTAGTGCGGCCACTGCTGACCGAATCACTAACATCGATCGGACGCGACATGACTTCGTCTGTCTGCGCTTGTGTTGCCGTGCGCTCAGCTTTCTCATTTTTACCCAGCGTCTCCAAGTTACTTGGGACTGGCAAATTGGTGGCATCCAGTGCAACATCCAAACCCACGGGCGGAGTGGTATCGTCCAAACTGGCAATCGGAGCATCAAAATCTCTGTCATAGCGACCAGCGCCGTCAAGGGGGCTGACATTGCCATTGCCAGTCACCGTGCTATTACTCTCTAGTATGTCATTATTTTGACGATTAATAGCTGCCAGCTCACGCTCTATCTGTTCAGGCGTCATCATCTGATAACCCTGCTGCTGTACCTCAGCGGCCTGTTGCAACAGATTGTCGTTCGCGCCTGTATTAGACATATCACTAGCCAGCGCATCATTATTTAGGGCATTGTCGTTAGGTGAATTGTCATTAAGTGAGTTGTTATTCAGCGCATCGTTATCGACACCATCTATCATACTTCCCTGATTTTTTTGATGACGGTCAGCGCCATTTGTGTTATTCGTCTGGTTATTCGATCGGTTTGAGGGGTCGTTAATTGAAGAGTTACTATTTACAGCATTTGACGTTTCAGTGTTTGATTTTTTAACGGTTGATTTTTTGAGATCTAGACTTTGCTCACTATACTCATCGAGCACAGATTGATCGATAATACCTTGCTCCACCGCTTTTTTTAGGCGTAGCGCGTCTAGTGCAGCATCTACTTGCGAGCCATCCTCTAACGGCTCACGCGGTGCTGAGCTAGCGCTTGAACGACTGTTAGCAGACTGAGTGGCAGGAGCTTTGACCATGACCGTAGGCGGCGCATCAGCCCATACCGTAGGCGCCACCCCAAAACCCACCAAGCTGGTCGTCAGCGCGGTAAATAATGCTGAGCGTGTAAAGTGCGCGCACACGGCGTGAGGTCGAGCCCTGTTATCAGAGCGGATAGCCGTACTGGCACTCTCGCTATGACTACTCACGCTATGACTACAGGTATCCTGCGGCGTCAGCAATACGTTGTGCGTTAGAGTTGATGGCTGGTGCTTCATGATTGGTTCCTATCAGCTCACGCGGTACCGTATCAACAACGATGGCCATTGTTTAGCATTACCGGTGAATAAACTTATCGCAGTGGTCTGAATTATCACTATATTTGGCAATATAGCCATATAAATTTACAAATCATAACTTAGATAATTATGAAATCATAGCGTTGTACGCATGTATTTTTGGCAAAGCCTTGCTATTATACGGCTTAACAGCTACAAACCCTATGCTATATTTTTATAAGTTATTGATATTAATAACAATCAAAATCATCCGACTGTTTTATTTGACGGTTTTTTACTCATCAACCGCGACCCATCGGTAGGAATTTTCATGGCAAATCAGTTTCAATTATTTAAGCATCGCCGTTTTAGCGCCATGTTTTTTACGCAGTTTTTGGGCGCCTTTAATGACAATATTTTTAAGCAAGCGCTGATATTGGTACTGACGTATACGGCGGCAAGCCAGCTGGGTATGGAAGTCAGTATCTTAAACAACTTGGCCGCCATGCTGTTTATTTTGCCCTATTTTTTATTTTCAGCAGTGGCAGGCCAAATCGCTGATAAGTTTGAAAAATCCAAGCTGACGCAGTTTATTAAATTACTTGAGCTGGTGATTATGGCGGTGGCAGCCGTGGGTTTTGTCTTTGAATGGTATGGTTTGCTGTTTGTGGCGCTGTTTTTGATGGGCACGCATTCGACGTTTTTTGGGCCGATCAAGTACGCTTATCTGCCACAAGCGATGAAAGAAAATGAGCTGGTCGGCGCTAATGGCTTGTTTCAGATGGGCACTTCACTGGCGATTTTACTGGGGATGATCGTCGCTGGGATATTGACACAGCTCTCCGCATCGCTTTATTGGATCAGTGCGACGGTGCTGTTGGTGGCTATGCTCGGCTATTTGGCCGCACGCTTTATCCCGCTGATGCCTGCGATGCAGCCGGCGCTGACAATCAACTGGAATATCTTTACCACCAGTTTGAGTACGGTACGCTATCTATACTCCTTGCCGTTTTTGTTTTTTGTCATTCTTGGCAACAGCTGGTTTTGGTTTTATGGCGCGACGTTTTTGACGCAGACGCCAGAGTTTAGCAAGGTCATCTTGCACGGCGATGAGTCGGTGGTGATTTTTTTATTAACGCTGTTTTCAGTTGGCGTATCGATCGGTTCACTGCTATGTAAGTCACTGACCAAAAACCAAGTCAGCTTGCGGCTATTGCCGTTTGGTATTGCAGGTTTGAGTATTTTTGCTGTCGATTTATATTGGTCCTTATCTAGCCTAAATATGGCTGTCGCTGATGGCACACTGCTGGGTATTGGTGAGTTGGTTGGGATGAGTGGCACGTGGCGCATCTTTGCCGACTTATTCTTTTTGGGGTTTAGTGGCGGCTTATACATCGTGCCACTGTATGCGTCGATGCAGGCATATGCGCCAAAAAGCCACCGTGCGCGTATCGTGGGGGCCAACAATATCTTTAATGCAATATTTATGGTCACCTCAGCGATTTTTTCGATTGTTATTTTAAACACCTTGGGTTTGACGCTACCGCAGTTGTTTTTGGTGACAGGCCTGCTAAATATCACCTTTGGCGTGTTTTTGTATATCAAGCTGCATAAACATATCAAAGCGGCGGTCATCCAAACCCATGATGCGAGCGTTTTATAATACATTTCGCAGTCGATATGTAGGCACGTGCATAATAAATAGTAGTGCTGATATTTTGGATTGTTTGCTATAGTAATATTTGTTGTTTTTGATTATAAGTCATGAGGAGTGAATTATGGCCCCGCGTCCTTTGTCCAAAGTCGACCAGTTGTTAGTTGGGGTCGATAAGGCGTTACGAGCTGTCGTCCCACATTCAAATCCTAGCACGCGCCCCTTACCAGTGAGTAGTGATGAGATTCCTGAGCTGAGCATCACCGAGGCGCGTCATGTCGCAGGGCTGATGCGCATCAATCACACAGGCGAAGTATGCGCGCAAGGCCTGTATCACGGTCAAGCCTTTAGCGCAAAAGACGACGGCGTCAAACAAGCCATGCAGCAGTCTGCCGAAGAAGAAGTCGACCATCTGGTATGGTGTGAGACTCGGCTAGACGAGCTTGGTAGCCATGCCAGTATTTTTACGCCGCTGTGGTACGGCATGTCTTTTGGTCTGGGCGCGGTGGCAGGTGCTATCTCCAATGAGTTTAGCTTGGGGTTTGTCGCCGAGACAGAAGCGCAAGTCAGCGAGCATTTACAAGATCATATCACCCAGCTACCAGAGCAAGACCAGCGCTCAAAAGAGATATTGGCACAAATGGATATCGAAGAGCTGCATCACCGTGAGCTGGCGCTCGCAAATGGGGGTGCGGCGCTGTCACCCGTTGTACGCCAGACGATGCGTTGGATGGCCAACCGTATGAAGGCCACCGCTTACCACTTATAAAAGCTATCGTATTAACAATCCTACTACTGATAGCGCTCAGTTTAATTTGCTAGGGTATAAAAAATTTGTACGCTTTTGCCTTGAGATGTCTCAGGTATCTGGTATCTTCAGATGAGTAAATACTGCCCATCAGCTACATTATAAAATCATACAACAACCGACCTATGAATACTAATAAACACTAACTTACTAATATTGACTTACTAATAAGGTAGCTATTTTTATGAAAACCACTACATTATCGACCAGCGTACCTCCCAAGGCACCAGCGCTGGCAACTCTGACAGCCGTTGCTGCCGCTTGCGCCATGATGCTCTCTGCGCCTGCTCATGCAGCCGAAGCACAAGCTGCGAGCAGCGCGACTGATGCCACTAACGCCGCCTCTGTACCGAGCGCCATCGACTCAAGCAAACGTGTCATTCGTCTATCTCAGCCAAAGGCTGATAACGCGGCTAGCACAAACAATGCACCAGCCCCTCAAGCTGCCGCGCCGCAAACCTTCACCGCACCGCAGCCACCCACCGTACAAAACCGCCCGCCGATGAGTACGTTGCAGCCACAAGACGTCAGGCCACCAGCGACGCCTGAATTCACTGGTACCACACGTGTCTACGATCCAGGTCCGATGAATGCCACTGGCATCGACCTTCGTAGTGGTCAGCTGACCAACATCCCCACGCCGCAAGTACAACTGTCTGATGTCAGCTTTGTGCCAACGGTACTGATTCCGCAGCAGACGGGCGATAATAATGACAAGCTTGATGTCAGCCTACTCGATGACTTTATCAAAGATGTCTCACCCAACGCTCGTCATTACCCACCCAACTTCCCTAACCGCTCACAGCGTCACTACACCCGCGAAAAAATCAAGGTGTTGGCAGAGTGGATTGAGCCTTATGCCAAAGAGCCAAACGCGTCTTATGATGTACTGATTCGGGCAGCGAAGCTCAATGGCATGGGCCGCAACCTAGACTTGGGCTCGGACTATACCATCCGCGGTGGGCAGTATGTGGATCGCGCCATCAAAATTCAGCCAGACAGCGGCGAAGCCAACTTCTTGTATGGCATGATGCTCTCAGAAGGTGGCGGGTTTAAAGAAGGTCAAAAATACTTAGACCGTGCCGTCTCGTTGGGCTACACCGAAGCAGAGCAAAGCTTGGCACAATCAGACCTTCTTAGCGATCGCCGTGACAAAGCCTTGGAGCGTCTGCGTCGCCTCGAAAGTCAGAACCCCGACAACGACATTATTCCTCAGCAAATCAAACTTATCGAAGAAGGTAAGTTTTATATCTGGGATATTCCTGCCCCTGACATCAATGTCAAACCAAGCGTCTAATCTGCTGTACATCAGCCTGTTTGACCGATAGCCCCTATAGCGCCTTCATTTTCTCACTAAAAATGAAGGCGTTTTTTTGCTGGATAATAAATAGTCTAATCACAAAAGTTACGCTACACTTATCTGCACGCCTGCCGGCACTCCTTCGCCTTTTTGATACTCGTTTTTGGGATTGACTTATGACGCCGTTTAGCCTTATCAAACCGATGATGCACACCAATCAAAAAATGCGGTCGATGACCCTAGCAGTCTTGCTTGCCGTAGTAGCGCTACTGCCTGCCTGCAGCACGGTTTCTGTCAACAAACAAACCTCCGCAAAGACCATCACCGACCAGCGCGGCAATATCGTCACTGACAAAAAACTGAGTAGTGACACCGCCTCAGCGCTGCTATCTGCAGGGCTAAACGAGCAAGCCTGTATGCAGCAGTTTGATCTGTGCTTGACGCAGCTGACTGATAGCATACTAAATAAACATTACCGCCCTGCTTTAGCGATTTTTGCCGAGCTACACTATGCCAAAGCCCGTCAGCTGGCACGCTCGCAAGCTTGCCGCGACGCCTTGTCTCGTCCGCCGCTTGATCCCTACTATGCCAATGCGCCGCTAAGTGCAGAAGACGCCAAAGCCCAGCAACAAAACACCAGTCGCTGTCTCAATGACTATCAAGAGCGGCTATTTGATGCAGTAAAATCGAGCTACACCTATTTATTTTATGACGCGCTCGTACACGATTTTGAGGGAGCGGATAAGGCCAGCGGACAGTCGCAGCAACAAAACCGTATTCCCAATGATACGGATATTCAGACCCAAGACATATATAACGCGGCCAGCAACGATATCATCACTCAGCTGTACAAGTCCGCTGATGGCACGGACAAACTGATGGGCGAGGCACAGATAGAATACCTCCCCATCACCTCAAGCAAGCGTGATAGCAGCGAGAAAGCAGCCATCGCCAATTTATCATCGCTCACAGGCAAACCCACTGACCAAATCAAAGTGATGAAAATAGCCGTCGATGACTATCAGCTTGGCGTCTATCTGCCAAACGAAAACAGCTACTTACAAAATGCGCACAAGCAAGCCTCAGCACTTGCTGACCTAGTCTCCACTTACGAGCTGCGCCTCTCTGGCCTAAACTCTATCAGCAAACGTCCGGGGCTGGGCATCAGCCTAGTGGCATCGTTAGATGATCGTTATACCACAACGATTCGGCAACTATTGGCGTCGTCGTTGGCGGGGCGCTTGTCCTATGAGCAAAACAGCGACAGCGTCAATGAGAATGAGAGCGACCCAAGCTCGCGTATCTATCCTACAGGCCATTTGCTATTGACCGGTCTTATCAAGCCCAGCGGCAATAGCGTTTTAGACACGCTGAGCAGCCGCACGCTCGATATCCATCTTTATAACCCGTATCAAACAGAGCATGTCAATATCTTGGGTGATAACTACCCCATCGCAGCCAATTTTTCGGCAGGCTATGGTCTTTGGTTGGCAGAAAACCAGCTGGATGGTGTCGGTTATCTTAATCTCATCACTCGCCAGCCTGACGCCCGAATGCCCAAGCTGTTTATGCTCGAGCCCTATGACCCTGATAAGCGCGTGCTGATTATGCTGCACGGCCTTGCCTCTAGTCCTGCAACGTGGGTCAATTTGACCAACGATATTTTGAATGATGATAAATTACGTGAGAATTATCAGGTTTGGCAGATATTTTATCCCACTAACTTGCCTATATTAGAAAACCGTTATCAAATTCAGCGCCTGATCAATAGCACTTATGCCCAGACCGACCCACAAGGGCAGAACCGCGCCAGCAAAAACAGCGTGATTATCAGCCACAGCATGGGCGCTGTCATCGCCCGTATGATGCTATCAGACGACAATCTGGTCGACGATTTAGACAGCTTAGACGATCAAAACCTGCTCTCTAATAGCGAAAAGCGGCAAATTCGTGATGCTCTTAAAGCCTCATTTGGTGAGACCGAGCTCAAAGAGCGCTTTGAGCTCACAACCTTACCGCAAGTGGATACAGCGGTGTTTTTATCAGCGCCGTTTCGCGGCACCGATTATGCAGACCGCTGGTTTACCCGTGCGCTGCGCCGCATTGTGTATCTGCCCGTTGGGCTGGTCAAGACGGTCACAGACAATCTGGCGACCATTGCCACCCAAGGCGACTTGGCACAAAACCCACTTGGCGCTTTATACCTACAAAACGGTGCCAGCCAATTGAGTGACAAATCCTCATTTATTCAATTGACCCGAGACATCTCCATCAATGACCGTATTACTTATCACTCCATCATCGCCAATAACGATTCAGATATCACCAAAGGGCTGGCACAGATGCAGCCAGGCAATGCCAAAATCGACTTGTCACAAGCCATAAAAGACGAGAAAGACAGTCACGCTACCAACACTAGCGCTACCGACACCGCCGACGCTGCTAACGATAAAGCATCGACACAGCCGCTGGTGGCCGCAGTCACCGTCGATAAAAACATCAGTCAAGCGTTGACTGAACGTCTATCAGACGGCATCGTACCTTATACCAGTGCGCACTTAGACGGTGCAGCTTCTGAGACCATTATAAATGGGGGTCATAGTATTCAGAGCAACCCCCAGACCATCTTGACGCTACGGCGGATCTTGCACAAGCAATTACAAGAATAACACTCAAGCCGTTGCCGCAGATAATGAGCAGCTGACTGTAAGGAAATGTAGAAGCGCTACAAACTGATAACATGTTGCAGATTTGTACCTCACTCGATGATAGACAGGCATAATAGCCGCCCTGATAGTAGTGCAGAAACTTTATCACAACTAATTGTTTTTACTGTTATTTTAAAGAAGTTGTCTGTTTTTTTAGCACAAATACTCGTGACTACTAGATAGGCCATCAGGGTGCTGCATCGCTTGCGTGTGCACCGAGGGAGGCGCATAATATATTGAAAGCACATAACAGTCATGTATTAATTTATAAGGATGTAAATTACTTAATTCAGCTAAACAGTCGTTAGCTTAGCCACCATGTATCATTTAGGTCGCGCGCTAATCCATACTGAAACACAATCTGCCTATTGCCTATATATAAATAAAGACAGTATGCAGACTGTTATTTGAGCGTTTGAGGGAAGCCTGCGCTATTCAGCTAACAGATAAGGGTAACCGTTTATGTTCGCTACGTTTATGATTGACCAGCTCGATGCGCTGATGCTGGCGCGTATCCAATTCGCTTTTGTTATCTCATTTCATATTGTTTTCCCCGCCTTTTCTATTGGTCTAGCCAGCTGGCTGACGGTGCTTGAGTTCCGTTGGTTAAAGACCGGCGAGCCTATTTATGCTGAAGTCTATAAGCATTGGGTCAAAATATTTGCCGTGGTCTTTGGTATGGGGGTGGTCTCGGGCGTGGTGATGTCCTACCAGTTCGGTACCAACTGGGCGGTGTTTTCGGACAAGGCTGGTAACGTTTTAGGTCCCCTACTTGCCTATGAGGTATTGACCGCGTTTTTCTTAGAAGCGTCCTTTTTGGGGATTATGCTGTTTGGCTGGGGCCGCGTGAGTAAGCGGATGCACTTTGCTTCGACAGCCATTGTTGCCATCGGTACGCTAATTTCAGGATTTTGGATTTTGTCTGCCAACAGCTTTATGCAGACGCCGCAGGGCTTTATGCTGGGCGCGGATGGCATCTTATATCCTACCAACTGGTTTGAGATTATCTTTAACCCCTCCTTTCCTTACCGTTATGCCCATATGATGACGGCGGCGTTTTTGACCACCGCCTTTGTCGTTGGCGGTATCGGTGCTTACTACCTGCAATCTAAAAAGCACAAAGAGCACCGTCAGCATGGCCGTGTCATGTTAGGTATGGCGATGATTATGGCGATATTTGTCGCGCCAGCACAGGTGTTGATTGGTGATGAGCACGGTCTTAACACCTTAGAGCATCAGCCAGCCAAAGTCGCTGCTATGGAAGGTATCTGGGAAGATGAGCGCGGCGCGGCTCTGCGCTTGTTTGCGTTGCCTGATCAAGAAAACCAAACCAATAAGTACGAGGTAGCCATCCCTTATGTTTCAGGCTTGATTCTCACCCATTCGTTTGATGGTGAGGTTAAGGGTCTCAAAAACTGGGCACCTGAAGATCAGCCCCCTGTGGCTATTGTATTTTGGGCGTTTCGTATTATGGTCGGTATTGGCACGCTCATGGTGTTGGTCGGCTTATTTAGTCTGTATAAATACTTTAAAAAACAACAGTATGACCCCCAAAGTGTCTGGTTTCACCGTGCTTGGATGATGATGACGCCGCTTGGTTTTATCGCACTGCTGGCTGGTTGGTTTGTCACCGAAACAGGACGTCAGCCATGGACCGTCTATGGCGTGATACGTACAGCTGAGAGTATGTCGCCCATTGCAGCACAGCAGGTGGCGACGACTTTGATTGGCTTTATTGTGCTTTATGTGTTTGTCTTTGGCGCAGGGAGTTTTTATATCTTGCGACTGATCGCGCAGGGGCCAAAACCGTTTGAAGATCCCGCTGAGGACAACTTCTATGAGCACTCAGTCACAGAAAGTCAGGGACGGACACTAAGCGGTGATAGCAGTCCTGATCAAAGTACAAAAGAAAATATCGATACACCTGCTGATGATGTCGATGATGGAGGGTTACGCTAATGTTTAACTACGGTGATGTATTAGACTTACCTTTGATCTGGGGCGGCTTGATTGCCTTATCTGTCTTTATTTATGTGTTGCTTGATGGTTTTGACTTGGGCTGCGGGATTTTATTTCCTTTTGCAGGCTCAGACAAAAACCGTAGCCGCATGATGAACTCTATCGCGCCTTTTTGGGATGGCAACGAGACGTGGCTGGTACTGGGCGGTGGCGGTTTATTCGCAGCCTTCCCAGTCTCTTATGGCATTATCATGACAGGCTTGTATCTGCCGGTCATCTTTATGCTGTTTGGCCTGATCATGCGCGGCGTGGCGTTTGAGTTTCGTTTTAAAGCCTCCTCACGTCGTCACGTATGGGACAGTTTTTTCTTTATCGGCTCCGTGGTGGCGACTTTTTGCCAAGGGCTGATGTTGGGCGCGTTGATACAAGGGATTGAGGCAAGCAATCGTCTCTATACAGGCGGGCCTTTTGATTGGTTCACACCTTTTTCTATCATTTGCGGTATTGCTATGATTATCGGCTATGCGCTACTTGGCTCTACGTGGCTCATTATCAAAACCGAGCATACTTTACAAGTATGGGCCCGTAAGGTTTCAGGCTGGATGCTATTGGCACTGATCATCGCAATGGTCGTCGTCACAGGCTTTATGTATTTTTCTGATATCAAGGCGCTTGAGGGCTGGTTTAGCTTCCCAGGCTTGCTATATTTGGCACCCATGCCGATTATCGTGCTGCTCTTGTTCTTTTTGATGCGTAAAGATTTAAAGACGGAGCGTGAATATCGCCCATTTCTCTTGACGGTGGCGTTATTTTTGATGGGTTATATCGGAGTCTGTTTTGCCGTTTTCCCTTATATCGTCCCGTATGAAATGACGATTTATGAAGCAGCAGCAGCGGACACCTCGCTATCCTTTATGCTGATTGGGGCCGCTATCATGCTACCGATTATCTTAAGTTATACCGCTTTTGCCTACTATACTTTTAAGGGCAAGACAGATCATGAGCATATGTACTAGGCGTAGTATATGTGCTAAGTCAGAAACAAGTAGCATCAGAGAAATGACAGCTAAAAAGTGACAGGCCACCGCAAAAGGTGGCGGTCACTACGCCCGCCCGTATGGCGTATCTATAAAAAGATAGGAGACGAATATGAAAAAGCTCAGTAAAAAGCAATCACAATGGGCATGGTTTATTGGTCTATATATCGCGGGTTTTTTGGTGATTTTTACCATTGCCCAATTGATTAAGCTGGCTATGGGTGTCTAGCTCATAGGTGCCTAGCGTTGGGTAACCCACCCTCTATGGCTTATCGTGCCCTAACAAACCAAAAAGCAGCGCCATAAATGGTCGCTGCTTTTTTATTGTCCTATAGTACAGTGAGCGCTAAGCGCCTTGATGACTGGCGGCTCCTTTATCATCGATAAATTCATTGACTTGCGTCAGACGTTCAGGTGTGCCAACGTCTATCCAGTTATCTGCTATCACCTCGGCGGTGATTTGAAACTTTATCATCGCCTGCTTGAGCAGCGGTGCCAGTGCCGCTGGCTGACCTGAGGCCAACCCATCGACCAGTCTTGGCGACATCACGCTGATACCAGCAAAGGTATATTTGTCCGCATTATCAATCGGCTGCTCGCTGGCAAGACCATTGTTAATGGCGAAATCTCCGCCACTATTATGCTCTGGATTGTCAATCAGCAATAGATGCGCACGCTGGTCCGCCCCCAGCTTATAATCAATCAGTTGCGAAAAATCGTAAGTCGTCCACACATCCGAGTTGACTAAAATAAACGGCTCATCTCGTAGCTTGGCTGCCTGCAGCGCCTGAAATATCCCTCCTGCCGTCTCCAGTGGCTCATCGCTTTCGACCGACCAATGCAGGGTCACGCCATATTGTGCCCCGTCACCCAACCTCTCTATCAGGGTATCGGCAAGCCATGAGGCGTTGATGGTGATGTCGGTAATACCAGCCGCTCGTAGTGCCTTGATATGCCAGACGATCAACGGCTGACCGCCCACCTCTACCAAAGGCTTGGGAGTCTCTAAGGTCAGCGGCCGCAGACGCGTACCCTTGCCAGCTGCCAAAATCATTGCTTGGGTAATCGTTGCTTGGTTGGTCTCAGACATGTGCGCTCCGTGTTTTTGTTATTGCTTTTTAAATACTGCCTAGGGTATGCCTTCAATTCACTCGATAGTTATTTAAATGGGCTAAAAATGGCCTAAATATATTGCTGCACAAACTGACGCTGATACGCTGGCAATATGTGCTCTCTTAGATAGTCATTAAAAGGTGCCACCGCTTGCTGCATCTGCAGGCTGCCATGCGCCTCCAACCATTCTAGCTCAACCATAAAATCGCGCATCACTTTCGGAATATCGGCTAAATAGCGGTCTTTGCCATCGCGCTGCGATAGGCGGACAAAGATTCCCAGCACCTTTAGATGGCGCTGGACACCCATGACACTCATATCGTTTTCAAACTGCGCGATATCGGCAGCTGTGCTCACACCTGCTTGCTTTTGTAATTGCCAAAAATCACGTGTCCATGCAGATATCTGCGGCTCAGACCACTCCACATAAGCATCTCGCAGCAGCGATACCAAATCATAAGTATAAGCGCCAATCACCGCATCTTGAAAATCAATCACCCCCAAGCGTGAGTGATCGGCTTGATCTTGCATCAAGTTGCGGCTGTGATAATCGCGATGGACGACGACTGCTGGCTGCTGCAAAATCTCTTGTATCAATACCGCTTTTAGCGCCCGCCACAGCTTTGGATCAACTGCCACGCCGATATATGGCATAAACCATTCACTAAACAAATCCATCTCTCGGTCTAGCAGTGCACTGTCATAATCAGGCAGCTGATGCTCAGATTTTGCTTGCTCAACAGAGAGTGTTTGTAGTGCGACCAATGTCTGCATGGCCAGCTGATAATGGCGATCGACTCGCTCGGGTGTGGCTTTAACCAGCAAATGAGCAAACTCTACCGTACCAAAGTCTTGTAATACCAAAAAGCCGTTGGCCACATCCTGCGCGATCAGCGTTGGCACATTGATCACAGGTGCCATCAATTTGGCGACATTGATAAATTGACGCATAGCGTCTTGTTCATCAGCCGAATCCATGACAATATAACGTGCCGCTTGCGATTGAGGCTCTGTTGTCAGCTGCAGGCGATGATACTGACGCGCGCTGGCATCCCCCGGCAGACTCTGTAAATCAAAGGTCTGCTCTGTAAAGACTGCTTGTAGCCAGTCGTGCAATTGCTGCTGGCGGCTGTTGGGTAGCGGCTGGGTCATAAGGCTCTCTAAAATCGTATTATCGGTTATAAAAAAGTAAATGTCGGTGGTCAACAACTAAAGTAGTGATAAGTCTGGCAAAACCTTGCTAAAATAGTGACGCCTATCTTGGTCATCATCGCTTTTATCGGTAGATAAGCGCGTGTTTGGCACGATGGCTATTGCTGAGCATAAATGCAGCAACCTGTGCTCATCTTATAATTTTTGGTAAATAGTGTAGCTGATTTGGTTTTTTTTGACTATGATTAGTCGTCATTATATGTAAAACCGCCTGACTGTTGACACCATTTAGCATAATAAGCTCAATCTGTCGGCGCTGATGTATGACAGTACCTAAAAGATACGGCCACTCAATTACGTATCGCAATCTAACCGGCTCTGCAATCATAGGTGTGCCCTTGCTATATTCTTCGCTCTACCAAAGCATTCGTTTGATCTTATTTGGCGCGTTAGGTTTATCGAGCCTTGCGGTCAATGCCGCACTCAGCGAGGCAGAACCACAGACACAAACGACCAAGCCCCTGTCTGCGGATAGCGCGCACCGTCCTACTTATCTGGCAGCAAATCAGTCTGCCAGTCGCGTGGCAAAAGACACCCACCATGCTTTTGACCAAGATATCCGTTATCCTCAAAGCACCGTGCCACCCAGCGCAAAAAATCCGACTGTAAACCATACCCATGCAAACAATGCCCGTGCATCGAGTGATAGCGACAGTACGCCAAGCCCGTCACTTGGGACGACAGCGATCAATAACCACGGCAATAGCAATGACGACAGTAGCGTCTCAGGCTCTGCCTTGCCGCCAGCATTTGTGCCAGCTCCTGCAATACCCGACACGCTCGATGCGCAGTATGGCGGCGACACATTTTTTGATGAGCCTGCCGGCACCAACAATACCTCCCTGCAAACGCCTGAGCAAGTGGCCAGCACTTTAGATATCGATACCACAGCCACTATGGCTCACCATGCCAATCCTGAGGTTGATACCAGTAACAGTATCCACAACAACGCTGGCGCTGATACCCATAACGATAGTAATGACACTGATATCACTAACAGCGACGAGAGTATTCAAGACAGCCTCAAACGGTTGGCTGAGTTTTATGAGCTTACACCTGAGACTGAGACAGCGGCACCAAACACCAATAGCAGCATGAGTCTGCCAGACGATGAGACAAATGCGCTACCAGAGGCGCTCACGCCGAGTGCACAAACCATTCCAAAGGTTGGCCGCAATCTAGAGCTGCTACCTAGAGCGATCGATAGTGCCCAGCGCTGTGAGGGTCAATGGGTCTATCCTAAAAGCAACCCCAATTATCAGCGGGCAGTCAGTGAAGCAGGCGGCATCAATGGACAAACCGCACCGAATGTCAGTGAGATACCAAACCAGCAAGCGCCGCTATTTTCAGAGTCAGACTACGGCTATTATGACAATGTCGACTATGCTGAGCTATCAGGCAATGTCATTATCAATCAAGGCAGCCAGCATATCGAAGCTGACAAAGTATTGCTGGATTTGGGCAGCGGGGTGGCGGCAGCGCAAGGTAAAGTCATGTTTACGGACAAGGCAACTGGCAGCCGAGCAGCGCAGCGCAAGGCAAACCAAACCCAAGTCAATTTGACAGACAAAGCGACGCAAGGCGGCCTCATCGGGGTGGCCGATAGCCTCAATTACAACACCGAAACAGGCCAATCCACCGCCAAAGACGTGGCGTTTGCCAGTGTCGAATTACAAGCTCACGGCTATGCCAAGCAGCTAAACAGACCCAATGAGACGCAGTATGAGCTCGATGAGGTGATGTTTAGCACCTGCCCACCGACCAATCGCAAATGGCAATTTGACGCCAAAAGCATCGACTTAGATACCGATACCGGTCGCGGCGAGGCATATAATACGACTTTTCGTGTCGCCGATGTGCCCGTATTTTACTTGCCTTATTTTAACTTCCCGATCGACAGTCGGCGTAGCAGCGGGTTTTTGTTACCCAGCGCCAGTGTCAGTAGTGAAAACGGCTTAGAAGTTGATGTGCCTTATTATTTTAACTTAGCGCCCAACTATGATGCCACGCTCAACACGCACATCTATACCGATCGCAATCCTATGCTATCAGGTGAGTTTCGTTATTTGACCGAAAACTACGGCGAAGGTATCTTTAATGGCTCTTATTTGCCAAGCGACCGAGAGTATGGTGATGAAGATCGCAGTAGCTTTTTTTATGATCATGCATGGTCTTCTAAGAGCATTCCGCGGTTGAGTGGCGATGCCAAATACAGCTACGTGTCAGACTCAGATTATCTCGATGATTTTGATACGCTTGGCTTATCTGATAGTACAGTAAACTTACCAAGACGGGCGCGCCTAAACTACTATAACGACTATGTCAGCGGCGAGCTAAAAGTTGAGACTTTTCAGACGCTCGATGCGTTCAATGGTGATGGCGAGGCGTTGCAAGATAAGGACAAACCGTACTCACGCTTACCACAGCTAAGCGTAAACTATCGCCTGCCCACCGCTAATAATCTTGATATAACTGGTGTCCATGACTCCGCTTATTTCAAAAAATCCATCGATGATGGCTCAGAAAACGAAAAAAGCGGCACACGTCTTTATAATAAAATCAGCGCCGTCTACCCTATCGAAAGCTCATGGGGCTATGTCAAACCCAAGCTCAGCCTCCAGCACCTGTATACGTCTTATGACGAAGACAGCTTGGCGGACAATCAGCTGAGTAAAGAAGATGGTAGCCAGTCAGTCTTTGTACCGCAGGCCAGTATCGACGCTGGACTGAACTTCTATCAAGCAGGCTCACCATTTGGCGCGTTTGATGAGACCATGGGCGGTTACCGTTTGCTCAGCCCGCGCTTAAAGTACACCTACTCGCCATACAAAGATCAAAACGACATCCCAAACTTCAACACCCGTATTGCCTCTATCAACTATGAACAGTTATTTTCTGACAGTTGGTTTTTAGGTCAAGATCGTCTGCAAGATTTGCACGCCATCACGCCGGGTATAAACTATCGTTACATCGATGCAACGGGTGTGACACGTTTTGATGGTAGCATTGCAGAGCAGTTTTATATCGACAATGGACGCGTAACCTTAGAGAATGAGCAGCCAGTCTTTACCTCTTCGTCTTCTGGGATGGTGTGGAATACCAGTACGCAGCCTTATAACAACTTTTGGGTCGATGTCAGCGGCGCTTTGACCAATGACTATGACCTAAACTATGTGACCACTGAGCTTCGTTATCAGCCGTCGGACAATAGTTTGTTTAACGTCGGGTTTGTCAAGCGTCAACGTGACGAAAACACCGATCAACTGCCATTGTCTGCCTTTACCGCCTCCGCCATTTTTCCTATCAACAACAATTGGCGAGTATTGGCACAGGGTCAATACGATTATAACCGTGATAAAATGCTCGACTCTTTAGTCGGTGTCGATTATGAAGACTGCTGTTTTGGTTTTGCAGTTTATGGTCGTCGTTACTATAATGACCTCAATGTAAAGGACGAACCAACCCAAGCGGTGATGGCTGAGATTAGACTAAATGGTTTGGGCAGTGGTAGCAGCCGTTTGACCCGCCTGCTCTCTGACAAAATCTTAGGTTTTGAGCCTGTACAAAACGCTTGGAAAGACTAAGACATGATAGGTACTATGTAACGCAGCAATGATACTGCGGGGCAATGGTACCGATATTTATAACCCTGTATTTTTAGGCTTTTAGGGACAACCCTGTCTATTATTTGATTATTAAGTGTATTGGGTAGAGTTAACCGACTACCATCCGATGCGATGACATTGATGAGGAGCATCATGAGATTTTTTTCTGTACGTCAGACCAGCCGCGCGGTACTGCTATCTATGGGTGCCAGTCTTGCGCTCACTTTGAGTGCTCAAGCGGCAACCGTCAAGCCTGCGAGCGCCCAAGCTGCTGATCCAACCAGCACCAGTCGTTTAACACCAGCAAACAGTACCGACGGCATCATCGCTTTGGTCAATGAAAACGCTATCTTAAAAAGCGAGTTGGTTGAGGCCATCCAGCAAACTCAGGCGCGCGCCCAAGCCGCGGGCGAGCCGATAGCCAACTCAGCACAGCTACAGTCTGAAGTACTAAACGCCCTTATCTTGCGTGAGTTACAACTATCGATGGTCAAACGCATCGGTCTGACGCCCGACGACGCGGCCATCAATCAGCGTCTTGGCCAAATCGTACAGGCTGAAGGCTTAGATAGTATCGCAGCCTTGCAGCAGCGCCTAGATGCCGCCCAACCTGGTAGCTATGCTGCTCTGCGCGCGCAACTGATCGAAGACGCCGCTATTCAGGCACTGCAGCAGCGCCAAATCAGTAGCCGCGTACGCATCAGTGAGCAAGACATCGATGCATTTTTGGCCTCACCTGAAGCCAAACGCCTAAACCAAAGTGAATACCAAACCATTCATGTGCGCGTGCCTTATATGGACGACTATAGCCGCCTATCTGAGGCGCAGCGCGAAGAAGCACTAAAAGTCGCTCAAGCCCTACGTACGCGCCTGCTTACGCCAAATGTCGATGTCACAGAGGCCATCGCCGCCAGTCAAGGCAGCTACCCTATCCCGCTCCAAGGTGGCGATATGGGCTTCCATAAAGCAGCATCTCTACCGACAGAACTATCTAGCGAGATTACCAAACTCGATGTAGGCGCCGTCAGTGCACCGCTTATCACACCAGAGGGTATCGATATCATTAAACTGGCTGACAAAAAAGCCAGTGACACCATGCTGGTACCGCAGTGGCATACTCGTCATATCCTCGTCAAAGTCGATGAGCTGCAGACAGACGCCCTCGCCGAACAAAAAATCAATGACCTATATGAGCAGCTACGCGGTGGCGCTGACTTTGCAAGCTTGGCCTCGACCTACTCAGATGATCCAGGCTCTGCCGGACGTGGCGGCGATTTGGACTGGGTTAGTGAAGGCGATATGATAGGCCCATTTGAAGCCATGATGAAAAACACCACCGTGGGCGACTACTCTGCTCCTTTTAAAACGCAATTTGGCTGGCATATCCTGCAAGTCGAAGGCAAGCGTCAGCAAGACGTCAGCGACGAATATCGCCGCAATATGGCACGTCAAGCCCTGTATCAACGCCTAGCGCCGCAAGCAAAAGAAGACTGGCTCCAAGAGCTACGCGCGGGCGCTTATATCCAAGTGCTTGGCTAAGCACCTATCGGTATATAAACATAAGCTGTGGTATAAACATCGACAAAAACACCACTGTCAAAAAAAGGGTACATGCCAGCGCATGTACCCTTTTTTGTTGCTTAGTAGGTGGCAGATTATCGTAAGAAATACACCTAACGCTTGTATTTCTATTATCAATTCAATCGATTACAAACACGATTATAAAAACCTAACTAGCATATAAATCCCCATAGCGACCATCATGATGTTTTCGGTCAACGACACAAAACCGAGCGGTACATTTGAGTTACCGCCCACGCAAGCACATTTAAGCTCACGCTTGTCTATATACACTGCTTTGAACACCGAGACGCCATTGATACCGCCGATAACTATCGCAACGACAGCCGCTATGATACTCAGCCATGCCACACCTGCGAGCATGGCAATACCGACAAAAGCCTCGGCGAAAGGATAAACATACGCATAGCGCACAATTTTGCGTGCTAATAAATCATAGCCCAAAAACTGATTGGTAAAGCTTTCTAAATCTTGTAGCTTTTGAATGGCAAGCACAATCATCGATAAGGCGATAAACCAGATAAGCGTTTGTATCGTCAATAGCGTATCGCTCATGCCCCAAGTCAGCGAAAGGCTGGCCAGCGCGGTGGTAGCAAATATGGCAATCACTGGCGTGTAGCTAAAACCCTCCTTTTGAGCAACCTTTTTACCAAAGTAGGCTTGCAGGTCATCATAGCCACCTACGCGCTCGCCATTAATAAGTATTTGCGGGGTGGTAGTGACATTGAATTTGTCTTTGACCGCTTGCGTCTCAGCATCATTGTTTAAAGGTTTGTCCTCAACCTCATAGCCTTTACGCTGCAATAAATCGAGCGCCTTTAACCCAAAGGGGCAAACGTGATCGGCTTTTACCAGACGGTAGACGGTTGCTGTTTTCATGCTCAATACTCCCTTCACTTTATTCTCACCGATAGCTCAGTGTGCAAACGTTGTAGTCAGTACGAATATGGACACATTAGCGGTCAAACCCGCTGTCTTTGCTCGTCTACTCTAGCTCTTTTATCAGCTGCTGCATCTCACCGATTTCGCGCTTTTGCGCTTTGATGATGTCATCGGCAAGCTGGCGCACGCGCGGGTCATCGATATCGGCGCGTTTACTGGTCAAAATAGCGATAGAATGGTGCGGTATCATCGCCTGCATCCAATCCACCTGATCGACGGTTTGCTGTGAGCGCACACCCCAAAGACCAAAGGCAAATAGCACGACACTTAAGCCATAAATCATCAAATTAACTTTGGTTTTTTTGTACATATTACCCATAAAAGCAAGCATGATAACGGCCATCATCGCACCCATATATAGCGCCATATAAGCACGCGTCTCACTAAAGTACACATGATCCCATTTATAGGTATTAAAATACATCATGATATACATAACGATGGTCGAGGTAAGTATCATCAAAAAAAACTTCAGATACGGGTTCATTTGCGATTTATTATTATTCATATCCATGTGATTATCTCCAAAAATGACACCTATATAGTAAAATCTAAATCAAAACCAGAATTTCACCCCTACGGTGACGCTACTGGTATCAACATCTTCATTGTTTTGGCGACGTAAGTCTCTTGTATCTGATAATGCTGTCTCATAGCTAAAACCCACATAAGGGGACAGCTGACGACTAAGCATCTCATAGGTGAGCCGAACTTCAGTTTCTAACTCATTAAAGCCTTTGGTAATGTTATTGTCAGTATCATCCTTGCTAAATACCGTTAACCCAGCTTCAGGTATCACCACCCAATGCTGGTCTAAGCGCCATTCATACTCTGCACCAAGATCAAGCTGGACTTGACCGTCGGTATAAACATAGGCTCTAGCATCAGTCTCAATAAAGTAAGGCGCAGTGCCGACGATACCCGCCATCAGTGCTGACTTGTCGTTTTCAGTGTTATAAGCGATGCCCGCTTCGCCATTCCAAAAGACACCAAGCGGTTTCCAGTAAGACAGCGAGCTTAGGCTATCGATGGCTTTATCATCTTTGGTCTCGGCGTGACCTTCAGTACGTAATCTAAGACGGCTACTATCATCACCATACCAACCCTCTATTTCAAAGTTGATTTGATCGTCCTCGAACTGATAGCCCAAATCATCTACCGATATGCCCCAAGTCGGCAAGCTACCCATCATCACTGGTTTACCATACTCGCCATAGCCTACGCCATTGGAGTAATCAGGGCTACGCGCATCAGCAGGCGGCTCTCCGCCTTGCATACCCGACATATCCATATCGCCACCTTGCATGCCAGACATGTTCATATCGCCATGATCCATATCCGCCATATCATCTGTCATATCCATACCGCTATGGTCCATATCTGACATGTCCATTTCAGCTGCCGCTGCTAAGGGTGACGTTAGCAATACCGCTGATGATAATCCAATGAATGGCAGACTTTTTTTAATTGTTTTCATAACAAGCTCACATTCCACAATTCATTAAACGACAGCAACTTCTCTAAACATGCCGGCTTCCATGTGATAAAGCAGATGGCAATGCCAAGCCCAGCGTCCCGCCTCGCCCGTCACATCAAAACTCACCTTTTGCGCAGGATGTACCAATATTGTGTGTTTACGGACTTGAAAGTCGCCATTAGGCGCACACAAATCACTCCACATACCATGTAGATGCATCGGGTGGCTCATCATGGTGTCATTGACTAAGGTAATACGCACGCGCTCGCCCGGTTTGATATTGACAGGCGGCGCATCCTTAAACATGATGCCATCGAGCGCCCAGATATAGCGCTCCATATTACCCGTTAGATGAATCTCAACCTCACGCGTGGGTTTGCTCTGCTCGCTCATGATCTCGTTGTCGACAGAACGCAGCTGGCTATACGTCAGCACCTCTCTATCGATGTTACGCAGATTAATCCCAGGATCATCGAGGTTCATACGCGGACTATCGACGCGCATATCGGTCTTAAAGTCATACTCAGTCTTGGCATGGTGTGCGTCATAACCCTTGTCGCCCATTGCGCCCATCATATCGGCCATGGTGAGCCACTCGATACCATCCATCTGAGGCGTGGCAGCACGCGCGCCTTTTTTAGTGGCTAGGGTCGCGGTCACATAATCAGTGCGATCGATGTTTTGCGCAAAGATAGTATGGGCGTCTTTAGTTGGCGTGACGATGACATCATAAGTCTCAGCGACGCCAATGCGAAAATCATCGACCTCGACAGGCGCAACATCATTACCATCAGTACCGACGACTTTTATCTTTAGGCCGGGTATGCGCACATCAAATATCGTCTGCGCAGAGCCATTGATAAAGCGTAGCTTAACAGGTTGTCCTGCCTTGACCAGCTGCGCCCAATTAGCTGCGGTTGTTTTACCATTAATCAGATAAGTAAAAGTCGTCTCCCCTGACAAATCACTAAAATCAGTCGGCATCATGCGCATCTGATTCCACATTTTACGCTTATCAAAAGCGGCCTCTATATCGGTGGCGGCGATATCAGAAAGGAGTTTTTTGAAATCTGGTAGATGATAATTATCAAAGTCAGCGCGCTGCTTGAGTAGCTTGAGTAACGTATGCGGATCACGGTGCGTCCAGTCACTGAGCAGTATGACGTGATCTTCTGCCACCGGATAGCGCTCCGCTCCTTTTGGCTCGATGACGATCGCGCCGCGCATACCCGTTTGCTCCTGGAAGCCTGTATGCGAGTGATACCAATAAGTCCCTGATTGTTTGAGTTTGAACTTATAAGTAAAGGTACTATTGGCAGGGATGCCATCGAAGCTAATACCCGGCACACCGTCCATCTCAAAAGGTACGAGCAGACCATGCCAATGAATAGAAGTCGGCTCATTCATCTGATTGTGCACGCGGATGATGACCGTATCGCCCTCTTGCATCTTCAGCGTTGGTGCCGGCAAGGAATCATTAATCAGCGTCGCTATACTCGACTTACCATTGACGATAACAGGCTTTTTGCTGATATACAGATCGAACTCATCACCCGACAAGATAGGCACTTTATGATCGGGTCTATCGCTATTAATAACCGCCTTGCTTTGCGAGCCCGCAAGCGCACTATTTGCCATCGTTGGCAGGCCTGATAGCATGGACGCCCCTACCAAGGCGGACGATCCTGTCAAAAAATGACGGCGGTTGAGCGTATTTTTATTATTCATAAGATGACTCGTACTAAGGAATTAATAAATACTAAAATCTCTAAAAACGCTTCAAACTATAGTTGCTGCTGCGGCGACTCAACTTGTGCATAAACCGTGCTGCTACCGTCTTTGTTAATTTGCATGATTCGATACGGATCAAATCTGTTTTGATACTCCATACCTGGACTACCCATAGGCATACCCGGCACCGCAAGGCCAATCGCCTCGCTTGGTGGGTTTGCTAAAAACTGCGCCACATATTTGGCCGGGACATGACCTTCAAACACATAACCATCACTCGTCACTGTAGTATGGCAAGAGCGCATATTATCAGGCACGCCGTAGCGCTGTTTAAACACCGCCAAATCGCTGACATCTTGCCCGTTTGCCGTCATACCATGATCCTCGGCATGACCGATCCATTCTTTACAGCAGCCACAATTGGCATCTTTGTAGACGGTGGCCGAGACGTTTTGTAAAATGGTGGATGACGGCTGCAGGTCTGATGCCTTTGTATTTGACGCTGGGCTTATAGCCTCTACTGGTACTTGTGTGCTCGCCGTCGTTTGCTTATCAGCTGCATCGACATCTGGCTGACTACAAGCCATCAGCCCAACGCTCGCCGTCAATAAAACAACGCCACCCAACCACTTATGGTCTGTATTAAACATCATGCTTTTATCCTTTTTTATCCCATTGCCTTGTATCAGATAATACTGTAGAGCGGGCGGCCTTTTACTAAGTCAACAGCCGTTATAAATGCAGCGGCCGCCGATGCCGTTCATAGCCTATATACTAGCGACCCCATTCTGACCGGCAGATGACATGCAGATGACAATCCTGTCATCTTTGCCACCATCGATGTTCATAGCAAACAGAATCCTTTAGTATGGCCTTATGCTATGAACCTAATCTGCGAGGTGAGATGATGAAGGTATTATTGGTAGAAGACGAGATCAAACTTGGCGAGTATATAAAAAAAGGACTGACAGAAGCGGGGTTTGTCGTTGAGCATCATACAACGGGTCTAGATGGCTATCATGCACTCATGACCGATGAGTATAGCGTGGTGCTGATGGATGTCATGTTGCCTGATATCAGCGGCTTTGAGCTGATACGCAATTATCGCGCTGCCGGCAAGCAGACGCCTGTGCTGTTTTTGACCGCAAAAGACGAGTTAAGCGATAGAGTCAAAGGCATCGAGATCGGCGGCGATGATTATCTGACCAAACCTTTTGCCTTTGCCGAGCTGATCGTGCGTATAAAAAGCCTCTTGCGCCGCGCCAATCAAGCGGACTATAACAGCACGATATTACAGATAGCAGACCTACAGATGGATATCGCCAAGCGCACTGTGCATAGAGGCGATACAGCCATTAAGCTGACGGCCAAAGAGTTTGCTTTGTTGCAGTTTTTATTAGAGCGCCGAGGTGAGGTGCTCCCGCGCTCTGTCATCGCCTCACAAGTATGGGACATGAATTTTGATAGTGATACCAATGTCATCGATGTGGCCATCAGACGCCTACGGCTCAAAATCGATGATGACTATGAGACCAAGCTGATTCACACCGTGCGCGGTATGGGATATCGCTTAGATGCGGCAGATACTGCCATAGCAGAGACGGATAACGCGCGATGAAATACCGCTTTGATAATCGGCGCTTACCACTATTATGGCGTACGATTTTTTTATTGACGATCGTTGTCGTCATCTCCCAAATCGTTATTTATATTTGGGTACAACGCTCGGTCAGCGGCCACTTTGAGCAAATGGACTCAGAGATCATCACACATGCTGCCTTTAATTTGCGCAAACGTGCCGATTATTTCAATGAACGCACGACGGCGACTTTGCCATTGTCCTCTACGCCTTCAGCGCCACTTTATCCTGATGACCTGCACGCCTCATGGTCAGACTATAATCTAAAAATCCTAGTGATTGACAGACAAGAGCATCGACTGTCCAGTGCGCCAAGTGGCTTTAGCCATGAGCTGCCCGCGGACTTTGACCTTTGGTCATTATGGCAAACGCATCGCGAGCAGCAATTTGTCACCAAAATCAACGACCGAAACTACCGCGCGGTGCTCATCAAAGACGAGCAGATCCTCGCCTTGATTGCCTTACCAATCGATGTCCATCATCAGTACCTTTTACAGTTCAATCGTCAGCTAAGCCTGATTTTACTTGCGATTACGTTGTTACTGGTTTCTGTTGCGGCCCTGAGTGTCTATTGGGGATTTGCGCCCTTATCCACCATTGTACAAAAGATGCAAGGCATCAATCCAGAGCGCTTGGATGAAAGAGTGAGCGTCAGTGACATGCCGCGCGAGCTACGGCCTTTGGCCGAGTCTTACAACCTCATGATGAGTAAACTTGAGGGTAATTTTGCTTCATTACTGCGGTTTTCGGACAATATCGCCCACGAGCTGCGCACACCGCTTGCCACCCTTGGTACACAGACCCAAGTCATGCTGAGTAAACCTAGAAGCCTTGAGGAATATACCGAGCAGCTCCATCATCAGCACGACACACTCCAGCAGCTATCAAGCCTCATCAATAATATGCTGCTGCTCGCCAAAACCCAAAAAGGGCTAAATGACTCACAGCTTGCGCCAGTAAATACTGAGGAGTTGATCATAAAACTACTGGATTATTTTGAGTTGATAGCCGAAGACCGCCACTTACTCTTTAAAAAAACAGGCAGTTTTGAGGTGGTATTGGGCGATGAAGGTCTGCTACAAAGACTGTTTGCCAACCTTATGTCAAACGCCATACATTACGCCGCCAGTGACAGCGTCATTAGCGTCGACGCTGCCATCGAAGGCCCATCGGAGCTGCAACCTATCAAACCCTCTAATATCAGTACAGCTCATCGGTCAGCGCTCATTATTACCATTACCAATCGCATGGCGCAGCCTATCAGTCAAGCAGAGGCAGACAAGCTGTTCGAGCGCTTTCATCGTCACCATACCACTACCAACATGCATGCTGGATCGGGGCTGGGGCTATCTATCGTACAAGCCATCGCCCAAGCCCATGACGGTACTGTCAGCATTCGCATCAGAGATCATGAGTACTTTGCCGTGAGTGTTAAGCTGTATCTGGCGCAATTATAGTGGAGTCCAAATACATCAGCTATGGATACTTGTCTTTTACCAACAGATCTTCTACCAACAGATTTTGCAGACACAAAAAAACCCCAAACAATGTAATGTTTGAGGCGAAACTTGCTTAAACCCAAAGGTTTAAATTCGTTTTAAATATGGCGCAGCGGACGGGACTCGAACCCGCGACCCCCGGCGTGACAGGCCGGTATTCTAACCAACTGAACTACCGCTGCTTAGGTCGTCTTAGCATCTTGCCTTTATAAAGACCCACTTGCTAATAAGTGGTGGGTGATGACAGGCTCGAACTGCCGACATTCTGCGTGTAAGGCAGACGCTCTACCAACTGAGCTAATCACCCTGAGAAGCGTTAAAAATTGCACTGCAACTTTATCTTCGCAAGAGAATCTCCCTTACTTAAAGGGAAAATTCCAACAGAAACTGACTGATTAAAGCCTCGCTCTGTGGGTGTGTATTATATAGATTTACACATGGCTGTCAAACAGTATTTTGCCTTTTTTTCATGATTTTCTTTTATTTTAAAAAAACAATCAGCAAACCTATGTTTTTATTGATTTTATATTTTTTAAAATTTACAGATATTTCTTATATTGACGCATTTTGGATGGACAGCGTGGCTCACTATCCCATGTTATCCATGAAAATCCTGACCTTTATACTGCGGGCACAACCCCTCTAGCCCTTCAAACTGCGGGGTAAATCGGCACTTGCTGGCCGTATTGACAACCAGCAAGACTTTTTTATATCAAAAAATGCTGGCGCGATGCCATTCATACGCTCTGCGGTAAAATCATACAAGCAGGTTATTTTGCAGATTTATCCAAATCAATAGAGACCGAGTTGATACAGTAGCGCATACCTGTCGTCTCACGCGGTCCATCAGGGAACACATGACCCAAGTGCGCGCCGCAGTTGCTACAGGTCACCTCAGTGCGGCGCATACCTAATGAGTTGTCTTCATGCTCATCGATAGCGGCATTGTCGATACCTTGATCAAAGCTTGGCCAGCCGCAGCCTGCATCAAACTTGTTGTCAGCATCGAATAACTTTGCACCGCAGCCTTTACAGCGGTAGATACCTTCGTCATTGACATCATTATAAACGCCAGTAAACGGACGCTCCGTGCCTTTTTCGCGCATCACATGATACTCTTCGCTACTCAAACGCTCGCGCCAGTCAGCGTCGGTCAATTGACTGATTTCTTCTTTGCTAAGTTGGTTGTCTTGCATGGTTTATCCTTATTTATCGGTTTTGTCTGATTTTTTGTGATTAATCGCTATAACATTATCTCGCTATAAAACCACCAAAATACAGAGCCAGTTAAGCCCATGATAATAATAACGATGCTGTGTATTTGTTGATACAACCAGCATTATTCAAGGTGTCTACTACAACAATATCATTCTACCCCTCAAGTCTGATGAGCACTGTAATAAAAATGATAAGAAAGCAGCGCTTCTCCCTTTGGCGACCTATAAGCGTCTTATATTTTATTTTTATATAGTCAAATTGGCTAGGCGAATTGGTCATGTTTTAAAAACCGGACAGCTTGGCAAAAGCTACAGATATACTCAAGGCACAGCGTAAAGATATATTTTGCAAGTTATTCTTGCATTGTAAAATAAACCAATAGATACGGCTTGCATTGATAGATAAAATGCAATAATATCTTGCATTGAGCATTAAACATTTATGCCCCGCAATCACAGATTTACTGATGCGTAAGACTCGCACTACCACATATATATAGGCTTAAACGTAATGGCTGATAACAATAAAAAGAGCACTCAGGCTGAGCGACTGGTGCAGCTGCGCCGTGATAAAGGGCTGACCGCCGAGCAGCTAGCCCAAGCGATGACTGCCGCTGGCGCTAAGGTCAGTCGCGGCGCTATCTCTAACTGGGAGCGTGGCACCAACGGTATCGTCTCATCCAAGCTGCCGACATTGGCACGTATTTTGGGCTGTAGCGAAGGGTATTTGCTGCGCGGTGAGAGTGCAGCTAATACAGAGCTGCCATGCCCTAGCAGCGCCCCTGAGGTAGTGATGGCGCAATCCGGAGGCCAGTATCGCGCGTTAGACGAGCATATCAGTCAATCCCAAAAACCGATCAGCCAAGCTGATGCAGCCATGACACAAGCTTCTTCACCAACCAACCAGACAAGCGATCCCTTTATGAATACAATAAAAAAGTCTGACAAATTACAAAACGTCTGCTACGACATTCGTGGCCCCCTACTTCAGACTGCCAATAAAATGGAAGCAGAAGGCAAACGTATTTTGAAGCTCAACGTTGGCAACCCTGCGCCCTTCGGTCTAGAGGCGCCGCATGAGATTTTGCGCGATGTATCAATGAACCTGCCAGAGGCGACTGGTTACTCAGACTCGCAAGGGATTTTTTCGGCGCGAAAGGCCGTGCTGCAATATTATCAATCAAAGGGGCTGCTCTCTGCCGTCGATGTGCGCGACGTCTATCTGGGCAACGGCGTGTCTGAGCTGATTGTGATGACCATGCAGGCGCTGATGAATGATGGAGATGAAGTACTGATTCCAATGCCAGACTATCCACTGTGGACGGCCGCTGCAAATCTGGCTGGTGGCACTGCTGTCCATTATCGCTGTAATGAAGACGATAACTGGCACCCAGATATCGAAGACATCAAATCTAAAATCACGCCCAAAACCAAAGGCATCGTCGTGATCAACCCCAACAACCCCACAGGGGCACTCTACAGCAACGAGCTGCTACGACAGATTATTGAAGTGGCCAAAGCGCATAATCTGATCATCATGGCTGATGAGATTTATGATCGTATTCTGTATGATGATACCGTGCATACACCGATGAGCACGTTGACGGATGACGTGCTGGTACTCTCCTATAATGGTCTCTCAAAGTCGCACCGTATCGCAGGCTTTCGTGCCGGCTGGATGCTGGTTTCAGGACAAAAGCAACACGCCGCCGACTTTATCGAAGGCTTAGATATGCTGGCGTCCATGCGTTTGTGCTCCAACGTCCAAGGCCAGTACGCGATTCAAACGGCGATGGGCGGCTACCAAAGCATGAAAGAGCTGACCTCAAAGACGGGGCGCTTGTACAAGCAGCGTGAAATGGCCGTCACTCGCCTCAATGCCATTAAAGGCATTTCTTGCACCATGCCGCAGGGCGCGTTTTATTGTTTTCCCAAAATGGATCCTGAGGTTTACCCTATCGAAGACGACATGGCCTTTATGATGGATCTACTAGTAGAAGAAAATGTCCTGATGGTACAAGGCACCGGGTTTAACTGGGACAAACCTGACCACTTCCGCTTGGTATTTTTGCCCAATATCCATGACTTAGAAAATGCCATGGATCGCTTGGATCGCTTTTTTGCCAAAAAACGTCAGCAGTTTGGTACGGATTAGTCCCATCCACTATCTGTGACTGAGCGCCAAGATAGGATAGGTTCTACATTTTTGACTTCCTCCCCTCCCTAAACGGAGGGGATTGCTACTAAAGACGGCCAAGCCCGACCGCGAGAATGTTTTTTGCTCCATTAACGTCACGTTGATGGGTCGTTTTACAAGAACGACAAAACCATGCTCTTATACCAATACCTGATCTACCTTTCGGACTGTCTTGGCGAGAGCCGCAATTTGATCAGGTTTGGGTGCTGTACGCTTCATTGACTTCGATATAGTGGCAACCTGCGTTCGCGCATTTATAATCCAGTTGCCGTTTTATTTCAAACCAACCAGCGTCATAGACGGATTTGGCCAGTTTGGATGAAGTGAATGATGTTGATTTAATCTTACCAACAACGATTAGGCTGTTGGACTTAACAAGCTTTAATGTGAATTTATGAATCAGATCTTGACGGGTGTTTTTAATCTTGGCGTGAATCGCCTTGACCCGCTTTTTATTCTTGGCTCTTTGGGCGGTGGCCAGTTTTTCGGCGTATTGATGAGTGACTTTGATTTGTAGCTGATCACCATTACTACTGACTGCTGAATCCTTGCAGCCTAGATCAATACCGACTTGGCCAGTACCGCACTTAATCTTTGGAAATTCTTTGACGGTGATACAGGCATACCAGTAGCCGCGATTGTCTTGCACTAGCTCCAGAGTATTGATGCTGTACAGGGCTAGGTTATAGCTGTCCCATAGATCTATAGTAAGTTTTTTGCCTTTAGCGAGGCTTAGCTGAATAGTAGATTTAAGGCTTTTCTTGCCTGATTGACGGGTTGCTAAGTGCTTAATGGCTGTCTTTTTAAAGGGAATCCATCCCAAGCTTCTTCTCTTGGCCTTTGGGTTGTTGGTACGCCAGTTGAGTTTGGCTTTTTTGAATTGTTTACGAGCCTTGGCATGGGTCTCAGAGATGGCTTGCAAGGTTTGGCTGTGCAAGTTTAAATACTCGCCACTGCCTTTGGTATAAGCGGCCAAATCATAAGCTGAAAAGAATTTGCCTGTGCGCTTAAGATGTTTAAAACTTAGCTCATTGACGTAATTCCAGACAAAGTTAACCGCCCCAGCTAAGATATTGAGCTGAGTGGCGTGTTTGTCTTTGATGCGTAGCTTGAGCGTTTTCATGGAATAATTATGATCTCAATGGGTTTGGTTATCAAGGGGTTCGCCATACTGGGCGACAATGACTGACGCCTGATATCCACGCCCTAGAAGGATGTGGTTTTACGGCGTTAGATGATAAAAAAACGCTTATCGGCATTAGGCTGATAAGCGTTTTTTATGAGAGTGTGCTCGTGCACAACACTGGCCACCTATCTGCATGCGTATCTTTGCATGATGGTTGCCGCTTTTGTTGGTTAAAAGATATTTATCAGAACCACATAGCTTATCGCAGACATCGTAGCGGCAGCTGGTAAAGTGACAACCCACGCCAGACCAATTGGCTTCATCAGCGCCCAATTGGTGTCTCTGTTGACAATACCAATCCCCAATACCGCACCGACCAACGTATGCGTACTCGATACTGGCAGACCCATGGTCGAGGCACCCATCACGACGGCAGCGGCGGCCAACTCTGCCGAAAAGCCAGAAGCTGGATGCATTTTTGCCAAATTGGTACCGACGGTTTGAATGACTTCTTTACCAATAAACCAAAGACCGACGATCAGCGCCACCCCAAACGTCAACATCACCGCTGGTGGCACTGCCGCTTGTGAGGCAATCTCATTGGTACGGATGACATCCATAATGGCCGCAAACGGGCCGACGGCGTTGGCAATGTCGTTTGAACCATGACTAAAGGCAAAAGCGGACGCCGTAAATACTTGCATCCAGCTAAACATAATAAAGGTCGCTTTGGTCAAATCCTCTTTATGCTTACCGCGGATACTTTTGGTATAGATAAAGGTGGCCAACCAGACCAAGGCGGCAATCATGCCCATGATCAAAAAACCTTGTAGCGTCGTCAGGCTATTATTGACGTTTTTAAGACCTTTAAACACCACCAAAGACGTCATAATCGCGCCGCCAAGCGCGGCAATCATCGGCACCCATTGCTTGAGTGCTTTTAGCGTATCTAGACTGCTACGCTCATTTTCGATCTCATACAGCTTTTTGTAATAGTCCGTTTCTAAATCTTCGACGACACAATCATCATCTTTGTAGATTTCTTGGTCGCGCAGCATCGCTGAGGTATAAGCCAGCTGCTCCGACTCGGTCAGACGCTCCAGATACTCTTTATGGTTTTGTTTTAAGACTTTTTTACTGGCTTTTAATTCACCAATATGAGCCTCGGTTCTATCATTATACTCGATGATGTTTTTCTTGATTTGACCGTACAATATATAGGCCAAGATACCGCCCAATAGAGGCGATAGCACCCATGAGATGGCAATGGTGCCAACCGTGCCCCAATCGACTGTCGAGAGTGCCGTCGCGCTGCCACCCAAATCAAAGCCCAACACGATAGAGCTACCAACCACCCCGCCGATGATAGAGTGCGTGGTCGATACTGGCAGGCCTTTGCGCGTGGCAAACAACAGCCAAAATGCGGCCGCAACCAGAGCTGAGAGCATGACGTAAATGAACTGGTTGGGCGTGACGGTCAGACCATCTAAGTCTACGATGCCTTTGCGGATGGTGTCCGTCACTTCCCCGCCTGCCAGCACTGCGCCGGATACTTCAAATATCGCGGCAACCCCGAGTGCTTGCGGGATGGTCAACGTCCCTGCACCCACCGAGGTGCCAAAGGAGTTGGCAACATCATTACCACCGATATTAAATGCCATAAAGACACCAAAAGCGGTGGCGACAATAAATAGCGTCGTTTGTTGACGCATTGTGTAATCTAGACCCCACCATAAAAAGTAGGCGGTCATCGCAATCAGTAAAATGGCAAAAAATAGATTTATTCTCATAGAGCCGACTGATTTGACGGGCCCTGTAGAGCTGCTGCTAATACCCATACGTTGATACGTCCTGCGTAAGCTGATTGAAATTATATGCGATTAAAGACAAGCGTGCCAAAGGTAAAACCCTTAATGCAACATGTCACAAAGCCGCAAGGGGTATTGCTCAATCGTCTGATTACAGCATCTTGCGGCTTAGATTTTTTGTGATGATAATGTTAGCACTTGATAACTGCTAATTATGATAAGCGTTGTCAGAGCTGTGATGGTCGGTGTATTACCAAAGGCACCAATACAAGGTCACAAGACTCTATTTGCTACGTTTTGTTGGGTGTAGCAAGAAACGTTACGCGCCTATTATATTCAATATAAGCACATAATGCATGATGATATTACAAGATTTGTAACTGCTCATGGTTAGGGCAGATGATACCGTGTTTACCTGCACCATTATACGCTTATTTACGCCATACGCCTATAGTGACGATAGTTGTTCGATGGCATGATCCAAGACTTGCAAGCGCGCTTGGCGCTTTTCGTTGGTGGCAATAATGCACCATGGTGCCTTGTCTGTGTCTGTCCGTGCCAGCATATCAGCAGCCGCCTGTACATACCCCTCCCACTTATCGCGATTGCGCCAATCATCCTCCGTCAGCTTATACTGCTTGTGCGGTGTCTGCTGGCGTGCCTCAAAGCGCTGTAGCTGCTCTTTTTTGTCGATGGCCAGCCAGTATTTTATCACCAGCGTGCCCGCATCAGCTAGGTCGGCCTCAAAACGGTTGATTTCGTCATAGGCACGCTGCCATGCCGCCGCGTCAGCAAAGCCTTCGATACGCTCAACCAACACTCGCCCGTACCAAGTCCGATCAAAGATAGCAATACGGCTGATGCGGTCAGTGTGCTCGTTGGGCAGTTTATGCCAAAAGCGCCACAAATAAGGATGCTGCAGCTCATGAAGCATCGGTGCCCCGATATTATAAATCTGATACTCGCGCGGATCGAGCGGCGCCACCAGCCTTTTGATCGCCCCGCCCTTGCCAGCGGCATCCATGCCTTCAAAAGCAAAGACGACATGCCGACCGTTGCGCGCACGCAGTAGCGCAGCCAAACGCGCTTGCTTGGCCGCCAGCGCCTCTTTATAGTCAGACTTGTCTATTTTTGTGCTAGGGATATCTTGTAGCTGATTGGGAATGGCGACTGGCACGAAGGGGCTGGGATGAGACTTTGCCTTAGTGTCATCCTTAGTGTCATCCTTCGTCTTGCTACTTGCCAGCGCTTCTTGCATGGCGTGCAGCACCTCATGACAAAAATGATCGGCGGCAGCAGACTTGTCCTCCCCATCGATGATGACCCAGTCTGGTTGTTGTCTAAGCAGCGCGGTGGCCACCTCATTGAAGGTATCGACTACTTGTCTGTCGTGCCAGTCCATTTGATACAAAAACTGTGGGTCTTCTGTTTTGTCCGTCAGGCGTTTTTGCAACGTATCGACATCGACATGAAACCAGCACTTAAGCAGTCGCGTTTGGTTGGCCGCCAAATCCTGCTCAAAGGCAGTTAGTTTCGCCAGTTGCTGCTGTAGGTAGTCTTGCCACTTGGTCGTCATACGAGACATCAAAGATGACGGCACATCGTCTTGTTTGTTTTGACTCTTTGTCCCAGCGGCTGTTTCGGTAGTGTCTTTTACGCAAGTCATACGCATGACGTCATACAGCAGGTCAGCATACCAATTCCCAAAATACACCATCACGTCACCGTGACGTGGCAACACGTTGGTATGCGTTTGCCAAATCGGCTGATAGTCCAGTGGGCAGTCGCCAACGGTCGCCTCGACTTTTAGTAGCCGCGGATCTACCCAGCCTCTTAACTGCTTGACTGCTGTGCCTTTACCAGCTTGCTCCATCCCGTTGACCAGTACCAGCAGTCCTGTGGCTTTGTCATGGGTAGGCGGGCTTTGTTGCCGCGTTGCTCGCAGGGCGTATTGCGCCGTGACCAATGCCAGTCGCAGGGCATCTTTGTCCATAGAAAACTGGCTGAGCGGATTGGGTTTGAGACGCTGGCTGATGATTTTTTTATCAGCTGGCGTGCGTCCATCTGGTGCACTCTGCTCTGCGGCATGGTTATTTTTTGACATCGCATCCTCCGTCCTAGTTGGTTTTTCATAAGCTCATCTAATGCTGATTCATTGCATCAATCTTGCAAAATTTTGAGCCATTTTTATACTAGCACTCAGCCAATAGACTAAATAACGTTGCTATGTAACCATTTGGGTAACAGTTTGGCATTTGTATTCTGTTTTATTTTCTTTTAAGGTGAACACTTTTTACGATACGTCCGTTTGCTACAGGCTGTCATTTAGAGATACGTAAGATATAGCTGCGTCTAAATAAATCAGATACATAGCTATAAAGCCGCTTTATAAAAAGTTGCACGTTGATATGAGCGTATCGATTTTATAGCGAATTGACCGTACTGCTTGTTGACCTTGTCTTTATAATGGCGGTATTTTCATACGGTTTTTAAAATATTTATAGCGTTTTAAAAATTATTTTGCGCACAAAACCATTAAAATATGTCACTGACAGACAGGTAACACCACGCCATTTATCAGCACTTTGATAATATTATTGATTTTATAGGATTGATTGCCATGACCGCTTTAGCCAACTTACAACAACACTTGAACCGCTTTTGGGCGCTGCCCTACCATCAAGACGATGCCCTAAACAATAAACTAAAAGACGTACAGTCATGGCAACAAACGCGCATCAAACACACGCACCATGAGCTGTTTTCTCAGCCCAAAAACCAACTGATGGCTGAGTATTTTTTGACCCAGCTATATGATGGCGGCGATGAGTTTAAGCTACTGGCCAAACAGTTGGAGCGCATTTTACCCAAAGCGCAAAAGCTTGAGCGCTTGGCAAAAGAGTCGGCGCTAGAGGCTGGTAGTATGGGCATTCAAGCGGCGATTTTGGCGATTGAGCTGGATTTGCATTTGGCGCAGTGGTTACTGACCCAAGAGTTGCCAGTGACCGAAGACAATATGCTGGCCGCCTATCGTGCTGTCGATGAAGCAGAAGCACGCCGCGTCCAAATCGCCAACCTCAAAGACGTCTGTTATCGCACAGACAAACATTTAAACTCATTTATGCTCAAAAAAGCCTTTGCCTTAGCCAAAGGCACCGCCTATCGCTATAATTTTCAGCCACTGTATGATTTCATTGACACAGGCTTTCAGGCCATGAAACCACTCAAAAGCGTCAGTCATTTTATCGAGCCATTTTGCCAGCAGGAGCTTTTGATTATCGAGCAGGTGCATGTCGCGGATAATGACGATAAGCCAATGCGGTTTGGTGTATCATAGACTGATAGTGTAGATTGGCTAATACCAACACGCCCTACCAAGAAAGTCATAACAATAACGAATAGGACACAATGATGACAGACAACACCAACCGCGCCGCTAACACCCACGAGCCATCCAAGCAGGCCGAGCTGCAAGACAGTCTCGTCAAAGACAAGCTTGTCAAAGAAAGCATCCGTCATAATCAAGACATCACAGCGCAAGCACAAGCGCGGCAGACAGACGCTCAGCGCAGCCAGCACCATGATTTTACCCAAGTTCAAGACTTACCCACCGGAACCCCACAAGGTCAACAAACCACTATGCCTAATACGATCAATGACAGTGCCGACCCTAGCGCTGCGCAAACACAAACTACCAAGCAGACGCTATTTAATCAGCGCGATGACATCAACAACCCGCACACGCCTGAAACCGATGGTAATGAGCAGACACACTTTGGCTATAAGACAGTCAATAAAGCAGAAAAACAAGCACGTGTGGCTGATGTCTTTACTTCTGTTGCCAAAAAATATGACATCATGAACGACCTTATGTCATTTGGTATCCATCGTCTATGGAAGCGTTACGCGATTAGCTTATCAGGCGTGCGTGCCGGTCAGCAGGTACTCGATATCGCTGGCGGCACCGGCGACTTGGCCAAAGTGTTTAGCCGTGAAGTGGGTCGCCACGGCCATGTGGTACTATCAGACATCAACGCGGCCATGCTAGAGGTCGGCCGTGAGCGCCTGATCAATGCAGGCTGCAACAACGTAGACTTTGTATTGGCCAATGCCGAAACACTGGCACCGTTTGATGATGAAAGCTTTGATTTGGTGACCATCAGCTTTGGTCTACGCAACGTCACAGACAAAGACGCAGCGCTGCGAGCCATGTACCGCGTACTAAAGCCAGGTGGTCGCTTGTTGATTTTGGAGTTCTCAAAGCCCGTCTTTGAGCCACTGTCTAAAGCCTATGATCTGTATTCATTTACAGCGCTACCGATGATGGGCAAGCTGATTGCCAATGATTCTGAAAGTTACCAGTACTTGGCAGAGTCGATTCGTATGCATCCTGATCAGCAAACGCTAAAGCAAATGATGCAACAAGCTGGCTTTGAAAACTGTGATTATCACAATCTCACCGCCGGTATCGTCGCGGTGCATCGCGGTTTTAAGGCGTAATATTGCTTAGTATTTAGTATTTAGCACTTAGCATTTAGCGTTTAGTAAGTAGTGCTTAATGCTGCGTCTTTTGTACTGCATGATGGGATAACGATGGTGACTATTGAGCCGCCACACTCTGTAGTCGTTGATTATTATAAACTTAGCGCTGTTGTTAGGCGCTTCACCAAACACGCGAGAGCCTTATGCTGACTGTTTTACTTTTGGCTGGTGCCGAAAAGCTGATTAACCTTGCTATCGCTAGCGATGACATTACCAAAGCAGGATTGGCCCCGCTTGCTGGTAAAGTATTGCGGCTGGAGATGGCTGTGCCTGAGATTCATCTAGACGTGCTGTTTAGCCATGAGCGTTTGCGCTTTGAGCCTGTGACCACGGACAGTGTGTTTGAGCCAAGCGGCACTATGGATGAGCGGCAAAAAGCCAGTAGGCAGCGCGCGCGTATCGGTCACAGCCGACCAGATTGCACCATCACAGTCGACAATCCTGCCCAACTGCTCAACCTGATGCGCGGCACCGAAGGCAACCTGCCTATCGCAGGCGACTATAAGGTACTCATGCAGCTAAAACAGCTGGTCGCAGGGTTTGACCCTGACGTGGCAGGACAGCTGGAGCCTTTCATCGGCAAGCCCATGGCCAGCCAATTACACCTGCTCATCTCTCAGCTAAAAAGCAGCTGGCGACATAGTGCCAAACGCGCATTTGATGACGTCAGCGATTGGGCCAATGATGTGGCAGGCAATGCTGCACCTGACCCCGCTGAGGTGGCAGAGGTCAATGACCTCAGGCAGCAGCTCCTCAAGCTACGTGCTGATGTGGCGCGCGAAGAAGCGAGACTTGCAGCCATCAAAGAAGAGCAATCACGTTTTCTTAACAACTCGTTTCATCAGTAACTGGTCTGGGGCGTGTTGAATATTTAACAAACCCTAAGCACCGCGCTACCCTATTTTTGAATTTTTTAGAGTGCTTATTTCTCATGCTACTATCTCACCGCGCCCGTTTATTTGAGCTTTGGCGTATCGCCGCCACTTATCGTATCGATACGCACCTGTCTTTAGAAGAGATGCCGCAGCTACAGCCTATCGCGCGCTTGATTCGTCTGCACCCTGCCGCGTGGGGCAAAAAACATCAGCCCAACGCCATCAAGTACGCCCTAGAAGACATGGGCACGCTGTTTTTAAAACTTGGCCAGCTGCTCTCTACGCGCCGTGATCTGGTGCCACCTGAGATCATCGAGCAGTTGGTGCAGCTACAAGACAAAGTCAAACCCTTCGACGCTGACGTTGCCATTGCTCAGATTCAGCACCCAACACACGGCCTCGGTCAACCAATCAACACATTGTTTGCCCGCTTTGATGTCAAGCCACTAGCGGCGGCATCTATCGCCCAAGTACACACCGCGGCCTTGCATGATGGTCGTGAAGTGGTGGTAAAGGTGGTGCGGCCTGATATTCGCGCCACCATCATCTCTGACTTTGAGCTACTGCGCGAGCTGGCCGGCTGGGCATCGGCGCGTATCGAAGCGGCGCGCGCGGTACATATCATCGATATCGTCGAAGACTACCGCCAAGTGATGCTCAATGAGCTGGACCTGACCTTGGAGGCGGACAATACCACGCAGATGCGCAATAACTTCTTAGGCTCGGCACTCATGTATGTGCCTGAAGTTTATGATGCCGCCAAAAACGTCATGGTCATGGAGCGCATCCAAGGCGTTCCTATCTCGCAGGTTGAGGTATTTGATAAGCTGGGTTATGACCGTGCAACACTGGCAGAAAAAGGCTTAACGATATTTTTTACCCAAGTATTTCGCGATAACTTTTTTCATGCTGATATGCATCCGGGTAATGTCTTCGTTGAGACGCCACCTGTCAAAGATTTATACGATGATACGGCAAAGCTTGGCCATGAGCCGCGCTATATCGGCCTCGATTGTGCCATCATGGGTACGCTATCAAGAGACGATCAGCTGGTGGTGGCGCGGATGCTGCTGGCGGTGATGAATAATAACTTCACGGCCGTGGTAGATATTGTCAGCCGTGCAGGCTGGATACCACCTAACGCCGACAAGCATGCGCTCATGCGTGACATGAAACGCACCGTCGGTCCGATGCTACAAAAATCCATTAACGACATCGATTTTGCTGGAGTATTGATGCAGATTTTGGATATCGCCCGTCGTCATCATATGAGTATTCCGCCACAGTTAATGCTACTGCTCAAAACCTTGGTACATGTCGAGGGACTGGGGCGCGACCTATATCCTGAGCTTGATATTTGGTCGCTTGCCAAGCCCATCCTTAGCGGCTGGATCAAAGAGCAGCTCGACCCTGTACGCAACTTACAACAGCTGCGCCAACAGTTGCCAGAGCTGTTATTATCGACCACGGATATCCCAAAACTACTCGATCAAGGCTTACAGAGCCTTGCCTCTCAAGGGTCGCGACAAGACAGTCAGCTCAGAGAAATACAGCAAATCCGAGCGGATATGCTCAATGACCGTCGCCGCGACTGGCTGGCACTCTCAGGCTTTGCTATCTTTATTGCGATTGCCACGCAAGTCGGCTGGTTTGCGCCTGTCTTTTATCTATTGGCCATCGTCGTGGTTGTTTGGCGAGTACTGGCCTAATTGCTCTTTTAGCGCTCGTTATGCCATTGGCGTATATTGTTTTAGGGCGTGTCCTCATTTTAAAAATGGCGATAAAAATGAGATAAATTGCCGCCAAACAAGGAAAATAGCGCGGATAATATCGAGATATTCGTCAGCTATTTGAACACGTTTGGCCAGATTTAGCCATTTTTAGCCCATTTGGATAGCTATCGATTGACTTGAGGACACGCCCTAGTCTACGTCCAAAAAAATAAAAACACATGCTGTCTAACAAATTATATATGTGTAGGAGTCATCCATGTCTGCCCTATCCGCCTTACCTGCATCCGAGCCGCACGATAGCACTACGCCCGATCACAGTGCGGCCATAGCTGCGCTACAGATACGCTTTGGCAAACAGCTGAGTGTCAATAAAGCGGTACGCGAGCAACATGGTCATACCATGACATGGCTTGCCAACCAGCCACCCGATGCGGTGCTGACCGTGCAGGATAAACATGAGGTCGCCGCGGCTGTCGAGATTTGCAACCAGTATCAGATGCCAGTGATTGCTTTTGGTATAGGCTCATCCTTAGAAGGACAGCTAAACGCGCCTTTTGGCGGGCTATGTATCGATATGCATGCGATGGATACAATCTTACAAGTCAATAATGAAGATCTGACCGTGACCGTACAGCCTGGCGTCACACGCGAGCAGCTCAATCATTACCTGCGCGATACGGGGTTATTTTTTCCGATAGATCCAGGCGCTAATGCCAGTATCGGTGGCATGGTGGCCACTCGCGCCTCTGGCACCAACGCTGTGCGCTACGGCACCATGAAAGATGTGGTGCTCGTTCTAGAAGTCGTGACCGCCAACGGGGAGATCGTACGTACAGGCACACGCGCCAAAAAGTCGGCCGCTTTTCATTGAGCGGCTTAATAGCGACGTCTCTGATTTAAACGAAGAAGCGCCGCCTTTTAATCAACCAAAAGGCGGCGCTTTTTGTATAAAGGTGTTTTGGCCAGTTTTATATCATCTCACATGACATAGCCTATAACATCTGGTCAATGGCCATCTGCGTCAATACGCGGCCACGAGCCGTACGTAATACGTAACCTTGCTGAATTAAATACGGCTCGATGACATCCTCAAGCGTGCCGCGATCCTCTGCCATCGCCGCCGCTACCGCCTCAACCCCAGCCGGCCCTCCATCAAAGCGCTCTTGCAATATCTCGATATAGCGCCTGTCTAAATGGTCAAGACCGCGCCTATCGACCGCCAGCATATCCAGCGCACTGCCTGCTATCACGCCATTGATACGGCCATCGCCTTTGACCTCGGCATAATCACGTACACGGCGCAACAAACGGTTGGCAATCCTTGGGGTGCCGCGTGCACGGCGCGCAATCTCGACCGCACCGTCTTCACTCATCGGCACGCGCATCAAGCGCGCCGCGCGTGTCACAATGGTAGTCAGATCTGCGATATTATAAAACTCTAACCGCTGAACGATACCAAAACGATCTCGCAGTGGTGAAGTCAAAAGCCCTGCACGCGTGGTCGCTGCTACCAGCGTAAATGGCGGCAAGTCCAGCTTGATAGACCGCGCCGCTGGCCCTTCACCAATCATAATATCCAGCTGAAAATCTTCCATCGCAGGATAGAGTATCTCTTCGATGACGGAGCTTAACCGATGAATCTCATCGATAAACAGCACATCACCTTCCTCTAAGTTGGTCAACATAGCAGCCAAATCACCAGGTCGCTCAAGGACAGGCCCCGAGGTTGAACGCAGGTTACCACCCATCTCGCGCGCGATGATATTGGCCAGAGTCGTCTTACCTAGCCCTGGTGGCCCAAAGATAAGCGTATGATCCAACGCTTCATCACGGCCGCGCGCCGCCCCGATAAATACTTCCATCTGCTCACGCACGACAGGCTGGCCAATATACTCTGCCAGTAGTGCTGGGCGAATATTGGCATCAGGCGCATCACTGGCGCCCTCTAGCGGATTAATTAAACGATCTTGCATCATAGTTTTATCATTATATTAAAAAAGTGAAATCATACAAAACATCATAAAGCACCGGCGCACGAAAGCACAGACGTCAACGAAAATAAGCGACAATCGATGTCGCTTATCTCAGGTCGCCTATGTCAGTTCGCTGTAAAGCGCATTCGGCACACCCTAATTAATAATAAAAACTGCCTTAAAAGCCTGACAACTGCTGCAAAGTCGCTTTTAGTAAACTTTGCGTATCAGCAAATGTATCTCCACTACGCTTAGCCGCTTTAATCGCTTGCTGCGCTTCTTTTTCTTTGTAGCCTAGGCTGATAAGTGCGCCCTCGACCTCAGCGATGATGCTGCCTTCGTGAGAGGCTGTGGTTACCTGCGTTGGTAGCTCTAACAAATCATTGTCGACTTCGATATTCTTTAGCTTGTCTTTAAGCTCGATTAATAAACGCTGCGCGGTTTTTTTGCCAATCCCTGGGATACGTGTCAATGCACTCTCTGACTCTTGCTCGACATGCATCTTAAGCTCAGCGGCCGACATAGCAGACAGCATCGCTAACGCCATTTTTGCCCCCACGCCATTGATTTTGATAAGCTGACGAAACACTTCACGCTCTTTGCGATCGATAAACCCATAAAGCAGCTGCGCGTCTTCGCGCACATGCAAATGCGTCCAGATGCGAGCCTGCTGATCGAGCTGTAACTGACAAAATGACGGCAATGGTAGCTCGATATCATACCCCACGCCAGATGCGGTCAAAATACATGCCGTTGGTGCCATCAGGTACGCGACCTGCCCTGTAATCAGTCCAATCATCATCCATTACCTATCATTATAAAAAATAAACTGCGCCATACTCTACGCTTACTACTCAATATTTTGGTTTAAAAACGCCTATGTAAAAACGTACACATAAATCTCTTGCGCTTACACCCAGCCATTTAGAGAAAAAAGGCGTTTGCATATCGATATGACAAACGCCTTCTTTGATAAGCTCAGCCCTACTTGTCAGGCTTGGTTATAAAAATCAACCATACCTTCAAGACTGATTGGGCGAATCTTATGCGCTTGACCAGCAGAACCAAAAGCCTCAAAGCGGTTGGTACAGATGTCAGACATCGCGACCATAGAGGCTTTGAAATATTTACGTGGATCAAACTCACTTGGGTTTTCTACCAAAAACTGGCGGATAGCGCCTGTGGAAGCCAACCGCAAATCAGTATCGATGTTTACTTTACGCACACCATGTTTGATGGCCTCGACGATTTGCTCAACGGGCACGCCGTATGTCTCACCGATATCACCGCCATTTTCATTGATGACTTTGAGCCACTCTTGCGGCACAGAAGACGAGCCATGCATGACCAAATGCGTGTTTGGAATACGGGCATGAATCTCTTTGACGCGCTCGATAGATAGGATATCGCCTGTCGGTGGACGTGTGAACTTATAAGCACCGTGACTGGTACCAATCGCAATGGCAAGTGCATCGACATTGGTATCTTTGACAAACTGCTCGGCTTCGTCCGCACTGGTCAATAGCTGCTCATGGTCCAACACGCCCTCTGCTCCTGAGCCATCTTCTTCACCCGCCATGCCAGTCTCAAGGCTACCCAAACAGCCAATCTCACCTTCGACAGAAACGCCGCACGCATGCGCCATCTTGACCACTTCGCGTGTGACGCTAGCGTTATAATCGTAATCCATTGGGGTTTTGCCGTCCTCACCCAGTGAGCCGTCCATCATCACCGATGAAAAACCAAGCTGAATAGAGCGTTGGCAAATGGCGGGCGACATACCATGGTCTTGGTGCATCACCACAGGAATGTGTGGCCATTCTTCTATAGCAGCGATAATCAGATGACGTAAAAACGCCGAGCCTGCATATTTGCGAGCGCCAGCACTGGCTTGGACGATGACCGGTGAGTCGCAGGCGTCGGCCGCCATCATGATTGCACGCATCTGCTCTAAGTTATTGACATTAAAAGCAGGCACCCCGTAATTATGCTCGGCGGCGTGATCTAGAAGTTGACGTAAGGATATTAAGGCCATAAAACGCTCTCTGATTAAAATTTTGGATAGTATGTAAAATAGCTTTTGAAATGATAGCAGCAACATAGCGCTGCCTATATGACTCGCCCAAAGCTGTACACTCAATGATGTCAAAACTGCCCGTCTGGCAAAACCATTGGCAGCTGGCAATAATAGACGCTCATTATCGTGCGCTGATTATAGCAAAAATTGCCTTGTCTTCGTAGCGGTTGCCTGACTATTTATTTTGTGACGGATGGACTATAAAGAAATGCTTGTAGTGTTTCGCCATCACCATACAAAAAGCCTTGGCAATCGCCAAGGCTTTTTTAGTATTTTGAGGGCTTATAAAGCAGCTGTTTTATGAGACAACCATTATAGAGCAGTCATAAAAAACTGCTTATTTAGCGAGCTGTATATCAATCTATCAGTAGTCAAACAGTGATAAAAAGGTTTGAATCGGTCAAACAATGCTTATTTACTAAGCGACTAGTTTTGACAAGCTACTGATTATTGAACCTATTAGTACTGCTGCTCAGCATCAACTGCGACATCATTTGCGCCGTCAGCCACTGCATTTGCGCCATCAGCTACCGCCTCGGCAGTGTTTGCTACTGCTTTGTTGGTACCATCAGCGATTGCATCACCTGTGTTTTCTAGAGCGTCTGTCGCAACCGCGCCAGCAGTTTCAGCGCTTTCGGCGACTTCAGCACCAGCATTTTGGGCAGCAACTTCTGCTTCAGCAGCAGCTTCTTCTGTCTCTACAGCGGCGGCTTCAGTGTTGGCCGCAACATCATCACCGGCAGACTCAACAGCAGCTTCAGTATTTTCTTCTGTTTGTTGGCTACACGCAGTGATAGCAAAAGTACCAGCAAGTACGCTAGCAAGTAACAAATGACGTTTTAACATAATAAACCTCTCGTAAATAAAGCATGTCAAAATACATGGTTGCGCTATTTTATAGAGTGCAAATAAGACATGCAATAATAATTTTCAGTGTATAAACAAATAAATACGACTTAATAATAATCGGCGGCCATCAATGCCGAAGTCTGTCATACAGAGTACTATATTGATGGCCGTCCTCTTATTTCCACAGCCTACCTTAGATGATTCATCATGGCTGTACATCTAGTGTTACTAACGTACTAAGTAACGTTAAACGTTAAAGGTTTACGCGTCTATTTGCAGAGCAGCAACTGCAGGCAGCACCTTACCTTCGACGAACTCTAAGAAAGCGCCGCCACCTGTAGACATATAACTGACGCCGTCCGCCACTTGATATTTATCAATGGCAGCTAGCGTATCACCGCCGCCTGCGATAGAAAACCCAGCACTATCTTTGACCGCTGCGGCCAATATTTGCGTACCCTGCCCAAAAGCATCCACTTCAAAAACTCCAACTGGACCATTCCATAAAATGGTCTTGGCATTGATGATAGCCTCAGCCAAGCGCTCAGCGCTTTTTGGCGCGATGTCCAATATCATGTCGTTGTCGCCGATAGCATCGACCGACTTAATGGTCGCAGTGGCTTGTTGTAATGAGCCAGTAAAGTCGGCAAAGTCGATATCGTCTTTATCGGCCACCACCACAAAATCAGGCAATAAAATCTCAGTTTTGCTCATAATATCGCGAGCGCTATCGATCAAATCCGCTTCATACAATGATGCACCAACGCTATGACCTTGCGCCGCCAAAAATGTATTGGCAATACCGCCACCAACGATGATTTGGCTACATACCTCAGCTAAGCTATGCAGCACTTCAAGCTTGGTCGATACCTTTGAGCCACCCACGATAGCCAGCATCGGCTGAGCTGGTGTCTCTAACGCCAAACTTAGCGCATCAAGCTCTGCGGCCAACAACGGCCCTGCACAGACCTTTTTGCCTGCTTGGTGCATGGCTTGAGTGACGCCCTCTGTCGATGCCTGCGCGCGATGCGCGGTACCAAAGGCATCCATCACAAACACATCGCACAAATCTGCGTATTTTTTTGCCAAAGCAGCTTCGTTTTTCTTCTCGCCTTTGTTAAAACGGACGTTTTCTAGTAGCACTACTTCACCTGCTTTGATAGACACGCCTTGAGTCAGATAGTCAGTATCTAACCGCACAGGCGCAGCCAGTTTGTCGCTAAGATAATCAGCGACCGGTGCCAATGAATAAATGGCTTCAGGGCTGCCTTCGGTTGGCCGCCCAAGATGTGAGCAGACAATCGCAGCCCCGCCTTTTTCTAGCGCCATCTTAATGGTAGGTAAGCTTGCTTGTAGGCGCGCATCACTGCTGACTTTGCCATCTTTGATTGGCACATTTAAGTCTTCTCGAATCAATACAACCTTGTCCGTTAAGCTCAGCTCACTCATACGCAAAAAATTCATTAACTGCTCCTCTACATCATCTATTGTTAATCTACAGTGGACTGCTCGATAAGTCCTAATACCACATATTTAGGGTCAATCCTAAATAAAACTGACACCATCGATACGATGCCGCACTATGCCGCCTAAGTGGTAGCGCTCAGGCCGATCAAAAACACTCTAGTAAGAATTTGTGGCGGTGTATTCTAGCAGTTTTCTACCACGCTCTCCTATCAAAGCGTGGATTAAATATTACTCAGCAGACAATCACACAAAACCGGCTCGACAAACTGATGATAAAAATCAGTATTTTATAAAACCAGTAACATTTCGTGGTGGCACTCATGAATTGCGCTGTTTATGATAAATCTACACTATGATGACCTTAGGCTAGACCAGAATAAACGCAGGCTCTGCCAAACACAGGCGCTAGCCTAACTGTTTAGTGAATAATAACAACAACCTACTAGGAGAAAACCATGAGTATCGATCTAAAAACAGCAAAACAAAACCTATTAAAACTCAAAGAAGAGTACGAAACTCGCATCGACAAAATCGAAGAACATATCCAAAACCCACAGGACGACCTCAATGAGCACTGGGAAGACCAAGCCATCTCCTACCGTCAAAACGACATGCGAAAAAACCTCATGGCTGAGGCGCGTCAAAGTCTAATTTATGTAGAAAACGCGCTAAGCCGTATCGAAAACGGCAGTTATGGAGAGTGCGAAGTATGCGGCGAGCCAATCGAAGAGCAGCGCCTAGAAGCCCTGCCCTATGCTACGTTATGTATGCAACACGCCAAATAGCGAATGGCTTTTGACTTATCCTTGTGACTTATTTCGTCTTGTGGCTTATATAGTTAACCTGCTTTAGGGCGATTTTATATTGGATTGACGATACTTGATCATCAGGCCTTTATGTCACCGGCAGCGGCATGCCACTTTGCAAACGCTTGCTGCCACTGCTGACAACGAGGTGCTATCTGCGCAACAGGCAGATCCATAATATCTCCAACGACAGCCACATATTTGATGGGCAAACCTGCCAGCGCGCCGACATTCTCAGCACTTAACCCACCTATCACGCAGATATCGATGCCTTGCTGGCAGCCTTCTTTTAGCTGCTGGTACGAGATGGTATCGGCTTTGGGCTTGGTCGTAGAAGCAAAAACAGCACCCATGGCCGCATAGTCTGCGCCTTGCTGCTTGGCTTCTTTGACCAGCGCCACTTGTCCATGACACGTACGACCGATAATCTGATCCGGACTTATTTGGCGCTTGGCATCGACCATCTTGCCATCTTGCTGACCTAGGTGTACCCCGACACCGAGCTTGGCCGCCAGCGCACTATCATCATTGATCACGACTGGTACCTGATATCTTCGTGCCAGCTCGACAATTTGCTTGGCTTCTGCCAACAGTGTTGCCCCACCATCTGGCAATGCCGCTGTTTTTTTACGGCGTACTTGCAGCAGACCGACCAGCCCTGTTGCCAGCGCGGCCTCTAGCTTTTGATAGAGTCGCTCAAACTCATCGTCGTTCGTCAGCAAATAAAGCTGAGGTACGACAGCCGATTGCAAGTGATTCATACCACGAGTATCCTTTTTGATATAAAAAAGGCCGTTATATGATATAACAGCCCTTTGAATTATTTTACCTGTCTATTTTTGATCTATATACGTGCGTATGTGTGTTTGTATACTGACATCAGTGTCATCCGCATTTATACAGTACGACGCGTGGCCAAGCTGTTTAAGATATTTTTGGCATCGCCCCAGCGCGTGGCTGAGCTGTTTGCGCCCAAAATAACAATAATGGCTGGGCGGTTATTGACCCTCGTTTCCATGACCACACAGCGCCCTGCTTCATTGATAAAGCCGGTCTTTGAAATACCAATAGGATAGCCACCCTCACGTACTAAGCTGCTGGTATTGTTGGCTTTATATGTGCGGTTGCCCCGAGAGTAATTTGATACAAAGAAATCATAGCTTTTGGTGGTGGAGAAGCGGCGAATCACATCGTAGTTACCCGCAGCGCGTACCATCTTGACCAAATCATTTGATGAGGCCACATTACGCTTGTCAAGACCCGTTGGATCACCAAAAAAGGCAGTCGTCATACCCAAGTCTTGCGCTTTGCGGTTCATCGCTCGCATAAAGGCACTATATCCACCTGGATAATTACGCGCCAGACTTTTTGCAGCTGGATTTTCTGACTTCATCAAGGCCATGAGTAGCATTTCGGCACGGTTGAGGCGATCTCCTACTTTTAGACGAGAGCTTGCACGTTTGGGGCCGACAAAGTCTTCTGCGTCTAAGATAATCTCTTCACGCATATCCAGACCGGCATCTAGTACCACCATCGCGGTCATGACCTTGGTGATACTGGCCATTGGACGGGCAATATCCGCGTCTTTTTCGTAGATAGACTCGCCTGTTTCGGCATCAATCACAGCCACACTACGCGAGTCTGTACTGATCGGAATCATATCACTACTGCCAAAGGCGCCGCGATAGGTGGTGTTGTAGCGATTGCTACTGGTATAACTATTATTGCTGCTGCCAAAGCTGTTGGTATTGGTGATATTGGTGGTGCCATAACCGGTATCAACTTTTTTGATAGCAGAGCCTGTCGATTTGTACATAATCTTACGAGCTTCAGACAAGCTATCGGCACCGCCCCAGCTGATACGCGCGCTAGATTCTGTATCAGCGCTACCATTAATCGTAAGTGCAGCTTGTGCCACACCACCCAAACTCAGTGAAATCATGGCAGCGATCAGTTGCTGTTTGGTTAATGGTAGTTGCTTCATTGTGCCTCCTGCTGTCGCTATCACGCCAGATACATACGATCTGACGCCAAAAACGTTCATAGTGTTTATGAATAGGTTTGTAAGTACTCGTATAGAGTTTTTGTATTTTTAGTGTATCATGGTTTGCTTTTAAGTTTAATGTATCAAGCTGATTTAATGGTTTATTTTGTCCCAATTCAAATTTTGCTACAACCACTTTATATTATAGAAACATTGGTTCACATTTCAGCAATATATCTTAACCCAAAGCATGGCAATTATTCAAAATTTGATATATTAAACAACAACATCCACATAATATATTAGCAGTATTTTACATCGTCAAAAACTAAAAAAAATACCTTAGACAGTTTTTTGTCTGTGATTTATGCTAGGCAACATCCCTTCTTCTGACAAATAGTAACAAATAGTAAAGAGTATAGTGATGATTAAAGTATTGGTAGTCGATGATCATGATTTGGTACGTATGGGTATCAGCCGTATGTTGTCAGACAGTGCGGATATTGAGGTGGTCGGTGAGGCCGATAGCGGCGACATGGCGATCAAAATGGCCAAACAGCTGCACCCTGATGTGGTATTACTCGATGTCAATATGCCCAATATTGGCGGGCTTGAAGCCACCAAGCGTTTGGTCCAATTAGACATGGGTATCAAGATTTTGGCGGTCAGCAGCATGTCGGCGCAGCCTTATCCTTCTATGCTGATCAAAGCTGGGGTCAACGGTTATATTACCAAAGGCACACCCTTAGACGAGATGATACGGGCGGTAAAAAAAGTCTATCAAGGGGGCCGCTATTTTAGCCAAGATGTCGCAGAGCAGTTAGCAGACGTCTTGCTATCAGACAATGCCAGCTCGCCCTTTGATTTGCTCAGTGATCGCGAAAAACAAGTAGCGATGATGGTCGTCAACTGCCAAAGCCCGCAGCAAATCGCGGATCAGCTGTTTGTCAGTGTCAAAACCATCAATACGTATCGCTACCGTATCTATGAAAAAGTCGGGGTCGATAGCGATGTCAAACTGACACATTTAGCGATCCGTCATGGTCTGATTCAGCCATAATCTTCGCCTACTTGTCTGCTTAGTAAGTCAACCAGATAAGCCAGACAGCACTGTAAGTCAGTAAGTACTGATTGTCCCATGACGGTGAATTTATGAAACCTGCTATTCGTTTTTTCTCGACCATCACCCGCTCAGCGCCCCCCAATGACACCCTGCCATTGCCGCAGCTGCGTAAACTAGGACTTATTTATAGCAGTTATCGCTTTGCTGTGAGCTTGTTTTCTATGCTCATGGTCTATATCACCGCACGTGCTGATAGCGGCGCGTCTTTGCCCAGTTTTTTGCAACAAACCACCCTGAGCTTTTATGTACTGCTTAGCATGATATTGCTCGGTTTGTTTTATGTGGTCAACAAACACATGCGCCAGCAGCTGGCCTTTGGTTTGGCTTTGGATGTCATCATCTTAAGCTTGCTGCTTTATACCGCAGGTGCGCCTGACTTGCAGCTGACCATGCTATATATGGTAGTGGTAGCGGCAAGCTTTATGCTACTTCACAGCTCTCAAGCATTGATCATCACCTTACTAGCGATTATTTTTGTTATTTATCAGCAGTTTTTTTATGCCATTGCCAATAGTATGAGCTTGACCAACTTAGGCGATGCGCTGCTGATGTCTGCCAGTTTTTTGGCGGTGGGTGGCTTGAGCTGGTCTATCTCGCAGCGCCTAGTGCAGTTAGAAAAAGTGGCCGCCCGTCATGCCAAGGAAGTCGAGCGTCTAAATGTCATCAACCAAGAAGTCATCACTCAAATGGTCAATGGCGTTATTGTCATCGATCAGGCGCATATCGTGCTGGCAAATCTTGCCGCGTATCAGCTGCTCAGTATCCCTCATCGTCCATCACTCACCTTACCTACTACCAGCGAAAGTCGTACGCCAAATGATAGGCGCAGGCTCGATAGCGCATCTGCTACCCAATTAGCAGATTTTGAAGAGCAACTTGACGAGCAGCATTCGCAGCTGCTTCAGGCCTGCTTGACTGTCGCAGCAGGACAGTCGCGTACCTTTACTTATGACTTACCTGCCGTGGCCAATGTATCGGTGTTTGGCAAGCTACGTGTACAGATTATCCCTCTAAAAGACGGCAGTAAACTGGTCATGCTCGAAGATTTGCGCCGTGAGCAAGCCAACGCTCAGCAGCTAAAACTGGCGTCTTTAGGACAGCTGACGGCCAGTATTGCTCATGAGATTAGAAACCCACTGGCCACCATCTCACAAGCCAGCCAGTTGCTCATGGAGGACGTCGTAGAAAGCTGTCACCCACCAGCAAGTAACGACATGACAAGCCCTGCCCCTGATTATAGTGATGAGCACATCGCAGCCAATCATGAGCTGTATAAAATGATATTTTCGCAGACCAAACGCGTCAATCGTATTATAGAAGACATCTTAAAGCTGTCGCGTCAGCAGCAAGCAAACCAGCAGCCCATTGTGCTTGCCGAATGGATGCCTACGTTTTTAGAAAACCATTTTCAGGGGCATGACGTGTTTTTGCGTGTTAAGACCCAGCCGACCATCTCCTTTGACACCCACCAACTAGAGCAAGTATTGATCAACTTAATCAACAATGGTTTGCGTCATAGTAGCTACGCCCACCCTCATGCCTTTGTGGAAATCGAGATTTATTGTGCAGATAACGATGTTATAATCGATATTTTAGATGGTGGTACTGGGGTCCGCGAGCATGATTTACCGCACTTGTTCAATCCGTTTTTTACCACAGATCAAGCAGGGACAGGACTTGGGTTGTATTTATCACAAGCCTTTTGCGAAGCCAATCAAGCTCGCCTGCTATATGTGCCTGAACACACAAAAACCTGCTTTCGCCTCATCGCACCTGCCATCAATACCTGCACCCATGTATAAAACGCATTGGTACGACCTTACTATTTGTGTACCAATACCGCACTGATAAGCTAAGCATTTGTAAGCACTTAACTGCAATTGTGATAGATGCTTTGATAGTTTTTCGCTACCGAATACGATGAGATGATGTATGACAAAAACCGCGCTAGTCGTTGATGATGAAGTAGATCTGTGCCGATTAATGCAAATCACTTTAACCAAGATGGGCATCAAAAGTGATGTTGCTTATACATTGTCACAAGCAAGAGGCTACTGGCAAGAGCGCGAGTATGACTTTTGCTTAACGGATCTCAAGCTCCCTGACGGCTCAGGTCTGGAGCTGGTTAAAGAAATCAGTGGCAGCACCAACACGCCCATTGCCGTTATTACCGCGCACGGTAGTATGGATTTGGCCATCGAAGCCCTCAAGCTTGGCGCTTTTGACTTTGTCAATAAACCACTTGAGCTGCCGCGCCTGCGCCAACTGGTCGAAAACGCCCTCAAAGTCACTCACCAAGGTGACGACCCCGAGGCCGCTCCTGAGTGTACCCCTGAGCAAAAACTCCTCGATAGTAGGCTGATCGGCGACTCAGCGGTGATGCTACCACTGAAAAACACCATTTTAAAACTGGCACGCTCGCAAGCACCGGTGTTTTTATCAGGGGCGTCGGGTACAGGTAAGGAAGTGGTCGCCAGACTGATTCATGATCTCAGTCCACGCCGTGATGGTAGCTTTGTACCTGTGAATTGCGGCGCCATACCCTCCGAGCTGATGGAGTTAGAATTTTTTGGCCATAAAAAAGGCAGCTTCACGGGCGCGGTCGCTGACAAACAGGGCCTGTTTCAGCAAGCCAATGGCGGGACTTTATTTTTAGATGAAGTGGCTGACTTGCCGCTAGCGATGCAAGTCAAACTTCTGCGCGCCATTCAAGAAAAAACGGTAAGAGCCATCGGTGATACCAAAGAGATACCTGTCGATATTCGCATATTGTCTGCAACTCATAAAGATTTGGCCCAGCTGGTGCAGGCTGGCACGTTTCGCCAAGATCTCTACTACCGCATCAACGTCATTGAATTAAAACTACCGACGCTCAACGCGCGCCGTGATGACATACCTGTACTAGCGACACACTTTTTAGCCTTGATCGCTGAAGAGTGGCAATTGGAGACGCCGCCTTCACTGACGGCAGCCGCCTGTGAGCGTTTGCAACATCACGACTTTGCAGGTAACGTGCGCGAGCTGCGTAACCTGCTTGAGCGTGCAGTAACCCTAGCAGAAACACCAAATATCGATATAAACCATCTGGGCCTGCCAGCGTTGACGCCGGCGGATACAGAGCCGCATGCGGTAAACGCAGCTACGCAAGGCGCAGCACCAACAGCTGAAACATCTGCCGCCCGCACTCATCCTGCTTCAGCAGACACGCTTTTACCAAACAGCCCATCGGGACAAATGGCGCCCATAGACAGCTCAGCAGCACACGATGAGAAGGGGCAACCTATCCAAACCCCGACTTCGGCCAGCAACTTGCATCCTTATCGCACCCATACTCAGCACTACCCTTCTGTCATCAAAGGTGCGGCGGCCAATCATCCAAAAACAGCGCAGGGCGACAGCGCCGAAAACATAAAAACGGCCAATCAGGCCGTACAAGCGCCAAACGAGACAAAAAACATCGACAATACAGGCTTACCCGCCCAAGGCTTAGAGCATTATTTACAAGCGCAAGAAAAACAGCTGATCATCACCGCACTAAAGCAAACAGGCTGGAATAAAACCCAAGCCGCTGAACTGCTGGGTACGACTTTTCGCTCTTTACGTTACCGCATGAAAAAACTAGAAATCGATGAAGACCAGCTTGAATAAGGACCAGAGACGATCTATGGCATGGGCGACCATTATATGACTTAGATTGGGCTCACTGTGCGCGGTTGGGCTTTCGGACAAAACGAACGCCTGACGTTAAGGCGCGCTCTTTGACCAGCTCAAGAGCCTGCTGTCGCCATGTGCTCTCATTTCCAGAGAGCATCACATCAGGTGTCACCCCGATCTCATCTATCTTTTGACCCGTGGCGGTCATATAGTTGGCGACCGTCAGTTTGACCGCTTGCTCATCGTTTAGCGGAATCACCGACTGTACCGATCCTTTACCATAGCTGACCTCCCCAAGGATAGTGGCGCGCTGCTGCGCCTGCAGGCTACTGGCAAGCACCTCGGCCGCCGAAGCCGAGTAGCGATTTTGTAGCACCACCATAGGTAGAGGCTTAAGGATGGCCTCACCTGTCGTTGACAGCACGCGCGGCTCGTTTTGGCGCGCTTGTACCTGCACCACATCAGTATCATTCATGAACAGACTGGCGACATTCACCGCCGAGGTAAGCACGCCGCCTGGATTGTCACGTAGATCCAACAAAATGCCTGAAACCGGCGAGTCTAGATTGATCAAACCCTCAAGCAGCCTGTCACGACTATCGTTTTGAAAGGCTGGTAGCCTAACCACCGCAATACCATCGACCAACTCTATCTCAATGGTTTGCGGATGGCTGTTATTTCGCTGCAAGGTGGTAGTGTGCTTACGGCGACCCGCTTTAGAAGTCACCACATCGACTTGCGTACCAGCGATACCCGTTAGCAGTTGCTCAACGTCATTGGTTTGGCGACTTTCATCAAGCTTAAACTCACCCACCTGATGCAAATAATCGCCAACCGCAATGCCTTTTTTGTCAGCAGATGAGCCATCGATAACCTCTGTGATGACCCAGTGGCCTTCTTGCGGCTGATAGCTGACCTTGATACCGACATCGCCTACGTCGCCTTCGGTAAAGGCACGCAGGTTTTCATAAGCCTCAGCATCCAAAAACTCAGCATGACTATCGAGCTTGGTCAACATACCGCTCATGGCATTATTAAACAGCGTCTCGTCGTTGACCGCATCGACATACTCACGGCGCACCAAGTCAACCACAGCGACAAAGGTCTTGAGCGTCTCAGGAGAAATGGCATTTAATGACACATGCGCGACCTCCGGCGGTATCGCGGTATCGATTACCTCGGCCTCGTCATTGAGCACGCTTTCATCGGCAACGCTATCTATCGAATCATCGATGTCGTCGGCTGCCTCTAGCATGTCGGCGATATCTGATAGATTGTCTTCTGCTGGGTCTATTTCATCCGTATTTAAGCCAATCAGTTGCAGCTTCTGCACCGAATGATGACTGGGCGCCGCTGCCGCTTGAGAGAAATGGACACCGACCAGCCCTAGCAGCGCTGCCATAAAGACGGGCTTATATACAGCAGGCGTGCTGGATACACGTCTGATATCGCGATTGATTTTTTCGATGAGAAAAGAGCGTATGGCATAAATAGAACGCATAAAATACTCGTGTTAATCATAAAATATGATGTTTTTTATTATAAAAATATCTGTGATAGCGATGTTATAAGATAGCATCAAGAGCAGAGCTAAGAATAGCAGTGTATTGCAAACCTTCGGTATTTAAATCGTTAACTGTCATTGGTACGGCTGCGGTCGTGACAATAAAAAAACACCTAAAAATATCGCAAAAAAAAGGAGAGACAATGATTATCTCTCCTTATAATACAGCGGCACAACGTCTGTCTGTCCTTATCGTACCATAGCCATATTACCGCTACAGCACAACTCACAGCATATCCACAGTATCGCCATTCACCGCAATGAGCAATACGCCGCTACTCATGAGGGTGGCGTATGATCATAAAGCAGACTTACGACGCTGGAACCAGTAGGCTCTTACCTGTCATTTCAGCTGGTGTATCCACACTCATCAGGGTCAAAATAGTTGGAGCGATATCGCTGAGCTTACCCCCACTGCGCACCGTGAGTTTTTGCTCGCCGATATAAATCAGCGGTACCAACTCGGTGGTATGCTGAGTATGCACTTGCCCACTTTCATAGTCCTGCATTTGCTCACAGTTGCCATGATCAGCGGTGATGAGCATATCGCCGCCAACCGCGCGCACAGCAGTCTCAAGACGGCCAATACAGACATCGAGCGCCTCTACCGCTTGCACCGCGGCATCAAAGATACCCGTGTGTCCAACCATATCACCATTGGCATAGTTGACCACTAGCACATCATACTTGCCAGACTCAATCGCCTCGACCAGCTTATCCGTCACTTCAGGGGCGCTCATTTCAGGCTTCAGATCATAAGTGGCCACATCAGGTGATGGTACTAGGATACGGGTCTCGCCTTCATACTCCTCTTCGCGGCCACCACTAAAGAAAAACGTCACATGAGCGTACTTTTCCGTTTCGGCGATACGTAGCTGCGTTTTGCCAATGTTTTGCAAATACTCGCCAAGAGTGTTGGTCAATGAGGCGGGATGATAAGCGATGCTGGTGTGCGGGTTGTCAGCCAGCACATCAGAGTATTTGGTCAGCATGACAAAGGCAGCCAGCTTTGGCTGCTTTTGACGGGCAAATCCTGAAAACTCATGATCTGGCAGTACAAACGCTTGGGTAAGCTCGCGAGCACGATCAGCGCGGAAGTTCATAAAGATCAGCGCGTCATTGTCTTCAACTGTATAAGGCACTTCATCACGACCAATCACGGTCGTCGGACTGACAAACTCATCCGTCTCGCGCGCTTTATAAGCGGCTTGTACAGCACCATCGGCACGCGTGGCCAAACGATCAGCTTTGCCTTCAGTGATCAGCTCATAGGCTTTTTGGACGCGCTCCCAGCGATTGTCACGGTCCATGGCATAATAACGCCCGATGATACTGGCAATCTGTACGCGGCCACCTTCGTAGTGGGCATTGAGCTTACCAATATGATCACGCAAGCGATCGATATATTTGTCAGCAGACTTAGGTGGCGTATCGCGGCCATCTAAAAAACAATGCACAAAGACGTTTTTGGCACCATGTACCAGCGCTGAGTGACACATCGCTTCGATATGGTCTTGATGCGAGTGCACCCCACCATCAGAAAGCAAGCCCATGATATGCACATTACCGCCCAAGTCGTTTGCCGCTTTTACTGCATCAACCAGCGCTTGATTTTTATAAAACTCACGGTTGGCCAACTCGTTTGAGATACGCGTTGAGTCCTGATACAGGACGCGGCCAGCGCCGAGGTTCATATGTCCCACTTCTGAGTTGCCAAACTGACCATCTGGTAAACCCACATCTTCTCCAGAGGCAGATATCAGGCCATGTGGATATTGCTGATAGATTTTATCCAAGTTTGGCATATTGGCCGCAGCAATGGCATTATCCTTATCTTCTTCACGATGACCAAAGCCGTCCAATATCATCAAAACATGCGGTGTTTTTTTATTTTGTCCGCCGTTTTTGTCATTAAGTGGTGCCTGATTGTCATCGATAGACTCTGATGGTTGCTGGTTCGTGGTCATATATTACCGCTCCTCAAGTGAATGAACGCCTATAATGCTGTCTTAGGGTGTTGAAAGCCCTCTATATTAGCACATATCTGAAAATTGCTGAAAAACTGACAAATTTTCACTACGTAGCAATCTGTAATTGCTACTTGCAATCACACTTTTCATTGGTTAAGATGAAACTATTCTGAAGTGTTGGCTAGTAGATGTTTATTCCCTGAGCCGATAATGCTTTACTAGGATGTGGTACCTATTGCCTCATTGTGTATGCCTGCACCGCTTGCGGTGTATCAGGAAACCTGCAGAGGTAGTGACGCATCCGCCCTGAACTTCACGGTTCATGGGTCACCATCTTACGGCGGCACTTCGGTTGTTCTATTCGGTCTTCTCTTTATTTTATCGCTTGTAAAATATAAAGGATAAATAAGCCATCAAGACCAGCAAAAAGCCCCTTTCGCTCATCACGAAAGGGGCTTTTTGCTATTTGCTTTACGACTTACTATCATTCATCATTGGCAGACTTGGTGATTTTTTTCACATCTTTGGGCACGCTTTTGGCCGTACCATCTACGGTAGTATGCTGTTTAAAGGCATCGCCAAACGGGTTTTGCGACTGCTGACCAAAGGGGTTTTGACCACCCATACCACCTGCACCGCCAAACGGATTTTGACCGCCCATGCCACCAAATGGGTTTTGACCGCCCATCTGTCCACCCATTTGTTTTGCCATCATTTCCATCATTTTTTGCTGGTTATTCATGACATAGTTGTTGGCCGCATCTTTCAGCTTTTTTTGTACAGGCGGTAACACAACCAATAACGCTAGTAAATCACTGAGCACCCCTGGTATCAGTAATAAAATACCGGCTGCCGCCATCGCCACACTCTTTAGCATGGTAGACTCTTGCGGGCGCATCGCTGGATTCATCATGCCACCTGCTTTCATCTGCTGCGCCATCGGGTTGAGCGCGGCCATACCTTTGCGCATCAGTGACACACCGATGACAGCGGCGATGATAAACCACATAAATACCCACCAGCCACTCATAAACTGGGCAAGCAAATACCACAGCAGCATCTCAATAATAAACCAAACAATGGCGATACCAACGATCTGACCCATAAAGTGTCGTCCTATAAAATAAAAACCAATAAATAAAGCGCCATACAAATTAAGATGGCTAACATATGATGTATATGGGGATTGATTGCTATACTATCAAACTTATAGCGGATTTTTAAGATATAAAACAAAATGTAAGTAAGACGGAATACTATGGCAATTATTATTGGGATTGACCCAGGCTCGCGTATGACCGGTTATGGCATCGTGCAACAAACCGGCGACAAACTGACCTATATCGATGCAGGCACCATTCGCACAGAGACTAAGGAGATGCCTGAGCGCTTAAAGCGTATTTTTAATGGGTTGACGCGTATTACTCAGCACCATCTAAAATATACTGACGAGCCAATTCATACGGCAATCGAACAAGTATTTATGGCCGAAAACCCAGACTCAGCGCTAAAGCTCGGTCAAGCTCGCGGTGCTGCCATCGCAGCGATGGTAGCACTAGACTTAGAGGTGTCGGAGTACACCGCTCGTCAGATCAAGCAGGCGGTTTGCGGCTATGGCGCAGCGGCCAAAGAGCAAGTGCAGGAGATGGTATGCCGTATACTATCGTTAGACGTTGTGCCACAGCAAGATGCCGCCGACGGCCTTGCTTGTGCGATTTGTCATGCCCACTCCAGCCATTCGATGAACAAACTGATATTAAACAGCGCTATGCGCGGGCGCGGCAGCTCTAAGAAAAAAGGCCGCTGGCGGCTAACAGAAGAAGACTTGGGCAATTTACGTTAGGTCATCAAGCTATTTGTCTGCAAGTCATCAAACATAAAAAACACGCGTCATTTGAACGCGTGTTTTCTTAAACCATTTTGGCTATCTCACCCTCGTTTTAAATAACCAAAACGACCAACCAACTTACTGTAAAAGCCTCACTCTACCACACTACTTTCTATCACAGCATCGAGTACATAAGCGTACTCTTCACCTGTTGATACTGCGTCTTCGGTATCCAATAGATAGCGCTGGAGACGCAGCACTTCATCATGCTTGCCGTCATGCTGATAGCCTTCGATTTCTCCCGTGAACGCAGCCCATTTACCTTCACTGGTCTTGATACCTTGATCATCATAAGTGATGGGTTTGACTTGCAGACACTGCTGTGTCCCCTCAGCGGTGCAAGGGGCTTTCTTGGCGTTGACGGCCCAAAAGACGGTTTTTCCTTTGCTATTATATTTCGCCTGTGAGGTCAGCCGCCCTTTCCAAGTCAACGTCACCTCATCGCTGGTCACTTGCGTGAGTAAGGGCCGCTCATCTGTCGTCACGCTCAACTCACTCGTACCCTGCATCAATGTGTTCAGACGATTTTCAGCCTCATTGAGATCTTGGCAGAGCATTTGTGTACTCATGCTCTCTTCGGTGGTCAACGTATTACCCTGCAGCTGATAAACCGCGCTCATAGCATTGCAGCCAACGCTATAGCTCAAAGTGTCTTGCCCTTGATTTTGATTAAACAGTAATGACACTTGGTCTTTGATATCAGCCAGCATAGACACCGATGGCCCACTGCCAGCATTCTGAATATCCGATAGCGTCCAACGATAGCGCGATAGGTTTTCGATCATTTTTTGCTCTACCGTCAGCTTATCATCATGGCCATCGTCTGTATCCGTATTCTCTACATTCATCTCGTCTATTGGCGTAGTGCCATCTGTTTCACTGGTTACCGCCGCTTCATGACGATCCACCGTGTCACCATCAGCAGGCGCAGTGGATTTTTGACAAGCGCCCAGCGCTAGACTTGCTACAAGCATGCTTGGTAATAGTAGCCATTTCGAAGCGGGTTTTGCGGTTTTACTTACCATACAACGTACCTCTTAGTAAGCTTGGTTTCTTTTTTTTGTATAAAACAGATGTGGCAAAAAACTGTCAAATATCATTTAAGCTCTATTACAAAGCTTTTTATGCAACGTCTAAAAGCTCAGGACAGATTGCTCACTATAGCGCTGTGTCTACGGCACTATGTAATAAAATGTTTATTTTTATTACATCTTTTAAAAACAGTTCCCAAATCCATGTTTTAGTGCTAGTAGTCGTGAGTTACTATCTTGCAACTTCTATCTTGGCTTGATTATAACGCCTTATTAACACTGCATAAAAAAACAGCCAATCATGGGATAGGCTGTTTTAATTGAATATAAGCTGTCAGCAGTTGAAAGGTTAATTGAGCAGCTAGGGCGTGTCCTCATTTGACCAGATTTAGCCATTTTTAACCCATTTAGATTACTATCGATTGAATTGAGGACACGCCCTAGTTAAGGATACACTTAAGAAATAAGCAGCCGACTACTTATCAATCTCTCGTGTCCATCTCTCATCACTTACTGCCATCTACGGGCTTGGCTTTTGCCATATTTTTGATACTAAACTGCTCATTCATTTTTTGATAAAAACGTGCTAGGTTTTCACCTTGCTTGCTTGGGTCGACTTTAAGTATTTTGCCAAAATCTAACCCCAAATACAGCACAATATCGGCAAAGCTTAACTGCTCACCCACGAGATAGTCGCGACCTACTAAAGCGTTCTCAAAATAGCCCATGGCTTTGGTAGCACGGGCGATAGATGGCTGGACAAACTCAGGAACCTGCTCGACGCGCTGAGCCTTGGAAGGATGACTGTGCTGAAACGCCAGCATTAGGTTGTACAACACCTCAAACTCAGCGATCCGGCGCATGGCGCAAACTTGCGCGCGCTGTACCACATCATTTCCCATCACTGAGCGCTCGCCATAGACGCGGTCTAGATACTCACAGACCGCTTGTGAGTCGTTGAGCACCGTCCCATCGTCTAAGGTCAAGACCGGTACCGTCTGCATCGGATTGATCTTGGTAAATTCCGCCGAGATCTGCTCGTTGGCTGCAAAGTCGATATCTATCACATCGACGTCATCCATGTCATCGACATCAATCCCTTTTGATGCCAAAAGTATCAAAGCTTTACGCGGGTTTGGGGCAGTACGAGTGACGTATAGTTTTTTCATAATAAACTCCTTGTAAAATAGATAGATAACGATTTAGCGCTGCCAGCCATTATTGTAATGAGTAACGAGCCTTGCTGAGCATTCGTATTGGGTGGCTACGACCCACTCAAATCTGGCTCACATCCTGACGCTCTATCATAGTTATAGCTTACTCAGCGCACCATAGCAAAGCTTTCTTGTCTTTTGCCACGGCAGAGGCCTAAAGCTAGATAAATACGATGATTGAGATATAAAAAAAGCCTCACAACTTTACGTCGTGAGACTTTGTATCATGCGACTTGCCATTCACTGCCACTTATTTATTAGGGGCAGGTGTGGTACGTAGATAGGGCTTAATTTCTGTATGGCCTTTTGGATAGTTGGCAGGGATGTCTTCGTTTTTGACACTTGGCGGGATGATCACATCGTCGCCATCTTTCCAGTCGACTGGTGTGGCAACATTATATTCATCAGACAACTGTAGCGCATCGATGACCCGAACGATCTCATCAAAGTTACGACCACAGCTGGCTGGATAGGTCAGGGTCAGACGTACTTTTTTGTTTGGATCAATGATAAACACGCTGCGAACTGTCGCGGTGTTATCAGCATTTGGGTGAATCATGTCATACAAATCCGCAACCGTGCGATCAGAGTCTGCAATGATAGGGAATTTCACCGCAGCGCCTTGTGTCTCTTCGATGTCGCTGACCCAGCCTTTGTGATCTTCTAAGCCGTCCACTGACAAAGCAATCGGCTTGACATTGCGTTTTTGGAACTCACCGCCCAATGCAGCGGTGCGGCCAAGCTCAGTGGTACAAACTGGCGTATAGTCGGCAGGATGTGAAAACAATACCACCCAGCTGTCACCCGCCCAATCATAAAAATTAATATCACCCTCTGTGGTGGTTGCATCAAAGTTTGGTGCGGTGTCGCCTAAACGTAAATGTGCCATACTAAATTCCTTATTTATATGAATGATGAGCGCCGATCTTACTGTCTTATGCGCCCTATTATTATAAACCGATTATTGCAATGTGCGAGACGGTTTGATCATTTGCTTATCCCGTCTAGTGCATCAATAAAAACTCACTTTATAGTACCAAACTGGTTATGAATGTCTTGTGAAGGATTGTAATGCGATTATTCCATTTATCACTAAGTAAACCACTATATAGGTAGCATAGCGCATTAAACTATCATGCCTGTATCCCACAAGCAAAGTTCATAAAAAACCCACCCCTAGCGCACTAGAGATGGGTAAGTCTAAAAGGACAATGATTTGACATAATAATTTGACGTTAAGCCCTAAGGGCAAGCTCAAAGGCTATGCATTAAGCTGGCTTATAACTGTCGCGTAAGCTGACAATTTGGTTAAATACCGGCTTGTCACTGGTGTGCTCTTCGCTATCGGCGATGAAGTAGCCTTCACGCTCAAACTGAAAGCGCGTGCCAGCATCTGCGTTGGCAAGTGACGGCTCAACCACTGCTGCAAGCTCAGTCAATGAATTGGGATTGAGTACTTGATGCACATCACTGGCACTACCTGGGTCCTCGACACTAAATAACTGCTCATACATACGCACGGTCGCAGGCACGCCAAGGCTGGCTGATACCCAATGAATCACGCCTTTGACTTTGCGGCCTTCAGGGTTGTTGCCCAATGTCGCAGGATCAATCGTCGCTTTTAGCTCGGTCACATTGCCAGCATCGTCAGTAATGTGTTCAGTCACGGCCAGCACATAAGTGTTACGCAGGCGGATTTCTGGCTTTGCTGGTGACAGGCGCTTATAACCGGCTGGCGGCTCAATCTCATAGTCGCCTTGGTCGATATAAAGGGTTTCGGTAAAGGGAATCTCACGCTCACCCATATCGACGTTAGGATGTTTTGGCTGCTTGAGCCATAGAGTCTGAGCGTCTTCATCCCAGCGCGCATTGACGCTATCGGCCTTTTGTGACTCCCAGCTGCTAACCGCATCGCTAAAGTTAGTAATCGTCACTTTTAACGGCTTAAGCACCGCCATGCCGCGCGCGGTCGTCGTCTCGAGTGATTGACGAATGCTAAATTCTAATAGACGAAAATCAACAACGCTGTCGACTTTGGTCACGCCAACGCGCTCACAAAAATCGCGCAGACCCTCTGGCGTATAACCACGGCGGCGCATGCCCGCGATAGTCGGCATACGCGGATCATCCCAGCCGCTTACCACCCCTTCATCGACCAACTGTTTGAGCTTGCGCTTACTGGTCATGGTGTGGTCGACATTTAAGCGACTAAACTCATACTGATGCGGCGGCACCTCAAAGCCGATTTTTTCTACTGCCCAATCATAAAACGGACGATGGTCTTCAAACTCTAGTGTACACAACGAATGGGTGATGCCTTCGAGCGCATCAGAGAGCGGATGGGCAAAGTCATACATCGGATAGATGCACCATTTATCGCCGGTTTGATGATGCGCTTGGTGCATGACGCGGTAGATGACAGGGTCACGCATGTTCATGTTTGGGCTGGCCATATCAATCTTGGCACGTAGCACCGCTTCGCCTTCGGCAAACTTGCCGTCTTTCATCTCATTAAAGCGCGCTAAGTTTTCTGCGACACTGGCATCACGTTGCGGTGATGGCGTACCTGCCTCATTAAATGAGCCGCGGTTGTCGCGGATTTGTTCAGGCGACTGCAAATCCACATAAGCGTCGCCCTGCTCGATAAGCTGCACCGCCCACGCATAGAGCTGATCAAAATAACCTGAGGCATGATGCGCCTCGCCTGCCCACTCAAACCCAAGCCATTTGACATCGTTTTCGATATTGTCGATGAAGTCTTGTTTTTCTGCCGTTGGGTTGGTGTCATCAAAACGCAAATTACAGACCCCGCCAAACTCCTCAGCAATACCAAAGTTTAGACAGATTGATTTGACATGACCCAAGTGCAAATAGCCGTTTGGTTCAGGGGGAAATCTCGTTACGATTTGGGGGTATTTTTGCGCCTTAATATCATCACGAATGATATTACGAATAAAGTCGTTTTTTTGTGCATTATTGCTTGAGTGCTCACTCATTACTCATTGCTCCTAGCGCAAGTATTCAGCGCGTGTTGCCACGCTCAAAAATGATAAATTAAAAAAGACTGATAAAAGATAACGTTGCGTTATTCTATCAGCTTTTGCAAAGCCATTAACAGCCTGATACATGACAGACGACAAAAAAGCCGTTAGACTAGCCATAACTTTTTAACCACCCACTTTTAACCACCACTTGACAGCGTCATTTAAGGCGCTGCAATCAAAAAAGGAATATCACATGGTAGACATGCCGCCAGTAGTACAACTAGACACCAATATGGGTGCGATCGTCATCGAACTCAACGAAGAAAAAGCACCAAAAACCGTAGAAAACTTCTTAAACTACGTAAAATCTGGCCATTATGACGGCACAATTTTTCATCGCATCATCGATGGCTTTATGATTCAAGGCGGCGGTATGGACGCTGAGATGAATGAAAAAGCAACCAATGCTCCTATCGAAAACGAAGCGGACAATGGCCTAAAGAATGACAAAGGCACTATCGCCATGGCGCGTACGCAAGATCCGCATTCAGCGACCAGCCAATTCTTTATCAATGTCAAAGACAATGACTTCCTCAACCACTCTGGCAAAAACATGCAAGGCTGGGGTTATACAGTATTTGGTAAAGTCACCAGCGGTATGGATGTCATCGACAAAATGCGCGGCGTACCAACCGGTCGGTTCGGCATGCATGCTGATGTGCCAAAAGAGCCTATCGTTATCAACTCTGCGACCATCGTTTCTCAGTAGGTCGTGATAAGTAAGTGTTACTGATAGTCTGACAATAGACGACAAGGATTATGATAAATGCAAACGTTTAATCATCTGATAACGACCCGCCCACATGAGGTGCGGCAAGTATTCATCAGCGATTTGCATTTATCGCCAGAGGAGCCTGCCTTAGTGCAGGCTTTTTTGGCGCTACTTGATGACTGTCTGGCCCTGCCCGTCCTCAAACGCTTATTTATCTTAGGCGATTGGTTTGAAGTCTGGATCGGTGATGACGCTTATTTGACGTTATCAGATGCCGCGCGCCAAACCCACTGGCTCACCCCGCTTATCGCTAAATTAAAACAACTGCGCATCAATGGCTGTGAGATATTAGTGATGCATGGCAATCGTGATTTTCTGCTGGGTCAGCCGTTTTGCAACCTGTTTGGCGGGGAGCTGATTGATGAGCCGCATATGTTAACCATCGGGCAGCAACACTACCGTCTCGAGCATGGCGACGCGCTCTGTACCGATGATAAAAAATATCAGTTTTTTCGTAAAATAATGCGCAATCGTCTAACCCAGTGGTACCTGCTGAATAAATCCCTAGAAAAACGCTTGGCTATCGCGGAAAAAATGCGCCAAAAAAGCCAACAAAACAATGCCAATAAAGCCGCTCACATTATGGATGTCAACGATGAGGCGGTAATACAAGCCGTGGCTAATAGCGATAGCGATGCGCTGCTACATGGTCATACCCATCGTCCAGATATCCATCAAGCAACGACAGATAAAAAACGCTACGTGCTGGGTGACTGGCGGCTGCTAAATAAAGATGCCCGTAAACCAACCGTCAGCGCAGTGATTGGTGTGATGATCGCTAATGCACACTCAGATAGCAATAAAGCCAAATTTGAACTGGTTGAATTTAGCTCACTGGTCTAGCTTCTTTTTTTTACAAACCAAACGATGTCATAAAATAAGGGTTCGCTAACTAGTTAGCAGACCCTTTATAATTGGCTATTCACTTATTAAGTGCAGGCTCATTACTTGTCGAGCTTAACTTATCAATCTTATTAAGGCATCAGTTTAAAAAAGTGCTGACGATAATGCTTTAGCTCACGAATAGAGTCACGGATATCATCTAGCGCGAGATGGCTGCCGCCCTTTTCAAAGTTTTTTAAGATATCAGGGCGCCAGCGAAAGCACAGCTCTTTAATCGATGACACGTCAAGGTTGCGATAATGAAAGAACCGCTCCAGCTCTGGCATTTGCCGCGCCAAAAAGCGACGATCTTGACAGATCGAGTTACCGCACATCGGCGACTTACCGCTATCGACCCATTTATTCAAAAACTTAATGGTTTCCGCTTCAGCCTCTGCCAGCGTCACCTTACTACGGCGCACCCGATCGATCAGACCTGACTGACCATGTTGCTTGGTGTTCCAGTCATCCATTTTGTTTAATACCTGATCGGATACTTTAATCGCAAACACCGGCCCTTCTGCAAGGACGTTTAAATCTTCGTCAGTGACGACAGTGGCAATCTCGATAATCTCATCGTTTAAGGTATCAAGTCCGGTCATCTCTAAGTCAATCCATACCAGCCCTTTTTTGCCTTGACTTTTGATCTTAATTTTATTGGGATGGTCGCCGGTAGTCATAAAATATCCTATGGTCAATAATGTTTGGAGCAAGTTGTTATATAAAAAGTGCCGTTTTATCTACGGTGACAAGATGAGGGCTTGGGATTTAACAGTGCCAAATCAGCCCTGATATTACAAAACCACTATCTGCCACGGACGGTTTAGGCTGTATGTTAGCAAATTTTCACGCTACACTTAGCAATATTTTTATAATAGGTCAAAACCATGGCATTAATACGGCAACGCAAACTGACTAAACAACAGATTCGTCGCATTGACAAACAGCAGCTCGACAGTCAAGACAGCCTCGATGACAGTTTGATGGATGGCGTGGTCATGGCGCATTATGGCAAGCAGCTAGAGGTACAAATCACCAGCTTGCCTGCGGTGCTACCGGTGCAGCCAGAGATTGCGCCTGATGATCCTGAGCCATTTTGGCAAGCGCTGGAGTTGGGCGATATATGGCGCTGTCATGTGCGTACCAACCTGCCTATGCTGGCGGCAGGCGACCACGTACGCTGGACAGCTGACCCCAATACCGGCTTTGGCCGTATCGAATCGGTCAAACCGCGTACCTCTCTTGTCTCACGCCCAGATCGGTATCATAAGCTCAAACCTGTCGCTGCCAATATCGATATCTTGGCGATTGTGTTTGCGCCACTACCAGCGGCGGCGGCGTCCCTGATCGATCGCTATTTGGTGGTCTGTCATCACGCGGGCGTCAAGCCGCTATTGGTATTGAACAAAGCCGACCTACTCGCACAAGAAGACGGCGTCGATACCAGAGAGCTTTTGACTCAATACGCGGCTCTTGGTTACGAGAGCGTACTGACGTCGGTTGACTGTCCTGAAAACATCGCCGCTAGCGACGCCCAAACAGGTCTTGATGAGCTCAAGCGTCATATAGATAAAAAGCTGGTGATTTTTGCTGGACAATCTGGCGTCGGTAAAAGCAGTCTTATCAATGCGCTGTTGCCTGAGTCAGGGCAAATGGTCAACGTCATCTCCGAAAACTCGAAACTTGGCCAGCATACCACCACCACCAGTCGTTTATTGCCTTTTAATCCAGAGGACTTGACCGAGGGCGGCATCGTCGATACGCCTGGCATTCGTGAGTACGGGATTTGGCATCTGACTCCTGATGATATTATTTCAGGCTTTATTGAGCTTGCCCCGCTCGCTGGTGATTGTCAGTTCCGTGACTGTCGTCACACTCATAACAGCAAAGGCTGCGCATTATGGCAAGCGGTAGCTGATGGTGATGTGCTACAGCGCCGAGTCGAAAACCTGGTGACCTTGAGCGAAGAGGCTGATACCAAGCCCTATTAATAACGCTATGTATCAAATCAGCATTATTAAAACGTAGGTTGCTCATCATACATTTACTATAGATGACCTAATCGGTATAATAGCGCCTTGTTCAAAATCATTGAGCTATCTTCTCGGCTTAATAGAACACTTATTTTTTGGAGGTATGGTTTGGATCGTGCGCTAGAATTTGTGGGCAACCACCCGTTTTTGTTTGGTATATTAGCCGTACTTGCTGTACTGTTTTTTACCATCGAAAACAAACGTAGTGGTAGAAAAATATCGCCCAACACGCTTGGTATGATGGTGAACTCGCAAAACGCGCAGCTGATCGATATTCGCGCCAAAAAGAAATTTTTGACCGGCTATATTCAAGGCAGCCGCAACATACCTTTTACTGAGCTAAAAGATCGCCTAGAAGAAATCCGCGCCATCCAGCAGCCAGTGGTCATCATCTGCGACATGGGCGTACAGGCAGGCGCAGCCATTCAAATGATTGGCAAAGATGACGTTTATCGCTTAGAAGGTGGCATTGGCGGCTGGCAGGCAGCTGGTATGCCACTCGTTGGCCTAAAAGATGCTAAGTCAAAAACCAAAGGCAAGGCCAAGCCGTCATTGCACAAATAGCTGGTGCTGCATTATTTAGTATCAGTAACCATCAAAAAGACACCGCATTTGGGTGTCTTTTTTTATGTGGTATATAGTCGATGTACTCTAAAAAGAATATAGCGCTACTGGGATGCTATTTTTAAACGTAGGTTGCGCAGCCTCTGGGAACGCAGCACGCAAGTAAAATTTTAGCGGCCTTGCTGGTTAAGCAGCGCCTTTTTGGCCCATCCCGCTTGAATTTGCCTGACACATCCCCACTGTACTAATAAGCCCGACCCAATACCTCGCACGTTTACTTGTGAGTAACTGATAATCATCATTTTTATCACATAATTTTTTATCGTATTTTTTATAATCACTAGGGTCTGTTAAGCATTCCACTTTTTATTCATATTTTTTATGCGTAGTTTTTTATAATAAAGTCATTACTGACGACCATACTGACCAATAAGGATTTATCATGACTGTATCTGTCAAAGTTTATACCACGCCTATCTGCCCGTACTGCTCTAACGCCAAACAACTACTAAAAACCAAAGGCGTCGATTATGAAGAAATCGGTATGCACGATATGACGAGCGAAGAGCGCCGCGCATTGATGCAAAAGACCAATAACTATCGCACCGTGCCACAGATTTTTGTGGGTGATACCTTTGTCGGCGGTTTTGATGAGCTCAATCAACTGAACCAACAAGGCAAGCTTGACGAGCTATTGGCTGGTTAATTTACAAGTTTTTTGCAACCTTGTTTTGCGGTTTGTCATCAGCTGTGTAATGATAAGCAGCGGCAAAATAAAACACGGTGTTATGCAATGCGTGTGATAAAACGGCGAGATTGGTCTTTTTGATTCAATCTAGGCTACTATTGCCATAAGGCTTTTATGACGAAGCTTTTGTTGTAGTATTTTTAATCATAACTTGCCCAATCATTTGATCTAATTTTAGAGGAATTATCATGGCTGAAGAACAAGCACAACCACAATTGGCACTAGAGCGCATTTATGTAAAAGACATGTCACTTGAGGTGCCAGGCGCGAGCGTATTTACCAAAGAGTGGAACCCAGAGCTTGACATCAATCTCTCTAGCAACGCAGAAAAGCTAGACGACGATCATTATCAAATCGTCTTGACCGTCAGCGTGACTGCAAAAAATGCAGGCGAAGCTGCATTTATCGCTGAGGTGCATCAAGCGGGTATTTTCTTATTAAAAGACATTCCAGAAGACCAAATCGGTCAAATTCTAGGCGCTTATTGCCCAAATGTGCTATTCCCCTATGCACGCGAAGTCATCAGCGACATCGTCACACGTGGTAGCTTCCCGCAGTTACTGCTCGCTCCTGTAAACTTTGACCAAGCCTACGCACAAAGCCAGCAGCAAGCACAAGTTGATGCGCAAGGTAATGCATAAGCAGTAAGCTGCTAAAGCAGAAAGCTGTTGTGCAAAATGCGTATTAAAAGCCGCTTACTTATCATAGGTAAGCGGCTTTTTTTATGAGTATGGTTGTGTGTGGGCAGGGTTGTACGGGCATGGCTATATGAATGCGTATCAGCCACAAAAAAACCCTGCTAAGAAACAGGGCTTTCAATCACGGCATCGGTTATCTTATAACAAGATTAACCCTTTAGCGCCGTTAAGATTTGTTGTTTGACATCATCAATCGCTTGCGTGCCGTCAAACTTATCGTAGTTCGGCGCATCACCACCTTCAGCCGCTTTGTTTTGATAAAAATCTACCAGCGCTGAGGTTTGCTGATGATACGTCGCTAGGCGATCACGAATGGTTGATTCTTGATCGTCCTCACGCTGGATCAGCGCTTCACCCGTTACATCATCGATACCTTCGACCTTTGGCGGATTGTGATCGACGTGGTAAACACGGCCTGAGCCTGGGTGCTGGCGACGGCCAGACAAACGCTTGACGATTTCGTCATCAGGTACGCTGATTTCGATGACATGGTCGATTGCAACATCCGCATCAGCCAGCGCTTGCGCTTGTGGAATCGTACGTGGAAAACCATCTAAGATACAACCATTGGCACAGTCAGGCTTGGCGATACGTTCTTTCACTAGGTTAATGATAAGGTCGTCAGATACCAAACCACCAGCATTCATGATGTCTTTGGCTTGTTTGCCAAGCTCACTGCCTTCTTTGATTGCTGCTCGCAACATATCGCCAGTTGAGATCTGCGGAATATCATACTCTTTAGAAATAAACTGGGCTTGGGTACCTTTACCGGCGCCTGGTGGACCTAGCAAAATAATACGCATCATTACACAACTCTCCTTAATAGGTAGGATTTTGGGACTAATAAATACTTAGGGATTGGTTGGTTGCTAAGCTACCTTACCTTGTGGCTTGACAAAGCTCAAGTATTTTCATTATCTGCAGTAAAAAGTCGCAATGACTTCTCTGTTCATATAATGCAGTTGCGCGCTGCTGTGACGACGACAGCGCGCTTACTGAGCAGGTAGTAGTCGCTACTAACAACCGTTATAAATACTAGGGAATTTGTTGATTGATTTCAACATTGGCCTGATTTTGATCGGCACTAATGACCACAGGGTTGCCAGACAAGTCGCCTGACTCAGCCGTCGCGGTGCCGCTATGACTGATACGAGCGATCACTGCCAGCTGTACCTTGTCTGCACGCGCCGATTGCAAGGTGCGTTCAGGCATCATCGCATCGAGATCGCTTAGACTGATAGTTGCCTCGCCTTGTTTGATCACGCTGATCGGTAAGCGCTTGGCGGCAAATGGCGGCCCACCGTTGACATCACGTATCGCCACAAAAAGTACATCGTCTGCCTTGACAAGTGGCAACAGGCTAGCGCTGATTCTAATGCTTACCTCTACCCCTTCTGAGGCTTGCTGCTGCTGCGCGCTGACATTGGCGCTGAGCTCATCTAGGCTGGCTAAGGCTTTTGTATGGTCGCCAGGTTTGGCCGCGATACTGCTCCGCAGACGTTTAATCCAGCCTTGCGCCTCTTCAAAGTTATTACTACGCGCCTCACCCATGGCCATCAGCATTTGCGCGCCTTCGTGGCTTGGGTTTTTGGCCAGCACGTCCTGCAAGACGCGGCGACTGGTGGCGTCTAGTTGGCCTTTATTGGCAAAGAAGCTGATCTGTGCATAGGTCGTCGCAATCTCCTCGTTATCAGGCGATAAGCGATAAGCGCGTGATAATGCCTCTAGCGCCGAGTCTGTCGCTTCTAATGACAAAAACAGCTCAGATAAACGCATCCAGCGATTGGGGTCATCAGCATGACGATAGACATTGGTCTGCATCGCGCTGATAAGCTGCTGGCCGTTTTCGATTGCCCATACAGGTGGCTGATCGATTTTGCCAGTCAACAAATCATCAGCGACTTTTCCGACCTTGTCTTCGGCCGTCCACAGATCAAACACAGGCGTTCGGTCACCCACCATCAGATACGCCAGCGCAGCCAATACAGGCACCCAAACCATGAGGATCAAGCGGCTTTTGATACCAGGGGTGACCATCGGCGTGACTTCACGCTGGGCATCCAATAGTTGCCGCTCAAGCTCAAGCTTTTGGTTTTGGTAGTGAGCATCATCGATGGTGCCACTGTCTTTGTCTGTTTTTAGCTCTGCCAGACGCTCGCGAAACACCGCCACGTTGATATCTAGTAGCTGGTTGTCCACAGAAGTGCCTGATGTACGCGTGGCGCGCAGCCATGGCATGATGGTAATAACAGCAAGGAGTAAGGCAATCAGTAAGCTTAGAGCAATAAATAAGCCAGCAGTAGAGAATATGGTCATTTTTTGTCCTCGGGGCTTGTGGTGTCATGAGCGTCATTATCGGTGCTATTGGCACGCGATAGCAGACGATCAAGTTCGGCTTTTTCGGCGACAGTCAGCTCCGAGGCGGTATTATCTACCGTCACTCTACTCTGACCGCTCGCTACCAGCTGACGGCGACGGCTTTGCCAAAACCACCCTATCAATAATACAATCAGTAGCAATGGCGGAAAAAACCATAAAATCCATGTCGATGGACGTACAGGTGGCTTGTAGCTGATAAAATCGCCGTAGCGCTCTTGCATATAAGCGCGAATCTCACCATCACTACGACCGTCTTTTACCATATCGTAGGTTTTTTGCTTTAAATCTTGAGCGATCGGTGCATCAGAGCCGGCCAAGTTTTGGTTTTGACATTTCGGGCAACGCAGCTCTTCGATTAGCCCTCGGTATTGGGCTTCTTGTTGTACAGAGTCAAAATCATATACCTCTATCGCCGCGTAACTTACGCTACTGAGCAAGCACGCTAGGACAACGCCTGCTAGCTTCAGTATCAGGGTAGATAAGTGATTGGCCATCATTTACATGCCTCCGCAACTTGAGCTGGATCTGGGCTGATGTTTTTATCATTGGCGTCATTGAGCACCATAAGACAAGGGGTGATACGGCTTTGCCAATTGCTCTCGTTTACCTCCCCAATAATATGCTGGCGAATAACACCCTTCCCATCGACCACAAAGGTCTCAGGCGCACCGGTCAACCCCAAATCCAAAGCAAATTGACCAGATAAATCTTGAATAGACATCAAAAACGGATCGCCGCCGCGGTTGAGATAGCTGAGCGCATCACCGATATCGTCTTTGTAGTTGACGCCCACCAAGTTGACACCGCGCTCCTCTAGCTGCATCAAAAAAGGATGCTCGATAATACAAGTGGGACACCAAGAGCCCCAAACGTTGAGCAAAAACGGCTGATCGGGCAAATTGTCGTTGGTCATGATACGGCTGGTGTCTGACAATAATGGCAACTCAAAAGGCGGCACCGGACGCTCAAGCGCCGTATTGGTCACGATATCTGTGGGCTTACCCAGACGCATATACAGCATAACGAGTAAGCCGATAAACACAATCAGCGGAATCAAGAACCATACTTTTAGCTGCTTTTTGTTCATGGTTTTAGACCCCTGTACAGAGGTTTTTTGGATGCTATTTTCAGAGGAATGATTGGATGAGCTCATGTGTTTACGCCCCTCTCTTTGGTGCTGGTGTGTCCAAGTCGGCAACCGTGGCAAAGCCTGATTTTTTGGCAGCGACTTGCGCAGGTGTCTTGTCTTTATTAAAACGATAACGCTTATCAAGCATACTGAGCAGCGCACCTAACGCCATGATGATTGCGCCTAGCCATATCCAGCGAATCAGTGGCTTCACATAGATACGAATTGCCCATTCGTTACTGTCAGCGGCGATAGGCTCACCAAGCGCCACATAGACGTCACGCATGAGGCTAGCATCAACGGCAGCTTCGGTCATTGGCATCATACTGATGATATAGTTACGTTTTTCAGGATACAAAGTTGTGACATCGCGCCCATCTTTGCTGACCAATACTTCAGCTTGAGTAGCATCAAAGTTACTGCCTTTGACTTCGCGAAAGTCCTTAACCGTAAAGTCATAGCCTTGGACATGGACGCTCTCGTTTGGCCCTAGTGCCACATCACGCTCGATGCTGAGCGTGCTGGTAAAGGCCACACCAATGACAGCAATGATGACACCAATATGCGCGGTTTGTTGCCCCCAATAGCTCAGACGCAGCTGGCGCAGCCCCTGCAGACGACTCGGGGCGTTTTTGGTTTTATCCTTGAAATCAACGACCATCCAAAACAACACCCAAAAACTAATCGCCAATGTCACGCCAATATTGAGCATGGCAGAGGGGCTAGTAAAGTAGGTGATAATCGCAGCCAGTACCAGACTACTTGCGGCAATCACCATGCCAGCGCCCAAGAGCGGACGGCTGTCTTTTTTCCAGCGAATGTTTGAGCCCATACCCATCGCGATGAGCAGCAGCCACGTCAGTGGCACAAACAGCGCGTTGAAGTACGGAGGGCCGACAGAGACCTGACCGAGGTTAAAGGAGTCAGCGATAATCGGATATAGCGTACCCAGCAATACCACCAAGGTAGCAATTAAAATAATAACGTTGTTAATCACCAAAAACGACTCTCGTGAGATCAGCTGATACTGACTCTCAACCGTCAAGCGCCAACCGCGCACCGCAAACATCAACAGGCCGCCGCCCACAACGATACCAAGAATCATCAAAACCACCAGCCCGCGCGTGGGGTCGGCAGCAAATGAGTGCACGGAGGTAATCACCCCTGAGCGCACCAAAAAAGTACCAAGCAAGCTCAGCGCAAAGGCAAAAATAGCCAGCATGATCGTCCAAGCCTTAAAGACCCCGCGTTTTTCGGTCACCGCCAGCGAATGCAGCAAAGCCGTACCAGCCAGCCACGGCATGAGTGAGGCGTTTTCTACAGGATCCCAAAACCACCAGCCGCCCCAGCCAAGCTCATAATACGCCCACCAAGAGCCAAGAGCGATACCAACGGTCAAAAACCCCCAAGCCGCTAGCGCCCATGGACGCGACCAACGTGTCCATACTGCATCCAAACGCCCTTCCCACAATGCCGCCATACAAAAAGCAAATGGCACCGCTAAGCCTACATAGCCCATATACAGCATCGGTGGGTGAATGATCAGCCCAAAATCCTGCAAAAGTGGGTTGAGATCTACCCCATCTACGGGCAGATTGGGCAAGGTACGATCAAATGGCGACGAGGTAAAAATCAGCATCGCCAGCATCATGACCTGCACACCGGCCAATATCACGAGTACCCGCGCGCGCATCGACAACGGTAAGCCACGGCTAAAATAGGAGACCAGCGCGCACCACGTGGCCATGATGGTCATCCACAACAAGAGCGAGCCTTCGTGTCCGCCCCATGTCGCCGAGAGTTTATAGTACCAAGGCAACAAAGTATTAGAGTGCTGCGTGACATAGACGAGACTAAAGTCATTGAAATAAAAGCCTGCCATCAATGCAACAAATGAAAAAATCATGGCAGCAAACTGTGCCCACGCGAGACTGGGCGCGAGACGCTGCCAAGCAACGTGATCGCGCATGACGCCAACGGTTGGTAATACCACCTGCAAAATCGCCAATATAAAGGCGGCCAGCAAGGCAAAATAACCCAATTCTGTGATTAACATACGGTCTAACCTTGTTTACCTTGGATACAATTAAGGATTCGCCAATAGCCTTTTGGCCCCTGGCAAACGCGAAATAGTCCTTTATGCGGTCATAGTTTACGGTTAAAAACGGCGGTTTTAATGGCTATAGAAGCTGTAAAACTCGCTACTATTGTCGTGATGCATCAATGGGAATCATTGATACAAAAAACGTATCTGCTATTTATACTGATACTCAGCGATGCGCCCATGACAGATCACTGTACTGAAGGAAAAAACACCAAGACCAAATGCAGCCAGCCTGCCAAAAACCCTGTCAAACCACCAAGGATGATCAGCGTCATCTCGTCCTCTTTAAAGGCAGGACGCAGCAGGTTTTGAAACTCATTTGGCGTCAGTGCCCGAATCCGATCGCGAAACATCCCAAATATTTTACTGGCACGGCTCTCATTGAGCTCAGGGTCACGCAGCGGCACCATCGTGGCCACGATTGACTTATCAATAATGGTGTTTTTTAGCTGACCATACTCACGGCGGCCCAGCCCGACACGCAATGTGGTACTGATCACAGGCGACTCTAACACCTGATACAAATGCGACTTCATCAAGTCACGCGTCTGCGGCGCGCGCGCGCCATACATCATCTCATTCATGATGTTTTCTAACGTCACCAAGTCTCGCACCACAATCTCAGCAAACACCTCAGAGACCTCTTCTTGCCGCTTCATAAAACCGCCCTGCAAACGGTACTGGGCAATGTGCGGCATTTGCGGCTGAATAAACGGAAAGCGGCGCCGAACTGTAAAAAACTTCACATAAGGTATAAAACGCGGCTCAACGGGATTAAACACCATCCAAATCGCAATCCAATTGGTCAAAAAGCCCCAAATCGCCGCAAAAAACGGCACGGTCCAATGCTGCGGCACCACCAAAAAGATAAACATCTGGATAATACCAAAGACCAGCCCAATCAAAGCACTGATATGCCAGATAAAATCTATCTCTTTTTGGCCAACTTTCAAAAACATATTGACCATCAAGCGGCGATCACTCTCCATTTTATTGACAATCATCTGACGCATATCGACAAGATCTTCGACATGGTACGTCAAATCCGTCACCAAGGACTGCATGATGCTTGGCAGCTCTTTGTGCGCTTGGGCATAGACGCGGCGCTTGACAGCATATGGCAAATTACCCCATAAGGCTGGCGAATGATCGAGCATAATCTCATCAATCAACATCTCAAGGTTTTTATCGACCGTCTCCGTGATAAAGACCGCCATCTGCTCAGGCTCCATCGCCTGAAAAAACTCATCAAGCGACCCAAGCTTTGATAATGTCTGATCGACGATAACACCCGATATCTTACCGGCTTTACGCGGCACGATACCCTGCCAGCCAATACCTGGCAAACCAAAAAACGGAAAGTTTGGGATACGAATACCCCAAAACTTAATCGGATAAAACAGCATTTTGAGCGCCATCCACACGTGTGCCCAAGTGACAAAAGCGGTCACCGGCGGAATGGTTAGCATGGCAAAAAACTCTGGATGCTCAGCGATTGTCTGCCACAATGAAGTTACGTCCATGATTTATCTGGTTCCTGACAGGTTGATTGTCGGTGCTAGTAAATGAGCGTTAGCAAACTTCGAGCGCGGCAAAAAGACGCGCGGCCATCATAACGACTATAAAACAAATCGCCTGATTTTAGCATACTTGCTATTTATTAGCACACGTCGCAGCGCGCAATTTGTGACTCATCTGACAAATAACGGTGAGCCACTGCCAGCGCTGACAAGCCCATCCAACATAACATTCGCGCCTTTTAGGTCGTGTCTACTGATATTCACTTTATATGGACCTGATGATGGTGGTCGGCCAGATAGCGCCTGATAGCAGATAATCGTGACAAACCCGCTGACGAGTACTGCGCCCGCGCATAGCTTCTGTTATAATTTGTCCACCAACCACATAAGATATCAGCTAGTCAGTTGCTAAGATATCTTTTTGAGCAAAGACCATCTATGTGATTGAAACTCTTTGCATTATCCTTTATTCTTACCGCGCTTTGGCAAACCTGTCTATTTGTTTGCTTGTTTTTTGTTATCCATGTTTTGCTGACTCAGCTTTATTGACTCGCTGACCGTTTGGGCTTTGATTTTTATGAATAAACCGCTGACTCCCAATACCGAACAGGTCAATCGTATTTTTACCAATCGCATTATCATTTTTGGCGCTATTATACTTCTAGGCTTGGGTGGTCTGATACTGCGTTATGGCTATCTGCAGGTCTATGCGCATGATAAATATACGACGCAAGCGGACAATAACCGTATCAAGCTGATTTCAGCGCCGCCGAGCCGTGGCTATATCTATGATCGCAACGGCATTATCTTGGCCGACAACCAACCTGTCTTTACCGCGATGCTCAGCCCTGATGAGGTCGAAAACCCTGAGCGCACCTTAAACTTGCTGGCGCCTATTTTTGATCTGACAGAGACGGACATCACTGATATTTTGGCACGTCTGAATAAAGCCAAAAACGATCCAGTCACCATCAAGATTGACCTAACCGAAGCACAGGTGGCGCAGTTTAGCGAGCGTAAACCGTTTTTTCGGGGCGTGACGATTCGAAGTAAGCTGACACGCTCCTACCCTTATGATGAGCTATTTGCCCATGTCATTGGCTATGTTGGCCGTATCAATGACAAAGAAACCAAGCGTATCGACAAGGATCGTTATGCAGGCACTGACCTCATCGGTAAAATCGGTATCGAAGATTATTATGAAGATATCCTCTTAGGGCAGCCAGGCTATCAATCGGTTGAGACCGACGCACACGGCAATATCATCCGCCAACTAGATACCAAACCACCGATCGCGGGCAACGACATCACTTTGAGCTTAGATTATGGCCTACAAAAAGTCGCCCAGCAGCAGCTAGATGGCCGCCGCGGTGCCATTGTGGCTATTGACCCCAAAACAGGCGACGTACTGGCGTTTGTGAGTAACCCAAGCTACGATCCTAATCCCTTTATCTCTGGTATCTCCTTTAAAGATTATGGCGACCTGCGTGATGACCCAGATCAGCCGCTGTACAACCGTGCGCTGCAGGGCATGTATCCCCCTGCCTCTACCATCAAGCCCTTTGAAGGCTTGGGCGCGCTGCATTATGGCCTACGGGAGTGGGAGACCTCTATCTATGACCCAGGGTATTTTAGCTTGCCAGGCGACAGTCACCGTTTTCGTGACTGGAAACGCGGTGGTCATGGCTCAGTCGACCTCAAAAAATCGGTGGTGATGTCGGTGGACACTTACTACTATAAACTCGCCTATGAGATGGGCATTCAGCGCCTGCATGACTGGATGGTGCGCTTTGGTTTTGGAGAGCAGACGGGTATTGACTTGCCGCATGAGCGTTCAGGTATCATGCCATCGCCGAAGTGGAAAAAAGAAACTTATGATAAAGACTGGCTACCGGGTGAAACCATCTCAGTCAGTATCGGTCAAGGGTATTTTTTGGCGACGCCGCTACAGGTAGCCAACGCCACCGCCATGACGGCCAGTAAAGGGCAACATATCACCCCGCATCTACTCAAAAGTAGCGACGGCGCAGCGGATGTAAAGATCATCAGCAAACCGGATGGCAAAATCGACTACAATGGCAAGCCCTCAGACTGGCTACGCATGCATGACGCGATGGAGAGCGTGATAAAAAACGGTACCGGACGCCGTATTTATACCTCCAAATATCGCATCGCAGGCAAGACGGGTACCGCACAAGTCAAGTCCATCGCCCAAGGCAAGCGCTATGATAAGTCTGCACTCGATAAGCGCCACTGGGACCACGCGTGGTTTAGTGGCTTTGCCCCTGTCGATGACCCACAAATCGCGCTGGCGGTGCTGGTCGAAAACGGTGGCGGCGGTAGTACCGTTGCCGCCCCAATTGGCCGCGCGCTCTTTGATTATTGGGTACTGCAGCGGCACGATGACCCTATCTTGCCACCGACAGCAGACGAACTAAAAGCCATTAAACGTCAAAAAGCGTTTGACAAAGCCATGCGTGAGGCGCTGCGTGATAAAGAAGAAAAAGCACAAGCTGAGCAAACTGCCAATGCAGCGGCACAATAGGATACATAGGAATAATAAGCAAAATAAAGACCATGACCAGACACGGTAACCCAAGCCATGACAAAAAAATCCTCAAGCAGACGCGCCGCTAAAAACCGCACACCCAAAACCAGCCATCTGGCAAAGAGTAGCTCTGCCGGAGATGTCCGCATCATCGGTGGAGAACACAAGCGCCGTATCGTCCAATTCGTCGACGCCGAAGGCTTGCGTCCGACGCCCGACCGCCTGCGCGAGACATTATTCAACTGGTTACTGGCTGATATACACGGCGCTTATGTGCTCGACAGCTGTGCAGGCAGTGGGGTGTTGGGGTTTGAAGCACTGTCCCGCGGCGCCGCGCACACTACCTTTATCGAGCCAAATCCTGCCCAATGCCGCTTACTTGAGCGAAGCGCCACGCAGCTACGCTTAGAGACTCATCGTTATCAGATTATCCAAGGTACCGCCGAACACGTCCTGACGCACACTCAAACATTGCAACGTCACTTTGATATCGTCTTTATCGATCCGCCGTATGCGCAGGACTTATGGCAGCCTATCTTGACGACGCTCATCGAGCAGTCGTTGATCACAAGCGACACGCTGCTATATCTTGAGGCAGACAAAGCACTAGAGGAACAATTGCAGCAATTGGCCGACCACCTTAGCCAATCAACGACCTGCGCGGCGCAGACAGAACCAACAAGCATCAGCTTTGATTATCTAAAACAAACCAAAGTTGGCCAAGTTGTCGCTGGACTTTATCGGCTGGTACCGTCATAATTGCAGCGTGCTTGCAAAAAGTGAGTGATGAGCAAATCGCTTTTCTTTGCCTCCACGCTTTTAGCAAAATCACGCAACACCTACAAAATGTCTAAAACCGCTTAAAAACTGGCCAAACGCTGCAGTTTGATGCATAAAGGCAAAAATAAACCCCAATGCAGCTTGCAAGCGTAGGCGCTACTGCTTATAATGTGCAGTCTGTTTTTTGAGAGCCCCGTTCCCAGCTAAACTCTCAACGAATTCTAATTTTAAGGTTTTATCATGAAAACACTTAGTGCAAAACCAGCTGAAGTGACCCATGACTGGTATGTCGTAGATGCTGACGGCAAAACTCTTGGTCGCTTAGCCACTCAAATTGCTACTCGCTTACGTGGCAAGCATAAAACTTCTTATACTCCGCACGTAGATACTGGTGACTTTATCGTTGTCATCAACGCAGAAAAAATCGCGGTAACGGGTAAAAAAGCACAAGACAAAAAGTACTATCGTCACAGTGGCTACCCAGGTGGTATCAAAGAAACCAACTTCACCAAGCTGATTGCACATAAGCCTGAAGATGTTCTATACAAAGCTGTTAAGGGTATGCTTCCAAAAGGTCCTCTTGGCTATGCGATGATTAAGAAGCTAAAGCTATATGCCGGGGAAGAACATCCACATACTGCACAGCAACCTAAAGAACTAGACATCTAAGGAGTCACTTATGGAACGCAATTACGGAACTGGTCGCCGCAAGACGTCTACTGCTCGTGTCTTTTTAGCGAAAGGTACTGGTGCTATCGTTGTTAACGGTAAACCACTTGATGAATACTTCAGCCGTGAAACTTCACGCATGGTCGTTCGTCAGCCACTAGAGTTACTAGACTCTGCTAACGAATACGATCTATATGTAACCGTTGCAGGCGGTGGTATCAGTGGTCAAGCGGGCGCAATCCGCCACGGCATCACGCGTGCATTGATCGAAGCTGACGAAACATTAAAGCCTGCTCTAAAATCAGCTGGTTTTGTTACTCGTGACTCACGTCAAGTCGAACGTAAGAAATTGGGTCTACGTAAAGCACGTAAACGTCCACAATTCTCAAAACGTTAATCAAAGCTATCTCTTATCTTTTTGCGATTGGCCGCTTTATCTCAAAACAGTCGTATTCGCATTAAGCCAAAGAGTAGATTTGTAAAACCTTATAAGCTGGTCACAGCTTATAAGGTTTTTTTATGGCTGTTTTTCTAAGACTATTCTACAAAAACCTGCTATACGCAAAAACCACCTTGCAAAGTATTCAGCACTACCCCATCATGATAGTAACTTTTATTACCTCATCCTTATTATGAAAGCGCCAGAACAATACGATCCCAGCAAGCACCCAAAGACTGATGTATCAGGCTCACGCCCTGCGTCGCCTAATCATACGGCCAAAAACAACAGCAAATCACCGGCCATCCCTGCCGGTACGCCGACCATCACACAAAACCACAAACGCACCGCACAAGCAGAAAAAAAGCCTTTTGAATGGCAGTTTTTGTTGCCCAAATACTGGGGCATTTGGCTATTATTCTTTTTTATATTACCGATGATATATCTGCCGCTGCGTTGGCAGTTTTGGTTGGGCCGTAAGCTGGGTATTTTGGTTTATACCGTAGCAGGCTCGCGTCGGCGTGATACGCTGATAAACCTTAGGCTGGCCTTTCCAGAAAAACCAGAAGCTGAACGCGAGCTAATGGCAAAGCAAGTGTTTGTCAATCAGGGCATCGGTGTGTTTGAGACCTTATGTGCTTGGTTCCGTCCTAATGTATTTACCCGTACGGTATCGATATCGGGTTTGCAGCACTTAGTCAACGCCCAAAACGAAGGGCGCGCGGTAATTTTACTGGGCGCGCACTATACGATGCTCGATTTGGGCGGTTTACTCTGTACGCAGTTTTTTGCCGCCGATTGTATGTACCGACCTCAAAACAATCCATTGCTCGATTGGTTTATCTACAACGGCCGCACCACTATCTTTGGTAAGCAAATCTCTAGCCGCGATATGCGCAGCCTAGTCACCTCAATCAAAGCCGGACACGTGATTTGGTACTCACCCGATCAGGATTATGGCCTCAAACAAGGGGTGATGGCACCGTTTTTTGGTGTACCAGCGGCCACCATTACCGCCGCCAGACGTATGGCAAAACTGGGTGACAAACAGCATCCACCTGCCCTCATGGCACTGCATACCTATCGGCAAACGCCTGATAACCTACCGCGAGGCAAACGTCCTCATTATCACCTGACCATTACCCCAGCGCTGGAAAACTATCCTAGTAATGACGAGGTCGCTGACGCCACACGTGTCAATGAGATATTAGAAGGACTGATTCGTATTGATCCGACTCAGTGGATGTGGTTCCATCGCCGCTTCAAAAACGGCCCTGATGGTCGTACAGATATTTATAAGTAGACATTGATACCCAAACAAAGCAGTAGGTAAATTTGTTATAATTTGCGCCATCAAATTGAGTCGTTGACGTCAATACCACTCTTTTACTTAAGTAAAAACACTAGGGCCTGTCCTCATTTTCAAAATGGCGATAAAAATGAGATAAATTGCCGCCAAGCAAGGAAAATAGCGCAGATAATATCAAGATATTCGTCAGCTATTTGACACCGTTTGGCCAGACTTAGCCGTTTTTAGCCCATTTAGATGGCTATCGATTGAATTGAGGACACGCCCTAATAGCACTCTAATAAATTAAAAAGTAAACCAACCACGGATTTTTCATGACTAATCAAACTGACGCCCCTAATAAAGAACACAAACGCATCCTCACTGGCATCAAACCAACAGGTATCCCGCATCTAGGTAACTATGTCGGTGCCATTCGTCCAGCGATTGAGTCGATCCAAAATAGCGACGATGAAGCGTTTTTCTTTTTGGCTGACTACCACGGCATCATCGGCTGCTACGATCCTGCCGTCATCCATGAGTCAACCAAAATCATTGCTGCGACGTGGATTGCTTGTGGTCTTGACCCTGAGCGCGTGACTTTTTATCGTCAGTCGGATGTGCCTGAGATACCAGAGCTGGCTTGGATTTTGAACTGTTCATGCGCCAAAGGTCTGATGAACCGTGCCCATGCCTATAAAGCGGCGGTCGATATTAATATGGAAAAGGCAGATGTCGATCCAGACCAAGGCATCAACATGGGGCTGTTTGGCTATCCTGTGCTCATGGCAGCGGATATCTTAATGTTCAACGCCACCCACGTCCCCGTAGGCCGTGACCAAGTACAGCACATCGAGATGGCGCGTGACATCGCTGGCACCTTTAACCATCGCTATAAACCGCTCTTTACCCTCCCCTCAGCGGTCGTTGATGAAGACATCCCTCTGCTGACAGGGCTTGATGGTCGTAAGATGAGCAAAAGCTATAGCAACACCATTCCTCTATTCGGTGAACCCAATCCGCAAGTCAGCGCTGAAAAGCAAATGCACAAAGCCATCATGAAAATCGTCACCAACTCGCAATTGCCAGATGAGCCAAAAGACCCTGATGACTCAGCACTTTTTGAGGTTTACAAAGCCTTTGCCACTGCTGAAGAAATCGCGGATATGCGCGCACAGTATGCCGCTGGTATCGGCTGGGGTGATGCCAAGCAAGTATTGTTTGATAAAATAAATAGCGAGATTGCGCCATTTCGCGCGCGTTATGAGGAGCTGATGGCCAACCCCAAAGAGCTTGAAGAAATCCTGCAAATGGGGGCGAACAAAGCGCGCCGTCATAGCCGAAAACAGTTAGACAAGGCCCGCCGTGCTATTGGAATACGTCCACTTGCCAAACTTAAATAGCTCCTTACGTGGCAAAGTACGTCGCCATCAGGACGGGTGCTAAACATGCAAACCTCAACGACCAAACAATCAGCCGCTTTAGATAAAGCGGCTTTGTCTGCTAGCACGCCTGACAAAAAAGACAGCACCGCTATCAGCCAAATACCGCTACGTATCTATCAAACGCCCGTACAACATCTGCCCGATGATCTGTACGTGCCGCCTGGGGCCTTTGCCATTTGGCTTGAGCAATTTGCCGGGCCACTTGATTTTTTATTGTATCTGGTCAAAAAAAACAACGTCGATCTCACGCAAATGCCCATCTTGCCTATCACAGAGCAGTATCTGGCTTATATCAGTGAGCTAGATACCGAGCATTTTGAGCTGGCGGGCGACTACTTACTGATGGCATCCACATTGATTGCGATCAAATCTGAACTGCTACTGCCCACGCCTGAGGTGCCAAGCGATGAGCGTGACCCAAAGGCAGAGCTGATCGAGCGCCTTGAAGAATACGCACAGATCAAGGCGGTCAGTCAACGCTTGGACAATCTGGTGCGTCTTGAGCGCGATGTGTTTTTGGCGATGGTCAGCATGCCCAGCACCGAGGTGATGAGCGCCGAATTACCTAGCTATTCACCAACTCTGTTGATCGATAGTTTGTTTAAGATGCAGTTGCAGCCTGATTATCAGATGCACACCATCAAAGTCGATACCGTGCCGCTGTCTGATCGCATCGCCAGCATCAGCCGTCAGCTAAGCACGGATGGCGCGCGCTCATTTTATGAGCTGTTGGACAATACCCAAGGTAAGATCGGTGTGGTGGTCAGCTTCGTTGCCGTACTGGAGCTGATAAAACGGCAGCTGGTTGGCGTTGTAAATACCGATTTAGAAAGCCGTCCTAACGATGCTGGTACTGATGCTGATAAAGGGGCTGCAGAAAACGACCACATAGGACACCTAACGCTACAGTGGCTGGCTTAATAGTTTTTAGTAGAGAATATATGCAATGACAGACAACCAGCACCAATCGCCAACACAGACGGACGATTATTTAGAGACGATGAGTAAGCATATCGAAGTGCTGTTGCACGCATCAGAGACACCTCTTACTGACACGGTCTTAAAAAAACAGCTGTCGTTAACGGTCGAAGAGCTGACCCAAGCGCTAGAGCGGTTACAATTACGCTTAGCCAGCGGCGTGCTCAGTCTGCACAAGACCGCCAGTGGTTATCGACTACAAATCTCTGACGACTATAGCGCGCTCATTCAGCGTGTGTTCCCGCAGCGCCAAGAGCGCCTAAGCCAAGCCCTGCTTGAGACTCTAAGCGTCATCGCCTATAAGCAGCCTGTGACCCGTAGCGATATCGAGCATGTCCGCGGCGTGACGCTATCGAGTAACATCTTGCGCCAACTGTTTGATAAAGGCTGGATCGTCGAGGAAGGCTATAAAGACACCTTAGGGCGCCCTGCACTGCTGCATACCACGCCGCAGTTTTTGGACGCATTTGGGCTAACACATTTGGATGAACTGCCGCCTATGCCAGATATGGAAGCTATCCAAGCGATGTCTTAGAGTCTTGCTGCCATAAAAAAGGACAAACCACGCAAGGCTTGTCCTTTTTTTTATACATAGTCGTTTGTTTTGAGGGTTGCAAACAGTTAAATAAAACATATACAAACCTACCTATTTATTACTATAATAGATAGATTATATCTATTATATAGAGAGCAAGTTATGGGGAAACTGGTTAGTATTGGGGAGGCTGCCAAACATTTCGGGGTTGCTCAATCCACATTAAGACGTTGGGATGAGGATGGTACGTTAGTCGCCAAGCGAACCGAAAACGGGCATAGGCGATATGATTTAAGTGAAATCAGACCGCATTCCTTGAATACACCACCTAAATTAGACCGAAAAACCATTGCTTATGCTCGTGTGTCGAGTCGTGATCAAAAAGACGACTTACTTCTCCAGTCTCAAGTTTTGGAACTTTATTGTGCCAGGCAAGGCTGGACTTTTGAGACGATTACCGATCTTGGTAGTGGAATGGATTATAAAAAGAAAGGCTTAAAAAACCTGCTTGATGATATACTGAGCAATAAAGTTGAACGGCTGGTAATTACCCATAAAGACAGGCTTTTACGATTTGGTGCAGAACTGGTTTTCATGTTGTGTGAAGCTCGTGACGTTGAAGTGGTAATAATCAATCAAGGTGAAGAATTGAGTTTTGAGCAAGAATTAGCCCAAGATGTATTGGAGATTATCACCGTATTTTCAGCGAGGCTATACGGCTCTTGCAGCAAGAAAAACCAACAATTAATAGAGGCGGTTAAAAAAGCATTATGATCCGTGGACACATTATCGAACTCAAGCCAAACAACGTACAGGCAAATCACCTTGCTCGTGCTTGTGGCGTGGCGAGAAAAGCCTACAACTGGGCTTTGCATGAGTGGCAGCGGCAGTATGCGCTTGACAAAGCGTACCGTGATGCGTGTTTGGCCGCAGGCGTTGAGGTTGATACTAAAAATCTAAACAAGCCCTCACAGGCGAAGCTCAGACGCGAATTGAACGCCATTAAGCGTGAATTATTCCCCTATATGCTGGAAGTGACCAAATGCGCTCCGCAGGCGGCAATCATGCAGTTGGGTGATGCTTATAACAACTTCTTTAAAGGCTTAGCGAAATACCCAACCGCTCGTAAAAAAGGCCGTGACGATAGATTCAGTTTATCCAACGACCAATTTGCCATTAAAGGTAAATCCATTCGTATCCCAAACTTGGGCTGGGTTCGCTTAAAAGAAGCTTTACGTTTTGACGGCAAGATCATGTCAGCCACCATCTCTAAACGTGGCGGTAAGTGGTTTGTTAGTGTGGCTGTTGAAATACAAAAAGCTGTAATTCCTACTAAAAAGACAGGTAAAAGCGTTGGTGTTGATCTTGGTATTACCGACTTACTGGTTTTATCAGACGGCACTAAAATTAAAGCGCCAAAACCACTTCAAGCAAACCTTAAAAAACTAAGAACGCTAAACAAAGCGCTCAGTCGCACTAAAAAAGGCAGTAAAAACAGAGAAAAAGCGAAAACCAAGCTCTCTCGTTTGCACTATAAGATCAGGTGTATTAGGCAAGATTCTCTCCATCAAATCACAACAAGTCTGGTTAATGAGTTCGATGTGATTGCGATTGAGGATTTGAATGTCAAAGGTATGGTTAAGAACAGGCGGCTATCAAGAGCTATCAGTGACTTGGGTTTCTTTGAGTTTAAGCGACAGCTTATCTACAAAGCCACTGAGCAAGGCAAGGTTGTGAAATCAGTCGGACCCTTCTACCCAAGCTCAAAAACCTGTTCAAACTGCAATCATATCCTTGGTAAAGATGAGCTAATATTGAAAATGCGTGAGTGGTTGTGCCCTAACTGTCAGGTTTCTCATGACCGTGACCTCAACGCCAGCATCAATATTTTAAATAACGCGACTGTTATTTTAACAGCTGCATAATCCTGTTTATTGGACGGTGAGTTCCATCGCCAATTAAAAAAGTCTGTGGAGTCGTGGTCAGTCTAAATCTCAAATGAGAAATAGCGCGTGACAATGAAGCAGAAAGAAAACGTCAAACCTATCTAATAGTCAATATTGGATAGGTTTGAGTAAGATTTTTGGAACGGCTAAACTTACTGATTGATGACGTCCACACCCTTTGGCGGGGTGAATTTAAACTGGCTACTACCAATACTCGGGTTTAGCTTGATATTGCTAAACTTGATAGAAGTAGTCTGACCCAAACTGTCATTAAGCACCATCATCACAGGCTTGCCGCCGCTAAAGCTCATCGACAGGCTCTTAAAGCTCGCACTATCAGCTTTTGGATAAAGCACGTAGTAGTTTTTATTATCATAAGGCTGGGTGATTTTGAAGTTTTTATCAATTTTACTGGGATCACCCGACAGCAATAACGCTGGCGTGTTGCCTACTTGGCTATCGACATTTTGTTTGCTCGCTTGCTCTAAGTCTTTATCATAGACCCACATCGAGTTGCCGTTGGCCACGATAAGCTGCTGCGATGGGGATTTGGTTTCCCAGCGAAAATTATTGGGACGCTGTACGCTCATCGTACCTGTGAAGGTGCCACTATTGGCGCCTTTGGTGGTTTGGCTAAAGTTTGCGGTCATACTTTTGGTGTTTGCCAAAAGCTTATTTAAGCGCTTAGCGGCTGTTAAATTGTCCGCGGGGGCGGCGGTTGCTGATTGGCTGATCGCCATCATAGGGGCAGCCACGCCAAGCGATGTCATCAACACGCCTGTCAACGCACTGCTCATCAGTTTTTGTGTTAAAGTGGTTCGTTTGCTAGATACAGTCATACTCATTCCTCTCTCAACATACAAATCGCATAAAAATAAAATGTCTTCATTAAAATTGTTTTTTTCAATAAGTGCTTATCTCGCGCCAAAAAATCGACGTGAGTAAACAATGCAGACAGTGTGCCAGTTTTTTTATTACACGCCTAGTCATCGTTTGCAATCTTTACTACGGCTGCCATACACGCTTGTAACTGATTGACGCGCGGCGACTATACATCATAAACCAAACGCACTGCCCTATGGCGCGCGATTGGGCAAGTTTTTAGATTCCTTCCAAACCGGTTGTCTAATAGACCAATAGCCGTCTTTTAAACTCGTAAGCTGGCAGATAATGGCTGATACAGAGCGCCCAACAAAACACTTAGCTCAAAGCAATTAGCTCAAAACGCTCAATAATGTTCGTGAGAAATGACTGGCATAAAAAAAGCTTCTACTGCCCTCAGACAGTAGAAGCTTTTTTGTCGTCATTTTATACAAATGAAAGATAAATAAAATGACGTCGCATCATTGCTAAGCCGTTATAGGCCATGAATTATGCGCTTTCAACCGATACATAACGACGGTTGAACTTACCTTTGGTCGCAAACTTTACAACGCCGTCATTTAGGGCAAATAAAGTATGGTCACGACCCATGCCAACGCCTTCGCCTGCGTGGAACTCTGTACCACGTTGACGTACGATGATGTTACCAGCTGTGATAGCTTGGCCACCAAAGATTTTTACGCCGAGCATTTTTGGGTTTGAATCACGACCGTTACGAGTCGAACCGGCAGCTTTTTTATGTGCCATGAGAAAATCTCCTTGTTAATGTGACTTACCGCCAATGCGATAACTCTTAAGCATTTAGTGCGCTAGTTTAGCGATAATCGCTAAATAGGGAATTAGGCATTAATGGCTTTGATTTTTAACAAGGTGTACCATTGGCGGTGACCTTGCTCTTTGTGATAGTGCTTACGACGGTTGTGCTTGATGATACGGATTTTTTCGCCGCGACCATGCTCAACCACTTCAACTTCTACGCTAGCGCCTTCAACAACAGGCTGACCGATTTTGACGTTATCGCCGTCAACAACCATCAACACGTCTTCTAGTTTGATTGTCTCGCCTTTTTCTGCTTTTAGTAGCTCAACTTTTAAAAGCTCATCGACGACAACGCGGTGCTGCTTACCACCAGTTTTGATTACTGCGTACATTGTATGACTCCGTTTAACCCGTGTGCCGTGGCTGATGTTATATCAACGCTTCGATAACGAACACGACAGGGAAAAATTAAAGGCAAGATTTTACGGCTTTTTGCTCATAAAAGCAAGCCGCGCCTCTTGTTTTTGTAAGGTGGTTACCTGAATACCATCGTCCGTATCTCTCTGCTTGTCAGTGACGATCAAGCTTTATAAAGGCGGCCGCTATTGCTACACACTTTTTATGGCCAGTGACTGTTTACAACTTACAATCAATGATTGTGAATGCCCAGTTGCTTAGTCTAGCAGACACGCTAGCAAATACGACGAATGGCTAATGCCTAACGGTGGCCATTATAGCTTATATAATCAGTGACTTACAGTTCTTTATTTACTCTTTGGTTATTTTTAACGCCTATCCTCGGTTGGCTTTTAGCTTTTAGCGTCTACCTTCCCAGCCCAGCACCTATCAGCGTCAGCGTCAGCGTCAGCGTCAGCGCACTACACTTTAACCAACCATTCAAAAACACAGCTATGCTATTATAACCAAAACGACGCCTTTGCTATATAAGACCGAGGCTACCAAACTTTTTTATTTTGACTGATATGACGATTTATTATGACCAGCACCCTTTTAGACTCGAATACGCCTAACGCTCAGCCCACGCCCAGCTATGCCGATATCCAAAGTATCGTGGCCGATGATTTTGAGATCATGGACAAACAAGTATTTGGCAGCCTGAACTCCAAAGTACAACTCGTCATGAGCGTCTCACAGCATGTGATCAATGCAGGGGGCAAACGTATGCGCCCACTGATTACGCTGCTTTGTGCGCGTATGTTTGACGACAATCCATCAGAAAAAGCGATGCACCTAGCCGCCATTACTGAGATGCTACATACCGCAACCTTAGTGCATGACGATGTGATCGATGAATCAGGACAGCGCCGCGGTAAACCGACGGCAAACGCCACATGGGACAACGCCACCGCCGTACTGGTCGGTGATTATCTAATCGCCCGTGCCTTTAATCTTTTGGTTGGTTTTCAAAGCTTGCCATTGTTGCAAGTCTTCTCTGATGGTACTTGTGATATTGCTGAAGGCGAAGTCTTGCAGTTGCAGCATCAGCATAATCCTGAGGCCACTGAGACAGATTATCTCAACATCATCGATGGCAAAACCTCACGGCTGTTTATGATGGCGACCCAAGGCGCGGCGATTTTGCAAGGCAAGACAGAATATATGGCTGCGCTAGGCGACTTTGGACAGCACTTTGGTAATGCCTTTCAAATTATCGATGATGTCCTTGATTATAGTGGGGATAGTGAGGTAATGGGCAAAAACCTAGGCGATGATCTTGCAGAAGGCAAGCCTACTCTGCCAACTATCAAAGCACTTGAGCTTTTAAAAGACCAAAACCATGAGGGCTATGAGCAGCTAAGAATTGCGGTACAGACGGGTAAAACACCGAATGCTGAGCAGCTTATTGAGTTGGTACGCAGCTCCGGCGCATTAGATTACTGTAAACAGCGTGCACTAGAGGAGACAAGATTGGCACAGCAAGCACTGGGCACACTGCCTGACAACCGCTACCGTCAAGGTCTGTACCAGCTGACTGAGCTTGCTAGCGCACGATTGGTATAATTAAATATGAGTCGTCTATGTTATCGACTAATTAAAATAATCGGCTAATTAAGACGACTCATTTTTTAGCAATCAATGAACAGCAATCCCATAACTTAAAAGCGACACTCTTCAAAAACTTATTCTCTTCAAAACCAACATACCAGTTAAATAGTTACCTTTCTTTAAGTTTCATAAATCTTTGCAGTACTATAATCATGTAAGGATTTTTGAAGGTTGGATGATATTTGACCACGCTCATTAGAGGCTACTGACTGGTCTAAGTCGCTATATTTTAAAGGTCATAATTAGGGGTTGATAAATTCGTCAATTTATTGACAAAGCAGATTTTTGGCGGTTTTAAAACCTCAATAACACTATGGCTTTACAATTATAACAAAAAATTACAATAAATTTGCATAGCGGGTTGTATGTCTTCTTATTAGCTGCTAGTTGGTGTAGCAGTTACTATGGCGGGATTTTATTTACTCAGCGAGCACAGTGCGGTCAGTTTTTGTCAGCTTTCCTATCGTGAATCACTTGACTGTGGGGTTACCCCAATAGTTTATAATAACTCTTTAAATTTACTAACCTACTTTGTGGTCTGCCTAAACTTCTAATATCACATTTACCAAATCGCGTCTCAATCAAACTCGCTACTGGCTGCCTTACTAGCGATTTTTATTAAATCCATTGACTCAAAGGTTGAGTATGCCGTACTGGCATGAATGTGCAGAATAAGTAGGCCCTCGATATTTCGTACATCAAAATTTATTGATAAACTTTTTATACTGCCATTATTCTTTATAGATATTGCCGAGGACATTGATGAAGCATTCTACTCTTGCGCTTGTAATAGCATCTGTGCTATCTGGAGCTGTACTGGTTGGCTGTGACAAAAACGAGGACGCCGCTGGCGCTGAAGCCGCTCAGCAGCAGATGCCGCCTGCGGTCGTCAACGTCCAAACCGTCACATTTGATACCGTCCCTCAAGTACAAACATTCTCCGGACGTACCGCCGCGTATCAAACCGCTGACGTCCGCCCACAGGTCAATGGTGTCATCGACGAAGTGCTGTTCCGTGAAGGCAGTAACGTCAAAAAAGGCCAGCCCCTTTATCGTATCAATACCGACAACTATGCGTCTTCTGTCGCCAGTGGGCAAGCCGCGGTGCAACAAGCACAAGCCAACTATCAGACAGCACAGGCCAACAACGCCAATGCCAAAGCTGAGCTAGCCAGCCGCCAAGCATCATTGGCGCAGGCGCAAAACGACTTACAACGTCTGCAAGGGCTGGTCGATATCGATGCCATCTCCAAGCAGCAATACGAACAAGCACAAACCGCGGTACGCACCGCACAAGCTGCTGTACAAAGCGCGGCGGCCGCTGTCGCACAGACCCAAGCTGGCATCGAGAGTGCCAAAGCAAGCATTCAAACGGCTAAGGCTGGGCTACAAGCCAGCACGCTAGACCTCAACCGTACCATCGTACGTGCGCCATTGACGGGTCGCACGGGCCGCTCAAGCGTGACGGCGGGTACACTAGTGAGCGCAGGTCAGCCCGATCCGTTGGTGACCATCTCTCGCTTAGACCCTATCTATGTCGATATCAGTCAGTCATCATCTGAGCTACTAAAGCTACGCCAACAAATCTCTGAAGGCAAAGCACAGCCAGGTATGAACTCTGTGGAGCTGGTATTAGAAGACGGCTCGGTCTATCCGGTACGCGGTAAGCTTGCGCTGTCTGAGGCCAAAGTCGATGAATCCACAGGCGCGGTCACCTTGCGAGCGATTTTCCCAAATAGCAACAATATCTTGTTGCCAGGCATGTACGTCACCGCTCGCCTCACGCAGAGCGTCATCACCAACGCCGCCTTAGTACCACAAAGTGCGGTCATGCGTACGCCTAAAGGCGACACGCAAGTGTACATCGCTGACAAAAACAACAAAATCCAAGTGCGTCCAGTCACCATCAATGGTACTTATGATGGACAATGGGTGGTCACAGATGGCCTGCAAGCGGGTGATAAATTGGTCGTTATTGGTGGTTCGAAGGTCAAACCTGAGCAAGAAGTGGTGGTAAAACCACTAGAGAGCGCCAATCCAGCACCATCTGCAAAAGGTGCTGAAGCCAAAACACCGCAGCAAGCGGCAAAAACAATGGATAAGAAGCCAGCTGGTAATGACACCTCTGAAAACAACGCTACCAAAGAAAAATCAACAGAAGCCGCTGCTAACTAATTCCATTCAAAGATAGGAAGACTTAGGGATATACTATGTCACGTTTTTTTATTAATCGCCCTATTTTTGCATGGGTGCTGGCTATTTTGGTCATGCTCATCGGGGTGATATCGGTCATCAATCTACCGATCGAACAGTATCCACGTATTGCACCGCCGACGATTTCGGTGAGTGCCAGCTATCCTGGTGCCAACGCCCAGACCGTCGAAGACTCCGTTGTTCAGATCATTGAGCAACGTATGAAGGGCCTTGATGGGCTGATGTATATGTCATCGTCGAGCTCCTCAAACGGTAGCGCTTCAGTGACGCTTACCTTTGAGAACGGTACCGACCCTGATACGGCGCAAGTACAAGTACAAAATAAACTGCAAGCGGCGATGAGCGCGTTGCCTGAGGCTGTTCAGCGTCAAGGTGTCAACGTTAATAAGTCCTCCAGCAGCTTTTTGATGGTGCAGGCATTTATTTCTGAAGATGGCAGTATGGATCGTGCTGATATTGCCGATTACATCAACTCAAACGTCGTCGATCAGCTTAGCCGCGTAGAAGGCGTGGGTGAAGTGCAAGTGTTTGGCTCCTCTTATGCCATGCGTATCTGGTTAGATCCTGCGCGATTGCGTAGCTATAACATGATGCCATCTGACGTGGTCAGCGCTGTACGCGCGCAGAACGCACAAGTCTCAGCTGGTCAATTAGGACAGGCGCCAGCCGACACTGATCAGCAGGTTATCAATGCCACCGTCAGTGTACAAAGCTATCTTCAGACTCCAGAAGAGTTTAGAAACATTCTACTAAAGACAGACAGCTCAGGCGCGCAGGTACGTCTCGGTGACGTCGCAGACGTAGAGATTGGTAGTGAAAACTATAGCATCATCTCCTTGTATAACGGTCAAGAGGCGGCAGGTCTAGGTATCTCATTGGCTGCAGGCGCAAACGCGCTAGAGACCCGTGAGGCGGTCGGCGCACGTATGGCCGAGCTAGAAACCAACTTCCCAGCAGGTCTAAGCTCTGTTGTCCCTTACGACACCACGCCCTTTGTACGCTTATCAATCGAGCAAGTCGTCAAGACACTTATCGAGGCGATTGTACTCGTCTTTATCGTGATGTTTGTCTTCTTGCAGAACTGGCGCGCCACCATCATTCCAACCCTTGCTGTCCCTGTCGTACTCTTAGGTACGTTTGCGGTGTTGTATGTCGCAGGGTTTAGTATCAACGTATTGACGATGTTTGCAATGGTACTGTCCATCGGTCTACTGGTTGATGATGCGATCGTTGTCGTCGAAAACGTCGAGCGAATATTAGAAGAAGACCCTGATATTTCAGTCAAAGATGCAACCGTTCAGTCGATGGGCGAGATCAGTAAGGTCGTTATTGGTATTGCGCTGATTTTGTCTGCCGTATTTGTACCGATGGCCTTCTTTGGCGGCTCGACAGGTGTTATTTATCGTCAGTTCTCTATCACCTTGATCACGAGCATGGCGCTGTCAGCCATGGTGGCATTGGTGTTCACCCCTGCCCTATGTGTGACCTTGCTAAAACGTGGTAAGAGCCATGAAAAAGGCAGTATTGAACAACAAAAAGGCTTCTTTGGCTGGTTCAACCGCGGCTTCTTTAAACTCAGCCGCTCTTATGAAAACTTCGTCGGCAAAAGTATTCGTTTTAAGTGGTTGTACCTGATCGGTTATGCCGCCATTATCGGTATTATGGCAGTGGTGTTCTTGCGTATTCCAGGTTCGTTTTTGCCAGAAGAAGACCAAGGTATTATGTTTACCTTAGTCCAGCTTCCTGCTGGCTCCACGCTAGATGAAACACAAGACGTGCTCGATAAAGTCAGTAATTATTACGACACACAAGAAGGCGACAATATCGCCTCTGTCTTTACCGTTGCTGGTTTTAGTTTTGCAGGTCAAGGCCAAAACATGGGTCTGGCATTCGTTCGACTGTCAGATTGGGAAGAGCGCTCAGGCGATGAAAACACCGCGCAAGCCGTTGCTGGTCGTGCCATGGGTTATTTCGTCACACAGCTCAATGAAGCTCAAGTATTTGCCATCGTGCCGCCAGCCATTACTGAGCTTGGTAATGCCAGTGGTTTTGATTTGATGCTACAAGACAGTGGCAACCTTGGACACGAAGGCTTACTTGAAGCCCGTAATATGCTCTTAGGCATGGCAGCACAGAACGATAAAGTATCTGGCGTGCGTCCTAACGGACAAGAAGACTCACCGCAGCTCAAGGTCAATATCAACCAAGAGCAAGCAGCGGCTTATGGCCTATCGCTTGGCAGCATCAATAGTGTTATTTCTACGGCTTGGGGCTCGAGCTATATCAACGACTTCGTCGATCGTGGTCGTATCAAGCGTGTCTATGTTCAAGGTGAAGCCAGTAGCCGTACCAATCCTGATGACATCGGTAAGTGGTATGTACGTAATGATACGGGCGACATGATTTCATTTGATGCATTTTCTAGCAGTGAATGGCAATCAGGGTCACCGCGTCTGACGCGTTATAACAGCTTACCTTCGATGAATATTCAGGGTAGCGCCGCTCCAGGCTTGAGTACTGGTGAAGCGATGAGCTCAATGGAAGCGATGATTGACAAGTTGCCTGAAGGCATCAGCTATGAGTGGACGGGCATGTCATTAGAAGAGCAAAAGTCAGGTGCCCAAGCGCCGATGCTTTATGCGCTTTCAATCCTTGTCGTATTCTTGTGCTTGGCGGCACTATATGAGAGCTGGTCTATCCCCTTCTCTGTCCTATTGGTTATTCCACTTGGGGTATTGGGTGCGGTGATATTTACGTGGTTACGCGGTTTTGCTAACGACATCTACTTGCAAGTGGGTCTACTCACCGTCGTTGGTTTGTCCGCCAAAAACGCCATCTTGATTATTGAATTTGCCAAAGAACACCAAGAAGAAGGCTATAGTCTGACAGAGGCCGTCATGACCGCAGCACGTCAACGTCTGCGTCCAATTATCATGACCTCACTTGCCTTTGGGCTCGGTGTTGTGCCATTATTCTTGGCGAACGGTCCAGGCTCAGGCAGTCAGAATGCTATTGGTACCAGTGTGGTCGGTGGTGTCTTAACCGCTACCTTCCTCGGCATCTTCTTTATTCCTATGTTTTATATTTGGGTGCGCAGCATGTTTCCTTATAAGGGCAATGAAGCTCACAATGGTAAAGGGGATGATGATAACCATCCAGGTGGTAACGGCGGCGGTGATAATCCGGTCCCATCTGCCCCTACAGAAGATAAGCAATCATTAACTCCTCCTGCGAGTTATCAGCCTGTAAGCCTTGGAGATAATACACAATGAGTTCTTTATTCTTAACCTCTAACTCAGCCGTAAGAGCGATAAGCTCTAAAGCTTTACTAGCTACTGGTAAATCATCGCGCCTACTTGGCCTGAGCTTTTTGGCTATGAGTATGGCAGCCTGTAATACCATTCCAAAGGCGGATATGCGTCCTGTATTGGCTGAGCCCAATGTGCCGATTGAGCAAACCTACGGCGCATTTGACAAAGAAACCGTCAGTAGTGGCGAGCAGCCAAGTATCGCAGGACAGCGCTGGCAGGACTTTTATAGCGATGAGCGCCTAAAAGGTCTGATTGCGTTAGGACTGGAAAATAACAAAGACTTTGAGAGTGCCCGTTTGGCTATCGAAAAAGCGCGCGCGCAATATCAAATCACTGACATCAATGATTTGCCTGCGATCAACGCCAGTGGAGGCTACACGCGTCAAGCGCAAAATAGCGTCGACAAAAACCCCAATAGCAGCTATAACGTCAACCTAGGCTTGGCCAACTATGAGCTGGATTTTTGGGGTAAAATTGCCAGCTTAAAAGATCAAGCCTTGCAAAATTTCTTAGCGACGAGCGCCGCCAAAGACGCCACGCAAATCAGCCTGATTAGTAACATCGCCCAAAGCTATGCCAACCTAAGCTATAGCTTGGCGCAGCTAAAACTGGCAGAAGCCACTGCTGAAAGCCGTGAGCGCTCGCTGTTTATTGCCGACAAACGCTTTGAAGCTGGGGTCGATCCCAAACTGCCCTCATTACAGGCCAGCGCGTCTTTAGAAAATGCCAGACTGGCGGTACTACGCGCCCAGAGTAGTATTTTGACCTCGCGTAATGCCTTGCAGTATCTGATTGGCGCCCCGATTCCAAATGAGCTGATTCCAGCGCCTGCCGTCAGCAATATCACAAGCCAGCAGATCTTTAATGCCGGCTTGCCAAGTGAGCTGCTGCGTTATCGCCCTGACGTCCTACAAGCAGAGTACAGCCTCAAAGCGGCTGGTGCCAATATCGAAGTGGCACGCGCCTCTTACTTCCCCTCTATCAGTCTAGCCAGTAGTGTGGGCGTGAGTAGTGGTAGTTTGGATGACTTGTTTAAGAGCGGCTCGGTGGGCTGGTCATTTGGCCCAAGTATTAGCGTGCCTATCTTTGATGCAGGTCGCCTAGATGCCAACTACGACGTGGCCAAAATCGAGCGCGAGCAGACCTTGGCAAACTACGAAAAATCTATCCAAACTGCCTTCCGTGAAGTGTCAGATGTATTGGCCACACGTGCGACGCTAGGACAGCAGCTCGAAGCACAGTATCGTCTACAAGACAACTTTGAGCAGACCTATCAGATAGCAGATGCACGCTTTAAGGCTGGTATCGCAAACTATCTAGACGTACTCGATGCCCAGCGCTCGCTGTTCTCAACTCAGCAAGGTATCTTGGATTTGGAGCTACAAAAAATCGTCAGCCAAATCGAGCTATACCAAGCGCTCGGTGGCGGTGCCAACCTTGATGTACCAACAGCCATTCCCGTACCGCATAAAAACTTGGTACAATTGGTCAACTTACCTGCTAGCACCAACAAAGCAAAAGCAGTAAACGCTATCGAGGCTGCCAGCTCAGCACGGGTAGCCTCGCCGCAAGAAGCAGGTGCAATAAAGCAAGCGCAGGCCAAAGAGACCGCGAGCTTTGAGCCAACCGCGGTGGTCGATGTCAATGACGATGGTAAAACAGATACTGCAGTCGGGGTGATCACCGAAAAAACCACCTTTGACACCAGTACAGAGACCGTCCCTGTGACCCAGATCGTTGAACCATAAGCAGTCTTAACGAGGGCAAGGCCATGCCCTCACCTTGACAGTCGATACGTACCATCAGCCCTACCGACTTGGTAGGGCTTTTTGCTTTTGACCGCGGCTATTGGGTATAGTAGTCAGACCATACTAGCCAGCCTCACATAGCCGTATCAGACGACAACGCTTAAAACATGTAAACCCATCAAACAAAACAAATATAAGGAATGATTATGAGCTATACCTTTAACCGTCAATATCCTGCCACTCGCTTACGCCGCTTGCGTTATAACGACAATGTACGCTCGATGATTCGTGAAGTGGAGCTACACCCCAAACACTTTATCGCCCCTGTTTTTGTCTTAGAAGGTAAAAATCAGCGTGAGGCTATCTCTAGCATGCCAGGGGTCGAGCGTCTATCTATCGATCTGCTGATCGATTATGCCAAAGCGCTATTAAATGAGGGCGTCACAACCATCGATATTTTTCCCGTCATTGACAACGCCCTAAAAACCCCAGACGGCAAAGCAGCCTACGATAAAAATGGCCTGACAGCGCGCGCTGTAAAAGCCGTAAAAGACGCCGTACCAGAAATGGTGGTGATGACTGACGTGGCACTGGACCCGTATACCTCACATGGCCAAGATGGTCTGCTCGACGATAGTGGCTATGTCATCAACGATGCCACCATCGAGGTATTGGTCAAGCAAGCCCTTGTCCATGCACAGGCTGGCGCTGATATCATCTCACCAAGTGACATGATGGATGGCCGTATCAAAGCCATGCGTGATGCCTTTGAGAGCGAAGGTCTTGTCAATACCGCTATCATGGCTTATTCTGCCAAATACGCCTCGGCTTATTATGGACCATTCCGTGATGCTGTCGGCAGTGCAGGCAACCTAAAAGGTGGGCACAAAAAACAATACCAAATGGACTTTGGTAACCGCGCCGAGGCTCTACACGAGGTGGCCATGGACATCAACGAAGGCGCCGATATGGTGATGATTAAGCCCGGTCAGCCTTATCTGGATTTGATTCGCGAAGTCAAAAACACCTTTGGCATACCGACTTTTGCTTATCAAGTATCTGGCGAATATGCCATGCATATGGCCGCGATTCAAAATGGCTGGCTGACTGATGCGGTGATCCTAGAGTCTTTGATTGGCTTTCGCCGCGCGGGTGCCGACGGTATCTTGACCTATTTTGCCTTAGAGGCAGCGCGCCAGCTAAATAACGCTTAAAGATAAGTTTAACCAGTAGTTTATCTTTCAAAAACGCCCCAGCTCACATCGGTCAGCTGGGGCATTTTTTGTTGTGGTGTTTTTTTATCAGTATCAGTTAACCTATGTCAGTGAACCTCTTAAACACACTGACAATTTAATAAATGGTCACTTTGAGACAAACTTATGTCTTATCACGCTGATGTGGTGAATGAAAATCAATCGCAGGCCCGACAGGGACGATACGTGTTGGGTTGATATTGGCATGACTGCCATAATAGTGCTGCTTGATATGCGTCATATTGACCGTCTCTGCAACGCCTGGCACTTGATACAACTCTCGTAGATAGCCCCATAGATTGGGATAATCAACAATACGGCGTATGTTGCATTTAAAATGACCAAAATACACACTATCAAAACGCACAAGCGTGGTAAATAAACGCCAATCTGCTTCTGTGATCGTCTGGCCGACCAAGTAGCGCTGCTGGGACAAGCGCGCCTCGAGCATGTCTAACGCCTCAAATAGCGCCGTCACTGCCTCTTCATAAGCAGCTTGCGTGGTAGCAAACCCTGCCTTATAGACGCCATTGTTTACCGCTGTATAGATCCTATCGTTGATCTCATCGATTTCGGCCAACCTCTCTGCTGGCAAAAAGTTACCAGCACGCGCGCCAACCTCATCAAAGGCGGTGTTAAACATACGGATAATCTCTGATGACTCATTGCTGACGATGGTGTTGGTTTTTTTATCCCACAAGATAGGCACCGTGACGCGCCCTGTATAATCAGGCTTCGCCGCAACGTATATCTCATAAGCATAATCGGCATCGTGTAGCGGATCAGCAATCACGCCCTCACCCGCGGCAAACGTCCAGCCATTATCACCCATAAACGGATGCACGACCGACAACGACACCATATCCTCCAAGCCCTTGAGCTTACGATAAATGGTGGTGCGATGCGCCCAAGGGCAAGCCAGCGATACATACAGATGATAACGGTTTGGCTCGGCTTTAAAACCGCCTACCCCTGATGGGCCTGCGCTACCGTCTGCGGTCACCCAGTTTCTAAAGCCTGCGTCCTCACGCTGAAAACGCCCCCCACTGGATTTTGTGTCATACCACTGATCTTGCCACTTTCCCTCGACTAATAATCCCATAACCTATCCCATTCTACGTTAATATCATCATAGCCTTGTCAACGTCATCATTGAGTCCTGACATCAAACAAAACAGTCTGTACAACGACCTCTGATCAAAACCATTGCTCTTTTATGAAAACCACTGAGCCATTATGACAACCATAGTAACATCAATACCGGTGATATCTCTATGCAGCTTTATCCTTAATGCTTATCACTCACAGAACACCATCCAAACGCATCAGATAAATCGCTGGCAGTCGCCAAACTATAGAGAAAAGGCCATAAAAAGCTTCAGTATCGAAGGAATTATAAGTATTTTCATAATAATTCAATTTTTTTATAAAAAAGGCTTGCAAAGTCTTAAAAACTTGCTAAAATGCTCAACCTAAATAGGCGTATAGCTCAGTTGGTTAGAGCGCTACCTTGACATGGTAGAGGTCGCTAGTTCGAATCTAGTTACGCCTACCAGATTCGAAAAGCCCCAATCTTTAAGATTGGGGCTTTTTTTATGCCCGTAATATAAGGGCTGTGGCGGAATAGAAAGGTTAATTTCAACTAAACTTTATATCTGTAAGACATCAAAAAATTATTGTTGAAAAACCTGTGTGCCCAAAATGCGCCCTCTCTGGGGGTGGATATCTCAAGATCGCCTGTGTCACTGCGTACTGTCTTTTTAGTGTGACCGTTGCGCTTGTTTTGCTTATCCGCCTTTTCATGCTTAGGATAGCCTAGATGATCTTCCATCTCGGCTTCTAAGGCAGTGTCAATAAATGACTGCATGAGCTCTTTTTGAAATGCTTTGATGTCTTCGAAGCTTCCAACGTGTTTAGCCATTTGTTCGGCTAATTTCTTTAGTTCTGTTTCTTTTGTCATTGCTTATAGTCGATACACTCTAAAAATGTCATAGCGCTACTGGGATGAATTTTGCGCAGCCTCTGGGAACGCAGCACGCAAGTAAAATTTATACCAGTAGCGCGTTTAAATCCATAACAGTTTTACATTCAGCTAACTATATTCTCCTTTACATTGGATTATAAGCAGTTACACAGAGTTTGGGAAAGGCTCGAATTTTTTTATTAATTTTGTGCAGAGTAATATTGGCGACAGTTCAAACAAATTTATCTTTACCTTATCATCGGATCAGCGCCCTATTGATGACCATGTTCCGTTGCAGTTACTCAAACGAGTCTTAAAAGACATATCGGTAGATGATAATGTAGCAGAGCATACTTTTCATGGGTTTAGGCATACGGCAGTGAGCAACCTATCTTTAGCGCTAGTAGGCCATTCAGATCTCGTAGAAGCACTCACCGATTATGACGAAAGCGACGTATTGCGTATAAAAGAAGGCCTACTCGGGGAGCATACCAAGGGACAAGATCGCTGGTACGCTCTATCAGGTATTATGGGGCACTTATCGCCTGAGCGGAGCTTTGAGTATTACAATCACTTTGCTACTCTGATGGCTACTTATGCGTTGAGTGTTGCTGACATCGGACTACCCAAACAAACACTGTGTAACATTACCAAATCTACTAAAATTAGCCCAAGACAGATCAGTGATAATGCTGACATTGATGATAACGGTATGATCAATATGCCTAGTATACGTAAGCTGTTATTTAAAAATATCATAGAAGGCAAACGCAAGTCACCGAAATTTACGATCGAAAGCCGTGCTAAGCAATTTCTCTTGAGTACCAATACGCCAGCCAATAATGAGCTGTTTGGTCGTTATGGTCTAAACCGAGTACAACTGCTACTACAGACCTATGATAAAAAGATGCCTTTAAGTAAAGCGGCCCAGTTGGCAAATATTTCTATTCACGATGCAAATATTTTAATAAAACGTGCCAGCGAGATTACCGATATCACTACCAAACGCGGCAAACCTCGCTTTGTTAAGCTATCAGATTCAAACACCCCTGTACTGAGTCCACTGAACATTCAATACCAAAGTGATTTAAGATTGCTATCGCTTTTGTTAAATAATGCCTACCGTCTACGAGAAAAGTCAGGGACTGACTGGACTTGGTTTATTGAGATATGTCGTGAAAAACTGTCTGTTAGCAGAGCATACCTACCATTTAGAACAGAAGATGAGAAGGCGTTGCAGCGTTTCATTGATATCGCTGAGAAGCTGTTACCTTTGAAGCGTTGGCTAATAAGTAGCAACGAAGCTTTATTGATGAAAACTATTTCATCTACTGACTATCAAGACATTAAGCAGCAATCTAATGAGTCGAAAAATGCTCTCTATATCGGTATTGCTAGTCAAGACCATAGAGAACGGACGAATAAATGGCAATACTCACCGCTACTACGGTTTTTTGTGCATATGATGCTGATTACAGATGAAACATTATCTATTGCAAATTAAGTTTCTTGTCTCAAAAAATTTTAATATAACGTCCGATACCTTCAGTATAAAGACGTTTAGACTTATCTAAGCCCCAAAAGCAGATTTTTTTTGATAAACTGGTGTTTACTAAATTGATTGTATGTTTGCGTTATTAAATAGTAAGTGCTTTCAGCATGATAAGCTTAAAGACAGTTACGGTGCTGCGATCATAATAGCTTGTGTTTTTATTTGGTTGCCGCTGATTTGAGTTCTATACAGCCCCTAATCTAAGTTGTAATAAACCCAAGTTGTTAGTCCATAAAGTAATTGCTCAAAGCGTTGTTCTAAAGTGCTAGATACCATAAGAGGTCTCATGGCATTTTCGACTGCGTTTACTTCAATAAAAGCCTTTAAGAAGTGGTCTGAAATAAGTCGACCATGACAAATAATTGCGTTGTATCTTACTGCTATGAAAAAGAGATATCTTGTATTTACCGATTTAGATGGAACACTACTCAATCACCAGAATTATAGTTTCGCTCCTGCAAAAGAGGCCTTAACACTTTTAAAATATCGCTCAATTCCTCTCATTATCGCTACGAGCAAAACCTTTAGTGAAGTAGTGGTGCTTCAAAAGGAGTTAGGCATTCGGCAGCCTTTTATTGTTGAAAATGGTGCTGGGATATTTGTGCCCTCAGAGTCTGTACTTGCAAGACAGATGGCGGTTAAAGAGGAGTGGATAAAATTCTCGAAGGCTTACTCCTACACAGAACTAAGACTTTTTTTCACACACATGAAACACAGCTACTCTATAAAAGGTTTTGGAGATATGAGTGTTGACGAAGTCATGCATCATACAGGTTTGCCAAGAGAAGAGAGCTTAAATGCCATGAAACGCGACTTTAGTGAGCCTTTTTTGATGCAAGACGAAAGAGAGCTTGAGGCTCTTAAAAAAGAGGCAAATGAAGAGGGCTTCGATATAGTAAAAGGGGGAAGGTTTTTCCACCTTGTCTCACTCCTACAAGACAAAGCAAACGCCATGCTTACACTTGCTCACATGTATGAAGAGTATTACAAACAAAAGTGTATCAAGATAGCCCTTGGGGATAGTGCAAATGACTTTGTTATGATAAAAAAAGCAGATATTGGTGTATTAGTTCCCCTCTATGATGGCTCTTTTAGTGCCATAGGAAACGCAGATATAAAAAAAGCAGACTACCCAGGACCAAAAGGTTGGAATAGCTCTATACTGGAGATATTTGATGGACTCTAAAGCGCTTGCAAGAGAGATATTTGCCGATGTACTTGAGGCGTCTTTGCTAAAAAAATTCGTCTCAAAATATGGCTAGCTTAAAGAAAAGACTTTAGGTGTAGGTAGCAAGAAATATGGTACCCCCCTAAACATAAGACTGTAGTGGCACAAATATGATAGATGTAGCGATAATAATAAAAGGTAACCGTGAAGGCTAGAGTGCCGCGCTTCGCTTGCAATGACACTTGCTGTCACTGCGAGGTTTTGAAAAATCATGGCAGTCTAGTCATATGAGATAACATCTAAAGGGAGAATAAGATGTCAGATTTTTTTCAAAACGGCGTTATAACAACACTACAAGATGTGGGAAATCGCTCCTTAGAAAGCATAGAAGAAGAATTATTGCACTTTTCAAAACGCAGAAATATGGTGCTTTTGCTTCCCGCTCTCTACTCAGAGTTTGAAACGCCAGCGATGCAGACTATTATTGATGAGCTTAAAAACGTGAAGTATCTCTATAAAGTTATACTTGGACTCGACTGTGCAACTAAAGAGCAGTATTTAGAAGTAAAGAAACGTATGAGCATTTTGGAGTGTAATGTTGATGTGCTTTGGAATGATGGTCCAAATATAAAAAAGATATATAAAGAGCTTACAGATGAGGGTTTTCCTGGTTTAGACACTCCAGGAAAAGGACGTAATGTCTGGACAATGATAGGTTATGGTCTCACAGATCAAGATAACTATGCTTTTGCCCTGCATGATTGTGACATAGTAAACTACTCACGAGCGCTTGTTGCACGGCTTTTTTACCCCATAGTACACCCAGGACTTGATTTTGAGTTTAACAAAGGCTTTTACTCTCGCGTTACAAACAAGCTCCACGGTCGTGTGACCCGTCTTTTTTATACACCACTCATAAAAGCCCTCAAGATCACTTTTGGCTCAAACCAGTACTTGGAGTATATGCAGAGTTTTCGTTATGCCCTCTCTGGAGAGTTCGCATTTATCCGCTCTCTTGGTCGTGGTATTGCAATTTCTCCTACTTGGGGGCTTGAGGTTTCAACACTCTCAGAAATTTATAACAACACCTCAAGCCGTCGTATCTGTCAAACAGAAATCATGGAGAGTTATGAGCATAAACATCAAGACTTAGGCTCAAAAAGTGAAGGTGGTGGCATTTACAAGATGGCACACGATATAGCTAAAACTCTTTTTAGAATTTTAGCTCAAGAGGGAGTGGTTTTTTCAGAAGCCTCTTTTAAAACACTCCTTGCTTCATACTACCAGCAGTCGCGTATTGAGATTTCAAAGTACAATGCACTCAGTAAGATAAATGCCCTTGAGTATAACCGTCAAGATGAGATAAGTGCAGTCGAAGCTTTTGAAGAGGCTATCAAAGAAGCTGCAACTGAGTTTTATGAGGATCCAATGGGTATTGCCTCCCTCTCTCCGTGGATTACAGTGCGCTCCGTTCTACCTGAATTCTCCGATAGATTTAGAGCGATGATAAAGGAGGAGTCAAAATGATAGTTATAACCCCAGTTCGGAATAAGTGATTCATTAAGCTGTTGATAGTAACGGTCTAACTCAATGTAATTGTACTTACTCTGTGTAAGGTTAACGTAGTATATTCATTTTTAATTACTTATCTTTAGGCTATAACCCTAGCGGAACTACCAAAAAGGCTTCAAAAACATGTTAACTGAACCGCCCCGACTATATCGGAGACTTGATTGCTTGAGTCAGGCAGCTTTGTCTGACTCAATAAAACTATCATAGTTTCGTCTCTCAAACTCAAAAGGCGACACATAACTAATCGTACTATGAATGCGAGTTTTGTTAAACCAATCGACCCATTCAAGGGTTGCTAATTCAACATCACACGCATCCCGCCACTGCTGTTTTAAATATTCAATCACCTCTGTTTTATAAAGTCCGTTAACCGTTTCAGCCAACGCATTATCATATGAATCACCTGTCGTGCCAACAGATGCAATGACGCCAGAATCAGCCATCTTATCAGTATAGCGAATGGATAAGTACTGAACCCCTCGATCACTGTGATGAATGACATCCTTAGGGTTGTTCCTGTCTGCTATCGCCTGATTTAGCGCAGCCATAACCATATCCGTGTTCATGCGATTAGATACTTTCCAACCGACAATGCTACGAGCAAATACATCAATGATAAAGGCGGTATATACCCAGCCACTCAGTGTCTTTGTATAGGTAAAATCAGCAACCCATAGTTGGTTAGGGCGATGGGCATTAAAGTTACGATTAACCAAATCATCAGCACGCTTTTGATCGTCACGAGACTTAGTCGTTATCTTACCTTTACCTCGCCAAATACCCTGCATTCCATGCTGACGCATTAAACGCTCTACAGTGCAACGTGCAGGATGTATACCCTCTGCTTTCAACTGTTGCCAGACTTTACGAGTACCATAACGGCATTTGCTGTCCTTCCAAATACGTTTGATTTCATTTAGATAGAAATCGTCATGCTGACTACGCTGTGAACGCTTCTCCGGATTGTCGTTTAAGTCTTTGGTACGATAGTATGTGGATGGGGCAATCGGCAAGACTCTACAAATAGCTGGAATGCCATAAATAGATTTATTCTCGTCGATGAATTGAACCATCACTAAGGTTTGCGGTCTATTTCCGCCTGGGCGAAAAAAGCGGCTGCTTTCCTTATGATCTCATTGGCTTGTTTTAATTCTTTGTTCTCACGTTCAAGCTCTTTGATGCGCTCGGCTTGGCTTTGAGCTTGAATCTTTGCAGGAATGGTTTTATCAATGTGCTTTTTATGCCATGATCGTAAGGTCTCAGGCGTGCAACCTATCTTTGGTGCTATGGCTTTGATGGCTGACCATGTGGATGGGTAGTCGTCTTTAGCTTCAACTAGGGTGTGTTGACATATATAGAATAATTGATAATCATAGTGTTATGACTAGATTAACACTAAGTGATGCCCAGTGGGCAAAGATAGCACCGTATTGTTCAGGTAAAGAGACCGATGTTGGTAGAACAGCGGTAAATAATCGACTATTTATCGAAGCTGTTCTATGGATTGTCCGAACAGGTAGTCCGTGGCGAGATTTACCCCCTGAATTTGGTAACTGGAACAGTGTTTATAAGCGCTACCGTCGATGGGTAAAAAGCGATAGATTCAGCAAGCTATTTAATGCTCTGAATGACTCAGATTTAGAGTATGCCATGATTGATGGCACTATTGTTAAGGTACATCGTCATGGACAAGGCGCAAAAGGGGGGCTTGTCATCAGGCAATTGGCAAATCAAGAGGCGGTATGACCACTAAAATCATGGCAATGGTTGATGCATTAGGCAACCTTGTTGATTTTACTTTATTGAAAGGACAACAGCATGACATGGCTGGCGTTAAACCTTTAATTAAAGATAAAGAGTTTGGTGCATTGCTTGCTGATAGAGCCTTTGACACGGATTGGCTACTGCTAGACTGAAAAGAGCGTGGTAGCAAAGCGGTCATACCCCCTAAACGCTCTCGTTTAAAGCAACGAGATTTCGATAAAGAAATGTACAAGTGGCGTCACTTAATCGAGAACTTCTTCTGTAAGCTGAAAGATTTCAAGAAAATTGCCATGCGTGCTGAAAAAACGGATGAGTCGTTTGCTGCTAATATCTATTTAGCAGCGACGATTATCCATTTACGGTAATTGTCAACACACCCTAGCATACGGACGGCTCGCTCTTTCATTTCAGGGGTATAGTTTCGTGTTTTCATTGTCGTATTCTCTCAGAATGTTAAGTCTCCGACAATACCGGGGCGGTTCAGTTTGCGCTGACATACTATAAAAGTGCTAAGCACTATTATCGCTTGGCACTAGTATGCTTCTATCCTACGTGACAACCTCCAAATTACTGACTAAATCATGACTGCTAACAACGTTTTGAACGTCAATAAAGGTACTTTTGCCTAACGCACCAAGGTTGTAGTTTGCAAACTCATGATATAAATTAACCACATCACCCATAATCAATAGCGCAGGTGTTGGCAGTTTTGCCTCAGCTTGCTGCTCCGCGATATTACCAAGCGTACCGATAAGAAGCTGCTGCGTTGGCAAACTGGCATGACTAATCACAGCAAAAGGTGTATTACTGTCGCGCCCTGCGGCAATTAGCCCTTGGGTCATCTCATCTAGTCGATTCAACCCCATATAAAAGACAACCGTCTGCGTACTGTCTAAGAGTTCATCGTAGTCATTATTAGGTGCGCCCAACTTTTTGCAAGCGGTCACAAATTTTACGGCTTGCGCATGATCACGGTGTGTCAAGGGAATACCTGCTCTACTTGCGGCCGCACTAGCAGCAGTGATACCAGGAATAGATTCAAAATGAATACCATGACGCACCACTTCTTGCAGCTCCTCTCCGCCGCGTCCAAATATAAAGGGGTCGCCACCTTTGAGCCTAACGACCGTTTTGCCTGCTAGCGCGTGTTTGACCAGTAGCTCATTGATACCTTCTTGTGGTAGTGCGTGATTGGCACAGCGCTTACCGACAAATATCTTCTCTGCCGTCAGCGCACACATATCTAAGATATCCTCTGAAACTAAACTATCATAGAGTACGACCTCTGCTTTTTGCATTACTCGTAATGCTTTTAACGTGAGTAGCTCAGGATCGCCAGAACCTGCACCAACCAAATGTACCGTGCCTGTTTTCACACTTTTTTCTATACCTGATGGCTCATCGCTCACACTGATATGACAATTTATATTGGGTAAATTTTGTGAAGTTAATGCGGCAATAAAGGTAGATGAATCAGTCATGGTAATAACTCCTAATAACACTGTTAATAACGCGCAACTCTGCACCTAACAATGGCATACCTAAGAAAAGAAGAGCATATAAAATACGCTGCAAGCCCTATGCCATATTAACGATCAAACTTTGCAACAAGCACTACTTAAGACGCATACCTATCGATCAAGGCATTAATTTGACTCACACATGAACCGCAGTTAGTCCCTGCTCGGCATGCCTTTCCAACCGCGTGGGCACTCATACACTGCTGCTTGGTAATTGTTTCGATAATAATATTCTCTCCAACAGCCATACATGAACATACTAATGCACCTGGATCAACATACCCTGTCGCTGGACGACCTGCCAGCAACCACTTATAGCGTTGATTCTCTGGTATCGCATCAGTACTGGCAAAGCAATTGTTAAGCCAATGCATACTGGGTAGCTGCGCCACTTGCGGCGCAAAACAAATGCTGAGCAGTAGCTGATCGCTTGGTATGTCAGACTTTGACGTACTAATCGATGCCCGATCTATCACTTTATTATTTGCCTCTACCTGCGTCGAGACGAAGCGAAGCTGCTTTGCTTGCTTGCTGCAAGTAAAGGCACTATTGATCGATTTATCGGTGAGAGATGCTTGATAGGTATTGATAAAGTGCTGCCAGTACTCAGGGTCAAGCAGTTTACTGATGACTTTGTCTACAGGGCTAGCTAAAGTAATCAAGACGCTATTGGTTTGACGACTTAAACTCCATGTCAATGCGGGTAATGAGTTTGATCTTTCAGAAGCTGTATTTGTATCAGAAGAAGGTATCAGCACTCCTTGATCCTCAGGCTCTTTCTCAAAATCCAATAAAGTCTCACGCAGATGCACTATCATGGTGTCTTGTAGATCAGGATGCACCAAAATCTTGCCATAAGTTTTCATCGGTACAGGCATCACGCTGATTGCAGAATTTTTTAATTCAGGCTGTCCTGAATGTGGATCAACGACTGTTGGGATCAGCGTACCTACGCGAGCAAAACGAGCAAAGGCGTTGCTCCAATGCATCGGCATAAAGGCATCACCTGCACTCATACTGTCGCTGATAGCAACTTGCGCGAGCACCTGACTGTTTGTAGTGGTGCTCGCGACCGTACGCGGCGGCTGGCTATTTATTGATAAGTTTTTCTCATAGCAGGGACGTAGCTGTACATAATCGCCTTGGTCAACACCGAGCTGCTTGGCATCATTTGGATGCACGGTGAGCGTTGGTACAGACTCGTGTTGGTTGAGCTGCGGTGCAAGTCCTGTGCGCGTCATCGTATGCCATTGATCGCGAAGCCTACCTGTAATCAGCCGTAGGTCTAATGCCCCTGAGCTATCTTGATGAAACGTATGACTGCCGTTATTTTTTTTACTATCAGCGCTTTTCGAGCTCAATCGTTGCGTATGCCTATTGGGTATACTGGCGTGACTGGGAGGCGTAATGGCAATAAATTTCGTTTTGCTAGGTGTAATACGTGCGCCGCCCCACTGAAACGGTGTCATGACATCATATGCGTCGTGACTGAAAGAGAATACGTTTTTATTTTGCTGCTTAAGATGGTTTGGGCTTTCCTCTATCGATGCTATCGCCCCTACTACCATTGGCGAAAGATCTTTTGCTAAATTAAGATGGCGCGGTTGATTGTTTTCTGATACATCTTGGCTGGTATCATTTCTATAAGCTGTCAGAGCGATATGCTCATTAAATATATCCCTAGCATGCTGATAATCAAACCCTGCCAAACCCATGCGTTTAGCGACTTGCGACAGTATCCACCAGTCAGGCTTTGCTTGTCCGAGTGCAGGCATTAACGCCCGCTGGCGCGAGATGCGGCGCTCCGAATTGGTCACTGTGCCTGATTTCTCCCCCCAACCCTGTGCAGGCAAAACAATATCTGCACACTTAACCGTATCGCTGTCGACGGAGCAGTCAGATACAATCACCAAATCACAGGTAGCCAATGCGCGGCGAAACTTATCAGCCTCAGGCAAGCTGACGACAGGGTTGGTCGCCATAATCCAGATGGCTTTGATACGGCCATCTAGTATGGCATCAGCAGCATCGCAAGCTTTTACCCCAACTTCTGCGGCAAGCGGTTGCGGCGCTTGCCAAAAATCAGCCACCAAATGACGATGCTGCTCGTTGTCTAGGTCTAGATGCGCGGCAAGCAGGTTAGCTAATGCACCGACTTCGCGCCCGCCCATCGCATTTGGCTGACCGGTGAGTGAAAACGGACTTGCACCTACTCGGCCCACTCGCCCAGTATACAAGTGAGTATTGATAATGGCATTGACCTTGTCGGTACCACTTGCAGATTGGTTGACACCCATGCTAAATGCCGTGACGGTTTTATCATTTGCAGCAACCAGCGCATAAAACTCCTGTACCAGATCCGCACTGATACCACATGCCGTCGCCACTTTATCAATCGTCCATGTTTTTGCGGCCTCTAAGGCGGGCTTAACATCATGACACTGCTTAAGATAGTCTTTATCACCACAGCCTTCTTGCTCAAGATAATGCAGCAGTCCGTTATATAAGTGCGTATCCGTGCCAACAGCGATGGGTAAATGCAAATCAGCAAATTCACAAGAATCAGTACGACGCGGATCAATCACGATTAGTTTTTTATTAGGATCACGCTTTTTGGCGGCTAAAAACCGTCCGAATAAGATAGGATGACACCACGCCATATTGGAGCCCACCAGCACCAATAAATCACAAGACTCTAAATCTTCATAATTACTAGGCACTAAGTCTGCACCAAAAGCACGCTTATGCCCTGCAACCGCTGAGGACATACAAAGACGCGAATTGGAATCGATATTATTATTACCAATAAAGCCTTTAATGAACTTATTGGCAACGTAGTAATCCTCAGTAAGCAGCTGCCCTGACACATAAAACATTACGCTGTCACGCCCGTGTGTCACGATAGTGTTATTCAAACGACTGGCAATATCATCCAATACTGCCTCCCACTCGACAGGCTGCGTATCTGTCGGTTGTCCTTTTGCTATTGTTCGCTGTTTGTTTTGATAATAAGGCTGAGTCAACCTGCGTTCAGTGCCCAATGTTTGTGCCAATGCACTGCCTTTTGAGCAGAGTTTGCCGAAGTTTGCTGGATGCTCAGGATCGCCTGTCACGCTGACTACACCTGCCTCATCGATGTTTGCTAGTACGCCGCAGCCTACGCCGCAGTAAGGACAAGTGGTACGAATAGGACTGATCAAATCCTCAGTGTAAGTTGTAATGCGAGAGGACGGTACGACACTGAGGGCTTGATCGTCATTTAAGATGGTGCTGCTCATGAGGCCTCTCCTATTAGGTGTGCGTCACTTGGCACGGCAGATTCGGGCTCAGCTGCTTCTATTTTCTCTACATCGCAATAGGCTTCGCCAAAGATAAGGTCTTCTTTTATCGAGGATATGTCACTGCCATCAGTGATCAGCTGACTATAAAACCCGCTTTCACTCACATCACCGTATAGTACCGTGCCAATAAGTTTGCTTTCTTTAATGTAGAGACAAAGATAATGATCGAGGCTCGTTTGCTGATAAACCACGCGCTCTATCTGTGCCATTTCAATATCATCAAAAGCAATCTGACCTGCTGAAAAAGCGGCGATGCCAGATACTTTTAATTTTAAAGATAAAGGCTTGCTGATAAAGGGACGCCAGTGGTTTTTGTATTCGGTTATTCGTGAGTCACTACTAAGTCTCCTACTACTTGAGACGCTCGACTCTTTTAGGACAGAAACCAAAGTATCCACCTGTTGATTGACAGGAGCCACCATCCCGAATAGCTCCCCGTCCAGCTCGACACATTCACCGATCGCATAGACATGAGGACAGCTCGTATGCATAAAGTTATCTACAAGGATACCTCGGTTAACCTCAAGACCGCTTTGCTGGGCCAGTGTCGTATTGGGGATGACACCAACGGCCATGACAATAAAGTCTGCTGGCAGTGTGCGGCCATCCTTTAACAACAGACCATTAACCTCGTGTTGATCATTGACCGTAATACATTCTGTGTTGGCTAACACCTCCAGCTTGACACTTCGACTGAAGAGCTCTGCTTGTAGCAGATGAGCGGCGGGCATATCAAGCTGTTGGTTGAGAACATGACTATCGACATGAACCACTGTCATATCTGCCCCTTGAGACGCCAAAGCACAAGCGGCTTCCAGACCCAGCACCCCGCCACCAATGACAAGACCCTTTTTTGCTTGGCGCGCGTACTCCGTCAATACCTGCACATCAGCAATCTCTCGAAATACATGAACCCCCTTAGCATCATGATTGGCAAAAGGGATGACGCGAGCTTGTGAGCCAGTAGCAAACACCAGCTCGGTATAATCCAGGGTTTGTCCATCACTCAATTTGACACGCCGCTTATTGGTTTCGATTGCATCTACCGACGTGCCAGCCAATACCGTGATACCCAATTGCTCATATTCTGCTAGCTCGTATAAATATGTCTCTTCAAAAACCGACTCTCCTGATAGTACGGGTGACAGCATGATACGGTTGTAGCCCACTTGCGGTTCTTTGCTAATCAGCGTGATGGGTAAATGAGCTGCGCCTTTTTCTTGGCTGCTTTGCTGCTGAGCACGTGCCAGCTCAATGGCAAAACGACTGCCTGCCATCCCAGCGCCTATAATAACGATGCCCGCAGTAGTCTGACGTCTAGAAGAAGAAGCATTGGTAGAGAAAGCAGTATGGGTTGGTTCTGGTGAATCAAGTGACATAGGAAAATCATTCCTTAGCCGCAACACGCAGCGTTGAGTAAAATGGCTTGTCGTACTATTTACGTTTAACAAGGTTTTATGAAAAATAAATCAGCAACGATATGATAATGACAAATTGAATAAAGCAAATGCTGTGCCAAACCAATAAGGGATGACGTATGATCAGCGGTTCAGGGTCTCTGGTATCGTTACTATTATCGGGATTAAAGTCTTGTAAGAACTCGCCAATCGCTTGATACCTTGCCTGCGTACTAGAGTGTAGTGCACGCATCAACGCTTGCTGGCTGGTAGCGGGCACTCGGTTTTGACGCAGGCGCTCGGCAGGTACAACTAGTGAGACAGATGGGTTCATCAACTCTTGCGAGCTAAATGGTAGCTCACCTGTGAGTAACTCATAACCAATCACGGCAATGGAAAACAAATCAGAATGCACACCTTTTGGGGCATCGGTGTAATATTCTGGTGCAGCGTAGTGCAAATCGCCATTAGGAGGACGCGTACTATCTTTTAGTATGGAGGAGCTAGCAGAGCCAAAGTCGATTAACTTGACCGCACCTGATTGAGTTAATAATATATTTTCAGGCTTGATATCTTGATGCAGTAGGTAGTTTCGATGCATCACACGGACCGCCATGCCGATCTTAGTGAGTAAATCGTAAGTTTGCCAAATATCACAAGGGGCTTGACGATCCATAAAAACTCGTAGGCTCTCCCCTTCGATATATTCCGTTAAATGATATAAATAAGTGCTACTGGCAGGCACTGGGTAGTAGCGCAAAAGCCCCGATGCATTAGACGCATTGAAAGTAGCATTCAGTTTTTTAGAGACATCACTGGTTAAAAGCGGATCATGGGAGGATACGCTATTGGGGTTCACTTGATTGTAAGCGGGCTCACCAATACGTTTGTGCTTGGACAGGCTCAAACCGATTTTACGTTCCTTTAAAAACTCACGTAGATAATACCCATCAGCAATGACATTGAGACTTGGCGACTTCAAAACAAATGCATGCTGGTCGTTATCCTCTACTAAATACACCTCACTGCGAGCCGTACGCGCGATGATTTTTTTGACCACAAAATTATCAATCTGTGCCCCTACTGCCAAGCCCGTTGGTAAGCGATAGTGATTGATATCCTGAGCATGACTACGGTCGCTATCCAAACCTTGATCAAGCGCAATGGCGTTGTCTGTTTCTCTGTGCGTTTTACTCTTTATGATTTCATCGTTCATACCCAGCATGATTACACTGAGATTATCATGGCTACCCTCGCTAAAGGCGTGCTCACATAAACGCTGGCTCATCTGAAGATGGTCGATGATTTGATTGGGACATGCTACTGATTGGTGCATGGCCTGTACCGCAGTACACAGCTCAAACTGTAACTCTGCTGGCGTAATAGACTCATAAACCCCATCGGTCATGAGCGCCAAACACTCGTTTTGGTGCAAAGTGAACACAGATTGTTGCAGCTCCACTCGTGTGTCAGCACCGATAGCAGCAGACAGGGCTCCTTTATCCCGTCCATGGTGGATATGATGGTCTTTGGTCAATAGCACCATACTGTCGATACCGATACGATAGATACGAGAATCGCCCGTATGAAACAGATGAATACGGTCGCCTATGCACAGCAGCCCTGATAGCGTGGATAATAAGGCGGGCAGGCGCTCATAGGCTTGCGGGAAATAAAGCGCATCATTGGCTTGGTGCACCGCCTCCTTAATCACGATGGCAACTTGATCGTCATCAAAGCGGTGTAGTGGATTTGGCGATTGCTCTTGAGATTCGCTTGATATCTCATTTGCTTGCACCCTATCTGTCTGTACCATCTCTGCAAGTTGTGAGGTGATATGGTGTGCCACCGTGTTTATCACTGACTGACTGGCTTGTTTGGGAAACTGGCAAGCACTGACCCCATCAGCCATCAGCACCAATAAAGGCGCTGTAAAAGAGGGATGAGCCCCATGAAACGCTGACGATGATAACGATGGAAACCCATAAGGTAGGCAGGTCGTTATGAGTAGGCTATCTTGGTTCTCAGCTTTGCGTCCTGCCATCGTAAAAAAATCAGGCAGCCACAATGCAACGTCCGCATCATGGCTGCTTACTTGATTTGTTTGTTTAGGCGCTTGTTTGACGCTCTCATGCATAATTTAGCTCACTTGTATTTGAGCAAAGCTGCCATCTGGCATCTCTTCAATAATAACGCCTTCAGGCTCTTTTAATAAAAACAGCGCCAAGAAGCCAATCACTGCTGTTGCGGCAATCACAAAGAAAAACACCTGATACGATACCAGACTCAGTACAGTTAGATAGACCACTGACCCGACGTTACCGTAAGCACCCGTCATTCCTGCAAACTGACCTGTCATACTACGTTTAATCAAAGGAATCACAGCAAACACTGCTCCCTCACCCGCCTGTACAAAGAAAGAGCAGAACATGGTAATCAACAGCGCAAGTGCGATCGGCCATGAAGAGTCAACGACACCCATCAACAGATAACCAATAGCCAAACCTGCGGTAAGAATCAACAGCGTGATTTTGCGACCGAATTTATCACTCAACCAGCCGCCGCCTGGACGTGACATCAGATTCATAAAGGCGTAGCTTGATGCCAAGGCACCTGCCATGACAATCGATAAGTTAAAGGTTTCTTGATAGAAGAGTGGCAGCATAGAGATCACAGCCAACTCTGAGCCAAAAGTCGCAAAGTATAAAATATTCAAAATACCGACTTGCTTAAAGTCATATCGGTGAGCTTTTGGCACAGGCGTGGTAAATACTTCCTTATTAAAACGATAACTACTGATAAATTCATAAACGTATAACACCACCAACGCAATATAGACGATGTTGACACTTGCCTGATTCAGCAAACTCACACCAGCTGGTGATAATTTCCACGCCAATAAGGCCAATGCCAAATACATTGGCAGTTTAAATACCATCATGAGCCAGAAGTCACCTGATGAAGTCACCATCATGGCACCCGATTTTTTAGGTTTGAAATACGTAGCACCCTTAGGGGTATCACGTACCATCTTATAAAAAATCACGCTATAGAGCATCATAACCACCCCTGAGGTAGCCGTTGCATAACGCCAACCTTCCTCACCGCCAAAGATGGCAGCGGCCGCAATAGCGACTGTCGGTAGTAGCAGTGCCGCGGCGGCAGAGCCGAAATTTCCCCAGCCCCCATAGATACCTTCAGCTGTACCCAGCTCATTAGCAGGGAACCAGTCACTCATGAGACGAATGCCAACCACAAACCCTGCACCAATGAAACCCAATAAAAAGCGTGATAGCGCTAACGTGTTGTAATCTTGCGCAAAAGCGAAGGTGAGACAAGGAATAGCGCCAATGGCTAAAATTGCAGTGTAAACAAGCCGAGGACCAAAGCGATCGGTCAACATGCCAATGATGACCCGAGCTGGGATAGTCAAGGCAACATTTAATATCAATAAAGTTTTTACCTGGTCTTTGGTGAGGTTCAAACTCTCCCCAATCGCAGATAAGAATGGCGCATGGTTAAACCACACGAAAAAGGTGAAAAAAAACGCCATCCACCCAAGATGGAGAATTTTGTTTTTACCGCTAAAAGAAAAGATATTCAGCTTGTTTTTATTTGGCACATCAGGTTTCGATGAAGGCATAGACGATTTCCTCAAATGGCTAACATTAAAGTTATAAAAACACGTTATGAGTCAGAAACTTATCAGTTGCGACCATTAAGAGAGTGCAATGGATGTGCCAGCTGCAAATATAAAATTGACATAGATATAAAACATCATCTTTTTTAATAGGGCTACGCTTTGTACCAGATGACTCTAAAGGCATCCCAATTAAATAGTATTGCTTAGATAAAACTGAGTTATCTCTCGATTAAGTAAAGTAAGCGATGCACCTTTAAAGTAACAATCAAAACCAATTTGGTGCATTTTTGCAACTATTCGGTGCATTTGGTGCATTTGGTGCATTTTTGCACTATTTCGGTGCATAGGATGTAAATGACAACTATTAAAAAGATCATATTAAGCAACTACTTATAACAGAAAATAGTATCGCCAAAAGTACTGGCATGACCTTATAAACTGGTAAGGCTACATATTTTTTAACTATATAAGGATTCGATAATTGAATGTCATTAATTGTGTTTGGCACGATTATTGATGGCTTAATAGTTATAGGCATCTAAGTATTAACGACTATCTATCATTGAACCATCTAAAAATTAACTTGCGACTTTTGGATGGGACATTAGATGAAAGTATTTAAGCAAACACATTACTGAGGATAGGCATATGAGTAACACTATAGTAAGTACGATGAATAAAGCTAAATTAGTGGTGATTGGTAACGGTATGGTGGGACATCACTTTATCGAGCGAGCCATAGAGCAAGGCTTACACGATCAGTTTGAGATTCACGTATTTGCTGAAGAGGATCGCCCAGCTTATGACCGGGTGTATCTATCGAGCTATTTTGAACATAAAGATGTGAGTAAACTAAACTTAGTGGACTTGAGCAGGTATGAGGATGCGCAGATTCAGTTGCATCTCAATCAGCGAATCACAAACATCGATGCCGCCAATCAATGTATCAGCACGGAAGAAGGTACCCAGATAGACTATGCTAAATTGGTATTAGCAACAGGCTCCTATCCGTTTGTGCCGCCAATTCCAGGGCGCGAGCATCCGCACTGTCATGTCTATCGTACGATTAAAGATTTGGATGATATTCTCAGTACTGCTGAGAAGCCAAAAGTCAAAAAAGGCGTCGTGGTCGGGGGTGGCCTGCTTGGCCTTGAGGCAGCCAAAGCCCTAGTCACACTAGGATTAGAGACTTACGTAGTCGAGTTTGCGCCTCAGCTGATGGGCGTACAGCTCGATGCTGCTGGCGGTGATATTTTAAAGCGTAAAATTGAAGCCCTTGGGGTCAAGGTATTAACAGGTAAAAATACTAAGGCCATTATCGACAACACCCTATCGGATGAAGCATCGTGTCATTTAACCATGCAGTTCGCTGATGATACCTCATTAGATACCGACATGATCATCTTTAGTGCGGGTATTCGTCCGCAAGATGGCATTATCAAAAGCAACCCTGAATGCGGTATTGAAATCGGCACCCGTGGCGGTATTTTGATTGATGAAGCCTGCCGTACCAATGCTCCGAATGTCTATGCCATTGGAGAATGCGCCGTATGGGACAACACCGTTTTTGGCTTGGTCGCACCAGGCTATAGCATGGCCAGTATTTGCGCCGCTCAAATTGCAGGCGATCACGCTCAGACCTTTACAGGCGCTGACATGAGCACCAAGCTCAAATTGATGGGTGTAGATGTGGGCAGTATCGGCGATGCGCACGGTGCAACAGAAAACAGTTTGAGCTATTTATACCAAAACCCTGCTGAGGGTATCTATAAAAAACTGGTAACCACAGCGGATAATAAGCGGCTACTGGGCGCTGTATTGGTAGGTGACACTGAGGATTACAACAATCTCTTGCAGCTATTTCTAAACGATATTGACCTGCCTACCCATCCTGAAAGCCTGATCCTACCCAACGTAGAAAAACCCACCATGGGTATCGAGAACCTGCCCGATAGCGCCACGATTTGCTCTTGTTACAACGTCACCAAAGGTGCTATTTGTGCCGCCGTTGAAGACGGTGCCTATACCATGGCAGAGGTGAAATCATGTACCAGTGCCGGTACAGGCTGTGGTGGCTGTGCGCCTATGGTGAAAGACACATTAGATTATCAACTAACCGCGCTTGGTTTTGAAGTCAATAATGATCTGTGTGAGCACTTTGCTTACTCACGTCAGGAGTTGTATAGTTTGATTCGAGTACAAGGCATTAAGACATTTGATGCGCTATTAGATGAGCACGGTAGTGGTCATGGTTGCGAGATTTGCAAACCAACCGTTGCCTCTATTTTGGCGTCTTGCTGGAATGATTATGTACTCAAACCCGAACTCACACCACTGCAAGATAGCAACGATTACTATCTAGGCAATATTCAAAAAGATGGCACTTATTCGGTCGTGCCGCGCGTACCTGGCGGTGAAATCACTGCAGATAAACTCATCATACTCGGACAAGTCGCCAAAGAGTTCAATCTATATACCAAAATCACTGGCGGTCAGCGTGTCGACTTATTTGGCGCACGCTTAGACCAACTACCCGATATTTGGACACAACTGGTCGATGCTGGATTTGAGACGGGCCATGCTTATGGTAAATCTCTGCGTACAGTGAAATCTTGTGTGGGCAACAACTGGTGTCGCTACGGTGTCGATGACAGTGTGGGTTTAGCACTTAGACTAGAAGACCGCTACAAAGGAGTACGCTCACCACACAAAATAAAAATGGCCGTATCTGGATGTACCCGTGAGTGCGCTGAAGCGCAAAGCAAAGATTTTGGGATTATTGCTACTGAAAACGGCTGGAATCTCTTTGTCTGCGGTAATGGTGGCATGACCCCACGTCATGGCGAGCTATTCGCAACGGATCTTGATACGGATACAGTTGTCAAATATATCGACCGTATTATCATGTTTTATATCAAGACCGCAGATAAGCTTCAGCGTACATCCAAATGGCGCGAGAGCCTTGAAGGTGGACTTGAGTATCTACAGGCAGTCATTATTGAAGACAGTTTAGGTATCGCTGAGGAGCTAGAGTCACAGATGCAATTACTCATCGACAACTATGTTTGTGAATGGAAAGCCACCATTACTGATAGCGAAAAACTCAAACGTTTCCGTCATTTTGTTAATAGTGAGCAAGGCGATGACAATGTGGTATTCGTCACTGAGCGAGAGCAGATTCGCCCTGCAACCGATATTGAAAAAGCTAAAATCCTAGCGACTGAGCTGTCTTAATCACCGCTTAATAACTTTCGATCATACACCAATAAGGATAATCCAATGAACCAGTATGTAGTTTGTAGATTAGAAGACATTCTCCCTGAAACTGGTGTTTGCGCACTAATAGAGGGCAAACAAGTAGCAATTTTTCGTACTAAAGACAATAAACTATTCGCGCTTGATAACTATGATCCCTTTAGTCAGGCCAATGTATTATCTAGAGGGTTAGTGGGTGGTACTACTGTTACCAACGATGGTGGCATTGATGAAGCGGTGTTGTATGTGGCTTCACCTATTTATAAGCAGCGCTTTAACCTTGCTACCGGTCAGTGCTTGGATGATAACAGTGTAATGCTTGCTACTTATGATGTTGAGCTTGATATTAGTTTTGAAGGTAATGATGTGATTATAAAATATGAGCAGTTAGAAACGTCATCTACGACACTACTCGAAATAGAGGCTGTCTAAGCTGTTGGTTTACATTTACATCTGTTTTAGTCAATACTCAATAGTTGATAGACAGTGGTTGATATAATATTCAAGATTGCATAATAATCTGAGATAGGCTTTGAAATTAAAACCTTCTCAGATTATTACCTGCTTTAGTCTCATCCCGATACAAGATACTCTTAGCTTCTGCTTTAAAATCCTGTGGATTCATTTCTGTCTGAGTGGTAATGTCAGGTTTCTGGCTGGCCTGTTTCTCTGAGTCACGGAATAAGGTATTCTGCGCCTCTTATCTAAAATCATGCTCACTAAGTGCTGTTTTAACTTTTATAGCCTTCATATTATTGATTTGCTCATCACCATTTTGCCTTTCATTACCATTTTGCCTTTCATTACCATTTTGCCTTTCATTACCATTTTGCCTTTCATTTTTTGTCTCATCTCTTGGTGAAATGAAAGTAGGAATAGAATTAGGGTCGGTTGCTAAGTTTGTATTCATTTGCTTGGCAGATGCCCTATTCTGAGCAACTGACGTGCTGTTAACTCCTAATGGTACCTGAGAATTTTTTGAGAGTAAGTAATTGAAGGCAAATACGGCGAGCAAGAAGACAGCGCAAAAGATAGCCATGACACTGAGAAACTTGGCATAATTAAGCGACCTACTCTTTTTAGGTTTCTTTGTAGATTTAGCCGTGTCAGCGTAAAATGGAGAGGTTGATTTCTCTCTACCAGCTCAAAGAGTGATACGCAGTTTAAACCAGCTTATAGAGTACCGAGGTAAGCCTGATCAAATCAGGTGTGATAATGGCCCTGAATATATCAGCAATGATTTAAAAGACTGGGCAACTAAGCAAGATATCGTTATCGAATACATTGAGCCTGGCAATCCTCAGCAAAACGCTTATGTTGAACGATTTAATAAGACAGTACGTTATGATTGGCTGAATCAGGAACTGTTTGATAATTTAGATCAAGTAAGACAGCAAGCTGAAGTTTGGCTTGATCACTATAATAACGAGAGACCCAATATGGGTAATGGTGGCTTTACGCCAATTCAGAAACTTAATATGGCAGCTTAGTTCTACTTATTTGGTGTTTTAAATTTGGGGGTATTTCCGTTCGAATCTAGTTACGCCTACCAGATTCGAAAGCCCCAATCTTTTTGATTGGGGCTTTTTTTATGCCTGAGATATAAGGGCTGTGGCGAAAAATACTTGTCTACATCGACTCTTAATTATGATTACACAAACAGATTTAAATCATTTAAAAAAGTGACGGTGACCAAATGGTGACCAAAACGTGACCGACCCTCAAAAACCATTAAAATTAAAACCTCTTCTAAGTGCTTTAAGCGTATACGTAAGCTTGGCTATTCTTGGAATCACAAGCGAGTACACCGTGTTTATACCGCGTTAAACTTAAACCTACGCCGTAAGTCTAAAAGACGGCTACCAGCACGTAACCCCCAGCCGTTAAGTGTGCCAAACGCATTGGGTCATACATGGTCAATGGACTTTATGAGCGATAAGCTGCAAAACAATATTCGCTTTCGAACCTTTAATGTGATTGATGATTATAACCGTGAAGTATTAGGCATTGATATTGGTACCAGTATGCCCTCACTCCGAGTAATTCGCTACCTTGATCAGTTGGCTGAGTGGCATGGTTACCCTAAGCAAATTCGTGTGGATAACGGCAGTGAGTTTACATCCAGCATATTCACTGATTGGGCATCAGCTCATGGCATCTATATTGATTATATCGAGCCTGGCTGTCCTTATCAGAATGCTTATATTGAACGGTTTAATCGTAGTTACCGCAATGAGGTCTTGGATTGTTATTTATTCAATGATTTAAATGAGGTCAGTCAACTGACTGAGGAATGGATCACGGTTTATAACACCGAAAGACCCCATGATTTACTTAATGATATGACACCTGCTGAGTACAGACAGGTGGCTTAATTATTCTACGATGATGTTGTGTTAAGAATGGGGTATTTACAGTTACATATGACGTCACTGCACTATGCAATGCGGGGAGAAAATGCAGAAGCAGCAATAGCTTTGCTAGAAGCAGGAGCAGATCCAAATGTACCAAACAGAGACAATATTATTCCCTTAGCTATGATTGTAGGAATGCCTGAAAGACTTGATCTACTTAAGCTAATGCTTGATAAGGGAGCCAATACACACTATAAAAATGGTAATAATGAACTAAGTATAGTAAATAGTATGAAAAAGCACCTTGGGAGTCAGGAAAAATTCATACCTGTTATCCAACTCTTAGACAATACGCATCGATATAGATATTTTATTTCGCGGTATCCAAAGATATAAAATATCAACTCCATATCTTATCCAACACAGCAAACCAATTCTTTGACGTGATCTTTTCAATAAGCGCATCAGAGAAGTGACGTTGTTGCATCCGCTCAATCAGCTTAGAGATTTGACTGATATCAGACAATTCATCAGGTAATAAACACCCATCGAAATCAGAGCCAAAGCCAACGTGATCTTCGCCCAAATGGTCAATCAGATAAGCAAGATGATCCACAATGACATCAAGGGAGGTTTGCGTATTTCGCTGCCCATCCGCACGAATAAACGCCACATCGAAGTTCACCCCAACCATACCACCATTTTGTTTAATGGCAGCCAGTTGTCGATTAGTCAGGTTTCTTGCTTGCGCGCATAAGGCGTGTGCATTGGAATGCGTTGCGACAATCGGCTGATCGGCAATCTCTAACGTATCCCAAAACGCGCGCTCATTCATGTGTGACACATCAATTACCATGCCCTTTTTGGCACAAGTCATCACAAGGTCTTTGCCTGCCTTAGTGAGTCCAGAGCCTGTGTCTGGCGAGTGCGGAAAAGAGGCATTTAAGCCATCACCAAATAGGCTTTTTCTATTCCACAGTGGGCCAATGCTTCTGAGTCCTGCCTCATAAAACACATCCAGCAAGTCAGGCTCAATAGCCAAAAACTCAGCGCCTTCAAGATGCAAAACGATGGCCAGTTGCTGATTCTGCTGACAGGCTTGAATTTGTGCCATAGACGTACAGATCTGAATCTGACCGTTTGATCGCGCCTGCAATTGCTGGGCAAGTTCTAGTTGCGCGCAGCAAATATCAATGATTTCTTGCGGAGTGAAGTCTGAGTTTGATAAGTTGGATAACTTATCAGGATGGTTGTTTTTCACATAAGCGTAGGGCGGTAAGAAAATAGAAAACAAGCCGCCCATCCATCTTGCTCGTCGGCAACGCTTTAAATCTAAATGTCCCGGTAGTGTGCCATAAATAAAATCATGCACCGGATCGTCAGCAGAGCTTAGCCATAGACGGGTTAACAGATCATTATGACCATCAAAAATTATAGGCTGGTTATTCATCATTAATCCGTGACCATACGCGTGGGAATCAGTTGCTCTTGACTCATACTTAATCGTTTAGAATTTTTAGGGTTCCTAAAGCGCAGATCTTCAAACGGAGTTGGCGTCTCGCTATTAATACGTGCTTCTTCGATCAGGTAGTGATAAGGCGATTTGCCGCACACAGGATCGGCGTTTTTGGCATCGCCCGTCAGCATAAACGCTTGGCAACGGCAGCCGCCATAATCGCGCTCTTTATCAGGGCAGCTTTGGCACATGTCAGGCATCCAGTCATCACCGCGAAAGTGATTGAAACTGTCTGAGTCATACCAGATGTCTTTTAATGGCGTCTGCCTAACATTGGGAAAGGATATGGGCAGTTGTCTGGCAGCATGACAGGGAAGCGCGGTGCCATCAGGTGCCACGGTCAAGAAAATCTTACCCCAGCCATCCATACAAGGTTTTGGCCGTTCTTCGTAGTAATCAGGCACCACAAAAATGAGTTTGCATTTGATACCACGTGCTTCGATTTTTTGGCGATATTCGTTAGTAATGCGTTCGGCTCTGACCACTTGTTCTTTGGTCGGTAGTAGGCCTTCGATGTTTTCAAACGCCCAACCATAAAACTGACAAATAGCCAGCTCAACCGTATCCGCTTCCAGCTCTAAACACAGATCAATAATCTGGTCAATCTGATCGATATTTTGCCGATGGATCACAAAGTTAAGTACCATCGGATAGTCGTACTGCTTGACCAGACGTGACATCTCATATTTTTGTTCAAAGGCATGCTTTGAACCTGCCAAGAGATTATTTACTACAGGGTCACTGGCTTGAAAGCTGATTTGAATATGCTGCAGTCCTGCGTCTTTTAAACTGGCAATGCGCGCTTCAGTCAGTCCCATACCTGAGGTGATGAGATTGGTATAAAAGCCTTTTTGATGCGCATAAGCGACTAGTTCTTCTAGGTCTTGACGCACCAGTGGTTCACCACCAGAAAAGCCCAGCTGCACCGCGCCCATGTGCCGCGCCTGATCAAACACATCAAACCACTCCTGTGTCGTCAGCTCGTCTTTATACTGAGCATAGTCAATGGGGTTGGAGCAATACGGGCATTGTAAGGGGCAGCGATAGGTCAACTCAGCAAGTAACCATAGCGGCATTCCGACGGGCGCAGTCATACTAAGTCAATCCAATGTTCACGCTGGGCGACCAGCATATATTCAATGATGTCTTGCTCGATTTCAGGCACGTCGCCAAACATGGCTTGCACCTTTTGAATAATATCAGCAACCGATGCGGTGCCATCGATATGTTGTCCAATGATACTGGCACTGTCATTGAGTGTAATCATCCCCTCAGGGTAGAGCAGGACATACGCGTCTTGCGCTGGCTCAAACTGGAAGCGGTAGCCATGACGCCATGTGGGAACCAGCGATTGATCCAGCTCAGGTAAACTAGTAGGGATACTCATTTAAACAATCCTTTATGCCAGACATTATCTGTGGTGACGCTTTGATAAGGCGCTTGGTCATGCACATAGGCGAGGCTCAAGGCATCCAAGATCGTCCACAAAATATCGAGTTTAAATTGTAATATCTCAAGCATGCGTTCTTGCTGCTCTGCCGTTCTGAATGAGTCAAGCGTGATGGTCAGACCATGCTCAACATCGCGGCGCGCTTGGCTGAGGCGCGAGCGAAAATAGGTATAGCCTTCTTCTTTGATCCAAGGGTAATGCTTGGGCCAAGACTCTAAGCGCGACTGGTGAATCTGCGGGGCAAACAGTTCGGTCAATGAGCTACTTGCCGCCTCACGCCATGTGGCACGGCGGGCAAAATTGACATAAGCATCTACTGCAAAGCGCACCCCTGGCAAGACCAATTCTTCAGAAATGACCTGCTCACGCGTCAGGCCAACCGCTTCTGCCAGCCCAAGCCACGCTTCGCGCCCGCCGCCATCAGGATACACGCCGTCTTGGTCAATCATGCGCTGGATCCACTCTTGGCGCACGCGCTGATCGGGACAGTTCGCCATGATTGCCGCGTCTTTTAGCGGGATATTGATTTGGTAATAAAAGCGATTGGCGACCCACGCTTGGATTTGCTGCTGCGTGGCGCGCCCTTCGTGCATCATGATATGAAAAGGATGGTGGATATGATAATACTGACCTTTTGCCATAATCGCTTGTTCAAACGCTTCTGGACTTAAGGCGATATTGTCTTCTGTTATTGTTGTCATAGGATTGCCTTACCGTGTGTCTTACAGTTCTATCTGCATGCCATCGAACGCCACTTCAACGCCGTGCTGTTTTAATGTCGCTGCTTGTTCAGATTGCTCGTTCAATATCGGGTTGGTGTTGTTGATATGGATGAGCACTTTGCGAGCATTGTCGAGCTGATCTAAATAATGCAGCGAGCCATCGTCACCACTGATATGCAGATGCCCCATGTCTTGGCCTGTTTTGGTGCCGACGCCGCGCTCTTGCATCTCGTTGTCTGTCCATAGCGTACCGTCAATCATCACGCAATCAGACGCTTTCATGATTTGCATCACTTCGTCATCAATTTTGCCCAAGCCTGGCGCGTAGAACAGCTGCTTTTGTGTTTTTAAATCTTTCACAATCAGCGCGATATTATCGCCATCATGAGGGTCATTGCGATGCGGCGAATACGGCGGCGCTGAGCTTCTAATGACCAAAGGCGTTAGCTCTAAATTGCTATAACCGTCAATTTGAAAGGTTTGCTTTGGATCGATTTGATTATATTGTAGACCGCCATTCCAGTGCTTTAGCATGTTGAACAGCGGAAATCCTGTGCTGAGGTCGTCATGCACCATGTCCGTACACCAAACAGAGATGGGGCAGCCTTCACGTAGGGTCAACAATCCCGTGGTATGGTCAAGCTGACTGTCCATCAATACCACATCGGTGATGCCTGTGTCTCGCAATTGACGCGCTGGCTGAGCCGCTTTAAAGTCAAATAGCTGCTGGCGAATGTCTGGTGAAGCGTTAAACAAAATCCAGTCAACACCATTTTCTGATATGGCGATCGAGGACTGGGTACGGGTCTTTGCTTCAATGGTGCCTTGGCGTACGCCGTGGCAGTTTTCGCAGTTACAGTTCCACTGCGGAAAACCGCCGCCCGCTGCTGAGCCTAAAACGTGAATATACATAGCGCAATATTTCCAAATGTCAAAAAAAGTAAAAGCCCTAATCATCTAGGGCTTTTAAGGTATTCAGGTTTATAAGCTTTTAGCGTGCTTCAAAATACATAGTGATTTCGAAACCGATACGGATGTCTTGAAAAGCGGGTTTAGTCCACTGCATGGGATTGCTCCGAGTGTCTGTCACTCATTAATAAATGAGTAAGGTGAATAAAGGTAGTGATTAATGGTATTACAGACAGGCACTTAATGTCAATTTGTTAGATGTTAACATAAGCGCGCCAAGCGTATATTTTAACGCTGCTAGCGAAACACATCAATCGGTCCTATTGTTACATTTGGTTGTGTTATGCAAAAGCAGAGACACAATCTTAATCCTATAGAGGCTGCTCAATAATGATCAAGGAGCATTCGATAGCGTACTCATTATGTGCTGTCCAAGTTTATTATGCCAATACAGTATCAGCTTATGGGACGCGTTTATGATGGGTATCTCTTATAAGCTGTCCAAATTTATTATGTCCCTACAGAGCGACTTATACTCACCTTTTACGACGCCCGCCAATACACTTTCATAACCATATCTTGGCGAGATAAATCAAACTTAGTCTTTAATTGGCGCCTTAATACTTTGGCATCAGCTGCGCTAAGCGCGCCCCAAACCTTCTCTATAAGAATAGAGCCGTCTTCTAAACGTGTATCTATAGCTGAGACAATAGCATCAGGAAGATCAATAGAAGGTGTATTCAAAATATGTACTATATTGTCTTGTTTAAAATTATCAATCTGTGCCAATGTCTGACTTAATTCGATATCTTGTAGGTAAGCCGTATCTGCATCATCATTAGTGACGACAATGACGATTGGCGCTATCGTATTTTGCCAATTTTCTATTAAATTAGCGACTGTTGGTATAGACGTTTCGTCACAAATAAGCAGACACTGACCCTCATTTAAATGTGCAATTTTTTCTGGATAATCGCGTACACTTTTAAGTTGTGTTCCTGCTTGAACCGCTCTCGCCCAATTACCACCAGGTGTATCACCATGAATATAAGTATCCACCCAGCCTTGTACTTGCTGAGTTTCTGCGTCTTGCCATGCTTTTCGCAAGGTATAATAGCGCTGTAATTTCTCCGGAGCGTTATCAGGGGCGTTGGTAGATTCACTACTGATTGATATGCCACTATTCATTTCAAACAGATAAGCATATCCTGCATGATTCAGTGGCGAATCAGCAGGCGCAGTTACGACCAATCTATACATATTTGGACTGGCGTAATAACTATCAATCACAGTGAAATAACGCACTTGCTGTTTTATCGCAAGCTTGCCAAGTTTCTTTGAGGCCACCTGCAAGAGGTTGATATATTGCGACTTCAAAGTAACCGTTTCATCAATCACATTTTCAAATTCAATAAAGAATTGCTTAACCACATCAGGCAACGATTCAGCTTTATGACTTGGTAGACTTTCTGAGTTTTGAGCTGCTGCTTCGAGCAATAATCCATCGCTATAAACCTCTGCCACCACAACCGCTACATCATTACTGAGCTTAGTGTCAGCAAATGCCTCCACAAACATAGCCAGCTCATCTTGGTGTTCATCATTGACATGGTTCATGAACTTTATTTTAGCCGCCACGGGTAATGGCACTTTGTCTGTATAACGTTGATCAAAAACTTGGGACATAATGCACCCTTTATAAAAAATTAGTTTTATAAAAAAGACAAGGCGCTTGATCCACTCAATGCGCCTCATTTATTAGGCTTGTAACCTAACAAGCCATGACTATTTCTAAAATTTAGCAGTCGCTGGTACTGACATAAAAAGTAACGATAAAACAGAATAGCATAGCGGAGAGAGTCGGAAATGCGAGGATTGATTGGAGGTATTATTAATCAAATGAGAATTACTTAAAGCCATAGTAGATAACCCATTGGGTTTGTTGATGGTTTTAAAAACAGATCACGATTAAACGGAAACGACTCTGGCTTCATCTAGCGAAGTCAGAGCCTGTTCTTACCAGTTAGAACTCAACAACTAAAACCCTCTAGCATTATCACTAGTCACGGTATAAAAGATATTAAAAGCACTATTAGCACCAGTCTTGACCACTTTGCCATCTATCAAGGCACTGGCCTCAAAATCAATGCCGCCTCCTGCGCTTTCACCACTGGCAATATTGGGTAGCGTCAGTGAGCGCAAAACCACTTTTTTATCAGTCACTGCGGTGTCTGGTTTGGTCAGCTTCGTACCGCGAGGTTTAACGACCTCCCCTTTGATCACTGCTTTAGACAAATCATCATAAATAATGTCAAAGTCTAATAACTGCGCCTGCTTAAGCTGAGCTTGTCCATTAACGACAGGGATACCGATGAGCGACTTACTGCCGCGGTGAATCATGCGATTATCGATAACTTTACCATTATCTAGCTTTCTGCCTTCTGCAGCAATTGAGCTGGTACGATTCATCAGCATGACTTTATAACCTGGTACAGCCGCTTTACCCTTTCCATCAAAAATATCAGCGACCAATTCTGGTGCATTTTTCGCGTCATTAATGACTACTCGAGCAGCGCTTTCAGAAACAGGATAGTCTTTGCCGTCAATCGTCAAATAACGAGTATCAGCATAGCTGCTTTGCGTTTTCATCAGACCCGTGGTGACAGCATTAGAGGGCGTTGCGCTCGATAATGACATCGTATTTTGACAGCCTGCGACTCCCAAAGATAATAGGGCAATAGATAAAATACAAACTTTAGATAATGGGTTTTTGCTGAAACATGAGTGAGTTGAACGTGACATAATTTAATCTCATAAGAAGGATTTTTGTGAAATACAGAACCATTAGAAAGCAGTATTATTGATAATGATTATCATATGCATTATTATTACGATATTGTAACTGATTGTCAATAATTATCAGAGATATAAATTGCATGTGTTAGTCCTCTTACAGCTTCAATATAAGCAACGCTATGTCTAAGACTTTGTTCAATAAACTAAATATAATAAAGGATAAGTATGTCAAGATCTCAGAGAAGCCTTGCAATGATAACGATAACCATGGCAGGAGTAGTGATGTCACCAAGCTATGCTAAACCTGACTTGACCAAGACCGTAGATATGAGCTTATTGCATGCCAAAGATATCGGGTATCGTTTCGTATATCATACCTTCAGTGCACCTGCACCAAAACTATTCTCCTCTAGCTTAACCGATTCACAATTGAAAACGCTGCAAACCTATGCAAAACCTCGTCATTATCAAGTGTGGTTAGCTATTCCTGAGCAGACAACCTATCATCTACTCTCTAACAATTCTGTAAAAACTCCTAGTAAAGTGCTTTATATGCTTGATGGTAATGCGGCTATTGATGATTTAGATAAGGATACGCTGCGCTTATTATCCCAGTCTACACCACAAAAATCAGCGCCTACTTTAGTCTTTATAGGTTACCAAACACCTTATCGCTTCGATGTTGATGCCCGCGCCTACGACTATACCCCACCATTATTAGCCAACACTGTAGATAACGGTGCTTTTCAAGAAGAAGGTAGAGAGCGATTAAACGGCGGTGTAGAAAAATTTTATACGTTGATTGAAAAAGAAATTAAACCTTGGGTATATGAACAGTTGGGCGAGAAACCGAAGCAAGAAGCCATCTGGGGGCACTCTTACGGTGGTTTGTTTGTGTTATATAATTTGTTCAAGCACCCTCAAGCTTATCAGCAGTATTTCAGTGCAGATCCATCACTTTGGTGGCAAAATGGAGAGATGATTAACTATTGGCAGGCATATCAAAATCTTCCTAAAGCGCAACTTGCAGATATAACCAATAATAAACACAAACAAATACGACTCACTTTTAGTCACTCTCCAGATCAGACCACTATGCCAGTAGTAGCGCCTACTCTGATGAGTAAAAAAGAATTCGCCAAGGAAGTCTGTGAGCACTTTGAGGAGCGTTGTAGCTATCAGTTTTACAACCAATCTCATGGAGAGGTATTTACAACCTCTCTATTAGAGAGCTTAAAAAACTTCTAAGATTAAGCCTATTCAAGATAACTTTAGCACTCTGACCTTATCTACTGGATAAAAAAACCTCGCTAGGTTACCCAAGCAAGGCGGGAGAGAAACTTTTTACAAGATTATGAGACAATTGATCACCCAAATAAAAAGGTCTGAACCATTAGTTCAGACCTTTTTTATTCTTAAAGAAAATACTGTATCTAAGAATTAGAAATCAACACTCACATCAAACACATAAGTACGGCCAGGCTCATTAAAAGTACGTGCGCCTGCATTCGTAGCGGTACCCTCACGATAAACACCCGTATCAAATAAGTTTTTGACACCAGCACCAACCGTAATCGCTTTTGTCAAATCATAGCGAGTGCTCACGTTAGCAATGGCATACGGCTCGCGATCAAGCAACGGGTCATCACTATCATCTCCCGTCGTCGCTGAAATCGTTGGGGCTTCAATCGTGCCATAGTAGCTCACATCAAAACCAGCATTCCACTGAGGCGTGATATCCCAATCGACACCCGTGTTTACAGTGAACTTAGGAATGAGCGATAATGGCTCGCCATTATCTTTACGCTCTGAGCGGATGTTACCAGTGATATTAGAAGACCATCTTACATTGTCAGTGACTGGCACTTGTACAAAGCCTTCTAAACCTTCAACAATTGCTTCACCTTGATTGTCCCATTGAAAGATAGAACGATCTGTCGCCGTATCTACCGCCACACGATCCGTACCAGCGCCAATGCGGTTATCATAGGCATTGTGGTAATAAGTCAAGCCAGCATTCAATCCAGTACCATCATCGTAAGTAAAGGTCAGCTCTTTGTTCCAAGAAGTTTCATTTTCTAGATCAGAATTACCCAAAACATGACACCCTCCATCTCTGTTTTCATCTTTCACGTATTGTGGACAGCCATAACCACGAGTGTAGTAAATGTAATTTGGGTCAAGCTGGTATAGCGATGGTGCTTTAAATGCACGACTGACACCCGCCTTCACTGACCAATCAGGGCTAAAATGCCAAGTGGTATTGATACTAGGCGACCAGTTACTGCCAGCTTCACTATGATAGTCAAAACGTAAGCCTGGCGTGACATACCAATCAGGCGTGATCTCATAGTTATCTTCTAAATAAGCACCGACGAGGTAGGCATCTGAGGTCGGATCGCGCTTGTCAGGATCGGTCTCTACATCACCAAACTCAAAACCATCCTCAAATGTCATATCAGATACCACAGGGTTATCCAGCTTTTCACCGCGGAACTCTGCACCAGCCGTCAAGGTATGACGGTCAAAATAAATATCCCACTCTGATTTGGCATTTAACGTATCGTAGGTTGCCTCTACCCATTCAAAATCCTCGCCGTCGTCAGGTATGACAATCTGACCTTCACCACCACCCGCACTACCTTCACCCAAGCGCTCATTAATTGTCCGAGTGTACTCGACGAAACTGTTACTACTAGCGTCATCGTACTCACCGCGATGGGTGATCGCCGCGCCGTAGCGCTGCATCTTATTGGTGGTCTCACCTTCTAACTCATCTAACAAGTTTTCGTTCACTGATTGGAATAATGAGTCACCTGCCCAGCGGTTTTCTTGACGACTATAATTGACCTCAACACCGACCGTATTCATCGCATCCATCGCGTATTCGAACAACTGACGCACATCGATATTTTCGACACCTTCAGTACCTGCTGCTACTGAGTCATCTAGCGCTTCTGCTGCATTAATATACGGATCATCTGCTTCACTATCGTGGTAACCAAGGGTAGTACGTGAGGACAGCTTATCAGTCAATGCACCAGACATATTGACGTTAGTACGCCAGCTGCTGCCTTCTAGGTCACTCTCTGGCGTCTCATAGTGCCCACTGATAGAAAACTCTGACTCAGTCGGGCGCTTGGTGATGATATTGACTACCCCGCCCATACTACCAGAGCCATAACGAGCGGCTGCTGGGCCACGCAATACTTCGATGCTCTCGATAGCACCTGGTGGTACCCACTGCGAGTCACCACGTGTGTCTTGCTCACCACCACGGCTCGGTCGCGAGGAATTACGAGAAGTGACAGGACGACCATCGATTAAAATCAAAGTGTTATTTGGCCCCATGCCGCGCAAATCGATTTGACGCTGATTACCGCGCTGTCCAGAAGTAGACGAGCCAGATAAATTGACGCCAGGCATTTTGCGCACGATCTCTGCAATGTCATTGGAAACAGAGGCTTTCTCGATGGCCTCTTCGCTAATGACAGACAACCCCGCCGCTTGCTCGAGCTCCTCTCGCGCCGCCTTGACGACGATAGTATCCAGCTCAACAGAAGGCATCGCTTGCTGTTCTACAGCTTCTTGCGCTTCTATTTGTTGTACAGTAAGACCCTCGCTCTCAGCTGCAAATGCGGTAGTAGTGAGAATAGAGGCAATCGCCATGCCAAGCAGCGCTTTACCCGTCACTACGTGTAATGGCTTTGATAGATGAAGGACATGCTCAGAAGCAAAAGAGGGTGATGATGTTGGCATAAATGACAATCCTAAAGTATTTAGTATTTACCAATACCTGTTATGTTTTCTGATAGCGCTGGTCAGCAACAACCTAGTGAGTAAGTGGCAGCAAAGCACGGATATGGTTGTGTGTGATCGTTATAACATCAGAATAAAGGCGGTATTGATATCCATAGCATCTTGAGGACAGAGCGCGCCTAGAGCGACTCGATGCTTAGTAATAAAGAGTACACACTCTAGCAACATTCAATAAATAAAGCAAATAACAATGATAACTATTATCGTTAGTATTTGCGTTATTTTCTGGTGTCATAAAGTTATAAATCTAGCGATCACTCTTATGGTCAGGTGATGTGGCCAAAAACTCTCAAATGCATGACCTGCGAAGCTAATGGTCTGATAGTAGCAGTCATTTTCAGCGAGACGCTAAAAAAGCGATATCGTCATTACTACATAAAAGAGATACACTGTATATATTCGCTAAACTGACATAAATTTTCTTGCGTGCTGTGCCTGCGCCGACAGGTGCTGCGTAAAACTTATCTCAGTCTCGCTGTATCCTGTTTATATTGACCTGACTATATATAAAAACAGCCGATATATAATAGATATATAATGATAGCCTCTACAGTATGGGTAAAAAAACATGAATATCGAAAGTGATAACGTCAACCAAGTAGAGATTATTTATGAAGATGAGTTTTTGGTGGCGATTAATAAAGAGGCGGGGCTATTGGTGCATCGCAGCTGGCTGGATAAAGGCGAGACGCGCTTTGCCCTGCAGCTGACCCGTGATGCCGTAGGCTGTCATGTGTTTCCCGTACATCGTCTGGATCGGCCGACGTCAGGGGTATTATTGTTTGCCAAAAGTGCGGACGTGGCGCGCACGATGACTGAGGCCTTTACTACGCGCCAGGTAACCAAACAGTATTTGGCGGTGGTGCGCGGCTTTATGCCAGAGCAAGGCTTTGTTGATCATGCGCTAAGCTTTCAGCCAGACGCCATCGCCGATAAGTTTGCCAATGTGGACAAACCTGCTCAAGAAGCGGTGACCCATTGGCAACGCTTAGCACAGATCGAGCTGCCATTTGCCGTATCAAAAAAGCACAACACCAGCCGCTACAGCCTCATGCGCTTGATACCCATCACTGGCCGCAAGCATCAGTTGCGCCGGCATATGAAGCATTTGTTTCACCCCATCGTGGGTGATACCAGTCACGGCGATGGACGGCACAATCGATTTTTTCGTACTCAGTATGATTGCACGCGCATGCTACTGCATGCTCACAGTTTGGTGCTCAGCCATCCTGTCACCGGTGAGCCACTGCTACTAAAAGCAGGACTGGACGAGCAGTGGCGGCACATCATAGAAGCCTTTGCTTGGACAGCGGGTATTACAGACTAGGCACAGTTATCCATCGCTGCTATTTACCGATGCGCCAGCTTTTTATTTTGGTAAAAAAACCTTTTATTCTCTCAGAAAAGCCAAACGCCTCGGACGCAGGCACTGCTTCAACCTGATGGCGCGCCGCCAGTATCGGCTGCTGGAGTAGTCGCTCATGATGATCAAAAGCGCGATCCAAACTGATACTCATCATAGAAAAATTGGTTGGTCGTGGTAAGCAGCGATACACTTGACCCTTATTGATTAAATCAATCACCATATGAGCATCTTTAAATTCAGTCAGCATCAACACCATCAAGTCTGGCTGGATGTTTTTTAGGGCATAAACCACAGGCGTGATGTTTTCTTCGTTGAGCGTGGCGTCAGCAATGGTGACCCCAAAGCGCTTTTTTTGTAATAAGCTTGCTGCCTGCTCCAGCGTGTTTGCCCAGCTCACTGTATAGGCGCCCCTAAAATGACTTTTTATTTGCTGATAGACATGCTCGTCATCGTCTAATACCAGTAGATGGCGCTTGCCAGCTGCATTACTGTATGCAGAGTGAGACAGTGCGGTGTCCCCAAAAACACTCGGGGCTATGTCTTGTGTTTGTTGAGCAATCTCTGTCGCTTTGTTGATGACGTCTTTTAGCTCGTCATTTTGCCAAGGTTTGGTGATATAACGATAAATCTCGCCTTCATTGACCGAATCAATCACCGCGTTTAGATCGGCATAACCGGTCAATAAAATACGAATGGTATTTGGCGATTTCTCTTTGATATCACGCAGCACTTCTGTCCCTTGCTTATCTGGCATACGCTGATCACTGATGACCACTTGGACATCGTGGCGGCTGACATACGCCATCAGCTCGGCGGCATCGGTGGTGGTAAATACATCGTGCGACTGGCGAAAGTGCATCTTTAAACTGCGTAAGATGCGCGGCTCATCATCGATAAAGGCAATCTTTGGTTTTTGCATGTCATTCTCTTTATAGTTTTAAGTCTATTCATTTTCAAATAAAGCCCGAGCTGGTTTGCTCTTATGGGCAGTCGACTGCACAGGCAGCAGCAGCGTAAACGTCGTGCCCTCCCCAACGACTGAGCTGACCTCCATACGTCCATGATGCTGCTCCATGATTTGCGCGCTAATAGCCAGCCCTAGGCCTGTGCCCTCACCGGCTTTTTTGGTGGTAAAAAATGGCTCAAAAATCTGTACCAGCTTGCTCTCCTCGATGCCCACGCCATTGTCTTTGACACTCACGGCTAGGTACTGCTGGGTGTCATCGACAGATGACGTAATATGCAATGTGCCTTTACGATCGGCTGGCATGGCTTGAGCGGCATTATTAAATAGGTTTAATAACACTTGGTTGATTTGTGAAGGGTTGCATTGAATCAACGGCAGCTCGGCAAGCTCTGTGCTGACGTCTAGGGTTTTTAGATTGTTTCGCGCCATGACAAGGGAGGTGGTGATACAGTCATTGATATCGACTTCTTTGACTTTAGATTCATCAATTCGAGAAAAATCACGCAAGCTGACGACCAGCTCTGCAATCTGATCGACGCCGTACAGCCCGTCTTTAATCAAATCGGCCAAATCCTCACTGACCTCATCTTCTTTGATTGCCTCACAGCATTGTAAGGTTTGCGCTATCAGTTGCTCGGTTTTTTCTGGCGGGGTATTTGGCGCTTTTAAGGCCTGCAATAACTGCTCGGTATGCTGTATCAGCTCATCAAAACGCCCAAGATTATCACCCACCAATTCCATATTGCTGCGCACATAGCCAAGCGGGGTATTGACCTCGTGTGCCACGCCTGCCACCATCTGGCCGAGCGTGGCCATTTTTTCGGAGCGTACTAGCTGCACTTGTGAGGCTTTTAGCTCATTCATGGCTTGCTGTAGGTCTTGGGTTCGAGCTGCGACTTGCTTTTCTAGATGGACATTGATTTCAGCCAGTGCGCCTTCGTTTTCGACGATACGGTCGATCAGGTGATTGGTTTGTTCACTGATGACATGGATTTCACTGACCGCTGAGGCTGGCAGTTTGTGCGCGCTTAACTGCTGATATTGCTTTTGTTCAATCAGCGTACCCATGTCAGCCACAGCATCGGCCATCCGCTTGAGCGGCCGCGTGAAGTAGCGACGAAACACCCATGCGGTCAATAATAAGATCGGTATAAAACCCAACAACATGGCCTGAATCAGCTTGTCAGACAATGCATTTGCCACGCTCATCATATCGTTATCAGGCTTGACGACGACCATCTTCCAATAGGTAAACGGCATACGAAAGACAAAAGCGGTCGCCGGCTGCTGCAATATAAAATCATCGGGCACAGCGATGGTCTCAACCAAATGGCTGTCTACAAGCGCAAACTTCTGATCGATATTTAATAGTAGTAAGGCAGAGAGCAGTTTGGACTCTTGCTCGCTAATTTTGTCTAGATTGGTGGTGCTCAAGATACTACGAGCAGCGAGTGTAAAGCGGCCTTCATCTTTTGCCAGTGCTTCATCGATTAGCTGATGATTGATACGCTCTAAGCTGTCCGCAATCGGCGCAAAACCAGGACTTTGGGCGGCCAGCTGCCGTGCCGTAACTACCTCACCTTGCGGATTATTCTCAGTCGTTTGTGTGACCTTCGATTGCTCTGGAAAGGCCAAAAACCGATTGTCCAAATCGACCAAAAACACATAACCACCGAGCTTGTCTTGCCACCTTTTCATGGCAGCGCCGAGGTTATCCAGCAACAAATTAAAGCTCACTACCCCATCAAACGCCTGATTGCGACTGTCATACAGCGCCTTGGCACAGGTCATTACCCGCTGATTGCTCACAGGATCGACGTAGGCTCGGCTCCAGACGCAGTGGTCGTGCCGCGCATACATCGCAGGGATGTACCACCAGTCCCGATAATACGGGGTTGGCGTTTGACGAGCTTGATTATAACGCGTCAATGGCTGCATCACGCCTGACGTGTCTCGCGCCCAGACAAACGACTGGCGCTCGCGGCCTTGTACATACATATTGGGATCAAACCACACACCGCCGCCCACGATACGCGCATCCGTCTGCTGCATGAGGTTGCCAAAGGTTTGTTTATAAATGTCATCTTGTTTTGGCAAGCCGCCTGCCATCGTGCTGGTGGCTTTGGCCAGTCCATCGACATGATTGATACTGGCCATGATGCTATTGATGGCTTCGTTGCCAGTTTCTACGACTATCTCTGACGTCATCGCTAGAATGCGCGGTTTGGCTTGTGTTTGTATGACCCAGTACACCAATAAAATAATCAACAAAAAAGCCAGTGCCAAAATAACCAAGATACGAGTGGAAATACTGCCAGACCGACCAACAACCTTCATAAACTTCCCTAATGGCTATGCGTTGACTGCCATCGACATATCAATAAATAGCTAAAGATATGAGTGTGACGCAACCACGATTTATCGTGAGCACAAGGATACGACGCCGTTATGACAATATGATGACAAAACTGGTGTTTACTATTATTCAGACCATACAAATAAAAAAGCCCTCAGCAGTGACGCTAAGAGCTTTTTTAGAAAACAATAATAAACTTTACTTCACTAACATTTTAAATGATAGTAATTCAGATAATAGTACTTTAAATGATTTGTTGTATGGCTCGCACTATGTGAGCGCTGGTGGCACCGAGTACGTTCCAACGACATGAGCCACCATATCACTTGAGCCTTCTGAATACAGCGACACCTCACCCACTATCAGGGTTCGCCCCACTTTTATCAGGGTGCACTCCGCTATGATACGAGCCTCAGACGAGGGTTTTCGCAAAAAATTAATCGTCAAACTGGTGGTCACGGTCAAAGGTACGATGCCAATCCTACCGAGGATGGCCACATAAATTGCCACATCCGCGATGCTCATCAATACAGGCCCTGATACCGTCCCACCTGGGCGCAGCTCATCTATGCCAATATCATGTGATAGCACTGCCCCTTTATCATTTACCGACTCGACCACGCATTTGGTCTGCGGAAACTCTGCTGCCATAAAGGCGACGATCTGTTCTTTAGTTGCCGACATACAAACTCCTTGTTCAGCGGTTCTTATTCTTTTATAAGTTACTTTTTTACTTATTGCTGTTTTATATCACTGTCTTTTGCTGCTCGCGCCGTCACTCTTACCCCGCCCCACGTCACCAAAACTACACCTATCGTAATCAGTGAAGCGCCTAAAAACAACCCCTCAGGCGGCGTCTCTTTTTGCAAAAAAATAGCGATTGGCACGCCGACGACCGCGCCCACCGCGCCCAATAAGCTAAGCAGCACTGGGCCACCCGTCTTTTGTAATAAAAACAATAGCAAAAACTGCCCAGCAAAGAGCCACGCTTGTAAGACAATCACAGCAATCGGCATCCATCCTGTATGCGGTAACGCCACTGAAAAGCCCGGCAACGCTGCACACAATAATAATAGCAATGCCGCCGCCAACAGCATCCCTGGTGCTAGCGCATTGGGAGAGGCACCCGTAGGCCAGCGCAACGTGCGGTAAATATTACCAGCCGCCAGCAGCACTGGGCCACACAGCGCGATAAACACCCAAAACATACTGGTGTCTGGCGCAGAGAATTTGTGTGCCGCCAGCACCCCCGCCCCCAGTAGCGCAGCCCCCACACCAAACGCACGACTGATATCAAAGCGCTCCATGCGTAAAGTGAGCGCGGCCAGATAAGTGAGCAGCGGCGGCAACGACACAATCAGCGCCACAAACCCTGCGCCGACATGAGGAATGGCCGAGAATAGCAACAAATTAGACCCCGCCACACTGACCAAAGCGGCGATAACATAATACTCAAAGCTGCGTTTACTCAAGGGTGGCAACTCGTGCCTAAGCACAGCCACCACCAACAGTATGAGGGCGGCGCCTGCTATCGACCAAAACAAAAACGCCAATGGTGTTAGCCCCACCAATCCTGCATATTTTGCCACATTGGTCGAGACACCGATCAGTGCTCCACCCGCCAACAGACACAGTACGGGGACAAGCCATGTTGCTTTACCCGCACGTATGGGCGGCGTCGTGCGTGTGCTCATCGGCTATCCTATCGGATCGTATTTTATCGTTAATCGTCATACTCATACGGTTTCATTCCGATGATGATTGGCCCCACCAGCGTAAGGGCCGCGGTAAAACCCTTGCCAATATGAAAAAACATCCATGTTTCACCCATTCATAATGCTTTAGAACGACTACCATAGCACATATCTTTGTGACTTCATCAGGTAATCCACCAAGCAGCTGTCATGCGTAGCCATCAAAAGCAAAAAAGAGTAAGACACCATGCCTTACTCTTAAAGTAGGTTATATATATTACCTTTTATGAATATTTTTATAGCTAAGATCTAAACTCACGCCAGTGCAACCATAAACGCGTGTCTAATTCGAGCTGATGATACTCTGGCTCCATATGGCAACATAATTGATAAAATGCTTTGTTGTGCTCATGCTCCTTAAAATGCGCCAACTCGTGCACGACGATCATGCGCAAAAACTCAGGCGGCGCTTCTTTAAATAAGCTGGCCACCGTGATGCTGTTGTGCGATTTAAGCTTACTACCTTGGACGCGAGACTGCGTGGTATGAACCCCCAACGCCTGCTTGAGGACTTTTAATTTGCTGCTATAACTGACATTCGATAGCGGGCCGATTTTGCGCATAGACTGGTTTTTTATGTCGTTTATATATTGATAAAGCGCCTTATCGCTTTGCACTTGGTGCCGATTGGGATATTTGCTTTCTAGATAATCACCCAGCCTGCCCTCGCTGATGAGCCGTGCCGCTTGGCTTTGGATGTGCTCAGAATAATGAGCGATATACTTGAGTGGGGTCACAGATTTATCCTTTTATATAGGGTATGTCTTAGTCAAAATACTTTAAGTACACTATGCTACTGCTGGTATAGATATCACGTTTCACTGACTATACTTTACAACTTATTTCTATATATTTTACCTTATACCACCTATTGACCTATCGTCAGCTCATAAATAAACCCCATAAGCTAACTGTAACTTATGGGGTCATCTAAAAGACAATTTTGTCACGGCATCTAGCCAGTTGACATCTGGTTATTCAACATCTATTTCATTAACGCTCTAAATGTAGATACTGCAAATGGCGCTCATACTGATGCAAGATATCGACCAGCACTTGCTCTTTGGTGTAGCCAACCAAGTCGTACTCCTGTGAGCCATCGCTTAAAAACACCTCAGCACGGTAGTAAAACTCTGCATGCTTGGTCGAAGTATTCAGCGTAAAATTAGGGCGCTCAGCTTTGATGAGATTGACCTCATAAATAAAGTCATCTTCATCGCCATGACCGACGCGCAGCTTGATACCATCTATTTGACCATTGTCATCGTCTAGACCTGCATCGAGATCGTCACCAATATTGGCCAGATTTCGCACATCCAATGACGTCTTTAGACCGCCAGCTCTTAGCTCTTTTTCGACATCACTCATGGCAGGTTTGACAATATTCTGTAAAAACCGTTCGACTTGCGTATGGCTTGGGAAGCTAACGATACGCTGCAGACGCGCTTTCCAGCTCTTACCGCTATCAAGTACGTTTGCGGTGCCAACCGTACTGGCTTTACGCTTATTGCCCTCTTCTTTTAGGCTGCGCCACATCGACATCATATAAAGCACCAAAATCAGCGAAAATGGTAAACCTGCGATGACAGACACCGACTGCAACGAAGCAAAGCCGCCTGCGAACAGCAGACCTAAAGTGATCAGACCGGTGGCCGCTGCCCAAAATAGGCGCAACCAAACCGGTGCATCAGCATCATTGGTCATACCTTTTGAGCTAAGATTGGCCAGCACTAGCGCACCAGAGTCCGCTGAAGTGACAAAGAAAATAAGCCCGATGACCACGCCAGCGAATGATAAAACATCACTAAAAGGGAAGTACTCAAATAAGGCAAACATGCCCATCGCAGCATCATTGATAGCGATTTCACCCAGCTCCGTCGCACCATTGGCGACTAAGTCTATCGCTGAATTGCCAAAGATAGAAAACCAAGCAAAGATAAAGCCCAGCGGGATAAACATCACACCAAAGACAAACTCACGCAAGGTACGGCCACGGCTGATACGCGCAATAAACAAGCCGACAAAAGGCGCCCAAGCCACCCACCATGCCCAGAAAAATATCGTCCAGCCTGATTTCCAATCGGCACCAGCGCTGCCGTCATAGGCATAGACGTCGAATGTTTTGAAAACGATGGTTTGGAAATACTGACCAATACTTTGTGTAAAGGTATTGAGCAAGTACACCGTATTGCCCATCACCAATATCGCAATCAATAGCAATATCGACGAGAGCATATTGAACTCAGACAGGCGGCGTACGCCTTTTTCTACACCGGTCATCGCTGAGATGGCGGCAGCTAAGACCACGCCCAATATAATCAGGCTCTGCACCATCTTGCTCGACTCGATACCGAAGACATGGGTCAAACCCGCATTAGCCTGCAACACCCCGATGCCTAAGCTGGTGGCAATCCCCATCAACGTGCAGACCACACCAAAGGTATCGATACCATCACCCAGCCAGCCTTTGACTAGGCGCTCGCCAAAGATAGGCGTCAGCGGTGAGCGTAGCGCCAGCGGCATGTTTTTGCGATAGGCAAAGTACGCTAGCGCCATACCGATAAGCGCATAAATACCCCAGCCATGCAGACCCCAATGCAAAAAAGTCTGAGATAACGCTTGGCGCATCGCTTCTGCACTGGCAGGCTCTAGCCCCGTATGCGGCGTGAGATAATGCATCAACGGCTCAGAGGCACCAAAAAACAATAAATCGATACCAATACCAGCCGAAAACAGCATCGCCGCCCATGCTAAAAAGGGAAACTGCGCTTTTTCATGGTCCTGCCCCAGCTTGATATCGCCGTATTTTGAAAAGCCCACAAACAAAGCAAAAATACTATAAGCAGCCACCACCAGCATGTAATACCAGCCAAAGCTCTCTGATACCCACGCCATGCTCGCGCTTAATAATGCCTCACTATAATCTGGCAAGGCAATCGTCCAAATAATCAATAAAATAGAAATAATCGCAGAGCCTAAAAAAACCGTCTTATTTAGACTCAAGGGTTTCGTCGCATCTTCTGATGGCGAGCTGTACATAAAAGACCTCAATAGGTAAATGAAACAGGATCTGATAGTGCTTTGTCCGTCATAACATAGTGTAGAGTTACCACGTTATCTATATAAGCGCAGGATGCACAAAGCAGTACCAATCAATAAAAATTTGCTAAACAGTCCGCAGACCCCTTAGCACCACCTTTAAAAAATAATGAAAAGATAATCAGCGCAAAATAAAGCCGATATGCTGACATGCTCATTTGCGTGCGGTACTGATGATATCAGTGCTCACAAGGGTGCCAGCAGATCTGCGCTGATAAAAAAGACCTTTACGTTGGAAGGCCTTTTATTTGAAATTGACGTTATATTATCCTTATATCGTGCCTACTCGCTGGCACGTTTATTTATACAGTCGTATGATAAGCACGCATCGGCTCAGCTCTGAGCGGTGCGCCATTGGCGACATAATAATCCGCTGTCGAGCGTGGTAATTGTCTACCGCGCATCTTATCAACGATTTTTTCGGCCAACATAATGGTGGTAGCATTTAAGTTACCACTAATGATATTTGGCATAATCGACGCATCAACGACACGCAGACCATCGATACCGTGTACCAGCCCTTCACCATTGACCACCGAATCATTACCCTCACCCATCGCACAGGTACACGACGGATGATAAGCGGTCTCGCCATGATTGCGGACATACTCATCCAACTGCGCATCGGTCACCAGATCATCGGTCGGCGCGATAGCACGGCCGCGATATGGGTCAAGCGCTGGCTGATGCATAATCTCGCGAGTGATACGCATCGCCGAGCGGAACTCTTGCCAGTCCTGCTCGTGCGACATATAGTTAAATAAAATGCTTGGATGCGCATTTGGGTCTTTTGAGGTGAGCTTGACGCGGCCACGACTCGGTGATCGTAGTGAGCCCACATGCGCTTGGAAGCTGTGCGATTTCACCGCACTACGACCATCGTAACGCACCGCTAATGGCAAGAAGTGATACTGGATATTGGGGTGCGTAAATTTCTCATCAGTACGGATAAAGCCGCCACCCTCGAACTGATTGGACGCGCCAAGACCAGTACCATTAAACAACCACTCAGCACCAATCGCAGGTTTATTCCACCATTTATTGGCAGGGGCAATCGACACCGGCAGTTTACATTCATACTGCATATACAGCTCTAAATGGTCCTGTAGATTGTTACCCACGCCCGGCAACTCTAAAACCTCATTAATACCCAAGTCTTTGAGCCACTGACCAGGACCAATACCAGAGCGCTGCAATAATTGCGGCGAAGCGATAGCACCTGATGAGACGATCACTTCACGAGCGGCATAGAATTTTTTGCTTTGACCTTGATGCTCAACTTTAACGCCGACCGCGCGCTTACCATCGAATAAAATCACATCGGTCAAGGCACCGGTCAAAATGGTGATATTGCTACGTGGTTTGGCACGGTCGAGATACCCGCGTGCCGTTGATGCGCGGCGACCATTAGGCGTGACAAAACGATCCATTGGCCCGAAGCCTTCTTGCTGATAGCCGTTTAGATCCTCTGTACGCGGATAGCCTGCCTGCACGCCCGCTTCAATCATCGCTTCAAACAGCGGATTGACCCCAGGTTTTGAGGTGGTCATTTCTACCGGACCACCGACGCCATGATAGTCGTTTTCGCCTGCGTCGCAGTTCTCTGATTTTTTAAAGTACGGCAAGCAGTCGAGATACGTCCAGTCTTCTAAGCCCTTGATTTTGGCCCAGTCGTCAAAATCGAGCGCATTACCACGGATATAACACATGCCATTGATGAGTGATGAGCCGCCCAGCCCTTTACCGCGGCCACAGTCCATAACGCGGTTATTCATATATGGCTCAGGATCGGTTTTGTAGCCCCAGTTATAAGTAGTGCCTTGTAGCGGCATCGCGAGCGCCGCTGGCATCTGCGTACGAAAGTCTAGTCGATAATCAGGTCTACCAGCTTCTAATAGCAACACCTTAATGTTGGCATCTTCGGTCAAGCGCGTGGCCAGCACGTTTCCGGCTGAGCCTGCACCGACAATGATGTAGTCATATTCAGGTGTGGTTGATGTCATAAAACGCTCCATAATAGTAAAAATACGTCATGTCATCAGTAAGCTCACATCATGCCGGCGTATTTACCTACATGACGTGCTTACTAACGACAGCTTTCTTTGTACATTAAAACAGGTAGTTAAAACAGATGGTTAAAAAACAAGCAGTTAACAAGCTATTAAAATACTGACTCAAACTTACCCAGCTCGACTTGGATAGATTTGGTCTGCGTATAGTGTGCAAGGGCTTCGATGCCGTTTTCGCGGCCGATACCTGAATGCTTATAACCGCCAACTGGCATTTGCGCAGGCGACTCGCCCCAAGTATTTAGCCAGCAAATACCAGCTTCAATCTGACCGATGACACGATGCGCGCGGGTTAGATCTTTGGTTACCACCCCTGCGGCCAAGCCGTACTCGGTATCATTGGCACGGCGAATGACTTCATCCTCAGTCTCATAAGTCAATATCGACATCACTGGACCAAATATTTCCTCACGTACAATCGTCATATCATCGGTGCAATCGGTAAACACCGTTGGCGCGACAAAGGCACCATTGGCAAGCTCGCTAGTTGTTACTCGCTCACCGCCAGTTAATAGACGCGCGCCGCCTGCTTTACCTTGCTCAATATAGCCAAGTACGCGCTCCATATGCGGGAAGCTCACTAGTGGTCCCATATTGATATCTTCATCCATCGGATCGCCGAGTTTGATACGTTTGACCCGCGTCAAGATCGCTTCTTCAAACTTGGCTTGTAGCACTTTTGGGATAAACACACGCGTGCCATTGGTACAGACCTGACCGGTGCTATAGAAGTTCGCCATCATGGCGATATCCGCTGCCATATCGATATCGGCATCGTCAAAGATAATCAATGGCGACTTACCGCCCAGCTCTAAGGTTACGTCTTTGAGAGACGATGATGCCGCGCTTGTCATGACTTTTTTGCCCGTTGGCACGCCGCCTGTAAACGAGACTTTGGCAATATCAGGATGCTGAGTTAATGCTTCGCCTACTTTATAATCGCCTTGTACGACGTTAAATACGCCATCTGGCATGCCCGCCTCAGTAAAGATTTCCGCCAGTTTCAGCGCCGTCAGTGGCGTGACTTCTGAGGGTTTAAAAATCATCGCATTACCAGCAGCCAACGCTGGCGCAGCCTTCCACATCGCGATCTGAATCGGATAGTTCCATGCGCCGATACCAGCGACGACGCCGAGTGGCTCACGGCGCGTATAGACAAAGCTGCTATCACGTAGTGGAATCTGACGACCCTCAATCATTGGCGCAAGACCGGCATAGTATTCAACAACATCGGCACCAGTGACGATATCGACATACTTAGTCTCAGACAGCGCTTTGCCGGTGTCTTTGGTTTCAAGCAATGCCAGTACATCATTACGCTCGCGCAATATCGCAACTGCCTTTGACAAAATACGGCCACGCTCAACTGCGGTCATTGCCGCCCACACTTTTTGCCCTTGTTGCGCCGCTTTTACCGCTTCATCGATTTGCTCGGCAGTGGTTTGCTGAATGCTCGCCAGCACTTCACCTGTCGCTGGGTTGATATCGTCAAAAGTCGTTAAAGAATCATCGACCGCCAGATAGCGACCGTTAATATAAGCGGTCTGCGTTTGTGTTAAATCAATAATGTCTTGTAAATCATTTACGTTTGTCTGAGTAGTTGTCATAAGTTTTCCTTAAGGCGACTGAGAATTTATAAAAAAGCGTTCAGTCAATCATGCCGTCATAGGTTAAAGATAAAATTTTCTATGTGCGTGTTATTGACCAAAGCTGTTTATCAAGTTATTGGTCAAAGTCATTTATCAAAACTGTTTATCGAAGTCTTGCTGCGTCATATTTATCAAGCGCTCACGTATTGAAGCCTTGTCCGAGATATCGATACCCGAAAAGTCAGAGAGCCAAATACCATCGGCGACCAGACGTACCATACATAGCGTTTCGCTATTGTCGGTAGCGGCATATTTTTTTAGCTGCTCATTTGACCACTCAGCCCAGCGTTCGCGTAGCATCCGGTCTCCTAGCATCAACACATACAAAGTCGCTTGGCTATTAAACTCGGCCTGCCCTTTTTCGCCTAAGCTGATGGTGGCGTCGATATAAGCGCGGGTAAACGAGCCGTAGCTGACCGGATCCTTTGCCATGGCAGCATTGACTTCTGCCTCAAACTTGGCCATCGCATCATAAAATACCTCTAAGATAAGCGCGTCCTTGGTAGCAAAATGATGCATCACTCCGCCTTTGGTCACGCCGACGGCATCTGCCACCGCTTGAAAGGTCACTTTAGACAAGCCCTGCTCTAGCGTGATACGTGCTGCCTCATCGAGCAGCGCCCGCCGCACCAGCTCTGGCTGTTTTTTACGTTTATGCGCGTTTTTCGTTTCCATTTTTGTGTCCATGTTCATTTTTACCTACTTGTCAGTGCACCACCGAGTTTGACAATACGTTCATCACCACCACACCGCCGACGATCATCGCAATACCGACCACCGCCGCGGTATCGAGACTTTGCTTAAAAAAGAACACCCCGACTAGTGAGGTCAGCACAATCCCCAGACCGCCCCACAGCGCATAGGCGATGCCAAGTGGTATGGTCTTGATGGCCTGGGTCAACAAATAAAACGAGATGACATAAAGCACGCCCATAATCAAGGTCGGCACCAAACGGGTAAATTGCTCTGACTTGACCAAAAAGGTCGTGCCAACCACTTCACAAATGATAGCGATGGCAAGATAACCGTAAGCAATGATGGTAGGACTCATAGCTAAGACACCTGTGTTAAATCCAGCGTACACGCTTGATTGAGCGAAATGGATAAGTAATAAATAATAGAATGCAGCTCCCAAAGAAACCACACGGTCGGTATTTTATAGAAATAATCCAGCAATGTGAAGAGCAGCCCAGCAGTTTTTTTGTTTCAAGCGATGTACAGATTGCTTTTATATTCAAAAAGATAGCCAAGTTGTCTAATCAAATTACCCGCAAAAGCTTGGTAACCAACGCTGACAGCAGATTGCTTAAGCCATAAATAAAAGTAGCATATCGCTGCTATTTTTTTGTTACACGCCGCAGGTAGATAGAGGTTTTAACAAAACAAACACGCTATCAAGCCCATCCATATCCAGACCTATCCGCCCTAACGCGCCGTCTTATAGATACATCATTCTGAGGTGCGCTTATGACATATTAGGGTCGTTTTTATCGCTAAAATGCGCCAAGGACTGAGGGCTGGCAGTCAAACTTCACAACATCTAAAGAATATTTGCGAATTATGTCAAAATAAGGTTGACAGCCTATACCGACTTGGCTAAAATGTGCCCCACATAACGCAGACGGCAATTACTTTTAGCTTGTCATATTTACCGTTATCACAGATTATTCTCCAATAGCTCAGTTGGTAGAGCAACGGACTGTTAATCCGTGTGTCCCTGGTTCGAGCCCAGGTTGGAGAGCCATATACGAAAAACCTTCATCATTATTTGATGAAGGTTTTTTTATGGCTGTCATTTTTGGCTCAGACAATTCTCTTATGAAATCAGTGATATAAATACCGCTGCGGTGTTCATTTGGACGATTTTGTTGTATGGTAAGAGTAGTTTGCTTGGGTTCGTTTTGTCTGAATATTTTACTCCTACTCACTAAAAATAATGGTTTATTATGATACCTGCACGTGTAAAAAATAAGTTTTCTGACCATCCGCAAAAAATCATGCGCCCGGTTAGTATTCGGCTGTCTGAAGAGATGATCGCATTATTAGAGACAACCTCAAAAGAGCTGGGCTTTAAACGTATTCAAGGACTGATTCGCCTATACATCCGTCAAGGGCTTGATCGTGATCATCAAGACTATACTCTAGCGCACGATGAAGTATTTATCGAGTCTTTGCGCAAGCGCGGCGTCAGTCAACGCATCATCGATGAGGCCATCGTGGTGACTCACAATAACAACATCTCCCACCCCCTATCCGAGCTACAAAACGACGATTAGCAGAGATGATTAAGAAAGCCGATTCGATATACTGCCGACTATATATAGACAACAATATATAATCGACGATACATAAGCGACAGTATAAAAAACTGCTTTCTTAATGATGAACTAGATAGGCTGCGTACCAAAAGACTGAGCTTGCCCATGGCGCTCAGTCTTTTTTGTGCGCCAAATGATGGTTGTCGCCCGCACACAGTTTTTAGCCATAATCCAACATAACACCCAAAAAAACCAGCTATATTAAAACCAGCCCTACTCATAAAAAAAGCCGATGACAATCACGGTCGTTGGTGCAAAACAAATTGACACGGAGGTGTATGATGGGAGGTTTCTATCCGCGTTTTAACCAAGCATTATTGTTGACGATGGCATTGGCATTTCTGCCTGCTATCTCTGCGTGCTCACAGCCGCAAGCAGATCCTAGCAAAAAAACCATTCCGACCAACTCTGATCAGTGGCAAAAAAAGCTCGGTGATACTTTTGAGCAACTGCCTAAGACCGATCAGCAACTACTCAGTCGCTATATGCTGCGCATGAAACTCAGCGCTGCCTATGAGTCTGGTGCGATGCCGCGCACTACGATCAAACAAGCCTTGATACAGCAGCGTGAATATGAGCGCTTGCATCCCAATAATCCCACGGGCAAAAAAAGCCCCATCATAAAAAGTCAGCAAGCGGCCACGGCCAATGCGCAACACTACCCTGTGGCGCTCTTGCCAGTCAAAAGCAGTGATAGCGACAGTTTAAACCAAGTAAAGCTCCAGTTTATGCTATCCAACCACGGCGAAGTCGCCATCGATAGCTTTAAGGGTACATTGGTGATGAAAGACATCGCTTTGACCCAAGGCAAGCACTTTAATGTTCCGTTGACTGTGTTTGATCCTGCTATCAAACCTGAGCAGTCTGGCAAAATTATCATCGAGAGTAGCATTGAGGACATCAATGTCATGCGCGCTATCAGAAACACCAGAGACATGACTATTGAGATTAGCGAAGGGACGTTGACACTAGCAGATGGTCAACACGTTGAGTTTGATGAGTCTTTAATCAAATAAAACATCACTAGGTATGCGACTGGGCATATAAATGAATACGCAGGTAAGAGACTGGCTAAAAAGTAACAAGCACTCTCTTGTCATTATTTAAGTGATAAAGCGCGCTGATACACGCCCATAAAAAAAGCCCCAATCATTGCTAATTGGGGCTTTTCGAATTTGGCGGAGACGGAGAGATTCGAACTCTCGAAGGGCTATGAACCCTTGCCGGTTTTCAAGACCGGTGCATTCAACCGCTCTGCCACGTCTCCATTGGTGCATCATTATATAGATATCATTTCATAATGCAAGCAGATAATCTAAAAAAATTAAATTAATTTATCGATGAGCACAAGTCACAGATTTAATGACCGCTGGAGGCCAAATGCAAACACATATCAAGCAGTCTATTGGCATAGCCCCACTCGTTGTCGTACCAAGCAAAAACCTTATACTGCGTACCGACCTGCATCAACTGCTGACCATCAATGATAAGCGACTCGGTCTGATGGATAAAATCGCTGGATACTAGTGGCTCATCGGTATAGGCCATGATATCACGCAAATGACCGTCGCTGGCGGCTGTCAGTACTTCACGAATCGCCGCAATGCTGACAGGCTGGGTGTCAAAGACAAAGGTCACATCGATCGCTGCAACGGTGATGGTGGGTACACGGATAGAGTGACCATTGACCTTGCCGACCATCGCCGGTAATACACGCTCGGTCGCAGCGATACTGCTCGAGGTCGTAGGTATGATGTTATGACCTGAGGCACGGGCACGTCTTGGATCTCGGTGCGCTTGATCGAGCACAGTCTGGTCAGCAGTGACTGCATGAATCTCTGTCATCATCGCGGAGGTGACGCCAAAGGCCTTATCAAGGGTATCGATCAGCGGTACCAGCGCTTGGGTGGTACATGAGACGCTCGAGATAATCGGTAGCGCCCGCGTCAAGGTATCGCTGTTGACACCCATCACGATACAGGCATCGACATCATCAAAAGGCGCTGCACCAATAATGACCTGCTGCGCGCCTGCCTCGATATGCAGATGCGCCTGCTCATAAGAGCGAAAATGCCCCGTACACTCCAATACCACATCGATCCCTAACGCTTGCCATGGCAGGCTCTTGGGATCCGGCTCTGAGAGCATATTGATACAGTAAGTCAGGCTGTTTTTGGTCAGGCACAGCTGGGTTTTATTCTCATCCGTACTGGCTACCACCAGCTCAGCTGCCACGCCCAGCTGACTTAAGCGGCCATGCGCACTATCAAACTTTAATAAATGCAATAAAATATCAGCAGGTGCCAAGTCATTAATTGCCACCACATGAATCGCTCGACCCAAGACCTCAAAACGCTCTAATAAGGCGCGCAGTACATTACGCCCGATACGGCCAAAGCCATTAATCGCCACTCGTAATGGCTGGGTATGCTCGCCTGTATAAGACATCGCGGCGACGGCTGGATCAGAGGTCAGTTGATAAGTGGCGCTAGAAAAATCAGGCATAAAAACATATCGCTATAAAGATAAAAAACACGGCAAATCACTGAGACGATATCACATCATCGCCCAGCCCTATGGGGTAATAAAAATCAAGGCCAGACGAATGGTGTTGTAATCGATACGCTGCTTGAGATGCTCAAAGACTGGGCGCAGCTTAACACTGCCATCATCATTAAAGTCATTGGGATTGTTGGCGACTTTGATCGCGATATAAGCGGTACCTACTGCCGTCATCACCTCATCGTCTGGGCGCAGATGGTCACAGGCCAAGCTTGGGTCTTGCAATTTTAACTCTGCAATATGGCGCATGATGGTAGATTGCGACAGCTGGCGCGCTTGTGATATCTCAGCGATAGACAAGCTCTCTTCGAGGAGCGTTTTGGTTGCCAGCAAGGTGCTTTGGGACTTATCAGCAACTTGGTTGCGGCGTTTTTGTTTTTTGTCAATCTTTGCCTGCTGCTGCTCACGGCGCTTTTTTTGTAGCGCCGCGTAGGCATCAATCACTGATTGATTCAGCGTACCGCCCGACTTTAAGATAAACTTGTCATGCGCCTGTGTCAGACTCTCTTCATTGAGCATGGCATAGTTGGCATCCGCCTCTTCGGAGAGCGCCAAAAACCGCTTGTCCGCCCCGCGTGCGAGGGGGTCTAACTGCAGACTCATCTCATTCATGCCAAGTAGCTGCAGCCCTGCTAGCGACTTGAGGCGTGAGAGCGCCACATAGCCTTGACCCAGCTCAAAAGTGCGCGACAGATCAATCTCTGCGGCCTCTAGGGTCATGCCTTGCGATTTGTGAATGGTAATTGCCCAAGCCAGACAAAGCGGCACTTGGCTGTAGCTTGCCAGCACATCCCCTGTCTCATCTTCGATGATCCACTCTTCTGTCTCAGCGACGACCTCACGGCCTGAATTTAGCCGCACTACAGGCATTTTTTGTGTGGTGGGCTTTTTGGTTTTTGCCGTCTGTTTGTCTGACGTATCTGTCTTTTTGGCCGTCTCTTCGTCATCGTCTGCCTCGACTTCTTCAATTAAGGCTTCGCTATTGCCCTTACCATCGTCTATCTTGACAGCGGTAAAGCCAACCAGCTCACCCATGGTGCCATTCGAGACGCCAAGCTCAGTGTTGTTTTTGATAAACATCACCTTAGCGCCGACTTTGAGCGTCAGCTCATCTTGGGTACGCACGGTCTTTTTGAGCGTGTCGACCAGCTTACTATCGCCCATCGAGGTCGCCTCAAAACGCATCATCTCGCCATCTAAGGCAGCCAGCTCTTTATCATTGATTTTATTGACGTTGAGGTTGTGGGTATAGAGACGGGTGCGATTGATATCGACGTTTTGATCAAAGGTAGCTTCCAATGCCGCAATCGCCTCAAAAGTGACTTCTTGTCTGCGAATCTGATTGAGAATATCATCCAAATCCAGTCCGCCATTAGCGGCCTCACTGACTTGCCGATGCTGCTCGGATAAATAACAAATATGGAACTTAGCATCGAGCCAGGCCTCAGACATAAAGGCAAACTTTTCTCGGTTACTCTCACCCTTACTTCCAATCGGTGGTAACTGAAAAAAGTCGCCGGCAACGACCACTTGGATACCACCAAAGGCACTGTCGTTTTTGCGCACGTGTTTGAGCACTTGATTGACTAAGTTTAGCTGCTTGGCATGCAGCATCGATATCTCATCGATAATAAGTACTGCTGTTTCTTTTAGGCGATCTGCCAAAAATTGCTTGCGCGATAGATTGCTCAAATCGCGCTCCGTCAGCTCATCTTTGATACCTATTCCTGACCAGCTGTGAATGGTGGTGCCGCTCATGTGCGTCGCTGCAATGCCTGTACTGGCTGTGACCGCTACTGGCACACGGCGCGCGCGCAAATAATCAATATATTGGTTAAGAGTATAAGTCTTACCCGACCCTGCCGATCCAGTCAAAAAAACGTTTTGACCTGTTTTTAAAATATTAAGAGCAGAAGATTGACGCATATATCCAAACCAATAAGTAATAAAAGAAAATAGGGAGTAAAAATACCGCATTGCATCGCACCCAAGTGTGCGGCAATGCCATTTAATTATAACAGCTGCACTCACTTTACAAAGCACTTTAGCAGGCGCTAATCGCATAACATAAAGTTATGCGATACGAAATATATCATTATAAAAAGTCATTATCACTCAACGCCAAAGCTCAGTACGATAGAGTCATAGCTTGGTCAGGAAGGCCAAATATTTATGTTTCAACCATCATAATACCCAACAAGGAGTCGTTCATGTTATACGCCTATCCCAATACTGAAAACAGTCCCGTCCAATTCCGCAAAAAATACGACAACTTCATCAATGGTGAGTGGGTCGCCCCCATCGATGGTGAATACTTTGACAACCCAAGCCCCATCGATGGCAAAATCATCTGCCAAGTGGCACGCTCAAAAGAAGCCGATATAGAAAAAGCACTCGATGCCGCGCATGCTGCCAAAGACGCTTGGGGCAAAACCAGTGTCGCTGAACGTGCCAATCTACTGCTCAAAATTGCAGATAAGATGGAAGCCAATTTAGAAGCCATCGCCATTGCCGAAACGTATGAAAACGGCAAGCCTGTACGTGAAACCCTAGCAGCAGACATTCCATTAGCTGTCGATCACTTTCGCTATTTTGCCAGTGCCATTCGTGCACAAGAAGGCGGCATCAGCCAGATCGATGAAGACACCGTTGCTTATCATTTCCATGAGCCACTAGGCGTGGTCGGACAAATCATCCCGTGGAACTTTCCTATCCTGATGGCGGTGTGGAAAATCGCCCCCGCCCTCGCCGCTGGTAACTGTATCGTCATGAAGCCAGCTGAGCAAACACCAGCGTCCGTGCTATTTATGCTAGAGACCATCGGTATCGCTGACATTTTGCCAAAGGGCGTGCTAAACATCGTCAATGGCTTTGGCGTTGAAGCAGGTAAACCACTGGCCTCTAACCCGCGCATCAATAAAGTCGCCTTTACAGGTGAGACCACGACCGGCCGCCTCATCATGCAGTACGCCAGTGAAAACATCATTCCTGTGACGCTAGAGCTGGGCGGCAAAAGCCCCAACATCTTCTTTGCCGATGTGATGGATGAAGACGATGACTTCTTGGACAAAGCGGTCGAAGGTTTGGTCATGTTTGCCCTCAACCAAGGTGAGGTCTGTACGTGTCCGTCACGCGCACTGGTACATGAAAGTATCTATGATGAATTTATGCAACGCTGTATCGAGCGCGTCAAGGCCATCAAGATGGGCAACCCGCTAGATACTGATACCATGATTGGCGCGCAAGCCAGCTCAGACCAATTAGAAAAAATCCTCTCTTATCTGGATATCGGTAAGCAAGAAGGCGCAAAAGTATTGGTCGGCGGCGAACAAGCCAAACATGATGGCGCGCTGGGCGATGGTCATTATGTGCAGCCAACCATCTTTGAGGGCACCAATGATATGCGCGTGTTCCAAGAAGAAATCTTTGGACCTGTACTTGCCGTCACAAAGTTTAAAGACGATGACGAAGCCATGAAAATCGCTAACGATACCTTATATGGCCTAGGTGCAGGCGTCTGGACTCGTAGTGTACATAAGGCGTATCGCTTTGGCCGTGGTATCCAAGCGGGCCGCGTCTGGACCAACTGCTATCACATTTATCCATCACACGCGGCCTTCGGTGGCTACAAGCAATCAGGTATCGGCCGCGAAAACCATCTAATGATGCTCGACCATTATCAGCAAACCAAAAACATGCTGGTCTCTTATAGTCCCAAAAAGATGGGCTTCTTTTAAGCCTGTCTGTCACGCACTTTATGGCAGCCACCATAAAGTAATGAGTTGGTAGATATCATATCTACCAACTCACCATCCGCGATAAGGAGAATGCAACGTGAGTAATAAAATGAAAGCGGCCGTACTACATGAGTTCGGACAACCCTTGCAGATTGAAGAAGTGGATATCCCAACCCCAGGTGCCGGTCAGATTGTGGTAAAAATGCAAGCTTCTGGCGTCTGCCATACTGACTTACACGCTGTCGAAGGCGACTGGCCTGTCAAACCAAATCCGCCATTCATCCCAGGCCATGAAGGCGTCGGATTGATCACAGCTGTCGGCGACAACGTCCACCATGTCAAAAAAGGTGACCGCGTCGGTGTGCCTTGGCTCTACTCTGCCTGTGGTCACTGTACGCATTGCCTAGGCGGCTGGGAAACGCTCTGCGAGCAGCAAGAAAACTCCGGCTACTCAGTAAACGGCAGTTTTGCTGAGTATGTCTTGGCCGATGCCAACTATGTCGGTATCATCCCTGAGGGCGTCGACTCTATCGAGATTGCCCCGGTGCTGTGCGCAGGTGTCACCGTCTACAAAGGTCTTAAAATGACGGATACCAAGCCTGGCGACTGGGTGGTGATCTCAGGTATCGGTGGACTTGGGCACATGGCCGTTCAGTACGCCATTGCCATGGGTCTTAATGTCGCGGCGGTCGATATCGACGATGAGAAGCTTGAGTTTGCCAAAAAGCTGGGCGCCAAAGTCATCGTCAACGCCAAAGACACCGATCCTGGCGAGTATCTCCAAGAGCAGATCGGCGGCGCTCATGGCGCCCTTGTGACAGCGGTATCGGCCAAAGCCTTTGACCAAGCGCTAAGCATGCTCCGCCGCGGTGGCACCTTAGTATGTAACGGCTTGCCAACGGGCGACTTCCCTGTCTCTATCTTTGATACCGTGCTAAATGGCATTACCATTCGTGGCTCGATCGTCGGTACGCGCCTAGACTTGCAAGAGTCGCTAGACATGGCGGCGGCAGGCAAGGTCAAGGCCACTGTCACGGCTGAGCCACTTGAAAATATCAATGATATCTTTGCGCGGATGCATGATGGCAAAATCGAAGGTCGCATCGTCATTGACTATAGCATGTAGGCTCATGACGGTATAGTGAGTTCAGTATAAAAACGATACAGTGGGACTGGAATAAATTTTACGCAGCATCGAGCGGCGTAGGCACAGCACGCAAGGAAAATTTATACCAATTCCACGTTGATATATAATGTATCTGTTTTATTGAGAATTGACTATATGATAGAGCTGTGCTGCTTTATGCCGATTCTCTCTTAGTGCAGCACTGGCTTGTTGTATTTTATTTAGCCTTCTTAGTCGTATCGTTTTCACTCGCATGCTATCTTTGGTGTGAATGAAGAGGATACGACTTTTTACATGCCTCTGATTTTATACAGATATAGCCGATGCACTCTAAAAAGAATATAGCGCTACTGGGATGAATTTTGCGCAGCCTCTGGGAACGCAGCACGCAAGTAAAATTTATACCAGTAGCACGTTTAAACTTATATAACAGTTTTATTTTCAATTGATTATAGTTAAACAATTTACCCAGTTTATTCAGTCAAGACACACCACCAATGATAAGGACATCATGATGAAAGTCACTGCTACCCCATCTTGTAAAGCACTGATCGACTTACTAAAATCCAAGCATGGCGAGCTGATGTTTCATCAGTCTGGTGGCTGCTGCGATGGCAGCTCACCGATGTGTTATCCACTAGGCGAGTTTGTCGTGGGCGGCCAAGATGTTTTGGTCGGCAAGCTGGCAGGATGTCCTTTTTATATGGGCAAAGCCCAGTATCAGCTATGGCAACACACCGATCTTATCATCGATGTGGTCGATGGTCGCGGCGCCAGTTTTTCGCTGGAGATACCCGAGGGCAAGCGCTTTATCGTGCGCTCTGAGGTGTGTGCGATCGATGATGAAACCGCTAAATAGATATTAGCTTACATTAACCACGCCGCGACACTTAGGAAACTGCACGCACCCATAAAAATATTGTCCTTGGCGTGCGCCTTTTTTCGCCACGCGTGCGATCATCGCGCCGTTGCATCTTGGGCAGGTTGGCGCTTGATCGATATTAGCGTCATGATCTGTCGCTTTAAGTATCTCAGGTTTATTCACTTTTGGCTCAGATTCTACAATCTCAAACGGCATCATAAACTGACCCCTGCTGTCAATTCCGTACAGTTAAACTTGGGAGATTTTAGTTACGCAGCCTGACGATAATAATCAAACCACACCTGTCTTGGTGATTTATAGCCCAAACCCTTTTGAATTCTAGTCTGATTGTAGTACAGCTCGATGTATCTAATAATATCGTTGATCGCTGCAAATCTAGTCTTATAATCCTGATGATATACCAGCTCGTTCTTTAAAGTGCCCCAGAAGCTTTCTATTGGAGCATTGTCGAAGCAATTACCTTTAGCGCTCATTGAGCCTGTAAATTGATGCTGCTTAACGATCTTGTGGTAGGCATGGCTGCAATACTGGCTGCCTCTGTCAGAGTGAACGATTAGCCCTTTGTTTGGACGTTTATTCCTGATGGCCATGTTCAATGCGCGACAGACCAAATCTGCGGTCATACGCTTGTTAATAGCGTAACCGACAAGCTCTTTGGTGTATAAGTCTTTGACCCCTGCTAAGTACAGCCAACCCTCATTCGTCCAGATATAGGTGATGTCGCTTACCCATGCTTGGTTAGGGCGACTGGTGTCAAACTTCTGATCGAGCACGTTTGGATAGACCAGTTTGTTGTGATTGGAGTCGGTGGTGACTTTAAAGCGCTTATGACTACGACATTTAATGCCGTGTTGCTCTTTGATGCTTCTTACCATATACAGGCTAATGTCATGCCCTTGCTCGCTTAGATGAGCATGCAGTCGATCTGCGCCATAACGTTCTTTCGTTTCATTGTGAGCGGCTTTAACCAGTAACTCGCACTGATTACGATGTACCTGCTGACAGCTGATATGACGACCTAGCCAGTCATAGTAGCTTGAGGGTTTAACCTGTAGTACGCGGCACATCCTACTAATGCTAAAGACTTGCTGGTTGTCTTTGATAAAGGCGTACTTGACTAGCTGTCACTGCGGACATAGCCCTTCGCCTTGCGTCACTAAAACAGTCTCCCAGACTGTTTCTTAACGTTCCTCATTCGCGAAGTACGCCGTCGCCTTTTTTAGTATTTCGCGCTCCTCTTCGGCAACTTTAAGCTGGCGTTTGAGCTGCTTTATCTCTTTAAGAGCACTCATAAGGTCAGGATTATATTGCTCTGTGCCAACAAGCTTGCCTTGATTGGCTTTGTTATGCCAATTTGAGAGCGTTTGCATGGCAATGCCAAGCTGCTTTGCAGTTGCTGAAATATTGCCGTTGTTGTCTGCTATCTTTTTAACAGCTTCGGCTTTAAATTCGTCACTGTAGGTTCTTACTTTCTTGGTCATGGTAAACTCCTGTTAATACGCTTAGTTTACCAAGTTTATCTCTACGGTTTTTTCAGCATAGCTCAGAACGACTCTAAAGCCAAAAATCAAACCATAAAAAAAGCCACCAGATTTCTCCGGCAGCTCTCTTTTTTAAACTAAACACAAACTAAATTAGGTCTATTACACCAAACTATTTACCGCTTCAACCACAGCGTCGGCCGTAATACCAAACTCTTTATACAAGTCGCTGGCTGGTGCTGACTCGCCATAAGTGGTCATACCGATGACTTTGCCATCGAGACCGACAAACTTATACCAGTAGTCTACGTGCGCCGCTTCTACTGCGACGCGGGCGCGGATAGTGGCAGGCAATACTGACTCACGATAATCAGCGTCTTGCTCCATAAAGATCTCGGCACATGGCATAGAGACCACACGCACGCCAATGCCATTTTCGCTAAGCGTCTTGTGCGCTTGCATCGCAAGACCAACTTCTGAGCCGGTGCCGATGATGATGGCTTGTAGCTCGCCTTGTTCTTTGGCTAGTACGTAACCGCCTTTGGCGATGTTCGCGACTTGGCTCTCATCGCGCGCTTGATGTGGCAAGCTTTGACGGCTAAAGATAAGCGCTGATGGGTTGTTTTCTGACTTAATCGCTTCTACCCAAGCACTAGCAGATTCAGTCGCATCACACGGACGCCATGTGCGTAGATTTGGCGTGGTACGTAGGCTAGTCAATTGCTCAACTGGCTGATGCGTTGGGCCATCTTCACCCAGACCGATCGAGTCGTGCGTATAGACATGGATGACGCGCTGCTTCATCAGTGCGCCCATGCGTACCGCGTTACGCGCGTATTCCATAAACATCAGGAACGTCGCTACGTAAGGGATAAAGCCGCCATGCAAGGCAATACCATTGGCAATCGCGGTCATACCGAACTCGCGCACGCCGTAGTAGATGTAGTTGCCATCAGCATCTTTCTCGATGCCTTTAGCGCCTTTAAATAGCGTAAGGTTCGAGCCCGCTAAATCTGCTGAGCCTCCTAGTAGTTCTGGCAATAATGGCTGCAAAGCATTGATCGCATTTTGACTGGCTTTACGACTGGCGACATCACCGCCTGCCTCTTGCGTTTGCTGAATGTAGGCTTGTGCTTGGCTAGCAAAGTCAGCAGGCAACTCGCCATTTAGGCGGCGTAATAGCTCGTCTGCCAGCTCTGGATAGGCTTTTTTGTACGCTGCAAAGTCAGCATCCCAGTTCTTTTGCTGCACGTCGCCTTTGGCTTTGGCATCCCACGCTTCATAGATTTCATCATCTAATTCAAATGGGGCATGTTTCCAAGACAGCGCATCACGAGTCAAGGCAATTTCATCATCACCAAGTGGCGCACCGTGGCTAGCCGCTAAACCTTGTTTGTTTGGGCTACCAGCACCGATAGTCGTTTTGCAAATAATTAGGCTTGGCTTAGCAGTTTCTGCAATCGCTTGCTCAGTTGCTTGCGTGATGGCATCAGTATCATGACCATCGACTTTGATAACTTGCCAGCCGTAAGACTCAAAGCGCGCTTCGGTATCATCAGTAAACCAACCCTCGACATTACCATCGATTGAGATGCCGTTGTCATCATAGAAGAAGACCAGCTTGCCAAGCGCCAACGTGCCAGCTAGCGAGCACACTTCATGACTGATACCTTCCATCAAGCAGCCATCGCCTAAGAACGCATAGGTATGATGATCGACGATGTTATGGCCATCGCGGTTAAACTGTGCAGCTAGGGTTTTTTCGGCAATCGCAAAACCAACGGCATTGGCGATACCTTGGCCGAGTGGGCCTGTGGTCGTCTCAACACCAGGGGTATAGCCATACTCAGGGTGACCTGGGGTTTTTGAATGCAGCTGACGGAAGCCTTTTAGGTCATCGACACTGACGTCATAACCAGTCAAATGTAGCAATGCATAAATCAGCATCGAGCCATGACCATTTGATAAGACAAAACGGTCGCGGTTGTGCCAGTTAGGATCGGCAGGGTTGTGTTTTAAAAATTTACGCCACAAAACCTCGGCAATATCGGCCATGCCCATCGGCGCGCCCGGGTGCCCTGAGTTGGCTTTTTGAACCGCATCAAACGACAGTACACGGATGGCATTGGCTAGTTTACGTTCGCTAATTGGAGCTGGCATAGAGTGTCCTAATATTCGAATCAGAAATGTGGAGCATAAGAGGAGAGTTTACTCGAGGATAGTCTGCCAAAAACGCCTGACGCATCATCGACAGACAGACGATAAAGTCAAAGTGCTATATTAACATATTTGCCATCAGGCACGCTAAAAATGCGCTGATAGAATCGTTTGTATTTAATCAGTATTTGTATCAGTATTTGTATCAGTATTTGTATCAGTTTTTTTTCAAACCAACACGGATCAAAAAACCGCGAGCCCATTGATGACCCGCAGCTTAGATAGCATAGCAATGTAGAGGGCAATTTAGAAAAACATCCCTGCATTAAACCAAAATGGTCTCAGCGCCGCCCATATATGGACGCAGCACTTCTGGAATGCTAATGCTACCGTCAGCGTTTTGATGGTTTTCCATCACTGCCAGCAGCGTACGGCCAACAGCAAGGCCTGAACCGTTTAGCGTATGAGCAAGACTGGTTTGTTTGCCATCTTTGACTCGTGTGCCCATACGGCGCGCCTGAAAGTCGCCGCAGTTTGAGCAGCTAGAGATTTCGCGATAGGTGTTTTGGCTTGGTAGCCATACTTCGATGTCGTAGGTTTTTTGCGCAGCAAAGCCCATATCACCAGTACACAGCTGTACCACCCGATAAGGCAGATTTAGCTGCTGCAAGATATCTTCGGCTTGGCCTGTCATCGCCTCAAGCAAATCATCTGACTGCTCGCTAGTGGCGATATTGACCATTTCGACTTTTTCAAACTGATGCTGACGAATCAGACCACGGGTATCACGGCCATGCGAGCCAGCTTCACTACGGAAGCATGGCGTATGGGCGGTAAACTTCAATGGCAGCTCTTTGATATCCAAACGCTCGCCGCGTACCAAGTTGGTCATCGGCACTTCTGCAGTCGGAATCAGATAAAAATCCATCTCATCGTTATTGGTATGATTGGTCAGTTTAAACAAATCTTCTTCAAACTTAGGCAGCTGACCCGTCCCTTTTAGACTATCGCTATTGACGATATAAGGCACATAAGTCTCAAGATAGCCGTACTTGACCGTATGAGTGTTCAGCATAAACTGAATCAAAGCGCGATGCATCTGTGCCAGCTGCCCTTTTAGCACATTAAAACGACTACCGGTCAGCTTGGTGGCCGCTTCAAAATCCAGCATGCCCAAGGTTTCGCCGATATGGGTATGGTCTTTGATGTCAAAATCAAACTGACGCGGCGTTCCCCATTTGCGCACTTCGACATTATCATCCTCTGACGTTCCGACAGGCACATCTGCTGCTGGAATATTAGGGATTTGCATGGCTGCTTGTGTGATGCGCTCTTGCAAGGTGCGCAGCTCATCTTCTGCCGCCTTAATCTCACCGCTGATGCTTTGCATTTGAGCCAGTAGCTCGCTGGCATCTTCGCCTGATTTTTTTAGCACGCCCACTTGCTTTGCACCCGCATTACGGCGCGATTGCAGCTCTTCGGTTTTGACTTGTAGCGATTTACGCTCGGTTTCGATATTTTGCCAAAAAGCCATATCAAGCTCGTAGCCACGAGTGGCTAGCTGCTGTTGTAAATCACTTAAATCGCCGCGTAAGAGTTTCGGATCAATCATAATAGTCGCCTGTAACGCTAAATGTGGGTAAAAGTTTAATAGGGCGTGTTGATAATCAGATCAGCCAATCAGAGCATGCTGTCAGGCCAATCCCACTAAGACAATAGACTTACATGGCCTGTTAAAGGACCATCCCATTATCCTAAAATGGTTCTGATGATTGTTTTCATGATGCACTGATGGATATCAAGCCGCCTGATGTGCCATGCTGGTTATAAGAATATATAATAGCCGCTATGATACCAAGACCCAGCAGATTTGACCATGTTTTGCCTATATTTTGGCGATGTTCTCAGTGATATCGCGATAACGCCCTAACAAGACTTTAATGATGCTATATTCACGCCGTAGCGCTTGTTATGCTGGAGTGATTTTTATTTTATGTAAATACCACCTGCGCACAGCGCAACCATAGAAATATAAGACCAATCCCGCCATCGCACCGCTTATATGTTTCATTTAAGAGCGCTTTTCGGTAAGATAAGCGCATATCTTTTTTCTGTCTTTAGCCAAGTATGGCGACGCTGTCCTGCTTTGGCGATCGAAACCCAACGCTGTTAACACAAGTATCTGAGAAACCTCTATGGCCCTGTACCCTTACACGCTCCAACCCATCGCCTTAAACCTCACCGAGGCCGAATTTCATCAAGCACAGTATGAGCTGTTTGCCAGTGCGAGTCCCTCATTTGGTTTATCCAGTTTTAGGACCAAAGAATGGGTCATCATGGCCGTGGTCGTGATACTAGCGATTGCAGGTTTGGTGTTTGTCACAGGCTACTCTACGATTATCTTTTGGTTAATGCTGGTGGCCGTGGTGATTTATGTACTGGTGCGTACCCTTGGTTTTAAATGGTACGTCAAAAGAGAGTTTGAAAAACAAGTGGCCGATCAAGAAATGCCCGATGAGATGCGCCAGATGAAGCTGGGTGTACAAAAGCACGGACTGGTGATGGCCATGCCTGTCAATCAACCAGAGATGTTTAATAGCAATCAGATGCGCGGCATGCAGATGCGTGCAGGCCAAACTCAGCAAGCCGTCATTCCATGGACTGCTGTCAAAAGCTGGGATGAAACCGACGATTACATCTTTATGATGTTTGAGGTTAAAGGCCAACAAGGCAGCCAGATCGTCCCAAAACGCCTACAAGCGCAAAAGTTTCCGATCGATACCGTGCGTCAGCATCTCCAAGAAGTGGTACCTGTCAAAGGCTTAAACCCTGAAAGCTTGCAACCACCTGCTTAATCATATTTTTTAGCAGCTTATGATACAAAAGCGCTCTATACCTCTAGGGCGCGCCTTAGTTCTAAATAATCAATCACATGGTTAAAATTAATGAATTTAACTTATTCATGATGTTTTGCTATGATAGTCACCAGTAGAAGAAAAAAGGGTTTAGAAGTCCCCAAAAGGTGGCATGAGGCCGGTACCTACTTTTGATAGCAGATACCTTTGCTTATGATACTGGCTATCGGCCGCCTCATAGGCAACTGATAGATGTTGTGGTACGAGTATCGCCGTATCATTTATATTGTTATTTTTTTTGGTAAAACGGCTATATTGTATGAATGAGCATAGCCACGTAGCCTATGACTTGCTACACTCTTAGTCTTCTTTATTATCAAGCTTTTTAGTGGTTTTTTTGGTCATCTTTTTGGTGACTCAAGATTACGTACGCTACTAGGCTTTTAATACGACTTTTTATTGAACACTCAAACTATAAGGATAATATCATGAGTAATAATGCAACCAACCAGATTGGCCTAGAAAAAGCAGACATGAGCGAAGTCATCAGCAAGCTAAACGACTTACTATCAAGCTATCATATGTTTTATATCAACGTCCGTGGTTATCACTGGAACGTCAAGGGCGAGCACTTCTTTACTTTGCACCCACAGTTTGAAGAGCTATATACCAGCCTACAAGTAGAGATCGACGAGATCGCTGAGCGTATCTTGACATTAGGTGGTACGCCATTACACGCTTATAGCGACTTTGCTCAGCACACCAGCATCTCTGAAGACAAAAACGTCAAAGATGGCAACGCTTGTGTAAAAGGTGTGGTCACTGGCCTAAAAGCTTTGATCGAAGAGCAGCGCGACGTGTCATTAGTGGCCGAAAAAGCCGAAGACCAAGGCACAGCAGACTTGGTCGATGAATACGTACAGCAGCAAGAAAAACTGATCTGGATGTACAATGCATTTTTGGGCTAAGGCTATAAAATACGCTGCTTATACTTATATATAAGCACTAAAAATATAAGTACAAAAAACATAAGCATTAAAAAAGCACCCAATGGGTGCTTTTTTTTGATTCAAAACACTTAGGCTGCTTATTTTTGAATCCACTGACGGATTTTTTCGCGCTCCGCAGGGGTCGCCTGTAGCCATAACTGCATAAAGCTATCAAGAGTATTATCGGTTTGCACAGCCGCTGGCACAGGTTGCGCGGTGCCTGTATTGACACTACTCTGGGCCGGCTGAGTCGCTGGCTGCTCTAAAGCGGCAATCGCTCGCTGGTTTTGTAGCTCGGCGTCACCTGCACCACCAAACACGCCGCCGATGGCTTTACCCAAGCCTGAGAACAGTCCACCTTGTTGATTGCCGAGACTTTGCTGGCTGGCGATCACGGTATTATTTTGCTCTACAGCCAATGTCGGACGTTTGGCATACTCTCTCGCCGCTTCGTACGCTTCTGGCTGATTTGGCATGGTCAGACGATAGGTCTGATTGTCTGCTAATTGCGCGGTCACACTGACATTTCCTGAGCGCAAATAGTCGTGCTCATCACGGCGCAAGTTGTACAAACGGTCGTATTTGGCCGTAATCGCATGCGTACCAGGCTGCAACGTAAACTTCTTTGTGAGCGGCTGAAAGGCACTCTGCTGCACTTCTTGACCATTGATGGCAGTGACCTTGATATAATCATCGACCAACAGCGTCACAGCCGCGTGCGATAGCATAGAGACAGAACCTGCCCCTATGAGCAAAGCACTGGTGGTCAGTTTTTTTAACAAAGAAGCATGTGGTTTCATAAGTGGGTCCAGTAGTCATGTGGCGTTTTAGAGAATAAAGCGGGTTGGCAAACAGTTGACAAACAATGGATAAAAAACGTTGTTTTTTGTATGACAGCGTATGGGGTTACTCATAACATACGCCGTTATTTATCGCGTATTCAAACTTAGAAAAAGCAATCAAACCTATTAGAAGTAAAAAACACACCGCCTAAAAGTCGAGTGGCATGGTATGTTGGTCTTGCTCTGCTGTGCTGCTATCTATTTGCGTCTCTTGAGCAATATCTGCCAGCTCAGCGGCCAGCGTTTGCTCATCGATGGTACGCAGCGCATCACTGATGACGGCTTTGGAAATATTGCTGCGACCAAGATTGGAAAACATAGGCTGAATATAATTGAGCACGTCCATCATCGCACCGATACGGTGTGGCCCGTCAGTCAGCAAGTGATCGATGATACGGTCGTCAAACTGCCAGCCGCGGCGGCGCAAGATAGATTGCAGCAGCGCTTGACGGTCAGCGAAGTCATGGCCATTAGGAACCTTAAAGGTCGGCGATTGAGCCAAACGCGTCAGCAAGTCCCTTAGCCCAAAGGGTAACTCACTTGCAGGTTTGTTGGCAGCAAACAATAGCTGGCGCTGCCCTTCTCGGCTACGATTGATCAGATGAAACAAAGCCTCTTGCCACTGGGTGCTTTGCTCTAGCACCTCCAAATCATCAATGGCGATTAAATCAAAGTTTTCTAACGACGAGAGGACATGGACATCTGTATGAATCAGCTCATTGAGCGACAAGCAGATAGCCGTCTTATCCATTTCTATATACGACTCACAAATAGCGGACAACAGATGAGACTTGCCCGTCGCAGGACTGCCAAACAGGTATAACTGACCGATCAGGCCGACATGTAGCTGCCTGACTGCATCAATAATCGACATCCAACCAGGACCTGCAAAATCGCTAAGACTTGCATCGTGCTTAATGTCCAGATTGAGACTTAGCTGTGCTTCTGCCATGAATCATCAACTCGGTTTGCGTAGCGCAATCACTAAAAAGGCTAAACGACTAATATTTTTAAACTGGCTTGGGTAGCTTGTGCTTTTATGAACGCTGACCCAAGCCAACCTAGGAACGATAAATACCGTGAATACTGCGCCTATATATAACATATTTGTAAAATGACTGACAAGTCTTTTACCCTTTACCTTGCATCAATCAGCATTTACGTTCATACAATCCATGTTATAACTTTTATCACTCATCATTCGGGCGCATTCTCATTTTAAAATGGTGATAACCACGGGGTAAATCAAACACTAAGACACATGAATCATTGATCCTTAAACAATGTCAGTTGCTTGTGGCCTTTATACAGATCGGTTGAGCGATAATAATCATACAAATGGCGAAACAACACATTCAGGACAGCTGACACAGGCAGTGCAATCAGCATCCCGACAAAGCCTAATAAGCTTGCCCCTGCCAATACCGCAAAGATGACCCACAGCGGCGATAGACCAATCTTATCCCCCAACAACAGTGGCTGCAGTATATAGCCCTCTGCTGCTTGCCCCACCAAAAACGCCCCAACAATCAATGCCAAATAGGTCCAGTCTAGCCCAAACTGAAACAAACAGGCGATAATGGCCGCGATAAAACCAATACCAAACCCCAAGTAAGGCACAAAACTTGCGATACCTGCCACCATCCCGATAATCAGACCCAGCTCAAGGCCGATAAGCTGCAACTGCACCGCATATATCGCGCCCAGTAGTACCATGACCAGCAGTTGACCTTTGATAAATGCCATCAATGCACGGTCGCACTCATGCGCTACCTGTAACACTTTTTTGCAATAAGGTGCTGGTATGGCCATCTTCCAAGTCTGCAACCGCTGATCCCAGTTGAATAAAAAATAAAAAGTCAAAATCGGTACCAATACGATAAGACCTGCATTGTTAATAAAACTCATACTAGAGGCGATGATTTGACTCATCATCGTACTGGCATCTGCAAACTTATAGTTCGTCTGCATATAGTCGACCAAGGTTTCAGAAAACCCTTTGGCTTCTAGCTCAGGCAAACGAATACGGCTGTTATTAGCAAACCATTCACGCACGACTTGATTGTACCAATTTAGCACCTTTGGCAGATATTCCCAAGCCGCTTGCAACTGATGCCATAACGTCGGTACCAGCCACCAAAGCAGCAGCACCATACCCAGCGTGATGGTGGCATAGACAATGATAATCGCTACCCAGCGCTTGATATATTTCGATAGGCGCTTGACCAGCGGATTAAACAAATACGCCAGTACAAAAGCAAAAATAAACGGAATAATGACTGGCATCATCAAATACAATAAAAAAAGCGCCACCACCATCGCCGCCACAATAAATAAGCGCCGAAAAAAAGGATCTATGGTTTGGTTTATCATGGTGGGTAACCCTGCGATTGGCTAATAAAAATAGTAAACAATGAAAAATAGTAAACAGTGATTGACAATGATTTTGCGTTCTATTATCGCAAAGTACAGCAAAAAATCCGTCATTTTTTGTTTCTTATATGATTGTAAGTAGTAATATGCCAGCAAAACCATATGGTGCAATCACAGGCAACAGTCACTTTTAGTCATTCCCTATAGTCATGATGTTTTATGGTTTGATAAGGTTTTTTTGGCAAGCACTGATGATCTGGCGCAAACTGATGCAAATATAGCGAATAAGTGGCAAGTTGCTTTGCGAGTCAGGGCGGTTTTTGGGTATAATGCGCCCACGACCTTCAGAGTTATCACAACCAACTCGCTTTTTGACCCACCTTCATTCCTTATAAATTTTGTGAGATGACCATGAGTAACAAGCCTTCTTTAAGCTACAAAGATGCTGGCGTTGATATTGATGCTGGCGATGCGTTGGTTCAACGTATTAAATCAGTGGCAAAAGCCACCTCTCGCCCTGAGGTTGTGGGCGGACTTGGCGGCTTTGGAGCGCTTTGTCGTATTCCGACTGGTTACACCTCGCCTCTACTGGTATCAGGGACGGACGGTGTCGGCACCAAACTTAAATTGGCATTGCAGCTACAACGTCACGACACCATCGGTATCGATTTGGTCGCTATGTGTGTCAATGATTTGTTGGTTTGCGGTGCAGAGCCACTATTTTTCTTAGATTACTATGCAACAGGCAAGCTGGACGTCGATGTCGCGGCGACTGTGGTCACTGGTATTGGCGATGGTTGTAAACTTGCAAACTGTGCACTTATCGGTGGTGAAACTGCTGAAATGCCAGGTATGTATCAAGACGACGATTATGACCTCGCTGGATTCTGCGTGGGCGTGGTTGAAGAAAGCGAGGTCGTGACTGGTAACAACGTTGCCGAAGGCGATGTTCTGATCGCCCTAGCTTCGAGTGGCGCGCACTCAAACGGCTACTCACTAGTGCGTAAAGTCATCGAAGTTAGCGGTATTGACGTGGCTACTAGCGATGAGCAACTAGATGGTCAACCTATTCAAGATGCCTTGATGGCCCCTACTCGTATCTATGTCAAAGCCATTAAAGCGCTGCAAGATACCCTTGGTAGCTCAGCGCTGCATGCTATGTCACACATCACCGGTGGCGGTCTCACTGATAACTTGCCACGAGTGCTCCCTGATGACCTAGCGGCTAGCATCGATACCAGCAGCTGGCAGTTCTCAGAGTTATTCACTTGGTTACAGACCCAAGGCAATATTGAGCAAAGTGAGATGTACCGCACCTTTAACTGCGGCGTTGGTTTTGTGATTGTCGTGCCTAAAGACAAAGCTGAAGCAACGATCAAAACATTGACTGACGCTGGTGAAAACGCTTGGCAACTCGGCGAAATGGTCAAACGTGAAGCCGATGCCGTGGTATACCGTTAATGTCAATTGATCAGACAAGCCAATCTATCAAGCCATTACGCATTGCCGTTTTGGTATCCGGAAGTGGCAGTAACCTGCAGGTCTTGATAGATGCCATGCAAGCAGGTGCGCTACCGATTGAGATCGTTGGCGTCATTAGTAATCGCGAAGATGCCTACGCTGTCACCCGCGCAAAAGACGCAGATATTCCTGTCACCGTGTTGTCACATGTAGCCAGCGGCAAGCGCATGGGCATCAAGACTTTTGAGGCGCATGCCACCGCACAGCTTGAAGCGTGGCAGCCTGACTTGGTCGTTTTGGCAGGCTTTATGCGGGTATTGAGTGCAGACTTTATTGATAACGCGCCTGCACCGATGATTAACCTGCACCCATCGCTGCTTCCCGCTTATAAAGGGCTAAACACGCATACCCGTGTACTCTGCTCAGGTGAGCGTGAGCACGGCTGTAGTATCCATGTGGTCACCGCCGAGCTGGATGCAGGACAAGTGTTAAGCCAAGCGGTCTTGCCTATTCGTCATACCGATACGCCTGATAGTTTGCAAAAGCGCGTACAAGTGCTGGAGCATCACTTATTGCCGTGGACGATATTGCAAATCGCTATTGGCGGCGTGTCATTAACGCCAAGTGAGCAAGCCTCTAGCATCTTGCCTGCCCTACCCTTACGTCTATTGATTGACGCTTAGTTGTTTTAAAATATTATTTTCACCCACACAAAAAAACCCAGCTATTAAGTAGCTGGGTTTTTCTTTTTAGTCTTTAACAGTTTTACGTGTTATTCACTGTTATTTTCCAAATACATGTACTGCTTTAATGTTTACAAACTCTTTAATACCAAAGCCGCCGTGCTCGCGACCGTAGCCTGAGTTCTTCACACCACCAAATGGCAGTGCAGGATTGGCAAGACCGTAACCATTGATATAGACCATACCAGTATCGAATTGTTCACTGGCTAAGCGAATGGCTTTTTCTTCATCTTTTGAGAAGATAGCGCCGCCTAGACCATAACGGCTGTCGTTAGCAATGCGCATGGCATCGTCTTGGTCTTTGGCACGAATGAGCGAGGCTACAGGACCAAATAATTCGTCGTCGTAGGCAGGTTGACCTTTCTCGACATTTTCTAAAATGGTCGCTGGATAGAAACTGCCTTTACCTTCTGGTACTTTACCGCCAACAGCAATCGTTGCACCTTTTGCTACACTTTCTTCTACTTGCTCATGCAGTTTTTCTTGCAAGTCTTTACGCGCTAATGGACCGATATCTGAGCTGTCATCCATTGGATCGCCAGATTTTGTACCTTCAAATTTTTCTACGATACGCTTGCGGAATTCGTCATACACGCTATCGACCACGATGAAGCGTTTCGCTGCTACGCAAGTTTCACCGTTATTGACCAAACGGGCCTGAGTACAGGTTTCTACAGCGGTTTCGATATCAGCATCTTCTAGCACGATAAAGGCGTCATTTGAGCCAAGCTCTAATACTGATTTCTTAATTGCTTTAGCCGCTTGTTGACCAACGATACGACCAGCATCATCACTACCTGTGAGTGTTACGCCGCGTACTTTGTCATTTTCAATCAATTTTTCTGATTGGTCATGGTCAATCAAAATCGTACGGAATAAATCATTTGGCAGTTCAGACTCGTGGAAGATTTTTTCGATCAATAAGCCAGAACCTGTGACGTTTGCTGCATGCTTAAGTAGCACGCTGTTACCTGCCATCAAGTTAGCAATGGCATAGCGAAAGACTTGGTAAGCTGGGAAGTTCCATGGCTGCATACCATAGATAACACCGATTGGCTGATAAGTCACGATACCTTTTTTCATGCTTTCGATATCGCGCTCATCATCTGCAAGCGCAGCAACACCATTTTCAGCAGTGTAATCACAAATTGCTTTACATAGATCAACTTCTTGCTGGCTTTGCCCATAGAGCTTACCGCGCTCTTCGGTCATAAGGCGAGACAGCTCTTCTTTATATTCCATCAGCTTGTCACCGATAGATTGAATGATACGGCCACGCTCTTCATGGCTCACCGTACGCCATTCTAAAAATGCATTATGTGACGCATCAACAATTTTGTTAACTTCGTCGTTGCTCATGTAATCATAATTTTTAATGTCTTCGCCCGTGGCTGGGTTTACTGTCGTAATATCTGCCATAATGTATGTCCTTGTTGTTATACATGATAATGGTTTATTTGAATCAATTTTAAAGTATTGATCGACTTGCAATCGGCTCACTTAAAAGATGATATAGAGCCATCTTTATAGTGTTGTAAAACTTAACAATGGCCTTGATTATTGTTTTTTTTCTTAAATCTCATTTATCATAGCAAAATGCTCAGCAAGTAGGTTTACAAGATATAAAGAAGTGTGCGTAAGATGTTAAAAGTGTCACTGAGATATTAATCTCTCTTGTCTAATAGAGGTTTAGAAGATGGGTACTCAACTCAGTCGATGGTCATTTACTGAGTTAAAAACAAAAAACCAGCCCTATGGCTGGTTTTGAGAAAGTAGGCTGATAAGTAGAGGCAAGACGTATTCAATCAAAACAAATGATTGATAACTGGTATGTTTTGTGGCGGGTTTTCTTCTTCAGCGACCACCTGACGCGCCACGTGCATGATCAGCTGACGCAGCCAGCGATGGGCTGGATGATGCTGAAGTAGTGGTGACCAAGCCATCGTCAGCTCAAATTCAGGAATAAAAAATGGCGGCTCTTCCATGATGATACTGTCGTTGTTGGCCTGCATACGAGCCACGCGTGTCGGCAAAGTGGCAATCAAGTCTTTATTTGCTGCGAGCATGGCTGGCATCTGATAATGGCGAGTAAAAACGCTGATTTGCCGTTTTTGACCCAAGCGCTGCAATGCTTGATCGATAGAGCCAAGTCCGCCAGACTTTTCAGGATTGACCCCAAACCCGACCCCCATACCTGTTTTGGATACCCAAACGTGCTGAGCTTTTAGGTAGTTTTTTAGATTAAAGCGGTTGGCATAAGGGCTTTCAGAGGACAGCAGACAACTAAATGTATCACGCCAGACCAGCACTTGGTGAAAGCTCTGCGGTATCTCATTAAAGCGGTTGATCGCCAAATCCACACGGCCCTGCTCCATATCACGGTAGGAGACATCAGAGGGCGTCAAAAAGTCCAAAATCACATTGGGCGCTTCAGAGCGCAGCGCTTTGACCAGTTTTGGCACCAGCGTCGCCTCGGCGTAGTCTGAGGTCATGATGCGAAACACGCGTGAGGTGCTATAAGGACGGAATTCTGTGCGTGGTTCCAGCACTTGCGTCAAGTCAGCCAATATCTCACGAATACGTGGCTGCAGCTCCAATGCACGCTCCGTTGGCGTCATACCCTCAGACGAGCGCACCAATAATGGGTCATTAAACAGCTTGCGCAACCGCCGCAAAATATTGCTCATGGCAGGTTGGGTAATGCCAAGCTGCTCGGCTGCTCGCGTGACGTTTTTTTCTCGTAACAACACATCTAAATGTACCAATAAATTTAAATCTACCCGCTGCAAATTCATATATATTTCTCTTGGCTTTTGAATAAAGGCCTTTTATAAGCTCGGCATTTTTTGTGCAATTATGCTGACCATCAGCCTGTAACTGCATAATATCGCTATTTATTTTATATTTTGCGTTAGCGCCCACTGATGATAACGCGATTTACCAGTCGTAAGCCTCTGTTATCTATACATTATAACCCATAAAAATACTAAAGATAACTATCATAAATTAGATAAATCTTGGTAAGGCAGTTATAGTGAATCCCGTAGATGATTTGCAACACGGACCACAACCATCCTGTTTGTGTGCTATTGATGCCGGTCTATCAGACTCTGATGAGCCGGTCGTACAAGCCGCCAAACCGTGTTGACAAAAGATACATTTATGAAAGTTATCGCTGCGACAACGTTATAAAAATCCCAATCGCAGGCCAGTTATCCAGAGGATATCGGTCATGGATTGCGACCAAACCCAGCGAGTACGGCATTGAATATTGTAACATCTCTTATCGCCAATGATGACACTGCTGTCTAATAATTTAGCGTAAGCCCCTGAGCGATATATGGATACGCCCCATTGTTATCGATATTTTACCCATCATCTGTCGCCGACCAAGTTTAGTAGCTTACTTGTATTTGCGAGCAAGTTTGTTTAGGGTAACTAAGACTTGAACAGATGCTCGAACGGATGACTGATGATGGTCTCTGCTCTGATAAGCCGCCGATAACACTCAAATAAAGCATCACGATGCGCTTATCTGGTCAGATACCATTAGCGTTATTTTAACATGGAATTTTTCGTTTTTTTTACACCCCACCAAGGAGACTATAGATGTCAACTGCATATAAATCAGCGATCGACTTAGTACGTGAATTAAAGCAAAAGCACGGTAACTGGCAGAATATCAGCGAGACTGATGCGGCACGTATGATGATGCAAAACCGTTTTAAAACCGGTTTGGATATCGCCAAATATACTGCAAAAATCATGCGTCAAGACATGGAAGACTATGACAACGATACGTCTCAATACACACAGTCTTTAGGTGCTTGGCACGGTTTTGTCGCTCAGCAAACCATGTATGCAAAGAAAAAATACTTTGGCACCACATCTAAAACCTACATCTATCTATCAGGCTGGATGGTAGCTGCCCTACGCTCTGAGTTTGGTCCACTACCTGACCAATCTATGCACGAAAAAACCTCTGTGCCAAAGCTAATCGAAGAGATCTACACGTTCTTGCGTCAAGCCGATGCTAAAGTACTAAACGACTACTTCCGTGAGCTAAACGCAGCTGAAGAAGCAGGTCAAGATACCTCAGCTATCTTAGAGAAAATTGAAAACTTCGAATCACATGTTGTGCCAATCATCGCCGATATCGATGCAGGTTTCGGTAATGAAGAAGCGACTTACTTGCTAACCAAGCAAATGATCGAAGCCGGTGCTTGTGCCATTCAGATCGAAAACCAAGTATCTGATGCCAAGCAATGTGGTCACCAAGCAGGTAAAGTCACTGTACCGCACGAAGACTACATCGCCAAAATCAATGCCATTCGTTACGCATTCTTAGAGCTTGGTGTCGAAGACGGTGTTATCGTTGCTCGTACTGACTCTGAAGGCGCATCGTTGACGCAAAAAATCCCAGTATCACAGGAGCCAGGCGACCTTGCTTCTAAATACATCGACTTCCTAGAAATGGAAGAAATAAGCATTGAAGACGCAAATGAGAACGATAGCCTACTTAAGCATAACGGCAAACTAGTACGTCCAGTACGTCTGGCTAACGGCCTATACCAGTTCCGTGAAGACACTAACATCGACCGCGTTGTGCTTGACTGTGTGACTGCGCTTGAAAACGGTGCTGACCTACTATGGATCGAAACACCAACGCCAGATGTTGCCCACATCAAATCAATGGTAGATCGCATCAAAGAGCAGCAGCCAAAAGCCAAGCTCGTATACAACAACAGCCCATCATTCAACTGGACGCTAAACTTCCGTAAGCAAATAATCGCTCAGTGGGAAGAAGAAGGCAAAGACGTATCAAGCTATGACAAAGATAACTTGATGAGTAGCGATTACGACGGCACTGAGCTTGACGCTGCCGCTGACGTTGCTGCACAAAACTTCCAGCGTGATGCGTCACGTGAAGCAGGTGTCTTCCATCACTTGATCACCCTGCCAACTTACCACACCACAGCGCTTAGCGTACATGAGCTTGCTAAAGGCTACTTTGGTGAAGAAGGCATGCTTGCTTATGCAGCTGGCGTACAGCGCAAAGAAATCCGCGAAGGTATCTCTTGTGTTAAGCACCAAGCCATGGCGGGCTCTGACTTAGGTGATGATCACAAAGAAATCTTCTCAGGTGACAACGCGCTAAAAGCTGGCGGCGAAAAGAACACCATGAACCAGTTCTAATCATCGACTACTTTTAAGTATAGCTGATACAAAAAGCCGTTCTACATACTGTAGGGCGGCTTTTTTATCATCCAGCGCCTGATATCTACATTCTTCTAGGGCGTGGATATCAGGCGTCAGCCATTGTCGCCCAGTATGGCGAACCCCTTGATACCCAACTGTATTAATATCATAATGATTCCATGAAAACGCTCAAGCTACGCATCAAAGACAAACATGCTGCTCAGCTCAATATCTTGGCTGGGGCAGTTAATTTTGTCTGGAATTACGTCAATGAGCTAAGTTTTAAACATTTACAGCGCACTGGCAAATTCTTTTCAGCCTATGACTTGGCCGCTTATACCAAAGGCAGTGGCGAGTATTTAAACTTGCACAGCCAAACCCTACAAGCCATCTCTGAGACCCATGCCAAGGCTCGTAAACAATTCAAAAAAGCCAAACTCAACTGGCGTACCAATAATCCAAAGGCCAAGAGAAGAAGTTTGGGCTGGATTCCTTTTAAAAAGACAGCCGTAAAACACCTATCAACCCGTCAATCAGGCAAGAAAAGCCTTAAATCTACGATTCAGCTAAGCCTCGCTAAAGGCAAAAAACTTACTATAGATCTATGGGACAGCTATAACCTAGCCCTGTACAGCATCAACACCTGTGAGTTGGTACAAGATGCACGAGGCAGATGGTACGCCTGTATCACCGTTAAAGAATTTCCAAAGATTAAGTGTGGTACTGGCGAAGTCGGTATTGATTTAGGCTGTAAAGATTCAGCAGTCAGTAGTAATGGCGATGTTCTAACCACTAAGCTGACCCATCAATATGCTGAAAAACTGGCCACCGCCCAACGTGCTAAAAACAAAAAGCGGGTCAAAGCCATTCACGCCAAGATCAAAAATACCCGTCAAGATCTGATCCATAAATTCACATCAAAGCTTGTTAAAGCCAACAGCCTAATCGTTGTTGGTAAAATCAAATCAACATCATTCACTTCAAGCAAACTGGCCAAATCCGTCTATGATGCTGGTTGGTTTGAAATAAAACGGCAACTGGATTATAAATGCGCGAACGCAGGTTGCCACTATATCGAAGTCAATGAAGCGTACAGCACCCAAACCTGCTCGTGTTGCGGCTCTCGCCAAGACAGTCCGAAAGGTAGATCAGGGCTTGGTATAAGAGTATGGTTTTGTCGTTCTTGTAAAACGACCCATAACAGAGATGTTAATGGAGCAAAAAACATTCTCGTGGTCGGGCTTGGCCGTCTTTAGTAGGAATCCCCTCTGTTTAGGGAGGGGAGGAAGTCAATGTCCTATCATCACGCATAGGATGGTAAACTAATAATCATTCGTCGTCATTATTAGGAGTCATTATGCAAGAGATCGAACTCAAGTTTTTGGTCCCAGAGTCGCGGCTGAAAGGCTTGATGCGTCAAGCAAAAGTCAAATCCTCTCAAACCACACAAATGGCTGCCCACTACTATGACACCCCTGATCAGCAGTTGGCGCAAGCAGGGATTGGCCTACGCATTCGTAAAGAAGGGGATACATGGGTGCAAACCATCAAAGCTGGCGGCGATGGTCTGGCAGCTCGCCTAGAGCACAACGCCACCTTAGACCCTGAGCATGTACAAGCCATGCTCGCTAACAATGCGCTTATGCCTGATTTGAGTATATATAAAGACACCGCCATCGCCCCTGCTCTTGCCGCCTTTAAGCTCAAAAAACTCATCAAACACCTCACTCAGCTGTATGTCACTGATGTCGAGCGCACCACCCGCCTGTTGGTAGAAGACAATGATGAAGGCGCAGACAATCAGCTGGAGATGGCCTATGACTATGGAGAGATTGTCCACGGTAATGATGATGCGCTGCGTGATCGTATTCAAGAAATTGAGTTTGAGCTGGTGTCAGGCGATATTGATTTTTTATTTACGACAGCCAAAGTCTGGTGTAAGCGTTATAAGCTGTGCTTATCTACCATCACCAAAGCCGAGCGCGGTGGTCTATTGATTACAAGACAAGCGCATAACCCCGCTGTCACTGCTGATACTCAGCTTTCTCATATCGACAACCATACCAGCATGCCTGCGTTTGTACGGGCGGCGGTGCATCATTGCCTATTACATATACTGCCTAATAGCAGCGCCATCGTCTCTGGGCGCTATGATGACGCACATGTCTTGCAGCTAGCGATTGGTATCACTCGCCTGCACGCTGCTCTGCAAGCGTTTGCCAGCTTCTCTGATGAACTCAACCCTGATTGGTCACCCATACTGCAGCAAACTCAAGCGCTACTCAGTGACTATCAGCACCTTACTCATCTGGCCTCTACTGTAGAGCCACATTTACAGCAATATGGCGCGCCTGCTGTAGAATGGACGGCTGATATTGATGCTATGAAGGTACGGCCCATGGACGCTGTCTGTGCCAATGACTTTCAATTAGCCTTACTGGAGCTGATTGCTTTTGCAATGAGTGATCCAGCACTTGAGACGCACGCGGACAAAAGCGCAAAAGAGGCGCTAACAGCCGTGCTCCTCAAGCAGCAAAAAGCATTTGTGCAAGCCGAGGAGCGGCTACAACATAAAAGATACACATGCTTAGATGGCTCTGAGTCAGAAGAGAGCGACACCGACGATGCCAAGAAAAACGGCAGCGCCCAAGAGATGAAGGGCGCCCAAGACATGCAAGAGGGTCAGCAAGCCCTACTAGCGTTAAACCAGCAGGTGACGAGCTTATATTATTTCCATGAATTTGCCGCGCCTTTGCTCAAGACAGGCCACAAAAAAAAGAAAGTAACAAAGAAGCTCAAGCGTCAGCGTAAGCACTTGCTCAAAGCAAAACAGGCACTGAGCCACTATGACGACGCCATGCGTTATGGCCAGCACTATCAGCAAAAATCAGCGACAGAGACGCGTGCGCTATTTGGTGCAGGCTGGTTTGCTGCTACCCTAAAGACCCAACATAAACCTCTTAAGAAACGTTTGGCCAAAGTCAAAAAATCGCTGATATCAATCTAAACCATTATGCTACATACAAAAAAACAGCTCATGGTCGATGAGCTGTCTTTTTATCATTGATATTGGTAACACAAGGCCACGTTATCATCAGGCAGGCCTAGGGCGTATGAAAGTACTGGCTCTCTTATAGGCCCAGTACTTTCATACGCTCATTGACCGGCTGATAGGTTTTTTCGCCAGCAGGGGCTTTGATATTACCAAATGGCATCTGCGCTATCAGCTCCCAACTGTCCGGAATAGCAAACGCTGCCGCGGCATCTTCATCTACCAGTGGGTTATAATGCTGTAGGTTGGCACCGATATCCAGCGTACGCAGCTCTGTCCACATGGCATACTGGTGCATGGCTGAGGCGTGCTCTGCCCAAATAGGGAAACGCTCAGCATATAAAGCAAACTGCTCTTGTAATGATTTGATCACGTTTCGGTCTTCATAAAACAAGACAGTACCCGCCGCCGCTCGAAAGCCGTCCAGCTTTTGCTGACTGCCTGAAAAGTCACCGTCGCCGACCGCTGCCCGCAGTTTTTCTTCAGCGATGTCCCACAGCTTTTGGTGCTCGTCACCAAACAACACCACCAGACGCGAAGACTGCGAGTTAAAGGCTGAAGGTGTATGCAAAAGCACTCGCTCTGCCATGTTGATAATCGCTTGCGGCGCGACTGGTAATTCATTGCCCAATGCATATACCGAACGGCGCTCATCAAAAGCTTGTTGCAACGTGACTAGACTTTCTTGAGACATGATCATTATCCTTATCGTAAAAGACATCATAAGTGAGCGATATCTGGCACGACACGCTCACTTTTAATAAGGCAAATATTATATCAATATGCTAAATAATATCTAGTCTCTATAAAGTTAATTTTATCAATCATTCTATAAAGTTATTCTGCTTGATGTTACAATGTATCTGACACGCTTGATTGATCAAAGCCATTATCTGCCCATCTACGCTGCCACGATAGACACAGGCGTACCTTCCTTGACTTGCGCAAATAACGCTACGATGTCGTCATTACGCATACGCACGCAGCCATGCGAGCGCGCAACGCCCATCGGCTCGGTGTCAGGGGTGCCATGAATATAGATATAGCGCTGATAGGTATCACAGCCACCTTGGGCATTACAGCCTTTATTGTACCCTTCCTCGAGACCACTTAACCATAGAATGCGGCTTAGTATCCAGTCGCGCTCAGGATATTGCTTTCCGAGCGCATCATCATAGATCTCCCCAGTTGGCACCCGTCCGACAAACACAGCATTGATCGGCGCATTGCCACCTATTTTTTGAGCAATGACATGCTCGCCAAGCGGCGTACAACCGCTATCTTGCTGGCTGCCGATACCGTTTTTGGCGGTAGATACGGCGTATTGCGCTATTTTTTTATCATATTGGTAGAGTGTTAAGGCTTGCTGAGCAATATTAATCACCAAATGCATATCAAGGTTTTCATGATTTTTCATAGGATATATCCAGCGGTCAGTCATCTAATTGATATCTTTGCCAACCGCGTTGTAAGTCAATGGATTGAATTTTTCTATTGTTAAGGGATTGTGCCGAGACATTTGGCACCGTAATATAGGGGCACACTTTTTGATGCTAGCAGATTATGACGACTATTTCACCGACACGTGTGTCGATGTATGATTTTTTATATCATGATACCCAGCCGATGGTGTCACTTTTGGCAGATGCCGCCCAGCTTTCACTACCGCAGGCGCGTTTAGCGATGGATGCCAGCCTACAAGCTATTGTCAGTGCGCTCCTCGCCTATCAGCAGCGCTATCAAGGACAGGCGGTCAGCAAAAAGCTATTTGGGCGCGGCGCGGTCAAAGAGCTACGCCAATACAACTCGATGAACTTTGCGACGTTAGGGGCGACGTTGTACCATCGCCACGACGCTGCCGATGCGATATTTGGCGATAGTGCCCGAGTCATCAAAGCCAGTGAGCGCATTGCTTCTCAGATAAAAGCCACCTCGCCACAAGTACAAATTTTGCTCACGTCTTTGTGCGTGATTGCACTACGTGAGCTGGCTATCTTAGCAGATTATAGTCAGCTAGATAATGATGAGATCGATAAGTGGTTTGCGCTGCAGCCGCAGTTTTTAGCAGCTGAGCGTTTTGCACAGGCTCATACGTCTAAGACAGTCGCCGCACAAGCGCCGAGCCAACATGACAGTGTAGACACGCCGTCTGCTGCGACAGAAGCATCACCTGTAAATGCCGCCGAGCGCCGTCTATTGAGTAGCGCGCCGCTATCTAGCGTGCCCCCAATTTTTGACCCTTATTGGTATGAGCTGACTGGGTTTAGACCTGACAATCAAAGCCCTGTACAAGATATGCAGCTGGCCACTGGCAACTACCTTAAGGCCATCGGCCGCTCACCTGAAAATGTCCAGCAAGGTCATCACAATGATATGCTGGTCTTTGCCCAAATGCCTGCCATCGCGCTACCGCATCAGCGCTGGCTATTACAGCTAGCAAAGATATCTGATATCTATTTGAGCCGCAATCGCCTACGCATAACTTCCGAGCCTGCCAATCCACCAAAGCCGCCTTTGGTCAGTTTAGGGTTAATCGGCGGTAATAATGACAACACCCCAGCCACCATCAGCGAAAAACCAATTGAATATGACGCGCCCACACCACTTTGGAAAAACCCCGTTATCCTTTTGATCGTCGCTGTGATCGGTGTCCTTGGCGCTCTTGCGATGCTCAAGTATCAAAACCAAAAGTCAGACGGTATGGTGCTGGCAACCGAGGAAGTCATAGAGCAAGACCTCCTAAAAGAGCGTCAGCAGCAAGATGTCGCCATTGTTCGAGTAGACGATGAGGAGACTGCACCCGCAAATGATCAACAAACCAAATAGACAATATTTTTTATGACCACCCCCATAACATCTTCATAATACTGTCATAAAAAAAACAGAGGCCGCTATCGATAGCGGCCTCTGTTTTATATTTTATATAATGACGTGCTTTTTGATGATCAAGTTATCAAAAGCAGCGTAAGCGCTTATTTTGATAAATCACGACCGCGGCTGGCTTCGATGGCCAAACGCAAGCCGTTTAGACGGATAAAACCTTCTGCGTCTTTTTGATCATATGCGCCCGCATCATCTTCAAACGTGGCGATTTTTTCATCAAATAGTGAGTCATCTGACTTACGACCAACCACGCTCACCGCGCCTTTATACAGCTTCACACGTACCGTACCATTGACATACTCTTGTGATTTGTCAATCAATGCCTGTAGCATCATGCGCTCAGGGCTAAACCAGTAGCCGTTGTAGATGATTTTTGCATAGCGCGGCATCAGCTCGTCTTTTAGATGCGCCGCTTCACGATCTAAGGTCAGCGACTCGATACCGCGATGCGCTTTTAGCATGATGGTACCTGCTGGCGTCTCGTAGCAGCCGCGCGACTTCATACCGACATAGCGGTTTTCGACGATATCCAAACGACCGATACCGTGCTTGCCGCCTAGCTCATTTAGCTTAATCATCACTTCATATGGCTTGAGGCGCTCACCATCAATCGCAACGATATCGCCTTTTTCATACTCTAGCTCTAAATACTGTGCCTCGTCTGGGGCATCTTCTGGGCTGACCGACCAGCGCCACATATCTTCTTCTGCCTCGGCGTATGGGTCTTCTAAGATACCGCCTTCATAAGAGATATGCAGTAGGTTGGCATCCATTGAGTAAGGCGATTTTTTCTTATTGCCAGCATAGTCAATGGCAATATCATGCTCTTTAGCATACTGCATCAAGCTCTCACGGCTTGACAAGTCCCACTCACGCCACGGCGCAATGGTCACAACATCTGGCGATAACGCGACCGCACCAAGCTCAAAACGTACCTGATCATTCCCTTTACCTGTCGCACCGTGACTAATGGCATCGGCGTTGTGCTCTTTGGCAATCTCAACCAAACGCTTGGCGATGAGCGGACGAGCAATAGACGTGCCGAGTAAGTACTCGCCTTCATAGATGGCGTTGGCACGGAACATCGGGAAGACATAGTCACGCGCAAACTCTTCGCGCAAATCTTCGATATAGATATTTTTGATACCCATGGCTTGGGCTTTGGCACGGGCCGGCTCAACTTCTTCGCCTTGACCGATATCAGCGGTAAAAGTAATCACCTCAGCATCATAAGTTTCTTGCAGCCATTTAGCGATGATGGAGGTATCAAGACCACCTGAATAAGCCAATACGATTTTATTAATATTTTTTGGATCAAGTTGAGCCATGAATAACTCCTATTATAAAGTTTTGATGATGAGAATTGAGTGGGGATAAAAGCGCTAATCGTAGACAAAAAATAAACCACCTGCTCAGTGTACATCATATTTACTATGGGCAAAAGTACCACTGCCCCGTGCGGCGCGCTTTTGCGTTAAATCTCAAATAAATATATTTTGGCGGTAGTTATTTGGCATGCCAGCTAGGTCGTTGCCCGCCTGTCTCTTCTATTGACTATATCTGGTCACATATTTAGTCAAGTAGGCAAATCTGTTATGATAGTCGGGCAGTATCACTCCCTTTTATTTCCCGTATATGACGATATAGAGCGCGACGACCTTATGACTGATTCGATTAGAGAGTTGACCATTCTTCAGCCAGACGATTGGCACATTCATTTGCGCGACGGCAAGGCACTGGGCACGACCGTGCCACATGCTGCAGGTAGCTTTAACCGTGTCATTTGTATGCCAAACCTTGTCCCCCCTGTCAAAACTGTCGATGATGCCCGCGCGTATCGTGAGCGTATCATGACGCACTTGCAAAACAGCGACATAAGCGCTGAGCGCATTGCAGCGTTTGACCCCCGCATGACGTTATACCTCACAGACAACACCACGCCACAAGACATCGAGATGGCCGCAAAATCCGGTATCGTCCAAGCGGTCAAGCTTTATCCAGCAGGAGCCACGACCAACTCGGCTGATGGTGTCACTGACATCAGTGCGTGCGTCGATGTGTTTGAAGCGTTAGAAAAATACGACTTACCGTTATTGTTACATGGTGAGGTGACGCAAGATCATGTGGATATTTTTGACCGCGAAAAGCGGTTTTTAGACGAGGTATTGGCACAAATCATCGTCAAATTTCCCACCCTAAAAATCGTCGTCGAGCACATTACCACCAGTGACGCCGCTGATTTTGTCTTGGCACAAGGCAACCATATAGCCGCGACCATTACCCCGCAGCATCTGATGTTTAACCGCAATCATTTGCTGGTCGGTGGTATCAAGCCGCACTTTTACTGCTTACCTATCTTAAAGCGTGAAAGCCACCAAAAGGTACTGTTAGACGTGGCAACAAGTGGCAATCCAAAGTTCTTTTTGGGCACCGACTCTGCCCCGCACGCAACCGACAAAAAAGAAGCCACGTGCGGCTGTGCCGGCTGCTATAGCGCCTCTATCGCTTTACCATTATATGCCACCGCCTTTGACAGTGTCGGCAAGATAGACAAGCTAGAAGGATTCGCCAGTCGTTTTGGCGCGCAGTTCTATGGTCTGCCTGTCAACCAAAGCACCATCACCCTTGTAAACACTCCAATGCAAGTGCCAAACGCTTATCCATATTTTGACGGCACTTCTTTGACACCGCTGCTAGCGGGCGAGACGCTCCCTTGGTCGATTAAAGACTAATTCGACTAAAGACTAATTCGATTAAAGACGAAGCCAACTCAAGAATAAGTGGCAGCGGACGCCAAAACCCGCGCTTTTATTTGCTATCCGACGATATCGACGCTACCTTGTTACCTAAAGCGTAGCTGAGATCGTAGGATGGTTTTTTAGTGATTATTTATTCAATATAACAGCACGACTGACAAAAGTGATTTAACGTGATATGACCATTCAAAACGATACCGCCTTACCCCGCAACCCTGAGCACACACCGGCGACTAGCGCAGATAGCACTGCAGGTTCGTCAGATGAGCAAGCACCACTGAGCCTAAAAGACCGGTTTCGTAAATTTTTGCCTGTCGTCGTCGATGTGGAGACAGCGGGGTTTAACGCGCAAACAGATGCGCTACTAGAGATTGCCTGCATCCCTATCTTACTTAATGAGCAGGGCGTGTTTTATCCAGGAGATGCGCTCAACGCCCATATCGAACCCTTTGAAGGAGCAAACCTAGAGCCAAGTGCGCTGGCATTTACCGGCATAGATCCCAAAAATCCCATGCGCAAAGCCATCGCCGAAGACGAAAAGACTGCCTTGCGGCGTATCTTTAAAGGTTTAAAAGAGGTCAGACGCGCAGAGGACTGTCGTCAGTGCGTGCTCATCGGTCACAATGCCCATTTTGATTTGGCGTTTTTAAATGCCGCAGTGCTACGTACCAATAGCAAAAACCACAATCCTTTTCATAACTTTTCGGTATTTGACACCGTGACACTGTCGGCCCTTGCTTTTGGTCAGACGGTACTGGCACGAGCCTGTAAAGCGGCAGGGTTAGAATTTGATGGTAAAGATGCACACTCAGCGCTATACGATACGCAAAAAACTGCCGAGCTTTTTTGTCATATCTTAAACAGCTACCCCATGCTCGCAAACGCTATGGCTACTGAGCCTACCGAAGCTGACACCGCTACGCAAACTGACAAATAAGCCTTTAATCACATATCCTATATTGTTATGCCCTGATAATAATGCTATTGGTAAGACTAGCTGACTTTACCCTCTTGGTGTTTTAGTCGAAAAGGATATGAGAATAAAAAACAGTACGCTGACGAGCCATACCAGCCTACTGCTTAGTGGTCTTATCACCCTACAGATGGTCAAAGTCGCCCACACGTCCTTGCAGTATGTGAGTCATCACTGCAAGGCTTGATAGGAGGGACTCTACTATGGATCCACAGCTTAAGTTATGGGGCACCATCCTCGGTTATATGCTACTAGCCCTGACTATCAGCGCTTGTACCTCTCTATGGATTCGGCATCATTTAAAGCGCAAAGACCTGCATCCGCGCCGTGCTATCAAAAAAAGATATTTAATTTTAAAAAGACGAAGAAAAAGGCTTGACAGAAAACGCAGACGCCATTAAAATACGCACCACTTCAGCATAAATGGTGAAAGCAGCTGAGGTATTGTTACTAGTCCCCATCGTCTAGAGGCCTAGGACACCGCCCTTTCACGGCGGTAACGGGGGTTCGAATCCCCCTGGGGACGCCACTATAAGGCGTCACTTATTAGCCCTTTTGCTTAGCATAACTTTTACTTAGCATAAGATAAGACTGATAAGCGTACCACCAAAAAGCCTGACTCATAAGATATTATGAGTCGGGCTTTTTTTATGTTTGTTTTTTGACTCAATGACTTAGTTTAGCCAAGCCAAGCAAGCCACACCCTTTCCTTCTAACGAGCTACCCTTTTTCTAACTTTTAAGCTCTAGACTCGACGTACTCCCACCATCAAAATCAAACGCTATCTGTCTGATAGATAGTCACAAAAAAGCCAGCAATGGATGCTGGCTTTTTTGTGTTTGCAAGTTTAAAGTTGGCTACACACTGCTTATAGTCCGGTCAAATAAATAAGATATAGCAAAGCTGGGATAAAGGCTGGTATAAATCTTTGCCGTACCCGTCGGCGCAGGCTAACTTCCTACCAGATTTTATCTGATAGCATCAGCCACAACAATGCGACGACTATCATCGAGCCCAATACCGTTTGAATCAAAAAGAACGCTTGGTGTTGACCGACTACTTTACTTAAGGTTACCCCTAAGGTACTGTACTTGATCGGCTGGGCATCAGTATTGCCTGTTCTGATTTGTTCTTCGTAGTAGTTTTGCAAGATATCCAAAAACCTGTGCCACTCATCCACACTCCAGCTATAGGGCTTAAACGGCATCAGCTTTTTCAACACAGGGTCTCTCGTCATCCAGCGCTCAAGTGTGATAGAGCGCAGCGACCAGCTCGAAAAACGGCGCTCATCAATCGCTGAAAAATCCAAAATTTCCATGTCTTTGTGTCGCTCATCTGCCAACAAGCGATTTTTTAGATTGGTCAAAGCTTGCTCCGACCCCTCTACACATTGAAAAAAATACCCATTGCCATAGCAAAGGATACCAGTAATCTCATCCGTTTGGTTACGTTCAATCGCAATCTCTGAGATGTCATTAAGTGTACTGGGACTTGACAGACCAGTCGAAGTAATCCGGCTGATGTACACCAGCTGGCAAAGATCCGTCGTTACTGGATTTGTCGAATCATTGATTATTGACAATCCGCTTCTCCCTATATTTAGGTTAATGTAGCTAAGACAACCATACTAACGTTGAAAAAAATCTAGAGACAAGACAATCAAAAGTCATCAATTGACTTGTTATATTATTGATTTTATAAGTTTTATATCAATTGTATTAAGTTAGTTACATCATAGGCTAGTTTCGTCATTAAAGCAACCTATGTTTACCTTATAAGTTTGGTTATAGATAAATAATGATATATTAGGGTGTGTTGACATATATAGAATAATTGATAATCATAGCGTTATGACTAGATTAACCCTAAGTGATGCCCAGTGGTCAAAGATAGCACCGTATTGTGCAGGTAAAGAGACCGATGTTGGTAGAACAGCCGTAAATAATCGACTATTTATCGAAGCTGTTCTATGGATTGTCCGTACAGGTAGACCGTGGCGAGATTTACCCCCTGAATTTGGTAACTGGAACAGTGTTTATAAGCGCTACCGTCGATGGGTAAAAAGCGATAGATTCAGCAAGCTATTTAATGCTCTGAATGACTCAGATTTAGAGTATGCCATGACTGATGGCACTATTGTTAAGGTACATCGTCATGGACAAGGCGCAAAAGGGGGGCTTGTCATCAGGCAATTGGCAAATCAAGAGGCGGTATGACCACTAAAATCATGGCAATGGTTGATGCGTTAGGCAACCTTGTTGATTTTACTTTATTGAAAGGACAACAGCACGACACGGCTGGCGTTAAACCTTTAATTAAAGATAAAGAGTTTGGTGCACTGCTTGCCGATAGAGCCTTTGACACGGATTGGCTACTGCTAGACTTAGAAGAGCGTGGTAGCAAAGCGGTCATACCCCCTAAACGCTCTCGTTTAAAGCAACGAGATTTCGATAAAGAAATGTACAAGTGGCGTCACTTAATCGAGAACTTCTTCTGTAAGCTGAAAGATTTCAAGAAAATTGCCATGCGTGCTGAAAAAACGGATGAGTCGTTTGCTGCTAATATCTATTTAGCAGCGACGATTATCCATTTACGGTAATTGTCAACACACCCTAGTATGCCATTANTCTTCTGTAAGCTGAAAGATTTCAAGAAAATTGCCATGCGTGCTGAAAAAACGGATGAGTCGTTTGCTGCTAATATCTATTTAGCAGCGACGATTATCCATTTACGGTAATTGTCAACACACCCTAGTATGCCATTATATCCACTAAGACAAATATAATAGAAGTATCGCTTTGTATTTTTTGCAGCGATAATAGACGGTTGTATCAAAAATCAAGGGGGTTAATAAAACTGATGGTTCTAGCGTCTACGTAAAAGCTATCAAGGTAAAAGCTATCAAGTTTGTAGACTCAAGATAGCAGAGAGCAAGGCGGCATCATCAGGATACGTCAATTTGATATTTTGGCGACTGCCAGCCACCAAGCGGATGGGTAACCTCAGAGACTCAAAAGCACTGGCTTCATCCGTGATTGCTATCTGCTGTTCACTGACATGCTGTAGGACTTTTTGTAATTGGTCTAGTCGAAAGACTTGCGGCGTTTGTGCTTGCCATATATTGCTGCGATCAAGCGTTTTCGCAATATAAGTAGGCAGCCCCGCGTCTTGTCCATAGGAGTGTTTGAGGGTATCAGCGACTGGCGTCGCTAAGATGGCGCCATACGGCTCATGCATCGCCGCCGTAATGACCTTATCAATATCACAACTGGGCACCGCTGGGCGCGCAGCATCATGGATTAAGACCAAGTCGGTGTCTGCAGCACCTGACTGCCGAATGGCCTCCACGCCCGCCTGCACCGACTGCCAACGCTCAGCACCACCAGTGGCGTACTGTACCGGCAAGGCAAAATTGAGCATTTGCGCGGTAGTGTCGTCCGCAGCGATGACCAACCAGCACTGCTCGATAAAGGCACTACAAGCGAGCCGCTCCACGCTATGCTGCAGCAATGTCTGGCCTTGAAACAAGGTATACTGCTTGGCCATAGACGCACCAAAGCGACTGCCGCGACCAGCAGCAACGATCATGGCATGTATGCGAGGAGTGGTATTCATGAGCCAAGGCCTATCAAAGAAAAATCACGGGGAGCCATGAGGTGGCACTAAAAAAGGGGAAAAGATAAAAAGAGAGAGATTGAAAAGTGTCTGAATGTCATCGTGGTTATAATGATAATGACAAGACCAAGGTATCGCCAAACGACTGGGCTTAATGTGCCTGCCTTAATAACGACTGTGCGTCGTCGGCGCCGTGGATACCTGTACAAAGGTTTCATTGGGTTTGATAAGACCTAAGTCTAAACGAGCATGCTCTTCTACCGCCTCAAGACCGTTTTTTAAGTCATGAACATCCGTACGCAACAAGTTATTTGCTGATACTTGATTGTCATTTAAGCGCTGCTGCTCTTCGATCTGTGTCAGCAGTTTTTGATGCTCAAAATGGCCATTTTCACCCAGCCAGTACTGATATTGCAGACCTAAGAGTACTGCAACGGCTAAGGCAAGTAGCATAAATTGGCTAAAGTATTTCATAAAGGGTTTGCGCCAAACAAGACAGAGAGGATCAACACAGCTCAGTATGCTGAACGATACCGCAAAAGCAGCCTATCGTCCAGCACACACTTACTTATCGACTGCAACTATAAGAGCGTTTAGCCACGTAGGCCAATGAACTCTTCACGGCCACGGTAGCTGGCGCGTACTTGCTGCTCGATACGTAGCAATTGGTTGTACTTCGCTACGCGGTCTGAACGGCATAGTGAGCCTGTTTTGATTTGACCGGCTGCGGTACCGACTGCCAAGTCTGCAATGGTACTGTCTTCTGTCTCACCTGAGCGATGCGAGATAATCGTCGCATAGCCATTTTTCTTCGCCAGATAAATGGCGTCTAGGGTTTCTGACAGCGTGCCGATTTGGTTAAATTTAATCAAAATCGCATTGGCAATGTGCTTGTCGATACCTTCTTGCAAGATAGCAGGGTTGGTCACAAACAAATCATCACCAACCAACTGAACTTTATCACCGATTTGCTCAGTTAAGTACTTCCAGCCGTCCCAATCTGACTCATCCAGGCCATCTTCGATAGAGATGATCGGATATTGACGCGTCAGGCCTACAAGGTAGTCTGAAAAGCCTTGGCTATCAAAGGCCTTGTTGCCCTCACCTGCCAAGACATATTGTCCGTTTTTATAGAACTCACTGGCCGCACAGTCTAGCGCCAAATGAATCTCTTCACCAGCCTTATAGCCGACCTGCTCGATCGCTTGCATGATGACAGTAATGGCTTCTTCGTTGCTACGCAGGTTGGGCGCAAAGCCCCCTTCATCACCAACCGCAGTATTGAGACCTTGTGATTTTAGGACAGACTTTAGGCTATGGAAAATCTCTGTACCTGCGCGCAGGGCTTCTGAGAAGCTGGTAAAACCAACTGGCTCAATCATAAACTCTTGGATATCAACGGTGTTGTCGGCATGCTCGCCGCCGTTTAGGATATTCATCATCGGTACCGGCATGGTCAATGATGTCTGATTGCGCAAGTTGGCAATGTATTGATGCAGTGGCAAGCTTTGTGACTTAGCAGCGGCTTTTGCCGTGGCAAGAGAGACCGCGAGCATGGCATTTGCGCCAAGGTTGTCTTTGTTTTCTGTACCATCTAATGCAATCATCGCATCATCAATGGCTTGCTGCTCGGTGACGTCTTTGTCCATAAGCGCACTACGGATCTGGCTATTGACGTTGGCCACGGCTTTTTTGACACCTTTGCCCATGTAGCGATCTTTGTCGCCATCACGTAGCTCGAGGGCTTCACGTGAGCCAGTAGACGCGCCACTGGGTGCAGCAGCACGGCCGATAGTACCATCAGCCAAAATGACGTCAGCTTCGATGGTTGGGTTACCGCGCGAGTCTAAAATCTCACGGGCGCGAATGTCTTTAATTGCGGTGACGTTGGTGGTTTCTTCAGCGTACATAATGTCTGTTAATTCCTTTGGTCATGCCAAGTTTGTGGGATAAATAACGGCAACTAGAATACAAAAAAGATAAAATAAAATATCGTATAGCGCAGGTTCAAACCTATCTTGCCTACTTAGTATAATCGGCTGGGTTTGGACAAAACCAAGCGTTTATTTACGGCTTTCATGAGCGGCTATCGTACGTAGCATCATAGCATAAATTTCGCCAAACTTCCCTTCTCTTGCACCGACTGACGCTCATAAAGTCATACAAACGCTCGGTTATCCGCCTATCTGGCTCACGGCGATATCGGCGAAGGTGACTGCTCTAGCAGACTTAGGCACTTGGCAAGCGCTTATCCTCAGTGTGATGAGTAGAGACGGTATTATCTAGCTCAACCTCAGTGCGAAAACGTGTCAAACGTAGCGCGTTCATCAAGACAGAGATGGAGCTCAGCGCCATTGCCGCCGCGGCAATCATCGGGTTTAAAAACCCAAACGCTGCCAGCGGTATGCCCAACGTATTATAAAGAAACGCAAAAAATAAGTTTTGCTTGATATTGCGCAGTGTGGCGTTAGCGATTTTCTGTGCCGCATCGATATGCATCAGCGACTCGCCCATCAAGCGAGCGGAGGCGCTATGCTGCGCGACATCAGTACCCTCAAACATGGCAAAGCTGGCATCGGCAGTGGCCATCGCTGGCGCATCATTGACGCCATCACCTGCCATGGCCACTTTATGGCCGGCAGTTTGCAACAGCGCGATTTGACTAGCTTTATCCCGCGGGCTCATTTGGCCATATGCCTTGTCGATGCCCAGCTGGCCTGCCACGTGATCGACCACAGACTGCTTATCACCACTCATCAAGATGACATGGATGCCGCTCTCTTGTAACGCCGCTATCGCCTGCGGGGTATCTGCCTTTAGATCATCTGCCAAGGCAAAAGCCCCGAGCGGTTCATCATTGATACTAAGCGCTACGGTACTGGCGATTTGCCATACTTTTGGCATAAATTTGGGCAAAGTTAGATTGGCAAATTCTGCCGTGCCGACTTTTACCAGACCCAAGCCTTCGATATTGGCTTGGATACCCGCGCCTTTGATGACGCTGATGTCAGTGACAGTCATCAGTGGCAAATGACGCTCGGCCGCAGCATTGATCAAGGCGGTCGCTAAGGGGTGACTGGCATGCGCCTCAACGCTTGCCGCAATTTGTAGCACATCATCGACAGCAATGGAGCTGTCCACCATGACATGATCGACGATAGACGGCTTACCGACAGTCAATGTGCCGGTTTTATCAAGCACGACCGTGTCGATATTGCCTGCCGCCTCGAGGCTTTGCGCGTCTTTAAACCAAACGCCATGGCGCGCGGCCACGCCCATGCCCGCCATAATAGCCGCAGGCGTGGCCAGACCGAGCGCACAAGGACACGCGATGACCAATACAGACACCGCATGCATCAAGGCGGTATCCACCATGCCGGTCAGCCACCACGTTAGCCCAAAAGTAGCCAAAGCGATGGTCACCACCACTGGTACAAAAACAGCCGTTACTCTATCAGCAAGCCTTGCCAATTCAGCCTTTGAGCCTTGGGCGTCGCTAAGGGCTTTGACCATATCGCCAAGCTGGGTATCGCTGCCTTTGGCACTGACGCGATACAGCAAACTGCCGTTTTCGACCAATGCCCCTGCCAGCAGCTCATCGCCTATTTGTTTTTTTAGGGGCACAGACTCACCCGTCAGATGACTCTCCACGCACCAGCCGCCGCCATCTATGACCACCCCGTCGGTTGCCACACGGCTGCCTTGCTTGGCACGCAGGATGTCACCGACTTGCACCGCCTGCAATGCGACATTATGAAAGTCGCCGTTGGGCTGCTGCTGCTCTACTTCATCTGGCGTCAATGATAACAATAAATCGATACTGTTTAGGCTGTGCTTTTTGGTTCGCTCCTCCAAATACTTACCCGTTCGTACAAAGGCGATGACCATCACCCCGGCTTCAAAATACACAGCGGGGCCATGTCCGCCAGCATATCCACTTTGCAATAGGCTGCTTAACGTGCCATCGCCATGAGTCAACCACAGATAAGTAGAATATGCCCAAATAGTCACCGTACCGATAACCACCAGCACGTCCATATTGGCAAGACCACCTTTGATAGACGCCCACGCACTTTTGTAAAAGGGCAATGCCAGCCCAAATTGGACAATAGTCGCTAAGATAAACTGAATCCAAACCGGTGGCATCCACGCCATACCCTGTCCAACGAGCATGCCTGCCATACCCACTAAAAACGGTAGCAAACAAACCCATAGGGCAATCAAGCGCCACGGATACTCAGTTGCGGTATCTTCATCCGACTTAGCAAACAAACTATCAGCGGCCTGCAAATTGGCCACAAAACCAGTTTTATTCACCCATTCTGTTACCTGCTCAGGTGTGGTTTGCGTTGGATCATAATCGACGTTAGCCGTTTCGCCAGCGAAGTTAACATTGACTTCATAGACCGCCGGCTTCTTATTAAGGACTTTTTCAATGCGAGACGCACAAGCCTGACATGTCATTCCCTCAATCGCCAGTTGCAGGTGCGCACGCTTGGGCGCTATCGCAGTTTTGGACTCAATATCAGTCGCCACCTCATAAGACGGATCAGTACTGGTGCGGGTAGAATCTTTCATAAATAAAACTCGTGGTTGCGTTATAGCGCATTACATAGTCGGTTTACTCTAAAATCGGCCAAGGAATCTGTAAAGGCAACTGCCATCTCTTAACTAACAGGCGCTTCGTTTTGGGTAGGCGGACTATAGCGTTTATAAATGTATAATAAAATCGGTGAAAAAATCTAAATATCAGACGTCAAAATCAGAAAAGAGCGTCTGCAGGCAAATAGACTATGCTGGGGCGTACTCTCATTCTCAACATGAATGATAGGGTCAATCTTAAATAAAAGAAGTATATGGTTTTATCACGCGTGACTGGTATTAATTTTTCTTGCTTGCTGTGCCTACGCAGACAGAGGCTGCGCAAAATTACTCCCAGTCGCACTGTATTTATTTTATAGTGACTCAACGATAAAAATAAGAACACGCCCTAATCTAATGAGAGATAAATCCTACTCAAGCGTGGCTATTGCCTCATACCTAATAAATGGCTACGACTATCCTCTATTCAAGCCCTGCAGCCATGCTTTGCAAAGTTGTCAAAGCAAGTAGACTGACAGCAAGGCTCTCATGAAAAAAACCAGCCATGACAGCTGGTTTTGCGTTAAAGCGGTAAGACTTACGAGTTGGCGACGGTTGCATCAAAACCTGCCTCTTCGATCGCGGCCGCAATGGCTTCTGCGCTGGTTTTGCTATCATCAAATGTCACCGTTGCCAGCTTGTCAGCCAAATCGACAGTCATGGTATCTAAACCGTCGATATCACCTGTGGCTGTATGGACGCTTGCCACGCAGCCGCCACAAGTCATGCCATCGATATTGATAATACGAGTCTGGGTTGCCATGAGGGCCTCCTTATTGTTATATAACTAACCTAGTTTCAAGTAAATACAGTCATTTACTAAGGGCGTGTCCTAGCATAAGCCCTATCAGAGCCAACAACAAGGCGCTTTGGTATGACTTTATTAACTAAGGCCTTCATACTTTATATAGTCGAATCCAAATAAATCAGATACACAGCTGTCACATCGTTTTTATATCGGATTGACTTTATCCAACAGGCGATGCTCGACGCTCACTTTGCGACGCCGTTATCTTTTAGTTATGATAACTTTTAATCATGATAGCGTGGATTTTGCGGCGCATCGATAGGATATGGCTGTGTCACATAATCGACCATGCTAATCGCCGCCGTTAGGGCATGAATACTGGTATCGGTATCATCATAACGCACGGTTGCTATACTGCTTGCCGCATCCAGATCTATCGCGGTCACTCCTGTGATGTTTTTTAGCGCGGTCATCACACTGTCCAAGCCTTTGGCATCATCGATGTTTTCGATGCTGACTTTTGCTGTCTGAATCGCCATTCTCCTATCCTCCTATCATGGGTTCCATTGACGGTATTAGTGAGTATCTAACACCTCAAAACCTTTGACCAAATCATCAATCTGTTTAAGCTGACGCAAAAACGGCGCCAACTGGCTGGTTCTGAGCGCACAGGGGCCATCGCATTTTGCCACCTCTGGGTTTGGATGCGCTTCCAAAAACAGCCCCGCCAGTCCCGTTGCCATTCCTGCACGGGCAAGGGTGGTGATTTGCTCACGGCGACCGCCAGCACTGTCACTGCGCGCGCCTGGCTGCTGCAAACTGTGGGTCACATCAAAAAATACCGGTACGTTCATTTGTTTCATGGTATCAAACCCGAGCATATCCACGACCAAATTGTTATAACCAAAGGCACTGCCGCGCTCACAAAGTATGAGCTTATCATTACCGCCTTCCAAGCATTTATTGATGATATGACGCATTTCATGCGGCGCTAAAAACTGCGCTTTTTTGATATTGATGATAGCATCTGTCTTTGCCATCGCATGCACCAAGTCAGTCTGACGCGACAAAAACGCAGGCAGCTGAATGATATCGGCGACCTCTGCGACCGGTGCGGCTTGATACGGCTCGTGTACATCGGTGATAATCGGTACTTGAAACTTTTCTTTGATTTGCCCCAGCCAGTCGATGCCTTTTTCTAAGCCTGGGCCTCGGTAAGAATGCAAACTAGAGCGATTGGCTTTATCAAAGCTGGCTTTAAACACATAGCCGATGCCCAAACGCTGACATATCTCGACATACTGCTCTGCAATCTCAAACGCCATCTCTTTCGATTCTAAGACATTCATGCCGCCAAACAACACAAACGGCTGATCATTACCGATCGTGATGCTGCTATGACTGGGGGTGGTGAGCGTGATATGCGATTGCGCTGTGGTTAGATTGTCCATACCGCTGTTATCCTCTTTATTATAGTGATGTCTCTGCCTGATATTGTAACCGATAACCCAATGAAAGAAAGTATCCTAGCGTAATTAGACATGACCAAGCATTGTCATTGCCCGACCAGCTAGGCATAACCCCTGCATGTATAAAAGCAAAAAAGACCAATCCGAAGATCAGTCTTTTTATAGTAATGCTGTTATCGCATAGCATTTATGATTGATGCGAGCACAATTATTACCGGGTCACTCATAGCTTTTTTAATAGTAGCAACTCTCTCTACTAAGCAGCGGTTACTTCCTACTACGCTAACGGCTACTTCGTTTCGCTATGGTTTTTTGCCGCTTTGACAAAGCTATTAAACAGCGGATGGCCACCACGAGGCGAGCTGGTAAACTCAGGATGGAACTGTACCGCGATAAACCATGGATGATCTGCAATCTCAACCGACTCAACCAAATGCTGTTTGGCAGAATAACCCGAGATACTCATACCGGCTTGCTCTAGTGGCTCGATGTAACGATTGTTCATCTCATAACGATGGCGATGACGCTCAGTGATGTTTTTGGTGCCATAAATCTGTGATAGCTTGCTACCAGCGACCAATTCTGCTTGCTGCGCGCCTAGGCGCATCGTACCGCCAAGGTCTGAGTCATCGCTACGAATCTGTAGCTCGCCGCGCTCATCTAGCCATTCAGTGATCAGACCGATGATAGGCTCAGCGGTAGTACGATGAAACTCAGAAGAGTTGGCATCGATATGCAGCACATTACGGGCGTATTCAATCACCGCCAACTGCATACCCAGACAGATACCCAGATACGGCACTTTATTTTCGCGGGCGTAAGTGATGGCTCTCATTTTACCAGTGGTACCGCGCTCACCAAAACCACCTGGGACCAAAATCGCATCGGCGTCGTTTAGACGCGCATACAGCTCATCGTCCGTCTCTAGTAGCTCAGCATCGATATAGTCAATTTTGACATCTGACTGATGCACGATACCGGCATGTAGCAACGCTTCGTTGATCGACTTATAAGCGTCTGGTAACTCGACATATTTGCCGACCATCGCCACCGTCACTACCGCTTGAGGGTTGAGCTGGGCTTCGACCACTTTGTCCCAATCGCTCAAATCCGCTTCTGGTACATCAAGACCAAAACGCTCACAGATTAGATCGTCAAGATCTTGCTCATGTAGAATGCGCGGGATTTGATAGATGCTTTGGGCATCTTCACACATGATGACTGCGCGCTCTTCGACATTGGTAAACAGCGCAATCTTGCGGCGGTTGTCTTGCGAGATATGGTGCTCAGAGCGGCAGATGAGAATATCTGGCTGCAGACCGATAGAGCGTAGCTCTTTGACCGAATGCTGGGTCGGCTTGGTTTTGGTTTCGCCGGCACTAGCGATATAAGGCACCAGCGTTAGATGCATGAGCATAGCGCGATTGCGACCAAGCTCTACTTGCATCTGACGTACCGCTTCCATAAATGGCAGCGACTCGATGTCACCGACTGTACCGCCAATCTCGATGATGGCGATATCGTAGCCTTCGCCACTGGCAAGAATCTTACTTTTTATTTCATCAGTGATGTGCGGGATGACCTGCACGGTACCACCCAGATACTCACCGCGGCGCTCTTTGTTTAGCACGTTTTGATAGATACGACCACTGGTAAAGTTGTTGCTCTTACTCATCTTAGAGTGGCGTAAGAAGCGCTCATAATAGCCCAAATCCAAATCCGTCTCTGCGCCATCTTCGGTGACAAACACCTCACCATGCTGAAATGGGCTCATCGTGCCTGGATCGACGTTGATATACGGATCCATTTTGGTCATCGTCACGCTCACGCCACGTGCTTCAAGGACTGCGGCAAGAGAGGCTGCGGTAATACCTTTTCCTAGTGAGGACACTACCCCACCGGTCACAAATATAAACTTGGTCATAGTACTCATCAACAATTGGTAAAGAAGGATTTTACTAAAAATACGGCATAAAATATAGGGCAAAAATGCAAACTGTCTGAAACTCTTATTTTCTACCTCAGCGGTAGACTTTTGTCACAAATAATACATACAACAAAAAAACCCACCCCGAAGGATGAGTTTTTTATTTAGATTCTAATGGTTAGATTAGAATTTGTATTCTAGACCGCCACCGATAGCTAGTACGTCAGCATCAGTATTGCCAAGGTCAGCTGAGTTATTACCAGCATAAGCATGTACAATCATATTATCTTGATAGTAGTATTTACCACCAACAACGATTTGGTCTGAATCAAAGTTGTCAACACCATCTAGGTTGTCAGTTTTGTTGTACTGAACATAAACAGTTGCTGGACGAGCAAAGTTAGATAAGCCTAATGCACCACTAACTACTAGACCTTTCTCTTTTTCGGTATCACCCTCATAGTCAAAATCAGCTACTTGATATAGAGCACCTAATGTTACAGGAGCTGCCATGTATTTACCTAGATCCACAGTCGCTGTACCACGGACGATATCACCATTGATGTTTTGGTCTTTATCGTACGCTACACCAGCAGTGAAGCCAGTACCTTGGTCAAACATTAGCGCAGCACCAAAGCCACTATTACGATCATCACTATCCGTTACAAAGCTTTCGTCAGCACTATACATGACAGAAAGTTGTAATGGTAGGTTATCGTACTTTGGAGACATCCAAATAACTGAGCTGTTGATACGGCTACTATCAGCCATATTCAAACCACCATAGTTTTCGCCCTCTTCAAGTTTATTGCCACCTAGGTTATCCCAATAACCATCGTTAACGACTACGTTATTTACATAATCTAAAGTAGATTGGTTTTTACCAGCACGGAATTCACCAAAGTTTTTGTTCACGACACCAAGATACGTATCACGGTTTTTAAAACCATTGCTATCACCATCAACACTGGTGCCGTACTCTAGCTGATAGATAACGTCAGTATTTGCCGTCATAGCTTCAGAGCCTTTGATACCGATACGTGAAGAGTTAGAGTTGATCTGTACTGAGTCAGACTCTCTGTCTGCACGAGCATCACCATTTGGGTAATCAACTTCGGCATTTACATAGTCAGCAGTAACAAATGCTTTACCATATAAGGTAGGAGCGGCATTGGCTGCAGAAACAGATAGAGCAGCAACGGCTGTAGCTAAAAGTAGTTTTTTCATGGGGTATCTCCACTTTACAATTGTAGTAATGAGCAAGCTATTATTAGCTAGCGCCCATATTGGTATCGTCACAAATCCTCAAAGATATAATGTGTAACTGGCTACCGAGATTAGTCAGAAACAAGTGTGGCGAAGTTTTATTACAGTAAGATGAAAAAACCATGACTTACATAACCAGCATCAAAAAAAGTAACTGTCATGTAAACGTTGGTCTTTATCCTTCTGCTGCGTAACATCCGTTACCAAACTCATACTTCGATTACAAGCATAACAACTTTGACATAATTTGCAACATATTTTTTTGTACTTTTAACGCGATATCTGGCGCACTCCATATCTTTTATAGCGCTCAGGCGTTGAAAAAAATGGCTATACAATGCGCTTAAATACCAATGGTTTATCGTAAGTTTTATGACAAACCATTCGATTATGCCCCCTGTATTGTGTACAAAAATAAAGCACTACTTATTCACTGATAAGTAGCGCTTATAAGCGAAATAGCATTATCGCTATCTACTATCGACACTGGGTCAATATAGCCATGTAGCAATATATACATGCATCGACACAGCTTTTATGCCGATGCAATAGGACAGTGAAGCACAGAGGCTTAGACGTTGGCTTTTAGATCCAAGCGTGCTTGGTGCAATAGTGGCTCAGTGTAGCCGCTTGGCTGCTCGCGTCCTTTAAAGACGAGGTCACAGGCGGCTTTAAAGGCATAAGACTGCTCAAAGTTGTTTGCCATAGGCTGATAGCTACTGTCGCCGGCGTTTTGTTCATCGACGATCTTCGCCATACGCTTCATGGTATCCATGACTTGCTGCTCGCTGACCACACCGTGATGCAACCAGTTGGCGATATGCTGGCTTGAGATACGCAAAGTCGCACGGTCTTCCATCAGGCCCACATCGTTGATGTCAGGCACTTTTGAGCAACCGACGCCTTGGTTTACCCAGCGTACCACGTACCCTAAGATACCCTGCGCGTTGTTGTCCAGCTCTTGCTGCTTCTCTTCCTCTGTCCAGTTGGGGTCTTTGGCCAATGGAATGGTCAAGATATCGTCTAGGCTAGCACGCTCGCGTGATTTTAGGCTGTCTTGTACCTCGGCGACATTGACTTGATGATAATGCATGCTATGTAAGGTGGCGCCTGTCGGTGATGGTACCCAAGCGGTACTGGCACCAGATTTTGGATGCGCCGCCTTGGTCTCTAACATCTCTTTCATCTCATCAGGCTTGGCCCACATCCCTTTACCAATCTGCGCCACACCCTGCAGGCCAGTTTCTAGGCCGATATCGACGTTCCACTGCTCATAGGCGGGCTGCCATGCTTGCGACTTCATCTCGCCTTTTGGTACAAATGGGCCAGCATTCATACTGGTATGCATCTCGTCGCCTGTACGATCCAAGAAGCCGGTATTAATAAAGATAACGCGCTCTTTGGCTTGGCGGATGGCTTCTTTTAGGTTTACCGTCATGCGGCGCTCTTCATCCATGATACCTATCTTGAGCGTATGGCGCTCTAGACCGAGCAAATCCTCTACCGCATTAAACAAATCATTGGCCATTTTGACTTCATCAGGGCCATGCATTTTTGGCTTGACGATATACATCGAGCCTTTGCGTGAGTTTGATAGCGCGTTTTTGCCTTTTAGATCGTTTAGCGTCAACAGCGGTGTAATCAAACCATCCATCAAGCCTTCAAAGATTTGCTCTTGACCATTGCCCAAATCGACCAAAATCGCTGGGTTTTGCATCAAGTGACCAACGTTACGAATCAAAAGCAGTGAGCGACCGGGTAAGATCAGCGTGCCGCCCTCTGGTGTGGTGTACTCACGATCTGGGTTTTGCTTACGGGTGCGGGTTTTACCACCTTTTTCAAACGTCTCTTGCAAATCGCCATTCATCAAACCTAGCCAGTTGCGATACACTTCGACTTTTTCTTCGGCATCGACCGCAGCGATTGAATCTTCGCAGTCTTGAATCGCGGTAATGGCAGACTCTAATAGTACGTCTTTGATGTTTGCTGGGTCATCTTTACCTACTGGATGGCTGGCATCGATTTGAATCTCTGCGTGTAGGCCATTGTTTTTGAGCAAAATACCAGAGGGGCTATCTGCCTCGCCGACATAACCGACGAATTTTTCGGCGTCTTTTAGCTCAGTGCTGCTATCGCCCAGCTTGACTTCCAGCTTGCCATCGACGACTTTAAAGCCTGTGACATCGGTATAAGAGCCTGAGGCTAGCGCAAAATGCTCGTCCAAAAAGGCTTTGGCATAAGCGACAACGGCCGCGCCGCGCGTGGGATTATAGCTGCTGCCTGCTTCTTGACCATTTTCATCGCTGATGACATCGGTGCCATATAAAGCATCGTACAAGCTACCCCAACGGGCGTTGGTGGCATTTAGCGCATAGCGCGCGTTGCGTACAGGGACAACTAGCTGTGGACCTGCAATATGAGCAATCTCGTCATCGACGTTTTGGGTGCTTACCGTAAAGTCATCGCCTTCTGGTAACAAATAGCCAATTTCTTGCAAAAAAGCCTTGTAAGCTGGGAAGTCAATCTCACCTTCTTTGGTAGGATTGTCTAGATGCCATTGATCGATTTGCGCTTGAATGCTGTCACGAGTCGCAAGCAGCGCTTTGTTGCGCGGCGTGAACTCTTTAATAACCTTTTCAAAACCTGACCAATAACTGTCTGAGTCCACACCGACTTTTGGCAGCACTTCGTTTTCGATAAAGTCATACAACTGCTGGTCGATGGCAAGAATACCTTTTTGAATCCGATTGGCGTTAGAAGATTGGCTCATGCTGTTATCCTTATCTATCTGTGATGGGTGTACCTACGAAGTTGCTACCACTATAGCGGTAGTAGATGGCGTGCATTTCTCTAAAATGGCGCGTCCTTGATATGAGCAGGTGATCTGCGTGATGGCTGTGCCTTTTCGTCGATAGTGATATCTGCTTTATATCGCGCTGGCAGTTGTTATAATGTTTGCCATCTCGAGCGGGCGCTCATTGCTCCTTGATCGCTCCTTTATTGAGTCATCAAACAAAATGCCGCCTAAACAAAATATCATCCTACTATCAAATAAAGAAATAAACAAGAAAACACCATTCACCAAGTAAATACTGGGGTTGTATAATAATGATACCCTACAGCCTATCAGCGCTAAGGCTGTTTATCCTCAAATCGTGGTAATCGTTTTCTTAAGCTTTTATATAGTCAGCTCAGTATAAAAATGATACTTAATACTTAATAAGCTCAGGCGGCAAACCCAAACCTGTAAAACAACCTTTTATCTTATCTAATACTTTTTGACCATGACACAGACTATGAGTAAACCGACCATGCCAACCAATTCCCATGCTATAAATGACGACACTACAGTAGAAAGCAGTACAGAAGAAGACAGTGTAGATATCTCGCAGCTGCGCACACCGAACAAAGTAGATTTATCTGCAGTTTATGGTTTTTTGGGCGCACGTACCACGCCAGATTGGGTAGCCGCCGCTATCGCTGACCTACCTTTGATCATTCAAGATCATGCCAACTGCGAAAAAAAAGCCGCTGGCACCGCGATGAACCTACTGTTTCGCTATGAGTTTTCTTATGATTTGCAGCGTAAATTGGCGCAGCTGATACGTGAGGAGATGCTGCACTATGAGCAAGTGCTGGGTATCATGAATGAGCGCGGTCAAGAATGGCGGTACTTGAGTGCGGGGCGCTATGCCAAAGGCATGCTCAAGCATAAGCGCACTTATGAGCCTGCGGCAATGATCGATGTGCTAATCATCGGCGCGTTTATCGAAGCGCGCTCTTGTGAGCGCTTTGCAGCATTGGCTGAGGTGATTAATGATGAGCGATTAGCAAAATACTATCGCTATTTGCTCAAATCAGAGAGTCGTCATTTTGAGGATTATTTGGCATTGGCACAGTCACTATCGACAGAGGCTATCGATGAGCGAGTGGCATTTTTTAGAGAAGTAGAAGCAGAGCTTATCACCAGCCCTGATGCCGAGCTACGGTTCCATAGTGGCTCGCCCGCTTAACTATTTATCGTCTTCCATCAGCGGGCTATCATACTGCTTATGGTCTTTGGCGACGTGATGCGGGTCGTGATCATCTGTGACACGCTCTGCAGCCGCAGGATTGGCTTTTTGCAGCGCATCATCAGGCACGATACCGTCATTGTCGTCAGCATCTTTTAGTTCATGCTGCTGGTGTCTTGGCGATTGCGCTGTCTCTGCTGGTTTTGATGAGTGATCATTGGGGTTATTCATAGCATTTCCTTATGATAGAAAGATCAAAGTAAATCAAGTGAATGAAGGACGTGCCTAGATCATAAAAAAACTATCTGTCTTTCTTTTGGTCTTTTTCGTCAGGGTTTAACACCCGTGTCTGGGCATTATCGACAGTGGCATAGCGATTTTTATTGTTAATCTTATGGCTATCAGGGGCTTCGCTACTGACGGTCCTTTCATTGACGTTATCATCAAACGCAGTACCTTTTTGATCACGTCGATCTGGCTGGCGCGCAGGGTTATCATCGTCATTGACATGCTCTGTCTCTACGATGCCCTCTTCAAAGGTATCTGTGCCTTTATTCTCTGTCGTGTTCTCTTCAATCTCATGATTTTCGATATCATGTTTTTTGCCATTATTGCTCATATCGTGGCGACCAAGCGCGTCTTTATGATCTTTATGATTATCTATGGGCGTTTTGGTTAATGCTGGATCTTTGGTTTGCATCATCTTATCCTTGTCTTTTTTATCGTTATTGTTTTTCATTAATACTTTTTCATTAATACTTTATGGTCGTAGTACTTCTTTTGCATGGCCACAAAATAACATGCTCAACACTCGACCTTATGTCTCACAATAGCTTATATAGGTCTAACCTACATTGACAACGAATTATTCGTTGCCTTTTTGGCTCAAATCATGAGCATTGAGATCAGCCACGTTTTTGCCGCCATCAGGTAGGTTCTCTTCTTTACGCGGGTCGACATAGACCTCGTCTGTCTCCTGTGAGGCTTGCTCTGGCCCATCTATATTTGGCTGGTATTTTCGGCCTTCATAGCTGCCTTTTGGGTTGTCTGGCTGCTTGATGGCAGGGTCGTGGATCGGTACTGCTTCTTCATTATTTGGGCGTGTATTGTCTGACATGCTATATCCCTCACGTATGTATTGGCGTGGACGTGTCCTCAATTCAATCGATAGTCATCTAAATGGGCTAAAAAATGGCTAGATCTGGCCAAACGCTGTCAAATAGCTAACTAATATCTCCATATTACCTGCGCTATCTTCCTTGTTTGACGGCGACTTATCTCATTTTTATCACCATTCTTAACATGACGACACGCCCTACTAAGTGGAATAACTATTTATCCTGTTATTTGTTATCCTCTTATTTATCGGTACGCAAATCCTCTTCGATAAAGGCGGTTTGCTCTTCTTCGCTTAGCTGTTCAGGTGCATCGACTCTCTTATCTTCTTTGAGGTTTTGCTGAATCTTTTGACTGTCTGCCTGTTCGGCTGCTTTTTTGATGTCTGATTTTGTATCAGAATTATCAGGCGTCGTATCGTGATTACTCATAGATGCTTCCTCTTTTCCTATGTTTTTATGATTGACTTTTACGTTTACGTTCTATGCTTTTATGATTGAGTGTATTTTTATTATAGAAACAAGGCTCGGCCAGACACCAGTGTGCTGCGGTATCAATGTGTGAATAAATGTGAGGTTACAAGACAGTTTGTAACTTCCTGCCAGCAGCATGCAAATAACAGTACCCAAATGCACCCACAAAAAAACCAAACGCCAGTATAGCCAGCGTTTGGTTTGAGTCAGTATTAGAGGGCTGTTAAGACGACGCCTCTACCCCGTTGATGAGCGTTAATAAATGCTCTTGGGCAGCATGTGGCGGCGTACCAGCAGCGGGCTGTAGTTGCTGCCAGACGCCGTCGCCATTGAGTGTCCACGCTTGGGTATTGTCTTGTAAGTAGTTAATCAAGCCATCTTGATATATCTGCTGAAACAGTTTTTTATCTTCAATCGGAAACGCCACTTCGACGCGGTGAAACAAGTTACGATCCATCCAGTCGGCACTACCACAATACAGACGCTCATCACCGTTATTATAAAAATAGTAAATGCGCGTGTGCTCTAAAAACCGGCCAATCACCGAGCGTACCGTGATGTTTTCCGACAAACCTTTGACCTGTGGACGCAAACAGCACATTGAGCGCAAAATCAGCTCGATTTTTACCCCTGCTTGAGAGGCGTCATAGAGCTTGGCGATCAGGCGACGCTCCGTCAGAGCATTGACCTTGACCATGATATGAGCACGTTTGCCTGCCTTTGCGTGAGCGATCTCATCATCGATAAAGCTCATCAACTTATCATGCAAGGTAAAGGGCGCATGCAGTAGTTTTTTGAGATTGGCAGGCTTGCCCATACCCGTTAGCTCCTGGAATATCTTGTGCACGTCTTCTGAGATATCAGGATCGGCGGTAAACAAGCCGTAGTCGGTATAGACCTTAGCATTGGCGGCATGGTAGTTACCTGTCCCTAGGTGTACATAGCGGCGAATGCGATCATCCTCGCGGCGTATGATTAGCATCAGTTTGGCATGGGTTTTGTAGCCGACGATGCCATACACCACCACCGCCCCTGCTTCTTGTAGATAATTGGCGACTGCGATGTTTGAGGCTTCATCAAAACGGGCGCGCAGCTCGATGACGGCAGTGACTTCTTTGCCATTTCGAGCAGCAGCGGCCAGCGCTTTGACGATTTCTGAATTGGTGCCTGAGCGGTACAGCGTTTGCTTGATTGCCAAAACTTTTGGGTCGTTGGCGGCTTGCCATAATAGGTTGACGACAGGCGAGAATGAATGAAAAGGGTGATGCACCAGTACATCGCTTTTGCGCATGGCAGCAAACATGCTACTGGTTTTGTCCAGCTTTTTTTCTTCGCGGCGAAACGCTTTGGGTATCGCTTGCGTAAAGGGCTGATAGCGCAGTGCTGGTATATTAAAGTCGAACAATAAACGCGTGAGGTTGACCGGCCCGTTGACACGGTACAGCTGATTGTCGTGCAGCTCAAACTCATTGAGCAGATAGTCGCTGATGGGCGTTGGGCAGTCGGTGGTGACCTCAAGGCGCACCTTATCACCGAAGCGGCGGTTTTCAAGCTCACCCTCTAACGCTTTGGCGATATCCTCGACATCGTCCGCTAGGTCTAAGTCCGCATTACGCGTCAGTCGAAACTGATGACAGCCGGTGACATTCATCCCCGGAAACAGCTCGCCAATATGCTCATGAATAATGGCCGATAGCATGACGTGATGCTCTTTGCCGCCAGTCAGCTCATCAGGTAAGCGTATGACGCGTGGGAGACTGCGCGGCGCGGGAACGATGGCGAGATTGATATCACGACCAAAGGCATCTTTGCCCTCTAGGGTAGCGATAAAGTTGAGGCTTTTATTGACCAAACGCGGAAACGGGTGGGCAGGATCAATACTAATCGGCGTCAGTACAGGCGAGACTTGTTCGGTAAAATAACGCTTCATCCATGCCGACTGCTCGCTATTTAGCTCATCGCGTTTGAGATAACGGATGTCTTCTTTGGCCAGCGCAGGCAAGATGTCTTCATTGAGAATGCGATACTGCTCAGTGATGGCTTCATGTGCCACAGCAGAGATGTCATTGAGCACTTCACTGGGCCGCATGCCGTGCGCGCTGGTCGACACATCACCGATATTGAGCTTTTGCATAATACCAGCGACACGTATCTCAAAGAATTCATCGAGATTCGATGAAAAAATAATGAGAAAAAACAAGCGCTCAAGCAGTGGGTGACGAGGACTGGCTGCCTGCGCTAACACACGCAGATGAAACTGCAACAAAGACAGGTCGCGATTGATATAACTGCTGGGTGAATAACTGCCATCTTCAAACTGCTGCCATGCGATGTGGACGAGATCATCCTCTTTTTTCCCATGCGCCCCATCGTTTATGCTCATCACGGCGGCGCTATTGTCAGTCTGATGCTGCTTATCATTGCTTTTGGTATCTGCCACGTCCCTACTCCTTTTGCCTTCTCGATACGTCATGATGCTGATTGTGGTAAGACTGCATTTTTCATGCGTTTTTTGATGATACGCTGTTTGTTACGTAGCCGTCTATCACCTTGGTTGTTTTCATAGTATTTTGGATTGGTCAGCATACTGATGAGCAGCGCGGACTCGTCACGGTTGAGATTGGCCGCAGTTTTATTAAAATAGTGATTTGCAGCCGCCTCGATACCGTAAATACCATCGCCAAACTCAGCCACGTTAAGATAAGCGGTCAAGATACGCTGTTTGTCCCACAACGTCTCTATCATCACGGTGATAATCGCCTCTTCGCCTTTACGAATATAGGAGCGATGCGCGGTCAAAAACAGGTTTTTGGCCAACTGCTGCGTGATGGTCGAGCCGCCAGCTGTCGTTTTTCCTGACGCTTCATTTTTCTTTTGCGCCTCTTTTATGCCTTTAATGTCGAAGCCATTATGCTGACTGAAAGTCGAGTCTTCACTGACGATCGCTGCTTGCTTGGCGGACTTGGCAATTTGATCATATTCTACCCACTCTTGGGTGACCTCGCCGCCGGTCAGACGATGGGTCAGCATAAACATGCTGTTGTTAATGGGCTGGGTTTTCCAAATCAATAATAGCCCTGCGACCAAAACATGAAAAACCACGACCAACAACATGAACGCCAAAAATACTCGTTTGATAAATGTGCCAAAACTTGCCATGCGCGATATCCAAGTGATTAAAAAGATAAAAGGTAGCCGCTTATCCAAAAACAGCCCAAGCAGTTAACTCAAATAGCAGGTCATCTTACCTAATCTCATAATCGCTGTCATTATTTACCCCATTTCTTTATCATGTCAGTAGCACAATGCAATATAAGCTTTTTACAATAAGCTTTTTTATGACCCATCCAAATAAACGAAGCGGTTGCCACCCACATAAAAACAAGCGCCAGCAGTAGAACGTTAGATATAAACAATAGAGCACGAGTATAAACATGGATTATGATAATAATATAGCAGAGCTGCGGGCACGCATAGTAGCCGCCAACCCTAGCCTTGACACTAGTGAAAATATCGATAACTGGTGGCTACTTGGCACCACAGGCTGCCATCTGTGTGATGTCGCTGAACAAGTCATCGCGCAGTTTCAAACCGTACAACGGCTGACCTATCAGTATGTCGATATTGCCGACTTCGATGAGCCGCTGATGATGACATTTGCCACTACCATTCCTGTGATAATCACACCGACAGTACGCTTAAATTATCCGTTTTCGGTGCTGGATTTGCAGCAGTTATTTATGTCTGCGCCGTCGCAAGACAGCTTGCCATAATAATAACAAGACATCTATAAACGCCTCACACCCAACATTAAAAAATTGCCAGAGTTAAAAAAGATGACTGAATTAAAAAAAGTGACCGATATTGAAAATTTGCGCCGTGTCGCTGAGCGTAGAGTGCCGCGTATGTTCTATGACTATGTCGATTCAGGCTCGTGGACTGAGACCACCTATCGTAATAACGAGACTGACTTTGACCGTATCAAGCTGCGCCAGCGCGTATTGGTCGATATGGATAATCGCAGTCTGGCAACGAGTATGATCGGTGAGCCAGTCAAGATGCCTGTAGCCATCGCCCCAACGGGGTTTACTGGCATGATGTGGGCCGATGGTGAGATACATGCCGCACGCGCCGCTGAAAAATTTGGCGTGCCCTTTTCGTTGTCGACCATGAGTATTTGCTCTATCGAGGATGTGGCAGAAAACACCGCCGCGCCGTTTTGGTTTCAGCTATACGTCATGCGCGATCAAGACTTTATGGCCAATCTGATTCGCCGTGCCAAAGCCGCCAATTGCTCTGCGCTTATCTTAACGGCCGACTTGCAAGTACTCGGCCAGCGCCACAAAGACATCAAAAATGGACTTTCTGCCCCGCCCAAACCGACACTGACCAATATCCTAAACCTAATGACCAAGCCGCAGTGGTGCATGAATATGCTCGGCACCAAACGTCGCACGTTTGGTAATATCGTCGGTCATGCACAAAATGTTGAGGATCTGTCATCACTCTCTGCTTGGACGGCAGAGCAATTCGATCCGCGTCTGAGCTGGGACGATGTGGCGCGTATCAAAGACATGTGGGGCGGTAAGCTGATTATAAAGGGTATCATGGAGCCTGAAGATGCGATACTCGCCGCCCGTAGCGGTGCCGATGCGCTGGTCGTCTCCAACCATGGCGGTCGTCAGTTGGACGGGGCGCTGTCTTCTATCTCTGCCCTCTCTGACATCGTACAGGCAGTCCATGCCGAAAACAGCGACATCGAGGTGTGGCTCGATAGCGGGATTCGCTCAGGTCAAGACGTCCTAAAAGCCATCGCCTTGGGCGCAAAAGGCACGATGATTGGCCGCGCTTTTCTGTATGGGCTAGGCGCTTATGGCGAAGATGGTGTGCGCCGCGCGCTTGAGCTTATCTATAACGAGTGCGATATTAGTATGGCATTTTGTGGTCATACCGATATCAACACAGTCACAAAAGACATCTTAGTAAAAGGCACGTACGAAAACCTCAAAGTGAGCCATGATGGCTGATTGGTTTTTGATACAAGCGCCGTTTGACAAACGGGCACGCTGGCAAACGACTTGCTCTACGCATCGTCTTTGTGCTTTATTTATCGTTATCTCTACTGCTTATTTATTCTATTTATAACTTGTCAATAAAACTGGCGCTTATGACCATACAACAACTGTTAAAGACAGCACCTGTGACCACCTTACTGTTAATCAGCTTTATTGGGCTGTTTCTCCTGCAGGTGCTGACAGGCGTCGATGCCAATAACCCCTCGACTGAGGATTTGCTCAAATGGGGCGCCAATGCGCTGCCCTTTACCATGACTGACGACCCATGGCGGCTGCTCAGTAGTGCGTTTTTGCATATTGGTTTGATGCATCTATTGTTTAATGGGTTTGCCATGTATTTTTTCGGTCAGGTGGCCGAGCCGATGTTTGGCTCCGCGAAGTTTTTGGCGTTGTTTTTATTGGCAGCCATCGGTGGCAACTTACTCAATAACTATGTCACTTGGCAAGGGATTTTAGATGGCACGGGACAGCCTGGCATATCGGCAGGTGCCTCTGGTGGCATCATGGGTATCGGGGCGGCGTTACTCATCGCCGCCTTATTCAAAATCTCAGTCAACAGCCTTGTCCTTAATCTCAAAAGTTTGATATTTATTATGGGTATCAATTTGGTCTATGGTTTTGCTGTCCCTGGTATCGACAATGCTGGTCATATCGGCGGCGCGGTGACAGGTTTGGTGATTGCACTGGCCTTTGCCATTGCCTATCGTCAGCGTGCCAAGGCCACACAAATAAGCCTGCCTTTTGATGCAAGCTTGCACATCCATCCCACTTATCAGCAGCATACAGGGTATAATAACTATCATAATAGTCATCACCCTGCTGACTCAAATAAGGCAAAAAAACCTGCGATACGATGGCAGATGCTCCCTTGGCTTGTGATGCTCGTCATGAGTATTGGCTTTGCCTACTGGTGGCAAGACATGCATCAGCAGCTACTACAAGTGCTCGCCGCCATTGAATAGCGCTCATTGAGTAGCGCGCCGTGGCTATTCGTCACTATGAATAGTGTTGATAACAGCCTGCGTGCCAACAGCTTGTGCAATTTATTCACCAGCACTTTTTTACTTATCTTGCTTATCTTTATTTGCTCAAATTTTGACGATATCGTTTCACCATTTACTAGTCCAACCACTGATGAGAAAAAAACCATGTCTAATGTATCTGCGCTACCCCATGTCGCTACACGTATGACCTTTAACGCTTTGGCAGCTACTGCCTTACTGGCTGTCGCCAGCATGTCTCATGCCGCCATTTTTAAAAACAACTTACCGACCGATCCAGACGCGGTACTTAGCGTCGGCGTCAACGTCATGGCCGTCAATCCAGCCTATGATATGGAAGACAGCACTGATATACGCGTGCTGCCGGGCGTGTTTTATGACAACAACAGAGTCTATGCGCGCGGCGCTCAAGCTGGTGCTTATCTCATCAATGATGGTACCAATCAGCTCTCGGCATACGCGCAGCTGTCTGGTAGCGAGTTTGACCCTGATGATGCCCGCGGCGCGCTACAAGGACTAGATGAACGTAAAGCCTCGGCAGCGGCAGGTTTGACGTATTTACGTCGTACGCCAGTTGGGGGTTTTCGTGCGCAGATCGCAACAGACGTATTGGATCGTAGCGGCGGCAACACAGCGCGGCTGACTTATCTGGCGCGTATCACTCAAGGTAAGCTCACCGTCTATCCGAGTGCAGGATTTGAGTATCATGATGCAGATTACAACGAGTATTATTATGGCGTTAGTGAAGAAGAATCTGCCAAGACCGGCATTGCTGCTTATAAATCCAATTCAAGCTTAAACCCTTATATCAATATCAGTGCCAACTATGACTTCAATGAGCGCTGGGCAGGCTTTGCCAACCAAAACTTAAGCTATCTGCCAAATGAGCAAAAAGACAGCCCAATGGTCAACTCGCGTACTGATGCTACGACGACGCTTGGTTTGCTTTATAAGTTTTAGGGATTGATGTTGTAAAAACTTAATTAGGAAAGGCTGAGCATTTTGCTTGGCTTTTTTGTGAGAAATACAAGATAAATTTTATGATTCTAACTCTTGAAATTCTATAGCCCATCTTTATATATATAGTAGGTAAGATAAACAACAACCAATCCATGATAAGGAGCATGTTATGAGTAAACTAGTCACACGTAATTCAATCTTTGACAACTTCTTTGATGAGATGGCACCTAGCTTTTTAATGCGTCCACTTCACGGTGATGCTCTTCCTAACGCTAGCCAGATCAAGATTGATGTTGGTGAAAAAGAGGATGCGTTTTATGTCAATGCTGAAATACCTGGCGTTGCTAAAGAAGATATCGATCTGTCGATAACTGGAGATATCGTCTCAATCAGCGCGGAGATTGCACAAAAAGATGAGCAAAAAGACGGCGATAAGATACTGCGTAGTGAGCGCTACTTTGGCTCAGTCTCACGTAGTTTCCAGTTGCCTTCTAAGGTAAAAGTAGAGGCGGCAGAAGCATCATACGAAAATGGCATTCTTAAACTGGTACTACCAAAAGAGACCAGCTCAGAGCGCAAAAAGCTTGAGATTAAATAAAAATAGTTAAGTATGAAATAAATTTTTGAGTAAGATATTTAGGGCACATGAGTGATTCATGTGCTCTTTTTTGTGTCACCCTGTTTAGGTCATTTGTTGAGTGTCGCAAGCTCCACACCAACCTACGAATTAAACCCTTTTAAGCTTTATAAAAAATCAAAATCTAAACTACGCTACCTGTATGTAAAAACGAGATGTCACCGCTAGCCCTGAGCGAGGAAACAACGAAGTACTACTTCGTCCGAGTGCAAGGGGATTTACATTTTCGTAAATCCCAACGAGTGGGAATAGCTCCAAAAAGCATAAAGCATAAAAAAGACCTTGCCACATTCTCATATCAGGGGTGGCAAGGTCTTTTTCGTTGAAATCAAGTTGGTGGGTTACACTGTTGCTAACCCACCCTACTCACTTATACAAAACAAAATCTAAATTAAGAAGGATGCACCATATCCGCTGGCGTGACCCACTCATCAAACTGCGCTTCGGTCATTAGATCGAGCTCAACCGCGACTTGCTTCAACGTTTTGTTTTCCTTATACGCCGTCTTAGCGATTTTCGCTGCGTTTTCATAACCAACATGACGGTTCAATGCGGTCACTAGCATGAGCGAATTATGCAAGAAGTCATCGATTTTTTCTTTAACAGGCTCGATACCAACCGCACAGTTGTCATTAAAGCTATTGCACGCATCGCCTAATAATTGGATGGACTGTAGTAAGTTAAAGGCAATCACGGGCTTATAAACGTTGAGCTCAAAGTTACCTGACGCGCCCGCCATGCTGATAGTCGTGTCGTTACCCATCACTTGCGCCACAACCATGGTCATTGCTTCTGACTGCGTTGGGTTTACTTTACCTGGCATGATAGATGAGCCTGGCTCGTTTTCTGGAATGGTCAGCTCGCCAAGACCACAACGAGGACCTGAAGCGAGCCAGCGTACGTCGTTAGCGATTTTATTGAGGCTACCTGCTAGGGTTTTGAGTGCGCCAGAAGCAAATACTTCGGCATCACGAGCAGCTAGTGCTTCAAATTTATTCGGGGATGTGACAAATGGTAAGCCCGTTAGCTCAGCTAATTGCTCAGCTGCTTTTACTGCGTAATCAGGATGAGCGTTTAGACCCGTACCAACCGCTGTGCCGCCTAGTGGCAATTCATATAAGCCTTGTAGTGCGTTGTCTATACGAGTCAACGCGTGGTCAAGCTGGCTGACATAACCGCTGAACTCTTGGCCTAAGGTCAAAGGCGTCGCGTCTTGTAGATGCGTACGACCGATTTTTACGATGCTGTCGAACTCTTTGGACTTTTTATCTAAGGTATCACGTAGCGCTTTTACCGCTGGGATAAGTAGGCTATTGATCTGACGCGCAGCAGCGACACGAATCGCCGTTGGGAAGCTGTCATTGGTAGACTGAGCGTGATTGACGTGATCGTTAGGATGAATCGGTGCGTAAGTGCCACGCTCAGAGCCTGCGATTTCATTGGCACGGTTGGCTAGGACTTCGTTCATGTTCATGTTCGACTGCGTACCAGAACCCGTCTGCCAAACGACTAATGGAAACTGATCGGTAAGACCGCCGTTGATGACTTCGTCAGCGGCTTGCACGATCAAATCGCGCTTATCGCCTTCGATACGCTCTAGGCTAGCATTAGTAATCGCAGCGGCCTTTTTGACTAATGCCATCGCTTCAATCATCGGACGCGGCAAGGTCTCGCCACCGATTTTGAAGTTTTCGCGGCTACGCTGGGTTTGCGCGCCCCAATAAGCGTCTGCTGGGACTTCGACATTGCCCATGGTATCTTTTTCGGTACGGGTGGCCTGATTTTGTGACATAACGATCCTCTTTTATTAGTAGTTAATAAATGGTTTATCATAAAAAGTGCAACTAAAGCTGCACATAAGGAAAATAGGCTGTAAAGTGAGGTTATGATAGCATGGCTTATCATAAATTTCTCCAAGCCGATGCGAGTATTTATACTTACTAGACACTGAACAAATAGATACTAAGTAAAAGTGATTGATCGCCACATATCTTTTTAACCAATACTGTAAATACTATTATGACAACCAATCCACCTAGACGTCAGTTTACTCGCCTGCGCCGCCAACTAACAGATGGTGAGTGCAGACAATACGCACGCATGGCAAGTTTGCACTTGGTTAAATTGCAACAACGCTTGCCTCCGCGTGCTCGTATTGGCTTATATTATGATGGCTTTGGTGAGCTTCCTACTCAGCCACTATTGGACTGGTGTCAGCGCTCAGGCTACCGGGCATATCTGCCAGTGGTCGGCTCGCTCGGTCGTGACAATAAAGGAGACGACGATAAACGCTTGCGCTTTGTGCCTATTTATCACTCAAAACTTATCAACGTACCGACCTATATTCATCGTTTAGGGATGCCGCAAAACCGACATCGGCATTTATTATGGGCAACAGAACTGGACGTCATAATCTGTCCACTCGTAGCGGTAGATAAACAAGGCAATCGTATGGGCATGGGTGGTGGTTTTTATGATACGACTCTTGGAAGAAGCTATCAGTCTGGCGCTTCAAGGCCGCTAAAAATTGGCTGGTGCTACGACTTTCAAGTGGTTGAACAATTAGCGCGTCAGCCGTGGGATGTGCCATTAGATGGCTTAATTACGCCAAACGGCATAAGGTGGTTTAAACCCACTCATATTGATGAGTCTGAACTAGAAACCTCTAGCGCCGATACGGTTGATACTTATTTACAAACACTAGGTAATGATGACGCTAGGGAAATGCTTTATTACAGTCAAGAACAAAACTTTAGTTCTGATGAGCTATCAAGCGTTATTAATGAGGCGCGTTTGAATGAGCTGCTAGCGCAGAGTGACGAGTTCTTGAATAGTTTGGGTAATGAGATAGGGGATTTTGATGAGGGTGACAATAGATGAGGGTGATAATAACAGTGAAAAATGACTTACATCGAACAGCAGACTGAAAAATGTAAATTAAACCTTTATAAAAAATCAAAAAAGGCGAATGATTATCAAATCACTCGCCTTTTTTATATCTATTGCCAAAGTTTAGATTATGAATTAAAGCACCATCGCTGCAATCCAGCCAAACGCCAGTAGCGGTATATTGTAATGAATAAAGGTTGGCACCACGCTATCTCTGATATGGTCATGTTGACCATCAACGTTTAGACCAGACGTTGGCCCAAGCGTCGAGTCGGACGCGGGCGAGCCAGCATCACCTAACGCGCCAGCCGTACCAATAATAGCGACGGTTGCTAGTGGTGAAAATCCTAGTGACATACATAGCGGTACATAGATCGCCGCCACAATCGGAATGGTCGAGAACGACGAGCCAATACCCATGGTCACTACTAAGCCAATCCCTAGCATAACAAAGGCAGCAATCGCTTTATTTCCTGCAAACAGGTTAGTCGCACCATCAATCAGCGGCGCAATCTCCCCTGTCGCTTTCATCACTTCAGCAAAGCCTTGCGCGGTAATCATAATAAAGCCAATCATCGCCATCAGCTTGATACCGTCGTTAAACACGCTATCGGCTTCACGCCATTTGACCACACCCGTCGCCATAAATACCGCAAAACCAAACATCGAGCCTAAGAGCAGCGAGTCGGTATACAGCTGCACCACAAAAGCGGTAACAATAGCCGCTAGCGCGATAAGCGTTTTAAGTTTGCCTTGCGTGGGCACACGTGTGGCAGTTTGACTCAAATTATCGCTAATGGACTCTTTATCGATCACAACATCGCGAGCGTCTTTATCTATCGTTAATTGCTGATACTGGCGCGGCTTACGATAGCTGATAAACACCGCAGTCAAAAGGCCAAGAAACATACCGAGCGCTGGAATCGCCATCGCCTTAGTGACGGAGATATCGCTAATATCGATACCGGCTTCACCGACGTTTTTGAGCATGATCTGATTGAGATAAATATCACCAAAGCCATACGGGATAAACATATAAGTGGTGACAAGGCCAAAGGTAATCAGACAAGCAATAAGTCGGCGATCTATCTGCATACGATTAAAGGCGAGCAATAGCGGCGGCACGAGCAGCGGTATAAAGGCAATGTGAATGGGAATGAGGTTTTGGCTAAAACAGCTCATCATCACTAGGCCGGCAAACAGCAGGTACTTAATCATCGCGCTGGTGCCACCAGCATCGATACGCTTAATGACCGCTCCTGCGAGTGACTGCGGCAATCCAGAGTGAGCAATCGCCACGGCAAAAGCCCCAAGCAGCGCATAGGACAGCGCGATTTGCGCGCCATTGCGGATACCTTCTTGAAAGGCATTGAGGGTATCGGTCATACCCAGACCTGCGATGAGCCCACCTGCCAGCGCGCCGATTAACAAACTGAGTACCACATGGACTCGTGCCAGTGACAGCCCAAGCATGATGACTACCGCCAACAGCACTGCATTGATGGTCATATTCTCGCCCCTTACCCTATGTTTTTAGCCTTGTGATGGCGCTTTTGCATTTTACCCGCTCTGCCTTATAGATAGCTTTGACTGCCGATTGCGGCTAAGACGCGCGTCATTTTACCTGATTTTGCCCACAAAACCCACGCGCAGAACCCCGCAGATAAATAAAACCGAGCAAATAAAGAGACAATATCCTCGTTTCTGTTGGCAATAGAGCCTTGCAATTTTGTATAGCAGCACCATTTATCTAAACATGAAACACTAACTTGACTGAACAAGTTTAGTGAATAAGGAATGAATATATGACTGACTATAATATTGATAAAGACAATATCGACATCGATGTGTCAGCAGCAACGCCTGATACTGATGAACAAAATGTTGATAAAAACACTGCCGATAATGGCTCAGACAATCATTTGCCACTATTGGCACTACGCGATGTGGTGGTCTATCCGCACATGCAAATTGCTCTATTTGTCGGTCGCGCACCCTCCGTTAAAGCCGTCGAATTGGCGCAGGCGGAGTACGGCAACAAAGTACTGGTCGTGGCACAAAAAGATTCACTCACCGAAGACATTGATCAAGACAACTTGTATCAATACGGTACCGTGTGCCGCATCGTCAGCACCATGCCGCATGATAGCGATGAAAACTGCATCAAGGTGCTGATCGAAGGCCAATATCGTGCCCGCGTCGATGCTATAGAAAACCATGCAGACAGCCAAGACGACGTCTTGATGGCGACTTTTGAGCGTGCTGATCTCGATGTCAGTATGGATGAGAGCCAGCAAAAAAATACCATTCAAGCCTTAACCACGTTGTTTGAAGGCTATGCTGATTCTCGTCTGCGTAATGCGCGTGAGCTAACTCGCGTGGCCAAACGCATCGATGATTTGCTTGAACTGGTCTATTTCATCTCAACCCGCGTGTCGATGGATCTTGAGGTTAAGCAATCGTTTTTAGAAGAAGACGATATCAAAACCCATATCAATACCTTGACCGAATATCTCGTCAAGCAAAGCGCTGAGCAGAATATCGAGCAAGATATTCAAGATGCCGTGCGTCAGCAAATGGAAGACAATCAGCGCGAGTACTTCTTAAACGAGAAGATGAAAGCGATCAAAAACGAGCTGTCAGAGATGAATGACGGCGCGTTCGATGGTGAAGATGATGTCGCTGAGCTAGAGCAGCGTCTAGAAGATGCTGACTTGCCAGAAGATGTGCGCAAAAAAGCAGAGCAAGAGCTGAAAAAACTCAAAATGATGCCGCCTGCATCGAGTGAATCATCAGTGGTGCGCAACTATATTGAGTGGATTTTGGACACGCCGTGGAATGCGACGACCAAAGTTTCGATTAATTTAGACAAAGCCAAAACCGTCTTAGACGAAGATCATTACGGCTTGCAAGATGTCAAAGATCGCATCTTAGAATACTTAGCCGTACAATCACGAGTGAAAAAACTGCGCGGTCCGATTCTTTGTTTAGTCGGTCCTCCGGGTGTTGGTAAAACCTCGTTGGGTGAGTCGATTGCGCGCGCAACGGGTCGTAAATTTGTCCGTATGGCGCTTGGCGGCGTGCGTGATGAAGCGGAAATCCGCGGTCATCGCCGCACTTATATCGGTGCGATGCCGGGTAAAATCGTACAGTCACTGGCGAAGGTCGAAGTTAAAAACCCGCTATTCTTATTAGATGAAATCGATAAAATGGCGCAAGACTTCCGCGGTGATCCAGCATCAGCGTTACTTGAAGTGCTAGATCCATCACAGAACGATACCTTTAACGACCATTATCTAGACATGGATTTAGATTTATCGCAAGTGATGTTTATCTGTACTGCCAACAGCATGGATATCCCGCCTGCCCTGCTTGACCGTATGGAAGTCATTCGTCTACCGGGTTATACCGAAGAAGAAAAGGTCAATATCGCGCAGAAATACCTTGTACCAAAAGCGATTAAAAATAATGGCCTTAAAGAAGGTGAAATTGAGATTGTAGAAGCAGCACTGCACAGCATCGTGCGTAGCTATACGCGTGAAGCGGGTGTACGTAACCTTGAACGCGAAGTCAATAAGATCTGCCGCAAAGTGGTACGCGGTTCGGTCGAAAATCATGGCGCCCGCGCACCGAAAAAAGCAGAGCGTGAGCTGGTGGTGGTCGATGACAAAAACATCGATGATTATCTAGGCGTCCATCAGTACGACTACGGTCTGGCAGAAGAAGAGCCTGAAATCGGCCGCGTGACTGGTCTTGCGTGGACACAAGTGGGCGGTGAGCTACTTACTATCGAAGCGGTGGCGATGAAAGGCAAAGGTGAGCTGAGCTTTACAGGCTCACTCGGCGATGTGATGAAAGAATCGATCCGTGCGGCCATGAGTGTGGTGCGGGCGCGTGGCGACAGCCTAGGTATCGACTACGAAACCGTCAAAACCACTGATATCCACGTCCATATGCCAGAAGGCGCGACGCCAAAAGATGGGCCATCGGCTGGTGGTGCGCTGACCACAGCGCTGGTCTCTGCCTTGACGGGTATTGCAATTCGTCCAGATATTGCCATGACAGGCGAGATTACCCTACGCGGTAAAATCTTACGCATCGGCGGTCTCAAAGAAAAGCTACTGGCTGCGCATCGCGGCGGCATCAAGCATGTGTTGATTCCAGAGAGTAATGAGCGCGACCTAGCTGATATCCCCGACAACGTCAAAGAAGGCTTGACCATTCAGCCAGTTGCGACAATTGATGAGATATTAAAAGTAGCGCTGGTCAGTATGCCAGTGCCACTCAAGCCTGCCAAAGTAACGGTCGATAAAACCTCAAGTAAAGCGCTGCATAACTAATCTGATTCGTTACTAATCCCGTCTTACAAATTAAAGAGCCGCTCATCGTCATGATGGGCGGCTTTTTTGCCTCATGCTTTTTAAACCCATACGATACTTACATTTATTAACTGATTGTTGCGCATTTGATGAATAACTATACCTAATGCTTGGCTATACTGATTGCGACATTCAGCAATGCTTGAGCAATTAAGCAGTGTTTGAGGACAGTTTTTGAGTACAGTGTTTAAGTACTCAGAAAACATGAGTACTTTGAGAAAACAGTAGACATTCATCACAACGAATAAATATAAATGGAGAGAATAATGAATAAGTTAATGCTTAGTGGTGCGCTATTATGTGGTTCGGCTCTTGCCATGACTGGCTGTCAAACGGTCGAAGGTCAAATGAAAACAGGCAATCCTGTCAATCAGCCAGCACTAAAATCTACCATCAAAGCCGTCGCTGGTAATCAAAACGAGGTCGGACAAGTATTCTTACGTCCAGTAGATGGCGGCGTACAGGTATATGGTAAGCTGATGAACTTGCAGCCTGGTAAGACCGTATCGCTTCATATCCACGAGACAGGCAGCTGTGCCAATATGGGTAAAGCGGCAGGCGGTCACTTTAATCCAGACAACAAACCGCACTCAAACCCTGATGACATGAATGGCCATGCAGGCGACCTGCCCAACTTGACAGCAAACGAAGATGGTGTCGCTACCATCAACTACGTCAACAAAAAAATCTCTGCGGCAGAAGCTGGCAAATACAGTGTCAACCGCTTAGCCTTTATCGTGCATAGTGGGGTTGATGATTATACCAGTCAGCCTGCGGGTAATGCAGGTGACCGTGTGGCATGTGGTATCATCGAAAAGACCTAATCGCAGTAGTTCGGTCGTAAAACATAGCTGTTTGCTAATAAAAAACCTCTTAGATCATCTAAGAGGTTTTTTTATAGGCATTAACATCGCAAGGTATGATCGAATCCAGATAAATCAGATACGCGGCTATTAGGTCGCTCACTGTATCGATATCGAAGATTGGCTATCGTTTGGACTGGTATTGATTACTCCTCAACCCACTCGCCATTGCGCCAGTACACACCCCAACGCGTGGCTTTGCCGTTTTTTTCAGAGCCGATGTATTGCTCTTTTTTCTTACGTGACCAGCGCAGTATCGTTGGATTGCCATCTGGATCTTCATCTGGCCCGTCAAACAGATACTGGAATTTATCTTCCATCTTATCCTTGATAGGTCGCAGCTCAGCCAGCTTGGGCGCACGAGTTTCGCGCACTTTTGGAAACTTTGAGGCGGCGAGGAACATGCCTGCAGCGCCTTCACGCAAGATAAAATAGTCATCATGCTTGGTTGATTTGAGCTCTGGCAGATGAATCGGATCCATACGCGGCGGTGCAGCTTCACCGGTTTTTAGCACTTTGCGGGTGTTGTCGCACTGCTGACAGGCAAAATAAGGGCCAAAGCGTCCGGTCTTTAGCTCCATTTGTCCATCGCACTTATCACAATCAATGGTTGGCGCATCTGAGCCTGGGACTTCAAACTTACCTTCTTCTAAGATATAACCGTCGCAGTCAGGATTGTTACCGCAGATATGCAGTTTCAGGCCGCCATCGACGATATAGCCGTTCATCGCTGTACCACATTTGGGGCAGCGTTTTTTCTCCATCAAATCTTTGACTTCTGCCGCTTCGTCATCACCTTCTGCATCATCTAAGTTGGCAAAAGCTTCGACTGGCATCAAGTTTTTGGTGCCTTTGCAGCGCTCTTTTGGCGGTAAGTTATAACCGGTGCAGCCTAAGAACACCCCCGTCGAGCCGGTACGCAGCTGCATTGGACGCGAGCATATATCGCAGTGCACGTCTGGCACATCGGTCGGGTCATTAGGGCGCATGCCGTCTTTTTCTTTGGCGCGCTCGAGCGTCTTTTTAAAGTCGCCATAAAAGTTATCTAGCACATCTTTCCAGTCTTGATCGCCTTCTGCGACGTGATCTAGTTTGTCCTCTAACGCGGCAGTAAAGGTATAGTCCATTAAGTCTGGGAAGCTTGCGGTCAATCTATCGGTGACTATATCGCCCATTTTTTCGGCAAACAAGCGCTTGTTTTCGAGCTTGACATAGCCGCGGTCTTGAATGGTGGAGATGATAGAGGCATATGTCGATGGACGGCCGATGCCTTTTTTCTCCAGCTCTTTGACAAGGCTGGCCTCAGTATAGCGCGGTGGTGGCTTGGTAAAGTGCTGGCTTGGGTCGAGCTTATCTAGGGTCAACTGATCGCCTTTTTTGACATCAGGCAGTAGCGTATCGTCCGTCTTGGCAGGCGGCATGACTTTGGTATAGCCATCAAACACCATGGTACGGCCGCGGGCTTTTAGCTCGACATCGCTTGCCGCCACAAATAAATTCACCGATAGATACTTTGCTGGCAGCATCTGACAGGCGACGAACTGACGCCAAATCAGCTCGTACAGACGTATGGCATCGCGCTCAACGCCTTTGAGCTGAGTGGATTTCATATGGACATTAGATGGGCGAATCGCCTCATGCGCCTCTTGTGCGCCTTGTTTGTTGCCATAAAAATTTGGTTTTTCTGGCACATATTTATCGCCATAACTGTCTTCGATATAGCCACGCACAGCTGCCAAGGCATCACCAGACAAAAAAGTCGAGTCGGTACGCATATAGGTAATGTGCCCCGCCTCATACAGGCGCTGCGCCAAAATCATGGTCTTCTTCACTGAAAACCCTAAGCGTGTGCTGGCCGCTTGCTGCAAGGTCGAGGTGATGAACGGCGCACTCGGACGCGACTGCGTGGGTTTTTCTTCACGCTCTTTGACGATAAAATCGCTGGTTTTGAGTACTGCTAAGACTTTATCGGTCTGCTCTTTATTGGCCAGCTTAAGCGTTTTGCCGCCTTGTTTGGTCGCCTCTAGGCGAATCGAGCTTTGCTCAGCATCTGTCGGTTTTTTGGCATTACTAGCAGTAACGTGGGTATCGGCATGGATCTGCCAGTATTCCTCTGGAATAAAAGCGCGAATCTCATGCTCACGCTCGACCACCAAGCGCATCGCAACCGACTGCACACGGCCCGCCGACAGACCACGTGCGATTTTTTGCCATAGCAGCGGCGATACCATAAAGCCGACGACACGGTCTAAAAAGCGCCGCGCTTGCTGGGCGTTGACACGGTCGATATCGAGCTTTGATGGCTCTTTAAACGCATTTTGAATGGCGGATTTGGTAATCTCATTAAAAACCACACGCTGGTATTTGCTATCAGGGCCGCCGATGACTTCTTTTAGATGCCAAGCGATGGCTTCCCCTTCTCTATCCATATCCGTGGCCAGATAAATTTTGTCAGCGTCTTTGGCCAGTGCTTTTAGCTCTTTGATGACTTTGGTTTTGTTTGGCAGCACTTCATAGACGGCCGCCCAGTCATGCTCTGGATCGACACCCATACGGCGCACCAGTGCTTGCTGCGCTTTTTCTTCTTTGCTCAGCGTCTCATCTTTTTTGGCAGCGGTTGTCTTTTTTGCACTTTTACTGGCACTAACGGGCAAATCACGGACATGACCGATACTTGAGCGTACGATAAAGTCATCACCAAGATATTTATTAATGGTTTTTGCTTTGGCGGGTGACTCGACAATCACCAACGACTTGCCTTTTTTTGGGTTATCGGTCGCGGATGCTGGAGTTTTTTTGGTTGTGGTTTTTGCCATATGTGACGACACCATAATATAAGTAGATGAAAAGTAGGTTTAAATTCAGCAGCATGGCAATTTATAGTAGCTAAGTATATTCGCTCAGCGATTTATTGTAGTAATGGCTGCCAATAAAAACGGTTATGAAACAAACACTAACCATAATACAAAGCGCAGGTTATAAGGACGTTACACTGCTAAGTATTAAGCTGTCAACTGCAAATGACTGAGAGTTTGCCAAAAGTGCTTGCATATTGCTATTAAATGGAGACGAAAAATTACTTTACCAGCTTTAGGGTTTTTTTTGCATTTGTCGCGCCCATTTGTCTAGGTTTGCCTTTAGGACTAATAGATCAGTCTCAATCATTTTTTGTTGATAGGCGGGGTTGGTTGCTGGACGCACATAGGCGATATCTTCCCAGTAAATCACGATGCTATTGGCTTTGGTCAACAGTCCTTTGATAAAAGGCTCGATGCTCGCAGGCAAGTCCAGCGGCGCTCTGTCCAAAGCAAAGTTGGCCGGTTTGATGACAGGCTTGCTATGAGTCGAGCGAATCGCACTTGGCACCACAAGCTTGCTGTCATCTACACTTGTATCGACAAAGCTCCTATCTGGTCGCCACTGTCCATCAATCACTTGATAGCGCGCATGGGGCAGCTGGATATCGTCCAGTATGAGGCAGTACTGCCCAAGCATGCCGCGGCCATACTCGTTGTCACGGCCTTTGATCCAATCAGGGCAACTGACCAGCTTTGGGTTGAGCTGCAAGCGGCGCGCAGTCATGCGCAGCTTATCCAAACGCTGATCAATACCGTTCGGTTTGAGCGCCATCATACTCCCTAACACAAATAGTACAATGATAACGCCGATCAATATTCCCATGATGGTGTGGCCTTTTGACTAAAAACAATGATATGAAAAATATAACGCTCACGACTGGCGGCTAAAAAGCGCGCGGATAGACACTTATAATGCGTATCAACGCCTAAAAATCAAGCAAGTCATACACAGTAGCCGCAAACGCTTGTAGCTCGCCTCCGTGCTACCACTCTTATGGATTCACTGGTATATCAATTACTTATCGATATATAAAAACACCAATACTCACAAGATACAAAAAGCTGGCGGCTCTAAAAGGTGCTATGATAAACCATAATTTTAAACGCGCGCAGGTTTATTATGAATTATCTTCTTCAGCAAAACTCATCGAGCACCGCATCACGCCGCAAAGTCGCCATGCTAGCAAGCGATATACAAAACAGCCAACACGGTATACAAAAAAGCCGAGCAGGCCTGAGCTTGGCGATGATAGGTACGGCCGTGCTACTATTATCAGGCTGCGCCACGACCCAGAGCCTAACGCCGCAGCAGTGCCAAGCCAGCAACTGGCAGGAGGTCGGCTACGCAGATGGTATCCGTGGCCGTTCAGGAGCGTACTTTGGACACTATACCAATCAATGCGCAAGCGTCGGCGGTGCGATGCCCAATCGCATCCAATGGGAGCAAGGACGCCAGCAAGGCCTAAAAACCTACTGCACCGAGCTCAACGCCTATAAGCTGGGCCGTGAAGGCTACGACTGGCAGCCTGTTTGTCCGTTGGAAGGCATTGAAAAGCTAGAAGAGGCCTACTCGCAAGGGCGCTACTATTATATTCGTCAGCGCGACCTCGACTATCTGCGCACGCCTTATCCATTCGGCTATGGATTTGGACGCTTTGACTATGGTTATCGTCCTTTTGGTTACGCTTGGTAATAGGGCCTACCAAGCCCAAAATAAAGGAAACCTCGCAAGGTTACCCGAGCGAGGCTGGAGAAAGCATTTATTATTTTGATTTTTCTTATTGTTGTTTTGGTGGTTTTTCTGTTGATCAGCGCCCTGCTACTTTTTACCAATCTGCTGCTATAACTGCCCGCTTACTCGCACTTTATACCGCCTACTTTATATGACCTACCTTATATAGGCTACTCATTGACAAAGGCTATCTTGGTCAGTCCTGCTTGGCTAGCGGCGGCCAGTACTTGTGCCACGGTATCGTACTTGCTGTCTTTGTCAGCACGTAGCTGTACCGAAGGATCCTCGCCTGTTGCACTTTGCTCTTGTAGCTTTGCCTCTAGCGCGTCCATACTAATCGGATCGCTGTCCCAAAATATGCCCGCGTCTTTATCAATACTGATTTGAATGGCTTTTGGTGGCGGCTCAGTGACTGCTGCGCTGGTTTTTGGCAAGTCCAATGGTACCGTTGGATTGAGCACCGTCGCCGTCAATAAAAATATAATCATCAAGACCAGCATGATATCAATCAGCGGAATGAGGTTCATCTCATTCATACTCTGACTATCATCATCACCCAGTTGAAATGCCATAACTATCCTCAATACGTTTGGTTATTGATGCACCGTTTGTACTCGTTTGGCGCCCTGCTGCCCATTTATGTCCCAACAGCGACTATCCCTGTGATGGGGCTGAGTTGCGATAGTGCGCGGTGTGCTGTGCGTCTTTTTGAGTGTCCTGCTGATCTTTTGCCACCTGTGCGGCGGGTACGGTACTTGGACGGCTATTGGTCGCTACCTGTTTAGCAGATGTCGCCAACAAATCATGGGCGCGGTCATTGGCATGGTACATCACTCGGCGATTGATACGCACCGAGAGGTTATAAAACACTACCGCTGGGATGGCAACGGCGATGCCAAGGCCTGTCATAATCAGCGCCTCACCGACAGGCCCCGCCACTTGTCCGAGTCCTGCCTGTCCGGTCATGCCGATATTGTGCAGCGCATGAAAGATGCCCCATACCGTCCCAAATAGCCCGATAAAAGGCGCAATCGCAGCGGTCGTTCCAAGAATAGGCAGGCCGCGCTCACTGGCAAAGCGGTAGCGGCCGATATGCTTGAGCAATGTCTGCTCGGTGACTAGGCGACGCTGCGCGGCATCACAGCCGGCCAGCTCAGGCTGCTTAGCGGTAATCTGCTGACTCAAATCGTCTGCGACAGTAGCGGCCAGTTTTCGGCTTTGTAGTACGCGAATAACCCCCGTCACCCAAGAGACGATAGACAAGATAAATAGCAAAAAAAACAAGGTTTTGGTCACCATGTCGCTGATTTGCCAGTAATGCATAAAGTCCATGCCAGACTCCTTAATGTTTAATATCATCCTATGATAGCGCGGCGTATATCACAGCTCGCCTTATCATAAAGAATCGTAAAATTATAAATATCTTTTAAAATTAATGAGATGAATTCAATAAAATGCGCGCTAAGGTACAGCGTAGCTAACTGTTAGTGTTACATTGCCCACCACGGGCACGCCGTTTTGTGTAAAGGGTGTAAACTTGCCAGAGCGAACTTGACGCTGCGCTGCTTTATCCACACTTGGATTGCCGGACGGCTGCGACACTCGTACACTATCAATGCCGCCTTGCTTGTTGACCCTCAACACCAACACCACATTAAACGTATCACCTGATTGAGCATTTCGAGCAGCACGCTTAGGAAAGCTCAATCTCGGCGGCGATGCCCAATCAGCATTACTGGCAGTAAAGTTCACTGGCGTATTGCTTGCTGCAGCTTTTGCTTTGGCTTGTGCCGCAGCCTCAGCAGCTTCTTTAGCCGCTTGCTCTTTAGCCGCTTTCTCTGCTGCCAATCTCTCAGCCTCTTGCGCTGCTGCTCTATCACGGGCTTCTTGCTCGGCCTTCTGCTGTTCTTGCTCTCTTATACGACGCTCCTCGGCTCTGCGACGCTCCTCAGCTCTGCGTTGTTCATCAGCCGCTTGGGTATCGACTTTAGGCTCAGCTGCCGGTATTTTTGGCGCTTCTGTTTTAATGATATCAGGCTGCTTTTCTATTACTTTTTTAGGCGGCGTTGCTTTCTTCGGTGGCGTTGCTTTAGGCGGTTTTTCTTTGATAACCGGCTCTTTGATCGGTTTTGGTTGAGCCTTGACGATAGGCGCGGCTTTAGGTTTTGGCGGCGCTGGCTGCACTTTTGGCGCCTCTTGCTCTTCCACGGCGACAGGCTCTTTTTGCGGCAATGTCACAAGCTCTATCTCAATGGGCGGCGTTTGGATTTTTGCTTCTACTGGTTTTTCAGGCGCTTTCATCGCCACTAGCGCAGCGACAGTCAAGGCATGAAGGCCGACGACGACCACGGCAGCGGCGAGCGTCAGTTTGGGAGATGGCGCGTCTAAAATCGTTGAACTCATAACACTCTAATATTCAGTGACCGAGGTAGAATGATGTAGATGATAGTGCAAACGATAATTATTATCAATAATAAATTGTGTTAATTTTATTAGACAAGCCTAAATCAGTCGCACTCGATAAAATAACGTGCTTGTTTTGTTTGTAATTGGCAATACGTTAATAAAAACCATTATCATTTATATTGATACTAAGTCTCAATTAATTTATCATGACCGATTATCTATCCGATAAGACCGCTTGAGTACACTTAACTTACAATATCAACATCAACGAGACTTACAATATCAACATCAACGAGCGCTTGGATAGTGAATGTACGAATGATAATAATACCGCTGAGCATCGTCCTGCCTATCACCCTATGTGATACATCCTGCAAGACCAGCTCTTTTTTTTATATGAGCCGTGTAGTGACTGTGATGGTTTTCAGACCGTCGTTGATGTTTTACAAGCTGATTACTTTGTCTATACACCGCTCACCCAGCTGATTTACCGAGTTATTTATGTCTACTACTGTATTATCCAACCGCCTCTCTAGCACTTTTTTTAAACGTCCCTTATGGACGGCGATGGCCACCGCCCTTGCCGCGACGATCAGCGTGGCAGGCTGCAGCTCTCCTGAGTCCAACGACTCAGAGCCTGCGGACGCTCAGACCGAAAACCCAACCGCTGACCATGCCGAAAACGTCGCCAATAACGATGCTGTCTCGACGCATACCGTTACTGTCGATACCGCCAGAGGGGATATCGATCTGGCAATGAATCCATCGCCATTGGTCGTCTATGACATGACCTTGCTACAGGATTTGGCGGCGCTGGATGTAGCTGTCGATGGGGCGCCAAGTGACCTGCCTTTAGACAACTTGCATTCAGAGACGCAGCCTGATCCTGAAGAGGTGGGTACTTTATTTGAGCCCGATCTTGAGGCCCTAAACGCCATGCAGCCACAAGCGATTTTAGTCGGTTCGCGTATGGCGGAAAAATACGATGAGCTCGCAAACATCGCGCCAACCTTAGATATGACTATCGATACGGCTAATATCTATGAGTCCAGCAAACAGCGCCTGCATGATTTAGGTGCACTATTTGGTAAAAGCGCGGAAGCGGCCAAATTACAAAACGATATCGACAGCCTAATCACAGAGGCCAAAGCTGTCACCAAAGACAGTGGCACCGGTCTGGTGGTGATGGTCAATGGCAATAAAATGTCTGTCTATGGCGCTGACTCACGCTATGGCTTTATTCATAATGTCGTCAATGTGCCGATCGCTGACGATCAAATCAAAGACGGGCGTCATGGTCAGCCGATCTCTTTTGAATATCTACAAAAGACCAACCCTGATTGGCTATTCGTCGTCGATCGTAGCGCCGCTATCGGTGAAGACAGCGTGGGTGCCAAAGCAGTCTTAGACAATCCGCTGGTCGCCCAAACCACCGCGTGGCAAAAAGACCAAGTGGTTTATCTAAGCCCAGATTCTTATCTCGCCTTTGGTGGTTATTATCAGTGGATACAAGATCTGACCACGATAAAAAATGCGTTTGCAAGCGCAAAATAAACGCGGCAACCATACCAGCTATTTTTTGACCTATTATTTAATGAGCCAGTAGCCGTTATGTCGTTATTTTCATCGCGTGCCCAGGCCCGCGCCAATAGTCTTGAGGCCAGTCCCGCTTTGTCCACATCATCACCTTGGCAAAGCGGCAGCAAGCCTCTGAGCCTCACGCGTCGGCATGCGGCCCTACCGCCATGGCTTATCAACACAGCCAGCCTCATCATGATGGGGCTTTTGGTGTTATTAAGTTTGTCCATTGGGGTGGCGGATTTTTCATGGTCTGGTATTTTTCATAGCCTCATCAACCATAGCGCCAACTCAGACAGCTCGCTGATGCTGGTCAGCCGCATACCGCGTACCATTGCCATTATTTTGACCGGTGTCGCCATGGCGGTGGCAGGGATGATTATGCAAGTGGTGCTAAAGAACCGCTTTGTTGAGCCATCAATGGTAGGTGCCACCCAAAGCGCAGCACTGGGATTGCTGGTCGTTAGCCTGCTGTTCCCTGCCAGTGCGCTACTGGTCAAAATGAGTGTCGCCACTGTCTCAGCTGTGTTTGGCATGATGTTATTTATGCTCCTTATCCGCCGCATACCGCCGACAGATTATTTGATGATTCCGCTCATCGGTATCGTCTTTGGCGGGATCATTGAAGCGGTGACGACCTTTATTGCCTATCAGACCGAGACGTTACAGATGCTCAGTGTTTGGCAATTTGGTGACTTCTCTGGCGTTTTGGCAGGGCGTTATGAGCTGCTATGGCTAACGGGCGCGCTGTGCGTGCTGGCTTATATCATCGCTGATAAGCTAACCATCGTTGGGCTAGGCGATAATATCGCGCTAAACTTAGGCATTAGTAAGCGGCAGGTCACTTGGCTTGGCGTCGGTATGGTGGCGATGATGAGCGCGGTCGTGGTAGTCACAGTCGGGATGATTCCCTTTATTGGCTTGGTGGTGCCAAATATCGTCAGCCGACTGATGGGCGATAAGCTGCGCCGTAGCTTGCCAGCTGTCGCGCTACTGGGTGCATCGGCAGTATTGCTCTGCGATATCATCGGGCGCTCTATCCGCTACCCCTTTGAAGTGCCGGTCGCCACGGTGTTTGGTGTGGTCGGCACGGTGCTGTTTTTATGGTTGTTATTGCGCGCGCCTGCTGAGCGATAAGGCGTTTTGTAAGTAATAAGGCACCTCATAACAATGTAACGCATAATAACGCATCTGGCCATCAAGCAGCTGACTCACCACCATCGACCCTTTTCTTTATTTACTCGTCCTGTTGTCTGCTTAGATAAGCGTGGCGTTGTTACTATTACAGGTAGCATAGTAGGATTTACGTATGTTTTCATCGTCTAAGCATGGCTCTATAACTGGCCGCTCTACAAAGACTGACTCAGCGAAGCGTCGTTTAAAAAACAATAATTTAAATAACGAGCACCACGCAGCCCCCTCTAGCCAGAATCGCTTGGCTCAGCTTTGGGCATGGATCAGCAACCATCCAAAATCGATTGCCGCTGTTATTTTGCTGGTCTCGATGACGCTGTTTTTGACGCTCAATGTCAATGGTCATTGGGATTTTGCCCTACCACTAAGAGGTAAAAAACTGCTGGCGCTCATGGTGGTCGGCTATGCGATTGGCGTATCGACTCTGCTCTTTCAAACCTTAACACACAATCCTATTTTGACCCCTTCTCTACTGGGCTTTGACTCGCTTTATGTTCTACTCCAAAGCTTATTGGTGTTTTTTTTGGGGGCGATGAGCTTTACCAGCATCAATCCTATTGCCAAATTCACCCTTGAGATTGTCCTGATGTTTGGCGCGTCGTTATTATTGTTTCGAGTGCTGTTTTCAAAAAGCAGTCAGGATTTGACGCGGCTGATACTGGTGGGCGTTATCTTTGGGGTGTTGTTTCGCAGCTTATCAGCACTGATTGCGCGCCTGATTAACCCCGATGATTTTGTCGTGGTACAGTCGGCCAGTTACGCGCAGTTTAATACCGTCAACCCGCAGCTATTGGGGATTAGCTTTATTATTTGCACCATTAGTGCGCTGTGTATTTGGCGCTGGCGCTATCAATGCGATGTCTTGATGCTCGGTAAGGCGCAAGCGATTAATTTGGGCATTAATTATCAACGCCTCGCATTTGGGCTATTGACGGTCATTGCGGTATTGGTTGCGACGGCGACAGCACTGGTCGGGCCGGTGACTTTTTTTGGCTTACTAGTCTGCGCCTTGACCAATCGTATCGCACGGCATATGTATCATAGCGAGCGTTTGATATTGGTCAGTTTGGTAGCGATGATTTGTTTGGTCCTCGGTCAGACGCTGTTTGAGCAAGTATTGGGTATGGCGGGAGTGTTATCCGTGGTGATTGAACTGGCGGGCGGCTTGGTGTTTTTGCTACTGATATTTATGACCCAGCGGCGTTGATGACATGTCATATTGACCTATATAAAAATCATAAACTATTTAAAACTGATTAAAATTTATCTAAAAAATAAGAATTATTATGATTAAACTCGATAATATCTCCCACCATATCGGCAAACAACAAATCCTGCATGACATCAGCTTGTCCTTACCAAGCGCCCAAGTGATTGCCCTAATCGGCCCCAACGGCGCGGGCAAATCCACCTTATTTTCGGTCATGGCAAGGCTACAACCGCTACAGTCTGGGAAGGTGATGTTTGGTGAGCATGATATTGTCAGCTGCCCTGCGCGCACTTTGGCTAAGACGGTGGCGATGCTTGGGCAAGACAACCAAGTGCAAGGTCGCCTGCGCGTGCATGAGCTGCTGATGTTTGGCCGCTACCCGTATCATCAAGGACAGCCGAGCGCACAGGACGAGCAAAAAGTACAAGAAGTGATCGCGCGTTTTGAGCTTGAGCCATTAGCCGAGCGTTTTTTATCGACGCTCTCTGGTGGTCAGCGGCAACGCGTGCTGATTGCGATGATTGTCTGTCAAGATACGCCGTATCTACTGCTCGATGAGCCACTAAACAATCTGGATATGTACCATGCAGGGCGTCTGATGCGTGAGCTGCGCGAGCTTAGCTGCAGTCAGCAAAAAACCGTGGTCATCGTCCTACATGATATCAACCAAGCCGCGCAGTTTGCCGATACTGTGGTCATGATGAAAACTGGCCAAGTGATGGCGGTTGGGCAGCCTGTCGATGTCATCACTAAAGATACCATGAAAGACTTATATAACGTCGATGTTACGGTACTTAACCATCAAGGTCGGCCAGTGATTGTCGATACATTGTTATAGTTAAGCAGGACTGTGGCTACGTCTCCTTATAACCCTAATGCAGCATCTTCGCGTTTGACGATTTTATGCTCATCTTCATTGCTATCAAGTTTCCAGTAGCTAGAGATATAAAGATGACTCTTAGCCACTTCTTTTTGTTTGAAGTACTGGCGCAGCGCTCGCATACTATTGAACTCGCACGCCGCCCACACTGCCACCTCACCAGCCGGCCAGCCTAGCGTCTTAATACGCTCAAGAATGGGGTAATGACTGCTGCTTGCTTCGGCATTGATTACCCACTCAAGCATTATATTCTTCGGCTTTTGTAGCGGCTGGATATCATCCTCACTCAGCACCTCGATGACGGCATAGCCCTCGGCATCCTCGGGCAGCTGTGCTAAGTTTACCGTGATGGCGGGCAGCGCGGTCATGTCTCCCGCCAGTAAAAACCAATCCGCCTCGTGATTGATAAGCTTTTTGGCACCAGGCCCACCGATCAAAATAGTATCACCGATTTGTGTGGTTTTGGCCCAATGTGAGGCAGGGCCTTCAGCGCCTTTGTGGTTGAGACCATGCAAGACAAAATCGACATCGATTTCATCGTCACGTTGCTGGATAATGGTATAAGTGCGCATGATGGGCTTTTTTCCTGCCTCCCCTGCAAACATCAGTTTGATATAGGCGCTTTCTTGCTCGATTGGGAAGTCTTGCATGCCCGCTCCACCAAGTGTAATGCGGCGCATGTTTGGGGTGATATCGGCAATGCCTTTTACTTCTAATACTCTTGGATTAGGTTTGGTCATTTTTTATCCTTTTAGCTGTCTAGTTAACCCACTTTAAAAATGATACAGTGCTACTGGGATGAATTTTGTGCAGCCTCTGTGTAAGCAGCACGCAAAGAAAATTTATACCAGTAGCACAGTCATACAGCCATCTTGGTGAGGTCTAAAATTACGATAAGAAAAGCCAGCTCTCCTCGTCAGACAGCTGGCTTTTTATTTTTCATCAGTCACACTACGATTATGCAGTCAGAGCTGATAGATTTTAGAGTTAACGACTTTTAGAATTGATAGGTCAAAGAGGTTTTGATATTACGACCCATCTCAAAATCTGTAGCCGTAGCATCAGCCGTATTTAAGCGCGATGCGTGACTGGCATAAGTCTCATCAAACAGGTTATAAACCCCAACGGTGGCTTTTAGACCATCAAACTGACGTGGTGAATAGTTCACATACACATCGTGCACATCATAGCTTGGCTTAGTCTCACCTTGATTATCAGTAATAGATGCCACATAAGTACTGCGCCAGCCTAAATCAACCATATCATTAGCTGCATAATCTAAGTTCACCATGTAGCGATCGCCTGAGTCAGCACCGCTGCCACTCACTGATGGGATACTATTGCCTGTCTTATCGCCTTCGCTACGAGCACGTGAGTAGCTCAGCCCCATACCAAAGTCACGAGTAGTGTAGTTAGCAGCCAGCTCAACACCATCTATTTTATAGTCTTCATCACTGTTGAACATACCTTGACAGTCACCGCCTATCGCGCCGGTCTCACAGTCAATCCCAAATCTTCCTGGGCGACTACCTGTACGCATAAACTGCTGATAGTTTTCGATATTAGATCTAAAGTATTTTGCACTCAATTGTAGCGCATCATCAGCAATGGTTAGATCGCGTAGCGTGGTGGCCACACCTACCTCAGAGTTATAACCTTCTTCTGGCTTGAGATCATTATTGACATAAATACCCTCGCCATTGCTGTTAAAGACAGTTTGGCCTAAATCTGGGCCATTAAACAGCTCTGTGTAGCTGGCAAACACTTGCGTACGCGGCGCAACCTCGTAGCTTGCAGCAAACGCGCCAACCACATTGTCATAAGTAGAACTGCCCGCCACAAATTCAGGAGACTCATAGCGGTCGTAGCGTACACCTGGTGTCAGCGTCAGTTTGCCTATTTGCCATTGGTCTTCTAGATAGACTGAGGTGTTATTGGCATCATCATTCGCAGTTGCAGAACCATCGCGTGCCATCTCTGACTCTTTTTCGTAGTGCTCAGCGCCTACGATTAGCTTATGACGACCGTTACTTGTGTCAATAACACTGGTATTTTCAATCTTAACACCTGTGGTTTTTACTTTTGCATCAAAATCAAAGTTGCCTACGTCTTCAGAATCACGCAGAATCTGCGTTTCTGTTTGATAAACAGTGGTATCAATGTCAATGAGTGAGTTTGCTGGATTAAAGTTATGATCGAGCGTATAAGTATCGCGCTTCACCTGTTGCGGAATCGGTGGCTCAGAGCGACTCGGAAAGTCTGGGCGGAATGGAAAAACCCCTTCTTTATCAGTACGGCTAAAGCTTGCACCGACATGATGATCCTCACCAATATACGCGCCTGCTTTTAATAAGATGTTTTCGCTCTCACTGTCCTCATAAAGCTCACGGCCGTCGCCATCTTCGCCAGAGTCGGTATCGCGCTTGCCATAATAAGCCAATAGGTCGATATTGTCTGTTGGCGCACCATAGACGGTGGCTGATGTCAGTAGCTCATCATTATTACTGGCATAACCTGCGTGTAGTTTGGCACCGACCTTTTGACCCGGTTTGAGTAAATCTACTGCATCGACCGTTTCAAATGCTACTGCGCCGCCGATGGCATCGTTACCTAGCGTGACAGAGTTGTTACCCACTGCCACTTCTGCTTGTTTTAATAGGTCTGGATCGATGGTGATATCACCCATGTGATAAAACATCGCGCCTTCTTGACGCGCGCCATCGACGGTGACTTTAAGATTGGTATCATCAAGACCACGCACACGCACGCGCTGATTGACCGATGAGGTACCACCGACCTCAACCCCTGGTATGACATCCAAAAAATCACTTAAGTGGCTTGCCTGTGCTGCGGGCGTATAGTTGTCGATATAGACTGAGTCTTCTTGTACATTTTCACGTACTGAGGTGTTTGCCGTGACGGTAATGGTCTGTAGCGTAGTACTTGGCATGTCTTCTGCTGCCGCACTAGCCGCCTGCGTCCACAATATGGCTGCCACGCCCATAGATAATAAGGTTAATTGATTGGATGAGATTGGTAACTTTACTTCACGCATAACACACTCACTTTGATGACGATCAATATTAAATTTTAGCTGTGACTGTAGCCTGTCCGGCATTTATCAATGCATTGCTATATCGCCACATTGACAAACACCAAGACGCTACAGCATGGCTCAAATACGAATAACATTATGAATATTAATGATAATTGTTAGCATTTAAATAATGACAGGCATCATAACCAAGTATTAACAATTTGGCAATAATGAATGTGAGAAATTAAGCATTTTAATGATAATTTGTAAAGGCCGTCGAAAAACCTAAGGGAGGAGGATGTCGGTTAACGTATCAACATAATAAACCAATATCATAAAAAGATAAGCGGATACCTTGTTTTTCTTGTACTACTGTACTAGAATACTGAAACAAGAGCCATTGTTCTGTTATTTATTATCTGACTGATTATTATAAGACGACATACTATGAGCACCAACCCTTATCACAGCTTATTACAGCATTTGGCAAACTGTCCTGATAGTGCGGATATCGAGGCGTTGTTTCGCGCGCTGCTGACAGAAAAAGAGCAGCAAGAGATTGCCAATCGTATACGCATCTTTGATTTGCTGGCGCGCGGCGTGACCCAGCGTGAGATATCTGAGCAATTAGGGGTTGGTATCGCCACTGTCTCGCGCGGCGCCAAAGCGATGCAGGCGCATGACGTCAGCGCTTTATTGGCGACGCATAGAGAAAATGCGTAAGCGATTAGCCATTATATCAATTTTGCTTAGTATCAATTTTGCTTAGTATTAATTCTGCCTATCTCTATCTGACACCTATCTAACTCACTTTGGACATCACTATGACACCTACCCTACAGCACAATCCGCCTGCGGCGATTGAGATTCCCAGCAAACCGAAACGCATCAAACTTACCCAAGATATCGATTTTTTTGCGTTATTTAAACGTATTGAGCGTGCTTTTGAGACCTGCTATCTGCTTGAATCACTGGGCGAAGATGGGCATATGGCGCGCCACCATGCCATTGGTTTTGACCCTGTGATGACCATTGCCGCTATTGACCGCACGACTTTGGCAATTACTGATAATCAAACCGCCAAAACCCAGCACTATCAAACGGACAACCCTTATGAGCTTCTACGCAGCATCACCCCGCAGCACGTCATCGCTCGTGATCAGACAGGCGGACTGGTCGGCTACTTAGGTTATGACAGTGTCAATTTTTTTGAGCCAAGTCTCAATGCAAAGGCAAGCGACGATTTTGAACCCTTTAAATTTGGCGTCTATCTCGATGGCCTAACGCTTGATAAAATGACCGGTGAGATTTTTTATTTTTATTACCCGACTGCTCAGCAAGACAATCGTATCGAGCAAATCAAAGCCTTACTTGATGAGCCAACGCCTAGCTATGAGCCGCCCTCGGTTGAGTTTTTGGCTGATGGCATGAGCCAAGATGAGCATGCGCGCGCCGTCATGCAAGTCAAAGAAGACATCATCTCTGGGCGTATCTTTCAGTGCGAGGTGGGTTTTAAATCCAAATATCGTATCGCCGGTGATAAGATGCCGATTTATGAAAAGCTGCGGGCGGTCAACCCGTCACCGCACATGTACTTTATGAAATTTGCTGAGCAGTGCATCATTGGTGCTTCCCCCGAGCTGCTGTTTCGCCTGCGACAAGGTGAGATGGAAACCTATCCACTGGCTGGCACCGCCAAACGCGGCGTCGATGTCGCAGAAGACCGTCAGCTTGCCCGCGCGTTGCTAAATGATGCCAAAGAGATCGCCGAGCACAATATGCTGGTCGACTTACATCGTAACGATATCGGCCGTGTAGCGTGCTTTGGTACGGTAAAGGTGCGCAGCCTGATGGACATCAAACGCTTCTCACATGTGCAGCACATTTCCTCTGAAATCGTTGGGATTTTGCACCCTGATGAAGATATGTTTAGCGCGCTTGCCAGCAACTTCCCTGCCGGTACTTTATCAGGTGCGCCAAAAGTCGAGGCAATCAAAGTCATCAACGAGCTAGAGCCTGATGGCCGCGGTGCGTATGGCGGCGCGCTTGGCTCGTTTAATTTTAATGGCGATTGTATTTTTGCCATTCCTATTCGTAGTCTATTTATCAATGGTGAGTCCGCCTACGCGCAAACCTGCGGCGGCAATGTCTACGACTCCAACCCTGCTGATGAATACTTAGAAATCCAGCGTAAGCTCTCTGCCATGAAAGTGGTGTTAGACAGCTTTATGACCGCCTAAACCCCTCTCTACTTCAGCAAAGAGTGATGATTTATGAATGTTTTGATTATCGACAACTACGACTCGTTTACCTTTAACTTATATCAATATATCGGCGAGATCTTGCAAACCATGGAGGATGATAAAGACGGCGCTAGCGCTGCAAACGTCATCGTCAAACGCAACAACGAGATCACCTTGGCTGACGTACAAGCGATGAGTCTTGACCGTATTATCATCTCACCTGGCCCAGGCGCACCTGATGATCCTGCTTACTTTGGTATTTGTGCAGAAGTCATCAAAATCATGGGAAAAACCACGCCGATATTGGGCGTCTGCCTAGGCATGCAAGGTATCGCCCACGTATTCGGCGGCGATGTGATACGAGCTCGCGTACCGATGCATGGCAAAGTCTCTGCCATTCGCCATGACGATGCAGGTGTTTATCAAGGCTTGCCGCAAGAGGTAGAAATCATGCGCTATCACTCGCTTATGGTAAAGGCGGATACGCTACCTGACTGCTTAACCGTCACTGCTGTCGTTGCCAATGACGCCCATCATCACTTGAGCCTGACAGAGGCGGCGCTCGCAGGCGATGAGATAATGGGACTTGCCCACACCGACTATCCGATTCAGGGCGTGCAATTTCATCCAGAGTCATTTGCCACAGAAGGTGCCAAACGCTTGCTAAGCAATTTTTTACTGCAAGTTTAAATCATGCAGCCCAAGTAAATCGACTTTTAAGTTTAATGGACTTGTGTTAGTCCTTCATTAACGCTTTAATGTTAGACTGAAAACAACAAACAAAAGGCAGCCTTTAACAAGGTTGTCTTTTGTTATTTCAGCATAGTAATGAGTGATGAGCAATAGGCAACGAGCACCAAGTCAAAAAAAGCGCCATTAGCTTAAAGACTGATACAGCTTATTGTTTGAATTTTCTAGAAAGTAAAATAGAGAGCGATATGGCACACACCGAGAGCGCGATGACAGCGCGGCAGTCATGGATAGGCACCATTCAAATCATTAGTGCTGCGATCTGTTGGGGCACGCTTGGGATATTTTCCACCTATCTAAACCAGAGAGGCTTTAGTGGCTGGCAGATTACTATTTTGCGCATCGTGAGCGCCGCTTTTTTGGTGCTGGTCATGCTACCAACGCTCTGGCCCCATTTGATTAAGCTACGTCCAAAGCAGTGGCTGGGGCTGGCGCTGCAGTCCTTGATAGGCGTGCTTGGTATGTCGCTCTGTTATTTTTTTGCCGTCATCTATGTCGGCGCTGGCCCTGCGGTTGCTTTGCTATATACCGCACCAGTGTTTAGCTTGCTGTTTTCTGCGGTGTTATTGCAGGAGCCTATCACTCGTCAGTCAGCGCTACTGGCACTCATGGCGGTGTTTGGTGTGGGTTTGACGATGCTGGGTGATGAGGCAAAAGTCAACTGGGGTATCGCGCTTGGGCTGCTATCTGGCGTGTGTTATTCGCTCTACGGTGTCCTTGGCAAACGCGCGATGCATTATGCCCACCCTGCGCCGTTGGTGTTTTTTACCTCGATTGTCATCAGTGCTGGCGTACTGCTGTTGTTGCCTGAGACGTATCGTACTTACGGGCAGTTATCCACCTTACCGCTGGCCACCTGGAGCTACGCACTGGGGCTTTCCTTGATTGGTACGGTGGTGCCATTTGCGCTGTATATGAAAGCATTAGAGAAACTGCCTGCCACGCGCGCATCGGTCTTTACTATCTTTGAGCCATTGACCGCCATTGCTTTGGCGCTACTGCTCCTGCATCAAGCGCTTTCATGGATACAATATGTGGGCGTGGTGCTGATTTTACTGGCAGCTTTATTAAATGCCATGTTAAATGGTACGACTACGCGCGTACCACGCTGGCTCAGACGGCAACCAAAACCTTTTTAGCAAAACAAAAGCCCCAGTGAAAAAATAGCTTAAAAACAAATAAAGCCCCAACCATGATGTCATCGTTGGGGCTATTTTTTGCATAAAGGCTTATTTAAAAGTAGTGAATTTGCGCCAGACAGTATCTATTGCGCCCCATTACTGCTCGATACGCTGCAAAAACGCTTGCGTACGCGGGTGAGTGGATAGCTCAAACAGCTGCTTGGCGCTGCCCTCTTCAACCACATGGCCATCCTCAATTAATACCACATGATCGGCGACATCGCGCGCAAAGTTTATCTCATGCGTGACCACAACCATCGTCCAGCCCTCACTTGCCAGCTGCTTCATGGTCTCAAGCACATCTTGTACCAGCTCCGGATCAAGCGCTGAGGTTGGCTCATCGAATAATAACAGCGACGGCTCAATGGCCAAAGCGCGGGCAATGCCGATGCGCTGCTGCTGACCACCTGATAGCTGAAACGGATACAGATCGGCTTTGTCCGCAAGCCCCACCTTATCAAGCAAGGCCAGCGCCTGCGTACGCGCTTGGGCTTTGTTTTGCCCTTGTACCACCGTCGGCCCAAGCATTAGGTTCTCTATCGCTGTTTTATGCGGAAATAAATTATAAGACTGAAACACCATGCCAGACTTACGCTGCAGTGCCAGCAGGGCTTTTTTCTTAGGCTTGGTGGCAAAGTCTACCGTCAAACTACCGTCTTCAAAAGCAATAACGCCCTGATCGGGTATCTCCAGCGCATTTAAGCAACGCAAAAACGTGGTTTTGCCCGACCCTGACGGCCCAAGTATCACCACCACCTTGCCTTTTTCGATGGTCAAGTCGATGCCCTTTAGCACTTGATTGTCACCAAAGGCTTTGTGAATATTACTGACTTGAATCATAGAGGTTTCCGCTGACAAATAAAGAATAATAACAAAACACGAGTAAACAAATAACTACTACCATACTTGGCTCGTCGCTTGAGTGAAATGGCGGCAGTGGCCAATACTTGTCGGTTATTTGGCCACATAACGATCGAGTCTGGTCTCAAGCTTGCCTTGGATAAAGGTCAAAAACAAACAAATGGCCCAATAAATAAAAGCCGCTTCGGTATAGACCAGCATAAACTCATAGTTGCGGGCGGTAATGATCTGCGCTTGCTTAAACAGCTCTGTGACCAATACCAGCGACGCCAATGACGTGTCCTTGACCAGACTGATAAAGGTATTGGACAACGGCGGTACCGATACCCGTAATGCTTGCGGCAAAATCACGTGGCGAAAAGTCTGCAGATACGTCAAACCGACCGTCGAGCCTGCTTCCCACTGGCCTTTTGGAATCGACAAAATCGAGGCACGTACCGTCTCTGAGGCATAAGCACCGATATTGAGCGAAAAGGCAATAATCGCTGAAGGAAACGGGTCGAGCTTGACGCCGACGCTTGGCAGGCCATAAAAGATAATAAACAACTGCACCAGCATCGGTGTCCCGCGAATCGCCGAGACATAAATACGAGCCAGACGGTAGACAATCTCATGCAGCCAGCCTGTACGTGGCACGATACGAATCAGCGCCACGACCAGCGCAATCATCATACCGATGGCAAACGAAATCAGAGCCAGCGGTATCGAATAGTAGATACCGCCTTTGAGCATCGGCCAAAACGAGTCGATGACGATTTGCGCCCGATCAGGACTCATAAAGGGCAGCAGTGCCAATAAATCGGTTAACGCTGAGGTAAGAGACGCTAGCATTATTTTTGTTGACTTATATCAGCACCAAAGAATTCTTCGCTAAGCTTGCTCAGCGTGCCGTCGGCATGCAGCTCGCTCATGGCTTCATTTAACTTCGTCACGACAGCGTCATTGCCTTTTAATAGTACCAAACCTGAACCGCGCTGCTCGTCGGCCGGAGCAACCAGCTTGATCTCAAGGCCACTATCTGGGAATTTTTTTAGATAATCGAGTACGGCCAAATTGTCATTCATGGTAAAGTCAGCGCGGTCTTGCTTGACCAACTGAATCGCTTGCGCCATACCATCGACAGGGACGATTTCGGCTTGATAGCGTTCGGCCAGCTCACCATAGTTACTGCTTAACGACTGGGCGCTACGTAGACCTTTTAGGTTATCCCACGAGCCATAACGATTGTCATCGGTGGGCGCTAGTACCACAGCGCCAGACCAGCTATAAGGCTGCGCGAGGTCGTACTTTGCTTGGCGCTCAGGCGTCGTTAGGCTGACTTGGTTGGCCACCATATCAAAACGCTTCGAGTCTAAGCCTGCTAGCATTGCATCCCACTGAGTTTCTTTAAATTCAACATCGACGCCGAGCTTATCAGCGACCGCACGGGTGACTTCCACGTCGTAGCCGGTCAGCTTGCCGCTTTCATCGTGATAGGTAAACGGCGGATAGGTACCCTCAGTACCCACATTGATCGTGCCGCCATCGTTGATGCGTTGCAGCATATCAGAGCCACCGCTCGCGGCGTTATCAGTCGCATTGCTATCGGCGTCATTGGTAGTAGACTGACCACAAGCAGCGAGCAGGACTGTGCTGGCGGCGAGGGCTAAAAGAGTACGACGTTTCATAAGGCGTCCTTATAAGATGAATGAATAAGTCTAAAAGTGTCTAGCAAAAATATAGGGTGCCATGCTGTAGGCAAAAGCTGTATAAGAAAGCAGTATAATAAAACCATGCAGGCAAACACCTTTACAAACAAATCGTATTTAAACAGTGTCCGCACAGCGCGCATCGGCTTTAGCTGCCCGATTTGAGGACTGCAGATAAATTTTTCAATACTGCATTGGCTACTTTCTGCATTTTCTTATCACAGCCTGTTCCTATGTTTCAAACAAAGGGTTTAAAACAAAAAAACTCAATTGTTTCTATACTAACGCACTTAGGTAAGAATCAACGTACAAAAACAGTGAGCAACAGCCAGCTCTGTCCGTTTGTGGTCACAGCTCGCCTGAGAACTGATAGCGCTCCCCTGCGTGCCACATTTTCACAAAGGTCAACACTTTCCCTGCTGAATATGTCTGACGGCTCAGCACCAATGTGGGAGACTGCGGGGCAATCTGTAGCAGCGCGGCGATCTCATCTGGTGCTGCTAGCGCCTGAATGGTATAGCTACCGCGCTCCAGTGGACTTTTGGCAATCAAGTACTCACTGGTGTTGATAATACTAAAGTCTTGTTCGATAAACTCAGGCAGCTTTTGTGCATCGACCCAGCGCTCTTCAAACTGTATGGGCTGAGTATCCGCAAAATGAATGATTTTTACTTCGTATAAGACCGCTGCACTACTATCCGCCGCGCTCCTCTCGCCTGTGGTTGCCACACTGTCGATAGCAAACTTACGGCGCAGCTCATCATCTAGCATACTTGCGGTGATCACACGTTTGCTCACCACCTGCGCTTGATAATCGCGGTTAGCTGACTTTAAGTCTTGCGCGATATTGCGCACCTCTACAAAGGTATGATTAAACTGCTGCTGGGCGACAAAGGTCCCTGAGCCTTGCCGGCGCTCTAATACTCGCTCCTCGCTCAGCTCTTTTAGCGCGCGGTTGACCGTCATGCGCGATACACCAAACTCCTCAGCCAGCGCCATCTCTGTAGAGATGGCCTCACCTGCTTGCCACTTCCCTGAGTGAATATTGTCCAAGATTGCGTTTTTGATCCGCTGATAAGCGGGAACTTGTTTTGTCATGTCCGTGTTTTACCGTCAGTTTTAGCAAAATAATAGCCTCATAATACCATGACCATCCGTCGCCGCGGCAGCCCTCATCCATTCATCACTATCTGCGTTGGATCACCGACCACATAAGACAAAGAAAAGCCGGTACCAAGACAGACTTACGCCAAAGGTCTTACCCCATACAAAAAATGCTTGCATGAAAAATAAATCTTTGATAATTTGTATATACAACTTATTAGGTACTTTCAATATTATCGCTAAATGCCGCGCAAATAAACCACGTAAACACGCGGCGTAAATAAGCGATGCACACTCAAAAGGATCTGTTCATGACTACTGCCAAGGAAACCACCACAAACAACACCCTTAAGGCAAACACCTTTACCCGCCGTGATGACAGCCGTGAAATCGCTGCGCCCACTGGCAGTACGCTACATTGTAAAAGTTGGCTGACCGAAGCGCCTTATCGTATGATTCAAAATAATCTACATCCTGACGTGGCCGAAAACCCAAAGAGCCTAGTCGTCTATGGCGGTATCGGACGCGCTGCCCGTAATTGGGAGAGCTATGATCAAATCCTCGCCTCTCTTAAAGAGTTAGAAGACGATGAGACCTTACTCGTACAATCTGGCAAACCCGTTGGCGTCTTTCAAACTCATGAAAACGCACCGCGCGTGCTCATTGCCAACTCTAACCTTGTCCCGCGCTGGGCAACGTGGGAGCATTTTAACGAGCTGGATCGTAAAGACTTGTTTATGTATGGGCAGATGACCGCTGGGAGCTGGATTTATATCGGCACCCAAGGCATCGTCCAAGGCACTTATGAGACCTTTGTCGAGGCAGGCCGCCAGCATTATGATGGCGATTGGAGCGGACGCTGGATATTGACCGCTGGTCTTGGCGGTATGGGCGGCGCGCAGCCATTGGCCGCAAGCTTTGCTGGTGCGACTTCTTTGAACATCGAATGTCAGCAATCCAGCATCGATTTTCGTTTGCGCACCGGTTACGTCGATAAGCAAGCGGACGATCTCGATCATGCTTATGAGCTGATCAAGCAGCATACCGCCGCTGGTGAAGCCGTCTCTATCGCCCTACTTGGTAACGCCGCCGATATCTTGCCTGAGATGGTCAAGCGCGCCAATGCAGGTGAAATCAAACCTGATCTAGTTACTGATCAAACCTCTGCTCATGACTTAATCAATGGCTATTTGCCAAGTGGCTGGAGCGTTGATGAGTGGAAAGCAGCACAAGAAAACCCAGAGCAACACGCGGCGTTGAGCAAAGCTGCTGCCGCCTCTTGTGCCGTACACGTACAGGCCATGCTGGATCTACAAGACATGGGTATCCCTGCCACTGATTATGGCAATAACATCCGCCAAGTGGCCTTTGATGAAGGGGTAAAAGACGCCTTTAATTTCCCAGGTTTTGTCCCCGCTTATGTACGACCACTGTTTTGTCAAGGTAAAGGGCCGTTTCGCTGGGTGGCGCTATCAGGCGACCCAGAAGATATCTACAAAACTGATCAAAAAATCAAAGAGCTGTTCCCTGAAAACACCCATGTGCATCGCTGGCTGGATATGGCAAAAGAGCGTATTCAGTTTCAAGGTCTGCCAGCCCGCATTTGCTGGTTAGGTCTGGGCGAGCGTGATAAAGCAGGCTTGGCATTTAACGAGATGGTCAAAAACGGTGAGCTCAAAGGCCCCATCGTCATCGGCCGTGACCATTTGGATACAGGCTCTGTCGCCAGCCCAAACCGTGAAACTGAGAGCATGAAAGACGGCTCAGACGCGGTGTCGGATTGGGCGCTATTAAATGGTATGCTCAATGTCGCAGGCGGCGCCACTTGGGTATCATTGCATCATGGCGGCGGCGTGGGCATGGGCTACTCGCAGCACTCTGGCATGGTCATCGTCGCCGATGGTACAGAGAGCGCAGCCAAGCGCTTGGCGCGCGTACTGGTCAATGATTGCGGCTCAGGGGTGATGCGTCATGCCGATGCCGGCTACGAGCTGGCGATCAAAACCGCCAAGGACTATGGTTTACATCTGCCGATGATTAAATAGCTTGCTACTGTCCTTATATGCTCGGATGATATAAGGACATCATCAACACTTTATCAAGGACGATAATATGTCTGAACGTGATATTTTGCCTCCAGGCAGCTCTGTGCCTAGAACGCCTCTAGACAGTCCAGCACCTGCTAGCCTACGGTCTGAAAAGCTGCTATCCAAACCCATCGCACTAATACAGCTAATCGTATGTAGCGCTATTGGCTTGGTGATGTTTTTTGTACCCTTTACCATCGGTGACAAAAGCACGATTTTGTTTGATCATGGGGCCACTTATCTGGTCACTCAGCAACACACTTTATCTGTGACCTTGTTGTTTTTGCTGATGATATTTGGTGTTGGCAAGCCATTCATAGACGGTTCATGGCGCAAGAACCTCACCCACAAGACCCTGACCGTGTTTAAGATAATCGGTTTGGTTTTGGCGGTGATGTATATGACTGGCACCGCCCCTGCCTATATGATGGAAGCTGATATGCTGCCATTTTTGTTTGAAAAGCTGGCATTACCCGTGGGTATGATTGTACCTATTGGGGCATTAATCTTGGCATTTTTGGTGGGTTTTGGTTTGCTTGAGATGGTCGGTGTGCTGATGCAGCCGATTATGAAACCGATTTGGAGAACGCCTGGCTCATCAGCTATTGATGCCGTTGCGTCTTTTGTGGGTAGTTACTCTATTGGTTTATTGATTACCAATCGTGTGTACCTACAAAAACAATACTCAGCGCGTGAAGCCGTCATTATTGCGACTGGGTTTTCTACGGTATCGGCAGCGTTTATGGTGATTGTTGCCAAAACCTTAAACTTGATGGAGTTTTGGAATATATTTTTTTGGTCAACACTGGTGATTACCTTTATCGTCACCGCTATTACCGCTCGTATTCCGCCCATCAGCCTTTTTGACAATGACGTTGAACGCCCGCCACTCGATCATACCCGGAGCAAACGGCTGGCCGCCGCTTTTGATTTAGGCTTAGCGACGTCGCGTCAGGCAACTGACCTAAAACAGATTTTATGGTCCAATTTTCGCGATGGTCTTATGATGGCTGCTGCCATTGTGCCCTCTATTATTGCTGTCGGGCTGACCGGTCTTTTGTTAGCCAAATACACCCCGGTGTTTGATGTATTGGGTCTGCTTTTGTATCCATTTACGTGGCTCGGCGGCTTGCCAGAGCCTTTAGTGGCTGCTAAAGGTATGTCTGCTGGGCTCGCTGAAATGTTCTTGCCAGCCCTACTACTCAGTGAGGCAGATATCCTAACACGCTACGTCGCTGGGGTGATATCGATTAGCAGCGTGCTGTTTTTTTCTGCCATGATTCCGTGTGTGCTCGCAACAGAAATTCCATTATCGGTTGGCAAAATGATCGTCATATGGTTTGAGCGTGTGGCCCTTAGCGTCCTACTCGCAGCCGCGTTCGGACATTTTGCTATGTATGTAGGCTGGATGGCTTAAATCGCGTCATCTGCCAGCATCAGCGCCGATACCATTAAGTAAATCAGAACACTAAAGCATATTATTCATATTGTTTTTAACTTTGGGACTCTCCTATGACCGCTATCAAAACCCTGACTCTCCATCCACGTAAGCTAAGCTTTGAGATGCTACGTAATATCTATAATCACCCAGTCCACCTCACCTTACCCGCCAGCGCTTATGAGGCAATCGATGCCTCACATGACGATGTACGTACCATCATCGCACGTGATAAGAGCGCTTATGGTATCAATACTGGTTTTGGCCTGTTAGCAAAGACCCGTATCAACGATGACCAGCTCGAACTGCTTCAACGCAACCTGATCATCTCGCACTCAGTGGGTACTGGTGAGGCGCTACCAGACAACGTGGTCAGGCTAATTATGGTGATGAAAGTAGCCAGCCTCGCACAAGGCGTCTCTGGCGTCCGCCGCGAGGTCGTCGATAGTTTACTTGGCTTAATTAATCATCAAATTACTCCAAACATTCCAGCCAAAGGCTCCGTTGGTGCTTCTGGTGACCTTGCGCCTTTATCGCATATGACGCTGGCGATGATGGGCGAAGGCGATGTCTATGTTGACGGCAAAAAAGTCCCCGCCGCTGAGGCACTAGCGCAGCATGGTCTTGAGCCTATCACCCTAGCAGCCAAAGAAGGCCTTGCCCTTATCAATGGTACACAGGTCTCAACGGCACTGGCATTGCGCGGTTATTTCTTAGCAAGAGATTTACTTGAGACCGCCACCATCGTCGGCTCTATGTCTATCGATGCCGCCAAAGGCTCGGATGCGCCATTTGATGCCCGTATTCATGAGGTGCGTGGCCATCACGGTCAGATAGAGATCGCCAAAGCGCATCGTCAGCTGATTAAAGGCAGTGCTATTCGTGCTTCGCATAATGACGAGCAAGACGATCGCGTGCAGGATCCGTATTGCTTACGCTGCCAGCCACAAGTGATGGGCGCTTGCCTTGATATCATCAACCAAGCAGGCAAGACGTTATTAATAGAATCCAATGCGGTGACGGATAATCCCCTTATTTTCAATAACGATGATGGCCCAGTGGCTATCTCAGGGGGTAACTTCCATGCCGAGCCAGTAGCCTTTGCCGCAGATATGCTCGCTTTGGCAATCGCTGAGATTGGCTCTATGTCTGAGCGCCGTGTGGCGTTATTGATTGATGCAACCTTATCAGGTGGCTTACCGCCATTTTTGGTAGAAAATGCAGGGGTAAACTCCGGCTTTATGATTGCTCACGTGACGGCCGCAGCGCTGGCTTCAGAAAATAAGTCTATGGCTCACCCCGGCAGTGTCGATAGCATCCCAACCTCTGCCAACCAAGAAGACCATGTGTCGATGGCCACCTATAGCGCCCGCCGCCTATATGAGATGGCGCAAAATACCGCTACCATCGTTGGTATTGAGCTATTGGCTGCTGGTCAAGGGATTGACTTCCATCATAACCTTGCTACTTCCGAAGCATTACAGGCTGCGCATCAAAAGCTGCGTGAACAGGTGACTTTTTATGACAAAGATCGCTACCTAGCCCCTGATATCGAAGCGGCAAAACAGCTGGTATTAGATGGCGCACTGACAAAGCATTGGCAGGCACTGCGTAGTGATTGGTACGAGTCTAAATAAATAGCATCCTTCTATATAGTCAATTCACTTTAAAAATGACATAGCGCTGCTGGGATGAATTTTACGCAGCCTCTGTGATAACAGCACGCAAGTAAAATTTATACCAGTAGCGCGTTTAGATTTATAACAATTTTAATTTGAACTAACTATAGTAAGTGCTAAATAAAAAGAGTACAGATTGTATGGCGGATCGACTATACACAAGCAATACGGATTAAAGGAAATCAGCGATGAGCCTATCAATGTCTGACACAGCCGTGAGCCACAGCGCCGCTGACATGAGCCGCTGGACTGGACGTGCCGAGCCGTTTGAAACTGCGCGCGCCCGCTATTGGTATCAAATAGCGCAGCCTTATACCTTTGATAGCAGCAGTCAACAAAACAACCAGCAAAACGGCCAGCGCATTGGACTGGTTGGGTTCGCTTGTGACCAAGGTGTCAGACGCAATCAAGGACGCGTAGGAGCCAGAGCGGCGCCGCCTTTGATTCGTCAGGCATTTTCGGCGCTGCCCGTCATCGCTGAGCTGCAACAACGCTTTGATGGTCAACTATCAACGCTACTAGGTGATGCTGGTGACATACATTGTCATGATAATGATGATTTTGCCGAGCGTACCCTTGAGCAAGCTCAATTAACCTACGCTGATAAAGTCAGTCAAATTATCCAGCAAGGCGGCCTGCCCGTCGGACTTGGTGGAGGTCATGCCATCGCTTATGGTAGCTTTTTGGGATTGTGGCAGGCGCTACAGCAGGCAGATGCTACCAGTAACAACGATGCATCGCCGCGTATTGGCATTATTAACTTTGATGCGCATCTGGACATTCGTCAGTCTGATGTCGCCACCTCTGGTACGCCCTTTCGCCAAATAGCCGAGCACCTTGAAGCACAAGATCAGCCATTTCACTATTGCTGTATCGGCGTCAGTCGGTTTTCTAATACTGCTGCGCTCTTTGATCGTGCTGAGCAGTTAGGCGTGCATATTATCAGTGACGAAGATTGCACCAATAAGAAATGGAAAAAAACTGCAGCGCAAATAGAGACCTTTATCCATGACGTTGATGTCATCTATTTAACCATTGACATGGATTGCTTGCCAGCAAGCGTGGTACCGGGGGTCAGTGCGCCCGCCGCTTATGGTATTAATTTGGCATTCGTTGAGCGTGCGGTCAAACGTATCATGGCATCAGGCAAAGTAAAAATGGCTGATATCGCTGAGATTAACCCGACCTTTGATATTGATGCACGCAGCTGTAAAGTCGCGGCGCGCCTCTTAGCGACTATTATCGAGCAGCATTTACTTTTAGTATAAATAAATCGATATAGAATCAAAATGTGGTTGCTATTGATATAAGTGACTGGGATAAATTTTGCGAAGCCTTTGTCTCGCTTGCGCACAACAAGCGAGTAAAATTTGTACCAGTCACGCTATAACATTTTTAAAATAAACCAACCATACAAGGTTACTGAAGTAAATTTTGCACACCCTCTGTCAGCAGCACCACCGCAAGAAGCGTTTTTACCAACGACGCACTGTCTATTTTAAAATAAACGGACTATGGATGGCTGCACTAAATCTATACTAATAAGCAGGAGCACACCATGACTCATACAATCAATCCTACAGATCAAATGCATATAAACGACTCCATCCTGACTTCATTTGATCACATCATTATCAATGCCAATCTTGCCACCTTTTCAGCGCAATACGGCTTTGATATTTACAGTGACAATCAAAGCGCCAGTCAAAACAAAAGCACCCCTTATGGTCAGTTAGAAAGCGCCGCTATCGGTATCAAAGACGGCAAAATCGCATGGGTTGGTACGTATGAGCAAATCAAGCCGCATCTGACTCATTATAAAAGCGATCGAATCAAAGACGTACATGGCAACTGGATCACGCCCGGACTTATCGATTGTCATACCCATATCGTGTATGGCGGTAATCGCAGCAACGAGTTCGAAGCACGCTTGCAAGGTGCCAGTTATCAAGATATCGCGGCACAAGGTGGCGGCATCGTCTCAACTGTTAGTGCCACCCGCGCAGCGAATGAGGAAGAATTATTTACCCAAAGTGAAAAACGTCTGCTCGCCCTCATGCGCGAGGGCGTGACCAGTATCGAGATCAAATCAGGCTATGGGCTGGACTTAGACACTGAGCGTAAAATGCTAAAAGTCGCTCGTGCGCTCGGCGACAAACACCACATTCATGTTAGCACCACGTATTTGGCCGCCCATGCGCTACCGCCAGAGTATAAAGACCGTGCCGATGACTATATTGAGCAAGTTTGCCAGTGGTTGCCCATCTTACATAGCGAGGGCTTAATCGATGCGGTCGATGGTTTTTGTGAAAACATCGCCTTTAGTAGTGAGCAAATTAAGCGCGTCTTTGATATTGCTCGCTCATTAGACTTACCTGTAAAGCTGCATTCTGAGCAGCTCTCAAACATAGGTGCCAGCGCTTTGGTAACAGAATACCAAGGGCTATCAAGCGACCATCTTGAGCACTTGGCAGAAGATGATATCAAAAAAATGGCCACAAGCAACACGGTAGCCGTGCTATTGCCAGGGGCTTTTTATACGCTGCGTGATACCAAGCTGCCACCGATTGAAGCATTGCGCAAGCATCGGGTGCCGATGGCTATCTCAACCGATTGCAACCCCGGCACCTCGCCGCTCACCTCGCTGTTATTGGCGATGAATATGGGCTGTACACTATTTTATCTCACTACTGAAGAAGTGTTGGCAGGCGCAACCGTGCATGCAGCGCAAGCATTAGGCCTCGCCAAAAAAGGCAAGATAGAAGTCGGCTGTGATGCTGACTTGGTATTATGGGACATCGCCCGCCCTGCTGACCTTGCTTATCAGATGGGGCTAAACCCTATCACAGGTATCATGGTACAAGGCAGATGGCGTGAGACGGTATAACAAACCACTATAAAAACCTATTCACAACAAAAAATCTGGCAATACTTTATTGCCAGATTTTTTCTATTTTCAAAATTCAAACGAGCCTAGGCACCTTCTTCTTTATATAGTTAGCTGAATGTAAAACTGTTATGGATTTGAACGCGCTACTGGTATAAATTTCACTTGCGTGCTGCGTTCCCAGAGGCTGCGTAAAATTCATCCCAGTAGCGCTATGACATTTTTAGAGCGTATCGACTATACTATAATGAGCACATGACAAAAACCTAACCCACCGTCTATACCTTAACTATATTGATATGCCAGATATGCCTGATCAACCATTATCAAACACCAGTAGTAGCCATCTTACCGCAGAAGCATTTGCTGCGCTACCGCCTATCATGCAGGCGCGGCTAATACAAAGCCAGCGTGTGATATTGATCGCCAACAACCCGTCGATAGACACAGCGAGCTTAGAGACGTTATTGCAGCCTACTGATATGTTGGTGTTATTTAATGATTTTATTCATGCAGACTTCTTTGCCCATCATCCGCTCGCCAAAGATTTGCCAAAGCTACTATTTTTTAGACAAATCGGTGACAGTAAACTGCATTTTGGCCTACCGCCTCGCAGCAATAATGTGACAGCAATACTCGATATGACTAAGCAAGCACCGCTTGGCATCTTGTTTGGGAATGCTGCCTATCAGTTTCCCATGCCATGCGATGATCCAAACCCCGCTGATGACCCCATAACGGCCAACCGAGTGCTAGAGATTCCAGAACCGCTTGAGAAACTAATACATAGCGATAAACATTGCGCTGTGCTATCAGAGCAGCATAAAGTAGTGGCGGATTATCCTATTTTTGCTGATATTCATTCCTCTGCGCCGACGTCAGGGTTTTTATTATATCGGTTACTGTTGTCTGCACGCCTGCATATTCAGCAAAAACAGAAAGCTGAGACGCTGCTATCAATAGTGATGTTGGGTTTTAATAATGATGATAAGACCGCGCATTTTTGGGAAGGTCATAACTGGGCGTTTGAGCGGCAAGCGCTTGCAACGCCGCCGACAGGTGTGGAGATTATCCGTCAGTATTAGTTGCCCATCAAAACTCACTACTCATTGATACTAACTACTCATTGATACTAATGACGCCTCGGGATTAGCAGAACTAAGAGCCGTCTACACATACGGCGCATCTGAATAATGTGCGGCGTCAATCTCAGCGCTACTTGGCTGTCGATTAATACTAATCGGTACTGTTTGCTCGTCTTGCCAGTCAATCAAACCTAGCTGCGCAAACGCTACCAACCAGCCTGCCATCGGCCAATGTTGCCATTTATCATAAAAGCGATTGGCATTAATCACTATGCTATCGAGATGATTGAGTGGCGGCCGGTAGACGCTATGCTGCTGATGGTAAACCACGTCGTTGGTTAAATAAAAATCAATGTCTAAAGCACGTGCCATAAAAGCAAAATCTGTGTCTTCAGCGCCGTAGCCGATATAATCGGTATCAAAGCCGCCAATCCGCTCAAACTGATGACGCATTATCGCAAAGCAAAGACTCCAAAATGCGCCATAGTCTTGCGTTTTTTTAATATTAGCATCGACATTGTCATTGCGATGTTGGGTAAAATTATCACGATAAGGGTTAAATACCGACAGCTGGTCTAAAGCGTCAGACGCCATTTGACCTTGCTGTAGTTGACTACCTTCATCATCCGTCAAAGGGCGCGTTAAATAACGTGGCTGTCCCATCAGTAGCGCATCAGGATGCGTTTGCAATTTATCATATAGCCCGTCGATAAAGTCATAGGCGACGATACAATCCACATCCAAGAAAATCATAGCCTCATAACTAGCACGTGCAGCGCCAAGATTACGGTTACGACCGATATCAAATGACATGCTATCTGCTACTCCATGCTCAGTCGCTGTAGTCGTTGCTATCTTAATAATATTTAAATCGTAATCTGCCAGGCGTTCAGCCTCGGCGTCATCATTAACAATAACCACCTCGCGCGGCCTGACGCTGCCCTGCGCCAGACTAGCAAGTAGATTGTAAAGATGGCGATTGCGCCCATAGCAAGTCGTTATTACACTCACGGGAATGGTGTTATGTGCGGCGTCTTGAGCTCTGGTTGTCGTTGTCATGGAAATATTTGCTCTTATTATTATAAATTTCTTTGTTATTTCTTATTTTTTGGGTTTTAAGTCCAACTGCGGCAACAACCATTCTGCAAACCAATCTTTTACAGAAATATAGTCAGCAATGCTATTCATAAAGCGTTGCGCCGCCAAATTGGCTTGCCTATCTGTCAAAGCAGTCGGCTCATGGTCAATTGACTTATTATTCGTGGAGAGAGAAGACAATAGGTTCTGAGTATCCATACTAGAGGCTGTGGCGATAAACTGTGGCCAACTAAGCGCACGACCTTGTTCGATTAATGCCTCTGCCATCACTTCTTGCTCACGGTGCGGGCGCACATCAGGCAATACAATAAGCGGCGTGGCATAATCATAGGCCTGCGCAATTGCGTTCAAGCCACACGCCATCAATAGCAGATGACTATAGGCGATAAATGGCGTCACATCATCGACGTGGGCGGCAATATCGACACAATGCCGTACTTCATCATTGATAGGGCCAAGAGAGACGATTATAGCGTCTGGTAGTATTTGGCGTAGCTTTGGCAACTTGGCATCAATCGCTTCGTGCCCGCCATAGCCTTTAATCACAGTAACGATAAAAGACTTATCGACGCTGGCGACCAGTTGTTTATGAACAGCATCATCATGGGTCAATGTCATAAGCTCGTCCATAAACTCACAAAAGCTAGGCAAACCTTGGGCTTTGCTTGGCAAAAAATCCAGATATAACGTTTTTTGTCGTACCCAGTCCGGCGTGGCTGCCGCCTCCAATGCTTTAGGATAAGGAGCTAACAATCCAAGCGCGCCCGCAAAAGCGTTTAAATGCGGCGCATCATCACGCTCGCCTGCCAGCCGTACATAGAGATAAGGCACGCTAGCGGTACGGCATAGCATAGCCACTTCGGCGCTAACATCGACAATCATCAGGTCAATCTGGCGCTGATGTATCTCATCAAGCAGCTGCCAACTGCGTCTCTGGATGTCTTTGTTGCCTACTGGCGAGTAGTGCAAACAGCTTGGCTGCCAATACTCACCTGCTCGCCCCGCTAGCACATCATCTGGTCGCTCATCCTCAGCGTCTAAACGTACGATGTGCTCATCATTTATACTGCTAAAGCGATAACCATCAGCCGGTAAGCTGGTAAACACCGTCATTTTCTGACGTAGCTCTGGTGATAGTAAGGCGGCCAGCTTATCTGCTTGGCGGCAGTGCCCCGAGCCGTGATGATGAGCATAGTAGCCGATACGCATGGTAAAAAAGCTCCTAAGAGATGAAGGCAGTCATTGATAGTCACGACATAAAGAAAAAAAGGAGAGAACGCTAGGGCGTGTCTTGGATGCTATCGCTGTCATCAACCGCTACTGCCTGCTCATATAAACGCAGATAACCATCGACCATCGTAGCGACTGAACAAAACTGCTCAGCGCGAGCACGACAGGCTGCTCGTGAAATATGCTGAACGTCAGCAAACGCTTGTATAAATGCCTTTTTATCCTTTTTGGGTACGATAATACCTGTCTGATGCGTGATAATCTCAGCACTGGCACCGACATCGAAGCCAATCACAGGTGTACCGCAAGCGAGGCTCTCAGCGAGCGTCAGACCATAAGGCTCATCCCAAGTACTGGTAAATAGCATGGCGGTGACTTGGCTTAACTGCTTGTTGATTTGCTTCTTACTTAAATGACCAACATAATCAAATAACGGCGCAGCGCTCGCTCCATCGGCTTCTAAGAGCGGCGCCACATAGTCATCGAAGTATTCCTCATTACTTTTGGGTCCTGCAATAATCAGGCGCTTGCCTGCCGCTTTGCAGTATTCCATCGCCAAATGCGTACCCTTTTCAGGACAAATGCGCCCGTACCAGAAATACACTTCATCAGCAATTGGGTTTGTATTGGCAGTAAATGAGTGGACATCGATGCCGTTATAGACCACATGCGAGGGCACAAACTCAGCAAACAACTGCTGCTGATGACCACTGATCGCCGTAAACTGAGTCTGCGTACCCAGACGTAGCGTCAGTAGTGCCAGACGCAGCTGCGGAAAAATCGGTGTATGAAACGTGGTAAAAAACCGCGCGCCAAACGCCTGCCCCATCATCATCGGCACATGGTGCAAGCTATGATTGTGTACCACATCTATCATTCCTTGCTCATCACGGCTAATGATATCGCGCAGCGCCTGCTGATAGACCAGATACTGATACAGCTCCTCGCGGCTCATCTCTACTGACTCATGCTCATCGGCATAAACTGTTTTTTCAAATTCATCACGGGTCATAAAGGGTACTAGTGTGGCATGGGTTTGACTGTCCGCATGAGCGTAGAGCAGCACCTGATGGCCTTGCGCCACCAGCTCATCACAGATCAGCTGAGTGATCATCTCAAGACCACCTGCATAAGGCTGGGCAATGGGATATAACGAGTGAGCGATGATGGCAATACGTAGTGGTCTTCTTACTTTAATGTTTGCCCCATCGGTTGTCTCACACGCCGCCGGTGACTCAGGCAAGTCATATGTCTTGTGCATAACGATGTTAGAGGTTTTAGCTTTTATATGACCATTTGGGTTGGTTTTGATAGAAGTCAGCATACGTCATCCATTTATTATTTTATTATTCAGCTATATATTTTTTTATTGGATCGGTGTTATTTGGGCGCTTATTTTTAGTAATATTATCTCTAGCCGTATTTTTATTTTTAGCGATATTATTTTTAATCACATAGCTTTGGTTTACAGTGTTATTGATCTCGTCATACGTATCATGCTCATTAGCATAGCGGTCATCCACCTCAGGTGGATACCCATAATTATCAAAAGCCACTTTTGCTGACCATAGCTTGAGGACAGTGACCACAAGCGCACTGATAAATAACAAAGGCGAATACAGCGCTGATAGCGGTGAGGTCACGGCTAAGGTAATGACATTAAGTATGAGTAGCAGTTTTGGTAAGGCACAAACATTGGCCTGCCATACGCTGCGGCGGCTACTAATCACCGCCTGTTTGGGCGTACACAGAAATGGCTTGTCGCGGCCCCACAGCACAGGCCACCATGACAACGCGCCGATTTCCCAAAAGTTCAGGTGCAGTGCCCACGCTCGTAGCTTATTGGTAAAGGTTGGCGTAACGTGCCGAGCTACCTGCTGATTAAGCGGTGAGCGGTCTTGCGCATAGGCCCACAGCCGTCGCAACAAAAACACGCCATAAGCGGCATAAACCACATATAAGGGCGTAAGCAACATCGCCATATCCACCTGTGCGCCTATTACCAGTGCCGTCAGCACGATAAGCAGCGTACAGACATGCAGCACGATAAAAATTCCCGTGAAATTAATCCAGGCACTCAGCTGCGAAAAATGCGCGCGCATATACTGCAAACGCTCGCCCATCGTCTGGCTTACATTTGTATTTGCGCTGCTATCAGCGGTTAGAGATGACGGCGTAACAAAGTAACGGTTGAGCACCTGTACATTGCCATATACCCAGCGCTGCCGTTGAGCTATCAGATCACACAGCGTGGTGGGCAATATACCGGTAGCAATCACCTTGGGTATAAAACGACTGTACAAACCCATACGATGGATCAGCACCCCCATCTGCGCATCTTCAGTAATAGATGCTCCTGACCAGCCGCCCAAACCCACCAAAGCATCTCGGCGTATCACCGCGTAAGTACCGGTAGATAACGCCCGCTGACGATTAAAAGATCGATATAAATGATGATTAAAATAATGGTTTAATTCGCTATGGACATCCGCTTTATCTGCATCACGATAAAACTGCGGAAACTGCAATAAAGCATGCTCAGGATACTCGTGGATCGCGCTGATAATGGCATCACGAGCATGTGGCAACGCCTGATAATCACTATCGACCACCACCACATGACTGGCGCTAGGGTTCATCAGTCCTAGCGCCAAGTTGAGCGCACCAGACTTAAACCCTACCACCGCATCGATATGATAAAAATGCACATTGAGATGCGGCTCTAAGCCATGACAAAAATCTGCCAAAGGCTTATAAAGCTCACGCTTAGTATGGTTGTTATCTATGATTAAAATCTCATCGTCGGCCGCTTTGATGGCTAGTAGCGATTGTATGGTCGCAATCACCATTGTGGTAGGCTCAGCACGGGTCATCAACTGAAAGCTCAAGCGTATCGGCTGCGCGCCCTCTGCATGAGTCATCGCCTGATCGATAGTACCGACCGCATCGCCTGCTAGACGCTCCATCCGCTCAAATTTACCGACAGGTTGCATGCCATTGTTTGTGTCATTTTTCATACCCCTTCGGGTGTTTTGGCGGTAGGGCTTTAGGCAATCATTGCTACGTAGATGGCTGGTTACTTGCTCGTTTATATGGTTATTTATGTTTAATACAGGGTCTTTATACCAGCTGGTCTGCGCGCGTTTGGAGGCTGGTGGATAATCGCCAAAGACATGCGCCGCTCGATTGTTCATAGCTTCACGGCCATTATCGTTATGATTCTGACCAACACTGCAAGTAAACCGCTCAGCATTTGGCGTATCCTGTATCACTGGATATAAGTCCGACATACCTGAGCGGCCATCAGAATAGACCTCCTTATTGACTGTCATGATTCATCCTTTGATAAATATATCGACATTGTCAGCGGCATCGTTTGCCCGCGATATGAATGATTGATGATATAAACCTGTGCGATAAACACTGAGATAATTGATGATAGTCAAAAAGATCGGTGATAATTACTTATAAACTGTCTAAAAAAATAGATTAATGTAACTTCAAGTAAAACATGTAAAAACTTTTATAAATTAATACTTTATAATCCAAAAAACTTTAGGCGGCGTCTACTACCTCGAGTTTACAACCAGTCTTTGCACTCATAAATATTTTATACAGACAAAAAAATACCGCACTTATATATGATAAGTGCGGTATTTGACAGTGCCTTAGCAGCCAGAAGGTGTTAGTTTAAGATACCATAAGCGCACAGTGCGTCCGCCACCCGCTTAAAGCCGACGATATTGGCCCCTGCCATATAGTCGATATAGCCGTTGTCCGTTTGACCATAGTTTGCTGATGCTTCAGCCGCGCCGTCATGGATGTTTTTCATGATGCGCTTTAGGCGCTCATCTATTTCTTCAAAGGTGTTGTATTGACGTACGGAGTTTTGTGACATCTCAAGACCTGAGACTGCCACGCCGCCTGCGTTTGCTGCCTTACCTGGCGCATAGTGCACACGGTGCAAACGGATATGATCGACTGCCTCTGCTGTCAGCGGCATGTTCGCGCCTTCGACGATATATCTGATGCCGTTTTCGACCATATGTTTGGCATCGTCTTCGTTGACTTCATTTTGTGTGGCTGATGGAATGGCGATATCACCTTTAATGTGCCAAGGCTTTTGCTGCGCGAACCACTCACCACCATAGACATCGACATAATCGCACAGTGGCTTACTCTGGGCTTTTTGCGCTTTTAGCCAATCGATTTTTTCTTGATTTAGGCCATTTGCATCATAGAGCGTCCCTTGTGAGTCGGAGACCGTCAGAACTGTCGCGCCTAGCATGCAGGCTTTTTCGGCGGCATGGAGCGAGACGTTGCCTGCCCCTGACACCAGTACTTTTTTGCCTTCGATACTCTCGTTTTGAGCAGCGAGCATGTTTTCTAAGAAGTACACCGCACCGTAGCCTGTCGCTTCTGTACGCATCAAGCTACCACCGAATCCCACCCCCTTACCTGTCAACACGCCACCGTATTCGCGCGTTAAGTTTTTGTACATGGCAAACATATAGCTGACCTCACGGCCGCCGACACCGATATCACCAGCTGGCACATCGATGTCTTTATTGACATAGTGGTGTAGCTCACGCATAAACGCATAGCAAAAGCGGCGAATTTCGCTGTCTGTTTTGCCTTTAGGATCAAAATCAGCACCCCCTTTACCGCCGCCCATCGGCAGACCTGTCAAAGCGTTTTTGAAAATTTGCTCAAAGCCCAAAAACTTAAGCACTGACTGGTTGACGGTTGGATGAAACCGTACGCCGCCTTTGTAAGGGCCAAGAGCGTTGCTGAACTGGACACGCCAGCCGCGGTTGACTTGTACTTCACCTTTATCATTTTCCCAGTTGACGCGAAAGCAGATAATACGATCTGGTTCAACCAAACGCTCGAATATCTTCATTTTTTGAAATTCAGGATGGGCATCGTATAAAGGCGCGATAGTCAGTGCCACTTCTTTTACGGCTTGGACAAATTCAGGTTGATGGGCGTAACGCGCTTCGACTTTTTCGATGGCCTGACTGATACTCATATAGGTTCCTTAGGGTAAAAATGGTGGACGTGTTTATTTACATCGATGTCGCGTCGTATGGCAACAAACGAAGGGGATTATGGACATTGATGTAAGACTACAATCGCCCCTATACACTGCGGTATATAGAGGCTCGTGGGAGTAGAAAAGCGGGATAATGTGACGCCTGAACAAGACGCTCAGTAGCAATGACCGTTTCTATCGTATAACTATATATCATTTTTTTGGGGTATAAGTCTAGTAAATATAACCATCATGAAAAGTTATGGTCAACGTTTTTTGTATAAATTATTCGTTTGTCTGGCCGCTACGCAGGCTGTTAGGCATTGAGAACATAAAGTAAAGCGCTGGGTAAATGAAACAAAAATTGCTACAGGCCTACTGTCTGATTGCAAGTGGCTGAGCCAAATAGAGAGAATAAAACCCTATTGCCAACTTTAGTTCGTCTTAAAATTAAAGAAAACAGATAAAAGGTTGATAATGACAACTAGACGGTCAAAAAGTAGCAGAACCCAGCCATTTGTTTGCTGTAACATATATCAATATAAGTAGTAAGGGTTTATAATGATCAGCGTTTGCTTCAGTCCTTTTTAGTGTCGCTGATAGTGATCTCATCCATTCAATAACCCGTCATAGAGAAAGTGATATGCGTACAGATTCGTTCCAGCAAATCTTGGAAGACCTAAACAGCTCATCTGCCGATGTCGAAGCATCTGCCCTAATTTCTAACGATGGTCTGATGATTGCATCAGCCCTACCATCAGGCGTTGATGAAGACCGTGTTGGCGCTATGTCAGCCGCTTTATTGTCATTGGGTGACCGTGCAGGTCGCGAGCTGGCGCGTGGTAGTATCGATCGTATTATGATCCAAGGCGAAAAAGGCTATGTCATCATGACCTCATCAGGCGATGAAGCGGTATTGACCATCATGGCCAAGCCAAACGCCAAGCTCGGTTTGATCTTTTTGGACATCAAACGCGCCTCAGAAGCCCTAGCAAAACTTATTTAATCAATCATTGTTTTCCAGTCAATCATGACGAATACAACGATAGATAAATACAACAATAAATAAAGGAGATTACTATGGGTTCTCCAATCCCTGATGCACCAAAGCCGGATATGCCAGCTGAGCAGATGACGCTGACTTACTATGACGGCACCTCTCGCACCATTTATGATACGGGTGTTGAGCGCCCTTATCCTGATGGTAAGCTTATCGTCTCGCGTACCGACTTAGACGGTATTCTAACCCACGTCAACGATGCTTTTGTCGAGATTAGTGGTTACACCAAAGACGAGCTGCTTGGCCAGCCGCAGTCTATCCTGCGCCATCCTGATATGCCAAAAGCGGCTTATCAAGACTTGTGGGACACAGCAAAAGCTGGAAAAAAGTGGCATGGCTATGTCAAAAACCTATGTAAAGACGGCAGTCACTACTGGGTTTATGCCACTGTGGTGCCAAACGTACGCCGCGGTGAAACCGTGGGCTATACCTCAGTACGCCGCAAGCCATCACGTAGCAAAATCGAAGCCATGCAGGCGCAGTACGCTGATATGAAACAAAATGAGGAAGGGTAAATCATGACGACACACAATATGTTAATCGCCCCTGATTTTTCGCCTGAGCGTTTTGCAGGTTGGCATATGTTTAACACCTTGATTCAAAAGCGTGCCAACTTAAACATGCACCTAAATACGCCAGCCTCACACGCAGAGCAACAACAAATCATCACGGCTGGTGACATTCAAGTCATCTATGCCAACCCTTTTGATGCGGCAACTTTGATCCGTGAACAAGGCTACAAAGCGGTCGCACGTCCTATCGGCAAATCTGACGAAATGGTCATCGCCGCTGGTGCCAACAGCGACATCAATGTCTTAGAAGATATCAAAGCTGGTGCCACCATCGCGATGGCAAACAACCGCGATGTCAAGCTGATTGGTTTGCGCCTGCTTGAGGCTGTCGATATAGCAGAGTCTGATCTGAGCTGGGATGTCACCGAAACATATCAAGCTGCGGCGCGTAAAGTCATCAAAGGCGATGCGCAGGCAGCGTTCTTTTTGGCAGAGGTATTTCACAGTTTTTCTCGTCTGACCAAAGCTCAGCTATCGGTACTGATCGAAAGTGATTTGGCTGATATCAGTCATGTGCTGCTGATCAAAGACGATTTTCCAGATACCGATATCTTTATGAATGCCATACTCAACCTGCACAACGACCCAGACGGTCAAGAAGCATTGGCCGAGCTGGGTATGCCGCAAGGATTTGAGGCCATGGATGAAGAAGACGCCGAGTTTATGATTGATTTGATGGAAACCTTGCTTGATTAGTCGTTACTTGCTATCTTGCTTTGGCTGATTTTATTTTTTCATGGTCGATGACAGTCGTCATCGCCGTGATTATTGGGTCATGTCCATACAACGCAACACCATAGGCGCAGCCACTATCAAGGCAAGAATAACCGCAACGAAGATGTGACCTAAAGGATCCTGTTATGTCTGATGTAGATCTGATTAAAGAAGCCGAGACCGAGGCGCGCCGTGCGTTTCGCTTTTACTCACGCAAAGTATTTTTGGCACCTGCCAATCGTCACTTTCATGAGCAGCGTATCAACGCTGCCCTACTGCTGAGCGAAAAAGAGCCGCTACAGGGCGCGGTGGCAGATTTTTTTTATGGCTGCTGGTACGATATTCCTTACGATGTCAATAACCTATTTACCCGTATTAAAGACCGTCTGTACCCTCATGTTGCACAAGGCTTTCGCGACTGCATCGACAAAAAACGCTACATCCAGCGCAACAGTATGCTGGCGACGCGTTGGAGTGTATTGATATCGCCGTCGCTCAATGAGCAAAAACAGCGACTGCGCATCAGTAGCGACGATGCCAAAGAAATCTCCAAAGACATCACCGCCGAGCTGATGCAAGCACGTACCGAGGAGGACTGGGGCACGATTGAACAAATCGAAAACGAGTTTTTTGCCCACTGTATCGCTCGCAATGACCGTCTGGCTTTTTCTTTGGTTTGGTTTCGCTTAGGCAAAAGCGACTGGCACTTTGATGAGCGCTGGAACAACTGCCAACAACGTCTTGACCAAACCAAAACCATCAAAACTTAACTTATCGCCTGTTTTATAACTTCATCACAATGGTAGCCGCTATGTCCTCTTACTTAAATGCTGATAAAACCTATCTTACCCTAACCCCAGCCGGTATTTTTGAGGCATTTTCCCAAAGCGAACCTACAGAGGAGCAGCTATCGTTACAAGACTTACTCTCTTATGAGCAAACCCTACTCGCCGCTGATTGGCTAGAGCGCTACTCTGAGACGTGGTTACAGCGCTTTATAGAGGCCGGCTGGATCGAAAAGTTGTCCCTGTTTTTGCCCGCGCCCAACTTACCATTGGATCAGTTTTTGCCTTATGTCGTCGCAAGTCTATCTGGTAAGCGCCGTGCCGCTATCGGCTCTGATGAGGGCTTTTGTCTGGCGCGCATCGGCTATAACCAAGAAGAAGCGGATATGCTGAGTGTTGCGGCGGCTGACTTTTCAGGCTTTATGCTGCGCCAAAAACAACGCGGCTGGGCAGTAGAAAGCCAAGCAATTTCGTTTTTTCAGCAGGTTGACTTGTTGATTCCTGAGACCAGTTTTGTGTTTTTGTGGATTGATGGCTCAGGATATGTGCTGATCATCGATGGCGAGCCGCTCACCAATAGCCGCGCTTTTGTAGAGCTGGTTTGGGCACTCAAAACCTCTGGACTCCGATTTTTAAATTAAGCATCTATGGCGTACTTTCTCATAACTCGTGACGGTCATGACTTTTATAAACATAAACATAAACATAAAAATAGACATGACTGACGTATCATATTCTCATTAAGAGGCACGCATCCCACTTCTATGTTTGCGTTTATAGCAGACAACTTGGTGCGGTGCGCGCTCTTTTTATCCACAACGCCCTCCTTTATCTTTATACCATACCGCCATGCTTTTATATAAGCAACGAGATAGCGGACGGCGGCACACTTCGCAACGATACTACCCTCATACGTAACAGTAGCTGGCACCGTATTGCGTCATACTGACCTTTGACGATGCCAACCTTTACTTGTCTGTTTTTATTGATTTTATTGAACTGACATATAGGCTGTGTTGAATATTTACCAATAACCACTGCTGTGTATGACCCACCATTTATATCAACCAGCTTCCTACACATTACGTCATTGCACAAAAAACCCAGCCTTTGAACGTGGCACTCCTTGCCAAACCTTGCACTCTTGCTTATTAGACCTCTTGCAAAAGTAGTTGTAAGACACAACGTACATTATTGAACTCTACTTACATAATAGATATGCCAAACATAGATAAGCTACTCAAACAAAGTGACGCTGGTTTTAAACGCTACACTGGCATTCATAAAGCCACCTTTTATGACATGCTTGATGCCATGCAAGAGCATGAAGCATCTAAGACCAAATCAGGTAGACCAAGTGTGCTTAGTCTTAAGGAGCAGATACTACTCGCCCTGACTTATTGGCGTGAATACCGCACGCTTTATCATATCAGTATGGACTTTGGTATTCATGAGTCTTCTGCTAGCCGTATCATTCGTAAAGTAGAAGACACACTGATTGACTCTGGCAAGTTTGAATTGCCTAAAAAGCTGCCTAGTCGTGTCGATGAGGACATCAATTGGTCAGTCGTCATTGTCGACGCCACCGAAACCCCAATTGAGCGTCCAAAAAAAACCAAAGCGACTACTACAGCGGCAAGAAAAAACAACACACCCTAAAAGCGCAGGTTATCGTCCATTGGCAAACCGGCTTGATACTTGATGTGCAAACCTGTAAAGGGTCAATCCACGATTTTAAGCTGTATAAAGATACTTGTCCTGATTGGTTACCTGAGAATACTAACTATCTAGCAGACAGTGGTTATCAAGGGTTAGCAAATCTACATAAGCAAACCTTCACACCATTTAAGAAACCTCGTGGTGGTCAGTTATTGGAGATATGCAAACAGGCCAATCACTATCTGGCAAAGTTCCGTATTGTGGTTGAACACAAAATAGGCTTAATAAAGTTGTTTAAAATCGTGGCTCATAAATATCGCAACCGTCGTCAGCGCTATGATCTTAGAATGAAGCTGTTTGCTGGTATCATTAATTCCGAGCTTAACCTATGACTTTTGCAAGAGGTCTATTTTTTAGAACAGTTTATGACTTCGCTGACGACTGTGCGCGTGCGTTATCAAACGATTGAAATCGGCAATACCGACATCCATGTTTGTACGCTACGTGACAATCAACAATTTTAAGCTGACCAATAAAAATGCTGGAGTTTGGTTTTAGCAGTCAGCACGTAAGGCCAGAGGATACCTCTTATCTTGAGCTGCCTTTTAAGGGTCATATTTTGACCTCTGCACGCAAGGCTATGGCATACCCCCTCCTGTATGATGAACGCCTGACGTGATGGCCGCATCTTGCCACTGCTGGCGCGTGATCCAGTGAGCCATTAGGGGTTTGTAAATCCGCTGTGACATTGCTTGGTCAAAAAAACAAACCAAAGTTTATTTAATAATATGATTGCAATCGCAATATCATTCTTCTAGCATGAATTGATAGATAGCAATTGAGCATAAACCTCAAATAGCTTTAAACAATATCAATTATATAAATAATATCAGGCAGATAGATATGAAAAACACCAACACTCCCCTACGTATCGACATCGTCTCAGACGTGGTGTGCCCTTGGTGCGTCGTTGGCTACCGCCAACTGGCCGCAGCGCTTGAGCAAAGCAATACAGACTATGAGATACATTGGCACCCTTTTGAATTAAACCCAAAAATGCCAAAAGAAGGACAAAATATGCGTGAGCACATCATGGAAAAGTATGGCTCAAGTAAGGCAGAATCGGATGCCAGCCGCGCCAGAATAACAGAGGCGGGAAATGAGGTCGGCTTTCAGTTTCACTTCAACGATGACACACGGATGCACAATACCTTTAATGCGCACCAGCTCTTGCACTGGGCCGAAAAACAAGGCCACAGACATGAGTTAAAGCAAGCGCTTTTTGCAGCGCACTTCACGGACAACCGCGATATATCGGATAACGCGGTACTGGCCGATATCGCAGCAGAGGTCGGCTTAGATCGAAGCGAGGCACTGGCGGTCTTAGCAGACCAGCGTTTTGCTCGAGAGATACGCGCAGAAGAGCAGCACTGGCAGCAGCAAGGCATTCAAAGTGTGCCAGCGATGATTTTTAATGAGCGTCATTTGGTAAGCGGCGCGCAAGGGATAGACAATTACCTCAATATCTTAGGGCAATTGGCCAATATGCCCGACTAAACCCTAAGCGTTGTCGATGAAAGGATATCTTATGCACGCTCATCTAACACCCGCGGTTATCGTCTTTGATGTCAACGAGACGCTACTCGACATAACCACTTTAGCGCCGTTATTTGCACGCCTATTCGGTGACGAAAACATGCTCAGAGAGTGGTTTGCCCAGCTGGTGCTATACTCGCAAACCATGACGTTATCGGGGCTGTATACGCCTTTTGGTGAGCTGGGTACCGGCGCATTACAGATGAGCGCTGACATCCACCAAATCACGCTGACAGAGGACGATATCGATGAGTTAAAAGCGCATATGAGCAACATGCCTGCGCACTCTGACGCTGTCCCAGCATTGACCAAACTACGGGAGGCAGGGTTTCGTCTGGTGACGCTGACCAATTCAGCACCCAGCGCCGCCCCTACGCCACTAGAACAGGCAGGATTGAGCGTATTTTTTGAGCAGTCTTTTAGCGTTGAGCAGGCCGCAAAATTCAAGCCGGCGCCTGAAACCTATGAGCTGGTCGCTAATGAACTGGCGGTCCAGACGTCAGATTTATGCCTAGTCGCCTGTCATCTTTGGGATACCATCGGCGCGCAAGCTGCTGGCTGCCAAGGAGCGTTTCTCAAACGTCCTTATAATGCCTTGTTATCCGCCCCCAATGTGCCAACACCGGACTTTATGGCCACAGACTTGACTACGCTTGCAGAGCAAATCATTCATCGCGCGCAAGGCTAATCGCTATGGTTTGTCTTGAGCATAAAAAAATACCGCCCCATAATAGGCGCGGTATTTTCAGCTTATCGTTTGCTGCTTAACTTAATGTTTACTCAGAAAAGTGCACCACCGAACGAATACTCTCACCTTTATGCATCAAATCAAAGGCATCGTTGATGTCTTCTAACGGCATGGTGTGAGTGATGAAGTCTTGTAGCGGAATTTCACCTGCTAGGTAGCGCTCGACGTAGCCGGGCAACTCACTGCGGCCTTTGACCCCGCCAAATGCTGAACCTTTCCAAACACGGCCTGTCACTAGCTGGAATGGACGGGTTGAGATTTCTTGGCCTGCGCCTGCGACCCCGATGATGACCGACTCGCCCCAGCCTTTGTGGCAGCACTCTAGTGCTGAGCGCATGACATCGACATTACCGATACATTCAAACGAATAATCCACGCCGCCGTCGGTCAATTCGACGATGACATCCTGAATGGGCTTGTCATAATTTTTTGGGTTGATGCAATCTGTCGCGCCAAGCTTTTTGGCCAACTCAAACTTGCTCTCGTTGATATCGATAGCGATGATACGGCTGGCGTTGGCCATTTGCGCGCCGATGATAGCGGACAGTCCGATGCCGCCCAGCCCAAAGATAGCAACCGTTGCGCCCTCCTCGACTTTGGCAGTATTCATCACAGCGCCCATGCCCGTGGTCACGCCGCAGCCCAGCAAGCAGACTTCTTCTAATGGCGCTTCTTTATTGACTTTGGCCAATGAAATCTCTGGCAACACCGTGTATTCAGAAAAAGTCGAGCAGCCCATATAATGGTAAATCGGCTTACCATCTTTGTAAAAACGCGTGGTACCATCTGGCATCAGGCCTTTACCTTGGGTTTCGCGTACTGCCGAGCATAGGTTGGTTTTACCTGAACGACACATTTTACAGACGCCACACTCTGCGGTGTACAACGGAATGACATGGTCGCCGACTTGCACGCTGGTCACGCCTTCACCGACTTGCTCGACGATACCGCCACCTTCGTGACCCAAAATCGCAGGAAACACGCCTTCTGGGTCTTCACCAGATAAGGTGAACGCATCGGTATGGCAAACGCCGCTGGCGACAATCTTTACCAGCACTTCACCTTTTTTGGGCAGCATTACATCGACTTCTTCGATAGATAGCGGCTCATTTGGCCCCCACGCGATAGCGGCTTTGGACTTAATAAAATTATCTGACATAGTATTCTCTCTTGTAATCATAAATAAGTGATGGCGTTAATCACGCTCAGACCAATTTAGCTTATAGCGCTTACACTGTAGAGGCAAGCGCTAGTTTGAGTCGTCTATAGGCGTTGGTTTTATATTGTGCATTATAGTTGTTTCTGCTGTGATAACAATGTGTTATATTTGCAAATATCTTTTTCACAGTGGTAATAATCATGCGCTGGGATGGTATTAGTGAGTTTGTCTATGTGGCTGAATACGAGAGCTTTACCCGAGCAGCAAAGGAGCTGGGCATCTCCACCGCGCAGGTCAGTCGGCAGATCAGTGCGTTAGAAAAACGCCTGAATATTAAATTGCTCTATCGTACGACGCGGAAGGTGTCGCTCACAGAAGAAGGGCGGGTGTTTTATCAGCATTGCCGTGGCGTGCTCGATGGCTTGGATGCCGCCGAGCAAGCGGTGAGTAACTTACAATCTAAGCCGCAAGGCAGAATCAAACTCACCGCCCCTGTCACCTATGGCGAGCAGCAACTCTTGCCCCTGATCAATGACTTTATGGTGCAATACCGCGATATCGAAGTGACGGCCTTTTTGAGCAATCAAAAAATAGATCTAATAGAGGGCGGCTATGATCTAGCGGTGCGTATTGGCAAATTAAGCGACTCAACCATGATGGCAAAAAAACTCAGTCGCCGTACCAACTTTGTCTGCGCTGCACCTGCTTACCTCAAAAGATATGGTACACCGCACACACTGTCTGATCTGCACAAACATAACTGCCTACTTGGTACACGTGATTATTGGCACTTTATCGAAAATAATAAACAGGCTAACAAGGCAGTGGGTCAGCAAGCGCACAAACCAACGGACACAGAAAAAAACCTACGCGTCTCAGGCAGCGTGCAATACAACAGCGGTCATAGCTTAGTGGATGCAGCATTAAAGGGTCTAGGTATCGTGCAGCTGCCTGATTATTATGTGCAGCAATATCTGGCCTCAGGGGCATTGATCAGCGTACTGGATAACTATAGAGAGCCTGAAGAAAGCATTTGGGCGATTTATCCGCACAATCGTCATTTATCGCCAAAGATTCGCTTGCTGGTGGATTATCTGGCAGCGCGTCTGGCATAGTTGGCGCTCTTACATCATCGCTGATAAGATCTAGTTGTCACGCGCGCCTTTACTATGCATGGTTTATTACGCACAATGCTATAAAGCATCGCGCTTTTATATACAAAGAGTACTTATATAGTGAGTTCAGTATAAAAACGATACAGTGAGACTGGGATAAATTTTACGCAGCATCGAGCGGCGCAGGCACAGCACGCAAGGAAAATTTATACCAGTTCCACGTTGACATATAAGGTAGGCTGCAAACGCATGACCCACCTTTTTTCTGCTTTGAAAGAATGCGCTTATTCGCAGCCCTCAGCGCGTGCGATTTGCTCATGTAACTCTATTTTTAGCTTCTTTGCACATTCAATAATCTTTTTTCGATTGGCAGGTATAGCGCCATATTCAATCGCCTTTTTGCGCATTTGTACTGTCACATCATAGTGCGGATAGCTGGCGTCTCGGTGAAACAACCGCGTATCTATCTCAATCAAGGCGGCAAACTCATGGAGCTCTTGCAGGCTATCTGCCAGCATGTGGCACCATTTATAGCCTTTAAATTCTATCTGCATAAAATCGACATATATCGCCATAGAGTCGCCTCGTGTATTATCAATAGCTATTTTATCATGTGCTAAACAACGCTTTCACAAAACAGCCATTAGAACAATTCACGTGCATCTTTCTTAAGCTGCTTTAGGATAGTTTGGTACTCGCTATCATTGGTTTCAAGGCTGCTTAGACGTCCATAACGCAGCTGCCGATAGTTCTGCCTCATTTGCAAGATTTTTGCTTGTACAATCTCTGAATGCCCGCTATCTGTTAGCTTACTCACTTTACTGCTCTTATTACTACTTTTAGCATTGGTATCGGCGTCGATATCAGTATTTGAATCATTTTCTCGGCCATCAACCGCTATTGCCAAGCGCTCAAGCCAAGCCAGCTGCCCTTCACTCTCTTGACGAGCCAACTCTTTATCACTTTTACCAATACGTTTTGATAACTGTGCAAGTGGTAGGTCTGCTGGATGCCAACGCTTACGGCGACGTTGCCAAATGACTAAGATGACTATAGCCATCACCATGATAGCACTGACCGTTAGCCATATAATCTGCTGCATGATTGAGCGGATGTTAAACCAGTTGAGTAGCGAGTCGGCTTGCTTGTCCTGATCGTAACCAACGACATCTTTTTGCCAATAGTAACTGGCTTGATCGGAGAGGCGGCGTAAGGTTTGTAGCATTTGATACTGCTGATAGCTGATTTGTGCCCCAGCGCCATCACCGAACATCGCCGCGCCTTGCGACTGCGTCAGTGCCTCCATACCCTGCTCGACACGCTCAGGCGCTACAAAAGCCGTCGGATCGACACGTAGCCAGCCTTGACCTTCAAGCCAAACCTCCGTCCAAGCGTGCGCATCCTTTTGCCGTACTTCCCAGACATCGCCACCGCGGCTGGGCTCGCCGCCTTGATAGCCCGCCACGACGCGTGCTGGAATGCCAGCGGCGCGCATCATAAAGGTAAAGCTGGAAGCATAATGCTCACAAAACCCCGCTTTGGTCTCAAATAAAAACTCATCAATACGGTTATTATTCAGTCGTGGCGGAGACAGTGTATAACGAAAGTCCGTTTGGTTAATCCAGCGCTCCAGCGCCTGCATATAGCGCACAGGGTCTGAACCTGACTGAGCGAATAACTGCTGCGCCAATGTTCGCGCTTGCAGGTTGCCGTCAGCTGGCAGTGTAAGATTGAGACGGCGTGATTCATCAGAGAGAACAGGATCGATACGCATCGGTGCAAACTGCAATACCTCGTAGCGCAGCTGCTGAGTCACCGGCTGATCTTTTAATAAAGTAAAGTCTGAGGTGATTTTGACGTCTTGGCGCTGCGTAAACGGATAATCAAGCCCAAACAGCCAGCTTTGCTGCGTTGGCTCTAGGATAATCTCATAGTTGGTCGGCGCAACTTTCGCTTCATCAGGGATAGTTGCAAAGGCATTCTCAATCCAAGCAGGCGTTTGCGGTGCAGGCCGCCACTCTTGTTGCTGAGGGCTAGGACGCCACGTGACCCCATCAAACTCACTAAAGACCAAGCCGCGCCAATAGAGCTGCTGCTGCGGGGGACGATTGTCTGCAAACTCTACCCGAAATGCAAGCTCGGTCGATTGTCCCAAATCGGCAAAATCACCGGGTGACATACTATCAGAGACACCCGTGGTCGCTTGCTGACCTGAGAGCTGCACTGACCATAGCGGTGGCAGGCGCGGGAAAAACAAAAACAGCACGACCAATAACGGCAATGCGCCAATACCCAGTACACCTAAAGTACGCAAGCGACCATCACCGCGCGTATTGCCGTCGTCATTTAGCGCAATAAAGGCCAGCAGCACCGTCACTGCCCCCACGATTACCTCAAACGTCGTGACCAAGCCCTGGTCCATCAAAAACAGCGCAGCGAGGACAAATAGCGATAAATTTAATACCACATAGGCATCACGGCGCTTATAGAGCTCCCACAGCTTGCTAATCAAGCATAGCACCAAAAACGCCACACCCATATCGAGGCCGAAAGCGGTGTGATAAGTCAGCCATAGCCCTGCCAGCCCTAACAAAAACCCGAGCATCTGCATGCCCTGATAGACGCGTTTTAGATACGCTGTTTTTCTAAATCGCACTTTCACACGCGGCAGCTGAGCAATAATACTGACCACCGCAAACCCCATTAGCCATAACGGCAAGTGCGCTGCATGCGGTAAGATAGTGACCACTTGGGCGATCAACACCCAATAATAGGCAGGCAAAGCAAAAAATTTGGCATATCCGCTTGGCTTTTCGCCATGCACTATCTGTGCGCTGCAATGATCACCCAAGGCCAACTGCTCAAAGCTGGCAGCGTTTATAGCGTCTGCTTTATCAAAGCGACTCGATGACGCTATCGTTTTTTTTGATAGAGGCTGCTTAGAGTTATTCATGGCGCTTTTGCCAACCTTAGCAAGCACGCTTGTACAAAGCTGTCACCTGCCCCCGTCGCCGCGCCGGCAGGCTTATCTTGCGGTAGTTGCATCGTAAAGGGTACGCCCAGCTCACCCAAAGTCTGTACGCCATAAGCCAGCTGTGCCAGTTTTTGTTCATGATGCGCGGCTGGCATATCGGCATAATCCAACGTTTGCTCATGACCGACCGGATCGGCAAAATGCTTGGTAAACATGCCTTGACCTCGTGCCACATGCCCCCACGACACACGGGCCAGCGACTCACCTTCGATATAGTTGTCGAGCCGCTCAAAATCATCTTGACCTTGCTGATATTGCCCGCCTGTTGGCAGATCTTCTTCATTGGCTAGCGCATACTGTGCTTGCCAATCAAAAGCCTCAGGTTTGGGATACACCCAAGCGCGACGGGCAAAATACACATAAGACCATGCGCGCATAATGCCGAGCGGGTAGACGGTTTTGATGGTTAGTCTGGGGAGCACCAGCAGGCCACGGCTGTGCGTTTGTACTGGCAGGCGAATGGTTTGCTCGCCTTGCAGTCGTGTCACTAGTATCGACTCTTGGGTACTAGCGCTATTTTTGATTTTCTTATTGGCTTTTTTATCTATCTTGCTATTAGCCTTACTATTCGCTTGGCCGTCAGCCTGATCAAAGCCAAATAATAGCTGCCGTCTTGGTTGGCGGCTCTCACTAATCAGCTTTAAGGTCACCCAAACAGGCGCACCTGCCTCTGCCATAGTGACATCTATCAATTGCACCTTGAGACCTGAGATATGGGCAAAGGTCACATGAAAGCTGATCAGCCAAACGCTAACCAAATAAAAGCACAAACCCAGCACCAAGTTGTTGCCATAATTGATGCCAGCGATAAAAGTGATGATTAACAAAACGGCAAACAGCAGGCCTTCACGGCTAAAAAAGATATAGACATTACGCAGCGTGAGGGTGGCGCTATCGCTTTTGGGCGCACGCGCGGCAAACCAGCGGCGTAGTGCAGAGTCCGCTGGTACAGTAAAGGCATTTGGCAACAGACTCATAACGACCCTATCCTCAACATTAATAGTCTTATCGCTAATAAACGAGCAGCTTTAGAAGTGAATCTATTATAAGTAAACAGACGGTCAAACAATAACAGCCACTTCTGCCAAAATACGTTGGGCGATGGTCTGCGTCGCTTGTCCACCAGTCACATGCGCGGGTACAAAACGCTGACCGAGGCGATGATCGGTGACGGCAGCAAACACCGCTTGGATATCCTCTGGTGCCACCTCCTGATGCCCCGATACATACGCATAAGCCTGCGCCGCACGCTGTAGCGACAGTACCCCTCGCGGCGACAAACCATGGTACTCCGAGCTGGCGCGTGTCTTTGCAACCAGCCGCTGTAGATAGTCCAAGACCACATCGGCGACATATACTTGCTTGACGCCCTGCTGCGCCAATAATACCGCCTCGGTATCAAGTACAGCAGACAAGCCTTTGAGTAGCTCGCGGCGATCTTGACCTTGCAAAAGCTCACGCTCAGCGGCAGGCGATGGGTAGCCAAGCGATATACACAGCAAAAACCTGTCGAGCTGCGACTCAGGCAGTGGATAGACGCCTGCTTGCTGCAATGGGTTTTGGGTGGCAATGACGAAAAACGGCTGCGGCAGCGCATAGGTTTGCCCATCTTGCGTCACTTGCCGCTCCTCCATGGCCTCTAGCAGCGCGCTTTGGGTTTTGGGACTAGAGCGGTTGATCTCATCCGCAAGTAACAACTGCGTAAAGATCGGCCCGGGCCGAAATTCAAAGCGCTGGTTTTTTTGCTCAAAGATACTCATGCCCAAAATATCAGCGGGCAGCATGTCATTGGTAAACTGCACACGATTAAAGCTCAGGCCAAGCAGCTGGGCTAGCCCTTGTGCCAATGTGGTCTTGCCCATACCAGGCAGGTCTTGTAGCAATAAATGACCACCCGCCAATATACCACTGAGCGCCAGCTTAATCGCCTGCGGCTTATCTAAAACGATGTGGTTTAGTTGCCCAAGCAGCTGAGCTATTTTTTGCTGATTGTGCTGATAGTCAGCGGCATTCAAGGCCGCCGTATCTGCCAGCTGCGTGTCTGGCTGAGAGGTGGTGCTAGAAGCGGGGTCGATCGCGGCATGGCTCATAGTCAGTTATTGGCTCATTTTGGAAGAATAAACATAATAAGTCTGCGATCAAATACCATCATCGGTCGCAGGCGGCGCCGCCCTTAGGGTTGACAGATAAGCAATCACATCTGCTCGCTCTTTTGCATCCGGCATCGGGTCTGAGAGCATTTTTGAGTCTGGCATACTCTTTTGCGCATCGGCGATATAAGGGTCTAGTGTCTGTGCATCCCACACCCAGCCTGATGCCTTTAATCCTTCACTATAAGTATAATCCTCGAGAGCAGCGGCAGGCGCGCCGTAGATATTCATCAGCTGCGGGCCTTTTTTGTTTAGCCCTGCATTTAGCTGATGGCACTGACCGCAGGCATCTTGATAAATGATCGCACCGTTGTCGGCATCGCCCTCAGTATATAGCGGCAATGTCACGGGGTCACGGTGATCAGCAGGCACTTGCTCTCCGCACGCACTGAGCAATAAAACAGCGGCAACAAGGCCGCACAAACGATACTGACGAATCATAAACATGTTTGACAATCTTCAGTTAAAAGGTATGACAGTTAAAAACAGGATGAGGCATGACGTTATGAGACTTTTATGGTCTCACTCGGAGCTTCTAGATAGTATCCTTGCAAATAGCGTGCGCCCACACTCCACGCCACCGACATCGTCGCGGCATCCTCGATATATGGCATGAGTACGTCAGCATGGACCTCAGACGTACGCACAATCAAAGACTTAACCGTGTTTAGGTTATCCGCAGAATTGATGTCTTGGATATAGCTTCGCGCTAAACGCACCATATCTGGCTGTACAAAGCTGGCGATTTCGATAGACTTAGCAGATGAGCCAAAGTTATTGATACCTAACTGACAGCTGACTTGTGTCAACGCCGAAAACTGGGTTTTGGCGACGGTCAGATAGTCTAAGATATCTTTTTCATTAAACTGCAGTGTCAATACTCCAGCAGCACCGCCGACCGCCTTGATCAACTGACTTGCCACATTTGGCAGTTTCTTGTCGACCAGCGACGCCCCAGTGAGCTGCACCAATAGTCTGGCCTCAGGATGGGTCTTACGGACTTCGTTTATTTTTTTGCAGGCATTGATTAGTACCCAGCGGTCTATTTTTTCTAATAAATTATGCGTCTTGGCGACAGCCATGAACTGATCAGGGGTGAGTACGGTATTGTCAGCGTCTGCCAGCGGTAAGCGCAGATACACCTCAAAAAAGTCGCTACGGTCTTTGTTGATGTCATATATGGGCTGAAATGACAGCTCAAAACGATTGTTGGTAATGGCATCGACCAAAGACTCAGCCAGTGCATGATCATCACTATTGGCATGCTCACTTGGGTCATACAAGTGGTACGTCCCACCATTATTGGAAGTTTCTATCATGATTTGATTGATGGCATCGATAGCACGCTCGAGCAGTACATTGGGCTCTGCAGCATTTTTCTCTATCTTCACGATACCAATACTGACGGTGGTACTGGTGGTACGCTTATCAACTTCGATAAACATCTCACTAATGCGTGTGACAATGTGCTGTGCCAAATCTTTTAGCTCGCTGGCGCTTTTGTCTTCGACAAGCACCGTAAACACCGTATCACTAAAGCGGCTCACATGCCCATCTTCTATCAGCTCATCTAACATATAGGCGACTTGCTTGACTGTCGCATCGACCCCTTGTAGGCCCAAACTGCTTTTTATTTTACCCACATTATCGAGCTGAATATACAAAAGCCCTGCTGTCAGTAGCCCTTGTCGTGCCTGCTCGTACACCAGCGCCATTTGTTTTTCAAAACCATGACGGTTGTCGATACCAGTCAGTTTATCTTTACGCTCAGCCTCCGCTAAGCGCTTGGCCACCTCAGCGCTGTTATTGGTGTTTTGCTGAATGATAACTTGGGTGACAGGCTCACCGTCTAGGGTGGCTGAGGCAAGCTGTAGCTTGGCCTCAAAGGTGCTACCATCGGTACGTTTGCTTTCAAACTCAAACTCCACCTCTTGTCGATTGCCTTTGTCAAACTGCCGCAAAAACTGTTTAAAGCCTTTGACACTATCCCCGCCTGAAATCAAATCAACGACTGGCACGCCGATGGCATCGTTCATGGTTTTAAAGCCAAAAAGCTGCAGATAGGGGTCGTTGGCAAATATATGGATGCCTTGATCGATATAGGCGACCGCGCTTTTGGAGTTTTTAATCAATACGTTCGCGCGTTGCTCCGCCTCAGAGATGACATGGCGTAGCGTCTTTAGCTCACGGCGGCTGCGCAAGTTGTCATGTTGCAAGCAAATAGCCATCACCACTGCCATCTCTTGCTCGGCTTTGAGCGCCTTGACCATTGTACCGCTGACGATAGCTGGCAAGCCGTCGTCATTTTGTGCGGTGGCTGCCGCCTCATCATGAAAAAGACAAATCATCGGCAAATCAATACTTTGCTCTTGCACGATGCCCACCGCTTCGGTGAAGTTCATGTCATAAGCACTGCCAAACACCAATACATCCCATGGCTGACGCAACAGCCTTAGCAGCTCTTCTTTATCGTCCAAAAACCCCAAATTCACACTGTCATAATAAGCGCTCAATAACTGCACAAGTCGCTCAGCATAGAGCTGATCATCATTGATGACTAACAGGTTTAGGATAGACTGAGTGCGCATAAATGGCCTTTTAACCTTATGATCATACGATCGTATTTTATCAGTGATGTTTGATACCTGAGCTTGCTTATTCAGTGCTTGGTCAGCAGATTGGGTATCGCATCAATAGAGTAACAATTTGTACCATTATAGACAATAACTGCACCCCCTGCAGGCGAGTTTCATTAGCGGGAGTTCGCGCAGTATGTTTTGGCACTTATCCATGATTCAAATACAAAAACACAGACTTTCTCGTGTCTACTATAGGCCTGATAAAGCTTGCCTCAAATCAAACAATAGTGCTGGTAGTCAAACTATAAGCGTAGCACTTCATATTGGCTAAACTCATCAGTCATTAATAAGCGTCGTCCCAAACGTAACGGCGTCTGCTGCTGATTGATACGCATGATGACCCGATCATCGACCTGAAAATGGGCAGTTGGGACAATGAGGCTTGCCTCGGTTTGGAGCTGCTCGTCTTTCCCCATGATAAAAGCTGGCACAAAGTGCCGGTCACGCGTGTCATCACCATCGACACGTAGACCGCAAGCCGCTGGATTGTGTCCGAGTACCTGCCACTCAATCTCTGGCGTAGCGCCATCGGCATTGACCCAGCGAGTCAGCCCTATCGAGCAATCAAGGGTAGTCGCAGTCTCAGCACGACATAACAAAAAAAGCCTCATGATCTGTAATGGCACCGGCGCGGCCACGCGCTCATCACGGGTTTTATGACTGGTGTTATGTTGGATATCTGCATCTATAGGTAGAGGACTCAAATCGAGCTGCCCAGTCCGCGTCGGTGGTTGGCGATCTACTGGCATGCTCGCAGGCTCAGTGCGCAGTCGCAAGATGCGAAACAACGATAAGGTATCATCGCCATCAAATGTCTCAGCGTTCAACCGCGTATGAGTGTTGGTGGGCAACTGATGGGTATCATAATGAGGCCGGTATGCCTCTGGCAGCTCGTTTGCTACAATCAATCTGGTGAAGCTGCAGCCCTGACTGACTCGGTAATGCATGTCGTTAAACCCGCCAATCACCACAGCGTCTTGCTTTGAGCTATACTTGGTTGGCAACGTCAGCTGAGGCTGTAGATAGCGATATGTGAGCGTCATGATTACTTTATTGAGCAGCGCACACGCCACCGCCTCCCGGCCTTCTTTTATCAATGCCTGCCTGCGTGCCTGCAGATAGGCAATCATCGGTGTCAGCTCTATAAATAAGCACTCATACCGATCCTCATAAGGATTGATGCATGAATGAGCCGTCAAGTAAGTGGGCGGCTGATTGTCTTTTAAATTGACAAACACTCGGGTTTCGCTCTCAGGCTCTATGGTGGCGAGCAGATGCTCGGCCCACTCAGGTAACAAGCGCTGCACCAACAAGATATTAGGGCGACGCATGGCACGTACGTTCAATAAGCTGTGCAAACATAGCTGACAGTACAGACGGTGAATGCTGTCTGCGCGCTGAGTGAGCGTATGGGCGCTCAGATTCATCAATGTTAGGCGCTGCTGATGAGCAAGATAATACAGCTGATTGATCTTAGACCATAAGTACGATGACGGCTTTTGGTAGCAGAGCGCCGCCTCGCCTAAGAGCTTTTGATACATCAATAGTGACTGATAGATAGCAAGGGCGAGCACGGCTGATGCGCGCTTTTCATGGTTGAAATAACGCTGCCAACCGTTTTTTGTAGCAGATTTATCGGGATGGATGGAGCTTGTCATCTCACGCTGTATGACACCATCATAGATCATGATAATCAAATAATATAACGACCGAACTTGAGCCACGTACGCCATCTGCGCCTCACTAAAGGCAGCAGTCTCATAAATATAGTGTTGGCGCAGCGCCACAATCAATTGCTCAGCGGCCTCGATGACACAAGCGGTGAGCTTAAGGCGCTGCTCCTCCTCCATATCCGCTGCCTGCAAGCCCTTCAAAATCTCTTCTAGCCGCTCAGCTTGCGCCTCATGTGTCTGTGACGGCAGACCGGTCAATAGTGTCTGCAAATAGCGCGCTTCATTATCAACTGAACGCCGTACTGTCGTTGACTGCAGTTTTGTAGCAGACAAATACTCTTGAAACGTCGATAGGGTGATCATCCAGATTCCTAATAACTTTTAATCCTAATAACTTTTCGTGATATCGAATAGTTTAACAGCGAAGCCGTTTTGTCAGACAGGCAAGCAAGAAAAGCTGATGCCAGTTGCACGTTAATATCAGCGTATCGATTTTACTTCGCATGACTATACCTTAATACCATCCTTACCCGCACGCTGGATAAATCCTTTACCAAGCGTCACTATTGATATTGCTTGTTTGGTAGTCAGCAGCTCGCCCACTCTTTACTAGTCATTCTTTGTTTACTAATTTTTAATATAGCATATTTTGCATATCAAGCATCATGGTAAATGTTAACCGGCACTTTAAAGGGTTTATTCGGTAATTCTCTGACCAGTTTGGGTACCAGATACCCTGGCAAAGCCGCCAGCAGCGACCAGTATAGCCTTACAGCGCTGTGCTCATCACTATCAAAATGAGCCGCGCCTGCCACTTTATCCAAAACGTGTAAATAATACGGCAGCACGCCTGCAGCAAACAGGCGCTGACTGAGCTGCGTCTGTATCGCCACGCTATCATTGATGCCTTTTAACAACACCGCTTGGTTGAGTAACGTAATGCCAGAGGCTCTTGCACGCTGTAGATGCTCCGCCGTCAGCGTGTCAATCTCATTGGCATGATTGCAGTGGATGACCATCACAATCTGACAGCGGCTTTTGGCCAGCCTATCTAATAGCGGCGTATCCAAACGCGCAGGAATCACAAGCGGTAAGCGCGTATGCAGACGAACGGTGGTCAGCTGCGGGATGGCCTCAAGCGTCTCCAGCCATGCAAACAGCCGCCTGTTGGTCACATTTAGGGGATCACCGCCACTTAAGATAACCTCATTGATTTCAGGGTGCGCTGTGATATAGTCAATGATATGTGCTTTGGCATCGGCGGTGGGCATGTTGGCACTATAATCAAAGTGCTGACGAAAGCAGTAGCGGCAATGAATCGCACAAGCCCCCGTGATGGTCAGCAGCACTCTTGATTGGTATTTGTGCAGCAGACCTTTGATAGGGTTTTGGTCGTTTTCCGCTAGTGGGTCCGCCACGTAGCCTGTGACTTTTATTTGCTCTTGCTGATCGGGCAAAACTTGTTTGAGCAGCGGATCCTCGGGGTCGCCGACTTTCATTTTTGCAACAAAAGCACGCGGCACACGTAGCGCAAAGTGTTTCGGCACATAGATCTCTGTGCGTAGCGTCTCAAGCTTTAGGATGCTAAGCAATTCATCCACGGATGTAATGGCTTCGGATAATTGCGTTTGCCAGTTTTTTTGTGTGATTAAATGGTTTATCATGACAGCCTATTACCTGTGCCCAAAAGCCGCTATTATACGCCCTTAGTGTCTACCCTATCAAAGTATCCCGCCTAGCCTATTTTGCTAAGTGCGACAGACACAAGTGATGGTATGAGGTTTGGCGCAATAAGCCCTGCAACCACCAGCACATAGCATAGTGATACCCCCTACTTACAAACCCTTAGGAGTCTCTTGTGGCAAGTTTTTCTACCAATGAATTTAAAGCAGGTCTAAAAGTCATGCTGGATGGCAATCCTTGTGCCATTCTTGAAAACGAATTTGTCAAACCGGGTAAAGGTCAAGCCTTTAACCGCGTCAAACTGCGTAACCTTCGTAGTGGTAAAGTGCTTGAGCAAACGTTTAAATCAGGCGAAAGCTTGGAAGCCGCTGACGTAATAGACACTGAAATGAACTATCTATACAACGACGGTGAGTTTTGGCATTTTATGCATCCAGAAACCTTTGAGCAGCTGCAAGCCGACAAAGCGGCCGTTGGTGATGCACCAAAATGGCTAAAGGACAACAGTAATGAGCTTTGTGTCATTACTTTATTTAATGGCGTACCCTTATCCGTCACGCCACCAAACTTTGTCGAATTGCAAATCACAGAGACCGATCCTGGCGTACGCGGCGATACCTCAGGCGGCGGCGGCAAACCTGCCACGCTAGAGACTGGCGCGGTTGTACGTGTACCATTATTTGTCCAGCAGGGCGAAGTGGTCCGTGTGGATACCCGTACTGGTGACTACCAGACCCGTGTCAACTAGTCGACGCTTACTATTTACTGTTTGTTACTGAGTACAAAAAAAGCTTAACCTTTATGATAAAGGTTAAGCTTTTTTATTGCCCCGCTATTCTTGATTGGATGACTGCTGAATCAGCCAATACTGCACCAGCGCATTGAGCTGCTCTTGTTTAAAGGGTTTGGTACAATAATCCTGCATCCCAACCTTGAGATATTTTTCACGCTCGCCGTCCATCGCGTTGGCCGTCAAAGCGATAATCGGCGGCAAAGACTGCGGATCATAGAGCTCGTGTAGCTTGATGGTGGCCTGTACCCCGTCCAAAATCGGCATATGATGATCCATCAAAATCAAATCATAGCGATCAGGCGATACGGCAAATATCTCAAGCGCTTGCTGTCCATCCGTGACGTGGGTGACGATATGCCCACTGTTGGTCAAGGTTTTTTTGGCAATAATGGCGTTTACCGCATCGTCTTCGACCAGCAAGATATGACCTGCCCGCTCATGACTTGGCTCATCTGTGATGAGCTCATTGGCGTTCTGCCAAGTTTTATATTTGGCAGCATCGATGGTTGGCAGCGGTAGCAGGACACTAAACGTCGTGCCAACGCCCACTTCGCTGTCGACATTGATTTCACCGCCCATCAAGTCTACCAACGACTTACAGACAGATAGCCCAAGCCCTGTACCGCCATAAAGCCGGTGCGTCGACTTATCCGCTTGATCATAGGCATCAAATATCGCCTCTAACGACTCAGGCTTGATGCCTACCCCCGTGTCTGTCACCTCGATACATACGGTCATATAGTCAGCAGACACCGCCGTATCATCGGCAGGGTGGTCACTCGATAGATTGGCTGGTACGCGGATCGCCTCACCTGAGTGATAATGATTGTCATCAGCGTGGTCGGTATCGTCGACACAGTGGCAGTTGGGCACGTGCTTGACCGCGATACTCACCTGCCCCCCTTCACGGGTAAACTTGATGGCATTATTGACCAGATTGGCGATGATTTGTTTGAGCCGTATCGGATCGCCTTGTACATAAGGCGATAACGATTCCGTATAGTGATAATCTAATATCAGCCCGCGCTGACGTGCCTTTATCGCAAAGAGGCTCACCACCTCGTTGCATAACGTGGAGAGGTTGAGCGGAATGGAGTCAAGGGTCATTTTGCCAGATTCAACTTTTGATAAGTCCAAAATCCCATTGATAATCGCCATCAAATGCTCATTGGACACCTTGATATTGTCCACGTATTCTTGTTGCTCGTCACTAAGCTTCGTCTCGCTTAGCATCTCCACCATACCAATGATGCCATTCATCGGTGTCCGTATCTCGTGGCTCATATTGGCCAAAAAATCCGACTTCATCTCATTGGCATGCTTGGCATTACGCTGCTTGTCCTGTAGCTGTAACGCATCTGCTGCGATCAGGGCAAATTGCGCCAGTACTTTCGCTTGCGACTCATCAAAGTCGTCGTGCGGTTTGGTATCCATCAGGCACAAAGAGCCCAAGCGAAAGCTTTTATGATCCTCGTGTAAGATAATGGGCGCCCCTGCATAAAATCGTAAATGCGGTGACTCGGTAATCAAAGGGTTTTGGCTAAAGCGGCTGTCTTTTGATAAGTCCGCCACCACAAAAACGTCATTGGAGAGCACCGTATAATTACAGATTGCCACTTCACGTGAGGTTCGGCATACCTCACCTAAACCATGGGCAGACTTGAGATATTGCGTCTCCTCGTCCATAAAGGTGATGGTGACAATCGGCATGCCAAAAAAAGACTTGGCAAGCTCTACCAAACGCTTAAATGCAGGCTCATCATTGTCATTGAGCACTTGATACTTTCTTAGCTTGTTGATGCGCGCAGCTTCATCGACTGCGACCGGATAGCTGAGCGTTGGCAAGTTGGTTGTAGACAAGATGGACTCCATTTAATAATCTCAGACGGTTGGAATTACGCGGTCTGCTTTATCAATAATTGTAACGCTTCGCTCACCATGACCATGGCCACCACTGAGGTGACGACGACGGCTGAGCCATAACCACCACAATGCAAGCCTCCTGTTTGACAGCTCTTATCTACTCGTGGCGGCTCTGTAGAGTAAACACATTTGATACCAAACTTATCTTTTAGCTCGCGGTTGATGCCTTTTTCGTGCCGGAGCTTGTTGCGTAGCTTGGCCAGTAGCGGGTCTTGATAGCTCTCACGCAAGTCACTCACTCGAATTTGGCTTGGGTCTATCTTACCACCAGCGCCCCCAGCACAGACCAGTTTTAATTTGTTAAAACGGCAGTGCAACGCGATGGCCAGTTTGGCATTCATATCATCCACACAGTCGAGCACCACAATCGGTTTGCCCTGCTGGGCGGCTGTTTTGGCCACATTGCGACTGGGCAATAACGCTGCGACATTCTCTACTGTCAAAAAATCATCGACCAAGTTTACGGTGATTTTTGGGTTAATCTCCTGCAGGCGTGTGGCCATCGCTGCAATTTTACTTTGACCAAAGGTGCTGTCTAGTGCCGGTAATTGACGGTTGACATTGGAGGCGACCAACACGTCCAAATCTATCAAGGTAATGGTGCCGACCGCGGTTCGAGCCAGCGCCTCTGCCGCCCAAGAGCCGACACCGCCCACCCCGATGACATAGACGTGAGCGGCGGCAAAGGTGTCTGCCGCTGCTGCGCCATAAAGCGTCTTGGTGCCCTGAAAGCGGCGCTCATACTGCCCATCTTCGGCTTGCATCGCCAAAGGCGCGTTGCTCATCGCTTCATTTATTTGCTCAAAACTTTTTGTATCACTTATCACAGATTCAACGCTCTTTTAAATTGAAATGACTTGTCTACATGATGCTTGATTTTCTACCCTCATTATACGGGATAAGGCCAACGCGTTTGTAAAGCATCATTGCTGTTTTGCCATAATTGTTTGGCAAGCTCGTCGATGGGTATCTCAAGCAGCTCACTGAGACTCGCCAGCACCCATGGCAAGTTGGCCGGTACATTCCTATTATGAGCACATCCCGCAGTAGACGGCGCGCCCCACTCATCATCTGGAGACTGGCCTAATGCCGATGCGCTGTCGCCTGCCGTCTGACACATGATGGGCGTCATATCAGGGCAATCCGTCTCTAACACCAAGCATCTGATGCCATGCGCTTTTACCGCCGCACTAATCGCGCGGCGCAGTTTTTTGGCATTGGGATTGGTGACTTGCCCCGTCACTCCCAGCTTAAAACCAAGTTTGACAAAAGCCTTGGCTTCTTGCTCGCCGCCGCTAAAGCTATGGGCGATACCACCGAGCTGCTGCGCGTCGTAGTCGTGCGCTTTTAACATAGCCAGTGCCTCTGCATGTGCCTTACGGATATGCAGCATCACAGGCAACTGATGCGCCACTGCCATGTCCAGCTGTGCGCAAAAAAACTGCTGCTGCTTGGCAAACACGGCAGGGACTTTCATGGCATCTGTAAAGGTATCTAGTCCAATCTCACCAATGGCGATAGGACGCTTTTGCCCCAACATTTGAGCCATATCCGCCAAGTGCTGGTCAGTATGCTGCTCAATATAAAAAGGATGCAAACCTAACGCAATATGCGTGACAGGCATCGGCGGGCGGTCACGATTGTCCCCATCTTTGTCTTGAATTGCATCAGTCGCCGTGAGTGCGTGCTTGGTCTCATACATACGCTCGAAATGACGCGCCAAATACCCCACCAGTACCAAATGATGCACCCCTCGCTCATAGGCTTGTTGCGCAAGGGCTGTGCGGTCATGGTCAAATACAGGCGCATCAAAGTGTGTGTGCGTATCGATGAGCGGGTAGATAGTAGATATCCTCTCATAGTCATGGCTAAGGGTTGATGAGTCGCTAGCAGTCATAATCGTCACTCCACGGCACGTATTGGGTCTCTGGCAGCTGTCTTTACCTTGGTTTTTTGTATCGCCGCTTGACTCGGCCGTGTCATAAGTGGTCTGCGCAGCTCTCATGGCAGCTCGTGGCAGACTTCCGGCTACTACGCCGAGGGATCAGTAACAAAGCCGCCGCGGTTAGCCCCAAGGCCAGCCACTTTTTTGTTGGCTGCTTATGGTCTTTATACTTGTTGTCTTTATGCTTGGTCATTTTGATGCTCTGACATGATAGCTACTCTTGATACTTGCTTAGTTTTTTTGGCAATTGGTACCAACAATCACTTATTACCCATTATTATACGGCGATATCAAGTGTGCTATGTGTATCTGTGTTATGAATGCGCAAGCTAATGTACGATGTCATGTGCGTGATTACATCATGATCCGGCCTCGTAAGCGCGTTCGCTTTATGCCGGATTGATGATAGTGAATTAAAAAATTGGTGAATTAAAAACCAGCTACCATCAGCCATCAGCGCTTTAACGGATAGGTGGTGATACCGCTGCTTGGACTGTCCACTTTTGTAAATCCTTGCGGCGCAGCAGTTGGGGTTTGATCGCGCTTGGGTACGAGAGGGTTGAGCGGCATCAGCTCATAGTCGGCGCTGACATTGCCATTCCAGCCTTCTGTACCGCTCAAGGGCAACTGTTTGATTGTGCCGTTTTTATCAATGACTAGCTGTAGCACACGCATCTGATTGTATTTACGCTCAGTGACACTCGCGACCGCACCGCCATCACGTAAGATGGTGGGCTGCAAAAATATGATTAGATTGCTTTTTTGGGTGCTGTCGTTGTCTGAGCGAAACAACCGACCAATCACAGGGACATTGCCCAGCCCTGGGACTTTTTGTTGGCGGGTGGTGGTGTTGTCACGCATCAGGCCACCTAAGGCGATAGTCTGCTGATCGTCTGCCAAAATCGTGGTATTAATCAGGCTTTTATTGGTAATCAGTCCGCTCGCGTTGCCAGTACTGCCAGGCACCACCGATGAAACCTCTTGTGAGACCTCAAGGCGTACCGTGCCATTGTCACCGATATGCGGAATGACATTGAGATTGATACCGATGTCCTGACGATCAATGGTCTGAAAAGGATTGGTCGAGGAGTTACCACTGGTCGTATAAGAACCTGTGACAAAGGGTACGTTTTGCCCGACCAATATACTGGCTTTTTCGTTGTCCAACGTCAAGATAGAAGGCATCGATAGCAGATTGGCACTGGTCGTCGAGTCAAGCGCTTGTAAGATTGCGCCATAAAACTGAGTGTTGCCTTGGCTGTCTTTGCTGCTATCGCCGATACCGACCAACGCGCCTGCTATCGAGCCGGCAGCGGCGCTGATACTCGACCCACCTGCTAAAGCGGCGGCGGCAAGCGAGGTGGCACTAGCGCCCACGTTATTGAAGTTGACCACGCCGTAGCCGCTATTGGCATTGCCCAGCGCCCACTGTACGCCAAGCTGGGTGGCATCATCGCCTGATACTTCGACGATCGCTGCCTGAATCAACACTTGCGCGCGGCGACTGTCTAGCTGGTTGACGGCATCTTCGATCTCAAACATCAGCTCAGGGGCGGCGTTGACGATAACGGCGTTTTGGGTTTCATCAGCAATGATACTAAAGGGTCGACCATTTGCACTGGCGCTGCCAGCACCAGCGCCTGCAGAAGACAACGCCGATGCAGCCGTACTATTCGTACTGGTATCGTTGGCAGCACTGCTCAGTCCTGCCCCGGCACTACTGGCGTCGTTTAGGGAGGCAGATTCCAAAGTAGAAGTCGCCCCTGCACTATTGATCGACTGATTGGCCAGCAGTCCGCGTAGCATCTCTGCAATATGACTGGCACTGGCATACTTTAGACGAAAGACCCGTAAGCCGCTAAGACGCCTGCTAGGCGTGGTATCTAGTTGATTTACCATCTCTTGTACTTTGGCGATCATCTCAGGGCTACCCTTGACCAATAGCCTATCGCTGGCACTATCAGCAATCACCTTCAGCTGATTACTACCGCCTTGTGCTTGCCCGCTGCCTGCACTAGAGACCAACGCGCTGATCAGCTCCATCATACGCTCAGAATCGACATGGCGTAACGGTATCACGCGCAAGCTATCATTGACATTGCTGTCCAAATCACGGATGAGCGCCGTCAGCTGATTGAGGCTATCGGCGCGATCAGACAACACCAGCGCATTGACACCAGGTACCGCAGCAGCATGGGCAGACTGCGGCATCAGGGGCCGAATGACGCCCAATACTTCTGCCGCCTGAGTATTGGTTAGATAAATCACGCGTGTGGCCAAGGACTCACCGACACTATCTCCGCGCAAATCGACGGCGACGCCAGATTGCTTGGCGACATTATCAGGCACCAGCTTGACCGTCGTACCAGAATCAATCGCGGCAATGCCATTGACCTGCATCACACTCAAAAACAGCTGGTAAATCTCATCACGTGATAAGGCTTTGTTTGAAATCACCGTTACATTGCCATTGATACGCGGGTCGAGGACGAAATTTTGATTGGTGATGGTCGCCACTTCATTGATAAACGCCTTGATATCAGCGTCTTGTAAGTTGACCTTCCAGCTCTCAGCACTCGCAAGCCCTGTACTGGCAGCCCATAGCGGTATCGCCAGACATAAAGGACGACACATACACATCAGACGCTGCATAATACGCTGCAAAGGCGTGACTGAAAATTTGTGAGAACTGACCATATTGATAATTACCTGCAGTGATATTGCTAAATATGTACTGGCTTTAGGTCAAAACCTACCTAGCCAGCATTTAAAACCACTATGTGAGCGTGAAGACTCAAACACAACGATACAACTGAGCGAACGCTTAATCCATCTGGTGATGGGCTTACTATAAATGTGATAAATACAAAGTCACAACCTTGCCGCAACCTGTTAAATGGCATCAAAACTGCTGACGAATGGTGATCACTTGCTCGCCGCGCTGCACTTGTATCTGCGCCTCGCCAGTTTGCTGGACTTGCTGCAATATGCCAGCGTCTTGGGCAGGATTGTTGCCCACACTTTGCCCATTGACCGTGATGACCTTATCCCCTGGCTCAAGACCCAAGCGATTACGCAGTTGCGCTGGCATCGCCGCCGTCACTTGATAGCTCTCTCCTGACGCCATCACCCCCATTCTACTCAGATAGCTGGCGGGGTTTTCTTGCAGCTCGGTGACCGCCTCGGCGATGGCTGATTGCGGACTACTGTCACGATCATCGCTGCCTGTCATGGCCGCCTCATTGTCTATATCAGCTGGCAGCGGCGCGGTAGGCAACATCGTATGATCTGGCAAACGCTGGTTGCTCACCGCACCTGCTATGTTATCGCTTTGATCCAGCGGCATCGCCTCAACCATTCTAATCACAGTTTGCTTGTCAAAGGCATCAGCGATGACGACAGCATTCCAATCGACGGCCACCAATGCATAGTCGCTACCTGTCAGCGTATCACCGATACGATAGTTTTTTACCTCACCATTGACATCGAGTAATGCCGACGACTGGCTCTCTGGCATAGCGAGCAGCACCCCTTTTAACTCGACGTTTGGTGGCGGCTGCACAGGCGCTGCACTCGGCTCGGGGTCGGAGAAGATCGCAAACAAACCTGCGTTGTCATTGCCTGAAGCCGTGCTGCTTTGTAATGGCGCTAAGGGCAAGGCTGGTGCGAGCGGTGCCGCCAGCAAGAGCCAAAATAGCCGCGCCGCTGTCCAGCACAGCCATACCATGGCCAAAAACAGCAACCAACCCGAAAAGCGATTTAGGATATTGAGTACAGGCTTGAGGTTTGCGCTCATATTCAGCATTTACTGCGCCCCCAAACCAGCCAATAAAGGCTGACGCACACTGACGACTGGCGTATCTTGCGGCGCTTGTCCTTTATAGTCAGGCATATTTTCTAGCAGACGTTGGGTCAAACTGACATCTAGCATATTATCGCCATCGATATATAAGTCACCCAAGCGCTTATCTTGTTGGTTTAGTAGATTGATATGCAAAAGGTTTTTGTTGTTTTTTTGCTCAGCGCTCAGCTCAGCACGCAGCGCAGGCATGGTGATATAAAATACCTTACCGCCACTTGGATAGCCAACCTCGCCGCCCACCCACGTAAGCTGACCATCTGCTTGGCTAAAGCCTGCCGCCTTGGCGCTGGTCGCTGATTCATCGGCGGCGGTACCGCTAGCTGTCTGGCGTTTGAGCGAGACATTATTGACCTGAATTGGTGTATTGGGCAGTTGCCAATCGATGATACTGGCAAGGGTGGACGGGGCAATTTTGCCACTCATATTATCTACCTGCCACGAGTGCCAGCCTATTTTTACTTGCCCATGCAGGCGGGTTTGCTCTGATTGGATATCAACCTTGGCACCGAGCTTACCGAGCAGCAACTGCCAAGGCTGCCATGACCAGTCGGCTGTCCCCGTAAGCGAGCTTGCTGCCACAGGCATCTGCCAAATAGCAGACCCTTGCCAGAGATTGCCCGATACGTGCTGCACATAAGGCGTATCTGGCGCATACTTGTTAAGCACCCATGCGGCAGGCATCTGCAGTACCGCAAATAGCGCAAAGAGCACCAGCCCAACGAGCCACCACAGCTTACGGGGACGCTTATGAGACGATGCAGATACTTGGGGCACAGTGTGATAACTCTTATATAAGACAAAAACGTCATTATCATAACAAACAATGGCATACAGATGACAGAAAAAAAGCCAGTATCTTTTTACCAAAAGACTGGCAAAAAAGATACTGGCTTTTATCTGATGCTTGGCTCAGCAACCAGACGCTGGCTGTGCTAATTAAACAGCAAAGTCTTCAAGTTTGCGACCTGCGGCCAACGCCTCTACCAACCAGGTAGGCTTGCGGCCACGGCCCGTCCACGTCTCTTCGCTGTTATCAGTATTGCGGTATTTAATACTGCGTTTTTTCTCCAGCGTCTCACCGGCTTTTAAAATCTCTTCGATGGTGGTATTGCTGTCTTCTGCAATTTTTTCGAACTGCATATAAGCGTCATATAAACGCTGATGCTGTTTTTTAGCGATAAGTTGCTGAGCGTTTTCGGTAATGGCACGTAGCTCATCAACGCCTAAACTATCTAAATCAATAGCACTATTTTTAGTCATAATAAATCCAACTCTATAATAAAATAACAATCTTAATGATCTAATGAATCATTAAGGACGTAACTGACTCAGTATCTGAGTTAGCACTTAATCATATGATAACGGCGTTAAGATTATAAACCCATTAAATGTCATCTGCTTTAAAATAGCTCAATATCGCCATACTCAAACCAAAAAAAAAGGTTTTGGGTCATAAAGTTTATTCGCAAAAGTAATATAAACAAAAATATCGCTTATCACAACAGTAGTTTTTTATACATTTTTGTATAGACTCAGCAGACAGTAAACTTAAGTAAATTTTTAATCCACTATTACTCCCCATTATTTCTTAATTTTATAAAAAATCATATTTAATAACAAACAAACTTTGTTTTTATTAAAAAAAATCAATAATAAAAACGGATATAAAAATAGCTCAATGATATTATTATCAATGAGCTACAGAATTATAAATACAACATCTTGTTATTGTATAAGTTAGAACGGAATATCATCATCGACTGGACCATCAGGCATCGCTGTTGGCTTAGGCTGAGAGGCATTTTGCGCTGGCTGATTGAATGGATTTTGCTGAGGATTGCTTTGGTTGTTATAAGCATTTTGATTGTTATAACCCCCTTGGTTACCGCCCTGCGCCATACCTTGAGCTGCTACGCCGCCTGCTTGGTTGTAGCCACCTTGCTGACCAAAGCTGTTTTGACCGCCTTGATTACCATAGCCCCCGCCTTGGCTTTGACCGCCACCGCTTGCGCCATCGAGCATCTGCATTTGCTCAGCGCGAATCTCGGTGATATAGCGATCTTGACCATTTTGGTCTTGGTATTTGCGCGTGCGCAAACTGCCCTCGATATAGACCTTACTGCCTTTACGAAGATACTGCGCTGCAATCTCGCCTAGACGATTAAAGAGTGAGATACGATGCCATTCGGTCGCTTCTCTTTTTTCGCCACTTTGCTTGTCTGTCCACTGCTCTGATGTCGCAACCGAGATATTGGTCACGCTACCACCGTTATTAAACTGACGTGCCTCAGGGTCTGCTCCAAGGTTACCGATGATGATAACTTTATTAACTCCGCGCATGGTACCGTCCTTTTATTTATGAATAATTTAGTGAATCGTATTTATGATGATTCAATGAAGGCAATGTGCCCCATCATCGTTAATGCTATCGACAATACGATTTTACAGTGATTTGATTTTACTTTAACCAATTTTTATTTAAATATCTAGTGGGCTTTGGGCCAGATGCGACAGTACTTGTCGCGAGTCGTCGGTGAGCTGGGTTTTGTCCAGCTTAAGATAGGCAACCTGTTCTTTTGCCATCACCACCAGCTCATCTACGCCATCTACCGCCAGCATTTGCCGCGACCAGTCTTGGATATTGATGTTTTTAGGAAGGGTAATGGTGGTACTTGATAGATACGGCGGCTGGGCGATCGGAAATATCAGTAATAGCGCCGCGCCCATAATCAGCGCCAGTACGCCCCATGCTAGCAAATTTGGCTGCGTCAAGAGTATGCCGCCCAGCGCCCCGCCGACAAAGGCACCAAAAAACTGGCTGGATGAGTTGAGTCCCATCGCTGTGGCTTTATTGGCGACTGGTGCACGCTTGGATATCCAAGAAGGTATCGTCGCCTCAAGCAAGTTAAAGCCCATAAAGTATAAAAGCAACCCCAAAACAATCCCAATGCCCACATGGCTACCCAGCGCCAGTAATGCCAGTGCCGCAGTCATCAGGCCAATCGCACCCAAAAACACCTGACGCATTTTGCGCTTTTTTTCTGCGACAATAATAAAAGGTATCGCTACCGCAAAGCCAATAAACAACAGTGGCAAATACACCAAGCCCTGCTGACGAACCGACAAACCCAGCACCTCAGAGAGCTGATGCGGCAAGAGGACAAATATCGCCGTCATGGTCAAATGTAAGGCAAAGATACCAATATGCAGACGGTTTAAATCGCCGATTTTTAGCACGCTGGCCAACTGCTTACCGATAGATTTATTGTCCAAGTTATGTTTGAGCACTCGTAGCGGCGTCGGCACCACAAACAGTAACATCATTGCCAATACCGCAAAGCCCGATGTCAGCCAAAACAAGCCTGACATACCAAGCGAGCCGACCAACAAAGGGCCAAATGCAAAGGCCAACATAATAGAGGTGGCAATGGTCAAGCCCATCGTCGCCATCGCTTTGGTACGCATCTCCTCGCGCGTGACATCAGCGAGTAGCGCCATCAATACCGCCGACACCGCACCACTTCCTGCCAGCGCCCGACCGATGATGACCTCATAAATATCGGTGGCGTTGGCTGCAATCATACCGCCCAAAGCAAACAATATCAGACCCAAAAAGATAATCGGCTTACGCGGAAACTTGTCAGCAGCAAGGCTCATCGGTATCTGAAAAATCGCCTGACCCAGCCCATAAACCCCGACCGCCAAACCAATCAAAAACGGCGTGGCATGCGCATAATTGTCGCCATACACCGAAAACACAGGCACAATCATAAACAGGCCAATCATACGCAGGGCAAAGATGCCGCCGACCCCAAGGATTGCCCGTTTTTCTACGCTATTCATACTTGCCTCACAGGTTTATCATTGCTGATATAGTCGATTCACTCTAAAAATGACGACCAGTAGGACCATACTTATTTTAAAATAGATTAGCCATACATCAATATCACAGTCGATCTATCAGGGCACTCACCTACAAATCAAGCCCTCTAAATTAAGGCCCCTAGTATAAGACATTCGCCGTTTGGTTGCCGAGACTTTTGTTTTTTGTTACCAAGTGCGTCTCTAGCGGCTTTTTGCCTTGAATAATGCACGCATCATGACAATAAAGTACAACGTTATCAACAAGGTTGCAGATTCGCTTGAGCCATTAAGTGCTAACTAAGACAAGCGTGCTGGTCAAAACCATAACAAAGGATACCTGTTACGTAACACAGATTTGATTTAGATTGGCTGAGTCTAACAAAACTTGTGAGATAAAAACGGCCTAGATGGTTTAGCCGCCTTAAATGATTTGGTTAAAGATTACCCAGCTTATAAAAAACGCGCGCGAAAAAGCACGCACTAAAAAATAGGGTAAAAACCGCAGCGAGGCCTGATAAAGCCATTATAAAACCCAAAGCACTAAAGAAAGCGTATCGTCTATAAAAGTATCGCTTATAAATCATTTGTAAATAGTTATTGTAAAAACATAGCTTGCAAAAACGCTGTTTATAAAAACCAGCTATCTTTTGCGTCACTATTTTGACCCTCATACACTTTAAAAATAACATAGCGCGACTGGGATGCTGTTTTACATGGCTAGTTTAAATGTAGGTTGCGCTCACTACTTCTTATACATCAGTATTTTTATCCATCACTTTAGCAAATAGGAAACCTATCACCGATGGCAAATGACCACATTGCAATACGCGGCGCCCGCACGCACAACCTAAAAAACATCGATCTGGACATCCCACGCGATAAGTTCGTGGTAATCACAGGTTTATCAGGCTCTGGTAAATCGTCATTGGCCTTCGACACCTTGTATGCTGAAGGACAACGTCGTTATGTCGAGAGTCTGTCTGCCTATGCGCGTCAGTTTCTCTCACAAATGGAAAAACCAGAAGTCGATAGCATCGAGGGACTCTCCCCTGCGATTGCCATCGAGCAAAAATCGACCAACCATAATCCACGCTCAACCGTGGGTACGATTACTGAGATTTATGACTATCTGCGTCTATTATACGCGCGTATCGGCACGCCTTATTGCCCCGAGCATGGTGAGCCGATGGTGGCGCAGTCTGTCACCGAAATGGTCGATCAGATCATGGCGCTGCCGACAGATACCAAGCTTATGATACTGGCTCCTGTAATTCGTGAGCGTAAAGGCGAGCATACGGTCCTACTTGAGCAGCTGATCGGACAAGGCTTCGTCCGTGTGCGTGTCGATGGCGATGTCTATGATACCGACGAGCTACCCACGCTCGATAAAAAGAAAAAACACACCATCGAAGTCGTCGTCGATCGTTTTAAAGTTCGCGACGATTTGGGCAACCGCGTCGCCGAAAGTCTCGAGACTGCCCTGCGCTTAGGCCAAGGTCTGGTCACGCTACACTTTATGGACGGCAATCCAAACGCAGACAGTGCTGACGACCAAGTGATGTCAGCCAAGCACTCCTGCCCTGTCTGTGATCGCGCCGTGCCTGAGCTTGAGCCGCGGATGTTTAGTTTTAACAACCCCTACGGCGCTTGCCCAACTTGTGATGGACTCGGTAAGCGTCAGTATTTCGCTGCTGAAAAGCTCATTACTCATCATGAAAAATCGCTCAACCAAGGCGCGATCAATGGTTGGGATAAGCGTCATGCCTATTATTTTGGCCTGCTCTCTACCGTCTGCAAGCACTTTGACATCGATATGGATGCACCGTGGCAAGCACTGCCAAAAGCGCAACAAGACATCATCATGCACGGCTCTGGTAAAGAAAAACTGAGCTTTAATTTTACCGATGAGCGCGGGCGCAAGACCAATAAGACCGTACCATTTGAAGGCGTACTACCCTATCTTGAGCGCCGTTATGCCAAAACGCAAAGTAACCTTGTGCGTGACGAGCTGGCAAAATATCTGGCTGACACCACCTGTAACGTCTGCGATGGCGCGCGTCTCAATGAAATCTCGCGCAACGTGCGTGTCGATGAGCAGACCATCGCCGATATCGTCAAGCTATCTATCGGTGATGCTGCTGACTATTATAAGACCTTAAAGATCGGCGGTCATAAAGGCGAAGTGGCAGAAAAAATCTTTAAAGAGATTAATGAGCGTCTAAACTTCCTCGTTAGTGTCGGGCTAGATTATTTAACCCTTGCTCGCTCTGCTGAGACGTTATCGGGCGGGGAGGCACAGCGTATCCGTCTTGCCAGCCAAATCGGTGCCGGTCTCATGGGCGTGATGTATGTGCTCGATGAGCCGTCCATTGGCTTGCATCAGCGTGACAACGATCGCCTGCTAAAGACTCTAACGCGGCTGCGTGACTTGGGTAATACGGTACTGGTCGTCGAGCACGACGAAGACGCCATACGTCAAGCCGATCACGTTATCGATATCGGTGTCGGCGCAGGCGTGCATGGCGGTCATATCATCGCCGAGGGTACGGTCGATGAAGTGATGGCAACGCCAGATTCGCTCACCGGACAATATATGTCGGGCGAAAAACGCATTGAGATACCAAAAGTGCGGCATAAAGCCAAAACCGTAGAGGTCGAGGTTAAAGGTAAAGCGAAAGCCAAAACTAAAAAGGTACCGATGACTATCGAGCTCAAAGGCGCCTCAGGCAACAACCTAAAAGACGTCGATCTGAGCCTGCCCGTTGGGGTGATGACTTGTGTCACGGGTGTATCGGGTTCTGGTAAATCAACGCTGATTAATCGTACGCTTATGCCTATCGCCGCCACACAATTAAACAATGCGTCTACCCTTATCGCGGATAAGCATGAGAGCATTAGCGGTCTTGAGCATTTGGATAAAATGGTCGATATCGATCAAAGCCCAATTGGTCGTACCCCGCGCTCCAATCCTGCGACGTATACTGGCGTCTTCACTCCCGTGCGTGAGATGTTCGCCCAAACACCAGAAGCCCGCGCACGTGGTTATAAAGCTGGGCGCTTTAGCTTCAACGTCAAAGGCGGACGCTGTGAGATGTGCCAAGGCGACGGTCTCATCAAAGTTGAGATGCATTTCTTACCGGATATGTATGTGCCGTGTGACACCTGTGAAGGCAAGCGTTATAACCGCGAGACCTTAGAGATTCACTATAAAGGCAAAACCATCGCTGACGTGCTCGAGATGACGGTAGAGGACGCCACTGAGTTCTTCTCGGCGATTCCAGCGATCTATCGTCGCCTACAAGCGTTGATGGATGTGGGACTGAGCTACATTCGCTTGGGTCAGTCTGCACCGACGCTTTCTGGCGGTGAAGCGCAGCGGGTGAAACTGGCACGCGAGCTTGCCAAACGCGACACGGGACAGACGCTATATATCTTGGATGAGCCAACCACAGGTTTGCATTTCCATGATATCGATAAGCTGCTCAACATCTTGCATGCGCTACGCGATAAAGGTAACACCATCGTGGTCATCGAGCATAACTTGGATGTCATCAAAACTGCCGATTGGGTGATTGATCTTGGCCCTGAAGGTGGTAAAGGCGGCGGCATGATTATCGCGGAGGGTACGCCAGAAGAGGTCGCAGAGGTCGAAGGCTCACACACGGGTGAGTTTTTGAAGCCGATGCTTACGCAGGTGGTTTCTGAGGCGGGTTAGTTTAGTTAATTGTTTGGTTTTAATTTAAAGGCTGCTCTTTTGGGAGTGGCCTTTTTTGTTGAGTACGGTTTAAGCCTAGTGTTAGTATAAAGAATACAAGAGATAGACTCACTTAAAAAATGCACTCAAATATGAGCGACGATAATAACAAGCAATTAAATCATCTTGCAATCAGATGTTTTAGAGATATTGCAGATCAAGATTACATTCACGCTCGGCTTGCCCATAAACGTAGTTTATCAATACAGTTTTTATAGTTATCACTGCACCATGACGACCGATAAAATAGAATGCGTATCCAAAATTAAATCATTATTAAAAGTATAAGGATAACTTATGACGAAGACGATTTTAATTACTGGTAGCACCGATGGCATTGGTAAACTTGCCGCTCTCAATTTAGCAAAAGCGGGACATCAGGTATATTTGCATGGCAGAGATGCCGACAAGCTTGATAGCGTCATTATGGAGGTCAAAGCAGTAGCGACAGGCGCAGCGACAAATAATATCGATGGATTTGTGGCGGATTTGTCAGACCTAAACACCGTCCGTGATATGGCGGCCGAGGTCAACAACAAGCTAGCAAAGCTTGATGTACTGATTAATAACGCTGGGATTTATACCACCAGCTCGCCCGTGACCAAAGACGGACTCGACGTGCGTTTCGTGGTTAATTATTTAGCGCCTTATGTATTAACTAACGCCTTATTACCACTGCTTAAAAAATCTAATAAAGCGCGCATTATTAATCTAAGCTCAGCGGCGCAAGCACCAATATTCTATCCCGCATTTGCAGGGAACGAACGTCTTGACGACAAAGACGCTTATGCGCAAAGCAAGCTGGCACTCACGATGTGGAGTATGGACTTAGCCGATACCGTCGCAGATAATAATATCAACGTCATCGCGGTCAATCCTGGCTCGCTACTGAATACCAAAATGGTCGATGAAGCTTATGGCAAATATTGGTCATCAGCAGATAAAGGCGCGAACATTTTAACTGAGCTTACCATATCCGATGAGTTTGCTAACGATACAGGTAAATACTTTGATAATGACATTAAAGACGGCGCTAACGGCGATGCTAGAGGTGAGTTCGGACAACCGCATGCCAATGCGCTAAATAAAGACGCTATTGCCGAGCTGAACCGCCGCACGCAAGAGGTATTATCACTGTAATTGTCTCACTTTAAAAACGATACAGTGCTATTGAGATGAATTTTGCGCAGCATCGATAAGTGCGAAGCGCACAGCCCGTATGTTGGATTGACGAAGAAAACCCAACGATTCATATTGTACAAAATTATCCTGTTGGGTCTCGTTCCTCGACACCAACCTACCTTGCATTATTCATAGTTAACATTAGATCCGTCGTAGGCTGAGTGAAGCTTGCGATATCCAACCTATAGGTTAGACATTTTTCAGACTTAAGATAATTATCGTTTAACCTAAATAAACTCCCGCTCAACATTCATTACCCTTGCATCCACCGTGCGTTCTATTTTTTCTTCGATCTGACTGCATTGCGACTCGATGTCCCGTTTAGACAGTCCGACTATAACGAATGTCCATTCGCTGGCGTCATGCCGATCACGCTCACCGCTCTCACATACCGCGACGCTTGGCGTATTGCCAAAACGTGCGTGCAGGCCGCCCATACGTTGGCGCTTTTCTTTTAATGAGCTACAGCCAGGTAAAGAAAAGGTCAAAGTTAGAATGACGATATGCATTTTATTCTCCTTGCAGCAATGGTTTACGCCTTATAATAGTAGCAAATCAATAGCGCAAGTTATGCTATCGTTACCTTGCTATATCGATACGTCATCACTACTTCTCATCCCTTATAACCCCCATAAGAGCGACAGTAGCCAACATGCCCAGCTTACCCATGACCTCTATCAGCTACGTACAGCAACAGCGCATCACTCGACTCTGCGTGCGCTGCGGATTACTGCTTATGCAGTATGGCGCTGAGTCTGCCGTGGTGGTGGACTTATCCAAACGCTTGGGGCTCGCCTTGGGAATGAGTAGCGTCGAGTGTTCGCTAAATTTTAATGCGATCACTTTGACGACTATCTGTAATGAGCGTTGTATCACCACCACCCGAGATACGATCAATCAGAGCATCAATGTCAATTTATTGGTACAAATCCAGCAAATCGTCAATAAAACCGAAGCCACTGTCGATCGCAATGAGTTGATTGACCGCACAACCCTTGCGTTTGATGAGTTGGATAAAACGGTATATCCGACATGGCTAGTCAGTATATTTGTCGGCGCTTCTTGTGCCGCGTTTGCTTATTTGAATGGCGGCAGCTGGTCGATTACGGCGGTGACCTTTATCGCTGGTATGGTGGCAATGTTCACCCGCATCTACTTAGCAAAGCACCACTTCAATCCCTTTATCACCGTCATCGTGACGGCCTTTATCGCCTCTTTGATTGGGGCGACGACCTATTACTTTGATATTGGCAATAACGCCGATATCGCCGTTGCCTCTAGCGTGCTGTTGCTAGTTCCAAGCTTTCCTTTGATTAACTCTTTCTCAGATATCTTAAAGGGCTATGTCAATATCGGCGTTGGGCGCGCAGTTTTTACTTATATGCTGACCTTATCCGCGTGCGTTGGCATCGTGATGGCGCTGGTGTTACTACGCATACAGCATTGGGGGTTTTAGATGTGGTTTATTGAGACCGTTGTGCTGTCATGTATTATCACCCTTGGCTGGACGCTGATGTTTAGCGTACCCAAACGCTATATTTTACCGTGTTTGCTGATGACCGCTCTGGGATTCGGACTAAAAACCGCGCTTGTCTATCAGCATGTCCATCTGGCAGTGGCCAGCTTTTTTGGGGCGATGCTTGCCAGCTTTTTGGGGGTATATTTTTCTAAAAAATATACCCTACCGCCCAAAGCGCTGATCTCACCTAGTGTCATCTGTATGATGCCCGGTATCGCCGCTTATAAGGCGATGGTCAGTATGGTACAGATAGGCTATTTTGGTTTTTCGGACGAGTTATTTAGCCAAATGATGGTGTATTTGTTCGAGGCCTTGTTTGTGACCTCAGGATTGGTGCTGGGTCTGTCCATTCCTGGGTTGTTATTTTATAGACGTCGCGCCATTGTTTAGGTATCGTTTATAGTATGTTGGGTCCTTGCCCATTTTCTTCATAGCGGCTGTTTATGTTGTACCATACCCACAGTGGTCGGTTGCACCCTGCCCCGACAATACTCAAGACAGCACTTATCAATCATACATACAAGGATAAAACATGAGCAAACATTATGATTATATCGCCATTGGTGGCGGTAGCGGCGGTATTGCCTCGATCAACCGTGCAGCAAGCTATGGCAAAAAGTGCGCTATTATCGAAGCGGAGCAATTAGGCGGCACTTGCGTCAATTGGGGCTGCGTACCCAAAAAGGTGATGTGGTACGGCGCGCAAGTCGCTGAGGCGATTGAGAAGTATGCGCCAGATTATGGCTTTGATGTGGAATTAAAAAACTTTGACTTTCAAAAGCTGGTACAAAGCCGCCAGCAATATATCCAAAATATCCACCGCGCTTATGACAATAACTTAGCCAAAAACGGCGTAGAAGTAATCAAAGGCTTTGCTAAATTTGTCGATACCAATACGGTCGAAGTCGATGGCGAGCGTATCACTGCCGATCATATCCTGATCGCGACGGGCGGACATCCTATCAAGCCTAATATCAAAGGCGCAGAGCACGGCATCGATTCTGATGGTTTTTTTAAATTGACTCATTTGCCCAAACGCGTCGCTATCGCAGGCGCAGGTTATATCGCTGTCGAAATCGCAGGCGTACTCAACAGCCTCGGCGCTGAGGTACATCTCTATGTCCGCCAGCATTCACCGCTGCGCTCGTTTGATCACACTATCGTCGAGGCGCTGCTGATAGAGATGGAGCAAGACGGTATTCATCTGCATACCAACACCACCCTTACCGAAGTCAATAAAAACGAAGATGGCTGTTTAGAGCTATGTACCAAAGATGGCACGTTAGATACGGTTGATTGCTTGATTTGGGCGATTGGGCGCGCGCCGTCTACTGACAACATCAACCTACAAGTAACGGGCGTAGAAACCACCGAGTTTGGCAAAATCAAAGTCGATAAATTCCAAAATACCAATGTCGATGGTATTTACGCGGTCGGTGACATTATCGAAAACAGCATTGATCTGACACCAGTTGCCATCGCCGCTGGTAGGCGTCTGTCTGAGCGCTTGTTTAACAACAAGACCGATGAGCATTTGGTTTATGATTTGATACCGACGGTGATTTTTACTCATCCCGCTATCGGTACTATTGGTTTATCTGAGATTGACGCGGTGAAGCTACATGGCAAAGACAACATTAAGTGCTACACCTCGACCTTTGCCTCGATGTATAGCGCCGTGACTCAGCATCGCCAAAAGTGCGTAATGAAGCTGGTGTGCTTAGGTGAGGAGGAGAAAATCATTGGCCTACATGGCATCGGTTACGGTGTCGATGAGATGCTGCAAGGGTTTGCCGTAGCAGTGAAGATGGGCGCGACCAAAGCAGACTTTGATAATACCGTTGCTATTCATCCAACCGGTGCAGAAGAGTTTGTGACGATGCGTTAGTGGGCGTTAACGAGCGTTAATGGGCGCTAGATGAGCGTTATAGACGTTAACAAGTGTTATTGCTGTCAGTAGAAGCTGATCAATAAAGAGTAAACATATAGAGTTAAATAACAAAAGGAGTGCCGCTTGGACACTCCTTTTTTTTCATCGTTTGTATCTCATACCAACCACTATGGCGTCAATACCCATTCGCCATTGACATCACTGACCTTAAAAGCGCCGCTATCAGTACGACTATTGCCACCGATGGTTTGCGTGACATCAGCGGTACACAGATAAGTGTTGTCACCCTCAGTCGTATCACAGCTGACATTGTCTACGCTCTCAAGCGTTGGCATCATACCTGCCATCATGCCGCTCACAGCTTTTGCCATCTCATCATCGCCCGCTTGCACCATTGCATCGTCCATGATGCTATTGGCCTTGTCATACTGCGCCTGAATCAGCTCTTCTACGTCACTATCAGAGGGGCCGCTCGAGCAAGCGGCAAAGAGCGGTGTCAATACAACGATGATTGCTAATTTTTTTATACTTCTCATCATATTCTCGTTTCGATTAGGTAGTGCTCAAAGTATACCTAAACACCCTTTAAAACCCAACATAATTTCTTTGTCAATAGCACTGTTTTTTAGGATGAGCCGTTTATTCTTGCTAGGGCGTGTCTTCAATTGGATAAGGCATAAATAATAGTTACAATACCGCATCTATTGAAACGATGCGAGCAATACAAGTTATGGCAAGAAAAGCATTAACAGATACACTTTGGGATCAATTGCAATCGACGATGATAAAGTACGGCTGCTATCAAACTCAAAACAGCCGAGAGATCATGGAAGCCATACTGTGGAAACTACGCACAGGCGCGCCTTGGCGTGACATACCTGAAGAATTATGTTCATGGAAAACAGCCTATAGTCGCTTTAATCGATGGTCGAAAACTGGCTTATGGGAGAATTTTTTTTTAGCTTACGAAAAGAAATTGATACGGAATGGGTATTCACAGACGGAAGCTATGTTCGCTGTCACCAGCATGCAAGTGGAGCTCGGCGTGGTGCAGATCGAGCAATTGGACGAAGCCGTGGCGGCGCAACTACAAAGATACACCTATCCTGTGATGCCGATGGATATCCGCTCGATTTTAAAATCACTGGGGGTGACGTCCACGACAGTCAAGTTGCAGGTGAATTGATTGACATGATTGGACAGGCAGATTGCTTTATCGCTGATAAGGGCTATGACTCAGAGGCTATCAGAGATAAAGCTCGAAGCCATAATATGATACCTGTCATCCCTAAAAGGAAGAATACAAAACAGCCTAATCCAGAATTTGATAGCTACTTGTACAAGCTGCGTCATCTTGTTGAAAATATGTTTGCAAGGCTTAAACACTTTCGTAGTATCGCCACTCGCTATGAGAAGTTAGCTCGTAATTTTAAGTCAATGCTTTATCTGGCATGTACTATCGTTCATTGTAAGATGAATTGAAGACACGCCCTAGTAATTTGCTCTTTTNCAAGGCTTAAACACTTTCGTAGTATCGCCACTCGCTATGAGAAGTTAGCTCGTAATTTTAAGTCAATGCTTTATCTGGCATGTACTATCGTTCATTGTAAGATGAATTGAAGACACGCCCTAGTAATTTGCTCTTTTTATGCCTTAGCCTCAAGTGACTTACAGACAGTCCAATCTCCTTGCTGTTATTATGCCAGTATTCTAATAAACGATAAGAGAGTTGCAAGATGGTAGCCGTCTACCTTTATATTTTACCTGTTGGCTTAGGCATCATGACCTTGGCAGGAAGTTTGCTATTTTTATTCGCTTTTCTCATGTCTGATGATAATGCCACGCGCGTGCCCGCTTTTACTTGGTTTAAGCGTTTGATTATCGTAGCATTTATCTTGCTCAGCATTGGGCTATTTATGACTTTTGGTCACTTTTGGGGCGCATAAAGTCCGCTGTTATGCGTTAACGATTTTCTCAAGCTCCAATAGCACTAAGTCATCGCGTTTAGGCTCGCCATTATTGCCATCGACAGGAAACGGCATACTATTACCATTTAGCTGATAACCGCGGCGCTGATAATAAGCCAATAATTCAGGGCGGTGACTTAAGATGGACATAGTAAGACGGGTGGGTTGATTGTTACTTTTTAGATGTCTGTCAGCGAAAGTTTCGGCGGCCTGCAATATCACGTTACCGATGCCCGCTCCTTGCAGCTTTGGATGTACGGCAAACATACCGATATAAGCTTTGTTGCTATGAGATTTTTTATCTGAACCTGTCTCGACCTTTATATCGACAGCTATGCAGCCCAATAGCTCGCCTATCTCCTTGCCGCCGCGCTCGCCGGTATCGGTCTGTGGATAAACAAAAACATAGTGCTTAGGATTGGCAATGACGCCAGCTAGCTCGTCTGCTGTGGTGCGAATACCGCCCACCAAATCGGCCTCATTGGTCCAGCCTTCATCTTGGCGATAGCAGAGGTTTAAGAGTTGCTCTAAAGCGCTCACATCATTAGCATCCGCTTGCCGTAAAAATACTTTTGCTGCTTTGTCAGCAGTGTCATTGTCAGTTTTTTTGTTTTTCGCGGTATCAGTCATTTGGGTACTCTGTCGGGCTAAACATTATTGCTAATAAAAAGGGCTGACCTAATATACTAGGACAGCCTTTATGATAATTATTAACCGCTAATTAGTCTATGGTGATAGCGCATGGGCTTGCTCGATAATATCGAATCCTGCATTGATTTGAGCGCGTGTTGGCGCATGACCACGGCGTAATAATTCGCTAAAAGCAATCAGCTCTTTGTCTCGGCCTAGGGAGCTGGCGGCACTAGCGCGAGTATTCTCTCCTTCGTCATCAAAATAGTACTCGATGTAATCTAAATCGTCAGGCGTACCAAATAAAATGCCTTTATCTGGCGTCGCGGCATGACCACTATAGCGCAGGCTCTTGCCATATTGCGCCGTCCAAAAGAAAGGAATACGTTCCTCTAGCGAGTGGTCATTGTCTTCATTTAAGATGGCAGCAGCCGTTACCATGCCATGCTGTAAGGCCACGCGCCAATGCTCAATACGCATCCGTCCCATCTGATTGGTGGCTTTGGCAATATCGCCCAGTGCATAGACGCCGTCGCGTAGCTGTAAATGCTCATCAACTTGCACGCCATCGGGGTCATTTACTTCATTTAATAGCTCGGTACGTGGTGCCACGCCCGTACCCAAAACCACCACGTCCGCTGCCAGCGTACTGCCGTCTGACAGTGTGACACCGCTGACGTGACTGCCGTCTCCATCGATGCTCTCAACACCTGTACCAAACACAAAGCGCACCCCATTTTCTTCATGCAGTTTGATGAGCGCATTACTCACCGCCTCAGAGACGATATTGCTCATTACCCGCGCGCTACGACCAACGACAGTGATTGAGGCGGCCTCGCCTGCTTGCGATAACGCCGCTGCAGCTTCCATGCCGATAAACCCAGTACCGACGATGACGACGTTTTTGTTATCGGTAGCACCTTTGATCGCCTTAGCATCATCCATACTACGTAGCGTAAACACGCTTGCAAGATCAGCACCTTTAAACGGTGGTATCTTAGGTTCAGCGCCGGTCGCCACCACCAAAAAGTCTGCGCTTTGTTTTTCATTATCGCCGTTGTTATTTTCGATAATAATAGCGTTCTCATTGGGCAAGATTTCGCTGACTCGCTGATTCAGACGCAAGTCGATATTGTTTCTATCAGCCCAATTTGAGCCGCCTAAAATAAGTTTACTCTCGTCCATTTGACCTGCTAGAAAGGCTTTGGACAACAAAGGGCGATTATAAGGCGCTTTATTGTCGGCACTGATTAGGGTGATTTTGCCGCCATAACCAGTGTGACGTAGCTGATTGGCGGTCATAAAGCCTGCACCGCCGCCGCCGACGATGATGGTATGCGTATTAGCGAGCTGATCGTTATCTGCTCGCTCGTTGATATTGCTAGTAGTATCAACGATTAAGTTGTCGCCTTGCCTAGTCACGCTATAGCGCGTCAAGCCTTTCATCGCAACCGGCTCTATCAGCGAGCCATCAGTACTATCAAAAGTGCCATGATGCCAAGGACAAATCACGCGATTACCGCAGCGTAGTCCTTCACCTAAGTCCGCGCCTGCATGGGGACATTTACCATCAAATGCGCTAAACTCATCGCCATCGCGGGTGATTAAAATGATACTATCATCGTCTTGTTTGAACGACTTCATACCGCCATTTTTTATACCCTCTGCGCTAATAGTAATTTTGTTATTATCAGTCATAAGTTATCCTTAACGTTTGCTATTTCATTATTAGGTATTGATCGTTAGTTGCTTCTACTAGGCTAATTGTGAAGCACTACTTTTTTGATATTACAGATAAATAAGTACCATTAAAAATGGCGTTATCTTTAATAGTAGCAAGACCACTTGGCGGGCGATGTTTTTTTGTATATCTAGCGCGTTGCAAATCGTAACTTTTCAGCGGTTAATCCAAAACTCGATAGTTTAAGCGTTAAGCGTTTATGCTACTTTATTCATTGACTTATAAAAAATTTTCACTCACTCTTTTATCACCTATCAAATGACTATTTTATGACTGCTATAGAGAATCAACATCTTGACCTTACCACTATCGACTTTGCGGCAGTAACCAATTCCGCTGATCTACCTCAGCCTATGACGCCACCTATCAAACAGGCGCTCTATAAAGCTAAGCCTGAAGACTTTGTGGTCAATGAGCGGTTAGAGGTAGACTTCACAGGCGAGGGTGAGCACTTGTGGCTACATATCAAAAAATCAGGGATAAATACGGCCTATCTGGCCAAGCTGCTATCAGAATGGGCAGAGATTCCGTTGCGTGATGTCGGTTATTCGGGGCTAAAAGACCGTCATGCGCTGACGACGCAGTGGTTTAGCTTAAGAATCCCCAAAAAGCAACTGCCCAACTCTGAGTTTGCCCCAGTAGACATCAGTGACAACGAGTCCGTCACCATCATCGCCCAGCATTGGCACCACAAAAAGCTCAATCGCGGTACTCACCGCGCCAATCAATTTACCATTACCCTACGAGAAATCGAGTTTGCCAGTAATATCACAGCTACTGACGCCAAGCATGCGACCGAGCAACATCTGGCTACTATCAGCAAAACAGGCGTGCCCAATTACTTTGGCCCCCAACGTTTTGGTTATGAAGGCAACAACATCGCAGAAGCCCTACGGCTATTTGCTCGTCCCATACCGGCGAGCAAACCAAAAACTAAAAAAAGTAAACGCAAACGCGCGCCGCGTGAGCAAAACGCCATGGAGCTGTCTGCGGCTCGCAGTCTGATATTTAATGAGATATTGGCAGCCAGAGTCCGCGTAGGCAACTGGGATACTGGGCTGGCAGGTGAGGTGTTTAACTTAGACGGCTCAGGCTCGATATTTGGCAGTGAGGCAATAGATGATGCCTTACGCGCACGGATGATGAGTGGTGATATTCATCCGACTGGCGTGCTGTGGGGCGTGGGTAACGATAAGGTTAGCGGCATGGCAGCGCAGCTTGAGAGCGACATTGTAAAAAACAATGCCTTATTGACACAGCTGGCCATGGGCTTAGAGCAGCGCGATGTCAAAGCCCAGCGCCGAGCACTGCGTTTGCCGATTGAAGCGCTAAGCTGGGAGTGGTTAGATGCGTCCGATAGTAATGAGCAAGCGCTGATACTGAGCTTTACCTTGACCACTGGCAGCTTTGCCACCAGTGTATTGGCCAGCATCGTCCAGCATTTACAGTTGGGCTCAGCTTAGATACCCCACAGCATCACATGGCGGCTATTTTCGCTGTCGAACATATGATTGGCACTGACCACTTGGTCGCGGCCACGGTCTTTTGCTTCATAGAGCGCCTTGTCCGCTGTACAGATTAAACGCTGGCAAATATCAGGTGGCAAAAGGGTCTGGTACTCTGGCGGTAAAGCGGATCTGTGGTGGCGGGGTTTGCCTGCGGGCGCTGGTTGCAGCGCCGCCTCTAACTGTAGCTGCTCCGTACGGGCTTGTTTCATACACACGCTTTGTTCGTGAGTGAACGTGTATAGCCCCAAGCTTGCGGTGACACTAAACGCCTCATTATCATCGACCTTGATGATGTGCTTGCTGATATCTTTGCGGAGCTGTTCGGCGATGAGCATTGCCCCATCGTGACTCGTGGCTGGCAGGACAATCAAAAACTCTTCGCCGCCATAGCGGCTCACGATGGCCGCATCGGTCAATGCCTGCGTTAGCGTCTGCGCCACTTCAAACAACACCTGATCGCCGACCTCATGGCCATAGGTGTCATTGATGTCTTTAAACCAATCCAAATCTAGCAAGATAACGCTAAAGTCCTGCCCGTCTTGTAGCTCTTTTAGCGCCTGCTCCATCTGCGTCAAACCGTATCGACGATTTTTGAGCTGGGTTAGCTCGTCTTGATTGGCATGCTTTAATATCTCGTTTTTGCTGTCATCTAATATCAACAACAACGTACGAAACATATAAACGATAAAGATTGCTTTGGGTAAGGCCAGTAGCACGTGGGTTGCGCGCCAAAAAAACGTCGAAGAGCGCTGTAGCTCGCTGATACTCGACCAGTCTAACGTCACCCCATTAAACACCGAGGTGGCAAGCGTGTTTTCGATCGCCATCAGCTCGTTATACATCAGATAGTTTTGGCTGTCTAAAAATGGATAAACAAACGTCAGTTGACGCAAGTTGGGCAGATGAATACCGAAGTAAGGCGCCAAGATAGCCAATAAAATCAGAGCAATCTGTAGCAAAAACACACGCCACGCATAGCGGCGTTTGATCAGCATCATCCCAAGCATCGCACCGCCTACCAGCGAGACACCCGCAAACAAACTGCTATAACCGACCATGATGATCACAATGGCGATATAAAGAGTATAAGGCACCACCAACAGCAGCTGCCATTTGTTTAAGTTTTTGTTTTTTATGACAGTCGTTTGCCCTTTAAGACGCGACAGATGGCGTGCGATACCCCAAAAAAACACACCCATCACCGTAATGCCAAGCCACAGCGGATACAACAGATGAATATAAACATAAGCGCCTAAGGCATCTTGATACCACCAGACAAACGCACACCAAAGCCAGTGTAAAAACACCTCCATCAAGATAAACACTGCCAACAAAGCAGTCCTATCAGCAGCTTGCCATTCAAAGATTGCTCGTGAGAGTCGCTTGTAGCCTAAATGAAGAACCGATACAGACATAATTTGGCTACCGCAAAAAATGTAAATACACCAGACATAACATGAGTGAAAGCAACCAACGACTACAACTGCTATATAAAATAAGCGTCTATTAAATATAAGCTCAGATAGCTGCGTGCGTAAGAGATAAACGTCCTACCCATCGTACAAACGCTGGCCACCACCTAAGTGTGGCAAGATTTTTCTGAGGTTTCAATCTGTTTTGGCTATTTATTAGACAAACGCTCACCTCAAAGTGTAACCAAATAAGCGGGGGCCTCGCGCTTCTAGACAGATGTATATGAGCCGTTAGCCAAGCGTGGTAAACGACTGCCAGACGCCTTGTTGGTCAGGTGTCAATACAGGAACGTCGCCCAAGCGCCGCCACGGCATATTGCTACCATGAAAGTCACTACCAACCGAGGCGACCAAATTGTTGGCAGCGATACTACGGTCGACCATGCGGCGGGTGCTGATAGGCTCACTGGTGGCTGGCAGCTCACAACCATCACCGCCCAGCCCAGCAAACTCTTCGATCAGCTTACGCACCCGCGTGGCTGATAGATGATAACGCGTCGGATGCGCCAATACAGCCTTGCCGCCACACGCATGTATCAGCTCGATACCCTCAGCCATGCTCAGCGCATCGATTGCCACATAGGCAGGTTTATTATCCGCCAGATATTTGTCAAAGGCCTTTTGTACCGTTTTGACATCGCCGCGTTCAAACAATACCTGACCGATATGGGCGCGCCCGACCCCTTGCGGGTTGCCACCGGCTTTACCCAGTACGGCCTGCCATAGCTCCTCATAATCGAGACTTAATAACTCACTAAGCTTTTCAGTGATTTTCTGACCGCGACTGGCGCGGCTGTCTTGTAATTGCTGCAAAGTTGCGTGCATTTTATCTCGGTCAATAAAATCCAGCCCCAGCACATGGATGATTTTTTTGGTTGATTTGTTTTTGCCATAGCCGCCGCTAAGTGTATGCTCACAGCTAATCTCAACTCCATTAATCAGCTGCATACCGCAGGCCGTCGCCGCTGCCCGCGCCTCATCAATCCCTGCCAGCGTATCATGATCGGTCAATGCCAATACATTGACGCCAGCTGCGTGAGCACGTTGCACCACTTCGGTCGGTGCATAAGTACCATCAGAGCAGGTACTGTGACAATGTAAATCAAATTTCATAAAATAAGCCTTAGCTTTAATAGTATATAAAAGTATAGTCAGCTCGAAATAAAATCGATGCGCTCATATGAACGGGCAACTGATATAAGTTTTCCTTGCTTGCGGTGTCTACGCTGACAGATGCTGCGCAAAACTCATACCAGCTACACTGTATCGGTTTTAAAGTGAGTTAACGATATAAAAAGTCAATAATAAATCGGCGCGCCTGTGCATCAGCAACAACCCTTTAGCTATAGCAGTAGCACGACTGATAAGCCGCACTGACTATTGGCGCGCAGGCTTGTGATATCGTATGATTATCGCGTTGTTTGCTTTTTTTTGCCGCAGTAGACGTGTAAACTACCCCATACGTTTTTGTTGGACATCCCACTTGCTATGAAAGCCTTATTAGACTTTATTCCTTTAATTGCCTTTTTTATCGCTGCTCGTTACAGTGGTATTTTGGCGGCGGCGGGTGCGCTACTGATCGCCACCATCCTCGTTTATGCCATTCACTTCATTCGGCAAAAAGGCAAGTTTGATAAACAGCAATGGGTCGTTTTGTTATTGACCATTTTGTTCTGTGGTGGCACGTTATTGCTGCGTGATGATGTCTATCTACGCTGGAAGTCGCCAATCATCAACGGCATCTTTGCCTTAACGCTGATTGTCAGTGCCGCGTTCAATAAACCCTTGATGCAGCTGGCCATGAAAGATGTCTTTTCACTGACGATGAGCGGCTGGAAAAAACTGACTGTCGCGTGGGGGTTGTTTTTTGCCTTTATGGGCATTTTGCATTATATCACAGCGTTTATGATGTCAGATGAAGCCTGGATCAACTTTAAAACTTATGGCTGGATTCCAATTATGTTGGTGTTTGTCGTCGCTCAGTTTGCAGTACTAAAAAAGCATCTCAATCCAGCATTGACGGACAAGTCGGCAAAGTAGCAAAGTCGCGCGCGTTATTATTTCTATAATTTTATAATAATTTGCAGCGCCAGCTAAATGCCAATCGCGACCATCATGATGCCATCTTGGCACAGTTGTATCGATACTCGCGATTTTTTATCAGCTCATGTGGTTAGAGCGTGTTGAACATTCACCCCTTTTATTTACTGTTTATTTTATGAGGAAGTCTCATGTCCTTATTTGCCATCATCGGTCATGACGTAGCCGATAGCCACGCGCAGCGTCAACTTACCCGCGCTGAGCACGTCGCCCGTCTGCAGGCACTCGACCAAGAAAACCGCCTAATTATCGCAGGCCCTACCCCTATCGAACACGGTTTGGAGGCAATGTCAGGTAGCTTAATCATCGCTGACTTTGAGTCTATCGAGGCGGCGCAGGCGTGGGCAAACGACGAGCCCTACCTACGTGATGGCGTCTATAGCCATGTCGATATCAGACCTTTTATTCATACGTTGCCAAAATCTGGTAACGGCGCTGCACAAGTGACCAAACCGTGAGCCGATACCCCTCTGTACTAAATACGCTTGGCTCTACGTCTGCGCTTGCTGGAGTGTTGTTGGTCATGGCGCTGGCCGCGCAGTCTGCTTATGCAGCGCCGAGCGTCACCGATACGGCTGCCAGCACTGCCGCCCCTTTGGTAGAGCAAGCCGCACCGCCTGCAGCGGGTGCCAATACCAGCCTTGATATTAATAACACCTTGGCCGCGCAGTTGCAGCCGTCCAGTCAAGCGCTCTCCGATGCCAATCAGCAGCTCCTTAGCCGTAATGCCGAATTGCAGCGGCAAGTGAATGACTTACAAACCCAAGTCAATGTCTTGATATATGAGAGTAAGGGCCAGTTGTTTTTATATGGCGCTTTTACGGTTTTGATCAGCTTGCTTGTGGGTATTTTTATCTCGTGGCTTGTGTTTGTCCGCCGTGAGCGCTGGTAGTTTTATTTATCGTCTTTTTGCTTTGTCTGATGTGACCATTTATGTCTAACGCCGCCCCAAAAAACAGCAGTACATCTGCCTCCTTGCCAGATAAACAGCCAGATACTCTGTCGCCAAACAGTCATTCACCACAGCTTTCTGCCATCCGCCCTGCTAAGATTGACTGGCAAATGGATGACACGGGCAATCAGGTACCGGTATCTGGTGAGTTTGGTGATGTGTATTTTTCCCATGCTGACGGTCTCGCAGAGTCGCGCTACGTGTTTTTGGCACACAACCAACTCGCCGAGCGCTTGGCAAACCTTGCGCCAATGCAATGCTTTAGCATCGCGGAGTTGGGACTTGGCACAGGGCTAAATTTATTGGCAACGTGGCAGCTCTGGCGTGCGCTGCGTGACATGCATCCGCACTTAGCCACAGCGAAGCTGCATTTTATTACCACAGAAAAATTCCCGATACCGCTCACGGATCTTACTCAAATTTTAGCCTTATGGGCACAGCGGGCGCCTGAGCTGGCCGAGCTGATTGAGCAATTTTTGGCCGCCTATCCGCCGCTCATCGCAGGCTGTCATCGCTTGCGTTTTTTCGATGACAACTTAACGGTCGATATATGGTTGGGCGATGCCGCGGATAGCTTGGCAAAATTGGCATCAGGGACGTACCTAACGCCAGCGCCTGCTGTCGATGCTTGGTATCTGGACGGATTTGCGCCGTCGTGCAACAGCACCTTATGGGCTCAAAATGTCTTTGCACAAATTCAGCGTCTCTCCCGCTCTGGCACAACCGCGGCCACTTATAGCTGCGCCGGCATCGTCAAACGGGCGCTACAGAGCTGCGGCTTTGAGATCAAAAAAGTCAAAGGCTTTGGCCGCAAGCGTGAGATGCTCACTGCCATCATGCCAGCGCCAGTAAGCGATGAGATATCTGACCACACTGATAATCGAACGGCTGACCACCAAGCTATAGATAATGGCCATAGTATCGTCATTGGTGCTGGCATCTCAGGGCTGATGATGGCGTGGACGCTGGCCAATCGCGGTGTCCAGGTGACCTTGCTGGATAAAACGGCACCGTTGGCAGGGGCGTCAGGCAATCCGCGCGCCCTACTCGCGCCCAAAATGACGCCCATCAATCATGTCGACGAGCATCTGCATACTATCGGCTATCTCTATAGTAGCAGACTATATCGAACGCTCAATGACAAGGCTACGCAGCAGCAGCTAGCGCCAGTGCTTGAGCCGACAGGCGCGCTCGATTTGCTGATAAAAGCCAATATCGACACCGAGCAGATTGCAGATTATCCAGATGAAATGGCCACCACGCTACCACTTGCGCAGGCACAAAGCATCAGCGGACTAACCACGCAAGACTTAACAGAAAACTTATATTTACCACAGTCTGGCTTGGTCAATCCGCACGCCTTAAAAGACGTCGTTCTGACGCATCCGCTCATCCGCTTTCAGCAAATAGACGTTTACGATATTAGCGAGACGGCGCAAACCGCTACGATTAAAGGTAATGATCAAGCAAACAACACCGTCTCTCTTGATGCCGATAACGTGGTGATTTGCGCCGCATTTGAGAGCCATAAGCTAGATCGGCGCATTTTTGATTGCCGTAAAATACGTGGTCAGCTCTCTTGGTTTACGCCGACCGCCGCTAAGCTTACAAACTTACCGAAAGTACCACTTAAATACAGCGGTTACTGTGCCCCATTTACCGCGCACGCTGGCGATAACGAGTTAAATGATGTGGTAGAAGGTGCAACGCATTTATTGTTAGGAGCGAGTTTTGTGCGTAATGACACAGGCACCGATATTCGTGATGAAGAGCATCAGATTAGCCGCGACAAGCTCGTCACTGCCATTCCTGAGATGGCAGCCATGATTCCAACAGATACCGCTCTGTGGCGGGGACGTGCAGGCATTCGCACGCAAACGCCTGATTACCACCCCATGGTTGGGCTGTTGGTAGATAGTAAGCGGCTTTGGACAATGAGTGCAATGGGCGCAAAAGGCTACGCATTAGCCCCAATATGCGCTGAAGCATTGGCAGATATGATGCTCGGCTCGTTTGCACCGTTGTCGGCAGCGATGCAAGCACGCCTATCAACGAACCGCACGCGCTTGCAAACGCCGCTTGCAGACTAGGGCGTGTCCTCATTTTGAAAATGGTGATAAAAATGAGATAAATAGCCGTCAAACAAGGAAGATAGCGCAGATAATATCGAGATATTCGTCAGCTATTTGACACCGTTTGACCAGATTTAGCCATTTTTAGCCCATTTATATGGCTATCGATTGAATTGAGGACACGCGCTAGTTTAAAGAAAATACCATCACAAAGAAAACCGCTATTTATACTATAAAATACCATTAGCGTGATCGTGGATTGTTCCTATTGGTTTACTGTGCTTAAATATCGCTATCTTACCAGACAAGCAGCGCCTTATGACGACCCTAGCCCCCACATTGACGAGCTTTCTAAGAGCCATCCCTTCAAGTGCCATGTCCCAACAGGCGCGGCGCCTTTATCTTTTGTTGCCTGCTGCCGTGCTCAGCCTGCAACTAGCAGCTTGTCAAGAAACGCCCGCGCCTACTGACGATACTCAAACTGAGATCCGCACCCAACCAGTAGCGACCACAAATACTGATATCGATCGTGCTGGTAGCGATAAAGCACAAACGGCGCACACTCAGATTGCGCCAGCAACAGCGACCGACCATGATGTCAACCTAACGGAATTAGAAAGCGATCTTGACGATGCAGCGCCGGCTGCCTCCGATACACCGGATACACCGCCTACCCCAAACCCAGAGCAAGCCATTAAAGGCGCGCAAATCACCGACGTGCGTTATATAAGCGCAGCTGGCGAGTCATTATCCGTCACTTTTGAGACCTCGGCGGCGGGCGTACTCAATGCCATTGTCACCCTGCCCAATCAACCAAAGATGACCCTAAGCGCCCCAGAAGGCCAAGGCAATAACCCCACATATCGCTCAGCCGATGGTAGCATCCAATTGGTGAGTCATGCAGGTGGCGGTACCATTGATCTTATCCAAAACAATAAAGTCAAAAGCTTTGATGCAGTCAGTGCTGAAGCAGAAGTCATCACTGAATAAAACCTAAACATGTACTTTATCTAAATCGGTATTTAAAACTAAAAAAAAGCGGCAAAAGCTATTATCGTTGCCGCTTTTTTTATCTCTATTTACTGGTCTCTACTCACTCGTATTTACTTAACTTTCTGGTAGATGATTTTATTTAGCCAAAACCCGTTGTCTTGCCAAACACCTCGACCAACCAACTCATAAGTGCCCATAGCCCCCACGCGATCATCGCGATGACGATAAGGCCGATAATATCAGGAATATGCAAGTATATCCAAGCGACGACTGGATTGCGCCAAATCGCATTCTGCCGCTGCTTATCCTCTAGGCTCTGATGCAAAAACGGCCGATCCATATGCATGGTTTCGGTGATGCCATATTCATCGTGTAGATGCTCATGGACGATGCCCAAGGTCTTGCGGCTAGGACGAATAAAAATATCTAGCAATGTCCCAATGCCCGGCACGATACCGACCACCATATCAATCAGCGCCAGTCTCACTGCAGGCGTCATCTTATGTGCTGGTACGCCTAGCTGACGACCTAATATAAAGGCATAGCTGGTCAACGCCAGCCCCGCCAAATCCCCTGCTAGCGGAATGGTGGATAGCGCCGCATCCGCGCCTAAGCCCTGCTTAGTGAAAGGTATGCGCACCACCGAATCCATAGTATTAGCGAATTTGGCAAGCTTACGCTCAGTAGCAATAACCTCTTCGCGGGTCAAGCCATGCTCAGCAAGATTAATCTCATAAGCCGTTTGTACTTCATTAACTACAGGCTTCTTAGTCGAGCGTCGCTTCAATGACTCAGAGAATTTACCCATTGAAAGTCGTCCATAGACAAGAGATAGCGGTTAAGACAAAGACGTAACGCCCGACCCAGATATTCGCCAAAAAAGCTTGGAAACAAGGTATCGGCTGACGGCTAGCGCAGGCGCTGTTTTGCTTAGCGAACATCATTGCTACTAAGGCTAAGCCAAAGATAGGAATGATATTTAAGCTCGTTGGGGCAAAATAATGCCACATCACCACACCCATAATGAGCAAAAATAGCATCTGTAGCAGCGAGATGATAACGACATCATAGCGGCCAAAGAGTATCGCTGTGGATTTAACCCCAATTTTTAAATCGTCCTCACGATCTGCCATGGCATACTGGGTATCATATGCTACCGTCCAGCACATATAAGCGATAAACAACAGCCAACACCAGATGTCAGGCGCACCTTGTACCGCCACATAAGCCATCGGTATCGCCCAGCCAAACGCTGCAGCCAAAAACACTTGCGGCAAATGGGTATAGCGCTTCATAAACGGATAAATAAACGCTAGCACTACTGCACCAAGCGACCAATAGAAAACTTGTATCGGTAAAAAAAACAATAGACAAGCACTGACAGTCACCAATATTAAAAACGCGGCGACTGCCTCACGACCTGACAGACGACCGTCAGCAAGCGGCCTGCCTTTCGTGCGCGTCACATGACCATCGACTTTACGATCGGCAAAGTCATTAATCGCGCAGCCTGCCGCCCGCATCAAAATCGCCCCGAGCGCAAATAATACAAATACTTTTAGGCTGGGCAAGCCTGCTACCGCCCCTTGCTGCTGCGCCTCACCCATCGCCGCCAGCATCACGCCCCAAAGCGTCGGCCACAAAAGTAGCTCAATACCGACTGGCTTATCAAAGCGCGTCAACTGCATATAGGCATGCAGCTTGTCTTTTAGGCTTAACTCTAAGGGCGTACTACTCATAACTTTGATGCTCTTTATAGGTTCTCATACAGACTATTGGCTTCGATTAACGACAACTCAGGATACTGCTTACGTAATGCCTTGATTGCTGCAACTTTATTGTCTTGGACGTTTTGCTGACGTAGATAGTTCATATATTCTTGCGGACTGCGTAGCTTTTTAAGCTCGCCTTCTAAACGCAAAATACGGGTGCGCAAAAATATATTTATTAATAATAATGCGGCTCCTACCGCCCAAACTATGATGGTTAAAATTGCTCTCTCCTAAGCTGACTGCTACTAAAGATCAATATAAACATAATGACTCATATTCCACTAAACGAAATAACCATCAAAGCGGACGGCTGCATTATGCCAACTCTCATCGGGATTTTGCTGAGACAAAAATGGCGCTTGCTGCGGACGCTTGACGATAACCCGTCCTCGTCCTTCTTGATTATCGGCCACCACGGCCTGCGCTTTATTTAGTAATGCCATCTCTTCATCTAAAGTCGGCGGATGAGCGAGGTGATGCAGCGCTTGCATCTGCTTGCCTACTTTTGCGCCTTTGCCAGTCTTACTATCTTGATAGCTGTCTTCTGGAAACATCGGATCTAGATAGACCACATCGACGGCTTTAGTCGCACCTGTCATATCAGCTGGTAAGGTGGCAAAGTAGCTGAGCGCATCGGTGTTGACAATTTGCAGACGGCTCATCAGCTTTTGCCAATTGGGCTGTGCACTCATTCGCTGCTGCTCTACCAACAATAGCAATGCCATCAACGGCTGCTGCTCGAGCATGGTGACTTGAGCACCGGTGCTAGCCAATATCAAACTGTCATGACCAAAGCCTGCGGTGGCATCAATCACACGGCTGTCCGCTGTGACCTTCGCTGCTTGCAGCAATAGCTCAGATTTGCGCCCTGCACTGACCACGCGGCGCTGCAATTTATCCCACTCTGGCGCCACGCTTAGCCCATCGCTCAGCCACGATAGCTTGTCTTTTTGATCCAATACTAAAATAGGTACGCTGGAGGTTTGGCTTAACTGCTGGCGACGTTTTTGAGTGAGCTTATCGTGCAATCGCTCAGTATTTAAGACAATGGGCAGCTGGTGCTGTACTATCAAGGCTTGCAAGCGCTCAATCTGTGCTTGCTGGCTATCGCTGATATAAAACAGGTGACAGTAACTTTGCACATTAGGAGGGTTAACTGCTGGTCGCGGCGCGCTCATGACTATTTCTCTCTATTTATTGCCTGTATAACCACAAATCATCGCGCACATTTAACCTACCATTTGATAGCCAAATAGCCAAGACGCCAACAGTACGATGACTCCTGTGATAATCCGTAGCCATGCAAAAATCGTAAAATCACGGCGACTCACCCATGCCACCAGCCAGCGTATACATAGTAGCGCTACGATAAAGGACACGACAGTGCCTATCGCTAATACCAGCCAATCTTCACTGCTAGCCAGTACCTCATGATGCTTCGCTAAATCAAGCAAGCCTGCACCAACGATCACTGGGATACCCAAAAAGAAAGAAAACTCTGCCGAAGCCTTGCGCGAGACGCCAAGCCAAAGCGCACCAATGATGGTCGCCCCTGAGCGAGAGGTTCCTGGAATGAGAGCCAGACATTGAAACAACCCTATCATCAGCGCTGTCTTTAGACTGACGTCTTCAGCCTCACACGCAATGACGGTCTTAGGGCGTTTTTCGACATAAAAAATCAGCAGACCACCGATGATAAGCATGATGGCGACTGTGATCGGATTAAACAGATAAGTCTTAATCTCATCGGCAAAGGTAAAGCCCACCAGCATCACCGGAATGGTGGCGACAATCAGACTCAGCCCCAGCTGCCGTGGGTTGCTCATGCCAGCGGCCTTGCCAGTCAGCAGACCCATAAACGCTTGCCAGAGCCTTCCCCAGTAGTCATAAATGACCGCCAAAATCGCACCAAGCTGCACCACCACCACAAACAAATCAACTTTGTCTTTGCTCCAAAACCCCATGACATCGGCTGACAAAATCATATAGCCGGTACTAGAGATGGGCAAAAACTCAGTGATACCTTCAACGATACCCATGATGACAGCTTGAATTAATAAAATGATATCCACGGTGGTATTCCTAAACCCAGATTGACAGGTGACTGAGTATAATGTTTGCGGTGTTGTTATCGTCTATACGGCTAGCCGCAGTTAGGCTTTGCCTTGCTCTTTGAGGGTTTTCCATGCTTGGTTGCGCAGATACTTTGGTAGTGCATTTGCCGCATCGGTACCGCCAGTACGCATAAATTGGGCGATACCAATCTGCCCTATCACCACGGCATTCGGCCAGACATCATCATGACACACCTGCTCCTCTTGTGGTTTGAGTAATACTGAGCCGTTACCAGCGATAGGTAAATTCAGCGTCGTCTGACTGTCATAATCGAGCAGCTGCTCTGTGCTGTCGTCATCCGCCGTCGACACTGGCTGCATAATGGCGGCTGTCTCTTCAGTCTGCTTTATTTTATAGTGACCAAAATATACTTGCTGCATCCGCGCATCAAGGGCGCTATAAACCTCTGTGACGCCATACTGCTGATACGCGCACTGGGCAATGGCCTGCAGGCTTGAGACACCGACGCAAGGCAAATCATGCGCCACAGACAACGCTTGCACCACGGCGGTATTGATACGTATGCCGCTAAACGCGCCAGGACCACGGTTAAATATCAATGCTTGTATATCCGCAAGCTTTAGATTGGCCTCCAACAAGGCGGCATCAATCATTGGCAAGATTTGCTGGGTTTGCTGACGTTTGCCGCTCTCTGTATGAGCGGACAATACCTGTCCACTGGCATCTAAAACGGCGATCGAACACTGATCAAATACGGTATCCATTGCTAAAAACATCACAACCTCGATTTTGTCGCTCGGCACAAAACTTATGCCCTAATAAATCAGCGCCTATCATAGCATTTAGGATAGGCAAGTTTTATGAATTTCTACGTTTTTCATACTTTCTTTATCAGTACCAACCCACGCTTGGCAAACAGAAAAGACCCCAAAGCCGTCACAGCTTTGAGGTCTCTTTGATGGTCGTTATACTTGCCGTATTTATAATACTGACGACCATGCCTGCCAATCAAGGCTTAAAAGCGCGTTTTGAACTTTTTGGGCGCTTGGTTTTGTAGCTCTTGCATCTGCTTTTGCATCTCTTCGGTGCTCGGCATGTTGTTTGGATCTAGCCCCATTTGCTTTGCCATCTGTGCAGGATTCACGTCTTTAGCGCCGCCTTGCTGACCACCGCCAAACAGTGGACCGCCGCCAGATCCACCGCCGCCCATCAAGCCTTGCATCGACTTCATCATTTTACTGATGCCTTCTGGCTTTGAGATCATTTTCATCATCTTTGCCATTTGCTTGTGCTGCTTTAGTAAGCGGTTGACGTCCTGAATCTCACGACCTGAACCTGCAGCGATGCGGCGCTTACGGCTTGGATTGATTTTATCTGGGTTTTTACGCTCAAAGGGCGTCATAGAGTTAATCAACGCCTCCATTTCACGTACTTTTTCTTCAGGCTTAGCGTCTTCGACCGCTTTTTGTATGTCTGAGCCGCCCATACCTGGCATCTTGTCCAAAAAGCCTGCCATGCCGCCCATGCTCTTCATTTGCTGAAATTGAGTCAATAGATCCTCAAGGTCAAAATCGCCGCCCTTTTGTATCTTTTTCGCCATTTTTTCGGCTTTATCACGGTCGATTTTTTGTTCGACTTCTTCGACCAGACTCAGTACATCACCCATACCGAGGATACGCTGGGCGATACGCTCAGGATGAAAGAGCTCTAAGGCGTCCAGCTTTTCGCCGCGACCCAAAAACTTAATCGGCTTGCCTGTGATGGCACGTACAGACAACGCCGCACCGCCGCGCGCATCACCATCGGTCTTGGTGAGGATAACGCCTGTCAGCGGTAGCGCATCATTAAAGGCTTTGGCAGTGTTGGCGGCATCTTGACCCGTCATCGCATCGACGACAAACAACGTCTCAGACGGATTGACCGCAGCCGTTAATGCCTTGATCTCATCCATCATGGTGTCGTCAATGTGCAAACGACCCGCGGTATCGATGATCAAGATATCTTGGTATTGGATTTTGGCTTCTTCGATGGCGCGGCGGGCAATATCTATCGGGTTTTCATCCGTGCTTGAGTTGACAAACTTGGCATTGACCTGACCGGCCACCTGCTCAAGCTGCTTAATTGCGGCTGGACGATAGACGTCGGCTGAGACCAGCATGACTTTTTTCTTTTGCCGCTCTTGTAAGTACTTGGCAAGCTTACCTGCCGTGGTGGTTTTACCCGCCCCTTGTAGGCCTGCTAATAGATAGACAACCGGCGGTTTACCAGTCATCTCAAGCGTTTGGTTGGCACTGCCCATCATCTCGGTCAGCTCGTCATGGACGATTTTGACAAAGGCTTGGCCCGGTGCCAGCTCTTTTAGCACCTCAGCACCCAGTGCCTGCTCTTTGACACGTTTGACAAAGTCACGGGTGACAGGTAGCGCCACATCAGCCTCTAGTAATGCCATACGCACTTCGCGCAGCGTGTCTTTGATATTGTCTTCAGTCAGTTGTCCAGATCCTACGATATTACGTAGGCTCGACGATAAGCGTTCTGTTAAGGTATCAAACATAAATAACTCTCAGTTAAAATAATACAGTTAAAATAGTTGTTCGTTAAATCAGCGCTTAGTAAACCAGTTAACCGATTTATCAATAATATCAGGGTGTCTGAACATATTAAGGGATGCTTTTGGCACAAACCCTTATGAGATGGCCACAAAAAACAGCAGATAATCCTTACTATACCATTAAGACGATACGGTACTTATGGTCGTTTTGCAGAGGTTTAAACCGTTTGCAACCCCCTTGCTGCGGATAATGCGGCCACCAAGCATTTATCAAGAATAAGTAAGATGGTGCTCAATTGCCACCCATTTTATGATAAATTGGAGGATTATTCTAATCATTCCGATAATACCACTTTGGTGATACATTGAGCGGTCATGTTGCGCTCAGTATGAGATGAGGTTTTATATCTGTGCACTTTGCATTCTTACTTGCTAGCCTGACTTATATAGCGGTCAGCGTTTACATCGGTTGGGCGCTGATTGCTGATAAACCTATCTACAAAGGCCGCAGTCTAGGCTTATTGCTGATCGGGATGGCCGCGCATGCCGCGCTACTTTATCCATCTGTGGTGACGTTGTATGGCCTAAATTTTAATTTGTTTAACGTCATCAGCCTGATCAGCTTATTTTTCTTGTGTTTTTATGTGCTGTTTAGCCTGTATCGTCCGATTGTCAGCCTCGGTATCTTGGCGGCGCCGACCGCGCTTGCAGGCATGACCATCGGCTATGTCGGCCGTGCCCCCTATCAGCCCATTACCGATATCAGCCTCGGGCTTGAGACCCATATTTTACTGTCGCTGGCGGCCTATTGTGTGCTCTTGATGGCGGCGGTGCAGGCGCTGTTTTTACGGCTACAAATCCGTGAGCTTAAGCACAAAACCATCCATCGCTTTTGGGTCAATAAACTACCCTCCCTACAAAGTATGGAAGGTTTACTATTCGATATGATTTTAGTCGGCTTTGTCTTGCTGAGTATCGCGCTGGGGATTGGCTTTATTTACGTACAGGACTTGATGGCGCAGCATATCGTCCACAAGACCGTGTTTAGCCTGCTGTCTTGGTTGTTATTTGGTGGCTTATTATTCGGTCATTGGCGCGCAGGCTGGCGCGGCAAACGTGCGGCCAACATCACCATTTATGCTTTTATCCTGCTGGCTATTGGCTTTGTTGGTAGCAAGTTTGTATTAGAGATGCTGCTATAGTTGGTATTTTCAAGCAGCAAACATAAAAAGGCCGCCAGTCATAATAGAAAATGACTGGCGGCCTTTTTACTGACTTACAGTGATTTCAGCACTATTTAATTAAATACCTTAATTAAACACCACGGTTTTATTACCAGCGACTATCACGCGGTTTTGGACGTGCCAATTGACTGCACGTGCCAAGACATTGCGCTCGATATCACGGCCAATAGCGCGCAGCTCCGCCACGCCCTGACGATGGGTGACGCGGTGTACGTCTTGCTCGATGATAGGCCCTTGATCGAGCTCGGCGGTGACATAGTGCGCTGTTGCGCCGATAAGTTTGACACCTTTGTCATAAGCCTGACGATAAGGGTCGGCACCGACAAACGCTGGCAAAAATGAGTGATGGATATTAATCACCTGCATCGGCCAGCGTTTGACAAAATCGGACGACAATATCTGCATATAACGCGCCAATACCAATAAGTCATTGCCTGCCATCAGCGTATGAATCTGCTCTTCGGCATCTGCTTTGTTGTCTTTAGTCACAGGTACATGATGAAAAGTGATGCCAAAGTTTTCTACCGCTTGGCGCAGGTCTGGATGGTTGCTGACCACACACGTAATATCACAATCGAGCAAGCCGCGCTGATGACGCCATAATAAGTCCAATAACGCATGATCGAACTTTGACACCAAAATACCGACCTTGGTTTTGATGGCATTGTTGTGTAGCCGCCACGTCATGTTGTGGCGCTTAGCAACCGTATGCGCAAAGCTGGCCTCAAAGTTATCCATAATTTCGCTCAAGCCTGCCAAAGCAAACTCTAAACGCATAAAGTACTGCCCGCCCTCATGCGCGGTGGAGTACTGATCCAAGGTAATGATGTTTGCGCCATAGCGATGGATAAACTCAGATACCGCTTGGACGATGCCCGCTTGGTCGCGGCACTTAATGAGCAGTGTGGCGGTATCGATAGCCGCTGTCGTTTGCGAAGATTTTGCTGATGTACTTGGCAATGACACAGCTGGTGAGGATACAGCTGCATTGTCGCTTGAGATGGTGTTACTTGATGTTGTTTTACTTAGCATAATGCGCCCAATTCAAAAAACAAAGCTATCAGCTCTACATGGTCATACTGATAGCAAAAATCTGATAAAAGTATAGGAAACCGACTATTCTAATCGTTTTTGCAAAACTTTGCTGATTGAGTTGCTTGTATTTGGTTATTAAGATTATAAATGCAAAAACCCCCAACGCGGGGTTGGGGGTTCTAAGAAATCATCTCCAAAGCAAGTAACTTACTAATCAACCTTAATTACTTTGTTAAATCCAATTCCATTGTTACGAACATTAATCACAGAACCTAAATCTAAATCAAATGCTTGATTGAAGTCAACAATATAAATCGTATCGTTGCTACTTGAGTTAGGTAATGAATTAACCCCATCGATTGAAACAGAATAGTTTGGCTGATAAGGCCATAGTCTAACTGTTGTATTACCACGTGGATAAGCATTAGTAGAGTTAGCATCAACACTAACACTCATATTATTTACACAAGTAGCTCCACCCGTACCGAATGGGCTTGCATTATCTATCCAAGGCGTGACTAAACTGGTTCCGCTTATTGACAAATCATTTACCTCACTAGGCAGTTGATAGTTAATACTCTGTGTATTTTCACTACCATTAACGAAGGTTGATGCATCAAAGCGTACCTTTACCCAGTTAGAATAACGTAGTGGATAACGGATTTCGAAATCAGCACGCCCTTCGTCATCAGTAATAAACGTATAACCATCCTCTGAAACAGTACCACCAATAATTGCAACTGGATTAATTGGATCTAGCTGTTTATTACCAATAACAATATTACCATTAGCATCAACATTTTTGTCAATATCTTCGTCTTGATCTAACGTATAGTTATAGTTTAGATCTTCTGTGGTGATCCATTCAGACTGCAAGAAAACAGGCGATTTTTCAGAGAACACTTTAGGCTCAGGTGTCGTAGTAATATCCTGACCATTCTCATCCTTTTCTTTGATATCAGCCGCTTGATAGGTCACAGTGCTGTCTAACAAACAGACTCTACCTTGAGCATACTGTGTAGCATAAGACTTAATTGACACTTCCTGGTTGGGGACAGCACGACCTGAGCCATCCATAACCGATATCGAACCACGTACCGTATAGTAAATATCATCAGAAGATAGCTTATTACCAAATGCTAACGTGGTGTATACCGATTCCTTAGATACAGTGATATTAGTAGTTTTTTCAGGAACACCAAAGGTATTATCTAATAAGCGCGCGTTGATAACTACACCACCAATAGGAGAGCTAGCATTGGCTTGATAAACCACACGCGCCTCACCTCTACTATTCGTCACCGCTGTTGCAGCCGATAAGCGGCCCGCTGAAGAATCTGACGCACGACTGAATACGACCGTTTGCCCTTCGACGGGTACATCATTTTTATCTTTGACTGTCGCGACAACTTCGGTGCTGGTGCCAGGAATGATGACCGATTTGACCGGTTGGAACAGCATTTTTGCAGGGGTTGTCGCACGGAAGCGTGTATCGACAGTGGTTTGATAACGGGGCTCGCCGTTTTGTAGGGTTTCGCCTAATAGTTTGGCTTGTAATACCGCTGTGCCAGCAAGCTCAGACTTTAGCCAAAACTTAACAGTAATGACGTTGTCGTTAATATCACTAGCTTTAATAGGCTTGGAGACGATGACATTATCTTCAAACTTACCGATATAACTGGTAATGAGACTACCAAGAGAAGTCTGTAACTCTACTTGTTTCCCTTCTAACGCCTTCGCCTGATTGGCGTTATCAGCACGGATTTGAATTTGAACCTCTTTTGGCTCATTGACATCATACAACTTTTCAATGTTAATAAAGCTGATACCCGCTTGTGACACTTTGACCAGATCAATACTATTGATACTACGCTGGGTATTGATGCTATTTTCACCCAATGCTCTAGCAAATACACGTAGGTTACCATTGCTATCAAAGGTCAAATCAGCTTCGTTAATATTAAACACCGCTTGACCATCTGCATTGCTAATAGCAGTTGCACTAGAGTGAATAACATCACCGTTGGCGTCGACCAACTCCATACCAGCATTGGCAATAGCACGCCCTGCACCATCCACCAATGTGGTCGTGATAGTAGTAGAAGCGCCATCTTTTAGATTGGCCTCTGTCGCTGCAATAGTAATCTCTGTACCAATCGCTGATAAGCTTAATGACTTCTCTTCACGCATTTGCATGCTGACTTTACCATCTGCATCGTATTGCGGTGTCACGATTTTAGCATTAATCACTACGCTATGATTCAGACGCGAATTGATAGAGTTGGCTGCTAAGATGACGCCGACATCGATCTGACCATTAGCATCAGTGGTTACCATGCTTGGTGTGGTTAACGCCGCACCACTAGCCTCTAAGTCTTCAATACTTAGCTGTACAGGTACTCCTGCCAAGATACCGCCTTTGCTGTCAGTCACACGGAAGGTAGCATTGGTCTGATCACCACCAGTGTTCAACGTAGACTTGTCAGAGGAGGCTATGAGCTGATAACTATCAATCGTAGCAGTATCTACTGCAACGATATAGGTCTGTGGTAGCTCGATACCTTCTGCAGTCGTCGTGGTAGCTGTCAGCTTGATGCCTGCTTCTAAGATAGCTTGGTTGACGTTAGCACCGTCTGTAAGTGTTAGGTCAAAGGTTGCTAAACCATCACCATTGGTCATAGCGGTATTACTACTAACCGTCACGCCAGTTTTGATAGGATTATCAACATTCAAACGCACTTCACGATTGGCAATACTTCCCTTTTTATTCTCTACACGCACAAATACTTTGAATGTGTCACCCTTCGTATTAACGACTTTATTAGCGCCAATCGTTATACTCTCTTGTGTTCCTGTTGGAGTAACAGTATTAACGACAGTAGTTTGCGTGGCAATATTACCTCTACTATCTGCTGCTGACAATGCAACCGTGAATTTACTCCCTCTATCAGTGAAGCTGTTTTTCTGCTCAACAGTAAGGTTATTTGGCACGGCAATGGTAAATGTCGCTTTACCTGAGTTATCCGTGGTTTGACTACTTCCTGATACTAGCGTCACACCCTGACTTGCGATAGACGCTGGCAGTGCAAGAAATACTTTTTGTCCGCTAATCACATTGCCTTTGTTATCTTTTGCTATCACTTCAACCTGTGTTTCACCACCATTTAGGTTTAAAGCACTTACTGGATTACCCTGTAAAGAGATAGCCGCTGTCATAGACTGAACTTTGACATTGACTTGTTGTTGCTTGCCAGTCAATGTCTCTGTCAAAGTAGCGGTCAATACTTGCTTGCTAAGCGCTTCTTTTTGCTCATCATTCAAGTTATTTGGAACTACCACATTAAAGCTAACCGAACCATTAGCATCTGTACTAGCAGTTATATTTGATGACCCAAGCTGACCATTTACTGTGAGCAGGCTTGCTAATTGTGGATTATCAAATACCAACTTCACTGTCTGATCAGTGACTTGCTCACCAGATGACTGATTATTTAGCTGTGCTTGTATATTAGCATTACTGCCAACATTATTAAGAATATAGCCTGCTTGGTTGTCAATATTATTAGTAGCATTCAGAATATTTAGAGTGACCACTGGAGTGGTAATAGTAACTTTTGTCGCTGCAGAATTATAGACAATACCGTTTTCAACATAAGACAGTTGATAATTAATACCAACTTTTTTAAGGTCAGCACGCTGAACGGCTGTTAGAGTACTTGGTATCTTCACTGCAAATAGGGCTTCACCATTGAAGTCAGTCGTCGCCGATTGAGTGACAGTGACTCCATAACTAAGTGCTTTAGCACCCAGCTGAATAGTAATTTCTTTATCTGAAACTGGCTTAACACTATTACCTTTAGTTGTAACCTTAACATTTATATTTCCATTACCCCCTAACTCACTGATAGACGGTGACGCAATAGAAGAAAATTGGATACTAGTTTCTGGCTGCTCAACTTTGATAGTTCCTGGCAATCTAGACTGAGTGCCATCCTCGTCCGTTATTACCGCGGTATAACTAATGCCTGACTTTATCAAATTCTCACGTTGCGTTGGCGTTAAGTTTTTGCTGATAGCAATATCAAATTCTGCTATACCACTACTATTAGTAATTATTTCATTACCAAGAATAGTGATGCCACTGCTTGTAGTCTGATCTAAAACTAGTTTTACAGTTCGACCTACAGCTGCACTGCCATTTTTACGTTTACCAGCAACTTGTAATTTAAACTGCTGCGCTAAAGCACTAACAGTTGCTGGCAAACTTTGTGCTGACAATTGAATGTCACTTTGGCCTATCTCTGAGCCAATGCGAATAATTTCGCTAGTGACAGAGCTACGTACTCCTGAGTCTTCTACAATGGTAGCGGTCAAAACAACTGGGTCAGTCTCTTCTATTAATCCTGCATTTTCTAATTTTATTTTTTGCGCTGCTGTTAAATTGTTAGGAACGCGTACGGTATAGCTTACTTCTCCATTACTGTCTGTAGTTTGCTCAGAATTATTTTGCAGTGTTAACAGACCAGCCTTGGCTAAATCTTCGGGCAAGCTTGCGGTGACTTTTTGACCTGCAATTATACCACCGCGACTATTATTGACACGAAAACTAATAACGGCGCTACCACCTGAGCTTGATAGCTCCTTTTTATTGCTTTCATTGAAGTTAATCTTATACTCTGCAACAGGTAGATAAACTGTGCTAGTAGCTGTTTCTGTTGTTATTGAACGGTTAGGTTCTGTTAAGACAACCGTATAACTAATACCTTTTTCGATAAGCGTTTTGCGGTCATCTGCGCTCACAGTATTAGCAATATTTAAGGTTACATTGGCTTGCCCTTGAGCATTTAGAGTTACTTTGTCAGCATTTAAACTTACTCCAGTCACTGCATCATTAAGATTGATGGTGGCTGTCGCTCCATTGATAGTCGTCGGTACGTTAGTATTTTTGGCAGTAGCACTAATAACAATCGTTTGGCTATCGCCGTAAGCACTAAGTTGGCTAGGACTAGCCGTCACGCTCACCGCATAATCAGAGATAGGCAGTGCTACAGTTAAAGTATTTGTTTCTTGCTTGGTGGCGCCATTCTGCTCTTGGATACTGATGGCATATGCAATACCTTCACCTTTTAACAGTGCATCACGCTCAGCTTTCGAAAGATTTTCATCTATTTTAATAGTGAACGTTGCAATACCATCCGCATTTGTGACTTTACTACTCCCACCTACGATAGAGATGCCTTTGATATTATCAATACCCAAGCCAACTTTAACATCCTGAACGCGGGCACCCTTGCTGTTCTTAGCAATGACGGTCAATTGAGCGCTGTCACCATAAGGGTTTAGAGCGTTATTAGAGACTGAGCTTGTTTTCAATGAAGAGGTAATATCAAGCTTGCTTTCCGTAACTTGTGTGCCATCACCACTGCCTTTTTTACTGACAGAAACCTTGAGTTCTTGCGGTGCAATAACCGTGCCATCAGCTTTCTTAGCGCTGGCTACTAGCGTAAAGCCATTTTTTATCAGTGCTTCTTTATCAGCAATTGCTTGTGGATTGAGCTTCAATGCGTATACCGCATTACCATTACTGTCAGTGGTTTGGGTACTCTGACCTTCAATAGTGATACCGTTAGTTTCAGAATCCACTACTTTTAAAGTAACTGCTTTGCCGATCATTGCACCACCTGAGCCCACCTCAGCAGCTTTCACTGTTACATTAAAAATAGCCTGCTCATCAGATAGCTCGATGATAGTAGGCGATGTGCTAAGCTTCTGTAAAAAGAAATCAGGCTCAACTTCTGGTGTCTGCTCACCACCACTATCACTACCATTATTTTCGCCAGGTTGCTGAACCCCTAAGTCGGGCGCTGGTGCAACAGAGTCTACGGTGTCACCATCACCGCCTCCACCACAACCTGCTAACGCTAGCGCGCACGTCAAAGAAGTGAGCTGAAAGAGTTTAGAAGAAAGAGGTAATGAACTATATGACATATTTGGAACTCCGCATCGGCAGTAATTTATTCGCGCAAATAAGCAAAATATCATTGTCTAGAATCATGACAGACTGATAATGATACATAGAATTACAGTAAGGTTGGTTGTATTAACAGATTGTATTAAATATATAACAGCAACTTTACTGACTTTTGTTATAACTTACAACTAAAAAATGAATCTTTACTATTAAATAATCAACAACATAGACAGCTCATTTCAAGGTATAATAGATACCCTTTAGACCGACGATAATCACAAAAATATTTGAGTATTCATCTGTTTTATGGTATAAATGTCGGCTTTAAAATTTTCTGAATTGGTGGGTCTGTTATTTGCCTTTAGTAACAGTCATATCAGCTCAACCTTCATATAGTTTTGTTTGGTGCAAAGCTGCCGCTTGCTGTGTCCATGCCGCAAAAACGCGCAACTTGCCCAGACTGGTATGAGAATCCCTCATGCCTCATAGATTAGGAGTTCGCCATGTCTCGAGTTTGCCAAGTGACTGGAAAGCGCCCTATGGTGGGTAATAATGTTTCGCACGCAAACAACAAAACCCGTCGTCGCTTTCTACCAAACCTTCACAACCATCGTTTTTGGGTAGAGTCAGAAAACCGTTTTGTACGTCTACGTGTGTCTACCAAAGGTATGCGCATCATCGACAAAGTTGGTATTGATAAAGTGTTAGCAGATTTGCGCGCACAAGGTCAAAAAGTTTAAGCCACGCGCTTATCACCACCATCTAAAGGAAAGCTATCATGAGAGATAAAATCAAATTAGTATCGACTGCTGGTACTGGCTATTATTACACCACGACCAAAAACAAGCGCACGATGCCTGGCAAAATGGAGATCAAAAAATATGATCCTAAAGTCCGCCAGCACGTGATCTTTAAAGAAGCAAAAATCAAGTAATACGGCAATGCTGATTATTTGAATACAAAAAAGGGTTTATCAAATGATAAACCCTTTTTTTGTCTGTTTTATCTGCTACTTTTTTCTACTGTCACTCGCATGGCGCTTTGGCCGTAGGTTTTCAGCTGACTATCTGTCTATAGTACATCGGCCAGCTTAGTGCAGTACACCAGCCAACTAGCTATAGTGCGCCGGCTCTTTGTCATAGACATGGGCGTGCCACTGGCTCATTTGTTTTTGCATGATCACCTGAATGGCAGCATGAATCATATGCTGACCTATCGCCTGCGTATCACTGCCGAGGATGTCTTTGAGTTTTTCAGAAAAATCAATGGTCATGAGCGGTGCTTCATTTTGCTCAGCATCACGTAGTAGCAGTCGCCCATCATCGGCCTCTACCAGCTCAAGCGTGGTTTCTCTTCCAAATCCTGCGAATTGATCGCTATTCTCGTTATCTACTTCTATCTCATTATCGATATCGATGTCGTATGGCATTCATGTGTTCCTTATTGTCCCGTGATGAAGTACTGGCAAAATACGTCGCGTCTGGCCACGTGATTACGCTAAGTAATACGGGTAAAACTGTATTATTCATACAATGGACGCTTTGGCCCTGAAATTCAAGGGCTGTCACGTAAGTCTTCTATTCTAGAGTCCGCTTTTGTGTCAAGTATTTGCGACAGCACATGCGCCGATCAGCGCCAGTAGCGCAGTTTTGCTAAGGTAAATAAGAAAGCGACAAACATACCCAGATAATACATGAGCTTGAGCTCAAGCGATGGGTCACGGTATTTAAACGGCAAGGCAACAGTCGCTGTCGCCGTAGGAAATATCAGCAGCATCAGTAGCCAGTTTTCGATGACATTGAGCCAGCCTTGCAAATCGGTGCCATGACGTAAGGATGACAGCCCAAGCAGCAGACAAGCCACTATCAGGATGACAAACAAACTGTTGGGTAAGTCTTTGGGAAAAATAAGATCGAAGATTTTATCAGAAGGTTTTGACATGCAAGCGTCCAGTCACGCCCAAACAGCGTGACGTATTTATGAATGAAAAGTAAGCAGTCACAAAAGGGTGAATTGCGCTCATACACACTAACCTGTCCTCATAACAGGGTATTTGATATGTACGATACGCAAAACCCCTTAGTTTGTGCAGTATAGCGAGGCATATAACAACTTAACTATAAGTCCCCATCAGCCACAGCATGGCCACGCACGCGGTCAGCCAGCCAAGCGTTAAGGCATTACGAGTTTCGATATGCATGCCTTTAACTTTGTTGAGCAGGCGCGAACCCAGCCAAAAAAACAGCGGAATACCCAGCACAAAGGCTGGAACGATGACCGCTGCATGGCGCAGCACCGTCTCTACATCCTCACCGAGCATCAGTCGAAAGCCATAACCGGCTAAGCTGAGTACAAGCGCAAATACAGCAAGACCAATGGTAATACCTTTAGGCACCAAGCTGCGCTGTCGCGGCACACGGCTATTTACAGAATCAGGCGGCACCGATGCGTGTGGCGGTTTGTTTGTGTTCATATGTCACCTTTTTACTTTTATAGGGCGCTCACGCTCACAGCAACCGTGAGCCGTGCCCCATCTCAGCTATGCACTCGCGTTGGCCAATGCCAGCTCTGCACGCATGGCGTCGATTGCAGCTTTATAATCTGGCTGATTAAATATCGCCGAGCCTGCGACAAACATATCAGCGCCCGCTTCAGCGATCGCACGGATATTGCTGGCCTTGACGCCGCCATCTACTTCAAGCCTGATATCACGGCCACTGGTGATGATGCGCTGACGCACCTCACGCACCTTGCCCAGCGTACTGTCGATAAACGACTGACCGCCGAACCCTGGGTTGACACTCATTAGCAGGATTTGATCGACCTTATCCATCACGTAGTCTAAGTAATGTAAGGGCGTTGCTGGGTTTAATACCAAACCGCACTCAGCGCCGCCATCTTTGATCAGCTGCAAAGAGCGATCGATATGCGCGCTGGCTTCTGGATGAAAGGTAATGATGCTGGCTCCTGCGTCCAAAAACTGCTCAATCATACCATCGACAGGTGACACCATCAGATGTACATCGATAGGGGCATCGATGCCATAATCACGTAGCGCTTTACAGATCATGCTACCAAACGTTAAGTTGGGTACGTAGTGATTGTCCATGACATCAAAATGAATGACATCAGCACCAGCCTCTAATACTTTTTCGACCTCTTCACCAAGTCTGGCAAAGTCAGCCGATAAGATAGAAGGCGCAATAAGATAAGGCTTAGAAGGACTGCTCATAAATAAACTACCTGATTGATGATTGTATAAAATAACAAGGCTAGAAACAACAAGGCTAAAAACCACAGCTAACGCGGCTTGTATTGCGTTTTGCAATAAGCGCGTCCTACGCTAAAGGAGCGTTTGGCGTCATGTTTGGTAGCACGGCAGCTGACACGCCGACGCCATAGGCGAAAAGACCATGGTTTTAGCGTGTGACGCATCAGCTTAATAACTGCTGTCTCATTTAGACCATAACCATGCTCTATCGCTGAAAATGGCGTCCTATCCTCCCACGCCATCTCTATCACGCGTGATATCTGCGCCTCATCTAGCACGCTCAGACTACTACCTGTATGCTGAGGACAGGGCTGCGGATCAGTTGACGCCCGCTTACCACGTTGCTTGTTTTGTAAGGCGGCAATCATATCAGCGCGCATGATGGTAAGCGAGGGTGAAGCACAAGCAGCCTGCGATATAGCAGGCTTGGAAGTCATGATATCTTGATAACTTGCCATCATATTTCAACCTTAATAAACATAAGCAATCTACCGTACAGCACCTATATGAAAGCCTACGCACAAAAAACAGCTTGGGACAAACAAGCCACTAGCCAAACTGCGCCATACGCCAATGGTGCTCGATATGATCATTAATAAAAGTTTGGATAAAGTAATAGCTATGGTCATGCCCTGCTTGATAACGTAATGTTAAGGGCTGTTTGGCTTTTTCACAAGCGTCAAGCAACTTATTGGTCTGTAATTGGCCGTCTGCCAAAAAATTGTCCGCCGCGCCTTGATCGACCAAAATACTTGTATACTGCTGACCGACTTTTTCTATCGTTTTTGCTGCATCTGCTTGCGCCCACTGCGCTTTATCATCACCAAAGTACTCTGTAAAAGCAGCCTCGCCCCATGCCGACTCGCTGGCGGCGCATACTGGCGACAGCGCTGATACGCTGACAAACTTACTCGGGAATTTAAACCCCAATAGCAGTGCCCCATGACCACCCATCGAGTGCCCTGTCACACCGATGCTATCGATAGGAAACTCTGAGCGCAGTAAGTCATATAGCTCATCTACGATATAACTTTGCATATTAAAATGCTCGGACCACGGTGCCTGCGCAGCATCGACATAGTAGCTGGCGCCCTGCCCGACAAAATAACGCTCATCATTTGGCACATCCACCGACTCACTACTTCTCGGCGAGGTATCTGGCGCGATAAATATCATCCCAAGCTCGCTGCATTTTTGTTGAAAATGAGCTTTGTGCGTGACGTTATCGGCATTACACGTCAAACCTGATAAATACAAGACAGCTGGACAGCGGCGACCTGCAAGCGCCTCATCTGGCAAGTAGATACTAAATGTCATCGCAGTCTTTGTCGCTGTCGACTGATGGCTATAATAGTGCTGCTCGCCATCAAAACAGCGATTAACACTAAGCTGCGTGAGCTGTGAGCTGGCAGAGAGGCTATGATGATAGGAGTTATTCATAAGTCAGATCCTTTTTATCTAAGATGAAATACTGGTCAAATATATGACGCTTAACGAGAGAATACATGGGCCATGCTGTTTTATATTGATAAAATCAACGTATCTCATCAATAGCGGCGACTGCTGGACGGGCAGCGTTTTTAGGTGCGGTATCGATGCCAGCCCTCTCTATAATGCGTGCCACTGGCGGCCGCGTTTTATCAAAAAGCACTTGCTCAAAGGCTGGCAGCGCCGTCTCCATTAGACTACCGATGGCCATTTGCGGTTCAGAGGGCTCAAAGCCCATCAGGTTTTCGCGCTTACTAACCCGCCGCCTTGCGTCTTTAAAGGCCGCCGCAAAGCTGGTATTGCTACGCAAGCTCTCGGCAAAAAACGCCTGCCCAAAGTAAGTCATCTCAGCGGTGTTGGTACAACCAAACGACATCTTGTCAGCAGCTGAGGCGGTAATCACCACTGTAGTCGGCGACGCCAGCTCGTCGATAAACGACCCAGAATAACACGCAGACACCACAATCACTCGCCAGCGAATACCAGACGCATCCAGTGCCTCACGCAGCCATGCCGCGTCGAGGTTTTCCATGGCGAGCGGCGGGTTGGCCAATTGTATCAGGTCTTCGGTGCCGTGTGATGAGAGCGTCATAAACAGCACATCTTCATCGGTATTCATCTGTTGGCCAATTTTTTTTAGCCCGCGCAAGATACTGGTCTTGGTCGCCACCGGCTCATCTAGCCAGCTATAAGTATTATTAATCAAAGCAAGCGAGCGACCACTGGTACCAAACCGCACATCAAACAGCTCACGGACTTTATTGATCTCCGAGCGAAATACATTTTGCTCAGAAAACCCCGCCACACCCATAAAATACCAGTCGGTTTTGCCTGTGATACCCGGATCGATACTGTTTAGAGCGTTTTGGAGCAAACGCGGCTGCTTATAGAGCGCCGCCTCCTCTAGCACAGGCTCGATAGGGATTTGTTTAAATATTGGCTGATCAGCGACGTTACGCTGCCAGATAGTCAAAAGCGCCACCGCACCGAGCAGCACAAGGATACGCTCCCACCACGGAATACGCAGGCGCCGCGAAAATATCCAAAGCAGTGCCAATGTCTGCCACAAAAAAAGCAGCAAAAATAAAATAGGTAGAAACGAATAGCTCCAGTCAGGTAGCCAGCCGTGACTGCCCAAAAACTGTACCAAGCTTTGTAGCAGCGCCGATAACGTATCCGCGACCAGCCATAGCACCACGGGCACAAACACCAAGGCTTGATTGCTCGCTCGCCGTGCCAAGATGATACCACTGAGCAAGATAATCATCGGCCAAATAAGATAGCTGACCAGTCCTTGCTCATTAAACACGCTGCCATTTTCGGCTGCCAGCCACGAAAACAGCACATTACTGCCCAGCGCCAATAGCGCAAAAACAGCAAACTGTATAAACGTAGGCTTGACCCAAGAAAACGCCCGCGTTGAGCCTACTAGCATCCATAAGGTTGCAATGATATTGGCCGCGAAATTGAGCGAAAAACGCTGAAGCGATACGGTTTTTAACGACGCAAGTGACAAAGACTTAGACCTCTAGCCAGTCGAGAGAAATAACGCAAATCAAGGATAGCACGCTTTACTGTCAGTGCCACAGTTGAATGTTCAACACGCCCTAATGTTTGTACGGTGTACCGACAGCAGTTTTATCCCTAATTGACGATAAAACAAGGTTAAAAATAAAAAACCCAGCCCAGCCAAACAGCTTAGCGCGCTAATCTATCGCGATTGTAACGGATTGTCGCCTAAGAGGATAAGGCTGATTTGTAAAATTCGGCTATATTTACATAAAAACATATAAAAAAAAGAGGCCTTGAGTACAAGACCTCCTTTATTAGTCACTAATATCAGTCGTGTTTACTTCATCAATAGCTCGTTGACGCGCTTTAGATACGCGGCTGGGTCGTCAAGTTGACCACCGTCGGCCAATAGTGCTTGATCAAAAATCACTTGCGCCAGCTCATCAAACTGCTCGCTGGTTTCTAGTTTTTTGATCAATGGATGCTCTGGGTTGACTTCAAGCGTGGGCTTACTCTCTGGCACCTCTTGACCCATTTGCTTGAGCATCTGAATCATCTGCGGGGAGAGCTCACCTTCGCCGACCACCAAACACGCTGGGCTGTCGACCAGACGCGTTGAGACTTTGACGTCTTTAGCACGTGCGCCTAGAGTCGTTTTTAGTTTGTCAACGACTGGCTTCATGGCCTCTTGCGCCTTTTCCGCTTCCGCTTTTTCTTCTTCGTCTTGCAAATCGCCCAAATCTACCGCACCTTTGGCGATGTTTTGTAGCGGCGTGTCATCAAACTGGGTCAAGAAGTTCATCGCCCACTCATCAACACGGCTGGTCATCAAGATCACTTCGATGCCTTTTTTCTTAAACAGCTCAAGCTGCGGGCTGTTTTTGGCAGCAGCGAGGTTGTCTGCCGTGAGATAGTAGATGGCTTTTTGTCCATCTTTCATACGCGCTTTATAGTCCTCAAAGCTGGTCTCGACCTTGTCATTGGTGCTGGTGGCATAGCGCAGCAACTTGGCAATACGCGCTTGGTTGCCCATGTCCTCGCCTAGGCCTTCTTTGATGACATCGCCAAACTCGCTATAGAACTGCGCAAATTTTTCTTGCTTGTCGCTGTCCTCGCTGTTGGCAAGGCTTGCCAGCAAAGTCAGTACGCGGCGCGCGTTACCATCACGGATAGATTTTACATCGCGTGACTCTTGCAACAGCTCACGGCTGACGTTCAGTGGTAAGTCAGCAGAGTCGATCACCCCTTTGACAAAGCGCAGATACATCGGTAGTAGCTGCTCTGCTTCATCCATGATAAAGACGCGTTTAACATACAGCTTTAGCCCGTGCTGCTGCTCGCGTGTGTACAGATCCATTGGCGCTTTTTTAGGAATATATAACAGCTGGGTGTACTGCACGCGGCCTTCGACACGGTTGTGTGTCCATGTGAGCGGATCGTCCATGTCATAAGTGATGTTTTTATAAAAATCGACATATTCATCATCTTCGATTTCAGATGCTGAGCGTGTCCACAGCGCACTGGCTTTGTTGATGGTTTCCCACTCATCGGTCAAGACCATCTGACCACCAGCTGGTGCGTCGCTACTATCATTTTCGTCCGCACCTTCCTCTTTGACATCTTCTTGCCAAACTTCTTTACGCATCTGAATCGGCAAGCTGATGTGATCTGAGTATTTGTTGACCAGACGCTTGATCTTTCCGCGGTCTAGGTAGTTGTCTTCACCTTCGCTGTATTCTTCTTTTAAGTGCAGCGTGATACGGGTGCCGCGAGTGTCTTTTGTGATGGTCTCAACCGTAAAGCTTCCCGTGCCATCAGATACCCAGCGGACGCCTTGATTGGCGGGCTCACCAGCTTTGCGCGACTCAACGGTGATGGTGTCGGCCACGATAAACCCTGAATAAAAACCCACCCCAAACTGACCGATCAGCTGACCGTCTTGTTTTTGCGACTCAGACAGCTTATCTAAGAAAGCTTTGGTGCCTGATTTGGCGATGGTACCTAGGTTTTCGATGGCATCGGCTTCATTCATACCGATACCATTATCGATAAAGCTGATGGTTTTGGCCTCGGTGTCGACATCGATGCGAATTTTAAGCTCGCCATCGTCTTCATAAAGGCTATCATCGTTGGTGGCTTCAAAGCGCAACTTATCACAAGCGTCCGAGGCGTTAGAGACCAGCTCACGAACGAAAATATCGGCATTAGAATATAGCGAATGGGTCACCAAGTGCAGTAGCTGGGCGACTTCTGCTTCAAAACTGTGTTTTTTTACATCAGCGGAACTTTGATTGTCCACTTGGGTCTGCTCACTCATAAAAACTCCTATTATTCATACCAAAGATGCTGTCATCAGCAGCGGTGAATCACAAATTTCCAATACCAACAGTATGGCATCTCTGACCATAAAGGCTGGGCGATAAATACTGTTAGGCTGGTTAATCAGATAGGGGCACAGGCAAAAATTTCAAGCCAAAATACCGCAAAAACCAAGATTGGCCATAAAAATCGTCCACAAAAAAACCGCCTAAGTTGACTTAAGCGGTTTTTATGATTTTTTAGCATTGAGTGGCATTGCCTCGCTTGCCACCTCTAGGCGCGCCAAGCGATGCGTCGCGGCTTATAGACAGCTTGGCAGATGACGCGCTGGATCAGCGTCACGGGCAGCCATCGCATCTTCGACGCTCAAGCCCAAAGCCTTGGCCACGCCCTCGCCATACGCAGGGTCACACCAGTGGCAGTTGCGAATATGACGGTACTGGATAAAGTCTGGCACGCCTGCCATGTTTCTGGCGGTATTATCAAACAAGACCTGCTGCTGCTCAGCACTCATCAAATGAAACAACGCGCGTGGCTGGCTAAAGTAGTCGCTGTCGTCTTCGCGAAAATCATAGTGCGCCGCATCGCCATCAATCTTTAAGGGTGGCTCGGCATAATCAGGCTGCTCCTGCCACTGGCTAAAGCTGTTTGGCTCATAGTGTGGGCGGCTGCCATAGTTGTCATCGACGCGGCCTTGACCATCACGGTGGTTGCTCATCACAGGGCAACGCGGTTTGTTGACAGGGATCTGCTGATGGTTGACACCGACACGGTAACGCTGGGCATCGGCGTAGTTTACCAAGCGGTTTTGGAGCATTCTGTCTGGTGAGACGCTGATACCTGGGACTAGGTTGCTAGGTGCAAACGCAGCTTGCTCGACATCGACAAAATAGTTGTCAGAGTTTTTGTTAAGCTCAAACTCACCCACTTCGATAAGCGGATAATCCCCTTTTGGCCATACTTTGGTTAAATCAAACGGATGATAAGGGACGGTATCTGCCTCAGCTTCTGGCATGATTTGCACGTACATTTTCCACTTCGGAAAATCGCCTTTTTCGATAGCATCGTATAAGTCTTTTTGATTACTTTCGCGGTCCATACCGACGACTTCACGAGCTTCGTCATCGGTTAAGTTTTTGATACCTTGCTGCGTACGGAAATGAAACTTCACCCAATAGCGCTCGCCCGCTTCATTCCAAAAGCTGTAGGTGTGTGAGCCAAAGCCATGCATGTGTCTGTACGAGGCTGGGATGCCGCGATCACTCATGACGATGGTGACTTGATGAAAGGCTTCTGGTAATAAAGTCCAAAAATCCCAGTTGTTGGTCGCTGAGCGCATGTTGGTACGTGGATCGCGTTTGACCGCTTTGTTTAAATCTGGGAATTTGCGTGGGTCGCGTAAAAAGAACACAGGTGTGTTGTTACCGACCATGTCCCAGTTACCCTCTTCGGTATAAAACTTCAAAGCAAAACCGCGAATGTCACGCTCTGCGTCGGCCGCGCCGCGCTCGCCTGCCACAGTACTAAAGCGCGCAAACATCTCGGTTTTTTTGCCCACTTCGCTAAAAATAGCCGCGCGGGTATATTTGCTGATGTCGTTGGTCACGGTAAAGGTACCAAACGCGCCTGAGCCTTTGGCGTGCATACGGCGCTCTGGAATCACTTCGCGGACAAAATTGCCAAGCTTTTCATTAAGCCAGATATCTTGAGCCAATAATGGGCCGCGCTTGCCTGCGGTCATGCTGTTTTGGTTGTCAGCGACTGGTGCACCATTACCCATGGTCAATTGGGTTGGGGCGTAAGGGCATTTTTTATCACTCATGGTCATACTCCTGTAAAAACAAATGAAAGTGCCAAACTTATACTGAATACGCTTCTAGCAGTATATCTAGAATGCTCGTCAGTTTGTTTGAAAATCGGTGATCTTTGTTCAGATAAATTTTGTTCATAGTAACCTGCCTGTGCAGTTATATTACCTAGCCTTTGCTTGATTACTATTACAACTGATTTATATTGTTTTGTATAATCAATTAATTACATAATTTCGTTTTGTTTTTCAGAACTATAGAAGGCTTTGCGATAATCGACATGGTTCTGGCTCTGCCTTGCCTTCGTTAATATGATCAGCATAGTTAGCATGGTCGCGAATGCGGCGTATATGCTCGCTCACCTTCCTTTATACTAGCGCGGCATCGGGCGGATGGTCAGTATTTGCTCGCTACGACCAAAGGGACCATGCACATCGTGGAGCACAGCACTGGTCAGCCCGATACCATCAGCGCCATACTGCTGTACCGCCTCGATACCGAGCCAGCGACCTTTAGGGACACGGTGCATATGGATTTGCAGGTCTGTATTGGGAAACATCCACTCTAGTTTTGACAGCCCTAAACCCAGTCTTGGTACCACGCCATTGGCAGTATCGACCATGCCCAGTAGATGTACCATATCATCAGTGGGTACGCCCTCTACCATCTCGACATCGTTGGTTATCCAAACCATGCCGCGACCTTCTCGGCGATCTGGAGCGGCCACCAAGCGCACACTTTCGATAAAGCCGCCCGGCCAGCCTTTCATATCCTCCCAAACAGGCAACGTTTCTGGCTTATGCTGTGCTGGTTGATCCTCAATGCCAGCGATGGCGCTGGTGTCTTGCGTCAGCAGTCGCCATGCCCTAGCAATAATGGCATCTCGACCACGGCTGCTCATTACCGCCTCGACAAGCTCGATGGTCTTACCTGGGCGAATACAGCGCGTGGTGATAGTAAACTCATCAAGCGGTATCAGCCCCAAAATATCTAAGCTAATACGAGCAATGCGCATGTTTTTTTTCGGCGCATACCCTTGCAGCTCAGCGCTCAGCACCCCAGTGGCTGGTGCCATATGTTGCTCGTGCTCATTCCACGCGCCTTGGGCATGCTGGGTCGGCTGATAATGCGCGACACTGACGCCCTCTGCCAATGGTTCGCGTTTGACCAATTTGTAATACGCTGACATAATTTTCCTTAATATTTTCGATTCTCTTTTTTATTTAAAGTACACTATTTATGACCGCAAACTGTCTGGCTGATCTTGCCTGACTTATCGTCGACGTATACCTTATATGAGCTTGGTTGGAGTAACGTGTTGCCGGATTCGATAAGCATACGTTATTTGCTCAATCGTTGTTTTTGCATGGTCAGCAGTGTACGACTCTTGACCATGATAAATAGAAAAAACGCCATCACCGCAATCAGTACGCCATATAAGACGCTATAACCGCTCCAAAAATCTTACTCAAACCTAGCCAATATTGACTATTAGATAGGTTTGACGTTTTCTTTCTGCTTCATTGTCACGCGCTATTTCTCATTTGAGATTTAGACTGACCACGACTCCACAGACTTTTTTAATTGGCGATGGAACTCACCGTCCAATAAACAGGATTATGCAGCTGTTAAAATAACAGTCGCGTTATTTAAAATATTGATGCTGGCGTTGAGGTCACGGTCATGAGAAACCTGACAGTTAGGGCACAACCACTCACGCATTTTCAATGTTAGCTCATCTTTACCAAGGATATGATTGCAGTTTGAACAGGTTTTTGAGCTTGGGTAGAAGGGTCCGACTGATTTCACAACCTTGCCTTGCTCAGTGGCTTTGTAGATAAGCTGTCGCTTAAACTCAAAGAAACCCAAGTCACTGATAGCTCTTGATAGCCGCCTGTTCTTAACCATACCTTTGACATTCAAATCCTCAATCGCAATCACATCAAACTCATTAACCAGACTTGTTGTGATTTGATGGAGAGAATCTTGCCTAATACACCTGATCTTATAGTGCAAACGAGAGAGCTTGGTTTTCGCTTTTTCTCTGTTTTTACTGCCTTTTTTAGTGCGACTGAGCGCTTTGTTTAGCGTTCTTAGTTTTTTAAGGTTTGCTTGAAGTGGTTTTGGCGCTTTAATTTTAGTGCCGTCTGATAAAACCAGTAAGTCGGTAATACCAAGATCAACACCAACGCTTTTACCTGTCTTTTTAGTAGGAATTACAGCTTTTTGTATTTCAACAGCCACACTAACAAACCACTTACCGCCACGTTTAGAGATGGTGGCTGACATGATCTTGCCGTCAAAACGTAAAGCTTCTTTTAAGCGAACCCAGCCCAAGTTTGGGATACGAATGGATTTACCTTTAATGGCAAATTGGTCGTTGGATAAACTGAATCTATCGTCACGGCCTTTTTTACGAGCGGTTGGGTATTTCGCTAAGCCTTTAAAGAAGTTGTTATAAGCATCACCCAACTGCATGATTGCCGCCTGCGGAGCGCATTTGGTCACTTCCAGCATATAGGGGAATAATTCACGCTTAATGGCGTTCAATTCGCGTCTGAGCTTCGCCTGTGAGGGCTTGTTTAGATTTTTAGTATCAACCTCAACGCCTGCGGCCAAACACGCATCACGGTACGCTTTGTCAAGCGCATACTGCCGCTGCCACTCATGCAAAGCCCAGTTGTAGGCTTTTCTCGCCACGCCACAAGCACGAGCAAGGTGATTTGCCTGTACGTTGTTTGGCTTGAGTTCGATAATGTGTCCACGGATCATAATGCTTTTTTAACCGCCTCTATTAATTGTTGGTTTTTCTTGCTGCAAGAGCCGTATAGCCTCGCTGAAAATACGGTGATAATCTCCAATACATCTTGGGCTAATTCTTGCTCAAAACTCAACTCTTCACCTTGATTGATTATTACCACTTCAACGTCACGAGCCTCACACAACATGAAAACCAGTTCTGCACCAAATCGTAAAAGCCTGTCTTTATGGGTAATTACCAGCCGTTCAACTTTATTGCTCAGTATGTCATCAAGCAGGTTTTTTAAGCCTTTCTTTTTATAATCCATTCCACTACCAAGATCGGTAATCGTCTCAAAAGTCCAGCCTTGCCTGGCACAATAAAGTTCCAAAACTTGAGACTGGAGAAGTAAGTCGTCTTTTTGATCACGACTCGACACACGAGCATAAGCAATGGTTTTTCGGTCTAATTTAGGTGGTGTATTCAAGGAATGCGGTCTGATTTCACTTAAATCATATCGCCTATGCCCGTTTTCGGTTCGCTTGGCGACTAACGTACCATCCTCATCCCAACGTCTTAATGTGGATTGAGCAACCCCGAAATGTTTGGCAGCCTCCCCAATACTAACCAGTTTCCCCATAACTTGCTCTCTATATTATAGATATAATCTATCTATTATAGTAATAAATAGGTAGGTTTGTATATGTTTTATTTAACTGTTTGCAACCCTTTATAAACTGAGCGGTATTGAGTAGCAGCATCAGCACCAAGACGATGGTGACAAAGGTATTGATTTTTAGCTGCTTGTTGATCTCATCTAGCGTGGCTTCTGCTAAGACAAACTTTGTTTTTGACTGCTGTCGACTCATATCACTTGCCTACTTGAGTGACCGGAATGCGCAGCGCTTTTGGCAGGCTAAACGTCACGTTTTCTTCGATACCCGATAGCTCGCTTGGCAAATCGCCACCCCAGTCTTGTAGCTGCTTTAGTACTTCTTGGATCAGGACTTCCGGCGCTGAGGCACCAGCCGTCACCCCGATACTCTGCACACCCTCCAGCCAGCTTTTGTCCATCTCACTGGCATTGTCTATCAGATACGCTCGGCAATCCATACGTTCGGCCAGCTCGCGCAGACGGTTGGAGTTTGATGAGTTTGGTGAGCCAACGACCAACACCACTTCACAGCGGCCCGCCAAGTCTTTGACCGCATCTTGGCGGTTTTGGGTGGCATAGCAGATATCGTCTTTGCGCGGGCCTTGAATACTTGGAAACTTATCGCGCAGTGCATCGATGACGCGCGCGGTATCATCCATCGATAGTGTGGTTTGGGTGACAAACGCTAGGCGCTCAGCGTCTTGGATACTGAGTGCAGCCACATCACTTTCGTTTTCGACCAGATGAATCTGACCGCCATGCCCACGGTTAAATCGCCCCATGGTGCCTTCGACTTCTGGATGTCCAGCATGGCCGATCAGCACAGCATCCATGCCCTCTTGTGCAAACTTTGCTACTTCGATATGCACTTTGGTGACGAGCGGACAAGTGGCGTCAAATACCGTCAAATCGCGGCGCTCAGCCTCATCCTCGACCGCCTTTGATACCCCGTGTGCTGAAAAAATAACGATGGAACCATCTGGTACTTCATCCAATTCTTCAACGAATACCGCGCCGCGATTGGCCAAGTCTGAGACCACAAATTTATTATGTACCACCTCGTGGCGGACATAAATGGGCGGCTCAAAACGTGTCAATGCTTCGTTGACAATCGCAATAGCGCGATCGACACCAGCACAAAATCCCCGCGGATTGGCAAGATAAATTTGCATAAAAAGGCCTATCATTAGATAATTTGTATTTAAGACTATATAAAACGTCTCACAACAGCTTGGAGTAAGCTTTGATTGAAGGTTTGGGATAAAACCCATGCGTTACTGTAGCATAATTTGCTTTTATTGCCTTCGAAATTCCTGCGCCGGTCACAGTTAGTAAGTGGTAGTCATGTGACTACCGCCTACTGATGGGCAGGTGCTTTATTATGCGTAACAGCTGTTTATCACGGTACCAATCAACCCTGCTATCGCCATAAATGATGGCGATTTTTCTTTTTACCAGCTTTTTATATTTATTAGGGCACTCGCTACTAGGACACACTGTATGACAGGTTCACTATTTATCATCACCGCCGCTTCAGGTACTGGCAAGACCTCACTGGTAAAACAGCTATTGGCTACCACCAATGACTTGACTGTCAGTGTGTCACATACCACGCGCGCGCCGCGTCCAGGCGAGGTCGATGGTCAGCATTATCATTTTACCAATGTCGACAAATTCGTCGCCGCCATCCATGACAATCAGTTTTTGGAGCATGCCGAGGTGTTTGGCAACTATTATGGCACCTCAGAGCAAAGCGTACGAGCACAGTTAAACGCAGGTGTCGATGTCATCTTAGAGATTGACTGGCAAGGGGCGCTACAAGTCAAAAAAATCTTCACGGACGCGGTGATGATTTTTATTTTACCGCCTAGTATCGATACCCTGCGTCAGCGTCTATCAACACGCGCGCAAGACTCGATGGAGGTCATCGAGCAGCGTTTGGCCGGTGCAGTGACGGAAATGGCGCAGTACGTCCATTTTGATTATGTGATTATAAATGACAACTTTGAGGTGGCATTGACTGAGCTAAAGGCCATTATCGTCGCTGACAGGCAGACCCTAAGCCGCCAGCAGCAGCGCTACCATCGCACCATTGCCAATTTGCTCGGCACTCAAGCAGACTAAAACGTCAGACAAATTAACACATTAAAAGGGCGGCATGCCAGATTTTATGATGTAGAGATAAAAAAGCAACGACGCGGCGGAGCAAAAAATGCTATAATGTCTAGCTATCCCCCTTTATATATTTTTGATATTATTTTTATTGAGTGGCGGCCATCTTCGCCGCTTAATAAAAACAACCGAGGTAGCTATTTATGGCACGAGTGACGATTGAAGATTGTTTAGATAATGTAGATAATCGCTTTGAGCTGATTTTAGTCGCAAGCAAGCGCGCCCGTCAATTGGCCAAAGGTATCGCTGAGCCAATGGTTGATGTCGACAATGACAAACCAACGGTTTTGGCATTACGTGAGATTGCTGCTGGCAAAATCACCCGCGATATTTTAAATCAGCCAGAGCATAACTTTGCAACCAGCTCATTAGACTTAGCCCTGTCAGGTGATCATAGCTTTTAATCTTTAACCGTGGTTTGATAGACCAACCAGATTAAGGCGGGCTATATATGCCCAAAAAGCCGTCATATCACCATGACAAAAGAGACCACAGCATAGGCTGTGGTTTTTTGGTTGTATCAGTTGTAATAACCACTGAGACCCCAAAATATACCACTGAGTGGGAATTTTTAGATTTTTTGCCGCGCGATTTGCTTAGCTGTTGACATTGAATGCGATTTACGATTAATTAGAAGGTGCACGGCGCTCACTCACGTTTTCTATAGTGAGTTCATATTTTGTCAGCCGCCGCTTATCTTGATCGATGATTGATTGTTATCGCAGTTGCCTAGTCATAAAAACTGGCCATAAAAAGCAGCCATAAAAACTGGTCATAAAACCCAGTCATCAAATATAGGATCGTCACTTTATGATTCAAACCTTGCCCAAACTCAGTCATCACCTAGTCGATGATGCTCAATATAACTTATTGCGCTCAGTAGGCTACCTCACTGCCGACGAGCGCCGTGATGTTATTGATGCCTGTGAGTTTGGTGACATCGCCCATATCAAAGATAAGCGCAAATCAGGGGAGCCTTATATCACCCATCCTATTGCGGTCGCTGAGATATTGGCAGGTTTTCGCTTGGATCGAGATACCATCATTGCGGCGATTTTGCATGATACGGTGGAGGATACTGAGGTCAGTGATGAGCAAATCGCCGAGCGCTATGGCAAAGCCGTAGCCAGATTGGTCGATGGTGTCACCAAGCTCAAATCCTCGGCACACAATAAACAAGAAAACAAAGCTGCCACTTTTCATAAGATTTTGACCGCAACCCTCGCAGATCCACGAGTATTGATCATCAAGCTGGCAGATCGCCTGCATAACATGTCGACATTGGATGCGGTGCGCCCAGAAAAACAGCGCACCACCGCACAAGAAACGCTGGATTTTTATGTGCCCTTTGCGCGGCTGATGGGTCTCAATGACATCGCCGATTATATCGAGGTACTGTGCTATCGCAACCTTGACTCTGAGATGTACAACAAGCTCTCAGATAAGCTGTTGCAGCATGGCTTGGGGCGCAATTTTCAACGAGAAGCCATTCATCGCTATCTGAGTATCGTGTTAAATAACTTAGATCTAAACGGTCTGGTCAAGGTCTTGGACAACCGCGTGGTGATTTACCGACAGTTTTTTCGCAACCGCGGCGAAATCAGTGCGCTATTGCGTCATTATGCGTTTGAGATCGTACTCGACAATATCGAAGCTTGCGATAAGCTCGCCTATTATCTGATCAAAAAATACCAAATCGACGACACCCATATTGCTGATAATATTCGCCGCCCGCTGCCAGGTGGCAATCAGTCGCTGACGCTCATCTACGAGCGCGACAATGACGTGGTCAAAGTTACGATTTTGACCAAGCAAATGCAAAGCGCGGCAAGGCTTGGGGTCATCGGTGCTGAGCATGCCTCTGATGTCAGTCAATCGGTCATTCAAGCGTCCTTGCGTAACATGAAGGACTTGGTCGAAGAGGACAGCTTAAATGATGGCAGTCCTGACTTTTCGGCGGCCGTCTCTACCATTAACGAGCTGATGGATTATTTACACTCTAGCAAAATCATTTGTTATAGCCCCAAAGGCCGAGCCTACGAGCTGCCGCAAGGCGCCACCGCCCTAGACTTTGCTTATGCTGTCGGCCCGATGGTCGGCAACGTCGCTGTCGGTGCCAACATCGATGGCAAAAAAGCCAAACTGGGCACGGTGGTCAAAAATGGCCAACTGGTTGAAATCGAGGTCGACAACCACTCAGAGCCAAAAGCAGAGTGGCTTGGGTTTGTAGCCACCAACAAGGCCCGTGAAGAGATATTGCGCTGGTTTAAGGACTTGTCCGCTGCTGACAAACAGCATCATGGAAAGCAAGCCTTAGATCGCGCGCTTAAGACTTATCAAAAAAGCCTTGACGACCTGACAGACAGCGACTGGAAAAACCTAACTGAATGGCGCGGTTTGACAGAAAAAAACACCTTATTTGAGCAAATCAGCTCTGGCACATTGCTGCCGCAGCTGGTCGTTACCCGTTTATTTAGTGACGAAGTCAACGACCTACACGCGCAAGAAAATAGCGATGACATGACCCAGCCGCAGCAGCTGATCGTCAACGCCTCAGGGGTTGAGATCAACTTTGCCAACTGCTGTCATCCGATCTACGGCGACCCTATCGTCGGTCATTTATCACGCCACGGTCTGGTCGTCCATCGTCATAAGTGTTTTTCGCTTGATGACATTCGTAAAGACAATCCTTATCAGGTCATTCAACTGCGTTGGCGCAGCGATAAAGCTGTCAACCAAAGCGAGGTGGGCGAGACGGGGATCAAAAATAACGGTAAGGTTCGTTTCCCCGCTTATCTTAAACTCTCTATCGCCTTGAGCGATGAGCAAATCAGTGAAGTGATTTATCACCTGCGCCAGCTCAATATGGGCGTCGAAAAAATCGATGTACGCAGCAGCGATACCATCCTCCATATCGTGGTACGTAGCCGCAACCACTTAGCGCAGGGTATCCGCGAGCTACGCTCATTACTCGGCTTCCCCAATATTATCCGTCTATATCAGCTATAGCGCTGAGTAGCAGCTAGATGTGTCGCTCTATCGTCGAATCCAAATAAATCAGACACATGGCTATCAAGTCGTGTTTATATTGGATTGACGATCGCACAAGCAGCTTTTGATGACGCGGCAAATTATAAAACGCGGCGCGATACTCAGATGTTTTTAGAAAGCAGTAAACAATGCTAAACTGGGCAGCTTGCAGCAAAACAGTACAGGCTGCCACTGTATGCTCAAAACCCAACTGAGAAACTCATCTAACAACAGATAACAAGGATATCCTATGACTCGTCAAACCATCCAAACAGACAAAGCACCTGCCGCCGTTGGCACTTACTCACAAGCCGTTAAAGTTGGCAACACTGTCTATGTCTCAGGTCAGCTGGGTTTTGACCCAGACACCATGGAGCTAAAAGAAGGCTTTGAAGCACAAGCCAAGCAAGTATTTGCCAACCTAAAAGCCGTTTGTGAAGCTGCTGGCGGTAGCTTAAGTGACGTGGTGAAGTTCAACGTTTCTTTGACCGATCTAAGCGACTTTGCCGTGCTCAACGATGTGTTTGCCGCCAACCTAAGCGAGCCATACCCAGCGCGCGCGGCGGTACAAGTCGCCGCGTTGCCAAAGGGCGGCGTGGTTGAGATCGAAGCCATCATGTATATTGAGTAAGCCTACCTCTCAGATCTGTGTTGTAACGATAAGCTTAGCACCCTGCTAAGCTTATTGGTTTTTAGCAGTGAATAGCTGAATAGAGTCTAGGGCGTGTTGAACATTCAACTGTGGCACTGACAGAGACTATTTTTTAGACGATTCGAAGGTAAAAATAGTAAGCTTAGTCGCTCTAAGCGTCTATTTTTACCAATGAAGCGGCAAAAAAGAGTCCTGTTCCTACGGCTGATGCTAAAATTGCGCCATACTGCGTTGCAAATCTAGCTAAGGCATCTGCATTATCGTCGCTTTGCGCCTTGTCTGGAACAATTTTAGCGATCAGCAGTGCCTATTTGTGATTGTTCAACACGCCCTATTAAATATTCAAATATTTTTGGTTAATGGGGCGTTATTTCGACTTTAGTACCTAACGCTGCCTATGCCGACCATGTAAATCATCGTCTGTGGCAATGATATTTCTCTAATAAGACGGCGACACCTTTTATGTTGGTACAAGTTGCTCTACCTGTGCCCCTTTACCGGGTATTTGACTATCGCATGCCAGCAGCTACGCAGGCTACTCCAACTGCTGAGCCTAGCGCGCGTCCAGCAATCGGTAGCCGTGTCGAAGTTCCTTTCGGTCGCCAGACACTTATCGGTATCGTGGTTGCTCATATTGCTGCCGCCGATAGCAGCATACCACTAAATAAGCTCAAATCTATCTATCGATGCTTGGATGACGAGCCTATCTTAAACGCGGCGATGCTAAAGCTTGCTTACTGGCTGGCACGCTACTATCACTATCCACTGGGCGATGTGTTTGGCGTGATCTTGCCGACGCTGGTGCGTCAAGGCAAGCCGCTAGACCTTTTGATCACGCACTGGCGCATACTGCCGAACATCACTGATGACGACTTTCATCCCAATGCCAAAAAACAAAAACAGCAGTTTGATATGCTCAAATTGCACGGCGAGCGCGGTGCCAGCGAAGACGTTTTGTTATTAGAAGGCATGCAGCGGCCTTTTTTAAAAACACTGGAAGAAAAAGGACTCATCGAGCGCTATATCGAGCCAAAACAAGCACCGACGCCTGTCAAACTGGCCAAACTGCCACTTGATCTCAATGACGAGCAACAACAGGCGGTCAGCACCATCATCGCCGCTCACAAAGCTGGCCGTTATACTGGGTTTTTATTAAACGGAATTACTGGTAGCGGTAAGACCGAAGTGTATTTACAAGTCATGCAAGCGGTACTTGAGGCGGGCAAACAGGTTTTGATTTTGGTGCCAGAGATTGGCTTGACACCGCAGACGCGCGCCCGTTTTGCCAGCCGTTTTGCCGCAGATATCGTGCTGCTACACTCTGGCATGAACAACACCCACCGCCTGCAGGGCTGGCAAGACTGCCGTACAGGACACGCCCAAATCATCATTGGTACACGCTCAGCAGTGCTCTATCCTTTTGCCGATTTAGGGTTGATTGTCGTTGACGAGGCACATGATGGCTCGTATAAGCAGCAAGACACCCTGCGCTACCACGCCGCAGATGTCGCTCTTTATCGCGGCGTGCAACACAACATCCCCGTCATCCTCGGTACCGCCACCCCTTCGCTTGAGCATCTAAAACTGGTCGATGATGGCAAACTCATAGAGTGTCAGCTATCGACACGGCCAGGCAATGCCAAACCTGCACCCATGCAGCTTATCGATGCGCGTCTGCAAAGTACGCACCAGCAGACAACGGACGACGGCGCCCGCTACGATACTGGACTGACAGACGCCATGATTGGAGCAATACGGCAAACCCTAGAAGCTGGCGATCAGGTGCTGGTGTTTTTAAATCGGCGCGGCTACGCACCTGTCTTATTGTGCGAAGCTTGCGGCTGGCAAGCAGATTGTCCACGCTGTGATGCGCATTTAACAGTACACTATAGCCGCCAAAACAGCAGTAATGCCTATCTCAAATGCCACCACTGCGACTGGCAAGCTTATATTCCAGCGGTGTGCCCTGACTGCGGCAGTCAAAACTTGGATGCCAAAGGTATAGGCACGACCAGGCTTAGCGAAAATTTGCACGCGATTTTTGCCAATCCGCAAACCAGCAAAGTCCTATACCCTATCATTCAAATCGATCGTGATACCACAAGGCGCAAAGACAGCTGGGAAAATATTTATCAGCGTATCAATCAAGGTGATCCTGCTATCTTGGTTGGCACGCAGATGGTCGCCAAAGGTCATCACTTTCCAAACGTTACCTTGGTGTGCTTGCCCAACGCCGATCGCGGCTTTTTGTCCGCGGATTTTCGCTCGCCTGAGCATACCGCGCAGCTGATGATTCAGGTCGCCGGTCGAGCAGGCCGCGGAGACAAGGCAGGACGCGTGCTGATCCAGACGCTACAGCCTGACAACGCGCTACTACTAAAGCTGGTAAAAGACGGCTACCTGTCATTTGCGCGGGATCTACTACAAGAGCGCAAAATGATGGGACTGCCGCCTCATACCCATGCCGCGCTGATTCGCTGCGAAGGCAAAACCCTAGCCGCCACCATGCAAGCGCTCAAAGATGCCATCGCTATCTTGCCCAGCAACCACAATTTGGCCGTGCTCGGGCCCATCGATGCCCCTATGAGCAAAAAAAACAGCCGCTACCATGCCCAGCTACTCCTCATCGCCAAAGAGCGCGGACAGCTCCACCAAGTACTGAACCACTGGTGGCAACCCGTACTGGCGCTACCCAGCGCTAAATATCTAAAACTGACTTTAGATATCGACCCTGTCGGCTGGTAGGCTGACACCTCAAACCTATCACCGTTTCCTCTTATTATTCTTAGGCTACTAAACGTATAGTCAGTTCAAAATAACGTGGTGATAAATTGAAGAGTGCTACTGGAATGAATGTTGCGCAGCCTCTGTAATAACAGCATGCAAGGAAAATTCATACCAGTAGCACGATGTCATTTTTGCAGTGAATCGACTATAGCTTACTGGCTGCATTTTTACCTCGTCGTTACAGCTTCTAATACTCGACTATGTTAGATTTATCATTAATCCTTGAAGTTATTTACCATAAAGTCTTAATAAATTTGAGTAACGTTATGAGTCAAAAAGATCCTAGTCATAAGCAAAATAAGCATTTGCCTCCAAGTGAGCCTATTGATGTCTATAAAAACAACGATAGTAACTATACTGCTGGCAATCAAGACGCTCATGATCATGACACTCACCTAGAGCAAAACACCGCACCAAGAGATACCAAAGGCTATCAGCGTACGTTACTGATTAGCTTTGTGATCATCACAGGCTATATGTTTATCGAGGCGATTGGTGGCTTACTGACAGGCAGCTTGGCGTTACTCTCTGATGCAGGACACATGCTCAGCGACGCCATCGCCCTTGGTGCGACGTTGATGGCATTTAAAATCGGCGAAAAAGCCGCCACCCATCAAAAGACCTTTGGCTATAAACGCTTTGAGATTATCGTGGCCACCGTCAATGGTGCAACGCTAGTAATTATCGCCTTGATGATTTTTTATGAAGCGATCAAACGTTTTAACTCACCGCCAGAGATTGCGACGCAAGGCATGCTGATTGTGGCAACGGTCGGTATGTTGGTCAATATCTTGGTCGCTTGGCTGATGCATCGTGGTAGTAGCGGCAGCGATGGGCACACCCATAGCCATGGAGCAAATGCAGACAAAGTAAATAAAGAAAAAGCAAATAAAAGCGATGACTCCAAAGAGCCTGTCAACCTCAATATGCAAAGCGCTTACTTGCATGTATTAAGTGATTTGATGGGCTCAGTGGCCGCTATTGTCGCCGCTTTACTGATGATGGGGTTTGGCTGGGTTTGGGCCGATGCCGCAGCGTCGGTGATCGTCGCCATACTTATCTTAGTGAGTGGTTACCGCGTTGTACGTGATTCGGTACATATCTTGATGGAGGGCACGCCAGAAGGCATATCGCTGGTGGATGTCGAGGACAAACTGCTTGCCCATCCACAAGTAAAACAAGTCCACGACCTGCATATTTGGAGCATCACCAGCGGGCTAAATGCGCTATCTTGCCATGTGATGGTCGATGGGGATATGAGAATCTCGGATGCCAGCGTATTGATTGCCAATCTTGAGCAAGGGTTGCTTGCGCTTGGTATTCATCACGCCACCATTCAGGTTGAAAGCTTGTCACACCCGCAGACCAGCGCCCATAGCGATGCATTGGTCTGCGACATATCAGAGCAGCAAAGCTCTGCGAATAACCATATCGGGCACAGTCACTAGTCACTAGGGCGTGTTGAACCTTCAACCATGGCACTGACAGAGACTATTTGTGAATNCAGCGCCCATAGCGATGCATTGGTCTGCGACATATCAGAGCAGCAAAGCTCTGCGAATAACCATATCGGGCACAGTCACTAGTCACTAGGGCGTGTTGAACCTTCAACCATGGCACTGACAGAGACTATTTGTGAATATTCAACACGCCCTAGTTACAAAAGACAGAAAACGGCGTCAATTAACGATGGTATTTAGACAGTGAGCAAATACCATCGCCAGCACGATCCATTCGATGACATGCCCTCCATTCAATCGACAGTCACCTAAATGGGTTAAAAATAGCCCACTCTGCTTATCACTTACCCATTACCGCCAACCCATCTCAACAATTTCTAGCAAAACTTTACTTATCCTATTTAAAAAAAACCTTTTATTGGCGTTTATATGGTTATAATAATTATAAACTGCTATTTACTGATTGATTTGCCATGGCAGATACACTGAGTTGTATTTTTTAACCGATTCCTTGACGATGTGATCTTATGTCTAGACGTTCCGCGCCCTTTGTCGCCCCAGACTATATTGACAACCCAACGTCAAAAGAGGGCAAAAAACACGCCAAAGTTTTGCTATCGACGCTGCAAGACGATATTGCTCAGTTTCGTGACGAGCAGTTTCCACCTGATATCTTGCGTCAGATCCGCGACATGCCCATTTACGAAGGTAACTTAGCCGAGGTACAGGCCTACCAGCAGCGTTGGCAGCCCCTACTTGAGCGCGCGATGGCTTTTTATCCTGCAGCCAACCTACCGCCCGATTATCTGCCACTGCCAGCCAGCCTTGAGATACCGCAGTTTATTTATCATGTGCAGCGCCTGCATCTGACCAAAACCCGAGCCAAAGAATCCAAAAGCTTTGGCTCGGTCGGTGCCCTGATTGATAAATGCGGCGATTATAGTGCCGAGGAGACTGCGCGCATGTCAGCAGTATTTGATAACGATGACGAGGCAAGATTGGTGGCGCATCGTGAGTTTATTGACCTACGTGCTTATGTATTTTGCCGCGATAGTAAGGGTGAGATGATGGAGCCTGAGCGCGTACGCTTTTATCGTACCGGTCTTATCGTCCATGCGTTGCCTGATGTTAAAGTGGTCGATAGCAGACAGACACCGCGTAAGCGCCGTAACGATGCTTACAACAACCCCATCGCCGACAATGGCGTTTGGAAAATTTACCGCAAAAAATAACGCAGGTTTCTGATATTTTTTTGACCACGTTTTTGATTATGTCTTTGACCTTGCCACTATTTGAGGATACCAGATGTTCGCTGCCGCCGCCGGCTCACCAAATTTGATGTTACAAGCTACAATCTTCTTAGGAGCAGCGCTGCTGTTTGTACCCCTTGGTAAACGATTTGGTATCGCGACAGTTTTAGGGTATCTCATTACTGGTTTGATTTTGGGGCCGAGCGGCTTGGATGTGGCAGGTAATGCTGAGAGCTTGCTGCATTTCTCTGAATTTGGCGTGGTCATGCTGCTGTTTATCATTGGCCTTGAGCTACAACCATCGCGGCTTTGGGCACTACGGCGCTCGATCTTTGTCCTCGGTGGTCTGCAAGTTGGCCTCACTGGCATGCTGTTAATGTGGCTTTTGCACCAATTTTTTTCTTTGGCATTAGATACTGCCTTTATCGTCGGTTTTGGCCTTGCGCTCTCCTCCACCGCTTTTGTCTTACAGATACTGACCGAAAAGCAGCAGCTCTCTAGCACTCATGGCCGTGAAGCCTTTACTATATTATTGTTTCAAGACATCGCCGTCATTCCTTTATTGGCGGTCATTCCGTTTTTGTCAGGGGTGCGCGAGCAAAGCTACGACCTGCTGTATTTTGGTAAAGTGTTTGCCGTATTTGCGGGTCTGATTTTTGCCAGCCGTTATGTGGTACGTCCATTTTTTAAGTTTGTGGCCTCCAGTGGTGCCTCTGAGCTGCTCACGGCGGTAGCGCTTTTTATTGTGATAGGCGTGTCGATTTTGATGGGTCAGATTGGTCTATCAATGGCACTGGGCGCGTTTTTGACGGGTGTATTGCTGGCAGACTCTGAATATCGTCACGAGCTCGAAGCCAGTATCGAGCCGTTTAAAGGCTTGCTTTTGGGCTTGTTTTTTATGTCGGTTGGCATGCTCACAGACGTCAAGCTTATCTTAGCGGAGCCTATTTTTATTATTGGCTGCGCCATTGCGCTGATGGTGATTAAGTTTGCCGTGATTACCGCCATCGCCAAAGTCTCAGGCAATCGCTGGCCGACCAGTATTAGGCTGGGCGTGACACTGGCACAAGGTGGTGAATTTGCCTTTGTCCTCTTTAGCGTGGCGAGCGCCCAAAACGTCTTGCGCTCTGAGGTTGCCAACACCTTAAACCTCATCGTCACCATCTCTATGGCGCTCACACCATTGGCGTTTTTATTGCTAGAAAAAATCGGCGAGCCATTATTTGCCAAAAGCAAGCCCAGCCGTGAGTACGATGCGATTCCTGATCATGAGCATCAAGTCATCATTGCAGGGTTTGGCCGTGTCGGGCAGATTATCGGGCGCGTACTGCGCATGCACAATATCGAATTTACCGCCATTGAACGCTCAGCCAACCGTGTCGATTTCGTGCGTAAATTTGGTAACCAAGTCTATTACGGCGACCCAAAAAACCCTGAAATCCTCCGCGCTGCTGGCATCAAAAAAGCACGGGTGTTTATATTGGCGATTGACGATTTGGAGCGCTCTATCACCACCGCCCAGTATTTGCGCAAAAACTATCCCGATATGATCGTCCTAGCACGAGCGCGAGATCGTCAGCATTATTATCGCTTGCGTGAAGTAGGCGTACGTCATATTTGGCGCGAGACTTACCTGTCGTCGTTAGATATGTCGCGCGAGTCGCTACAGCTGCTGGGTATTTCTCCAGAAAAAGCCCGAGAAACGGTGCAGACATTCCGTGATTACGATGATGACTTGATTGAGCGCCAGCAAGCCATTTATGGCGACGAAGCCAGCCTGATTGAGTCGGCGCAGTCAGCCATGGCAGAGCTTGAGAGTCTATTTGATGAAGATATCGATAAAGCGCGCAAGATGGATTTGACTGATTTTTATGAGCCACTAAAGAGTCAAGCAACGCCTATCGATGACCAAGATGCCAGCGCCGCTGATTCCAAACCCTAAAGCATTGTCCTTGACTACTTTGACGACATTGACTGGGATACACGCTCGATAGCACAGCACACCCTTGCTCCGATATCCATGCATCAATCAGCTAGGCAGCTTTTGGGGGCTTGTTTTTTATTGAGTGAGCTGGTGCAAGCCCAATCATCACTATCTGGCAGATGATAAAAAACCAAGGTCTGATCATTGAGGTAGCGCACTGGAAAGCTAACGTTTTGAATGGTCGCAATGATGGCGCAATCGGTATTGGTCACCCCTGGCGCTTGGACGGCGATATGCATGCGCACCTGCTGATCCTCGGTACTAAGCGGCAGATTCACAGGACACTGCCCAGTCTGCTGATAGATCAGCGCCACCCGATTTTGGGCGTTTTTGGCGATATCATAAGTATCAAACAGCACCGCGTTTTCTTTTGGTTTGGCAATGATAGGCAAAAACTGCACTTTAATCACCAATAGTGCAAATGCAAAAAACCCAAAACCAAGCCCCAAACCAAACAAGCTCACGCCGCCTTCTTTTTTTAGGTGCGCCTTTTGCGCCTCCTCATCACGCGGATGGTCATTGATAGCATCCGCAATCTCACGACGCGCCATACGATAATAATAGGCATCCGTCCAACGCGCCACCATAAACGACCAAAACAGCCAAATAGCCGCGGCAATACCGATACGGGTGGCCATCTGATACGCATCAGGGACATAAGACATCGCCACAAACTCAAACGCAACCAAGACCAGCGCCACATTAAGCTGAATAAACGACCAACCCGCCACACTATAGACAATGGCGTCCATATAACGCTTGCGGTATAGCAGCCAAGGAAAGGTGACGAAAAATGCCGCCCAGTGCCATTTGGGCGACAAATACCCTTGCTCATCAAATTCCTCAAAGCGCTTTAGATAATAATGCTGGCTACGATGGCCAATAAACCATTTGTCCAGCTGCTTGCGCTTGGCTGCTGTGAGCTGTTCTTGATAAAACGGTGGTGGCGAATCCGTTTCGATAAATAACATGAGAGTACGCTCTAAGTTTTAAAAAATATCAATCATTATTATATGATAACGCCAACTGCCCTGTATAGAAAACCCGTGTACACCGATTTGACGTCTTTCGATACTTTAATAGCCTTTATCATTGCGATAGTCTTTACTATCGTCTTTGATGTCACATCTATTCTCATCTCCTATAACCGTATAAAACCGCTAAAAACGTATTGCACATTCACAGTCGCAACAATATCACTTATAATGACGCCATCTCACTTACCTAATGAAGCACTGCCCATCTTATGAGTCAACATCCTGATAGTAATGATAATCTCACCAGTACGCCAACCACTGATGAGCAAACCCTAATCGACGTCGACACAGCGAGCGCTGACGTTGATGACAACCAAAGCACGCCTGCCGCGGACAAACACATTCGTATCGTCAACACCTTTATGAAACGACGTACACACATGAACAAAAACGCCGAGCTGGCGTTGACTGCGCCCGAGTTCGCCGATTATTTGGTCAATAACAGCTTTGGCGATGGCGACTTAACAGGCATCCATGACTTGCGCGCGCTATTTGCCGATAGCCCAAATGGCAGTGACGCACCGCTGACCCTAGAGATTGGGTTTGGCTTGGGCGACTCGTTTATCGAGATGGCCGCCGCAGAGCCGGCGCGCAACTTTGTCGGTATCGAAGTCCATGAGCCAGGCATTGGTAAATGCGCCTATATGGCCGGCACCCAAGGCTTGCGTAACGTCAAGATTATCAATGGTGACGCCATCCAACTACTCAAACAGCTACCAGAAAACCATATCGACCGTATTCAGCTGTACTTCCCTGACCCATGGCAAAAAAAGCGCCACTATAAGCGCCGCTTTGTCAGTCCTGAACGCATGGCGATTGTGACACGCAGCCTAACCCAAGGCGGCTGGTTTCATGCCGCCACTGACTGGGAGCATTATGCTTTTTGGATGCTGGATGTACTAGACAACTTTGCTAGCCTCACCAACCAAGCAGGCACAGGTAACTTTATTGACAGACCAGACTTTCGTCCAATGACCAAATTTGAGCGCCGCGGCATCGCGCGTGGTCATGGCGTTTGGGATTTGATTTATAGCAAAGACTAACACCAAACAATTAGAAATCTACTCTTAGATAAAGAGCGATAAAGGCGGCTAACAGATTAGCCGCCTTTTTTATACGCGGCGCTTTGCCAGCGAAGATAATAAAGAGCGCGGCGGAATGTGACCGATACAACGGATAAAACGCCCCTTAACACGGCCGACTAAGTATAAAAAGCTTACCATACTGTCAACTCAGCGCTTCTTGCGACCATTTTGACGGTTTTATTTTTATAAAAATAACTATTTTATAGTGTGAAACGTCGGCAACACAGACTAATTTTTTGAGAAAAATACACACGTGACATCACAAAATCCGCTTTGATCTTTAAGAAGTCATGATAAGCGATTTGCCCAAACATTGATGTTACAAGGGCTTGGTGAGTTCTCCCCATAAGCTGTGGATAACCCTGTGTATAAGTCAGCACTTGACAAGCATTTTCCTAGATATATTAAAGGGTCAGGTAAAATCGTTCATTTTTTGTACAATTTAAAAATATTTCAAAATCAATAACTTACATCGATATAGAGAAGTTAAAAATTTATTTTTCATATTTTTTAGAAAAACCGAAATCAGAGTTGATGTTTCACAATCAGCGAATTTTTACCGAGGATTTATTGTGGACAACTGCAAACCCTATTGACAAACAATACCATTTTCCTATCCAAAATACTCACTAATTTTGCCAATACTTATATAACTCTAAAAATAATATGCATGCGACAACTGATGTCGTTTAGCATACCTGCACCCTTAGTATGCTATCCAGATTTTGTTATAATACCTTTATCCAATCAACCATACACCCCTAACGCTTAGCGAGATGAACAAACGCCTTAATAATGAGAAGGCGCTACTTGTACAAGCAGGTATATCAAACTTTTATTTACTTTTATCCGTCATTAATTTTACTGTATAGTAGAATGATTGCACTCTCGACATCATCGATACGACATCTTATTTGTCTTGCTAGACACTGGCCGTTGCCTAACATTTGGGGAGCCGTCAGTATATATGGCCCATAGCCCTCCTATTACCCGTATTTTATCTATCATCGAATTTATCGTTTTACACTAATGATTGAAGACAAGGAATCCAGTATGGACGACAATAAAGCCAAAGCCCTCAAAGCCGCACTTGGTCAAATCGAAAAACAATTTGGTAAAAATACCATCATGCAACTGGGCGATGACTCTGCAGTCCTCGATGCCGATGTGGTCTCGACAGGCTCGCTAGGATTAGACATCGCGCTTGGTATTGGCGGCTTGCCAAAAGGCCGTATCATTGAGATTTATGGGCCAGAGAGCTCAGGTAAAACCACCATGACGCTACAAGCAATCGCTGAGTGTCAAAAACAAGGCGGTACTTGTGCCTTTATCGATGCCGAGCATGCGCTTGATCCTGTTTATGCGCGTAAGCTTGGGGTCAATACAGATGACCTACTGCTCTCTCAGCCTGATAACGGTGAGCAGGCGCTGGAGATTACCGATATGCTGGTACGCTCGGGGGCGGTCGATATGATCGTGGTCGACTCCGTCGCCGCACTCACGCCGCGCGCTGAGATTGAAGGTGAGATGGGTGACTCACACATGGGTCTACAAGCCCGCTTGATGAGCCAAGCGCTGCGTAAGATCACAGGTAATGCCAAACGCTCCAACTGTATGGTGGTGTTTATTAACCAAATCCGTATGAAAATCGGCGTGATGTTTGGTAGCCCAGAAACCACAACCGGTGGTAATGCGCTGAAATTCTATGCCTCAGTACGTATGGATATTCGCCGTATCGGTTCGGTCAAAAACGGTGATGAAATCATCGGCAACCAAACCCGTGTCAAGGTCATCAAAAATAAAATGGCACCACCCTTCCGCCAAGCTGAGTTTGAAATCACTTATGGCGAAGGCACCAATCACCTAGCAGAGGTCATCGACTTAGGTGTCGAAATTGGCGCTGTGGGTAAAGCAGGCTCTTGGTATAGCTATGGCGATGAAAAAATCGGTCAGGGTAAAGCCAACTCTGTGCTTTTCTTAAAAGAAAACCCTAGTATTGCTCAAGAAATCGAAGATAAGATCCGTGAAGAAAAACTTGGTAGCAAAAAAGGCGCCAAAGACACTGACGCCTCTCAAAAAGATGAAGACCTAGCGCCTGAGCCAGTACAATAACGGCACGCTTATTTATCGTTATGATTGATTATGAACATTAAAACCTTAGCTGAAATACTCGCTGAATCGGACGCCGACTCAGCGAGCGCCCCTACTAGCAAGCCAAAAAAAACCTCTAAAACCTCTAAAACATCTAAAACCTCTAAAACCTCCCAAACACCCAAAGCGCTCAGATCACCTCATGCAGCACGGGTCGATAAAAATACGTCTCAGAAGTCGGCGTCTACAGCCAAACGTAAAAGACGTGAAAAACGCTTTCATCCAGCCGCGAGCTTTAGCCCTGAGCCTAACGACGCACCTGCGTATCAGCCACCAAAGGCGCAAAGTATCAAAGAGATGCTGGCCGAGGTAAAGCATCATATTCATGGTCATTCGGACGATAGCGCCCCTACCATCACCGCTGATAGCGATGCGCGCCTAGAGGGTGTAGATCATTTAGAGAGCACAGAAGGCTCAGCGCCACTGCCTGACCCTATAGCTACCCATAGTCACCGTACAGACGCGCAAGCGGACAACTTACCTGCTGCTCTAAAAGCGTATCTTCGCACCCCTGAGCAAAGGCAAGCTGAGATTGACGCTATCAAGGCAGAGAGTCGCCTGCGCTGGCTGGCTTTTTATTATCTGTCGCGCCGTGAGTATGGTAAAGCAGAGCTAAAGCAAAAACTGCTCGATAAGGAGCAAGACCCAGACAAGATTGATGCCTTACTCGATGAGTTTGAGGAAAAAGGCTATCAAAGTGATTATCGCACCACCCTCATGCTCATCCGTGAAAACATCCGTAAAGGACGGGGGCGCGGCCGTATCAAGCAAGCGTTTTATCAAAAAAAAATAGCCATGCCAGACAACATCGATGAGCTGATCGATATGGCAAATGCAGAGTCTGAGGAGTTTAGCGAATTTGTCGAAGATGGTGATGACAATCTGTTCGAAGGCGTTGACTGGCTAAAGCTAGCGGTGACCGCTCGCACCAAAAAATACGGCAATACCTTGCCCCGTGAGCCAAAAGACAAGGCTCGTCAATTACGGTTTTTGCAGTATAGAGGCTTTAAGAGTGACATCTGCTTTGCCGCCCTTGACTACACGCTTGAGACATTAGATGAGCGATTTTAACCGTGACTCATCTAACACTCAGATACCTATTAATAATAGCCAAGCACTTTCCACCATATCATACCTGCCCCTATCCAAATCACCAGATTGACCACACTCATGATAGCGCCGATGCCCCACCACTCTTTTAAGGTCACATACCCTGAGTTAAAGATGACGGGGGCGGTGCCGGTCGCATAATGAGTGAGGGTCATCATAATGTTGCCCGCTGCTGCCAAAATCAGCGCATATAGCATGGGCGGCGCTCCTAAGCTCAGCCCGACGGCATAAAAGGCGGCAAATAAAGCGGTTATATGCGCAGTCGTACTTGCAAAGAAGTAATGAATGTACAAATACACTAGTGTCAAAATCGCCACGGCACCTACCCAGCCCAGACCCGTCGTACCAATCATCGCCTCGATATTGTCAGAAAACCAGCGAATCAAGCCAAGCTCATTCAGATAAGCGGCCATCATAATCAAAGCACCAAACCAGATGATGGTATCCCAAGCAGATTTTTCTTTGAGAATATCCTCCCACGTTAGCACCCCAGTCAATATCAAAGTCGTCAGACCGATAAAAGCCGTCGTTGTGGCATCGACGCTGTATTGCTCACCCAATAGCAGCGCCGGGATATTGGCCCAGAGTAGTAGCATCAGGCCAAACACACCGAGCATGATTTTTTCTTGGCGGCTGATGCTACCCATGTCTGCCAAATTGTCTTTTGCAAAGCCTTTAGCGTCAGGTGTGACTTTGACATCAGGTGGATAGATCAGATAAATCACCAAGGGCATCACCACCAAGCACAGAATGCCCGGCACAAACATCGCCACCGCCCACGTTGTCCACGACAGCTGAATGTTGCCGCCTGTGGCTTTATTTACCAGGTCTACCACTAAAGGGTTGGGCGCGGTGGCGGTGATAAACATCCCTGAGGTAATCGGATTGGCATGGTAATTGACCATCGCCAGATAGCGACCAATTTTATTTTGCGTGCCTTCCTCTGGCGTTGAATGAAAGCTTTGGGCGATAGATTTCATAATAGGATGAATAATACCGCCACCACGCGCGGTATTCGACGGCGTGATAGGCGCTATCATCAGCTCAGCTGCCGTCAATGAGTACGCGACTCCGATGGTTTTTTTGCCAAAGATAGAAATAAAATAATAAGCAATGCGGCGACCAAGACCGGTTTTGATAAGGCCGCGCGATATCATCACTGCGATACCAATCAACCATATCAGCGGGCTTGAATAGCTAGAGAGCGCATCATTGATGGCTTGTTTTGGGCTGTCACTGGTCACACCCGTCAAAGCCACAAGCGTTACGGCAATGACCGCTATCGCCCCGATGGGTAGCACTTTACCAATAATGGCAACGATGGTGGCAATAAATAAAGCCAGCATGTGCCATGCGTCAGCGGTGACGCCCGTCGGTACAGGAATGACAAACCAGATGATAAGACCTACGACGATGGCAATAGCGGCTTGGATCGGCTTAAACGGCATGCGTCAGTATCCTATTCAGTGGCTGATACCCTCATCTTATAAGATTACCAGCACCGTTGCGCATTTGTTCACCATTTTTAACATATCTATGTAGTATGTATTATTGAAGTCCTCACAATAAAAAAGAGCACGCTATACAAACGTGCTCTTTTGGCCGCTATCAGCTGTCTGCGTAAGTAGCGGCAGACTACACAGCTAAAGGTAGCTATAACACAAGCATGGGACCATTATCGTAAAGCGCCTAGACGGTTGGACAACTGGCTGATGATTTGATCAATTTCTTCGTTAGCCTCCGCTTCGGTATCTAAGTTACCTTTGGGGGTAAGCTGATTTACGACTTCAGGTAGCAGCTCTGCAATGCCTTGGCGCACCTCGGCTTCGTTGGCACCAGTACGCGCTGCCACTTGTTGAATCTCACTTTCATCAAACAATCGATTGACATCGTTTGGGTCGAGATTTTCATTGTCTTGCTGATTGCTCATCCAAGAGCGTGCTTGGTTTTCATAGCCCATGCCCGTGATTTTGGATAATGCACCGCTCAGACCACCATTACGCTTGATCCAGCTGAGCACCATGGGCATAAGCACGGCGATAAGCATGCCTTTACCGCCAAAGCCGCTTTGACTGCGCTGACCACCCAGCACGCTTCCTAAGATATCACCCAAACCACCAGCGCCTGCGCTGACACCACCACGCTGCGCGCCGCCCGTAAGACCGCCGATGATGTCATCTAGGCCAAAGCCATTATCTGGCTGACGATCGTATTGACGCGGATTATAGCCACCTGCCTGACTGCCTCCCAGCACGCTTCCTAAGATATCACCCAGACCGCCCGTCCGCCTTGTATCAGCCCGCTGATTGACTGGGTTATGCTGGGCGTCAGCAGGATTCATGGCTTGACGAGCCACCTGACTGACTAAATTTCCTAATAAACTCATATTTTTCTCCTTTTTTATCATTATCGTGGTCTAGCACAGTGTTTTTTTAGCCGTTATTTGTCGGTAGCCATTTTTTAATGGCACTGCCTCACAACGTACATTATCACCATATTTCTCATAACTATACTTCCTACAACAGCGTTGTTAGTTAGTTGTTAATGAATAGTGCTATTAATATAGCAAGCTTTTTTGACAATCGAGATAGGTATTTTGTTATGACATGTAGGCTCTTGTAAGCCTGCACATCGCTACCAAGGAAAAAGAAGATAAGTATTTAGACAGTATTGCCCGTGCTCATATTGGCCAAAACATTTAGCTCTCGCCACTGCTCAGGGCTGACTTGATCGCGAAAAACTGTCACGGCCAACGAACGCTGATAAGGCTCGATGATATCGAATTCAAAACTGAGCGCCCACTCAAAACGGTGAATGGCTCGTAGGTTTGCCAACCATAAACCCTCTCCTTGTGCCGTACGCATCAGAAGCTGCCAGTGTTGGTCAAGGCGCTGACTCAGTGGCGGCTGGCTTAGATGTAGCAGGGTCGGCCGCGATACGGTCAAATAACCAACCACGGCGGCTGCCACCGCTAAGACCAGCACGTACTGCCAAAGTACCAAAGACGCCAATATACCAAGCCCTATCATGATACTTGCTAAGCTCAGATGTAACAGCAAGCGCAATCGGCTCTTAGGCTCGATAGCAGTATCAATACGCAGGGCAGTTATCGAATCCATGATATCGCGGTAATCTCATAAGGTGTGTGGTAGCGAATTAGGGCATCAACTCTTTGGTATGACGCCATGTTTTAATTTTATTGACCAGCGCCCAGATTGCATCATCTTCAGGTCGCGATTGATTGGTAAAATAATCCAATAAATCAGGGTCTTCATGGGTGAGCATTTCGGCAAAGGTCGCCTGTTCAGCAGCATCTGCGGTCAAATACCGCTCTTTGACGTAAGGATCGATATAAAAATCCAGTTCTTTTAGGCCGCGGCGGGCTTGGTAGATGACGCGGCGCTGCTCATTGGTTGGCTCAGGTTGCTTGTTTTCAGATATGCTCATAGGAAACGCCTCATAGCTAGTAGGTACATTATTTAGTAGATTGATAGTAAGGGTTGTTGGTCGTAATGACAGAGGTTTGATGATACTCGGTTAATTGCTGCCAAAGCGCGGCCGCTTGCTGCATCATCGCTACATTATGAGTACGGATGATACTCGCGCCTTGCTGCAATGCCAACAATCCAGCCGCAGTCCCCACTGCATCTCGTTCTATCGCTTGAGTGGTCTGCACTGCTTTGACACCGCTATTGGTCAATACTTCTGCTAAAAAACGCTTACGCGAGATACCAAACATCAATGGCAAACCAAGCGTTTGTAACTTATCAAGCTGGGTCAATAGTGCACGATGATGCTCGTAATCTTTTGCAAAACCAAAGCCTGGATCGATGATGAGGTTTTCACGCTTCACGCCAGCACAAGTCACCTCTTCAATACGAGCAAGCAGCTCGCGACTGACATCATTGACTACCTCATCATACTGCGCCAACTCATTCATGGTCGTGGGCTCGCCGCGCATGTGCATCAACATCACCGGTATATTAAGTTCTGCTGCTAATTGGGCCGCACCCTCACGTCTGAGCGCGCGTACATCATTCCAAATATCAGCGCCTGCATCAAACGCTGCTTGCATCACAGTCGGGCTGCTGGTATCGATCGACAGCCAAATATCCTGACCCATCTCACCTAACTGCTGACGTATGGCTGTCACCACTGGCACCACACGCTGCACTTCTTCATCCGTCGCTACAGGCGCGGCATTTGGACGGGTAGATTCGCCGCCGATATCGATAATCGTCGCCCCCTCATTTATCAGCTGTTTACAATGCTGCAGCGCTTTATGTACCGCGGTAAACTGACCACCATCTGAAAACGAGTCTGGCGTCACATTTAATATTCCCATCACCTGCGGCTGCGATAAATCCAACACTTTGTTGCGGCTGCGAATGCGATAAGTCGGTAAAGGCTGAAACAATGACATAGGCCATCCATTATCAATAAAAGGGACTAAAAAAAGGACAATCGGTATTGGCTACCGTTTGCTTATGATACCAGTAAATACCATACGGTTCTAAATTCTGAGTAAAATACGAGCCATAAAAAAGCCCTTTATCAAAAAGGGCTTTTTAGCTTAAACACTGATCTGCCAGCTGTCTTTTGCAATTTTACTTGCTTGCTCTACATCGCTGGTAATGGCGGCGGTGTCGGACCCGTTGTTTTAACGTCATTTTTTGACAAGTTCACTTCGTTGGGCTGATACACTCTTGGTGGACGTGGCTCTTCACCTGCCAAGATGTCTTGCAATTGATCCCGATCAATGGTTTCCCACTTCATCAAAGCATCAACCATCGCATGCATCTTGTCTTGGTTGGCTTCGATCAGCTCGCGAGCGATATCATATTGCTCTTCTAACATGCGGCGAACTTCGTCATCGACCTTTTGCTGCGTGGCTTCAGAAATCGTCCGACCACCGCCGCCGAAGTACCCTTGCGAGCTATCATCGTCTTCATACACCATGATACCTAGCGCATCTGACATACCATACTTAGTCACCATTGCTCGTGCCATCTTAGTCGCACGTTCAAAGTCATTAGAAGCACCAGTCGACATCTGATTGATGAACACCTCTTCAGCGATACGACCGCCGAACAAAATAGCGATATCATTGAGCATTTTTGACTTATACATACTTGTCTGATCATGCTCAGGCAACTGCCAAGTGACACCAAGGGCAAATCCGCGCGGCATGATCGTTACTTTATGCACAGGGTCGGTACCTGGTAGTAGCTCAGCAACCAAGGCATGTCCTGCTTCATGATAAGCAGTAGCACGGCGCTCTTCTTCCCGTATTACCATCGATTTGCGCTCAGGACCCATGTATAGCTTGTCTTTTGCGTCCTCAAAGTCATTCATATCGACGCTGGTTTTGTTGCGACGGGCGGCAAATAGTGCCGCTTCGTTGACCAAGTTGGCCAGCTGGGCACCACTAAAGCCAGGCGTACCACGCGCTAAAGCTCGCGCATCGACACTGATCGTATTTGGCAGTTTCTTCAGATGTACTTTTAGGATTTGCTCACGGCCTTTGATATCTGGCAAACCTACTTGTACCTGACGGTCAAAACGACCAGGACGCAATAGCGCTTTATCGAGTACATCAGCGCGGTTGGTCGCGGCAATCACGATCACGCCTTCGTTACCTTCAAAGCCGTCCATCTCAACCAATAGTTGGTTCAATGTCTGCTCACGCTCATCATTACCGCCGCCCATACCAGAGCCACGGTGGCGACCAACGGCATCGATCTCATCGATAAAGATAATACAAGGGGCACTCTTTTTCGCTTGCTCAAACATATCGCGCACACGTGAGGCACCCACACCGACAAACATCTCGACAAAGTCAGACCCTGAGATAGAGAAGAACGGTACTTTGGCTTCACCAGCGATGGCACGCGCCAATAGCGTCTTACCCGTACCAGGCGGTCCAACCATCAAGATACCGCGTGGGATGGTCGCACCTAGCTTGGTAAACTTGTCTGGATCGCGCAAGAAGTCAACGACCTCGACCACTTCTTCTTTGGCCTCTTCACAGCCTGCGACATCCTCAAAATTGACTTTGATTTGGTCTTCGGTGAGCATTTTGGCTTTTGATTTGCCAAAGCTCATCGGACCACCGCCCTTGCCGCCAGCGCCGCCTTGCATATTACGCATAAAGAATAAAAACAGACCAATAATCAATAAAATTGGGAAACTGGCTATCAGCAATTGCATCAAGACGCTTTGGCGTTTCGGAGCAGTTCCTTGAACTTCAACCTGATTTTCACGCAACAGCGGCATCAGCTCGTCGTCTGTCACAGCGGGTCTAATGGTCTCAAAAGATGAGCCATTTTTCTTTTCACCGGTGATTTGTTCGCCATCGATTTCAACACTGGCTACCTGATTTTCTGACACCGCGGTCACAAACTCAGAGTAGTTAAGGTTATCCGGCTCAGAGGATTGATCAAAGCCGCTAAACACCAGCACCAAAATGCCGATTACCACCAGCCACAATAAGGTATTTTTTACCATGTCGCTCACTAGTTATTCCCATCCCTTACTTATTGGTGTGTTTACTAAACACGTGACGTCCATAAACGTTTGGCTCATTTGACGATATATAAATCTCAACGAGCGTATCGGGCGTTTATTATCAGACGACTTTGCCTAAAACTCATGCTTAAAACAAAGTTAATATACCATGATATGTGGTGTTTCCCTGCATAATTCAAGCAGGTTTCACTTTTATTCAGTTAACGATTGTAGCGGATTTTCACGCATGGTATTCATCTTTTATAATGGCATACTCTCCCGCTTACAATAGCAGCAACTCATTGAAACTAAAACTATTTGATCGCCACCCAAAACATCTCTTTTGATCGTGGTCGTGAGGCAGCGGGCTTGATGCTACGGATTTTACTAAAATCACGCTGCATCTGCTGACGTAATTCTTGTGTACCCTCACCCTGAAACACTTTCATAATAAGCGCGCCACCTTTGGGTAAGGTTGCCAGCGCAAAGTCAACCGCCAGCTCGCATAGGTACATCATACGCGGCTGATCAATCGCGCGATTGCCAGAAGTATTGGGTGCCATATCTGATAACACCACATCGACCTGCCGATCGCCCACTTCTGCCATAATCGCGTCAAACACCTCAGCCTCACGAAAGTCACCTTGGATAAAGGTGACATCTGGCAACGCATCCATCGACAAGATATCAGAGGCGATTAAAATGCCTTTATCACCCACCAACTGCCCGGCCACTTGTGACCAGCTACCAGGCGCACTGCCCAAATCCACAACCGTCATGCCTTTTTTGATTAGGCTGGTCTTTTCGTTGATTTCTAGGAGCTTATAAGCTGCGCGGGCTCGGTAGCCGTCTTTTTGGGCCTTTTGTACATAATGGTCGTCAATATGCTCTTGCATCCAAGCACTGCTGCTTTTTGACAATTTTTTGTTTTCGATACGCGTGGCCAAAATACCTGCTCCTATTACTCTGCAAAACTTTATGCGCTTTGCTAACGATACACTTTGAAACGCCTGATGCACGCAAGACATAGTACCAATATAGTACCAATGAGGCATAGTACCAATGAGGCGATTTATCTATAAATGCGCTTAAATCACCCCACTCTCAACTTATTTTTCTAAGGTATTGGTTTACTTAGTTTTTAAAATTTCAGTTAAAACAATTAGAATTTTAAATTCTATAAAAATCAAAAGCCTACGATAAGTTGAGATTAGCGTTTAAATCATCAAATTCTCTTGGTTAAATAACTGTTTTATAAGGCAGTAGCGTTTATAATGTGGTCAAACCTTCAGTTTAACATTTTCGGCACGTAAAATCGTGCAAAATCCTGCCGATCTCATGCAAGTTGGTCATAGATTATCTATAATGATCACTCACTGCTGTTGGCGGTAATATTTTTATTTTTATCAATACCTAGGAATTCTATGCAACTCGATAACGCTACCATCAAACGTCTAAAAGGCATCGGCCATGAGCTAAAACCTATCGTTATGATTGGCAACAAAGGCATCACGCCCACCATCACCGAAGAGATTGATCGCGCTTTATCAGATCATGAGCTCATCAAGGTAAAACTACCGGCCGGCACCAAAGAAGAGCGTGATACCATCGGAGCAGAGCTTGCGGCGGCGGCAAACGCCACTTTGGTCCATTCTATCGGTCGTATGGCCTTGCTACTACGCCAAAACCCAAATGCCAATCCAAAACTCTCTAATCTCACTCGCCACGCCCAGTAGCATGTCGGCACAAAGAGGCGGTGTGGATTTAGTGCGGATAAACAAATGGTCGTGCTGTGTGTGACCATGCCGCAATACGCCTGCTATCTGCTATACCCTAAAACCGCGCGGCATGTTGCTCGCGGTTTTTTGCATGATGGGTATATAATCAATCTACTATGAAATAAATATCAGTAGCACTCTGGCACCGCAGTTTTTTATGTAGGATTAACTATATAGACCTCGCGCAGTATTCATTCTACCTATCGAAAAGACTGCCTATCAAAACTAGTGCGTATCAAAACAGTGATTACATCATGAGCCAAGTCTTTCATTTGCGTTTAGCCACCGACAGCCTCGCCACCAAGGCGCAGCAATTAGGTGTCAGTATCGCTGCGCTATCAGAGATCCGCGTGAGCGTACACGCAGACATCAGCCAGACGTCGCCTTTTTATCTACAGCTTCATTATCAGATCAGCATGCCCACACCCTCTATGGCGCACCGATTAGAGTGGCCAGTATGGCAGCCAGACAAGGTCGGTTTTGCAGACTATCTGTGGGAGGAGACCTGCCTTGAGTGCTTTATCAGTGCCAAAACGCCGCAACCTTCTACGCTGGCAGTGACAAAGACACCCTATATCGAAATCAATGCCAGTCCAGACGGTCGTTACGCGCTTTATCAGTTTGATGACTATCGGTACCCATATACTTTGCCGCCGCCAGCCCTGATGACCGATCTGCAAACCCGTGCCACGCTCGACTGGCCAACATCGAGCGTAAATTCAAGCTCAAGTATAAACTTGGCCCGCTCAGTTGATTTTGAGCGTTACTTGCATATACCAGTGACGCCATTGCCGCATCAACAATACGCCGTATATGGCACCGTGATTGAGTACCTCCACCCCTGCGTTATCTTATGGCTGGATAAAACAGCGCTATATTTTGCGCCCTCTCACGCTACCCCGCCTGATTTTCACAATCGCCAGCATTGGGGCCAGTTCGTACTTTAGGTCTTATGTGCTTCGTGCTATGACAGCACAAATAAAAAAAACTCAGTAACGTCATAAAGAGCATTACTGAGTTTGGAGAAAATCGGTAAATCAGCTCACTATCAGCTGATTACTAAACAGATTATTATTTGTCTGCCATCGCAAGATAGATACCACGATCTGAGGCATCATCTACGTATTGTGAGTCGCGCCATGTGGTATAACTATGGACACCGCTGTATGGGCTGATACTTTTTTGGCGGAAGTCAGATACCCAGTCGGTACCATCAAAAATCTGGATATGACCGTGCGGGCGTCTTGAGCTACGGTCATAGACGATCACATCACCCACCTGATGCGGTGTGTCATTACTGATTTTGGTAAAGCCTGCTTGAGCAAGCGTGCCACGCGTGGCGTACTGATACGCTGAAGGATTTGGCGTAAACTCATAGCCTGCTGATTGCAAGGCTTTACGGACGTAGCGGGCACAGTAGCCAGAGCTTCTAGACAACGCCACGCGTGAAGCACGTGCTGCGGCAATGGCAGGGGCTGAGTTGCTATCAGGTACACGGCTTGCTTGCTGCTGGCGCTGCTCATAAGAGAGGCGGCTGGTGAGCGAGGCAAGCTGATATTCTTTTTGCTTGGCATGAGCACTTAGGTTGTCAATTGCTTGACTGATTTCATCATTACTATAAACATGGGCGCCGCTATTGGTGCTATAGATATTGCGACTAGAACCGTAGTTCACAGCAGTAGAGACGTTTGTGACGGTATGACTCAAGGTATTATTTGGTTGAAAGGTCGTTTCGATAGCACCACTCGTCTGTGCTATGCCCATTCCCAATACTGACAAAATTAATAAAGCTTGTTTCATAAATTTACTACCTATGGTTAATACAGGATTGCTCGTCATCCATGACGACGCATCAATTAATTTAGAGGATATTCATATCAAGCAAACATGATAAAATCCTTATCACAACCACTTCTTTTATCATGACTCACACCGATAGTTTTGGTCTGGTCAACTGCCTCGTCACTCACTTGTTATATACTGCGGTTAGCATGTTTATGATAAGTATCGTTTTTGTCACCTACTAGATGAGTTATCACGATGTCAAAAAAACAGCCCAATCGGCTTGCCAAACTTATTGATCATCAAGCTTTTGCTGGTAGCGCACTACCCCAAACCCTTGCTGATAATATGCAGTTCTATATAAAAGCGACCAATGAGATAAAAGCGCTACTGGTAGACTGTCTACCTGAGGAAATCCTCAATAGCTGCTGGGTCGTCGGACTTACTGCTGAGCAATTGGTGCTCAGTGTCAGCTCAATGACGGCTGCTAACCATATTCGCTATTTACAGAGCGCGTACTTGCAAGTCCTTAATGAGCAGTCAATTACATTTAAACAACTCAAGCAAATTCGCGTCATTGTAGCCAATACTTCTACTGAAAATCATCTTTCAAAATCATCTTCAGGGCTAGCGGCGGCCTCATCAAAATCTCGTAAAGCTAATAAAAATCAGGCTCTTAGCCAAAACACAAAGCGGACTATATCACAGGCTGCAGAGCATGTCACCACTGATGAAAATCTCAAAAAAGCACTTTTGCGCCTAGCAAATCACTAAAAATTATCTCGTTACTATGTAAAGTTATGTAAACAAAAACAGAAAAACACCCCTTGAACGCTGGGTTTTTGTAATATCGCAAACAAAAAAAATCGTCTATCGCTTTCATTCATTATTTGAATGAAAGCGATAGACGATTATAAAATTATCCACAGCTTTTATATTGTCTAGGTTAGCGCAGAATTTTAAAGTAAACCACACAATATATTCAAAAATAAGAATATTTTATAACTGTAATCATGGTCGACTTATGTAATATTGCGTAAATGTTTCGATACTTCGTGTATATTCCTGTATTTATCCTTCAACGGCCAAACCATTGAGTGGCAAATATTCGATCGGACAAGTTACGTTGTCATCAAATGTTACAATTTCAAAGTTATCATGATTAGATAGTATCTCACGTACCAGTAAATTGTTTAGAGCATGACCAGACTTATAGGCATTAAAACGACCTAAAATAGGATAACCTATCAGATATAAATCGCCCAATGCGTCTAAAATTTTATGACGGACAAACTCATCATTGAAACGCAGGCCTTCTTCGTTGAGTACGCTCATATCATCGATGACAATGGCATTGTCCATACTGCCGCCTAGCGCCAAGTTGTTTTGACGCAAAGCTTCGATATCACGTAAAAACCCAAATGTACGAGCCGAGCTGAGCTGCTCGATGAAGTTTTGGGTCGAGAACTGCAATTGGGCGTGCTGAAAGTCTTTGTCGATAGCAGGATGATCAAAGTCAATCTCAAAGTTTAATTCAAACCCCTCATAAGGGCGTAACTCCGCCCATTTATCATCGACTTTTACTCGTACAGGTCGCACAATCTTAATAAATTTTTTGGGTGCTTCTTGCTCACAAAATCCCGCCTCCAGCAGCAAGGCGACAAAAGGTGCGGCACTGCCATCCATAATCGGTATCTCTGATGCCGACACGCGAATCAATAAATTATCAATACCCAGTCCAGCAATCGCACTAAGCAAATGCTCTACCGTACCCACGCGCGTACCTCCAAATACCAGATTGGAGGACATCACGGTATCTTGTACCAAAAAGGCACTGGCTGGAATCGGTTGGCTGCCGGCGATGTCTGAGCGCTCGAAAACAATACCTGTATCGACTGGCTGCGGATGAAACGCTAAGTCAACAGGCTGACCACTATGGAGACCAGTACCTGTAACGGCTATCGCTGTTTTTATGGTTCTTTGGTTCATGGCTGTCTTCTCACATATTTTGTTACAATTGCCATAGTGTACCATTACCCGCCCCTATTTCGCTATAGTTAAAAGCAGCTAATTTACTTATCTCCTTGATTGATAACACTTATCACTGATTTTTTGCCGTTATCTATGGTCTGTTTTTTCTCTTATATCCGTGCCTGTATCTCAAAATCTGTCATACTTTTTAACACTTAAGGCAGGCTTGTAAACTACAGCAGACACAAAAAAACCAGCAATGTATGCTGGCCTTTTTGTCTATATCTTATATGACAGACAAAATCTGTATGACAAACTATTTGTTTTGCTGACGCTTTAGATAGTCTTGAATACTGTTGGTTTTGGTTTTAGGCTGCTCTTGTATGGTGTTTGTGCGAGCAGTATGGTCTTGATACATTTGCGCTTGTGACTGCTTTTGACTGTTTAACGCACTGGTATGTACGTTAGGATCAACTGGCTGAGTACTGTTTACAGACGGTACTGGCTGCTTTTTCACTTCCGGCTCTTTGCCAGCGTTTTCGTCTAAAGTAAGACCGGTTGCGATGACAGTAACATGCAAATCATCGCCCATTTTTTCATCGATCACAGAGCCGTAGAAAATATGCGCGTCATCGATGTCTGTGATTTCTTCGACGATTTCACTGATTTTGCTCATCTCATCGAGTGATAACGACTCAGAGGAGATAACGTTGACCAACAGGCCTTTAGCGTTTTCTAGGCGTAAATCATCAAGTAGTGGGGATCTGATGGCTTTTTCTGTGGCTTGACGAGCACGATCATCACCGCTGGCGCGGCCAATTCCCATCATAGCGTGACCTTTGGCTGTCATCGCGGTGCGAATATCGTTAAAGTCAATATTAATCATACCTTCGCTGGCGATGGTCTCAGCGATACCTTGAACCGCATGCAATAATACGTCATCGGCTTTTTTAAAGGCATCCTGCATTGAGATATTGCCATAGACGCTCATCAGCTTGTCGTTTGGAATGGTAATGATAGAGTCTACAAAATTGGTCAGCTGCTCGATACCTGCCTTTGCCGCTTTGATGCGTTTACCACCTTCAAATTTAAATGGCGTGGTCACCACAGCAACTGTCAGCACTTCCATCTCTTTTGCGATACGAGCCACCACTGGCGCGGCACCCGTACCCGTACCACCACCCATTCCAGCGGTAATAAACACCATGTCTGAATGCTCAAGCAAGCCGCGGATGGCCTCTTCTTCGCTCTCTGCTGCTTCGCGGCCTACTTCTGGGTTGGCACCAGCACCTAGCCCGCGGTTGGTCTTTGCGCCCAGCTGCAGTTTATGCGGCGCCGTCAGACGGTCAAGTGCTTGTTTATCCGTATTGGCACAGACGAAGGTTACACCTCTAATCCCTTGTTGTACCATATGTTCAACCGCATTACCGCCGCCGCCACCCACACCGAATACTGTGAAGCTTGCTTGGCCGTTATTTTGAAGCTGGTTATCATCTGGCATGGTGTATTTTAACATAAGAAAGATTCTCCAGTTGCAGATAGCGTAATGTTCGATACGTAGTAACGCACTCATGTGGCGCGCTATCGACATACTATATATAAATGTATTTAAATAAAATAGGGTAAATGGCCCAAATAGTTTAGCTAAGACGAAATATGTCGTCTTAGCACGGTATTTACTGCTTAATCTATTGTTTGTCGGTCTCGCTCTTGCCTCACTCCTCTATAAGCCTATATCAGAGTGTCTCGACTAAAAGCATGGCCCAACAGTATCAGCGGCACTTAGCAGCGTCATAGTATCTTTTTTAAGACATTGGCAAAACGCTGGCCTGCGCTCTGAAAAACGCCCGTGACGCGGCTTTTTTTGATGGCTTCAGGCTCGCTTTTTTCACTGCGGCGAAACTGCTCACTTTGACTATATAGTAGTGTACCAAATGCCGTCTGATAAGCGCGATCATTCACTTGGATATTGAGCTGTCTAAACGCTTCGTCATTATCAAAATGATTGTGTGCGCTGATTGCAGGATGAGTATTGGTCAGCACCACCGGCATTTTTAGCAGCTTTTTGGTAAAGGGTATCATGCCTTTGATGGCCGTACCGCCGCCTGTGAGCACGATGCCTTTATCAATATAGCCGATTAGATCAGCCTCATGCAATTGACGCGCCACTTCGGTAAATATCTGTATATAGCGCGCTTCAATAATGCGTGCCAGATTATAGGTACCGATATTGATCTCGTCATTCGAGCCTTGTGGCTTAAAAAGAAAAAACGAGCTGGGATCGACGCTATCGACATCGACGGTACCATACGTTTTTTTGAGCTTTTCTGCCTCAATCATCGAGATGCCAAAATCTGCTGAAATGTCCATCGTTACCTCATGGCTACCCGTGGCGATACAGTGGGTAAAAATCAGCTTGTTTTCTTTATAGACACAAATACTGGTCGTACTAGCGCCAATATCTACCAAGCAAACCCCTTGCTGGCGCTCATCGCTCATCAAGCTATACTCAGCACTAGTCACCGCATCAAACACAATATGATCGATGCCGACATCACAGCTTTGCAAGAGTTTTTGGATATTTTGGCGACTAGAAACCGGCATCATCATCATGTGATACATCACGGTGATGTTGTGCGCCATCATCTCAATGGCATCATCGACCATAAAGTCTTGCTCATCGACATAGATACCCTGCTGGCAGCAATGCATCAGATAATAATCTGGCGACAAATCGCGGGATTTGGCATTGGATAGGGCTTGCACCATGTCTTTGGCACGGACCACTTCGTCTTCGACTCGCACTTCACCTGCACTGTTGCTACTGAGGAGCTCGGGCGTGGCAAGCGTAAGCCACACACTATGCACGCGGCAATTGGCCGTGTCTTCGGCTTCTTGAATGGCTTGTTTGATGGCGCCTTGTAGACGTTCGCGGTGTTTGATTTGCCCTTGATAAAAATCGCTGTTTTTAACTTGTCCCACGCCCAGTATGCGAATGTCTGTTGCAGAGACGACATTGCCTATCACGACATATACTGCCGTGGCGCTTAGATGGACAACAACCAGATTTTCAGTATTTTTCATGGTACCAGACAAATTATCGCTAAACAGGAGAGCAGATGACGTCTCCATTAAATCATTAAAACCATCGCTATATTCTTTGTAGTAAATAAACAACTTTTACTAAATAAACAGCATCTATCTATCGGTGCGCTATGACTGGCTGTTTATCGGGTTTGTGCATGACCGCTCATGCTTATCTTTCTGAGCCGGCTTTTATCATTTTTTACTCAGCATCACCACCGATTATGATGAGCGTGCTGGTGGCGCGCTGATATCCCAAGAGATGGTAAAGCCGTTTTTGTAACGCAAGTCCACTGACTGTATCTCATCGCGGCGATCGCTTAATTGATTGGCCAGTAATTGACTCAGATTAAGCAGTTTTTGCGCCGTATTTTCGTTATCAACAATCACTCGCAATCCATTATCGAAACGAATCAGCCACGTCATTCTGGGTGATAAGATGATATCCTCGACCTGTATACCTAGCGGCGCATACCAGTCGTTGACTTGCTGCATTTGCTGCATGATGACTGGTGCTTGTGATATCTCACCTTGCAGCGTTGCAAACCCCTCTTGCGCCAGATCTTTGCTATCAGCAGGCACAAAAACCGCGCCTTTTGCATCGACCAGTCGCTCTGTACCAAAGTTTGCAATCGCTTGTTTGGGCAGTGCCGTCACCACGATGCCGCGTTGCCAATCGCGTGAGACACTCACTTGATCGACCCACGCCAGCCCTGTTGCGATGTCTCTGAGCGCTTGCAAATCAGAGGTAAAAAAACTACTGACTTTTTGCTGATTCATCACTTGGCTGAGCGAACGATACTGCGTCACGGTCAAGCCCTGATTGCTCACATGAATAGCAGCTGGCGGGGCATCACGCAGCGCCTTGCCGCCCATCAGTAGTATCAGTACCAACAAACCTAGTACCAAGACCATAAATAAGTATCTAACCGAAGTCGGTACTTGAAAACTAGAGGTCGGGCGACGGGTTTTATCACTCATCAAGTCAGTTGCCTCGTTGACGGTTTGAGCCATAACGACCTTTTTCCCTATATTTGCATAGATTGCTCATGCTGTTTGTTGATATTAATTTTCTCATCGATGTTGCAAACCGTTTAAGTGCAAACCGTCTAAATAGTAGGTTAGCAAATACTTGGGAGAAAACGACATTTATAGTGCGGTCATGCTCTGTTAAATGTAACATTTTTCTTACTTTATGAACGCCTTATGACAGCTCTCATAAAAAACACAAATATCACCAAAACAACCTAATAATTACAATATTAACGTATTTTGTGGTCAAACAATAGCCTAACCCCAAAGAGTGACTATGAATTTACACAAGTTTACATGAAGCTATGACACAGCAGCGCTAGCGATACATTATCCGTTTTAAAACCCTACTGGTTTCCGCATAAAACAGCTTTTGCTAACCTTCACTACACAGTCTGAGATAAAATATGCCAGCACAGCGCGTCAAAATCCATACCGCGCGCTTTTGCGGCCATCGGCACCAAGCTATGACTGGTCATCCCAGGTACTGTGTTGATTTCTAGCAGCCAAAAGTTGCCCGCCTCGTCCTGCATGGCATCGATGCGGCCCCAGCCTTTGGCATCGACGGCACGGAACGCCGCCAAGCTCAGCTCTTGTAAGTGCTTTTCGTCCGCGGCACTTAAACCGCAAGGGATATAGTAGCTGGTGTCGTTGCGATTGTACTTGGCTTCAAAGTCGTAAAAATTGGTGATATCGGCAGGCTCAAGGCGAATCACAGGGTAGGCCTCGTCATCGATGATCACGATGGTAAACTCACGGCCAGTAATCCAGCGCTCTGCCATGACCGCGTCGCCGCACTGCACGGCTGTTGCATAGGCGGCCGGTAGCTCATCGAGATTGTTGACTTTGGTCATGCCAATGCTTGAACCTTCATGCACCGGTTTGATAATGAGCGGCAAACCCAGCATATTGACCACTTGCTGCCAATCGGTGTCGGCTGTCAATAATGAGAACGGCGCGGTTGATAAGCCGCACCCTTGCCATAACTGCTTGGTGCGTACTTTATCCATACCCAGTGCCGAGGCCAAAATACCTGAGCCTGTCTGCGGAATATCGAACCATTGCAGCACGCCTTGTAGCAAGCCGTCTTCGCCGCCGCGACCATGCAAAACATTAAACACGCGATCATACTGACGCAGCTCGGTGATGTCTTGGTGCTTAGGATCAAAGTGGGTGGCATCAACGCCTTGGTTTTGCAAAGCCTGTAATACAGCAGCCCCGCTGTCTAGTGACACGCTGCGCTCATTGCTACTGCCACCATAAACAACGGCTACTTTACCAAATTCACTGGCATTTTTAACTTTAGAGGTCACCGCTTTTGATGACTGCTCTTTGGTTGATTGCTTGTTTTCCATACTGCTCTTCCCTGCTTGTGCCGCTGCTGCGATGGCTGGCTCTGGGTTGATGATAATGGTTTTATCCTCAGTGATAGGCTCATCTTGTTTTAGCGTCTCTGCCAGTCTATCTAGAGTGTCTTGCTGAGTTTGTATCGTCATGAGGATAATTCCTAAAAGTCTTTTAGCTTACTGGATATAAAGGTTGTTTGCGGCCAAGTCGATAGCAATCTGCCCAACATTACCAGCGCCTTGGGTGATTAGCATGTCATTGGCCTTTAATAAACGCTGCATAGCAGGAGCCAGATTGTCCTTATCGATAATCGTCGGCTCGACCTCACCGCGCAGACGGATACTGCGTGCTAAGGATTTGGTATCAGCACCAGCAATCGGATTTTCGCCTGCAGAGTAAACCTCTAATAACAACAACTCATCGACGCTTGAGAGCACTTCGACAAATTCATCATAGCAGTCACGCGTGCGGGTATAACGGTGCGGCTGAAACAGCATCACCAAGCGGCGATCCGGAAAGCTTTGGCGCGCCGCTTTAATCGTCGCATCGACTTCTTTTGGATGATGGCCATAGTCATCAATGAGTAACACATTGCCCTCATCGATAGGCACAGCGGCGTGCTGCTCAAAGCGGCGACCAACGCCTTCAAACTTTTGCAAAGCGCGAGTAATCGCCTCATCATCTACGCCTTCATCGGTCGCCATGGTGATAGCGGCCAGCGCATTGTAGACGTTATGTATGCCAGGGATGTTTAAGGTAAGACGCAGCGGCTCGCGGTCGCGGCGCAATACAGTGAAATGCGTCTTGGTGCCTTCACTTACCACATCGATCGCTTGCACATCATTAAAAGGCTCAAGCCCAAAGGTCAATACTGGACGGCCAATATCGTCAATCATCGCATACAGCTCAGGATCATCACCGCAAACCACGGCCAAACCATAAAACGGCATGTTTTGTAAAAACTGAATATAAGCCGCTTTGAGCTTATCAAAGCTGTTTTCGTAAGTGTCCATATGGTCTTGATCGATATTGGTCACAATCGCTGCCATCGGATGCAAGGACAAAAATGACGCATCTGACTCATCGGCCTCGGCCACCAAATAACGACTGCTACCGAGCGCGGCGTTTTTGCCAGACGCATTGAGTTTACCGCCGATGACGTAGGTTGGGTCTAGCTGCGCCTCTGCCATCATTGTGGTCAATAAGCTGGTGGTGGTGGTCTTGCCATGTGCACCCGCAACCGCGATACCATGACGATAACGCATCAGCTCGCCCAACATATCAGCACGGCGCACCACAGGCAGGCGCGCTTCTAATGCTGCTTTGACCTCAGGATTGCTCCGATCAATCGCGGAGGACACAACGATGACATCAGCGTTGGCGATGTTTTTAGAGTCATGCCCAATCGATATATCGATACCTATCTGCTGTAAGCGGCGCGTCACCACACTATCAGCAATATCAGAGCCGCTGACCTGATAGCCTTGATTGTTCATCACCTCTGCAATACCGCACATCCCCGAGCCGCCAACACCGACAAAATGCAGATGTTGAATACGGCGCATTTCTGGTATTTCGATCAAACGCTTGGGTAGAGATTTTTCAGAGGTAGACATAAGAGATTCTCTTGGTTAAAGGCAAATAAAATAGGGTGAATCAAAATAACTGACTAAGACAATCAGCCTCAACGCCTGTCACTGACAACGATAGAAACTATAACGTTTGCCAAATGATATCAGCAACCTGCTTGCTGGCATGGCGATTGGCAAGCGCGTGGCCTTTTTTAGCCATCTCCAAACACGTCGCGCGATCCAGTGCCGCCAGCTCTTGGCTCAAGCGCTGCGCGGTCAGCTCAGACTGCGGCAATAAAATCGCAGCACCGTGGTCAGTTAACGTGCGGGCATTGGCGGTTTGATGGTCATCCACCGCGTGTGGCAATGGCACAAAAATCGCCGCAATACCGACGTTTTGAATCTCAGTGACCGTCAAAGCGCCGGCACGGCATACAATGACATCTGCCCAATTGTAGGCGGCAGCCATGTCATCGATAAAAGGCTGTACCACAAACGTGTGCTGGCTCAAATCCTCATGATCGTAGGCCGCTTGCGTCGTTTGTTCATTATTACGGCCGCATTGATGACGCACATCAAACGGCTGATCTAATAGCGCCAAAGCCTTGGGCACATTGGTGTTGAGCGCCTGTGCACCCAGCGATCCGCCTACTACTAACAGCTTTAGGGGTGTGCTGTCGTGGATATCATAACGCTCAGTAGGCTTCGTGACGCCCGTAATGGCGTTGCGCACAGGGTTGCCCACAGTCTCAAGCTTAGCATCCTGCTGGCTATTGGCAAACGTATCTTCAAACGCTTGTAGCACCTTGGTCGCTATCTTGGACAAATAGCGATTGCTCATACCAGCGATGGCGTTTTGCTCATGAATGATTAGTGGAGTTTTGGTCAAACGCGCTGCAATACCGCCAGGCGCAGTGACATAGCCTCCAAAACCCACCACCATATCGATCTGATTGCTACGAATCACTTTGATAGCCGCCATCGTCGCCGAGAGCAGGGTCACCGGCAGCTTTAAGAGACGGCCAACGCCCTTGCCACGCAGACCCTGCATATCGATTGCATGAAAGCGGTAGCCTGTCGGCTCGACCAAACGGTTTTCCATACCAGCGGGCGTGCCCAGCCAGTGAATCACCGCGCCGCGTTTGCTCAGCTCTTCACTAACGGCCAGTGCCGGAAACACGTGACCGCCTGTCCCAGCAGCCATCATTAGTATATGCGGTGTTTTCATGAACCCCTGCCTATCTTTTTTGTATTTATATGAAGCACTTATTGTCCTATCGTGGTCATGGCCCACCGTCCAAAACGAGCCGCCGAAAGCTGGCATAGTATAGTGTAAATTATGGGCTGATATATAGTACTTTATGCACAGTTCATAACAAAAATCCAAGCCATGAAAAATCACGGCTTGGGCGTTATTGGCATGTGCTTAGAGGCGCATTTTTCGGCCCCATCTTAGCACAAGGTTTTTTTCTCATTGTGCACATACTTTAGTAATAAATTACACTATCGTTACTGCTTTGTTTAGGGCGTGTCCTCAATTCAATCGATAGCCATCTAAGTGGGCTAAAAATGGCCAAATTTTGCCAACCATCGTCAAATAGCTGGCTAATATCTCGATATTATCTGCGCTATTTTCCTTGTTTGGCGGCAATTTATCTCATTTTTAAAATGAGGATACGCCCTAATGAGCACGCTTGTGCTCGATTGCAATAATCAAATCTGTAGCAATATCGGTGCCACACTGGTCATCAATCTCGCGTACACAAGTCGGACTGGTAACGTTAATCTCTGTGATACGGCCGCCGATCAAATCAAGCCCGACAAACATAAGACCTTTTTCTTTGACGATGGGCGCGACGACCTCTGCCACTTGACGCTCTATATCGGTGAGCGGCATCGCCACCCCACTACCACCGGCCGCAAGATTGCCACGCGTTTCGCCTTTGACTGGAATACGTGCCAAGCTATAATCGACCACCACTCCATCGACGATAAGCACACGCTTATCGCCCTCGGCGATCTCAGGTAAGTAGCGCTGCGCCATGATCGGCAAGGTCTCAAGCTCGGTCAAAATCTCTAACGTCACCCCGATATTTGGGCTGTCAGCGGTCAGGCGAAAAATACCGGTGCCGCCCATGCCGTCTAAGGGTTTGACGATGACGTCTTGTTGCTCGGCGATAAACTGGCGAATATGTGCCTGTTTGCTGGTCACAATCGTCGGACTCATATAGTCGCTAAACCAAGTGGCAAACAGCTTTTCATTACAGTCGCGAATCGCTTGTGGGTCATTGACCACCAACACGCCTGCTGCCTTGGCATGATCTAGCATATAAGTGGCATAAATGAAGCGCATGTCAAACGGTGGATCTTTACGCATCAAAACCACATCATAATCACTGATCGCGCCTGTGGCCTTGTCGCCCAAGCTATAAAAATCTGCCGGATCACGTTTGACGGTCACAGGCTGGGTATCGGCCATCAACTGACCGCGATCCAGCCACAGATCATGAATCTGACAATAGCCAAGCGTATGACCACGGTCTTGAGCCGCCCACATCATCGCCAAGCTGGTGTCCTTTTTATAATTGACCTGCTCGATAGGGTCCATGATGACCAGTATGTGTAAGGATTTTTTTTGATTTTCTTGGCTCATAATAAGACTCATTTATATTAGATGATTTCGGCGTGCTGATATATAACTGCTATATAGCCGATATGTACACTAGCAATCACAGAGCAGCAGCCACTATAACGATAATGACCAACTATACACCGTACTGGGCGCGGTAATGCTGCATTTTTGCAAGTTGGGTGGCATCTTTGTACTGGCCGTTTGCCGCTGCCAAATAGCTGATCAGATCGTCGATATCGACCAATGCTCGTACTGGTACGTTTAGCGTCGCGGCCAGCTCTTGGATAGCAGAGCGCTCACCTTGGCCTTTTTCTTTTCGATCAAGCGCCACGATAATACCTGCCACGCTGGCGCCCGCTTGCTCGAGTATCTCGACCACTTCACGCATCGCTGTGCCAGCCGTAATCACATCATCGAGCACCCAGACCGCCTTACCGCTGACATCTGCACCCACCAAGTTACCGCCCTCGCCATGTGTTTTGGCTTCTTTGCGGTTATAGCCCCATTTGGCGTTGATACCGTGATGCTGCCACAACGCTTGCGCGGTGGCAGCAACAAAGGGAATGCCTTTATAAGCCGCACCAAAGATGACCAGCTCTTGCATGTCCGCCTCGTCACTTTTGGTCATTTGTGCCGCCAAAGCATCTGCATAGCCGCGTGCCAGCAGAGACAACATCTCACCTGTCGCCAGCAAGCCTGCATTAAAAAAATAGGGGCTGATACGACCAGACTTTAGGACAAACTCGCCAAACTTAAGCACTTGGTTATCAAGCGCCAGCTGAATAAATTGATGAGAAGAAAAAGAGGCGGTTTGAGCGTCAGCAGTTGCGGCATTTAGCATGAGATATTCCTATTGGCAAAAAAAAGGCAAAAAAGTGGCGTTATTGTACGCATTATTGATCAGCTTGACCAACCGTTGATGGCATAATCCTGCATATTGGGATAACGCATCAATAAGCCATTACGCGATGAGAGGTTAAAGTAACAGTGACCGTCATGGCTGACTTGTATGTCCCAGCCCAAATAGTAGGCGGCGACCACGATATGCCCTGCAAACACTCGAATTTGCCGATAAACATGGCGCTGCGCAGGCTCACAGATCACCTGACTGAGCAAATAGCTGCGTACGTACTGGCACACTTGCGCCGCACTATAGCGGTGATTGATGCTTTTACGCGTCTGGCACTGCTTTAGCGCATGAACCGCCGCGCTGCACGCCATGATGTCAGTGGCCAAGCTGCCTTCACCCGTTTCAAACTGCTGCGGCTGCAAGATCACCTGCCAGTCATCAGCATAGGCATCGCTTAGCAACTCGTCAGGATTATAGCGTTTGATAAGGGCGTACAGGGAGGCGGTAGAGGCTTTGGTCTTCTCAGACGAGCCTGCGCTTGTTTGGTGAGTTTTTACCGAGCGATCAGTAGGCGCAAAACCATAACGATGGAGCGCTGGATACGCGCGCATGGCCTGATGGATATCGGCCATATCCAACAATATCATGTCACCGAGCGGCGATAGTAGCGGCTGTTCGCTGTGGTTTTGATAAAAGCTGTCAGGCAACTCGACAAGCTTTGCTGCCTGTAATAGCGCCAAATGCTCAGCCAACGTCTCAGAGGCAATCAGCGCCCATTTCGATAAACTACTTGTACAAGGCTGATAGAACCGTTTAGAGTTGCCGTAAAGCCGGCGCAGCTGACCGTTTAGCCGTCGCGCCGGCTCTGGAATATCACTCAGCGGCCGTGCAGGATCGAGCGGCGCTTGGCTTGGATCAAAATTAGGGTGCACGATGGCAGGCTGCTGACTATCAGGCAACGTAGAGGAGCGCTCAGCATTGCCTTCTGCCAGCATGTCGCTTGCTGCGTGCTTTGCAGTAGATAAGCGGCTCTCAGAAGTAGAAGGCTGGGTCATGAAATCTCCATCAATGATAAAAAACGATAAGCGCGAAATAAGTACCAGCTGTGCTGTATCGGTTTTAAAATAACTGAACGATAGGGTTGACGATAGATGGCTATTTTACGCTTGATGGCGCAAAATCTCACGGTAACCTACTTGCCAGTCAGGATAGTCAAGCCACGCTAATGGTATATTGCTGTGCAGACGCTTGCCCGTGACAGCGGTTTTTTCGTCCGCTATCGCGGGCGGTGCTTCTCCCACTTGCGCACTGAGCCAAACACCAAGCTCCAAGGTGGTGACTGGCGCATAATCCGTCGCAATATAAAGCGGCTTTGGCGCAGCAATGGTCAAGACATTGACGATGATATTGACCAAATCGCTATCCATAATACGATTGCTCCAGTGGGCAGCGGCGACGGGCTTTTTTTGCGGATCGCGGGCTTGACGCAGGCGCATCAGACGCTCGCGCCCATAGATACCACTAGGGCGAATAACAATGGCGCGATCACCAAAGCCTTGTTGCAGTACCTTTTCTGCTTGCAAGATAATTTGCGAGGCTTCGCGCTCAGGCAGGGTCGGCACCGTCTCTTCGTCTATCCACTCGCCACCATCCTGCCCATAAACGCCCGTTGACGAAATAAACACAACGCGCGTCAGATGTGGTAGTTGCTCGGCCAGCGCGGCTACATGCTGAGCAATCGCCAAATAGCTGTTTTGATAACCGCTGGCTGAGTAGTCATCGGGCGTGACGATAATCGCCAAATGGGTAAAGTCTTGTAGCTCATCAGCGCGCAAGCGCAAGGCATCTGCTTGCATAAAGCTTGCTTGATCATTTAAATCATAGTGCTCGCGGGTGCGGCGAGCAAGACCGGTGACTGACAAACCGTCCTGCGCCAGTTTATTGGCCACGGGCAGTCCGATGTCGCCTTGTCCGATAATCAGTAGGTGCATACTCATTTTATATCCTTAAAAATAGCGTCGGTATGACAGCTGTATATCGTCATTGGCATCGATACGCTCCTGCCACTCATAGCTGGCATTGATGCGCACTGCTTGATTTTTATCGATATCGTACTGTAGGCCGACGCTTGAGATTGGCTGCCAATAATGACTGCGAGCGTCTGGGTCGTCACTGCTGCCATGATACCAATATGGCAATTGTAATTGGGCCTGCGCGCGTAACTGATTGTTAATCTGATAGTCACAGCCTGTATTGACCCCAGCACCGATACGAAAGCCTTTATGGATGCCGCGGCCTGCTTGCCCCTTTCCTGACAATAGGGCGTAGCATAGCTGCGGCGGCATCTCACCGCTGCCAGCTTTTGGGCTGCCGAGCGCCCACGACCAGCCCGTCTCATAGCCGACGCTACCGACCAAGTGATCACGCCCTGATGGTTGCGAGCCATCATTTACGCGGGTCGCCTCGACACTGACGCCCCAGGTTTTTCCTTGCTTGGCGGTATTGACAGGATTAAAAGAGCGACCTCGTAGTATTGTAAAATTCTCTAACACCACACGATCTGACTCATGGTCTTTACTATTGTCTGTCTCATAAAAACGCACGGTCGCAGCCAGTGCCTCTAGATTAAAAAACTGCGGAAATCCTGAAGCGCGATCCAAGGTATCATGGAATCCCAAACGCAACCCCACATCAAGGTAGCCATTATCACCGCGCTGACCTGCGCCAATCTGAGCCACTTGTAATGGATGTCTATCGACTGGGTTGTTGTCCGAGGCAATAATGCCATGATCTATGATGGTCTTTTTATCGCCAGCTGAGATACTCGATGCCACATTGCGCGCGGCTGATTGAATATTACTCGCGTCATCATTGGTGAGGTCTTGATAGCCCAGTGCGGCCGCCTTGGCATTATTTAGCTCGGCTTGACGCACGGTACTGTCAGATGGGGTATAGCGGGCATCTGCTAATAAAGACTCCTCATCAAGCAGCTTGACCACATCGGAGGGGATGACCACATAAGGCAGCTGGCTGAGCAAATCCTGCTCGGGGCGCACCACATCGATCAGACGCAGAATCTCAGAGGCGCAGTTATCCGTGGTAAAATAATAAGGAATCTCTAAATCCTTAGTTTCCCACACATGCAGGATGATTTGCTGCACCTCTGCGGGTGTCAAATCCAACTGATACGTCCACGCGTCACGCTCATCGTCTTTGAGATATTTGGCCAGCTTTTCGGGATAAGGGTCGATCTCAATTCTATTATTATAACCGCCGCTGGTGGCTTTAATGGCATAAACAGCGAACGCATCGTCAGGGTCGCCATCGACGGTGTCATTGAGGGCATAAGCATGGTGAATCTGACTGGGGTCAGCAGCGCTGATTGGTGAGTCGATACGTAGCAGGGCATGGGCGAACGCGGAGATTGGATTGTCCAAGTACTCCTCAGCAAACATAATGGATAGCTGCTCGGGGTTTAGCATCGCCATCCACTCTGTCAGCTCAGGGCAGTCCGCTTGCAAGCTTGAGCCATCAATGCCTAGCCTCTGAGTGAGCCAGTGTGTGCGCGCAGGAAACCGGCAAATAGCGGACTGTGCATCGCTGCTGGGTTTGGACTCAGGCGGTGCGACCATCTGCTCGGCCAAGGCCACTAGCAGCGCATCCAGCTCAGCGCCAGCGTCGTGCTGGCCGTCAGTGCTGAGAAAAAACGCAGGACTATCGATAAGGCTTTTGGACGCGTCTTTATTAAAGAGTGATTTTTTATCATCCAAAAAGTACAACAATCGCCGCCAAGTGGTATGCTCAGCCAGACTGTGCGCTTGCACCTGCTGACGCCATGTGGCTAATAATTGCTCGGATTCGCTATTTTGACTAGGCAAGGTGCCATCAGTCTGCGGCATTGGGCTCTGGCTAATATCAGCCGTGGTGGTTGGCGCAGCCGCCAGCTCGCCTGTCATCACCAAGGACGCAGGCGTCGGCAACACAGCCTGCACTTGCGCTGAGAGTAGCAGCGCTGCCACTGCAAAAGGCAAACGTGCACGCACGCAGCACGCTCGCAGGCGAGTAGCGCTTGAGGTACAATTTATAGAAAAACTCGGCTTTATAGACATGAGGAAACTCTCGCCCGTTATCATATGAATGAATATAAATCTAAATAACAACTAAATATGCTAACCACCATCATCGATGCCATACATCTGACATCTGCGCTCAACCTATTTATAACGAAAACGACAATATAAAGAGAACATTATGCCCAGCTCAACCATCCCATCATCCATGACTATCGATGATGGCCTACTATCGGCCGCCACTTGGCTTGCATCACCCAATTTTAATAAGCGACCTGAGCACACCACCATTGATACCATTGTCATTCACAATATCAGCCTACCGCCCAACGAGTTTGGCGCATGCGGCTCTGATGGTGTGCATTATGTCAAAGCACTATTTACCAATCAGTTGGACTGGGACGCCCATCCGTATTTTCAGACGATCAAAGGTGCTGAAGTGTCAGCGCACCTGTTCATAGAACGTGATGGCACAATTACGCAGTTTGTCAACTTCAATGAGCGTGCGTGGCATGCTGGCAGATCCAACTACCTTGGGCGACCTGAGTGTAATGATTATAGCATCGGCATCGAGCTTGAAGGGTCTGATTTTGTGTCCTTTACCGCCGCGCAATACCACACGCTTGCAGCCGTCGTCGCAGCTATATATAACGCCTACCCCAACACCCGCCGTCACCTCACTGGACACAGCGACATCGCCCCTGGACGCAAGACCGATCCAGGCGAGTTTTTTGAATGGGCGCGGTTGCGTGAGCTTATTGCTCACCAAATGGCAGGATAGCTGCTGCTGGCTGGCTGGCTGGTAGCATTCCCACAGTCACTCCATTTATCATCTAACGCCGTAAAACCACATCCTTCTAGGGCGTGGATATCAGGCGTCATCTGTTGTCACCTAAGATTGAACATGCCTTGATAACCAACTGCATTAAGATCATAATTATTCCATGAAAACGCTCAAGCTACGCATCAAAGACAAACACGCCGCTCAGCTCAATATCTTAGCTGGGGCGGTTAACTTTGTCTGGAATTACGTTAATGAGCTAAGTTTTAAACATCTTAAGCGCACAGGCAAATTCTTTTCAGCCTATGACTTGGCTACTTATACCAAAGGTAGTGGCGAGTATTTAAACTTGCACAGCCAAACCCTACAAGCCATCTCTGAAACCCATGCCAAAAGCCGAAAACAGTTTAAAAAAGCTAAACTCAACTGGCGTACCAACAACCCAAAGGCCAAGAGAAGAAGCTTGGGCTGGATTCCCTTTAAAAAGACCGCGATTAAGCATATCAGTACGCGCCAAAGCGGTAAAAAGTCTCTAAAAAGCACCCTACAATTTAGCTTAGCTAACCGTCAAAAGCTGATCATTGATGTATGGGATAGCTACAATTTAGCCCTGTACAGCATCAACACCTGTGAGTTGGTACAAGACAATCGTGGTCACTGGTACGCCTGTATCACCGTCAAAGATTTTCCAAAGATTAAATGTGGCACGGGCCAAGTCGGTATTGATCTAGGCTGTCAGGATTCAGCAGTCAGTAGCGATGGTGATCAGCTACAAATCAAAGTCACGCATCAATATGCTGAAAAACTGGCCATTGCTCAAAGAGCCAAGAATAAAAAGCGGGTCAAGGCCATTCACGCCAAGATTAAAAACACCCGTCAAGATTTGATCCATAAATTCACATCAAAGCTTGTTAAGGCCAACAGCTTAATCGTTGTTGGTAAGATTAAATCAACATCATTCACTTCAAGCAAACTGGCCAAATCCGTCTATGATGCTGGTTGGTTTGAGATTAAGCGGCAACTGGATTATAAATGCGCGAACGCAGGTTGCCACTATATCGAAGTCAATGAAGCGTACAGCACCCAAATCTGCTCGTGTTGCGGCTCTCGCCAAGACAGTCCGAAAGGTAGATCAGGTCTTGGTATAAGAGTATGGTTTTGTCGTTCTTGTAAAACGACCCATAACAGAGATGTTAATGGAGCAAAAAACATTCTCGCGGTCGGGCTTGGCCGTCTTTAGTAGGAATCCCCTCCGTTTAGGGAGGGGAGGAAGTCAACTCGATAACGAAAGTGCTATAATTTGTCAGTTTTTTGACACCCACCACTCAGCAACTTCTTATTAGCAACCCCTTATCTGCAAACAACATAGCAAAACAGGTTCTTATGGCAAAAAGTCGGTTATTTCGCTCTACGATGGTCGTCAGTAGCATGACCATGCTGTCTCGTGTTTTAGGCTTGGTACGTGATGTGGTGTTATTGGGCGTGTTTGGCGCAGGTGGCCTGATGGATGCCTTTTTGGTCGCTTTTAAGATTCCAAACTTTTTGCGGCGTCTGTTTGCCGAAGGCGCTTTTAGCCAAGCATTCGTCCCTGTGCTGTCTGAGTATAAAGAAAAATATAGCCTACAGCAGGTGCAAATTTTGGTCAGTCGTACCTCAGGGGCACTGCTACTGGTGCTGTCCATGCTGACAGTTCTGGTGATTTTAATTGCGCCGTGGGTGGTGACACTGTTTGCCCCAGGGTTTGCTGAACAACCCGACAAATTTGCCATCACCGCTGAGCTGCTGCGCCTGACTTTTCCGTATTTGCTGTTTATCTCTATGACCGCCTTTGCCAGCGGTATCTTACAAAGCTATGGCCGCTTTGCCGCACCAGCCTTCGCCCCCGTGTTATTAAACTTATGCATGATTGGTGGCGCGCTGATTTTCGCGCCGATGTTTGATACACCGATCATGGCGCTCGGCTATGCAGTGGCTATCGCAGGATTGCTACAATTTTTGATACAGCTGCCGCAGCTTTGGCAACAAAAGCTGCTGGTCGCGCCCAAGGTTGACTTCAAACATGAAGGAGTCAGACGTATTCTAAAGCTGATGCTACCGGCTATCTTTGGTGTCTCGGTCACCCAGATTAATCTGCTGCTCAATACCGTCTTTGCCTCATTGATGATAGGCGGCTCAGTCTCTTGGCTCTATGCAGCCGAGCGCATGAGCGAGCTACCGCTTGGGCTCATCGGGGTGGCGATTGGGACGGTGATTTTGCCCAGCTTATCAAAGAGCGAAGCGCAAAAAGACGATGTCAGCTTTAAAAAGACCATCGACTGGGCGGCTCGTCTGATTATTTTGGTGGGCGTGCCAGCGTCGGCGGCGTTATTTATCTTAGCCGATGTGCTCATGCAGGCGCTGTTTTTGCGCGGAGAGTTTACTTTGCGTGACTCACAGATGAGCGCGCTGGCGCTGCGTAGTATGGCGGGCGGTATTTTAGGCTTTATGCTGATTAAGATTTTTGCGCCTGCGTTTTTTGCGCGGCAAGACACCAAAACCCCAGTAAAAATCGGTATTATCTCTGTCTTTGCCAATATGATTTTTAGCGTGGTTTTTATCGGTATTTTTTACTTTTTAGAGATGCCGCTACATGGCGGATTGGCCTTAGCCACCACAGGTGCCGCTTTTGTCAATGCCGGCTTGTTGTATTACTTCTTGTATCAGCGTGAGATTTTTCGCTTTGGCAGTCATTGGAAAAAACTGTTTGCTCAGTTTGCGATTGCTACAAGTGCCATGATTGCCGCCCTGTGCGTCATGCTGCCTTATTTTCCAACCGATGAGGCGCAGTGGCAGCGTATCATTGCTCTGCTCGTCATGTGTGCGGTGGGCGCAGCGGTCTATGGCGTGGTCTTGTTGGCCACAGGCTTTCGTCCGCGCCAGCTCAAACATGGCTAAACGATGCCTTTACCAAACCAAAACAAGCCTTATATGAGAAATGATAGTGCGTGATGCGGATAGTTGTGATAATTGACGTTTAACGAATACATAAATTTTGAGGGTCAATATGACAACGAAACAATCCACCTTACTACGCTTACCGACCTTACTCACTGCTGGCGTTCTAAGCACCGGCTTACTTGTGAGTGGTTGTGGCAATAATGATAATGTAGATACCGCAGCTATTGAAGATAACGCAGCTGTTGCCAAAACCTCTGAGGATGACCTAACGACTTCGGTAGAGACAGTCGATAGCGACAATGACGTAAAGAATGAGCAGATAGCGGCCAATACTGAAGATAAAACCGCTATCGATAGTGATAATGTTAATCCTGTCACCGCCTCTGCCAAGCAAAAAAGCTTAGTGACCAATCCCACCCAAGCAGGCACGCCAGAAGATACAGTAAAAAAAGCGCTAGATAGCTTATATTATGGTGATGCCAAAAAATCCGCCTCATATTATGAAGTGGATATGGCAAACTTTGAAGAAGAGCTGGCCAACACGCAGTCAGCGTTTCAACAAACAGTCGATGGCGTCACTATTACTGACACCAAGTACAACGATGATAAAATGCGTGCCACCATCACAGGCGAGCTGATGCTAAAAGGCCAAAGTGAACCTGCGCCGCTGACTTATGAGCTGCAAAAGATAGATGGTCAGTGGAAAATTTTGGGCTAAGTTTTCGCTTATTTGTTTGAAGTGCCCTCTGATGTCACGGCTTTGCCAAGCATCACAACATCCGCGATAAATCCGTCCATATCACATACCTTTGGCATATAGCCCCACTGCTCAAAGCCAAGCTTACCAAACAGTCCTAAGCTTGGCTGATTGTGCGCAAAGATTAGCGCGACGACATTATGAATACCAAGACTTGGTGCTTGCGTCAGCATCCAGCGTGTCAGCAAACTACCTAAACCCTTTGCTTGATAGTCTTGATGCAGATAGATACTCATCTCTGTGCTGATATGATAAGCCATACGCGCATATAAGTCGCTAAAGCTGCCCCACGCCACGATTGGTGCTGTTTTTTGATTGGTTTGCACCGCTTGCACTGTTTGAGCTGTATCCTCGCTCGCTTGCTCCATCGATTGCGCCCTAGCTCTAACGACATAAATAGGCCGCGTCGGACTGTTTATGTGCTCGGCAAACCACGCGGCACGCTCTTCACAGGTCACGGGTGTCAGCTGCGCTGTGGCTTGTTTGCCAGCGATACTTTGATTGTAAATCGCCACAACCTCGGGCAAGTCCTCTGCTCTAGCATGCTGTACTGACCATACATCATTGAGACGGTAAGACGGGGCCAAAGCAGGTAAAGAAGTAGCAGTCATAGAATGTCCATAGCTAAAAAGCGACACGGGGTATTTGGATGGAATAATACTCACCATCTAGACCATCATCAACAGACAGCAAAGCTGCGATAGCGCAGATCAGCAAACGCGTTTTTTGCGATGCAGCCATCACTGGCACAAATCGTTTGATACTGGTTCGTTTGATACTGGTATTATCCATAGACCATAAGATGTTAGTATGGCTATTTTACTTTATAATGGCTGGTTTTAGACACCTCAATGTTTTATCTGGGCGTGTTTCTCCTTCTTTATTTGGTCTTATTTATCATAGCTGACATTTATGAACACCTATTTTCTTGAGCAACTGATTGCCATACCAAGCGCCCTGCCTGCCCATACTCACCCAGTAGCGCTAGCGCCTTGTGTGCTCACTATCGGTAACTTTGATGGTGTGCATTTAGGCCATCAAGCGATGCTTGCCCAAGTACGCGATATCGCCGATACGCGTGGGCTTGATGCTGCCGTCATGATATTTGAGCCGCAGCCACGTGAGTTTTTTGCGCCAGCAAGCGCCCCTGCTCGCCTCACCAACTTAGCAGAAAAGCAGGCACTACTTGCAGAGTACGGCGTAGAGACACTCATTGTCGCAGGATTTGACAATGAGTTTCGCTCGCTATCGGCGCAGGCATTCGCGGATTTACTGGCACTGCGCCTAAACGTCAAAGCCTTGGTGCTAGGAGATGATTTTAAATTTGGTCATGACCGGACGGGCGACAGTGCGTTTTTGCGCAGCTATGGCTTAGACGTGACCAATCTGCATACCGTCGTCGATGATGGCGGCAAAGCGGCACGTATCAGCTCAACCCGTGTGCGTGATTTGTTATTGGCAGGAGATATTGCGTCGGCCAATACCTTGCTTGGCCGTGATTATACAATGACAGGCGAGGTCATCGGTGGGGATAAAATCGGCCGTACTCTGGACTTTCCCACCGCCAATATCGAGCTTAAGCGCTTAAAGCCTGCGCTGCATGGCATCTTTGCCGTTGATGTGGTCAGCTTGGATGACAAAGGCGAGATAGTCGCAGATGGTTTAACAAAACTGGCTAATGATGACCATATGGGCATAACAGGTTTGCGTCCACACAGTTTGTTTGGCACGGCCAGCATCGGCATCCGCCCCTCTGTCGACAAAGCCCACGACTGGCGCTTAGAAGTACATTTCCCCAACCTACAAGCTGACTTATATGGCCTGACGCTACAAGTGCGCTTTTTGCATTATTTGCATGGCGAGCGCCATTATGAGAGCTTAGACGCCCTAAAAACAGGTATCCATAATGATGTCAAAGAGCTGATTGCTTGGCGCGCGCAGCAGCCTGATTGAGCAGTATATTCAGATGTGATAGGTGTGAAGCTAAGATTTTTAGACATAAAAAACCATTGCCAGTATCTGAACTGAACCCCATAAGTTGGACACAACTTATGGGGTATCTTTATGCTTTTCTAATACTTATATATTAGGTTTTTTATATCAGCTTTTAGGCATCTGGATGCATACGGACATTTAACTCATCAATCGTCTCTACCCAAGCGGCGTCTTTTTGCCATTCTTCTTGCAAAAACATACGCTGATTGTCCGTCCAGATATCAGAATCTACCAGCTTTTCATCTTTGGCCAATTTGTTTTTTTCGATAAACTGATTAATCGCCTCATCAGAGCTATCGAGTCCTAACTGGGCAAATAGCTCATTCATATTATATTCAGGTTCACCTAGCATACTGTCTCTCCTTAAGTGGTGCGGGTTTAATTGTACTTATTATTGCAACGAACCTATTTATTGTAGCAAGCTTTTTTTTGTTCGCTGTTAATCCACGTTTATCTAACGTTATCAATTGTATTGATGAGGGTTTCAATAAATGTCAACGCACAAAAAAGCCCTCAGTTCACAATGAGGGCTTTTTTTATGGCTGTCTACCATACTTTTCGCAAAGTCATGGCTTATGGTAGTAGGTGTGCTACCGCATCACGCTCTTCGCTCAGCTCTTGCTCAGTGGCGGCCATTTTCTCTTTTGAGAATTCTGATGACACATCAACGCCGTCTACGATAGACCAGTCGCCGTTAGCGCATGTGCATGGGAATGAGTAGATAAGGCCTTCAGCGATACCATATTCCCCATTTGAGTAAACACCCATAGAGACCCAATCGTTCTCGTCAGTACCGAGTGCCCACGTGCGCATATGGGCGATAGCAGCGTTGGCAGCAGAAGCTGCAGATGAGGCGCCGCGAGCTTTAATGATGGCCGCGCCGCGCTGCTGTACTTCTGGGATGTACGTGTTTTCGTACCAATCACGATCAACCAACTCTAGCGCTGGTTTGCCATTGACAGTCGCAGCCGTTAGGTCTGGATACTGGGTCGATGAGTGGTTGCCCCAGATGGTCATGTTTTTGATGTCATTGACAGTGCTGTCAGTTTTTTCGGCCAGCTGTGCCATCGCACGGTTATGATCTAGGCGAGTCATGGCGGTGAAGTTACGTGGATCTAGGTCTGGTGCGTTACGCTGAGCGATTAGCGCGTTGGTGTTGGCAGGGTTGCCGACGACCAATACTTTTACATCACGGCTAGCCACTTCGTTCAATGCTTTGCCTTGTGCTGAGAAAATCGCAGCGTTGGCTTCTAGTAAGTCCTTACGCTCCATACCTGGGCCACGTGGACGAGCACCGACGAGTAACGCGTAGTCAGCATCTTTGAATGCCACATTTGCATCATCAGTTTGAACGATACCTGCCAACAATGGGAATGCGCAGTCTTCTAGTTCCATGACCACACCCTTTAGGGCGTCAAGCGCTGGTGTGATTTCAAGCAATTGCAAAATAACTGGCTGATCTTTACCTAGCATCTCGCCAGATGCAATACGAAATAGCATCGCGTAGCTGATATTACCAGCGGCACCAGTGACGGCAACACGTAAAGGCTGTTTCATTGACATTGAATACTCCCTAATTGATGATTAGATCATTCATGATTGTAATAGATGATTATCTTTTTAGATATCGACTTGTTTGCTGCACAAAGGCAGCGCTAAACCGAGAGCTAGTGTAGCACTTCGTTTGGCAAATCGTCTAGAGACAATCAGAGGCTTGCCGCGGATTCTCACGGATTATATTGTTACATTATTATACAAAATAATCGATGGGGTCACAAAAGCACTGAGACTAACAGCGTTTAAAAAAACGGGTAAAACAAGGTAAAAGACAGCGAGTAAAGGCTAAAACACGGCCATAAACAATCACCAAAGAAAGAGCATAGCAACACAGCCTGCAAAAAAGCAGCGCTCATACCCGAATAGTACAGCGGCCAGTGTCCATGTTGGAGTACGGCAACATCTACTTACCACCTGAGATGATAAACTTACTACCGCAATTATTCACCACTTGATAGCACTTACCAAAATCACTGCCATCATAGCAGACATGAATGTCGGTCAAAATCGACTGACGACGATTGCCAGCCTGACAGATCAGATCAATACCACTGGCGGACATACCGCTATTTAAGCGCGTCATTTGACTGATAAATCGCGCCTTAGATACAGTGTAGCTGTTCCCCGTATTCAGCTCGTTTGGGAGTTTTAGCGCACCCGCGTAGTTGGTGATTTGACGAAAATAACTGGCCGCACTCAGAGGGCTACAAGCGCCGTAACGCTGCCATGCCTGACTACGAACCGTGGTATCAGGCATGATACGATTGACGATTTTTAGCTGTAGCGGTGTCAGACGCGGCTCACTGCCCACGCCGCAGCGCTCACCATAGCCCATATCTAGCCCCGACACCGTCAAAGAATAGCCTTCTAGGCATTGACGCATGCGCGCGCGTGTCGGCTGTATGCTGCATAGCGCAGGGGTCATCTCAATCATCAACACCCGCTGTCCTGTCTTGACGGTGCTAGCAGCGTGCGCGGGTAACAACATCACGCCTTGCAACATGATCAGCGCGCCTATACTAGATGACGCCATAATGGCTCGGCCAGATGGGCTAAACTTGGACGTCGACTTATAAGACAAGTGCATTTTCATCTGTGATGATGAGGGATGCCTCGCTTTTGATAATACAGACAGGGTAAAATATTTTTTGATCATAGGAGGCTGGAAATATCTAGCAATGACAAAACATGGGCTATCACTTAGGGCTGCACAAAGACGTCGATATCGGACATCGCGAGGCTTACTAAGCATAACGGTAACAAAAATATAAGTGCTTACCAATTGATAAACACAAAACTTTGGCGCTAAACAACAGGCCAATAACCACAACACAATAAAGTCATGGTAGCAAACCGTTTTTTTTAATCTATAGCAGAAACGTAAACATCGGAGCAAGGCGGCGGCAGTAACACCGCCATATATGCGGCTCCCTGACAAAGTCAGGTCTGTGCCAAAGCGGCAGCGCCACGAGCAATGGCCAAGTTGTCGCTACATCTGCCCTAAAATAAGCCACCAAAGACAAACCATCAAAGACGACGCATTGATGGCTATTAATTAAAGGATAAACGTATTAAAACGCTGCTGGCACGGTGCCCATACGCTGCGAGATCGGCTGACTGCGGCCAAGCAAACTGCTATATACCGTCGCGTTTTCCATCACATGCTTGACATAGTTACGAGTCTCAGGAAAAGCTATCGACTCCACATACTGGTCGGCCGCAAGTGAGCCATACACAGGCTGCCAGCGTTTGGCGTTGTTGGGTCCAGCATTATAGCCTGCGGTGGCCAGTACTGGCTGATAGTTGAGCTTGCCTAAGATATCACCCATATACCATGTGCCATAGCGGATATTAGTGTCGCCGCTGTTGGCACGGCTGGCGCTATAGCTCTCGCCCAAATGACGAGCGATATACTTTGCTGTACCTGGCATGATTTGCATCAAGCCGCTTGCACCAACGTTTGAGCGTGCCGATGTCACAAAACGGCTCTCTTGACGCATGATGCCATAAGCCCACGCAGGGTCGATGCCCGCCGACTGGCTATAGCGTACCACTGCGCTCTGGTGCGGCATCGGATGCGATAGCGCCAGACTGTTTACGCTATCGGTATTATCAATCGCATAAATCGCCCGATCCAGCCAGCCCATGTCGTAGGCCTGCCGAGCGGCAGCAATGATGAGACTGTTATCACGATTGTCTCGAGCCTGCTTGACAGCCCAGTTCCACTCGCGGTTGGCGTAGCCGCGACTCGCGTCAGAGTTGTATAGTGCAAATGCACGGGCAAAGTGTGGGTTTTGCATGACGCGGGCGCGATCTGCGGCGCTGACAGTGGGCAAGTTATTGCCGCCCAAACGGCTGGCATCAAAACGCTGACCGACTTTATCTTTTGCTAGCAGGCCATAGTAATCATTACTCTTGGCGATATTTTGATACATTCTTTTTGCTAGGCCGCGTTTACCTGCATCACTTGATTGCTCATAAGCGCGTGCCAGCCAATATTGCCACTGATTGCTTTTTTGGGTTTCGCCATCCATCTTTGAGATGGCTTCGACCACATCATCCCAGCGGCTAAAGCGAATCGCGGCCATGGCATAGTCTTCGGCTTCTTCAAAGTTAAAGTCATCATCTAAGCTATTGCGAAACCAGTCCACCGCCTCAGCATTAAACCCATCATCGGTATTATGATTCATACGCTGTACCCCAAGGATACGATAGGCGTAGCGGCGGGTTTCGTCATTGAGCAAGCGTGTCGCGCGCTGATTGTCTTGTTTGATATCAAAGTCCAACTGTAGCGCTGCTTCACGATAAGACTTATCAGCGACGCGGCCCAATGCATATAAGTACAAGTATTGGTTGGTTTGGCTGGCAGGCTCACGACCAAAACGCGTAAAAAACGCTGATGGGTTGAGCTGAATCTCACTCAACGCCGCATAAGCAATGGGCGTCCCTAAACGCGATGACAAAGCCATGATATCGCCCGTCTTGCCTTTACGTAGCATACGCTTGAGGCGCGCGGCGCGATCTTGGTTGCTAATCAAGGCGTTATTGTTCATCTCCATCGCCAGCTGATCACACAGTGCTGGCTGCTTTTTGGTGGTCAGCCATACATCAGACTTGGCCGCCATGGCACGCATGGTATCGCCGCCATTATTAAAGCCAAGCGCCACCGCACAGCGCTCAGAGCTATCGGCATTGGTTATCAGATTGGCCACTTGCCGTACAGCAGCATAGTCATTGGCTGCCGCTTTGGTCTCAGCAAAGTCCGCCACCAGCTTTTCGGCCATGACCGTATTAGGATACTGACGGACAAACTGTGCCACCGCCGCCGAGCTTTGTGAGCCCAAATCCAGATTCATGCGCCAATAGGTCGGGTACATCGCAAACAACCCACCACTCATCAACTGTTCGTAATTATACAGTGCGCTGACATCTCCCCGATCGGCTGCTATCGCCGCCGCCATAAACGAGTCAATGCTGTTGTCTTGTTTATAACTGGGTTTTTGCTCAAAGCGGTCATCCTCGCCCCACGCCAGCTCCGCACAAGCAACTTGTGATAGACCAAGCGCACCAAGGGCTGTCGCCATGAAGACGCCAAACCGCAGCGTACTGGTGGTTAACCGCGATGGGCGGTATTCTCGATGAACAGAGGCTCTATCCTTGATGCTATGAGCGGCGCGCAACTTTGTCATACTGACTCTCTTTCTTATGTCTTTATCAATAGGTAAACAGCGGTTTATCACGTACCGCTAAGCGTATGCCACTTATCATACTATACCCGTTGCACTTTCAACCATCACCTTTACCTTTTGTTAATAAATACGACAGTACGGTGTAACATAAAAGTGATAGTAAGCGGCGTTATGTTGCAAAGTGGTGATTAATCGCAGTAAATAATTGATACTGTTAGAAATAACCCACCTTATCGCCGCTTAATGACCCTTGCTAATTTTTCACATTGGCACAGGGTTGTGATAAAATACGCCACCTGTTAATCGGCTACCCTGCTATATTTTAGTCAATCATGGACTTATCCTTATGAGTGTTACTGTATTTAATCCCCGCCTCGATGACGCTAATGTTACCCCAACAACGGCGAGCGCGCCTACCGTTGCGGCACTCAAAGACTCAAGTTCTGCCAGCATGTCTGCCGATCAAGGCCCGACCAAAAAAGTCTTTGTCACCACGCAAGGCTGTCAGATGAACGTCTATGATTCTGGCAAGATGCTCGATGTGCTCGGTGATTCACACGGCATGGAGGTCACGCACAACATCGATGAAGCAGATGTCCTGCTGATGAACACCTGCTCTATCCGCGAAAAAGCGCAAGAAAAAGTCTTTTCAGAGCTGGGCCGCTGGCGCAAACTGAAAGAAAAACGTCCTGACCTTGTCATCGGTGTCGGCGGCTGTGTGGCCTCACAAGAAGGCGATAACATTCAAAAACGCGCGCCCTATGTCGACATGGTGTTTGGTCCACAAACCTTGCACCGTCTGCCAGAGCTGTATGATCAATCAAATGAGCAGCGTAATATCTCACCCAAAAACCGTATTGGCACCATTGATGTGTCATTTCCGAGTATCGAGAAGTTTGACTTTTTGCCGGAGCCGCGTGTCGAGGGCTACAAAGCATTTGTCTCTATCATGGAAGGCTGCTCGAAGTATTGCTCGTTTTGTGTGGTGCCTTATACTCGCGGTGAAGAGCTCTCGCGCCCGCTCGATGACGTCTTGGCCGAGATTGACAGTCTTGCCGAGCAAGGCATTCGTGAGATAAACCTACTTGGTCAAAACGTCAATGGCTATCGCGGCGAAAAAGACGACGGCAGTATTTGCCGTTTTGCAGAATTGCTGCACTATGTCTCGCACGTCGATGGTATCGAGCGTATTCGCTATACCACCAGCCACCCGCTGGAGTTTACTGACGATATCATCGATGCTTATGCCAAGCTGCCAGAGCTGGTGTCGCACCTACACCTGCCGGTGCAAAGCGGCTCAAATAGTATCCTTGCGGCGATGAAACGCAACCATACTATCGATGTCTATATCAATCAGATCAATAAGTTAAAAGCCATTCGCCCCGACATTCACTTATCGAGCGACTTTATCATTGGGTTCCCTGGTGAGACCGATGAAGATTTTCAAGATACATTGAACTTGGCAAAGGCGTTGAACTTTGATCACTCGTACAGCTTTATTTACTCTAAGCGCCCGGGCACGCCCGCCGCTGAGCTGCCTGACGATGTGAGCTTTGCTACCAAAAAAGCGCGCTTAGCAGAATTTCAAAAAGTCATTGTTGAGTCAACGCTAGCCAAGACCCATGAGATGGTCGGCACCACGACGCGTGTCTTGGTCGAGCAAGTGGCCGATCGTCACCCTGACTGCTTGATTGGTACCGCGGACAACACCCGCACGGTGATGTTCCCTTATAATGAGGCACAAATGAACGAGTTACTCGGTAAAATCGTCAGCGTACGCGTGACCGACTTCGTCAGCCCGCACATGGTCAAGGGTGAGCTGGTCGAGGTATTGGCGTAATGTTGCCTGCGTAGATATCAGTCTTCTGCTTCTTAAACGCTCATCAAAAAGCCGCTCTCTACTGAGGTAGGGAGCGGCTTTTTTTAGCAGTGGCTAGAACGTGTTGAACATTCAGCCTTGGCAAGATTAAACCATAAATCCATTTAATACCTCAGCCAATAGTGCTGCTGCAATAAGGATAAATATCACCCCGCAGCCACGGTTGAGCCATGCTAAGCGACTGCCAACATCTAGCCAGCTGGCCAGCTTTTTGCCACCAAGCGTATAGACAATCTGCCAAATCGTCTCACTCAAAAACAGCCCGCAAGTCAGCATAAGATACTGCGGCCATAATGGCGCACTAAAATTGATAAACTTGGGGAAAAAGGCGGCAAAAAACAAAATGGCTTTGGGGTTGGACAACGATACCCATACCCCAGCACGAAATAACGTCATATTGCTCGGCGAGGCCTTTACCGCGGCGCTAGAGAGCGAACGCGGCCGAGGCGTGTCGTGCGCGGCCAAGGACGGCAAGCTCTCTGGATAATCGGCCGCCACCTCTTCGCTCATCTCGCGCGCATCATTCATCAAGCTGCCTGCACTTGCATCACGCCAAGAGCTGATACCCAAATAGATCAAATAAGCAGCACCAACGGTCTTAATCAGGGTCAGCAGCCACGGCGACTGACGACTAATTACATCGAGCCCCAGTAGCGTCGATAGCAACAACAAAAACAGCCCAAGGCTCAGACCCGCCAGCGTCCATAGCGTGCGCTTTACCCCATAGTTCATCCCATACTGAAACGCCAGCAGCATATTAGGACCAGGGGTCGCCGAGATAAAAAACGTACTTGCAAAAAACATCGCAAACAGATGCCAAGACATCAGCCAACCCCTACTTTTTTATAAAAATAACTGAATATACCGAAAACGAAGACACGTAAACACCATCATAAGGACGGTGTATTTTATGCCTACTTATATCGAAAACAAGCGATTTTATGCGTCAGACTCGCTATAGGCGAATCCAAATACATCAGATACGTGGCTATCAAGGCGCTCCAATAAAACGTTGTGTCGTCTTGTTTTTATATCAAATTGACTGTATTAAACTCACGACTGCGATGTAGCGCTTGCTAATAACTTTTGCAAAAACGCATCACAGCGCGCCATCTCACTGAGCGCGACAAACTCATCAGCCTTATGCGCCTGCTCGATACTACCAGGACCGCAGATAATCGTCGGAATACCACTATTGGTGAACTGTCCGCCCTCTGTGGCATAAGCCACTTTGTGACGGGTGTCATCATCGGTGAGCGCCGCTATCAGCGCTTGTAGCTCGGCACTGTCGTTGTCAGTCATTGCAGGTACGGCCTCCATCTGTAGCAGCTCAATGCCGGTATCAGCAGCACGCGCTTGCATCTGCGCGCTTAGCTCTGCAACCTTGGCTTTGATCGGTACCAAGATATCGTCTTGTGTCATGTGCGGCAGGTTACGATAATCAAAGGTAAACTCACACAGATTGGGCACTATATTGGTCGCAGTGCCGCCTTGTATGGTGCCGACAGACAACGTCGAGTACGGCACATCAAACCACTCATCATTGTCATCACGGCCGCTGATCTCGTCTGCCAGCTCATCGACATAACCAATCAAACGGCTGGCATAGCTGATGGCGTTGACACCTTGCGCGGTCAATGACGAATGCGCCGACTGACCATGTACACGGCAACGATAAACCGCGATGCCTTTGTGCGCGACAACCATCGTCATATTGGTCGGCTCGCCGACGATACAATAATCAGGCGTGATACCGCGCGCCTTGAGATCCGCCAGCAGCAATGGCGCACCCAAGCAGCCAACCTCTTCATCAAACGACAATGCCAAATGCAACGGCCGGCGCAATTGACCGGCGTTAGACAGCTTTACTGCTTGCGGTAATAGTGTCAGCGCGCAAGCAATAAAGCCTTTCATGTCGCAGGCACCGCGGCCATAGAGCTTATCGCCGCGAATGGTAGCAGTAAACGGCGCTGTCGCCCAGTCCTGCCCTTCCACTGGCACCACATCGGTATGACCGGACAGCACCAGACCGTGGTTCACCTCATCAGCGTTTGCCCCAGCAGGTACTGTGACAAACAAATTGGCCTTATCTTTGGCGTCATTAAAGGTCAGATCTACGGTCAAACCCAACTGCTCACAGTACCCTTGCACATCCTCAATCAACGCTAGATTTGAGTGGCGACTGACGGTATCAAAACCAATCAAACGCCTAAGCCAGTCGATACTATCCGTAGGATAGCCAATGATGTACGAGTCGTCTTTGCGCTGATCATCACTATGTAAAGTCATAAAACATCCTTATTATGAGGTATCTGTTACGATATAGGCGTCGTCCCCCTTTGAGGTTTAAGAGGGATTATTTTGGTTCATCGCGTCCATCACAGGCGGCATTGGTTTTGGCAACTTACCCTCTGCTTGTAGCTCTTTGGTGGTTTTTGCATCGATGGCCAATCCAGCGATTAGCGCGATGTCTTTTACTGGTTTGCGCTTGCGAGTTGCAAAGCTCACGGGCACCATCCGCGCAAACTCGTAAATATACAAATAAGACTCTTCGCCGCCCTCAAAGTCCTCATCTTCTGCCAGACGAATCGCCCCAATCTTGGCCAAATCCGATAGCATCTCGTTTTCATCCCCACTGATCTGACAGTCAGTGATACCAAAGCCTGTCATAAAACCATTGGCCCACTGTTTCAACGCCATCACACGCTCGTATAGATCGTGTTCGTCATCTGGTAGCAGCGGCATATACGCATAAGCATCGTCTTTGTCTTTGAGCTGAAACACCGTGTCTTCTGCTTCTTCTGCGAGCAAAGTCAGCGCCGCTTCAGGCAGTGGCGCAAAGCTCAGCTCTTCAAACACCTTTGCCCATACTTGCTCGTCAGGCGCGTTACACGCCGTCATCAGCCCCGTCATCAGACCATGCACCTCACTGATCGATACGTCATTCCAGTCGTCAAATGCGGTTAGCCACGTATTCCAGCCAGAGATATTGTCATTCATAATAATTGTCCTAGTAAATGGTTGTGACTTATAAAATCAGAAAAATCGCTTATAAAACAAAAAATCAGCTCGATACCACTCATCGCGCTGAGTCAAAAAATACATAGATAAGATTTAGGTATATGTAATTACTTTGTTGATATAGATATTATGCGGTCACCTATGGCATTATTAAATACACAAAACAAAATTCATTCACGCTTACTTGTTAAGGATAAAAACTGACTATGTACGATCAACTTAGAATATTAGAAAAAATGATACTCGACATCAAAAAACAGTATCAGCTTGTCAGTGCTGAACTTAGCAGCCTAAAAAAGCAGCCAACCACAGATCCAAAGCAAATCACCGACTTACAAAACAAGCTAAATACCAGCCATAGCGAGCGTGACGGTGCCAAAAAACAACTGAACGATCTGGATAAACGTTATCAAAGCTTGGCCGAAGCCCATCATATGATCGGTGAAGAGCAAGACAAGTTACAGAAGCAGATCAGCCAATTACAACAACAAAACCGTGAATTGCAGCAGCATAATAATGAACTAAAGCAGCAGTATAGCGATATCAAACAACAAAATAGCGAATTACAGAAAAAAAACCAGTTGGCAGCAGAGCGTACTCAAGTTGTCCTCAAACGCCTCACGCGTATCGACCAAGCCGAAGGTTAGAGTCTTGGTGATCGCTATAATAGCTGATACCCCCATTTACTGACCCATATATTGTAGGATTTATCATGACTGATGACCATACCAATGCCGCAAACAACTCGCCTAAACAAGCAGAGCCAAGCGTATCCAAAGCCTCTATCAGCCCAACCACGGCAGGCGCTACCAGCAAGCCTATGACACCCGAGTCACAAGTCAAAAAAGTCGATATTGTCATCGCGGGCGTGACCTACCCCATTTACTGTCCGATCCATGAGCAAGAAGAGCTACTATCTGCCGTCTCTTATATCAATAACTACGCACTGGATCTTAGACGTGAGGCACCCAGCCTGAGCCAAGAAAGCCTGCTGGTGCTGTGCTGCCTTAACTTGTATGAAAAAATCCATGCCAATCAAAGAAGCGAAGAGGATCGCCTGCAGCAAGACAAACAGTCTGGGGCGCTACTCAATAAGATCATGAAAGACGCCCAATCTATTTTGTAGGCCAGCGCGTCTTTTGGCCTACTTGATAGATAGGTTAAAAAGAGAATTTATGAGTAAGCAAAAAAGCGCTTGGCTCATAGAGCCAAGCGCTTTTTTTATACGCTTTTTTTATACTATGGCTAGCCGCCATCATGCATTAGGATCATATACCTTGCCTGCATGATAGTCTGCCTGATGCTCGTAATTGCAAAAAAACAAAACGTTACTATCCGTCTCCATACTGCCAGCCGTCTCCATACTACCAGAACTTGGCTGTGCAGTATTTGTCGTGACAGATGCAGGCTTGGTTTCGAGGACACCGCGGTACTCAGCCAAGCTATTGCCACAAAAGTCACAGGTGCGCGGTGTGACCACATCGCCTTTTTGCGGCATCATGCTTTTGGGCGGCCGCGGATACATAAACTTATAAAAGGCCCACATCACAGCCCAGATGATGAGAATCACAACAATCACAGCAAACACGGCGGTGCTCCTTTGAAGACGGGTTCAGAGATGATAAATGCAGCGCGGCAGCATCGCCCACAAAGCTGGCAATATAAGGCCAGCTTTTTTATGGGCTAAATAGGCTGGTAGATGCGATATAAACCAGCAAAAACAGGCTGAGAACCTTTGACTATAATAGATATAGTCGTTACTAAATAAAAGAGATACACGTTATAACCTCGCTAGACTGGTACAAATTCCCTTGCGTGCGGTGCTGCGCCGATAGGTGCGGCAAAAAATTTATCCCAGTCTCGCTGTATTCTTTTGATACTGACCTGACTTGATTATATCTTAGCGACAACGAGCGCTATAGCTGTAATTCACTGATATCAGCCACGGTCAAAAACAGCGCTCGTACTTGCTTGAGCAGTGCCAAGCGGTTGTTTTTTAGCGCCGCATCTTCACTGTTGACCATGACATCAGCGAAAAATTGGGTCAAAGGCGCATCCAGACTTGCCAGCGTTTGCAAAACTTGCGTATAGTCAGCGGTTTCTAGCAAAGGCTTGACCGCTGTTTGCGCTTGTTGAACAGCCTGATACAATTCTTGCTCAGCAGGCTCAGACAATAGCGCCTCGTCGACGTTATCTGCCACGCTGACCTCTGACTTGGCCAATATATTTGCCACCCGCTTGTTTGAATCGGCAAGTTTTTCAGCTTGAGCCAGCTCACTAAACGCTTGTACCGCACGAATACGCTGATCAAAATCCAGCGGCATATGCGGCTGGATCGCTTGCACCGCTTGGATGGTATCGACGCTCACGCCTTGCTCGGTGTACATCGCCCGATAGCGAGAATTTAAGAAGCCCATCACTTGAGTAAAAGTATCACCCATTTTGGCAATCTTACTGCCATCGCTGGTGCTATAGCCTTTAACCGCTTGCTCAACCAAAGCGGCAAGGTTGATAGGTAGCTGTTTTTCGATCAAGATACGCAAAATACCAATGGCCGAGCGGCGCAGACTAAACGGATCTTTTGAGCCGGTAGGTGCTTGGTCAATGGCAAAAATACCGACCAGCGTATCCAAACGATCAGCCAATGCCAAACAAATACCAATCGGCGTCTGCGGCAATACATCCCCGCTAAACTTCGGCAAATACTGCTCTTGCAGGCTGGCCGCGACTGCCGCAGGCTCACCATTTAAGCGTGCATAGTAGGTTCCGGCGATACCTTGCAACTCCGGATACTCACCGACCAACGAGCTTGCTAGATCGGCTTTGGACAAGATGGCAGCGCGCACGGTGTCTTCGACTTCGATATCGTGGCCTTGCTGCTGCATCAAAGTGGCAACAAAGGCAGCAAGCTTGGCGATACGCTCAGACTTTTCCCAAATCGTACCGAGCTTGTCTTGGAAAACGCGAGTCTTTAAGCTCTCGGTCAAAGCAAACAATGGCTGTTTTTGATCTTGCAAAAAGAAAAACTCGGCATCAGCCAAGCGCGGCCGCACGACTTTTTCGTTGCCTTCGATGATTTGGTTGGGATCTGTGGACTCAATATTGGTGATAAAAATAAAGTACGGTTGCAACTTACCTGCTTTATCGGTTAAGCAAAAATACTTTTGATCCGCTTGCATGGTGGAGATTAGCGCCTCTTGCGGCACTTGCAAAAAGCGCGGCTCAAAGCTTGCTCTAAGCGCAATCGGGAAATCAACCAGCGCGGTCACTTCATCTAGCAACTCTTGCGGTACGATGGCGTCGGCATTGACTTCATCGGCCAGTGCTTTGACTTGGTTTTTGATAAGCATTTGACGCTTATCAAAATCGGCCACCACTTTTAGATCCGTTAGTAGCGACTCATAGTCGGTAGCATGAGCAATCTTACGATAGTCAGGGCTGTGGAAGCGGTGACCACGGGTTTGGTTGCTGGTTTGATGCCCTTGGATAGTGGCATCGATCACTGCATCGTCTTGCATCAAGACTGTCCACTGTACCGGACGCACAAACTCTTCTCGGCTGCTACCTGAGCGCATACGCTTGGCAATTGGCAGACTATCTAATGCCGTCTGAAAGATGCTCGGTAGCAGCTCTGTGGTCGCTTGACCGTGAATGGTCTGCTCGTAGCCGACATAATCCCCTTTATCGGTGTTAATCGTTATCAGCTCGCTGGCTTCAATCCCTAAACCCTTAGCAAAGCCCATCGCTGCACGGGTTGGGTTGCCATCGCTATCAAACGCTGCTTTAATCGCAGGGCCACGTTTTTGTTCGGTACGATCAGGCTGCTTGTCGCTAATTCCTGTGATCTGAATCGCCAAACGGCGCGGTGCGGCAAAGGACTTGATGCCATCAAAACTGATATCGGCGTCATTTAGTTGCTCGGTGACACTCGTTTGCAGGGCATCACGTAGCGGTTTTAGGCTTTTTGGAGGTAGCTCTTCACACCCCAGTTCAAATAAAATAGTACTCATGGGATGCTCCTATTTGTCGTTGGTAGATTGGTGGTTGTTGGTCACGGCTTTATCGCCTGTCACATCGTCTGCTGCCGCGTCTTCTTCTGGTGCTTTTGGTAGATACTTATCGAGCGCCGCTTGGCGATGTTCTTCATCAGCCAATGGGAAGCCAAGCTTGGCACGCGCTTCGACATACCCAAAGGCCACTTTGCGCGCCAAGGTACGGACACGCAAAATAAAGCGCTGACGCTCAGTGACCGAAATCGCACCGCGGGCATCAAGTAAATTAAACGCATGAGAGGCTTTGAGTACCATCTCGTAGGCTGGCAGCGGCAATCCTTCGGCCACAAGCTTATCAGCCTGCTGCTCATAAAAATCAAACATCTGCCCCATCATCGGTACATCGGCGTGCTCAAAGTTATAAGTGGACTGCTCCACTTCGTTTTGATGAAAGACATCGCCATAGGTCACGCGGCCAAACTCACCATCCGCCCAAACCAAATCATAGACGCTATCGACGCCTTGTACATACATCGCTAGACGCTCAAGACCGTAAGTAATCTCACCGGTGACTGGAAAGCACTCAATGCCGCCCACTTGCTGAAAATAGGTAAACTGCGTGACTTCCATACCGTTTAGCCAAATCTCCCAGCCCAGCCCCCACGCCCCAAGCGTTGGCGATTCCCAGTTGTCTTCGACAAAACGCACGTCATGAACCAGCGGATCGATACCGATGGCGCGCAGTGAGTCCAAATACAACTCTTGGATATTGGGCGGGTTGGGTTTTAGTACCACTTGAAACTGGTAATAATGCTGCAAGCGGTTTGGGTTGTCACCGTAGCGGCCGTCTGTCGGGCGGCGTGATGGCTGCACATAAGCGGCATTCCAGCGCTCGGGGCCAAGCGAGCGCAAAAACGTCGCCGTATGAAAGGTACCGGCACCGACTTCCATATCGTAAGGCTGCAAGACCACGCAGCCTTTGTCAGCCCAATAGTTTTGCAAGGTTAGGATGAGATCTTGAAACGTCATCGGTTGAGAATCTTTCGCTTGTGATGTCATAGTTTGGATTGTCATAGTTTGGGGCATCTTAATAAAGCCACTGTGAAATTAGTATTATGAAATATTGATAGCGCTCGTATTGCCTATTCGGCAACGACTCTATTTGCCTGCTCACCTTACTAAAAATTGACCATTTTATCCATATTTACCGCAACTAAATTTATGCTACCTATCCAGATACCGTGCGCTATGCCCCATATCAAATGGTATCGAGGGTATTTATGTCTATCGAGCAGCATAGACACAGCACGCACATAAACCCTATACCCGTCGCATCTCTCAACTTATAACCATTTTTTCAATTGACCATAAAGGCAAAAACAAAAAAAATACCCAAATGCGTGAGCATCTGGGCAGGAGGAAAAGTATGTCGCTGGTATCCTGATGGGTCAGGCTTTTTGTTTTTTTAGTAACGCTTATTTGGTGACGCTTGTTTTTTGATACAGATTTTAATATAAGTTTTGAGCAAAGCTGGGTAACAAACCGTTTGTATAGTTAGCTGAATGTAAAACTGTTATGGATTTAAACACACTACTGGTATAAATTTTACTTGCGTGCTGCGTTCCCAGAGGCTGCGCAAAATTCATCCCAGTAGCGCTATGATATTTTTAGAGTATATCGACTATATGTCAATCTATGAAATATCAGCCTATTGGGTGCTACTGATAAGACTCATGAGTGGCTTTTGGCATGATAATCCATAAAATAATATAAATTAAGATACCTGGAACCGCCGCACTCAGTGAAGATACAATCACAAACAATACTCTTACCCAAGTAGGCGACCAACCGACGTATTCTGCAATACCGCCCATCACCCCTGCTATCATACGATTGTTTTGCGAGCGATGTAATTTTGCTAATTTAGCCAAATCCAATACCTCTCTATTTTATGTTTTCTATTTCTTGTTATTTCAACCTAGACAAAAGATCGCTGTTTTTGTCTTATATTCTGTGCATTATATTTTTTATCTTATGTCTTTTAGTTAGGCTAAATCTGTAGCCTTTCTGACTTACAAATCAGTATAGCAACTATTTTCTTATGGTCTGTTGAAGATGTACCAGTGCTTTGTGAGTTTATGCTACCTAAGCTTGCCCTAATCTGTCCTAACTGCCTGTAAGCTACTGATTTTAAATAGTTATTTCAAAATGTTTCAGAATTAAGTTTGTTGCCAAAACCTTACTTTCGCTGCCTACCTACTTTGAAATACCAAGCACAATCAACCAGATACACTTATATACTTTTACCGGTTATACTGATACTGGTTATGCTGATGGTTGTGTTTATAGGTTTATAGGCAATCCGATATCAAAACAATACAGCGAAATGACAAGTCGTTTTTTGCAGCCTCTGTGATAACAGTACACAAGGAAAATTTGTACCAATTGCACGTTCATAGGAACGTATCGATTTTATTTCAAACTGACGATACCCTAGCCACATTGCTTTATCGCCACTTAACGCCTGTTTAATAAAAACAACCTTTATCAGCGCTTGTTTACAATAACCTACCTGCAAATCGACCAAAACCTTTATACCATGCAGATTGTCTTACTTTTATAAAAACGCTTACTAACAAACCAACAAGGATTGCTATGTACGATACGGGGTTGATGATTGGTCATTTTGAACCACTACATTTGGGGCAGATGCGCAGTATTTTGGAGGCCGCAGGGCAAGCTAAAATACTACATATCGTCATCACAGTGCACCCGACGCCGCATCCAGACTATAGCATTACGCTACAAGATAAGGCGCGCTGGTTACAGATGGCCTGTGCTGACTTGCCTTTTATTCACATTCACACCACCCATGAGATTGCCCTGCCGCTTCATGACAGCTTTGATGAGGTGCACATCGATATCCCAGCCAGCAATGCCAAGCTGCATCGTCTGAGCCAAACGCTCGCGTTGCCTGCAGAAGCGGTGCTGTTTGTGGCACAAAACCATCCTTTAGCCAAATCCCATATCACAGAACACTTGCAGATGCCCGTGGTAACGACGGCGCTACAGCCAGCGTTTGACTCATATGCCATCGCTCGCGATCCTGTCGCCCATTGGTCAGCGATTCACCCGCAAGCACGCGGTGATTACACAAAGACGGTCGCGATCGTCGGCGGTGAAAGCTCAGGGAAAACAACCTTGGTACATAAGCTTGCCAACTATTATGGCGCAAGCTTTGCGTTAGAGATGGGACGTTTATACGTCGGTACGGACTTGGGTGGCAGCGAGATTGGGCTACAGTATAGTGACTATGGCCCCATCGCCCTCAATCATGCTCAGGCGATTCGAGAGGCCGCAGCCGTAGCGACTGCCCCTGTGACCATTGTTGATACTGATTTCGTGACCACGCAGGCGTTTTGTGAAGAGTACGAAGGTCGTAGCCACCCGTTTGTGGCCGCGTGTATCGATGAGTTTCGCTTGGACCATACCATCATGCTAGACAACAATACGCCATGGGTAGATGACGGCATGCGCTCACTGGGCACCCCTGAGGCGCGCGGGCGCTTTGAGCAGCGGCTGGTCGATATTTTCACCCGCCATGGTATCGAGCCGCATTTGATCGATGCGCCTGATTATGATGCTCGCTATCGGCAAGCGTTACGTTTTATCGATCGACATGTCTATAACAAAAACCAATAAACAAAGCGCGGTGCGACAACGCCAAATAAAAAACAGATAAAGTAAAAAACAAACAAAGTAAAAATACAGAATAAAAACAGCATATTATAAAAGAAGCGGCTTGTAAAAAATTCAAAACCACAACGGTCAAACAAGCCGCTCCCAACATTTATTTTAGGAAAAACCTATGCGTATTCAGCTATTAGACAATATCACTGGTAAGTGGGCCATGCAGTGGATCATCACTTGGTTTATCTGCGGCGTGATTGCTTTATCAGCAGGCTTTTGGTTGACCACCGATCATACCACCTTAGATTGGTTTTATTTGGCGGTGTCCTTTATCGGCTTGATTTGTGTGGTATCGCTATCATTTCGCAAAAACGTCTTGGGCAATGGCTTTGGCATGGCCGCCACTGCAGGTGAAGTGGTGGTGCAAGCAACCTCGGGCGCGGTGGGTTTGATGCTGGCGCCTTTATTTAACTTTTTCACCCATGTCTATGGCATTTTTTATTGGTCAAAGCACACCGACCCTGACGGCGACATGATACCCAAGTCTGCCAGCAAAGCCGTTTGGCTGATTACCATTGCCTTTACTGTGATTGGGTTGGCACTATTCCCTACCGTCAACGACCTTTTAGCCAGCTATGGTTATGCGGTGGTTGAAGACGACAACAGTCTATTTTTAGGCTTTATTTCCTTTTTTTGGATCAATGTCATCGCCTTTGTACTCTCAATCACCGCCCAAGCCGCCATGATTTTGCGCTATTCGTTTAACTGGTGGCTGTGGATTATCGTCAATTTTGTTTGGCTCATTGTCAATCTTATGTCTGGCAACTACATTTTTGCCATTCAAACCATGATCTATCAAGTCAACTCCTTTATCGGTCTGTATGAATGGCATCGTAGCGAGAGAAGCTAATATACTGAAATAATAGGGCTTAGATGACTCAGACTATTTAGATGGCTTAGACGCCTTTGATAAACCCTATCGCATCTAGGATAAAGCTGACAGACCTGACAGACCAAAGAACCGCTCAGCGCTGACTGAACCGTCTATCAGATACCATGGTAGAGAAGTCCAATTAGTGCTACAAATGATACTAGAGACGCTCTGATGTGGAAGAGGAGTGTCGTATCTTAATGACTAACAAGGAGGTTAGTATGTCTCGTCGTCCGCCCCGCCTGTCAAAACGCACACTTGAGCAGTGGCTCAGTGAGTACTCTGTCAGCCACCAAAACCTCATCAACAAAAAAATACATTGGCTCTGCGTGCCGACCATCTTTGTCAGTTTGCTTGGGATGGGTATGTCGCTATCCGTTTGGTTTACCTTAGTGCTTAGTGCCTTGGTCTTGCTGTTCTACATGCGTTTGTCCACGCCGTTATTTTTGGCGATGGGCATGTTTATCCTTATCTGCCTGTCTGTCATGACCTTACTACCGTGGGGCTTTAAGGTCTGGGCAGGTGTCTTTGTTGTGGCTTGGATTGGGCAGTTTATCGGTCATAAAATCGAAGGCAAAAAACCCTCATTTTTTGAAGATTTACAGTTTTTATTAATTGGGCCTGCATGGGTGGCCAATAGCCTGATGGGTGACAAAACCAGTAGCTAACTCTCCGGTGAAGCGCGTTATGTGCTTAGGGTTGGTATTCTGACGGTTTTTATACCGGTTATTTTCGTTTATATGGTTTTATCCTTACTCTAGCCATGCTGTACGACGACAAATCCTAAAAAAGCGCCACCCATGAGCTGGATGGCGCTTTTTTGGTTTTTTATCTCTTACACTACCGAGCTTTGGTGCTTATTTACCAAACACCTTCATACGCTCTTCTACTGGCTTAAACTCTTTGTCACCAGCTGGCTGCTCGATGGCACCAAATACCATCTGCGCGTTTAGTTCCCAATCATCAGCGATATTCCAAGTATTGGCAACTTGCTGGTCAATCACTGGATTATAATGCTGCAAGTTGGCGCCAACATCGATACTTGCCAATGCCGTCCAAATCACATACTGATGCATGGCGTTGGTTTGGTGTGCCCAGATTGGGAATTTGTCCGCATATAAAGGGGCGGCTTCTTGCATGCTTCTGACCACACCTTTGTCTTCAAAAAACAATATCGTACCAGCACCGGCTTTAAAGCCTGCGATTTTATCTTTTGTACCTTGAAATTTCTCGTCGTCACCCACGATGACCTTCAATGTCTCTTCGGTGATGTCCCACAGTTTTTGATGATCCTCATCGAACAAGACAACGATACGAGCTGACTGAGAGTTGAAGGAGGAAGGCGTGTGTAAAATAGCGTGCTCTACCAATTTTACAATCTCATCCTTAGAGACTGGTAGTTGATCGCTCAAGGCATAGATAGAGCGGCGTTTTTCGGCAAGATTTTGTAAGGTGGTTAGGTCTGACATAATAAGACTCCGTCGGATTAAATATTTAGGTTGTATATAAAGTATGTGTTTTAAAATGAGTCGATAGTAAAAATAGTAAAACTTGCTTGATCGTCATTTGATTGTAAAAGTAACACTGACGGATCTATATTCAAATTTTGTAAAAAATCTTCACAATAACGTGAATCATAAAAGATAAATTAACAATCTGTATTATCAAATCATCCTTTAAAACCGTCAGGCAGCGCTGGAGCGGGCAGATGTTTCATATCAGAGTCGACATTACCAAAGCGCTCGTGGCCGTTGTTCCAATCGATGATAGACTGCTCAATCTCTTCTTTATTATCAGCGACAAAGTTCCACCACAGCAGCACTTGATTGTTTAATGGTTCACCGCCGATAAACATCACCCGTGTGCCTTTTTTGGCGACCAGCTTGATGCTTTCGTTATTTTCGACATCACTATCGTGGAAGCGAAATAGCTGGTCTTGCTCACAGATTTTGCCTTCAGACTCGATCTGCCCTTCGCTGACCAAGATACCGTATTCAAAACCAGGCTCTAACGTTAGGGTGACCTCGTCATCCTCTAGCCAGTACACATCGATACCGACCATTTTGGAGTACTGTATCGTTGGCGCTTCGTAGCGCTCGCCTGTGACGCTGGTGTAGTTGCCCGTGGTCAATATCATCTCTACATTATTTTCCGTCCATGTCGGTAGCTCTGGATAGTGATGAAAGCCGCGCTCGATTTTTTGGTCTGTTGGTAGAGCAATCCACAGCTGCACCATACTCAGCGCACGCGCCGCATCTGGCGAGCCGCCCGTATCAGGAAAGACACTTTGCTCGGTATGACTGATGCCTTGGGTCAACCCCGTACCTGCCGTCATAACGTTGACTTGGTTTTTGGTAATTACTTGCTCGTTGCCCAAGCTGTCTTTGTGCAGCACTTCGCCATCTAACATCCAGCTAAAGGTTTGCAAATTGGTATGCGGATGACGACCCACTTGCATGCCAGCCTCACCGTCCTCAAACTCAGCAGGGCCTGCGTGATCCAAAAAGCACCACGCACCGATCGGTTTTTTGCCAGTATTAGGTAACAGACGGGCGATAGGAATACCGCCAACATCGGCCAAACGCGGCTCTAGGGTTTTAATACTCATGACTCACCTCTTACTATACAGCATACAAGTGTTACAAAAAGCAACGAATAGACACATTTATAATAGACATTGGCGCTCAAATGTCCTATTTTTTTGCTAAACTTAACTATAGCACCTATAAGCACTACTTAACGGAAATAAATGAAAAAACGTTAAGCCAATGCGCTCTTTTCTTTACCATAATTCTCGATCACAAATAAGGATAATGAACCATGATGCTCCCTTCTATCAAACAAGCCAATCGTGCCTTCGCCTTCGCTGCTATCAGCGCCCTTGGCATGATGAGCACTGTCGGTCAGGCAGCGACCTATGAGCTGGACCCTAAGCATACCGCGGTGCGCTTTTTTGTCGATCATTTTGGCACCTCGACCAATGCTGGTGGCTTTTATAACCTCTCAGGCATTCTGGAGTACGCACCCAAAGAACAAAAAGGCTTTATCGGCATCACCATTCCGATGGGCAGCTTGAGCACAGGTATCAAAGAGTTTGATGGTCATTTAAAATCTGCGGATTTCTTTAATGTCAAAGAGCATCCAACCGCTTATTTTAAATCTACCAATTGGCAGTTTGATGGTAATAAAGTCAAATCAGTCACAGGCGACTTAACACTACTGGGTCAGACGCATCCTGTGACACTGACAGCCACTAAGTTTAACTGCTATGACAGCCCAATGCTAAACGCTGAAGTGTGCGGCGGCGATTTTGAAACCACCATCGACAGAACCAAGTGGGGTATCGATACTTATACCGACGGCGGTATGATGAAAAACATCAAACTGGTCGTTCAAGTAGAAGGCAGTAAAAAGGCCGATCTCAAGTAACGATCGCTTGTCTTATAAAGATCATATAGTCGATTAGAGATAAAACAGATACACGATATGTACTATAATTAAGCTGAGTTTTTAACTCAGCTTTTTTGACGGTATAAAGATTTAGGGGCTGTCCTAAATGGTATAGAGAACTTTTGGAACCAAGCTAAACGGCATCTACGTAAGTTTAACGGGGTTCCAAAAGAGCATTTTCACCTCTATTTAAAGGAATGTGAGTGGCGTTTTAATCACAGTGACCCAAAGTCGCAATGACTACAATTAAAACAGTGGGTTAAACAGGGTTTAAACTAGTTATCTAGGACAGCCCCCATTATTATTTATGATGTCTCGTATGTTACTTAGTATGCGCGCTTACTCTAAAATACGTGTGTCAATTCATCCGTAATTTGTAACCGTTTTTGCGTAAGCTTTGACCAGCTGCCAAATTTTACCCATAAAAAAAGCCTCACAATAATGTGAGGCTTTAGTGCTCTAACAGAGCCATATTTGGAGCGGGATAAGAGATTCGAACTCTCGACCCCAACCTTGGCAAGGTTATGCTCTACCACTGAGCTAATCCCGCTAAACATCGAATCGCGTCATTGTTAACAACAACTCCGTCTCGATAGGCTGGCTATTCTAGCAAAAAATCTGAGCCTGTCAACACCTTTTTTGGCATTTTGTGCAAATACTTTCGCCGTCAGCCTTTATTTACCAGCGATTTTGTTATAAACGTTTGATTTTACAATGAGTATTATCAGCCAGTTTTTCTAAAATATTTTAGCAAATAAAGGGCTGTACTTGCTGGGCTCACGGCTATGCATGTCTATCACTGTGTTTGGGTGCGCTGTTTACTTACAATCATAGGGTGTACTGTTACTTTTTCTGTCTTGGTTTTGGCTTATTAACATTATTATACTTTGTGCAACTTTATTTATTATTTACAGTGAGGATGTTTACTATGAAAAAATTACTGACCACAACTGTCATGGCCGCGTCTTTGTCGGCGCTGACACTGACTGGCTGTAGCAGCACCACCAATACTGGCGCGGTGGGCGTTGATCGCCAGCAGTTGCTCTTGGTCTCTAATGAGCAGGTGTTACAATTATCAGCGCAAAGCTATGCAAAGACCTTGCAAGAAGCAAAAGCTCGCGGTTTGCTCGATACCAATAAGGCCCAGCTCAATCGCCTCAAAAACATCTCCAACCGTCTGATCGGGCAAGTCGGCGTCTATCGTCCTGATGCGGCAAAGTGGCCATGGGAAGTACACACGATCAAATCAAATCAGCTCAACGCTTTTGTGATGCCAGGTGGCAAAATCATGTTTTATTCAGGCATCATCGATCGCCTCAATCTGACCGATGATGAAATCGCTGCCATCATGGGACATGAGATGTCTCACGCATTACGTGAGCACTCACGCGAGCGTATCTCCCGCCAATACGCCACTCAAACGGGCATCGGCGTCGCCGCTAGTATCTTTGGTCTCTCACAAAGTCAGGCGCAGCTGGCCAATGTCGCCGGTGACCTAGGCCTGAGTCGTCCGCATGGTCGTACTCAAGAAGCAGAAGCCGACCAGATTGGCCTTGAGCTAATGGCTCGCGCAGGCTACAACCCGCAGGCCGCGATTAGCTTATGGCAAAAAATGCAGCGCGCCAGCCAAGGCGAGCCGCCGCAGTTTTTGAGCACTCACCCAAGCAGCAGCAATCGCATTGCCCAGTTGCAGTCATTGATGCCCAAAGTCATGCCGCTTTACCAAAAAGCACGCCGCTAATCACCATTTAGCATGACTGATTAGATTGACTGTCAAGCAGAGTACAGACCACAGTTTGTATTCTGCTTTTTTTATAAAAGTGGCCATACTCCATTATCTGCTGAATGATAAGGCGTGCGCATCAGTGTCTGCTATAATAACCTCATGCATCGCCGCAAGACGCTAATACGTCATCGGTGCCCATACCTCATCAAACACCACTTTATTACGTAACGCTTTATCAAATACTACCTTATCAAACCATATCGCGTAAAAGGATGCTATCCATGAATACCACGCCTACCGCTGATGCCCTCTATGCTGAGCTACAGAGCTTGCAGCCGCAGCATATCGAGCTGCTTAACGAATCGATGAATCATGCAGGCTACTTTGATGGCAAAGAAAGTCATTTTAAACTCACTATCGTAAGCGATGCCTTTGAGGGCAAGCGTTTGGTCGCTCGCCATCAACTGGTTTATGGCCTGGTCGCGCCCCTACTGACTTCGCAAGGTGGCTCGGTGCATGCCTTAGCCATACATGCCTATACGCCAACAGAATGGCAAGGGCAAAGCCCAGATAGCCCCTTGTGTGCTGGTCAAAACAGCTGAGCCATCGACAGAATAACAGAATAATCAACCATGACTGCGCGTCGTATGAACGTTGTGACGGTAGCGCTGCGTGATTGGATCACCTCAGAGGGAAGGATATTTAATGAAACATTTACATATGCTGATGGCCGTCCTGACCATCGTTCTGTTTTTATATCAAAGCTATCTAGTATTGAGTGCCAATAGACGCGCTCCAAAGGCGGTGAAGATAGCCACGCACATCATTTATGCACTTGTCATCGGCTCAGGTGCCATCATGTTGATGCAGCTAATGAGCGCCAACGCCCCTGTGCAGTGGGTGTTTGCCAAGGTTATTTTGTTAATCGCTGCCATCAGTGCCAGCATAAAAGCCTTTAACAACCATGCAACGCCCGGCCAAAGAAAAACGGGGATTTTGATCTCGGCGATCGCCTATGCAGGTATCGTGATACTTGCTGTGGTCAAACCAGCCAACTTATTTTAAGGCGCTGTTTACGGAGGCTGCGCAAAATTCATCCCAGTAGTGCTTTGGAACTTATGACAGTTTTGTTTGCAACTGACTATAGCTAGCATATTTCGTAATTGACATATTTTTCAATATCTTAATCTGTTTATTTTTGCTATCTTAAATATAAACAACGGCGTTTATCACAGATCTTGCTGTTTATATCCCCCCATCTTGCCTTATGGAGCCACTATGAAAACTCTCTTTTCCGCAACATTACTGGCCTCAGCAGGCATTTTTGCGCTTACAGGCTGCGCCTCGACTGGCAATATCACCCCGCAGTATGTGCCGCCTAGCACCTACCAAAACTATGACTGCCAAGCGCTGAGCCAAGAGTACAACCGTATCAATCGTTATGTCGAGACTGCGCGCAATCAGCAGTCGACCATCGCTGCCTCTGGCGTGGGGGTCGGCGTCTCAGCGGGCCGCTGGGGTATCTCACCCAATATCAGTTTTGGCTTGGGAAAAAGCAACAATACCAAAGCCCGCGATGCCAAGCTATCACGGCTCTACGGCGAGCGTGATGCCGTTGTTCAGTCCGCACGCATCCAGCGCTGCAGCTTTGCCAATGGCATCAAGATATATGGCGAATAAACAAACTATGGTGAGTTGATAGAGGTCAAATCGATAAAATACCATCGTTGCTCATACGACCATAAAAAAGCCAATACGCGATCAACGTATTGGCTTTTTTGATGAGGACATCTAGGGCGTGTCCTCAATTCAATCGATAGCCATCTAAATGGGCTAAAAATGGCTAAATCTGGCCAAACGGTGTCAAATAGCTGACTAATATCTCAATATTATCTGCGCTATTTTCCTTGTTTGACGGCGATTTATCTCATTTTTATCGCCATTTTTAAAATGAGGACACACCCTAGTGATTATGATTGCAATTGTAGGCTTTGTACCCACTGCACGATTTGCTGACTGGGTAGCGCGCCTGACTGCCGCGCAATCTCTTTACCGCCTCTAAAGGCTACCATCGTCGGTAAGCTGCGTATACGATAAGGGGCGGCGGCTTGTTCGTACTTATCGGTTTGCAATTTGGCAAAGACTACTTGTGGCAATTGACTGGCAGCCTCTTTAAACTGCGGCGCCATCATCAGGCACGGCTGACACCAGCTCGCCCAAAAATCCACGATGGTCAATACCTCATTTTTTTGAATGACTTTATTGACAGTTTGTGCGCTCAGCTCATGCGCGCTGCCTGTCAATAATGGCTGACGGCAGCGACCACAGTTTGGCGCAGCAGTCAGCCGCGCTGCTGGTATACGGTTGGTCGCTTGGCAGTGTGGGCAGACCAGATGCAGATTTTGTTCATTCATCATCAGACTCCTTTTTTAGCCCTTATGATTTTTGTGGCGTATGTGTTTGCTACTTTTAAATATAGCATAACTTTATATGCTGCCATTATCCCAGCGCATTGATGGGTACTTTAAGATAACGGATGCCATTGGCTTCTGGTTGCGGAAAATTCCCTGCATCGATATTGACCTGTACAGCCGGAATAATCAGACGCGGCATCGAAAGCGTGGCATCACGCCGCTCACGCATCTGCACAAACTCTGCTTCGTTGATACCGTCTTTGACATGAATATTGCCCATTTTTTGGGCGGCAACCGTGGTCGTGGGGCAGTGTTTGCGTCCTTTGCTCGGATAGTCATGACACAGATACATGATGGTATCTTCGGGAAGCGCCAGCAACTTTTGGATAGAGTGATACAGAATCTTGGCATCACCACCTGGGAAGTCACAACGCGCCGTGCCGACATCGGGGGCAAACAACGTGTCTCCGACAAACACCACGGTTTTTTCGGCATCGGCTGCTAGATAGGCCATATCTGCACGCGTATGACCTGGCACATACATCGCTGTGATGGTGATGTTACCAAGCGCTAAGGTATCGCCGTCGTCTGTCAAAATGTCGAACTGACTGGCATCGGTACGAAAACTCATGTCAAAGTTAAAAATTTGCTTAAATATTTTTTGCACTTCCGTGATGTGCTGACCGATGACGAGCTGCCCGCCGAGTGTTTCTTTGACATGAATGGACGCAGATATATGATCGGCATGGGCGTGGGTTTCGACGATATACACCAGCTCCCAGCCCTGCTCGCGGACAAAGGCGATGACCTCATCGACACTACTGGTAGCGGTGTGACCAGACTTGGCATCAAAATCCAATACAGGATCGATGATGGCACATAACTTGTGTTGGACATCGGCCAGTACGTGCGTATAGGTCTCAGTATCGCTATGTAAGAAAGAATGAACTTGCATGGCAGCCTCGCTATCAGAATGTTTCATCTATAAATATTTTTAACCTATAAATAATAGTTAAGTATGATATCGAGTCGTATATAATGTTTACACAGTTGCCGACTCGTTTATGGTGTTAATATAGCAACTCCCATACATTTTATCAATTTATATAATGTAATTAACGATAACTTGCTATCATTGATGATATCATTGATAATTAACCATATATTTATTGATGTCACCGAGATAATTATTGCTATTTTATAAGGAGCTCACTCTGACTACTTCTACTTCAGCATCGAGTGCATCCATTCAGAGTACGAATGAGGATGCATCCACACATCCAGCAGACTTTGTCCCTGCCGATCTTGCCAAGCAGATGCAACAAGCCTCTATGCAAGCCAGCCAACTATTAAAGTCGCTCTCGCACCCTGATCGCTTGCTGCTGCTGTGTCAGCTCACCCAAGGTGAATACTGCGTCAGTGAGCTTGAAGGTTTGGTCGGCGTTGGACAGCCCAGCTTGTCGCAGCAACTCGGTATCTTGCGCAAAGATGAGCTGGTCACGACCCGCCGCGAAGGCAAACAGATCTACTATCGTATTGCAAGTGAGGATGCGCTGGCGGTCTTAAATCTGCTGTACCAACGTTTTTGTGCCAAAACCGACTAGCCACAGCCAGTCGATAGCCGTTCACAGACGCGGACGGCCACTATCACTTGATGGCGCTGCTATTTTTTGTTGTCGAAATATTTTTTAAGATGATGTACTGATATGTCTTCTATCGCTGCTCGCCTGACTCCCACGTGGCTACGCCAATACCAGCTAGCCACCTTGCCAACTGACGTCATCGCCGGATTGGTCGTGGGCGTGCTTGTCATTCCGCAGAGCCTCGGCTACGCAGTATTGGCAGGATTACCACCTGTGTATGGTCTGTATGCGGCGATTGTGCCAGTCATTGTCTATGCTTGGCTGGGCTCGAGCAATGTCCAAGCGGTCGGTCCTGTCGCCATCACGGCTATTATGACGGCAAGTAGCTTGCTGCCCTATGCCGATAAAGGCGCTGAGCAGTACGCCTTGATGGCGAGCCTATTGGCGTTTATGGTAGGAGCGCTGCTCTGGGTAGCCGGACGTCTCAAGCTCGGCTGGATCATGCAGTTCATCAGCCGCGGGGTCTCGGCAGGCTTTGTCAGCGGTGCAGCGGTGCTTATTTTTGTCAGTCAGCTGAAGTATTTGACCGCTATTCCAGTCGCCGGTAGTAGCTTGATTGGCTATCTGTCTAGCCTGCAGATGTACGTGCGCCAGCTGCATCCTCTGACCTTGCTTATCGGTGTCATCGCCTTTGCTCTTTTGGTAGCGAACCGCTATGCCAGCAAGTGGGTCTGGCGTACGTGGCTGTCAGCGTCATCGGCTAAATGGGCCGAGCGCTTATTTCCCCTGATTTTGCTCGGTGTGGCGATCATACTTAGTATGGCGCTGCATTGGGGCGCGCTGGGGGTTGCGACCATCGGCAGTATTCCGCAAGGGCTGCCAAGCTTCACACTACCGCATCTGCCCGATATACAAGAAGCGCTCAAGCTTTTGCCCACTGCAGGGCTGATGGCACTGATTGTCTTTGTGTCCAGTAGTTCTGTGGCGAGCACTTATGCACGCTTGCGCGGTGAGCGTTTCGATGCCAACCGTGAGCTAACTGGTCTTGGGCTGGCCAACTTATCTGGCGGTCTGTTTCAGAGCTTTGCGGTCGCTGGCGGGTTTTCGCGTACCGCCATCAACGTCGACTCAGGGGCCAAAACGCCAATGGCCAGCCTCGTCACTGTAGTGGTGATGATCGCCGCGCTGATCGCTTTTGGTAATGCACTCGCGCCGCTACCTTATGCGCTGCTAGGAGCGACCATCATGGCCTCTATCATTGGGCTCATCGATATCGATACCCTAAAGTCGGCGTGGCAGCGAGATCGTTTGGATGCCGCTAGCTTTATTGCAGCGTTTGCAGGCGTACTGATATTTGGCCTAAATACAGGACTGGTCATCGGTCTGATGGTGTCTTTTGCCAGCCTTATCTGGCAATCAAGTAAGCCGCACGTGGCGATCGTCGGTCAGTTGGGCGGCACTGGTCACTTTCGCAATATCAATCGTCATGATGTGGTGACTTTTGATAATTTGTTGCTACTGCGTATCGATGAAAGCTTATTTTTTGGCAACAGCGAATCGGTGCACCTGCGCATTTTAAAGGCATTACAACAATACCCTGAGGCGCGCGATCTTATCTTAATCATGTCTGCTGTCAATCATATCGACCTGACCGCCCAAGAGATGCTCAGTACGCTCAACAAAGAGCTGGCACAACAACATAAACGTCTGCACTTTAGCTTTGTGAAGGGGCCTGTCATGGATGTCATCGGCCATACACCGCTCATCACCGAGCTATCAGGGCAGGTCTATCTCAGTACACTAGACGCGGTCAATGCGTTGACAGCACGCTAGCGGGCGGCTGGTATGTATGATTTTATAGTTGCAAGCTGCTGTTTGCCGCTTTGTTTTTATGACATCGCATCAATCACTGGTGTCACTGGCAATAAAATATCGTTATGATAGGATATAAAGCAGGCTGTTTTTTGTATAGACAAATAAATTAAAATAGTAGGCTGTCATCTCCCGCTCACGGAGGGTTGCAAACAGTCAAATAAAATATATACAAACCTACCTATTTATTACTATTATAGATAGATTATATCTATAATATAGAGAGCAAGTTATGGGAAAACTGGTTAGTATTGGGGAGGCTGCCAAACATTTCGGGGTTGCTCAATCCACATTAAGACGTTGGGATGAGGATGGTACGTTAGTCGCCAAGCGAACCGAAAACGGGCATAGGCGATATGATTTAAGTGAAATCAGACCGCATTCCTTGAATACACCACCTAAATTAGACCGAAAAACCATTGCTTATGCTCGTGTGTCGAGTCGTGATCAAAAAGACGACTTACTTCTCCAGTCTCAAGTTTTGGAACTTTATTGTGCCAGGCAAGGCTGGACTTTTGAGACGATTACCGATCTTGGTAGTGGAATGGATTATAAAAAGAAAGGCTTAAAAAACCTGCTTGATGACATACTGAGCAATAAAGTTGAACGGCTGGTAATTACCCATAAAGACAGGCTTTTACGATTTGGTGCAGAACTGGTTTTCATGTTGTGTGAGGCTCGTGACGTTGAAGTGGTAATAATCAATCAAGGTGAAGAGTTGAGTTTTGAGCAAGAATTAGCCCAAGATGTATTGGAGATTATCACCGTATTTTCAGCGAGGCTATACGGCTCTTGCAGCAAGAAAAACCAACAATTAATAGAGGCGGTTAAAAAAGCATTATGATCCGTGGACACATTATCGAACTCAAGCCAAACAACGTACAGGCAAATCACCTTGCTCGTGCTTGTGGCGTGGCGAGAAAAGCCTACAACTGGGCTTTGCATGAGTGGCAGCGGCAGTATGCGCTTGACAAAGCGTACCGTGATGCGTGTTTGGCCGCAGGCGTTGAGGTTGATACTAAAAATCTAAACAAGCCCTCACAGGCGAAGCTCAGACGCGAATTGAACGCCATTAAGCGTGAATTATTCCCCTATATGCTGGAAGTGACCAAATGCGCTCCGCAGGCGGCAATCATGCAGTTGGGTGATGCTTATAACAACTTCTTTAAAGGCTTAGCGAAATACCCAACCGCTCGTAAAAAAGGCCGTGACGATAGATTCAGTTTATCCAACGACCAATTTGCCATTAAAGGTAAATCCATTCGTATCCCAAACTTGGGCTGGGTTCGCTTAAAAGAAGCTTTACGTTTTGACGGCAAGATCATGTCAGCCACCATCTCTAAACGTGGCGGTAAGTGGTTTGTTAGTGTGGCTGTTGAAATACAAAAAGCTGTAATTCCTACTAAAAAGACAGGTAAAAGCGTTGGTGTTGATCTTGGTATTACCGACTTACTGGTTTTATCAGACGGCACTAAAATTAAAGCGCCAAAACCACTTCAAGCAAACCTTAAAAAACTAAGAACGCTAAACAAAGCGCTCAGTCGCACTAAAAAAGGCAGTAAAAACAGAGAAAAAGCGAAAACCAAGCTCTCTCGTTTGCACTATAAGATCAGGTGTATTAGGCAAGATTCTCTCCATCAAATCACAACAAGTCTGGTTAATGAGTTCGATGTGATTGCGATTGAGGATTTGAATGTCAAAGGTATGGTTAAGAACAGGCGGCTATCAAGAGCTATCAGTGACTTGGGTTTCTTTGAGTTTAAGCGACAGCTTATCTACAAAGCCACTGAGCAAAGCAAGGTTGTGAAATCAGTCGGACCCTTCTACCCAAGCTCAAAAACCTGTTCAAACTGCAATCATATCCTTGGTAAAGATGAGCTAACATTGAAAATGCGTGAGTGGTTGTGCCCTAACTGTCAGGTTTCTCATGACCGTGACCTCAACGCCAGCATCAATATTTTAAATAACGCGACTGTTATTTTAACAGCTGCATAATCCTGTTTATTGGACGGTGAGTTCCATCGCCAATTAAAAAAGTCTGTGGAGTCGTGGTCAGTCTAAATCTCAAATGAGAAATAGCGCGTGACAATGAAGCAGAAAGAAAACGTCAAACCTATCTAATAGTCAATATTGGCTAGGTTTGAGTAAGATTTTTGGAACGGTGCCTGACGCTTTGCCGCCTTATGACAGACCGACTGCCCTATCCCATTTTTCACATATTTAATCAAAGCTATTTATGACCGATGACATAACGATTTATAAGCAAATTCATCCCAGCCAGTGTATCAAACTTGCCGAGCTGGGCTATCGCTCTGTGCTCAACATCCGCCCTGATGCAGAAGTGGAGTCACAGCCCAATAGTGACGAGTTTGCCGATGCCACCGAACAGGCAAACCTAAGCTATCAGCACCTGCCTTTTGATGATGAGCGTTTGAGTATGCTGACCGTCGAGCAGTTTGCCGCCCTTTATCACGCGCTGCCCAAACCCATCCTGATGTTTTGTGGTACTGGAGCGCGTGCCAAGCTCTTGTATCAAAGCGCCTTGATGCAGGGTTTGTTGTAAGCCTATATAGCCAAGTGCCGCTGGGGTATTGCTCTGCGCTCTATGACTGTATGGCTTTATGAATACACGCTATAAGCTATAAGCTACAAACAGCCATCTCTGATTTTTGGCTGATAAGCCATGATAGAGCTCAACAGCTCTATACACGTAAAATGCTGGCGCAAAAACCAGCCCACACAACTAAAAATAGGAAGATTTATGAGTCATCAAGTTCGTATCACAGGGCAAATCACCCCTGACCAAGTCCCTATGCTCGCCGAAAATGGTTTTAAAACCATCATCAATAACCGCCCTGATGGCGAAGAGCCAGGACAGCCAACCAGCGCAGAGATTGAAGCGGCAGCGACCGAGGCAGGCTTGGCTTACAAAGAAGTGTCTTTTGCCGGTAGTGAGCTCAGCCAACACCACGTCGAAGAATTCGCAGATTTTTTTAATCAAGCTGAGCAGCCCATGCTGATCTTTTGCCGTACGGGCAACCGCTCAACCGGTATCTACGAAGCGGCAAAGCAGATGGATTTATTAGACGACTAGCCTATCATTAAGTCATGCACCTGCCAGATATCCCATGGCAATAACAATAAGTGCCTGTGCTAATGACATTAACAATGCTCAAGACGCTTGGCATAAACGATGAACCATAAAAACCCCTGAAGCCTATATAGACTTCAGGGGTGTGTTTTATAAAAGATAAGTAATTAAGTAGAGGCTTACTGCATAACCAAGTATTCAAACGCTGATAACGCTGCTTTACTACCCTCACCCATCGCGATATTGATCTGCTTAAAGGGGACTGTGGTCACGTCACCACAAGCAAAGATGCCTTTGCGGTCAGTGCGGCAGCGCTCATCAATTTCAATCTCACCAAAGCGATTTAGATCGACAAAGCCTTTAACAAAATCTGTGTTTGGCACAAGACCAATCTGCACAAACACCCCTGACAAATCGCGCTCATGGGTCTCACCGGTGCTGCGATCTTGATAAACGATAGACGTTACCTTATTGTCAGTCGCTTTGATCTCTTGAGTGGCCGCATTGGTGATAAACTCGATATTGTCTTTTTCTTTGGCTTTATTAATCAGCACCTGATCGGCTTTGAGGTCGTCTGCAAACTCAAGCACCGTCACATGATTGACAATACCCGCTAAGTCCAGTGCTGCCTCGACACCTGAGTTACCACCACCGATGACGGCGATGTCTTTACCTTTAAAGAACGGGCCATCACAGTGAGCACAGTAAGCCACGCCTTGACCGATGTTTTCTTCTTCGCCTGGCACACCAAGCTTACGCCACTGGGCACCGGTCGCAAGGATAATGCTGCGCGTCTCAAAGCTCTCACCGGTATTTAGATGAATGCTGTAATTTTCCTCGACCGTCTCACCGATTTCTTTGACACTGACGTGCTCTTTTAGGGTGATGTTGTACTCACGCAAGTGTTTTTCAAAGTTGGCTGACAACTCGTTACCCGTAGTCAACGGCACAGAGATCAGGTTTTCGATGTCTTGCGTGTCTTTTACTTGTCCGCCAATACGGTCAGCGACCATGGTGACTTTAAGGCCTTTACGCGCGGTATAAATCGCGGCGGCAACCCCAGCAGGACCAGCACCGATGATGGTGACATCTTGCTGCTCTAATTGGTCTTCGTCAGCGCCTGCCTCTGCTAGCAAGTCAGGGAACTGCTCTTGCAGTTTTTCGATGAGCTTTGCCGTATCGATCAGACCATTGGCAAATGGCTTACCGTTTAAGAAAACCGCTGGCACGCCTTGAATATTGTTTGCCTCGACCTGCTCTTGGAACAACGCACCATCGATCATCTCGTTGCTGATATCATCGTTGAGTATCGCAAATTGGTTAAGCGCTTGTACCACTTCTGGGCAGTTGTGGCAAGACAAAGAGACATAAGTCTGGAACTGCAACGGCTTATTAAAGCGTTTGATCAGTTTTTGAATACCCTCATCTAACTTTAGCGTATGACCGCCCGCTTGCAAGATTGCCAAAACCAGCGAGGTAAACTCATGGCCACCTGGGATACCGCTAAAGACGATACCCGTATCACTTAGCGCGCCATCGATATGGCTATAAATCGCAAAGCTGATCGCGCTTGGCAGGCTGTCGTCAGTGGCTTGTGCATCGAAATTGATCTTATCAGTCGTGCCTGCGATTTTACTCAAAAAATCAATCAACTCACTGCGTTTTTCGTGCTCACCGCTACCCAATACAAAGGTAATCGGACGAGTCATGTTTTCGCTATAGCTTTTGATCGCATCTAATAAATTTTGATCTATCATGTTTGTTCCCCATCATTATTGGATATGTAACGGCAACTGTCGCATTGCCTGTTCAAGTACGGTTTTTTTGTGGCTGCTTCTGTTATAAAAAAGCGATTGGGCATTTGGTTTATGCCCTTTGATGTCTCTATTATCATGTGTTTAGGCATGTTGGGCAAGCTGAGAAACTCAAACCTTACGTTTTATAAAACCAATCATAATCTATCAAACATGATTAATATTAAAACCACCCTTGACGGATTGCCATGGTATCAAGGCGGTTTTTTCGCTACAATCAAATGAGGCGAATGGGAAGGGTTCTTATTTGTCTGCATCAACCTCAAGTCTCACCATTACAGCAATCTTCACGATCATGCGCTCATACTTGCTGGTGTTTGTGGCAAGCTGGCGCTTCATAACAAGGATGACAATATGAGAAAGACTGATACATGGCAAGATAACCGAGAGATCATCAGCGAGCTAAAACAAAAAGACAGTCACTTTGCCAGCATTTTTGATGAGCACACCATGCTGGATCAGCAAATCAATCAGCTGGAAAAAGACACAGTCAAACATGCCAGCCGCGAAGACGAAATCGAGCAAATGAAACGACGAAAGCTGTATTTAAAAGATGAGATTTATCAAATCATCGATAAAAACAAACTACAGTCTCAGGCTTAGCACCATACGCCCTAGGGCAAAAACACAGACATTTTTTAATCATATAAACCCCCCATCAATTTCTGCTGATGGGGGTTTTGTTTCATAATATAACTAGCGAATAGTTATCAACCGCCAATGATTTCGCCGCCATTGACGTGTATCACTTGTCCTGTCACATAGCTTGCATCATCACTTGCTAAGTACAAGTAAGCAGGCGCAACCTCATTTGGCTGCCCTGCTCGTCCCATCGGCGAGCTTTGGCCAAATGTTTCAATCTCATCGGGTGTGAATGATGCAACGATAAGCGGCGTCCAAATCGGCCCTGGCGCAACACCATTGACGCGGATACCTTTATCATTACTCATCAAATTGTTGGAGAGCGCACGGGTAAAGGATAAAATAGCACCTTTAGTGGCGGCATAATCAATTAGATGATCGCTGCCTCGGTAGGCGGTGATGGAGGTAGTATTGATGATACTACTGCCCGCCTGCATGTGCGGCAGGGCAAATTTGCTCAGCCAAAAATGCGGATAAAAATTAGTATGAATGGTCTTATCGAGCTGCTCGGTGCTGATGTCCGTGAGCGTTTGCTGCTCGACTTGTCTGCCTGCATTATTGACCAAAACATCGATTTTGCCAAACTCTTTAACCGTTTTATCAATGAGCGCCTTACAGTTGTCTTCATTTGACAAGTCAGAGGCAACCAATAAACAGCGGCGACCATAGGACTCAACGTAATGCTGCGTCTTCTTAGCGTCTTCATCTTCACATAGATAGCTGACCACCACATCTGCGCCTTCTTTGGCAAATAAAATCGCCACCGCTTGACCGATGCCGCTATCAGCCCCCGTCACAATCGCGACTTTGCCAGCCAGCTTGCCATCTGGATAGTCGCGCGGCAGTACCTCAGGGCTTGGATGTTGTTGTTTTTGCGAGCCGGGCAAAGACTGCTGCTGCTGAGGAAAGTCTTTATTTTCTGATTGATGACTCATGATTTTACTCCTTTATTATCATATTCATACTTATAATGGTTGTGATTAAATCATCGATGATAAAACAAGCTTTTGAATAATCCACTGCCGCTTATCGTGCAAAGCCTGTTATCAGCATAAATAACCGAAAATAGAATTTGGTAAAATCTGGTGTCAACCTGTGGACGAGATGTAAAAAAAGACCCTATCAACATCTGCTGATAGGGTCTTTGTCTATGATACTGGCTCTAAACATAGTTAGTCGTCAGTACCATAACGTTACCTAAGAGGTCAATCGACTACTTAGATTTTACCAACCAAATCTAGGCTTGGTTTTAGCGTTGCTTGACCTTGCTCCCAAGCGGCTGGGCAAACTTCGCCGTCGTTGTCACGAACGTACTGAGCGGCTTTTACTTTACGGACCACGTCTTTTGCGCTACGGCCGATGCCTAGGTCATGGATTTCAGCTACTTTGATGAGGCCGTCTGGATCGACGATGAAAGTACCGCGAAGCGCTGCGTTGTCTTCTTCGATCATGATGTTAAAACCACGAGTGATTTTACCAGTGCCATCACCTAGCATTGGGAAAGTGACTTTGCCAATCGCTTCTGAAGAGTCGTGCCATGCTTTGTGTACAAAATGCGTGTCAGTTGATACTGAGTACACTTCTACGCCTAAGTCTTTTAGCTCTTGGTAATGGTTTGCCATGTCTTCAAGCTCAGTTGGGCAAACAAAAGTAAAGTCATGTGGGTAAAACATGAATACAGCCCAGCTGCCTTTGACGTCGTCTGAAGTGATGGTTTTGAACTCACCGTTTACAAACGCTTCTGTTGAGAATTCTGGGATTTCTTGATTGATAATAGCTGCCATGATTGGCTCCTTTTTTGATTACAGTGTTTTAAGTTACATTGTGATGATAGAGTTGGCTGTTTTTACCAAGCCTTTAACTCTCTGGGCTACATGACAAACTATACGCGAATTTCATGGTTAATCCAGTTAAAAGTTTTTAATGTGATGTTTTGTTTTATTAAACTTGTTAAACTATTATCTCTAGTTTTTATCATCAGTGCTGTACGCGTGTATGCTGGCCTGATAGTAAGCAAGTATCCGACATCAATCATCTGACAAGATAGCATTAAAAAGCCCATAAATAGAGAGGTTTTATGATTACTTTACGTCAACTTGAGTTTGCCTTAGCCGTCGCCAAACACCGCCATTTTAAGCGCGCGGCCGAAGAGTGCAATATTTCACAGTCTGCGCTGAGTCTCGGTATCGCTGAGCTCGAAAAACAGCTAGATACGCAGATTTTTGAGCGTAACAATAAGCAAGTGCTGATCACCCCGATTGGGCAAGATATCTTGACACGCGCGCAGCGGGTGTTTTCTGAAGTGCGAGATTTGACCACACGCGCCCACAGTCACAAGACCCCGCTTGCATATCCGATGACGGTCGGTATCATTCCAACGATTGCCCCGTACTTGCTGCCTAAAGTACTGCCCGCGCTGCGCGAGCATTATCCTGAGTTTCGCATGACCATCATCGAGCAGCAAACCGAGCGCCTACTCGAGCAGGTACGCTACGGCCATATCGATACTGCTATTATTGCCTTGCCTTATGCCGTCGATGGGCTACACAGTTTTGAGTTTTGGAGTGAGGACTTTTTTGCGGTATTTCCCAAAGACGATGTGCACGCCAAACTTGATAGCATTAGCTCTGATGAGCTAGCGACCGCGAATCTGATGCTATTAGGCGAGGGTCACTGCTTAACCGATCAAACCTTATCCGTCTGTCATTTCGATCGCGCGCAGATGAAATCGAGCTTTTCTGATGCCAGTCTCAATACTTTGATTCAGATGGCACTTGCCAACATGGGAACGACGCTGGTGCCAGAGATGGCCTTAGATCAGCTGCATCTACATAACCAAAACGCGGTCGCTGTGCCACTTTCCGAGGCCGGACCGCATCGTCACATTGCCTTTGTCACGCGTTTAAACTATGCGCGGGTCGATGATGTCAACTTGCTGGGTAATGTGTTTAAACAAGCATTAGAAGAAGCGGCCAATAAGAGCTAAGCAAATATGACCGACCTCTTGCAAACCAGCTCTCGTCTTAGTCAATGCTTTGAGAAGCATCTACTATCGGCTACAAATAGCGATATTAAGCCTGCGCAAGCTCATGCGTTTTGGCAGGATATCGCCAATCATTACAATGAGTCTACTCGCGCTTATCATACGCTCACACATTTGCAGCAGCTTTTTTGTCAGTTTGAGCAGATTAACCATAAGCTACAGCAGCCGGCTATTATTGCCTTAGCATTGTTTTATCATGACGTGATTTATGTGCCGATACGTAATGATAATGAGCTAAAAAGCGCTGAGTATGCAGTGCAAGTCTTAGATAAATATTTGACCTATAAACAGGTTAAACGTATTTACGATCTAATAATGATGACTGCAGATCATCAGCTTACTGACCATGCCGACCTTGACGCCGCCTATTTGCTCGATATGGATTTATCTGTTTTAGGCGCAAGTTGGCCTGAGTATGAAGAATATGCTAAATCGGTGCGACAAGAGTATGCTCATGTTGCAAAAGTGGCGTATCGAGTAGGACGCACGCAAGTATTAAAGGGCTTGCTCGCCCATCCGAGACTGTATTTAACGGACTATTACTATCAGCACTTAGAAGCTCAAGCGCGTAAGAATATCAGGCGAGAGCTTACTTTACTTGCAGCTTGATAAATAGCTCACTGCCTTGGCGCGCAGGGTGAGAGTTATAGCAAGGCTCCATGATTTCAATAGCAAAATGCGACTCAAAGCGCTGCTTATACTCTTCGACGTCACCGCCAAACGGTGGATGAGTATGGCCAAAACCCCTATCAAATAGCAACCCTACTAGCTTACCTTTTGGCTTTAATAAACCGGCCATCTGCTGTACATATTCGTCACGGCGCTGCGGGTTTATCGCACAAAAAAACGTCTGCTCAAGTACCCAATCAAACTGATACTGCGCAGGCGATAACTCAAAAAAGTCGGCACAAACTAAATGCTCAGAGGGAAAGTCAGGATAGCGCTCGGCAAAGTCATTGATGGGCGCTGGAGCAAAGTCCACCAGCGTTACATTGGTAAAGCCTTGCTCATGCAAATAGCCTACCTCGTAAGCATTCCCCGCTCCTGGCACCAAAATAGCCTGCGCCTTAGCAGATTCAGGCAACTGGTCTATATAGGCTTTGAGCGGTGGCGACACTTGTCCCATATCCCAACCGATACTATCGGTTTCGTAGCGCTGCTGCCAAAACTCGGCTTGACTGACATTTTCCATATTATGTTTATCCCTAATTTCTTATTTTAAATAATACGTTTTGTACTGTTATAGATTATCATATCAGTATTTTAGGCAGTATTATGGTCGATATTATTATATAGGATTGACCATACCATTCTTAATCCAACTGCCCTGTCTTGCCTGCTAGCATATTGTGCCAATACCGGTAGTCTGGCATCGCGGTCGCCACCGTTTGCCAAAACTCATGGCTATGGTTGGCATGATGCAGGTGGCACAGCTCATGGACGATGACATATTCGGTGCATTCAAGCGGATAGGCAGGCAGATACACAGACAGCCAAATACGACGCGCGCGCGTGTTGCAGCTGCCCCAGCGCGTATGCATCTTTTTTAGGCGTATCTCATTGGCATAGGCACCGACCACAGGTTGCCATTTGTCAAACAATGACGGCATGATAGCCGCAAGCTGCTCACGGTAATAGGCCAGTTTTTTATCATGGCTGAGTGTGATAGATTGCTCGGCACCCCAAAGTAAAATAGAGCTGTCGGCCGTTGAAGCGTCCGCTAAAGGACGATGTTTACGCTGGTGCTGCTCTAAGACTTGTGCATGATTGTCGATTGCCCAAGACACACGCTTGGCAATGGCTTGCTCGATCTGCGCGGTACTGATAAAAGCCGGTGCGGAGACCATCAATGTGTACGGCTTTAAGCGAAAATTGATGTTTTTGACGCGCTTTTTATGGACTTGCAGCTCTATCCCTGCCTGCGCAAGATGTTGTCTCACCGCATGTAAACTGATGGCCTGTCTCCTTACATACTTACATTCTTGCTTTGTTATTTAGCACTTATCGCCGTTATAGCGCTTGCAAATGATTGTCAAAAGACATTTTATGCCACTTGCTGTCGCTCCTCACTTGCCAAGCGGTATGTAGCGATGTGTTGGCTGCTGTCGGTGCCGACTTCACCTCCAATGTCGTTAGCCGCCCTTGCCCATCACTCACGATAAAACCTGCTTTTTTCTCATCAGCCAACACCGACGCGCCCGCACAATCTGGCAAATTGACATCATCGATCAGCTGCCGCGTATTTAAATCATAAATCACTGCACAGCCGCCAATCGGGGTGGTGACGCATAGTAAATCATGCACACTGTCGACGGCGACGCTGGCGATATACTGATGAAAGCACTGCCACTCGTCATTAGGCATGGTGAGCGGCTCGAAGTCAGCATCGCCGCGCTGATGCGTCAGTACCAATGGCACATTGATATGCTTATCTCCTTGAAACTGAATACCAATCATCACCCTGCCATCGTCATGCATGGCGAGATGACGCACGCTCATCTGGTTGTGCGCTGGGACGACCTGCTCCAGCAACGCGCCCGTATGACGATTGAGATACACCAATGACGGGCGCATGCTATCGAGATTTAGCTCTTCTCGTGAGGCACGCTCGGTTTTGATACCGCCATTGGCGATCACCAGTGTGTCACCGTCAGGATGCATCACCAGCTCATGCGGGCCGATACCAAAAGCATCAAATTCTACGATTTTCTGATAGTCATCAGTCGCATCATAAACACCGATTTTGCCATCGAGACTCACCGTATCGTTTTCGGTCACATACAAACGCTGGGCATCTAAGCTATAGCAGGCATGACCATAAAAATGTCGATGGTTTGCCGCTTGAATAGCTGTCTTGACCTGCCCTGTGGCAGTATCAAGCACCCAAAACTTCTCACTAGGGCGACGTCCCATCACCACGACATCACGGCGCTGCTGATGATTGGTTTTATGGTATTGCATATCGTACTGGGTATCTGTATCAAGCACCCCATCGACAGACGGCTGTACGACGATATCATGGACACGCTCAGGCATGGTGGTCTGCCAAACGATCTGTCTATCAGCGTCTATACCGACGACGCCAAAGTCATTGTCAGACTGGCCATCAGTGTGGTCAGTGGCAGTGAGATTTTTTGGCATAGATGCCACCCCACTCACCCAGCACATGGGGCGTGCCATCATGGTGGTGGTATTCACAGCAGCCAAATCAGAGATAACATTGTTATCAGTGTTATCTGAATAAGGCTGCTGATAGGCTCGCTGCCATGTCACTGCCGCCTGCTGGCAAGCATGGCGAAAGCGTGCTAGCTTTGACCACTTAGGCTGCTCCGACGGCTGTGGCTCTGAGCTACTGCTCAACTGCCATGTCTGCCACTGCGCGCGGACACCGATCACGTAATCTTGCAAGCTTGCATCGGGCTGCCGGCGTTTACGATAATGATGATGGATAGCGACCAGCGCCGCCGTACCTGTGACGCTAGCGAGCGTCGTCATGACAGCGGACGTCAGTCGCTCGCGGCGAGACTGATTGCTATCTTTCGATAGTAAAGCTCGGTTATGGGTATCGTCATTACGCTTACGCATTATTTAATCGCCATCGGTACTATTAAAGCCCACACGGATACCGAGTGCCGGTATCAGCTGGCGCTTGATAATACGAGTAATGGTGGTCAGATGGTCATACAATTCTTGCTGCGTTGCTTTATCAGCCGTGGCGATATCTTCTGGCATCTGCGCCAATAGCGTGGTGGCATCTGCTAAGGCAGTCGATAGCGTATCAGCGACGTTGTTTTCATTATTACTGCCGAGGATTGCCGTCAGGACAGGGTCGGTCATCGCCTCATTTAACGTGGCTAATTTGGCATTGATAATGGCGCGGCTTTGGCCAGCGGTGGCGGCTGGCACATGACCTTTGGCTTTGCCGGTCAGTCCCAAAGGCTGGTCAATGGCGTTAGATTTCATGGTCTCAACCAATGACAACAAAGAATTAAACCATTGATTTAAGCCCTGATCGCTATCAGCTGTTTTATCAATCGCCAACAGTGTTGTCGCGTTTTTTTGCCAGTCTTTTTCGATGTTTTGTAGGCGCGTACTCAAGGCATCACTGGCGCTTAGCACATAAGCACACTGCCCCGCATCCAAGCGATCATTGGCGTACAGGGCTTCTTCTAGTCCTGGCACCCCTTGCACGATAGCACTCTCATCAGCGAGCTGCTCTGCAGTGAGCTTTGGATTGGCTGCGATCAAATCAGCCACACCGCTATGCACCAGCCTGCGCTCATCAGGGTAGTAGTTGATATATAGGTTGCTCATGCTAGCGGTGGCAGGCCCAAAGTTGATCATCTCAGCGCGCGCCCAGGCTTGTGCCAGCACCAGCCACTGATCCCGCAGCGCTTGCAGCTCATCACCGCTGACTACGTCTGACTGACAGTGCTTTTGTGCCAGATCATGCAGCAGCTCACTTTGACGCGCCGCATCGGCATAGGCAGGAATGACGAGGTCACCTGCCACATGGGTCAGATAGGTCTTTTCTGTCTCAGCGCTGATATCGACAGCAGCGATACGCTCTGTACTGTTATTTTTGTCATCTACAGAAGGCGTAGCAGCGCTATCTTGCGCGACTTCTTGACCCTCAGAGTCTGGCGCTTTGCTTTCATCTGCAGGTTTGACGCAGCTGATTAGCAGGCCCGCACTCAAAGCAGACAGTGCCATTGCTACAGCAGGGTTTATTTTCATAAGTTTCTCGGTATTTGTATGAGTGGTTTTATCAATTGTTTATTGGTCGTTTGCTAAGAGCGCACCCTTTGCCCACACGCCTTTGGTCAAGCAATTTATAGCGACTGCAAGAACGCTGTCAATTCAGCTCGTCCTTGCTTATCTAACTGTAGGACTTTTTGTTTTTGTTTTTCGGCCTCACCGCCGTGCCATAGTACTGCTTCCATCAAGGTGCGTGCACGGCCATCATGCAAAAACGTCGCTTGCGGATCGACCGTTTGGGCAAGACCAATACCCCATAAAGCCGGCGTTCGCCACTCGTAAGAGTTGGCCAAAAACTCTACTTGCGCGTCTTTGGCCGGCAGCTTACCAGCGATCGTCCGATCGGCAAGCTCGTCGCCCATATCATGCAGCAGCAAATCAGTATAAGGATAAATCACTTGTCCGTGCTGCTCAAGATGGTCATCGTCGGTTTTTGGCAACTGATAGCGCGGGGTATGACAGCTTTGGCAGCCCATATCATAAAAGCGTTTTTTGCCAGCAAGTACCAGTTTATCCTCGGCATTGCGGCGATGCGGGACGGCCAGATTGCGTGTATAAAACTCCACAAACTTGGCCACCTCGTCATTGACTTCCACCGGCGGCCTACCACCGCCTTGCTCATCAGCGCCCGTGGTTGCATTGACACACGCCGTTTGCGCAGGCATGCAGGACTCATGAGGACGGATATTTGAGGTCAGCCCCATGTCTTCATTAAAAGCACTTTGGTTCTGTGTCAAAAGCTTGGTTTGTCCTGCTTTCCAGCCAAAGCGTCCCAACGCGGTTTTGCCCGTCTGTGGATCCATGACCCAGTTAAACTTGCCACTGATATCAGAGCTGTCATTATCGACGGCTTGTTTCTTGATATCGTCATCAGGTATTTGTTCCAACAGTCCAAGCCCAATCATCGGCAAGGCCACGCGCGGCGATACCATCATCTCATCATCAAACGCCCCATAGCCAGGGTTGGTTAGATGAAAGGTGGGCGCGCGCAGGGTTTCGACGTGACCATCAGCGAAAGTGACGGGCTTGTCTGTCCACTGCACCGCGATTCTTGCTTCAGCAGGCACGCCCTGAATACCGCGATCTTGTAGCTGGCCGCCATACATCGGATGCACGACTTTTTCGATCAGCGAGTTTTGCAGCTGCGCTCGCTCCTCATCGGTGGTCGCTGGCATCGCCAAACGAATCAGCAAGCTATCGGCATCGTCCTCACTACTCATCGGTGCGTGGCCACGGCCATCCTTGATATGACAAGACTGACAAGCCGCGACGTTAAATAATGCTCCCAGGCCATCACGGCTATCGGTACTGGCAGGTGCGACCACCCACGGCTGACGAAAAAATGCATTACCAATAAAAAAACTGCCCTTACGTGAGGCCGACAGATTGGATGAGGGTTTGGAATAACTCTCGCTACTGGTAATGCTAATGCCCGTGTCGCCGCCTTGTTTGATCTCTTGCGGGTCAAATGTCACCAGCTGCTGCATCGGCACGCCAGCCAGTGCTTCCACGGTTTGCGTACGTTTAGGCGTCAAAGCGGACGCGCCTTCACCACTTGCAACGGCAGTGTCATTGGTGTTTTTATTGGTCGATGCGCTGTCTGACGTGCTATCCGTGGGCTGACAAGCGCTGATGGCGATTGCACCTGCGACGGTGAGCGCAAGTTTCAACGATGTACCTTGTAAGCTTGAAGAAAAGAAAGGGAAAGCAGAGGGTTTGGCAGGAATGACGCTCATAGGTGTTGCCTTAGTTCTCAAGTAGAACCATTAAAATGGCTGGCTATAACAGTATTTCTTCTTATCAATATAACGGTATAAAAATGCATCGACGCTATAAATCAACGTCTGACCTATTTTATTGCACGTAAAAATACGTTGCTAACGGTCGTTAACAACGCATGTATTATATATAACTTGTCCTTTTACAAACATATCTTCCGTCAGCTTTTCATGACTTGTAAAACATAATCGACATCATGAAATTATTCTATGTGAGAGAAGTCAATCGCTTAAAACTGTGAGCCAGCGTCCGCGTCTAAGTTATCGATACCGACTGCTTTTGCCGCATTTTCGATACCATCTGTTAGCGCTTGCAGACTTGTGATACCCGCCTCGATCCAGCCGCGGCGTTTGTTTTGCTCTTCTGCTGAGATGTCATGCTTGCTCGCTTGACCGACCGTTGCAATCATCTGATCGACCTTGATGCCTTCTTTTTCGCCTTTTTCTACGATGACATTAAAGGCGTCTTCGACCTTTTTAAAGTCAGCAGTCAGCTTATCAGCCGCTTCTCGATGACCACTATCGATCAGATAGTTTTTGACACCGTAGCCACCGATGGTTTTGCCAGCGACAGTCTTATAGCTGCCATTAAAGACGTTTTGGATGCCGCGTGCGTTATTGGCATAGCTTAGGTGAGTTAAGTCACTAAAGCACTCGTGCTCATCTTCAGTAGAGCCCGTCACAAACGCGACCTGCATGCGCTCAGAGGCCAGCTCACCTAAGGCCAAGCTGCCCATTTGATACATGATTTGACGTAGGCCATTGTCGTATTTACGCGCCATCAGATCGCTACGTAGAGTGTTTTCGCTCTCAGGCTGCCACTCAGCTTCCATCGCTGTGAGGTCATCTACCAGCAACTGCGCTGCCGCTTTTAAGAACTCGCCGCGACGCTCACAGATACTGACGTCTTCATTGACTGTATCACCGCTGGTACATTGTCCAGCTTCGGTGACATAGTCAGTCACAGGGCGCTCGCCTGCCCCTGCGCTGACACCGTTGGTGTCTTGACCCCATAGCATAAACTCAATCGCATGATAGCCTGTGGTGACATTGGCTTCACTACCGCCGATCTCATTCATATCTGCCAGTAACTCAGGTGTAATATTGCTGGTATCTTGTTTGACACTACCGACCGTGATGCTGTCGCTATTGATGATATTGTCTTGGCTGTTGTACTCGCCTTCGTAGCTATCGCTGACATAGTCGATCAAAGCTTCATCAAGTGGCCACGCATTGACCTGACCTTCCCAGCCATCGACACTATCGATGGCACGCTTATCATTGGCCGTCACAAACCCTTCATCAAAACGGAAAACTTCTGTCTGAGAGTATGGCTGACGCGCCATTTTGTAAGCTGCTTTTGCCGCCTCTAGATTGGCTTCAGTGGGCGTCTCTACATAGGTCTCTACCGCCTTTTGTAGCGCTTTAGCCGTTTCAAGTGAGTCTTTGTAGGCGGCATGAGCCATATTGGCATAGCTGATTACCAATCTGTCAGTATGTGCCTGATCGGTCGCCGATAGCTCGCCGCTGTCCACTGACTCTGCGCTTTGTACTTCTGTTTGACTCTCTGCACTTGTCTCGGCATTTTCGTCGGTTTGTTTGGTGCAACCCGACACCATTAATAACCCTGCCAGCGCAGCAGCCAAAGCGGTGGGGAAAATCTTACGGCTCGTTCCTGTGGTAATCGTCATACACATCCTCAAAGATATTACAAAAGAAAAAATCGTCGTCAGTGCCACAGCGCGTACTGACTTTATCTATATATCATAATGTAGATAAAGTCAGTATCGGTTATTGCGCTTATGTTACGGCATTTATCTAAAACCTCTATGAATTATAGGGTTATTGATAATCATTATCAATATTTAATTCTACATCAGTATTCACGGCGATGGTGAGTGATAGTCTGATATTAGGCATAAAAAAAGCCAGCAATTCGCTGACTCTTTTATGATCGATCTACTTATTATAACTATTTTACTTATCGATAGAACGATAAATTAGTTAACGCTCTGTGGCGAGTTGATGGTCAACTCAACGCGGCGGTTTTGCTGGCGACCATAGTCAGTGCTGTTGTCCGCAACTGGGCGAGACTCGCCGTAAGCCACTACATTGATACGATTAGCAGATACACCGCGTGCTGTTAGGTAGTTGGCTACTGAATAAGCGCGGTCACGTGATAGACCCATGTTATAAGAGGCTGAACCGCGGCTGTCTGTATGACCTGCGATGTTTACCGTGGTCTTGTTATACTGGTTCATGGTCGAGGCCAGCTTATCAAGCGTTGGCTTGAAAGATGAGCTTAGGGTCGCATCATCAAAAGCAAAGGTAATGTTACCTGGCATGACAAGGTCGATGTTACCTGTAGTTGGGTTTTGCTCAACCGTCACGCCTGTACCTGCCATTTGCTGCTCAAGCTGCTTGGCTTGACGCTCCATGTAGTAACCGACGCCAGCACCCAGTGCAGCACCGATAGCCGCATCACGGCCAGTCTTCTCACCGCCTGTTGCTTCAGAGATTACCGCGCCGCCTGCTGCACCTGCTAAAGTACCTAAAGCAGTTTTATTTAGACGCTGTTGTCCAGTGTTAGGGTCAGTGGTACAACCGCTTAATGCCAAGCCTGAAGCCACTGCCGCAATCATTAATTTGTTACGCATAATATTTCCTCTTAAATTTAAACCATTAAAATGACAAATAAATTGGGCTTTTTATAAAGATTTTTCCATTAATCTTATTTAGGTGCTTGTATACACTCATCATTATTATGACAATTACAATCTCATTATGTGTAATATTTTGTCACACCTATGTATGAAAAGTGCAGAATATACTATTAAAAAAGACAGGACTTTATGCGGTTTTCTTCTGCTACGATATCTTTTACTCATGAGCCCTGATAATCATAAAAAAAATTCTTTACCCACAAAGTCACTCGCTCTCACGCCGACTATCAGCCTCATCTCAAAACTTGTTATCGTAAGTCACGTTTACACTCGTACACTATGAGTGCTTTCTGCTAAAATCACTTCGTATATGAACTTACTTCACCATACCTTTTGTCTTAAGCGGTGGACCATAAATATCCCAACAATACCGATTGAAAAGGATTTAGCATGCGACTGACATCTACTATCAAAAAAATACATAAGCGCAGCCCAAAGCTCGGAAAAGCGGTCTCGCTTGCGACGGCGACAGGCGTCATTGCAGCCAACAGCTTCGTTGGTAGTATTCCTTTATGGTTAATGGGCGTGGGCAAAATCATCACCGGCGCACCGATCGCCGATAAAACCGTCATCAAAATCACCAACCACTGGATCAGTAGCAATAATGCCTTGATTGATAACATGTTGCCGCGTAAGGACTGGCGAATCAGCCTGCCCGACGACGTCAATACTGAGGGCAAATATCTGCTCATTAGCAACCATCAGTCTTGGGTCGATACCAGCATTGTCCAATACATCAGCGAAAAACGCTTGCCGCTCACACGGTTTTTTACCAAGTTTGAGCTGATTTATATCCCAATCGTGGGTCAGGCGTTTTACTTTTTAGACTTCCCAATGATGCGCCGACACTCAAAAGAAGCAGTGGCAAAAAACCCTGCCCTAAAAGGCCAAGATATCGAGGAAGCCAAACGTGCCTGCGCGTTGTTAAAAGACAAGCCCTTCACGTTGTTAAATTACCTAGAGGGCACGCGCTTTACCCAAGCCAAACACGAACAGCAAAAATCTCCTTATACACATTTGCTCAAACCACGTGCAGGCGGACTCTCTTTAGCCATCAATGCACTGGGCAGTGAGATGGATGGCCTGCTGGATATGACCATCGTGTATCCTGATGGCGTCCCTACCTACAGCGATCTGTGGAAAGGCAATATCAAACGCTTAGGCGTTGACGTCAGATACCTAGACATCCCAGCTGAGCTGTTTGCTGGGATTAAACGCGGCGGCTACGAAAACGATGAGCAAGTAAAAGCACAAATGTTTGCGTGGATTGAGCAAGTTTGGCGCGACAAAGATCAGCGCATCAGCGCCATGTTAGCAGATTTTGAGCACAACCCTGCCGCTGACCATACTTCATAATAATTGAATGCTGCATGATGGCTAAATAGCAGCCAAATCACTGGTGGCTGGTCTTGCGCGGCGAGCCACGCTATCGGCATTCACGTATCGTTTTTATTGCAAGCGACCGATATCATAAAAGATGGGTTGTTTTTTAGTCCTATTCATTGATAATGTGAGTCATGATCCGCTGATGGTGTGATGATGGTAAGGATGTATGTATCGTACGCCGTCTATCTCACCTATGCTTTGTACCGTTTATCATTTCATCATTAATAAGGTCTGACTGTGCCCGCCTCATCTACTCCTAGCTCGCAGCTGAACACAGCCTCTGTACCCAATCAGTCGACTCGGCTACCTGATTATCCGCCGCCCAGTCGCCCCAATCGGCCAAAGCCAAACCGCGCAAAGCTGGCTTATGACATTGTGATGATCGTGGTCATCAGTATTGATCTGTTGTTGATCAGTATCGATGCGATTTTGATGAGCAATTTTAGCAGTCATGTCGCAGAGTGGCTGCGCATCAGTGAGGCGCTGCTTTGGTATCAAAACACCTTACACGACCCCTTGCGTACCGCTGGTGGGTTTTTTACGATATTTTTGATCGCAGAGCTGTTGCTACGCTGGGCAATTGCAATCAAAGACAACGTATATTATCGCTGGTTCTTTTTTCCTTTTGTGCATTGGTATGAAGTGCTTGGCTGTTTTCCGCAGCTGCGCGCTCTGCGCTTGTTTCGTGCTGTCATCATTGGCCGCCGTCTGTATCAGCTTGGCTATCAAGTACTGCCGCAGCCTTGGATCAATCGCATCAAGTTTTATATTGACCTCTTATTGGAAGAGCTGTCTGATCGCGTGATACTGACCACCATCCAAAACTTTCGGCAGCAGCTGACCAATCCTGAAACACACAAATCCTTTATCGAGTCCACGATAGCGCGCAATCGTCGTGAGATAGAAGCTGCGGTACTCTCCGTCCTGCGCACAGAGCTGGTGCCCAAACTACAGGCACTGACTGCAGCCTCAGGCGGCGGCAGCATACTCGCCCGTGAGATGGGCGGTGCTATCGAAGAAGGCTTGGCCAATACGCCTGAGCTGCGTCGTTATCTGCGCATGATACCCATCGCTGGCAGCCTGATTGAGTCGCAGCTACAGCATGTCGGGCACAATATTGGGGAAAACGTCGTGTACGCTCTCAATAAACGTCTGCTAGACCCTGAACGCTTAGATGAGTTGATGGTGGCCATTGCCAGTGGTATTGCGCAAATAGACACCGACAACAGCGCACTGGACGCTTTAGTCTCTAGTATTATCGACGACAGTTTGACGGAGTTTGAAGCACAGGTAAAAGTCCAGCAGTGGAAACATCAAGACATGCTCAACCTTTGAGCGATACATTTGACCATCAACCCAATGCCAGATAAAGACTGGTATCACACAGCATCACTGAGTCATACAGCGTATGACACGACAATGCATAGTACGGTAAAGACAGCGACAAGATTATCTCTTGAGGATTGATATATGACAGTTTTAGATAATGGCACCCAAGGCGCAAGTGCCGCACCAGCGTTGGCGTTTTATGGCAAGATGCTGACCTTTTCGCGTTTGCAGTTTGGCACAGATGATCTCAGTGCTATCGAAGCTCAGCTTGCAGCCACACTCAGCGGTAAATCGAGCAATATCCCAGTCCTTATCGATAGCGAGGTCGAGCAGGATCTCTCTGCTTTGGTAGAGCTGCTATGGTCGTGGGGACTACAGCCCATCGGTGTCGTCACAGGTTTGCTGGATGCACAGGCGCGTGAGCTGCGTTTGGCCATTTTTCCTGCTGATGGCAAGCGTATCGAGCGCATCTTACCGACCAAAAAACCAGCAACCCAGCGTCAGCAAGTCACCGCAGACCAACCTGCTGAATCAAGCGCGGCCAGCAGTCCAAAAGACAACTCCGCGACAGATAGCACCGCTACCACTGAGACAACGCTCGCTGATGTTGCCGCTGAGACATTGGTCAGCGCTGAACAAATCACCAGCCTTATTTATGACCAAATGCTACGCTCAGGCCAAAGCCTCAATCATGTGGGCGGCGATTTGATTTTGACCAATAGCGTCAATAGCGGCGCTGAAGCCATCACTGACAACAGCCTACACGTATATGGGCGTGCGCAAGGCCGTCTGGTAGCAGGTGCCACCGGCGACAAAGACGCGCGTATCTTCTGTCAAGTCTTTAACCCCTCATTGGTATCGGTCGCTGGCACTTACTGCCTGCGCGACAACCTACCTGAGCACGTGATCGACAAATCAGTACAAGTGCGGTTTGTCGAAGGAGAAGGTTTAGTATTTACAGTCATGGATGATGTATAGCGCTCGTAGACAAAAATGCCAGCCGCAATCAATACCAGCAGCTCTGGCTTGTAAACGTCTGCGCAAATAAAAACATGGCTGGCGACAAATAATGCTACGATATTGGCAGTCTCGCTATAGATAATGACCGCTTTAATAGTACTGTAAGTTTATTTAACAAAACTGCTCTATGATGAATTGCTGGCTCTGCCACTATTTACCCTATTCATCAGCGCTCGTTATATCATCTATTAAGGTGTTTATGTTACGCCGGTCTATAGTCTATAGAGAGGTGTCATAGCACGAGTCATACTGGTATTGATATTGGTATTGGTATTGAACTCGGTATCGTCGTTTAGATATAAATACACTGGCATCTGATGGTGTGCAGGGCGACTGATACAGATTGTTTACTGCCGTATAGACCTGCTATAAATTTTTGTTTATTTATGCTAGGCTACTTTCGCAGGTAGTGCTTATATTTACAGTGAACGATATAAGCGTGCGCTATTTTTTATAATAGATATCCCATTGATTCATAGGAGTGTGCCATTGTGGCGAAGATAGTTGTCATCACTTCAGGTAAAGGCGGCGTGGGCAAAACCACGACAAGTGCCTCTTTTGCCGCCGGTTTAGCATTGCGTGGTTATAAGACGGTCGTTATCGATTTTGATGTGGGTCTACGTAATCTAGACTTAATCATGGGTTGCGAAAATCGAATCGTGTACGACTTTGTCGATGTGATCAACGGCAATGCCCGTTTGTCGCAAGCGCTTGTCAAAGACAAACAGCTTGAAAACTTGTATATCCTTCCTGCCAGTCAGACGCGTGATAAAGACGCTCTGACAGATGAGGGCGTGAGCGAGGTCATGTCTGAGCTATCTAAGCAGTTTGACTATATCATCTGCGACTCGCCTGCTGGTATCGAACGCGGCGCGCAGCTGGCCATGTATCATGCTGATGAAGCCATCATCGTCACCAACCCTGAAATTTCCTCGGTTCGTGACTCAGATCGCATTATTGGTATTTTGCAAAGCCAAACAAAAAAAGTTGCAGAAAACCAAGGCTCCGTCCGTGAGCATTTGGTCATCACGCGCTACAATCCTGAACGTGCAGCAGCAAATGAGATGATGGACATTGACACCATCTCTAATGATATTTTAAAAGTGCCATTGCTCGGTGTGGTGCCCGAAAGCCACTCCGTCTTAGAAGCCTCTAACCATGGTGAGCCTGTGATTCATTATGGCGATTCGGTTGCTGGTCAATGTTATGATGACATCGTTGCCCGCTTTTTGGGTGAAGAGCGTCCGCTGCGTCATATCGATGTGAAGAAAAAGAGTCTACTACAGCGCTGGTTTGGGAGTTAATAATGAGTAAGAAAAAAGGATTTTGGAGTAGCCTATTTGGTACTGATGACAGCAGTAGTGCTGGTAGCGCCAACCTAGCCACTGAGCGTCTTAAGGTCATCGTTGCAAGCGAAAACCGCCTAAACAGTCGTCTCACCGCCGATCGCATCGAAAAAATGAAGCGTGAAATACTAGAGGTGGTCAATAAATACGTCAATGGCGTACAGATTGATGATGTCAATATCAATCATCGCTCCGAAGACAGCTTAGACGTCTTAGAAATGAACATCAATTTGCCTGAGCACAAAAAAAGATAAGTCTAGCAGTACAGCGCCTCTTATCAGCGATTTTGTGACGCATACGAAAAAGCCCTAAGCATCTTACTTAGGGCTTTTCTATGTGGCAATCTGATGGGTGACTTTTAGCAAGTGATATGAACATTACTCATATGAGACGGGCTTCTATTATACCTCGATGCGTCAGTCCATCGCCTACGCCGCATACGCTTAATATCGATACTCAGTGCGCTTATTTCATACGAGCGAGCAGGTTGTCTTTTTTGACAAACTGATGATACAACGCTGCAGCGATATGTAGCAATGTAAAGCCGATAATCATCGGCCAAATGATATCGGTATGCATGTCATTAAAAAAACGCGCCAAGCTTCTATCTGGTGTGACAAATACTGGAATCTGAAACAAACCAAAAATATCTACCGGTCTGCCACCATATACAGACATCAACAAACCCGCCAACGGCATCGCGATCAATGTGGCATACAAGGCAAAGTGCGACAGTTTAGAGACCCACAACTGCCAAGCTGGCATGGGCAGTGCTGGCGGCGCTTTGGTAAAAACACGGTTAATCACCCGCGCGATCATCCAAAACAATAAACTGACCCCAAACGCCTTATGCAAGCCGATATAAAGATTGCTATCGAGGTTTTCGTATAACAATATCAGAATCCAAGTGATTAGCAACAAGACCGCACTAATCCAATGAAACACGCGACTAGTGACTGACCACTTGGACATATTTGACTGTGTGTTATTCATGAGCTGCTCTATTATCCTTATCGCTATTTATGACAGTGATTGGTTGGCAATGCACACAAGGAAAATGAATAGCCGTAGATCTATTTTAAAACAGATTAACGATACCAACCGAACGCTAGCTGTCCATCTCAACCAACTGATGCGCGATTTTTTCTAAATCAGGCACCACATAAACGGTGTCCTCAATCATCACCGTTTGATAAAGGTAGGATAGCATACCCTCTGCCGTAAAGCGTCCCTCGGCGGTAATTTTATCCGCGCTGTCAGAGTCGGCAAAATACGCCTGCCTATCTGTATCTTTCACATCAGAGATACCCACTTGGCGCTGATACAATTGACCTGACGTCTGGAGCGCCATGCGGTGCTCTATGGTGTTACCTTCCAGTATAATCATCTTATCAGGCGTTTGTTCTTGCGTGAGCAGATCAAACACAGGCAATACTTGCTGCTGCCAATGATAGCTGGAGGCGCGCTCATGAGTGTCCTCAATGCTCAAAATCAGACCGCTTGGAATAATCCAATCAGGCTGATTAAAAGCGGGAATAAAAGTGACATCCAGCATACCGTGGTTTGTGGTCAGCAAGCTGACTGCTTCAAACGAGTGTCGTAAAATTTGTTTCATACATCGCTCACAGTAAGTTAACGCAAAGAGGCCGTCGCCTTTTCACCAATATAGTCGGTAAGTTTTTGTGCCAATTGGACAGGGCTGCCGACAAAATCACAATAACCTGAATCAATGATGGCCTGTGGTTGGCTCGGACAAGCACTCAAGCTTGGCTCTTGTGCCCATAATTGGCTGTCATTATCTTGAATAAGATCCAAGTATTGCGAGCCATCATCACCCATACCTGAAAATATGATGTTGATAAGCTCACTGCCGTACACATCGCTGGTGTTTTTTAAAATCTGGCCAATAGCTGGTTTGTATTCACCATCCCAAGGCTGCTCTAGCAGTATCACCCGCCCAGTAGAGTCACAGACTATCTGCTTGTCTATAGGGGCTATCAGACATTGACCAGCTCGCAGACGCTGCGATGAGGTGATGACCTGACAGCGCCAATCGTTGTGGCGATTTAAAATACGGGGCAGCGTACCAATCATGGTTTGGTTAAAATGATGCGCGAGTAAAATACAAATCGGTAGCGTGGGCGATAAGTTATCCAAAAACTCTTTTACCGCGCTCGGCCCGCCCATAGAGGCACCCAAAAACACCACATAATGCCAGTCGTTATCAGTATCATCGCTTTTATACACAGGCGTATGCACCAACACGGGCAGTGCCAGCATCTGCGCCAGCTTACGCTTTAGTTTACGCTGCCATTTAGCATACAGCTGCGCTTCATTGAGATAAGGGGCTTGACTAAATCCCACTAGCACGGCGGCAGGTTTGGAGGCAGCCGTTACCGTCGCCATATCATCGTCATAGTCGCTATCGATCAGCCAAATGTCTATTTCGGCCTCAAAAAGTGCGGTTTTTTTTTGTAATTGCGCACGCGACACACAGTCTATCAGCGCAAAACCGCAGCTACGAACTGTGTCTGAAAACGCCATGCGCTGATGATGGTCTTCGGCCACCACCAGCACCTTTATATTTGCTTTTGTCTTCCCTGTTAGTGCCAAAATACCTGCATTATCCTTCATAAGTTAAGCTGACCTCATCACCCAGCAGTCTCTGGATTTTATCAAGCAGCTGTTTTTCTTGGAACGGTTTGCCCATATAGTCATTTACCCCAATCTCTAAGGCGCGCTGACGATGCTTTTCACCAGTACGCGAGGTGATCATAATGATTGGAATATGCTGTAAGCGCTGATTGTTTCTGACTTGCGTTGCCACCTCAAAGCCATCCATCCGCGGCATCTCAATATCGAGCAATATCATATCTGGCGTGGTTTCTTGTAGTATTTCGATAGCATCGATACCATCTCTGGCAAGCGCCACATTGAAGCCTTGACGCTCTAAGAAACGAGAGGTCACTTTACGTACCGTGACTGAGTCATCCACCACCAGTACCGTCGGTTTTGACTGAGTGCCGCTAGGCTTGGTCACGTTTTTGACCCTTGGAGCATTTCGCATTAGTGCAATCAAGTCCAAAATCGGCATGACCGAGCCATCACCCATGATGGTCGCCGCCGAAATGCCTGAGAGGTTGGATAGCTGCTGTCCCAATGGTTTGACGACCACTTCAATACGTGAGCCTGCAATCTGATCGACCTGTAAGGCGATGTTTTGTCCCGTGCGGTTTTTGATGATGATCAGTGGTAGGCTAGTGTTGGTATTGACCATCAGCTCGTTGAGCTTATTACCCGAGAGAATCTCGTTGAGATAACGTACGCGGTAATCATTCCCTTCAAACGCTAACGTGGCGTCATTGGACTGATAATACTCATAAAGTTTTTCTGGGTTGATACGCACCACACGCTCGATCTGTACCAGTGGAATGGCATAGTAGCGATCGGCTGCACGTACGACCAGCGCATCAGACACTGCAACTGTCAGTGGTAAGCGCATGGTAAAGCGTGACCCTTTGCCCAGCTCCGACACCACAGTGACCGCCCCGCCCAACTGGCGAATCTCACTGATCACCACATCCATACCAACGCCGCGGCCTGAGATTTGCGTCACTTGCTTACTGGTACTCAAGCCGGCATTAAAGATATATTGCATGATATCGACATCAGTCAGGCTATCGTCATTGGCATCGATAAGGCCTTGAGAGATGGCTTTGTTGCGTACGGCTTCTACATCGATACCGCGGCCATCATCCGATAACTGAATGACGACTTCACTCCCTTCGCGGTGCACCTCTAAAGTGATATGACCGCTACGCTCTTTGCCTGCTTTGAGTCGAGCCGAGGTGTTTTCGATACCGTGGTCGACAGCGTTTCGCAGCATATGCTCAAGCGGTGAGGTAATCCGCTCCAAAATGGTTCTATCCATCTCATCATCAGCATTGATAATGGTCAATTCTACAGATTTATTAAGCTCGTTTGCAGTCTGACGGACAATACGCTCCAGACGCGGGGTCAAGCGCGTAAACGGCACCATACGCGAGTTCATCAAACCGTCCTGTAGCTCGGTTTGTGTACGTGCCAGCTGCAGCAGCAAGCTTTCGCTATCACGGGTTTTTTCTAATAAAGTGTGGTTAATATCGACCAAATCCGAGGCCGACTCTGACAATGATTTGGACAACTGATTGAGTGACGAGTACTGATCCATCTCCAATGGATCAAAATCTTCGTTATTAATCAGCTCGTCATCGATTTGCGACAATATCTGTGCTTCAAGCTCCGTCTCCATACGGCGTAGCTGATCGGCCAAGCGCTGTACGGTAATGCCCATCTCTTCGATACTGTTGGTCAAGCTGCTCATACCCATATCGATACGAGCACGGTTGATCGCAGACTCACCCGATAGGTTGATCATATGCTCAATCAAGCCACCTGAGATACGAATCATCTCATTGCTGCTGGCGCTCTGCTCTTCCTCATCGGTCTCTGCAAACATCGACGGCATCTGACTGATGTCTTTTTCTAGATATTGCGAATCCTGTGCTTCTTTTGCCAGCAAGATCGCTGTACGCTGTGCTTGCAGCGACTCTTTTGGTACTTGTTTTAGGCTATTAGGGTTTTTACCAAACTGCTGTAGCGCTTCAATCAGTAGCGTCGGCGTTGGCGGGTTGACCTGTAGACCTAGCATAAATACCGCATCTGCCAGCCAGTCGTGACAAGCAACAATCAATGCTTGAGCTTTTTCGGTTGCAGGACGGCGACGGCTAGCAAAGTTTTTATACGTCGCTTCTAGCTCATAAGCCAAGTCAGCGATGCCGCTGGCGCCGACCATTTTGGCGCCACCTTTGATAGTATGCAGGTCACGCTGTAGCGACTGTAACGCCACGGTATCTTCGGCATCTTGTAAAAACACTTGCAAGTGTTGGTTTTGGTTGGTCAGCTCTTCTGCTTCTTCTAAAAACACTGCCAAAAGATCAGGATCAGGCAAACCATTGGCCCATGATTGCTTGATCATGGTATCTAAGCTGACCGTGTCTGCTACTTCATGGCTCTGCTGGGTATTGTCAGCCTGTGCTTGGGTGTCGGCATCGAAGTGATTGGTCGGTGCTGGTATGATCAGCTCAACCACCGCTGGCAATGTGTCTGCTTTTTCAAACTGTTGTAACTGCTCAATCAATTCTGTAGCAAAAAACGACTGCTGATGACGAACGATATGCATGACTTGCAATGACATGGTGTCCTGCACCATTTGCATAATCTTTAGCCACTGCGCGGTTGGTGTTTTCCTGTTTTCTACAAAGGCTTCATAAATGCTCTCCGCCTCGTGGGTCAGGTCGCCAATACTGCTAATGCCCGCCATTCTTGCGCCACCTTTGATGGTGTGTAAGTGACGCTGCAATACTTTAAGCGCGTTGATATTGGTGATATCGGCACGCCACTTATTAAAGCTTTCATCCAGCGCGTCATCTAGCTCTTGCGCTTCTTCTAAGAAAATCTCAAGCAGCTCTACATCGGTATCGATCGACTCAAGCTGCAGCTCGGGTGCAGCAACCGTGCGAACCATCGACTCGGCATCATCGCCGTCATCGAAGCCAGCAAGCGCCTGCAACTCATGTAGCACTTGCGGGTCAACTTTTAGTGAAGTGCTGCCAGCGAGCGCATCAAACAAGCCGACCAATTGCGCGTGGCCAGCGAGTAATACCGCCTGCACCTCTCCTTGTTTTGCCGATTCTGGATGCCGCTGTAGATAAGCATAAGCGTGCGCCAAACCGCCAAGGATAGCAGTGAATTTTGGAAACTCTTGGGTTTTATTGGTGAGGTGTTTGATTTGGCTAAGTTGCTGCTCTATATAGTGCTGAGCCTGCGAGATATCCCCCTGACTTAGCGCCTCCTCTAGCTCCCACTCAGCGTCTAATAACTCATCAATATTGTCATCCAACAACTGCTCAATCGTTGGCTTATTGTCGGAGGCCGTCTGATCGTCATGGATGAGATACTGCTCACCAAGCATGGCTTGCAATGACGCAATATCTTGCTGGCTTTGGGCATCTTCCACCGAGACATCAGGTTGTTGGACGTTTTGCTTATAATTCGTTAGATAACCATTGATCAGCATCGCTGACCGTGCCAACGCCTCTAAATGCAGCGGCGTCATCGCGGTATCTTGCTGTTGTAGCAACTCTAAACTATGCTCTATCGTCGCACTCACGTCACTGATCGCCGCTAACGCACTAGAGCCTGATGCGCCGCGCAGCGTATGAAAGGCTCGTACAATCTCATCGGTCACCTCAATCTGAGGCTGATCTCGATGCGTGGCAACAAACTGCTCAATGTCTTGTAATAACGCTTCGGCTTCATCGATGAAAATCTCACAGAAGGCTTGCTCTTCTTCGCTCTGCGGCGTCAAAATCACCGGTGCTTCTGCCATCATTTCATTGACAGAAGTAAGCGATTGCAAGGTACTATCTATCTCTATGGCCGCTACAGCGTCCCTTACCTCGCTGTCATCACTACCTTCATAGTCGCTCGCAGCCTCAATCTCATCGGCATCAGTCTCATCCCACCGCTCTGAAGCTAAAGCCAAGTCGTCTTTGTGAATATCAGACGCAGGCGTACTGCCCATTTGCGCCATTAAGGCTGGGTAACTAAAGTCCTGAGATTTTTGTTTGCTATAGGCGTTTGCACAGGCAATCCATAACGGTATCAGTGCTGGATACTCTTCACCACCTTGCTCAAAGGTAGCGAGCATCGCTGGGTAAGCGGCTAATACATCAGCCATTAGCTGAGTGATATCTGCTGTCACCTCAATACTGCGATCCAGTACACGATTGAGCATATTTTCAATGGCCCAAGCCAGCTCAGCGCTATAGTTGGCCCCGACCATGCGGCCTGAGCCTTTTAGGGTATGGAAGCCGCGGCGAATATCCGTCAAGGCATCTAGGTCAGTAGGAGACATGCGCCAGTTTTCATACAAAGGCACGATTTCGCTCAATACCTCTTCGGCCTCTTCGATAAATATCTCTTTAATATCAGGGTCTGCATCATTGGCATCGGCTGGTAGCTGCCCAGCATCTGGCATAAAGGGCGCAAGCACTGCTGGAACCTCAAGATCAAACAAAGACACCGTTTCACCGCGCACTTCGGTATCGGCTGTATCCATACCGACCTCATTAGACGCAACGGCATCATTACTCTGTGATGCAGCGACGTCAGCTGCCACTTGCACTTCATCAGCCAGCATTTCCGCCTCAGCCCCTGACTCGGTGTCAGAGATGGCCAATGCAGACTCGCTCTCGGCCAATCCTGCGTCGATAGGCTTTCCGCTCAATAGGTTACGGCTTTGCAAAATTGTCATAGCAGGATCCACACTTGGCGGCCGTTTGGCTTGAAAGTCGGCGACCAGAGTGGGCAGATGCGTTGTGGTTTGCGTGACCAGTGTTACCACGTCTTCGGTGACGGGCAAGGTTTTGTCCAACAATCGATTCAGCAAGTTTTCGATAGACCAAGCCATCTCACTGATGCTAAAAGCCCCCACCATGCGCCCTGAGCCTTTTAGAGTATGGAAACCTCTGCGCACTTCTGTCAAGGGTGTCAAATCCTGTGAGTCTTGCTGCCAAATAGGCAAAAAGTCTTTTAAATCAGCGATCACTTCTGTGACTTCTTCGATAAATATTTCACGGATATCAGCATCTGCCTCAAAGCTATCAGGCTGCAGCTGCGCGCGAGCCTCGGCCAATGCCTCACTATCCTTATGCGTAGCACTGTCATCGTGCACGTTGTCATCACGCATGTTGTCATCCTCTAGCGCATCATCGGATGGCTGGGCAGATAGATCATGACTGGCAGGAGCAATCTCACCGCTGTCATCATAGCGCAGCACGTCAGTTGCGGCAGGTGTCTGGGTATGAAAAGTATCACTAACCATCTCTGGTGCCTCAATATAAGCATCAAGCAGTGCTTCTGCTCTGGCCGTATGCTCACTTGCGAGCGTTAATAGCTGCTGATCAAAAATCTGCTGAGCCAGATAGTCTAACAACAGCTCAATTGACGTCAGTGCTTCCGCCAAGGCTTGCGTCACATCCCAACTCAGCGCATCAATCTCGTGCGTTTTTAGCTGGCTAAAGATATGCGCGATCTGATCGGTGGTTTGGCAGATCGTTGGTAACCCCATATCATCAAAGGCTTGACCGATTTTTGCAAAGTCAGCAGTCGTCGGTAGCAGCTGCACTTCTTGACGCTGTATATACTCATTAAAGCTCTGTTTGACGTCTTCGACAGCGATGCGCAGCTCACGCAGCCCTTCACCCGCCGACACAGCATCAGCACTTGTGACGGGTTGATCGTTGGCACAGTCAAGCACATCAGAAAAAGGAACAAACGCGGCGGCCTCACCAATCTTTTGCGAGATCACTTGCTCCGTATTGTAAATGGCGCTGTATAGCTCTTGCAGCTTTTGTTCAATTTGCCATTGTACTTGGGTCAGCGCCGCCTCAGACGCAAGCGCTTGCTCTATCTCGGTCAGTATTTCTGCCACTTGTGCGGCATAATATGTCCAACCACGCCCCTCCAGCTGGGTTTGTATCTTTTGCAGCGGATACAACAGTGTGGTTGGCTTGTCTAAATGAAAAACCAAAGTCTCAAGTTCACTCAATATACGCGGTAAAAAACGCGACTCTACCGCCGAGCTTTGGGGCAAGTTGCTCAGTATCGACTGCGTATTGTCACTGCTTTGGTCGAGACCACTTAGCTCGATATAAATATTGGTTATAAGGCTGTTGATGACACTTGGCACAGGCGGTGTTTGCTGTACAAAAGCGTCAATGATCTGCTCAAGCTCGCTTAACAGAGGGGCATACTGCTTAGGCAACGGAGCCGTATTTTGCGCAAGCTCACTAAACCACAGCTCAGTCAAGTACCAAAGCTGCTGCAAATCTTCATCTTGGCTCGTCTGCTGCAGGTATTGGCTGACTTTTTCTAGCGGGGTTAATAACGGCGGCTGATTACTATTAACACTTAACAGCACCTGTACTTGTTGTCGCCAGACGAGCAATAACTGCTGGTATTGCTGCTCGTCTAGATGCTCGGTGACGTCATCTGTTCGCACTGGTACGGCCAGCTCAAACCCATCCACAGCCGCATCTGTGTCAGTTTTTTGATGCAATGCGCCCTGCTGAATAGCGCTGGATGCCAATGATGACCCACTAGCCGCTCCCAATTGCGTTAGCACCTCAAACAGTTGCTCCGCGGCGGCCGTGATTGGGGCGGTATGGTGACTGCCAATGCGAGCATACTGATTTAGCGCTCGCTGCAACAATCGGTGCGCAAGCTGACCCACGCGGCGCGCCTCGCTAGCTAGGCCATCGCGGCCACCAACTTCTGCTAATGCGCTGAGCTTGTATGCCAGATCTGCCAATGCCGGTAGATTGCTCATGATGAGCGCACCACCGAGCTGATGATAGGGCACGACCATGTGCTCATAATTGATGGGATCAGCGTCTAATTGCCAGCCATCCGATACCTGTGATAATTGCTGATTAAATAGAGGGAGCAACCACTCAAGCGTCACTATGTCATTGGGCTGGTTTTTCATAGGGTCATCCTAACTCGTCTAGGCACTAATTTTGCCACTCATGAAGGCACGGGGTTTAAGTGTTGGTCTTTTGCCACACATTAACCTGTGGGTTCGCAATACGGCGCATATTTGCAGGACGCCAAAACAGCGCCTCACCCGGAGCCAATACAATGTATCCACCAGGAGCACACTGCGCTGACAGCCGCGCCAAAATATCACGCTGATCAAATTTGCGAAAATACAGCAGCATGTTTTGGCAAATAATCACCTGCTGCAGATGTGGCGTGGGTGGTTGCCGCTCGATAATATTATGTAAAGCAAAGCTTACGTGTGATTGCAGCGTTGGGGCAACTTGCCATGATGTCTGTATCGCTGTAGCAGGCATCGCGGTATCTGCCAAGCTCGATGTAGGCGTTGGGCGGTTTGTTGATAACGGATACACATACGGCTGACAGTGCTGCGGAATCAAGGCCTGCTGACGTTTGTCATATTGCGCCAACCGTGCTTTTGCCAGTGCTTGTTCACTAACGTCAGTGCCTAATATCGCAAACCTCGTCAGCTGCTGCGCCGCCAGACTCATGGCCAGCGACCACGCTTCTTGCCCACCGGCACAGCCCACACTCCAAATACGAAACAACTTATCTGCGCAGCTTACCCCATTACTACTTATCTTATCGGCGTTTAGAACTAGGCGTTGATGCTCAGCGGCGCACTGGGTCACAAAATCTATCGAAGGCTGATGTCGAAAAAAACGGCTTTCGTGGATAAGTACTTTGTCCAGCAGCTGTTGACGCAGCGCATTGCTTTTGGGCAGCTGATACCATAGCTGCTTGACGCTTAAGCCATGCGACTGGGCGGTATGATCAATCGCATTTTTTAACCATTTTAGCTGGACATCTGGTAGTACAAAGCCCGTTTCGAGCTCTATATACCGCTGCCATTGCTGCGCATCAAAATGCTCGTTTTGCATTACCGTCTTACCCAGCGCAGCGCTACTTGCTTTAACAAAGCTGCGGGTTGGTTGATTAAGATCGTTCACATGACCTGCTATCATTGTTATGCACCGTTACTGCACCTGTTTGCCGACCCAGGCTCTGGCACCAAATATTTATCAGACGCTCTCTGATAAGGCCTCTTCAGACTCTAGCGTATCAGCGTCCAACAACTCATCGTCATTTGAGATTTTAAACCCAGTGACGGACTCTTGTAGTGCGGCTGCCATCTCACTCAACTCGCCGATAGAGCGCGCAGTCGCCATGGTACCTGATGAGGTCTGTGACGTAATGTCTTGAATGACGTTCATGGTGTGTGAAATATGGCCTGCAGATTCAGCTTGCTGCAATGCCGCGTTTGAGATGTTTTGGATCAAATCAGCGAGCGTGTTTGAAACGCTTTGCACTTCTTCTAGTGCCTCACCGGCGTCTTTTGCCAGACGTGCACCGCGTACGACTTCAGAGGTCGTTGATTCCATCGAAACGACCGCCTCATTTGTATCTGCCTGAATGGTTTTTACCAGTGTTTCGATCTGCTTGGTCGCATTGGCTGAACGCTCAGCGAGACGCTGAACTTCATCAGCAACGACCGCAAAGCCGCGGCCTGCCTCACCTGCCATCGACGCCTGAATGGCCGCGTTCAATGCCAAAACGTTGGTCTGATCGGCAATGTCATTAATCAAGCTAACGATATCGCCAATCTCTTGTGACGACTCACCCAAGCGCTTGATACGCTTTGAGGTTTCTTGAATCTGATCACGAATCACGTTCATACCTTCGATAGAGCGCTGTACTACCTCGGCTCCGTTATAGGCAATGGCAACTGAGCGCTGGGCTACGGTCGCTGACTCTGAGGCGTTGTTAGACACTTGGTCAATCGACACCGTCATCTCATTAATCGCCGCCGACACGCCAGCGATCTCTTGTGCTTGGTGCTCAGAGGCTTCGGCCAACTCTACAGCGTTCATCTGTGTTTGCTCTGATGATTGCGAGACGCGCTCAGCGGTACTGTTAATGACCAGTACCAGCTGACGCAGCTGGTCGATGGCAAAGTTGACTGAGTCGGCAATCGCCCCTGTAAAATCTTCTGATACAGTCGCATTGACGGTCAAGTCCCCTTCTGCCAAGTCGCCTAGCTCATCGAGTAGACGCAAAATAGCGATCTGGTTACGCTCATTTTCCTCTTGGATTTGACGAGCACGCTCAGACTCCGCCTCGGCTTCTTGACGGCGACGTAGGGTCTCTTTTTCGATCAAGATGCGCTCTGAGCCGCCCCGTTGTTTTAAGATTTTATATAAGGCAAAGAAAATACCTAGCATGCCTATGATCAACACCACCACAGGCAGAATGACCGATTGATTAAAGTCAGAGAAATACTGACTCACTGACGATACAGAGTTGCCTAGCCAAATCAAACAAGCCACGCTTATCGCCACAAACAGAACCAGCAATAAATTCCATTTACTATAGGCATCTTTGCCATCCGCTGTGGTTTTGGGCGTACCAGCTACAGGTTTTTTTATAACATCACTCATCTTACGTATTCCTTTCAAACAATCGTCAAAGTCTTATCGTGACTGACTTTGACAATCTTATTGTTATCAAAACAACGATCAACAAAGCCTGTATGAATGCTGACATCCAACCGCATCATGTCAGTCGCTAATCCTCTGTCTTTATGAATGAGACAGATTCTGTATTATCGACAGTTATATTGCCGCATCGCTATACTGCAAATCCTGCGCTAGTAAGCTTGGCATGAAAATATACCAATCTTGCTCATTTTTATAAAACTTACCGTGATTATAAGGCGCAAATGGTGAGCTTGGCTCGATGGCCTCGGCGCGATATTGGTCACTGGTAAACTGCTCAATACCGATCACCTGATCGACGAGCAAACCTGAAAACAGGTTGTCGTGATCGATGACAATGACCTTACGCTGACTCATTTGCGCCACACGGCTAGGTACTTGTAAAAACTGTGACAAATCCGTGATCGGTAATAAACGACCACGGATATTGGCAATACCTAGCATCCAAGGCTTCACTAAGGGTAAGCTGGTATATTCTGGCATGGCCAACACCTCCGATACCTGACCCATTGGCGCCACCAAACGCTGTCCGCCAATCTCAAATACCACACCTTGCCAGTCATATTCTTGCCCACTGCGGCGACCACTTTTGCGCGCGCGTGCCAGATCTGCTAGACGCAGAAGCTCAATAAACCCTTTGGAAGCCACAAGCTACTCCATTACTCGACGAATGATATTGACCAAGCTGCTCTCGTCAATGGGTTTGTTCATATACTCTTTAGCGCCTTGACGCTTACCCCATACACGGTCTGTTTCTTGGTTTTTGGTACTGATCATGATCACTGGGATATGGGCGGTGGTTTTGCCGCGGGTGATCTTGCGTGTCGCCTGAAAACCATTCATCTCTGGCATCACCACATCCATCAAAATCACATCTGGCAGATGATCTGCTGCCATCTGACAGCCCTGCTCCCCATTGGTCGCCTCCAACACTTGAAAATTGTTTTTGGAGAGCATGTCGCGAAATTTCGCCATTTCAGATGGCGAGTCGTCAATGACTAAGACGGTAGTCATAGGATTTTCCTTTATTTACGAAGATATCCATTTGGATATTCAAATATATTATAAAGACCAACTGCTACAGCCTGTGCTCCAAATACTCATGATCACACGCCTCTCACCGCAGTGGTTACTCGTTGTCAAGCGGCTAGCAACAGCCGTACGTGATATCAAAACCTGCACAAAATATGCCACGCTCAAAGATAGTCTGGCACATTTATTTTGACCCTTTGTCTAGCGGTATTGGTTGATCGCGTCAAACAGCTCGTCTTTACTAAATGGCTTGGTCAGATACTCATCAGAGCCAACAATACGGCCGCGTGCTTTATCAAATAAACCGTCTTTAGATGACAACATGATTACAGGCTTGTCGGCATAATCAGGGTTGTTTTTGATCAAAGCACAGGTTTGATAACCATCTAAACGTGGCATCATAATATCCACAAAAATAATATCGGGATTGTTATCGACAATCTTTGCAAGTGCATCAAAGCCATCAATAGCAGTTACAACTTCACAGCCCGCCTTTTGTAACAAGGTTTCTGCAGTACGGCGAATGGTTTTGGAATCATCAATCACCATCACTTTTAAGCCATCAAAATTATTTTCCATTCTCATTGTCCTATGAACGACTATGGGTTTGTCACGCGATCTATCAACACAGCTGTTAGGGTATTCTCAATTGATCATTTATTGATTATGGGCTTGAGACGACCTCTGCCATCTATCTATATCGTAGCGGACCTATCTTTTCTTTTATGAGTATCTGGCTTTTATCAGTCCTGAGCAAAAGTAGCCCCGCCATCTGGGTCATGATAGGCAATTTATGATGGCTGAATCGATTGACGCTCAATCCGGTGGCCAACCACTGTGCTTAGCGTGTCGCCAGATAAAGGTATCTTAATGCATAAAAAACATTAAAGCACTTTGCCATAAACTATCGTCATCCTACTTTTTGATAAAAACAAGGCAAAAAAACTCACCAACTTCATGATATTTCTGCATTATATAGAATCAACCACCACATTGCTGAATAATTTTCGATTGTGATAAAAATGTATCAATATATTTTGTTATGTTTGTTTTAGCACAGTTGTTCATGCAATTCCAGTGATTGACAAATTTATGTTCAGACTGACCAGTCTCCTAGCTAATAACTTAAGTAACTATCCAAATAATTACCTAAATGGTTATCTAAATAGCTACCTATAGTCATACTCCAGTCATGCTTCTATCAGCAGGTTGTTAGCAGGTTGTATGGCTTAGCATTTGTCAATTATGATTGCATGACGACCGGCAATGTTTTGTCACTGTACAATCAGCTAGCGTACAATCGTTTCACCTCATAGGATTTCACTATATAATAAAACGACGATTATAACGGTGACTGCTATGACAGCTTTTCAATGGTTAAAAAAAAGCCCGTACTTACTTAGCGTTTTGCTGCTGCTGGCTTGTCAGCCCTCCCCGCCTACCGATGAGCCTGTCACAGCCGAAAACAGTGAGACAGTAGATAACCCACTGATCATCAGTGATAGCACGGTGACGATGACGCCAGACCATATTCTAAGTATCAAACCATCGCGCTATCAACCCAGCCTCGGACTACAGGGCAATATACAGCCGATCAAACAAAGTCAGTTTGTCGCCGCCCAGCCGCTGTATGTCGAACAAGTACTGGTCAGTGAAGGTCAGCAGGTCGAAAAAGACGCGCCTTTGCTTATCGTCCGACGGCTGGACATGACCAGTCAAACACCTCCCAAACGCTCAGATGAGATAAATACAGAGGCCGATGACAACTCAGCGCCGCAAACCGAGAATGCAGCACCACAAACCAAAAGTGCAGCAAAAGACCCAGCTACTGAAAAAACCTCACCTCGTCCGGATCAGACAAAACAAGCCACCATAGAGGACGCGGCCTCCGAGCCATCAGCCATCGATAGCAAGTCTACCTCTGCTAGCCAAGCCACCTCCGACAGCAACCCTGCCTCAGCCAAGCTACCGCGCCAAAACGACGCGGATGCAGACGCTGCGACAGACACACCGGACGACACCTCAAAGCATTCGTCATACCAACTTATCACAGTGCGTGCCAGCTTCGCTGGGCGGATCGCGCAGTTAAATGCCGCCGCAGGACAGCAGCTCGCTGCACGTACGTCCTTACTGCAGATAGCTGATGAGACCAAGCTATACTTTGTCGCAACCGTGCCTATTCAAGCAAAGTCGCAGCTATCGGTAGGACAAACGGTTAATTTTACAACCGCTGAGCTGACAGATCAGTTCACCGGTCAAGTCAGCAAACTGGTCGAAGCCCCGCACCCAAAAAAGCTGCTGGTCCATGTCAATGTGATCGATAACGAGAGCAGTCGCAAAAAACTGCTGCCTAAGATGCAGGTCACGGGGCGGGTCAACTATGGACAAATCGATGTCGGCACTATCGTGCCTAGACGCGCCTTACATGATGTGAACTTGACAGAATTGCATTCACCGCCATATAAACCTCTAAGGCCATTGGCGGCAAATGTGTGGATCATCGGACAAGATCAGCGTCTGACGCGCCAGCCTGTAGAAGTGATCGAGTTTAACCCCACCACTCAGCAGTATCTGATCGCAGGCATCAGTAATGATAGCTTGATTTGCTTGGCCGATTTACCCCTTGATTCTAAAGGCAAAAAAGTCATTGTGTCCTAATGGCTTACGCTGGCAGTTACATTATGCAGAAACATTAACAAAGCTTGTCTTGTTTTGTCACAGCAAAATTAGGCACTATGTCTTTATTATTAGCGGTCTTTATTATTAGCGCGTTTACAGCAAGCATACGTATTTAAGCGTATATATATATTTACGAGATAGTACCTTTAAATAGTACCTTTAAATAGTACCTTTAAATAGTACCTTTAAATAGTGCCTTTAAATAATATCTTTAAATAGCACATAACGCATTCAGACGTTTGACATAACAGCGGTCGCATCTGATGTATTTATCAGAATGACTGTACAGAGCTGTATAAACGCCTGACCCATGATAACAACAACTAGAGGATAACCCATGAGTAAACAGATCTTATTAATAGAAGATGATCCAGATTTAGCAGAATTGATCAGCGACTATCTGACCATGAATTATTACGACGTGCATCACGCAGGGCTTGGTCAAGAAGGTCTTGACTTATTAGATACCAAAGAGCGCGATATCGATTTGGTAGTGCTTGATTTGATGCTGCCCGATATGGATGGTATGCAGGTCTGTCAAAAGATCCGTGGCAATAAAAACAACATGACCAATAAAGTACCTATTATCATGTTGACGGCCAAAGGTGATACCACAGATCGCGTGTTGGGCCTTGAGATGGGTGCCGATGACTATATCGCCAAGCCTTTTGAGCCGCGTGAGTTATTGGCTCGTATCCGCGCTGTGATTCGCCGTCATGAGCAACCAAACCAAGCAGACAGCCAGTCAGATAGCTTGACGTTTGGCCGCTTAAGCGTATTTCCTGACAGTCATGAGGTGACGATTGATGATGAGCCGGTACGTCTGACCACGCATCAGTTTCAATTACTACACTACTTTGCCACGCATTCTGGTAAAGTACTCAATCGTGAGCAGCTCTGGCAGGCGATGCCAAATGATGACAGCTCAGACAATATCGACCGCGCCATTGATGTGCATATTTCACGTTTACGCGCCTTGATTGAAGACAACCCTCGCCAGCCCAAACGTATCATCACCGTACGCGGCGTCGGTTATCAATTTGCCACCGATCAGGTCTGATTTTTTGCTCATATTATGAGCGGCAGCACGCTATAAACGGCAGACCATATAGTAACCGTTTTGAATCGTTATAAACGTCTGATAATAGAGATGGTTTAATGCAGCACTTGGGTTTTCGCTCTTTATTTGCCAAGCTATTTGCCAGTGTGATGCTGGCGCTTATCTTATTTGCAGTGGCGATGGTGCTGTTGACCCAGCTGGTCCATGATAAAGATGCGGGAATTCGCTCCGAGGTATTGGCCACTCAGATCTTAGGGCAAATCGATCCTTTTTTGCATGAGCTAAATACCGCCATTAGCAAAGACAACCGTTTGCAGTCGCGGTTTATGCTGGCGGTCGTCAAAAAAAGCTTTGATATTTTTGACGAGTCTTTACAGGCCAAAATGGGTCTGTATGACAGCGATGGTCATTTGCTGATGCAAACCGACCACAGCGATTTGCCATTAGAGCTGCCGCCTACCCCATCTTTGTTATCACGCGTTTTCCCTTCTTTTTCTGATACCGCCACGACCCAGCAAGCACAAGTATATAGCAGCACAGGCTATACGCTGCTGTACGAATCGCGTTTACCGCCCAAAAAACCAGCCCTTTCTGCGGCATTGAACCTATTTACTGGCACCTTATTGCTGCTGCTTATCATGGCAGGGGTTTTGTGGATTATTGCTCGCACCATGACGTGGCGTATCAATCAGATGAGCCAGCAGATGACGCAGCTGGGTGATGGTGATTTTACCGTGCGAGTCAATGCGCGCGGTAATGATGAGATTGCTTCTTTGGCGCGCGGTTTTAACCAAGCGGCACAAAAAATCGAGCATTTGGTCGATGCCAATAACTTACTGCTGGCGCACGCCTCTCATGAGCTGCGCACACCCATCACGCGTATTCGCTTGCAGATTGAGATGATGGACATGCTGGCAGGCGCGCTGCCCTCTGATATCAAAGAAAAGTTTGATAAACGCGCCCAAGCCATCAATCGCGATTTGTCTGGGCTCAATGACTTGGTAGAAAGCATCTTGCTGGTCAGCCGCTTGGATGCAGGTCATGCGTTGCAGCAAGTAGAGCGCCTAGATCTATACGATCTCATCAATCAAGAGCGCCAACATTACCCTGAAGCGACGTTGATCGGCGAGCACATCGTCATCGATGGGCAGGCCTCTATGCTAACCCATTTGATTCGCAATCTATTGACCAATGCGATGCTACATGGGGTGCCGCCAGTGACCGTACTGCTATATGGCGTACAGACCATTGACGAGGCCGATAGCATCCCAGACTACCTGCTGCAAACCCTCATTTGCAGTAGTTTCGCCGACTATAATAGCTCAGACTTTGACTCCTATGATGAGACTGCGGCATCAGCGCAAGGCGACGATACCGCGCTCACAGATACCGCCGCGGCTGAAGCAGACATGACAGAGACGGTCATGACCCTGCCTGCACCGCCTATCTACAAAAACGGCGAAACGCTCGTTGACGAGGCCGCTGTCGTTAATGAGGCAGATAATACTGATGCTACTCACACTGCGGTCGACACGACAAACGACAACGCTGCTGACCGTCCTAACCACGATGCAACACCAAGCTGCGAGACGCATCAGATTAAGACATCTGCAGTAGGGGCGGATGACACGCTTGCAACGGAGACGGATGATAACGCTCTCGCTTCGGCCAATAACCATACCGCTCTTAAACCAAAGGACGCGCGCGCATCGCTATCTGAAGAAGCTGCCAAAGCTGCCGAAGAAGCTGCACCAAAGGACGCGCGCGCATCGCTATCTGTGATGACAGACTATCAGCGCTTTACCTCTGAGTTTGCGGACAAAATCAAAAAAGTCATTTGGCGTGCGCTACCTGAGAGCGCGGCGCAGGCTGATAGTAACCAGCCTCCTATCCTTGACGCGGCAGCAGCGGATAGTGACCTTACAGTACAAAAAACCAAAGACAGTCTGATGAGCAAAGGTATCAATGCGCTAAAAAATGGCCACAGCCAAAAAAGCGCCATTGCCGATAGTACAGCCACTAGCGATGATAGCAAAAAGCCAAAAGACCAAAAAACCAGTAGCAAAAACGCGACGCAGCTTGACGGGGAGGCTATGGACGCGCCGCGCAAAGAAGGCTTGTTTACCAAGCATCTCAAAAAAACCAAAACAGAGCCTGAACGCCCTCTGCCCAAATACGCGGTACTGGCCGTCATCGACGAAGGAGCTGGCATCCCTGAAGAAAAGCGCGAAGAAGTGTTTAGTCCATTTGTGCGTTTGCAACAAAAAAACAAAGGCTCAGGGCTGGGGTTATCACTGGTATCACAAATCGTCACCGCGCATCAGGGCCGTATCATCACTGATACCATCAATGGCCATACAAGGTTTTTGGTCATACTGCCAGTCAAGCATAATCCGCACTATCATCCAAATGGCTAGGACGTATTCTTATCTTGCTAGCGCAAACCCCTCTATTAAGTGTGCCTATCTAGTCTCCTTGTCAAAAACTGCTCTTATTATCTGCCTCTTTTCCTCGCCTTCCCTGCCTAATCGCTATTCATCATAAGCGAGTCGCGGATGCGCATATCCAAAGTACCCGACAATATGCTATATTAGCGCCCCTTATTATAGGGTTATGAACGGTTGTTTTTTTACCTCTTAGATGACGATAGAGGCAAAACAAGGCGTTTGTGACATTAAAAAAACCATTGAATTTTGAGCCCTCCATGAATGACATGATTGTCTTAAACGATGTGACCAAAAGTTTTTTAAGTGACCGCTCAATCAAAGACAAAGATGGCAAACCCCACTGGTTTACTGCTGTCGAGCCGACGTCACTGTCCATCCAGCAAGGTGAAATCTTTGGCCTAATGGGCTATTCAGGTGCCGGTAAATCCACCTTGTTGCGCCTGATCAATATGCTTGAGCGTCCAGATTCAGGTCAGGTCATCATCGATGGCACTGATTTGACCACCTTATCAGCCAGCGACCTACGAGTGGCACGCCACAATATCGGTATGATATTTCAACAGTTTAATCTCATGTCCAATCGCACCGTCTTTGACAACGTGGCCTTTAACCTGATGGTCGCAGGCTATCCGCGTCGTGATATTCATCAGCGCGTCATGGACTGCCTGGAGATTGTTGATCTGACTGATCGCGCCGGCCACTATCCTGCGCAGCTCTCAGGTGGCCAAAAACAGCGCGTTGGTATCGCCCGCGCGATAGCGCCTAGTCCAAAGGTGCTACTGGCCGATGAGCCGACCAGTGCCCTCGATCCTGCGACAACTCGTAGCTTGCTCACCTGTCTGCGTGATATCAACGAGCAGCTAGGCGTGACCATCGTCATCGTCACCCACGAGATGAGTGTGATTCGCAGGCTTTGCGACCGCGCCGCCTTATTACACCAAGGCAAGCTGCTTGAGGTTGCAGACGTAAGAGATGGTCTGATTCAGGCCACCACCCCGATTGGCCAAGGCTTAGTCGTTGAGGACTAATGAGGTAGGAGAAATAATATGTTAACTGGTACGGAACTATCCGCCTCGATCGACAAGCTTTTTGCGCTGCGTAAAGAGATTGTGACTGCGTTTATTGATACCTTTATCATGCTGGGTATCTCAACGACGGTTGCCATTTTGATCGGTGGGCTATTTGGAATATTCTTATTCTTATCCAGCGATAGACAGTTTTTGCAAAATAAAACACTATATGGTGTGTTAGGCGGCATCACCAACTTTATGCGCGCCTTCCCGTTTGTGATTTTAATGATTGCGATGAGTCCATTTACCAAAGCCATCGTCGGTACAGGTATCGGACCGATTGCCGCCTCTTTGGTGCTTGCGATTGCCGGCTCGTTTTATTTTGCCCGTTTGGTCGAGCAAAACCTGCGTGAAGTCCCGCGCGGTATCATCGAGGCCACCGAGTCAATGGGCGCTCGCCCCTTTACCATTATCAAAGTCTTGCTCAACGAGGCGCGCTCAGGGCTGGTACTGTCAGTGACTATCTTGTGTATCAGCTTGCTGTCATACTCTGCGGCGGCGGGTATGATCGGCGGCGGCGGTTTGGGCGATTTGGCCATTCGTTATGGTTATTATCGTTACCAAACTGAGGTGATGATTTTTATCGTGATTATGCTATCGATCATGGTCATTGCTATCCAAGCGTCTGGTAACTGGCTGGCCAACCGCTTAGACAAACGTTAAACCGCTTTGGCAAATACTTGACATTGCCAGCGACTCGGTTTATTTTTGGCAGTAATGAATCCTCTTAGCTCTTATCATAAAAAGCAGCATTACTATGTAGAATGTTGCTTTTTTAATGCTCAGGCGCGACTCACATAACCCAATCCCATGTACGAATAAGGAAATTTTATGAAATTAACAGATATCAGCCGTCAGTTGGCCACTGCCTTTGCAACCGTTGGTATGACGGGGCTCGTATTGGTGGGCTGTAACAACTCATCAGCGCCAGAAGCCAACAAAGAAGCGGCGACTGAAAACACCACAGCCCAAACGGCAGACAGCGATATCGATCCTGAGCATAGCAAAATCGTCATCGGTACCACTGAAGGTGACTTTGCCGACATGGTACGTAACCAAGTCAAAGGCGCGCTAGAAGAACAAGGTTATGACGTTGAGCTAATCGCATTTACCGACTATGTGCGTCCTAATTTGGCGCTGGCTGAAGGCGACTTGGATATCAATATCTTCCAGCATAAGCCTTATCTTGATACCTTTAAAAAAGAAAACAATCTAGATTTGGTTGAGGTATTCCAAGTACCGACCGCCCCGCTTGGTCTTTATTCAGGTAAAAAGACCAGCCTTGATGAAGCCTACAAAGGTATGAGTGTCTCAGCACCAAACGATCCAAGCAACTTTGCGCGCGCCCTTGTGATGATGGACGACCTTGGCTGGATCACGCTAAAAGACAATATCGATCCGTTGACAGCCTCAAAGACTGATATCGCGGATAACAGCAAATACGACATTAATATCGTCGAATTGGAAGCCGCACAGCTGCCACGTGCCCGTGATGAAGTTGATTTTGCGGTGATTAATGGTAACTATGCCACCGACTCTGGTATCAAATTGACCGAAGCACTGTTTCAAGAGCCAAGCTTTGCTTATGTCAACTGGTCAGCGATCAAGTCTGCCGATACTGGTAAAAAATGGGTAGAAGACGTCACCAACGCCTATAACTCAGAAGCCTTCAAAAAGTACGCGCATGAGACATTCCCGGGCTACAAATACCCAAAAATCTGGGGTGAAAACACCGCCGACGCAACCAAAGCCCCTGAAAATGCGGCTGTAGAGACCGAAGCGGCGCAGTAATTTATAACCGTGCTTCCGCGTCTATAAAAGCGCCCAATATCAATCGATATTGGGCGCTTTTTTTGCTTATCTCTCATCCGTCCGCTACGCTTCTTACGCCTTGACTCTACTGTCTTTTCTGACTCTCGTGATTACACTGACAACGTTTATCCATAAGTCAGACAGCTTTAGAGCGTGTCTTCATCTCAAAAATAATGATAAAAATGACGTTACAGCCTGTTTGTCCTTTGTAGGAAAGCGTCAACCGACCTTTTACTTTATTCTATTTTTTTCTATAGTAACTGGGTTGCCGAGTTGTTTTATTAGGGCAGGTTTTACAATCAACACTATGATACGACTGTTATTTATTCAGGTTTAAAAGCTTCTCACTCAGATGGTGACATTGATAGGTAGTGATATTGATAAGTAGTGACACTGAATTTAGTGCTTACTTGTTTAGAGAACAGTTATATAAAGAACACTTATATAAACAGCCATAAGACCACACTCAACACATAATAAGGATAATAATATGAGCAAGAAAACTTATAATATTCGTACCGCCGGCCAAGCCAATATTCCTGTGCTAGGGCTAGGTACTTGGCAATCAACAGGCCAAGACTGTATCGATGTCGTCAGCCAAGCGTTAAAAATGGGCTATGAGCACATTGATACTGCGCAAGCTTATGACAATGAAACAGAGGTCGGAGAAGGTATCAAGCAATCAGGCGTGGCGCGTGATAAGTTCTTTTTGACCACCAAGATTTTCCCTGATGATATGAAGTTTGAGCCAGAAAAGCTGATAGCCGCCGCCAAGCGCTCATTAGAAAACCTAGATACCGATTATGTCGATCTACTGCTATTACACTGGCCTGATGATCGCGTGCCATTGTCTGAAACCATTCCTGCGCTGTGTGAACTGCAAAAACAAGGGCTGACGCGTCATATTGGAGTTTCTAACTTTAATATCGCTCATATCATCGAAGCCAAAAAACACGCCGATGTGCCTATTGTCGTCAACCAAGTAGAGTTTCATCCGTTTATCAAACAAAATACCTTGCAGACTTTTTTGAATAATCATCATATTTTATTAGAAGCCTATTCGCCACTGGCGCGCGGTGATGTGTTTGACAATGAGGTCATCAAAGAGATTGCGGATAAGCATGGCGTGACACCTGCGCAAATATCACTGGCTTGGATATTATCGGACAAAAACCGTGTGGCCATTCCCAAGACGTCCAATCCCGACCATCTACAAGGCAACTTGGATGCCATCGATATCCAGCTTAGCGCTGATGAGTTAGAAAAAATCGGCAACTTGGCCCGTAGCGATGGCCGTAAAATCGAGCATCCTGACTATACGCCTGAATGGGATGACTAGGGCGTATCCTCAATTCAATCGATAGCCATCTAAATGGGCCAAAAATAGCTAAATCTGACCAAACGGTGTCAGATAGCTGACTAATATCTCGATATTATCTGCGCTATTTTCCTTGTTTGACGGCGACTTATCTCGTTTTTATCGCCATTTGCAAAATGAGGACATGCCCTAATGTTTTTATCAAAACCCACATAAAAAAGCGCCGCTAATCAAACATTAGCGGCGCTTTTGCGGTCAGTGTGGCTATTTTTGAACGCTACTGCTGCAGCGTTTGGGTCTCATGGATTGGCTCTGCTGGATTGTACTGCTCAGAAGGCGGCGTCAATCCATTGCGATTGTTTTCTTTCATAGATTTGGCAACCTCAGGCGGCATGTAGTTTTCGTCGTGCTTGGCCAGCACTTCCCCTGCGACAAAGGTCTCGCCTTGCATTTTACCTGTAGCAACCACGCCTGAGTTTTCAGCAAACAAATCTGGCAAGATACCTTGATAAGTCACAGGCACCGTCGATTCAAAATCGGTAATCGCAAACTCCACACTCAGCGGATCATTTGGTGCTCGCTGCACGCTGCCAGCGACGACCATACCACCAGCACGGATACGCTTATTTTGCGGCGCTTCCCCTTGGGCGATGGCCGTTGCATCAAAATAGTAGTCAGTCTGCTGCCCAATGGCATAGATGACCAACGCCACGGCTATCGCGGCTCCTGCCAGCGTAAACATCACCCACATCAGTTTTTTGCGACGAACTGCGTTCATACCACTACCTCATTGATGAGTCACTGTCTTATAGTCAAACCATTCTAAAAATAACATAGTGCTATTGGGATAAATGTTGCGAGCTTCGAACGATAACAGCACGCAAGTAAAATTTATACCAGTAGCGCGTTTAAATCTAAAACGGTTTTACTTTGAACTGACCATATCAGTCATATCCAATGCAATATAAACCCATAAAACAGAAAATATTAAAGAAACCACCATTAGAAAAATCTTTTTTAAATATTTTTCTAATCGTACTTTCTAATGGCTATATAGTAGCATTTTTTGCATCAATCAATAAGCCCCCAAGCCTTCATATCGCCATATAGTGACGATATAGACACCCTGGTCTTGCGGGCTAAACTGATGATATTCAGATGATTTTTTGACTATTTGGTTGTAGGACTGGAGGTGTTGGCAGTACGCTGTGCTTGCCGCGCTTGCTGGATGGTCAATTGCTTAATCAGCGCTTGTCGCTGCCTTCGGCTATAAAGAATAAAAGCCAGCACCACACCCACGGTAATCGCCCAACACGACCAGACAAACACGCCATGCTTACCCATGGTGATAAACTCAGACACGCTATAAAAATAAGGCTGCATCATCATCTCCTAGCCGTTATTTGTTTTGTCCACGAATATATTCTTTGACCCAAGCCTTGCCTTGATCGCGGTACAAAATCAAAGTATTGGTGCGATAAATCGCCAAGGTCGCCACCAGTAAATAGCTACCGACGACCATAAGCAGCAGCGGCATCCACATATCGGCTGACATTTTTGGTGCAGCGGTCAAGGTAAAAGTCGAGCCTTGGTGCAAGGTGTTCCACCACTGTACCGAGTATTTGATAATCGGCAGGTTGACCGCACCGACGATGGACAAGATAGCTGCCGCTTTGCCGCGGTTGGCGGTATGCTCAAAGGCGGCAAACAGCGCCATGACGCCCGCATACAAAAACGCCAAAATCAGCATCGAGGTCAAACGCGCGTCCCAGACCCAATACGTCCCCCAAGTGGGTTTTGCCCAAATAGAGCCGGTGATTAAGCTGATCACACAAAGCAAAAACCCCAGCGGCGCAAGCGCTTGCGCCACCAAACTGGCTGTCTTGATTTTCCAAACCAAAAAGATAACCCCCAACACCGCAAGGGCAAAATAGATGGAGATGGCCAGACTGGCTGCCGGTACGTGGATAAATATAATACGGTAGCTGTTGCCTTGTAAGTAGTCAGGCGGCGCAAATGCTAGCCCCCAGATACTACCAATCGCAAGGCAAATACTGGCAAGTATGGCAAGCCACTTGACCCAAGGCGCAAAAATGCGAAAAAACTGCTTGGTACCAACAGTGGTCAAAAAGCCTTGCCAAATGCGCTGCCACAGGCTAGGAGATGAGACATTATTCAGGTTGGGCATGAGGATAAACCTATTTACACAGCATAGTGGTTTGACAGATAGGGCATCATGGACACTACGACATCATGATTGCTACTATCCGCTAACCTGCCGGCGTTAAACACTGGATAGAATCTACAAGTGACTTGTTTGTATCGTTAATTGGCTATTATAGCAAAGTTGCCCGTTTTCAACATGCTGTTGATATAAAGGTTTTTTTTAATTGAGCCACGCCATCTTTAAGGTCACGGCAATCACCCATGGCATCACCAGCACAGAGATGATGCTGCCAGCTAATAACAGCGCTAGTATCGGCAAACCATTGAGACCTGTGGCAAACAAATCCACCGCCCCAGTGGCAAAAATCAGTACCGGAAGTTGCATGGGCAAAGCTATCAGCGGCACCAGCACAGCACCGTTTTTTAATGACAGTGTCAAACTACTGGCAACGGCAGAGAGCATCAGCAGCATCGGACTGCCAGTGACGATAGAGGCTAGTAATATCCACGCCTCAAACCAGCTAAGCTGAAATAGCGGCACCGCCAATAAGCTAAGCACCGCCACAATACCGCTACTAAAGATCCAGTGTATGACTAAGCGGATGAGCACCCAAAGCGGTAGCGATGCTCTGGCAACCACCAACTGCGCCAGCGTGCCATTATCGAGCGCGGGCTTAAACAGCCCATCAACCCCCATCACCAATGATAAGAGCGCGGCAATCCACACAGCAGAAACGCCTAAACGCTGCAATAGCGCAGGCTCACTACCGACGGCCAGCGGAAACAAGGTAATAATCACTAAAAACAGTACGAGCGGATATAACCACTGTACCGCTCCTTGCTGCTTGACCTGCCATTCGCGCCGCCAGAGCTGCCCAAAGCTGATACCGCGCGTACCGTCGGAGGTATTTGAGCGCGGCTTTGCCGCTTGCATTGGTGCAGACTGTACTGGGCTATCTGTCATGATCCATCCTTTTACTGAGACTCATCGCCCTTATACCATATAATCTGACAAATCGAGCATTTGATTGGCGACGCCGACGGCCTGATGACTGGTCATTAATATCGCACCGCCCGCACTTGCAAAGTCGCATAGCCTATCCTCCATTCGTGCCACCATATCGACATCCAGCGCGGTAAACGGCTCATCCAGCAGCCATAACGGTGTCACCGCAGGCGTCAATAAATACAATCTGGCAAGAGTAATACGCCGCGTCTGCCCAGCGGATAGATGGCTTGAGCTTACGGTCTCAAAGCCTTGTAACCCTACCCACGTCAGAGCAGCATCAATGTCAGTGCTGCTTGGCGCGATGCCATATAGATTGAGCAAAAACGTCAAGTTTTGTGCGACTGTCAGATTGGGATGGATACCCAGCTGATGCGAGACATATAGCGGCTGTACAGGTAAGCTCTCGACGCCTTGATAGCGCATGGTACCTGTCAGCACTGGCAGTAGTCCTGCCAGCTGCATCAGCAGCGTCGTCTTGCCCGTACCATTGGCACCGATGAGATGGCAGATATCCCCTGTAGACAGTGTGAGCGCGACCTTTTCGCATAGGGGAGTCTCACCGCGCTGGACGGTCAGTTCAGCGAGCGCAAGTAAGGGTGCATCCAGTACCGTCATCAAATCTCTCGTTATTTATTAAGCGTTAGCAATATTCATCACAACAAAACACCGCGTTCGTGACATAATAGTTGATGCGTTTACCATTCACAAAAACTTGTCCGTGCTTCCTAAATGAATAAGGCTGACACTGATAATCGTATTTTTTGGGGTTGATATTACCCCAGCCACACAGTATAACAAATTGTCCATCACTATGACCTCAAAACCTATGCCGACTTCACAAGATAACCCTAGTTTAGAAACCCACCCTGCCCCCTCTCAGAGGCAAACAGCAGATGTCCAGCCAAACAGCCAGTCAAACACTAGCGCTGGCGCGCCTCTCAGTCTTGATAGTATCATCGAGGCACAAGTTGGCTTTATGCAGCAATGGCTTAGGGCACAAGCAGATACCTTGAGCGTGCAGGCATGTCAGTGGTTTGGCGAGCAGCCATTATGCCAGTACCTACAGGCTGATGATTTAAAGCGCCTCATCAATGACGGCTTATTACAGCAGCCGATGAGCGACGTCATGCGCACCGATATCCGTGATATCCTGCATACCGTTATCTACCATCCGATCAATGACAATGTCCCATTGTCTGAGCTGATAGACGACACCCAAGTCGAGACCCTTGCCAGCTATGTCGGCCGTCATGACGAGCAGCGCAACGCCCTTATTCATACGCTCATCGGCAACGAAACCTTTGCTGACCTACTCACCCAGACGCTTTATCACGCTATCAATGATTTTATGGAAAATACGCTCGATAAAGCAGGTGGCGTGGGCAAACTGATGAAGCTTGGCCGCAGCTCATTTGAAAAGGCTACCAATAAAAACCTAGATGAAAAACTGCAAACTTATTTGCACCGTAATATTAAAGACTTGACGCAGCGCGCAGAGACCAACGCTCAAACGCACTTGTCTAACGATGAGGTCGCGCGGCTGTTGGTCATGGGCTGGTCACGTATCAAAGACCTACCGATCAGCGAGATACAAACATACCTAAATGACGAGGCCGATAATAACAGTATCGAGCATATCGAAGCCAGCATTCAGCAAAGCTATAACCGCTTGCGCTTATCGCCCTATCTGCGCAGTCTAGTAGCAGCCAGCATCGACACGTGGTACAGCAATCATCAATCAGACACCATTGCGGCAGTGGCGGCGAGCCTACCTATCGATACCTCGCTCGCCTCACCACTGAGCACAGCATTACGACCGATCATACAAGACGCGCTTGACAGTCCATGGTTTACCGCTCATATTCGTGAGATGCTACAAGCTTTTTATGCGCAGCCTGCTATCAAAGCTTCGTTTGCGGGGCACGGCGATGAGCCCCGCTAATCACCCAGCGCGGTAGTTGATAGGGGCGGCGTAGCAAACAGTATGGTCATCGGCAAAGTGACATTATTGTCTTTACGGTGTTATCTTTACTATATTGCATTTACTGTAACGCCCTTACTTCTCTATCGATCATGGCAATCTTATGAGTCAACGTAACAAACTCAGCTTATGGCAACGACTCAAGCGGCTGCTGACAGAGGCCGCGCCGCCTGCTGTCGTCGATGACGATAATGACGACTTGCGGCAAACCACGATCGATGATGAGCCCAATGACAGGCCGTTATCTAGCGACAGATCTGCCAGCCGTCTAGACAGCCATCAAAAAAACAATCAAAACAGCAATCTAAATAACGATCTAAAAAGCCATATAGACGCCTCTGATAATGATAGCAAGCCTATCGGCACCGCGCCTCCTCAACCTACGTCAGATAGCACTCATCAGTCGCCCGATCCTACCGACACTCATATCGATATTGTCGAGTGCTTAAAACAATACTTTGAGCAAAAACAATGGCACTATGTCTACTATCGCCCAAGCAAAGGCGATCAGCGGCAGTCGCATCATTTGTCGCTAAAGATGCAACATAAGCAGCTAAGCTGTGGCTACTTGTTTCGTGTGCCAGCAGAAAACAAGCTGCTGGCCGTATATGGCATATTGCCTTTTTTGATTCCAGAGAGTCACCAAAGTGCCGCGATGCTATTGATTACCCAAATCAACTATGACATGCTGATTGGTAATCTAGAGATGGATATCAACGATGGCGAGGTACGCTATAAATATGCTATCGATGTCGAAGCCGTCGGTATCAATGACGATATCATCGAACATGTCTTACAAAGCGTCATCGCCATGACCACAGTCGCCCATGAGCTGTTTTATGATTTGATCAATCAGCAATATCCTGCCGAAGACATGCAAACGTTACTGACAGAGCTGCGTCAACAAGCAGATTCGCGCACCTTCTTTTTGCCAACTCAGTATGTTCAGTAATCCACTGATTCTGATGGCTATCCGCAGCTTTTACAATTCCTCACCAACCCCTCATTTTCAAAGCGTTTAAACTTATCTATCCTTAAAACACTTTTCAAAAAAGACATGCTTTAACACTATGCTAAAAATTGCCTATTCTGACGTGTTTCGTTACAGCGTGCCTGACAAGCACCGCTTCCCTATGCAAAAGTACACCATGATTCCTGAGCGCTTGCTTGAAGAAGGCACCATTACCCATGATAACTTTTTTGCGCCAAAACGTCTGACAGAAGAAGAAATCTTAACCACGCATACGGCGGACTACTGGCATAAGCTTAAAACCCAAACCTTGCCGCGCAAAGAAGCGCGACCTATCGGTTTTGAGATGACCGAAGCTTTGGTTGATCGGGGTCGTCATATCGCGCACGCCACTTATGAATGTGCATTATATGCCCAGCAATACGGTGTGGCGATGAATGTCGCGGGCGGCACTCATCATGCATTTGCCGATCATGGCGAGGGGTTTTGCGTGTTTAACGATGTGTGTATCGCCAGTAATCTACTGCTTAATCGCAGGCAGGCGCAAAAGATTTTAATCGTGGACTTGGATGTCCATCAAGGCAATGGCAACGCCAGCATTATGGCGGATGAGCCGCGTGTTTTTGTCTTTAGTATGCATGGCGCCAAAAACTATCCGTTTCGTAAAGAAATATCCGACTTAGATATTGAGCTGGCGAACGATACGGGTGATGCAGAATATTTACAGATATTAAAAAACACCTTGCCGCGTTTGATCAGCGAGGTTGCACCAGATATGATTTTTTATCAGTCTGCAGTCGATGTGCTGGCGACCGATAAGCTGGGTAAACTTGGTCTCACGCGCGCTGGCTGCAAAGCTCGTGATGAATATGTGCTTGAGCAAGCAAAAGCCGCTAATATTCCAGTTGCTATCGTCATGGGTGGGGGTTATTCTGAAAATATTGAAGATGTGGTCGAGGCGCACTGCAATACCTTTCGCATCGCCCAGCAGCTGTATTTTGGTGAAATAGCTGGTTAAGGTTCAGCGCATGTATGGTGGAGACAAAAGAGTAAAATAAGATTAGCGAGGCTTATATGGCAAAGATATTGATTATTATAGGGGCTGTACTGGTCATTATCGGGGTTATTTGGCTGCTGTTTCCTAGCGCGTTTTCTTGGATAGGTAATCTGCCAGGCGATATTAAGCACACCTCAGGCAATACTCGGGTTTATTTTCCAGTGGTCACTATGGTAGTGATCAGTGTTATCGCGACCATCGTGTTAAATTTATTCAATCGCTAACCTGAAAAACACTCCCTATAGTCAACTTACTTTAAACCGAGTCAGTGCTACTGGGAGGTTGTTTGTGCAGCATCGAACGATAGCAGCACGCAAGATTTATACCAGCAGCCCGTAATAGTTGATGGTTTGATTCTGTTTGTTTCTGTTTATTACTGACTATACTACAAAAACGCCATTACCCCCTGCCAGCCCACACGCAGCCCCAGTACGGAGAGAATCACTAAAATAAGCTGACGAAAGCGTGCTTGCGGCAAATAACGACGCAAGCGGATACCAACCAACAACGTCGCAACCGACAATACACTAAATACCGCTATCAGCTGCCACTCACCACGGCCAAGCGCCATGATTGGCTCACGCAATACGATGATTTGAGCGATTTTACCCAAAAAATAACACATATTGCCGACTTTGGCGATGGTGTTTTTATCATTGCTGGCAGAGAGCAAATACATCATCAGGATGGTCGACATCGCATTGGTCGCACCACCAATAACGCCTGCACTAAAACCTACGATAATCAGTACTGGCTTGGTATCAGGCAGGCGGATTTGCTTACCAAGTAAGCTACTGACCACATAATAGCCAATGACCGCCGCCAGCAGTACTAAGATGTACGCGCTATCGACCCACAGTAGTAGCTTTGCCCCCAAAATACTGCCAAGCAGACTGGTCAACGCCAGCAGCCAGTAGCGTCTGCCATAATAGATAAAGTTTTGCCAAATACTACGGCCACCGCCAGCCAGCCACGTCAGCGCGTTGAGCAGTAATGACGGAAAAATAATCAGCACAATGGCGTATGGCAGCGGGTACATACTCGCAAGCGCAGTGGTGGTGACCAAGGTGACGCCCAGCCCGCTAATACCATGCAGCAGTGATGCTAGCGCAAAGATAGCCATCAGTAATACGGTCTGGGTACTTGTATCATCCATCATACCTACCACACCGCCTTAGCGCCCGATTTGACCCAACTGATCTGCATCACTATTCTGACATCACCATATAGCTGTGCCTTGATAGCTGTGCCGTGATTGAGCTATGACTAAGCATCGTACCGCTGCCAGAGGGTCTCACCGATAATACGGATCAACTGCTCAGCGATTTTATCCTTGCTTGCTTTTTCTAACGTGACACTGTCGTGCTCATAACGCTCGGAGAAAAACACTTGCATGGCGTTATCATCACTGGCAAATCCAATATCCGCGCGAGACACATCATTGCAAGCAATCAAATCCAAGTCTTTTGAGACAAGCTTACCGCGTGCATAACGCTCGACATCTTGCGTTTCTGCTGCAAAACCCACGACAAACAGCTCAGGATGCGCAAGCGAGATAGTCGCTAAGATATCAGGGTTTTTTACCAAGTCTAGTGTCATCGACTCTTGGGTTTTTTTGATTTTTTGCGGCGCCGCGTCTCGGGTACGATAGTCAGCGACAGCCGCAGTGGCGATAAAAATATCAGCGACTCTAGGCTCGTCATCAGTGACATGGTCGTGCATATGAGTGTGACCACCTTCGTGCTCATGCGTCTCACCGCAGCCACAGTCATCGTGATGTTCGTGCGAATGGTCATGAGAATGCTCAGAATGGTGTTCATGCTCCTCTTCGGGCATATACTGTAATGCCGTATGCGTACCTGCCACACACTGCTGAGCCGTCAGCAACATCTCTTCGGCAGACAGCACATCGATACGCGTGACATTGAGCGGCGTCGGTAAACCCACCTTGCCACCTGCTATCAAGACCACCTCGGCACCGGCGGCCACGCAAGCGCGCGCTAACGCAAAGCCCATCTTCCCTGATGAATGATTGGACAAGTAGCGTACCGGATCGATTGCCTCGACCGTCGGCCCTGCAGTAATGACCACTCTTTTACCAGCCAATAGCTGCGGCGTGGTCTGCATGGCATTGAACAATAGCACCTCGGCCAACAGCGCCTCAGGTTCAGGTAAGCGGCCGGCTCCCACATCACCGCACGCTTGCTCACCGCTGGCAGGGGCAATGATTTGATAGTTCATATCGCGTAGGGTCTGCACATTGAGATTGACCGCAGGGTGCGCCCACATCTGCTGGTTCATCGCTGGCGCAACCAGCACCGGCGCGCTCGTCGCCAGACAGACTGTGGTGAGCAAATCGTCCGCCATACCCATCGCTAGGCGTGCCAAAGTATTGGCAGACGCAGGCGCGATGACGACCAAATCTGCCCATTTTGCCAGCTCGATATGCCCCATACCCGCCTCCGCTCGCTCATCGAGTAAAGAGATATGCACCTCGTTACCCGTCAGCGCCTGCAATGTCAGAGGCGTGATAAAGGCTTGCGCGCCGCTGGTCATGATGACGCGCACATCAAAGCCTGCTTTGACAAGCAAGCGAGCAAAAATAGCGGATTTATAAGCGGCGATACCGCCGGTGATAGCGAGCACGATATTGGACATAAGCATGGCATCAATAAAAAAGTGGAAAGATAAATTGCGCTTATAGTAACAATTATGAGATAAATTGGGTAAAAATTTACGTATTTCGCCCATTTATCGATACGGGCGTGTTTATCAAAATAGCACTTTTAGGAAATAATAATGGCAATCAAGGACTGGCACGAAGACGACCGACCGCGTGAGAGACTACTCAAAAACGGGGCAGCAAGCTTGTCTGACGCTGAGATTTTGGCGATATTTTTACGTACGGGTACTCAGTCACAGTCGGCAATCGAGCTGGCGCGGCATCTTATCGACCAATTCGGTAGCCTCGCTGAGCTGTTGGCCGCCCCGCAAGACACCGTCCTCGCCTGCCATGGCATCGGCCCTGCCAAGTACGCCCAGATACTGGCCTCGCTTGAGATGGGGACACGCTACTTGGACAGTCAGCTAAAAACAGGGCAAGCGCTTGGACGCTCGCAAGTGGTCAAAGACTATATCAGCACCCAGCTACGCGGCGAGCACCGCGAGGTCTTTGCTGTACTGTGCTTGGACAACGCACTCAATTTATTGAATTTTGAGATACTGTTTACAGGTGGTATCTCCTCTTGCTCTGTCTGTATCAAACACGTCCTACGCCATGCGCTGAGTCATGCAGCCAATCAGCTTATCATCGCCCACAATCATCCGCACACCGATGCGACCCCATCGACTGCCGACAACGTGCTTACCTATGAGCTAAAAAAAGCCTGCGACCTAATCGACTTGTCATTGGTGGATCATATCATCGTGGGGCGCAACAACACGTTGTCTTATGCCGAAAACGGCTTTGCGCCTTTTTCTTAAAGGCGCCCGTAATACAGACGGTAATCAAAGTATTGATAATAAAGTCAGTGATAAAAATATCGATAGTCATCCCATAATCACCATACCTAGCGTCTTATGATACATATTTTCGACACAGCGTAGCACTTTCGCTATTGATAGTCATCGACAACTATTTCATATTGATGGCTAACTGTGTCTTTCGTAGAGATTTGACTCTCAGTATTTTGACACACGGCCATAAATAACACTTAAAAACCCACGTCAGAAAAACTATAACTATATGTATCTGACCTGCATTCACACATTTTTACGCTATTGTTTGGCGTTATAAAGGAGACAGTCATGGCAATTGGCTTATTTATTTTGGCAATATTCATTCAATTAGCCATGGTCTTGGCCATCTTTTTGATGTCCTTATCACGTGTCACAGGCAGTATCGTCGCCCTTGCCACCGTTATCATCACTGCTGTTATCAGCCCGTGGTCGCTTGTTTTGGGTATTCCAGTCGCGGTGTTGTGCTTGATACTGCTTATCTCGCCGCTGCGGCAGTCCCTTATCACCAAGCCGGTCTATAAGACGCTGGGCGGTGCGATGCCCAGCATGAGCGATACTGAGCGAGAAGCGCTGGATGCTGGCACCAGCTGGTGGGAAAAAGAGCTGTTTATGGGTGCGCCCAATTGGGACACTTTTGCCAAATATCCTTATCCAGAGCTGTCAGATGAAGAGCAAAGCTTCATCGATAACGAAGTAGAGGCGCTGTGCGCCATGCTTGATGAATGGAAAATTCAGCATGAGGATAAAGAGCTTTCGGCTGAAGCATGGCGATTTATCAAAGACAATGGCTTTTTGGGTTTGATTATTCCAAAAGAATTTGGTGGCCGAGCGTTTAGCTCTTATGCCCAAAGTCGGGTGATGAGCAAAATCGCCTCACGCTCGCCGACAGCAGCAGTGAGCTGCATGGTGCCAAACTCACTCGGCCCAGGCGAGCTGCTCATGCATTATGGTACCGATGAGCAAAAACAGCGCTGGCTACCGGGACTGGCAAGCGGTGATGAAGTGCCTTGTTTTGGTTTGACAGGGCCTGAAGCAGGCTCCGATGCAGGCGCGATACCAGATACAGGTGTGGTGTGTTATGGCAGGCATGAAGGCGAGCACGTGCTCGGCCTACGGATGAATTTCTCAAAACGCTGGATTACTCTGGCTCCTATTGCGACAGTCGTGGGCTTAGCCTTTAAGATGCACGATCCAGAAGGCTTGCTTGGGGATGCTAAAAAGACCGACTACGGCATCACTTGTGCGCTGATTCCCGCCGATCACGAGGGCGTGGTCGTCGGGCCTCGTCACAATCCTATTGGCTCACCCTTTATGAATGGTACGGTCGATGGCAAGGATGTCTTTATTCCGCTGGATTATATCATCGGCGGCGTCGAAAACGCGGGGCGCGGCTGGCGTATGCTGATGGAGTGCTTGGGCGTCGGCCGCGGCATCTCTTTGCCTGCTCTGTCCACGTCGGCCAGTGAGATGACCTATCTGTCTGTCGGTGCCTTTGCCAAAGTCCGCGAGCAGTTCAAAATCTCTGTCGGTAAGTTTGAAGGAGTACAAGACGCCACCAGCCGTATGGCCAGTCATACCTATATGTTAGAGGCGTTTCGTCATCTCGTCACCTGTGGTCTCAACCAAGGGGGCACACCATCGGTCATGACGGCCATGGCAAAATACTACGCCACCGAAACCATGCGTGAAGTGGTCAATGACGGTATGGATGTGGTCGGTGGCCGTGCAGTACAGATGGGGCCACGCAACTTTTTGGCGACGCCTTATCAGGCAATCCCTGTCTCTATCACCGTTGAGGGTGCCAATATCTTGACGCGCTCACTGATGATATTTGGTCAAGGAGCGATGCGCTGCCATCCTTATCTGTTTGATGAGCTACAACTGCTACAAAGCGAGGACAAACACCACGCTATCCGCGAGTTTGATACTTTATTCTTTAAGCATTTGGGTTATACCTTTAACCGCGGGGCAAAAGCCTTTGTCGCAGGCTATGTCGGCGGCAGCAATCATGTGCCAAGCTTTGCCGATCGCTTTACCCGCCCTTACTATAAGCACATCAACCGTTTGAGCGCCAGCTTTGCCTTGACTGCCGATATGGCGTTGGGGCTACTCGCAGGTGATCTAAAGCGTAAAGAGATGCTCTCTGGGCGTCTGGCTGATATTCATAGTCATTTATTTATCGCGACGGCCATCTTGCAGTTTTATGAGCATGGCAACAAGTCTGAAGCGGAGCGTTTGCATGCCGAAGTCGCTTTACAAAATAGCCTGTTCACCATCCAAGAAGCGTTTGAGTCATTTTTTGAAAACTTCCCAAATCGCTTTGCCGCAGCGTTGGTTGGATTTGTGACTTTCCCCAGTGGCCGCATCTTTACGCCGCCAAGCGACGAGCTAAAACGTCAGCTCGGCGATGCCTTTATGGACGACTTTGAGGCCAATCCTTTTCGCGATTACCTCAAGACCATGGTCTATTACAACACCGACGAGGACGATGTGACGGGTCGTATGGAAAACGCCTATCAGACCTTGTTGGGTATCGAGCCGCTGTGGCAAAGATTTAAAAAGGCAGAGCACAAAGACAGCTTTGCCGGTTTGAGCTTTGAAGACCATGTGGTCTATGCCAGCCAAAACGAAGATATCACCGAAGAAGAAGCCGAAGTGCTTATTCAATACAATGCCATACGTTTTGATTCACTATTGACCGATGTCTTTGACAAGCATCTATCACAAGCGCAGCCACGCTTTAACCCTCATACGCTCGAAAATGCGGTCAATCAGTTGACTGACTATGCTGAGCGCAAACGTGCGGCGCAAGCTCAGAGTGACGTCGCGCCTTATGATGAGTCTGCTACCGACACAGTCACTGACACAGCAGCCAATAGCATAGCAGCGGGCGCAGCTCACAATGCCGTAGCGGCAGAAGGCTTGCAGGCCTCAGCAGATGAGCCAACAGGCGATGATAACCCCAACCATGGTTATGAGCCTGATGGTGAGGTAGAAATGGTCGCAGAGCAAGACTCTCAAAAAGAAAGACTGGCTCAGACTGACTTTGATGACTCTCATCCTGAGATTGAGGCCTTGGATGCACGTCACCGTGACGCCGCCTCGCACCTCAATGAGCGTATGGGCAACAATCATCGTAGCACAGCCTCAGAGCGCGCTGAGCCAGACAGCGCTCAACTGCATGGCACCCAGCTTACGGACAATGCCGACCAGATAGATACTGACCATGCCAATACTGATGAAACCAATCACGACGACGTCAATCAAAAAGACAGGGCGCAAAAAACGCAGTCTATCGACGAGCACTTAGACGAGCTGGGCGATAGTGAGCCATGGCAAGACAAACATCGCCACGAGGAAAGCAAAAACTAAGCGATGAACTATTTAGAAAGTGCCTCTTTAGAAAGTGCTTCTTTAGAAAGCACGGTTGCTTATTAGCGCGTGACCTCATTTAGAGAGCTATCGATAGAATTAAGAATACGCCTAGCCTCTCATCTTGATAGACTTATGTTTTATAGTAAGGTAATTCTTACCAGTGGCCTGAGACTTAACCATTGATATATTATCTGTCATTTTTACAAAAGACTGCCGCGGTTAGGCAGTCTTTTTTTTGTCCGAGCGTTTTTGGTCATCGCACCCTTTTGATGATGACATTTAACAAAAACGCGTTGGTGCTGGCTTAAATGTCGATATTTTAGCGACGTTAGCCTAATGATTATGGTGCTTTTGGCGATTTATAGCATCGGATCTGTTTTTTGCTAAGTGATTATCTCAGCCAATTTTTTGACAAAAAAGCTTAAACCGCCTTTAATCAGTTATAGATTATTATTTAAGTTATAAAAAAATCTTGCAGCGACCTTAACAATTATTTTATATTGTCGAATAGCCTGACATGAAATGACAGACAAATTTTTGCAGATGCAACACCATCAGGCGTAAGGATGGCAATCATAAACGCATTAGTTTAGTAGCACCCTTGATACTGAATGTTGCGGATAAAAGGATAGAGTTTATGTGGAAAAATATGGGACTAACGGGCAAGATCATCGTTGCCATGGTGCTCGGTATCATACTGGGATTATTTATCAACTATTCAGGACTGAACGCTGAGGGCGGTTTTGTTAGTACATATATCACCAATGGGTTTTTGGCCATCATCGGCAAGCTATTCGTAAACTCCCTCAAAATGCTGGTCGTGCCTTTGGTACTTATCTCGCTGATTTGCGGGGTGTGCGGTATTGGTGATATTCGCTTGCTTGGACGCATAGGTACCAAGACTTTCCTAATCTATATGATGACGACCGCGCTTGCCATTGCAACTGCTATCGGGCTTGGGCTTTTATTTGGTATCGGTCAAGGCATGGAGGTTGAGACAGAAGCGGCATTTGAAGCCAAGTCTGCGCCACCTCTACTCGATGTTTTTGCAAATATCATTCCGTCAAACCCCATCAGTGCGATGGCAAATGGCGACATGCTGTCGATCATCTTCTTTGCCATCTTGATCGGTATCAGTATTTTGATGGTCGGCAAACCTGCCAAAGGGTTGGTACAAAGCTTGGAGCTGATTAATGAAGTCATCTTAAAGATGGTGACCATCATTATGAATCTTGCGCCTTATGGGGTTTTTGCGCTATTGACCAAAGCCATGGCGGAGCTGGGTTTAGATCTGATTTGGTCGTTGCTCGGTTATGTTGCGGTACTGATTGGCTCACTGGCTTTCCACTTTTTTATCACTATGATGATCGTGCTAAAGCTCTTTTCTGGTCTGTCTATTAAGACGTTTTTGGCGAAAATGCGCGAAGTACAGATTTTTGCTTTTAGTACCTCAAGCTCGAACGCCACCATTCCGATCACGCTGCGTACCGTCACCAAGCGTATGGGTGTCAACAACTCAGTAGCCTCGTTTACCGTGCCTTTTGGGGCGACCATCAACATGGATGGTACGGCCATCATGCAAGGTACGGCGACCATCTTTATTGCCAATATCTATGGTATTGATTTGGGTGTGACCGAGTATCTAACGGTTATCTTGATGTCGGTGCTGGCCTCTGTCGGTACCGCAGGCGTACCTGGTGTGGGCTTGATCATGCTGTCTATGGTATTTGCCCAAGTCGGCCTGCCCATCGAAGGTATCGGTTTGATCTTGGGTGTGGATCGTATTCTTGATATGCTGCGTACGGCGGTCAACGTCGGCGGCGATGCAGCAGTGACAGCAATCGTGGCAAAATCTGAAGATAAAATGGACGTCGCTATCTACAACGATCCTGCGGCGGGCACCAAAGACGTCTTTGATGGTCACATCGATGAAGACAATGAGCGTGAGTTCTCTCAAGTGTTTAGTGATGGCATCATGGGTAGTGAGTACGATGATATTGATCGTCGCCGCTAATCGATAAAGCGTTTATTTATTCAATCATAAAAACCCCGGCGATATGAACCCAACCCCATAAGTTGGACACAACTTATGGGGTATTTTTATGGCTGCACTGCCTATAAACAGGCTGTATCGATACTCAATAAATCACAGCTTGCGTTAGCCAATCACATACTTGGTAATCATGGCAAGGCAGACCAGCACGATAACAGGACGAATTAGCTTACTCCCCCCTTTGACCACCATATGCGAGCCAAAATACGCCCCTATCGTTTGTCCGACCATCATTGCCAGACCGACTGTCCACAACACATTACCGCCCAAAATAAAAAAAACCAGCGAGCCAATATTGGTCGATAAGTTCAAAACCTTAGCCGCGCCTGTTGCCTCGATGATCTGCCGACCACGTAGCGCCACATTACCCAGCGCAAAAAACATGCCTGTCCCTGGCCCGATATAGCCATCATAAAACCCAATCAATGGCGCCACAATTTTTTGCCACTTGCCCTCTGAGATACGCGGCGCCGCTTCCACCTCGCCAAGCTTGGGCGCAAACAAAGTATAAATCCCAATAGCGGCAATCAAAAACGGAATCAGCTTTTCGAGCAGATCCGGCGGCGACATCTGTACAGCGATGGTACCGATGACTGAGCCAATAAAAGCCCCGACAATCGCCACCTTTATATTTTTAGGGTTGATGACGCCTTTTTTTATCATCGTAATCGAGGCCGCGAGCGCACCTGATGCCGCTTGCAACTTATTGGTGCCCAAGGTTAGCACGGGCGGGATATTGGCAAGTAGCATGGCAGGAATGGTCAATAAACCGCCACCGCCCGCGATAGCATCGATAAAACCTGCCAGCGCCGCAACCGCCGCCAGCATTAAAATAATCTCGATAGAGAGTGATATGTCCATGACACTAACCTTGAAAATTTGGGGTATAAAAAAGCAAACGCAACGTTAAGATTTGTGTAAAGGCGCTCATTATAAAGATAAAACCGTAAAAAAAACCAAAAACCTAGCAAAGTCTGCTAGATTTGTTATATTCTCGGCTTTATCAGTACGCCTTTTGGTAGGCTTCGCCTGTTTAAAAAAACCGCATAAAACCGTTAACGTATTTAATTGTTTATATGAATAAGATTGTGAGAAACTAGAGCCATCGGTCTGCTGCGTCATTTTTAATGATAAGGGCAGCATGAATGATGAGGGTTTATGTTTAGGCGAAATGGATTTGAGCAAGCCAAAGTAAGAAAGCAGGCCAGAACAATTTAGAAATTTGAAGTTTTTGAATGATTTAGCACGTTTTATTTAGTTAATGAGGATAATATGGCAATACGAAGGATTAAGGCATTTTTTGAATTTGAGGCAGCAGGCGGCATCGTGTTAGCGCTGGCAGCTATCGCGGCAATGATCATTGCCAACTCCCCTCTAAGCACATGGTATGAAGGCTTTATCCATGCCCCTGTTGCCATTCAAATCGGTGATTTTGCGATTGCCAAAGACGCCCATCATTGGATCAATGACGGCCTAATGGCGATTTTCTTTTTTTTGGTCGGTCTTGAGCTCAAGCGCGAAGTGCTCATCGGTGAGCTGTCCAATGTCAAACAAATCATTTTGCCAGCGGGCGCGGCCATCGGCGGGATGATCATGCCCGCTGCAGTCTATCTACTCTTTAATTATAATGAGCCTGAGTTTTGGAAAGGCTGGGCCATTCCAGCGGCGACGGATATTGCGTTTGCACTCGGTATCTTGAGCTTGCTCGGTAGCCGTGTACCCAACTCTCTAAAAGTCTTTTTGGTATCCATTGCTATTTTTGATGATATCGGCGCGATTTTAATCATTGCTTTGTTTTATACCAGCGACTTATCTTTGACATCACTTGCTATTGCCGGCTTATGCTTGCCATTTCTTTATTTGCTCAATCGTCGTAACGTTACCAGACTCACACCGTACCTATTTATCGGTGTCATCATGTGGGTTGCGGTACTGCAATCGGGTATTCATGCGACATTAGCGGGCGTGGTGTTGGCGTTGTTTATTCCTATGTTTGATCGCACTGACCCTGAGCACTCCCCTGTCGAAGAGCTAGAGCACGACCTACACAACACCGTGGCTTTTGGTATCTTGCCACTATTTGCCTTTGCCAACTCAGGCATCTCGCTCGAAGGGGCAGGTTTTGCAGAATTATTCCACTCAGTCCCGCTTGGTATCGCCGCTGGTCTATTTATCGGTAAGCAGTTGGGTGTCATGATTATGTGTTGGCTGGTCTTTAAGCTTGGTTTTTCAACCATGCCAAAAGGGATGGATTATAAGCAAATATACGGCGCCGCTCTACTATGCGGTGTGGGCTTTACCATGAGCTTATTTATCGGAGGTCTTGCTTTTGCAGGCGACACCACGTTATTTGATGAGCGTCTAGGCATCATCATGGGCTCTATCATCTCTGGGGTTGCAGGTTACCTCATGCTAAAAGTCAGCCTAAAAGACAACGTCAGCGGCACCTCAGTCGATTTGACGCGGCCTCAGCCATAATCCATCATCAGAAAAAGGCGAGCTATTTTGCGGTTATTTAGCCAACACATAGCTCACCGCTTTCTTCTTTCAACCCTAACAGTAAAAACAATAACCGCAGAAAAACAGCATCGCAAGCCATGTTTGGATAAAGGCAGTAAGCGCAATGACACCTCGCCTCGTGACATCTAGATGCACACTGGGCGCAACTGATAGCAGCAGTCTTAGGAGATGACCATGCAGGGACTTATCAGACCTATATCGCTTAGTCTGCCTATCCTTGGCAGTATGGTTTTACTATCATGCGCGACTCTCTCCAAACAACAATGCCTGATCGGTGATTGGCAAACGATAGGCTATAACGATGGCGTAGCAGGCTACTCCTCAGAGCGCCTCGCCTCACACAGCAAAGCCTGTGCCAAAGCACATGTGACCCCTGATTATCTTGCGTGGGAGCGCGGCCGCAAGCTTGGTCTGCAACAATACTGTACGAGCAACAATGCGTACAATGTCGGTCGCCGCGGGCGCAGGTTAAACAACGTCTGCCCTGCTGCTATGGTAAATCGCCTTCAACAGGCCAATCAGCACGGCCTAGCCTACTATCGTCTAGACAACCAGCTCGACACAGACAGACGCCTATTAGATGAGTATCAAACAGAGTTTGATCAGCTTGAGAGCGGCGCAATGCTAGACTTTGCCAACGAAAAAGACGCTCGCAAACGGCTGTTGTTTTTGGCCGATGAGCTTGGGTCGATTAAACGTCGCCTCGATGACACACAAAGGCAGCTCGATATGCTCAACCACACGTCTAAATATTAGGCCATCATAAAAAGCCTACTGATAAAAACATTTGCTACCTATGGATCCAAACAATACAGCCCAGACACAGCCAGCGCGCGCGTCCAAATCGAGCCAACCTACCTTTGCATCGTATCAGCGTCATGGGCGTACCACAGCGATTGATGATCATCATGACCTACAGGTCTTAAAGCGGATCAAGCGCTATTTGCTGCCCAAAGATTTTGTCATCTCGCAAGATTTAGTAGAGGAGATGGTCGCAGGCTACGACATCGGCGACCCCCTGACAGATACGCTCGCGGCTGACGGCCTGCGTTTTGCCAAACCCTTACAGCAGCTTATCCTCGATAACAAAACCGATAATAAACTCGCAGCTTATCCGTCCTTTTGTGCACTGGCTGAGCAGTTTAGCGACCATCCTGCTTGGTTTGATCCACAGCTTGCACAGACTGGGGCCGTTGCCTATCGGCGCTATCCGCTGATGCTGATTTGGCTACTACGAAATGTGGCATTGATGGCAGGTTATAGCATCCCTGCCCTATCGCTGCCACTGATCCAAACCGGCGCGTTGATGCACGATGCCCTGCCAAGACTCATGCGCACTTATGCTTATATTTTGGCTGTCTCTGAGCATCCATTATTGCCCAAAACAAGCACACGTATGCCGCGCACACGAGTGCCTATCGATAGCGTTTTGGCGATCGGCTCTGAGGGTTGGCGTCAGTCGATTCAGGTGCGGCAGATTCACACGCTCGTACGGCAAAACTTGCTCAGTGGCAAAAACAACGCGGCAAAAGGCGTCGCCACAGAGGCCGATCAGCATCGCAATCCCGATGGCAGCTGGAACACTACTTATTGGGGTGTACCGATCAACCAAACTGATATGATTGCCACTCATCTGCAGTTCTCGTTACTGATTATGCGCGGGCTACGGCTGCTTGGCGCGCGTATCAGTAGCGAGGAGGCCGAGGGAATTTTGCATTTATGGAATCTTGCCAGTTACTGGATGGGTGTGGATTTAGAGCGCCTACCAAAGGATGAGGCCGCCTGCTGGGAGTGGCTCTACACTTACTTGTCCATTCAACAGCTAGACTTTGAGATGGGACAACCTTTAGCAAAAGCCCTACATGATCTGCCGCGGCAACTGATGGGCGAAGACAATCGCCGCGGGCGTTTTGTAGAGATGGTCAATGCCAGTGTGACACGTACTCTGGTCGGTGATGATATCGGAGACGGCTTAGCGCTACCAAAATCAAAGCTTCGGTTTGGTGTCTTATCCTCCGTGCCTATCTTGTTTGCGCTCGATACCGCCCGTCAGCACAACCAAACGGTAGCCACCAAACTAGAAGCCTTTCGCGCCAAACGTCAAGACAATATGAACTGGTGGCTCAAGAAAAACGACGCCTATTATCAATGACGCAGCAGCTATCGGCTCAGCTCATTACAATCTTACAATCGGCTGTCTTGCACGCGGTAATACCATTCTAACTGCCGATCAAAAGCTGTCTCTAATAAGCTGGCAATGACGCGGCCTGTCAGCCCCCAGACCGTCTCGCCATCGACTTGCCAGCTGGGCGTAAGTATCGTCGCCACCTGATCTTGCATGGCATATTCTATCGCGTACTCAACGGTAGGCTGCGTGAGTAACGCCTCAAAATCTGCCCAAAAAATACGTGATATCTCACCGATCTCAGGTACCAGTACCAAATCAGGCGCGATCAAAGCCACGATTGGACGCACGCTCATGCCGCTTTTGGAGGTCTGAATGGGTAGCTGACCGATTAGCTGTACCTTGTTGGGCGGGAGAGCCGTCTCTTCACAGGCCTCACGTAGCGCTGTGACGACGTTATTACCATCCCCTATCTCGTATTTACCGCCAGCGCAAGATACCTCGCCTGCATGGCTATTCATGTGCGCGGCGCGGCGCGTCAAAAGCAGCTTGGGATGGCGCTCATGGGTGATGGCCACCAGTATCGAAGCATCGGCAATGGGCGTCTGGTATAGACTGTCTAAGACACGCGCGCTGCGAGAGCTTTGCTGCGCGGTATGCAGCGCTGAATCGGCCAACGCATTTAACGTCTCTTGCTGAACCCGCTCGGTCAGTTGCCTGAGTGTCGGATAGCGAATAAAAGGTGGTATAGCAACCGACTGCTCATCTAACTGCACAGTCTGGGAAGGGAGTAACATGATCTTGCCTTATGTTTTGATCAATATGTGGCGTGACTAGCTGTAGACTAGCGTACTCTTCACGCAGCTGCATGCTATTTGTGTGACTGTTCATTTGTCATGAGGTGTTTGTCATGAACGTCTCAAATCGCATCGACAGACAGGCGCCGCGTATTGTTTTTATAAGTCAACGTGTTTTATGAATTAGCGTGACCGCTTATGACAAACGGCGGTGATGGCTTGCCACGATGCCACGGGGCTTTGCTGTCATTTATCGGACTATGATCCGCCAGCGATATGCAGCGTTACTGTTATCATGCTGCGCTACGAGCAAAATGTGTGCTATCTTAAGGCGGTGCTTGCTTATTAGAATAACATCTTGCAGCACCGCTTTACCGGTATCCTGATAGCACACACAAAAACCAACGTATGAAGGGCGGGCGCGTCTGACAATGACGGGGTGTTGTTGCCATTAGGAGTCCTGACTCTTTATCTCTTACGCTTACTACATTTATAAAGGCAGTTGATATGCGCTATTGTCTCCAATGCGGTCATCAAGCAGAACGAAAAATACCAGCCACGGATAATATGCCGCGTTTGGTATGCCCAAATTGCAACTATATTCACTACGAAAACCCAAAAGTCATCTGTGGGTCGCTGGTCGTACATAAAGACAGAGTGCTGCTATGCCGCCGCGCGATAGAGCCGCAATACGGTCTTTGGACGATACCGGCAGGCTTTATGGAAAACGGGGAAACCATGGCAGAGGGCGCCGCGCGTGAGAGTTACGAAGAAGCGGATGCGGTGGTGTTAAACCCTCATCTGTACTGTATCTACGATCTGCCAGACATCGGACAGATATACTCAATTTATTTGGCCGATCTCAAAGACGGTGCATATGGTGTCGGCTCTGAAAGCCTTGACTGTGCGCTGTTTAGCGAAGAAGACATCCCGTGGGATAGTCTCGCCTTTGAAGCGGTGCGCCGCACTTTACGAAGCTACTTTGCCGATCGACAGCAGTTTAGCCAATTGTCTGAGTTTCCTATTCATCAAGATATGATTGGCAAAGACTTGAGTATCAAACGTTTTTAAACGCCTTTAAACATTGACTCAATCATCAGTCTTTTTACTAAAAACTATAAAAGCAGACAATAACCTAGTATTGTCTGCTTCATAAATGCTCACAGTGCCAGATTGGTTTTTATCCAAAAAACACCATTAGCTCTTTATTTTGCAAACGTTAAAGCCGAGGTTTTTCACGGTTTCTTCTTTATCATAAGGCGCTAGTACTGCACGTACATGCTGTTGCCCTTGCAGGTATTGCTTGGCCACGCGCTGTAGGTCCGCCACCGTCACATCCAATATGGCGGCGCGCATCTTACGTTGCCAGTCAGCACCGCGATGGTGCAAATCAGCAAAGCAGGCTTTGACTGCCTCGCCAGCTGGAGAGCCTGGCTTATCCATACCCGAGATGATACCTAAGATGGCTTCTTCTAGCTGCTCATCGGTCTGCGGCTCATTTAGTAACCACTCAATACTGGCCTCAAAATGCGCAAAGGTCTCAGCACACTGCGGGTCGCGGTAGCTAAAGAATTTAAAAGCGCAGGCATTGGCGTCATAGCCTGCGCCGCCGCCGTAAGCACCGCCGCGCTCACGGATAGCGCTGTGCAAGTAGCCATTGCGCAGATACGGCGCTAATACCATCAAAGCAGCGGTATCAGGATGATCGGCCGCTGGCACACGATAAACGCTGGCATTATGATAGACGTTGGTCGGTACCAGCCATGCCAAGTCCTCGGCATCGAGCGCAGCGCTGCTCTCTCGTGCCTTGATGGTGTCTGTCTCGCCATTTAACGCTGCCGCAAGGTGCAGCTCGGTAAACTCACTTGGGATAGTGTCTTTGATAGTCGCATCAGAGTCACCCAATTGCGCGGCAAGCGCTGGCGCTTGACTGTCTTTCCAGCTCTCGACAATTAAGTCGCTTAAGCGCTCGGTTTGCTCAGCTTCACAAATGATCACGGCATGCTTGGGCAAGCTGATCACACGCTGGTGCAAGTCCATCAGGCTGGTTGCCAATTTATCCCACTGCGTGTCATCATCACTGGCATGCGCCAAAAAGTCTTTTAGCGCGTTTAGTGCAGGCAAGCCACTACGCACATACTCAAGCTGCGCTTGACGGCTCATACCGCGGCTGGCGGTTTGCATGGCATAAGAATGCCCAGAGCTTGCCAAATTCGACTGCCAGCTCGCTTGACGCTGCTGCAAAATTTCTTTGATACGGTCATGCTCGCTAAAGACGCTATGCTCCATGACCTCTTTGAGCAAATCAATCGCTTCAGGCTTGCGGTTGAGCGCACGGGTCGCCACCACAAAATAACTGCTGATCGTTTGGCTATCATCGATACTGGTGCGCTGGCTAATACGCGCCGTCACGCCAGAAGAATGCGCCGCTTGCTTGGCCTGCATCTCATGAGCACTCATCGAGTCAGTACCCAGCTCTGATAGTAGGCTTAAATAAATCGGTAGCAATGGATGATTGATTACCTCGTTCACAGGCAAACTACTGGTGTCCTGATTGCCAATGGCATCGGTCAACGGCACAATCACTTGATAATAATACAAGCCGTTGGTGCCTGCTTCATATTCAAACAGCGTACTGTCTTGCCCGCTTAGGCGCACTTGTTTTTGTGTGCCTTGCTTAAAGCTGATATCGGTCGGGACATCCTCCAGTCCGACTTTTGGCAATAGGCTTAAATCATCAGGCGCTGCTTGCCGCGCTGCCAAATCAAGGGCTTGCTGTTTTAAGATGGCTTTATCATCAGCGCTCAAGTCCATCGCGATGGTATCAAGACGGGTCTGCTCTGCTGCGGCAAGGCGCGCTGATTTTTCACTATCTGGCGTCAGCGTCACGCGCACACGGTGCTGATTGTCTAGCAGATGGGTTTTGATAAGGTTTGGTAGCCACTGTGCGTCTTTTACTTGCTCACGCAGCCACTGCAAATGCTCATCCACTTCCCAGACGTCGATCGGGTTGCCATCATGAATGGCAGTACTAAAGGCTTCGAGCATCAAATTTAAACCATAAGGGATACTATCGCCGCCGATATGGCGCTGATCGATCTCGATCTGATGCAAAATGGTCTCAATCGTATCATCATCGATCGGTTTACTGGCCACTTCAGTCAGTAAATCCATAATACCCTGCTCTACTGCCTCGGCATGCTCAGGGTTGGAGCCGCGTAGACCGGTATAAAATACCATCTCATAATGGCTGTCATCGAGTCCCAACAACGGACTTGGCGCTTTGCCAAGCGGATGACTGTCGAGATACGCACGCAATGGCGAGCCAGCATGCTCGACCAACACGCCTTCTAGCAGACGCAAAGCCAGACGCTGCTTGGGATCGGTGATCGATGGCAGCAGCCACGCCACCACATGATGGGTTTGGTCAGGGCCCGCCTCGTCAGCCGTATAAGTATCGATAGCGCTGATTGGCGCAGGCAGGCGCTGCTCTGGACGTGAGACGTGTTTTTTACCCGCTTCAAACTGGCTCAAAGCATCGTCATGGATTTTCGCTTGGGTCTCGGCGACCGGAATATTACCAAAGCTCATAATCACGCTGTTTGATGGATGATAATGGCTTTGATGGAACTCAACGAGCTCGGTGTGGGTCAAATCAGGAATATCCGCAGGATCACCGCCCGAGTTATAATGATAAGTGGTCGTTGGGAATAAATGATGAGCGACCGTATGATAGAGCTGGTCAATCTCGCCGCTCATCGCGCCTTTCATCTCATTAAAGACAATACCTTTAAACTGCGGTTTGTCATTTTCGTCCAATTCTACGCGGATGCCTTCTTGAGCAAAATCAAGCGGATGAATATTGGGGAAAAACGACGCATCAAGATACACAGCAAGTAAATTGAAGTAATCGTTTTTATTTTGTGTGGCGTACGGATACGCTGTCCAGTCGGCCGCGGTCATGGCGTTCATAAAGGTGTTTAATGAGCGCTTAATCATCGAAAAAAACGGATCACGAACCGGAAACCTTGCCGAGCCGCAAAGTGCCACATGCTCCAAGATATGTGCCTCGCCCTTTGAGTCCATCGGCTGAGTACGAAAGCCAACCAAAAAGGCGTTTTCATCACTTGGGTGCGCCAAATGATAATGCATCGCGCCGGTTTTGACATGCTGACTGATCAGCACGTCCATTGACAACGCCTCGATATGGCGATGCTCAATCAACTCAAACGCTGGATGAAGCGTTAGATCGGCGATAAATGGCGTGTCAGTCATAGTGATCCTTATCAAATTATAATATATAGGGTGCCGTAGTAGATGGGGCTGCTGTTTTGATAAGTCAAGCGATCTGAGCGTTAATATTCTACGTCGCCCCTTCTCTTTATGAGTCGATTGACAGGTCGTTTTGTAAGTCGCTTGATCAACAAAGTCTTATGGACTGTCTGTTAAATGCTAAATCACTTAGGGGGTTATAAAGATTGTCTATCTGGGAATACCCATAACAAAATAATGGATTTAACCCTTAACAAACACCGCCACCACTGCTACTTTGACTTCCTCCCCTCCCTAAACGGAGAGGATTCCTACTAAAGACGGCCAAGCCCGACCGCGAGAATGTTTTTTGCTCCATTAACATCTCTGTTATGGGTCGTTTTACAAGAACGACAAAACCACTCGCTTATACCAAGCCCTTCTCTACCTTTCGGACTGTCTTGGCGGGAGCCGCAACACGAGCAGGTTTGGGTGCTGTACGCTTCATTGACTTCGATATAGTGGCAACCTGCGTTCGCGCATTTGTAATCCAGTTGCCGCTTAATCTCAAACCAACCAGCATCATAGACGGATTTGGCCAGTTTGCTTGAAGTGAATGATGTTGATTTAATTTGACCAACAACGATTAGACTGTTGGCCTTAACAAGCTTTGATGTGAATTTATGGATTAAGTCTCGGCGGGTATTTTTGATCTTGGCGTGAATGGCCTTGACCCGTTTTTTATTCTTGGCTCTTTGAGCAATTGCCAGTTTTTCAGCGTATTGATGGGTGACTTTGATTTGTAGCTGATCACCCTCACTACTGACTGCCGAATCCTTGCAGCCTAAATCAATACCGACTTGGCCAGTACCACACTTAATCTTTGGAAACTCTTTGACGGTGATACAGGCATACCAGTAGCCGCGATTGTCTTGCACTAGCTCCAGAGTATTGATGCTGTACAGGGCTAGGTTATAGCTGTCCCATAGATCTATAGTAAGTTTTTTGCCTTTAGCGAGGCTTAGCTGAATAGTAGATTTAAGGCTTTTATTGCCTGATTGACGGGTTGAAAGGTGTTTTACGGCTGTCTTTTTAAAAGGAATCCAGCCCAAACTTCTTCTCTTGGCCTTTGGGTTGTTGGTACGCCAGTTGAGTTTGGCTTTTTTAAACTGTTTACGAGCCTTGGCATGGGTTTCAGAGATGGCTTGTAGGGTTTGGCTGTGCAAGTTTAAATACTCGCCACTGCCTTTGGTATAAGCGGCCAAGTCATAAGCTGAAAAGAATTTGCCTGTGCGCTTAAGATGTTTAAAACTTAATTCATTGACATAATTCCAGACAAAATTAACCGACCCAGCCAAGATATTGAGCTGAGTGGCGTGTTTGTCTTTGATGCGTAGCTTGAGCGTTTTCATGGAATAATTATGATCTCAATGGGTGTGGTTATCAAGGTATTCGCAATATTGTACGACAATGGCTGACGCCTGATATCCACGCCCTAGAAGGACGTGGTTTTACGGCGCTGGATGATAAAATAAACGTCTTAATAGGAGCTGATGATGGGCTATCAACATATTTTACTGGTCACCGACTTGTTGTCTGATGCAGATGCCGTCGCACTCAAGGCCAGACGTATCCTTGCAGGCTCTCCTGAAGCGAGGCTGTCTGTATTGCATATCGTCGAGGACGACATGGTGCGCTTTGGCTTTGAGCTGGTGCCAGCCTCCAGCCTATCAGGCGATGTCGATGGCGAGCACTGGCAAGAAGCACGAGAAAAACTGGCGCAGTTTTTGGCGCGTAATGAGCTGCATGCGGTCAACTCTGAGGTGACATCTGCTATCTCGAACAGTAAGGGTATCGTCAATTATTGCCGCGACCATCAAGTCGACTTGCTCATCATCGGCCGCCATGAGCGTCACGGTATCGCCGCATGGTTGGCCAAAGCGACAGCCGACAGTATCTTGCCAAATATTCCTTGCGACAGCTTGGTGGTCAAGCTCGACCAGCCCTTTGCAGAGTAATACGCCGCCTGCGTCATCTGTATGATGACACCTGATGACGACTTAACAGCGCTCTGTAGTAGTGCTATAGTAAATACTATCTGACATGAGGAAGACGCTATGAGTTACGAACACATACTACTGGTCACCGACTTACTCTCTGATGCCGATATCGTCGCACAAAAGGCCAAACGTATCGTCGATAACCGCCCAGGCGCTAAGCTATCCGTACTGCATATCGTCAAAGACACCATGGTCGGTTTTGGTTATGAGTTGGTCCCCGCCTCGAGCTTATACGATGAGATCGATGATGAGCGCTGCCAAGAAGCACGGGCAAAGCTGGCGCAGTTTTTGGCGCGTAATGAGCTAGACGCCGTCAACTCGCAAGTGACCACCGCCATTTCTAGCAGCGAAGGCATCGTCAATTATTGCCACAAACACGACGTCGATCTCTTGGTCATCGGTCGACACAAGCGCACAGGCATCGCCGCGTGGATCAGCGGTGCTACGGCGGACAATATCCTGCCCAACGTCCCATGCGACAGCTTGGTCGTAAGACTCGACAAACCCGTATCCAAGTAGCGCCAATAAAACGTTACTTAGTAGCGCTCAAACCGTAACGCACAAATAGTCGCGCTCAAAACCTCAAACACAAAAAGCGCGGTGTATCTACGACGCCGCGCTTTTTGTGTTTGCTCAATCGTCTTGTATCATATCTATAAAAGTCTGCCAAATCGGGCTTTGATGGCGGGCTTTGTGCCAGACCAACCACCACGTCCGTGACAAATCGATACCTGCGACTTTTACTTGTACCAGCTTTCCTGCTGCCAGCTCCGCCTCGATGACATGCTGAGACAGGCAGCCAAGACCGATATCGGCACTGACCATATGTTTGATGGCCTCCGACTGCTGAATTGCCATAATCACCTCGGCCTCTGGCAGATGTTTGAGCAGCTGCTCATCGATGATCTGCCGCGTGCCCGACCCCGCCTCTCGCACCAGTAGCGGCAGTTTGGCCAACTGTGTAAGAGTCATATGATACAGACGTTCAGTCTCTTGATAGTCTGCAAGACCTGCCAGCCATCTGCTATCGCGTTTGGCAAATATCATCAAAGTATCTGTCCGCCATGCGCGCTGCTCGATGGTCTTAATATCTGTGGGGCGCGGCATGCCTTCTACCAACGCGATATCAATATTTAACTGCTCAACCTCCGCCACCACCTCTTGCGTATTGGCGATATACATATCGACACGAGCGTCTGGCAGCACCTGATACAGCTTGGCCAGCAGCGGCGGCAAGGCATAATTACCGATGGTGGTGCTGGCGCCAATATGAATCTGACCGGCTTGATACTTATGATAATGCTCCAGCGTCAACGACTGCTCTAAGATCGCTTGCGCTTGTATATAAATAGGATGGGCATTGGGGTGCTGGTTGAGCCTGCGTCCGACCCGCTCAAATAACGGCATCTGCAGACGCGCCTCCAGCTCACTCAGCGCACTACTGACGGCCGACTGCGAGAGATGCAGCACTTCACTAGCGCGGCTGGTGCTACCAGTTTGATAAATACTCACAAACACCGCCAGTTGCTTTAGGGTAATCTTCGGTAGCGTTTGCGTGGCTTTTTTCATTGTCTCACTTGCCTTATATCCGTCTGTAGATGTATGTCACACGACCTATATTTTTTAATACACAACAGATTTAACAATCTGTCTTTTACTATAGCGAATTCAGTATAGTAAAAGACACAGTGGGACTGGGATAAATTTTTCGCAGCCTCTGTCTGCGTAGGCACAGCACGCAAGGAAAATTTAGACCAGTTCCACCTTGATATATAATGTATCTGTTTTATTTAGGATCGACTATAAGCTTGTTTTAACAACGCCTTCGTCACTGCTGGCACCTCTGCTTTTAATAGAGGTGTTTTTCACGCCACTTTTACCTATATTTTCGATAGCTTCTATCTTATTAATCTATTTTTATTATAAGTTGGCTTGTCTTATACTATCTACTCATAAGCTTATGCTTATTTTGATTATATCCATGAGGACGACGAGCCATGTATGCTTTTACACAGTCAATGAATCACCATTGCCCGCGCAACCGCCACTTAGCAGGGCTGGTGGTGGTGTTCTTTGGTAGTTTGCTGTGCTTGTGGTTGGATGCCAGCATCGATAGTTGGTCAAATGGCCGTATCGTTGGCCTCTCTCCGTTGACGCTGGCGATATTGCTTGGCATGGTACTGGGCAATACCGTCTACCCGCAGTTTGCGGAGCACTTACAGATGGGCGTGGCCTTTGCTAAGGGGCAAATATTGCGTCTGGCCATTATTTTTTATGGCTTTAAGCTGACCTTAACACAAGTCTCCAGTGTCGGAATGCCAGCGATCATGACCGATGCTCTGGTCTTGACCTCGACGTTTTTGTTGACTTACTGGCTCGGTACCAGATGGCTAAAGGTCGATAAGCAAACGACACTACTGATTGGCTCAGGGGCTAGCATTTGCGGGGCGGCGGCAGTCATCGCCGCAGAGCCTGTGATCAAGGCCGAAGCGCACAAGGTGACGATCGCTGTGGCGACGGTAGTGGTATTTGGCACCATTGCCATGCTGCTTTATCCATTTTTATACCATCTTGGCTGGCTGCAGCCGTGGCTCGACGCTCAACAATACGGTATTTATACCGGCTCCACCATTCATGAAGTGGCGCAAGTGGTGGTCGCGGGTAACGCGGTGAGCACCGAGGTCGGCAATACCGCGGTCGTCACCAAAATGATACGGGTCATGATGCTCGCGCCATTTTTGCTTATTTTATCATTTGCCTTGACCTCATCTGGTAGTGGTCAAGCTGACAAACCTTCCCTAATGAGCCGTGTGCGACAAGTGAATGTCCCTTGGTTTGCTTTTATCTTTATCTTGGTGGTGCTGTTGCACACTTGGATACCGATGTCCGATGACTTTGAGCAAAGTATGGTGATGTTAGATGATGTGATGCTGACGATGGCGATGTTTGCGTTAGGCTTAACCACACATATGAGCGCTATCAAACAAGCTGGCGTTAAGCCGCTGATTTTAGGAGCAGTGATGTTTGCTTGGTTGCTGCTCGGCGGCGGGGTGATCAATATCGCTATCAGCTCATTTGGTTAACCTGCAGCTCATTTGCCTAAAACTAGAAAGACCAACGATAGTGAAGTCGTTGGCCTTTTTTATTGCTCGTCTGTATAAGCGATAATAGCCATCATAGACGACAACTATCTATAATCCCATAACTTACGATCCTTAACTACAGACGAAAAAAAAACGAACCCAAAGGCTCGTTTTTTTATCTTGCTCTATTTATCTATAAAAGACAAATTAGATAGCAACGATGTTGTGTGCTTGTGGGCCTTTTTGGCCTTGAGTTACAGTGAACTCAACTTCTTGGCCTTCAGCCAAAGTTTTGAAACCTGAGCCTGAGATTTCGCTGTAATGAGCGAAAACGTCTGCGCCGTTTTCTGGAGCGATGAAACCAAAACCTTTAGCTTCGTTGAACCACTTAACTGTACCTTTTTGAACGTCTGACATAGTCATAACCCTGATATTTAATTTATTTGTGGTCTAATAGACCGATAACGCTTGCAAATAGCTACTGAACGATAAATATTAAAACGAAGGATTATAACTAATACTACGAGGTAATGATTTGGTGCAGAACTGCTCTTAAGCTTGGATATATTATAGGGGGAACATCCTAGTATCGCAAGCCTTATCTCAGGTTTTATGTAACTGGACTTAACTATTGCCCTATATTGGCGACTTTATTTGGCATTTGGCAGACGAAACAAATAGGCGGCAACCCCGCTACAGACCAGTGCTACCAGCCATGCCGCCCATGTCATATCAGCGGGCAGACGATAAAACAACATGGCAGTCGATATCGCCATCATGATGGTCGCAAGCCACTTAGCATAAAGCGGTACTGCATGATTTTCTTCCCAATCACGGACATATTTGCCAAAGTATTTGTGATTGATTAGCCAAAAATGAAAGCGCCGCGAGCTACGTGCCCAGCACCCTGCCGCCAGTAATATAAAAGGCGCAGTCGGCATCACGGGTAGCAAAATGCCGATGATACCCAGCACAAAAAACAACCAGCCTAATATAACAAATGTCCAACGCACTGTCGGGCTGTGGTGCTGATTGGTCTTTGGACGGTAGTAGAAGTGCTTTTTTTGGCTCATAAAGGGTGTCGTTGGATAGTGTCAGATAATCAGGTTTTGGCCGGCAAATTTATGACAAAGACGGCGGCTGATAGAACTCACTAAGGATGCCGTATCAGGAGACAGGCTACAAGACTATTTTTATGAGGGTTTTGCTATCAATCGGTATGTTTGGTTAGTGATTGGGTAAGTTAGGCCTATCGCCCTATCACGAATAAAGCAAAAAGACCGCTGCTTTATGATGATAGCGGTCTTTAACACATGTGTCATATAAATGGATTAACTATCTATCTACTCAGCAATATCTATAGCGTCATTACAATAAGCACACTGGCTCTAAAGTTGGCTTGTAGGTGTAAGAGAACTCTTGACCATTTGGATAGGCTTGCTGCAACTCAGGGTCGCTAAAGCTTTGGTTGAGTACCAGCGTTTGTTTGGGTGCCAGTTTTATGACCTTAACTTGGGAGAAGACTGGCTCGTTTTCGTATTGTAGCCCTACTGCGGTACGGTTGGGCTTTAGGTTATATTTTTCTACGGCCGCTTGCTGATAGCTACCATCGGTATAGCATTTAAAGCGATAATTGTAACTTGTGCCATCTCTGCGAAAGTTGACTACAGCGGCTTGACCGCCCATTCCTGCTGTCATTGCCCAATAGCCGTCGTAGATCTGTTGTGGCAACTGGTAGGTGTTATTGACCTGATCGTTTGGGTGTGATGGCGACATGCCAGTACTGGCACAGCCGGATAAAAACAACGCCCCGCCTAGCATGGCAGCGGTAATCTTAAGATAATGGCTCATGGCTCGTCCTTTAGTTATGAGTAAGTTGATGGGTTATAAAAGTTATATAAATGGTTTACCTTAGCACTTTAAGACAGATAGCATATCACTCTTTAATCATGGCACATTGGTCGAAACATGAGAATGAGCATTAACAATATTCACAAAAAAACGCCATCACAATCGTGACGGCGTTTTCTACTTATGCAGATATTTCTATGCTAATTACAACGCTTTTAACTGCTCCATCTGCGCTGTCATCGTTTTAAGCTGCCCTTCTAACTCAGCCAGTTTTGCCTTTTCAGCATCGACAACTTCGGCTGGCGCTTTACTGACAAAGCCTTCATTGCTCAGCTTACGCGCGATACCGTCGGCCTGCTTTTGCAGCTTTTCATGCGCTTTGTCCAGACGTGCCAGCTCAGCCGTTGGATCGATTAGCCCTTTCATCGGTACCAGTACGCGTAGCTGACCGACCATACTTGATGATGACAATGGCACCTCATCACCTTCTTTGACGATCTCTAGGCTCTCGACTTTGGCAAGCGCTTTGAACTGGTTTTTGATACGTGATAGACGCGCTTCTTCCTCATCTGAGATATTTTGTAGCAATACTGGTAGGCGTACGGCGTTACCGAGTTTCATCTCACCTCGGATATTGCGGATACTGGCGATCAGCTCTTGTAGCCATGCCATGTCCGCCTCCACCTGCTCACTGATCTGCGCATTATCAGCTTGAGGATAGGCTGCGACGACGATGCTGTCGGTATCTTTACGGCTCAGCAGTGGCGCGACAGTCTGCCAAATCTCTTCGGTCAGATACGGCATGATCGGATGGCTAAAGCGCAGCGCCGTCTCGAGCACATGCAGCAGCACGTAGCGGATTTGCGCTTTACGCTCGTCTGTCACCGAATCGTCATTGAGGCTGGCTTTGGCAAGCTCGACATACCAGTCGCAGTATTCGTTCCAGATAAACTCATAAATATCATGGCTGACCATATCGAGGCGATACTGGGCAAAGTGCTGATGGATATTGCTAATCGTCGAGTTGAGACGGCTCATGATCCATTTTTCTGGTAATTCCCAAACATCTACGTTGGCTGCTTGGTCGATAGGTTTGGCGTTACCGTCATTATCGATACAGTTCATCAGTACAAAGCGGCTGGCGTTCCAGATTTTATTACAGAAGTTACGATAGCCCTCAACGCGCTTGAGATCAAAGTTGATGTCGCGGCCAGTACTGGCAAGAGAGGTGAAGGTAAAGCGCAGCGCATCGGTACCGTAGGCTGGGATACCCTCTGGGAATTCTTTACGCGTTTGTTTTTCAATCTTCGCCGCGTCTTTGGGGTTCATCATATTGCTGGTGCGTTTTTCGACCAGCGCTTCTAGATCGATACCGTCAATCAAATCAATCGGATCTAAGACGTTGCCTTTCGATTTGGACATTTTTTGACCATTGCCATCGCGTACTAGGCCATGGACATAGACGGTCTTAAACGGCACTTGCGGCGTACCATCTTCGTTTTTGACAAAATGCATGGTCATCATGATCATGCGCGCCACCCAGAAGAAAATAATGTCAAAACCAGTGACTAACACGCTGGTCGGGTGAAAAGTCTGCAGCACGCGCGGATCGGCCTTAGGGTCTGCCCAATCTAGCGTACTAAAGGTCCATAGCCCTGAGCTAAACCACGTATCAAGTACGTCATCATCTTGGCGCAATACCACATCATCGCCTAAATTGTATTTAGTGCGAACCTCTGCCTCACTACGTGCGACATACACCTCACCTGCCGCATCGTCGTACCACGCTGGGATGCGGTGACCCCACCACAGCTGACGGCTGATACACCAGTCCTGCAGGTCAGTCATCCATGCCATATACATGTTTTTGTACTGCGCAGGGACAAATTCAATACGACCATCTTCGACCGCATCAATCGCTGGTCCCGCCAGCTTATTGACGGCGACATACCACTGATCAGTTAGCCATGGCTCGACGATGGTACCACCGCGCTCGGCACGCGGCGCTTTTAGCGCGTAGTCTTCGATGTCTTCTAGCCAGCCTTCGCTACTTGCTTGCTCGACCAGTTGCTTGCGCGCCGCAAAACGCTCAAGCCCAGCGTATTCGCTCGGCGTGGTCTCAAGCGATGGCTCACGCGTTTGCAGATCAGCATAGACCTGCATCTCAGGCAAAATGTTGGCACGCTCATCTAAGATGTTAATCAGTGGCAAGCTGTGACGACGGCCCAGCTCATAGTCATTAAAGTCATGGGCAGGGGTAATCTTGACACAGCCTGTACCAAAGTCGCTTTCGACATAATCATCGGCCACGATCGGCACCACGCGGCCTGTGATTGGCAAAGTAATGGTCTTGCCGATCAAATGTGCATAGCGCTCATCGCTTGGGTTGACGGCCACGGCGGTATCACCCAATAATGTCTCAGGACGGGTGGTGGCGACCACCAGATAGTTTTTGCCGTCTTGGGTGGTGATGTCTGTATCAGTAAAATAGTAGCGAAAATGCCACAAGCTGCCTTTTTCATCGACGTTTTCTACCTCTAAATCAGACAGCGCGGTTTGGAACTTAGGGTCCCAGTTGACCAAGCGCTTACCGCGGTAAATAAGACCTTCATCAAACAGACGCACAAACACTTCTTTGACCGCATTTGATAAGCCATCATCCATGGTAAAGCGCTCACGCGACCAATCCACCGAGCTACCAAGACGGCGAATCTGACGGGTGATGTTGCCGCCCGACTCTTCTTTCCACTCCCACACTTTATCGATAAAGTCTTCGCGCGTCATATCACGGCGGCGGATGCCTTGCGCCTCTAAGCGGCGCTCAACGACCATCTGGGTTGCGATACCAGCGTGATCGGTGCCCGGTTGCCAAAGCGTATTGTCGCCGTCCATACGGTGATAGCGGGTCAGCGCATCCATGATAGCATTATTAAAACCGTGCCCCATGTGTAGCGAGCCTGTGACGTTCGGCGGCGGCAAGGCGATAGAAAACGACTCATCCTTATCAAAAGTTGGGGCAAAATAACCGCTCTCCTCCCAGCCTTGATACATGCCCGCTTCGACATCCTTTGGGCTGTAAGCATTTTCTAATTGGCTCAAGGCGGCTTGAATAGACTCGGTCAAGTTGGTCGTGCTGTTGGTATGATTCTCAGGATTGCTCATAATAGAATAATCTTTTATTAATAATGAATGAATTCGGTCAAACAAATAACATGAAACGTAAGCGATGGGATTGATAGAGTGATTTTAACGCAGATGGCCAGATTTTGTTAGATGCTAAGGCAATTTATCGGCTTTTCGGCTTTGAAGCGCATCCATTAAACAATTAACGAACAGCAATCCCCCTCTGGCAAATATAATACGTTATAGTCATGCTATAACATATAACGTCTGTCCATATATTGGCCGAGACCTTCTGCCAGTCGGTAGCGCCCCATCATTGTCCCATAACCAGCGAGTTTACTGTGCCCAAAGATACCGAGCATAACAACACCTACCAAGCCGAGCCATCACGCAATAAGTCTACCGCAGAGGATATCGCGCGCCCTGACGATACGCCAGCCAATGACGCTGCCGCAGACCACTACCCGCCAGACCACAGCGAGGTACAAGCAACTAAGACCCTAAAGGATGAAGACCTACCCAAAGAAATCAGCGATAAAGACAAAGAAACCATCAAAAAAGTCGCAGGCGATGACAATCTAAGCCAAGCAAAAAGCTATGCCAGTATCTTAGTCGAGCAAGTGATACATGCCAAAGAAACCTTTGAGCGCTCTTTGGGCTCATTATTTACCAGTGCCTTTACCGCAGGGTTTGAGATTGGCATCAGCTTTTTTATGATTTTATCAGCCTTTACGCTACTGAACGCCGTCATACCTAGCGAGTATGCCATCGTCCTCGCCTCCTTGCTGTATCCGGTGGGCTTTATCATCGTTGTCATCGGCCAGTCGCTATTATTTACCGAGCAGACCTCCCTCCTAAGCCTGCCTGTCTTAAACAAAATCGAACCCTTGCACAAGCTGCTAAGGCTATGGGGCATTGTTATCGCAGGCAATATCGTCGGCGGCTGCCTGTTTGCCACCTTGATGATTGGCCTTGGCCTGAATATGCAGCTGTTTGGCGCCAGTGATATCGATGCTTATGCTGAGCATATTTTGGGGTTTAGATGGTGGGTCATCTTTGGCAGTGCCGTACTGGCAGGCTGGATGATGGGCATCGCGGCATGGCTTGTGACCTCAGCGCGCGATACCATTAGCCGTATCGTCTTGGTAACGCTAATCACCGGTAGTATTGGTTTTTTGGGACTACATCATAGCATCGTCGGCAACATCGAGATTTTCTCCGCCCTGCTATATGGCAATACCGTCAGTCTGTGGCGCTATTTGCTGTTTTTGATAGTGGTGCTGGCTGGCAATACGGTGGGCGGCGTGGTCTTTGTCGCGATACTAAAAAACCGCGCTTTTTTATTTGAAGTGGAGCGTATCAAAGAGCAGACCGACGACAAAATATAGTCAGTCTGATATAACATTGGCACACTTTATGTCATATGCCACTGGTATGTATTTTGCGCAGTATCAAGCAGCATCGAGCAACATCGGCACAGCGCGCAAAGAAAGCTAAACACCCGTAGCGCTGTACCTATTTTAAAATAGATTACTTATAAATATCGATGCGCGTGGCCTTAGCGCTGGTCAACACCCTATAAAACCAATACAAGGCGACACAGGGCGACTCGGATCGCTTTGAGTAGCCAGTTATAAGCGGCGAGCAGCTAAAACGCTCATCTCCACCTCTGAGCGCTTTACTTGACGATATTTGGCGCCAAACACTCTGACCAAGATACCAGCAGTCAAAAACATGATGAGGGTATAAATCGCAGGCGTCATCGACATTTTATAATTGGCCAATAGGGTCAATGCCATAAAGATAGATAACGTGCTGTTTTGTAGGCCGACTTCTAAGGTTACCGACGTTCTTTGCGCCAAATTTAGGCCGAACCACTTACTGCTATAGTAGCCAAGCGCCATGGTCGAGAGGTTGAGAAGCAACGATACCGGGCCTGTCGCGAGTAGCGCCTCGACGAGGATATCACGCTGGACATAGCTTAAAAACACCACCAAAAACGTCAAAAATATCACCCCAAATCTCGACACATAGACCTGAGAGTTATCAGCGATACGCGGCGCATAGCGTTTGATCAGCATACCGAGGCTGATAGGCACGATGGTCAACACCACCAAAGTCAGCACGGTTTTTAGGACAGGTAACTCAAACGCACTACCAGCACCCATAAAATAAATCAGCGAAAAGCTCAGCACCACAGGAATGCTAAAGACTGTGATGACACTGGCAATCGCTGTCATCGTCACTGACAACGCCACATCGCCTTTGGCCAGATAGGTAAATAAATTGGAAGTGGTGCCTCCTGGGCACAGCACCAGCAGCATGACGCCGACGGCGTATTCAGGCTCTAGAGGCATGATATTGGCCAATGCAAAGCCGATGAGCGGTAATAACAACAGCTGATTGGTCAAGCCGATACCAACTGCCTTGGGATATGTTAAAACGCGTTTAAAATCATTGGCGACGAGAGTGAGACCCATACCCATCATAATCAAAAACAAACAAATGGGGATGATAACTGAGTTGACTAAGGTGACAATTTCCAGACCTTCCATAACCACATCCTTGTAGATACTACCCGCCCAAAACCCGCAACAGCAGCCACTTTCACTTCAAAGCGTCAGCACCTGTGTATTGTTTTTTGACCAGATATAAGACCCTGCGTGGGCCGGTGTATGACAGCATTCCATGCCATCGTGTCTATACGCTCCCTCTTGGAGCGGTATAACAAAGTATATCGTTGTAAAAGCAGCTTTATCTGTTTTATTCAACGACTCATCAGTCAGATGTGACGGTCTAAGCAAGGAGAGCAAACTAGGAAGGAAAATCAGGAAGGCAAATAAAGTGTAATAGCAAGACAATTAGGGCGTGTCATCGATACTGTGTACCGCTGTGCCATAAGCAATGGCCTCCACCATGCTACCGAGCTGGTTGACATTGGTCACCTCAAGGCGCAAACCATAGATGTGATTGTAGCCTTTGGCATGTGCTTGAGTGCGCATACGTACGATGGCCTCGCGGCGCGCGCGATCCAACAGCGTCTCATAAGTGGTTAGGTTTTTGCCAAAGATGCTCAGCACCCGCGCGACGATCATTTTAAAATAATCCTGCGCGATCACGACGCTGCCGAGCACCAGCTCACCTTGCGTGTCCGCCGCCAGTTTGGGACGATAAAAACGCTCGCTTGAGACCACGATATGACCCAGCGTTTGCTCGGCTTGGCGTAGCTGCGCTAGATGCTGACGCTCATGACGGGTGCCAAAAAACCACCCCACCACAAACAATACAAGGAGCGGCGCATAGTTGATAAGCATTTGGGTGAATGACTGGTTCATGACACGTCTCTTCTTATAAAAAAGCGGATAGGCTTTTTAGGTGGTTAACCAAAAGGGTTGAAACGTGGTAAGTCATCAGCTGGCACTGCGCTTGGCTGGGTGGTCGCGGCTTGCGGTGGGCGTGATGAATCATCGTGACGATGGGGCGGCTGAGACGCTGGATCCGGCATCGGTACGGCCTTGACCGCCGTACCATAGACAAACAGCTCGGAAGCCCCTTGAGCGATACTGGAGGTCGAAAAGCGCAAGCCCACCACCGCATCTGCGCCCAGTGCTTCGGCCTTGACCACCATACGATCGATTGCCTCTTGGCGCGACTCTTCTAACAGCTCGGTATAGGCAGTCAGCTCGCCACCGACGATGTTTTTTAGCCCAGCAAACAAGTCTTTGCCGACGTGTTTTGAGCGTACCGTACTGCCATAGACCACATCCAAACGCTCAGTGATCTGATACCCTGGTAGATGCTCAAGATTGGAGAGTTGCAAAGCCATGATATTACCTTATGCATACAAAATAACAGCGGCAGCTGTTTGTTAAAACAGTTGCTACTTAAAAGAACTGACGCGTGGGACGATCTAGGTACGGTATCAGTCGTTGGTATGAAACAACAAAAACAGCTCGGTCAGATTGCCTTCGATACTATTGGCCATCTGTGCCAGCTTGTCTTCATCACGGCGCATGGCGGCCAGCTCAGGATCTTCATCATCGATACCACTGAGCACAATCATCGGTAGCGTCAATACCGCCACATCCTCGCTGGTTTCTTCATCTTCAAACCAATCACTGGCTTCCTCGCCATACATCGCATCGACAAAACCAATCGACCAAGCGACGATGTCTGACTCATCGGAGAAATCTACCGCCACTTCCTCATCACCAGCGTCTTCGTTGAAAGGCAGCTCGATGGGTGTCTCGTTTTTTAGCTCAGCCATGATAGCGGCACGCCAGCGTTTGATACCATCGACGACGTTTTCTGGAATCTCGCTCACATGACCTTCAAAAAACGCATCCAACCAATTAGGCAGCGGGCGACCGATAACGGTGGCGGTCAAAAAACCATGGGCGGCGACACTATCGAGGACGTAGGGGTTTTCTTGGGTGTCTAAGTAGTCTAGTAGTTCGTCAAAGCTTAATGGATCACTCATGAGTAAAAGTCCTTAAATGAGGGGTGTCAATCGCAAAACGATCGAAGATAGGCATGATGATGGAAGGGACAAGAAAGCGACTGTTAAAAGTTACGTATCCAAACCGTCATGATAAAAAATAAAAGCAGGCAACGCCAAATCTCGATAGAAAGATGAAGCGCTGCTGTAGAGCGGTCATTAAAAGGCTTTAGTTGACAAACATACGGCGCTAGAGCGACAGACGAATGCTGCTGGCAGAAAAAATGCCGGCACTATGACGTAGCCGCTCAGATATCGTCGTCGTCCCAATCATCGTCGTCTTCATCGAAATCGTCGAGATCATCGAGATCGTCTTTTAGCTCTCTTGCCAAACGCTTTTCTTCGAGCAGGTTATCGATCAATCGACGCTTTTCGAGGCTACTTAAGCGTGTGCGCACACTTGTCTCAGCCTCTTCTACTATCTTTGCGTCATCATCATCGACAAAGTCATCATCAAAATCGTCGTCAATATCAGCATCACTCATGACAAACTCCTATCAGTTTTAGCAAAGGTATAAAAAATACATCAATATATATATGCCTTATAAAGTCTCTGTTGAGAGTTGTCAATCCTTTTTGTCAATATGGCATATTTCCCAGTCCCAGCCAAACCTCTTTGCCAAGCGGTATTGTAGGCAATTGTACAGACTACATCGGTACAAGACAGCGCTCTTGATGAGCACTTATGAATAAGAAGCCTCTTGATTGTCGACCATCAATACCGCATTACGCACATCCGCCAACCGCTGAATCATCGCGTCATTGCCCCCATCAAATATCGCACACTCACGCTCATAGACGGTCGTTGGGCGCATGATGCTCTGTACCTGTACATGGTGGCTGATTTGTTTGAGACCTGCATTGGGCAATAAGATCAGCATTTGCTCTTTTTTGCCGATACCATGCAGCAGATGCATCATAGCTTCACTTTGTGCATCATCACTGACGCCTGCTTTGGCAGGTAACGCAAAACGCGACAGCTCGATATGCTTATCATGGATGATTTTGTTTAGCATCAAATACAGCTTGCCCAGCATCACGCCTGCCAGCGCCACTTTGGCATGGCTGTTGTCGGCTTTGAGCAGCACACTGGCTCCTTTATCATCAAAACTTGGCTCATTTATCACGCTGACACCGAGCAGTAGCGGCTGTTTTAGTAGCTCGGTCGTCGCTTGGTTGAGCAGCTGTGTGCATAGTGCCAGATATGGTAGGCGCTGGGCGGGCGCTAGACGCTCAAGCATATTAAACTCATCATGAAAGACGATTTGTACCCTGACACTATCAAATGTACGCGTGGCTGATAGGTGCGCGCTGCCATGAGCCACTTTGCCTATGTTTTGGTTATGGCTTGTTTCTGATGGCTTATTCTCTGTATGATGGGCTGACTCTGCTTTAGATGTCGCATCAACATCGTCCTTTATACCCGCACTTATATCCGAATCATGCTCGGTATCAGTCCGAGTATCAGCATCTGCAGACGTTGCGCCTTGGTGCTCTCTTATATAGCTATTGACTGCGCCATGAATGTTTAGCGTACGTACCGCAGCGCTGGCATCGGCGGTGGTTGTATTGTCAACTGTGCTCTGTGTCACCTCAACGTCTGCGGCGCGGCGGTCGTCCTCATAGCTGCTACGATCATAATCGCGCTCAGAGCCTCGCTGATCGAGCTGTCTAAACTGCTCGCGATGTAGCTCTGAGATATCACGGCTGATAGCGTTGATTTGCTCTTTGGTCGGGCGCGCAAGATAACCATAAATCAGCCATAGCAATAGATGCAGGAGCAGCATGCCAATGACAAACGGCCACTGCATGGCGATAATCTCGCCCTTGCTGATATCTTTTAGCGTCAGCGCCACACTACCGATGACCGCATCGCCTTTGGTAGCGATTTGACGGATAGTATCGCCCTGCTGCATCGGTGCGTTGCCCACTGGTACCAAGATATCATCGTTGTTGTCTTTGATCAAAATACGCGTCACGTCCTGCTCACTGGTGTAGCGATTGGCGATGACACTGAGGCTGACACGGTCTTTGTTTTCTAGCGACAGCCTCGCTTCATCTATCAGTTGTGCGACCATCTGTTCGCCTTTTAACGCACGACTTTTGCTCAACTGCTGATCAGTACTGATGACCAATAGCAGTGTCTGCAAACAAAAACTAACCAGAAGAATAATGGCAAACAACCCTTGCCGCGGCGCTAAATACGTCATGATATGGTAAACTTTTTTGGATAAATGAAATTAAAAAACGAGACTGTCGCTCATTTTTTGGCTAATTTTAAAAAATCGTCGGTCTTGTCTATTGTGCTTGCTATCATACTTACACACAGCTGTGCTTACATATCGCTATCGCTCTTATCATACAGACCAAGCGGGCGCGCTTATCATAGCTACTATAGCACCATAATAAGCCTTATAGCGTTAGCAGTTTTAGAAATTTATGTGGGCAACGCAGCCGTTTTTTGCAGACCATAATACTTTGCGCGCCATCTATAGGCGCTGACCTGTAAAACTGTTATTATTCCTAATCTTATATGAGCATACAAGGGACAATTGAGTCATGCCAAAAAATACCTCTTATTCGTTACCAAAAGACAGCAAAGCATGGCAACAAGCCGTGGATTCTGTTGCATCGCTACTACCCAACAATACGAATTTGCAAGATTTTGACGCATTGCAGTCCCTTCCTGTTTTTGCCCTTATCGTCGTCCTGCCAACTCACGTATCAGCGCTGGACATTCATCAGTATGTACAGTCTTGGGTCGATGAGCAGCCCAACTGGCATTTGGTCACCGTAGCAGAAGACGCCGATGCCAGCTTTGTCAATATCACGGTGTCTGATACCGAGCCTACAGCAGGTGATGCGCAGCGCTTGCCATTTACCCCCGTGCAGGTCTATCGCTATTTGTTGGTGCCTGTGACCGACACCTTGATGCACCCTGCCAAAAAGACGGCAGCCGCCCACATCATCGACGATCAGCTCACCACCCGCTTACGTCACGACTTGGCCAAAGCCTATAACAATACAAGCCGTACAGACAGCGGCGAGCAGCTAGATGTGGTCGATTGTCATATCCTGTCCATCGGTCATATGCTGCGCACGCACAAGCTTGCCTGCTTTGATATGGACTCGACGTTGATCGAACAAGAAGTCATCGTCGAGCTGGCCAAAACCGCTGGCATCGGCGAAAAAGTCGAAGCCATCACCGAGGCGGCAATGCGCGGAGAGATCGATTTTGATGAGTCTTTTGCCCAGCGCGTGGCGCTACTCAAAGGCATCTCAACCGATGTCCTCGATGATATCTGCCGCCGTTTGACCTTATCGACAGGCGCGCGCACCACGATCAGTGCGCTCAAAGCACTGGGCTATCATACGGTACTGGTATCAGGGGGCTTTACCTATTTTGCCAACTATATCGCCGAGCAGTTAGATATCGATGAAGTACACGCCAACGCCTTAGATATCGATGAAGGTGAAGTGACCGGTCATGTGCAGCTGCCTATCGTCAATGGTGCCAAAAAAGCCGCCATCGCCGAGCAGACTGCCGAGCGCTTAGGTATTGATATGTCACAAGTAGTCTGTGTCGGTGACGGTGCTAATGACTTACCGATGATGGCCATTGCTGATTTGGGCGTCGCTTACCACGCCAAACCCATCGTTCAAGCGCGTGCCGACGCTGCCATCAATGTCACAGGACTTGAGGGCGCGCTTTATGCTTTGGGTTATCCAGCGCTCGCCTCGACCAAGTAACGGCAAAACACACTATAGCCAGTCCTCTATAATACTGGCTGGCAAGATACTATGTACTACTGGGTGCCACGTGCTACTGGTATTTATTTTGTGCAGCATCTATCGGCGTAGGCACAGCACGTAAGAAGCATAAACACCAGTCGTGCTGTGCCTGTTCTAAAGTAGAGTAGCTATACGCTCAAAAAAGCTAGGTTGATACCTTGTCATCGACCTAGCTTTTATGTTTATCTCGTTGCATTTTTTCTTTATTAGCTTTGTTGCACTATTAGCTTTGTTTCACTCGATATTTTACCCCATCACGTATTTTTGTATAAAGGATGTACCCATGACGGCACCTCAATCACCGCGGCCAAGCGAGTCGTCAGCAGCGGATAACCAGCCAAAATCGCTAGCAGCCACTTATATCAAGGGCATGGCGATGGGCGCCGCTGATATTGTCCCTGGTGTCTCTGGCGGCACCATTGCTTTGATTGCCGGCATCTATGAGCGCCTGATCAATGCGCTTGGCAGTATTGGCCCCAGCTTGTGGCAGGTGTTTCGCGCAGAGGGCGGTTTACGAGGTTTGCTTGCGGTCTGGCGACAAGTCGATGCCACGTTTTTGTTGTTTTTGTTGCTGGGTATTGCCAGTAGTTTTGCCACGTTAGCAGGTATGATCAAGCATCTCTTAGACCATCAACCACTACTGATTTGGTCGTTCTTTTTTGGTCTGGTCGTCGCCACGGTATTTTTATTACTGACAGAGATTAAACGCTGGAATATCGGCCGCATGCTACTGTTTTTGGTAGGGATTATCAGTGCTGTGGTGATTAGCAGCCTACCAATCATGACCACCACGCCAAGCTTGCCTTATTTGTTTTTTGCAGGGGCAGTGGCTATTTGTGCGATGATATTGCCTGGGGTATCAGGGTCTTTTATTTTGCTGTTATTGGGTGCTTATGACGCTGTGTTAGAAGCGGTCGATACCATGAACCTTAGCATTCTTTTGACCGTAATCGCTGGTATGGCAACAGGGCTGTTGTTATTCACGCGGGCGCTCAAATGGTTACTAGCGCACTATTACCAAGCCACGCTCGCTCTACTGACCGGCTTTATCGCCGGCTCCTTGGTCAAAGTATGGCCGTGGAAGGTCGATGCGTTGGGGACGATCGACAGCGACGCCATTTATAACGTCATGCCATGGCAGTATCCGGCAGGCGCGCAGTGGGCAACTACGATAGGGCTAATGCTGCTTGGCGCTGTATTGGTATCCTTGCTCTCGTGGTGGGGTAATCGTCACGCTTAAGGCCGCTTATCGGCTTTGTAATTGGTGCCTAGCATTTTAAAAAACCAAACGTCAACGGTTGTCGCAAAGTCGCCTCTACCCTCTTTAGCTTTACTCAGCAAGCTTTCATAATAGTCACATTGTTATAAGAAATTCACCTTATCAATAGCGAGATGAATGATGTTAATGACTGTTTTTTCCTTTATCGGTATAGATAGCTTGAGTGGTACGGCACTGTTTGCGTATGGGCTACTGGCAGGTTTGGTGCTGGCGTTGGCGTTTTCATCACAGCGCTGGCTGCTATGGTATCTGTTTGGCGGTATGGCCTATTGGCTAGCAGTCGAGGCCGTCCAAAGCTTATTGATCAGTCGCCCAGCTCTGCTAGCGCTATCAGAGTGGCACAGCTATGTCATCGCCATGGGTATCAGCTGGTTGCCGCTGGCAGGCTGGGTGCTGTATCGAGCCATACGCTACGATGATGTCAGTCAGTCAGTACAGCAGCAGCGCGAGTTGCAAGCCGCGCGCTATATCGAGCATACGCCAGTGTATGACGACGATTATCAGCCGCGTTTTCATTGATGATGGCTAATGTTACAAGATACTAAACGCTCTCTACTTAACTACTAAAGAATGGATGGTATTTGATGGTTTATACTCTAACTATATATTTGCCGAAAAAATTCATATAAAGTACGCTATATTTTTTGTCTTATTCTTTAGGAGTTTTATGATGTTTACGCTACCTGTATTAGATATCAAGTCTGACCCGTTAGATGTATTGCTGGCAGTGATTGGCTATCGCCTCTCTATGCTGGCCGATAGTGATAATGAAGACGTACAAAAGCTGCTTGCGGATCGTGATGTGACCATCGAGCTTGCCAGCACTGAGTCTGGTATTACACGTTATTATCGCTTTGACAATGGTCAGTTTAGTCAGCAAAGTGGCCATGCAACAGAAGCCGATTTGACCATTACTTTCAAAGACTCGATGACGGGCGTAAAGCTGCTAACCAAAGGCGATTTACCAAGCTTTATGACGGCGGTACAAGAAGGCAACTTAAGTATCGAGGGTGACTACAGCTTGATGATGTGGTTCAATAAACTTGCCAAGCACATCGTGCCCACCATCCCAGAAGAATACAAACCTTATATCCAAAAGGCCAAGCCTTACGCTTATAAAGCGCAGCAGTTTGCCAATCATTGGATCGGCGTTGCCAAGCACAAACTGGGTAAGTAATCACCTATTTGCTAAAGTGTCCTTTATAACTCTATAGCTCTATATTCCTTTATTATTCTATAAAGGCTAGACTTATCAAGTCGTTGTCATTGGTGTTTTGATGGTATCGATTGCCGGTACGCTTTGGTAGCATTCTGACTTTCTAAAAAGGTTGCGGTATACTATATCGTAGCCTTTTTTATCATATAAAATCATAACCTACCCTCTTCATCATATTATAAAAGGATTTACCTTATGGCAGGATTGCTTAATATCTCAGAGCCCAGCAGCCAGCAAAACACAAAAAACAACGGTTTGGAGCCTGACTTTTTGACCGATATAAAGACCGAAGCGACGGCGCAGCCTACCTCTCATAGCAGCTATAGCCGTGATGATATCGCGCGGTTGTTTGATTTGCCATTGATGGACTTGCTGATGCAAGCACAGACTGTGCATCGTCGGCATTTTACAGCCAACGAAGTACAGATTAGCACCTTATTGTCTATCAAAACTGGCAACTGCCCTGAAGACTGTGGCTACTGCTCACAATCAGGCCACCACCGCGACACCACCAAACTGCAGGCAGAAAAACGTATCGAAGTCGATAAGGTCATCGCCGCCGCTAGGCGCGCCAAAGCCACGGGTTCGTCGCGCTTTTGTATGGGTGCAGCTTGGAAACACCCAAGCGCCAAAGACATGCCGTATGTGGTCGAGCTGATCAAAGAAGTCAAAGCATTGGGGCTTGAGACCTGCATGACCCTAGGTATGCTAGATGACCAGCAGGCCGCGCAGCTGGCTGATGCAGGGCTTGATTATTACAATCACAACCTAGATACCTCGCGGCGCTACTACGAGCAAGTGGTCAGCACCCGCAGTTATGATGAGCGCCTAGACACTCTCGCTCATGTTCGTAACTCTGGTATCAATGTCTGTAGCGGCAATATCTTGGGGATGGGCGAGAGCCGTGATGACCGTATCGACTGGGTACATGAGCTGCTAAAAATGCCCAAAGCGCCTGAATCTATTCCAGTCAATCTATTGGTGCCCATTCAAGGCACACCGATCGGTGATAAAGTCTTAGCAGAAGGCCAGCTCTCTGTGCTGGAGTGGATACGTACCATTGCGGTGACGCGTATCTGTTGTCCGACCAGCTACGTGCGCTTATCTGCTGGCCGCGAGAGCCTCTCTGATGCCGAGCAAGCTTTGGCCTTTATGGCAGGTGCCAACTCGTTTTTTTATGGTGACAAGCTATTGACCACAGGTAACGCCAGTCAATCGAGTGACAATAGGCTGATGCGTGAGCTCGGCCTCACTGCTCAGTTTGCCGCCCCTCGTGCGCCAAAGCAGGTACCTGTGCTGGATGCGATGAGTGGTCATCAATCACAGGTCGTGTTGGCGCAGTAGCCCTTTGTATGCCATTGATTGATAGCTGCGTTGGTAGTCATGTTGGTAGTTGCGCTACTAATGAGCAATATGTGCTAAGCTTGCCGACATGATGGAGCCTACGCGACCAAACAGTAAGAGAGAGGATAATGGCAGATTATTTTAATTGGATCAAAGCGGCGCATATTATTTCTATGGTTTGCTGGTTTGCTGCGATATTTTATTTACCGCGCTTGTTCGTCTATCATGCGATGAGTGAGGACAGCATCAGCCACGAGCGTTTTGCTATCATGGAGCGCAAGCTGTATCGCGGCATCATGACGCCATCAATGATAGCGACATGGGTTTTTGGCTTATGGATGTTAGGACTGGGCTGGGAGGTGTACAAAACCCAAGGCTGGCTACATGCCAAGCTACTGCTGGTGGTACTGCTCTCAGCCTATCACGGTGCTTGCGGTTTTTATCGCAAAAAGCTGATCGACAACCCACATTACAAAACCCATAAGTTTTGGCGCTGGTTTAATGAGATACCTGTTTTTGCCTTGATATTTATCGTGATTTTGGTGGTAGTCAAACCGTTTTAAAGACAGCGACACGAGCTAGATTGATCAAACCAAAACGCCCGTCATCTCTTTAGATAACGGGCGTTTTTTGTAAAGCATGTAAGGTTGCTGTGCAAAACTCATCTTCGTCTCGCTGTAGTGTTTTTATCCTGAACCTATTTATCACGCTTAAACACTTGGGCGCATGATTTGATAGACATTGCTCAAATCATACACGCGGTAACGCGCAGGCTCTCGGCGGTTTTCGCCTGCATAGCTGAGAATCAGTGCTTGCTTGGCACGCTCATCGACCCAGCCGACAAACAAGCCGCTATGCTCGACGCCATTGTAGCCGTGATTGATATAATACAGCCAGTCACCTGCTTCTATTTGACTGCTATGAGCATAAGGCCCTTGGCGGTATGTGCCTTTGTGCACCGTATCGCGCGTCACCCCTGCTCGCTTAAACACCGCATCTAAATAATCCCAGCAGCCGCCTTGAATGATTGTACGCTCATTGAGCGCCATTTTACGCGCTGTACTAATGACTTCACGCGCTGCCATACTGCTTTGGCGCTCTGCGCTACTCAGTATCGGTAAATATTCACTATCGACATTGTCATAGCTACCAGACAAAAACGCTGGCAGCACAGATGGCGCTTGATAGGCGCGCTCAGGATAGCGATATGCTGTGCGCCTCACTGGTGCAGTAACTGCCGTGTCAGCGCGATAGCTATCGGCGCGCTGAATACGAGAGCGTGTACTGATCTTAGCAGAAGGGACGGCTGAATATGATGGGGTATAACGGGCGCTCAGATCTGACTCAGCTGATTTTTGCGCGATAAGCGCACTCATACTATCGGCATGAGAGGGTGTCATGCCACCTACAAGTAGCAATAACACGCTACATGACGCTGTAATCGGGGACGATACAGACAGTGACATAGACAATGACAAACGCGACATGACTGACTCCTTGTCAAAGGTACCATTGACAATAAAAAAGCAAAATACCAGTTTTCAGTCTTACTTATAAACCATTTGGGCATAAATCTGCAAGCACTATAGTTCAGTCACTATAAACACAATACCGTGTAACTGGTATGAGCATATCGATTTTATTTCGAGCTGACTATAGCACCGCTTAGAGAAAGGAAGTCAGGCCTAAAAAAGGTAGATAGAAAAACTAAAAGGGAGGCGGGTTGTCATTCATCTTAATATTGACATGGCGTTTGCCAAATGTCTGGCCTTGTAATATCGCTTGGGCGGCTTTGGCCTCTTGTACACTCTCAAAGCCGCTGATCTGACACTTACAGCTACCATCGACATCCGTAATCTGTAGCTGCTCACCCATCAGTGTGACATTATCACTAGTGATCAGGGTAATGTGTTGACGCTTGCCTTGATGGTCATGCACCAGCTCACCACTACGCACCCACAGCACACCGCTACTGATATTTTTGCTCAAAGCTTGTTTTTGCTGCTGGCGTTTTTTATTAAAAATAAAACTACCAACGATGAGCAAAGCCAGCGCGCCAATAGCAAGGCGCTCAGGCAACAAACTCATGGCCATCGCGACTGCCACGGCACCCACGAGCAAGGCGGTACCAAACCAAAACATACCATTGTCAGCCGCTGGCGCTTGATTTTGTAAGATGATTTTGGCGCCGTCATCGTTCAGCTTGAGCATGTATCGTTACCTATTGCCGAGTATTTACTGCAAAATTAATGCGTTGTTAGAGGACGATAAGACCAAAAAAAACGTCGATTACCAGCCCAGCGCCGTCTGCTGCATGGTAATGAGCTCTGCAATGCCTTTTTCGGCCAGCGCTAGCATATCGTCTGCTTGGGCACGAGTAAACGGTTTTTCTTCGGCAGTGCCTTGTAGCTCAATAAACTCGCCTTTTTGGGTCATGACGACGTTTAGATCGGTATCACAGCTAGCGTCTTCTTCGTAGTTGAGGTCCAAGTACGCTTTGCCATCTTTCATACCCACAGAGACCGCCGCCACTAGGCCAATCAATGGATCGGCTTTGAGCTTTTTGGTTTTTTGTAGGCTCTCTAACGCATCGATAAGCGCGATGGCCGCTCCTGTGATACTGGCGGTACGCGTACCACCATCAGCTTGGAGTACATCACAATCAAGATAAATGGTGTTTTCACCAAGCTTGCTAAGATCAATCATAGCACGCAAGCTACGACCGATGAGACGCTGAATCTCTTGCGTACGACCTGACTGCTTACCGCGCGCCGCTTCGCGTTGGTTACGGGTGTTGGTCGCGCGTGGCAACATACCGTATTCGGCCGTGATCCACCCTTTACCCTTACCCTTTAGCCAGCGCGGTACACCAGACTCAACACTAGCGGTACACAGGACTTTGGTATCGCCAAAGCTGACTAACACTGAGCCTTCAGCATGCTTGGTATAATGGCGCTCAAAGCTGATCGAGCGAAGTTGGTCAAGCTCACGATTGTCAATACGCATAAAAATTCCTAGTACTTGTTTTAAAGCAGTGTTGTAAAATAAGTGTTGTCAATAAAAGGTTGCACGCGCAAAGCGGCATGAACCACAAACTCTCAGCCAGTCAATGTCTAAGCCGATGCCCGTATGACGATATCCTAACGTGGCAGCGGCGCAATAGCAAGATTCACTCCAGCCATTACGCCGCTGCAAAAAAGACGCTGGTGTTATTCTAGACCTTCCATCTTACGCAATTCTTTACGCAAAATCTTACCGACGTTTGACTTTGGTAATTCATCGACAAACTGTATATGACGCGGACGCTTATAGCCTGTCAGTTGTTTTTTACCAAAATCAAGCAGCTCTTGCTCGGTGACCTCGCCTTTTTTGACCACAAACAGCTTAGGCTCTTCGCCGCGCTGCTCATTTGGCACACCAATAGCGCCGCACTCCACCACGGCTGGATGCTCGCTCATGGCTTCTTCGATTTCATTTGGATAGACATTAAACCCTGACACCAAAATCATGTCTTTTTTGCGATCAACGATTTTGATAAAGCCTTTTTCGTCCATGATACCGATGTCGCCTGTTTTTAGGTATCCATTGCTGGTAAAGGTCTCGGCGGTTTCTTTTGGACGGTTTTGATAGCCGATCATCACCTGTGGGCCTTTGACGCAAATCTCGCCGCGATCGCCTAATGCCACTTCGTTTTCGTCCTCATCGATGAGTATCACATCAGTGCTCGAAGCTGGAATACCAATCTTGCCAGTAAACTCAGAGATGGTCATTGGGTTAAAGGCCACCACGGGCGAGGTCTCAGACAGACCATAGCCTTCAACGATAGGCAATCCTGTGATTTTATGCCACTCTTTTGCCACGCTTGGCAACACCGACATCCCGCCGCCGATAGAGGCTTTTAGATTAGAAAAGTCCAAGTCGGCAAAGCTTTCTTTGTGTACCAAACCATTAAACAAGGTATTGACCGCTGGGATAAACGAGGGCTTGTATTTGCCCATCTCTTTAATCAAACCATCCAAATCGCGTGGGTTTGGAATCAGCAGCCCTGCATAGCCTTGATACATGCTGTACATACCGCAGACCATAAAGGAGAAAACATGATACAGCGGTAATGCTGTCAAGATGACATCATTGGCATCGACATCATCATCAAAGGCACTATTCATCAAGGCACTAATCTGTAGCATATTGGCGACTAGGTTGCCGTGAGAGAGCATGGCACCCTTGGCCACGCCTGTGGTGCCGCCGGTATACTGGAGCAGCGCCACATCGCTGAGGTTCATATCTGGACGCTGGTACTTGCTGGCTGATACAGCGTTTAGCGCCTGTTTAAAGCTCACACTGTCTGGCAAGCTATAGGCTGGAATCATTTTTTTGACATGGCGAGCCACAAGATTGACCACCGCGCCTTTGACCGTGCCCAGCATATCGCCGATTTTGCACAAGATCACATGCTCGACCTGACCTTTGTCTTCGGCATCTTGATAAGTCTTAGCAAAGTTTTCGACGATAAACAGCGCTTTGGCACCGCTATCATGCAGCTGATGCGATAGCTCGCGGCTGGTATAGAGGGGATTGACATTGACCAGCACCATCCCTGCGCGAATGATACCCAAGGCCACGACAGGATACTGCAAGATATTGGGCATCATCACTCCAACCTTATCACCCTTGACCAGTCCTAGTGACTGCAAGTAGCTGGCGATTTGGCGACTGTACAAATCCAATTGCTTAAAGCTAACAGAAGCACCCATGCAGATATAGGCAGGCTTTTGCCCATAACGCCTAAAATTACGCTCAAACACATCAAGTAAAGAGGTATTGTCCTCTGGCATATCGATAGTTGCTGCGATGCCATAACGCTCATAAGCACTCAACCACGGACTGTCGCTGTCTATCGTCGGCATATCGGGAAAGGCGTTGTCTTGATATGCCTGCCTAGCAGTATGGCCCGTGGCAGCTTGATCCTTTGTCGTCTCTTTATTGATACTGTCGGTCATAATTTTCCCTAAATGTTGCCGTTAAAAACATAAAATAATCAAAAGCGCGTCATCATTTCTCGCCCTTTAGTGATGCATTGATTAAAAGCAATACATCGATTAAAAGCAGTGCATCGATTCAATGAAAGACATGCCCCAATAAAGCACCCTTATCTATCGCAGCAAATCTGTGGCTACAAAAGCTTATGAATAAAAAAACAAGGCAACACCATTGGGTTTATCATTCATAAGCTTTGCAAGTCACAAAGCCATACCACGTCATCGATAAGTGGCACCATGCCTTAGCCATACGCTAAGGTATACCTTACTGTCATTAAGATGGTTTTGCCAAACCGCTCAAGCCAAACCAACAGATATATACAAAAATAGGTCGGTGGGCACTATAGCAGTTTTATGCAAAATTCTCTATCTATGGCGATGATGTTGTACAGACAAAAATAGCAGAAAAGACAAAAAATGATAAAGCAGCAACCAGCGGCCTTATCATTTTTGTGTACGATGACATCTCGAGCAAAACCCACTCAGACTATAAAATCATAGCCCTAGTGAGTCATGAATAGCTGATCAGCTCGGCTTAAGCAAGAGCCTAACCGTGGTTTTTTTCTTCAAGCTCTCGCAAGTCTTTGCGTAAGATTTTACCCACGTTTGACTTTGGTAGCTCGTCGATAAACTCCACATAACGCGGACGCTTATAACCCGTTAAATTCTCTTTGCCATACGCGATGACTTCTTCTTCTGTCAAGCTGTCATCACTACGTACCACATAAATCTTTGGCACCTCGCCGCTTTTTTCATCATCGATACCGATGACACCGCACTCTAAGATTTTTGGATGGCCTGACATGACGTCTTCTACTTCGTTTGGATAAACGTTGAAGCCTGACACCAAGATCATGTCTTTTTTGCGATCGACAATCTTAAAGTAGCCTTCTTCATCCATCACACCGATGTCACCGGTACGGAAATAACCATCCGCCGTCATCACCTTGCTCGTGGCATCATCGCGTTTCCAGTAACCTTTCATCACCTGCGGCCCGCGCACACTAATCTCTCCGCGCTCACCAATCTCAACCTCATTACCCGCCTCATCCAAGATGGCCATATCCGTGGCTGGCATTGGCAGACCGATGTTGCCTGAGAACTCGCCTGTCCCTTGTGGGTTTGCTGAGGCAACGGGCGAGGTCTCTGATAGACCATAGCCTTGTACAATGATATTGCCCGTGATTTGCTGCCATTTTGCCGCTGTATCCTTTAGCACAGCCATACCGCCGCCCATCGACATCTCAAGCTTGCTATGATCGAGCGCTTTGAACACCTCACTATTGGCAAGCGCATTAAACAAGGTATTTACCGCTGGGAAAAACGCAGGTGGATAATCTTTGTAGGCTTTGATTAAGCTTGCGCCATCGCGTGGGTTGGGTACCAATAGTCCAATACAGCCGCGATAGAGGCCGTACATACCACAAACGGTAAATGAGAAAATATGATATAGCGGTAGTGCCGTCATAATCACTGGCTGCTCATTCATTTTTTCAAACTTATCAAAAGCCTCGCCTAAGTACGTGTCACACTGAATCAAGTTGGCAACCAAATTGCCATGCGTGAGCATCGCGCCTTTGGCCACGCCTGTGGTGCCACCGGTATACTGTAGTACCGCGACATCATCCAAACCGATGTCATTGGGGCGCTGATAGCTGGCCGCCGAAAAGCGATTAAGCGCTTTTTTGAACTTGACGCTACCATTGATATGATAGGCTGGCACCATTTTTTTGACATGGCGCACCACCGTATTGACGATGAAGCCTTTCAGCGGGCTCATCAAGTCGCCCATCGATGTCACCACCACATGATCGACCATCTCCTTGCCGATATCTTCATAGGTTTTGGCAAAGTTTTCTAATAAAATCAATACCTTGGCATCAGAATCTTCTAGTTGATGGGCAAGCTCTTTGCTGGTATAAAGTGGGTTGACGTTGACCAGCGTCAGACCTGCCCGCAGCACGCCCAAGACAGCAACGGGCAGCTGCAGGATGTTTGGCATCATTACCGCGACTTTATCGCCTTTTTTTAGGCCAAGGGACTGTAGATAGGCGGCGACCTGCTTACTATAACGGTCTAATTCTTCGTACGAGAGCTTGACATCCATACAGACAAACGCAGTTTTGCCAGCGTGATTGATGAAGTTTTGCTCAAGTATCTCGATCAACGAGGTGTCGGCGGGCGGCATATCGATATCGTACTGCATGCCAAGTTTTTCGTAAGTTTTGACCCATACTTTGTCGTTACGACGAATCAAGTTACCGTGATTTTCCATAATCTTTTCTCTCCTAGTAATAGTACGCTACCGTCCATTCATACAAATCACAGCGTGACAAACACACAAAGTCTCAAAGCGCTGGCAAACCATGATGATGGCTGTCAGGCATCGACCTTGTTGTGCATCGACCTTGTTGTATGGTGACAAGCAAACCCTATAGTGGTAAATAGCCCTTTGTTCATTAACATACACACTTTATAAAGACTACTCAATACAAAAGATTGCTACTTGCGTTCGCAAAGCTACTTGACGCTCATTAATACCATTATTATCAAATAGTTAAGTAATAAATGACTCGCCATTTCATAGATTTTCATTTTCCTGTTTATTACTAGACAATTTTCTGATTTTATACCAAACAACCCTCACTGATACGGTTATTGCTAAAGCGTGGCAAAAACGCTGGCTTTTATGGCGTGTGAAGCAAGTTGTATTATTTTACCTTGCCTGCCTGCCTGCCTGCCTGCTTGCTTGCCTGAATAGGCGCGTCACACCTTGTCGTCTATTCTGAGTTATCTCTTTTTAATTTTGCTGATATCCTTTACGATAGCACTATCTTATTTTGGCGCTGATGCGCATTATTCATACCTATTACCGATACCTATTAAAACTGATAAGTGAACCTTACTTTATGTCCGATGTTATTGACCATACCGCCCCTGCCGCCCCTTCTCATGAGCCGATGGACACCCGCTCGGTAGCGGAGTTCACCGAGCAGGCTTATCTCAACTACGCCATGTACGTCATCATGGATCGGGCGCTACCAAATATCGCCGATGGTCTAAAGCCCGTCCAGCGCCGTATCGTCTATGCTATGAGTGAGCTTGGCCTAAAATCCTCTGCTAAAGCCAAAAAGTCGGCCCGTACCGTTGGTGATGTACTCGGTAAATACCACCCGCATGGCGACAGTGCTTGTTATGAGGCCATGGTACTCATGGCGCAGCCGTTTAGCTATCGCTATCCGCTCATCACCGGTCAAGGCAACTGGGGCAGCCCTGATGACCCCAAATCCTTTGCTGCCATGCGCTATACTGAGGCCAAAATGTCTGCCTATGCCAACACCTTGCTGGCCGAGCTCGGCCAAGGCACGGTCGATTGGCAAGATAACTTTGATGGTACCTTACAAGAGCCTGTCACCCTGCCTGCGCGCCTGCCCAATATCTTGTTAAACGGCACGACAGGGATCGCCGTCGGTATGGCCACCGACATCCCGCCGCACAACCTAAATGAAGTGGTACGCGCCGCCATTCGCTTACTAAAAAATCCTGAGCTATCGGTAAAGCAGCTTACCCAATCGATACCTGCGCCTGATTTGCCCACGCCAGCTGAAATCATCACCAGCAAAAAAGACTTGCAGGCGATGTACGAAAGCGGCCGCGGCAGCTACAAAATGCGCGCGACCTACCATATCGACCCCAAAGAAAAAAACCTCGTCATCATCGATGCGCTGCCCTATCAAATCTCAGGCAACAAAGTGCAAGAACAAATCGCCAAACTCATGCTGGACAAAAAACTGCCATGGGTGACCGACATCCATGACGAGTCTGACCACGAAAACGCCTGCCGTATCGTGCTTGAGCTACGCTCTACCCGCGTCGATGTCGAGCGCGTGATGAGTCACCTGTTTGCCAGTACTGACCTTGAGAGTAATTATCGCGTCAATATGAATATGATTGGCCTAAACGGTAAACCGCAGGTCAAAAACCTCAAAGAAATCCTTGAAGAGTGGCTGATCTGTCGTCGCTCGGTGGTCACGCGGCGCTTGCAGTATCGCCTCGATAAAATCGATAAACGTTTACATATCTTGGCAGGGTTGCTGATCGCTTATCTACATATCGATGAGGTCATTCGTATCATCCGCGAGGAAGACGATCCAAAGTCAGCATTGATGGAGGGTTATGATCTGACCGATATCCAAGCCAATGCCATCTTGGACATACGCTTGCGTCAACTGGCAAGGCTCGAAGAGATTGAGCTGCGCCGTGAGCAAGATGCACTAGACGCTGAGCGCGCCACCATTCAAGAGTACTTGGACAATCCAGACAGCCTGACCAATCTGATGATTGAAGAGCTGAACGCCGATATGAAAGAGCACGGCAACGAGCGCATGTCACCACTAGCAGAGCGCGAAGAAGCGCAGGCGCTAAAAGAGTCGGATCTGGTACCAAGCGAGCCTATCACCGCGATACTCTCAAAAGCAGGCTGGATTCGCGCTGCGAAAGGTCATGACGTCGATGCCGCTGGCATGAGCTATCGCTCAGGAGACAGCTATCAAGCGCACGCACGCGGTAAGTCCAACGAGAGAATCTACGTACTCGATAGCACAGGGCGTAGCTATAGTGTCGACGCGCATAGCCTAGCCTCAGCGCGTGGTCAAGGCGATCCGCTGACCAGCGTACTCAAGCCGCCAGCAGGTGCCAGCTTTGAGCAGCTAATAACTGGTCGCGACGATCAGCGCATCATCCTCGCCAGCTCTAACGGTTATGGCTTTATCAACACGCTTGGTAACCTCGATAGCAATCAAAAAGCCGGTAAAAAAATCATCAATCTAGCGGCTGACAGTCAGCTATTGCCAGTAGCCCGTATCGACGCGCCAGCAGAAATGGCGACCCATGCTGATGGTGAAAACAGCAACGAAAACGTGGCACCTGACCATGTCGCTGTGGTGACCAATGCCGGATATCTACTGATATTTGCCCTCGATGATTTGCCCGAGCAAGCACGTGGTAAAGGTAATAAGCTGATTAAACTAAAAGACGGTGAAGAAGTGCTTGCTATCACGCCACTCAGCTTGCAAGACAGCCTAGTCATCACCGCAGGCAAACGTCATGTGACGCTAAAGCCCAATGATTTGGCCAACTATACAGGCACTCGTGGTAATCGCGGCGGTCAGTTGCCAAGAGGCTTTCAGAATGTGAGTTCGGTTGCGGTTGGGTGATTGGTTGTTAGGCTTTGAATTCTGGGCTGAAAAATCAGCCCGCGCTAGACTTATCCGCAAGCTTAAAAAGAGTAGTGATTTATGAAAATAGGACGTAATGAGAAGTGTTGGTGCGGTTCAGGAAAGAAATTCAAACATTGTCATCTTGGACGTGAGAATGAGTCTCCTGTGAATAAAGGCGAAGCTATTACTCATAGTCAAAATAACGCTTCTCGAAAGTGCTGTTATGTATCTTCTGATTTAAAGCATGAGTGCAGTAAAAAAATTATCAATGCTCATACCGTCTCAAAAAGTAGCAGCCTAAAAGAAATTGCAGATGAAAGCGGTCATGTTTTAGGATTAAAAATAAACTTAGCAAATATTATAAAAAATAAAGGAAAGCTAGTTCCAGAAAAAATAGGAATTAATCAAGCTTCTACCTTTAAAGGGTTCTGTTCACAACATGATAAGTCTCTTTTTTCTTGTATTGAAGATAGAGAGTTTGTTGGAGATGACGAGCAGTGCTTAGCCCTAATGTATCGCTCAGTAGCGAAGGAGCTTTATGCTAAAGAAGGTGGGCTTAACAACTCCGAGTTTGCTAAAAATGGTGATAAGGGTAAGCATTTATCAGATCAACTATCTATTCAAAATTTTATTGCAGATCAACAGAAAGGGATCAATGCTGCTCTCTCAGAATTATCGGAGCTTAAATCTGAGCTTGATGATCAGCTCCTAGGAAAATCAGTTGGCAATTTAAGCCATCTTATTATTGATTCAACATCACCTATGCCTGTCGCTGTTTCTTCAGTTGTTGCCCCTATGAATGACTTTGATGGAAATTTAATCCAAGATTTAGGTGACTTAAATATTGTTGCTGATCACTTAGTGTTTAATTCGTTTTCTAGTGACGGTAAAGGGTATGTAGTTTTCAGTTGGTCAAAAGACTCTGCCAAAGTGTTAAGTTTTATCAGCTCACTACTAGCTTTGGAAGATAACAAAATTTTTAGTGCGCTAATAAGGTTCTTTTTTGGAGTTGCTGAAAATACATTTATTTCACCTGTATGGTGGAACAGTTTATCGGACAAACAAAAAGATAAAATTAATAGCCTTATCATGTCGGGAATAAATCCGTTCGAGCCTAATGATAATAACTTACTGGTTGATGATGGTATTAATTTTTCGGGGTGGGAAATCGGTAATATTAGGAAAATAAATTTTTGAGTAGGATGCGTTCCGCGCACCAATAAACGCTAAAACAATCGTAGTACTTTGATATTTTGTTCGCGCAACGCTTTCTTATATAAGATAACAGTTGGAATGAGGTCTATCAATATACCAAAGCCGAACATCAAGCATATATTTAACAGCGTCGGTGTAAATACACCTAGCTTATATAAAAGAAACATCGTGCCATAGTAGCCAACATTGACCCAAAGTGACTGAAAGAACATATAATTCGTTTTACCTAAACCATATAAAGTCGCGTCTAAAATACTATTGTTGAATATGAAAACAAAATAGAATACTGACTGTATTCCAACGATATAGATTACTGTTTTTATGTCCTGCACATTCATGACATTAGCTAGAAAGCTATACCAAAACGGTATAGTAATACACCAAAGGAGAACGAACGCTAATCCCAGTAAAAAATAGCCTTTCGTGTTTCTGGTAATATTATTTACATTTGCACCAACATCTCTTTTTACCAACTCGGACAATGCTAATGCAGGTAATAACAACCAACCCCAAATAAAGCTATTAGCTACCCAATAGTTACCCTGCTCCTCAACCATATTAATCATTTTTATGATCATGACTATAAAAGCAATATTTCTGACTAGCGATTCTAATCCTGAAAATACACCTGTCGTCCACCACTCTTTCATCCATGTAAATGACATTTGATTGACCGATAAAAGCTTCAATCCATGTTGTCGTATAGAAATATAGGTGGCTAATAAAATAGCTATATTGACAATGATATTCGTCCAAGCAATACCGATAACACCCATATCCAGACTAAACTCAAAAGGTCCGAAAAACACACTATCTAACAATATAGACAGCGTCATTTGCACCGCTAACAAGCCGTAAATATACTTATCTTTGTTCAAACTAACGATAACGACTGTCATATATTTGACTAGCGTTGCAAACATGATAGCTATAGTTTCTAATCGAATATATTGCGTCGTTTCTTCAACAATCTGTCTAGACTGCTCCATAAAAATCACAATATTTTGTGAATAAACGAATAAAATCGTAGATAGACAAGCCATGATATAGTAGATTCAATTTAAAAATGTTATAGCGCTACTGGTATAAATTTTCCTTGCGTGCTGTATACACAGAGGCTGCGAAAAATTCCTCCCAGTAGCGCTTTGGAACTTATGACAGTTTTGTTTTGAACTGACTATACCCAAGATAACGATAAACCCTGTTTGAACTTTATTTTCAAACTCGTTTTTATCAGACAGAGATTTACCGAATAAATAAAACAAAGGTAAAATTAGTGCCTCTTGCGCTATCTCATAAATCAAACTTAGCCACAGTATTTGACTAGCAATATTAATTCCTGCGTCACTAGGTAAGTCACCGAGAAAATTTACTCTGACGGTTTGATAAAGTGACGGAAATACCATCATCGAGGTAAGAGCGATTAACAGTCTGATATTGATATTCTTGAACATAAGGCTTTATCAGAAATAAGACATTTGAAGTAGAGTACGTTATAAATACCCTTAGCAACAATAATTTTTAACAAATGCGCATGGAGCTCACCCTACAAATAGCTAGAGTCCGAAAACCAAACCCTAACCCTGTCGCAACCCCAAAATAGGAATAACCAAATCTTCCTCATCACTCAGATGCTGCGAGAGTAAATTGGTTACGTCCACCAAGGTTTGATGCAATTGTACTGCCAGTACTTTATCCTCAACCTCCGTTCTCGCCAGCTGATCATTTTGCGCTTGCAATTCATCAAGTAGCGCATCCAAACGCTCATGGTCGCGCCTCAATATCTCAAACCCTTCCTGTAGCTGCGGGTACATACGAATAAATTCAGGGAAAAACCCCTCGTCCTCAACACCATGATGCTGATGCAGTTTAAGCACATGCATATTGATGCGTTTCAATATTTGTGAGCGGTATTCGCTCCAGCCAAACTCCCCTGATTGATAGGCCGTACTTATCTGTGTCAAGATACGCTGGCGTTTTCGTATGTTAGTATGTACCTTTAGCCAGCCCGATGTCTTATAGGCATAATCTGCGCCAAACCATTGATCAGGCGGTAACTTATTGAATAAAAATAACCACTCCGCCTCTAGCCGACTCTCAGGATGACGCGGTGATGGAGCAAACAAATCATCGTCTAATACTTGTGGACTAGCCTTATTGTCGCTTGTGATAGAGAGAGTCATCAAGGTATCCTTAGGTCGTAGCTTTGGCTGATGGCTGGCGCTGATCATGCTCACTCAAACGTATCACCAAGCACTTATATATTTGCTATTTTATTAAAAATAACTGCACTTACAATAGATAATATTTAGATTTTATATAGGCCGTGCCCCACTCTGACCCATTAACTCAAAAGACTTACACGGTTGTTTTTTAAACATAAAGGATGCTCATGTTTATAGTAGATAAGGCTGCGACAGCCAGTATGCCTCACAAGCTGCCCATGCCAAAAGTGATATTTTTTGATATCGACGATACGCTAAGCCGCAACGGTATTATTGCAGCGCACAACAAGGCTACCCTTGAGGCGCTTGCCCAAACCGACATTAAACTGGTGATTTCTACAGGGCGCTCTAAAGCGATATTGCCGGCTGATATTTTAGCGTTGCTCGAGGCAGAGGTTTTAGACGCCATTATCTGTATGAACGGACAGTACAGCTTTGATAATCAGGGCTTAATCAGTCACTATCCGTTGTCTGCTGAGCAGGCGGACAAAATCGTGCAGTTATGCAAAACAAGCGAGCTCATTCATAAGTTTGACTCAGCGACTCATATCGCTTGGTCGGGGGAAAATGAGCGTCTACGCGAATTCAATGCCAAAACCCCCAACTCCATCGTCGATCCCCTCTACTATCTATCAAACCCTGTTTATCAGTGCTCGGTGTTTTTTAATAATCAATTCGATAAAATGCAGGATATCGACTTTGCGCGGGACGATTTAAAGCTGGTACATTGGCATCAAATTGGTGCGGATATTTTGCCAGCAAACGCCTCAAAAGCCCGTGGCATCCTAGACGTTTGTGACTATTACGGCGTAAATGCCAATGAATGTATGGCGTTCGGCGATGGTTTTAATGATTTGGAGATGTTTGATTTGGTCGGCTATGCGGTCGCGATGGGCGATGCTCAGCCTGCGCTGATCGAGCGCGCAGATTTTGTCACAGGTACCATTGAAGAATATGGTATTCAAAAGGTGCTTGAGCAATTTAAGGTGGCGTCATAAATAGAATATAGTGGGTTCAGTATAAAAACGATACAGTGGGACTGGGATAAATTTTACACAGCATCGAGCAGCGCAGGCACAGCATGCAAGGAAAATTTATACCAGTTCCACGTTGACATATAATGTATCTGTTTTATTTAGAATTGACTATAGTCTTAAGCAAAACCCTTCAAAACTCTTTTCTTTATCGCCCAAAAAAACCCTTGCCAATCGCTGACAAGGGTTTTTATTTTGCGAATAACAACTACTGAGCAGGATAATAGGTCTCTGCGCCAGGGCCGACTGGCAGACCCAGCACAAACACCCAGACAGAAAACAATATCGTCCAACCAATCAAAAAAGCCATGGAGTACGGCAGCATCATCGCCATCAAGGTTCCCACCCCAGTGTCTTTTTTGTAGCGCATTGCTACTGCCAATATAAGACCAAAATAGCTCATCATCGGCGTGATAATATTGGTGGATGAGTCGCCAATACGGTAAGCCGCCTGAATCATCTCTGGCGCATAACCTGTGAGCATGAGCATCGGCACAAAGATCGGTGCAGTCACCGCCCACTGGGCAGATGCCGAACCGAGCATAAGGTTGACCAGACCACAGATCAGGATAAAACCAACCAATAGCAGCGGTCCAGTTAGGCCAACATCACTTAAGAAGGTCGCGCCAGACACCGCCATCACCGAACCAAGATTTGACCACTTAAAAAACGCGGTAAACTGCGCGGCAAAAAACACCAGCACAATATAAATACTCAAGGAGCTCATGGCGTTGCTCATGGCATCGACCACGTCTTGATTGCTCTTGATGCTACCGGTAATCTTACCGTAGATATAGCCTGGTAGGGCAAAGAATACAAAGATAAAGACCACGATGCCTTTTAAAAATGGTGAGCCTGACACCAGACCCGTCTCCGCATTACGCAAGATGCCATCTGCAGGCACTACTGTCCACGCCAGCAATAAGCAGAATATGAGCATGCTGATACCGGCCCATAGTAGACCCTTTTTCTCAAGTGCGGAGACTTTTTCGATTTGTGTGTCGAGTACTGAGGCATCATCAGCATCTTTAGGGTTATATTTTCCTAAGCTTGGCTCAACGATTTTTTCGGTGACAAAATAACCCAGGCCACTGATCAAAAAGGTACTGGCGATCATAAAGTACCAGTTGGCCTCTGCACCGACGGTGTAGGTAGGATCGATGATACGCGCCGCTTCTTGGGTAATCCCTGATAATAAAGGATCTACCGTACCAAGCAATAAGTTAGCACTATAGCCGCCTGACACCCCAGCAAACGCCGCGGCCAGACCGGCTAGCGGATGCCTACCAAGTGAGTGAAAGATAACTGCCGCCAGTGGTATCAATACCACATAACCAAGCTCGGCGGCGGTGTTTGACATGATGCCAGCGAACACAATGGTAAAGGTCACCATTTTTTTGGGCGCATTCATGACCAGACCACGCAGGGCAGCTGATATCATACCAGAGTGCTCAGCAATACCGACACCGAGTAAGGCCACCAGCACCGTACCAAGCGGCACAAAGCCGGTAAAGTTGGTGACTAAATTTTCAACAATGCGTGCTAAACCCTCGCCGTTCAATAGATTAACGACCTCGATCATGCCATCGGCACTACGTCCGCTGGTGCCCTCAGGGCGCGGATCTATCACCGACACCCCAAAATAAGACATCACAGCTGAGAGTACCAACAGCAGCACAGACATCCAAACAAACAAAATGACCGGATGCGGCAGTAGATTACCGAGCCACTCAACCCCTTGCAAAAATCGCTGCATACGAGAACTTTTCGCTGCGGTATCAAAGTTGTTGTTTGGTGGACTGCCATTTGGTGAATTACTTCCTTGCATAGCCGCTGCTCCATTTAGAACTTAAATAAATTGATAGGTTTCAAACATATGAAAAGATTGATAAAAGATAGCGATTGAAACATAGTTGGGAAACGGAAACAAATACTTTTTGCTCATAAAACCAAATGTTTGCAATTTTGGACAATCTATAAATGACAAGGAGCCTATATACAGTGCGTTCAATATAAAAACGCTACAGTGGGGCTGAGATAAATTTTACGCAGTCTTTGTCGGCGCAGGCACAGCACGCAAGGATAATTTATACCAGTAGCGCTATAACATTTTTAAATTAAATCTACTATATTCACCAGTACAATCATCAATACAAGTAAACCAAAAACAAAAAAGCGAGAGATTAGAATATCTCTAATCTCTCGCTTTTGCAGCGGTGCAGCAGTACTGCTATTAACGCGTGCGCGCTAGCAGACCATAAATCCAGCCGCCTATTTTATAAAGCCCAATCACCAGTAAAATCAGCACCAGCGCCGCCAGCACGTAAGCCAACCAATTCGGCACGCTGCTCAGCCAACCAATGGTAAAGGCCATCCCCATGTAGGTTTCTACCGGCCAATTGACGATAGGCGTCGGTGAGCCTGAGTTAAACATCGCCATAAAAACGATGATACCAATGATGGCAGCAATCACGCCGGCACGGTTACGGTTATTCATGCTTTCTCCTAATCTTACACATATATTTGGTTTTTTAATGACTTGCTTAGTAACATACCCTGAAACGACAGCATCACCTTAGTTGGTTTTGTTGTACTTTTTATGGTGACGGTAGGCGCGGTCAAAATCTCTTTGCGCCGACCCTTTAAATCAGTAACACTAATGGTCATAATAGTATCAATCACCGTATGCAGCGTTTAGTGCTTTGTATACGCCCGTTTTTATGCCGTTTTATTGATTTGACTTTATTATTTAGGAGAGATATTTTGACACACGTATCATCATCCCAAGCGCCTGCCCGCTCTGTGGCCGGCATCGGTCGTCTATTGCCTACGGCCGTGACAAAGACTGCGCCAAAAGCCTTGCTTGCTATGGCAGTCGGCTTGGTACTTGCCAGCTGTAGTAGCTCTGACAATGCAGCAGCGGATGGCAGTTCTGGCACAAGCAATGAGACGCTTAATCTGTATAACTGGTCAGAGTATATGCCTCAAGAGATTCTCGATGGTTTTGAAGAAGAAACTGGTATCGCCGTCAATTACACCACTTTCGACTCCAACGAAGCGATGTACGCCAAGCTCAAGCTACTCGATGACTCTAGCCAATACGACTTGGCGATTCCATCGACGTACTATGTCGAAAAAATGGCCAAAGAAGGATTGTTGCAAGAGCTCGATAAATCAAAATTAAGCAACTTTAACAACCTTGATACGTCATTTACCAATACCAAGGTCGATCCAGACAATAAGTACTCGATTCCTTATATGTGGGGCAGTACAGGTCTTGCCATCAATGGTGATAGCGTCGACCCTGCGACCGTCAATAGTTGGAATGATCTGTGGGACCCGAAATACAAAGGTCAAGTGATGCTGACCAATGACGTACGCGAAGTCTTTGGTATGGCACTACTAACCCTCGGCTACTCAGGCAACAGCAGCAATCCTGAGGAAATAAAAGCCGCTTATGACAAGCTTACGACCTTGATGCCAAATGTCAAAACTTTTAACTCAGATGCCACGCGTATGCCGTATATCGAAGGGGAGACGACGCTTGGTATGACGTGGAATGGCGAAGCGGTCATGGCCAATGATGAAGGCTTGACCAGCTTGGTTTATAAATACCCATCTGAGGGTGCGATACTGTGGATGGATAACTTTGTCATTCCCAAAAATGCCAAGCAAGTGGATGCCGCGCATAAGTTTATCGACTACCTGCTTCGCCCCGAAAACGCCAAAATCGTCAGTGAAGAGATTGGCTATGCGTCGCCAAACTTAGCCGCACGCGAGATGATGGACGAATCAGTGCGCAACAATCCGGCGATTTACCCTTCTAAAGAAGTACTGGCAAAAGCAGAGTTCCAAGAAGATGTGGGTGATGAAGCCTTGCAAATGTATCAGCAGTATTGGGATAAGCTAAAAACAGGCCGTTAATAGCCATGACGTAATCGCTTAATCCTAGTAGTTCAAAAATAAAAACGCTGATCTAAGATCAGCGTTTTTTATATTATAAATGTAGATCTGTCTCGCCGCCTTTGTCCTCGATGCGGCGTTGCTCACGGCGCTGATAGCGTAGACCTGAGGCTGCAAACCACTGCGGTTTAGTCGTTTGTAACAAGTCGCTCAACTGTTGCAACTGGGTTTGCAAGGTTTGGGTCAACCAAAAGTATCCCTGCCACTCAAACGCTAAACGCTGTACGATTGGATACTCTGAGACGGCAATACGCGTAATGGGACGAAACACTTCATCACTGGGACTACGTAGCACCGCAGCCATATGCTGCATCGCTTGCGTCAACTCATGCTGATAATGAACCAATAAAACATGGTTCTCCTCATCGATTTCAATATTTGCCAAGCGCGGCGCTGCACTGAGCAGCAAATCAATCGTCCCGATAATATTACGGTGGGTACGTTGAATGGTCTCCAGCGTCTCTTTTTCGATCCCTGACTCACTTGCGGTTGCAGCGATATGTGGACGCACGGCCAGTAGGCGCTTATTGATCTGTTGTAATGTGGTGACCAACGCTCTATCAACAGGTATTTCTTCAACTGAAAAAGCCACTGGATTTGATTTATGGGTCGTGTTGCCCGCCGCTCCGTCCGCTGCATCAATATGATGGCCAACGCTTGCATATAAGCTGCTACAAGCATCAAGATTGCTACTCAATAGAAATCGCCACATCAGCGTTGATTTTAGCGGTAAAATGAGTGTGACTGCGACCGCCACGCCTGTCCCTAGCAAGATATTGAGCGCACGATAAATGCCGTCTTGACCAATACTACTATTGCCTAGATCGGAGACAATCATTAACATCGTAATACCCGTCAGCAGCCCTGTGTAGCCAAGCTTACGAACGGCCAGATAGCCAATAATGCCGCTTAATATACCGATAAGTGCATAGTCGATCCATAGCCATGCCCCTGCATTTTGATTGAACCACAACACCCCTAATGCTGTGCCAATACCTAGTAGCGTGCCCAGCACACGCTCTTTGGCTTTGGTATAGATAGCGCCTTGATACTGTAACAATCCTAAAATAATAAAAACCGTAATGGTGGTCCACTCACCATGCGGCAGGTTTGTGACTTTATTGACTAATAGCGCCAGTATGACAGCCACTCCCAGACGACAAGCATGTAACACATCTGCACGTTGATAACGAATGTAAGGCTCGATGAATGGAGCAGTAACACGCTGGTAAAAAGTTGATTTCACGCAAGGCTACTCTTTTTAGTGAATAAACGAGTTTTAGTGGATAAATGAGGTAAACGATAAAGCATATAGGGTACGCACAAACATGCTAGCAGTCGAGCTTTTATTTACCAAGCATCACTCAAAAAAAACGCCTTTTGTCTGATAAAAGACAAAAGACGTTTACATCACAAACCACTAATAAATCGTGGAATCTAAATCTAGGTAATTATACTTCTAAAAAGTCTAAGATACCTTCCGCCGCTTCGCGACCTTCCCAAATAGCCGTGACAACTAAGTCCGAGCCGCGCACCATATCGCCACCTGCAAAGATTTTGGGATTGCTGGTTTGAAATTTAAATGTCTGCTGCTCGAGCGCTAGCACGCGGCCCGAGCTATCCATGGCCACTTGCTGTCTCTCAAACCAGTCGGCAGGGCTAGGACGAAAACCAAAGGCCATAATCACCGCATCACACTCAATGATCTCTTCTGAATTTGGAATCGGCTCAGGACGACGACGGCCACGATTGTCTGGCGCGCCCAGTTGTGTGGTGACGACCTTGACGCCATTGACCTTACCATTTAGGCCGATGATTTCGGTCGGCTGACGGTTGAACAAAAACTGCACTCCTTCCTCGCGCGCATTAACCACCTCGCGGCGCGAGCCTGGCATGTTCTCTTCGTCACGACGATAAGCGCAGACGACGCGCTCGGCACCTTGGCGAATGCTGGTACGGTTACAGTCCATCGCCGTATCGCCGCCGCCAAGTACCACTACCTTTTTACCTTTTAGATCAATGTATTCGGATGGGTCTTTTTCCCAATCATTGCAGCGATTGACGTTGGCAATCAGATAATCTAGAGCGTCATAAACGCCGTCGAGCTCTTCGCCTACAAAGCCGCCGCGCATATAGGTATAAGTGCCCATTCCCATAAACACCGCGTCGTACTCGCTCAACAGCTCATCGATAGTGACGTCTGTACCGATTTCGGTCTCGAGGCGAAACTCAATACCCATGCCTTCAAAAATCACGCGGCGATTGCGCATGACGTCTTTTTCCATCTTAAACTCTGGGATACCAAAGGTCAGTAGGCCGCCAATCTCAGGACGCTTGTCAAAAACCACAGGCTTGACGCCATTTCTTACCAAGATATCAGCGCAGCCAAGACCTGCCGGCCCAGCCCCAATGATGGCAACTTTTTTGTCTGTCCAAACCACATCCGACATATCAGGTCGCCAGCCTAAGGCAAAAGCGGTATCGTTGATATATTTTTCGACATTACCGATGGTCACCGCGCCAAAACCATCGTTTAGCGTACAAGCGCCTTCGCACAAGCGGTCTTGAGGGCAAACGCGGCCGCATACTTCAGGCAAAGTATTGGTACGATGACACAGCTCTGCTGCCTGAAAGATTTGGCCTTCGGTGGCCAGCTTTAGCCAATTAGGGATGTAATTGTGAACTGGGCATTTCCACTCACAATAAGGGTTGCCGCACTCAAGACAACGATGGGCTTGCTGCGCCACCGCCTCGCTCTCAAACGGCTTATAAATCTCAACAAACTCTGTCGAGCGAGTGGCAATGTCTTTTTTGGCAGGATCTAACCGTGGTACATCTAAAAACTGAAAACTATTTTCTAAGCGTTTTGCCATGATAACTGTCTCTTCTCTAGGTGGCTTTTATCGTGGGTGGGGAGCCGCTGCGACACACTATCAGTCCATCTGATATATGTCACTGCGGGCACCGACCTGCGAAAAAACCAATGTATTAAAACGTCTCTTATACCCTATACCCGACTACTGTGGATCAGCCATGGTGGTTTTTAGGAGACTGGCAATATTCGCCGCTTTGGGCTTGACCAAGTAAAATTTGCGCACATAGTGCTCAAAGTCAGCCAATATCGTCTGGCCCCAAGCGCTGCCTGTTTTATCTACGTGGTTTTCTATCACTTGCTGCAAATAAATGCGGTGCTCTTCGGTTTGCTCGCTGGAGATACGGTTTAAATCAATCAGCTCGTGATTGCAGCGATCAAAAAAGTCGCCATCCATGTCGAGCACGTAAGCAAAGCCACCGGTCATCCCTGCACCAAAATTCAGCCCTGTCCGTCCAAGGATGGTCACCACGCCGCCGGTCATATATTCACAGCAGTGATCGCCTGTGCCCTCTATCACCGCTTGCGCCCCTGAGTTACGTACGCCAAAGCGCTCGCCTGCGGTGCCTGCCGCATATAACTTACCGCCTGTCGCACCATAAAGGCAAGTATTACCGATAATGGCGGTCTCTTGGGTACTAAAACTGGCACCCTTTGGCGGATAGATAACGATCTCGCCACCAGCCATACCTTTACCGACATAGTCATTGGCATCGCCTTCTAGCTCGATATTTAGGCCGCCTGCATTCCACACACCCAAGCTCTGCCCTGCTGTGCCCGTTAGATGCAGCTTGATTGGCATATCACTCATACCAAGATTGCCCCAGACTTGAGCGATCTCACCGGAGATACGCGCGCCGATTGAGCGATCGCAGTTGCCGATTGCATAGCTATAATCGCCGCCTGTACCTTGACGAATATTAAGCAGCATATCACTGACCATCTGCTCAGCGAGCAAGCCCTTATCAAATGGCTCATTACGCTCTACCTGACACGTTTGCGCGTTGCCAACGCTGGCTGGATGACTAAACAAGAGTGGCGTTAAGTCTAGGTGACGCTGCTTTGCAGTATTGCCTTCTAACACCTCGAGCAAGTCAGTACGTCCGACCAGCTCTTCCATACTACGTACGCCAAGGGCGGCAAGCCATTCACGTGTTTCTGTCGCCACAAACTTAAAGAAGTTAATGAGCATCTCCGCTTCACCGATGAAGTGCTCGTCACGCAACTTGGATTTTTGGGTAGCAACGCCTGTTGGACAGTTGTTTAAATGACAGATACGCAAGTATTTACAGCCCACCGCAATCATCGGCGTGGTACCAAAACCAAAGCTTTCTGCGCCAAGGATAGCGGCTTTTACCACATCAAGGCCTGTCTTGAGTCCGCCGTCCGTTTGTACCCGCACTTTATCGCGCAGGCCATTGACGCGTAGCGACTGATGCGTCTCTGCCAAGCCCAGCTCCCACGGCGAGCCTGCATGATGGATAGAAGACAGTGGTGACGCTGCCGTACCGCCATCATAGCCTGAGATGGTGATTAAGTCGGCATAGGCCTTGGCCACGCCTGTCGCGATGGTGCCAACGCCTGGACGTGAGACCAGCTTCACCGAGACCAAGGCATCGGGATTGACTTGTTTTAAGTCAAAAATCAGCTGCGCCAAGTCTTCGATAGAATAAATATCATGATGCGGCGGCGGTGAGATGAGTGTCACCCCTGGTACAGAGTAACGCAGGCGCGCGATCAGCGCATTGACCTTACCACCTGGCAGCTGTCCACCCTCCCCTGGTTTTGCACCCTGAGCGACCTTGATCTGCATGACTTCTGCTGAGCGCAAGTACGCAGGCGTGACACCAAAACGACCAGAAGCCACTTGTTTGATTTTTGAATTGCGCAGCGTGCCATAGCGTACTGGATCTTCGCCGCCCTCTCCTGAGTTTGAGCGGCCACCGATGGTATTCATCGCCATGGCGATCGCTTCATGTGCTTCTGGTGATAGAGCGCCAAGCGACATGCCCGCCGAATCAAAGCGTGTCAAGATAGCCGAGATGTCTTCGACCTCATTTACGTCAATTGAGTTATCTGTCTTTAGTTGCAACAAATCCCGCAAGGTTGCTACAGGGCGACTATTAACCAAGTCGGCATAATGACGATAATTGTCATAATCGCCTGTCCGCACAGCGGTGTGCAGGCTGTTAATCACATCAGGATTAAAGGCGTGATACTCTTTGTTAAAGACAAACTTGAGCAAACCACCTTGATCAAGGGGCGCACGGCGCTTAAAGGCGTTGGCCGCGAGTATGGCCTGATCTGCTGCCAGATCGGCAAAGGTGGCGCCTTTGATACGGCTTTGCACACCTTTAAAGCATAGGTTTACCACTTCTTCTGAGAGACCAACCGCTTCAAATAATTGTGCACCGCGATAAGAGACGATGGTTGAGATACCCATTTTTGATAAGATTTTTAGCAAACCTTTATCCAAGCCTTTACGGAAATTGACCCGCGCCTGAATCGGATCGCCAAGCAGCTCACCACTTGCCACCAAGTCATCGATAACATCATAAGCCAAATATGGATAGACGCAGGTGGCGCCAAAGCCAATTAATACCGCCACCTGATGCGAGTCACGCGCCAGCCCCGTCTCGATGATGAGATTGGCATCGGTGCGGATACCTTGGGAGATCAGATAATGATGCACTGCCCCTGTCACCATGATGGCATTGGCAGGGACTTTGTCGGCGACGATGTTTTTGTCAGACAGTACGATCAAGGTATTGCCCGAGCGGATGTTATCTGCCACTTCTTCGCAAATAGCAACGATAGCATCAGATAGCTCTAGAGTACGGTCATAGTTCAGATCGATACGAGCCATCTTGAATGCTGGATCATCCAGCGTTTCAAGCTGCTGCATCTTGCTGGCTGACAAGACTGGTGATGACAAAATAATACGATGAGCATCTTTTGCTGATGGCGCAAACACATTGGTTTCAGCGCCGAGACACGTCTGTAGTGACATCACGATTGACTCACGTAATGGGTCAATCGGTGGGTTGGTCACCTGCGCGAACTGCTGACGAAAAAAATCGCCGACATGACGAATTTGCTGCGACAGCACTGCCATTGGTGTGTCATCGCCCATCGAGCCCACTGGCTCTTGACCATTTTCGGCATTAGGACGGATGATTTCGGTGCGCTCTTCATTGGTGATGTGATACATCTTTTGTAGGGCCTTGAGTGGCTCGCCGCGGCAGGCCTGCGCCGCCAGCTGCTCTTCTAGGCGCTCATCATCACGGATACGGGTCGCTTCTTCGCGCAGCCATTTGCGATACGGGTGCGCTTTTTTTAGTAAGGTGGCTATGGCTTTGGTATCTAAAATCTGGCCAGTCATGGTATCGATGACCAGCATTTGACCGGGACCGACGCGGCCTTTTGCCAGTACATCTTTTGGCGCATAATCCCAAACACCCACCTCAGAGGCGACCGTAATGTAGCCATTCTTCGTCGTCACCCAGCGCGATGGGCGCAAGCCATTGCGATCAAGCATGCACACCGCATAGCGCCCGTCTTGAATCACCAGACCCGCTGGCCCATCCCATGCCTCCATATGCTGCGAATAAAACTCATAAAACGCGCGCAAATCCATGTCCATGCTATCGACGTTCTGCCATGCCGGTGGTACCAAAATTGACATCGCATGAAATAAGTTCATACCACCAGACATCAGTACTTCAAGCATATTATCTAAGCTTGATGAGTCAGAGCCTGTGGTATTTACAAGCGGCGTCAATTTATTTAGATTCGGCAGTTTGTCTGATTTGAGCTTTGGTGTGCGAGCTTTAGACCAGTTACGGTTGCCCGTGATGGTATTCAGCTCACCATTGTGCGCCAGATAGCGAAACGGCTGCGCAAGCGGCCAGCGCGGTAAGGTATTGGTAGAAAAACGCTGGTGGAATACCACAATATGTGAGGCCAGGCGCTCATCTTGCAAATCCAAAAAGAACGCTGGCAAGTCAGACGGCATCACCAACCCTTTATAGATAATCGTCTGAGCGCTCAACGAGCACACATAAAACAACTCATCGTCTGCCAAACGTTGCTCGGCTTTTTTGCGCGCGACAAACAGCTTACGATTGAAATCATCTGCTGATAAATCATCAGGCGCATTGACAAACACTTGCTTAAAATCAGGCAATGTCTCACGGCCTATGTCACCGACAATCGTCAAATCAAGTGGCACATTACGCCAGCCCGCCACATCCAAACCTTGTGCAGTAATCTCTTCAGAGAGTATTTGCTGGCTGTGTTTTGCTTTAGCAGCGTCGAGATTGACAAAGACCATGCCCACCGCAAAGTTATCAGTAATATCAAACTGCAGCTCGGCGGCAATTTTTTGAAAAAACTTGGTCGGCGTTGCCAACAATAGACCACAGCCGTCACCCGTCTTACCATCAGCAGCAACACCGCCACGGTGCGTCATACAGCTTAAGCTATGAATGGCTGTTTTTACCAAATCATGGCTGGCCTCACCCTCAATGTGAGCGATCAAACCAAAACCACAGTTATCAGAGAAATCATCTGGCGTGGCCAAATGCGTATGGGAGGAAATCATTGACATGGCTAGTCCTTTTAATTGAACGGGTCGCTTATCATCCAATGCGGAGCATAAACGGCTATCCGTAGGCAGAACGGGCTAATAATTAATATTCGTATATCCGAATTAATAATTGATGTGACGTTCTTATTCATCATACTCTGAGAATCAGGTTAGCACCTTGACCCTCCTAGTCATTAATGATGTCTGAACAGATAATTAATGTATGAATAGACAGTAAGTAATAGATCTTGGCAATCAGATAAAAATCGTTTTATCTGCCAGTTACTCAGTTCTCAATCACATGCTATTGTTAACTGGAGTATCGCTTGTCACCGTGTATTACCGAACGCTATGATTATATTGGCTAGGTAGTGTAACGGTGCGATGATTTATATTGAATATTTGACGCTCTGTATTTAAGCGCTTTATTCACTCTAAAAAGAGCGACCGTAAGGGAGGCTGCGCCATTTATTATCGTATAAATGCAAATAAAAATGGCGGCGCTTGGGACAACAAACAGTAGCAAAGCGTCTTATAGATTTGATGCAAGCACTCACCGAATGCTCAATAAATAGTTATTTACGATAACTATACAGAACGTCGCCCACCGTTATCTTAGTTAATGATTGGCAAAAAATCTAGTCTTTTCTATCGATTCATCACCCATATTTTGTAAGAGAACGTATTACTAATGGTTATACAACGACGAAAAACAGCAGATAAAAATGCATATAAAGGCAGGTTTCAGCTATCATTTAAGCCATGGTTCATGCAACTAAGATAGCAGAACATCAAAGCAGAAGCGGTAACTGGAGAAAATAACAACTGTCACTTGACACATAAAATACCTGCCAAAAAAAACCCACCAGTATCTTTGCTAATGGGCTTTATTACTATCGCTACGGCTATGACTCTAATCAAATCAACAGACGCAACTTAATTGCTTTTTTCTTCAATCAGCTCTTTAATACTGTCGCCGTTATTTTTGGCAGCGTTATCGTTTTTAGCTACACCTTGGTTGGTACTTTTATTGTCCGTGCCGGTATTGCTATTTTTATTGGGATTACTGTTTTTATTGCTGGCGTTATTGGCACCGCTATTTGCCGCATTGTTTGCGCCCACATTTGCCCCACTACTACTTGGCGGCTTCGGCGTTGGCACGACTGGTGGCTTCTTATTGCTACTATCACCGCCTGCCGCTACCGGTTTTTGATTGTCCGCAGGTTTGTTGCTCGACTCTTCGTTGCCTGCGGTCACAGACGACTGCTCTTCACCGCCTATGATACGCTCCTCAGTAACAGATAAGGTCTCAGAAGTGTCGATAGACTGGCGAATACTGGTCTCACTGCTACTCGGTGCGCGCCGTGTTTCATCGACGTCGTTGCTGTCATCGGCAGGTTGACGCACTGGTACTTCGCGCTTGGTCGGGCGCAAATCAACCGCGCGCACTCGCCTATTGCTCAAATCTTTTATGGGATCGGGGCGCTCATAATTATCGATGATACCGATATAGCGATTGATTTCTTCTGGCAACACGCGGACATCAGCCGGTAATTTAAAGTCCACCAGTTTTGAGGCGCCAACCGCTTCTTGCGGACTGCTCATCAGCCCATAAGTTAGCATATAACGCGCTTGGTTTTCGTCATCTAAATAGCGAAAATACGCAAACTTTTTGCGATCATCACGGCTTTCTAGATAGCTGACGATGACGTCGTTTTCGGCGACATTCATCACCTGCACTGTCCATTTGCCCTTGTTTGCTAGCAAATAGCGCTTGTCTTTGAACTCATCAGGATAGCTGCGCAAATCGCGAATGGTCGCATCAAAGCTGAGCGGCTGCACATCCGTATCCAGCTCATGCAAGGATTCTATGGTGAGCGGCTGCTCAAGCTCAGCACTAAGCGGCTGCGGCGTGGTTATCGGTGCGTTTTCGATTTTGGCACCCATCGCTGGAGTCTGACTAAACATCCAAACCAAAGCGGTAACCACGCCAAGTAGCAACGTCGCTACCAGCCAAATCAATGCTTGGCGGCGATATGCTTGGCTTGCGCTACGCGTCGTCGATCTTGGTGCTGCCATGAGAGTATCCTTGGTGAAAATAGGGTTAAGAACGCAACATAAAGACTTGTTGAAATAAATGCCAGCGGTCACGTTAGGCGCTAAACGCACATTGTCTTCACCAAACGCTTATGATTGTAAAATCAGTATCTTACGTACTGTGTGCGGCCAGCACGTCGGTTAATAGCGTGGCATCAAAGTCATTGGTCAATACCGCCTCACCCAGTGATTTTAACAAAATCAGGCGGATTTGTCCGTGTTTCACTTTTTTATCATGGCCCATCAGATCAAGCGCAGTGTCCACCGCGATCGCAGGCGGATAGATGGGCAGGTTTGCCAAGGTCAACACATGCTTAACACGCGCCACCTCCTCATTACTTAGCCAGCCCATTTTTTGTGAAAGCTCGGCGGCCTGTACCATACCTGCCGCCACAGCCTCGCCGTGTAGCCAGTTGCCGTAGCCTTGATGCGTCTCGATCACATGACCAAAAGTATGGCCAAAGTTAAGCAAGGCACGCACACCTGACTCGCGCTCGTCTTGGGCCACGATATCGGCTTTATATTGACAGCAGCGTTTTACCGCTTCACCAAGCACGGCCAAATCCAGCGCCATCATGGCAGGCAGATTGCTCTCCAGCCACTGCAAAAAACCGACATCCATGATAAGAGCATACTTGATGACCTCTGCCAGCCCTGCTGAGAGCTCACGAGCGGGCAAGGTTTTGAGTGTACTCATATCAGCCAATACCATTTGCGGTTGCCAAAAAGCGCCAATCATGTTTTTGCCTTGTGCATGATTGATGCCTGTTTTGCCGCCGACACTAGAGTCTACTTGTGACAGCAATGTCGTTGGTATCTGGATAAAATTCACGCCGCGCATAAAACTTGCCGCCGCAAAGCCTGTCATATCGCCAATGACGCCGCCACCTAGGGCGATGAGCGTCACGTCACGGTTGAAATGGGCATCCATCAGTGCATCATAAATCTGATTGATACTGTCTTGGTTTTTATACTGCTCACCATCTGGCAGCACACAGACTCTCACAGCAAAGTGCGCGGCCAGCGCTTGTTCAAATGCAGATAGGTATAAAGGCGCAACCGTCTCATTGGTGACGATTAAAACCTGACGGCCCGTGATATAAGGCGCCACTTGCTGCGCCATACTGCCATTTTTGCCCGCGTCTTCAGTGATAATAATGGGATAATCATGGCTTTGTGTCTGAACGGTTAAACCCTCAAAAAACTGTGGCGTGGCCATGAAGTACTCCTTAAATAGTGGTCATAAGCGATGAGCAGCTGACTGTCCGTCATCCATACAGTATCTATACAGTTAGCTTTGGTTATTTGGGGCGGTAATGGCAGACATATCAAACGATGCCAGCTGCTGCAAAAGTTGATTGACCATATAACGCGGATAAGTATGGCCAGTTGGCATGATGATATGCGCCACTTGACGATATAGCGGATCACGGATGCTGTAGAGATCCTGCAATATCTGCTTGGGGTTGGGCTGCTGTAGCAATGGTCGCGACTTGTCTTTTGCCGTACGCGCCATTTGCACATCAACGGGGGCATTGAGATACACGACGATGCCACGCTGGTGCAAAAACGCGCGATTTTCGGCAGACATGACCGCACCGCCACCAGTTGCCAATACAATTTGCGGTTTTTGGGTCAACTCATCGATGGCGCGTGTCTCACGCTCGCGAAAGCCTGCTTCACCTTCTTTGGCAAAGATCCACGCAATATCGGCACCTGTTTGCGACTCGATATACCAGTCACTATCCAAAAACTCACGTCCTAGCTGCTTAGCCAGCAGTTTACCGATTGTCGTTTTCCCTGCTCCCATCGGCCCCACTAAAAACACCGACGGCAATTCCTCCACCATAGTACTTACTCAGCTAAATTAGCTATGATACAACGTCATTGATATTCTGGCTAGTAACGAGCCGCGATAATTGTCCGCAAAATCTCATCCATCTTTCGGCTGACTCATAAAAAAAGCAAGCACTCAGGCTCGCTTTTTTAAAGTAGTTCAACCTGTGATTAATTCAAGCGGCTGGTACCATCATTGATGAGTTTTGGTGTGACAAAGATCAATAGCTCTTCTTTGGCATTACTACGCACATCTTTGCGGAAGGCGCGGCCAATATACGGCAAATCCCCTAAGAAAGGCACTTTATCCACGCCGTTACTGGTACGGTTTTTGAACACGCCACCTAAGACCACGGTCTGGCCATCTTCGATGATAACGTTGGTTGAGATTGAGTCTTCAGCGATGGCGACCTGATTGTTGATGATGGTCGGTGTGCCATTGGTGATGAGGAGTTGTAGGCCAATTTTACCATCAGGGGTGATGTTTGGCGTGGCCTCCAAGCTCAGCGCCGCTTCTTTAAAGCTGGTGGTGGTCGCGCCACTGGCTGAGGCCTCTTGATACGGAATCTGAGTCCCAGATGACACCTTTGCGGTTTGTTTATCCGCGGTCAAAATCTTCGGCGTCGAGATGACTTCACCGCGATTGTCCGCTTGCAGCGCTGATAGCTCAAGGTCGAGCATCACATCTGACATACTGAGCAAACCAAAGGCAATACTACCCGCTGGGTTGGCCACACCCAAATCGACGTTTAGGTTATCAGGCCGCGTGATGTCATAAGAGGGATACGAGACCGTCTGGCCGTTGACGGTGGTGGTTTCTACATCAAATTCTTTTAAATCCCACAATGTCTGGTTACTGCCACCCACCAATAAGTTACGGTTATTGGCCGCACCATTTGACAAAATACCCCAACGAACACCGATCTCTTTACTAAAGCTGTCGGTCGCACTGACAATACGCGCCTCGATCATCACCTGACGCACCGGAATATCGATTTTGCTGATCAGTTTATGAATGTTTTCAATGCTGTCTGCCACATCTTTGACAATCAAGGTATTGGTACGCTCATCCACAGTGACGGTACCGCGATTTGACAACAAAGAGTTATTGTCGTCGGCACGGTTTGAGCTACTACCAGAAGAGCCGCTGCCTTGAGAAATCAATGTCAGAACATCTTGCGCTTTAGCATAGCTTAAGCGGATGTACTCTGTACGTAACGGTGCAAAAGACTCAACCGCTTGCTGCGCTTCAAGCTCACGTGCTTCTTGCTCTGCAAGCTCTGTCGCCGGCGCGACCAAAATCACATTGCCGTTTTCACGTTTGCCCAGATTTTTACTCTTTAAAATAATATCAAGCGCTTGATCCCAAGGCACGTTGATCAGGCGCAACGTGATGTTACCTGCCACCGAATCACTTGCCACGATATTCATCTCGGTAAACTGCGCCAAAATATCTAAGACGCTGCGGATCTCGACATCTTGGAATTCCATAGACAGTGGCTCACCACTATAGACCCTTTCTTCGAGCGTCGGCTCACGCAGTAGCTCAGGCTTACTGATGCTGATATTTAGCTGATTGCCTGACTGGTACGCTTGATACTCATAGTCGTCGTTCATATTGATGGTGACGACACCATTTTGACCTTGGTTTTTGGTATCAATACTACTAACCAGACCGCTATTGATATTTAGACGACGCAGCAAGTTTCTAGGCACCGTACTGCCTGTCAAACGGACGACCAGCTTATTGCCTTGGCGTTGTACATCTACTGGAATGGCTTCATTGGCCAAAGCGATACTGATATTACCACCACCATCGTTACCTGCAGCAAAATTGACGGCGGTTAGGCCTTCATAGCTATATTGCTTACTCACTTGTGAGGCGGCAAGCTGTGGATCCAATAGCGGATTGACCCGAACCACCATCGTATCTGCGGGCACTTGGTTTTTGACCACCGTAGTATTAGTGCTATTGACGGCCGCAACAGGAACGCTACTGGTTTCTACAATGGGGGTGACAACTGCTGTGGTTGTCATGCCACTACTGTTATTCAGCACATCTTGCACAGGATCATTGGTGATTACTTGATTAACGACGGGCTGATTAACCACGGGGCGGCTAGGGTCAGTGATGGTCAGCAGCAAATCATTACCATCGACCGCTGTGGTATAGTTGCCTGCTTGCTTGAGACCCACAATGAGACGCGTGGTGCTGTCGCTGCTTAGTGTCGTGACATCATTGACCATACCGATGTTGTATTCGTTAAATCGGCTAGCCAGCCCATTTTGCACTTGTTCAAAATCTAGTACCAAACGGCTTGGATCATCTAGCTGATAGGCTGCAGGCAATGCTGGCGCACCGGCAAAGCTCAAGCGCATTTGCGTCACAGCTGGCGCAGTTTGTACCACAGAGACGTTATTGATACGCTGGGCAGCTTGGGCATGGTTACTCACTGCTACCATACTGACTGCCAATGCTGAAACGGCAAAAGCAGAAGATACGCGGTTACTCATCGTCATTACCTTGTTGTTGCGTACTGTCATTATTTATTCCTCAAAAAATCTGCCGACTTAGCTTATAGGAGAGACCAGCGACTGGGGTTTTTCGATAAACCCTGCGCGGCTGTCTGGCACAATTTCAATCAAGTTAATCTGGGTCGGCGTGATTTCAACAATACGGCCGTCATTCAATCCAAGATAATCACCTACTTTCACACTCGCAACTGAGCCATCAGGACGTTGTACCAACGCATATCGCTGACCTTCAGGCGAAACAACGACACCGCGAAAGACCAGCTGTGATAGCTCGTACTGCTCAAGCGGCCCTTTGACTCTGGTAATATCAGGGCGTACACCATCGATAGGCGTCGTCGGCCCTTGTACATTGACCAAACTTGGGGGCAAAAACGGACTGCGCTGCGTGCTTGCGCTGTATACAAAATCTTCTACCAGCTCCGCCTTAGGTGGGGGCTCAATCGGCTGCGCTGGCTGGTTGCGTATGTCATTCATCGACTGCTGTGCCATCCCTATGCGATCGCTACAGCCCGTCATCGACAACACAACCATACTTAACGCCAGTAACGTGGGCAGTTTATTTATCATCATTGACTGTCTCCTGCAGCAGCGGCATCACCTTCAGGATTTGCTTCTTTTGAACGATAGGTTTTGGTTTGTAGTACCAGATTTAGCTCTGGCAATACATCCAAGCTCGGCTGCGGGTTACTCACCTCAAAATCATGCATCGTGATGATACGAGGTAGAGCAGCCAGTCCACTGATAAAGCTGCCAAACTGATGATACTCACCCAATGCGGCAATACGTATCGGCTGCTCAATAAAAAACTCGTTTTCAATTTCAGGCTCAACCGAGATATCCTGAAAACGAATATTACTGCCCACACCAGTCATGTTGATACCCTCTACCAGCTCTGACACCCGTGTGTCTTTTGGTAGTTGATCAAGTAACGAGTTAAACTCAGCTTCCATCTGCACCACTTGCGTTTTATACGCTTCTAAGTGACGGGCGCGTGATTCTTTTTCACGATAACTATCGAGCAAGGTTTGCTGCTGGCTTTCGGCGGCATTGATTTCATCGATTTTGCTACTGATCGGCAGCGCCCATGACAAGGCGGCGATAAAAACAATGATAAGCCCTATCACCGTTACCTTGACGGGTAATGGCCAGCTACCATAGTTTTCGGAGTCTAACGACTCAAAACTGCGACGAAACTCTTGTAAGTCAAACTGCTTTTTTGGCTTTAGGTCTGCTTTTTTGATTTTGATTAGGCTTTTTTTGCGGCTCAGTTTCATAACGCACCTCCAAGCCCATCACCCTCGTCAGGTGTGGCCGTCTCTGACTGCACCTTTGTGGTTACCACAAACTGTACATAGCTGTCTTCTGGATAAACAGGGCGCGTCTGCTCACCTGTATTGATGGTGTTATTTAGCGCAGGCGCTGCCTGATAAGCACTGATGTTTTGTTGAATATTGCTGACAGCAGAGTTACCCATCCATTTACTACTATCGAGATTACGAATCAGATTGGACACCACATTTGGGTTATCTGCCAGGCCGGTCAAGGTGATGACATCCCCTTCGCGCTTGAGATTATTGAGATAAAGTGCCGACGGCATTGCTTTAGCCAAATCGTCCCATAGACGTACAGGAACAGGGCGGCGACCTTGTAAGTCTTGAATCACTTGCATGCGTGAGATAATATCTTCACGGCGCTGCTCTAAGCCATCGATTTCGCTCAACACGGTGTCTAAGCGCGCGTTTTCTTGTTCAATCAAAGCATTGGCATCGAGCTGCTCTTCAAGCTCATTGTTAAAATAGCTCCACGTAGCAAATGCGGCCAACAACGTTAGTAGTGTCACAGCTACCACAAGCGTGATAAACTCTTTATTGCGGCGTTCGCGCTCTTCGGCGCGCCAGGGTAAGAGGTTAATACGAGCCATTAGTCAAAGCTCCTTAACGCAAGACCACATGCGGCCATGAGGCTTGGGGCATCGATCGCCAGTTGCTCATTATCGATATGTGGCGCGATGGTCATATTGGTAAATGGATTGGCGATACTGACAGTCACACCCAGTTTTTGTTGCGCCATTCCAGCCAGACCGGGAATCGAGCTACTGCCCCCCGCGAGGACCACGTGATCGATATTGCTGTATTGGCTCGAAGAAAAATAGAACTGCAAAGAGCGAGTGATTTGCTGAATAGTGTTTTCGATAAACGGTGTCAATACCTCAGGATAGTAATCGTCAGGCAAGGTGCGCTCACGCTTACTCAGCGCCGCTTCCTCAGACGATAAGCCATAACGATTTTGTATTGCCTCTGTCAGCTGAGCACCGCCAAATAGCTGTTCGCGGCTATAGATAAATTCGCCATTTTTGGCGACATATAAGGTGGTTTGATTGTGACCAATATCTACCAAGGCGACCAATTCTGGTAGCCCTGGTAAATTATCTACCATCAAGCCAAAAGCACGCTCAATGGCGTGCGACTCAATATCCATGACCTTGGTTTGCATGCCGCCGAAGGTTAAGGCATCGACGCGTTGGTCGACATTCTCCGAGCGTGAGGCCGCCAGTAGCACCTGCACCATATCGTCACTGACCAGAGAAGGGCCTAAGACTTCAAAGTCCAGGTTGACGTCTTCAAGAGGATAAGGCACGTATTGATCGGCATCGAGACGTATCTGCGCTTCGCGCTCGACATCGCTGAGTGCCATATCCATATCGATGATCTTGGTAATCACTGCTGACCCTGATACGGCTGTCGCTGCATGGGCATTAGCCACTTGACAACGTCTGGCCAAACTGGCAATCGTATCACCAACGGCTTCAGTATCCACGATGAGTTTATCGACGACTACGCCTTCCGGTAGTCTTTCAATGCCATAAGATTTTAAGTGGAACATGCCTTGTTGGCGCTGTATGTCAACCAACTTTACTGAGGTGGCACAGATATCCACTCCAATCAAATGTCGACTTTTGGGAGTAAATAGCCTCACAAACTCTATACCTTATATTAAGTGTACAATCTGATAGTTATTTGTAATAATTGAATACAATACTTTACTTAATAGATAGATTCAAGCATTTAAAGTATATATTAAGGCTAACTTACACATTTATTATGACCTCCCTATTTCGTTCAAGGTATAATGCACTATCTGTTGCAAATCATTAATTAATAAGTCTTATTATGGCCAAAAAAAATGCTACTGCTCACATTATTCACTTTTTGGTAGGGCTATTTATCGCTTGTTTAGCCTTGGCGGTTGTCCTAGCAATGGCAGTTCCTATTGGCTTTTATGGCATGGCCATGTATTTATCGCCTACCCTGCCAAGTACGCAAGAGATAAAAACCGCGACGCTAGAAATGCCATTGCAGATATATAGTAGTGATGACAAACTCATCGGTCAATACGGCAATCGTTTATCATTACCGATCACTTTTGAGGAAATCCCTGAAGATCTGACTCATGCTTTTTTGGCCGCAGAAGATGCGTCTTTTTTCCAGCACAGTGGTATCAGCATTAAAGGTTTAGGTCGCGCAGTCACCGAAGTGGTGACCGATGATGATAGTCAAACAGGTGGCTCAACCATCACCATGCAGGTGGCCAAAAACTACTTTTTGAGCCCAGAGCGTACCTTAAATCGTAAACTAACTGAGCTGTTTTTAGCTCGTAAAATAGAAGACGAGCTCAGTAAAAACGACATTTTGACCCTTTATGTCAATAAGATTTATTTGGGTGAAGGCGCTTACGGCATCCGTGCGGCCGCCAAAAAATACTATAGTAAGTCACTAGACAACCTCACCATTGCAGAGATGGCAATGCTGGCAGGTCTGCCAAAAGCCCCTTCTAAGTACAATCCTGTCGCCAATCCTGAGCGCGCCCTGACCCGCCGCAACTGGATCATTGGCCGTATGCATGAGCTGGGTTATATCAGTCAAGCGCAGCATGATGAAGCAGTCAACTCCCCCATCGGCATCAAGCTCTATCAAGAAAAACTCGATGTTAATATGCCTTATTTGGCAGAGATGGCACGCTCTACCTTAGTAAATCGCTATGGCGAGCAGGTCATGCATGGCGGCTGGCGCGTACGTCTGACCGTCGATAGTAAAGCGCAAACCGATGCAGAGGCCGCCGTACTCAAAGGTCTCATCGCTTATGAGCATCGCCATGGCTGGCGCGGCGCTGAAGCGAATGATGAGCCATTAGAGAACTTCCGTCGGTATAGTAACCTATCACCTGCCAAAGTGACAAAAGTAAATGCTCGTAGTTTTGAGGCCACTATCCCCTCGGGTGAGACGGTGACGGTTAACTGGTCTGGGATGAGCTGGGCGCGCAAATACATCTCTGCCGATCGTATCGGTTATTATCCAAGTAATGCCAGTCAAGTCGTCAGTAAAAACGATATTGTGCGCCTGATTCCGACAGCAAGCAACCGCTGGCAGCTGGCTCAAATTCCTGACATACAAGGCAGTCTGGTTTCATTAAACCCAGAAACAGGCGCGCTCAATGCTTTGGTCGGTGGTTTTGATTTTAACCACAGCAAGTTTAACCGAGCGCTGCAAGGCTGGCGGCAACCTGGCTCTACCATCAAGCCTCTAGTCTATACCGCAGCCCTAGAAAAGGGCTACCGCCCTGATAGTATCGTCTCAGACCGCCCTATCCAAGTTGGAGACTGGAAACCCAAAAACTCTGACGGGCGTTTTTTAGGAGACATCACCTTACGTCGCGGTTTGTATCTATCGCGCAATCTTGTCTCTATTCGTCTGTTACAGGCCGTCGGTATCTCTGATACTCGTACATTATTAGACGAGTTTGGTCTCGATAAAGAAAAGCTGCCAACTACCCTATCGTTGGCATTAGGTACAGGACAAGCGACACCGCTACAGATGGCCACCGCTTATGCAACCTTTGCCAATGGCGGTCACCGCATACAGCCTTATTTTATTGAGCAAATTTATAACTACAATAACGAGCTGCTTTTTCAGGCCAACCCGCAGCAAGCCTGCGCCTCATGTTTCAATGAGCAACTAGAACGCGTCAACAAAAAACTGCTAGAAGACTATGATAGCGCGCTCGAACAAGCGGCAACTGTAGATGCAGCAGCAGACTCAAAAGACCGTGATACCGAAGCAGGTACACAGAGCGATCAAAGCCATATCTATGATGCCAGTCCGCAATCAGATCGCCTAAAAGCGCCTGCAGTACAGTACGTGATGGCCAAACAAGCACCGCGTATCTTAAAGCCTAGAGTGGCCTTTGAGATGGCAGACATATTACGTGATGTTGTACAGCATGGCACGGCAAGAAGAGCAAAAGCACTGGGACGTGATGATATCGGTGGTAAAACTGGTACCACCAACGAAGCAAAAGACGCTTGGTTTGCAGGGTTTCATCCCAGTAACGCAACCGTCGTCTGGATGGGCTTTGACCAACCATCGACCATGGGTCGGCGCGAATACGGCGGCGTGGCAGCGCTACCAGTATGGATTGACTTTATGAAAGCCCAGCTCAAAGACACCCCTCATCAATGGGTCTCTATCAATAATCGCTCAAAATCCAAAAAACAAAAACAAAAAATCATAGAAATGACGGATGATGGTATCGTTACTAGCGATGAAGACGACAATACGCCTACCGACACTGTATCAGAAAAACCTGTCAAAACCAGCACCCAGCAGCGCAAGCCGCCAGCACCTGAGCCGGTCGAAGACGAGCGTTCAGCACCAACGACCCGTCATGATAGCGTACCGCAAAATCCGCTATCGGTAACCCCGGTGGAGCGTATGCCAGCCATGCCTGAGTAGCCCTAGTATGAGTATGGTTAATTCATTTTAAAACCGATACAGTGCAGCTTGTATGAGTTTTGCGCAGCATCTGTCAGCGTAGACACAGCAAGTAAGAAAAATGTATACCAGTTGCACGTTAATTTGAAACTATCGGCTTTATTTTGAACTGGCTATACTTTATATAAAAAGCGTGTTTGACCATGATCAAACACGCTTTTTTCTTGATGCTGTCATGTAAGGTAGGGCCAAAAAGCCGTTAAACAACAGTATGGATTAGGGTGGTTAAAACTCAACCATACCCGCACGCAGCTGATCTATCAGCTCTAAGAGCTGCTGACGCCACTCGCGGATGGTGGCTTCATCTGGCAGCCACTGATTCGATAACGTCACAACGTTGACAATAAGATCAGTCGCTTTTGCCGTATCTCTACTCGCACTTAGCGTCTCATCAATCACTGTATCTGGCGGTACCGCATACAAGCTACGCTGATACGCGCGCTCTATGTTGGCCACAAAGCCCTGCTGCTGCAACTGTTGTAAACGCTGGACTTCAGGCGATACCTGCGTGCGCGCACTTAGTGCTTGCTCGATGTCGCACAATGTCGGCGCTGTCATGTTTAAACCATAAAAATGTCCAAGCTCCTGAGTAAAAGCCAACAACGCACCATATAAATGAAAAATAGCGGTTTCACAATGAGCCTGATATAGCTGCTTATCATTACTACTGTCCGCCGCTTGGCAGGCAAGACGACAAAAATACAGCTTTTGATTGGTGCGGTCTGCTTGATACTTGGCAACACGGGTTTTACCAGCCATTGGTGATTTATCCTTCTATAAGATATTAAGTGAGGGCTTATTTCTCAGTGTACTATTTTTTTGGATAACAGTACCACGTCTTTCTGACTTTTGTACGTGCACAAAAAAGCCAGCAACATAGGCTGGCTTTTTTGACAGTGATAAGACATCAAAGACAATTAATTGTCTTGATTTAGTTCTTGCGCAAAGGCTTCATCAAAGCTTGCAAAGTCTTTACTATCGGTGCTGGCCGTCATATCAAAAGCTGCGTTTAGATCTGACTCTTGCAGTTTTTGCTCTGCTTTTTCTTTACGGGCTTTGTGATAAGCAAGCCCCGTACCAGCAGGAATCAAGCGACCAACGACCACGTTTTCTTTTAGACCACGTAGCTCATCAACTTTACCTGTTACCGCAGCAGCAGTTAGGACACGAGTAGTCTCCTGGAACGACGCCGCTGAGATAAAGCTTTCTGTTGCCAGACTTGCTTTGGTGATACCAAGCAATTGACGCTCATACTGAACTGGGAATTTATTCTCAGCTTCCAGTTTAGCATTCAAGGCTATGACATCAGCGTACTCGACCTGATCGCCTTTAAAGTGGTTTGAATCACCGCCATCAGTCACTTCAACTTTGCGCAGCATCTGACGAATAATAACTTCGATGTGCTTATCGTTGATTTTTACACCTTGCAGACGATAGACGTCCTGTACTTCGTTGACGATATAATCAGCAAGGGCGGTTTGACCTTTTAGACGTAAGATGTCGTGCGGGTTTTGCGGACCATCAGCGATGATCTCACCGCGAGCAACAGTCTCGTTTTCGAAAACGTTGATTTGACGCCATTTCGGGATCAGCTCTTCATGCGTCTCACCATCTTCGTTGGTGATGATAAAGCGGTTTTTCCCTTTGGTTTCTTTACCAAAGCTGACCACACCGGTCATCTCTGCCATGATGGCATGATCTTTTGGACGACGTGCTTCAAACAAATCAGCCACACGTGGTAGACCACCGGTAATATCCTTGGTACCTGATGACGCTTGTGGTACACGGCCTAATACCGAACCTGCGGCTACTTTCTCACCGTCGCTGACGCGGATGATGGTTTCCGCTGGCAAGAAATAAACCACTTCTTTGCCTTCATCCGTATTCAAGATGATAGCAGGACGCAAATCTTTAGCCGAGCTTGAACGGTCACGAGTCGCTAAAATCTCAAACGAGCTCATACCCGTTGCATCATCGACTTTGACCGTCGCTGTCGAACCATCAATGATATCGCTAAAGCGTGCCGTACCGGCAAACTCTGTGATAATTGGGTGCGTGTGTGGATCCCATTTAGCGATGGTCTGGCCACCTTCGACTTGCTCTTCGTTTTTCACCAGAACGCTTGAACCATAAGGCACTTTATAGCGCTCACGCTCACGACCAAGCTCATCGGTCAACGCAAGCTCTGCTGAACGCGAGACGATAACCAAGTGGCCATCAGTGTGTTCAACCGTTTTCATGTTTTCAAAATGCACTTGACCTGCATTACGTGCTGAGATGCTGTTGTCCACAGATGCTGAGCTTGCTGCCCCGCCCACGTGGAAGGTACGCATGGTCAACTGAGTACCAGGCTCACCGATGGACTGCGCTGCCATGACACCGACTGACTCACCGATATTGACCTTATGACCACGAGCCAGATCACGACCATAACACTGTGAACACACGCCATGCTCAACTTCACAGGTGATCACTGAGCGTACCCAGATGTCATCAATGGCGTTGTTGTCTAGTACATTTACCCAATGCTCATCTATCAACGTACCCGCTGGAATCAAGACTTTTGACGGATCGTCATTGTACGTCACATCACGCGCGGTCACACGGCCAAGAACAAGCTCACCGAGTTTTTCGATGATCTCACCACCTTGGATGTGCGGCTTCATGAGCAAGCCTTCTTCGGTACCACAGTCTTCGCTGGTCACAACCAAGTCTTGCGCCACATCGACCAAGCGACGCGTTAGGTAACCTGAGTTAGCCGTTTTTAGGGCAGTATCAGCAAGACCTTTACGCGCACCGTGCGTCGAGATAAAGTACTGTAGTACGGTCAAACCTTCACGGAAGTTGGCCTTAATCGGTGTCTCAATGATTGAGCCATCTGGTTTTGCCATCAAACCACGCATACCAGCAAGCTGACGAATCTGCGCGGCACTACCACGAGCACCAGAGTCTGACATGATAAAGATAGAGTTAAATGATTTTTGCTCGTCTTCTTCGCCTTGGGCGTTGATGACTTTATCGGTCGCTAAGTTATCCATCATCGCTTTAGCGACTTTATCGTTGGTACGCGACCAGATATCGACGACTTTGTTATAACGCTCACCTGCAGTCACAAAACCTTGCTCAAACTGATCTTCAATTTCGCGAACTTCAGCTTCGGCGGTTTCGATGATTTGTTTTTTCAGCGGCGGAATCACCATATCATCAATACCGATTGACACGCCTGATAATGTCGCTTGAGCAAAACCAAGATACATCAATTGGTCAGCAAACATGACACTTTCTTTGACGCCGACTTTACGGTAGCAAGAGTTGATCAAACGCGAGATGTTCTTTTTGGTCATCTCTTGGTTACACTCATCAAACGACATGCCTTGTGGCATGATGTTCCAGATAAGCAAACGACCAGCCACCGTTTCTTTTAGAGTGACTTCTTTGCTTTCGTTGCCCTCTGCATCGACGTGCGTTTCTGTCACACGCACTTTAATTTTTGCGTTGACATGCAAGTCGTTTGAACCAATGGCACGCAAAGCTTCGTTGACGGTCGAAAATATCATGCCTTCGCCTTTGGCATTGATCGACGAGCGGCTAATGTAATACAGACCAAGTACAACGTCCTGTGAGGGTACGATAATTGGATCACCGTTGGCAGGCGATAGGATGTTGTTGGTTGACATCATCAATGCGCGCGATTCGAGCTGGGCTTCTAGCGTCAATGGCACGTGTACGGCCATTTGGTCACCATCAAAGTCAGCGTTAAACGCGGTACAAACCAGCGGATGCAATTGGATCGCCTTACCTTCAATAAGTACCGGCTCAAATGCCTGTAAGCCCAAACGGTGAAGCGTTGGCGCACGGTTTAGTAGGACTGGATGCTCACGGATAACCATGGCCAGCATATCCCATACTTGCGGCTCTTCACGCTCTACCATCTTTTTGGCGGCTTTAATCGTTGTGGCAAGGCCATGCGATAGCAGCTTGTTGTAAGTAAATGGCTTGAACAACTCAAGTGCCATTTTCTTTGGCAGGCCACACTGATGCAGACGCAGGGTCGGACCAACAACGATGACCGAACGACCAGAATAGTCAACACGTTTACCAAGTAAGTTTTGACGGAAACGGCCTTGCTTACCTTTGATCATATCTGCCAAGGATTTCAATGGACGTTTGTTACTACCAGTAATGGCACGGCCACGGCGACCGTTATCAAGCAAGGCATCGACTGATTCTTGTAGCATACGTTTTTCGTTACGTACGATGATATCAGGCGCACTTAGCTCGAGCAGACGCTTTAGACGGTTATTACGGTTGATAACGCGGCGATACAGATCGTTTAGATCTGATGTCGCAAAACGGCCGCCTTCTAGTGGTACCAACGGACGCAAGTCTGGTGGCAATACTGGTAAGATATTCATTACCATCCACTCAGGCTTGTTGTTCGAGTCACGGAACGCTTCTAATAGTTTTAGGCGCTTAGACATCTTTTTGAGCTTGGTTTCAGAGCCTGTTTGCGGGATCGCTTCGCGCAGCTCATCAATCTCGATATCGATATCGATGTCTTTGAGCAGGTCTTGTACCGCTTCTGCACCCATTTTGGCGGTGAATTCGTCACCGAACTCTTCTAGGGCTTTGTAGTAGTCTTCATCATCGAGCAGTTGGTACTTCTCTAAAGAAGTCAGGCCAGGCTCAGTGACGATATAGCTCTCAAAGTATAGAACGCGTTCGATATCGCGTAGGGTCATGTCGAGAAGTAGACCGATGCGGCTTGGCAGAGACTTTAAGAACCAAATGTGCGCAACAGGGCTTGCAAGGTCAATGTGACCCATACGATCACGGCGAACTTTGGCAGTGGTGACTTCTACGCCACACTTCTCACAGATAACGCCTTGGAACTTACGACGTTTGTACTTGCCGCACAAGCATTCAAAGTCTTTGACTGGACCAAAAATTTTGGCACAAAACAGACCATCACGCTCAGGCTTAAATGTACGGTAGTTGATTGTTTCTGGTTTTTTAACTTCACCATGTGACCACGACTTAACCACATCAGGGGCGGCTAAGGTAATTTGAATACTATCAAACTCTTGATTACCGCTAGCGGTAGGGCTTTGCATGATATCGAGTAAATCTTTCAAGTTGCTTCTCCGTTATCTTTATAATCATCTAGCAGCATATTGTCGACGCCAAGTTAGATGAATGAAGGCAATGAATCGGGTTGAGACAAATCACCAAAAGCAGTCGCCATAAGCGTACTACTTTTGGTTGACAACTAAGTTAAACAGCAATCTTTCTGCTTTGGGTTTAGTTGCTTTGTTTTAACTCAATATTAATACCCAGTGATTTGATTTCTTTGGTCAGTACGTTGAATGACTCAGGCATACCTGGATCCATGTACTGCTCACCATCGACGATGTTTTTGTACATACGGGTACGGCCTTCGACGTCATCTGATTTCACTGTCAGCATCTCTTGCAATGTGTAGGTTGCGCCGTACGCTTCTAGTGCCCATACTTCCATCTCACCGAATCTCTGACCACCGAACTGTGCTTTACCACCTAGTGGCTGCTGGGTGACCAGTGAGTAAGAACCCGTTGAACGTGCGTGCATCTTGTCATCGACCAAATGGTTAAGCTTGAGCATATACATGTAACCCACGGTCACTTTACGGTCAAACTTCTGACCGGTACGGCCATCATACAAGGTTTGCTGACCATCACGATCCATACCAGCAAGCTCTAGCAAGTCTTTGACTTGATACTCGTGAGCACCATCAAATACTGCTGTACCCATCGGCACGCCATCACGTAGATTGTCTGCTAATGCCAAGATATCATCATCAGACAAGCTGTCTAGATCGACTGACTCACCACCGACTTGGTTGTAAATCTTGTCTAAAAACTCACGTAACTCTTTGATTGCCGCCTGTGCTTTTAGCATACCGTCAATCTTTTCACCCAAGCCCTTAGCCGCCATACCCAAATGCGTCTCAAGCACCTGACCGATGTTCATACGCGATGGTACACCTAGCGGGTTCAATACGATGTCAACGGTATTGCCATGCTCATCATACGGCATGTCTTCGACTGGCATGATGCGTGATACCACACCTTTGTTACCATGACGACCGGCCATTTTATCCCCTGGCTGGATACGACGTTTCACTGCCAGATAGACCTTAACGATTTTTTGGACGCCATGCTGCAAGTCATCACCAGCCGTTAATTTGCGTTTTTTCTCTGCAAATTTCACATCGATGTCTTTTTGCTTATCGACCAAGTAATCAGCGATCTGCGTGAGACGCTCAGAGATCTCTTCTTCGACTGGCTGGATGTCAAGCAGCGTCTCAAGACTCATCTCTTTCATGTCAGCCAACGCCATGACTGTGCCGGCTTTTAGACCAGCGCCGCCACTGACTTTTTGACCATCAAGCAAGGTACCAATACGGCCGCGAGCCGCTTCTTCAAAGATACGTAGCTCTTCTTTTAAATCTTTACGATAGCTATCGAGCTGCGACTTCTCGATTGCTTTGGCACGCGCGTCTTTTTCGACGCCATCACGGGTAAAGACTTGTACGTCGATGACCGTACCTTTGCTTGATGTTGGCACTCGCAATGAGGTGTCTTTTACATCAGCAGCTTTTTCGCCAAAGATAGCCCGTAGCAATTTCTCTTCTGGCGTGAGCTGCGTCTCGCCTTTTGGTGTGACTTTACCAACCAAGATGTCGCCTGCGTCTACTTCAGCACCGATATAAACGATACCTGCTTCATCAAGGTTTGAAAGCGCCGCTTCACCAACGTTTGGAATATCAGCAGTGATTTCCTCTGTTCCAAGCTTGGTATCACGCGCCACACAAGTCAACTCTTGAATATGAATGGTGGTAAAGCGATCTTCTTTGACGACTTTTTCAGAAAGCAAAATCGAGTCTTCGAAGTTATAACCATTCCACGGCATAAAGGCGATACGAATGTTTTGACCAAGCGCCAATTCACCCAAATCGGTTGATGGGCCATCAGCTAGAATATCCCCTGACGCGATTTCGTCGCCTTGGTTGACAATGATGCGCTGGTTGATACAAGTATTTTGGTTTGAGCGCGTGTATTTGATCAAGTTATAGATATCGATACCCGCTTCGCCTGCGACCATCTCCTCTTCGTTGACACGCACGACGATACGCGAGGCATCGACGTCTTCGATCACACCGCCACGCTTGGCGATCACACATACGCCAGAGTCACGCGCGACGTGACGCTCCATACCCGTACCCACTAACGGCTTATCCGCACGTAGCGTCGGAACCGCCTGACGCTGCATGTTTGAACCCATCAATGCACGGTTGGCATCATCATGCTCTAGGAATGGAATCAAACCTGCGGCAACCGATACTACCTGACTTGGTGACACATCCATATGCGTCACTTTTTCTGGTGGCATACGGACAAATTCACCATAACTACGCACGCTGACCATCTCATCGCTTAGCTCACCATTTTCACTCACTGGCGAATCTGCTTGAGCAATGACCGTACCAACTTCTTCGATGGCTGATAGGTATTCGATCTGGTCAGTTACTTTGCCATCAACCACACGGCGATAAGGCGTTTCTAAGAAACCAAAGCTGTTGGTTTTGGCAAAGGTCGCTAGTGAGTTGATCAGACCAATGTTTGGACCTTCAGGCGTCTCAATCGGACAGACACGGCCATAATGGGTGTCATGAACGTCACGTACCTCAAAGCCTGCACGCTCACGGGTCAGACCACCTGGGCCAAGCGCGGATACACGGCGCTTATGCGTGACTTCAGACAATGGGTTGTTTTGGTCCATAAACTGTGACAACTGACTTGAGCCAAAGAACTCTTTGATAGCAGCTGCTACTGGTTTTGAGTTGATCAAATCTTGTGGTGACAAGTTGTCTGATTCTGCTGAGCTTAAACGCTCTTTGACCGCACGCTCTACGCGCACAAGGCCCACGCGGAACTGGTTCTCTGCCATCTCGCCCACTGAACGAATACGGCGGTTACCTAAGTGATCGATATCGTCGACTTCACCGCGACCATTACGAATCTCAATCAGCTCTTTTAACACATTGATGATGTCATCATTGGTCAACACACTACGCGCACGCTGGATATCAGCATCGTCAGTGTCCTCAAACTCAAGACCTAGGCGACGGTTAAACTTCATACGACCGACGTTTGACAAGTCATAACGATCGGCGTTAAAGAACATGCTCTCAAACAGCTTTTCAGCGGTCTCAACCGTTGGTGGCTCACCTGGGCGCATGACTTTGTAGATCTCAATCAATGCTTCTTCACGGCTAGAAGTGGTATCAGCACGTAGCGTATCGGCGATATAACTGCCTTGATCGATATCGTTGGTGAACAAAATGCTAAACTCTTTGAGTGCATCACTGGCTTCGAACGCACTGAGCTTGACCAACAATTCATGATCGATGAGCGTATTGGCATGAGCAATCACGTCACCATTGACCACGATATCTTCAGCCAAGATGCGCTCGTATAGATATTCATCAGGCACAGCAATTTTCGTCATACCCGCTTGCTCTAACTGACGGATACGGCGAGCATTGATACGTTTGCCCTGCTCGACGATGATATCACCATCAGGTGACACGATATCGAACTGCGCCATCTCGCCGCGCAGACGATCAGCGACCAGATCAATCTCAAACTGCTCTTCACCCTTATAGACTTTTACTTTATCAAAGAACAAATCTAAGATTTCAGAGGTCGTCAAACCAATCGCACGTAAGATAATAGACGCAAGTAACTTACGACGACGGTCAATACGAGCAAAAACTAAGTCTTTGGCATCAAACTCAAAGTCGAGCCATGAGCCGCGATAAGGGATGATACGAGCGTTGTAAAGCACCTTACCACTTGAGTGCGACTTACCTTTATCATGATCAAAGAACACACCAGGCGAGCGGTGCAACTGTGATACGATGACACGCTCAGTACCGTTGATAATAAAGGTACCGTTATCAGTCATCAGTGGCATCTCGCCCATATAGACGCTTTGCTCACGGATGTCTTTGATCGCCGCTTTACTGTCTTTATCTTTGCTGTCTTTGTCCTTGATAATCAAACGGATCTTGACACGTATCGGTGCTGCAAACGTTGAGCCACGCAAGATACACTCACGCTCATCAAACTCAGGCTCGCCTAAGTAATATTCAACGAATTGTAGCTCTGCATTACCAGAATGACTCTCAATCGGAAAAATAGATGAAAAGGCAGCTTGCAGACCAGTATTCTCACGAGCTTTCGGCTTTTTGTGCTCTTGCAAAAATTGCTCATAAGAATCTACTTGAATAGACAGTAAATAGGGAATGTCCATTACAGTGGGCAATTCAGCAAAACTTTTGCGAATACGCTTTTTTTCAGTATAAGAATATGCCATCGAGAGTCCTTACAGTAAACGTGGAAACAAATTAAAAGCGTGGCATGCGTGCATAAATACTATGCAAACATAGCAACGTAAACGTTAATATAAAACAGGTGTTCGTGTTCAGTTTATATCTTTTGTTAATGACTACTTTACTACCAGTGCCGGCTTAGCACCCTTATCAAGTTTTGTCATCAGCATCTAGGTCTTTTACCTAGACCATCCAACCAAAACCCCATCAGCTGTCACTCATCAAAACCAATATCGTCGCTGATATCTACCGTCTACGAGCCTACATACTGACAGTACAACCATGCAAAATAAATAACCTAAGATAAACAGCTTATTAGAACTAATAATATTGGGGATAACTATAACTTTTAGAATCAGTGTAAACTATAGCGTTAATGGAAAAGCATGCAGACACAAAAAAACGCCAAACATCTCAAGACGTTTAGCTCATATCACTGATTTTAAAAACTGGCATGTGTGCTTGCATGTATATCGTCTGTCCTTTTGATGGGTATCCACCGTGATGTTGCATACGTATGTTGGCAGACACAAAAGGTCAAGCTACGAATTATAGTAAAAAAAAGCTGGCAATGCAAGGCATTACCAGCTTTTTTTTCGTACAGTGTTAAACTTATTTTAGTTCAACAGTTGCACCAGCTTCTTCAAGTTTCTTTTTCAACTCTTCAGCTTCGTCTTTAGACGCGCCTTCTTTGATTGGTGCTGGAGCACTTTCAACCAAATCTTTTGCTTCTTTTAGGCCAAGACCAGTTGCTTCACGTACGGCTTTGATAACGCCAACTTTCTTGTCGCCGAAGCTAGCAAGAACAACGTCAAACTCGTCTTTTTCTTCAGCAGCAGCAGCGCCACCAGCAGCAGCAGCAGGTGCAGCAGCAGCAACAGCAGCAGTTACGCCGAATTTTTCTTCCATATCGCTGATTAGCTCAACGATGTCCATTACTGACATTTCAGCGATTGCGTTTAACACATCTTCTTTAGATAGTGCCATGAGAACTCTCCGTTATCTGATAAAAATTAATTGATTTTAATATCGCTTTGGTCGTTTGCCAAATATGCAAATAGAGCTGGCAATACAGTACAACCAGCGATGTCAAAGTTACGTTAAAACAAGCAATTAAGCAGCTTCTTTTGCGTCTTTGATTGCCGCTACAGTGCGAACGAACTTGCCAGGAACAGCGTTCATAGTCTGGACAAGCTTGGTCACTGGTGCGTTCATAGTTGCCATCAAGATAGAGATTGCTTCGTCGCGAGTTGGTAGCTTCGATACGCGCTCTAGCTCTTCTGGACCATAAACTTCACCACCGACTGATACTATTTTGGTCTCTAATGCTTTGTTTTCTTTGCTAAAGTCGAAAACGACTCTGGCAGCAGAACCCAAATCTTCCATAGAGAAAGCCAAAAGTAGTGGACCAGTCATACGGTCTGACATGCTCTCAAAATTAGTGCCTTCAAATGCGCGTTTTGCTAGGGTGTTTTTCACCACTTTTAAAACGACGCCTTTTTCACGAGCTTGTTCGCGCAGCTTAGTAAGCTGTGCAACACCAAGACCGTGATATTCGGCAGCTACTGCTGAGTAAGCATTAGCAGCAACTTCAGACACTTCAGCCACAACTTGTTGTTTTTGTTCTAGCGTTAATGCCATAAGTTGACTCCTTTAATCTTATCAATCCGCTCAACTTTTAGTTAAAAACGATCAGCTAAGATTGACTTGATACGACACGTTATTCATAACTTCTAAAAATAGAGTTTATTCATAACGACTGATTACGGCACCGTTATCAGACTGACATCGAGTGATAGATTGGTATAAATACCGGTTTATCGGCTCTTATCAACAACTGGGTGGGTCACCGTCTGCGTAGGACAACTAAGATTTTCATCTGTCGTCGATTAACAAAAGCAGCTTACCGTCATCACTAGCTATCAAAAGACCACTTAATAATGACGTAAAACCGCTCTCTACCTACGGTCTTAGACAGCATAGCGTTTGCTACGCTGACCTAATTCTTTAAAACAATATAGACTCTTTATTCAAAATCGTTGAATATCGAGTAATTTTTATACAAAAAACTATTTAGCCACGCGATAAGGAACAGGATCGATAGTGATGCCTGGGCCCATGGTGCTAGACAAGGTGATTTTCTTAATGAATGTACCTTTAGACGTCGCAGGCTTAGCGCGCTTTAGATCTGAGATCAATGCTTGAACGTTTTGGGCAACTTGTTCAGTCGTGAAACCAACTTGACCGATAGTTGTGTGAATGATACCCGCTTTGTCAACACGATACTGTGCTTGACCAGCTTTGGTATTGGCCACAGCTTCCGCAACGTTTGGCGTTACTGTACCAACTTTTGGGTTAGGCATTAGGCCACGTGGACCTAGGATAGTACCTAGTTGACCCACCACACGCATCGCATCTGGAGCTGCGATAACAACGTCAAAGTCCATGTTACCGGCTTTAATGTCTTCTGCTAGGTCTTCAAACCCTACAACGTCTGCACCAGCTTCTTTGGCGGCTTCAGCAGCAGCGCCTTGAGCGAATACGGCAACGCGTTTGGTTTTACCAGTACCCGCAGGCAGGTTGGTAGCACCGCGAACGACTTGGTCAGATTTACGTGGGTCAACGCCCAAGTTTACTGCGATGTCGATAGACTCTTTAAACTTCAAAGGTGGCAAATCGTTTAGGATTTGAACCGCTTCTTCAAGAGTGTATAGCTTTTCGTTTTCAATGCGATCAGCGATTAGCTTTTGACGCTTAGTAAGTTTACTCATTTACACACCCTCCACGGTAATACCCATTGAACGAGCGGTACCAGCGATGGTACGAACAGCAGCGTCAAGATCAGCAGCAGTCAAATCTGCGTCTTTAGTTTTCACGATTTCTTCTAGTTGTGCACGATCAACTTTACCGACTTTTGCGGTGTTTGGCGTACCAGAACCTTTCGTGATACCAGCAGCTTTACGTAGTAAAAACGCAGCTGGTGGTGACTTCATGATAAAGGTAAAAGACTTATCGTTATATACCGTGATTTCTGTAGGAATCGGCAGACCTGGCTCTTGGTTAGAGGTCGCTGCGTTAAACTCTTTACAGAACGCCATGATGTTCACGCCTTTTTGACCCAAAGCTGGACCAATCGGTGGTGAAGGGTTTGCTTTACCTGCAGGCACTTGCAGTTTGATGTAACCATCAATCTTCTTAGCCATGATATTCTCCTAAATGGGTGATAGCGCCAAATCAACATGGTAGAAACCTTGTCGAAAAACAGCTCCCCGGTTAATGAACTTTATAGGTTTAGTCTAATTTTTCAACTTTACTAAACTCAAGCTCGACCTGAGTCGGCCTATTAAATACGTTTACGGTCAGATGTAGTTTAGACTTTTCATAATCCACTTTTTCTACCAACCCTTTAAAGTCAGTAAATGGACCATCGATGACCAACAATTCTTCGCCTGGCTCAAAGAGCGTCTTAGGACGTGGGTCAGCTTCAGTCTGATTCAGACGGTTCAAAATACGATCCGCTTCTGCCTGCGTGATAGGTGCTGGCATCTCTGGCGTACCGCCAATAAAGCCCATAATACGTGGACAGTCTTTGACGATGTGCCACGTGTTGTCATTCATTTCCATCTGGATCAATACATATCCTGGAAAGAATTTACGCTCACTCTTACGCTTTTTGCCGTCTTTCATTTCGACGACTTCTTCTGTCGGCACCAACACATCACCGAACGAATCAGCAAACTCACTGCGGTTGATACGATCAGTTAATGAACGCTGTACTTGCTTTTCATATCCTGAAAATGCTTGGACAATATACCAACGCATATCACGCTCCTGATCATTATAAATAAGTCGTTATCCGTCCATTTTGGTCTTGCCCACTAATACGTGTGACTAACCAATAAAGATACCAACGAACCAATTAAAGAAGTTATCCAACAACCAAATAAAGAACCCAACAATCGCAATCACGACAAGCACTTGCCATGTGTATTGAAAGGTTTCGTCTTTACTCGGCCAGGTCACTCGGCGTAGCTCAACCGCAGCGTCTTTTAGTAAAATTTTAAAAGCGCGACCCTGATGGGTTAAGGCCAAACACACCAAAGCAACCACAACCAAAGCAACAATGATGCCAATACGCACCCAGACATCGTTGGCTGGCTGCCAATAACCGGGTAAATACTGATTGACCAATGTTGCTGCAATTAATACTACTGCGGCTACAAGCCACAAAATCAAATCTTTGATTGAGCCTGTCTTAGCAACCTCGACCGCAGTGGTCTTATTGCCTGCTGAGACGTGCTTACCTTTAGTCAGCATCGAGCTCGCCGTCGCCTTGGCATCAGATAACGTATTCTCGAGGTTATCTTGATTATTGCTCATAAAGAACTCGCTTCGGAGATGGTGAGGTACAACAAAGATGTGATAAGAAGATGGCAGGCGATGTAGGACTCGAACCTACAACCCTCGGTTTTGGAGACCGATGCTCTACCAATTGAGCCAATCGCCTATGGGTGTAAAGGACAGCATTATACAATATTTAGCATAGAATGCAAGCCCTTAGCGGTAAAATTATCATTTTTACCGAGCTTTGCTCTTAGTCATTTTGCGGCTACATCAGTCTTACTTGGGTAAATAAATAAGTAAAAATCGATGTCCCAACTGACTTATTAAAAGCAGCGTTAATATAGCAAGCTCTCATAAAAAACACAATAGACTAAAAACAAAAAGAACGGTATTTTTACTTACTGCAGTTATTGATAGTTATAGCTTTAAAAAACATACTTTATGAAGTACCACCTTCCCTGCCCCTTTCCAATAAAACCCCATAACCCTCTATAAGCGCCCAAAAAAAAGCCACCCTATAAAGGATGGCTTTTCACTACTCAATACTCGGTGTCAGCTTGCGCTGAGATCAGTATCGCTTAGCCTTTTACGTTAGCTACCACACCAGCACCTACAGTACGGCCACCTTCACGGATAGCAAAACGTAGGCCTTTGTCCATAGCGATTGGGTGGATAAGCTCTACGCTCATCTCAACGTTGTCACCAGGCATGACCATTTCTGTACCGTCTTGTAATTGGATTGCGCCAGTTACGTCAGTGGTACGGAAGTAGAACTGTGGACGATAGCCGTTTAGGAACGGAGTATGACGACCACCTTCTTCTTTTGATAGTACGTATACTTCGGCGTCGAAGTTGGTGTGCGGAGTGATTGAACCTGGCTTGGCTAGTACTTGGCCACGTTGGACTTCTTCACGCTTGGTACCACGGAGTAGTACGCCACAGTTTTCGCCTGCACGACCTTCGTCTAGCAGTTTGCGGAACATCTCAACACCAGTACAGGTGGTTTTTTGGGTGTCTTTGATACCGACGATTTCGATTTCGTCACCAACTTTTACGATACCAGATTCAACACGGCCAGTTACAACGGTACCACGACCTGAGATTGAGAATACGTCTTCGATTGGCATTAGGAATGCTTTGTCGATGTCACGCTCTGGCTCTGGGATGTAGGTGTCTAGGGTGTTTAGTAGTTCTACGACTGCTGGTTCGCCGTATTTGCCGTCGTCGCCTTTTAGGGCTTGGGTGGCACTACCTTTCATGATTGGGGTGTCGTCACCTGGGAAGTCGTAGTCGTTTAGGAGTTCACGTACTTCCATTTCGACGAGCTCTAGCAGTTCTTCGTCGTCTACTAGGTCACATTTGTTCATGAAGACGATGATGTATGGTACGCCTACCTGACGTGATAGCAAGATGTGCTCACGAGTTTGTGGCATTGGGCCATCAGTTGCTGATACGACTAGGATTGCGCCGTCCATTTGTGCGGCACCGGTGATCATGTTTTTAACGTAGTCGGCGTGACCTGGGCAGTCAACGTGGGCGTAGTGACGGGTGTCGGTGTCATACTCTACGTGTGAGGTGTTGATGGTGATGCCACGTGCTTTTTCTTCTGGGGCTGAGTCAATTGACGCGTAGTCTTTTGCTTCGCCGCCTGAGGTTTTTGCTGCTACGGTTGCGATAGCGGCGGTTAGGGTTGTTTTACCGTGGTCAACGTGTCCGATGGTGCCGACGTTGACGTGTGGCTTGTTGCGTTCAAACTTGGCCTTTGCCATGGGTAATTCCTCTTTTTTTGGNGTTTTTGCTGCTACGGTTGCGATAGCGGCGGTTAGGGTTGTTTTACCGTGGTCAACGTGTCCGATGGTGCCGACGTTGACGTGTGGCTTGTTGCGTTCAAACTTGGCCTTTGCCATGGGTAATTCCTCTTTTTTTGGGGTCGGCGCTTAACTAATATAAATATTAAATTTCATATAGATAAAAGCTAAAGCAGTAGAGACCACATTAAAATAATTGTTAAAAGGTTGCACATACTAATGTGCAGATATTATAAGAAAATCACGGCCAATAACAAGTCTTTTAACAAGTTATTGGCGGATTCTTCGCTGACAATATAAAGATATGCTTTATATTGTCATTTTATGAGCGTTATTTACTCGTCATCATCTTTAGAGTTGTACTTAGAGATGATAGATTCTGCAACTGATTTTGGAATCTCAGCATACTTCTGGAATTCCATTGAGTAAGTTGCACGGCCCTGTGACATTGAGCGCATTTGTGTGGCATAACCAAACATTTCTGCTAATGGTACTTCAGCACGAATTTGCTTAGTACCACCAGGCAAGTCTTCCATGCCTTGGACCATACCGCGGCGGCGGTTTAGATCGCCCATGATATCGCCCATATATTCTTCTGGCGTTTCAACTTCTACTTTCATCACAGGCTCAAGTAGTGCTGGGTCTGCTGCCAAGAAGCCTTTACGGAACGCGATTGAACCAGCCATTTTAAATGATAGCTCATCCGAGTCGACGTCATGGTAAGAACCATCGTACAAGGTCGCTTTTACGCCAACCACTGGGTAGCCTGCAAGTACGCCGTTTTGCATACGTTCTTGGATACCTTTGTCGACCGCACCGTGATACTCTTTTGGTACCACACCACCAACAACTTCTTCAGCGAATTCGTACTCAACATCACCTGCTGGATCAAGCGGCTCAAGACGTAGCCAAACGTGACCAAATTTACCACGACCACCAGTCTGACGTACAAACTTGCCTTCTTGTTCAACTGAGTTACGAATGGTCTCACGATAAGCAACCTGCGGCGCACCGATGTTTGCTTCTACGTTAAACTCACGCTTCATACGGTCAACCAAGATCTCAAGATGTAGCTCACCCATACCACTGATGATGGTCTGACCAGACTCTTCGTCTGTGCGAACGCGGAATGATGGATCTTCTTTGGCCAAACGACCTAGAGCAATTGACATTTTTTCTTGGTCAGCTTTGGTCTTTGGCTCAACTGCTAGAGAGATAACTGGATCTGGGAATTCCATACGCTCTAGCGTGATGACGTTGTTTTCGTCACAAAGCGTATCACCCGTGGTTACGTCTTTCATACCTACCAATGCGGCGATATCACCTGTACGGATTTCTTCTAGCTCTTGTTGAGAGTCTGCCATCATCTGTACGATACGGCCAACACGCTCACGCTTCATTTTTACTGGGTTATAAACGCTAGCGCCTTGCTTAACCACACCTGAGTAGACACGAACGAAAGTTAGGCTACCAACGAACTTGTCGTTCATGATTTTGAATGCTAGTGCTGAGAACGGTGCATCATCAGAAGCTTCACGAGTCGCTTCAGTTTCATCTTTATCGTTCAAGATACCACTGATTGCTGGTACGTCGATTGGTGCAGGTAGATACTGAATAACCGCATCTAGCATCTTTTGTACACCTTTGTTTTTAAAGGCAGTACCACAAAGCATTGGGATGATTTCGTTGTCGATAGTCAACTGACGAAGTGCGCTGTGGATTTGCTCTTCAGTCAATTCACCATTTTCAAGATACTCATTCATCAATTCTTCTGAAGCTTCAGCAGCGTTTTCTACGAGATACTCACGGTATTCTTCTGCTTTGTCTTGTAGCTCAGCTGGAATCTCACGCTCTTCATACTGCATACCTTGAGACGCTTCGTCCCAATAGATAGCTTTCATGGTGACTAGATCGATAACGCCTTCAAAGTCATCTTCTTTCCCAATTGGGATAACCAATGGTACTGGCTTGCCGCCTAGACGCGTTTTGATTTGATCGATGACGCGATAAAAATCCGCACCAACACGGTCCATTTTGTTAACAAACGCAAGACGTGGTACTTTGTATTTGTTTGCCTGACGCCATACGGTCTCAGACTGTGGCTGAACACCGCCTACTGCACAGTAAACCATGCAAGCACCATCAAGAACACGCATAGAACGTTCAACTTCGATAGTGAAGTCAACGTGACCTGGGGTATCGATGATGTTGATGCGGTGTTCGTCAAACTGCTTAGCCATACCTGACCAAAAACAAGTTGTTGCTGCTGAGGTAATAGTGATACCACGCTCTTGTTCTTGCTCCATCCAGTCCATAGTGGCTGCGCCATCATGTACTTCGCCAAGCTTGTGGCTAACACCGGTATAAAATAAAACACGCTCAGTAGTGGTCGTCTTACCAGCATCGATGTGCGCTGAGATACCAATATTGCGATAGCGCTTTAGGGGAGTTTTACGAGCCATAGTGTTTTCCTAGGGAAATTCGTGTATATAATAATGTGTTGTGTCTCTGCCTAATACTCTATGACAAAGCGGTGAGCTTCGTAATATTACTTACTGATTATTGAGCCTAATACGGACAAAAACAGAGCAAATACTAAGAATAGTGTGGCATCAAATTCGGGATGCTCTCTAGCAAAAACTGTACTTCTCAGAGAAACATCTTGATAGATGTCCGCCACCTCAGTCATTAATAAATAACATTTATATATGACGGAACGATGATGGCGGCAATCAGTAGAATAAACAACAATGTAGGACTAATGAGCATGAGCCATTAGTCTCAAGCTACTATTAAAAAGCAGCTTAGAAACGGTAATGCGAGAATGCTTTGTTGGCATCTGCCATGCGGTGAACTTCGTCACGCTTTTTCATAGCAGCGCCTTTGCCATCAGCAGCGTCATTCAATTCGCCTGCCAAACGTAGAGACATTGATTTTTCAGAACGCTTAGCAGCAGCTTCGGCTAACCAACGCATTGCCAAGGCAGTACGACGGGAGGGGCGTACTTCCATTGGTACTTGATAGGTAGCACCACCCACACGGCGAGCTTTTACTTCGACCATTGGGCGTACGTTTTCTAAGACTTCTTCAAAGAAAGCTACTGGATCTTCGATATTACGTTTTGCACTAACTGTCTCAAGTGCACCATAAACGATACGCTCAGCAGTAGATTTTTTACCATGACTCATTACATGGTTGATGAATTTTGCAACAGTTTGGCTACCAAACTTAGGATCCGGTAGGATCTCACGGGCAGCAACGACGCGACGTCTTGGCATAATAAATTTCCTTGTCTTCAGGAGTGTCCAACATTCACAACATCATACTTGTCATCATAGAGCATAGTGATGAGTTGTCAGTTAGCCTTACTGCATGGTGGTATGTTTAAGGGTAAGTTACATCTTATCAATCTAATTACCGTCGACACCGAACCCATGCACAGTTATTGGGTAGTACTAAAAGCTGAGCAAATAACGTTTAGTTATTAAACTTTAGGCTTCTTAGCACCGTACTTAGAGCGACCTTGCTTACGGTCTTTAACGCCTGCGCAGTCAAGTGCACCGCGAACGGTGTGATAACGTACACCTGGTAGATCTTTTACACGACCACCACGGATAAGAACAACACTGTGCTCTTGTAGGTTATGACCTTCACCGCCGATGTAGCTTGATACTTCATAGCCTGAAGTCAAACGTACACGACATACTTTACGCATGGCAGAGTTTGGTTTTTTTGGCGTGGTAGTATATACGCGAGTACATACACCGCGGCGCTGTGGGCACGCTTCCAACGCAGGAACTTTTGACTTTTCCTTGATGGACTTGCGGCCTTTACGAATCAATTGGTTAGTTGTTGCCATAAGGCATCCTTCTCCCGTTTGGTATAAAACAAAAAAATGGGGAAACACGCCAACTATCTGACATAAATGCCAGATTTTGACGCACCCATTTTTAGGACAGTGTATTATAAAGAGTTGTTGCTGCTATTTCAACCACTTATGAATGGTTTCACTTTACAATCTGTGGTAGATATGCATGCAGCTACTTACTATAACATTTTATCTATTTTTCGTTAACTATCATGCAGCGAGAACCACTAAAGTGTTGGCTAAGCGCCTAACACAACATAGTCGTATGCAAACCAGTAAATAAGCAAAAAAATAAACAAAGCAGGCAAGCAAATAAAGCTTGGTATGAAATAAATGGCGACATCGGCGCGTTTTTCAAGTGCGTGTGAAGCCCCTGCGCTAGGCTTAAACCTCGCTTAGAATCCGCTTAGAGGCCAAGGTCCGCCTGTTATCTCTCTAACGCGCCCCTAAGTAATATATGGCTGCTGCGCCTACTTATCAGCGGACGATTGCTCTGCAGAATTTTTATCAGCCTTTGTCTTGTCGCTATTTCTTACGTTTTTATCTGCTGTGTCTTTATGCTCTTTGCTTTTAGTATCTTTGTTTTCAGCATCCTTCTTCGCTGACTCTTTTGCTGTGTCTGTGTTTTTTGCGTCTGTTTGCTCAGCCTGCTCATCTGTTTTTTGCGCATTATCGCCGGCTTTATCGACCTCAACTTCACTACTGCTGTCATCAGTGATAGCACGGTTTGCCAATTTGGCTTCTGGGGCAAAGGTTGCTTGCGCCACGCCGATGACCTCATCAATCAGCTGGCTGTTGTAACGCATACCGATAACGACAGCGGTGGCGGGCAGTAAGCGGCGCACCCATGACAAGTTAATCTGGTCTAAATCAATACCCACTTGACTGGCGACGCGGTCTACTTGCTCGGCATAAAAATTGACGTTTTTATTTTTTAAGCCGAGGTTTTTTAGCTCATTATGCAAGCCGTTGTTTTGTGCATTGTCTAGCAGCCCTTTACCAATGCCTATACCCGCCAGCAGCGCTTGTTTTTCTTGCATTTTACTCAGGTCGGCATTGGCAAGCAGTTCATAAGCCATCTTGGTGCCTTGCGTGCCGGTCAGCGGTTTGTTGTATACAGCCGCCAGCTGATAAACGGTACGTAGAGAAACCAATAGCAACCATAAAGTGTCAGCAAGCAGTCCTGGCAATCCTGCCAAGCCTGTCAGACCGCCCATGGTCGCAAGTGCGCGGTTTTGGTTGGCGATATCTGTCGCTAAGGCATAACGCTGCTCGTCATCTAAGCTCTCGATATTGGCAAAGCGATGCTCATGAGGCAAATCAATCTGACTCCAGTTAAAAGCGAGCTTGGCCACTTGCGCAAATGCGCCATCAAGGGTCGATTGAAACAAGCTATTGGGCACCACTTTTTTGGCGTATTTACCATAAGTAGCAAAACGTGGGCCAAGCAGCTGCTGAGTGGCCTTTAGCGTCTGCTCACGAAACAGGTCTTGCTGATAGTCGTCGTCCCCTAAATTTACGGCTTTGTATTGACGCGGCTTGCTGGTTTTGGCATTCATGCCATCAATCACAGCGCCCATACGCTCTAAATTATTGCGGGTAAATGCGCCGATACTGCTGACGCCCTTCGAGAGAGTGCTACGCTTTGCCATCTGGTTGTCCTTAATATGATGAATGGTTATTGTATTATTTAACAATCAACGCCAATCAGCTTTATGCTGAGTGTGGTGTTTCTTAGTTTTGTTATTGCTATTTGTCATGCGCCAAGCTCGTGATACATGATAACTCGTCATATATGATAAATAGTATTTGAAGAGGTGTCATCTTAGTCAATTATCTGTCTGCCTGTCAGTGCCAACAATGTTATTGCCGTCACCAGTTTTGTATCTAAAAGTATAACGTGTTTATAACTGTTTTTTCTTATGATGACAGATGAGCATGGGTTTAATAAGCATGTACTGTTGGCCGCTTTTGCTGATAGCTGTAGCGCTATTTGGTGCTTGGGGCAGTTTTGTGATTATTTTGCACTTGTACAAAGATTTTGGGGCACTGATACGGTATCATAAGCGCTGCCCTCAAGTGCTATACTCTCAAGCTTATCGTATCACTTACTTACTATTATTATCAGTACCATTATCTAGAGCCTGCTCATCTCAAAGATGAGGTTTAGTAAAAACCCGCTCTAGACGACCTATAAGTCAAATATAGGGACAGCAATTACTAAAAATTATTACTCAGAAGGAATAGAATATGCGCCGCGTTGTTATCACTGGAGCAGGGATTGTCTCTTGTATCGGACATGATTTAGCCACTGTCGCTACTGCACTCAAACAAGGACAGTCTGGCATCACATTTAACGAGTCTTATGCTGAGCACGACTTTAAATCTCAGGTCAGCGGCAGTATTGATCAGTCGACGATAGATACCAGTGGCATCGACCGTAAACTAAAACGTTTTTTTAGTGACGCCAGCCTTTATGCTTATGTCAGTGCATTGAGCGCCATCGAGCATGCAGGCTTGTCACTTGAGACCATCAATAGCAACCCGCGAGTTGGGGTGGTGGCAAGCTCGGGCGGTGCATCGACAGAAAACATCGTCAGTGCCATCGATGCGATGCGCGCCAAAGGTCTGCGCGGCGTCGGCGCGATGGCGGTACCAAAAACCATGGGCAGCTCGGTATCGGCCGCACTGGCCACAGGACTTAAAATCCAAGGGGTGTCTTACTCTCTTAGCTCAGCTTGTGCCACCTCGACACATTGTATTGGCCATGCTGCCGAGCTGATTCAACTTGGCAAAGCCGATGTGGTACTCGCTGGTGGTAGTGAGGCTGAGCACTGGACCCAGTCTTGTATGTTTGATGCCATGGGCGCGGTCAGTACTCAATATAATGACACACCAACCCTTGCCTCTAGAGCTTATGACAAAGACCGTGACGGCTTTGTCATCGCGGCAGGTGGCGCGATGGTGGTGGTCGAAAGCCTAGAACATGCCGAGGCACGCGGCGCCAATATCTTAGCAGAAATCGTCGGCTACGGTGCCAGCTCTGATGGCGCTGAGATGGTCGCCCCTAGCGGCGAAGGCGCAGTGCGCTGTATGCAACAAGCCTTGGCAGATGCAGGGCTAGAGAGCGTCGACTATATCAATACCCACGGTACCAGTACGCCACTGGGCGATATCACCGAGCTCAAAGCCATCGCGCAGGTGTTTGATGGTGATATCAGCAAAGTACCTGCGATCAGCTCTACCAAGTCGATGACTGGTCATAGTCTCGGCGCTGTCGGCGCGCAAGAGCTGATTTATTGCCTACTTATGCTACAAGAAGGATTTATCGCCCCAAGCATCAATGTCAAAGCGTTAGACCCTGCTGCTAAAGGCTTTGATATCGTCACTGACAAGCGTGACGCATCACTTGAGACCATCATGAGCAACAGCTTTGGCTTTGGCGGTACCAATGCCACATTAATCATCAAAAAGTTTGACGCCTAAATAATGCCTGTAAACACTCATTCTACCAATCACATAAACCCCACCCCATCGCCAGCTACTCACCCTAGCTGGCGTTTTGGTGCGCTGGGTGCAGCTGAGCTGTTGCCAAAGCTGCAGCGCCACTTACTCAAGCAAGACGCTCAGGCCAACTGGCAACTGGTTTGGCTAAACAATGCTGGACGGCCAGTGATTGGCTTGCTGCCCAAAATGGCTTGGTCTGTCTATGCGACCACCACACCCGAGCCCAGACAGCCTGCCGCTTATGCCATCGTTGGCCGCCGCCGTGGCGAAAAGCACGCGGCCACTTACCGCTCCATGAGCTATGAAGCATGGCAAGAAGTGCTCATTGCCTATGGTCGAACCCATCAGACCGACACAAATAGCCAAGCAGATCCTAGCGCGCCACCGCACTATCACCACGGGCTGATAGGATTTATCGGCTATGACATCGCAGCTCACGAGCTGAGCCCAGCGGGCGCTATCGAGCTGGCGGCGCAGCCCTGTGCGGTATTGGGGCATTACGACATATATCTGACGCCCTGCGATAGCGGTCATGGCTGGGCGCTACGTACCGTAGGGCTTTATACAGTAGCAGATGAGACGGACCCAACGCTTGACTCGCTGATATCCTGCTTAGACTCACTAGAGCAACAGCTATCTAAAGCAACTAATAGCATTGCAAAAACGCCTGCGCCATTATACCTACAGCCGCGCTGGCACCAACATGACTATCAAGCCGCTTTTGATAAAACCCAATACTACCTAGAGCAAGGCGACTGCTATCAGATCAACCTGACCCAAAAATGGACAGGACAGCTGACGAACCAGAGTACATCCACTCAGGCCATAAGTCTGATCGATTATTTGCCAGCGCTCCATCAAAACACCCAAGCGCCCTTTGCAGGGTACTTACAAACCCAGCCGCATGATGACGATAGGTTTGATAATAGCGACAATAGCCTCGATGCTCGTAACCCGCATAGCGTTAACGCTCAATTTGAGCTATTAAGCTGCTCGCCTGAGCTGTTTTTTACCTTTACCAAAGAACCTAATAGCGGCAAACATCATATCATCACCAAACCCATAAAAGGCACCATGCCACGCAGCACCAACCCCACACAAGATAATGCCTATAAGCAGCAGCTGATCGATAGTGAAAAGGATCGCGCCGAAAACGTCATGATCGTCGACTTATTGCGTAACGACTTGGGCAAGTATGCCAAAATCGGTAGCGTCAAAGTGCCCAAGCTGTTTGCTATTGAGAGCTTTAGCAATGTCCATCATATGGTCAGCACCATTCGCGCCGAGCTAAAAGACGACACCCATCCGCTTACGGTGTTGTTTGGCAGCTTGCCAGCAGGCTCTATCACCGGCACGCCCAAAAAACGCGCTGTCGAAATCATCTCTGAGTTGGAACAAGCACCGCGCGGCGCATACTGCGGTACCATGGGCTATATGAATTTTGATGGAAGTGGACAGTGGAATGTACTGATACGCACGCTACAAGCGCGCCATGCGCCGCAGCAAAACACGCAGGTCAATTTATGGGCGGGCGGCGGTATCACGGTGGCCTCTGACTGCGATGCTGAGTATCAAGAGTGTCTGGATAAAGTGGGCAATCTATTGGACGTGCTGGCGCAAAAACCCTGACATAAAAAAGCCTGCACAGTATGATACTGACAGGCGTTATGATACTGACATGAGTTGACGCTACCTACTCAGCAGCGCTATCTATCGTATTGCTATCTGCATGCAATACCGTCAGCGCCGCTATTAATCTTTGGTGCTGCTCGGCGGTACCGACCGTGATACGCAGATACTCATTGATGCGCGGCTTGTCAAAATGACGCACGATGATGCCTTGCTCACGTAGGGCGGCGGCGACCTCGCTGGCATTGCCCTCTTTAGGACGTGCAAACACAAAGTTGGTATGCGAAGGCAACACCTCATAGTCCAATGCTTGTAAGCCTGCCGTCAACGACTCACGTAAATCAATCACTTGCTGACGCGTTTGCTCAAAATACTCTACATCTAACACACTTGCCGTCGCCCCAGCTTGCGCCAATTTATCGAGCGGATAGCTGTTAAAGCTGTTTTTCATGCGTGTTAAGGCTTCAATTAATGAGGCATTACCAAAGGCCATCCCAACGCGCAAACCTGCCAGTGAGCGCGATTTGGAAAACGTTTGGGTGACCAAAATATTATCACACTCGTTGATAAGACTCACAGCTGAAACCTCAGTCTCCAAACTACCCTCTTCTACTTGCGCAAAGTCGATATACGCCTCATCAATCACAATCACCGAGTTTGAATGCTCGCTTGCCAATTTACGAATATCCGCAAGCGATAATAGCAGTCCTGTCGGCGCATTGGGGTTGGCGATAATGATGCCACTACAAGGCTGACGATAAGCATCCGGATCGATACTAAAATCGTCTTCTAGCGCAATTTGCACCAGCTCTATACCAAAAGTATGGGCATACACTGGATAAAAACTATAGCCAATGTCAGGCGAGAGCACAGGGCGCTCTTTTAAGAAAAAACTGGCAAATACCAGCGCCAGCACTTCATCTGAACCATTGCCGACAAACACTTGATTGGCATCAAGGTCATATAGCTGAGCCAAAGCGGCGCGCAACTCATCAGACTCAGGCGCTGGATATAAGCGCAAATCATCCGCCTGCTGCGCTAAGACCTGAGCAATGGCCTCACCAACTTTAGGTGAGGGTGGAAACGGGTTTTCGTTGGTGTTTAATTTACATAAATTGTCGTGTTGCGGCTGCTCACCTGGTACATAAGGTGACAAGTTACGTGCTTTGGATGACCAAAGTCTGGTATCTATCTTTAACTCATTCATAAGTTATCCTACTATTAGCCACAAAGACTATCAAAGTTTACAGACCTAATATTTAAAAAACTAACGCTTGCTCGTTGGCGTAAAAACATACGCCACTCTGACACGCCGATTATTGATAACGATAACGAGCTGAGCGCGCGTGGGCTTCTAAGTCCTCGCGCTGCGCTAAAATATCTGCCGTTTCGGCCAAAGGCTTACTGCCCGCTTCGCTACAATAGATGATAGAGGATTTTTTTTGAAAATCATAAACACCAAGCGGTGAAGAAAAACGCGCCGTCCCCGATGTCGGTAGTACATGGTTGGGGCCTGCACAGTAATCACCGATGGCCTCAGGGGTGTGACGTCCCATAAAAATCGCCCCAGCATGACGAATATTAGCGAGCAAGGCATCAGGCTCATCGACCGACAGCTCTAAATGCTCAGGCGCCACGCGGTTGATCACTGCCATGCCCTCCGCACGGTCTTTGACCAAAATCAGCGCGCCGCGGTTTTGTAATGAGTCGCGCGCGATATCCGCTTTTGGTAGCTCGCTCAAGGCTTTTTCGATTTCAGCTGCCACCGCGTCGAGCTGCTCGCGACTGGTCGTTACAAAGATGGCTTGGGCGATACGGTCGTGCTCTGCTTGTGACAACAAATCCATCGCCAACCAGTCTGCGCGATCTTGCGCCTGCCCTTCTGCGTACACCAGCACCTCAGAGGGGCCAGCAATCATATCGATGCCCACTTGACCAAATACCGCGCGCTTGGCCGCAGCGACGTATTTATTACCAGGGCCGGTGATTTTGTCCACGGCTGGTATCGTCTCGGTACCATATGCCAACGCAGCAACCGCTTGGGCGCCACCGATGGTAAAGACTCGGTCCACTTGTGCCAAGTGTGCCGCAGCCAGCACCAGTGGATTGATCACACCATTAGGCGCTGGCACAACCATGATAACGTCACTCACGCCAGCGACTTTGGCTGGGATGGCATTCATCAGAACCGATGAGGGATACGAGGCCAGACCACCTGGCACATAGATGCCGACGCGATCCAGCGGGGTGATTTTTTGCCCCAAACGGTTGCCCAGCGCATCTTCATACTGCCAGCTGTCTTGGACTTGGCGCTCATGGAAGCTCTGTACGCGCGCAGCTGCCGTGCTTAGGGCGGTTTTCACCGTATCGTCTAATTGCTCAAAGGCCTCAGCAAGTGCCTCCTTAGATAGCTCTAGTTCTTGCATGGTAGTCGCTGGATGCTGGTCAAATTGCTGAGTCAATGCCAGTACCACGCTATCACCCTGATGACGCACTTGCGCGATGATATCATCAACAGTCGTTAACAAATCGGCATCATTGACCGTCTCAAAAGCAAGCAACTCGGTCAACTGGCTATCAAAATCGGCATCTTGGGTACTTAACTGGCGCATGAGCTAATCCTATATCTGAGCATGTATGCTACGGAACATTAACGAGTAAAAACAAGCGAGTCTGATACTGTGATACGTATCTGTGGCTAGGGCGTGTCCTCATTTTAAAAATGGCGATAAAAATGAGATAAATCGCCGTCAAACAAGGAAAATAGCGCAGATAATATTGAGATATTAGTCAGCTATTTGACACCGTTTGGCCAGATTTAGCCATTTTTAGCCCATTTAGATGGCTATCGATTGAATTGAGGACACGCCCTAGAGTCCGGTTTAGATTATACTGGGCTTTTATGTTTTGACAAACCCATACAATAAAACCAGTTTAGCACGCTATGCTTATCATAGAGCGCCAAACTGGTTTAAAAATTTGCATCACTGTACTTAATATTACCAATGAAGCACATTGTCTTTGCAAGTATGGATGAGTGACACACTAAGGCATCAAACACTGAGCTGTTAAGCACTCGCAATGCTGTCTTTAAAACTGTCCAAAATTGGCTCAAGCAAGGCAAACTTACGCTTGTAACTGACTTGATTGACAATGAGGCGTGACGATACATCGCAGATATGGTCACGGGCTTCAAGGCCGTTGGCACGCAAGGTGTTCCCTGTATCGACCACATCAACGATGAGGTCTCCGAGTCCAACCAGCGGTGCCAGCTCCATCGAGCCGTATAGTTTGATCACATCGACCTGCTGGCCTTGGCTGGCAAAATACGCCCGAGCCACATTGACGTACTTGGTAGCGATGCGCAGACGACGATTGGGCAATGGCGCGTCTTTTACGCCTGCGGTCATCAATTTGCACTGGGCAATCTGCAAATCCAGCAGCTCATACACATGGTTGGCACCGTGCTCAAGCAGTACATCTTTACCCGCCACACCAAAATCCGCAGCGCCATGCTCGACGTAGGTCGGTACATCACTGGCACGCAAGATTAAGACGCGTACATTGGGGTTTGAGGTTGGAAAAATAAGCTTACGCGAGGCTTCAGGGTCTTCTAACAACTCAACGCCCGCTGCGCGCAGCAAAGGCATGGTCTCTTCTAAAATACGGCCTTTAGATAAGGCCAGCGTTAAGCCTAAAAATTCCTCATTGACTTGGTTTAATAAACCATCATTTGATTGGCGGGTGCTTGCTTCGGTCATAATGACATCGTGTCCATGTACAGTTGGCATCCCCGATAGCGGGGCGTGAATTTATCATTGCTAAGCGATGGGGTAAACCTTCATGCACCAATCATTGAAGTGCTTGACGCATAAGGGTTTACTGAGTCGTTCAGTGTCTGACTGACTTAAGGCATAGTTTTATGTAGTTGCTGATAAAAACCAGCAAAAAACTGCCGCCTAGTCGTTGCTGTTGTTGCTATTGATACGTTCGATATTGACGCCGAGCGCACGCAGTTTGCTTTCTACGTTTTCATAGCCGCGATCGATATGATAAATACGATCGATCAAGCTCTCACCTTCGGCGGTCGCCGCGGCCATCACCAAGGACATCGATGCGCGTAAATCGGTCGCCATCACGGGCGCGGCGGTAAAGTTTTCGACGCCTGTAACTACGGCAGTATGACCGTCCACCTGAATGGATGCGCCCAAACGATTGAGCTCTGGCACGTGCATATAGCGGTTTTCGAAGATATTTTCGATAAAGGTACTGGTGCCATCGGCCAGACAGCTAATCGCCATGAGCTGCGCCTGCATATCTGTTGGAAAACCAGGATGCGGCTGAGTGCGAATATTGACAGGTCTTGGTCGACCCGTCATTTGCGCGCGAATCCAGTCATCACCTGTGGTAATCACCGCGCCCATATCTTCAAACTTCTCTAGCACAGGGGTCAATAACAGCGCAGAGGTGTTTTTGGCCAATACATCACCGCGAGTCATCAGCGCGCCTGCCAGATAAGAGCCTGTCTCGATACGATCCGCCACTACTGAATACTCACAACCATGCAAACGCTCAACGCCTTCGATGGTCATGGTCGAGGTACCAATGCCGCTTATCTTGGCACCCATCGCGACCAGCATGTTGGCCAAATCCACCACTTCTGGCTCCAGCGCGCAGTTGCCAAGCACTGTAGTACCTTTAGCAAGGGCAGCCGCCATGATGACGTTTTCAGTGCCGCCGACCGTGATCATGTCAAATGAGAAGTTACAGCCGATTAGTTTGCCGCCTTTTGGCGCTTGCGCTTTGACATAGCCGTTTTCGACGCTGATAGTAGCGCCCATGGCTTCAAAGGCTTTGAGATGCTGATCGACAGGACGCGAGCCAATCGCGCAGCCACCTGGCAATGAGACTTCTGCTTCGCCAAAACGTGCCAGCAACGGCCCCAATACCAAAATCGACGCGCGCATAGTCTTGACCAGATCATAGGGCGCATAAAAATTATCGATGGTTTTGGTATCGCACGTGACCGTATCACCTTGTTTTTGAATGTGGATGCCCATACCACCGATCAATGCAATCAGGGTACGCACATCTTGTAGCGATGGCACATTATGTAATGTCGTTGGGGTCTCAGCCAATATCATGGCCGCAAGTAACGGCAGCGCGGCATTTTTGGCGCCTGAAATCGTAACTTCCCCTGCAATACGACTACTACCCGTGATTAAAAATTGATCCATAAAAGTGGCAACCTAGCGATGAGTATAAAGAGATGAATATAAAAAATAAAAACCAAACCACCAAAACCTGCGATTTAGACAATAAATGAAGCAGCAGGCTTGAGGCGTCTAATTAACAGGCTTAAGCATAACGTCTCATCATAAAGAGTGACGTTTATCCTTTTGATTGAGCGTCCCACTCAGCGGGCGTCAATGCTTGAATATTGAGCGCATGAATATCTCCGCTGGCAATCTTGTCATTAACCAGCGCATATACCGCTTGCTGACGCTGAACGCTGCGTTTGCCTTCAAAGCTGGCATCGACCACGCGCACATCAAACTTGTTGCCTTGATTGGCCGCTTGAATAAAAGCGTCTGGAAAATGAGTCTGTAAAAATGCAATCAAGTCGTCAGCGTTCATGCTCATAAATCTCTCTGCCTTAAATATAAAATAGGGTATGAATATAAAGTGAAGACATTATAACAAGAGTTTGGCTATCTTACAGTATTGTCTTGCTTTACCATGTTTTATGATGCAGTAGCGACCAATCAGTAGTGCCCACAATGCCTTTCACCCTTTATCGTTATTTAAGGGCGTGATCTAGGTAGCTAAGCACTTGCGCGCGCACGTCATTGACCCAGCGTAGCGGCGGTGCCATCGCCCCAATACTGGTCGCATGGCTGGCACCTGCTATTTCACCGTTTTTGACAGAAACGCCAGCTGCTTTTAGTGCTTGCGTCATCTTGATGGTATTGCTGTCGTGGACGATGTCGTCTTTTTCGGCCGTCAATAATAAATAAGGCGGCTGCTTTCCTTTGATATGACGATCGGGCATCACCTCATCTGGCGTGGCAGCGGCGGCAAAGGCCGATGCGCTATCAAACTTACGAAAGTCATAACTGTATGGCCCCGCGATGCCGACGACTGTCCCTACAGCGCTTGGCTTGATATGATAAGGGGCCAAAAATTCCTCGTTGGCGACCGCTGCCACGGCGTTGAACGCTCCAGCAGAGTGCCCAACCACCGCCACACGAGCAGGGTCAGCATACAAGCTGGCCGCGTTGTTTAGGCTCCAAGCGATCGCCTGCGCGGTGTCTTTGACATAAGCGGGATAGACATGCTCAGGCGCCTTACGGTAATTGATCACCGCTGTGACATAGCCTGCCTGCGCCAAACTCTGGCCGACAAAGGCGTATTGCTCTTTGCTCCCGCTCTCCCATGAGCCGCCATGGACAAACACCACCATCGGATAACGATCACTGATCGCGCTTTGTGCCGTCATGGCACGGGTCAACGGCTTGGGGTAATAAATATCTAAATCCTGTAAGGGCTGATCGCCGTACAAGATGTCTTTGCTGACCCCAACACCGCCGCCTGAGGTAATTCCATTGACAAGAGTCAAAGGTGATAATGCCTGCGCGCTTTGACTTGCCAGCACCGCGCCGCCAATTGCCAACAACGCCGCGCCCGTCACTTTTAGCACCTTCTTACTTGCTGCTTGAGTGTCAGCGCTTTTTGTATTTGTCTTGTGACGGTGCTGTTGCTTGTGGCCATCATCATGGTCATGATGCCGCTTGCGTGTTTTGAGATCCTTCATCGCCAGTGTCCTTTTTTATGTCCTTATTAGCCATATTTATCAGCTTGGGTGTGTGACACATTGACTGGGGCAACATTGGCTCACGACTTTGATCATAAGCCCTTATTCACTTATCACCAATTATTTATCGCTCGCCACGCATCATCAGTCGCTTACCGCGGATTATTTATAGCCATTCATATAGTCACTCATCTAGCCATTCATTTACAGAGTAATCAGTTTACTGGCTGCCAAAAGACTTCTCGTGTTTTTGCTGTTACTCGTGTTTAGGCTTCTTGTCATCAGCGGCGGCTATATCAGCGCCAAATACAATCGAGGCACTGGCTCACGATGAAATGAGGTATTTACGGATTTTGATAAATATCGACATTCTCACTAGCAGAAGCCTCACTAGCAGAGGAGTCGATAGGCGAACCCTCTTCGGTCACCACTATAGGCGTGGTGGCTCGGGCTGGGCTGGGCGCGACTGCACTACCCGGTTCATCAGCAACGCGCGCGGCAGCCGAGCGCTGCACAACTGGCGCTAACGCCGGATTGGCCAGATTGTCCTCATACATAATATCGTCTTCACCAATCTTTACCCCTCTATCGTCGACAACGGTCGTCAATAGCACAAGCTCGATCACTCCTACGGTGCTGTTGGCGATATCGATTAAGTGGCTTTGCTGCGTCGGTGTCACACGTCCCATGACATAGACCACGCCGTTGTTGCTCACCACCTTGATTTGGGAGGCTTTGACGCCGTTACTTGTCGCGACTTTTGCCAGCATTTTTGAGGTGATATAACCATCATGGACAGTCGAGCTATAGCCCTTTGAGGCACTGACGGTCAGCTCATTATAGACACGGCGCACATCTGGCATGGAGCTGACGACGTTTTCTATCTCCGTCTTGATCGCAGCACTTGGCACCTCACCGGTCAGCAGCACTTCACTATTAAAGCTATCGATACTCATGCGGCTGGTCTGCTGCAAGTCTTCTTTTAGGCCATAAACATTGATTTTGGCAGTGTGTTCGATGCTACGATCCAGCAGGCGCTGCGGAATGGTACGCTCAGTCATGGGCACACCATAAGTCCCTTGTGTACTGTTGGTCAGATAATTGGTGGTACAACCCGTACTAATGACGCTTGCCAGCAGCACAGCACCTATCGTCATGCGGTATGATGAGCCAAAAATAGCAGTGCGCAAGTGCATCCGTGTCATGATTTACCTCTTAGAGCCTGATGAAATAAGTAAGATATTGGCGATGATTGATGAGCAAGGCATGTCATCGCTTTTTTATTGAGCTACTTTACTCAATTTTTTGGGTGAACGCTTAGGCTTTTGGTAACGATAACTCAACCGACAAGCACCTTGGCATCGCTCACGCACGCTCAGACTCATTAATACAACAAGAATCATCATCGAGCGCGCCAAGTGTACTCAGTAATTATGCTCAGTCATATAGGTAAAAAAGCCAAGCCCGCCTTACCAAGCATTTGCCATAAACGCGCCTATCAGCCACTGCGGCGACTCAGACATGTGGGCTTCTGCGAGTTTGTGCTTGCCTGCGGTATCATAAGCAATGACATCAAACCGGCAATCAAAATCTCTATACTCAGGGTGCTGCTGCAAAAAATAGCGTGCTGCCTTGATGAGTTTGTTTTGCTTGGATTTGGTGACGCTCAGCAGCGCATCGCCAAACCCTGATTGGCGCCGTTGACGCACTTCGACAAACACTAGGGTCGACCATGCCGCGCCCGTCTCTAGCATGACCAAGTCAAGCTCGCCGATTTTGGGTTGTTGCCAGTTTTGTGCAATCAGCGTCAAGCCTTGCGCCTGCAAAAACGCACAAGCGCGCTGCTCAAACAAGCTGCCTTGACGCTGCTTGGGCGAGCTAAGGCGTAAGGGTTTGTGATGGGTCATAAGAGCAAGATACCTGCTGAACATTTCAGAATTATCATAGCACAACATGATAAACTAACCACTTTTGCGCCTTGTCTATATATTTGGTCTGTCACCATGGCCTGCAGTCATGAGATTGTTACGGTCTTTATTATGATGTTGTGCTAAAGACCACACATCAAACGCCAAGATAGAGCGTGGCGCTATATTGTATGCCCGACTTTTACAACAGAGGTTTTCATGTCCATCCCTACCGCGATGCCAGCTTGTTTATATATCGTTGCCACGCCGATTGGTAATCTGAGCGACATGACGCCGCATGCCATCGATGTCTTAGAACAAGTGGCCATCATTGCCTGTGAAGACACCCGCACCTCCGGCAAACTGCTATCGCACTTTGGTATCCATACCAAAGACAACAGTAGCGAGGCTGACGCGCCCAAAGCGCATAATAAGCTATGGGCCTATCATGAGCACAACAGCGCCATCCAAACGCCAAAGATTATCGAGATGATCCAGCAAGGCCATTCCGTCGCTTTGATCAGTGATGCTGGCACACCACTAGTCAGTGACCCAGGCTATCAGTTGGTACAAGCGGCGCATGCCGCTGGCGTGAGAGTATCACCTGTGGTGGGTGCATCGGCTGCCATTGGCGCGCTATCGGTCGCAGGGCTGCCATCAGATCGTTTTAGCTTTATTGGGTTTTTGCCTGCCAAAACTCACGGTCGCCAAAAACAACTGACCGCCTTAACGACACGCACCGAAACCTTGATATTTTATGAAGCGCCGCACCGCATTCTGGCAAGCTTAGCGGACATGGCGGCGATATTTGGCGCTGATCGTGAAGTGGCGTTTTGCCGTGAGCTGACCAAAACCTTTGAGACTGTGCACAAAAGCACGCTTGGCAACTTGGTTGAGTTTGTCAAAGCCGATGACAATCAGCAGCGCGGCGAAATCGTCTTGGTAGTCGCAGGTGACCATACCGCACAAGACGCCGACGACATCAGTGTGCACGATGCGTTACTACAACGTCTACTGGAGGATTTATCGGTCAAAAAAGCCGCCGCCTTGGCCGCTGATATCACTGGCGTGAAAAAAAACGCGCTCTATCAGCGCCTGCTTGAGCTACAAGCAAAATAGCTTGTGGTTATAAAAAATACTATACCAACAAATTAATCATTGAGTGAGGAGAGAGCAAATGTACGATGTAATGGCGATAGGCAACGCCTTGGTGGACCACGAGTACCTACTGTCCGATGCTGCCCTAGAAGAGACGGATCTGACCAAAGGCAATATGACGCTGGCGGCTATCGAGGAGCAGCAGCAGCTACTGGCGTACTTCAAACTGGCAGAAATCGCACCCTCAAAACAAGCTGGTGGCGGCTCAGCGGCCAATACCATGTACACCTTTGCCAGCCTCGGTGGCAAGCCATTTTATGCTTGCCGCGTCGGTGATGATGCTCAAGGTGAGTTTTACCTAAAAGACTTGCACACTGCAGGCGTCGCTACTTCAAAAAAATCCGTACATACAGGCGGCGTCACAGGCTCTTGTGTGGTGGCGGTGACCGAAGATGGCGAGCGTACCATGCAAACCTATCTTGGAACCTCAAGCGACATCACAGCAGAAAACGTCGATTTTGACGCGCTGACGCAAGCCGACTGGCTGTATCTAGAAGGCTATCTGGCAATGACTGAGAGCATTCAACCTGCGATGACCAAACTGCGCCAGCAAGCAGGTATTCATAACGCCAGAATCGCGGTGAGCTTCGCCGACCCTGCGGTGGTGAAGTTTGCCAAAGACGGCCTACTCAATATGCTCGGCAATAAAGTTGCAGTGATATTCTGTAATAGCGAAGAGGCCAAGCTATTTACTGACAAAAAACAAATCAAAGCCGCCGCCCGCGCACTCCTTGAGCATTGCCAGACCGCAGTCGTCACCGATGGCGCGAATGGCGCAATCATCGCTCATAAGTCAGATGACCACTCAGAGCTGGAGATTTATGAAGTCGCCACGCCAGCGGTGGCCAATGTCATCGACACCAATGGCGCAGGTGATAACTACGCGGGCGCTTTTTTATATGCGCTATCGCAACACTATAGCCTGCCTGAGTGTGGTCGTCTGGCAAGCGCTGTCGCCGCCCAAGTCATTCAGCAATTTGGCCCGCGCCTTGTCTCCCAAGACTATAAAGAAATTGCGCAGCGCGTATTATCCGCTTAATAAACATATAATCTAAGCGATATTTCGTGCCAAATAAAAGCCCATATCTTATCGATATGGGCTTTTTTGTGACGTATAAATAGCGTACGGATATGACCAGTATGACGATATTAAGCCGCAGCCAATGCTTGTGCCAGATCGGCTTTGATGTCGTCGATATGCTCGATACCGATAGAGAGACGCACCATGTCAGCACTGACCCCAGCGTTGGCAAGCTCTTGCTCATTGAGCTGGCGATGGGTGGTGGTCGCTGGGTGACACGCCAACGATTTGGCATCACCGATATTGACCAAGCGCGTGATCATCTTCAGCGCATCGATAAAGCGGGCACCAGCCTCCAGCCCGCCCTTTACCCCAAAGGTTAAAATAGCAGAAGGCGTACCTTTCATGTATTTTCTGGCCAGCTCGTGCTCAGGGTGGTCCGATAGACCTGCGTATTTAACCCACGCAACTTTGTCATGATCGCGCAGATACTCAGCGACGGCCTGGGCATTTTGTACATGGCGCTCCATACGTAGGCTGAGCGTCTCCATACCTTGCAAAATACCAAAGGCATTTAATGGGCTGATTGCCGCCCCAGTATTGCGTAGCGGTGCCACACGAGCACGAGCGATAAACGCCGCAGCGCCGACGTCTTTGACAAAGTTGACACCGTGATAGCTCTCATCTGGGGTATTGAGCAGCGGGAAACGCTCAGGATAGTCGCCCCAAGGGAACGTACCACTATCGACAATCGCGCCGCCGATCGAGGTGCCCGTACCGCTCATGTACTTGGTCAATGAATGAATGACAATATCCGCGCCAAACTCAAACGGGCGGCAGAGCGCAGGCGTCGCCACCGTACTATCGATTACCACAGGCACGCCATACTCGTGAGCGATATCACTTAGCGCTTGGATATCTACGATATTGCCCAGCGGATTGCCGATACTCTCAGCAAACACCATTTTGGTCTTGTCATCGATAAGATCGCGAATTGCTTCTGGCTCTTTGTGGTCAAAAAAACGTACTTCAATGCCTTGACGCGGTAGCGCATGGGCAAACAAATTATAAGTACCGCCATATAGCGTCGATACCGCAACGATATTATCACCCGCTTCACAAATCGTCTGAATGGCATACGTGATGGCCGCCATGCCTGACGCCACCGCCAGCGCTCCGATACCGCCTTCTAATGCAGCCACCCGCTCTTCTAGTACCGCATTGGTTGGGTTCATGATACGGGTATAGATATTGCCTGCGACCTTGAGATCAAACAAGTCAGCACCGTGCTGGGTGTTGTCAAACGCGTATGAGCTGGTGTGATAAATGGGTACGGCGACCGCTTTGGTCGTTGGCTCAACTTGGTATCCGGCATGGATGGCCAAGGTTTCAAGACGCGGTGTATTTTGGTTTTGCTGGTCTGGTTGTCCGTCACTCATACTGTGCTCCTATGTAGGTATTTATGATTCAATAAGGATATCATGATAAAAAATGTCAAATCGTTATCTTTACGCCGCTGTCGCTAAACGCCATCTACAAAAACGATAGGCATAAAAAAAGCTGAGTTAATCATAACTCAACTTCTTTATGAAAATAATAGCAAATCATTCATCTCTTAATGACAAAAACTCATAAGCGACCATACTATTTGATCTAAGTAGCTTTGTTTAAGATTTAAGTAGCGTTGTCTAAGCTGAATGGTTTGAGCGACTTTGCCGCGCCGATTATTTATAATACGCATTTTCAGTACGACTGTGGTCGGTTTCGTCAACCACTTGCGTCAGCTCAGGAATCTGCTGCTTAAGCTGGACTTCGACACCTTGGCGCAAGGTCATATCCACCGCTGAGCAGCCCTGACAGCCACCACCGAACTTTAGCACGGCTGTCAGACCAACGCCTTCTTCGTCGATCAGCTCTAGCAAGTCCACCATACCGCCGTGCGCGGCCAAGCCTGGGTTAATCTCTGATTGCAAGATATAGTTGATACGCTCTTCGACACTGGCGTCAGCACCGACCTTTGGTACTTTTGAGTTTGGCGCACGGAAGGTGAGCTGCCCACCAAAACGGTCTTTATTATAATCAATCACCGCATCTTCTAAGTACGGCACTGAAGCCGCCTCGATAAACGCAGAAAAATCGTCATACGTGAGCACCAAATCCGCGCTGTCTTCTTCGCCTGGCTGATTGTACGCCATGCAGCACTCGGCGCGCGGCGTACCTGGATGCTCAACAAAAATACGGACACCGATACCGTCGGTGTCTTGCTTGGCCAACAAATCGGCCAAATAACCTTGCGCCGACTCTGTGATAGTGATGTTACTTTTTACGTCCGCTTGCTCAGTATCTAGCGCTGACTCATAGTCTGCTGACTGATCCAACTGATTAGCAGCTTGATTATGCTCACTCATAATGTTTCCTATGTGTTATGACACAAACGCGATACCTGTCGTGGCTACTGTGTCGTGAATGTAGAGTGTGTAACGATAAGGGGGTACCAACTGCACCGATTTATCATCTGATGGGCGTGTCTGTCACGGGTTGCTCACGCCGACCAAGGCTTTGTGGCATTTATACTCATTATTATAGCGTATTCAGGCGACAATTCCGACTGCCCCACTGTGAATTAACATCGCTTGCAGACAGCCTTGCCCTGTGTCTGATCGTTGATATGCTCTCCTTTATATAAAGACGACTCTCATATTTATCAAGCAGCACCTCCGAGGTTGTTTATCAACGCTTGACGCTTTGACCTCTAATGCTCTAATTCCTAGCGCCTTATTTCTGACAACTTTATTATTTATCGCTCAATTTGCTTCATTCATGTACTCATTTGGCTAGGTTGGTCACAAAACGGCCATCAAAGACTCATCAATTATGGTATAACTAAGCGGCAGTTATAGGGATATTGTGATAAAAACTGAGGGTAAAAGAGCGCTTTATGATGACACGGACGCGGCATCTAGTGACGACCAAGGACGGCGAGCAAATAGCCGTTTGGCGGGTAGCAAACAGTATCAAACAACACGCAGACGCAACGGCTGGCGCACCTTGCGCCCCTGACACAAGCGTCAAAGCACAAAATATATTTTTGACCCATGGCACCTTTTCAGACAAACAAACCTGTCTAAAAATCGCCGAGTATCTGGCCGGTCTGGGCCATCAGTGCTACATCATGGAGTGGCGCGGCCATGGCGACAGCCCAGCTCCTAAAGAAGCGTTTGATTTTGAGACCGTCGCAACCTATGATTATGAGGCGACTTTTCGCTACTTTTTTGATGAATTACAACTCAATAATCTGCACTGCGTCACCCATAGCGGCGGCGGCGTGGGCCTAACGATGTTTTTGATTCAATATCCAGATTATATCGATAAAATCAACAGCGCTACTATGTTTGCCTGTCAAGCGTTTGGGGCGGCCGCCAGCCCTATCAGCTACGCCAAGATACTTGCCGCCAAGCTTGTGACAAAAGCGGTCGGTTATATCCCTGCCAAAAAGCTCAAACTGGGGCCGATCAACGAAAGCTATCACACCATGAACCAGTGGTTTGATTGGAACTTGCAACAAAACTTTAATAGCAGCCGCAAACAGTTTACCGACAATGCCCCTTTTGATTATCGACAGCACATGCCGATGGTTACGATGCCTATCTATGCCATCAGTGCCAAGGGTGATAACTTCATCTCCCCAACCGCTGGCTGTCGGCGGTTTTTTGATGCCTTTAACCGCGCTACTAATAGCAGTCCTTCTTCTGCCCCCACCTCTACTAATAATAACGCTACCAATGTCTTTCGAGAGTATGCGCGCAGCCATGGTGATTTAGACGATTATACCCATAGCCGCATTATGATTAGCCGTCATGCAGCGACAGAGATTTGGCCAACAGTCGCCGCTTGGATCGAACAGCACGTCAGATGACTTGATCGTTATAGTCGATTCTAAATAAAACAGATACATCATATGTCAATGTGGAACTGGTATAAATTTTCCTTGCGTACTGTGCCTGCGCCGCTCGATGCTGCGTAAAATTTATCCCAGTCCCACTGTATCGTTTTTATACAGAACTCACTATATGCCGCCAAATGATCACTACCGTAAAGGCGTTAGCGTCTGCTCGATCCTTTTTTGGTAAATCAGCAAACCCATACTCAGCAAACCCATACACGGTATAAAACATCTTTGCACTTGTCAGTGGCACTGCTGCTGTGTCATATTGGCAGCATGGTTTTTAACCTTTATTTTTATTATTGACATATCAATGGCAGGACAGTGGCACATATGGGTGATTCAGTAGAGCAGCAAACAGATAAGCGCAGACACTATCGTTATCTGGTCTTTATCGGACGTTTTCAGCCTTTTCATCGAGGGCATAAAGCAGTCGTCGACGAGGCGCTACAGCGCGCTGATGAAGTGATTATGCTGATTGGCTCAGCCAACCTACCACGCAGCCTACGCAATCCTTTTAGCGTCGCTGAGCGTGCCGCGATGATTAAGGGCGCGTACTCATCTACTGATGCCGCGCGCATCCACTGCGTGGGGTTAGATGATGCACTATATAATGACACGCGCTGGCTTCAATACGTACAAGCCGGCGTCAAATCTATCACAGGTGATTTGCAAAGTGATATCGGCCTGATAGGCCACTCAAAAGACAGCTCGTCGTATTATCTATCATTGTTTCCCAACTGGGATTCTGTCTCCGTTCCCAATTATCACAACCTATCAGCCACGCCTATCCGCGACAGCTATCTGATGGGGGCGACGCCAACACCTGAGCGTACGCCTGAGTCCACCCGTCAAGTGCTCGATGATTTCAAAAAAACTGAAGACTATCAACAGTTGCACGAAGAAGCCGATTTTATCGATAAATATAAAAGACAATGGCAGGCTGCGCCCTATCCGCCCACCTTTATGACTGCTGATGCGCTGATTGTACAATCAGGCCATATCTTATTGGTAGAACGCCGCAGCATGCCAGGACGTGGGCTTTGGGCGTTGCCCGGTGGGTTTGTGAACCCAAAAGAGACCTTGTTTGATGCCTGTATCCGTGAGCTACGCGAGGAGACACGGCTCAAAGTCCCTGAGCCAGTATTACGCGGCTCTTGCCATAGTCAGCATACCTTTGACGATCCGTACCGCTCCGCGCGCGGTCGTACGATTACCCAAGCGTTTTATTTTCAGCTAAAAAACGACCCAAAAGGCTTGCCCAAAGTCAAAGGCGGCGACGATGCGGCCAAGGCTTTTTGGCTACCGCTGGCTGAGCTGGACGCCACCATGATGTTTGAAGACCACTATGCGATCATTACCAAAATGGTAGGGCTATAATAGGCAAACAACAGTAGGCAAACAGCGCGCTGAGTCTTTATGATTATTGTGTTAAAAGCAGGCTAAGTAACGTTTTTATGCCGGCACCGATAGACGGTAACGGCTCACCGCCGCAGCTGTCATATAACAAGGCAGCCGCGGCATCTCAACGCAGAGGAGTTCTGTGATGTACACTGGCAATCTGAGTAATTTACTCTTAAATAGCGACAGCTACAAGACCTCACATTGGGCGCAATACCCAAGCGGTAGTGAGTATCTGTCAAGCTATATTGAGGCGCGTAAAGGCGACTACGACGTGGTGTTTTTTGGTCTGCAAGCTTTTATCAAAGAGTACCTCAGCACCCCTATCACCCATCAAGATATCGATGAAGCCGAAATGGTCATTCAAGCGCATGGCTTGACGTTTAACCGTGCAGGCTGGGAGCGTCTGGTCGATAAACACGGTGGCTACCTGCCACTACGTATCGAGGCCGTCCCTGAAGGCAGCATCGTCCCTGTCTCAAACGTCGTCTGCCAAGTCATCAATACCGATCCTGAGTTTTACTGGCTACCAAGCTATATCGAGACCGCACTGCTACGCGCTATTTGGTACCCCTCCACCGTCGCTAGCGTCTCGCATTACTGTAAAGGCATCATTCGTCAGGCCCTAGAAAAGTCTGCCGACAATAGCGACTCGCTTACGTTTCGGCTGCATGATTTTGGCGCGCGCGGTGCCTCTAGCCAAGAATCAGTCGCTTTAGGCAGTTTGGCGCATTTAGTAAACTTTGCAGGGACTGACTCGATGACGGCGCTGGTCGCCGCCAGCCGTTGGTATCGGATGGATAAAGACATGCCAGCGTTTTCGATTCCGGCCGCCGAGCACAGTACCATGACCGCTTGGGGCCGCGACGGCGAGACAGCCGCCTTTGCCAATATGCTCACGCAGTTTGGCGGCGCGGGCAAAAGTGTCTCTGTGGTCTCTGACAGCTACGACTTATGGAACGCCATAGATAATATCTGGGGCGGCCGCCTCAAAGACGAGGTCCAAAACATGGGCGGCACACTGGTCATCAGACCAGACAGCGGCGAGCCTGCCAAAGTGGTACGCGAAGCTTTAGAGCGCTTGGCTGTGAAGTTTGGCACCACCATCAATAGTAAAGGCTATAAGGTATTGCCAGATTATGTGCGTATCATCCAAGGTGATGGTATCAGCCCAAACACTTTGGGCAGCATCATCGATGTGGTGCTAAAGGCTGGGTTTAGCGCGGATAACATCACCTTTGGAATGGGCGGCGGATTATTGCAGCAAGTCAACCGCGACACCATGAGCTGGGCGATGAAAGCCAGCGCCATTTGTATCGATGGCGTTTGGAAGGATGTCTATAAGGACCCTGTGACCAGTCGCTCAAAACGCTCAAAAAAAGGCCGCTTGGCGTTGATCAATCAAACCCAAGGCCAACCAAAAACCATCAAACTCGACGACTTATCGACTGCTGACAACCTACTACGCGATGTGTATGTCGACGGTGAGCTGTTGATCGACGACAGCCTGACCACCATTCGGGAGCGTGCAGGATGGTAGCTTCTCTAAACTTATCCAAAAAAGATATGCTGCTTGCGCCAATTTATCTGTATCAAGGTATCAAGGTCAAACGTGATACGGTACGCCTCCCTGAGCCTACCGGTGAGAGATGCGGCCGGGTCACTCTAGTGTCAGCGACTAAGACGCTCGCCCAAGCATCGAAGCCTGCGCTACAGTTGATGATCGTCGGCGACTCCGCAGCAGCAGGGGTCGGGACGTTGACACAGCAAGAAGCGCTGGCAGGCAAGCTAATCCCCATTCTGCAGCAACAGCCAATTATTCATAGCCAGTTTGCTGAGATTGTTTGGTCGTTGCAGGCGACGACGGGGCACACCAGCTTTGATATTTTGCGGCGATTGTATGTGCTGTCTGCGCCCAGCGAGCCTGTTGATATCATGGTTTTGAGCGTCGGGGTCAATGACACCACAGCGAACGTCTCCCCCGACCAGTGGCAACAGCAACTCGAGCAGATCATCACCATTGCTCAGCGCAAATTTGGCGCGCGCAAGACTGTCTTCTCAAGCCTACCACCGATGGCACAAATGCCAGCACTACCCGCGCCGCTCAACGCCTTTATCGGTGCCAAAGCCGTGGCACTCGATAAGGTATTACAAAACGTGTGTCAGGCTCAGGGCGGTGTACACTACATGGCCGCTGACTTTGCGATGATGGCCGAAATGCACAGCGGCAGTAGCCCCATTGATAGCGCGGCGATGTTTGCCAGTGATGGCTTTCACCCCAGCAGCTTGACTTATGGCTTGTGGGCGCAACAGTTGGCGGCGCTAATCGCACAGCTCCTTGAGCGCTAACAGATGCTGGCTGATTTGACATAAAAAAACCGCTGATTATTCAGCGGTTTTTTTATACTGCGCCATATGACATGACGCGATAAGCGCATATTACTCAGCAGAGTCAGCCGCTTTTTTGCTACGGCCACCGAATGCACCAAAGCGTTTGTTAAAGCTAGCAACACGGCCTTCAGTAGAGGTTTTACGCTGCTCGCCTGTATAGAATGGGTGCGATGCACTTGAGATATCAAGTGGGAAGTATGGGTATTCTTTACCTTCGTACTCACGAGTGGCTTTTGTGCTGACCGTTGAGCGAGTCAAGAAAAACACATCAGCGTTGGTGTCGTGAAACAAAACTTCTTGGTAGTTAGGATGGATATCTTTACGCATAATAATCTCTCTATGTCCGATGTATGTATCAGGTGGCTTGATGAGCAATCAAACACATGCTGGCATACGTAACTGAGGCACTAAGGACATGTCTAAGAGTGGCAACTGCATCACTGGCTTATTCCAGCACCCAACACCACGCCTCTGTTCACTTAGCCTTTCCCCAGCGGGAAAATCAAACCGCGATTTTAACGGTTTTTGGCATTTGATGCAAGAGCGTGTCCCAACTTTGCGCGGCATTTTTCTTAATGTGTACTGTTACAAAAGCCGGATTATTTTACAAACATCAACGCTACTTGCAGCGGTCACCCTTTATCGTTTGGGCTAATTTTTATTCTAAAACCACCAGACTTCCTACCTTTTATACCAAGGCGCCTTATCGCTTTATACAGGCTCTGGGTTGTCTTGCTCTCGGCTCTACTGACAAAACTCATGCATGTACTTACGTATTTGTCATCTTATGCTCGCCTCAACTTTCGTAAAATATCCCCTATATTAAAACAGCTTTATACGAATGATCAGCATTGACTAACAATGACGATAAGATGTTGAAGTTGGCGATAGGCGCACGCATATCAAAAGCGACCGACCCTATAATTAATAAGTGCAGCCTAAGCGCGGCTCAGGCTATTAAGGATATGACAACGACAATGACGCAATCCGTTTATCACAACACCAATTCTAACCATAGCGGCATACCAGCCAGTACAGCCACTGATGAAGCATCGGCGAAGACGGCGGACATGCCGCGACCGGCAAAGCGTGTGGGTATCTTAGGCGGCGGCACGGCAGGCGCGACGATTGCCATTCGCCTGGCTGCATTGGGGCTTGAGACGTATGTGTTTGAAAAAAAACAATCTCTCATCGACGGCCCACCAATGTGCCACTTGCATGCCGGCGGCAACTTGTATCGCGAAATCCCTGACGAAGACTGCGTCGCCTTACTCAAGCAGTGTATCGATATTTTGCGCTTATACCCTTACACCATCGATGTGCGCCCCACCGTGTTTGCCGTCCCGACACGCGATGAGGGCTTGCCTGAGGATTTGTTACCACGCCTTGATATTTTGACAGACGCCTATCGCGAGCTGATCGCGCAGGACCCAAACAATAAAGTCTTGGGCGAGCCTGAGGACTACTATCAGCTCTATAACCATGAGCAGTTGCTGGCGCTGGCCGAGCGTGAGCAAGTCGCCATTCCTCGCAGCGTCGATGAGTGGATGATACCAGTTGCCAAGTATCTGGATTTAAACAAAGTCAAGTTCCCGCTTATCGTCGTCCAAGAGTACGGCTGGAATATCTTTCGCCTCGCCGCGTCAGCACAGCTGGCATTGGCAGAGTATGAACACGCTCATGTGTTTACCGATACGACGGTGACACAGGTCATGCCTGTCGATTGTGAAAACTGTACAAACGCCGATCACCATGTGACCAAATGGCGCATCGACTACCAATCAGCAAGCAGCTCGACAGAGGCGGTGCAAAAAGACGCTATCGAGGTCGACTACCTGATCAATGCGTGCGGATTTCGTACGGGCATCATCGATGATATGGTCGGTGTCGCCGTCACCCGTATGGTCGAATTTAAGTCCTCCTATATCACCCACTGGGGCGAAGCTGGTGGTCAGATACCCGAGATCATCGTCTACGGCAATCGCGGCACCCCTGAGGGGATGGCGCAGCTGACGCCTTATCCTGATGGTTATTTCCAGATTCATGGCATGAGTCATGCCATTACTTTGTTTGATGATGGGTTGGTGGCGTCGAATACTGACAGCGCCCAGCCCAAGCTACCGCAGCAGTACGTACACTACATCGAGGATGGCTGGGACAAAGCGCCGCTACAAGCGCGTAGCCAACAAGCCATCGAGTATGTGGCGCAGTTTGTACCGACCTTTCATAGTGCTCGTAGCGTTGGCAATGCCCTATATGGTGGGCAGCAAATCCCTGGAGAAGACGATACTTTGCGCGTCGCTGACGTCAGCTTGTACGCCGATATCCGCTATGCCCGTGCAGAAAACGTCAAAGCCTCCTCGACCTTGATTGCAGCGGATCAAATCGTCAATGAGCTGGCTGAGCTGGGTTTGGTGACAACAGATACGCCCGCAAACCGTCACCGCTATGCTCATAAATGGCCATATCTGGCGCACAACGATAGCTTGACCATCGATAGTGTGGCTCGCGAGCTGGCTGAGCAGCGCGGTTTTCCAGTGGCCATGGCGGGAGTAAACCATGGTATCCGTGAGGCCATACTGTCTAGCTTATGAGGCATCGCTTATCTTGGCTTATTTTTGCTTCTATAGTCGATACACTCTAAAAATATCATAGCGCTACTAGGATAAATTTTGCGCAGCCTCTGGGAACGCAGCACGCAAGTAAAATTTATACCAGTAGCGTGTTTAAATCCATAACAGTTTTACATTCAGCTAACTGTATCTCGCTCACAGCGCAGACGAGGCAAAACTCCTACTCAATAATTCAATAAAAAAAGCGCAGACCACCGCTATTAGATGGTCTGCGCTTTTTGGCCTCTGAGCGTCTTGTTCTCTAAGAGCCTTAATCTCTGGGTTTGGCAGTCTGTGAGACTTTGCACACTTTAGCTTTCGCTGCCCGCCATTTTTTCGGTATCGACAGCATCGTCGATGGTGACCACCGTCTTTAGCATCTCAATCGCTTCACCGATGGTATTACACACCACCAGACGCGCCAAATCTTCTTGCTTCATAAACCCTTGCTCAGCGGTATAGGCCAAGTGCTCTATCATCCGGTCATAAAACCCATTGATATTCAGAATAATCATGGGTTTTTCGTGCTGATAAAGCTGACGCCACGTGGCAATCTCCATGATCTCCTCGAGCGTGCCAAGCCCACCTGGTAAGGTGATAAAAGCATCGGCATACTCTGCCATGACGGTTTTGCGCGTATGCATGGTGTCGGTCAAATGTAGGCGCGTCAACTGATTGTGAGCGATTTCGTGTTTGAGCATAAAGGTTGGAATCACACCGACCGCTTGAGCGCCGCCGTTGACGACCTCATCCGCCACCGCCCCCATCAGCCCGATGCTAGCACCGCCATAGACCAGACCCATGCCGTTTTTTGCCAGCGCAAGTCCCAGCTCGCGAGCGGCTTGCTCATACACCTCATGATTACCTAGGCGCGAGCCGCAATACACCGCAACCAGCGGCATGGTCAGTGAGGATTTATCAACGGCTTTTTCGATATTGGTGATATCTTGACTGGTGATGACTTCATAAGTGTCGTTATTGATTTTCATTTGCATAGTGCTTCCTTAATTTTTATATTATTGTTTTTAGGTGAGTGCTCAGTTGACTGATGACGATAAAAATGTGACAAAGCGCCGCTCCAGTCATAGCGTATAGAACTTACAAGTCATCATTGCCCGCCTCAGCTACCCTCATTTATCTTAACATAAGCGGTGCTGTTACATGAGCTTGATATCATCAAAGCTGCGCATCAGAGTTTCATAACGGACTGACCATCACGCCGTTAGAGCCAGCAGAGCTGCCCAAACCTTGTAGCCGCCACAACCATAAAACACCAGCCCCCACACTATAGATCAGACCATAAGGCCAACTCATGGAAGAGCCGCAAAACTCCCTACCAACAGACAGCCATGTCATAAAAACCGATGCCCTGAGTATCATGACTGAACGCAATCAGCCGCTAGCCGCGACAGTATATCGCCCGCAACATACAACAAAATCGGCGGTCATGATAGCGCCTGCCACTGGTATTAAACGTCAGTTTTATCACCATTTTGCCACTTATTTGGCCACGTGCGGTTTTGGTATATTGACCTTTGACAACGAAGGTATCGGCGAGTCGTTAAGCACTGAGCTGCCCAAATGTGACGCCTCATTGATCAGTTGGGGGCGTCATGACCTGCCAGCCGTGCTTGATGCCCTGCAAGATGAGTTTGCCGATACCACATATCACATCATCGGTCACAGTGCCGGCGGTCAGCTGATTGGCTTGATGCCAAACTATCGGACCGTACAGTCTGTATTCAATGTCGCCTGCTCGTCAGGGCAAATCAAAAACATGGACATGCCCTATAAGCTCAAGGCCATGGGTTTTATGGATGCTTTTATTCCACTTAGTAACTTGGTATTAGGCTATACACCAGCGGATAAAATCGGTATGGGCGAGCCATTACCACGCGGCGTTGCTCGGCAGTGGCGCGAGTGGTGCAATGGCGCAGGCTATATTAAAACCGCCTTTGGTCACAGCATACATACTCATTTTTACGATGAGCTTAGCATGCCCGCTTTGTGGTTAGGGTTTAGCGACGATGATATCGCCAACAGCGACAATATAGACGACATGATACGTGTGTTTACCAAGATGCCGGTCAAAAAGCGTTTTTATACCCCGCAAGATTTTGGTTTAAGTCATATCGGTCATATGCGCTATTTTAGTCGCCGCACCCATGCAAAAGCCCCAGCACTATGGCAAATGGCGGTGGACTGGTTGGAGCAGCAGCGTTAGAGCATGGCTTTTTAAGGCGTCAATCTTTTTGCGCATCTTCTGCTTTGACACGTTGACGTAGAGCAGAGTACAGCGACGGCTGCAAATTATGGATATTACCTAGCATCCACTTGATATAGCCAATGGGGACTTCGGTGATAAGTCGGCCTTTATATTTGCCAAATGGCATCCTACTGGCAGGATTGGCTTGATTGGCGATGGCATGAGCCGCGGCAAAGTCTGTCGGCGCGATTTGTAAACGCGTGCAGCATGCTTGATACAGCAAATAACACATACGGGCGTCACCCAGCGCATCATGGGCGGCGCAGGTCAGCTCACTCGCTGCAGACTTACCCAGCAGTTGCTCGATACATTTAGACTGACCGTAGTAGCGCCACTCTGGGAAGGCCACACGGGCGAGCCGCACCGTACAGATCAGCTTGGTAGTCGGACGGCCTATCACGCGCCAGTCAAAGCGCACATTATGGCCGATGAGGTAGGTGGGCAAATCAAACGCTTGTAGATCAAAACGCTCAAGACCCGCCACATCATCGTCGGTGATACCGTGTACTTTGATGACCACCGGTGAGATGGCACGGCCACTATTAAAGTACTTCATCCACTCAAACCCCGTCGCTACGTTGATGGTAGCAACCTGAATCGGTCTTGGGTCACGGCCTTGATCGGTTTCGGTATCGATAACCAAAGCAGTATCAGTCAGACTTGGCATATTGAGGCAATCAGTCATAAAGCTCGCTGTAGCACGTTGGATATCCATAATCGATAACAGTCTGTTTTATCCAGCGCAAACAACGCACGGTATCCCACAGACTGCCTTGTTGTTTATGGGGCTAAAAGCCAAAGATAACAAGCAGATATAACAATGCGATACAAACCTGCTAGCGCAGGTCTCTTATAATATCTATGACCATACTGACAAAGGATCGCTATGATTGCCGATGGCAACAAGCCACCACCAAGGCCCAATCCACCACCGCGGCCTAGGTTTTTTCGCCGCCTGCTCAAGCTGCTGATTAGAGCAGCAGTATTGTTGATGTTATTGTTTCTATTAGACAGATTATGGCCCAGCATCAGCCAGCAAACCCAATCCTTTGTCATCGCCAAATGGCAACAGCTCAGCTTATTGCAGCAAGATCTGCCAACAGAAAACAGCCTGCCCTCGCCACTGCCTCAGCAAAACCTAAGCGACACGTGGGGCGCAGCGCGCAGTCAAGGCCGCACACACGAAGGGATCGATATATTTGCCGCGCGAGGCACACCGATACAAGCGACGACAGCAGGCATCGTCAGTAAGGTTGGCGAAAACACCCTAGGCGGGCGTGTGGTGGTCATCGTCGGTCCTGGCGGCGCTGGCCACTACTATGCGCACTTAGAGGAGTATGCCGATATCGCCCCCAATGACTGGGTCGATACGGGTGATATCATCGGCTATGTCGGCGATAGCGGCAACGCCAAGGGCACACCGCCGCACGTACATTATGGGATTTATATCCAAGGCAATGCGGTCAACCCCTACCCGCTTTTACAAAAATCCGAGCCTGCCCGGTAGCCTGTCATGATAAGCACGACGATTGCTTGCGTATCCATCTGACATTGGCTAATAGCTATCAAACCTCAGCTAATGGCAGCAGAGCGCACGTAATTTGGCGGAAACACCGCACTAAATGTCGAGCCGCTGCCTTCTACCGACTTGATTTGTAGGTTGGTTTCATGCTGGTATAAGACGTGTTTGACGATAGCCAGCCCTAAGCCTGTGCCACCTGTGGCACGGCTACGACCCTTGTCGATACGATAAAAACGCTCTGTCAGGCGGGCAATGTGCTGCGGCGCAATACCGATGCCATTGTCCTCGACGGCAAAACGGCAACCCTCTGCTGTTTTGGTCCAGCTGACGGTGATATCGCCACCTTTTGGCGTGTATTTAATCGCATTGATCACCAGGTTGGATAAGGCACTGGTCAGATATATCTCTGAGCCGTACAGCCCATCATAGGTATCTATCTGTAGATGGATGCTATGACCGTACTCTTGATTGTAGGCCTGTGCATCATCATAGATATGAGTCAGCAGCTTGATCATATCGATATAATGCAGCTCATGAGTCTCTTCGATTTCGATACGCGATAGCAGCAATAAATCATTGACGATTCTATTCATGCGCGCTGTCTGCTGGGTCATCAGCTCAAAGCCGCGCTTCCAGTGCGGCGGCATGTCTGGCTGATCCGAAAAGTTCTCTAAATACCCCATCATCACGGTCAGCGGCGTACGCAGCTCATGCGAAACGTTGGCCACAAAGTCGCGGCGCATCTCTTCTAGATGATGCAGACGCGTCACATCGTAGATGATCAATAGCTTTTCGTCGGCAAATGGGGTCAGCTCACACTTTAAATAGCGCTCAGGCGCGCGCCATGACTTTATATGTACGCCTTCGTCAGCCAGCGTCGGCGCTTGATAGTACTGACGAAACTCAGATGCGTCAATAAAGTCAAAAATACATCGGCCTTTATCTGCTGCCTGCAATAATAGTAAATCTTCAGCGGCCTGATTCCACCACTCCAGACCATCACTGTCATTGAGTAAAATCACCGCATCGCGCAGCGCCCGCAGCGCACTTCTTATTTTTTTTAATTGATCGGTGGTGTTTTGTAGCGCTATCGGCTCTGAGATATCTTGTTCGGTACATTGCTTTGACATTATGTTACTCATCCATTTTTCGTGACCTATTTTTTTGCCCTACTTGTTATCTCGTTATCATTATGATGATTATCCCTATCTGCTAATTGGCCCTTACTGATAATCACTTACTGATAATTATGGTGATTATAGCTGGACTGGCAACAGAATTGCGGTGGCTATTTTGACAGTATGAGCGCCGATCATTTGGCCTCAACAACGCTTGAGAAGCGATAACCAGTACCGCGCACCGTTTGTATCAGCTTATCGCAGTCATGAGGGCGCAGCAGTTTGCGTAGGCGTTTGATATGCACATCGATGGTTCTGTCTTCGATATAGACATTGCCGCCCCACACTTGATCAAGCAGCTGGGTGCGCGTATAGGCACGCTCAGGATGGCTCATAAAAAACGCCAACAACCGATATTCGGTCGGTCCGACATCGATGATTTGCCCAGACGCCATGACTCGCTGGCTTTTGGGGTCGAGGCTTAACTTTCCTATCTCAATATTCTTGTCGGCGCTCAAAGCATTGCTACGGCGCAACACCGCTTTGATCCTTGAGATCAGCTCGCGCGTCGAAAAAGGCTTGGTCATATAATCATCTGCACCCGCATCCAGACCGTGCACCTTGCTGTCCTCTTCGCTTTTGGCTGTCAGCATGATGACGGGTATCTCAGCGAGTAGCTCATCACTTTTGAGCATACGACAAAAATCAATGCCGCTTTTGTCCCCAGGCAGCATCCAATCTAGCAAAATCAGCGCTGGCCGATGGTCGACCACTTGTTGGTGCGCCTCTGGTACGTCCGTTGCCTGCAAGCTATCAAAACCAGCCATCTCTAGCGTCATTACGACCATCTCGCGGATTGCAGGTTCGTCTTCAACAATCAAAATTTGCTCATTATACATAGGGTATTCTCAGTGATAAGGGACAAAACAGACGTATAAAAAAGAGCGATAATCACTCGCCACTGCTTGCCTATTAAACGCGGTAATTGTGACAGTTTGATGACATTTGTCATTTAAGCGGCTGCTATAGACCAAGCCACTTTCCTTAAACAGATGGCACTCACCATCATGATTCATATTTGATGCTTTAGCTCACGTCTAATATAAAATTCAGTGGCCCATCATTGATACTCGCAACCTGCATGTCTGCGCCAAACTGACCCGTCGCTACCTGAGGGTGCTGACTGTTGGCATAGTCGATTAGCTGAGCAAACAGTACGCGCGCCGCCTCGGGTGGCATAGCACCGCCAAAATCAGGACGCCGGCCTTTGTCGGTCTTCGCCATCAGGGTGAACTGTGATATCAGCAGCAGCCCGCCAGCGACTTGCTGGACATTTTTGTCCAGTTTGCCATATTTGGTAGGGTCATCGTCGTTTTCAAAAATACGATAGCCAAGGATTTTATCAATCATTCGCTTGGCCGTTTGTAGGTCGTCTTCAGGCCCCAAACCGATATATGCCAGCACGCCGCGCTCGATACGCCCGACACAATCCCCATCGACGCTGACGCTCGCACCATGTACCCGCTGTATCAATGCTTTCATTTATGCTCCCCTTTACCAATTATGCTCATACAAACTTAGGCCGTCCATGATAAAATATCATCATTTATTTGCCTATTTATTACTCTCTCACCTTTATTTTGGTCGCCATATTATGAATCTATTCACTACCTTGCAGCAGCTTGTCCCGCAACAAAAGCTCAGTAAAGTCGCTGGCCGTTTGGCTGCCAGTCGCCACCCCTATGTCAAGCGCACCTTTATTCGTAGCTTTGCAAAAGCCTATCATATCAGCTTGGATGAGTATGAGCGCCAAAACTTAGGTGCTTATGAGAGCTTTAATGACTTTTTTACTCGCGAATTAAAAGCAGACGCGCGCCCTATCAACGCCACGCCGCAGGGGATTGTCAGCCCAGCTGACGGCATCATCTCGCAGCTCGGTCAGATTGACGATCATAAGCTTTTGCAAGCCAAAGGGCGCTACTATGATATCGGCCAACTGCTGGCCGATAGCGAAGATGGACATTATTTTGCCGATGGCAGTTTTGCCACAGTCTATCTGGCACCCAGCAATTATCACCGCGTGCATATGCCATTTGCTGGTACCTTGACCAAAACCCGCTATGTACCGGGCACACTGTTTTCTGTCAACAACACCACGGCTGCCAACATACCTGACTTGTTTGCGCGCAATGAGCGTTTGGTGTGCCTGTTTGATACCGCCTACGGCAAAGCTGCGGTCGTGATGGTCGGTGCGATGATCGTCGCTGGTATCGAGACAGTCGCCACTGGCAAAATCAGCCGTACCGACGATATTCAAGAGGCCGAGCACGACATGAAGCTTGAAAAAGGCGATGAGCTTGGTCGCTTTTATTTAGGTTCAACAGCAATAGTAGTGTTGCCAAAAGGCGCAGAAGCCGACTGGCAAGACAGCATGCAAGCCAATAGTGTGGTAAAAATGGGACAGCTATTGGGTATGGCTAACGCTAGATAATCTGTCTATTTTTTAATGGCTATCTATGTGACCATAGTTGATCACTCTAAAATAAGCACAGTGCTACTGGGATGATTTTTGGTAGCATCGAAGGGTCGCAGCACGCCGATTTGTTTTTTGGCAGCGTGTGCCAGTTTTGCGCCGCTGCCGATAGGTGCCGCGGTCAGCGTTAGCCGTACCAAGCTAGCGATTTTATTGGTCATGCATCGATTAGCCAGCCTTGCTTGGTCGCATAGTCGATACGCTGTGACAGCCAGTCATGAATAGGCGGAAAGCTGTCTTTGATAAAGGCATGCGCGCCAGCCACCTGCGAGCGCGTCACCCCCAGCTCAATCCACGTCTGCCCGTTGGTATTGAGGTTGAGCAAAAACGGCAATAAGCGATCCACCACCCGTAGCAGCTGCGCTTCTTTGCTATCGCCGGTCTCCTGTGCTTCCCAGACCGCTGCTAAGTTAGCAATGCCATTGCCACGCTCCACTTGCAAACGCGCCATGCCTTGACGCTCCTCGATATGCGCCGTATGACGCGTATTGTCGTATAAAAAAGTATCACCAGCATCAATCTCACCCAAATCATGAACCAGCGCCATCTTGAGCAGCTGCTCGTGATTGACGTCTAGCGCAAACAATTCAGCAATCGACCAACACGCCATCGCCAAATGCCAAGAGTGCTCAGCTGAGTTTTCGCGGCGGGTGGTCTGGGTGACATAGCTGCGCCGATTGACGCGCTTTAGCGCATCTAATTCTAATAAAAAATGCGTCACATCATCAATATCGATATGATCAGCAAAGGCATTGTCATTTAAAGTTGTCGGGTGGATTGAATGGTTGGATGGCATGTCTCTCTCTTAAGCAATCAGCAAATGTAGCGCTCATTTTAGTACAAAACCCGACCCTAGACGTAAAAATAGCGCTGATGTAGTCGAGTTCAAATAAATCAGATACATGGCTATCAAGTCGCTCAATGAAACGTTGTTTTTCTTGCGTACTGTGCCTACGCCGACAGAGGCTACGAAAAACAACATTTCATCTCACGGTATCGTTTTTATATCGAATTGACTATAGTCATCAAGCGCGATTTTTATATCTGACCCACACACTTGCGGCAGCACAAACAAAGCAATTTGAACAAAAGGTTATTTGATCAAATTGCTGATGGTTTTAAACGCCGGATCTTGACTACTGCGGCACAGCTCAAACAAGATAGACTCAACCGTGCTGATCACTCCACCTGCGCGGCGAATACGGCGAATGGCTTGTTTTTTGTCATACGGAAATCTCGAACCGACAGCGTCCCCGATGATGACCGGCTGCATACCGTTGTCTAACAAATCAAGCGCCGTTTGCATGACGCATACATGCGCCTCTGCTCCAAACAGCAACACAATACTGCGGTTTTGCTGCGCCAAATGGTGCCATGACTCATCGTTATCACACGCACTAAAGGTCACTTTTTCAAAGCTTTTGGCATTGTTATCTGCAAGCACCTCACGAATCTCAGGCAAGGTATCGCCAAGGCCTTTTTTATACTGCTCGTTGAGCATGATAGGGATATCAAGCGCCTGCAACCCCTTAATCAGTGTCATGGTTTTTTTGACGATATTTTCATGATCATAGATATGCGGGGTAAGGCGCTCTTGGACATCGATCAGCATCGCTTGGGTGTTTTCGCGAGCGATACGATACGTGCGATCGGTAATCATGGTAGACATAGTACACTCCTTGTACGGCTGATAGTTGCAACTAAAAATATTTTAGAACGAATATTAAATGAGCATTAAATAAATATTATAAATTGATATTAATAGTGTCTTGGTCACTCTTATTTAGTCACAGTTTTCTAAATGCGTCAATGGAGATACGCTTTATTGAACACTCGTCATTACTTGAACACACTTTGCGACGTGCGCCATTAACCCTCTCATTATATTCACAAAAAACCCCTAGCCATCATAGCTAGGGGTTTTTTATAACATATTTGGTCGACAAATGTTACAAATTATCTACCAATCCAAAAATTAAACACGTTCAATCACAGTGGCGATACCTTGGCCAAGGCCGATACACATGGTTGCAAGGCCAAGCTCGGTGTCAGACTGCTCCATTGCATTTAGCAAGGTAACCGTGATACGAGCACCAGAACAACCTAGTGGATGACCCAGTGCAATCGCGCCACCATTGATGTTGACGATGTCTTGCTTGTCCGTCAGGTTCAAGGCTTTGAGTACAGATAGACCCTGGGCGGCAAAGGCTTCGTTTAGCTCGATGGTCTGCATGTCATCGATGCTCATGCCAGCGCGCTTTAAGGCTTTGTTGGTCGCAGGTACCGGACCGTAGCCCATGATAGCCGCATCACAACCAGCGACAGCCATGCTACGAATACGAGCGCGAGGCTTTAGACCAAGATCTTTGGCTTTTTGCGCGCTCATGACCAGCATCGCTGAGGCACCGTCAGAGAGTGCAGATGACGTCGCAGCAGTCACTGTACCGCCTTTAGGGTCAAAGGCTGGGCGCAGTTTTTGCATTTGCTCCATCGTCGCATCTGGGCGAATCACTTCATCGACGGTACATAGCTGCAGACGGCCATCTGCATCATGACCTTCGATGCCGATGATTTCATTGTCAAAACGGCCTTCAGTGGTGGCAGCCCACGCACGGCGATGTGACTCAAGACCAAAGGCGTCTTGCTCTTCGCGGGTGATGTTGTTCATACGGCCCAGCATTTCAGCGGTCAAGCCCATCATGTTTGAGGCTTTAGCATAGTATTTAGAGGCTGCTGGGTTGAGATCCACGCCATGCATCATACCAACGTGACCCATGTGCTCAACACCGCCGATGATAAAGACATCACCTTGACCGGTCATGATTTGCGCGGCAGCGGTATGTAGCGCCTGCATAGAAGAGCCGCATAAACGGTTGACCGTTTGGCCGCCAGCAGTCTTTGGAATACCAGCCAGCAGGCCGATATTGCGGCCGATGTTTAGACCTTGCTCTAGGGTTTGGTTGACACAGCCCCAGATGATGTCTTCGACATCGTTGGTGTCAAAATCGTTGCGCTCTACCAAAGCCCGCACCAATTCTGCTGAGAGATTATCAGCACGAACATGGCGGAACATACCGTTTTTAGATCTTCCCATCGCCGAGCGTACGCCATCTACGATGACCACATCTTTTGGACTTAAAGTTGTCATACTATCTTCCTTTTCAATTTTTATTGTCAGTGTTGTCGATTTAATCGGGCTCTATAGCCATCTATCACGCGATCCGTACATCAGTACGATAACTATCTAGATGTTTTCGCGCTGGATATTATCGCGGCAGGCCAGACCTGATAAAACCGACCAAAACGGTGCGTCTGCTATTTTTTTATCACCGATAGCGACGTCAGCAAACGCACCCCACTTATCCTAATACGGTATGCTCGTTACGCTGTGGCGTAAAAAGTCTCGCCAGCGGCTGCCATGTCGCGAATCTTTTGCGGCGCTTCATAGGCTTTGCCAAGGTGTGCGTATTTTTCGCATAGTGCCAAGTAGTTATCGAGACCCATTTGGTCGATATAACGACAAGGACCACCGCGGAATGGCGGGAAACCAACACCCATAATCATCGCCATATCCGCCTCACTTGGCGTGCTGACGATGTTGTCTTCTAGGCAGCGTACGGTCTCATTACAGAAAGCCAGCATGGTGCGGTCGATGATGGTTTGATCATCAAACTCTTTTTTGTCGCTATCTGTCGTGGTTTTAAGTAGCTCATAAGTGGCGTCGTCAGCGACTTTCTTTGGCTTACCGCGCTTGTCGGTTTCGTACTTATAGAAACCAACGCCATTTTTCTGACCCAGACGCTCGTTTTCATATAGATGCTCAATCGCCCCTTTATAATCAGGCTTCATGCGGTCAGGGAATCCTTCTGCCATCACTTCTGCGCCATGTACGCCCGTGTCTAAACCGACGACGTCGATTAGGTAAGCAGGACCCATCGGCCAGCCGAATTTTTCCATGACTTTATCGACATGGACGAAATCAGCACCTTCTTTGAGCAGCAAGTCAAACGCGCCAAAGTATGGGAAGAGGACACGGTTTACCAAGAAACCTGGGCAGTCGTTGACCACCACTGGCACCTTGCCCATCTTGGAGGCCAGCGCAACGGTCGTCGCGATGGCTTCTTCAGAGGATTTCTCACCGCGGATCACTTCAACTAGCGGCATACGGTGTACTGGGTTAAAGAAGTGCATACCGACGAAGTTTTCTGGACGCTCAAGCACTTCTGCTAAATGCGTAATAGAGATCGTTGAAGTATTCGAAGCCAAAATCGCGTCTTCTTTGACTAAGCCTTCGACTTCTTTGAGTACCGCGTGCTTCACTTTTGGATTTTCTACTACTGCTTCGATAACGATATCAGTCTCGCTAAAGTCGCCATAGTTCAAGGTAGGACGGATACGGCTTAGCGTTTCGCCCATTTTCGCTGGGGTCATCTTTTTGCGCTCGACCATTTTACCTAGTAGCTTGCTGGCCTCGCCCATACCTAAATCCAATTGCTCAGATTTGATATCTTTCATGATGATCGGCAAGCCTTTACTAGCGGCTTGATACGCGATACCGCCGCCCATGATACCTGCGCCAAGTACGGCCGCTTCATTGATTTCATGTGCTTTTTTGCTGTGTTTTTTGGCCAGTTTTTTGACCAACTGATCGTTTAAGAACAGACCGACCAAGCTCTCAGCTTGCGGGGTTTTTGCTGCTTTGGCAAAACCTGCCGCTTCGACTTCGATTGCTTTGTCACGTGGCAGATTGACATGCTTTTCGATCGCTTCGATCGCGATCGCAGGCGCTGGGTACTGCTTCGGATTGGCTTTAGAGAAGATCATGCCTTTGGCACTGTTAAACGCCATCGCTTGTTCAAGCTGATTTAGCTTTACAGGATTCAGCTTCTCTTCACGCTTGGCTTGCCAGTCAAGCTCACCTGAGATACATTTTTTCACTAGGTCAATCGCAGCGTCTTGCAGATCATCAGCAGAGACGGTCGCATCTACCAAGCCTAGTTTTAGCGCTTCTAGTGGTTTTTTTGGTTTACCTGTAGCGATTAGCTCAAGCGCATTGTCGATACCGATGACACGCGTACTACGTACCGTACCGCCGAAGCCCGGGAAGATACCTAATTGAGTCTCTGGTAGCCCGATGATGGCTTTGTCGCTCATGACGCGATATTCACAAACCAAGGTCATCTCACAACCACCGCCTAGCGCTGCGCCATTGATAGCCGCTACTTTTGGAAATGGCAGATCTTCAAAACGGTTAAAGGTCTCATTGATACTCACCACCCAGTCTTTGATCTCGTTTTCTGGGTTTTTAAATGAGCCAACAAACTCTGTGATGTCAGCGCCCGCGATAAACACGCCTTTGCTTGAAGTGACAATAAGGCCTTTGACATCGTCGGCTTTTTCTAGTGCGCTCACCGCTTCACCAAACTGTTTGTTGGTCTCGGCATCAAACTTGTTCACGCTCTCATTTTCGGCGTTGTATTGCATGTTGGCGATGCCATCTTCTAGCATTGTCACCGTGATGCGATTTCCTTGGTATACCATTTGAAACTCCTTGCTATATAACGAAAGCTACGTTTTGGATTACAATCAATAGCCAGTTACTGTTAGTAAAATGGGTAATAGCACTGTGCGCCGCCTTCAAGACAAACATCGTCATGACGACAAACCACTAGCGGGCGCACAGTGAAGATATCTTTATTATCCAGCGCTCATAGTAATGTACTTATTTTTACGTCGCTTGTACAACATCGTTTGGCGCTTTGTTTATATATTACAGGTATCTACTACGGCTGTCGGTGCTGATTGGGGAGCGCCATCGCATGTAGATGCAGCGATGACGGTTTGGGCAGTCCGGCTCACTCACGCCGGCGACTGCCTTTATCAGCCCATTTCCACGGCAATTAGTGTAGGGGATTATGCCCCTCACTGTCACAAGCTAATACCATACTCACAAGTCACTCTTAAGTCGAGACTCGCCTTTACCTAGTGGCTAACGTGCTTTAAGTGACCAGTTGTATACTCAGTGGACAGCCGCCTCATCACAACACATTCAATCACTAAATAACACGGGCAATACGTAACGAGGGTTGGCTGCAGGGCGTACTGCATTACATATGGCATTGTCTCTTGTGTTTTTTAGCGTGTTTTTTGACAAAAAACTGCCAAAAATTTGGCGCGGATATTACGCGCTTCATAAGCAGGGCCTGCTATCATGCTACACTATCGCTATTTTTCTTGTCTCTCTTATAAATGGTTGGATTATGACTGTCTCTCCTACTTCTGGCTTTATGTCTTTTTTGCGTATAAATGACGGCGCGCATGATAATGCTGATCACCATATCAATAATAAAACCAAGCAGTTTCATCAGATTGTGCGCACGCAGGTTGCCAAAGATATCGAGGTGTTATTTGCGTATGCCAAGCTGCCAAGCCCGCTGCTGGATGCCTGCCAATATGTGACGACGGGGCAAGGTAAGCTGGTGCGTCCGCTACTGGTCGCTAGCGCCTTTGCCAGCGTGAATGATGACCGTTGGCAAAGCAAGGCGCAGCCTATCAGCCCAGATATCTCTGAGACCATGACGCAAGGCAACACGGCAAACCCTCTATTAGAAAACCTGTTAGAAAACGACTCCGATTATGATATGGCGCGCCGAGCGGCATTGGCCGTCGAGCTGTTGCATACCTATTCATTGGTACATGATGACTTGCCCTGTATGGACGATGACGCGCTGCGCCGTGGGCAGCCAACCGCGCATATCGTCTTTACCGAGGCAACCGCCCTACTGGCAGGGGACGTGCTCCAAACCCTCGCTTTTGAGGTACTGACCGCAGAGCTGCCGACTTTTGCGCCATTTGATGCCGTAATAGCCAGTCAGCTGCTCGCGGTATTTGCGCCGCGTGCTCGCCGTATGGTCTCAGGGCAAACGCTGGATCTCAATGCCGAAGCCAACCCCGACATTACCCAAAGCCAATTAGAAGCCGTCCACCGTGATAAAACCGGCGCGCTCATCGAAGCGGCGATGCTGATGGGCGGGATTTGTGCTGGCGCGACCGCGCAAACGCGCATGGCGCTACAAGAATGCGCCCAGCATATTGGTCTGGCTTTTCAAGTCCAAGACGATATCTTGGATGTCACCACCAGCACCGACACCCTTGGTAAACCTGCTGGCAGCGATGAAAAACTGGATAAATCCACTTATGTCAAACTGATGGGGGTTGAGCAGGCGACCAGCTATGCGCAGTCGCTGTTTAATGACGGACGCGCCGCCATCTTGCGTGAGTTGAGCGGCAGTAAGGACACCAACGCCTTATTGGCACTCATCGAATGGCTATGGTCACGTAAAAAATAAGCTGAGCAATAAACATTAAAAACGATAAAAGGTGGTCAACATGGACGGCACCCCGACACCGCGTATCTACCTTGGCACCGGCGGCTATAGCGATACTGACCTGCTGGGTACGCTATATCCCAAGGGTACCAAAAAGACTGACTTTTTGCGCGAATATGCTCGTCAATACGGCGCGGTCGAGATCAATAGCACCTTCTACGCGCCCATCGGCCAAAAAGCCTTTGCTGGTATGATCGATAAGGCCTACGTACAAGCCGATAGCGAGTTGAAGTTTGCGGTAAAGCTGCATCAAGACTTTACCCATGCGCGCAAAGGCACAAGCGAGCACGCACAAGCATTTTTAAACGCCCTATCCCCACTCATCGAAGCCGATGCGCTCGCGCCTCTACTATTGCAATTCCCCCATGGCTTTGATCGTACTCGTGAGCATCGGCTGTATCTAGCCAATCTGGTCAGTTGGTTTGGCGACTACCCACTCGCCATTGAGTTTCGTCATAACGCATGGCACACTCCGCAAGTGGTCGATAGCTTTGTCAAGCAAGGTCTCATTTGGGGTAGCGTTGACTATCCTAAAGTCAGCGGTCTACCACCATCACGATTGATATTTACCGAGCGCACAGGCTACCTGCGTATGCATGGTAATAATCTGAACTGGTGGGATGCGATGAGCGCCAGCGATCGGCATGACTATCGCTACTCTGAGGCGGAGATGCAGGACTGGGCGCAAGCGATTGCCAATCAGCGTCAGCACTTTGACACGCTCTATATCTTTTTTCAAAACACCGTCAACGCGCATGCTTATTATAATATTGCGATGTTACGTGAGGCGTTGGGTAGGTTTGGATTTGAGGTGATCTGAACAAGTTGAATGTTAAAACGTGGCGTGTCCCCTACATACCAACGATTGTTTTAACCTTTGTTTTATATGAATAGCAGAAGGCCCTTAAGATATAGGGTATTTAGTTTGAGAATTTGCTTTTATAAATGGTGCGCAGGGCACACCCTACAGAAACTAATTTTTGATAACAGTAAACCAAAAAAAGGACGCCTCTCAGCGTCCCCTTTTCTACTTATAAAGTAAATCAAATACTTAATGACTACAGATTATTTCTCAACACCCGCATCTTGACCTTTATATTTTGCATTTGCGTAGTCCCAGTTCACTAGCTTGTCTAGGAACGTATCGACATAGTCAGGACGACGGTTACGATAATCGATGTAGTAAGCGTGCTCCCATACGTCACAAGTCAATACCGCGACTTGACCATGGGCCAATGGGTTGTCAGCGTTACCAGTCTTCGCGATTGATAGTTTACCGCCGACTTTATCAGCGACAAGCCAAGCCCAACCAGAACCAAACTGTGAAGTTGCTGCGTTTTTGAACTCTTCGCGGAACTTGTCATAGCTACCAAAATCTTCTTCGATTTTTGCTTTGAGATCACCAGTCGGTTCGCCGCCGCCGTTTTCTGGGGTCATGCAGTTCCAGTAAAACGTGTGGTTCCATACTTGCGCGGCTTGATTAAACATGGTTTTCTTGCTGTCATCTTTTGCCGTCGCTTCGATGATCTCTGGCAATGTTTTGTCTTCTAAACCAGAGCCTGGTAGCAAGTCGTTTAGTTTATTGACATACGCCGCATGGTGCTTGTCATGATGGTATTCTAGCGTTTCGGCACTGATATGTGGCTCTAGCGCGTCTTTTGCATAAGGTAGATCTGGTAGTTTAATGTTTGACATAATTATTTTATCCTTGCTTATTTGCCGCTCTTATCTCACCTGCCCCACAGAGGCAAGCAACATACCGAGCTAAATTGGCTGAGTTTATTGTTTGAGATGAATTTTATCGCTTAATACTCTTGTCGTTTAATACATGATATTTTTACTCACAATATCACGTATTGTCATGAATCCAAAAGTAACATTAGTGTTATTTTTTGCCCGAAAGCCAAGTGTTTGACTTCGCGGGCGTTTATTAACTTAATATTCACAAGCTATAAGATATCATTCACTGAATCTTGGCACCTATTATAGCAACAGTACGCGACAATATCAGTTACTAAATGTTATGGACGATACAATCTGTATAGCAATTGGTTATTCATCGAGCCACGCTATCTGGTTGTTTGAGCTTAACCGGTATAATAAATGGGCGGATGCGAGCCATTATGCATGCCTACTCTATTTAGCCTACCGCATTTACTGGTAACGTCTTTTTTGTCCCTCGACTTGAAGGAATGATTTTATGAGCACTACCACAGGCCAACTATCTGGTCACCCCGTACCATTGCCAAATGAGGCAACCGCTGCCAGCCAGTGGGTACTCGCCAGTAATAACAAAGGCAAGCTTGCTGAGTTTAAACGTCTATTTGAGGCGGCAGATTTGGATGTGACGATCGTCCCGCAAGGCCAGCTTGATATCGATGATGCCATCGAGGATGGGTTGAGCTTTGTAGAAAACGCCATCATCAAGGCGCGTCATGCTAGCCGTAGCAGCGGATTGCCGGCGATTGCCGATGACTCAGGATTATGCGTGCCCGTATTGGGCAACGCGCCTGGCATCTATTCGGCGCGCTACGCAGGCGAACATGGCAATGATGCTAAAAACAACGCCAAGCTCATCGCTGACTTGCAGCCTATTCGTAAGCAAAACCCAAACGCACCCATTAAGGGGATGTTCGTCTGTGTACTAGCGCTGGTCCGTCACGCTGATGATCCGCTTCCGATTATCGCTCAAGGGTTATGGCAAGGCGAGATATTAGACGCGCCACATGGCGATGGTGGTTTTGGTTATGATCCACTATTTTGGTTACCCCAATTAGAGGCAACGGCGGCAAGTTTGGATAGCGCTCATAAAAACCAAATCAGTCATCGCGGCCAAGCCATTCGGCAGTTATTGGCGCAGCTACCGCTATGATAGTTGACGCACTCTAAAACAGTGTTAGCGCTAATGATGCATGTCATCAAACATAAGGTAAATAAAGAACGCTTTATAGGCAAACAGATAATTTTTACTTTAATAAACAGATAGATTATACTGTTCTACTTTTAAAATTTTGTTGAAGGCCGTTATTTGCCTGTATAATTCAGCAAAAAGCGTTATTATGCGCGGCATAAACGGTTTATTATTGATATTTGATAGCGTGTACTCAAACGCTGCCTGACAGCGCTTGGCTTTATAGCCGTGGCGCAGTTAGGTTATAGGGACGCCTGAGGCGATTGCTTAAAGGCCAGCTGAGCGACTGCGCGCTATCACTATCCCCTATTTATTCCAACGGCAATCAGCAGCACACGCCCGTATTTTGAGGTGCGATTGTCTATCATTATTATTTAACCCTAAAGGTGTAATTAACATGGCTACAGATTTGCAAGTCACAACCAACAAGCTATCTAATAAAGAGACTCAGCTGACGGTTAAAGTCCCCGTGGAAAAAATCCAAAACAAAGTAGAAGGCCGCATCAGCCAAGTGGCGAAAACCGCCAAAATCGACGGTTTCCGTAAAGGCAAAGTGCCAATGTCGCACATCCGCTCACAGTACGGTGCGGGCATCCAGCAAGAAGTGATCAACGATGTGATCCGTGATACGGTCTTTGAAGCGATCAAAGCTGAAGACATCCGCGCTGTTGGCATGCCAAACATCGACGACGTCAAACTAGAAGACGACTTTTTGGTGTATCAAGCCACTGTTGAGATCTTCCCAGAAATCGACGTACAAGGTATCGATGAAATCGAAGTTGAGCGTCACACTGCAACCGTCAGTGACGAAGACGTCGACACCATGATCGAAAACCTACAAAAGCAGCGTCAAGAGTACGTTGAAAAGAAAGGCAAAGCAGCCAAAGACAACCAAGTGACCTTTGACTTTGAAGGCTCTATCGACGGCGAAAAATTTGAAGGCGGCTCAGCTGAAGACTTCAAATTGGTCATCGGTAGCAACCAGATGATTCCTGGCTTTGAAGCGGGTATCAAAGGCATGAAAGCTGGCGAAGAAAAAGTCATCGATGTGACCTTCCCAGAAGATTACCAAGCAGAAAACCTAGCCGGTAAAGAAGCACAGTTCAAAATCAATGTAAAATTGGTGGAAAGAGCCAAGCTACCTGAAATCGACGACGAGTTCCTAGAGCTATTTGGTGTGACCGAAGGCGGCGTTGAGAAGCTAAAAGAAGACGTACGCAAAAACATGGAACGTGAAATCAAAAACGCTGCGCGTAGCCAAGTGAAGCAAGCGACTTTTGATGCATTGCTAGAAAAGAACGAGTTTGACGTACCAAGCGCCATGCTAGAGCAAGAAATCGAGCGTCAGCGTAACATGATGATGCAGCGTTTTTCTCAGCAGTTCGGCGCTAGCGCTGACAGCTTTGACAAAGACATGCTGCCAAATGAGCTGTTTGAAGAGCAAGCGCTACGTGCTGCCCGTCTTGGCATCATTGTCGCTCGCGTCATCGACACCGAAGGCCTAGAAGTTGACCAAGAGCGTGTCGAAAATTTCATCAAAGAAGCGGCAGAAAACTACGAAGACCCAAGCGAAGTCATCGAGTACTATACCAATGACAAGCAGCAACGCGCCAACATCGAGTCTGTGGTACTAGAAGACCAAGTAGTAGATTACTTGATCAGCCAAGGTAAAGTAACTGACAAAGAAGTCAGCTACCAAGACCTGCTCGCCGCTCAGCAGCAGCAAGCAATGTAATCTCGCTTAGTCGTCCAGCCAGACCATTACGATCATCGCTAAACACGGGTGATCATTGGTAACGACGACCAAGGTAATACAAAAATGCCCTAACCATTGTGTTAGGGCATTTTTCTTGGTAGATAGTTATTGATGGATAGAGTACTGGCACGACTGACTTTTTATCGAATGTTTTTCATCATCGTTTATGACCAACCCCTTGATAAATGGTTGCAGACGCCTTATTAATAGACAGTCATTTATCAATTTTCACATTAAAAAGTTACTATTGCCTCAATAAAAAAGTTACCATTAGCTCAATTATTTTTTAGCGACACCTAGATGGTTTTATGGTGATAGTTTTATGGCATCTGGCTCGTACTAGGTATAAACGGCCGTATTTACAATGATAAGCCGTCAGCAAAGCTTGGCCACTCGCTACCCTCAAACCCTTTATTTTATGGACTTATACATAGGACATCTTTATGACAGATTATGATCGCATCACCGCCAACCCGCATTTTGATATGTTGATGAGTGCGCACAACGACGTACAAAATATCCAAAGCGCTCCGCAGTCTGCCTTAGTACCCATGGTGGTCGAGCAGTCTTCACGTGGTGAGCGCTCGTTTGATATTTTCTCGCGCTTGCTGCGTGAGCGTGTGATCTTTTTGACCGGTCAAGTCGAAGACCACATGGCCAATCTTATCGTTGCTCAGTTGCTATTTTTGGAAGCAGAAAACCCAGACAAAGACATTCATTTATACATCAACTCGCCAGGCGGCTCAGTCAGTGCCGGTTTGGCAATTTTTGATACCATGAACTTTATCCAGCCTGAGGTATCGACCATCTGTATGGGCGGCGCGTATAGTATGGGTTCATTCCTATTGGCAGCAGGCCAAAAAGGCAAGCGTTACTCACTTGCCAATGCACGCGTGATGATTCACCAGCCATCAGGCGGCGCGCAAGGTCAAGCGACCGATATCGAGATTAATGCCCGTGAAATCCTCAAAATCCGTGATCGCCTAAACCGCATTTTGGCTGAGCGCACCGGCCAGCCGCTTGAAAAAATCGAAAAAGACGTCGAACGTGACTTTTGGCTAGATGCGCAAGAAGCCAAAGAGTACGGTCTGGTCGATGAAGTACTAGAGCGTCGTCCGACTTCGTTGTAGGCTTTGGGCGCCGCGCCATCATCGCGATATCCGCAGCCATTTTGTTACATTTTATGCCTGAGCACTTGCTGTTTGGGCATTGATGGACATACTCAGAATACTTATAAGCTTTAAATTTTAGGAGCGCCTTTTATGGCAGAAGATAACACCCCACAGTGCTCATTTTGTGGCAAAGCCAAAAGTGACGTACAACAGCTCATTGCCTCTGACGACGCCAATATCTGTAATGAGTGCATCGAGCTATGTACCGACTTAATCGCAGACAGCGCCGAGCAGAGCGACGATAGCGATATTGACACCTCGTGGGTCAATAAAAAACTACCAACGCCAAAAGAGATACGCGCCAAGCTTGATGAGTATGTCATCGGGCAGGACGCGGCCAAAAAAGCCTTGGCGGTAGCGGTTTATAACCATTATAAACGCCTAAAAGTCAGCCAGACTTTGGCCAATGACAACAAAACAGCCAAGATTGGCGCTGATGATGCCATGGTTGAATTGGCAAAAAGCAATATTTTGCTGATTGGCCCAACCGGCTCTGGTAAAACACTGCTCGCGCAAACCTTAGCGCGCCTGCTCGACGTGCCTTTTGCCATGGCCGACGCCACTACCTTGACCGAAGCAGGCTACGTCGGTGAAGACGTCGAAAACATCGTGCAAAAACTACTGCAAGCGGCTGACTATGATGTGAGCAAAGCTGAGCAAGGTATCATTTATATCGATGAGATTGATAAAATCAGCAAAAAAGGCGACAACCCGTCTATCACACGCGATGTATCGGGCGAAGGCGTACAGCAAGCCCTGCTCAAGCTAATCGAAGGTACAGTTGCTGCTATCCCGCCTCATGGTGGCCGTAAGCATCCACAGCAAGAGCTGATCCAAGTCGATACCAGCAACATCCTCATCATCGTTGGTGGTGCGTTCGCTGGCCTCGACCAAGTGATTCAGCAGCGTACCGAAAAAGGCGGTATCGGTTTCAATGCGGATGTCAGCTCAAAAGACGACAGCCGCCGTAGCTCAGATTTGCTTCAGCAAGTCGAGCCTGAGGATTTGATTAAGTTTGGTTTGATTCCTGAGCTGATCGGTCGTCTGCCGGTACTGGCCGCGCTCGAAGAGCTGGATGAAGAAGCGCTGGTGAAAATCTTGACCGAGCCCAAAAACGCGCTGGTCAAACAGTACAAGTATTTGTTTGATATGGAAGGCGCTGATATTGAGTTTACCGAAGAAGCTCTCGATGCCATCGCCAAAAAAGCCATGGAGCGCAAAACAGGCGCGCGTGGTCTGCGCTCTATCGTAGAAAACGCCTTGCTAGAAACCATGTATGAGCTACCATCGATGAAAAACGCCAAAACCGTGATGGTCGATGAGTCGGTCATCAATGAAGGCAAAACGCCTAAAATTGCTTAATCTGAGCATGACCAAAGATAGCAGGACAAATGGTAGGCTATCTTGACAATAATCCTAAAAAAAGCGTCTGGCAGCAGTGCTCAGGCGCTTTTTTGTGTCCGCTCGTCTGTATGCATAAATATATATGCCCAAGCGCACAAAAGGCGTATAAAAAACCCATAAAAAATGACAGTGGCGTTTATCAAACCTTGTCAGGGAGACGCATAAATCATGCTAAGGTAGATTATCCATCTAAGCCCGTATCTTTGGTAGCGATAGCGCGCCTGCGACATGCGGTTTAGATACCCACCAGGATGATGATGACAAAGGATTGTTTATTATGCGCAACCACATGGCCACTATGGCAAGCTCGCTACGCCGCCACCTTCCTATCGCCTCTCAACAAAATCACGACATAACGCCATATTATCGTGATCATGTCGCTGCTATCACGGGCGCAGGCTCTGGTATGGGGCGTGAGCTGGCAATTCATTTGGCAAAAATGGGCTGTCACCTTGCCCTATCTGATATCAATCCTGAGCAGCTGGCGCAGACCAAAGCGCTGCTCATCGGCTACGATATCGACGCTTGCACCACAGTACTTGATGTCTCAGACCAAAAAGCCGTCGCAGCCTGGGCAGAGGCGGTGATGAATGAGCATGGCAAAGTCAATTTTATCTTTAACAATGCAGGCGTGGCGCTGTATTCTACCGTAGAAGGCAGTAGTATCAGCGAGCTTGAATGGGTGATGGATATTAATTTTTGGGGTGTGGTCTATGGCACCAAGGCGTTTTTGCCTTTGATTAAAAATAGTGTCAAAGCCACTGAAACGGACAATAGCAATCACACAGACAAAAACGCCCGCCAGTTTTCTGAGCATGGTCATATTGTCAATATCTCCAGTCTCTTTGGACTGACCGCCCAGCCCTCACAATCTGCCTATAACGCCAGCAAGTTTGCAGTGCGCGGCTTTACCGAAAGCTTGCGCCAAGAGCTCGATATCCAGCGCTGCGGCGTATCAGCGACCTGTATCCATCCAGGTGGTATCAAAACCAACATTGCCAATAGTGCACGCGGTAATGACAGCATCAATGACATCGGCATGCGTACTGGCCCCAAAGCCATCAGAAGTTTTAATAAGTTTTTGAAGTTCGATGCCAGTGAAGCCGCTTGGCTTATTTTGCAGGCGGCCGCGACCAACCAGCGCCGCTGCCTGATTGGCAACGATGCCAAAATGATCGATGCCGTACAGCGTATCTTTCCCTCGGCATATAGCCAGATACTAAACGACGCCAACAAACTCTCACGTAAGCTCAAACCGCGACGTGCCAAAAAACCCAATCATGGCAGATAACTTTTTCTTGTTCTATCTTGAGTCGCCTCACTATAAAACAGACACAGCACAACTGAGGGCAGTTTTGCATCGCTTCTGTCGGCGTAGGCGCAGCAATCAAAATTGACACTCATCGCATATGAGACAGTTACCTACTGGTTTTACTTAGAATTGACACAAAAAGGCGCTTAACCCATGTGTGGTTAAGCGCCTTTTTTCGATTTATCGCTCGCGTCCACTCGCTACAAGAACGGGTCAATGGCTGCTTTCAGCGTTCGATGAACGGCACGCCACTGGATCTAGATTCAGTGGAGATGAATGCCTTTATTTCTTATATGACATGGCTATCACAAGATATGCCGATTGGGTATCGCCAGAAGGCCGTGGGTTTGTCAAGGTCGACAACACGCTGACCCCAGACCCCGTCAAAGGCAAGGAGATATTTGCCAAGACCTGTAGCACCTGTCATGGTGACAATGGTGAAGGTCAATACAATGATGACGGCGCAGGTATGGCGCGTACCTATAAGGCAGCAGCTTTTGTGAAAGGTAAAATTCCGTTTGGTCAAGGCAATACCCTAACCGATCAAGAAGCCATCGATGTGGCCAGCTACTTCACCCACTTGCCGCGCCCCGTCAAAGCCAACAAAGACAAAGATTGGCCAAAAGGCGGCGCGCCGGTTGATGTACGCCGTTAGCAAAGGTCAGTGGTTTAGACAATAAAAACACTCAGATAAAAAGCCCAGCTATAAATACACTGGGCTTTTTTGCGGTATGCATAACCATCATAGTAATACTTAAGGTAGCTTCATATCACCTTCTACCAGCCAGCCCATACGCCGCATCACATAAGCGACAACACCGGCAATCACGGCTGGCAGCACAAACATCAATAACACAATCGCCGTCCATAGCTGTGCGGTGCTCATCAGTCCTTGCGAGGCCTCGATAACGCCAAATACCCCGACCAACCCCGCCGTCCCCATGCCAGCGCCAGTTGCGGTACATGCCAGCCCAAAGCCGACGGTCGCAATAGGGCCGACGATGGCGCTTGCGATGACCGCAGGCAATAGCACCAATGGTTTTTTTAGTACATTGGGAATCTGTAGCATACTGGTGCCAAGCCCCTGAGAGATCACCCCACTCATGCCGTTGTCCTTAAAGCTCGCTACCGCAAAGCCGATCATGTGCGCCGCACAGCCCACCACTGCCGCACCGCCTGCCAGCCCGCCAAGCCCGATAGCGATACAGATGGCAGCGCTGGAGGTGGGAAGTGTCAGCAAAATCCCCACCACCACAGCTATCACCACCCCCATCAATAACGGCTGCAGCTCAGTAGCCGCTTGGATACCTTGTCCAATAGCGCTGACGGCAGCGACGATGGGCGGATTAAGTAGGGCACAAACCAGCAACGCCACACTACATACCACCAATGGTACCAACAAAATATCAAGTTTGGTTTTACCTGAGACCCACGTACCAGCACGATACGCAAATACCGATGCCAAATACGCGCCAATCGGATTGCCTGGTATGGCGACAAAAGTCGCAGGTGCGCCTACCTGAGCGGTAAATAGCGTCCCTGCCATTAGCGCCTCGGAGTGGGCACCGAGCATACCAGCGACCAAGCAACTGAGCATCACCAGCGTCGGTGCTTTTAGATAGTACGCAATACCCACACCGATACCCGCCCCCATCATGACTGAAGCCAGCTTGCCGACAGCCACCAGTGCTGGCAAATTTAACCAACCACCGATTTGCGAGATAATAAGGCCAGCTATCAAGGTGACAAACAAGCCCAACGCCATGCCAGTAAAAGCATCAATAAAATACTTTTGAAAAAAAGCCTTAATGACACCGTGGGGTGCTACTGCGTGCGATACAGTCATAGCCATGCTCTTTGTAAGTTTTGGAGATAAATTGTGGTCAAATAAGGAAAATAGCGCCGTTCATATCGGGATATTGACCAGCTATTTGACGATGGTTGGCAAAATTTAGCCATTTTTAGCCCATGTAGATAACTATCGAGTGAATTGAAAACACTCCCTAAAACAAACGATAAAAAAGGCGTCGCTCGTACCAGTAAGCGACGCCTTTGTTTATAAACGAATCATCCTCCTAAGCTGCCGATGCTAGCGGCGCTGCTCGACGATGATAGAGTCGATGCCGTTATTTTGTAGGCGCTGCTGGGCTGTGGTCACCGCTTGACGATTATTCATCGGCCGTGAGATGACCTGATAGATAGGCAAGCCATTACCTGTGGTGTTTTTTACCACTCTTGCATCGACACCTGCCATCAGTACTTGGGCGCGGCGACGATCTGCTTCATCAGCATCACCAAAGCTATTGATCTGCAAAATGTAGGTGGCTGCCGGTTTGGCGGCCTGTACGCTAGCGGTTCCGGCACCTGAGTTAGTGCTACGGTTAGGGTTAGCGCCATTACTATTGCTAGTAGGCGCAGGGCCATCGTAAGTGGCGTCTTCTTCGACAATGACAATCTCATCACTGTTTTCGGCTTGATTAGGCGCTGTCACTGTGCCATCCGCGATACCGACATTGTCTGACTCATCATCACGACTGGCGCTACTATCCTGCGGCTGAGTGACGACTACATCCGGCTCAAAGGCATTGATATCGCCTATTGCACTGTTGCCCACCTCGGCGATGTCTTCATCAGGAATCGTCGCCATTTCTTGACTGGGCAATATGTCATAAAACTCATAATCACCATTATCCGTGTCGGTATCGACACGCGGCTGTACCTGACGGTCTGGGTCATCGTCGGCGGCACTATCTGCTGGACTAAAATCAAACAATGGCGAGAGGTAGATAAACACCCCAATCATCAAGGTCAGTATCGCCCCGACGAACATCCATAATAAGCCTGACACACTACTGGTTTTGCGCTTTTCGGTCGCGCCTTTAGGTTTTTTGGCTAGCATGGATCTGGTTCTCCCTACTGAATCTAACTATCATTAAATTACGCTTATCGGCCGTCTCTTTATACTACATGCTAGACGGGGCAGACAACCCTAATAAATTAAGTCCGTTGGACAATACTTGACGCACCGCTTTTGACAACCGTAGACGCGCCTGCATCAATGCCATCTCATCAGTGCTCGGTGTCTCACCTGATGTCAAGCTCACTGGCAAGATGCGGTTGCTGTCGTACCAGCCATGAAACAGTGCGGCCAGCTCTTTTAGATAATTGGTCAAGACGTGCGGCTCGTAGCCGGTTGCCGCGCGCGCCAAGGTCGCAGGATATCCTGCTAGCAGCTTGATCAGCTCATCTTCATTAGGAGCGCTTAGCCTCGTTTGCTGCGCTTGACCGATGGCATCATCTACCATAAAGCCACTGTTTTCAAGCTTCTCTAACACGCGGCAGACACGCGCATGCGCGTACTGAATGTAATAGACTTGGTTGTCTTTACTTTGCGACTTGGCCAGCTCCAGATCAAAGTCCACATGCACTTCAGGCTTACGCGCCACATAATAAAAACGCGCCGCATCGTTACCCACCTCACAGCGCAGCTCGCGCAAGGTGACAAATTTGCCTGAGCGTGACGACATTTGTACTTTTTCACTACCGCGCCATAAGGCCACAAACTGTACCAATACCACATCGAGGCGCGCCTCATCGATGCCAAGCGCAGTCAGCGCCGCTTTTACCCGCGGGACATAACCATGGTGGTCTGCGCCCCAGACGTTGATGACTTTATCAAAGCCGCGGTCAAACTTGTTTTTGTGATAAGCAATATCAGAGGCAAAGTACGTCGTTTGCCCATTGGCTCGGCGTACCACGCGGTCTTTTTCGTCACCAAAATCGGTCGATTTAAACCAAATATTGCCATCTTTTTCATACAGATAGCCTTTGTCGTCTAGTATCTGTAAGACAGGCTCGATCTCGCTATCGATTGAGCGCTCGCTAAACCAGCACTCATAACGCACCCCAAAGTCATTTAAATCATCTTTGATATCCGCCAAGATACTGCTCAGCGCAGCGTCTAAAAACAGCTCATAACCCTCGCCTAGCAAGGATTTGCTATTGGCAATCAAGCCATCGATATGAGCTTCTTTGTCGCCTGATACCAGTGTTTTTTCGCCATCGGCATTGGTATCAAAGATAGCATCTGCTGGTACGTCTTTGGCGACGTCAGCGAAAGAATGAACGTAGCTGTCACCATGCTGCACCTTTAGAGTCTGTGCGATATCTCGGACATACTCACCTTGATAGCCATTGACCGGAAAGGTCACCTGCTCGCCGTTTATCTGCAAATAACGCAAGTAGGTGCTGGTTGCCAAAATATCCATTTGGCGACCGGCATCATTGACGTAGTATTCACGCGTGACGTCATACCCCACCGCCTCTAGCAAATTGGCGACACTCATACCGAACGCTGCGCCGCGACCATGACCGACATGCAGGCTTGAGGTTGGGTTGGCAGAGACAAACTCGACTTGAATTTTTTGCCCGACAAATTGCTCGCTTAGACCAAAACGGTCTTGTAGCTCAAAGATATCTGCTAATACTGCAAACTTGGCATCGCTGTTCAAAAACACATTGATAAAACCAGGGCCGGCGATTTCAACTTGGCGAATGTCTTGATTATCAGGCAACGCGGCGACGATTTTTTCAGCCAGCATACGCGGATTGCTCTTGGCTGCTTTGGCTGCCGTCAGCGCGATGTTACTGGCAAAATCACCATGGCTCAAATCCTTGGTACGGGTGATCTGGCTATTGTTTTTCCAATCAGCTGGCAAGATGTCTTGCGCCTGTAAGGTTTGAACAGCTTGGTCAAATAATGCGGTTAAGGTATCGATTTGGGCTTGTGACATAGGGTATAAACTCAGTTAAATAAACAACAAAAACGGTATGAAATATGACGAATGCGAGCAGTCGATATGGGATTATTATAATAGCGACAGGCTATGCAAAAGAGACATTAGTACTAAAAAACAAGTAACCTATAAATATAACAATCTTTGTGCTGTATTGCACTATTTACGATAAAATTAGTGTCAAAATACAACACTTTAAGCCCAATTTGCCCCTCAGTATTGGCTATCTGATAAAGACGGTGCGCGCCGCGCTAAGCGTGGCAAAACGCCCACATTATGATTGTAGCGTTACTGTTGTCCAAGGCTTTGCGGTAGTTTATACCCAGTACATTCCACGCTATAATGACGGTTTGTCTTGCTGTAGTGAGGCAATACGCCCAATTGCAGCCGAGTCGCCTGCCATTATCCAGACGATAAAATAATAAAGACAATCAGACAACGCGTTACCACTTTATAGGAATATCTTATGTTTGCTATTGCTGCTAGTACCATCACCAGCTGGGGGTTGTACGTCTTACTACCAATATTTATCGCCTTTTTATTTTTTATTATGTGGGACATCTCTAAAAAATCTGAGGCTGGACGCGCTGGGACGTTTTGGATCTTTTTGGCACTGGGTGCTGGGTTTGTGGGCTTTTTACTCAAGCTCTTACTAGAGGTCGCCTTTGAGAGATGGTTGATCTAACCTATGCTCTAGGGTCCTCAATTCAACCGACAGTCATCCAAATGGGTTCGAAGCGGCTAAACAGCGACCAAACACTGCACTGTTTTACTGTGCTATTTTTTGGCAATAATGGTCGCGCGCATCGGGGCAGGATAGCCTTCTACAGTTTTTGTTCGGTCATTAGGATCTAAAAAATCTGCTAAAGAGTGATATGTCATCCATTCGGTTTGGCGCTGCTCATTGGTCGAAGTCGTGGCCACATCGACGCAGCGCACGTCTGTAAACCCTGCTTTTTCAAGCCAGCCGATTAACGCTGCAACAGAGGGTAAAAAGTACACATTATTCATCTGCGCATAGCGGTCATGCGGCACCAGTACAGTATTGGCATCGCCTTCGATTACCAACGTCTCAAGCACCAGCTCGCCGCCTTTGACCAGCTGCCCCTTTAGCTGTTGCAAATGCTCAAAGGGTGACTGACGATGATAGAGCACCCCCATACTAAACACCGTATCAAATAGCTGACTATGCTCAGGTAAGGCTTCGAGTGGGACGGGGATATAATGCGTTTTATAACTATCAGCCGCGCCGACAAAATGCCGAATCGCCATAAACTGATGATAAAACAAGCAAGAGGGATCGATGATAATGACCGTCTCTGCGCCACCCCCTGCCATACGCCAGCCATGATACCCAGAGCCGCCGCCGACATCGAGCACGCGCCGTCCTTTTAAGGTGCCCAAATGCGGCGCAACTCGCTGCCATTTCCAGTCACTGTGCCACTCGGTATCGATCTTGATACCTGACGCATCATCGCCGATTTGACCACCGATCTGAAACGGCCCTTTGCGCCACGGCATCAGCTGCTTTAACAGCGCCGTTGTTTGCTTGCGCTGCGAGTCGCTCAGGTTTGCCTCAATGGTCAATACATCAGTGTCTAGATGAACAGCATCGACGACCAATTCTGGCAAACGCGCCACCGACGCCTGATAAGCTGGCGCGTGCGCATAGTTGGCTTTGTCTTTGATGGCACCCAGCCATGTTGGCAACTGGGTCAGCCACTCATAAGCCGTCGGCTGCTGCTGCGCAAGTGTTAGCAAGGTCAAATACAGCTCACGTTCGGCGCGCAAGATAGTGTCATTAAGCATAAAAGCGAATTACCATGTGGATCAAAAAGTAAGGTTAAAAATTGCGTCCTCAAAGAAAGGCTATTTAAACGCCACAATCGAGACAAAGTTCAAAAACTGAAACCACGTCAGATGCCGCGCAAAACCCACCTCATCCAAACGCTGATGGTGCCCGCCTAAGGTATCGGTGATAAGGACGTTTTCTAGCGCATTACGCTTGCCGCTGATTTCCATCTCGGTATAGCCATTAGCGCGCTTAAAGTCATAATAGCGCTCAACCAGCCACGCATCATACTGCTCATCAAACGCATGGGTTTTTTCGGTCAACACCAATATACCGCCCTCGCTCAGTGCATTATAGATATTCTCTAAAACCGCCACTCTATCGGCGGCTGGCAAAAACTGTAGCGTTAAATTTAAAATCACCATATCGCATGGCTCAAGTGTCACATCGCGGATATCGGCGGTGACGACTTCGATATCGTGCTCAGGATAGTTATCATTGAGCACAGTCGTCGCTTTTGTGGTCATCGCAGGCGAGATATCTATCGCTTTAATCTGTAAATCCTGCGGCGCAAATTCCCCAGCCAGCGCCATGCTAGCTGCACCAAGTGAGCAGCCCAAATCATACACACGGCTGACACGGCGGCCATCATCACCTTGCTGACGGTACTTGCAATGACGCCGAGCAAAGATAGGCAACATCGCCAGCACTTGACCATAACCTGGTACACTACGACGAATCATATCTGGAAAACACGCCACCACCTGCTCATCAAAAGAAAAGCGCGCCGCTTTATCGAGAGGTGTGGTAAATAAAGTGTCATGCTTGATAGTGGCAGGATTGGATTGGCTCATGGGGCGACTCGTTTTGATAATAGCAAAAGCCCATTATAACATTACTGTTTGTTACTTATCGCCATCAGATGCCCTGCTAAGCTAAATAGGTCACGCTAAGGGCAATCAATTGATGACTGAAGCAGTCGTTAAACCAACCGTGTCATTGAGTTGATAGAGCCTTTAAGCAGGTCGTTGAAAGTTGAAAAATGACCGTCTGCAACCAACACTTACACCAGTAGCGCTATGTCACTTTTAGAGTGAAGTGATTATATAATCTGAGCGTCTCTTTATAATAATAGGAAAAATTATGCAAACCATTATCTTAGGCGGTGGCTGCTTTTGGTGCACCGAATCAGTCTTTTTGTCCGTAAAGGGCGTAGCGTCCGTGACCTCAGGTTATATGGGCGGCGACGCAGTATCGGCCAACTATGAGGCCGTCTGTAGCGGCACCACAGGTCATGTAGAGGTTATCAAAGTCGATTTTGATGACACTGTTGTCCCTCTGGAGGTGATACTTGATGTTTTTTTTGCCACTCACGACCCCACAACCAAAGATCGTCAAGGCAATGATGTCGGCAGTCAATATCGTAGCGTGGTGTTCTATACAGACGATGAGCAAAAACCAACCGTCGATCGCACCATCAACAAACTGCGCGATATGGGCGTCAACGTCGTCACAGAAGTCCATCCTGCTATGACGTTCTATAAGGCTGAAGAGTCGCACCAAAACTTTTTTAATAGAAACCCAGGCCAAGCCTACTGCAACTTTGCCATCCCGCCCAAACTTGCCAAACTGCGTAAAGAGTTTAGCGAATATATGGTCAATTAACTGACGCGCCATCACGGGTGCATCATTCGGCAAGTAACTCACCTATAGTCAGTTTGCTATAAAAATGTTATAGCAAACTGACCAGTAAACGCATGACTCTTTTATTTAGAGTCGACTATATAGCTTGCTATATATCCGTCATCGACGGCTAAGCATTTGCTAAAGGCCAGCTGTCAGGACGTACCATCACGCTATGCGCCGCAGTTATTACTCACGCTTATTTACGATCAAGATAAAGGAGCTGGTGATAGACGCAGACACCGGTATTGTGGAGGCGACAGATACGACGCCTTGGTTTGGTTTTCAGGACGATGTGGTGATACGTATCACCGATGCAGGTAGCAAGCGGCTGGTCGATATTCGTAGTAAATCAAGGATTGGTGGCAGCGATTTGGGCAAAAATGCTGAGCGTATTCGTCGTTTTATCAAAGAGCTGGATAAGACTTTAGAGTCGTAACGACATCCTTTAGAAGCTTGGCACGCAGCAAAAACCGCTTACAACCTCACGCCTACGTCAATTTATAGTAACAGGGTGCTGCGACCGCTTTTCTTTATTATGTAGATTGGTTACTCTAAGTAAATATGACGATTTTGCACTTTATGCTGTTTTATTGATCGCTCTTATTTATAACCATTACTTATCATCACGTCCCATCACCATTTCTCATAATAATTTTGACGTTTATAGGATATTTTCATGCGTTTGACTTCTCTTTCGACCCTATCCATGCTGGCTACGGCTATCGGTCTGAGCTTTGCCAGCACTGCCCAAGCGGCCAAACCACCAGCGCCAGACTTGTCCAATAGCGAGTTTCAGCAGTGTCTAGATAGGCTAAAAGGCTCTAGTAAGTTTCGCGGCGTAGACAGCTTTACCTTCAACAACTATCGCCCAGCTCAGCCCGACCCTAGCGTTATTCAGTCGCTTAACTATCAGCCCGAGTTTCAAAAAGATGTCTGGGATTACCTATCGGCGCTGGTGGACAAAGAGCGCGTCGAAGATGGTATTCGTGCCAAGCACCAATGGCGTGATACACTGCGCCAAATCGAATCGCGCTATGGCGTAAAAGCCGAGCACGTCCTTGGCGTCTGGGGCGTGGAGTCCAACTTTGGTCAGACACTAGGTAAGAAACCGCTATTTGAATCCTTAGCGACTCTCTCCTGCTTTGATCGTCGCCAAAACTACTTTCAGGGGGAGTTTGCTAACGCGCTCAAAATCGTCCAACGCGGTGATATCGTACCAAACGACATGACAGGCTCGTGGGCTGGCGCCTTTGGGCAAACGCAGTTTATGCCGAGCACCTTTTTGGAGCTGGCCGTCGACTTTGATGGCGATGGTCGCCGCGACCTCGTCAATAGCGTACCTGATGCACTAGCCTCTACCGCCAACTTTTTGGACAACCGTGGCTATCGTACAGGGGAGCCGTGGGGTTATGAAGTCAAACTCCCTGATGGCTACTGGGCGGCGTCCAACCGTAAAAACAAGAAATCCATGAGTCATTGGCGCAGCCAAGGTCTGACATTGGCAAATGGTAGCCCGCTGCCCTATGATTTGAGTAGTGCAGGACTGCTATTACCAGCTGGTATAGAAGGGCCGGCGTTTTTGGTTGGTAAAAACTTTGACACTTTTTACTCGTATAACGCGTCAGAAAACTACGCATTGGCCATCGCGCACTTGTCAGATCTGATCACGCGCGAAGACAGCAGCAAGACAGATTTTATCACTGCGTGGCCCACAGATGACCCAGGTATCAGTCGCCAACAAGCCAAAGACATCCAGCAAGCACTGCTCGATGCTGGCTATGATATTGGCGGCGTCGACGGCATCATCGGTGACAACACTCGTACGGCTATTCAGCAATACCAGACCAGTCACGGTATCTTCCCAGCTGATGGCCGTGCAGGGCAAAAATTTTATCGTGCTATCGTTGGCAGTGCGGCCCCAAGCCCGCGCTCGTATGGTCACTCATACTCTCAGCCCACCAATAGCCAACCCCTAAACCCAGCACCCGCCGATCGTATGGGGCAATTGATCCAGCAGCAGACCACCGCGCCAAGCGCTTACTCTCAGTCGCCGCAGCCCTCTACGTCTAGCAACCCGCGCTATCGCCGCGTGATCGGCAGCGACGGTACTATCAAGCTGGTACGTATTGATGCAGGCTCATAACCGCTAGGTTTTATCGCTCTCTCTGATAGCAAAAAGGCCACGCTATAGCTAGCGTGGCCTTTTTATGTATTTTAAGACGAGACCTTTAGGACGATACATTTAACAAATCAGTTTCTAGCTTTGTCTTTTTCACAAACCTACGTTTTGATCCTCTGATCATAGTGACACGGTGTTATACGATAGGCGGCGGATTGGGCTTACCATTGTCGCCATCCCAGTTTTCCCGTGCCTTGTCGTCTAGGTCAGCAGGGGTTTTTGGCTCCCACTTGCCATTTTCTTTCCACGTCTCATCACCCCAATCCGCATCTTCTTCTTTTCTATCCAAGTCTTTGTAGGCCTGGCTAGGGTCGATGCCGCGGCGCTTCATGTCGGCAACTTGCTCTTCTAGGGTGCGAAACTGATCGGCATCATGCATGGCTTTTTCTAAGCCGTCGATTTCATGGTTGCGCTCATCATATTTAGAATTGCTCATGTCCACTCTCCTTAATTATTCAGTGATCGTCAATGATACGTATCTCAGCGCTATTGTATGATGTGTTATCGTTTTAGTGATTTTGTTCTTTAGTCATGTTCGTTATTTCGTTCATGGCCTTCGGCTATCGACTGAACGTGCACTGACTCATGATTCTTATTATCACCAGTCCTGCTCAGATTCACAACCTCTGCCACGTATGCTTTGTATTACAAAACGTAGTCGCGCGCGCAGATGCTTGCGGTATATCTGCTCGAGACAGCTACTGCTGGAGGACTACTGAGGAAAGTAAACCAATAAAGAAAAGTAAACCAATAAAGAAGAGAAAAATTTAAAAAAGGCAGATTAAGACTGAGACGGGGTGTTTTTTAACAAGTTTTTTGCATAAAAAGTCAGCTTCCATAGCTCCTGCGATACCCGTGTGCCATAGGTGGTCAGCTGTATCCAATTGGCACTGACCAGCTGACGCTGCAAGACGTTTAAGTCGTCTTGTGATATCTGACAGCGCGCAACCGCGTGGACATTTGGCATGTCTTGCTTGACGTCTGCTTCAGCTTTTGATGCTATCAGTCGGTTGATGGCGGTTTGTAAACCATAGCTAGAGAACGTCGAGGGAATCTTTGATAAGGCGCTCAGTACCTCTTGCCATGTCAGCGTCATCGGCCGTGTCACATCTGTCAGGTTACCCCCTGCATAGGCTTGCGCACTATAGGAGATATCAAAGGACTCTGTCAAAACGATGGGGTTACTGACATTATCTTCTGCAAAGCTGGCTTTGGGCTGCTCATGACGGTAGACAAGATTATGTTGGGTCAGGCTGTGTTTGTTGATGGCTTTTTTGGCGGACAGCCGCTCAGCGGGTTTTTGCATAGTGGCTTGTTTGCTAAACTCAATGACCTCGTCACTGGCCTTTATCCAGCCGCCCGTGACTTTATGTGCAGCAATGATGGTGTGATAGGCTTGTACCAGCAGGCTTTCGATTTCATCAGCATTGTCATAGTAGTATATGCGATTGTCTTGCTTGGTCACTGCGTTGATAAATTCTTGTAACTGGCGGCTGATGGCGCTGTCTGGCGGCTGGTTTTTGATTAAGACCAGTAAAGGCTTGAGCTTGGCTTTGACATTTAGATAGCTCAAATGCATTTGGCTGACGCCGGTTTTTTGTGCGGTGCCATAGCTATCACCGATTACCATCAACGCATAGTCGCAGGAGTCGATGCATTGGCGCCCATATAACGATGCCTTTGACAGTTGGCTTGACACATCATAAGTCAAAAAAGCGCGCGCCTGAAAAAATATCGCTAGGTTATCCAATACCAGCAATTGATCATTGTCAGCGCATATGACGTGGATATGATAGCGACGGTTTGGCACAATCACCTCTAAGCTTCAGTCGTGACATAAGTAACGAGCAGATAAAATAAAGCACAAATATCTTGTTTTGCACAGACTAGCATAAACTTATAGAAATGGAATTATTTTATTTCGACTACAGCAGTTTCATCGTCATATAGGCGCGCCTGACACTCAAACCGCTGATCAGAAAAACCATGATAGCACTTATTTAAAAGCGTATTGCAAAACGGTCTCTTGTCCGACCAACTGTTTTATCAAAGCGCCCAACGTATCGTCATATTTGCTGGCATAAAAAGTCAATGGCAGTCGAATACTAGGCGATATTTGATGGTTTGTCGCTATCGCTCGGTGAGCGTTGTTGTCATTCTCGCCATCATCATTGCAATATTCATTGATATGGTTATTATCATTGCCTTTAATATTAGCACTTGCCAATAGCTGATTGCTCAGTAGCAGCTGCTTGACCCGCTCTGCAATCGCCTGGCCTGAGTCCAATACCTGTATCGATAACTGCTGGCGCGCAATTTCCTCCAACAAAAAACCCTTAAAAAACGGATAATGCGTGCACCCAAGGACCAACTGATCGATACCAGCTTGCGCGAAGACCGTGAGCTGCTGACGTAAACGCCGCGCGGTCTCGTCCGCCTCTGGCATGCCCGCCTCCACCCATGGCACTAGTAGAGGGTCAAAGTACTTAGTCACTTCTACATTATTGGGCAAGGCAAACGCATCGATAACCTTGTTTAGTAACGCACCATTTAAGGTCGCCTTGGTCGCCAGCACCGCCACGTGATGGGTATTGCTGGCCAGTACCGCTGGTTTTAATGCTGGCACCAATCCCACAATAGGAAGCTGCGGATAACAACGCCTAGCCGTCTCTAGCGCATAGGCAGAGGCACTGTTGCAAGCGATAACGATAAGTTTGCAGCCTTGCTGATACAGCCACTCGATCGCTCTTAATGTCAGTCTCTCAATATCGGTGCTGTCACGATTACCATAAGGGACATGTAGCGTATCGGCATAATAGACATAGCGCTCAGCAGGCAGCTGCTCGGCCAAATGCAGATACACAGACAGACCGCCTACCCCCGAGTCAAATAAGCCTATCGGTGCGTTTGGGTCGGCATGATAAGTCGTTGCCTCAGCTGCCACCTTATGAGCAGCAGCCTGCCAGATAGCCGCTGTCGTCATGTGTTTGGCTAGCACAGCCTCAGGATGTGCCCTATCCACGTTTAGCGCGTCATTTTTGCTCATACCCTTCATGGCTGTACTGTCGTTTTTTTGGTCATATCGGTATCTTTATACTACTGATTGCGTGATTTGTCGGTAGTCAATCAAACTGCTACACACATCCTGTCACGCTTTGCTATTTATTGTTTGTGCTGCAAAGTAGCAATAGCTTCAGGCCTTGATAGCTTAAGTTATTGCTAATTTGATTGGTACATTAATTGGTACGTTAAGACATTGATATGTTAAGGCATCGATAATTGATAGCATTGCCCGCCACTTTGTAAGGTTAATATCGTCTCGCCGTTTTGCTCTGTCAGCTCACCAATCTCAGCCAAATGATAAAACGTATTGCGGCCGATCAGCGCCATCAAGCCCTGTCTGACGAGCATATACGGACGTATCTGCTGCTCGGCTGCTTGTTGCTGATGGTCTTTGGCGTTTTGTGTATTATTGGCTTGAGCGCTGCTGGCCTGAGGCTGACTCTCGGCATGCTTGTCTGGTGCATTAGGATTATACGCCTTTAATACGATTTTGTGCTCGTCATCTAGGCGAACGACATCGCCTGTGGTCGTGGTAAACTCCAACCAACGCAGGCCTGCTTCCTCAACGATACCCACATCGTTGATCAATAACGGCGCATCTTCAACTTGAATACGAATTTTTTGTACAGGCGTCTTTAAAAAGTACTCTGTTTTGCCCTGATTTTCTTCTTTCCACAAAATCGTGGCAAACAGACTCACCAATGACTCTCTGGTCATTTGCCCGCCTTCGTGCCACCACTCGCCATTTGCCTTGATCACCAAATCCATATCCGTCACTTGCTCAGGATGCCAGCGTTCTAGGGGAGGTATGGATCGCCCCTCGCGCGCCCCAGCAGTGGTCTTTAGATACTGGCTCAATGCGTCCACACTATTTAGGTCTAATGGCGCGTCGTTTGGGGCTTGTGGCGTATCGTTTTGATGTTTATTGGCTTGCTTGTTATGGCTATCCATCTTATGATTTCCTATCTAGTATGCAAAGTTTGGCAAATCTATTATGACTATAAATTTTAGTTTCAGGTATGATGAATCTTTGTCGTCAATCAATCATCATAATTAGCTCATTATTTTAATTTTACCTTAACATCGATACTCACAAATGCGTATCGTGTTTGTAGGACTTTTCTTTTATAATGAGTAACGATTTTTCATTTACGTGTTTTTATTTACATGGTTAAGTGGGTGCTGTATCGCTGTATCAATGAGGCGTTTTTTAAGGTGTTGATATCTTTGCATAAATGGTTTGTCGCAAAGAGCCCAGCTCATTGTTATTGATACGGCGCAAACAGTTTTTATCGGGCAGCCATATGTCGAGTGACGTTAGCGCCACAAGTCTATTATTTAATTGTTAAGCTAATGATGCCCTGAGATAAGCCACCATAAGTTTAGGAGTAGGTATGCAAGAGCAAGACAATCAAAAGCCAGTCGTTGATGGCGATACTGTAGCGACAGATACGGTCGAGCAAGACGTGCAAGCACAAAGCGTGGCTGCAGAGCCTGAGATAGAACGCGAGTCTATGGAGTTTGATGTCATCATCGTCGGCGGCGGTCCTGCAGGTTTGTCTGCGGCTATCCGTCTGCGTCAGCTTGCCATTGAGGCGGGCAATGATGAGTTTATGGTTTGTGTGGTCGAAAAAGGCTCTGAGTTTGGCGCTCATACCTTATCTGGTGCAGTCATCGAGCCACGCGCGCTCAATGAGCTCATCCCTGACTGGAAAGAAAAAGGTGCCCCGCTCAACGTACCTGCGACCGAAGATCGTTTTTATTATCTTAATTCAGCCACGCGCTCGACCAAAGTACCTGACCCCTTAATCCCAGCACCGATGCACAACGATGGCAACTATATCGTCTCGCTAGGCAATGTGGTGCGCTGGCTTGCCGTACAGGCAGAAGAGCTAGAAGTGATGATGTTCCCAGGTTTCCCTGCCGCCGATATCTTATATAATGATGACGGCTCAGTACGTGGTATTTTGACAGGCGATATGGGTGTGGCGGCTGACGGTGAGGCCAAGCCAAGCTTTGAGCCAGGCTATGAGCTACTGGCCAAATACACCATCTTTGCTGAAGGTAGCCGCGGTCACTTGGGCAAACGTTTAATCAGCCGCTTTAGTCTCGATAAAGACGCTGATCCTCAGCATTATGGTATCGGTCTAAAAGAGCTGTGGGAAGTGGCACCTGAAAAACATGAGCAAGGCGTGGTCATGCACGGTCTTGGCTGGCCATTGACCGAAACTGGCTCGACGGGTGGCTGGTGGTTGTATTTCGACGAAAACAACCAAGTCAGCTTTGGTCTGGTGGCAGATTTGTCTTATCACAACCCATATATGTCGCCATTTGATGAAATGCAGCGCTTAAAGACGCACCCTGTTATCAAAAATGTATTAGAAGGCGGCAAGCGTATTTCCTACGGTGCCCGTGCCCTGACCAAAGGTGGCCTAAACTCTCTACCAAAATTCACCTTCCCAGGCGGCGTGTTGGTCGGTGACGATGCTGGTTTCTTAAACCCAGCCAAAATCAAAGGCACGCACACCTCGATGAAATCAGGCATGCTCGCGGCTGAGGCGATTTTTGAGGCGCTGCAAGCCGACCGCCAGCACGACGAAGTGGTGGCTTATACCACTATGTATAAAGAGTCGTGGTTATATCAAGACAACTATGAGTCACGCAACTTCTCCCCTGCGATACATCGCATGGGTCTGTTTATGGGCGGCGCCTTTACCTTTATCGAGCACAATCTATTAAAAGGTAAAATGCCACTGACCCTGCATGACAACATCCCTGACTATGATCAGCTAGAGCGTGCCAACCATGCCTATCAGCCGACCTACCTAAAACCAGATGGTAAGCTGGTATTTGATAAGCTGTCATCAGTATTTATCTCTAATACCAACCACGCAGAAGATCAGCCAACACATCTTAAGCTCACTGACCCAACGGTGCCAGTGTCGATTAACCTGCCCCTCTATGCCGAGCCTGCGCGTTTGTACTGCCCAGCGGGCGTCTATGAAGTGGTCAAGGATGCCGAAGGCGCAAAATTCGTCATCAACGCGCAAAACTGCGTACACTGTAAGACTTGTGATATCAAAGATCCATCACAAAACATCACTTGGGTCACGCCAGAAGGCGGCGGTGGCCCCAACTATCCAAACATGTAATGGTGTTGGAGAGCCTTGAGCAGTCATCTGCTCACCGCTGAGCAATAAAAAACCGCCCTTAATTTATAAGGGCGGTTTTTTAGGGCGTGCTGAACAGTCACAAATAGGCACTGCCATGGTTGAATGGTAAATACGCCCTAATACTTATACATTCAATGTCTCAATTAAATGACGCGACAATCCATCTTAATCTGTCCAAGCGTCACGGTTGGCTTCGTCTTTTAATTTGACAAAATCATCAGGGTCAAATTTGATTTGTGTACCTGATTTGCCTTCTTTAATTTGACGCTCGTAGTCACGCAGTATGCGTAGCGCCACAGGAGACAAGAGAAAAATAGCCACCAAGTTGACGAGTGCCATCATACCCATGGATAAATCCGCAAAGTTCCAAATCGCAGGCAGGCTGGCGATGGCACCAATAAACACCATTCCCAATACCATAAAGCGGAATATCATGATCATTACTTTGGCGTTTTTGGCGCCTGAGATAAACTCAAGGTTTGACTCGCCATAGCTGTAGTTGGCAATGATGGAAGTAAAAGAAAAGAAGAAAATGGCAATGGCGACAAAGATAATACCCAAATCACCCACGTACTGCGACAACGCCAGCTGTGTCAGCTGAATACCTTCTTGCTCGACATTGGGGTCGACCACACCTGACAAAATGATGATAGCAGCCGTTGCGGTACAGATCACCAGCGTATCCATAAACACGCCGAGCATTTGCATAAACCCTTGCACCGCGGGATGGTCAGGATGGCTTTTGGCCGTGGCTGCCGCATTGGGCGCCGACCCCATGCCTGCTTCGTTAGAAAACAGTCCGCGTTTGATACCGTTGATCATCGCCTGAGCGATACCATAACCGATGACCCCGCCCGCTGCTTGCTCAAATCCGAAAGCTGATTTTACGATCAAGGCGATGGCAGCTGGGAATTGGCTAAGGTTGGTGATGATAATAAACAGTGCCAATAAAATATATAAAATCGCCATGATAGGGACGATTTTGCCCGCGATACGAGCCACCGAGCGCAGCCCTCCAAACACCACAGGCGCGACCAGTGCCACCAATACAAGACCTGTCATCCATGTTGGCACGCCAAAGGCTTCGTTGGTCGCTTGTGCGATGGTGTTGGACTGTACGCCATTGAAAGCAAGACCAAAGGCCACGAGCAGACACAGTGAGAAAAATATCGCAAGCCAGCGTTTACCTAAGCCTTTTTCGATATAGTAGGCCGGTCCACCGCGGTACACATTGTCGTTGTGAGGGACTTTGTATGCTTGGGCGAGCGTCGACTCGATAAAGCTGGTCGACATACCAACCAGCGCGGTCATCCACATCCAAAACACTGCACCTGGGCCACCGAGATAAATCGCAATCGCAACCCCTGCCAAGTTACCCGTACCCACACGCGCCGCCAGCGACGTCATCAATGCTTCAAATGAGCTGATACCGCCATTTTTGCGCCCTTGGTTGGAGACGCGCAGTAGCTTCCACATATGACCAAAATGGCGAAACTGAATAAAACGTGTCACGACAGTAAAATACAGACCTGCGCCAATCAGTACAAACATCAGCAGACCATACCAAGGGTTATTGGCAATCAACCAATCATTATTCCCCCAGATAATACTGACACCATAATTTACGAGGCTGTTAAACCACCCTACTATCCCTTCACTCATATCAACTCCTCGTGAATACTTTTTAAAATTTGCTTATTTTTTGCGTTTTATATCAAATAAACGCCATTAAAACCAGCATACCATGCTCAGTTGTCAAATCTGCTGTGCATTTTATAGAGATTCGGTGCGTCACAACCATCACGTTTACTTATCGGTTCACTATATTTATTTTTAAAATAAATACTACAAGCCTCTCCTATCCTATAGAATGATAAAAGTAACCAATTTACTGCATAAAGTAAGCTGGAGGTGATGGTTTTTACATACTGTCATCCACCTATCAAGTATTTATTACTAATGGTTATGCAGGATTTTTGGTTTATGCCTATTTTTTTGCAGTGACGCAGACTTGAAAGTGATAGACTAAATTTTATAGGCATTGTGACTTATTGAATATTCACTTATTGTCATGATTGTTTGGCATACTAAAAACTTTAAGACGCTTGTCAGGAAGACGAGACGGTAATCAAAGACAGTGGATGGTCTGCCCCCTCCTTTCTTCCTCAAATATTGTTTGTTATAGCGCTCTTAAATACAGTGATCTTGGCAAATAGTCATCATGCTAAATCAGCACTCGCGTTATCTGCTCGCCAGTACGTGATTGTCAGATGTCTTTATCAGACTGACGAGACTGAGATCTACCATGATATTTTAGGTAAGACAAAAGGAGTTGTCCTATGGAAAACCACAACGATCCATCCGGTTATTGGCGCGCCAATGTCCGTCTCATTTTAGGTAGCCTAATCATTTGGGCACTATGTTCTTATGGATTCGCAATTTTATTGCGTCCCCTCTTAGCAGGTATCAGAATCGGTGGTACTGACTTAGGTTTTTGGTTCGCTCAGCAAGGTTCCATTGGCGTATTTATCATTCTAATTTTCTTCTACGCGTGGCGTATGAATAAGTTGGATAAACAATACGGCGTAGACGAGGAATAGAGCATGAGCCAATATATAATTAATATTATTTTTGTAGGAGCGTCTTTCGCGCTGTACTTCGGTATCGCGATTTGGGCACGTGCTGGGACCACCAGTGAATTCTATGTGGCAGGCGGCGGCGTACATCCAGTTGTAAACGGTATGGCTACCGCTGCTGACTGGATGAGTGCCGCGTCATTTATCTCCATGGCAGGTTTGATTGCTGCTGGTGGTTATGGTGCTTCAACTTATTTGATGGGCTGGACAGGCGGTTATGTACTACTCGCTATGTTGCTTGCCCCATACTTACGTAAATTCGGTAAGTTTACGGTTCCAGACTTTATCTCCGATCGCTTTTATTCCAAGACAGCAGCGATGATTGCGGTGGTTTGTCTGATTGTGGCATCGACCACCTATGTTATCGGACAGATGACTGGTGCAGGTGTTGCTTTCTCTCGCTTTTTGGAAGTGGAGAATGACACAGGTCTTCTCATTGCCGCGGTAGTGGTGTTTTTCTACGCAGTACTAGGCGGTATGAAAGGCATTACCTATACACAGGTCGCTCAGTACATCGTCTTGATGATTGCCTATACCATTCCGGCTGTCTTTATCTCGCTTGAGCTGACCGGCAACCCTATTCCAGGTTTGGGTCTGTTTTCTACGCATGCTGAGTCCGGCGTTCCTATTTTGACCAAGCTTGATCAAGTAGTCACTGATCTTGGTTTTGCTGCTTATACTGCTGATGTGCCAAACAAGCTTAACATGGTACTGTTTACGCTATCACTTATGATTGGTACAGCAGGCCTACCACACGTTATCATTCGCTTCTTTACCGTACCAAAAGTCGCTGATGCGCGCTGGACAGCGGGTTGGACACTAGTATTCATCTCGCTATTGTACTTTACTGCTCCAGCGGTAGGTGCGATGGCTCGTCTAAACCTCATTGATACGGTCTATCCACAAGGGGTTGCAGAAGCATCTTTAGAGTATGATCAACGTCCAGACTGGATGGCAACATGGGAAGACACAGGGCTTATCAAGTATAACGATCTAAACAATGATGGTCGTATCCAGATGTATAACGACAGTGGACTTGGTGCCGCTCAAGTAGCCCTTAACACCGCTGAAGCAGAAGGTGGCGATGTCACCGCTGCTACAGCAGAAGTCGCCAAGGCGCAAGCCGCTCACGACCAAGAGCTTGATGGACGCTTTGCTGAAGCAGGTTGGGCGGGTAATGAGCTGGATGTCAATAACGATATCTTAGTCTTGGCCAACCCAGAGATTGCTCAGCTGCCACCTTGGGTGATCGGTCTTATCGCTGCTGGTGGTTTGGCAGCTGCGCTATCGACTGCGGCAGGATTGTTGCTGGCCATCTCGTCTGCCATTAGTCACGACTTAATCAAACGAAACCTCAACCCAAACATCACTGATAAAGGAGAGCTACAAGTTGCTCGAATCTCTATGGCGATTGCGATTGTGGTGGCAACGTGGCTTGGCCTAAATCCGCCAGGGTTTGCCGCACAGGTGGTGGCCTTGGCCTTTGGTATCGCTGGCGCCTCCTTGTTCCCAGCACTGATGATGGGTATCTTCTCTAAGCGTATTAATAACTTAGGTGCTATCTGCGGGATGCTCGCCGGCCTTATCACGACCTTGGTATATATCTTTGTCTTTAAAGGCTGGTTCTTTATCAGTGGTACTGCCAACTTCCCCGATACCGCAGAGTACTGGTTGTTTGGTATCTCACCGCTGTCGTTTGGGGCCATTGGCGCGCTGATTAACTTTGCAGTCGCCTTTATCGTTTCTTATTCGACAAAAGCGCCACCGCTGCACATCCAAGAGCTGGTTGAAAGTGTTCGCTCTCCGCGCGGCGCTGGCGGTGCCATCGACCACTAGGCGTACGAGCCATGTTGACTCTATAATCAAACCAAGCTAAAAGGATAAATGTTGAACGTCACTTTTTTTCTTGGAATGATTATAGATATCATACGTAAAGTGTCACTCACAGGCAGGCGCTGCTTGTGAGTGATTTTTTTATCCCTTTAGGTGCAGAATAAGTCTTGGATGGTTGCCAGATTTGTTTTTGCCTAAATAAAGCACAAGCCGCTCTAACCGATTAAGAAGGAAGATTTTATGCTTTTTGAGTTTATTGCCACCATGGCCGCAGCGTTTGGTATGGCTGGACTGGCACTGATCATAACTCACCTTAGTAAACTAGCGGGCAAACGCGCACCAAAGTGGCTGGTGCCACTCTTTGCAGCGATTGGCATTTTTACCTTCCAAATTCATCAAGAATACAACTGGTATTCTCAGCAAGTCAGCAAGTTACCCGCGGGCGTAGAGGTGGTCAAAACAGCAGAGAGTCGCACTTGGTTTCGGCCCTGGTCTTATGTCAAGCCGCAAATACTGCGTTTTATCGCCGCAGATATCAAAAATGCCCGTGTCCAAGTAGACAATGCGGATATGCACTTAGTCACTCTTTATTTGTTTGAAAGACGTAGAAGCGTACAAAAAATCCCGCAAGTCATCGATTGCGCGGCGCCTGCGCGTGCAGATTATATATTGCCAAAAGTAGGTAGCATCCTATCGCTTGATGAGCATGTGCAGCAAACCAGCACATGGCACCCATTGACCAAAGCGGATTCTTTATTTATCCGTGTTTGCACAGATAGTAATCCATAACGCCTCTGGCATATTTAGCGTATAGAGCCTACCTGATAGGTATGTTTGGAGTTGGCACCCAATAGCAGACCGGCGCACAAGCCGCCGAAATGCGCGGCAAATGAAATGCCTTGCTGCGGCATCAAACCTTGCTTGATAATCAACCAATAGCCTGTACCCATGACAATACAAGCGAGCAGGTAGCCCCAACGTCTGGCAAATACCGCGCCGCCGATCATATACCCAATCATGGCAAAGCATAGCCCCGATGCGCCGATATGAATAGAAGACGGCGAACCGATGACCCAAGTGACCAACCCTGAGGCAATCACCAGCTTAATCACCGTACGATAGGCGTTTTTTTCAAACAAGCCAAACAAAAATAAAATCTGCAACAACGTGATGGTATTGCCCAATAAGTGAGAAAAGTTGCCGTGCATTGTCCATGAAGCGACTACCCCTATCATGCTACCCACATCTAAGGCGCGGGGTACAATACCAAACACATTCCAGATGCCAAAAAATACCGTTTCATTTAAAAAAAACATCCCCCACATCGGCATCAGCACAAAAGCATATAGTCCGATGACTTGTTTGACCCGTGTCATGATGAGAGAAAATAACTGCTGCCCATTCATATCGTGACCTACCCTTGACTCTATGCTTTGTATTTAATATTTATGCTATAGTCGATTCTAAATAAAACAGATATAGTCGATATAGTCGATATACTCTAAAAATGTCATAGCGCTACTGGGATGCTATTTTTAAACGTAGGTTGCGCAGCCTCTGGGAACGCAGCACGCAAGTAAAATTTATACCAGTAGCGCGTTTAAATCCATAACAGTTTTACATTCAGCTAACTATACATTGTCTGTCAACGTGGAACTGGTATAAATAGCAGACTGTTTTCTTTATCAGCGGCCAAATAGCTATCACCATGTAGCAACGAGGCTGAATGATAAGGCACCAAAGCCGTTGGGATAAAACGGCGCGCCGCATCGATATGCTGGATTGAATCATCAAAAAAGATATGCGGCGCAAAGGTTCTGAGCACTGCTGTCTTTTCTAGTCCACCCAAAAAAAACGCCATATCGACATTGACGCCCCACTCTCGCAATGTTTTGATGGCCCGCAGATCAGCAGGGGCATTGCGAGCGGTTACCAGAGCGATTTTTATCGGAGAGTAGCTAAGCCCTGCTGGCAGACGCTCTTGCAAGTTTGAGAGCTTAATCAAGAGCTCGGCATACGGCCCCTTCTCTATCGGCAAATCCCGCATTTTGGCTTCACGGTCATGAAAGGCGCGTAACCCTTTTTGCTTATAAAGCAGCTCACCTGAGTCATCAAAAAGCACCGCATCACCATCAAAAGCGATACGCAGCTGCTGAGTATCCAGCTCATAAGTATTGACAGGCGTCGCATCCAAGATGGCACACGCACAAATATTGGCATCCGCAACTTGCTGAGCGTCCTCGCGATTGGTGGTCAAAAACAAGTCCACATTAAAATCATCGATATAAGGCGCCACCGGGCTACCTGAGATAAAAGCTGATCGAGAAATATTGAGGCCATGCTCACGAATGGCATTGAGAACCTGAATACCAGTATCAGGGCTGCTTTTTGAGACGATAACCACTTCTACCAATGGCGTCTCGATACCTGCGTCCTGCGCCTCGCAATCATGGCAATAATTATTCAAATTTAACAATGCTTTAATAAGCGGATAGCCGGCTCCAATGCTGAGCGAATCATTCTCGCGTTCAGCCATATAGTCACGGAACTCTTTAATCGCCTCGCTGGGTCGCTGCTGTAATAATGCTATCAGATGATTTTCAGACTCTGATAAATCAAATAAAGCGGTTGCTGATATCGCAACGATCAAGGTATTGGTAAAATCAACTGCCATAGCTTTCTCTATTTATAAAAACTTTGTTAAAAAAATTATGTTAAAAATATCAAACGACCAGTTTACTACATCTACCTCAATCTATAATGTTAAGAAATTTCTATGAGTAAACCTTTGTTTTATGACGGATTAAAAGACATAAAAAAAGCCTGCATACACAGGCTTTTTATTTTTTAATAAATCAGGTCTATAAGTAATTCTATATTATTAATAATGATTAACTAAGGTCAGTATCTTCATTAATGACAAAGCTCACAATCATAATGACATGATACTTATTAATCTTACCATCGGTAATACCAACTTTCTGCTCTTTTACCCAAGCACCTTGAACATTGTTAACGGTTTTGGCGATACGCGCCACGCCTTTTTGAATAGCATCTTCAAAACTTGTTTCTGAGGTGCTGCTTACTTCAATATTCTTTGCAATAGTCATAATCATCTCATCCTTGTGATTATTAATTTTTATGATATTAAGTTCATTTATAAAAGCCCATGTTTCTCTAGTAATTCTGCATCGATAACATGAACTGTAATAATCATAGCTTTAATAAGTCATCTCAACAATACATAGCTGTTAAGTTATGTATTAGGATATGTAAAATAGTTTTCTAACCTCAACCGCTAGACAAAGAAAAGCCCCCTAACAATTAAGTTAGGGGGCTTTAGGAATAGGGAGCTGACGATGACCTACTCTCACATGGCCGAAGCCACACTACCATTGGCGCAACGATGTTTCACTTCTGAGTTCGGGAAGGGATCAGGTGGTGCCATCGTGCTATTGTCGTCAGCAAAGGGGGTTAGATATGAGTCTATGTTTGTTTTACTTATTTGACTAAGTATCACTTATCCTAACTGAATCAAGGATAACGGTGATATCGATATAATGCTTGATACAAACCACTTGGGTGTTGTATGGTCAAGCCAAACGAGCAATTAGTACAGGTTAGCTACACGCATCACTGCGCTTCCACACCCTGCCTATCAACGTCCTAGTCTTGAACGGCTCTTTAGGGAAATCTAATCTTGAGGTGGGCTTCCCGCTTAGATGCTTTCAGCGGTTATCCCATCCGAACGTAGCTACCGGGCAATGCCATTGGCATGACAACCCGAACACCAGCGGTTCGTCCACTCTGGTCCTCTCGTACTAGGAGCAGATCCTCTCAAATTTCCAACGCCCACGGTAGATAGGGACCGAACTGTCTCACGACGTTCTAAACCCAGCTCGCGTACCTCTTTAAATGGCGAACAGCCATACCCTTAGGACCTGCTTCAGCCCTAGGATGAGATGAGCCGACATCGAGGTGCCAAACACCGCCGTCGATATGAACTCTTGGGCGGTATCAGCCTGTTATCCCCAGAGTACCTTTTATCCGTTGAGCGATGGCCCTTCCATACAGAACCACCGGATCACTAAGACCTACTTTCGTACCTGCTCGACTTGTGGGTCTCGCAGTTAAGCGCGCTTTTGCCTTTATACTCTATGAACGATTTCCGACCGTTCTGAGCGCACCTTCGTACTCCTCCGTTACTCTTTAGGAGGAGACCGCCCCAGTCAAACTACCCACCATACATTGTCCTCGGTATTGTTATACCTGAGTTAGAACCCCAACATGACCAGGGTGGTATTTCAAGGATGGCTCCACCAAGACTAGCGTCTCGGTTTCAAAGCCTCCCACCTATCCTGCACAAGTCAGGTCAAAGTTCAATGTAAAGCTGTAGTAAAGGTTCACGGGGTCTTTCCGTCTAGCCGCGGGTACACAGCATCTTCACTGCGATTTCGATTTCACTGAGTCTCTGCTGGAGACAGCGCTGCCATCATTATGTCATTCGTGCAGGTCGGAACTTACCCGACAAGGAATTTCGCTACCTTAGGACCGTTATAGTTACGGCCGCCGTTTACTGGGGCTTCGATCAAGACCTTCGCATACGCTAAGCCCATCAATTAACCTTCCAGCACCGGGCAGACATCACACCCTATACGTCCACTTTCGTGTTTGCAGAGTGCTGTGTTTTTAATAAACAGTTGCAGCAGCCTGGTATCTGCGACTGCCAATAGCTTACGGAGCAAGTCCTTCACCATCAGCAGCGTACCTTCTCCCGAAGTTACGGTACCATTTTGCCTAGTTCCTTCAGCAGAGTTCTCTCAAGCGCCTTGGTATTCTCTACCTGATCACCTGTGTCGGTTTAGGGTACGATTCGTTTATGACTATCGCTTAGAAGCTTTTCCTGGAAGCATGGTATTTGCCACTTCGTCCTACAAGTAGGACTTGCTATCAGATCTCGGTATGAAATAGCCCGGATTTACCTAAGCTATAAACCTACATCCTTCCACTCAGACAACCATCGCTGAGCTGGCATAACCTTCTCCGTCCCTCCATCGCATCATAAACAAGTATCGGAATATTAACCGATTTCCCATCGACTACGCCTTTCGGCCTCGCCTTAGGGGTCGACTCACCCAGCCCCGATTAACGTTGGACTGGAACCCTTGATCTTCCGGCGTGCGAGCTTTTCACTCGCATTATCGTTACTCACGTCAGCATTCGCTCTTGTGATACCTCCAGCATGCTTTACAACACACCTTCACAGGCTTACACAACGCTCCCCTACCACTTGAAAACAAATTCAAATCCGCAGCTTCGGCTCCTAGTTTGAGCCCCGTTACATCTTCCGCGCGGGCCGACTCGACTAGTGAGCTATTACGCTTTCTTTAAAGGATGGCTGCTTCTAAGCCAACCTCCTAGCTGTCTATGCCTTCCCACCTCGTTTCCCACTTAACTAGGAATTTGGGGCCTTAGCTGGCGGTCTGGGTTGTTTCCCTCTCCACGATGGACGTTAGCACCCACCGTGTGTCTCCCGGATATCACTCATCGGTATTCGGAGTTTGCATCGGTTTGGTAAGTCGGTATGACCCCCTAGCCGAAACAGTGCTCTACCCCCAATGGTGTTCGTCCGAGGCGCTACCTAAATAGCTTTCGGGGAGAACCAGCTATCACCGAGTTTGATTAGCCTTTCACCCCTATCCACAAGTCATCCCCTGGCTTTTCAACGACAGTGGGTTCGGTCCTCCGGTGCCTGTTACGGCACTTTCAACCTGCTCATGGATAGATCACTCGGTTTCGGGTCTATACCCTGCAACTAGACGCCCTATTAAGACTCGGTTTCCCTACGGCTCCCCTAAACGGTTAACCTTGCTACAGAATATAAGTCGCTGACCCATTATACAAAAGGTACGCGGTCACCCAACAAGTGGGCTCCCACTGCTTGTACGCACACGGTTTCAGGTTCTATTTCACTCCCCTCACAGGGGTTCTTTTCGCCTTTCCCTCACGGTACTGGTTCACTATCGGTCAGTCAGGAGTATTTAGCCTTGGAGGATGGTCCCCCCATCTTCAAACAGGATTTCTCGTGCCCCGCTCTACTTAATATGTTAACGCTAATGTTTCGAATACAGGACTATCACCTACTATGGTCAGCTTTCCCACGCTGTTCTTCTACATTAGCATTAATCGGCTTCTCCCCGTTCGCTCGCCGCTACTAGGGGAATCTCAATTGATGTCTATTCCTAAGGGTACTGAGATGTTTCACTTCCCCTCGTTCGCTTCTTGTACAAGTACAAGATACTTACCTTATGGTAAGTGGGTTTCCCCATTCAGAAATCTCCGGATCACAGGATATTGCCGCCTCCCCGAAGCTTATCGCAGGCTGTCACGTCTTTCATCGCCTCTGACTGCCAAGGCATCCACCATGTGCGCTTAATTACTTGACCATACAACCCCAAAGGGTCTTTGTCAGCAATTATAACGATATCACCTATGTTTACGCTTGATTCAGTTCTCTTTACTTTGAAGACTAGCCCTTGGGATAACAAACAATGTCGTTAAAAGGCTAGTCTTCAGGTTAGCAATAACATGTGAAATGTTATTGCTAACCCAGACTCATATCTATGTTTTTAAATAGTCTCTATGCTCTCGTCAAGTCATAGATTTCCGTATAAAACAGAAAGAAGTAATCGTGTCTTTGTTCAAAGATAAATCACTTGTTTCTATTTAATACCTATTGTATTTATTTGCACTCTAAGCTACCGAGGTTGTAGTGGTGGAGCCAAACGGAGTCGAACCGTTGACCTCCTGCGTGCAAGGCAGGCGCTCTACCAACTGAGCTATGGCCCCATGTATAATGGTGGGTCTAGGTGGACTTGAACCACCGACCCCCGCGTTATCAACACGGTGCTCTAACCAGCTGAGCTACAGACCCTAGTACGTCCTAAAACGTAAGCTTAAACTAAAGAACAACTTGTTGTGAATTCTTGCTGACCGAATGCTGTCTATAAGGAGGTGATCCAGCCGCAGGTTCCCCTACGGCTACCTTGTTACGACTTCACCCCAGTCATCAACCACACCGTGGTGATCGCCGTCCTAAAAGGTTCGGCTAACCACTTCTGGTGCAATCAACTCCCATGGTGTGACGGGCGGTGTGTACAAGGCCCGGGAACGTATTCACCGCGGCATTCTGATCCGCGATTACTAGCGATTCCTACTTCATGGAGTCGAGTTGCAGACTCCAATCTGGACTACGATAGGCTTTTTGAGATTCGCATCACATCGCTGTGTAGCTGCCCTCTGTACCTACCATTGTAGCACGTGTGTAGCCCTGGTCGTAAGGGCCATGATGACTTGACGTCGTCCCCGCCTTCCTCCAGTTTGTCACTGGCAGTATCCTTAGAGTTCCCGGCTTAACCCGCTGGTAACTAAGGACAAGGGTTGCGCTCGTTGCGGGACTTAACCCAACATCTCACGACACGAGCTGACGACAGCCATGCAGCACCTGTATTCTAATTCCCGAAGGCACTCCCGCATCTCTGCAGGATTCTAGATATGTCAAGACCAGGTAAGGTTCTTCGCGTTGCATCGAATTAAACCACATGCTCCACCGCTTGTGCGGGCCCCCGTCAATTCATTTGAGTTTTAACCTTGCGGCCGTACTCCCCAGGCGGTCTACTTATTGCGTTAGCTGCGTCACTAAGTCCTCAAGGGACCCAACGACTAGTAGACATCGTTTACGGCGTGGACTACCAGGGTATCTAATCCTGTTTGCTACCCACGCTTTCGAGCCTCAGTGTCAGTATGATGCCAGGAAGCTGCCTTCGCCATCGGTATTCCTCCAGATCTCTACGCATTTCACCGCTACACCTGGAATTCTACTTCCCTCTCACCTACTCTAGCTTAACAGTATCAGATGCAGTTCCCAGGTTAAGCCCGGGGATTTCACATCTGACTTATTAAGCCACCTACGCTCGCTTTACGCCCAGTAATTCCGATTAACGCTTGCACCCTCTGTATTACCGCGGCTGCTGGCACAGAGTTAGCCGGTGCTTATTCTGCAGCTAATGTCATCGCATATGGGTATTAACCATATGGTCTTCTTCACTGCTTAAAGTGCTTTACAACCAAAAGGCCTTCTTCACACACGCGGCATGGCTGGATCAGGGTTCCCCCCATTGTCCAATATTCCCCACTGCTGCCTCCCGTAGGAGTCCGGGCCGTGTCTCAGTCCCGGTGTGGCTGATCATCCTCTCAGACCAGCTACAGATCGTCGCCATGGTAGGCCTTTACCCCACCATCTAGCTAATCCGACTTAGGCTCATCTAATAGCGAGAGCAGTAAACTGCCCCCTTTCTCCCGTAGGTCGTATGCGGTATTAATTCGAGTTTCCCCGAGCTATCCCCCACTACTAGGTAGATTCCTAAGTGTTACTCACCCGTCCGCCGCTCGACGCCTGGGAGCAAGCTCCCATCGTTTCCGCTCGACTTGCATGTGTTAAGCCTGCCGCCAGCGTTCAATCTGAGCCATGATCAAACTCTTCAGTTTAATCTATCTGAAGCCTTTACCTATAAATAGGAAGATGACTTCTAATCTTGGCTCATTTATCTAGCAAATCGCTTAAAATTATGTTCGTAATGAATTAACTTTGAGTTTTTCTGCTGAGTAAATGATAATTTTTATAGTTAGAATTAACTCCCGAAAAGAAGTCAAAACCAACTTTATTTTTTAGCATTCTGTATCAGCAAAAATCCACACAAGTTGTTCTTTAGTTGTGCTTTTAAATAGTGTCTCTTCACTGTCGTCCAGTTAAAGAGTTATATATCTAATAACTAAGCAATGTGCTTATCGTTATTAGCGAGCCGACTATCATATCATAACGATTTGGTTTGTCAAGCTTTTTTATAATTTGTTTCTCAAGGTTCGCTGCGTTNCACTGTCGTCCAGTTAAAGAGTTATATATCTAATAACTAAGCAATGTGCTTATCGTTATTAGCGAGCCGACTATCATATCATAACGATTTGGTTTGTCAAGCTTTTTTATAATTTGTTTCTCAAGGTTCGCTGCGTTATTACTATGTAATTTACTCTAGTAATGCTTAGCTCGTCCTGATGAGGTGCGTATTATAGACGCTTTATTTGGTAAGTCAAGAACTAATTTGGTTTATTTTAAATCAGTTGGTTAGACTTGGAGTTTAAGAGTTTAAAATGATGATTCATTCTTTAAATGAGTCACTCTTTAATCCGCCTTCCCTTTCGACTGGGTGGCATTATACGCGTATTTGGGTGGGGGTCAAGGGGCCAGACTTATTAATTAAGAGGTTATTTGGCATGATGATTGATAGTTGATATATATCAAACAGTTAACAGGGAAAATAATTTACCGCTAATCTCAATTACTCTGCTTTAGCGTTTAGCCCTCTTGGTTCTCAGACGACGTTATTCTATCTATGCTTCTTTATGTATCCTTTATAGCTTGCCCATTTTTTCAAAAAAAGCTTTATAGGCGGCGATTTTTTTGTCTAACGCCAAAGGATAAGCGCGCGAGGTGGAGGGCAGACGATATAAGGTCAGTTCTTTGACGGCGGGGTCTTTGTCATGATGCTGCCAACGATAAGGATACTGCATGCTTTGATTGGTCTTAGGATGCTTGGATTTGGCGGGTGGCTCCGCTAGTAGGCTTAGCAAGACCTCAGTTGCTTTGCCGCCAGTGGTAAAGAGCGTCTTAACCTTTGGTACTTGCAGCAAGATATTATCTAAATCCACTGGGGTAACGACGGTTAAGTGTTTGTCCGACGCATTTCCGGTCTCACGAATGGCTTGCTTCACCGTCGGGCACGAGGCAATACCGCGATCAAACATAAAGTCGCGAATACGCTCAGGATCAAAACGCTTTTCGCCCTCTACTCTAAAGTAATCAATATCGTCAAAAAACACGCCACCATAAATACGCCACATATCATTATAAAAGTTTGGATAGTGAAAGCGCATTGCCCATTTATCAGCGGTCGGTGGAAACGTGCCCATCATCATTACACTGGCATTTGCAGGCAGTACTGGGGCAAACGGATGGGTTTCTACTTTTAAAGCATCGTCTTTTGACAATGCTGCGTCGATTTCTGTATGAGACATGGGGTGCTGGTTGCTAGTTGGTTGATTGGTCATAAGATTCTTCATCAAAAAAGCGGTTTTTTTGGTATCATAGCAGGCCTAAACACTACTTCACCGACCCTGACGTCATATAGTCATCCATAATAGTAAAACATAGTCGATTTAATACAACACAGCATCCTCATTGATGCGCTCAATACGTGGCCGATTACCATAACAACTCAACTTTATTGGTAATATTTTGCGCGGTAAGCATGTTGTGATAACTCTATATATGTCGCCATTTATGTAGTCAAAGAGAATCGTGCTGTCAAGAGATAAAAGCTCTAGGCGCGGTTGTTAGGTAGGCTAAGCTTACTATGGATGCGCTAAAGTCGGGGTAACGTGTGGTAAGTGTTTGTATCTTTTATACTAATGGCAACCGCAGCGACTGCGCAAGCATCAGACCCAGAACCAAGCCAAAACCAAGAGAGTACTTATGAGTGACTTAAAAATTACTGTAATCGATCATCCGCTAGTCCGTCATAAACTCAGCCTAATGCGCGAAAAAGACTGTAGCACTTATAAATTTCGTACATTAACCAAAGAGCTTGCGCGCTTGATGGCGTACGAAGCAAGCCGTGATTTTGAAATTGAGACCTTCCCAATGGAAGGCTGGTGTGGTGAAATCACAGGTGAGCAAATCATCGGTAAGACGGCAACCATCGTACCTATCTTACGTGCCGGCATTGGCATGCTAGATGGGGTACTCGATTTGATCCCTACGGCCAAAATCTCTGTCGTCGGCTTACAACGTGACGAAGAAACCTTGCAGCCTGTGCCTTTCTTTGAAAAGTTCGTCAGCCACATGGACAAGCGCCCTGCCCTAATCATTGATCCAATGCTAGCCACAGGTGGCTCGATGGTCGCAACCATTGAGATGCTAAAGAAAAACGGCTGTACCAATATCAAGGCGTTGGTATTGGTAGCGGCTCCTGAAGGGGTGCGTTTGGTCAACGAAGCACATCCTGATGTGACTATCTATACCGCTGCGTTAGACAGCCATTTAGATGAGCACGGTTACATCATCCCAGGTCTAGGCGATGCGGGCGATAAGATTTTTGGTAAGCAGTTATCTAATAGATAAGTCTCATTAGGGTAAATAAAGCCGTCATCAAAATCATGGCAACAGCAGACAACATCAATAATAAGGATAGATCATGAACGTATTGATCACAGGAGCAAGTGCAGGGTTTGGTAAGGCGCTGGCAGAGCGTTTGGTCGCAGGCGGTCACCAAGTGATCGGTTGTGCCAGACGCCGCGATAAGCTTGATGCACTGGCAGCTACATTGGGCGAGGCGTTTTTGCCGGTGGTCATGGATGTGAGTGATACAGTGTCTATCCCGCAAATCATTGCTGACTTGCCGGCTGGCTTTCAGCACATCGATGTTTTGGTAAATAACGCTGGGCTAGCGCTCGGCACTGAGCCTGCCCATGAGGCAGATCTCAACGACTGGATGCGTATGCTCGATACCAATATCAAAGGTCTGGTGGCGCTGACCCACGCTGTACTACCTGCGATGGTGGCGCGCGATAGCGGTTATGTCATCAATGTCGGCTCTATCGCTGGCAGTTGGCCGTACTTTGGCGGTAATGTCTATGGTGCGACCAAAGCCTTTGTCAAACAGTTTAGCTTAAATCTGCGCGCGGACTTAGTCGGTACGCAGGTGCGCGTCACCAATCTTGAACCAGGTAATGTCGCGGGCACTGAGTTTTCGAATGTGCGCTATCATGGCGATGACGAAAAAGCCGCCAAAGTCTATGACGGCTTTAAAACCATGACTGGTGAGGATATCGGCGATATTTTATTGTGGTTGATTGAATCGCCCGCCCATATCAATGTCAATCGCTTAGAAGTGATGCCAGTGGCGCAAACTTATAATGGTCTGACCATTGCGAAGCAAGGCTGTTAAAAGCTTAGCCGGCCGTTTTGCTCTCTAACGTAACTCATAAGACCGAAGCAATATAGTCTCATCTATGTTGCTTCTTTTTTTGGGTTGAATTTGAATTTCTTTGACCAGTGTCACCTGCTGAAAGTCCAAAATCAGCACTTCATTTCGAATGCGCTCACTGGTGCGCTTATTATGGCGAATAGGAAACCCTAAGAGGTGTTTGCCGACGATGGTTAGCTGATTGACTACCGTCTGTGTAGATTGCACAGCACGGCTACTTGGCTGCGCATCGATGATAGCAGTCGCAGGATTGACCGTGGTGGTTAGCAGCTTGGTTTGTCGTACCTGCTTTGGCATACCACCTGCAAAAAACAGCACCTGCCCCAGCGGTAAATACTGCGCATGCCGCGTCAGCTCACGGCGAAATAATGCGGGCATATCGGTATTAAAGCTGTCCTCGCTTTGCCGATAAAAAGCGGTAAAGTTCCGATGCAAATAGCGGCCAAACATACTGCTATTAATCCAGTCCTGATACACCTCATTGGCTAATAACTGTTGTGTAAAATCCTGAGCATCAGGCATGCCCTCTGCGCTTAGCATCGCGACTAGTAGCGCCTGCGGGGTCGCAAAAGTTTGCTGCTGCCAGCGCTGTGGATACAAACTACTATCAAGCAAGGCTAACGTCGATTTGCTCATACACTCTTCCTTTATGTCACTGATGATCATTGATCGGCCGCTCATCCCTTAACCTGCTCGCCGCTATTACCGCTAGGCATTTTTTATGCTATGGTCAGTTTAATTGTTTTAATATAGCAGGGTTTTATCAGTGGCAAAACGTTTGCGTCAGCGCGATGCTCTGCTCTGCAATAAGGTATCATACCTGATGAAAACCAACCTATTTGCTGTGCCGCGCCCTGCTTTGCTCAATCAGTATCAGCTGCATACAAAAAACATCGAGGTGGCAAAAGGCACGCTGCTACCCATGTCAGTTATCGGCCGCGGCAAGCCGGTGCTACTGCTCCATGCGTACGGGATGGATGCACGTGAGTTTTTGCCATTCATCCTGCCTTTACTCGGTCACTATACGTTTTATCTGCCGCATTTACGCGGGTTTGGAGCCGCAAAGGATATCGAGTTGAGTGAGTTTGATTTTTTGCGGCAATACGCCGATGACCTCCATGTTGTCATTGAGCAAATTTGTTTGGCACGCAACATAGACGCATTGCCCGTCGCCGCCATCTCGATGGGTGCACAAGTGATGTGGGCGTATTTTTCGCGTTATGGCAGCGCAAGAGTCAGTCGTTATTTAAACATCGACCAAAGCCCTGCGATTCATAACCAGCCTGACTGGCAAGGCGGTTTGTTTGGTACGCGGCAGCGCGAGGTGTTTGCAGTCTTTCATAAGGTGGTGAATATGACGCTGCCGTATATTCAGCTCGAGAGTTTTACCCACCTGCCCTTTGCGCTCAAGCGCCGCGTCACTGATGTCGAGCGACAGTTTTCCTTACTATCCGTCAACCGCAGACGCTCAAAAGCGTTTATACAAGCGATGACTTATAAGAACGATCCTAAGCTTGCGCTCTATGACCACCGCATTTGGCAGCATAAGATGCGCTGTTTGCAAGCATACTTAAATCTGGAGTACGATTTTCGGGCGGTGATAGAAAAAGTTACTACTCCAGTCGTGAACTTAATCGGAGGTCGCTCACAGCTCTATAACGCTAAGTGGCAGCAACAGGTAACGCAGATGCTACCCAACGCCACAGAAATCGTTTTACCGCACTCAGGTCACGCCGTACCGCTTGATGAGCCTATTGGTTTTCATAAAGTATTAAAGGAATTTTTTGAGAATAATTTATGAGTAGGAACTAAAAAAGCGACCTATGAAGGGTCGCTTTTGTTGTGCTATTCATTAAAAGGCTGCTCGTTTAATCCGTGAGCTTTTTTATCAACTCGAACCTTGGTATTTCTCTGCCTTCTCGCATAATGGTCTCAGCAAACATCGCCAACGGCCGCACCCAAACGCCATACTCACCGTAAAGACAACGATAGACCACAAGCAACTCTTCGGTTTCTGAGTGCCGCGCGGTATGCAATACTTGATACAGGCTGCCTTTATAATGGCGGTAAATGCCTTGGGCTACCGTACTTTGAATTTGTTGAGACATAAACCACTCATTTATATTGATAATTAAAAGATTAATAGATGCTTTGTACTTTTGCTGTAAGCTTAGACTTGATGTCTGCCCATTCAGAATAGATCATGCTATACATCACGGTATCTGAAATAACGCCGTCACGGCGTACTCGATTGCCACGGATCACGCCATCTTTTTTAGCACCTAAGCGCTCGATGGCTTGTTGTGAGCGATGGTTGTCAATATCTGTACGCCAGCCTACAGTTTGATATTGTAGCGTTTCAAATACATAGGTGAGTAGCATGAGCTTACAAGTCGTATTCACATGCGTGCGCCAATACGATTTGGCATACCAAGTATAGCCAATCTCTAATCTTTTGGTAGTCGGCAAAATGTCATGGAAGCTGGTTGAGCCAATCGCTTTACCAGTACGCTCATCAATGACGGCAAAAGCTTGTCTATCCGTCATTGAATCTGCAACATTAATATAATCAATGACCTTGTCTGGCTCAGGTACAGACGTCACGTTTATTTTCCACAGCTCACCATCTTGGCAAGCCTCAACCAAGTCAGCGGTATGATTTAGCGTTAATGGTTCAAGGATAATGCCATTGCTTGATAACGTAACCCGTTCTAGCATTTATCTCTCCTCAAGCCATTATTGATGTGAACAATCACTTAAGCAACCGTCACTTTTGCATAGGCTTTTTTGCCCGCTTGGATGACGACGGTCTGACCTGAGGTTAAGCTAAAGCCTGCATCGACCACTTCGCCATCGACTTTTACTGCGCCGCGTTTGACCATATCTTTAGCCGCTGAGTTGTTTTTGGCAAGTTCAGCTTGGTTTAAGATTTGGGTAATAAATAGCGCGTCCGCTCCTTCTAAGTTTAATACTACCTCTGGCAAATCAACTGGCAGCTCACCATCTGCTAAGACGTTACCGGCAGACTTGTGCGCATTAGCTGCAGCATCAGCATCATGGAAGCGCTCGATTAACTCTTCAGCGAGGATACGCTTGATCTCTTGTGGATTGCGACCGTTTTCCATCTCGTTCATCAAGCCTTCGACTTCATCCATCGGCTTAAAGCTTAAAAACTCAAAATAACGGCGAATCAAGGTATCTGGCATCGATAGCAGTTTTTGGTACATGGTGCCCGGCGCATCATAAATGCCCACATAATTGCCAAGTGACTTCGACATTTTATTAACGCCATCTAGGCCTTCTAAGATTGGCACGGTGATACAAACTTGTGGCTCTTGACCATAGCGACCTTGCAGGGTGCGACCCATTAGGATGTTAAAGGTTTGGTCGGTACCGCCAAGCTCGACGTCAGCTTTGAGCGCGATAGAGTCATAGCCTTGCACCAATGGGTACAAAAACTCATGGATAGCAATGGGCGTTTGCGCCGCGTAGCGTTTGGAAAAATCATCACGCTCTAGCATACGCGAGACCGTCAACTGGCTTGATAGCTGAATCATGTCCCCTGCCGACATGTCGTTGAACCACTCAGAGTTAAAGACAATCTTGGTTTTTTCTTTATCCAAAATCTTAAAGACTTGCTCGGCATAGGTCTGGGCGTTGATTTTGATTTGCTCATCACTGAGCGGCGGACGCGTGCTGTTCTTACCCGAAGGGTCGCCAATCTTGGCCGTATAATCACCAATAAGAAAATAAATCTCATGACCTAAGTCTTGAAAATGCTTGAGCTTATTGATGAGTACCGTATGGCCTAAATGCAGATCCGGTGCAGTAGGATCAAAACCGGCCTTAATACGTAGCGGGCGATTCAGTTTAAGCTTAGCGACTAAATCCTCTTCGGATAAAATTTCTTGAGTACCGCGCTGAATCAGGGCCAGTTGTTCTTCTAGAGTGTGGGTTTGAGTGGTCATGATGCTCTCTTTATTGTCTTTATTAAATTAAAAGGGTAACGCGTCTGGGCGAATGCTCCCGAGTGCCAAAGTACGATTAGCAGCGTCAAATTCGTTTAGTCTACTAGATATAGCATCTGCTCTATATTAGTACCTGCACTTGTTTTTCCTGCTACTCTATTTTTGCAAACGGGATTGACGTTTCGTAGCCAGTAAAAGATGTTAGAATTTGAGGGATATACTAGCGTTTTTTAAGGTAAATTGCCATGGCCAACCCTGTCCAGACCACGAATGACCCAGAAAGTAATCAGATTTTAGCGGCTGACCTTTTAGCAGCTGACGAAAGTGCCCATTATGCATCGCTCACTGATGCGTTAGAGCAAACGGTGTTTGAAAGCTTTGATGACGGTCTATATATCGGCATGATGTCTGGCACCAGCTTGGATGGGATGGACGCGGTGCTTTGTCAGTTTGCAAGTGATAGTGAGAACACACAGCAACCGCTGCAGCTCATCACAAGCCATAGCCAAAACTTTCCAGCGCGTCTGCGCGAAGTGCTGCTCGCTCTGTGTCAGCCTAATGGTATTCAAGCGTTGACGCCGAGTGCTGATGAGCCAAACAACCAGCCAAATAGCGAGCTGGACTGGTTTGGCTGGGCAAGCAAAACCTATGGCGAGTTTGCCAGCGAGGTGGTCAATAATTTATTGCAGCAGTCAAATACCGGTAGCGAGTCGGTGCTGGCGATCGGCTGTCATGGACAAACCGTGCGTCATCGTCCACAAATGGCGGTCACCTTACAACTGCTCGATGCCAATATCATCGCTGAGCGCACCGCTATCAGTGTGGTCAGTGATTTTCGGCGCCGCGATATGGCAGTTGGCGGTCAAGGCGCGCCTTTAGTGCCAGCCTTTCACAAGGCTTTATTTTCTGACTCCGCTAGCACTCGTATCTTACTGAATTTGGGCGGTATTGCGAATATTACTGTGCTGCCAGCTAATGATGATCCGGTCATAGGCTATGACACCGGCCCTGCCAATCTTTTGTTAGACGCTTGGGCCAAACAGCATATTGATAAAGACTATGATCAAGATGGGGCATGGGCGCAGTCAGGACAAGTGATCGAACCACTACTTAATCAACTCTTAGAGCATCCATTCTTTGCCCAGCCTCACCCTAAAAGTACCGGACGCGAGGACTTTAATTTATCTTGGTTAAAGTCTGAGCTACAAGCCTTTGATAAAACGGCGACCGATACACGCTATTCAGCCGCTGACGTACAAGCGACACTGACCGAGCTAACCGCTATCAGTGCTTGCGATCAGATCAATCAGTTTATTAGTAATCAAAAACAAAGCAGTGTTTATGTATGCGGCGGCGGCGCGCTAAATGATTACCTGATGACGCGGCTACAAGCACACCTGCCCCATTGTCATGTCACCACGACCGCAAGCTTAGGTCTGGATCCAGCTTGGGTCGAAGCCGTTGCTTTTGCTTGGCTGGCGCGGCAAACCTTGATGGGCGAAACCGGCAATCTACCTGCGGTAACAGGCGCCAAAAAGGGCGTGGTATTGGGTCAGGTATGTTTTGCCTAGTCGGTCAAATTTTAGTTTACATACGTACACTTATGTGTTTTATAATGACGGTTAAAATACCTTCTTTTTAGGATCGCACGTACAGGATATATCGCATGAGCCAACATAGCAGTTCACCGAACGCGCAAGCCGCCCCTTCTAATGCTGGCACTACCCAGCAAACGCCGCGCCAAAAGCCGCCGCATTATCAGCGCCCAGATGAGATGCGTGTCGTGGTCACGGGTATGGGCGCTATCACGCCACTTGGCCTCGATGTCGATAGCTCATGGGCCAAGCTCATCAATGGCGAGAGTGGTATTACCCCTATCAGCCATTTTGATGCCACTGATTACCGTGCACAAATCGCTGGGGTGATTAAAGACTTCGATGCCAAACAATACATGAACGCCAAAGACGCGCGCCGCTATGATGAGTTTATGCATTATGGTGTGGCGGCCTCAGCCATGGCGTTAAAAGATGCGGGGTTCATCGATGAGGTGAGCGCGGCCGATGCACCGGTACAAGGCGTCGACGCTGAGCGATTTGGTATCATCTTAGGCTCGGGCATCGGCGGTATTCAGACCATCGAAAACAGCCGCGATACCCTACGCGAAAAAGGCGCTGGGAGAGTATCGCCTTTTATTATCCCAGGCTCGATCGTCAATATGGCCGCAGGATTGGTTGCGATCAAACATACCCTAAAAGGCCCAAACCTCGCCACTTCAACTGCGTGCACCACTGCCACGCATGCGATGGGACTCGCGGCACGCTTGATCGCTTATGGTGATGCAGATGTGATGCTCGCTGGAGGTAGCGAAAAAGGCTCAAGTCCACTTGGCATGGCAGGGTTTGGGGCGATGCATGCGCTCTCTACACGCAATGATGAACCAACCAAAGCCTCACGGCCATTTGATAAAGACCGTGATGGTTTTGTGCTCGGCGATGGCGCAGGGGTGGTGGTACTCGAAAGCCTCGCTCACGCCAAAGCGCGCGACGCTACGATATTGGCCGAGCTGGTCGGTTTTGGCATGAGCGACGATGCCAGCCATATCACCGCGCCCCCAGAAAACGGTAGCGGTGCCGCTCGAGCAATGAAAAACGCACTCAATGATGCGGGCATCGAGCCTGACGTAGTGGGCTATGTCAATGCTCATGGCACCAGCACCCCCGCCGGCGATGTCGCTGAGTCCATCGCTATCGAAACCGTCTTTGCGCCTGTCAAAGACAGCATCTTGGTCAGCTCAACCAAATCAATGACAGGGCACCTACTGGGCGCAGCTGGGGGTATTGAGGCCATCTTTACCGTTCGCGCGCTGCAGCAACAGCATGTACCGCCAACCATCAACCTAGACAATGTCGAGGACAACTGCAACCTCGATTATGTCGCGCACCAATCCCGAAAAGTGGACAATTTACAATATGCCGTGTCCAACAGCTTTGGCTTTGGTGGTACCAATGGCTCTTTGATATTTGCTCGTTGGCCTGTCACCGCCTAAATGCGACCGTCTGATACAGCGCGTTGTAACTTTGGTGTCAGATTTGCTACGTTTGTGCACTTGCAGCCCCTTATCGTACTTGCGTATGATAAGGGGTAATTTTTGTACATTTATGGAAGATACCATGTCAAGCTACTCATTTTCTCATCAGTTTTATCAGCGCTGGACGTGTGCTCCTGAGCCTGTACGCGCCGCCATTACCCAAGAGCTAAAAGACATCATCACCTTGCTACAAACCCAGACGCCGTTTGAAAGCTTTGTATTTAGCACGCCTGATCTAGACACTCATGTCGATGAGCTCTACGACAACCACGATGCCGAGCAGGCCATTGCAAAAGCCATCGCCGATAAGCAAGCGCAAGCGGATGCCAAAGCAAAACAAGAAAAAATAAAAGCAGCAGAGGACGCAAAGCGACAAGAAGAGATAGCCTCAAAGGCACAAGCCGCACAAAAACAATCGCTACATAAGCCAGCAGCAACTGATGATCAAGAAAATAATACCCATCCAGCCGTCCGTCAAGAGCCCCACCAAAGCACCAAATCAGACGCGCCTGACACCGATAGTAAAACTGACACAGCGCAAGCTGGCATAGCAAAAACACAAAGTAATAAAGACGCTACCACCAGCACCCAGCCGCAGACCGTCCGTGCCCCTGAGCGCAGCGATGAGGAAGCACAAACGGCTGATCAGCAAACCACTCATGATAAAAACCATGATGCCAATGTCAAAGCGGTCAAAGCCATCAAAGATAAGGCCAGTACAGCCATCAAGCTGACACTAAAAGAGGAGCCATCTAGCGCCGCGCATCAAGCGCTCCTCCATGAGCTCGAGATGCAGATCGATGACTATCTCAGTGAACAGATGATGCTGATGTCAGAAAACCTCAAATCATGGCTCCATGCTGAGGTGGCACAGCAATTGGGTGAGACAGAGGCTTTAGATCAGCCTGTCGTCAATTCCAAATAAAAAGAGTAAAGCTATGCCAGCGTGCTACTGGGTTGGTTTTAGAGTGGCTTGAAGATTGGGGATTGGCTATATGCCCAATAAAGACAGCCAAAAACTATAGATATCGTCTGATAATTTCAAAAAATAAGCCCCGTAAATATTTACGGGGCTTATTTTTTGGGCGTCTACTAGGGCGTGTGCTCATTTCAGAAATAAAGACACGCCCTAAGGCTTTCGATTAAATCGCCTGGGTGCGCTCAGTCAGCCAATCAAGCGCTGCACCAGCAACGCGATCTTTTAGCTCAGCATAAACTTGACGATGGTAGTCGTTTAGCCACTCAACCTCTACTTGATCGAGCAATGATTTATCAAGTAAACGGGTATCAATTGGGCAATAAGTGACGGTCTCGAAGTGTAAAAACTCACCAAACTCACTCTCGGTAGGGTTCGCAACTGAGGTGTTGACCACCAAGTTTTCGATACGAATACCCCATTTACCTTCGCGGTATAGGCCTGGCTCATTACTGGAGATCATACCTGCTTTCATGGCGCGCTCTTTTGGCGTACTGGCACTATAAGCAATGACTTGCGGGCCTTCATGGACGTTTAGGAAGTAGCCAACGCCATGCCCTGTACCATGACCGTAATCCATTTGTGCTTGCCACAATGGCGCACGGCAGATCGCATCGATGAGTGGCGAGGCGATACCATCAGGAAAAGAGGCGCGCGCAAGCGCGATATGCGCTTTTAGTACTGTGGTAAAGTCGCGCTTGTGCTCATCGCTGACTTGCCCGATACCGACGACGCGAGTGATATCGGTGGTGCCGTTTTGGTACTGTGCCCCTGAGTCGATCAGCAACAATCCACCCTCACCCTCAGCGACATCAAGGTAGCTGAACTTTTCTGGCGTTGCTCGATAATGCGGCAGTGCACCGTTTTCATTAAAGCCTGCAATCGTCGGAAAGCTCGGCGAAACATAATGCGGCTGCTGACTACGCACCTCAATCAGCATACTATCGACATCCAGCTCACTCAGACGCTCGCCGTCTGCTAAACGCTGCTCAAACGTGGCAAAAAACTCACACAAGGCCGCACCATCTTGGCGCATGGCTTCACGGACATGCTCGATATCGGCATCAGACTTGACAGATTTGAGTAACGTGCTGGGGGCGATTTGCTCGATAAAGCCCACATCGTCGGCCATCTTTGATAGCGTACCCACTGCCACTTTATTTGGGTCTAGCAGCAGCAAATCCTCTGGAGTCAGTGCGTTCAAAGCGTCTTGTACTGCGTCATAATCAGCAAGCGTGATACCACTGTCTTCTAGGGCTTTTGCGATATCGCTGCTGACTTTGCTGTTATCGACAAACAATGTCGCACTGTCTGCACTGATGAGCATATGCGCCAAAAACACGGGGTTATAATCGACATCGCTGCCGCGCAGATTGGTCAGCCAAGCGATGTCATCTAAGCTTGAGAGCAGATGGTGAGTGGCGCCAGCCTCCTGCATCCCTGAGCGTACCGCAGCAAGCTTATCGGTCGCAGATTGCGCCACAAACTGCGCATCATGCTGGTATAGCTTCGCTGATGGCAATGCTGGACGATCTGTCCAAATCTCTGTCAGTACGTCACGCTCGGTGATGAGGGTAATGTCATTGGCATCAAACGCATCTAACAGCTTGTCTTGCTCCGCGATAGACAACACATTACCATCGACCGCCACACTATCGCCTTCTGCTAAATGCGTCACCAACCAATCGATATGGTTTGGCTGACTTGGTGCCAGTTTTTCTAAGCTGATACCTGTACCCTTCAGCTGGGCGGCGGCATGTACCCAATAGCGGCTGTCCGTCCACAGACCCGCAAAATCGGCGGTGACCACTAGAGTACCGACAGAGCCTGTAAACCCTGACAACCACAAACGCGCCTGCCAATACTCTGGTAGATACTCTGATAAATGCGGATCCGCTGACGGTACGATGATGGCCGTTAGGTCTTGGGCGGCCATGCGCTCCCGTAAACTTGCGATACGATCATGAATGTGTTGTTTATTCATTAAAATTTTCCTTATTGATTTCGAAAACAGTGGGCAAGCGAGGTTGTATTAAAAAAATACGACGACGCGGCGACTATGGATAGTCGTCTTATTGGCGCGGGTAAATGAGTAAGTGCGTATTGAATCGTGTTGAATGATCAATAGCCATTGATGCAAATACTGACCATGCAGAAGTGATAAATAGCCAGATATTATTAAGATGTTTGGGCAGATGACAAGCTTTCAATACTGGAATAAAAAAATGCTTGAACAAAAATATGTCATGGCTTGAGCAAGACCTGTCACGGATAAAAACGATAAGACGTGCTACCAACCATGGTAACACGTCTCATCATCAGCCTACTTATTGATGCACGGACTTAGCACTTGGCTATCCTAACCATTTGCTCAAACGCATCCGCTAACTTTTTTGGTGTCGTTTAGCTGACATGATCGGACTGTTCGCTATTTTTGAGCATGGTACTGATGGGCTTGGCCAATAGCAACAAGATAACCGCCGTCACTACCAAAAAGACGGTCATGGTCGTAAATAGCGTTGGCAAGCCTTCAATCTTGTCCGCTGAGACATGACCACCGAAAAATGCAGCAACCAAGTTACCCATGGCGACAGAAGCAAAAAACAGCCCCATCATCTGACCTTGCATACCTTTTGGCGCAAGTTTGGTCATCGATGACAATCCTACTGGACTCAGGGCCAGTTCACCAAGCGTCAACAGCAACAAGCTACCGACCAGCCATAAAGGTGATGCTAGGCCAGTCTCATTGGTCAAAATATTTTTTGAGGCGATAATCATCAAGCCAAAACCTGCCGCAGTAATCAACATGCCAAGCGCAAACTTGACCATACTGTTTGGCTCGATACCTCTATTACCCAGCTTGACCCAAAGAATACTGACAATAGGAGCGAGCAACAAAATAAACAGCGGGTTTAGCGACTGAAACCAAATGCTTGGTATCTCAAACCCTAAGACATTAAGGTCAGTATAGCGATCAGCAAATAAGTTAAATGAGGTTGGCTGCTGCTCAAAGCTTGACCAAAACAGCGTCGAGCCGATAATCAAAATAAAGCAAATCAACAAACGCAGCTTATCGGTTTTATCAAGGCGCGGTGAGACAAACATCACGGCAAAATAGCCAATCACCACAGCCGCGATGATATAGGTCATATACTCTGCGACCATGCTTGCCTCAAACGGCATGATACCGGTGGCGACCAGCACGATCACAGCCACCAATAATGCTACAAATCCTGCGACCCAGCGTCCGATATTATGATAGCGATTGTTAGAGCGCTCCCACTCAGCACTGATGCCTTTGGCTTTGGCATAATGGGTCAATGTTTTTTGGGCAGAAAAACGATAGATAAGTAGCGAGATGAGCATCCCCAAACCACCGACCCCAAAGCCGACATGCCACATGCCTTTTTCTTTAAAGACCCCAACGATCAGCGCGGCCAATAACGCGCCGATATTGATACCCATATAAAACAAGGTAAAACCACTATCACGGCGCACATCACCTTTGGTATACAGCGCCCCGACCATCACCGAAATACAGGTCTTAAATAACCCTGAGCCCAAAACAATACAGATCAGACCGACAAAAAACAGCGTCATACCAAACATCGCCGAAAGCGCGATACATAAGTGACCAAGGGCAATAATGACACTACCCCACCACAGCGCGCGCTCTTGTCCAAGCCAGTTGTCTGCCAGCCAGCCGCCAGGGACGGCCGCCAAATACAATGAGCCAGCAAAGATACCATAGATAGCAGAAGCGGTGACTTCATCAAACCCAAAACCACCACTGCCTACCGTCGCCACCATAAACAATACCAATAGCGGGCGAATACTATAATAAGAAAACCGCTCCCACATCTCCGTAAAAAATAGCGGACGCAGCGGCTTTGGATGCCCCATAAAACCGTTTTCTAGCAATTCTAATTCAGCGGCACTCACCGCTGAATTTGCTTCTTTGCTCATAAGATTATTCCTTTAAAGACCACTTTAATAATGACCAAACCCCTATTTATTCAGATAAGCGGTCATATAAGAGCAATATTGCTTCACCTGTCTATCGGCAAGTAAAGAATTAATTGGTCAATAATTATACAGTGGCTCACAAAAAAATCGCCCTCAGTAGCTGAGAGCGAGTATTTGTGGCATTGCCAAAAGACAAATATCAGTCACTATGACAAGATAACTATCTTGTCATAATGAAAAAAGACAGCCCGTATCTAGGGCGTGCCCTCAATTCAATCGATAGCCATCTAATTGGGCTAAAAATGGCTAAATCTGGCCAGACGGTGTCAAATAGCTGACGAATATCTCGATATTATCTGCGCTATCTTCCTTGTTTGACGGCGATTTATCTCATTTTTGTCGCTATTTTTAAAACGAGGACACGCCCTAGGCAAAAACAGCTTATTGTGCGACAGTTTCACCCGCTTCCACGTCGCCATCCGCTTGCTCTGCGGTTAAATCAGCATCGGCAACCGCCGCTTGGCTGACCGTACCAGCGGCAGTGGCGGTGCCTGCTTCTGCTGCTACCACGGTACTATCTGCATCCGCTGGCGTCACAGTCGCATCTGCCGCTGGCGTAGTTGCGGCCGCTTCTGCTGTTTCCGCTGGGGCTGCATCGTCCTGAGCCTCTGCATTGGCCGCCGCTACTGGCGCTGCTTCGTCAGCGGCGACTGCAGCTTCGGTCGTCTCAGCAGTGATATGCTCGCCCGCTGGACGCAAAAATGCAGAAACACCGATAAGTAAGACAATACCTAAAAACAAGGCTGTGCCGACTAGAGCATATAACAGCTCTTTTTTTGGGTTGTTATTGACGATACCTTCTGACATATCTTATCCACCTTGCACAAAATATTTGAAATATTGACCCATTATATCGCAATTTATAGCGATTTGTTAAAACCCTTAAGTATTTAAAGGATTTATTATGGGCAGTTTTTCTCCATGACTTGAGCGCCTTAGCGTTATTATTTGCTTTAAATGGCGCACCACGACGAATCAACAGCAAAACTACTTACCCAAGCGCGCTCTTGTCGTTGCCCGCTTGCCCAGATAACTCAATAACAGCAGCAGCGCCACCACAAACAAGACAGGATAATGACCGACACGCATAAACGGTGTGCTACCTGTCCGCGCTTGTACATCACCGCGCAATACGGTACGCTCAAACTGCGGCGCCCGCTCAACGATACGGCCTTTGTGGTCGATGATGGCGGTGACACCGGTGTTGGTCGCACGCATAAACCAGCGGCCGTTTTCAAGCGCGCGCATCTGGACCATTTGCAGATGCTGGAGCGGACCTGCCGAGGTGCCAAACCATGCATCATTTGAGATGGTCAATAAAAAGTCTGTACCGATGGCGTTTTTGCGCGTGGTATCAGGATAGGCCACTTCATAGCAGATGGCAGCGCCCAAATTGTGCCCACGCACCTGTAGCGGCGACTGCGCCTCACTGCCGCGACTATAGCTCATAACCTCTTGACTACCTGCAAGGTTTGGCAAAATATCGAGCAGCCCTTCAAATGGAACATACTCACCAAATGGCACCAAGCGCTGTTTTTTGTACAGTCCTTCTGCCTCGGCACCCAGCGCAATCACGCTGTTATAAAATGGCGGATACTTATCTTGAGCTTCATCAAATGCCGCTTCATCCTTATAAGGAATACCGGTCACCCACGTGGTATTGGTGGCTTTGGCCATTTTGACCATCTCATTGATAAAGCCGATCGCATCGGTCTGAAACATCGGAATCGACGACTCAGGCCACAAGATAATATCACGTCCCCACTCACTGCGAGTCAACGTGGCATAAATCTTGAGCGTCTCTATTTGATACTCAGTCAGCCATTTTAAATCTTGCGGAATATTACCCTGAATCAATGACACCGACACATCAGGCGTGCCTTTTGGTTTAGTCCACTGCGGATTGATCAGCCACAATGAGGTGCTGACAACCAATAGTGCAATCGAAGCCACCATATAGCCTGCGCGGCGACGCAGTAGCTCGACTAAACTGGCTGCCAATAATACCGCCACAAAAGACACTGCAAACACACCCGCCACTGGCGCAAGTGACGATAGCCAATACTGCTCTGTAAAGGCGTAACCGACAAACAACCAAGGGAAGCCAGTAAATAACCACGTCTTCATCCACTCTTGCAGCACCCAAAGCGCGGCAAAAGACAGGGGCTGCTTGCCGACCATCTTATTAAACACCAGCGCCAAAAAGCCATGAAACAAGCCCATACCAAGGCCCATCAGCGCAATCATAATTAGCGCCAGCCACACTGGCGTATCGCCATAGACATGGATTGAGGTATACAGCCAAAATGCCCCGACGCACCAAAGCCCAGTACCATAAGCTTGACCGATAACAAAAGCACGCTTGCCCGTCATATCAGGCATCAGTAAGGCATACAAAATAGCAGGCGACACCAACGCCACCGGCCAAAAACCATACGGCGCGAGAGCAAAGATAAACACTGCGCCTGCCAGCCACGCAATCAATATGGTCAACACCAGCGGCAAGCCCTTGGGCTTATCGGGGTTTAGACGTTTTTGCAAATCCACAGTAGACAGACGCATAGCAGTTATCCAAAACCTTATTTTTCAGTCGTTTAAAGCTTAAATATTAACTTTGATTTATTCGGTGAGCGCTGGATTGATAGCCAATCGTTAGCTGCTCAATACAGCGCTCAAAATTAAACCTGCCCATGATACCAGTCTAAATCAATCAATAGGTAACATTGCGTTGCAAAATACCGATTTTAAAAGCAAAAAAAACACGACCGCAATCGTGTTTTTTTATATTTAAATGCCGAGCTGATCTTTAAGTGCCAAGATTAAGTGATAAACATCAATAAATTAATGGCTACCTATTAATATTTGCTGGTCAGCATTGATTTTAGACAGCTCAAGATTTTGAATAAAGCGCCCTTCAACATCGGTAATGGTAATTTGCCAATCGTCTATCACCACACTCTCCCCTTCCAAATCACCAACATGACCGAGCGCTTGCATGACCAAACCGCCCATAGTATCAACATCGGTATCATCAAAGTGGGCGCCAAGCTCATCGTTACAGTCTTCAATCACTGTCGATGCTTGCACGCGCCACGTATTTGGTCTTTCAGGATCGGCGACGATATTATTGATATCACTGTCTTCATCGAAGTCATCATGCTCATCGACGATATCGCCGACGATCTCCTCGAGTAAATCCTCCATGGTGACCACCCCTGCAAAGTTGCCAAACTCATCGACGACGATTGCCATGTGCACTTGGGTGCGCTGCAGTGAGCGCAGCAGCGTGTCTGAGCGCGCCGTTTCGCTGATATATAGCGGCTGCCGTACCAGATCTCTGAGACGCTTGCTGTCGATTTTGTCTTCTTGGTCGCGCACCATGTGCACTAAGATAGGAATCAAATCTTTGGCAAGCAAGATGCCGATGACCGCATCATCATCTTGGCTATCAAATACTGGGTAACGCGAGTGGGTGGTGTCGAGGATGATATCCATCACCTCAGCCAGACTTGCGCTTTCGTGCAGTCCGATCACTTGCGGACGCGGCGTCATAATCTCGCGGACTTGAGTGGCAGGCAGATCGAGCACGCCTTCTAACATATCGACAGTATCAGGCTCTAAAAACTGACGAGAGTCCTGTACCAAACGAATCAATTCATCACGGGTTTCGGGGGCGGTCGATAGCCAGCGTTTTAAGCCGCGCATCGACCAACTACTCGGGCTGGGAGTGTCGTCAGACATGATGATGTGGTTTAACCTCTTTAGTTAATAGCAGTAATCAAAGAAAATAGTGAATAGCAATTAAAATCTTAACCGTAGATGGGGATTAAAATAGCAAATAAAACAGCGATTTTATATTTAGGCAGTAGTCAAAATATTTAAATAAAGATCAAATTATCCATACAAATCCTATCATAGCGATAAATAACAACTATATAAGTATAGATAAAAATAGACCAGCCTAATAAGTTTCACTTTATCGTAAGGCTTACGGACATTCAACGACAAATTCACTCAAATTGTATTGTCAGTGTGTTATGAATTTTGCTATGGTCAAAGCCTTCATTCCTCAAAGTCAAACCTATGTCGCTACGTGCATTTTTTTCTCGCCTGCTCTCGCCGCTCGCAAACAGCAATCGCTTAGAGCATGGGGCAGCTTATGAGCGCCAGCAAAAACGGACTTGGCGCTATTACCTCACGCAGTTTTTAATCGTTACTACGTTGCTCCTATCTGCTATTTGGCTGTTAATGGCAATTTGGTATCAGTTTGGCATGCGCTCGCCGATTACGTGGCTTACAACCCTTGTTATAATCGGCATTTTAGCGGCGCTGGCTAAGGCAGCTTATGCAACAAAAAGGCATTGGTCAAAAAGACTAAAAAATCGAGGTAATCAGCCATCAAATAATTCAGCAGTGCCGCATAAAAGAGTAACCGTTAAATGGCTCATTGGTTTATATGGCGCAGTTTGGTTTATCGGTTTGGGCTGGTTTTTTTCTATCGAAGCCAAGCAGCAGCGCGACTGGATGGCAGAGGTCAGCCAGCAAGTCTCCTATGAGCGAGACGCGAGCAACCCTAATATAATCACCCTCAAAAATGTACGCAATTTTGACTGGCATACCGATACAGACGCCACCGAGCGCTGGGACACCCGTACCATTGATATGTCCAAACTCTCGGGCGTCGATGTCACCAACTCATACTGGATGGGGCCACTGATTGCTCATACCTTGGTCAGCTTTCGCTTTGAGGATGACAGACCGCTTGCCTTCTCATTTGAGATTCGTAAAGAAGCAGGCGAGTCTTTTTCGGCGCTGGCTGGGTTTTTTCGGCGTTATGAGCTTAGCCTGATTGCTAGCGAGGAGCGTGATATTATCTATACGCGCAGCAATGCGCGCGGCGAGCAGGTTTATCTGTTTCCTATCAGCAATTTGCAACAGCATGAAGTGAGGTCACTATTTGAATCTTATCTAACGGCGGCTGATGATTTGAACGCTAAACCCACTTGGTACAACACGTTGATTAGCAACTGTACCAATATTATTTTTTATATGGCGCGTATCGTCAGTGGCGAGCGTTTGCCATGGGATTATCGGATTTGGGTCTCTGGGTGGCTGCCAAACTATCTATACGATGTCGGTATGCTCGACGCCAAGCCCAACAGCGGCGCGCAGAATTGGTCGATGGATACTTGGTACGAGCGCACTCATATCAATCCAAAAGTGCGTGGTTTTGATAATTTAGCAGGCAGCAGCGTAGTCAATAGCCGCGAGTTCTCCAAGCAGATTCGTCAGAATATTCCTATCCCGCCATTGGCTGACTCAAAAGCGGCAGCTGAAGCCAAAGCACAATTTGCGGCGCATGCCGCCGCGCCATAAACTCACTACTCGCCATAAACTAACGATAAGAGTCTAAATGGATACCGCTAGGGCTGTACCCATGTCACCACCCGCTCCTCCATCTCTTCATCTGTCATACCAACCTCAGAGACACAGCGCCCTGCCACCCCGACATTGGCTGCGCGCATCTGCTGCTCGGTGCGCGCCGCATCGCCAGTCAATAACAAATGCCAACTTGGGAGCTCCTGCCCTTTATACAAGCGTTTATAGGCGCAGTGTGATGGTAGCCACATCATGTTGGGCAGGTTTTCCATCGTGAGCTGAATACAGTCAGGCACATACTCTTGACGCGTGGCATAGTGCTGACAATGACCCGTCGCACAGTCCATCAGCTGACAGGTCACATCGGTATACTCAACCACCGCTTCGGCGTCATCATCATCGATATATTTGATCAGGCAGCAGCTACCGCAGCCATCACACAAAGCCTCCCATTCATGATGCGTCAGCTCTGATAAGGCAAATCGCGACCAAAACTGCAGCCGCAAGGTGGCTGCCAGCTCACCATCGCTATCGGCAAACAAGCTTGCATTGGCGGGCACAACAGGCTTTGACACTGGTTGCGGCGTCGGTGACTGTTCAGCAGTTGGTGATTGTTGGCTGTCGGCAAGTTGGTTGAGCAAATTGAGTGTCATAAAGGTGCAGTAGCATTTTGATAAAGAGCGTTACAGTATTATAGCTGTTTTTGCGAAGCATGGGCGTTAAGGTACTAAAAGTAAAAAAAACGATTTACTATAAATAAAATTCATAACATAAAAAAGGACAGCACTATGTCAATTAAGACGTTTGAACTTATCAGCACCACCAAAAACGGCGTCGAGCTCATCAGCTATGTGGCGCTACCAGAAGACGCATCGGAAGAAAACCCAGCGGCCGGCATCTTGGTCGCACCAGAATGGTGGGGCGTGGTCGATCATCCAAAATCTGTGGTCGAGCGTTTGGCAAAAGCAGGCTATGCAGCGGTGGCAATGGACGTCTACGGTGAAGGCAAATTGACCAGCGATGCGGCGATGGCAAACATGTGGATGGAGCAAGTACTTGCGGACCAAGACATGCTGATGGATCGCTGTCGCCTTATCCTCAATGATTTTAGCGATCAGTTGGCTGTTGATGGTAGCAACTTAGGCGCGATTGGCTACTGTTTCGGTGGTAAAGTCGTGCTTGATATGGCGCGCGATGGCATGCCACTAAAAGCTGTCGCGACATTCCACGGCAACCCATCAGCAAAACAGCCTGCGGACAAAAACTTTACCGCCAAAGTCTTGGTCGCGCATGGTCGTGATGATTCGATGGTATCGATGGAGGCGATAGAAGGTCTAAAATCTGAGCTGGATGCGGCCGATGTCGACTATACCATCGATGTGTATGACAATGCCAAGCACGGCTTTACCAACCCCCATGCCGATGAGCGCGCAGCCAAAAACGATGTCGATCTCGGCTACAACGAAGCTGCCGCCAAGCAAAGCTGGGATAATATGCTTGAGTTTATGAAAAGTAACTTAGCATAGACGGCTATTATGAGAAGGCCACTATCATAGGGCTTTTATAAAACCTATATAAACCGAAAAAAGAGCCGCTGATTTATAAGCGGCTCTTTTTTTAGTTGAGCAGCTTTAGGTACATGATGCTTCTTGTACTCGGACGCAAATCGCGTCATTATCACCTCATCATCAAGCAAATTGAGTGACGAGGATGCTATATCTGTTAATGAATCCGCTGGGCTGGCTGGCTTTTACCATTTTATTCATCATTGCTTCGGTGCTATATATTAGTATCCATAGACAAATCCAGCAGTTGCGCCGTGAGATGGCAGCGCTACAAGCTGAGCTCAAGCAATATAAAGACAGTATAGACGCTGCATCCAACGCGCACTCTGAGCCATCCTCTCAAGATACAGAGCATCAGCAGACAATGTCACAACCACCCGTGCTTTCTGAGCGGCCAGAGTTGCCAGAGTCAGCAAACCGGCCTTTATCCGAGCTACCTACACCCCCTTTACCTGCAGCTTCATCACTATCGATAGAAAATCGACAAGCCACTGCAACCATAGAACCTGATGAGCGCTCCTTACCTATCGTCACCTCACTGATTTATTCTATCAAAAGCTGGTTTTTTGGCGGTAACTTGGTCGTGCGTGTCGGGGTAATCGTCTTACTCATCGGTGTAGTGCTTTTGCTGCGCTTACTGAGCGATTATATCGAGATTCCGATTACCATAAAGCTCATTGGTATTGGCCTGATGGGATTGGGACTGGCGGCGTTGGGGATACAATTGGCAAAAAACCGCTTTGCTTATGGCATCACCTTACAGGGTGCGGGCTTAGCGACGGCTTATTTGACCGTCTTTTTTGCTTATAGCTTCTATCAGGTGCTCGCAAGCGTGCCAAGCTTTATTGGACTTGGCCTTTTATCAGCTGTCACCATCGGTCTCGCTGTGCGTCAAAACGCCTTACCGCTGGCTTTATTGGCCTTGTCTGGTGGATTTTTTGCGCCTGTATTGACCGGTGAAGACACCGGCAGTCTGGTCGCCTTATTTAGCTATTATCTGCTGTTAAACGTCACCGTTGCTGTCATTGCTCACTACCGTACTTGGAAAATGCTCAATCTGCTCGGCGTGTTGGTCACCTTTGGACTGGCCTACTATTGGGGCGCGACGAACAATCTAAACGCTACCATTGAGGCGCAGCGCTGGACATTGGTATTGCTGGTGACGCTGCATGTATTGCTATATTTGTTTGTCGTCATTCGCTACGCCCAGCACATCATCGCTTATAACACATTAAATGAAACAGATATCGCCCAGATGACTGTAGGTAGTATTTACGGTACAAACCCCAGCACAGATGCCAGTACGAACAACAATACAAAAAACAGCGCAAACAACATCTATGTCTTCCCTATTGATACGGGTTTATTGTTTTCCGTACCGATATTGGCCTTTGGTTTATTTGCGGCGTTGTTAGACGCTATTCCTCATGCGCTGACCCTCACTAGTGCTGTTTTAGCGGTGATTTATTTGGGCATTGGCTGGATATTTGTACAGCGCAGTCAACGATATGCCTTAATCACTGAAGGCATGCTGGCGTTAGGATTTGGATTTTTGGCATTAGTAATTCCGCTGGCTCTCGATGCTGAGTGGATTGCCTTTGGCTGGTCGGTTCAAGGGCTGGCGTTGGTATGGTTTGGTCGGCGCTCGCTACGCGCATGGTCGGTGCTATTTGGGCTAGGATTACAGCTGCTGAGTATCGCGATGCTGATGATAACTGTGGTCTTTACAATCAAAGATTATCCAACACTGGCCTTGACGATTTCGGCGCTCAGCTACCTCGCCGCCATGTTTGTCTTACGCGCCAGCAACGCCCCTATGGATGACAAAAACAGCCAGCGTCACGCCGATCAGACGCTGGTGAAATACGCTAACACATTGGGCATCGGTGAACCCGCTACCAAGCAGTGGCTGGCTTCAATCAATAGCCAAAGTATAGCGTTTAACCTAATGTGGCGCAGTCCGAGGTTGAGCCGTTTTTTGACGTTCACCGCCGTGGTCTGGCTGCTGTATGTATTGGTCATCGATCTTGATCAATGGCTTGCCAACTGGCACATCGCAACGACAGCGCTGCTAGGATTGGCCGCGTTAACCAGCCTTGTCCTTTATTATGCCATCAATCAATATCGTTCTTGGTTGGAGATTCGGCAGTTTTGTCATGGTTTACTGTTGTTATTGTATGCCACGCTACTGTTTCAATTACCGCAAAGATATGAATTTTATTATCAATGGTCGACCTTTCATTGGTCGATATTTATTGCTTTGCTGATAGGCGGGTTGGTCATTGGGCAGTTATGGCTAAAGACATGGCATAAAGCAGCTGAGTTAACACGTTTTGATAGCGCAAGCTGGCTTGGAGCAGGCATTATTGTTTTAGCAGAAGCCATGCATTATGGCTTACCTGACTCAAAAGGTGTCATGACTGTTTTAGTACCAGTTGCCTTTATGTTGGCTGGATTATGGTGGACACAGCGTCATGCTATGGCTAAATATCATGATGAGCAGTCAAACACGCACTCAAAAGCCGCAACCTCAGCCTTTCCGCTCGCTTGGTTTGATTGGTCTCAAGCACTGTTAGACAGCGCCAAAATCTTTGTACCTATCACCTTAGGCTGGGCGCTGTTTACCAATTTTACTTATGATGGGGTGATTTGGGCCTTGCCTTATTTTCCGCTATTTAATTTATACGATCTGACGTTATGGCTGGTGGTGTTTTATGCCTTGGGCGTTTATTTACTTCGTCAGCCACGTGGTAGCGGTTCGAGAAATCTATTAAAAGCCATTCCTAAAAACGATATGCTACTTATTGTCTTAGCGCTGATTGGCCTTTGGATAGGTTCGAGTATGTTGGTCAGGACGCTGCATGCCTTTATCGGCACGCCATTATGGACTGGCAGTGTATATGGAGTTACTGGGGGCGCGTGGAATAGCGAGCAAGTACAGACGGGATTGACGATTTTGTGGACGCTCATTGCCTTGGTCGCGACCATCAGCGCTAGCCGCTATGGACAGCGCACGCTATGGTTTATGGGCATTGGATTACTGGGCGCGGTGGTGCTAAAACTGGTCTTGGTTGACTTGTCACAGACCGAGGCGATTTGGCGGGTGATTTCGTTCCTTGGTGCAGGCAGCTTGATCTTGGTCATTGGCTATTTAGCGCCGCTACCACCCGCGCGCAAGGACTTAGTAGACTAGGACGTACTCTCAACCCAATCGATGAGCCTATAGATGGGCCAAACATAAAGACACGCCCAAATCCGCATGACAGCCTGCCTGAAGCCTGACATAAAATGGTAACGTGGCAACAAGGCGACTGGATAACATTGGGTGCTGACGCTGGTTGTGTAGTAAACTGAACATCATAAAAAAGTAGACACTGATGGTCTTACTTTTAGCATTTTTATAAAAGGTTATGAAAGCAGATGGATAAAAGAGCGAATATTCAGTGGTTCCCTGGGCACATGAACAAAGCCCGTAACGAAATCAAAGAAATCATGCCGCAGATGGACGTGGTCATCGAGGTGATTGACGCCCGTATTCCTTATAGTAGCGAAAACCCCATGGTCGCAGCACTACGCGGCGAAAAACCCGTCATCAAAATCTTAAACAAAGCCGATCTCGCCGACCCTGATCTGACCCAAGCATGGATGGCGCACCTTGAGCAGCAAGCGGGCGTCAAAGCCATCGCGTGTGACAATAATAAAGCCGATGACGTCAAGCGCATCATCGCTCTATGCAAAAAAATGGTGCCCAATAAAGTTGGCACCGGTCGCCAGATCAAAGCCATGATCATGGGCATTCCAAACGTTGGCAAATCGACTTTGATCAATACCTTAGCAGGGCGTGCAGTAGCAAAAACTGGCGACGAGCCTGCAGTGACCAAGTCGCAGCAGCTGATCAAACTCGATGATGACATCATGCTCTATGACACCCCTGGTATGCTCTGGCCAAAGGTCGAAAACGAAAACTCTGGCTATCGCTTGGCGGCGACCGGCGGTATTCGCGATACCGCGTTTGACTTCGCCGATGTCGCCAGCTATACCGCTGAGTATTTGTTGAGCGCTTATCCTGAGCTGCTAAAAACTCGCTATAAAATTGACGAGCTGCCCAAGACCGATTGGGAGTTTTTTGAAATGGCAGGGCGTAACCGAGGATTTATCAAAAAAGGCGGAGTCGTTGATACCTACCGCATGTCTGAGATTTTGATCAATGAGCTGCGTAGTGGCAAGCTTGGACGTATTACCCTTGAAACTCCAGCGATGATCGAAGCGGAAGAAATCATCGTCGCCGAACAACGTCTAGCGGCAGAAGAAAAAAAGAAAGCCCGCGAAGAAGAAAAGCGCTTGCGCCGATTAAAAACGCGGAAGAATCGGAAGTAGATTGACCAACAATATAAGCTTTTATGAATCCATTAATACCCTCAGCAAAAACCATTCAAATCTACCTGCCCACAGGTAACCCTCGTGGGCTGCGTGTCGCTGAAATGACCATACGCACCGTGCGTCTGATTGAAGTGCCGCGCATTCATATTGCAGATTTTTTAAGTATGCCCGACGCCAAGCAAGTAGGCTTATACTTTCTAATTGGTGATACCGATAGCACGGACAAACCTCTACTCTATATTGGGCAAACAGGCGATTTAACCCAGCGCCTGAAAAGCCATCATAATGGTAAAGATTTTTGGACAAGGGTGTTTGTCATGCTCTCTACCAACAACACCATTACCCAGACGCATGCGCTGTATATGGAACATAAAGCCATTCAAATTGCCACAGATGTCGGGCGCTACGATTTGCAAAATGGCAATAATGGCAGCAAGCCGCATACGCCAGCACCGCTGCAAGCAGACTGCGAAGAGCTGTTTCACACATTAGATATTTTACTGTCTACCCTCGGGCAGCCAGTTTTTGAAGCAATCGGTATTGAGACTCCTAATAATAAAGCCTACCAGCCACTGATATCAGATACCTGCCAGTCTCCCCAAGACACACCAGCAGTCGTACCTGACAAGCAACCAATGCTGTTTTATTGCAAAGCCAAAGACTGTGATGCTCAAGGCTACTACGATAATGACGGTTTTGTTTTGTTAAAAGGGTCGCTCATCCGTAAAATTCATACACCATCATTTAGTAAATGGGGCATCAATAAAAAACGTGAAATGTTAGCAAACAAAATATTAATCGAGCACGATGACAACACTTACAAAGTGGTCAAAAACCACTTGCTGACAACACCTAGTGGTGCAGGACAAATTGCAACAGGACGTAATGCAAATGGGTGGCTAGTCTGGAAAAACAAAGCTGGCCAGACGCTTAGCGATATTTACCGCTAGTAAATCAACCAGATAATCACCATATAGGATAAACGCTTTGCTTAAGTGTAACCAAAGCGCCCTTTACTTATTGCCAATTTTATAAGAGCCTATGACTCAACCTACTGCCATACCCGACACTCCCTTTTCTCAACCCACTGACGCATTAGACTCTTTCTCGCCGCGCCTACTCGATTGGTTTGCCGAAAATGGTCGCCATGACCTACCGTGGCAGCAGCATCAGACCGATACGCCCAACCCTTACATCGTTTGGCTATCCGAAGTCATGCTCCAGCAGACACAAGTCACCACCGTGTTGCCCTACTTTGCGCGCTTTATGGAATCGTTTCCGAGCGTGCAGGATTTGGCCGCCGCAGAATGGGACTTGGTTGCCGAGCATTGGGCGGGGCTTGGCTACTATGCACGCGCGCGTAATTTGCATAAAGGCGCAAAGCAACTGGCCGAGATAATTGACGAGACCGGTGATTTTCCGCAGACGCTAGCAGGCTGGGAAGCCATCTCTGGCGTTGGGCCGTCGACCGCTGGGGCGATTATGGCGATGGGCTTGCACAAGTATGGCGTCATCTGTGATGGCAATGTCAAACGCGTCCTTACCCGCTGGGCGGCTATTGAGGGCGATATCACCAGGTCTGCCACCACCAAGACGCTATGGGCGTTGGCAGAGCGTTTAACACCTGTCGATGACTCAGGACGGTTTGCGCAGGCGATGATGGACATGGGCGCAACGCTATGCACGCGTAGCAAGCCTGCCTGCTTATTGTGTCCACTACAAGAGGACTGTCTTGCCCATGCACAGGGACGCGAAACCGACTATCCAGTCAAGGCAAAAAAACAGCCCAAGCCCAGTAAGTTTAGCAATGCGCTTATCATCAAAGATACGGACGGCAAAATACTATGGCTACAGCGCCCTGACAATGGTATTTGGGGCGGACTATGGAGTTTGCCATTACAGTTTGTAGAAAAGGTTGATGGTAAAGCGAACACTAAGGCTACTGTTAAAAAGACGCTAGCTAGCGATGATAAGCCATCAAACACAGCAAATGACGTACGCAGTAATGAAAAAGTCTATGAGACAGAATTTACCACCGCTGAGCAGATTATTCATGAGTGGTTAGATAAGCATAATGTGATAGCCGCACCCATTAATCAAACCTTGATTGATGATGCGCCTATCAAGCACTCATTGACCCACTTCCATTGGTATTTGACGCCGCGATCCGTCACTTTAGACAATAAGCAAACAACCGCATTGAGTACAGCCTTGCAAGCGGCAGAGATTAATCTTCATTGGTTGACCGCAGATGATGCGCGGGCAACACTTGGATTACCGCGGGCGATGGTAAAGATTTTAGAGCGGTAAGTACGTATAGTCGAACCACTATAAATAAACACAGTGCTACTGGGATGAATTTTGCGCAGCATCTGGGTACGCAGCACGCAAGGAAAATTTATACCAGTAGCACGCTGGCATAGCTTGTATTTTTTTATTTAAGATTTGGGCACCCGCAAGCGCATCAATCCTTCTTGTTGCACCGTTGCGACGAGCTTACCATCTTGCCAAAACTGCCCATGATTTAAGCCTTTGGCATTAGAGGTGGTATCGCTCCACATGTCGTATAGTAGCCAATTATTTAGGTCAAAGGTACGGTGGAAGTGCATCGAGTGGTCGATACTGGCCGCTTGTAAGCCACTGGTCATAAAGCTGACCCCATGCGACATCAGCCCTGTACCGACTAAGTAAAAATCAGACGAAAATGCCAATAGCGCTTGCTGAATCGCCACCGGCTGATTGCCCAGCTCGCGGATACGCAGCCAGTTGGCTTGTTTTGGCTTCATCGGCTCGGGATGGATAGGATCACGCGGTTTGACAGGCTTAATCTCGACATGACGACGACGCATAAAACGTGCTTTGAGCGCATCTGGCACTTTGCCGACGTACTCTTCTTTTAAATCTTGCTCGGCAAGCAGGTCGTCTGGTGGCGGATAGACAGGCATATCTTCTTGATACTCAAGCCCCTCCTCCATCGGCGAAAACGAGGCAATCATCGAAAAAATCACTTGCTCAATAGGCGCTTTGCCGCGTACTTCTTTATACTGAATCGCGGTCACTTCTCGCGCAGAGAGGCTACGCCCATCGCGTAGACGGCGTACTCGATAAATCACTGGCTGGTTGATATCACCGCCACGCAAAAAATAGCCGTGCAGTGAATGGCAGGGTTTGTCTTTATCCAGCGTATGGGCAGCTGCCATGATTGCTTGCGCCAAGACTTGCCCACCAAAGATACGACTGCCCACATAGTCATGGCTTTTCCCTTCAAAGACATCAGGGCTCACTTCAATAAGCGATACGGTAGCAAGCAGTTCATCAATCAGTTGCGAATAATCAGACATGACGATAGGTTTCCTTATTTTTATCAAAAACGCGGCGCGGCTGCACCAACCCACCTAATGATAGCCAGATGATATAACGGCAAACCTGCTGCGTTTGAATGTAAAATAATATGAAATCACTTGCTAAAAATACACAAGAGAGATGTTAGAACGAAATTTTAGCGTAAAAATACAGCGATAGCAGCGCTATACACGTATTTATTATCCACTGAAAGGCTAAACATATTACCCAATATCCCGCGCTTTGACCAGTTATGAGTCGCTTACCCGCCAGTCTTGACCGCCTTTTTTATCTCATGACAAAAGTACCCGCTGATGGCTTACGCACACGCTTGGCTATCACAAGGTTTGAGGCAGATGTATCTATCGCAGCATCAGTGCATCAGCCGAATAAAAAACGAGATGATCGGCGCATCTCGTTTTCATTGCTATGCTTCGTTTATGGCTTGACCGCTACCAATACGCGGATAGAGTCTGGTACCAGCGATAGGTTGCCTAATGCCTGCTCGCCTTGTGCTTTTAGCTGCTCTAAGCGCTCTACTTCTTCTGGACGTACATTGGGGTTGATGGTTTGTAGATGTTTTAGGCGCTTGATTTCACGCGACCACTGCTGATTGAAACGGGCGCTTGCTTGCTCACCGATTTCTGCCAGCTGCTGGCGGGCGATCTCTTCGGCGTCGTAGTAACGCTGCTCGATCACATCACCGCGCACCTTGATGACTTGGCGGGCGCGGTTTTTGTCCAGTCGCTCGATATGCGGCATAATCATATCGCTACTGATGCGCGCTGACAGATCATTGCCTTGCTCACTGATAAATACCCGAATGTTTTGCGTGGTGATAGTCGCAGGCAGATTGAGCACTCTTGGCGCGATGGCCTCGACACGGAAGTTTACCTCGAGCAGCACCATGCCTTGTGGCACGACCGCGCTTTTTAGCATCGCCACCGTGGTATTACCAAAGGTGCTGGTGCTGGCCAACTCGTAAATCGCGCGCATCAGCGGATGCTCATGGGTAATAAAGTCGATATCTTCACGCAGCAATGCCTGCCCACGATCAAAGGTCAAGGTCATCCCATCTTCATCGCCCAGTGGCAGGCCATCGATGTACTCACTGATCTCAGTACTATCGATAGGAGCGATGACCCACGAGCCATCGCGCTGGATACTATGATCGATATTGGCAGAGGCAAAAAAGCGCTCCATAAAGTGTGGCAGCAGATTGTGCTGATCAAAGTCAATCATGGCATCTTTGATACGCCCAGCGACACGTGGACGGCACGAATTGTACTCCAGCAGACGGTCACGGCCAGCTTGTAGCTGCGCTTCTAGCCCTAGGCGGGTTTTTTTCGCTTCGGTGATGATGTCTTGTAGCATGGCACGGTTGTCGGGCGTATCAGCACTCTCTAGCACAGGCTTTAGCGTTTGGATGTATTGCTCTTGCACACTTTGGGCAGTCGGTGATATCTGACTAAACATATTGAGCGCTTTGTCATACCAATGATATAAACGCTCCTGCGCGGTGCCCTGTACATAAGGGACGTGAAGCATGATCTGCTGCGTCTGGCCGATACGGTCTAGGCGGCCTATGCGCTGCTCTAGCGTGTCTGGATTGGCAGGTAAGTCCCACAGTATCAGCTGGCTTGCAAACTGGAAGTTACGACCTTCTGAGCCAATCTCTGAGCAAAGCAATATCTGCGCGCCCTCGGAATCAGCAAAAAACGCCGCCGCTTGGTCACGCTCAAGCAGTGTCATCTGCTCGGTAAAGATAGCAGTCTTAATGCCTGCATGTAAGCGCAGTACCGCCTCAAGACTCTCAACCGTCGCTCCACTACGAGCGATCAATAGCACTTTTTGATGCTTTAGCTCACCGCGCAAGATATCAATCAACCAAGACACACGTGGGTCATCTTCTAGCCAGCCACCATCGGGCTGGTTTTCTTCGCCCCACAGCTGCTCACGCAGTTTGCCCGTGGTTTGGTAGCTATCAACCCATGCGTCAGGCAGGGGCAGTGGATACGGCTGACGGCTTCGTCCATAAAACCCTTTGACACTCTCACGAGTATTGCGAAATAAGATACGGCCGGTACCATGACGGTCCAGTAGCTCGTTAAGGGCATAAGTACGCAAGCGCTCATCGTCATTGATTGCGCCTAGCTCATCCATACTAATGTCTAATAAATGGCTCAAAGCTGCGATTTGCCCATCACTCAGCGGCTTGTCTTCTATCAACACGCCAGCGACGGCAGCGGTTTCGGCAAAGGCTTCTTGCCCATCGATAAACTCATCCAAATCATCAAAGCGATCAGGATCTAGCAGGCGCAAACGCGCAAAATGGCTTTGCGCGCCGAGCTGCTCAGGCGTTGCGGTCAGTAGCATCACCCCAGGCGTCTCTTCAGCAAAGTCAGCAATCAAATCGTATTTGTCATTGCCGCCCTGCTCTTCATCCCAGTGCAAATGGTGCGCTTCGTCGACGACCAATAGATCAAAGCCCGCTTCCATCGCTTGATCGTACAAATCAGGATGATCAAGCAACAAATCCATGCCCGCGATGATACATTGCTCGGTGGCAAAGACGTTTTGTTCAGGATCATGCTCTTTGATCGCGGCAGTACGTACCAAATCAAACAACGCAAAATTTAGGTTAAAGCGGCGACGCAGCTCGATCATCCACTGGTATTGCAGACTGTCTGGTACCAAGATAAGTACGCGCTCAGCCTTTCCTGTGATTAGCTGCTGATGAATGATTAAGCCCGCTTCGATGGTTTTACCCAGACCCACTTCATCGGCCAAAAGCACACGCGGCGCGATACGCTTGCCGACCTCGTGAGCGATATACAGCTGATGCTCGATAATATCGACACGCGCGCCCATTAGGCCTTTGAGCGGATGGCCTGCCAGCGCCGACTGCATGCGCAAGATGTCTTGGCGCAGCTCGTACCAGTCGCCACGCTCGATGCGACCAGCGAGCAGACGCTCAAGCGGCTTGGCAAGCGTGATATTGGCCGCGAGTCGGGTTTCCATGATACCGCGCTCATGCTCATCGACGCTGTACTTGAGCACACCCATCACCTCGTCTACCGCATTGACCGTATAGCCGTTGCCATCTTGGTCATAAATGCTATCGCCCGCCTTAAATACCACGCGCGACAGTGGCGCTGAGTTTTTGGCATAAACACGCGTCTCCTCGCTTTGCGGAAACAAGATGTGCACACAGCGATCATCCACATCGATGACCACACCCAAGCCAAGCTCAGACTCTGTATCAGATAAATAACGTTGGCCAACGGCGAATTCAGTACTGTGCAGTGAAGCGATAGAGGTAGTCATAAGGCGATGTCTTTTTTGTACTCAGGTAATAAGAAATAAAATAGATAGCAATGGCCGCTAATGGTGGCTGTGCATAGGGTAACACCCATTTAGTCGACAGCTAAGGTAGACCATTATATAACGTTAGCGGCTAGATGAGTGCGTTTAGTTGACTTTTCAAGTAGACAATTGTGACAGCGCTTGGGTTTCTCAGGTTTTTATGGTTTGGTTTTTGACTAAACCCACCGACGTGCTACATTAAGCCTCACCCCCATAAAGCCTTAAAACCATAGAAAAAATCAATACAACAATCAATTCATCAGGGAGTCAATATGCGAGCGGTTTTTTTAGACAAGGGTACTTTTTCGGACGGTATCGATTTGCCAGCCCCAGCTGGGATTACAGATTACATGACTTATCATGACACGCCAAAGGACAACCACGTCATCCTCGAGCGCTGCCGTGACGCCGATATCATCATCACCAACAAAGTCCAAATAGACGCTGAGGTGATCGGTCAACTGCCCACCCTCAAGCTGATTCAGCTGACTGCCACAGGGATGAACAACGTCGATCAAGACGCTTGTGACAGACATCATGTCACCCTTTATAACGTCGCAGGTTACGCGGTCAAAAGCGTGCCTGAGCATACCTTTATGCTGATGCTCAATGCCATGCGCGCAGGCATTCATTATCATCAAAAAGTCGCCGATGGTACATGGCGCGACAATGGCAATTTTTGCTTGCTCGACATACCGCTGATCGACTTAGAAGACAAGACGCTCGGCATCATCGGCGTCGGTACCATCGGCAAGCGCGTCACCGAGATTGCACGCGCCTTTGGCATGACGGTGTTATGGGCGGAGCATCAAGGGCGTGCGCCGCGCAGTGCAGACTATACCGCCTTTGATGACGTACTGGCACAGTCAGATGTATTGAGCTTACATTGCCCACTGACCGCACAAACCCAGCATCTTATCAATAAGGACACCTTGGTCAAAATGACCAAGCAGCCCTTATTGGTCAACGTTGCTCGCGGCGGCATCGTCGATAGTCAAGCATTGGCAACTGCCATCCATAACGAGCAAATTATCGGCTACGCCAGCGACGTGTTTGAGCAAGAGCCGATCACGGCAGATGACCCGCTACTCAGCCTCAGCGAGCATCCACGGGTGATATTTAGCCCGCACAATGCTTGGGGCAGCAAAAGCGCGCAACAGACCTTATGGCAGATATTAACTAAGCAGGTGAGCGACTTTATCGAGCACTGTCATCAACCCTAAATAAAGCTGGCAGGCAAGATACTAGGCCGCGCCCTCATTCTAAAGCAGGTAAAAAATGCGGACATGCCCTAACCGCAAAACCGTAGCCAGTCGTCCTTTACGTTGCGATACTTAAGCATGATGCGATCACTGATATCGTTATTGCTCATATGGTTAAGTCATCATCTGGTTCAGTGGCCAGATTAAAACGGGCACGGACTCTCCCAGTCCATCCACGCACCCAGTGTCGGGTGCTTTAGGCGTAACTGCTGTGCGTGCAAGTTTAGTCGCGGGGCTATCATCAGTGCCGCCCCTTCGGCATAAATCGGATCACCAATCATCACATGACCGGCATGCACCATATGCACACGTAACTGGTGACTACGGCCCGTGACCGGCTTTAGTAGCACGCGCGTGACGGTCTGATCATTGCACATTTCGTGAGCCAAGACCTCATATAAAGTCAGCGCCTGTTTGGGCCAATCGTGATCGACGATATGGCGCGGTTTGGTCGTGGGCTCATAACGCACCGGCACCGATATCTCACCGGTCGCCCCAATACCTTCCCATTGGCCAAAGACGCGTGCTTGGTAGCTTTTTTGTGGCAACCGCTCAATAAACTGCTTACTAATATGGCTTTGGGCAGCGGCATTTTTGGCAAAAATCAGTAGCCCTGAGGTGTCCATATCCAAGCGGTGAATGAGTTTGACGGCTGGATTGACGCGCTCAAGCCGCGCAAGCAAGCTGACCTTAAGGGTTTTGCCATCGACGCTGAGGAGGCCTGCTGGCTTATCCACCACCCAAATATCGTCATCTTCATATACTGTAATGTCTTGGGCAAATGTTTTAAAAAACGCCAGCGGATACGCGCACTCTTGTCGGTTTAAGGCGTTGACTTCTTCTTCAGTAAAAGGCATAAAAATCGGTTACTTATATAAATTAGAGTAAAGATGACATGATAGAGGCAATGACATAGAAAAAAAACCAAAAAGTGATAAGTGACAGCGCACTCACTGGCTGTAGGGTTGTGTTTCGATTTATTGTATCAATCGTAATTGTTAAACAATTTAACCAGCCTGCATCTGTCAAGTAAGAACAAACATGTTAATATGATGGCACATTCTCACCATTTCGAAACGACTCTTTAGCCGCTTATCATTACTTTATACCGCGGGTCTTTAGCTACACAAAGCCGCGATAAATTGATGAACGACGATAAAGACAATAAAACAAGAGAGATAACTATGTCAGACCTAATCGTAAATACCACCGATGCAAATTTTGACCAAGACGTGCTGCAATCAGACCTGCCTGTATTGGTAGATTTTTGGGCGGCGTGGTGTGGCCCTTGTAAAGCCATCGCGCCTATCTTAGAAGATCTAGCCAGCGAGTACCAAGGCAAAGTAAAAATCGTCAAAGTCGACGTCGACAACAACCCACAAGCCGCCAGCCGCTTTGGTATCCGTAACATCCCAACGCTATTTGTCTTTAAAGACGGCGAAAAAGTTGACTCAGTCATGGGCCTACAGCCAAAAGCAGAGCTAGCCAAAGTACTTGATAAGCATCTATAAGCACTGTTATCAGTGTCGATACGCTCGTGTCAGTCTATCTGCTGCGAGTGTCTACACGTCATAATAGATGCCAATCAGTAAAAAACCATTGTCCCGCTAAGATAATGGTTTTTTGCTCGTTTTTTATGCAAAAAAACCATTAATACGACTTTTTTGGCAAAATTTATTGACAATGCCATTGTGAAGACCGTATAGTCTGCTGACAAGAGAAAACGAACCGTTTTCCTAAGTGTCTTGTCGCTATTCTCCTCGTGTTTATCAACAAAAACACAATCGTCATTATAAACACCATTACTGAACGAAATGACTAAACACAATTACTGATACTGAGTTTTTGACGCAGACTCTTATGTAGCCTTCTGTATCTTTATTTCTTATTACCTTGCACTCTATTCTTGCAACTTGTACATAAGTCAACACGCAATACCCAAACTACATAACTCTGGCTCTGTGCTCGCGCCCTCTATCGCCATACTATCGTTGTTTTAATCAATGTCGTGACTTGTGCTGCTAATGGCATCTCTCATCTGATCAATTGCTAATGACCTACCTATGAATCTAACTGAACTAAAGAAAAAATCAATCTCTGAGCTATTGGCCATCGCCAAAGACATGGGTCTTGATAATATGGCGCGTAGCCGTAAACAAGACATTATCTTCGCTATCTTAAAGACCCACGCCCGTAACGGCGAAGCCATCTATGGTGACGGCGTGCTCGAGGTCTTACCCGATGGCTTTGGCTTTTTGCGCTCATCAGAGGGCTCTTACTTGGCAGGCCCTGACGACATTTATGTCAGCCCCAGCCAAATCCGCCGCTTTAGCCTAAAGACAGGCGACAGTATCGCTGGGACGATTCGACCACCAAAGGATTCTGAGCGTTATTTTGCGCTACTAAAGGTCGGCGAGATTAACTTTGATACCCCCGATCGCTCACGTCACAAGCTGATTTTCGAGAACCTCACGCCATTATTCCCCACCGAGCAGTTAAAGCTAGAATTAGGTAACGGTACGACCGAGGATTTGACAGGCCGTATTATCGACCTGATTGCCCCGATTGGTAAAGGCCAGCGCTCTATCATCGTCGCGCCGCCAAAAGCCGGTAAAACCATGCTTTTGCAATCGATTGCCCAGTCTATCACCCGCAACAACCCCGAATGCTATCTGATCGTCTTGCTCATTGATGAGCGTCCAGAAGAAGTGACCGAGATGGAACGCACGGTACGCGGTGAAGTCGTTGCCTCAACCTTCGATGAGCCGCCGCAGCGCCACGTACAAGTCGCCGAAATGGTCATCGAAAAAGCCAAGCGCTTAGTCGAGCATAAGCAAGACGTGGTCATCTTACTTGACTCCATCACTCGCCTCGCTCGTGCGTATAACACCGTCATTCCATCATCTGGTAAAGTGTTGACCGGTGGTCTAGACGCCAATGCCCTTGAGCGTCCTAAGCGCTTTTTTGGCGCAGCGCGTAACGTCGAAGAAGGCGGCAGCTTGACCATCATCGCCAGTGCTTTGATTGACACCGGTAGCAAAATGGACAGCGTCATCTTTGAAGAATTTAAAGGTACCGGTAACCAAGAAATTACCCTTGAGCGTGACTTAGCCGAAAAACGCGTCTTTCCAGCGATCAATATCAAAAAATCTGGCACTCGCCGCGAAGAGCGCCTGCTTGATGAAGACAAACTACGCAAAGTCTGGATCTTGCGCAAATTGCTACAGCCAATGGATGGTGTCCAAGCCACTGAGTTCTTGCTTGAGCGCCTAAAAGAAGCCAAAACCAATGATGAGTTTTTTGAACAAATGAAGCGTAAATCACAAAACTAATATGCGATGATAAGTTCTACTCATACCAATAGCACTATGTCATTTTTGATATGGATCGACTATAGATATTAAAGACAAATACCAAAAACCGCCTTAGGGCGGTTTTTGTGTGTTGGGTCGTGGCAATATGGCCAGACGACAAGCTATAGTAAGTGCTAAATAAAAAAATTACAGCCTCTATAGCGGATTGCCTATATCACACGAAGCAAATATAAGACCCTATTTCTTTACACATAGATAGCGCTAGCAGTGACAAAAACAGTTAGCGTATTATCAATACAAATACAATGACACTAAGCAAAACCCCTACCAAGGATACAGTGGGGAAACATCTTTTACAGCTTGCTTGCAAAGCTTAGCGATTTTACTACGCCTAGAGGCGAATTGATGGGTTACTATAAGCGTTAGTATAGATATACTCTGCTATCGGGTGCGATAGCAGTACACGTATTGAGATATTGAAAACCCTTAATATAATCCTATGTCTTGCGATAGCAATACAGATTATTCTAAGACAATTGCTGGATTCGCTTGGTATGGTTTATCTATATCAAACACATAGCACTAAAAATCTCGTATTCTTTTTTTGACCCAACTTGATAATTTGACAGGTGATATTATGAAATTTGCTAAAACTATCGCAATGACTGCCATTACTAGCTCTGCTTTAATCATGGGCGGCTGTGCAACCAATGGATACAACTCTGGCTTGAGCAATACCGCTAAAGGTGCAGCAGCGGGCGCAGCAGCGGGCGCTTTGATCAGAAGTGGCGGCGACAGTAAAGATATCGCTCGCGGGGCATTGGGCGGTGCTGCTGTTGGTGGCGCTGGCGCTTACATCCTAGACCAAACCAGATAATTTGGTTCATAACGGATAGACAGCACTTCTAGATAACACTTCAAGCAGTTTGGTTAGATAAGTCTTTTTAAAGACATACCTTCTGAGTATTTTAAGCTTAGATAAGTAAAGACACTTTGAGCTTAAAAGACACTGATGTGAACTTTCTCATAAGCTGTCTAAATAGTATGTAGATATAAACAAAAGGCCTGCAATCATTGCAGGCCTTTTGTTATCTAGCAGGCGTAGATTTTTATTTTAAACAACGGTCAAATCAGAATACAGCAAATATATGGCTAAAAAATCGCTCAATTATATAGTCAACTCAAAATAAAATGACGATACCGTTAAGTGCACAACTCGAATGCTGTCTTTAAGTGTAGGTCGCACCATTACTGGCAGCGTAGACGAGCCAGCACGCAAGGAAGACTTATACCAGTAACGCTATGTCCTTTTTTAAAATGCATCAACTCTAACCTATCCGCATTATAGAGCGCCACTAAAGGTATCACATGCCTGTACATTGCCACTCTGCAGACCGCGGGTAAACCATTGCACACGTTGTTGGCTGGTACCATGCGTAAAATTATCTGGTACAACCGCGCCGCCGCTTGCACGAGCGAGACGATCATCACCGATTTGGCCAGCCGCATTGATGGCCTCATCGATATCACCTGCTTCTAAGAACTGTACGCGCTCCTGATTGCGCTGCGCCCATACCCCAGCAAAACAGTCCGCTTGTAGCTCTTGCATGACCGACAGTTTATTGGCCTGTGCGCGGCTGACTTGACGACCAGCCTCATTCACCTGCTGAGTGATGCCAAGCAACGTCTGCACATGATGGCCCACCTCGTGCGATATCACATAGGCTTGCGCAAAGTCGCCTGCCTTACCTTGGTTATCTTGATCCCCTGAGCCTTGCTGATCGCCCGTTATACCTAGGTTTTGACGCATTTCCACAAAAAACGACGTGTCCAGATAAATGGTTTGATCCCCCGGACAATAAAATGGCCCTGTCGCAGCGCTGGCACTCCCACAAGCAGAGCTGACTTGACCGTTAAACAATATGAGCGACGGCTCTTGATACGTACTGCCCGCTTCATTAAATATCTGATGCCAAACGTCTTCTGTATCGGCCAATACGACTTTGACAAACTGCGTATCGCGGTCGTCACTGGTGGCAGGCTCACTCGCCGTACTGCCGCCACCGCCTGCCACCACTTGCCCTGTCTGTAATGCCGTCATGGGGTTGACCCCAAAAACCAACCACAAAATACCCGCGATAATAATACCGCCGATACCACCCCCTATCATCTTACCGCCGCCGCGACTGCTGCGCACGTTTGAGCTGCCTCGCCTACCTTGCCACTTCATACCATCTCTCCTTAAATATATGACTTATACCATCATACTATCGACCATTTATACAAGTATTTTTAGTTCTTTATTGTCTGACTCATTGTCGTACCTAGCTTTTACGGTATCTCCAAGCTTTTTGCTTACTATGTTTTATGACTTTTATATGCCTATCAGTATCCTTTAGCAGATACAGTACGAAAACAACGCCGAAATTGATTACGTTATCGTAAAATTTACTGCCCGCAATACGCCAATTACCGAATACCAGCTATCTTCAATGAAAGCACTACACAACACCAACAGTTGAAGAGTATTAAGACGACAATCATGCTTTTATAATAAGCTGATCTTATTGATTATACGCATATTATTTGGTGTTACTCTTTAAGAGAAGATAAGAGGTTTAAAAATGTAAAGTTACATTTACAATTTTATTGTTACTGAATTGTACAGCCTCTTTCCATTCAGAAAGAAAACATATAGAATGCGTGAAAGCTGAGTAGTTGTAACTAAGATTAGTTGAACTCTGGAAAACATCAGATTTCGACCTTTTTTTGGCTTTTGTTACTACTACTGCTCATTTCATTTTTTCGGAGAAACAACTATGAACCTTAAATTACTTGCTCTAGCTGGTATCATGACTGCATCTATGGGCCTAACTGCCTGTGACAGCAACACTGAAAACGCTGCTGAAGATCTATCTGACGCACAAGAAGAAGTACAAGACGCTCAAGAAGAGCTAAACGAAGCTGCTGCTGACGGCGAAGCTGTACCTGCTGACGCAGAAGCTGCTGCTGCTGAAGCTGAAGCTGACATCGCTGATGCACAAGCTGCAACTGCAACTGACGAAATGGACGCTGAAGTACCTGTAGACGGTACTACTACTAGCGTTGATGTAGCTAGCGAAACTGACACTGCAGCTGTTGATGCAGCTGACGAAGTGGTTGTTGAAGAAGCTCAGTAATTTTATTGGTCATACAATAAACACTGTAGTAAAAAAGAGAGCCTATGCTCTCTTTTTTTATGCCTGCTATTGAAGCAAGATGATAGCAGGATAGCCTGCTAACTAGATGGACACTGATTGTTTGCGCTAAGCTAGTAGATAAGATATACCCAAAAAAGTCCCTATTAAACAGCGTTATCTTTGGTTCTTTTTCTCTGAGCAGCGCCTATATGTATAGACACAGACTAAGCATCAAACAAACGCTCATCAACCTGCTGGCGAAATTTTTGACCTGTCTTAAAGGTCACCACTCGGCGCGCAGATACGGCAACGGGCTCCCCTGTCTTTGGATTGCGACCAGGGCGGCTATTTTTGTCTTTTAGCTCAAAGTTGCCAAAGCCTGAAAGCTTGACTTCTTTGCCATCAATCAAACTCTCTGACAATTCCTCAAAAAAGCGCTCTACCAAACAGCGGCTATCTTGGCGCGTTAGGTTTAGGTGGCTCATCAAGTGCTCAATCATGTCAGATTTGGTTAAAGTGCTCACAGTACGACTCCTATGCTATGTCGTGATGTCGAATATCATGGTTTAGCGGTATGAGGGGATAGCAGTTATTATAAAGGTTTTCTGTGGTCTTTTTAATATAGACGTTATAAAATCTCTTTTATTAATAACCACTTACCATTTTTTAGACAAAAAACGTCTCGATCATAATTTTTTTGACAAATAAGGCACCACAGCCTTTTAATTAAAAAAGGCCATGATGCATTATCAGTTTTCGGGTGTAGAGGTTAGCTGTCACGCAGCTGTACTGAATGCTGCTCAATCAAAGCTTGAACGACTGTATCAGTGGCAGTTTTTACTGCCTCGTCAGATAGGGTTTGTGACACATCTTGCCATATCAGAGCAAATGCAAGCGAGCGCTGACCTGTCGGTACTTTGTCACCTTGATAGACATCAAATAACCACATATCGCTCAACAAGGCCCCAGCAGCACGGCGTACCGTCGACTCTAGCGTCTGTAGGCTAATCTCGGTATCTACCAAGATGGCGATATCACGGCGCACTTGTGGAAACTTACTTGGCGTGGTGATTTCATGCTGCTCGCGGGCCAAGTTAAGCAGCGGCGCAAGCGATAACTGGGCAACCCAAGTGGCAGGCAGATCCAGCTGTTTGGCGGTGCTCGGATGCAGCTGACCCAACCAGCCGACATAGATATCATCGATATACAGCTTGGCGCTTTGACCAGGGTGCAAAAACGCTAGCTGGCTACGCTCGTAGCGTACGCGCGCACGATCGATTTGGGCTGGAAGTAGCTGCTCGATATCGTGCTTGAGATCATAAAAATCTAAAGCTCGGTTTTGATAAGCTTGCTCATCCCAAATATCGCCAACTGCGACCAGCGCCATGCTCGGCGTCTGTACCAAGTCACTGACACTCTGACCGACAAAGCTCAGACCTGTTTCAAAAAAACGTACACGCGGCTGCTGACGATTGAGGTTGTATTGCACACAAGGCAACAAGCTTGAGAGCAATGTACGGCGCATGACCGCCAGATCGCTTGAGATCGGATTGGCCAATGCCAACACTTCACCTAACGCTTCATCATCAAGTAGCGTCTCAAGTTTGGCATCACTAAAGCTAAAACTAATCGCTTCCATATAGCCATTATTGACGAGTGCCAGCTTCATCTCATGCGTCAAATCAGCCGTATCGTCATAATCCATACTGACTTGCAGATGCGGCAGGACGCTTGGAATATTGTCATAACCGTAGATACGGGCGATCTCTTCGATAAGGTCTTCTTTAATACTCATATCAAAACGATACGACGGCGGCGTACAGATCAGACTCTCTGCTTGCTGCGCGACCTCAAAGCCCAGCTGGGTTAAGATACGCACCATGACCGCAGGCTCTATCTCGATACCAACGACCTCACGGACTTTGCTGATTGGCAAGGTAATCGGCGTACGGGCTGGCAAGTGCTCGCTATTTTCTACTTTTACTATTTGCCCAGCTTGCCCGCTTGTGACACTAGTAATCAAATCAACAGCACGCGCCAAAGCAAGTGCTGGCAGCGCAAAGTCTACCCCGCGCTCAAAGCGCTGCGAGGCATCGGTATGCAAGCCAAAACGACGCGCGCGCGCCGCGATAGCCAGCGGATTAAAAAACGCACTTTCTAAAATAATATTGGTGGTGCTATCGGTGACGCTACTGCGCTTACCGCCCATGATTCCCGCTAAGGCAAGCACGCCCTCATCATCGGCAATCACCAGCTCATCACCAGTTAGAGCAATGGTTTGCTCATTCAGTAGCGTCACTGTCTCTGCAGGCTGCGCCAAACGCACCACGATATCACCTTGAATGGTATCGGCATCAAACGCATGTAATGGCTGACCAAGCTCCATCAATACATAGTTGGTCACATCCACCAAAAAGTTATGCGAGCGTAGTCCTGACTGAACCAAAGCATCAGCCATCCATTTTGGCGTATCGATACTACGATCAATATTGCTGATTGATTGTAAGAGATAGCGTGGGCACGCTTCATTGGCACTAATGGTGACCGCAGGCGTTGCATCACTGTTCGTTACCGCTACATCAGTGGCAATCTCCGGCTGCTGCATCGGCAGATCATTAATCACTGATATCTCACGGGCAATACCGCGCACGCTAAAGCAGTCGCCACGGTTTGGCGTGATAGAGATATCGAGTATTTGATTGTCTAAACCTAGATAGTCACGGATATCAATGCCAATGGGTGCATCTGCAGGCAGCTCAAGTAGGCCATCTATGTCGTCAACCAGATCGATCTCGGAGGCACCGCACAGCATACCGTTTGAGGCCACGCCGCGTAGCTTGCTTTTCTTAATCTTAAAGCCCGATTTACCATTACTGGCATCATCACTTGGCAGTATCGCCCCAACGGTTGCAACGGGCGCTTTCATACCGACCGTCACATTCGGAGCGCCGCAGACGATTTGTAATGGCTCAGACTCACCAATATTTACCTGCGTGACGCGCAGCTTATCGGCATCAGGATGCGGCTCGACACTGATGACCTCACCGACCACCACACCGCTAAATGCACGGGCAACGGCAAAGCGATCATCAATCTCAAGCCCTGCCATGGTCAGCTGTTCGGCCAATTGCTCGCTGGTATTATTGGGGTTCACCCATTGACGTAGCCACTGTTCGCTAATTTTCATAAATATCTCGGATCAGAATTTTGTAATAAAGATGTTGGAGTAAAGCTTGGCACATACACTTGTTGTATCAACAAGGCGCGCTTTTTATATAAAAAAAGCACTCTAGCCAAATTGCTTTAAAAAGCGCACGTCATTTTGGAAAAACAAACGCAAGTCATCGATGCCATAATACAACATGGCAAAGCGCTCAATACCCATACCAAAGGCGAAGCCAGTGTATTTGTCGCTATCGATACCGCAGTTGGTCAGCACCTGCGGATGCACCATGCCGCAGCCCATGACTTCTAGCCATTTGCCATTGTCATCGAGGATATCCACTTCGGCTGAAGGCTCGGTAAATGGGAAAAATGACGGACGAAAACGTACAGTCAACGCTTTGGCAAAAAACGCCTCTAAAAACTCACTGATCAAGCCCTTGAGCTCAGCAAAGGTGCTCGACTCGGTCACCATCAGCCCTTCTAGCTGGTGAAACATCGGCGAATGCGTTTGGTCTGAGTCGTTACGATAGACGCGACCTGGGCAAATGATACGAATCGGCGGCTCGTTCTTTTCCATGGTGCGAATCTGTACCGGACTGGTGTGCGTACGCAGCAAGTAGTGTGCATCAAAATAAAACGTATCATGCATCGCGCGCGCAGGGTGATGCGATGGGATATTAAGCGCTTCAAAGTTATAGTAGTCGCTCTCAACTTCAGGGCCTGTCGCGACGTTAAAACCTGCCTGCACAAAGTACTGCTGCATACGCTGGGTCACCATCGTCACTGGATGCAAATGGCCTTTTTGGCCGCCGCGCGCCGGCAGGGTGATATCGATACTCTCGCTTGCAAGCTTGGCATTCAATGCAGCGACTTCTAGCTGCTGCTGCTGCTCGGTGAGCGCCTGTCCGATACGGCTACGCACACTGTGCAACCAGCCGCCGTAGGTTTTTTTGTCATCGCTACCAAGCTTACCCATCTGTTTTGACCAGCCGGTAAGCGAGCTTTTTTTGCCCGTTAGCTGTACACGCAAGTCTTGTAGCGTACGCGCGTCGTTTACTTGCAAAATTAGCGCTTCAGCAGCACTGGCAAACTCATTGAGCTGTGCTTCATTTAGCTCATTAAGCTCTGAGGACAAGGTCGGTAGCGCCGACAAATCGGTGATAGCAGCAGGGGTAGTCATAAGACGCATTATTCCTGATTTAAACGGACTATTAAGTAAGTATGGTGCTTGGTAATTGTAGGGATTTGACCAAATATTGCAAACCATTTGCTCGGTTATCTCACGATGACCATGAGTGATGCTAATGGCTTGAATATGTGGACATATATATCTAGCAAAATAGATATTTAGCAAAAACGCGTGTGTTTAACCGCAATAGTGATGACCCCAAAATAATTTACTATAAAAAAAGCCACCGACCAGCGGTAGCTTTTATTAATATCGTACTATTAATCAATATTAGTCCGATCCATCTAGGTATTTGCTAAAAAAGCAAGCCACCTAAAGAAAAGGGTAATATTTAGGCCAATTCCGCTTTTGCTTTTTCGACCAATGCGGTGAAAGTAGCTGCATCATGCATAGCGATGTCAGCTAAGACGCGACGATCGATTGCGATGTTAGCTTTTTTCAAGCCATTGATAAAGCGGCTATAGCTTAAGCCGTTGATGCGAGCACCAGCATTGATACGTGCGATCCAAAGACGACGGAAAGTACGTTTTTTATTGCGACGGTCACGATAAGCATATTGACCAGCTTTGGTCACTGCCTGTACCGCTACGCGGTAAACACGTGAACGGGCACCGTAGTAGCCTTTAGCACGCTTTAAGATTTTTTTGTGACGGCGATTTGCCTGTACACCACGTTTTACACGGGCCATAAATTACTCCAAGATTTTTTAATCATTATTAAACGAATCACGATGTCGTTATATAAGTGAATACCAGACATCGTTATCAGATTGCAAAGTCACATACCTTTAATACATTAAAGCTAAGTGACCATAGGCTATTAGATGTATGGGCACATACGACGAACTGCTGCTTCGTCAGACTTGTCCACCATCTTTAGACCGCGCAACTGGCGAATACGCTTAGCTGATTTCTTGGTCAAGATATGGCTTTTGAAGGCTTGCTTACGCTTAAAGCCATTCGCTGTTTTTTTGAAGCGCTTAGCGGCACCGCTTCTGGTTTTCATCTTAACTTTCATGATGAGTTGCCTCTTTGTCTTTGATAGAACCTGGTCGTCAAATCGTCAGTCATAAATAGTGGCTTTAAAAACAACCACTAAACTGTTATTTGCCTCGAGGTGGGAGGCGCTATTTTAGCAGATAGCGCCCTGTTTTGCCAAGTGAATTTTCGCCCAAGCGCTCAGCTGTTTATATAGCCAGCGCTTTTAGTAAGCGCATATCACTATGGCTCCCCTACACTCCGCCAAATAGCCCGCCACAAAGACGGCGATACACTTTATAAGGTCGGGTCATAAAATCAGGTCATAAAGTCGGGGATTTTTTTGCAAATAGATTGAATGTGAGGCAAAGCTGTGCTTAAGTAGAGGTTTGGCTTGATTGCTTATCTTGCAAGAATTGTATGCCAGTAACGATAGCCATTGACTCGGTATGGTGCTCATCCCTTTTATGACCATAATCCGTCCTGACGCTGTACACCTATAACATGATTGGCACCCCCCATCATTGCCTGCCATCACTCTAGGAGATAATGCGTCAAATCAAGAGTTAGACTTTGATGACAGCCTATTTGTATTTGAGACAGTGATGCGAGTGCGTCATACTGAAATCGATAGGAGTCAGCATATCTCGTTTGAAGCGTTGACCGCTTTGCTTTGTGAGGCGCGGCATCGGTTTTTGCATGCAAAAGGTATACAAGATATCAATGCGGACCATCGAGGACTGATCATCGATGGCATACAGCTAACCATCAATAGCCGTGTACGGGCGCGCGAAGAGCTGTTGTTTGAGGTGGGGATCGAGCCGCTGTATGATAACGGCGGCCATATGATCATCAAAATATCACGTATGTATGGTGGCGAGGTGGTGGCAAAGGCGCGGATGCATTTTATCAGCTACGATTTTCACCTCAACAAACCCGCCGCCTTGGATAAAGACACAAAAGCGGCGCTATATCCGCATTGATTTAGGCTGTGATGCCCTTGACGCTCTGAGCCCCTACCACTATTAGGCCAAAATATCACACAGAGGGTCGAGTATAGCCCCACTAACTATCTATTTCCTATTTCTCATCACAAGACAGACATATTATGACTTTACCTGCTTGGCTTGCCGCCATAAAATTTAATGCTGATGGTTTGATTCCCGCTATTGCTCAAGATCATGAATCTGGGCGTATCCTCATGATGGCATGGATGAATAGCGAGGCCCTCCAGCTCACCGCCGAGACAAAGACAGCGGTGTATTTCTCGCGCTCTCGTGGTCAGTTGTGGCACAAAGGAGAATCGTCAGGTCACACCCAGACAGTCCATGATATCCGCTTAGACTGCGATGCAGATGTGATTGTGCTGAGCGTGACACAAGCGGGCGGCATCGCCTGTCATACGGGACGTGAGTCTTGTTTTTATCAGCGTTTAGACTTATCAGGTGCGCAGCCCCAATGGCAAACGGTGGATAAAGTATTAAAAGATCCGGCAGAGATTTATGCGTCTACGTCGGCGGCCGAAGCCGTCTCTGACCCCCAACGTCACGATGCCAGCACTAAAGGGACTACTGAGAAAGAGACTACTCAGATCGATACCCACTCGATTTTACAGCAATTAGATCAGGTATTAGCAGAGCGCAAACACGCAGATAGCGATAGCTCTTATGTGGCAAGCCTTTACGCAAAAGGCCTAAACAAGATATTAGAAAAAGTGGGCGAAGAGAGCACCGAGAGCATCATTGCCGCCAAGGACTTGGCTATCTGCAACGTTTCTGGCGACCAAGCACACTATGATGCCGCGCGTCATGAGCTTATCTATGAAGTGGCTGACGTGTGGTTTCATACGTTGGTCGGGCTGGCATGGTTTGATATCGAGTCAGACGCCATCTTAAACGAGCTGGGGCGACGCTTTGGTCTCTCAGGCATCGATGAGAAAGCGTCGAGATAACCTATCATATAGTGAGTTCAGTATAAAAACGATACAGTGGGACTGGAATAAGTTTTTCGCAGCCTCTATCTGCGTAGGCACAGCGCGCAAGGAAAATTTAGACCAGTTGCACGTTGATATATAATGTATCTGTTTTATTTAGGATCGACTATATGTCGAAAACGAAAGTGCCACTACCTATTTACTCTGTGTGATTGTTGCGACTGTCACCTTTTTGTCATAACGGCAAGGTATAATAGTATTTTTACGTCAGCGTTATGTCTGTATTTTTGTCAAATAGATCAATATTCTATAAAATAACAGTAGCGCGGTGGCGGCAATACTGATGTCAACAACTAAAGAGCAGCATTCACACTCAGAAATCTTCAGACATGAGGTCTCAGACATTAAGGATATCATTATGGGCAGTTTTTCTATTACGCATTGGCTGATATTACTGGTGGTGGTGGTGGTGGTATTTGGCACCTCAAAGCTTAGAAATGCCGGCAAAGACTTGGGCGGTGCGGTCAAAGGCTTTAAAGACGCAGTCAAAGACGAAAATGCTGAGCATGCCAAAAAGCAAGTGGTACTCGATCACGACGGCGCAGTTCATCCAGCAGAGCGCCAAGCACCTAATAAAGTCGATGAGCATAGCAGCACGCTCCCTACTGACGATAAGCATCATTGATCATAGCAAATACTATGCTAGGTATAATGCCGCTAGCATCCAGATAGTGACAATCCACCATTATGTTTGATATTGGGTTTTCTGAATTACTGCTCTTTGGCGTGATTGCTTTGATCGTCTTGGGCCCCGAAAAGCTGCCGCAAGCGGCGCGCACGGCTGGGCAGTGGTATGCCAAAATTCGCCGCACTGTCTCCACCCTACAATCGGAGATAGAGGCTGAGCTCGACTTGGCTGAGACTCGGCAACAAATGCAAAAAGAGCTGGCAAAAATCCGTCAGACAGAGGCGGAGATGAGACGTGAAATGGCAGAGATGCGCGGCAGTATGCAAGAGTTTGAGTCGTCACAGAACCGCGCCCTAACAGCCGATCCGCATACAGAGCATCAGGCTGTGATTAACGATGACACAGCGCGTCACAAGGCTGATACTGCGCGCAATACCGTAAATGAGCAGCCTGAGGTGGCAACGGCATTTGCACACGCCTATGAGCATAATCAGCCCTCTGACGGCATCGATCAGCAAACAGCGCCGCCCATCATGACCAAACCTTGGGAAAACATGTGGTTTCGCCTCGGTGATTATGATAAAGCACGGCGCCTACCCGCTGCCCCCTATCTCCCCAATTATCAAGCAGACATCCTATTAAATAGCGCACCTGCCAATCCTATCGCCTCACAAGCGTCTGCCCAGATGCAGGAGGCCAACTGATGGATTTGTTTAAACGCAAAAAAAGCCGACAAGAAAAAATCGGCGATACAGGGCCAGAAAAAACCCGCTCAGCCGATATGGCCTATGATAACGATGATGGGGATATGTTAAGCTCGCTTGGCGATATGCCCATCACCGAGCATCTCATTGATTTACGCCGTCATCTGATCAAAATATGCGTGGCGGTGCTGGTGGTATTTTTGGCCTTGGTTGGGTTTTCACGCGAGCTTTATAACCTGTTATCGGACCCATTGGTCGCGCAGTTGCCTGCCAACTCGACAATGATTGCCACCGATATCACCTCAAACTTTATGGCGCCGATACGCTTGAGTATCTTTGTCGCCGCCTTTGTGGCTATGCCTTATATCTTGTATCAAATTTGGTCATTTGTCGCCCCAGGTCTGTACAAAAAAGAAAAAAAAGTCGCTATTCCAGTGCTGATGTCTTCTATCGTATTGTTTTATGCTGGGGTGGCGTTTTCTTATTTTATTGTGCTCAAAGGGGTTCTGAAATTTTTTATTACCTTTGCGCCGCAAAACGTCTTACCCATGACAGATATCGACAGTTATTTGAGCTTTGCCCTAAAACTGTTTATGGTATTTGGCTTGACCTTTGAGATACCAGTCGTCACCTTGCTGTTGATATTGGCCGGTATCGTCTCCATTGACAGCTTAGAGGATAAACGCCGTTATATCATCGTTGGTTGCTTTGCAATCGCGGCCGTGGTGACACCGCCGGATGGTGTGTCGATGTTAATGCTGGCTTTTCCGATGTGGCTACTGTTTGAGCTGGGGCTGTTTTTGGCGAAGATTTTGATTAAAGAAGAGCGCCGCCCTGCTTTGGCAAATGAGAGTCAACTTGATAAAAAGTAATACCTTAGGCAACAAACAACGCCGTTGATGATAAGCTACGCCCCTGACGACTATCGGTATTTGACAAGCGCCATTGATCTCATCGCCAGCCATTGTTTATGCAGTGGCTTTTTTTGCCTTTATGGTTTTTGACTCTATGGTTTTGCCCTTATGGTTGTTGTCCTGTCTTGTTTGTCCGCAGATTGTTAGATCATTTTTTACTCATCCATCGTGTCAGCAGATGTTGACACCGTTAGTATTTTAGGTAGCTTTTATGTCCGCATCTATGCCCGCTTATATGAGCGACCCCACCGATGAGCAGCTAAATGCGCTAAATATGGCGATGGATCACAAGTCGTTTAAAGTGGTGGCGTATGCTGGCGCGGGTAAAACCACAACGCTCAAGCTCATCGGCGAGCGTCTGCGGGGGCGCGGCTTGTATTTGGCTTTCAACAAAGCGATCGCCAATGATGCTCGGCAAAAATTCCCCAGTCACGTGGACTGCCGTACGTTTCACTCACTTGCTTATCGCCATGTCGCGCGTGATATCACTGCCAAATTGTCCTTACCACGGTTTTCACCCAAACGTTTGGGCGATGATTTGGGGCTACAAGCGGTGCAAGTACGTCGGCAAATGGATGGGGTAAATAAATACATCACTTTGACCCCAGCCCGCCTTGCGCGATTTGTCAGCGATGCGGTCAGTCATTTTTGTAGTACCCATGCCAGCTACCCTGCGCCTAGGCATTTATTGTTTCCCAGCTGGCTCGATGCGGCAGATAGCGAGCAGCTGCGTGAGATGCTCTACCCTGCCGTCGAGCAGCGCTGGCTACAGTCTATCGATGCCCGCCATCCAGCTGGTATCGGTCATGATATTTATCTCAAATTATGGGCACTCTCCAAGCCCAGTATCCCAGCGGATTTTATCTTGTTTGATGAAGCGCAGGATGCCGATCCGTTGATGATGGGGATTTTGACCCAGCAGCCACGACAAGTCATCTATGTGGGCGACGCTCATCAGCAGATTTATGAATGGCGCGGCGCGGTGAATGCAATGAAAAAGCTACCACTACCACAAACCCTATTGACACAGTCGTTTCGCTTTGGAGAGCCGATCGCTGAGGTGGCCAACACTCTACTCAAAGCCTTACAAGAAGAAGTACCGCTAAAGGGCAATCCTGCCAAGCAGTCCTCTACCGATAAAGGCATGGTCCATAGTAAAAAAGACGCCATCCTCTGTCGCACCAATGCTGCTGCGATGGCGCAGCTATTGACGGGACTCAAGCTTGGGCACCGTGTGGCACTGCAAGCCGATACCGATCGTATGCTGAAATTCTGTCAAGCGGCTGAGAACCTAAAAAACGGCAAATCGGCTTATGGCGTACCAGAGCTGGCGTATTTTTATAATTGGGGCGATGTGCAAGAGTACTCTGAAACCAATGAAGGCAGCGATCTTAAAACATTGGTCAAGCTGGTCGATGATCACGGTACCAACGTCTTAAGCCAAGCGGTCAATAGTTTGACCAGCATCGATAACGCCGATTATGTCATCTCTACCGCGCACAAAGCCAAAGGGCTTGAATGGGGGCGCGTACAGCTCGATGACGATTTTTATTACGACGTGACCACCAATGCAGTCAAGATCAGCCCAGAGGAGCTGCGCTTGCTCTACGTTGCCTGCACACGCGCGCAGAGCAATCTCGACATTCATCATATCAAAGACTTGATCATCGGATTACAAACGGGGAAAAAGGTCATCTTTGGCAATACCTAACACCGCTCCGCTCTATTCGATCACGTTATCGCCCTTCATATCGCCTTTCATTTAGATACTAAGCCTTAATCATGACTCAACATTCATCCCTCGAAATACGCCAGCGCACCCTGCAGCAACTATTTGCCCATCCTGTGCGCCTACTCGCTCCCATGGAAGGGCTAACCGATCCGTTAATGCGGCAAATCTTAACACAGATTGCCGCAGACTTAGGCCGTCCCTATGATTGGTCAGTCAGTGAGTTTATACGGGTGACTCAAACGCTGCTGCCCGCGCATGTGTTTTATAAATATGTGCCAGAGCTACATCAAGACACCAAAACGACTGCTGGCACGCCCATACATATCCAGTTGCTCGGCAGTGATGCTAGCCTGATGGCAGAAAACGCCGCGTACGCCTGTGAGCTTGGCGCGCCCGCCATCGATATCAACTTTGGCTGCCCTACCAAGACCGTCAATAGCCACCGCGGCGGCTCGGTACTGCTCGATGAGCCAGAGGTCATGTATGACATTATTAGTACCGTACGCCGCGCAGTGCCTGCCCATATTGCCGTCTCAGCGAAGATTCGCTTGGGCTACACAGATACCAGCCGTATGGACGATATCCGAGGTGCGATTGGGGCGAGTGGCGCAGACTGGTTGACCATTCATGCCCGCACCAAAACCCAAGGCTACAAGCCGCCCGCTTATTGGGACAAAATCCAAAATTTTAATAAGCTTGATATCCCAGTGATTGCCAATGGCGAGATTTGGAATAGTGAGCAAGCACAGCAATGCATGAGACAGGCAGGCACGCCGCACCTGATGCTAGGACGCGGCGCTGTGACCCGTCCTGACTTGATTGCCCGTGTCGATAGTAGCCATGATGACGAGAGGGCGGCGGCCAGCGTTAGAGCAGGTAGCAAGACCTTGACATGGCACGCGCTCATACCGCATCAAATTAAGTTTTTGGAAGGAGCGGCAAAAAACGATGCGGTACTGGTGGGCCGCTATAAACAGTGGCTGGGGATGCTAACCAAAGGCTATGATGAGGCGCAGCCGGTGTGGGAACGCATCAAGCGTGAAAAAGACAAAGCCGTCATCATCGATGCTCTTATCACCAGCGTCTCATCAGCGACGGCATAAACAGCAAAGACAATAACGGCTCGTCTTTTATCATAAAACAGAAGCTCGCCGCGGCGGCTAATTGTTCATAAGCCCTAGCGCTAGACGCTCACACGTATTGCTAAATAAAACAGCATGAGTGGACACGCCATCGACAGCATCCACAGTATCGAACGAAACGTCGCTAAATTGCTGATATAAGCGATGCAAAAGCCAATACGAATCAGTACGTACAACCAAGCCAACACGTTGACAATCAGCTGAGGCACAAAAAACAACATCGCCACCAGCACTGCTGCCAAAAATACCGGTAACGTCTCATAGCTGTTTTTCTGAGCGGCATTGGCGCGCGCAGCGGTGCCCGTTGTCTCTTGCAAAAAACGGCGCGGATGGGCGTTGTCAGCCAGCCGAAAGCCGCCAAGGGCTTTTGCACTCAGCGCCATCAAGAGTGGCAACAAGCTTGCCACCACCATCGCCCAAATCGCGGATGCGGCGGTATCAGGAATCAACCCAAAAAATACATTCATGCGCGCTCTCGCCCCTACCCTGCAACCACTTCAAAATCATGTGTGATATTCACCCCGCCCTGTGCCAGCATACGGCTGGCCGAGCAGTATTTTTCTGCTGATAGGTTCACCGCTTTTTCGACCTGCTTATCCTTGATGTCTTGACCAGTCACGATGAAGTGCATATGAATGTCGGTATAGACAGCAGGGACGGTCTCAGCGCGGTTTGCAGTCAGCTCACAACGTACATCCGTGACCTCTTGACGTGATTTTTGTAAGATAGACACCACATCATAGCTGGCACAGCCGCCCAAGCCGAGTAAGATCAGCTCCATCGGGCTTGCGCCATTTTCTTTGTCGGCGTCGATTTGCACATGATGCCCTGAGGGTGACACACCCAAAAAGGCTTTTTTCTCTTGCCACGTGACACTTGCTTTTGATTCTGACATGTTCGTTTTTCCTTATTTTGATTGGCAGATAACCTGATTATTATTTTCAATAATACACGCGATAAGGTTAGTGTAGCACAAGCCAAAACCAGATTTTATAAAGACCTGATAAAGCAGCAGCCATCTGTATTTATTTGGCGGCAGCTTATCGTCATAACATTGCATACCTTATTAGCAAACAGCCAAAACCAGCAAACAACCCAACCCTAGTTTGGTCATATTTATCAAGATTACCTTAAAGAACTAACTTACAAAAGTCTGTTTATAAGCTATTGATTTTAATAGGTAAAACTCGTGAAACATTTTATAGCAAAATACTGTTACACATTTTGCTTGTTTCTTGGTTTAATAACGGTAATGAATCTTATTTTGGCCAGATATAGGTGACAATCGACTTATAATAATTAGGATTGTCATCATGGTATCGGTTTGAAATAAGCTATTTTTAAACAAATTAAAAGGGTTAGTCATGATAGATGCAGACGGCTTTCGCGCCAATGTCGGCATCATCTTGGCAAATACACAAGGGCAAGTACTGTGGGCAAAACGTATTGGTCACAACGCTTGGCAGTTTCCTCAAGGCGGCATCGACCACGGGGAGACGCCGATGGATGCGATGTATCGCGAGCTCTGGGAAGAGGTCGGCCTACATCCGCGTCATGTAGACTTATTGGCAGTCACTCAAGACTGGCTGCGCTATCGTCTGCCTAAGCGTTATGTACGCCATGGACAGCACCCTTTGTGTATTGGGCAAAAACAAAAATGGTTTTTGCTGCGCTTAGATGAGCCAAATACTCAACACATTCGCTTTGATGAAGGTAAACCAGAATTTGACCACTGGCAATGGGTCAGTTATTGGTATCCTCTAGGACAAGTGATTCATTTTAAACGTGGGGTATATCGCCGCGCCTTGCAAGAGCTGGCGCGCGAGCTTCCCCTAAAACAAGAGCTGATCCTTCCGGAGCAGGACAACCATTTGCTGGCATGACTTTGATAGAGTTTTGACATAGTTTTGGTGTGATTTTGACATCGCTAATTAACTACATATGCTCACTGTGATACTGTTATGGAATCACCGTGAGCATTTTTATGCGCCGATTGCAGCCGCGCTTGCCTCGCGGCTAATGAGCGTGGCGGTGGTTTTACTACTTGCCCCTTTATGCTTGTCTTGGCGCAAGGTTAAGATGCTTTGAGTACGGGTACCATAAGTAGGGAGAGAAGCCTGCCGCTGATCAAATGCCACAGGCTCGATATAGACAGAGGACAGCATCTGCTCAACCTCTCTACTCATGCCGGTATTGGGTAGCTGATCGGCGGGGGCTTGTCGGTTGTCAGATAGCACCGCATAGGCAGCGTCCTGCCAGTAAGCAGGCGAGCTGTCTTCGGCGATAAGTGGCAGCACTTCTTGACGCAGCCTACCACGCAGTTTTTCGGTTTTGAACCAACCGTCGTCTGGCTGACCGTTTGAGACCACATGCAATCCTGCATACAGTGGCGTGGGCGCATGGCCGCGATTATTGACCATCACTGCTTGCAGCGCATCGCCAATGATCAGGTTAAAACCTGCATAGTCTTGCAACTCAATTTGCCGAGCAAAGTCCATCGGGCTTCTATCACTGGTCAAAAAATCTGTAACCAGTGCCCCACGCGAGCGCTCATCTGCCCCTGCCTGCACCCCATCACGAAAGTTTAGCACCGCCGCCCAGCGTCCATTTTGCTCATAAAGACCGTCGTGCATGACTTGGTGAATACCCAGCCAAGTACCGCCACTTTGCTGATCGCGACCTGCATAAATCGGCTTATCAGGCCACTGGTGCAGCGGCTCAGTCGGACGCTGCAAAAACTCATCTCGGTTGGATAAGAGCACCAGCGGCACCTCATCAAACAACTGCCAAGCGATGGCGACGATACACATAATTTTCCTTTTATGGGATTGGTAGTTTATGGGACTGGTCGTCTTTTTAATAGGTAATCTTTTCAGTACAAAATAATGTCGTTCAAAATAGCCTGCATCTTTCTATTCTTTCTATTCTTATATCAATTGGTGCGGAGCTTTTTATCAGCAGGATAGCTAATCTGTGTGGTCGATCGAATCACTTTTGATTGTTTACTTGGCAAATCAAACTCCCAAGCGACCATGCCGGTATTGTCATTCCAGTCGCGTTCAGTGACGGGCGGGGTGTACACTGTGGTTACTTTAATACTGTCATCACGGCTGATAGGCTCACTGCTCAGTACCTGCAAGCGTCTGGTGCGGCTATGCTGATTGGTCAACTGATAAGCTTCGGTACTACTTAAGGTTTGCTTACGATTAAACGCGCCCTTATCGCCTTGCTTATCTTCGTCGGTTATTTGTTTGATGAGGATATTTGGATCAACGCCAAAGCCGATACCCTGCTCTTTGAGCGTTTGATACTGATAGCGCGCTTGACCAATATAGTTATCATCACGGTAGAGCTGAAGCGCTCCATCGGCCCATGCAGGTGTCAAAAATGGTGCCGATGCATACCAATAAGCCGTTTGCTCAACACTTGGCGTACTGCGGATCCAAAGCTTGCTACGCCCAGACTGCTCATCAATGACCGTACGCACGTGCCTACCGTCACTTGGCAAGCTCACGCGCTGCGGCAACCGGTACTCGATGATGCCGTTTTTGTTTTGACGACTCACGCTAAAGCTTGGTAGCGGTGCCATCGTCGGTGCCGACGCCTCCCTGTCATCGCTACTTCTTTCTGAGACAACGATGGAAGAAGGCTCCATCATGGATGATGCAACCCTAGCACGTGATGCTTGCTCTTTTTCATATAAAGACAGGCGCGCCACATTTGGCAGCTGGCCTGTGGTGCGTTGATTGGGGTTGACTGAGCTGAGTACGAGAGGGACGTTTTGCCAATTCTCTCCGGTCTGCTGAGCGATGATGGCTGATGCGGTGATGCTAAGCTGCTCGGTATTGGTATCCAGACGCGCCTGATAAGTCGGCTGCCAACCTGCGCCGCGCACTTGATAATCGAGCTTTACTGCCGCGGGCTTGCGGCTGGCAGTACGGACACTGACCTGTGTCACGCGATTTTGCGTCGATGTGCTACTACCCGCCATCGTTTGATTAAGCGCAGCCTGTGCCCGTGCTTGCCGCTGCTTGATATCCCATATGCGTTTATTGATACTTGCCGCTTGTATTTCTATATCACGGGCGTTATTGGCCACTGTGTCCTCTGTACTGATTTGACTGACCTTGGTGAGGTTTTGTAGATAGGCTTTTGCCAGATTGGCAGCTTCTAGCTCGGCATTGATTTTAGCAAGCGCGGCTTGTTGCGATTGTACGTTGGCATCGCCCTCATACTGACACTGCGCTGCTTGCTCACCGCTTAGCGTCTCGATACTGACTTCACCGAGATTGACGCCTGTGACGGCCTGCACGCTCACGCTGTCTTTGTCGATATAAGGAGACAAGCAAGAAAACACCAGCGTCTGCTCTCCATTACCCTTGACAGGTAGCGTGCGGGTGACACTGGCCAAGCCTTGATAAATGGTGACTTGCTCGATACTGCTACTTGCTGCATATGCAGGCGTCAGGGATAGTGCCAGCAGACTGGGTAGACTGAGCAAGATCAGGCCTTTTTTTGCCCAACGGTACTCAGTGGCTGCTTCTACTTTTGATACATCAGCTTGCATAATCTATCCTTAAAATACGGTTTATCCATTCATACGGCTTATCAGCGCCAGCCCATCTCCGCTTATGCTTCTGAAAATATTGAGGTATTTATCATTAGCAGCTTTTTTATATCTTAGCGGTTTTCTGTCGTGGTTTCTAGCGGCTGGCAGGCGCAAATCACATTTATGCAGTCTCTGTGATGCAATTGTCTAACCGTAATTTGGTATGCCTGCCAAGCTATTTTTGCTATTATGACCCTCATTCTATTATCAATAATTATGATGTCCTTATGATGATTCATCCTCAGTACGATCCCGTAGCGCTGTCCTTGGGCCCTGTAGAAGTACATTGGTATGGCTTGATGTATCTGCTGGCATTTGCCGCCGCGTTTGGTCTGGCATGGTACCGCAGTGGCCAGCGTGAGAGCTGGACCACTGACATGGTGTCAGACCTTGTTTTTTATGGCGCGCTCGGTGTCATTTTGGGTGGCCGTATCGGCTATGTGCTGTTTTATCAATTTGGTGAGCTGCTACAAAACCCCGCCTATTTATTTAAGGTGTGGGAAGGCGGTATGTCGTTCCATGGCGGCATGATTGGGGTTTTACTCGGCATGTTGTATTTTGCCCGTAAGTACAAAAAAACACCTTTTCAAGTGCTGGATTTTATCGTGCCGTGTGTACCGACGGGGTTATTGTTTGGTCGTATCGGCAACTATATCAACGGTGAGCTGTGGGGGCGCGTCTCTGATGGCGGCTATAACTGGCTGACCTACTTCCCGCAGGCCGCGGCTTTTGATATGCAGCAATTGCAAGCCAATCCTCAATTACAGGAGTTGATGATGGAGGTCAACGGCCAGTATTTACTGCCCCGCCACCCATCACAGCTCTATGAGGCCTTTGCTGAAGGTCTGCTGCTATTCTTGTTTTTGTGGTGGTACTCTGCCAAGCCGCGCCCACGTATGGCGGCATCGGCGATATTCTTATTAGGTTACGGTATCAGCCGCTTTATCATCGAGTTTTTCCGTCAGCCAGATGCCGATCAAGGCTTTATTTTACTCGGCTGGATGACCAAAGGCCAGATCTTAAGCGCACCGATGATTGTCGTCGGCTTTGTACTGTTGGTTTATGCCTATAAACGCGGTATCTATGACTGGGGTAAGCAAGCGGCCTATTAAGCGCGCTGGCACTATAAATGTCCAAAAAACAGATTAAGACTTATTTAATGACGCGCTTTGATAGCGTAGAAGAGCAATATTATGAGCAGTTACAGTAGTAAAAACGAGCAAGCTTATTTGGACTTGCTGCGTCACGTCATGAGTGAAGGCACTGAAAAAGGCGATCGTACGGGCACAGGTACGCTAAGCCACTTCGGCGCGCAGATGCGTTTTGACTTATCAGACGGCTTCCCATTACTGACCACCAAAAAAGTCCACTTTAAATCCATCGTGTATGAGCTATTGTGGTTTTTGAGCGGTAGCATTCATGTCGACTATCTACAAGAAAACGGCGTGCGTATCTGGAACGAATGGGCCACAGCGGAACAGACGGCGCGCTTCAATCGTCCTGCGGGCGATTTAGGGCCAGTATACGGTCACCAATGGCGCAACTACGGCGCGACCAAAGACGAGAATGGCCGCTATAACAATGACGGCGTCGATCAAATCGCCCAAGTCGTGGAGCAAATCAAGACCAACCCCAACTCCAGACGCTTGATTGTCTCTGGCTGGAACCCAGGTGAAGCCGAGCAAGTCGCCCTGCCGCCTTGTCATACGCTGTTTCAGTTTTTTTTGAAAATGGATTAACGTTTATTAATGAAATATTTAAACAGGCATCTCATGAGCTAGGCTATGAGTTTGTTCAGGAAAAAATCAGAACACTCTCTGATATAACACCCGAACTGTATTCCAAAGCTGCTGAAAACTATGATCGCGTAAAAGGTGTAGAGCTAGATAAATTTTTCAAATATCTACGCAGTCCAGCGTCGGTTCAGTATGTATTTGAAAAACCTATCGCTTATGTAGAGTTAAATAGCCTGAAATGGAAGAGACTTGCTAATACTAATACTTCGAAAAAAGAACAAGTACTGCCAGATCTGGTATTTGAATCTCTCTCGAAAATGGCTTCCTTTATCATAGTGGACTTTTTAAACGCTATAGGAGCTTCAGCAAAGATATCAGATCCTAACTCCTTAGAAAGATCTAATACAAGCAACCACGTGTCATGGGCAAACGAAGAAGGAGTAACCCACGAAATTTTAAATGCTTATATTGCTATGAGATTAGGAACTAAAGGCTATCCTTCAAGTTTCATTACAAACATAATTGAACCCTATGATTGGATGCTCAAAAAAGACTCTAGTGTCATGGGTGGACGAACTTTACGTAAAGAATTGAAAAAACGTGGTTACAAGTTAGATAATCTTAGAGAATACTTTAACCTCGTAGCGTATGCATGCACATATGTAGTAGGCCAGTATACAGGTATGAGACCATCTGAACTATCAGAAATAAGAGTTCAAGATTGTTCGTGCTTAGTTCAAGATGATGGCGTTTGGCTTATTGAAAGTACCGTTAAGAAACATAAAGATGAAATTAGTACAGGCTTGTTTGACGACAGATGGGTAGCTATACCGATTGTTAAAGATGCAATATTAGCAGCATCGTATATTTCAAAAATTAAAGTTTCACCTTATTTAATTTCTAATGTAGATACTGTTAAACCAGGTAGCTCCCCTCAGTCGATGACTAGTAATGGCATTACATATCAAATGAATAATTTTATAGGCCAACTGTTAGGCAAAAACATTGCTATTGAACTGAAGTTCAATACCTACATGCTAAGACACACATTAACATATCAATTGTTTAAGGCTGAAGTTGGATTGCCTCTTATATCGTTTCAATTGAAACATTTTGTAGAGAGCATCTCTAAGTACACATCTACTGGCGCCACCTTGTCAGTTACGTTAGGCTACGGTGATATAGGTGAGATGCTGTCAAAAGACGGCAACCGAAAAGGTGATACGAAATCACTGCGCCGAGCAGCTGAATTAGATGCTATTAAAACTGCCCATAATCCAAATGGTACATATTATGGTGGTAAAGCGAGTGAGCATAAAAAAGGTCTGATCAAGACGTTTAGTGGATATATGGCTGAAGGATACACAGAGGATGAGATTTATGAGGCTATGGTAGATCAAGGGGTTGCCATGGTCTATATGGGACAAGGGCTTTGCTATGGTGGTAGAGCAGAAGAGTATGACTCAAGCCTACCATGTATTGGTTCACTGCGTTGTAACCCAGCTCGATGCAAACAAGCCGTTGTAACTACTAAGCATGCTCCTAAATGGCGTGAAGTTTACATGTTAAATAAAACCAACCTCAATAAACCAGAATATTCAGACAATCGAGAGCAAATTCTATCAGCAATGAACGAGGCCAAAATGGTATTGGAAAATCTTGGTGAGGCAATCGAACTATGAGTAATGAAGCTTATGATCAAAAAAATAATGACGACTATGAAGCAATAACTTCTGCTCTAAATATTGCCCTAATAGATCTTCAAAATAATAAAAAACTAAAACCCACTATAGCGCAACTTTCGAAGATGACTGGTATTCATCGAAATACTATTACAAACCGTGGTTGGCCTGTCCAAAAGCTAAATCAGATCAAAGATATCAGAAAAGCTGAAGAGAAATCGCGTAAAGAAAAAAAAGCTATAGATAACGCTGATGTTAAGAATGCGCTTGAAGCAAAAATGATTCAAGCACAAAATGAGGTTATCTACTGGTTTAATGAATATCAAGATATAAAAAGAGTCACTCAACACTCAGATAAACGGTTACAAAAAATGAGAGAGTCACGAGATTATTATAAAACACAATCTGATACAGATAAAAGGTCGTTATTAGAAGCTAGACAGGAGATTAAAAAACTGAGACAAATGTTAGCTTTAAAAGATGCAACACCGAACCAGCTGATGCACTAATCTATCGAAAACTACCTATGCTATAAAAAGTATAAACTTAATTTCCTTGTACTTAAAAGCTAGCAAGAGCTTAGCTAACAAATATATACCTTATAGCATAAATCACATATATTAATACTTTATGCCTAACAGAAATTTATCATCTTTCTTAACTTTTAATTTATATTTGTATCAAACTGAGAATGGATACGCGATAGACTCATGATACTGATACCCTTCCACTTCAAAATCGTCCAATGTTACCCATGTCTCAATATCTTCGAGAGACTTAATTTCAGGGTTAATGTGAAGTTTAGGGGCTGGATACGGTTCGCGTTTTAATTGCACATCACGCATTAACTCTAATTGGTCTTCATATATATGTGCATTTACAATCTTGTGATAAGCTTTTCCAGCCTCATGCCCCGTAATTTGAGCCATTAAAGCCAATAAAGTAAAAACCTGGACTTGATTGAAATTTTGACCTAATGGCACATCACAGGAACGTTGGGATGAAGTTAGATATAGCTTTCCTCCTAACAATGAAAACGTATGGGTATGCATACAAGGACGCAAACAACCCATATGAAACTCACCTGGATTATAGAAAGTTAGGATTTCACCTCGATCATCAATACCGTTCCGCAAGTTATCATAAATCTTACGAAGCTGGTCAAACTCCTCTCCTACTGAATTACGCCACCTGCGGCCCTGTACACCATATACTCGGCCCATATCATCCTCACCTTTACGATAAGGATTAGCTAACCAAGCTTCATTTTCATTGGCATTGGCACTCCATGTATTGCATCCAATAGTTCGAAACTGAGCTGCGCTATCATAACCACGTAGATACCCCAATAACTCTGCTATAGCCGTTTTCCAATAGCTTTTTCGAGTAGTCACTAAAGGAAACTCATTAGCGCCTACGTTGTATTCTAAATCAGCATTAATAACGGTTAAGCAACGCTTTCCAGTCCGTTCATTTTCGACCCACACGCCTTCATCAACTATACGTTGACATAAATCTAGATATTGTTTCATTCAATAACCTTAATTGGACTGTATACTTTTCTCGTGAGGTAATTTCTTATTGCCCGTGATCACAACACATTTTACCTCATGATTTCATTGAGCATTATAAAGTTTAAAGGCTTGAATGTACAAACCTGTTCGTAAAGACTCACTGACTCAAAAACCTATCAATAGACTATACCTAAAACGTAAATCCTCTAAACGATAATTTATCTATCAGTAGACTTGTTTCTAATATTAAATGATAGTAATATCTGTCTATTATCAATGAACATTAATTATTAAGTCTAAGTGATAGGGGTGGCGTTATGACTGTTCGTATTTATGTGAGAGCCAGTACTAAGGATCAAGACGCTAAGAGAGCCTTGTCTGACTTGATTAGCTTTAGCCAAAGCTATGATGATAACCATGTTGAGTACGTTGAGCATTTCAGTGGTACGAAGCTTGATAGACCAGTACTCACTCTGTTACTCAATGACGCTGAGGAAGGCGATATTCTGTTGGTCGAAAGTGTGGATAGATTAAGCAGGCTATCTCAAGATGATTTTGCAATTCTAAAGCAGCGCATCAAAGACAAGGGCTTGCGATTGGTGGTGGCTGATCTACCAACTACGCATACGGTAAGTAAAGGCATGACAGGTGAGATCCTAACAGTGATTAACCATATGCTGATCGACTTATTAGCAACGATGGCAAAGCTTGATAACGATAAGCGTAGAGAGCGTATTAAGCAGGGGTTGGCGAACAGTGGTTATAAGCCCACTGGTAAGAAGCCTAATACAACGAAACACAATCGTATTAAAGAATTAGCCAGTCAAAACAATATGACAAAAGAGGAGATCGCTAAGGCGGTTGGTGTTGGGGTAGCTACGGTTTATCGGGTGTTAAAGCAGGGCTAGACGACACTATGTCGGAGGGTCTCCAAACCCGGTACGGTTCACTCAAAAAATAGGAGCTTAGAGCTCCCATTTTTATGTTAGCTTTCTAAGTCTCTATGTTAATTTGAAGAATACTTCATCATAACTCCGAATACAGCTATATTTTTTTGATTTCTACAATATCATTTGATTCAATTAGCGATTGGATATTACCAAATAAACTTTGAATATAATCAGACGCTATATGGATATCTGGTGGTGTTCTAAAAAGTATGCTGGCGATAGAAGTCAATAAGAAATCTATGCTAAGTTCTCTGATTCTATAGGGCTTTCAAGGCTTCAAAAATTGTTCAAGTTTTAATCAGCATACTTTTTGACACACCACCAATTAGTTAACCGGACTTATAACAGCCTAATGCCATCTAAATAAGACCTAGACGATCACACCTGAAAGACAGGCGCGAATCCACCGCCTGGCGTACGGAAGTTAGTCACCTGACCTTGATACACACGCGCAGCAGGTAGTAACAGTTTTCCGCCATACGTATAAAGACGTATATCTACCTTTCTAGTCGTCACCACATCATCAATCTTTATTGATCGCTCTGTAGCAGGGATAAAGGTCTGCGCAATATAGCTTTCATCTAAAATAGTCTCGAATACGCGGCGGGTAATCTTGCTGCCACGGTAAACGCCCTTACTACCATAACCAGCTACTGGCTTAAAAAACAATTGTCTCCGAGTACGCCATAATTCTGCTGCATCCTCTTTTGTAACCATTCTGGTAGTTGGTACTGACTTTTTTAGATATTCTGCATCATCATCACCTAGTCCCCACGACTGCAAAGTTTGCGTATCGGATAGTAAAGTCAGGTTGCGCTTATTAGCGAATATAGCATGGGCATGCGGATTGGGGGTTACTACTACCGCACCCTCTAAATAGGCACTTTTAAGCACGGCGTGGTTGGGGTTTTCAAAGGCGAAATCGACTAACCGATTATAGATCATATCAATGGGCTTGCTATGAGCTGTCAGTACACCATCAGCATAGTTAAGCTCAGACGGATCGAGTATAACGGTATCAATGCCTTTAGCTTGAAGTAGTTGGCAGGCCAGCTGAAACTCCAAATACATGAACTGGCTTTTGGGCTTATTATCCACAATAGCAATGCGATTCGGCATGCTAGTTGCCGATTGTCGCTGCCATTCTTGTATGAACATATTAGCGACCGCTTCTTCAAACCCATCAAGCATTTTAGTAGTAGCAACACTTTGCTCTGAGGGGCGACAGCAGTGTTTTTGTGCGCGGGCAAGTGCTACGTTTAAAAATGCGCCTCCAGCATTGGTATTGATCTCAATAAGCTTGGGGTCATCGCTCCCTAAGTGAAAGTCATAACCCATAAAGGCCCCTATTGGCCCCGGATCGAAAGCCGCGATATTGGGTGCCCACGACAGTACTTGCTGTTGATATGACGGTAGTCTAGCAGTCGACTCAATAGCTGCGATGATTCGCACCATTGCTTCTATCTCTGTCTTAGGGACGAACACCGGTGTCGCTGAAAACAGCTTATTAAGCTCATTGGCTCCTAGTGGATTATCTCTTGTGTTTACTAATTGATCTTGCAGGCTGTTATTAAGCGCTTTACGATCAAGGGTAATGCAGTAGCACTCTTGGTTAAGTCGATTTGCAAGACCGTCATTTTTTTCGTTGTTATTAGTTGGGTGTTCCATTTAGAGTCCGTCGCTAAGTAGAGTACTCACGCTGACATACTCTAGTAAAAAGTAAAAAGTAAAAAAGGTTCTTGGCGTGTTTAAGTAGTGCTAGCTACTTTCTAATGTTTCATTCCCTGAGACTAAATCATTATTTCGTTCATTTTTAATTAATATCTTTGCTAAGAGTAAACCCAGCTCAAATAATAGCCACATAGGAATCGCCAACAACAGCATTGATACACCATCAGGCGGTGTCACTACCGCGGCGATCCCAAAACAGCCGACTATGATATAACGACGCTTATCTTCTAAAATTTGAGTAGAAACGATTCCGGCCATTATCAGCAATAAGGTAACCACTGGAATCTCAAAAGTCAGTCCAAACACCATAAATAGCTTGAGGGCAAAGCTCAGATAACTGTCAATATCGGTCATTGGTATAACGTTCTGCGGAGCGAACATAATAAAAAATTTCAATACCCCTTTGAGTACGACAAAGTAGGAAAAAGCAACACCAGCATAAAATAGAAATATCGAAGATAGCAGTACAGGAATGGCAATTTTCTTCTCTTTTTTATATAAGCCGGAAGCTACAAATGACCAAATTTGATACAGGATATAAGGCATTGCTAAAAATGCGGCGACGAATATCGTTAAGCGAATGGGTGCCATAAAGTTTGACGTTATATCAGTGGCAATCATGGTCGAATTGATGGGTAACTGCGCCACTAATGGGTCTGATAAAAGATTATAAAGCTCGCGTGAAAATCCCACCAATACTAAGAATATAATTAAGACGACCACGCATATTCTTATTAAGTGCGTACGCAGCTCGATTAAATGTCCGGTAATAGGCATATCGCCAAGCGTACCTAACGTATCTCCAGACTCACTATTCTGTGTTGTATCTGTTGGCGCCTCAAACTCTATATCTGTTATTTTTTCTTGTCGACCTTTTTGCCGTTTAAATAGGCTCACTGATCCGCCTCCTGTTTAATGAACGAGGAGGTAGTATTCTGTTGATGGTCTTTATCATAAGGGGTGATTGACTGATGTGAAGCGTCTAGGCTTTGGTTCTGTGACTGCTCAAACTTTTGCATACTGCCACGCATTTCTGCTAATTCGCGCTTCATATCCGACTCGGTCTGACGGATTTTCGCAAGTTCATTTTGCATTTGTTGACGTGTTTCAGCTAGATCAAGCTCAGCTTCTATTTCAGATTGTAGAGTGGATACTGTACGGCGCAGTTTGGCATACCATTGCCCAGCGGTACGTGCGGCTTGCGGCAGTTTTTCTGGGCCCAATACGATTAAAGCAATGACGCCAAACAAGAGTAATTCGGAAAACCCAATATCAAACATAACAGTCACATATATTAATAGACTACTTAGTGCCGCTATTTATAAGCGGCGCGCTTCATACTTTAGGCTGATCATCAGTGGAAATAGGGCTGATTTCCATATCATCAGCCTGATTACCTACACGCGTATTTAAATCATTACTTGCAGCTGGCGTACTATTTTCATGGCTAAGCACATGATTTTTGCGAGCATTCTCGGGTTCTTCATCTTTGACCGCTTCTTTAAAACCCTTCACCGCACCGCCTAAATCTTTACCTGCATTTTTAAGCTTGGCAGTACCAAATACGACCACCACTACGACCAATAAAATCAGCCAATGTGTAATAGAAAAGCTGCCCATAACGGTATCCTTATATTTTGTGATCTTGTTTAGACCAGTATGTGTCAGTGTGCTTTAGAACACTTTTTACCGTACCAGAATTATAGTTTCAAACGGCGCAATCGCAGCGCGTTAGCAATCACCGAGAATGACGACAAGCTCATCGCTGCCGCTGCTATCATCGGACTGAGCAGAAGCCCAAATATGGGATAGAGCACACCTGCGGCAATAGGAACACCAAGTGCATTGTAGATAAAGGCAAAAAACAGATTCTGTCTGATATTGCGCATGGTGGCGTGGCTAAGCTTATAAGCTTTGGCAATGCCCATTAAATCACCTTTTAGCAGGGTAATGCCCGCACTCTCCATCGCCACATCGGTACCGGTTCCCATAGCGATACCAACATTAGCTTGCGCTAGCGCTGGTGCGTCGTTGATACCATCACCCGCCATAGCGACCAATTTACCGCTGTCTTGCATTTCTTTGACGATACGGTTTTTATCCTCTGGTGAGACATCCGCATGAACTTCATCAATACCTAGTTTATTGGCGACTGCCTGCGCGGTTTTTTCGTTGTCACCGGTTAGCATCACAACTTTTAAACCTGCGTCATGAAGCAGTGAAATAGCCTCTTTAGTGCTTGGTTTAATAGGGTCAGCAACTGAAATAATACCAGCAGCTTTACCGTCTATAGCCACAAACATTACCGTTTCACCGTCTTTTCTACGGACATCAGCTTTAGTGGACAGCTCATTATCAAAACTATTTAGGCTTTCCATAAGCTTAGAGTTACCAATAGCGACTTTCTTACCATCGACCACGGCTTGTACGCCTTCGCCAGTAGTCGAATTAAAGTCAGTAGCTTTAGGAATAATGAGTGATCTTTCTTGAGCTGCTCTAACGATAGCTTCTGCTAAAGGATGCTCGCTAGCGCTTTCTACTGAGGCTACCAATGCGAGGAACTCGTCTTCATCTTGACCTACCTGCGCATCAATTGCGGTAAGCTCGGGCTTACCAGCGGTCAGTGTTCCGGTCTTGTCGACGACAATGGTATCGACTTTTTCCATACTCTCTAACGCTTCAGCATTTTTGATGAGGACGCCGTTTTGCGCGCCTTTGCCGGTACCAACCATAATGGACATCGGCGTCGCTAGACCAAGGGCACAAGGACAAGCAATAATCAGTACCGCAATCGCGTTAACCAAGGCATAGGCCATAGCGGGCTCAGGGCCGAATATCGCCCAGACAATAAAGGTTATGATAGAGGTGACAATAACAATAGGTACGAACCAACCCGCCACTTGATCTACCAAGCGCTGGATAGGCGCGCGGCTACGCTGGGCTTCAGCAACCATTTGTACAATTTTAGATAATACTGAATCTGCTCCAACATTGACCGCTTCGACTAATAGCGTTCCGGTGCCATTTACCGTACCACCAGTCACTGTATCTCCTGCTACTTTTGATACAGGGATTGGCTCACCCGTCACCATTGATTCATCAACACTACTATTACCATCGATCACTGTACCATCTACGGGTAGTTTCTCACCTGGTTTAACCCGTAGCTTATCGCCAGTGACGACCTCATCAAGCGAGACTTCGACTTCTTCACCGTTTTCATCGACACGTCTTGCGGTTGGTGGTGCGAGCTCAAGCAAAGCTCTAATCGCACCTGAAGTTTGGCTTCTGGCTTTGAGCTCTAATACTTGACCCAGTAGCACCAAGGTCACAATGACCGCTGCTGCTTCATAGTAGACTCCGACTTGACCAGAGGCATCTCTGAAACTGTCTGGGAAAATATCGGGAAAAAAGGTCGCGACAATACTAAAAATATAAGCAGCGCCTACGCCTATCGCAATCAAAGTAAACATATTTAGATTGCGGCTTTTTATAGACTGCCAGCCACGAACGAAAAACGGGGCGGCGCCCCAAAGCACTACAGGGGTCGCGAGCACTAACTCAGCCCATTGTAAAACCTGTGAAGGTATACCATACTGACTAAAGTCAACTCCAAACATACCGCTCATCACATATATTAATAGCGGTACAGTCAACACGGTACATATCCAAAAACGACGAGTCATGTCGTCAAGCTCTGAGGTGTCCTCTTCACCGATAGTAAGCGTTTCGGGCTCAAGCGCCATACCACATATCGGACAACCGCTATTTCTAACGTCTCTCACTTCAGGATGCATAGGACAGGTATATACCGTGCCATCGTAATCAGCAGGTACTTTATCGTATTTACCGCCTTTAACAGATTTTACTCCGCTACTATCAGTATCCTTTCCATGACAGCTAGCGTGACTATCATCTTTAGCAACTTCGTCTTCAGGTTTAAGAAACATGCCACATATTGGGCAGTCACTTTTTTCAACATCTCTTACTTCTGGATGCATAGGACAAATATAGACCGTACCGCTATAATTTTCCGGTATCTTGTCGTACTTATCGTCTTCGACAGAATTTACCTCATTACTATTATTAGCATCCGCTCCATGACAATGCGCATGACTATCTTCATGGTTGTTGGATTCAGCAACCTCGTCTTCAGGTTTAAGAAACATGCCGCATATCGGACAATCGCTCTTTTCAGTATCTCTAACCTCAGGATGCATCGGGCAGATATAAACCGTACCACTATAGTTTTCTGGCACTTTATCGTACTGACCACCTTTGATAGATTTTTCATCGGCAATATGTTTCATAAAACCACTCCCTGAAGACAATAAATAAAGCTTTTAAAGCACAATCATCAACCTTTAATTGCTATTCATCTAATTACTAATCTAGATATCTCGAAAATTAAGTTTCAATTGGAACTTAATCTTTATTACGCAAATATTTGAGTAAGGCCATAATAGTCAATATCAGTACCGCAAAAACCAGTACTGTAAACAATAAGGAGACAATAGATTCTCCCCAACCCATACCGTGCATCGATCCATTCATCATGCCGTGCATAGTCCCGTTCATCATACCGTGCATCATAATAACCATTACAAGGACTCCTTATTTGTTATTTCCTTAGTATAAGTAATGATATAGTGCTAGTGTGTGAACGTACACCTCTCAATAGTCTGCTTACTTAATAACACCTAATACAAAGTGCTCAAAATTTGTGACTGCCTATTCCAACTCATCAATAAGTGCTTGCATCTCACCGATTTCACGCTTTTGTGCTTCGATAATGTCATCAGCAAGCTGACGTACACGTGGATCTTCGATATCAGCACGCGAACTGGTCAAAATAGCAATCGAGTGATGCGGTATCATCGCCTGCATCCAATCCACTTGATCGACCGTTTGTTGTGATCTAACGCCCCATAAACCAAAGGCAAATAGCACGACACTAATCCCATAAACCATTAGATTGACCTTAGTTTTTTTATACATATTGGTCATAAAGGCGAGCATAATAATAGCCATCATAGCGCCCATATATAACGCCATATAAGCTCTGGTTTCGCTAAAATAAACGTGATCCCATTGATAAGTATTAAAATACATCATGATAAACATCACGACTGTCGATGTTAAAATCATGATTGTGAACTTTACATAAGGGTTCATTTGCTTCTGTTTATTATCCATATGGTTATTCATATTCTTGTCCTTAATTTAGTAAAAAGGCACCTAAATAAAGAGGTGCCTTTTTTTAGAGCTAGTGTTATAAACTGTTGTTACTTACATGGTTAACACTAGAACCAAAATTTCACACCAGCTGTAACGCTACTAGAATCAACAGCTTCGTCTTCTTGACGTCGCAAATCTCTTGCGTTGCCTAAAGCGGTCTCATAGCTGATACCCACATAAGGCGCGAGCTGACGACTTAACATCTCGTAAGTAAGCCTAACGTCAGCCCCAAACTCATTAAAGCCTTTAGTAATATGGTTATCTGTATCATCTTTGCTAAATGCCGTCAGCTCTACTTCTGGAATCACTACCCAATGTTGATCTAAGCGCCACTCATACTCCGCACCTAGATCTAGACGAACTTGCCCATCAGTATATAAATAAGCTCTAGCATCGGTTTCGATGAAGTAAGGTGCAGTGCCTGCAATACCAGCCATCACGGCAGATTTATCATTTTCGGTATCATAAGCAACACCGGCTTCCCCATTCCAAAAAATACTAAGTGGCTTCCAGTAAGATAGTGAGGTTAAGCTATCAATTTCTTTATCATCTTTAGTTTGGATACTACCTTCGCTACGTAGCGTTACGCGGTTGCTGTCTGTACCGTACCACGTATCAAACTCATAATTGATTTGATCATCGTCAAATTGATAGCCCAAATCGTCTACTGATACGCCCCATAACGGTAAGCTACCCATCATCACAGGCTTACCAAAGCGACCATAGGGAACACCGTTCGAGTAGTCAGGACTGCGAGCATCGGCTGGTGCTTCGCCACCTTGCATTCCTGACATGTCCATACTGCCATGATCCATGCCCGACATATCCATACTGCCATGGTCCATGCCTGACATATCCATACTGCCATGGTCCATGCCTGACATATCCATACTGCCATGGTCCATGCCTGACATATCCATACTGCCATGGTCCATGCCTGACATATCCATGCCACTGTGATCCATATCTGACATATCGCCTGACATATCCATGCCACTATGGTCCATATCTGACATATTGCCCGACATATCCATGCTGCTGTGATCCATATCTGACATATCCATATCTGACATATCCATATCTGACATATCCATACCAGACATGTCCATACTGCCATGATCCATGTTCGACATCTCAGCAGCGTTTGCTAAAGGTGACATTAGTAGCATCAAAGATGACATGCCAATAAACGGTAGACCTACTTTATATATTTTCATAATAAGGCTCATATTCGAAGGTTTATTAAACAACGGCAACTTCTCTAAACATCCCTGCTTCCATGTGATAGAGCAAGTGGCAATGCCATGCCCATCTGCCAGCTTCTCCGGTGACATCAAAGCTTATCTTTTGTGCAGGCTGTACCATTATCGTATGCTTACGTACTTGAAACTCACCTGAAGGCATCCGCAGATCGCTCCACATACCATGCAAATGCATGGGATGATTCATCATGGTGTCATTGACTAAGGTAATACGTACGCGCTCGCCCGGCTTAATATTGACCGGTGCGGCATCTTTGAACATAACCCCGTCTAGAGCCCAAATATAGCGCTCCATGTTTCCCGTCAGATGTATTTCAATCTCTCTGGTGGGTTTGCGCTGCTCTGCCATTATCTCATCGCCGACAGAGCGCAACTGACTATAATTCAAAACCTTTCTATCAATGTTACGTAGATTAATACCAGGGTCATCAAGGTTCATACGCGGACTATCAACGCGCATATCGGACTTAAAGTCATATTCTGTTTTGGCATGTTTAGCGTTATAGCCATTCGATCCCATGGCGCCCATCATGTCGGCCATCGTCAGCCATTCGACTTTGTCCATAGCAGGTATCGCAGGACGAGCACCTTTTTTGGTAGCAAGCGTTGTCGCAACATAGCCTGTCCGATCTATGTTTTGAGCAAATATGGTATGCGCGTCTTTAGTGGGCGTCACGATGACATCATAAGTCTCGGCCACCCCAATACGGAAATCATCGATATCGACGGGACTGACATCAATCCCATCCGTCGCGACGACTTTCATTTTTAGGCCGGGGATGCGTACATCAAATATCGTCTGCGCTGAACCATTAATAAAACGTAGTTTGACAGGCTGTCCAGCCTTGACAAGTTGCGTCCAGTTAGCCGCTGTGGTTTTACCATTCATCAGATAGGTAAAGGTTTTTTCACCAGACAGATCAGTAAAGTCTGTCGGCATCATGCGCATCTGATTCCACATTTTGCGCTTATCAAAAGCAGCTTTTAGATCTGTTGCGGCAATATCGGACAGTAGCTTTTTAAAATCTGGTAAATGATAATTATCAAAGTCTGCGCGTTGCTTTAATAGTTTAACCAAGTTGTGCGGGTCACGGTGCGTCCAATCACTGAGCAAAATGACATGGTCTTCCTCGATAGGATGACGTTCGCGCCCTTTCGGCTCAATGACGATGGCCCCGCGCATACCGGTTTGTTCTTGGAATCCAGTGTGCGAGTGATACCAATAAGTGCCTGATTGTTTTAATTTGAATTTATAAGTAAAGGTGCTGTTCGCAGGAATGCCATCAAAGCTAATGCCCGGCACCCCATCCATCTCAAACGGTACTAGTAGTCCATGCCAATGAATAGAGGTCGACTCATTCATTTGGTTATGGACGCGTATCACTACCGTATCGCCCTCGCGCATTTTTAGCGTTGGCGCTGGTAATGAGTCATTAATGAGCGTCGCCGTGCTTGACTTGCCATCAACAATGATGGGTTTTTTGCTGACATAAAGATCAAACTCTTTGCCTGTCAGTATGGGTACTTTATGATCGGGTTTATCACTGTTAATAGTAGCGCCCTGACTGCCTGAGCGACTCGATTGTCCCAATGCGCTACTAGCAATAGTCGGCATCAAGGAGGCACCAAGGACAGCAGAGGATCCGGTTAAAAAACGTCGGCGGTTCAGTATGTTCTTTTTATTCATAATGATAACCTGATTTAATTTGAGAGATGGTGGTTAAGCTTATAGTTATAACATTTTCGATATTTAACAGAATCTATTCACATCTAAGCCAACACTACAGCTGCTGCTGAGGAGACTCAATAGCAGCATAGACTTCTGTGGTGCCGTCTTTATTAAGCTGCATTACCTTATAAGGCATGAATTTACCTTCATACTCCATACCGGGGCTACCAACCGGCATACTCGGTACGGCAAGTCCAATAGCTTGTGCAGGAGGATTTGCTAAGAATTCAGCCATGTGTTTAGCAGGGACATGCCCTTCAAAGACAAAACCGTCGGTGGTAACGGTGGTATGACAAGAGCGCATTTGCTGTGGTACGCCATAACGCTCTTTAAATAAAGATAAATCTGTAACGTCTTGCGCAGTTGCGCTTAGACCATGACCTTCGGCATAGCCTACCCATTCTTTACAGCAGCCGCAGTTGGCATCTTTATAAACCGTGGCTGAGACGTTTTTGAGTAATGATGACGAGCTGTTAACGGGAGCATTTGTAGGAGCAGAACTTTCATTTTGTACTTGTGCATTCTGGGTAGCAGACTGTTCAACCTTTACTGGTTGAGAATCAGAGCCACTGGTATTAGATTGGCTGCAAGCGGCTAGCGTTAACGAGAGTGACGATGTCACCACCAATAAAAGTACACGACTGGATAACCAGCTATGTCCATTAGAAAGCACATGTGTGTAATGTCTCATTAAATTACTCCTAAACGTCTATTGTTATGCTCGATATTCTAAAAACTTACACCCTATATTTGAATTCTTATGTACTTAACTAAAAACATTAAATGCAACACTGTTCAGTACTGCATTATTAATAGCGACAACCGTGAGTTAGGAGGCTTTCATATCTAGAAAGTATTAATGCTGCATTCCAGATCCATCATCCGACATATTCATATCACCGTCAAATGACATGTCCATCATATCGCCATCTATCCTAGTGGTTAGCATCGTGTATTGGCTTTCATCTAATTCAGGTAACGATCTAATGAAGGCTACCATTGCCCACATTCTACCGTCATCATGGGACGCGCCCCACGCAGGCATTCCAGATGCCATAATACCGTGCTTGATTGCCCAAAAGCCTTGCTTTGCACCGTCTTCTGTTTGATAACGTTTGACAATATCAGCCTTGGTAAAGTTGGGCGGCTTTGGATATAAGCCCTCACTAAAGTCAGTTTGTGCCACTCCCGGAGACAAGTGACAGCCTGCACACATATCCTTATAGTCCGCGCCACCAGAACTGATTAGCTCAGCCTTCTCTAAATCTGGTACCACAATATCTTTACTGGCATTTTCTATGGAACGATTGCGAGCAGTTTCTAAAAAGCTAAACATCATTGGGCTATGCTCTTGGTCAGCTCCCACATTGACAACGCCACTAGTAACAACCGCAAACACGCTAACGATTGCCACAAATACGGTAAAGAGCGCACCCAATAAAAATTTCATATGTTTTCCTAACAATTTATTTCCGTTAAGTGTTGACTGCTATTTAACAGAGCTAAAATTTTTAAGATTTACTGTCGTTAGTAACGCAGTGTTTTTGGTACATTTGCTTCATTTTACCCATGTTAGCCATCATCGCTTTCATGGCAGGATCGCTCATGTCCATCTTACTATGATCCATTTTTCCCATCATATCCATATGCTTTTGCATTTTTTCACAGTTCATTTGATCTTTTTCAGCATGCATTTTAGGGTCATGTGCTAGAGCTGAGGTTGAAACGACTAGAGCGACGGCAGTGGCTACGATTGCTTTAGGTAAAGACTTTGATTTAAAGAGTGACATGGTTAATCCTTAATTGATTTAGTTGAGGGTACATAAAGCTTTAGGATATTAATTCAGTCTAAAGCATAACTTATTGATTCTGACAGAGAGATGACAGCAAGATGACAATATTGTCATCTTGCTACTTTTATATTTTAATGCGCGATATATTCATTTAATATGGCTTCAGCATTGCTATCACGATCGTTACCATATTTTTTCACAAAATACTTTTCAGACTGCAAATGTTGATCTTGATGTTGAACCTGACAAGCCACTCTGGCGTCGACATAACTTTTCTTTTGCTCTTTGGACATTTGTGCATCATTATGATCTGCGTTTCTTGCAAAACTAGTGAGCGCATCACAATTACCGAGAACAGAAGCATCTAAGTTTGTGGTATGCGCATTGGCCGCTGACATGCCCACTAACATCGATACTGAAAGCAAAGCTGCTTTTTTTAATGAACGATAGCTTTTCATATAACATCCTTAATAGACCTCTTGCAAAAGTCATAGGTTAAGCTCGGAATTAATGATACCAGCAAACAGCTTCATTCTAAGATCATAGCGCTGACGACGGTTGCGATATTTATGAGCCACGATTTTAAACAACTTTATTAAGCCTATTTTGTGTTCAACCACAATACGGAACTTTGCCAGATAGTGATTGGCCTGTTTGCATATCTCCAATAACTGACCACCACGAGGTTTCTTAAATGGTGTGAAGGTTTGCTTATGTAGATTTGCTAACCCTTGATAACCACTGTCTGCTAGATAGTTAGTATTCTCAGGTAACCAATCAGGACAAGTATCTTTATACAGCTTAAAATCGTGGATTGACCCTTTACAGGTTTGCACATCAAGTATCAAGCCGGTTTGCCAATGGACGATAACCTGCGCTTTTAGGGTGTGTTGTTTTTTCTTGCCGCTGTAGTAGTCGCTTTGGTTTTTTTTGGACGCTCAATTGGGGTTTCGGTGGCGTCGACAATGACGACTGACCAATTGATGTCCTCATCGACACGACTAGGCAGCTTTTTAGGCAATTCAAACTTGCCAGAGTCAATCAGTGTGTCTTCTACTTTACGAATGATACGGCTAGCAGAAGACTCATGAATACCAAAGTCCATACTGATATGATAAAGCGTGCGGTATTCACGCCAATAAGTCAGGGCGAGTAGTATCTGCTCCTTAAGACTAAGCACACTTGGTCTACCTGATTTGGTCTTAGATGCTTCATGCTCTTGCATGGCATCAAGCATGTCATAAAAGGTGGCTTTATGAATGCCAGTGTAGCGTTTAAAACCAGCGTCACTTTGTTTGAGTAGCTTATCTATGTTTGGCATATCTATTATGTAAGTAGAGTTCAATAATGTACGTTGTGTCTTACAACTACTTTTGCAAGAGGTCTAATAAATTATTAAATATTGAAACTAATTACCTGTAGTAATAATTCATAGTAGCTACTCGTATCAAGAATGAGCCGCTATGTACTATAGGTATAGATTAACAAACGAAGACTGACCATTTGATGACGAGCGCATGACATCTTTGTCAGATACCAGTCCGTTTTGTCATTTATATTGATTTGGGTATTATAAAATCATAATTATATTGAAGGATTACTATGAAAGTACTACTAGTAGAAGATGAATTAAAACTCGGCGAATATGTAAAAAAAGGCTTAAGTGAAGCAGGCTTCATTGTTGATCATCAGCTGACAGGTTTAGATGGCTACCATGCTATGATGACTGAAGAGTTTAGCGTGATACTCATGGATGTTATGCTGCCTGATGTTAGCGGTTTTGAGCTAGTACGTAATTACCGAGCGGCTGGCAAGCATACGCCAGTGTTATTTCTAACCGCAAAAGATGATTTAGATGACAAAATCAAGGGGATTGAGATTGGCGGTGATGATTATCTGACCAAACCTTTTGCCTTTGCAGAGTTAATAGTCAGGATAAAAAGCTTATTACGACGCGCCAATCAAGCCGACTATAAAAGTACGCTCATGCAAATAGCGGATCTCAAAATGGACATTGCCAAGCGCACTGTACATAGAGGAGACACACCCATTAAACTAACCGCAAAAGAGTTCTCCCTATTACAGTTTCTATTAGAGCGCCGCGGTGAAGTATTACCACGCTCAATCATTGCTTCACAAGTATGGGATATGAACTTTGATAACGATACTAATGTGATTGATGTGGCAATAAGACGTCTGCGTATAAAAATAGACGATGAGTTTGATACCAAGCTAATTCATACTGTGCGTGGCATGGGCTACCGATTAGATGCTGTCGACGTTTCAGCTAGTAATAAAGCTGCCAGCGAAACGGAAGATAGCCAATATGATAAATAGATTGGACAATCGACGCTTACCCTTACTATGGCGAACTGTGTTTTTATTGACGATATTTGTCGTTTTATCGCAGTTGATAATCTATATCTGGGTACAGCACTCTGTTAAAAGCCATTTTGAGCAAATGGATGCTGAAATCATTACCCACGCAGCCTTTAATCTACGTAAGCGCGTAACAGAGGCGGATAACCAAATAGCCTCTCAGACACTACCTAAGCCTCAAAGTCCATCAAACACTCAACAACCGCTAAGCTCGAAAGCTTCTTCAAATCTACTTCCTACAATAGCCACAGAAAATGATGATCACCTGCATTCATCAGCGCTAGATTACGATCTAAAAACTATCATTGCTGATAAAGAGGGGCGATTGCTATCTAGTACTCCCAAAAACTTTGCTAATGAATTAAGTGCCGACTTTAACCTATTATCATTACAGCAAAATCATGATGACAGACAGTTTGTAATAAATATTAAAGACAGACGTTATCGAGCTATGGTTATTGGAGACGATGACATGCTTGCCCTTATCGCCTTACCCATTGACGTGCATCATCAGTATTTATTACAGTTTAACCGTCAACTTAGTCTGATCCTATTTGCCATCACACTACTGTTGGTTTCAATAGCAGCCTTAAGCGTGTATTGGGGTTTTGCCCCTTTATCCACTATCGTGAAAAGGATGAAAGGTATTCATCCTGAAAGATTGAGCGAAAGAGTAATAGTTAGTGATATGCCATTAGAGCTAAGACCTTTAGCAGAATCCTATAACTCGATGATGGCTAAGCTTGAAAGCAATTTTGAGTCGTTGTCGCGATTTTCAGACAATATCGCGCATGAGCTACGCACGCCAATAGCGACGCTGATTACGCAAACGCAAGTCATGTTAAATAAGCCTAGAGAGGAAGAGGAATACATTGAGCAATTGCATCATCAGCATGATACGTTAAAGCAGTTATCCGCCATGATTAACGATATGTTATTACTGGCAAAAACTCAAAAAGAGCTGAGTGATTCGCAAATCAGTCATGTCGATATAGAGAGCTTGATCACAAAGCTTATAGATTATTATGAGATGATTGCTGAGGATCGTGAGATAATCTTTGAAAAATCGGGTGATTTTAAAACAGTACTAGGTGATAAAGGCTTATTGCAACGGCTGTTTGCCAACCTGATGTCAAATGCGATTTATTATGCGGCTAGTAATAGCACTATTATGATATCCGCTACTGTCCTCACTTCAAGCACCTCGCTTAATGCGCCAAAAGACGATATTCAATCCCCAGAGCAGCTCTGGTTAAGAATAACTATGACCAACCGTCTAGACAAACCATTAAATCAGATTGAAGCCGATAAACTGTTTGAGCGATTCTATCGTCATGATAAAACGAATACGATGCATTCAGGAACAGGCTTAGGCTTATCTATTGTGCAAGCTATCGCCAATGCTCATAATGGCAAAGTTAGTATTACTATCAAAGATGAGTGTCTTTTTGAGGTTGCTGTAAAGTTGTTGATTGCCAGGTAGTAAATACCTTCATACTGTCTATGAACGAGCCTTTCCTAAATTTCGTGTAAGTACTTCTACAATCTAAATGATAGTTACACACTTTTTAGGAAAGGCTCGACAATGCAAGAGCTAATCTTAGCATGGGAAATATATCAAAATTTTTAATTCCTATACCTCCTCTAGCTGAACAACACCGTATCGTTGCTAAAGTCGATGAACTAATGGCTATTTGCGATCAGTTAAAAGTTAAGCTACAGCAGTCTCAAGAGACACAGGTTCAGCTTACCGATGCGTTGATTGATAGGGCTTTAGGGTGAGTTTTAATGTTGGAGCAATCACGTTTTATATGCCTTAGTACAACTAAAAGAAATAAACAAGACCTTCTATTAGCAGTGATATTTTAAAATCAGGTATAATAACCTTGTATGTATAACCCATATTGTGCAGAATTAAAAGTGCACAATGCTATTATAGCTGTTAAGGCTATGTTATTAGGCGTCTTGTGCATAAATTAGGGGTTATAATATTCATAGGTGTGCCGTTCAATATCGCCAGCTATGCCCTACTGACCCACATGATTGCGCAGGTTTGTGGGCTGGGCGTGGGCGAGTTTATCTGGACCGGCGGCGACTGTCATATTTATCAAAACCACCGCGAGCAAGTCGAGCTGCAACTGACGCGTGAGTGTTATGCACTACCGACATTGACGCTCAACCCTGATGTTGATGATATTTTTGCGTTTCGTTTTGAGGATATTAGCGTAAACGGTTATGCATCACATCCCGCTATCAAAGCAAAAGTCGCGGTATAAAGACTGTTTTTTTACTTCATATGATTGACGAAAACAATAAGGACATATTATGAGTTATGCCAATACCCAAGTCGCCCAAATCGCTGCTATCAGTAGCAATCGCTGTATCGGCAAGAACAATGAGCTGCCGTGGCATATCTCAGCAGATTTGCAGCATTTCAAACAAATGACCACCAAAGCAACAGACGATGCGGTTCAAGGTATCGTCATCATGGGGCGCAAGACCTTTGAGTCAATGGGCAGCAAGCCGTTGCCAAAACGTGTCAGCTTTATTATCAGCAGTCAAATGGACTACGCCGAAAAGAGCGGCCTAGTAGGCAAAGACAATGCGTATGTGGTGCATAATTTGGATGATGCTTTAACGCAAGCTGCCAGTCTCGCCCATGGTGCTCACTTAGATACGATTTGGGTCATCGGCGGCGAGCGGGTATTTCGTGATGCCTTTATGTACACCGATCGTATTGAGCTGACACACGTCGATACCGAGATCCCTGACGGCGAGGCGTTTTATCCTGAATTGCCGAGCGACTTTGCAGTCGCAGAAGCGTCTGAGTCGATGCATGATGAAAAAAGCGGATTGGATTTTAGATTTGTGACTTACCTAAAACAGGCTACTGAATCATAAAAACGTACTCTTCATCAATGACTCAAAAATGGGGCTGCTTCTTTATCTAGAGCAGCCCCGTTTTCTATAAACATAGCGAAACTTTACCCATATATAGCCTACTCATGCAGCACTTTATAAATGGTCTTGGCCAATACTGGACCGATGCCCTGTACACCCGACAGCTCTTGCTGTGAAGCCCCTAGCAGTTGCTGCATCCCGCCAAAGTGGTTGAGCAAGTCGCGGCGGCGTTTTTCCCCCAGCCCTGGTATTACCTCCAGCACCGACGACGAACGGCGCTTATCGCGCTTTTTACGGTGCGCCGTGATGGCAAAACGATGCGCCTCATCGCGAATATGCATCAATAAATGCAGCGCCTTGCTGTCCATGGGCAGATCCAGCGGCTCATGATCGATAAAATGTAATACTTCTAAACCCGCCTTGCGCCCTTCTCCTTTTGCCACACTCACAAGCAGCGTGCCATTTAAAATACCCAGCTCGGTCAGCACTTCTTTGGCGATATTAAGCTGACCTTTCCCGCCATCAATCAGCAACAGATCAGGCAGTGGCTGTTTTTTATAGCGCCGCGTCAGCACTTGCTGCATCGCCGCATAATCGTCACCGCCTTGGATATCATGAATCGCATACTGACGGTAATCGCGGCGGCGCGAGCCTCCTTGATCGAACACCACACAGCTACCGATGGTCGCCTCGCCCATGGTGTGCGAGATATCAAAGCACTCGATACGGTCTATGGCGCGATCAGTGACATCAGCCAGTACGTCCTTTAGCGCACCAAAGCGCGCATGCAGCTCTAGATAGTCGCCCAGTTTGGTTTTTAGTGCATTGTTGGTATTGAGCTTTGCCAAGTCCAGCCACTCTGAGCGGTGCTCGCGCACATTGGTTTTGATAACGACTTTACTCTCAAAGTGGGTGGCCAATGCTTCGCTGATTGCTTGTTGGTCAGGTAGCGCATGACTGAGAATAATCTCACTTGGCAAGTCGTCGGTCACCTGAAAATAAAACGAGGTAATAAAGGCGGACAAATTATCCGCGAGCGACTCACTGCTATCGACATCAGGGAAATAGTTTTTACCACCGAGTACGCGGCCGCCACGCACCGTCAGCACATTGACACAAGTCATGCCTGCCTGACTTGCAATGGCAATCACATCGGCCTCACCTTGCACCGTATAGACGGCCTGCCGCGCTTGTACTTCGCGCAGCATAGAGAGCTGATCCCGATAAAAGACTGCTTTTTCAAAATCCAACGCTTCAGCAGCACTTTCCATCTTTTCAATTAGCGCACTGTGTATGTCACTTGAGTCGCCTTTGAGAAAACGAATGGTGTTATTCACATCTTCTGCATATTCTTCTGGCGACACCAAGCCCACACAGGGCGCACGGCAACGCTTGATTTGATACTCAAGGCACGGACGCTTACGCTGCTTAAAAAACGTATTGGTACACTGGCGCATCTGAAACATCTTTTGCATCAGCACCAAGGTTTCTTTGGCCGCATGAGCAGAAGGAAAAGGCCCAAAAAACCGACCTTTTTGGTGATTGCCTTTGCCGCGGCCATAAGCCAATCTTGGATAAGGCTTATCCGCTGAGATAAACACATACAGATAAGATTTATCATCACGCAGTAGGACGTTATAAGGGGGACGGTATTCTTTAATCAGGTTTTGCTCAAGCAGCAATGCCTCGGTCTCACTACGGGTAATGATGGTCTCGATATCGTGAATCCGTGCCACCAGTGCCCGCGTCTTTGGATGGTCAATGGTCTTAGCGAAGTAGCTATTGACGCGACTTTTTAACGATTTTGCCTTGCCCACATATAAAATATCACCGTTTTTACCCAGCATTTTATAGACCCCTGGCAAGTTTGGCAGGCGCTGAATTAGATGTTTGAGGCGGGCTTTTTTATCATCGACGGGACTCGACTCTGAGACATTAACCATAAAATTTATTGCTCTTAAGACACTGATATACAGCTATTTATGGGGCGGCAGCCTACGTTTTACAAGCCATCAAACTTATCCGCTTACACACAAAAAAACCAGCACGAGGCTGGCTTTTCTTTTTTTGTGGTAGGCAAAATTTCTAATGACGGAAGTTCGGTAATAGTGCAGGAATGCCCGGCAACATCCCAACCACCGCCATGACACCAGTCAATATCACAAAGGTAATGACAGGAATAATCCAGCGGCTCATCTTTGATAGGCTCGCACTACGCTCCTTTGAGCCAATCAAACCTAGGTTATCAAGCACCAAGGTAATCGACCAGCCAAAGGCTGGGTTGACCAATGCCGAGGCAAAGACCACAATCGCAGCAGACTGCGTGGTTTTACCTTCGCGCGTCATCTCCATCCCCGCCTCAAGCAGCGGAATAAAGACCCCGACGATCAGTGCCACACACATCACCGGCTCCCAAATCGCCAAATCCATCGGATAGCCCCAGATACCAGCAATCAAACAAAACAGTCCTGTGAGTACCGCACCCGCTGGAATCGGGCGTTTGGCAATCGCAGCTGGTACGATATACGTACCCCATGATGACGCAAAGTTTGCGCCGCCAAGGATAGAGCCTGCGACCTGACGGATAGAGGCACTGGTCATCGTGTCATCGATATCCATCAACACGCGCTCGGTACGCTTTGGGTAGCTGATCTTTTGAAAGACCTGATGACCCAAAAAATCCGGTGACCACATAGCGACGGCCAATACCGCAAATGGCAATACCACCACAAAGCTTTCAATCGTCGGTAAGCCTAGCATCCAGCCCGTGTCCTCCCCCCACCAGTACATCGGGTTCATATTTGGCAGGCCAGGCGCTGTCTCAAAGGCAAAAGGCGCGCCCATGGCAAAGGCCACACCGCCACCTAACAAGCAGCTTAACGGTACAGCCAGCCAGCGCTTTTGAAAGTTTTCTAACACCGCGTACAGGATGATGGTCAGCAAAATCACCACAAAGGCGATATGCGCCATGCCGATACCTTCGGCCCATGCAAAAAGATTTTTGACCTGCGAGAGGGTGCCAATAAAACCCAAATAAAGCAGCAGACCGCCACACACGCCTTTACTGGTCAAGTTTGCCAGCAGACTGCCTCCTTTACTAATGGCTAGTAATAGCCCAAAAGCACCGATGAGCAAGCCAAAGGCCATCGGGTGACCACCAGCAGCAACGACGATAGGAATCAGTGGAATCAGTGGCCCGTGCGTACCAGCAAGGTTGGCCGTCGGTAGCAGAAAGCCTGAGAATAAAATCACAAAGAAAGCGACAATTAACAGCTCATAGCGCACATTTTCTAATACAAAGGCATCGCTTAGCCCAAGCGGCCCTGCAAACGTAGCGGCAATAGCGCCTACCATCACGACCTTACCGATCGTTGCGGCCATCGCAGGGATGGTATCTTCATACTCAAAACGATAATCACGAAACGGCAAGTTTACCCGCCAGCGCTTGGGCTGCATGATTTGTAGTTCATGATTTAGATAGGCGTCACGACTCTCAAAGCTTGAGCTGGGCTTGTGTAGATCAAGGTAGCTGCCTTGTGGCTCGCTGTCGTAATTGGATGGACTTGATAGTGGCGGAGTAGACCCTGAGGCAGGGATCTGAGTGTTACTCATCACATTTCCTTATGTCGACTGAGGCTTCGATGGACGGGCAGTGCACTGACGTGACTTGATAAAATCACAGGGCAGTACAAATTGCAGGCTATTGTATGCCACAGGACAGTGAAATGCGAGCGCGAAACCATATAAAGATACTATGCGTCTCGGTTTGATTGATAACTTAAAGTTTTAAGTTGTCATTTTTGCAAACTTATCAATCATTTATTTTAGAAAAACAACCACAGATTGCTTAGCGATGACCGTGCTCAGGGCGACGTGCTACCTCATATATTCATCATTTACCTTATTTATAATGAGGCATACTTACGCTTTAAACCTAGCGGTAAAGACGATTTTTACTTATGATAAATAGCTTTCACGCTAGATACCCTGCAACAGGTGTCAGCCATTTGACTTAATAATTAAAAATCGAAAAGAAGTAACAGGATTCCTTTATGAGCTTACTACCCACCAACCTTGAGACCTTAAAGCGTCGCGCCAAACAAAGCATCATGCCATTGTTGACACCGCATTTACTCAAACTGCGTATCAACACCTACGCGCCTTACGTCGGAGCTGGCATCAAAATCGAGCATATCAGCCTCGATCAAGGTTTATGTGTGGTCAGTATGGGTTTGAATAGCTTAAATAAAAACATCGTCGGCACCCAGTTCGGTGGCAGCCTCTATTCTATGGTTGATCCGTTTTATATGCTCATGCTGATGCATCAATTGGGCAGTCATTATGTGGTATGGGACAAAAGCTCACATATCGACTTTGTCGCGCCAGGCCATAGCAAAGTTACCGCAAGGATGAAGATACCGAGCGCTGAAATTATTACCATTCAAGAGCTGGCCAAAGATGGAGGGGCGGTATTTCGCGACTACAGTGTCGATATCGTCGATGAGCAGCAAAAAGTTGTGGCCACTGTCACCAAAACACTGTATATCCGTTTGCGTAAGCACAGCAAATCAAAGGACCAAAGCATACGCATCGACACCGCTGATAGCGCCTAATCTCATGCATCTGCGTTCATAGGCACACATGTATTTTCGCCCATACAAAAACCCCAATCCAGCTATCGCATAGATTGGGGTTTTGTCTTTTTGGTATGGCCCGCTTATTTATAAATAAACCTATGAATAAGGGCTGGTATCTATGCTTGTCCGAGCCTTTGCTGGCAGTGATAATCACAGACTAACAAAGACTCAGAGCACCGCTTAGATACTTATGATCACGTATGTGCTCACGTAACTTGTGCTTAGATGCCTGGCGCTGTTTCAACCGCATCAGGAACACCAGCGTCAGTTTTTTTCTGAGCTGTTGGACGAGCACCAAGCTTTTCGCGGATACGTGCTGATTTACCAGAGCGCTCACGTAAGTAGTATAGTTTCGCACGACGAACCGCACCACGGCGTTTCACTTCGATGCTATCGATCAGTGGTGAATGCAACTGGAATGCACGCTCAACACCGACGCCGCTTGAGATTTTACGTACGGTAAATGCTGAGTTTAAACCGCGGTTACGCTTAGCGATGACCACACCTTCAAAAGCCTGTAGACGCTCACGCTCACCTTCACGTACTTTTACTTGTACGACAATGGTATCACCGGGTGCAAAGCTTGGGTGTTCACGCAATTGAGCGTTTTCGATGACCTGAACCAATGGATGCTTGTTGCTCATGAGAGTTATCTCCTCACATTAGATAATAGAGGCTTCACGCATATCACCTGTTTGTAATAATGAATTGCATCTTATTATAAAAAGACGCAACGTAAATGGGTTATAACCAACGGCCACAATATGATGACTCGTTTTATTATTGCTCAAAATTTTATTGTTTAACTGTTTATCAAATTTAAAAACGATAAAACAAAAGGTTAACCCCTATTTTTATCTGTTTTTGCCAGTGCCTTTAGCCACTTCGCTTGCTCTACCGTTGGGGTAAACGCCTGCCATAAGTCTGGCCGACGCGCTTGCGTGCGACTGACTTGCTGAGCAAAACGCCACTTAGCAATATTGGCATGATGACCTGAGAGTAATACCTCAGGGACGCTCATACCTGCAAACTCATGCGGCTTGGTATAATGCGGACAATCAAGCAAACCATCGACAAAGGAGTCTTGCTCAGCGGACTGATCATCGCCCATGATATCAGGCAAACGACGTATCACACTATCCATCAATACCATGGCAGGCAGCTCACCGCCTGTCAGCACATAATCCCCCAATGACACTTCCCTATCGACATATCGTGATAGTAAGCGCTCATCAATACCCTCGTAACGACCGCACAATATAATCATGCCATCGTACTCAGCCATGCTGACCACACTACTCTCACTGAGCGTCTGTCCTTGTGGCGACATATAAATCACCGGACAGTGCTCACTATCGACACGGCAGCCGTGCTGACTCGCTCGCAAGCGCGCATCCTCTATGGCTTTTGATAATGGCTCAGCCATCATCACCATGCCAGGACCGCCACCATACGGGCGCTCATCAATACGGCGGTAGTTATCGGTGGTATAATCACGGGGATTAATGCACTCAATCGTCACGTGCTCTCCAGCGACTGCCCTTCCTGTGATACCAAAATCACGAATCGTGGCAAACATCTCAGGAAAAATACTAATGACGGCAAAATACATCTGATATCTACTTAATTGACGCAGTGATCATACTGGCGCTAACGCCAAAAAATTGTCTTACTCATACTATTAATAGTTATTAGCTACTTGATTAATAGATATTTGACTAATATCTATATCTATTTAACTAATAGTCACTTGGCCATGCCACCAGCACCGTTTTTTCAGTCATATCGACCTCAATGACGGTTTGTTTGTGCCACGGAATCAGGCGCTCTTCACCATCCAAACTGTCTGAATTTGCTTTCACGCGCATGATGTCATGCGCGCCAGTTTCAAACATTTCGGTGATATCGCCTAGATACTCTTCTTGCTCGTTTATCACGCGCAAGTCGATCAAGTCTGACCAATAATATTCATCCTCAGCCGTTTCTGGCAAGACGTCTTGCTCGACCCAAACGGTCACACCGTTCATGGTTTCAGCAACATTGCGATCAGGAATTTGCTCAAATTGAGCCACAAGTCCTGTGCCTTGCTCACGCCATGCTTTCACCGTCAAAGGCTTCATGCCAGTGGCAGTTTTCATCCACCACGGCTGCATGTCAAATATCGCCGTCCGATCCTCTGTATCACTAAATACCCACAGCCAGCCTTTAATACCATAAGGCTTTTTAAGCTGACCGATTTTCATAAGGGTACTAGCGTCTGGAGCAGATGACATAACGGCTAACCTAGTAATGACTAACAAACAGTAAGTAAAACAATCACGATTAAAGCAACAATCATTGAAAACTGCGTTAAAAGCGATAAACAGTTAATGGCGCACCCTGGTCAGACCAGTTACGCTGTGTGTTCTCAAGTCTATTGAGACTGCCATAGTCAAACTATAGGCACCTCAGCGACCAACAAACTTAAGCAGTGGCTTCAGTTTGAGCGGCAGACTTGCTATAAGCTTTTGCTAATGAAGCAACGCGATCTGAAGGCTGGGCACCTTTGGCGATCCACGCATTGTACGCTTCCATGTTTAGGCGTACTGCTTCTTCAGACTCTTTAGCGAGTGGGTTAAAAAAGCCGATGTTTTCAATATAGCGACCGTCACGCGCGCGGCGTTGATCAGCAACAACTACTTGATAAAATGGGCGTTTCTTGGCACCGCCCCGTGCTAAACGAATAACAACCATGTGAATTCTCTCTTTCGCAGGTATACCAAAAAGGGCATAATTATATCACAGTCTTGATTTATTGAAAACATAAACTGTGCTTATTTAATTATTTATTAACAATAGCTTAAATGGCTATCGATGTAAAATCCTTCTAGGATTTGCATATGGCAATCCTCTGCTATTGCGCCGTTATTTTTGGTAGATGACATCCTTTCTAGACCAAATAACGCTATACTTTATAACGCCTCATGTAACCTACTGGATTGTTATGACTCCATCAAATCTACCAACCCGTCGCAAAGGCTGGCTTGCGCGCTCTTACTCCAACACTTGGCTGACGACTTTGATGGTCGCCTTTATCGTGCTGATCAGTGTCAGTTTATCGATTTTGTTTTTTTGGCGCAGTCTGTATTTGCCAGAGCTCAAAAACCATGCGCGTTATTTGACCAGCGAGCTAAAGCTGATGAATAGTGTCAATAAAGACTGGCAAGCGCGTCCTGAGGTACGCCAGTGGATTTATCGGCACTCACATGTGGTGGTGGTGGATAATCCAAGCGACTTTCCGGAGGTGGCTGATAAAGCCTTTGTCGGTATCTTTACCAACGTGTTGCAGCGAGAGATTGGCGCTCAATTAGGGCGACCTGTTGAGGTGTATTTTAAATTTAAGCCCACGCCGCAATTATGGGTACAAGACAGTCGTGACGACAGTTTTTGGATTCGTGAGCCTGTGGTGTATTACTCACAGTATAGCCCAAGTCTGCTGGTGTTATTTTTGATTGGTTTGCCTATCTTGTCCTTGCTCACCATTGTTTTACTGGCGCGACAATTAAACCGCCCGCTGCGCTATCTGCAGCGCGCCGCGACCAATTATATTCGTCTTGGTCACGCCACCACCCTGCCCACCCAAAAAGGCCCAACAGAGATACGTCAGGTCAATATGGCCTTTAATCGCCTATTTACCACGCTCAGCCAAGCGCAAAAAGAGCGTACCATCATGCTCGCCGGTATCTCACATGATTTGCGGACGCCGCTGACCCGAATGCGGTTGACCGCTGAGATGCTGCCGGATGATTTTTTTCGTGAAGGGCTGATTTATGATATTGAAGATATGGATGCGATTTTAGAGCAGTTTATCTCGTTTATGAAAGATGGCTCCGATGAGCCTGTGAGCCTGACCAATCTGGACACCATATTTAATGAAATCATGGTGCAATTTGCGCCAATGGAGTTTATCTATCAATCTGAGTGCCATAAAGTGGTACCCGTCAGGCCGCTTTCTATCAAACGTTTGATTATCAACCTTATAAATAATGCCAATCGCTACGGCAAACCGCCCATTTATCTATCGGCAACCGTCATACCGACCTTTGTCGAAACCGCTGTAGATGAAGAAACCGATGTGGTGACGGAAAACGTAGTAAACCAAGAAGCACAGGAACAATTGGTAATTTGTGTGCGCGATTGCGGCGATGGCGTGGCAGAAGACCAATTAGAGCGAATCATGCAACCATTTGAGCGCGGCGAGACGGCACGTACCACACAAGGCAGTGGTCTAGGCTTAGCCATCGTCAGCCGTATTGCAGGGTTACATCATGGTACGGTTGAGGCCATCAATCACCCTGATGGCGGTTTACAAGTGTGCGTACGTATACCGCTACTCTCTAAGGTGGCTGGCGATGAAACCTTAGCCGCCGATACGCCCACTGCCTCAGAGCCATCTGATGAGAAACAGGTCACAGACAAGCCGCCTAACCCTTAAAAGTTAGGGTTAGGGGCAGACTCAAGCCGCCCCTTGGTCTTAAATCTCAGTCTTTGCTACCAATCACCGGCGGGATGTGCTTAGCACTATTGGTAAAGGCCAGCGGCTGGGTAATCTCCGCTTTGGCCGCCTCTACGGTCTGAGTGTTACTCGGCTGCTGCACAAATAAATAATACCCCAAGGTAATCGCATTTACTATCACCAACCCGCCAAATAAGTATGGCATCCTTCGCCCTCCTCTACTATTGCTCTGCTGATCACTGGCTGTCTTTGCTTATCATTGGTTTTCAATATCACGCTCACTTCTGTCTTGCGTCAACTCATCTGCCGCCAATATCTGTGTCAAGGGCTTAATCGGCCAAGTCATGACAAACCTTGCGCCGCCAAGCTCACGGCTTTCATCTACCTTCATCCTGCCGTTAAACCAAAAGGCAATGCGCGAAACGATAGACAGACCAAGTCCATAGCCACCCGATGCACGGGTGCGACTGTCATCCAAGCGCGAAAACGGGATAAACACCTTTTCGCGGTCTTCTTCTGGGATGCCATGACCGTCATCTTCGACACTGACAAAGGCATTGCCCTTTTTGACGCCAGCACTAATGATAATGGTGGTTTCTGCATAGCGTAGAGCGTTGCCAGCCAAGTTCTGAATGACGCGGTGTAAATAGCGCTTATCAGCCACTGCCGTGACCTTCGCACTGGGGAGTTTGGTCACTATCTTGATGGGTTTACCTAGCGCGTTGGTTTCGCGCTCGACCTGCTCTAGCAGCTCTCGAAGATTGACAGGCTCTAGATCAAGCTTTGGTGAGCCTTCTTCTAGCTTAGCGTACGTCAAAATCTCGTCAATCAAACCATTTAGCGACTCAATATCTTCGTCGATATAGTCACGCTGCATAAAGCGAGAGTCCTCATCATCAGTATCGGCCAGCATATCGACGGCAAACCGTATACGGGCAACAGGCGTACGCAGCTCATGCGAGACCGCGCGTGTCAGCTCACGCTGTGACTCAATCAAACGCTTGATATGTGAGGTCATGGCGTTAAATGTCGCTGCCAAACGCGCAATCTCATCTTGGCCAATGACCTGTACTTGAATATCTAGATTGCCTTTACTGACTTCGTTGACGCCCACTTGTATCAGTTGTAGCTTACGCTCAAGCGGAAAAATCAGCGCATACACACCCAAACTAATAAGGAACATACTGATCAAAATCATACTGATGATCAGATTGAGCGGAAACCAGTTAAACAAAGGAACTGGGCCGATCAAGATAGCCATGTCATTGATTTCGGAGGGCACTATCACTCTGATCGCTGAGTTGCTCTTACTACTGTTGGTATCCTGCAAAGAGATGACCACCTCATCACGGCGCAAACGCGCTATCTGATCAGAATCCAGATCGAGGGTGTTGACCGCCTGAAACGCAAGCGGAAAAGAAAACTTGTCTTCTAGCTCAGCGAGGCGTGCACGCTTATCCGATAAAGTCATCTGATAAGACAAATCATCTAACAAAAACACAGCAATAGCACGCACTTGCTGTTCGGTCACCTGTGATACCCTCGCGGTCAAGACGCTCTGGCTGTCGGGCAGACGATAATAAACATCTGCATATACCGGCTGATTGTTATAACGAACCACGGTATTGTCATTTTCAAGACGGCGTAGCTCGCTGGCGGTGAAGTCTACTTTATCAATCGGTATGACACTAAATGTCGAGCCAAACAAGCTACTGGCATCTGATAACCAATACGCTCGCTGCTGCTCATTGTCCTGATGCGCAATTCCTTCACTGACCAAATGAAACGCCCCTTTGGCCATGGTTTCTCGATAGGACTGCACCCGCTCTTTATTGATCGTGTCCATCAATAACTGCGCGAACAAGGCCACGCATAAACAAACGATAAGCAGCCCGGCATAAATCCGAACGAAAATACTGTGTTTTAAAGAAGAAACTAATGACATACGTGCCGTGACCAACTTAGTAAATAAAATCCGCTGATAGTACCCAGCATAGTGCTGCTACATTATGATGGCTTAATTAAACCACATAACGCTGTATTTAAGTTTAAAAATTAAAATTTAGCCACAAAAAAACCAGCAAAGGCGCTGGTTTTTTTGTGAGAATGCGAGACAACCTGTCTTCACTCAGATGTGAGCTGATTAGTTGCCTTCTTTAACAAACAGATAACCCTTACTACGGACGGTCTTAATACGTTTTGGGTTTTCTGGATCATCACCGATTTTTGGACGGATACGCGAGATACGCACATCAATGGAGCGGTCTTGACCATCATACTCAATACCGCGCAGGCGCTCAAAGATATCTTCACGCGATAAAATGCGACCAGCATTCGATGCAAGTAACCATAATAGGTCATATTCGGCGCTAGTAAAATCTACCAGCTCATCACTAAGCGTGACTGAACGACCACCGTTATCAATGACTAGCTCACCAAACTCTAAACGCTGCGGCACATCTTCTGATGGGGCGTTTTCTGAGCGACGTAGCAACGCACGAATACGAGCAAGTAGGACGCGTGGCTGCGCCGGTTTGGCAACATAATCGTCAGCACCCATCTCAAGGCCGAGTACTTGATCCATATCTTCAGTACGGGCGGTCAGCATCAAAATTGGATTCTGGTAATGGGGACGTACTTCACGGCATACTGTCAACCCATCGCTACCAGGAAGCATGACATCAAGCACCACCATATCAGGCTGTTCGTTGACGATACGGCGAATCGCACGATTGCCATCGGTTTCGATGGCGACTTCTAAACCGTTTTTGACCAAGTAGTCTTGGGTCAACATGGCCAGACGCTCATCATCTTCAACAATCAAGATTCGGGGGGTGTTGTCTTCTTCAGTCGTTGTCATTGTTATATCCTCTAATACATCTCATTTAAAAGCAGTAAAAGTAAGAGCGGTAAAATTAATAGCACCATATTGTGGCACGATTGATGTTTGTATAGCTGTTACAACTTGGTAGCACAGTATACTATTAAACGTACGGCTTCCTATACTATAGCCTATAGTCAGTAACAAAACCTATAAACTATAATGATTAAAACTTTAGTTTACGTCCAAAGATTCTACCTTTTTCATGCAAATTAACGGTTTAAAGACTTTTTTAGCGCTTTAATACTGGCATAGATATTGACGCATCACTGTTTACGCAACGCTCAGCACCTATGACAATAGCAATCATGTTTTCAACGCTCACGCAGCATTTACATATTATCGTCTCTAATATAACCAGATATGCTCATTATCGCCAGTGTCTTTTTATCTCTGTTAATAAAGTCAGCAGCAAACCGCGATATTGATTACTTTTGTCATATGATTTTAGCTGATACCGAATATATGACAGACATAAAAAAACAGCCCATGATGGACTGTTTTTTATGCTTACTAAGCATACCAAGTAAGAGAGGCTACTTAGTATGATAGAAAATACATTAAGCGCGGTTTTTATATTTACGAATCGTTTGTAGCTGTGCCACAGACTCTGCTAAAGAAGCCAAAGCGGCATTGGTCTGAACCGTATCAGACTGATTGACCAGCATTTGCTCCGCTTTTTTACGCGCTTCGATGATTTTACTTTCATCAAGATTGTGTGCACGCATGGCGGTATCCGCCAGTACAGTGACCATCTTTGGCTGAACTTCTAAAACGCCACCTGAAACATAAATCACTTCTTCTTCACCGTTTGGTGTTTGCACGCGCATCGCACCCGGTTTTAGCAAAGTAATAAGCGGTGTGTGACCTGGCAATACACCAATCTCGCCTTCGGTACCCGTAGCTATTAGCATGCTGATCTCGCCCGAATACAACTCTTCACGAGCACTTACGACGCGACATTGTAACGTTGCCATATTTAACTCCTTACGATCAAAACTCAATCAAAACTGCGATGCGTTATCTACTGGCAAGTAGACAGATAGTAGCCCACTTGCCTTTTAGCAATTGCTAACGCAACTTACGCTGCAGTAGATTTCATTTTTTCTGCTTTGGCCACTACTTCTTCGATGCTACCAGCCATGTAGAACGCTTGCTCTGGTAGGTCATCGTATTCACCAGCGATGATTGCTTTAAAGCTGGCAATGGTATCGCGTAGTGGTACATATTTACCAGGCGCACCAGTAAAGACTTCGGCAACGTGGAATGGCTGAGATAAGAAGCGCTGGATCTTACGAGCGCGATAAACAACCAGTTTGTCTTCTTCTGACAACTCGTCCATACCTAGGATGGCGATGATGTCTTTTAGCTCTTTATAGCGCTGCAACACTTCTTGCACACCGCGAGCGACGTTATAGTGCTCTTCACCGATGACTTGTGGATCTAGCTGACGTGAGGTTGAATCTAGTGGATCAACCGCAGGATAGATACCTTGTGAGGCGATGTCACGGCTTAGTACAACTGTCGCATCCAAGTGAGCAAACGTCGTTGCTGGTGATGGATCCGTCAAGTCATCCGCTGGTACATAGACGGCTTGCACTGAAGTGATAGAGCCTGATTGCGTTGAAGTAATACGCTCTTGCAGCAGACCCATCTCTTCAGCGAGTGTTGGCTGATAACCAACCGCTGATGGCATACGACCAAGTAGTGCTGATACTTCAGTACCGGCTAGTGTATAACGGTAGATGTTATCAACAAATAGCAGTACGTCACGACCTTTACCAGTGGCAGGATCTTTGGTGTCACGGAAGTACTCCGCCATGGTCAGACCCGTCAGTGCAACACGTAGACGGTTACCTGGTGGCTCATTCATCTGGCCGTATACCATCGCAACTTTAGATTTGCTAAAGTCTTCGGTGTTTACAACGCCAGCTTCTTGCATTTCGTGATAGAAGTCGTTACCTTCACGAGTACGCTCGCCAACACCTGCAAACACAGACAAACCTGAATGTTTCAGAGCGATGTTGTTGATCAGCTCCATCATGTTTACGGTTTTACCAACACCAGCACCACCGAACAGACCAACTTTACCACCTTTAGCAAACGGGCAAAGTAGATCAATAACTTTAATACCCGTCTCTAGTAGCTCAGTGCTGTTTGATTGCTCAGCATAACTTGGTGCTTCACGGTGGATAGACCATTTCTCGTCAGCAGTAACAGGACCTTCTTCATCGATAGGACGACCAAGAACATCCATGATGCGACCTAGCGTACCAGTACCAACAGGCACAGAAATCGGTGCACCAGTATTAGTAACAGGTAGGTTACGCTTTAGGCCTTCAGTTGAACCCATTGCAATAGTACGTACGATACCATCACCTAGCTGTTGCTGCACTTCTAGGGTGGTTTCGGTACCATCTACTTGCAAGGCATCAAAAATTTGAGGAACTTCATTACGGTTGAACTCAACGTCAAGAACCGCGCCAATAATCTGTACAATACGACCGCTACTCATTGCGTTCTCCTTGAACTTCTATATATAGGTGTAGTCAATTATGAAACAGCAGCAGCACCGCCAACGATTTCCGAGATTTCTCGGGTAATCGCCGCTTGACGCAGCTTGTTATAAACCAACTGTAAATCGTTAATAAGGTCACCAGCATTATCTGTTGCCGCTTTCATCGCAACCATACGTGAAGACTGCTCGGAGGCAATGTTTTCCATTACCGCTTGATAAACAATCGACTCGATATAGCGACCAAGCAATTCATCAATCAATGTCTTGATATCAGGCTCGTAGATATAATCCCAGCTAAGTTCTGTCTGTAGACCACTGTCTTCATCATCAAATGACTGCTCTGGTAGAGGCACCAACTGATTAACCGTTGGCTTCTGAGTCATCGCATTGACGAATCGGTTGTAGACGACATAAATACGGTCAAGTTTACCGTTACTGTAGTCCTCAAGCATGGCTTGAACCGGTGCATTTAATTGCTCAAACGTTGGTTTGTCACCATAATCGGTCACAGCCGATGTAACGTTACCACCAAAGTTTTTGAAGAAGCTGACACCTTTGGCACCGATGACTGCAAACTCAGCTTGTACTGACTGGTCTTGATAATCTTGGATACTTTTAGTTAAAGCTTTGAATAAGTTAATATTCAAACCACCCGCTAGGCCACGGTCAGAAGTGATGACAATATAGCCAACCTTATTGACTGGACGCGATACCATATACGGATGTTTGTAGTCTGATGAAGCATGCACCAAATGTGAAATAACCCGGCGCATACTATCAGCATACGGGCGACCCACTTCCATGCGGTCTTGCGCACGGCGCATCTTACTCGCTGCTACCATTTGCATGGCACGAGTGATTTTCTGGGTGCTTTTAATACTGGTGACTTTGGCACGTATCTCTTTTAAGCTTGCCATAATGATTCCAATATAAGAGGGTTAAAAAGCATTGGCGCATGCAGCATTTGATAAACAATCACCTTTAAAAAAGGCAATATTTTGTGCATAACGCGATCTAATACCGACGGTGGTTAAGACAGTGGCGCTTTTGTCTTAGCAAAAAGCGTATCAGACAACGCGCCACTTTTTAAACGATCAGTCATCACCAGATCGGCTTAACCCATTAAATTAATAACTGTGATTTTGTTTAAAAGTCTGTACTGCTGACTTTAAACGACCTGCGATATCATCGTTGTAGTTCGCAGTGTCATCAATCTCGCGCATCAATTCACTTTGCTCATCATGCATATAGCGTAAGTAGGCTTCTTCAAAATCACCAATCTTTTCAACTGGCACATCAGCTAAAAAGCCTTCGTTTGACGCATAGATAACGGCCGCTTGTTCAGAAATTGACATTGGCTGATACTGTTTTTGTTTCATCAGTTCAGTTACGCGCTCACCATGATCAAGCTGTTCACGAGTTGCGTCATCAAGATCAGAGGCAAACTGAGCAAATGCTGCTAGTTCACGATACTGAGCCAGTGCGGTACGAATACCACCAGATAGCTTTTTGATGATCTTAGTCTGCGCAGAACCACCAACACGAGATACCGAGATACCAGCGTTGACTGCTGGACGGATACCTGAAGCGAATAAGCTAGACTCTAGGAAGATCTGACCATCAGTGATCGAAATGACGTTAGTTGGTACGAATGCAGATACGTCACCTGCTTGGGTTTCGATGATAGGCAGAGCGGTCAAAGAACCGGTTTTACCTTTCACTTCACCGTTAGTGAACTTTTCTACGTAATCCGCGTTTACGCGTGATGCACGCTCAAGTAAACGTGAGTGTAAATAGAATACATCACCAGGATAGGCTTCACGACCTGGCGGACGACGTAGCAATAGTGAAATCTGACGATACGCAACCGCTTGCTTTGATAAGTCATCAAAGACAATTAGGGCATCTTCACCGCGATCACGGAAGTACTCACCCATCGTACAGCCTGAGTATGGTGCAAGGTACTGTAGTGCTGCTGGCTCTGATGCCGAAGCGACTACAACGGTGGTATATTCTAGCGCACCGGTTTGCTCAAGCTTACGTACGACGTTGGCAATAGTAGAGCGTTTCTGACCGACTGCGACGTACACACACTTAATACCAGATGCTTTCTGAGCGATGATCGCATCGATGGCCATGGCGGTTTTACCCGTCTGACGGTCACCAATGATAAGCTCACGCTGGCCACGACCGATTGGGATCATGGTATCAACGGCTTTATAACCGGTCATTACTGGCTGATCGACTGATTGACGGTCGATAACGCCTGGAGCGATTTTTTCGACTTTATCTGTCAATTTGGCATCGATAGGGCCTTTGCCATCGATAGGATTACCCAAGGCATCTACAACACGGCCTAGCAGCTCAGGACCTACTGGTACTTCAAGGATACGACCAGTACAATAGGCTTTTTGACCTTCTTGCAGCTGTAGGTAATCACCAAGTACTACCGCGCCGACAGAATCACGCTCTAAGTTAAGCGCCATTCCATAGATTTCGCCTTCAAACTCAATCATTTCGCCGTACATAGCATCTTCAAGACCATGAATCTGCACGATACCGTCAGATACTTTGACAATCGTGCCTTCATTCTTTGCAGTTGCACCCGCATCAAGGTCTTGAATACGCTGCTTAATCAGGTTACTGATTTCCGCTGGATTCAATTGTTGCATTGCCTTGTTTCCTTTAATTTATGATAACCCGCCCACTGACTTAAATGCTCTTACGCTCACGCAGATTTTATTTGGCTGCGCTACTGAGTGGCATTAGGCAGTTAGCTGTGTTTTTAACTGTTGTAACTTGCCGCGCATCGAATCATCAATGATTTTGTCACCGACTTTGATCGTAGCGCCAGCCAATAGACTTGGATCGACCGACTCGTGAATCACCACACTCGCATTTAACGAGGCAGCAAGACGTGTTTGAATCGTTTCACGCTGGGCGTCGGTCAATGGATAGGCAGAGGTCACATATGCGTCAAGCTGCTTTAAGCTTATGGCCTTGTGACGGCGATAATGCTCATAAACTTCAGGAAGCAGCGCCAGACGCTCTTGTTCTGATAACTGTTTAACGAAGTTACTAAGTGCTACTGATACTTTAGGATAGCTGGTGTCAGCGCTTAGTTGAGCACCTCGGTTCTTATCTAATAGCTGCTTAAAAGCAGAGTCATTAGAACCCGCTACTTGTGTATCATAAAGATCGACCAAAGCAGCTGACTTATGCTCAGCAGAAACAGCTGGATTGTCCAGCCAAGTACTGAACGACTTGTCATTGACAACGCGGCTGGCAATAAATAAGAAGTTTTCCCACTCATTTACCACACCATTTTCGTTGGCATAGTCAAACGCGGCTTTAGCGTACGGTCGTGCTAAGGTTGATAAGTCAGCCATGATATCCTCACAATTACAGCTTCGCCGCCAGTTGGTCTAACATACTGGCATGTTTTTGCTCATCGACTTTGTCTTGCAAAATCTTCTCAGCACCAAGTACAGCCAGTTCAGCAACTTGCGCACGTAATGATTCACGCGCTTGATTGATTTCTTGGTCGATAGATGCTTGTGCTTGTTGGCGAATGCGCTCACCTTCTGCTTGCGCTTGCGCTTTTGCATCTTCGACAAGCTGGTTGGCACTCTTGTTGGCTTGCTCGATTAAAGCCGCGGCTTTAGTCTTCGCAAGATCAAGCTCCTGCTGGACATCTTGTTCTGCGGTCGCCAAGTCTGCTTTTGCTTTTTCTGCGGCATTCAAGCCTTCAGCGATTTTACGCTGACGCTCATTAATGGCCCCGATAAGTGGTGGCCACACAAATTTCATGCAAAAAATCACAAATATTGCAAAAGCAATGGCTTGACCGATGATAGTAAAATTGATATTCACGCGATCACCTCTTTGTTAATGAAAAATCAGTTTCATTGATCATGTTTGGTAGTCAAATTTTGACTATATTTGATAGAAAACGCTTGAGTACCAAACATTTACAACTGAGCTTTCGGATTAACCTGCTAGAGGGTTAGCGAACAACAATAGCATAGCAATACCAACACCGATCATCGGAATAGCATCAAGAAGACCTGCTACGATGAACATACGCGTTTGCAATTGTGAGCCAAGCTCTGGTTGACGAGCAACACTCTCTAGGAACTTACCGCCTAAAAGAGCAAAGCCAATACCTGTTGCAAGGGCGCCTGCGCCAATAAGTAATGCAACTGCGATAACTGTGTAACCACCTAATACTGGATCCATTGATGTATCCTCTTTACCTATTTATTGATGAAGTGTCTAATTAATGTTCAGTTGACGAGGCTAATGATAAGTAAATTATCGTCAGCATCATGAAAATGAACGCTTGAAGTGTAATAACTAAGATGTGGAATATTGCCCATGGTACCGATAACGCCCATTGAATCCAGAACGGCATCAAGGCAATCAAAATAAATACCAATTCACCGGCATACATGTTACCAAACAAACGTAAGCCAAGTGATACTGGTTTTGCAATCAAAGTCACGACTTCTAAGATGAAGTTGACTGGGATTAATATAATTTTCAAAACAATATTATCTGCACTAAAAGGATGCAAGGTCAGCTCACCGATAAAGCCGCCAACGCCTTTTTCTTTGATGCTATAACCGATAATCAAAGCAAAGACTGAAAACGCCATACCCAAAGTAATATTGGGATCAGTGGTTGGAACAATCTTAAAGAAAACATGATGAGGGTCGTGACCCATAGCAGCCCCAATCTGACCTGCAAGCCCTGGAATAAAATCGATGGGCACTAAATCCATCAGGTTCATCAAGAAGATCCAAACAAAAATGGTCAACGCCAGGGGCGCAATCAGTTTCGAGGTGCCGCTATAAGACTCACGAACGTTGTTATCAACAAACTCGACAATCATCTCAACCGCAGCTTGAGTCTTACTAGGAACATTTGAAGTAACTTTTTTAGCAACCATCCAAAAGATGGCACAAAATAAGATACCCAAACCGATTGACCATAGCATAGAATCAAGATGGATAGCTTTGAAGCCCATTTGCGCTGCTTCTTCAGCAGTATAGGCAACTTTCCAGCCTTCGCCCGGCAAATAACCGTACGTCCAATGCGTTAAATGGTGAGAGATATATTCTGATGATGTTTGCTCGGCTGCCATAATGTAAGCTTCTTATTAATCAACGATTTAATCAACTACCAAAAATATGGTTGTCATCTGATGAGGTTTAGCAATGTCTATTTATCTTGGTAATAAGCAGGCAAATAAATCACACTAACGCACTCATTTAACCAACAACATCCAACCCATAATTCTATTACTAATACTACATCTAACAGCTTAAGATAAATTTTAGTTATCAAAAAAGGGCTTATGATAATTCAGTAATAGCCCTTGCATGTAGACGCAAAATTATTATATATGTGCTTGCTTACTGCCACATTTTTGTAGCTATCGCTCAATTCGGCGCTTATAAGCAAAATATTTCGCCGCCTATATTAATGCAGCGTTGTATTCGTGTAAAGTCAATTATGACTTTTTTATCCGCCGTATGAATAAGTTAGCGGCCACTGACCTTTAGTCGTATAGGCTTGCTTCATTTGCTGGGTAGGAATATTTAATACTAAACCCAAAGCTTATTGAGACGTTGTGTTGTTTTCATCGTCATTTTGCGCTTATCAATGAATCTTCGTCGCCTATATCGCTATCTTTATATTCCTATCGATAAAAATCATATCAATAGAAATAAAGCACATGTCGTTTTTTGACTTTATAGAATCAGTCATAGAGAAATTGGACGGCAGGGTGACTTGCCTAGTACTATTTAATCAGTAACCATCACAGATAGATCATCATCGATACCATCATGAGCTACCAGCACTAGCGTATGTGCCACAACATCCAACTGTGACTAATTTGCATTACCATAAAACCGATAAACAGCGCTGGCGCAGATAGGGGTTGTACGGTAATAAAAATTAGTGCAAAACCAAACACAGTCAATAGCCATTTGGCCATCTGACCTCGATATAGCTGGCTGACAATGTGTCTGCGCGCGCGATATCCGGTGTACCAAAAAACAAAAAAAGCAAATACAGCCTGTGTGATAAAGCTCAGTAGTGCACCGATTGCGGTGCTCTTTGCGACGATGAGCTGACTATGTAGCCAGCTTATATCTATCATCCAAGCAGCAATGATCAAGATAAATAACAGCCAGGCTTGGCGTTTGATATAAGTACCAATCTTGTCTTTTTGGGTGCGTTTGGCAGGTTTGGTCATGGTACGCCTATAGCCTTATAGCATTGGGATAAGACAGCAGAAATACTCGCAGCCTTTTTATCCGTGAATGACTCACTCTACAGGTGTTACCTTTTAACCAAAATAAAACGCCACTTATTATAAGGAGGCTGCAGCCGTTAAGCAAGCAAAATCTACCTTTTATCTCTCCCCTACCCCAATCACTGCTCATGGCTGCCATCAAGAGCGGCAAGCCTGCGCCCGTTATCATTCATTCTAAATAAAGGGAGTAGCGCTATGCCAGTATGCTCCTGTGTTTATCTTATCGTCGATACACTCTAAAAATGTCATAGCGCTACTGGGATGAATTTTGCGCAGCCTCTGGGAACGCAGCACGCAAGTAAAATTTATACCAGTAGCGCGTTTAAATCCATAACAGTTTTACCTTCAGCTAACTATATCGTCGATCAACTATTTTTCAGATAGCTTAAAATCAGATGCCTTAAAACATACTGTGGCATTTGTATAATAGCCGTCAGTCAGATACTTGAGCGTTATTGCGCTTAATTGCGCTTATTTATCGATACACTGATGGATTTGCTGCGCCATCGTTTGCCAGCCACTGATAAAGTCGGTGCTGTTACTCATGTCTTCTGCTTGTACTGTGGTACTGACGGGCTGTAGTTTGGCCAGCAAGCCTTTGGCAGGTGCATTTGGACTGACCAAGCACATTCGCTTGGTTGGGCGCTGCTCATTTAACCGGCGTAATTGACTGGCTTTTGGTGCTAAGTGGTGATCGACACTCAAGCTACCAATAAGCTGTAAATTGATGCTGTCTTCGATATATTGATACGCATCATGATAAGCCCAGTAGGGTGAAGGGTTTTTTGTGCTATCTAAGCTGGCGGCGGCCACCGCATTGTCTAAACGCTGGGCAAATTTTTGTGCATTGGCATGATAAAGGCTTTTATATTGCGGATTGGCATGGCTGTGGATAACAGCCAAGGCACGAGTGATGGCTTTGGCATTATCAGGATCGAGCCAGATATGAGGATCGAGCGTGCCGGCGATGGGTTTGCCTTGGACATCACGTAGCGGATGACGATTAAAGGCATCAAACTCAAATAAGGCAATGGCATTAGGCGCTGTCTTTAAGCTTGAGGCCAAGTTATTTTCTAGCGGCTCACCAAACCAAACCACAAACTTACTGTCGCGTATTGCCTTGATATCACCAGGGCTGATACTCCCGTGATGCCCGACTTCGCCAGCTTGTAGTAGCCGCTTAGCAGACGGCGCGCCTTCGGTTACCGCCTCACTTAATAAAAACAGCGGATAGTTGCTGACGCTGACGGTGGCTGCATGCGCACTCACATAGGCCAGCCCCAACCATAGCAGTAGTGGTGCCAGCAGACGCTGCAAAATCGGATAGGCACGCAAATAATCATAAAACATTGGATTCATAGTCAGCTCTTTGGTATATAGTTGGCAAAAAGTTAAGCAAATATAGATGCTGCGCATCGGACATATCGTTTGACGATTGCTATCACCCCAGCTCGATCGCCCTCATCAGCTCACCCTTTGACAGTGACAGGTCAATTTACTTGGTTATTCAATATTTAGGTTGCTCGGTAATTTTATTTTATTATGTTATACTATAACAATAGAAAACGCCATTGCTAAAATGCTACGTAATTTTTAGGAGTTTGCCTCATGTCTACGAGTTTGTCAGTCTGCGATCACTTGCATGATGTGCAAGACTTTACACCGGATGATGTGACTGAGCGCCTGAGCGCAGCAAAGGAGCAATGCCGACTCAGTGGTGCGCGTTTTACGCCGTTACGGCAGCAGATATACCAGCTGGTACTCGAAGCCAACCAACCCGTCGGCGCGTATGATTTGATCACCCAGTTGCAGCAAATGCGACTAGTCACACCTGATGATGCGTCGGCGCAAAAAACGACAAAAAACGTGGCACCACCCACGGTATATCGCAGCTTGGAGTTTTTACTCGGTGAGGGCTTGATCCATCAGCTTACCTCTATCAACGCCTACGTGCCCTGCTGTCATCCTCGCGCTCAGCATACGGCGGCGTTTTTGATCTGTGCCCAGTGTCAGCGGGTACAAGAATGCAGTAGCATACCCGTACAAGAGATGATGAGCTTTGCTGAAAAAGATGTGGGGTTTGTGGTGGAGCGTAGTGTCATTGAGCTGAGTGGTCGTTGCCAAGCTTGTCAGTAATAACGACGGTTTATTATTTGCTCGTTAATTTATCATCCATCGTTTATCTTACCTTGAGTCCTTGCCCTATGAGCGCGCTTATGTCACCGTCTATATCTACCACTACGACTGATACAACACTTGATCGTAAGAAGCTACTGAGCTTGAGTGACATCAGTTTTCATATTGGTCAGCAGCGTCTACTGTCGCATATCGATATCGATATTTCTGTCGATGAAACACTTAGCCTCATTGGGCCCAATGGCGCGGGCAAGTCGACGTTGGTCAAGCTTATTTTAGGCTTGCTTGAGCCGACCAAAGGGCAAATTACCGCTCATCAGCCTCTACAGCTGGGTTATGTCCCGCAGCGCTTTGCCGTGCCGCCAATACTGCCATTACGCGTCTGTGATTTGTTGGCACAAGCGGACAAAAAGCGCCTAACGGCCGAGCAGCGGCAATTTATTTTTGACAACTTGTCTTTGACGCATCTGCTGTCACGGCAGATGTTGCATTTGTCAGGTGGTGAAACGCAGCGCGTGTTATTGGCGCGGGCACTGCTGGACAAACCCAACTTGTTAATTTTAGATGAGCCGATGCAAGGGCTTGATCCTGATACTGAGGTTTGGCTGTATCAGTTTATTGATGAGCTACCAGCGTTTTTGCGCTGCGCCATGCTCGTGGTGTCGCATGATTTACATTGGGTGATGAAAGGCAGCCGGCGGGTGATTTGCCTCAACAAGCATATCTGCTGTGAAGGTCAGCCAAGCGAGCTTGCGATTAGTAGTGAGTTTCAAAAGCTGTTTGGTCACCACTATGAGCAACCGTATGTGCATCAGCCGCATGCTTGCGAGCATCATGCTCCCAGCGAATTATAATACATGCACTCAAACACGTTGATGACTGCCTTAAAAACACAGCGTTAATGCAAACTAAAAACTGTTACGGATATCTTTTATGAGCGCTTGGTTAGCCATCATTGCCCCGGCTTGGATTGCAGGTAGTATTTTAGCGTTGCTCTCAGCGCCTCTGGGGTGTCTGGTATTGTGGCGGCGCATGGCTTTTTTTGCCGATGCACTGGCGCATGGTACGCTGCTTGGCGTTGCTTTGGCAGTGTGGTGGCAATTACCGATGGGCGTTGGGATTGCTATCATTAGTATCGCGGTGGTCCTAGGGCTGGTCCTTATCGATGATGAACGCTTGCCTGTCGATGCGGTACTGGCCGTCGTCGCGGTGTCGCTGCTGTGCTTGGGACTACTGGCATTGACTCAGCTGACCGACCAGCAAGCCAATGTATTGGGGTTTTTGTTCGGTAACTTACTTGAACTGGATTGGGCTGATCTGCCGCTGCTTGCTACCAGTGTACTAGTGGGTTTAGGACTGCTTATCTATATATGGCCTGCGCAAACCAAGCTGGCCACTCATGAGGCCTTGGCACGGATTCAAGGTATCAATCCTGCGCGCCAGCGGCTATTTTTTATGGGAGTATTGGCAGGGTTTTGTGCCATTGCCTTGCAGGCGGTGGGTAGCCTACTGATCAGTGGCCTTTTGGTACTACCAGCCTTGAGTGCACGCTTATGGGTATCTTCGCCCAAACAAATGGTTCTCTTGTCTTTACTGATCGCTCAGGTTGGCGTCACGCTGGGCGTGTGGGGCAGTATTTGGCTGGACATCCAGACTGGCCTTTCTATTGTTTTGATATTAGCGATTTTGTTTTTTATTGCGTTGTTTTTTAGCAAATTAAAAACGCTTAGGTTTTGGTCAGCAGAGCGCCGGCGCTAGCGTAACCACTGGGTTATAAACAAGTTTTACCTTGATGTTGTCCAACTTTATTTCATTAATATCGCTAGAGCTTTCATTCACTTTATGTTATAAACTTGCTTTAATAGGGCTGGCATCAGCCATGCCAAATCACCATTGTTTATCCATAGTCGTTCTGGCAACTTTGATTGTTTTGAGTCGATAAGGGAGCGCCACAATGCTAAGCTATCCTGTCAACACGCTTTGCCCACCTGATGAACAGCTCAATATTTTACAAATCACGGATTTGCACCTATCAACGCCTGTCAACAAGAGCACAGACGACAGTAGCGGTGACGCTGTTTTGTGTCAGCACAGCTTTGAGACGGTACTGGCGCAAGCATTAAACGATGATATTCGCTGCGATTTGATTGTGGTGACGGGCGATTTGGTCAACCGAGTAAAACTTGATATCTACAATCATATTTTTGCCGTCCTACAAGCGACTGGCATTCCTTTTGCTTGTATCGCCGGCAACCATGATGTGACCGATGAGCTGGGCTATGATTTGCCGTTTTTTCAGCGTGAACTGGTGGCCAAACCAGCTGACCCGCGTTTGCTCAGTCGGCATGTGATTGAGTCTGCTCATTGGCAGTTGTTGTTTTTGGACTCATCCATCGCAGGCAAGGTCTCAGGTGAGATCGCACCAAGCGATATCGATTGGCTATGTCAGCAGCTCAGCCACTGTAGCAAGCCTGCGCTCATTGCCGTCCATCACCATCTGATTCCTGTCGATTCTGACTGGATCGATACTCATATGGCGAAAAACAGCGAGGATTTTTGGCGACAGATGAGTGCGTTTACGCACTTAAAAGTAATCATCAGCGGTCATACTCATCAGGAGCAAGTACGCCATTGTCAAGGGGTCACGGTATATAGTACCCCTTCTACCTGCTATCAGTTCAAACCTTTTTCAGATGAATTTGCCTATGATAAACGTGCCCAGCCGGGTTACCGTTGGTTGCAATTAGCCAACAATGGAAAGGTTGCAAGCTGGGTAGAAAGACTGGATACTTAACGCCCAGATTTATCGCGGCGAGCGTGATGTAGCCCTAATATATCAGACTTCTTGCCGATATTGCTGGCTTAGATTAGTGGTGTCTGACTGCATTAAAGCACCAACAATGATAAAAACTGCTTCATTATTATGAAAAACAGTGATACAACTTATAAAACCAGATGATGATTAAAATATAAAGATAACCTATAGCCGAGATTAGACAAAATTATAACAGCTAGGATGGCTAACCTGACCACACGCTAAGTATTCATAGTCCGTGTTTTGTTATTTTTGTTATATTGTTTAGCGACCCGTAGGCCAATTACCCTATTTACACTGAGGTATTTGCATCAAGGTATTTAAATAAAAATATACATAACCATATACTGGGGTACTGATATGTCGCTGTCGTCATATCTAGACAACTTTATTATTAGATCAGCTGTGTTACTTGTGTTACCAAGTGGTAAAACGTTTTATAAAGGGACAACTTATAGCGTTTATAAATTGATAACGTCTTGTCTTTTGATGCGTCGTTTTATTGAATTAATTTGAAAAATTAGGATACCCATATGAGCACCCTGACCACGAATCCGAGTGAAGTGAAGTTTACTCCTTATGTGCCAGCCGAAGGCGAAGAGTATATGTCTGATGCGCAATTGGCGCACTTTAAGGCGATTTTATTGGACTGGAAAAACCAATTGATTGGTGAGGCAGACCGTACCAAGACTTATATTCAAGATGAGTCCAGCGCCATGCCAGACATCAATGATCGCGCCACTCAAGAAGAAGAGTTTGCTTTGGCGCTGCGTACGCGTGACCGTGAGCGTAAGCTCATTCGCAAAATCGACAAATCCATAGCAGAAATCGAAAATGACGACTATGGCTTTTGTGAAACCTGCGGCGTAGAGATTGGCTTGCGTCGTCTCGAAGCGCGTCCAACCGCGACCCAGTGCATCGACTGTAAGACTCTCTCAGAAATCAAAGAGCGCCAAAACCAAGGTGCGTAGGCGCATAGGCATATAAATCCGAGAGATAACAAATCAATAGCGTTATCTCAGCACAAGCGACCATCATGTGGTCGCTTGTTGCGTTTTATAAACATCTTTTGGCCAGCAGATACAGTATCCTATATGACCTAGTTCGCGATAACGGTATCCCTTAACCCGTCATCATTTATTTTAACTATCCCATAAACGCCTATGCCCACGACCTCCATACCCACGCAGCCTATCGGCCGCTTTGCCCCTTCCCCAACCGGCGAGCTACATCTTGGCTCACTGACCACCGCCCTTGCCAGCTACTGCCATATAAAATCACTTGGCGGTAAGTGGTTATTGCGTATCGAAGACACGGATACAGAGCGCTGCGATCGGCAGTTTACCGAGCAGATCTTGATCGACCTAGAAGTGCTGGGGTTACACTGGGATGGTGATGTGGTGTATCAATCTGAGCGCATCGATATCTATAATGAGTATCTGGCCTCGACCCTGCGGCCGCTGACCTATGGCTGTCAGTGCTCACGTAAAGACCTAGAGCAATATTGGGCGCAGCAAGAGCAAATCCCTGCCCATACAGATACTGCGACACAGCTGACTGTGCTGCCAAACAGAAAACGCTATCCGCGGCGCTGTGTCACCAAAGCACTAGATAGGCTACAGCACAAGCTACGCATACAGCTGCCCGATTATCTCATTGGGTTTCATGATGGTATTCAGGGACAACAGTGGGGCAATCCGCAGCAGACTTTGGGCGATATGGTGGTGCGTCGACAAGACGGCATGATCAATTATATTTTGGCCGCCAGTCTCGATGATGGCTTGCAAGGGGTTACACATATCATGCGCGGCTTGGATATTCTGCCCATGACCACCGCCCAAATCAGCATCATGCAAGCAGCGCGCCTGCCCGCGATTGACCGCTGGTATCATCTGCCGCTGATCTGCAGCCCAAACGGGCAAAAGCTGTCTAAACAAAACCTAGCGCAGCCAATAGACACCCGCGACCCAAGTCAGCTAATCGCGACCGCATTACAGCTTTTGCAGCAGCCAAGTGTCGAGATAGACACACCTGCGCGGATGCTCAAACAGGCGACTGCACAGTGGGACAACGCGCCGCTACACGGCCAGCAGCAGTTAAGCTTGATAAATAATAGACCAACAGCAAAAAGCGCCACTCATAATAGCGACGCTTGTTAATCATCTTGCAAAGACACTAAAGCCCTAGGAATATAGTAACGGTGTTTGGTTTAGGGCTTAATAGTAACGGCACTGACTCTTTTCAATCTCAGGGCTTTCTTTATAGATTTTTAGCAGCAGCGCTACCATCACAAGGCTGATCAGCATAGATGAACCACCATAACTAAAAAATGGCATGGTCAAGCCTTTGGTCGGAATCGCTCCCATATTCATCGCCGCATTGATGATGGTTTGCGCAATAAACACCACACCGATACCAAAGGCGGTATAGCTCATGCGCATCTGCCGACGTTTTAGCGCGTTGTAACTGATGCGCATCGCACTACCGATGATCAGCGCCTCAAGCACCAAGACCATCGTCACCCCAACAAAACCCAACTCCTCACCTGTGATGGCCAATAAAAAATCGGTATGCGCTTCAGGCAAATGCGAGAGTTTTTGTACACTCTCACCATAGCCCACGCCAGTAAACTGTCCACGACCAAAGGCAATCAAACTGCGCGCCAACTGATAGTCGGTATCTTGCACATCATCGAACGGATCCATAAACGACATCACGCGCACCAAGCGATACTGCGCCGTTGTCACCATCAACACAGCCCCACCGATGGCAGCGGCAGTCAGTGCGACAAAGTGCTTGTAAGGCGCACCTGCGATATAAAAAATCGCAAAAATCGTGCCTAAAATAACAACAAACGAGCCAAAGTCTGGCTGCGAGAGTAGGAGCATGGTAATCAGAACCACCACCAACATAATGCGCAAAAAGCCATCTAAACCATTGCGCACTTCAAACGAGCGGCGTACCACAAAGTCAGAGACAAAGACAATCATTACAAGCTTTGCCAGCTCGGCCACCTGAAAGTTAAAGATCCCCAAATTTAACCAGCGTTTTGAGCCGTTAATCGGAGTACTAAACAAGGTAGCAACGAGCAGCAAGCCGGTAACCCCCAGCAATATGAACTGGGTCTCTGTCTTATAAAGTCGCCGCAAAGACACCCCATAATAAGGGATGGCGGCGATGATAAGTCCAATGGTCATGTAAAGCAGCTGGTTTTTAAAAAAGTACAGCTCGCTCATACCACGGCTCAGGGCGAATGGGATAGAAGCAGAGGCGACCATCAACAAGCTGAGCACCAGCATACAGCCAACGCTCGCTATCAAAACAGCACGCGCTGACGGCATCGATAAAATACCATCAGCGCCAGTGGCTGTCTTTGGTTGGGACGAAGAACGAAAAAGAGAAGAGAGCGCCATAATTTTATATACACTAACGAACGAAAAACACGGCGTCTATAAAACGCCACCGTTTAAAAAAACACATACCAACAAACAAACCTGAGGCTAAGACAAACGACGACTGATCATCATCGGCCATCGGCACGATTAACCATTACTCAAGCAATGACACAGTCATCTCTACGCTTGATTAGTAGACTGGTTATAAAAGACAGTAGCAGCAATCTATAAGCAAAACAATCATTTATCAAAAAACACCTGTGTGCCTTGCCCATCCACCAGCTGCCGGCATAGAATGCCAGATAGCCACTCATACCACTAAGGGGTCGCTGTCGCTGCCGACTCGCTTGCTAACTGATGAACCAATCGACCAAAATGCTCACCGCGCGCGGCATAGCCGCTGTATTGATCAAAGCTGGCACACGCAGGCGACAACAGCACAGCCTGTACTTGCGAGAGACTGCTTGAGGTCACTTGCAAGATGGTGGCAAAGGCGTTTTCTAGCGTTTGGCACTGATGTAGCGTCACGTCATGACTAATCTTAGCCGCGCGCAAATGCTGCTCTATCAGCGGTGCATCTTTGCCAATAAACAAAACTTGGCTGACGTACTGATTAATAAAAGGCGTCAGCTCACCAAACGCCTGCCCTTTGCCCTGCCCGCCTAATACCAGCAGCAGCTTGCCATCTTTTGGCGCATAGACAGCGCCAAGCCCTTCGATGGCTGCTATGGTCGAGCCGATATTGGTGCCTTTTGAGTCATTAAAATAATCGATACCAGCCACGCTTGCCACGTATTCACAGCGATGCTCAAGACCTGTGAACTGTTGCAAAGTCGTCAGCATACTCGCCAGCGGCAACCCCGCCAGCTCGCCTAATGCCAGCGCCGCTTGCGCGTTGAGCAAATTATGCCGACCTTTAATCAACAGTTTGTCTGCCGACAGTAGTTTTTGTGTACCACGCGCCAAATAAATCTGCCCATCGGAATCGACAATCAGTCCATATTGGTCTTTGTCAGGCGCATGAATGCCTGTACTGATTCTGGGTAAGTTATCAGCCACCAGTGGTCGCGTCAACGCATCTTCGCGGTTGATGACCACTGACTTAGCGCCTTGAAAAATACGATGTTTGGCTTGATGGTAGCCGAGCATATCGCCATGACGATCGAGATGGTCAGGCGACATATTGAGCACAGTTGCCACTTGCGCACCCAGATTACTGACCGTTTCTAACTGAAAGCTCGACAATTCAAGTACAGCCAGCTCCATCTCGCTATTTTCTAGTAGCGTCAGCGCCGGTACGCCGATATTGCCACCGACACCGACATTGACGCCCGCATCTGCCGCCATCTGACCAACCAAGGTGGTTACCGTGCTTTTGGCATTAGAGCCAGTAATTGCGACGATAGGGACACGACAAGCGTCACAAAACAATTGAATGTCGCTGACCACTGGGATATGGGCTTGACGCGCCGCCGCCACCGCAGGCGTGCTAAGGGCGATGCCTGGGCTGATAATGATACGCGCCGCCTGCTGCAATAGCTCGGCGTCAATCGCGCCAAACTGACGCGTCGTCACGGCCTCTGGCAGCTTCACTGCCAACGCTGGCGCCGCTTGCGCATCGGTGACAGCGACCTGATAGCCTTGCTTGACCAAATAATGCGCCACCGACAGCCCCGACTGCCCCAAACCGACCACGACTTGTAACCCACTGCCTTTATGAAGTAAGGCTTCTGTTGTAGTACTGGTGGTCATATCTATTCCTTCTATTAAAATTAAACAAGCAAACGATGGGTAATATGGCTAAGATATAGGATAAGACGAATAAAAGAGGCTCTATATAGTGGCTGAAGCGGCTGGCATGGCATTAGCGATGCTGCTGTATCAAGCGTTAAGCGCTACCGTCAAGATAATAATCATGATAACGGTATCGTTCAGATTTCGGTACTGATTTTTTATGACTTTATGCTATTATGCGCCTGTTTTTATATTCAGGGTCTAATGCTATAATAGCCGCCCTGATCTGTCAGCACAGGGTTTTTGCTAAGTCTTACTCTAAGTCTTGAGCTTGGCATTTTAGTGTAGCATGTTGTTAGCGTTCGCGTGCTATTTGCCCCTCAGTCACTTTTGATTTGCGGCGACTTAGGCTACCTTGCTATCAAAATCAAACTACTGTGCTTGTTGGACAGCGTTTTATCACCTTCTATTGCAGCATCTCATTGCTGACTCTATACGTTATTGTAGGTGCTATTTTATATACACTACTTTAAGCACCCATTTTAAATACTATTTTTTAGGCAATCTGATAGGATTTATCATCATAGTTATTATTGGTGAGTGTATTTGTGATACCCATCAATAAATCCATCGATGTTTTGATGATTGACCTCTGATAATTCAATACCACAACATGACAAGGCGCATGTTGTGGTAAAAAAAAGATGAACCGCTATTTTATAGCGACGCGATCATTTTATGGATGATTACTTTTTTTGCCTCTAGCCCTATGCAGTTTACTTATGACATCTTTTATTGATAACTTACGTGACGAGTGGTTTTCCAATGTTCGTGGTGATGTGTTATCAGGTCTGGTCGTTGCCCTCGCCTTAATCCCTGAAGCCATTGCCTTTTCTATCATCGCTGGGGTCGATCCAAAGGTCGGCTTGTATGCCTCGTTTTGTATCGCGGTGGTGATCAGTTTTGTCGGTGGTCGTCCAGGTATGATTTCGGCGGCGACAGGCGCGATGGCACTGGTGATGGTCGACTTGGTCGCTGAGCATGGCTTACAGTATCTACTGGCCGCGACTTTACTGTGCGGCGGTATTCAGATTGTGATGGGTATTTTAAAGCTGGGTAATTTGATGCGCTTTGTCTCGCGCTCGGTGGTGATTGGCTTTGTCAACGCCTTGGCGATACTCATCTTTGCCGCCCAGCTCCCTGAGCTAAACCCAATGACTGAGCGCGTCGGGATGACGGTCTACCTAATGACCGCAGCGGGCCTTGCGATTATTTACTTGTTTCCGCTGATTCCGAAAATCGGACGGGTGATCCCATCGCCGCTTATCTGTATCGTGGGTCTGACAGCGGTGGCGATGTATATGAACCTTGATATTCGTAACGTCGGCAGCATGGGTGATCTGCCAGATTCGCTGCCGATGTTTTTGTTGCCAGATATCCCTCTAAACCTCAATACTTTACTGATCATCGCGCCTTACTCTATCGCGCTTGCCATCGTAGGTTTGCTAGAGTCTATGATGACGGCGACCATCGTGGATGAGTTAACAGATACGCCAAGTGATAAAAACAAAGAATGCCGTGGTCAAGGGATGGCCAACGTAGTGTCAGGTTTTTTTGGCGGTATGGCCGGCTGTGCGATGATTGGTCAGTCGATGATCAACGTCAAATCTGGCGGTCGGACGCGCTTGTCGACCTTGATTGCCGGTGTGGTGCTGCTCATCTTAGTGGTGTTTTTGAGCGACTGGGTCAGTCAAATCCCAATGGCCGCACTGGTGGCGGTGATGATTATGGTGTCGATTGGCACTTTTAATTGGCAGTCTATTCGCGAGTTTAAAACGCATCCGATGTCATTTAACATCGTCATGCTAGCCACGGTCGTGACCACAGTATTTACGCACAATCTGGCGTACGGTGTCGGCGTCGGTGTCCTGCTCTCTGCCTTGGCCTTTGCCAATAAGATTGGTCAATTCTTAACCATCTTTAGTGAGTACGATGAGCGCAGCAACACGCGTTATTACTATGTGCAAGGGCAGGTGTTTTTTGCCTCGACCACGCAGTTTTTGCACAGCTTTGATACCAAAGAAGCCGTAGATAGTATCGAGATTGACGTCAGCCAAGCGCACTTTTGGGACATCAGCGCCGTGGACACTTTGGACAAGCTGGTCATGCGCTTGCAACGAGAAGGCATTGATGTCAAAGTGGTGGGACTCAATAATGCAAGCCGAACCCTGATTGACCGTTTTTCTATCCACGATCGCCGAGACATTGGCTTGCTGGATTAATGCATTACCAGTAGATAATTGAATATATAGTTTAATAAACAGCTGCGTTGGTTGAGAGAGTTGGGTATCAGTCACATTGCCCAGCTTTTCGCCAAGCAGCTGTCTTTTTATTGTCGGAATGATGTGGTGGTCTTATGAGTAATTTAAAACCAGATAGTGTGATTGCCTGCTTGGACTGTCCTGATCACGTGCAAGCCGTGTTGAAAGCCAGTATGTGGGCAGCGACTCGCCTGCAGGTGCCTATCGGCCTCTTGCACTCGGTGCCAAGCTTGCAACAAAAAGCCGCTGTAAACTACTCTGGCTGCCTAAATATCGACGACGAAAATACCTTGCTTGAGCAATTTACCAATAAAGAACACCTAAGCAACTGTGAATTAAAAGCCCAAGGCAAGCTGCTGTTGCATCAAGCCACAACCTACTGCGAGCAGCAGCGACAAAAACTCAAAACCTATACGTTGCATCGGCACGAAAACCTCAGTGAAAGTATCGATTATGTCGATGACAAAGCGCAATTGATTGTCATCGGTCATCATGTCACTTGCAAATCGACTTTGAGCCAACTCATCAGAGTCAGTCTTTGCCCCATTTTGGTGACTCATGCACCATTTTTGCCCCCTACGACGGCGCTATTTGCCTTCGACAACAGTCCCACTTGTCATAAAATGCTCAATTGGCTCTGTAAAACGCCACTTATTCGCGCCCTAACCGTCCACATCGTGATGGTGGGCAAAGAAAACTCTGAAAACTGCGATGCGCTGCGCGAAGCTTACGCGCGCCTCAAGCAAGCGGGCATCAAGTCGAAAAAGGCGTTGCTCGATTGCCGCGACGTGACAGCAGCCCTCAATTATTATCAAACCGAAAACGACATTGGCCTGTTGATGTCAGGGGCCTTTGGCCAATCGCGTTTACGTGAGTTGCTACAAGGCAGCGATACTAAGAAGTTATTAGGCAGCACCAAAACACCATACCTCCTTTTTCCTAAGGCTTAAGCATCGTTTTATCTACACACATAGCCTATCTATATAAGCGCAGAGCACCAATGACTCTTTTGGTCTCTGCCGCTTACCGCGACTTCTCCTCTATTTAGCTTTAATCAGCTGTCATCAAACGTTCATTTTATTACTAAACTCAAGTTAGCAAATCGTCACATGAAATAAATCGATAGCCTCCCCAAGCGCCTAAAAAGTTGGTTATAATAAAGTTTTCATTAACCAAACGCTAAAGGTTGATTCGCTTTTACTATGTTTATAATGATGGCTCTCATCATTACATCGTCACCCATATACTCTGTTGCAACCGCGGTTATTTTTGAATAGATAAACCCAATTCTACCTCCCCCTTGAGTAGGTTGGCACATTTCTTGAATAACTTACCGTAAGCAAAGCAGAGATACGACGATGCACCATAATGCCTCTATCAATCTGCGGCATCACACAAATAAGGAATTTTTTATGAAGCTAATCACTGCGATCTTAAAACCGTTTAAGCTCGACGATGTGCGTGAAGCGCTTTCTGACATCGGTGTTAAAGGTGTTACCGTCACTGAAGTCAAAGGTTTCGGTCGTCAAAAAGGTCACACAGAGCTCTATCGCGGCGCAGAATACGTGGTGGACTTTTTACCTAAAGTAAAAGTCGAAGTAGCTGTTATTGACGAAATGGTTGAGCCTGCTATCGAGGCAATCACTCGTATCGCTAGCACTGGTAAGATTGGTGATGGCAAGATTTTCGTCACTGCACTTGAGCAAGTTATCCGCATCCGTACGGGTGAAACGGGACCTGACGCTATCTAAATTTGAAGACCTACCTACGGGCATAAACTTATAGGTACAGACTCTTACAGCATTTTTATCTATCGGTAATGCCGATATCTATATTATAAATTCAAGGGGGAATTTAAATGGAAAGTCAAATCTTTGAGCTCCAATATGCGCTCGATACGTTTTACTTTTTGATATGTGGTGCGTTGGTCATGTGGATGGCAGCAGGCTTCACTATGTTAGAGGCCGGACTCGTCCGATCAAAAAATACAGTCGAAATCTTAACCAAAAACGTCGCACTATTTGCAACGGCTAGTATCATGTATATGGTATGCGGCTATGCGATTATGTATGGTGGCGATCTATTCTTAAGCGGAATTGCAGGCGGTGATACATTAGTAGAAGACGCCCTAGCAGCCTCTGCTGAAAATGGCTTCGGTGGCGACTCTGTCTACTCTGCCGCATCAGACTTTTTCTTCCAAGTGGTCTTTGTAGCGACCTGTATGTCAATCGTATCAGGTGCCGTTGCTGAGCGCATGAAACTGTGGTCGTTTTTGTTGTTTGCAGTGGTCATGACAGGGCTGATTTATCCATTAGAAGGCAGCTGGACATGGGGCGGCAACGATGTGTTTGGTTTATATAACCTAGGCGACATGGGCTTCTCTGACTTTGCAGGCTCTGGTATTGTACATATGGCTGGTGCTGCAGCAGCTCTAGCAGGTGTACTACTCTTAGGCTCACGTAAAGGTAAATATGGTCCTAACGGTGAGATACGTGCTATTCCTGGTGCCAACCTACCATTGGCGGCACTCGGTACACTAATCTTGTGGATGGGTTGGTTCGGTTTCAACGGTGGTTCAGTGCTTAAATTAGGCGACATCGCTAGTGCTAACTCTGTTGCAATAGTATTTTTGAACACTAATGCTGCTGCTGCTGGTGGTGCTGTCGGTGCCTTGATCTTAGCTCGCATCATCTTTGGTAAAGCGGATCTAACCATGCTCCTAAACGGTGCACTAGCTGGTCTAGTAGCCATTACTGCTGAGCCTTCAACCCCTTCTGCACTACAAGCCACTATCTTTGGTGTTATCGCCGGTATCATTGTAGTGTTATCAATCTTAGCCTTAGACAAAATCAAGATTGATGATCCAGTTGGTGCAATCTCAGTTCACGGTGTGGTCGGTCTATTCGGTTTACTAATTGTACCTATCACTAACCCAGCATCTACCTTCATCGGTCAGATTGTGGGTGCTGCAACCATCTTTGCTTGGGTATTCATTGCCAGCCTAGTGGTTTGGTCTATCATCAAGTTGGTCATCGGTCTACGTATCTCTGAAGAAGACGAATACGAAGGTGCTGATATTGCAGAATGTGGTATGGAAGCTTACCCAGAATTTATAAGATAAGCTCCTTTCAAGTAAGCTAAAGACTGCTTTTAAATGCGCTGATACTACCTACTGTAGTATCAGCGTTTATAATTTTAGTGTTTAAAGATCTCCCCTATTGAATATATAAAATATAAGCTTGAATCTAAAACGTAAAAAATCCCGCGAGACCTTTCGGTAACGCGGGATTTTTATGTATTACGCTAAAACTAGTTTTTTAGTTTATTTCTTTTTCCACTCTTGACTACGAGAGAATGGACCGATATAGCCTTTTAGCTTTAGAGTGTTGCCATTTAAACTGGCTGTCATACGATAGTCTTTACCCTTTTCTGGATCAGTGATCGTACCACCGCTATATTTACCACCACCGTCAGCTTTTAGGCCTTTGATGACAGTCATACCGACGTGCTTTTTGCCTTTGGCGGAGTTCGTTGCAATGAGTTTACCGGTCAACACCCCGTTAGACTCGGTGATTTTTACCGTGCCTTTTGGCTTACCGTCGTCATACGTCTGCCATGTAGTATTGTGTAATGGATCAGCGGCAAACGCCATGGTCGCCATACTGATACCGGCAGCTGCTAAAGCGGTTTTTGTAAATAGTTTCATAGAGTGACTCCCTTCATACAATGATTAATCAAACAATGATTGCTCGAAACGTGATGTTTCTGCTGTTCTATGCTCATCCTTTGCTAGAATCTTTTATATAAGCGCTGCGATTTCACTCATCAACACCGCACATCATGAGTTAGCATGTGCCGTTTGATAGTCGTTATCGCGATTGCTCACAAGCTTTTGTTCAAAGATTTGAGCGACATAAGCGATGTCTTGACCCATTATAAGCAATTTTATCTGTTTGCCTAGTAATTTTTTTGTACTTTATTATTTCTGTAAAACCAAAACCTTATCAAAGAGTTACAGGAAAGGGTTGTCGATATCCTTGTCCGATTGGTCATCATTTTCTTTTGACTTTGCCTCATTATTACTATAAGGAAAACCATCATCAAAAGCTTGCATAATTTTGGTTGTCAGCTCGTGTAACTGCTGAGCCTGACGATGTCCTGCTGCATCGAATGTCACATCGATATCGCCATAAATCGTGATTTTGTCCTGCTGGTTTTCGATGACCAGCTCTCCAATTTGCATGCTTTGGTGGTTATTAGCAAAGGGTTCAATCATTTTGTCATCCTTTTTATAGTAATTCAGTCATGCATATCAGCACATTGAGATGTCGCTAAAAGCATATTAAGCCTGTAATTGAGTCAGTAGCCACTCAATAATCGCCCAAACAAACAGCAGCCATGTCGGCTCCTCTACTGGCTGATCAGGCAAGTCGGCGCTCTCACCTGCCTTTAGTGGCAGCGCAAACGCTTGCGCTTTGGTCTGGCGATCGAGCACTGGCAAGACATCAATGCCGACTTTAGCCGTTAGCTCATCTAGACTAATGACCTCTATTCGCTCTGACTCATCATTGGGCGCGTAATACACCCCTGCTTGATTGGTCGCTGGAATATAGACGGCCTTGAAAAAATGACTGGGTACCAATACGCGCTCGGCAAGCTGTTTGGTCTTTTTGCCCGTAAAAGCCACGCCCGTGATGGTATAGACTTCGCCATACTGCTGGGTTAAGTAGCGGGTAGCAGACTCGATATTACGCCAAATGTAACGATTATTGCGCGGCGATTGCGGCGCGATATTAGCCAGACTGAAGCTGTCGTATTGCTGCGAGCGCGTGGCCATATCGGCATTGGGCGCTAGATGCCCACGATCATAGCCTGAACCTGAATAATCAGACAACGAGGCGCGCATAGACTTAGGTAGACGGCTCTCCTCATGAAAGCTGTCTTCGCGGTCGATGGTTTTTGCTTGCTGCAAGCGGCGGCGGTCTAGATGCTCAGCTGACCACAATGGTGTCCGTGACACGCCCGAGTACATAACGGCAAACCCGTCCATACACAGCGCTTGAGTCTTCTTATCAAGCTTGGTATTGGTAAACTCTGGATAAACCCCGCCATAAAAAGATTGACTACACTGAGTAAGATCATCTGCCTGCGCTGATGATAGCCCTACGACGATAGCAAATACCACCATTATACTGTTGTTCAAAACACCTTGATACCCACCAACTCTTATCATGCAACTCTCAATCGTCTATACTTGTTATTTCATATGCGTATCCTAGCAGGCGTCCACCAATAAAGAAAGATAAGGCGTAAGTCGTGACTTTTTAAATGGTATCCGCTATACTTAGCCAGTCAAAAATCAGTATCGTGCAAATGCGGTCTGTCTAAACGGTGAAGTGGGTGAGTGGCTGAAACCGCACGCCTGGAAAGTGTGTATACGTTCATAGCGTATCGAGGGTTCGAATCCCTCCTTCACCGCCAATCTTATTAAATACTAGTTTTCCTACCTATTCCCATATACTCCCATATACCTCTGCAACCCTCTATAAATAACGCGTCTAGCGTTTTTTTTATACCTAACGTTTTCCTAAGCTGTCCGAGAATAACCCACCTATCCCGTGGCTTGTGTTGGTCTATCTGTTGGTCTATGATTTCATTAGACCTCAAAAAGACCAACATTTAAGCTTTATGATTCAGCTTTAGACCAACGTTTTTGTTGTATCTCTTGATTCATATAGCTTGTAGCCATAGGGAATAGACCAACATGCTAAGCGATAGCAAGATACGCAAGCTTAAACCTAGTGAGAAATGCATACCTTCACGTCCTGACAAATACAGTGATCAGCAAGGCTTACAGCTATTAGTACGCAATACTGGCACAAAGACATGGATAAGCGCCTATCGCTTTGATAGTAAGCAGACACGCCTCACACTCGGTACTTACCCCATCATGTCGCTTGCTGAAGCCAGACAAGCCAATACTGAGATTAAAGCGCTGCTCGCTGATGGTATCGACCCAAAAAATAAAAAGCGTCAAGACAAGCTTGCTAACATCCACGCGCAGAAATTTAATGACTACGCCTTAGACTGGCTCTCTGAGCGCAAGCGTAACGTTAAGCCGCGTACCTATCAGCAAGACTATAATCGGATGCATAAAGACGTATTGCCGCACTTTGAAGGCATTGCACTAAAAGATGTAAGCTTTGAGGATTGTCGATCGATGGCAGATGAGATCGAGAAGCGAATAAATAAAGAGGGTGAGCCACCGCGTGAGGTCACCAGACGTACTATTGATCTGGTGGCTAATATTTTAAGGCGTGCCAAACGTGAACGCATTATCAAGCAAAATCCGATCGATGATTTAAAGACGCTCTATCCTAAAGCCAAAAGCCAGCACATGAAGCACGTAGACATCCATGAGCTACCTGCTCTACTCCAAGCTATTGAGAATTATCATGGTCATGATCAAACTCGCTTAGGTATGAAGTTTTTGGCTTATTCGTTTTGCCGAACCATTGAGCTACGTATGATGAAATGGTCACATATCGATTTTGCGAATCGCTTATGGCGTGTTGATATCGATAATCTTAAGATTGCGCGTAAGCACGTCGTACCGCTATCAGATCAAATGCTGGCAGTATTAGAAGAGATGAAAGCAATCACAGGGAAATATGAATATGTGTTTTACCACACAGGTATGCATCAGCCGTATAGTGAAGAGTTTATCAATAACGCGCTCAATATCTTGGGTTACGCAGGCAAACAGACAGGTCACGGTTTTCGTCACATCGCCTCTACCAATCTAAACGAGCTTGGCTATATGGGTGACGCGATTGAAAAGCAGATGGCGCATGATAAAAAAAGTAACATACGCGCGGTTTATAACCATGCTCAGCATTTAGAAGAGCGCCGTAAGATCATGCAGGTCTGGGCAGACTTTTTAGACCTACTTAGAGACAAAGGCGAGGTTGTAGACTTTCAGACAGCAAGGCAGCAAATTGAGAGGTCGTTAGGTAGTTATTGTAGTGGTCAAATATTTTTAGACAGTACTTAAGAGGTTTTTGTTGAAATAAAGTCTCTCTTTCTCGCTTGGTGTTAAATACTCATTAAAGCTGTGTGGTCTTACACTTTGATAATAGCCCCAAATATAATCATTTACTGCCTGCCGAGCCTCATCAATATTGTCATAGCCGTTTTTTGGCATCCACTCTGTCTTAAAGCTTCTAAAGAACCTCTCTGTAGGTGCATTGTCCCAACAGTTGCCTCGTCGGCTCATACTATGCGACATACCATTGCACTTGGCTACGCATTTAGCATACTCTTCACTGGTATAATGACTGCCTTGATCTGAATGAAACAGCACGCCTTTAGGCTCAAGTCTTATGTGATATGCCATTTTTAGTGCAGATGTGGTCAGCTGAGTATTCGGGCTATCTGACAAGGCAAAACCAACAATACGTCGAGCATATAAATCCATAACGATGGCTAAATAACACCATCCGCCTTTGATACGAATATAAGTAACATCACCTGTCCACACTTGGTTTGGTGCAGTGGGCGCAAACTGACGGTCTAGTATGTTTCCATAAACTTTATGGAATTTTTCACAACGCCTGTACTTATGTGATTTTATCTGTCGACTAATCAACCCCATTTGTGCCATCAGCTTACCTGCTCTGTAGCGTGTGAGTTTAATGTCATGTTGATGCGTGACGATAGCAGATACCGTCCTTGCACCAGCCGAGCCATTTGACTGTTCAAATACTTCTCTGATTAAGGCTTTGAGCCTTATAAGTTCAATGTCTATAGACCTAGATTTAGTACTGTTATAATAGCTACTTCTAACAACCCCAAACAGTTCACATAGCTTGTGTTTGCTAATATGCTTATGATGCTCTGCAAGCTTGGTTATTAGCGATAGACGCTGAGATTGTCTTGGGCTAGCAGAGCAGATGCCTTTTTTAATATATCTCGCTCCATCTTAAGCTGCTTGACCTGTTTTTCAAGCTCTTGTATACGCCGTAATTCAGGCGTTAGGGCTTTGCCTTCTGATGGCATGACACCTTGCTGTTCTTTACGGTATTTATATACCCAATTCTCTAAGGTGGTTTTGCCGATACCTAATGAGTTGGCTACTTCTGGTATCTTCCTGCCTTGATCTTCAACCAGTTTAATGGCTTCTAGCTTAAATTCTTGGCTGTAGCGTCCGCGTTTGGTGGTCATATCTTCTCTCCAGTCTTGGTGATAGTATAACCTTGTATCTTGAATAACCGCTTAATACTGCCAACGAAAGTTGATAAAATAAAGTAATTATTCATGAGCATTGAGAGTATGAGTATAACCTTAGTGCCTAGACACTGTGTAAGAGATTATGCCCAATGCTCATCCCATCATCTTCATATTCTGAATGGTATCCAAGTGCCTCGCCATCTACCAAGGTGTCATGAGTGACACTGCATAGACAAGGGAAGACAATAAGATGACACACTATATCGGCATAGACGTCAGTAAAAACAAGCTAGATATCGCCTGGCTCAAAGCCACTGATAATCTCAAATTTAAAACCAAAGTCTTTAAAAATGATTACAGTGACTACGCTGCTCTTATCAACTGGCTCATTGCTAACATCACTGACGACTTAAGTAATATTCACATCACGGTCGAGGCCACAGGAGTCTATCACGAGAACATCGCCTACTACCTATTTGATAAAGGTCTTAACGTCAGTATTATCAATCCTGCTTATATCAAAAGCTATGCTGCTAGTTTAGGAAGTCGCAACAAGACGGATAAAAAAGACAGTATGTTATTAGCCCGCTACACCTATAGTGCTAAGCCTAAATTATGGACACCGCCGCCAGCAGAGGCGCGTCACCTCAAGTCATTATTGTCGCGCTTAGACGCACTACAAGAAGACTTACAACGTGAGCTGAATCGATTGGAAAAAGCGCAGGCCACAGACACCGCTCCTATCGTTAAAGCTTCTATTGAGCATATGATAGCCTCTTTGCAAGCCGCTATTGTTAAGCTCAATGGTGATATTGATGACCATATCGATCATCATCACAATTTAAAGCAAGATCAGACTCTACTACAAACTATTAAAGGCGTCGGCCCTGTTGTCTCAAAGCAGATGGTGTCGCTGATGCATAATAAGCAGTTTAGTCAAGCGTCACAAATGGCCGCCTTTTTAGGCTTAGTTCCCAAACATAGTGAATCAGGGCTATTTAAAGGCAAGTCTCGCTTAGCAAAGAATGGCTCAAGTGATATCAGAGCCAAACTGTATATGCCAGCGCTAGTCGCCATTAAGCATAATCCTGATATTAAGGCGCAGTATGAGCGACTGCTTGCTAATGGTAAGTGCAAAATGCAGGCTGTCTGTGCAGCGATGCGCAAGCTTGTGCATATCTGTTTCGGTGTGATTAAACATCAGCAGTCTTACCAAGCAAAAGTTGAGCTAATTAGTGCTTGATTTGGCTTTTTTAAGATGGTATCTCTTATCTACTGTCCTATTTCATTATGCCACTACATATCAAGCTGATGGCCTTGAAGCAATTGATAAACAACACCTTATTCAAGCGCTTATTAATAAGGGTATGACGAAAGTAGAGTTGCAGGAGCTATTAGAATAATTTGATAATTTTTTTATAAAGTTAGCCATTCAAAACATTAGATCAAACACTTAATAATTACATCAAATCGAGTGGCTTTCCCTACTAAACCACCTAGTCTTTGTTGAAAACTTTTTTATATTCATTTTCAATGATTTGACTTATAACCTTGTTGGCAGTCGTTCCTTTAGCTTTCATAATAGAGTCCAATTGATCTTGGTTTTTCTTATATATCTTGACTTCACTTAAATCTTCATTTTTGTTGCTCGCTGAAAATTTACTCCATGCGTCTTTCATGTTCTCTATAATTTTAGTTCTATGTGATATTTCTGGTATTGACTCAAGATCAACTGTAGGGTCGCTCATATCTATATTTTGAGTAAAAGCCTCATAGGTATACTTTGCATTTGATAGGACATCTAGACTCGCCAAGATTAAACTATACTTGTCCTCTAGAGAGGAGGGTATGAAAGCATTCTGAAGTATGAGGTGGTCTCTTTTTTCTGAGCTCAGATAGTTATAAGCCCATTCAACTTGTTCGCTATCATCACCCTTAAGCCACTTAATTTCTCTATCAGTACGATTTCTAAAATATACGGATTTGATAGTTTCTATACGCCCTATCAACGGAAGATTGTTTTCCACTACATAATGTGCATAATACGGAAGGGTGAATGGAATGTAGTTAAAATGCATGACCTCATATTTTAGATAATTCGAAATATGAGAAACTAACTCATTACCTCCGACCATAGTTTTATTGTGAAAAATATCTTGAACTAAATAAGCAATATGCAGAGCGTTACGGAGATCGCCTTTTATCCAGTTCAATGAGCTATCTGGCAGCTGGTTGTTAATTTTAAATCGCATTAGCTCGTGAAAGTATGGAATTGGATATGGCTGAGACTTGAATATGCTGATCAAAATAGACTTAAAAGCTCCCTTATCCCACTCCATGTTAGCTGATGCATTCCCCCAATACATATTGTTCGCAAATACTAGGCTCTTGCACTCATCCTCATTGAAATGTCCAATCGTCTTATAAAAATCCTCTAAGTCTTTCCAGTTTTGGTTTAAATGATAAAAATACAAATCAGTATTAAACTTATATTGTTGGGCCAAGTGATATGCATTAGCTTTGTTTAACAATTCTTGATTTAACCTGTCAAGTGATTGTTTATAGTCTTCTGTTACAACCTCATTATTAACAACAGTAGTTGATAAAGCCGTAGTAACATCTCCACTTTTCTCAGCCGATATTTCGGAATTGTCGTGATACTGGTCAGCAGTCTGAACCAAGTTTCCATCATTATAATCTGAGTTATTATTATATGTCATAGCAAAAATACCTTCAAAAAAAACTCTTAAAAAGTGGGTATATAGTCTCTTTTAGTAGGAAAAAACTATGTATTTACTACATAGAAACTCCCTAATATAGAGGCGTGAGCAGTCCTATGCTCTTTTTTAGCTTAAAATAGACTGCATTTAGTCTTTCATCTTTTCGCTTTAACTATACCTTGTATGTAAACTTCGTCCTAGCACTAAACTCGGATTGTTTCATCTCAACATTAACGCTTCGTTTAGGTGCTATCTATGTTCGTCGGAACAGATAATCCCAGCACTAAATAAGCACACTTAACGACACGTTTTAACACCCGCAGTCTGCTAACTCCACCTGAAAAAATCTCCAACGCAGACAGCGATTTGCTATCAGACTTGATAAAAAAACCCTAAGCACACAAGAAAAAGTCTGCTCTCTAGCACCCCACTCTTAATGGGTAATGTATATTATTATTAAGCTTATCTAATTATTCCAGCTAAGCACCTATCGCTTAGCACTGATCTATCCATTAATCGAATTATAAAAATACATAACAGCCTCACCCTATGAAATCAACTTCATAGGAACCCTATCATGTCTTACTCACACCTAAACCAACCGCTAGTTGTCGCAAACGTTCATAATCTGGTCATGGACATACTGGCAAACATCATCAGCTTTAACGAGATCATGGATAAACTGAACGGGTGGTATTACCCGTTCATGAATCATCTAAATTCTGATCTAATTTATTCACAAGCAGTCGTGGCATTTTTTAGTAGTACACAGGCTGTCGTTGGCGATACCTATCCAGAAAATGTGATTTGGGATCATGATAAAACCCAGCGTTTTATTAATATGCTGTCATGCTATAGAAATGATATTGAGAATGAACGAAATGCGTTCACTTACCAAGAATCTCAAAATAAAATACGGTTACATGGCTACGTCAATAATATGATCACCCACTATTCAAGACTGCTATTCATCCGTATAGATTTAAAATATGCACAAGAAACGAGCCATCTCGTTAGTCTTGAGGATTTTTACTGTCATATGAACAAATTGAGAGAGCTTATTGGTAAAACAAAGGGTTGCTTTGAGCACCTGCAAGGCAATGCTTGGGCTCTTGAGCAAGGAGGAATCAGTGGTGGACTGCACTGTCATTTGTTACTTATGTATGATGGATCGAAGCGACAGAACGACTGGCACATTGCCAAAGAAGTGGGTGAGAAATGGAAAGCCATCACTGGTGGTCTAGGTGAGTACTATAGCTATCACGATCCAAAGCGTAAGCAGAAGTATAAGCAATATGGCAAATTAGGTATCGGTATGATTCATCGTGATAACCCTCAGGAAGTCGAAAATGCTGTAGCGTCAGCTTTATACCTAACGAAGCCAAACAAGAATGAGCAGCAGCTTAAATTATGGCTACCAAATATGCGTACTTTCGGTCATGGTGTTTATAGAACATCGAAACGTAGAGGCTTACCACCAATATCAAAATAATTTCAGATATACAGTATCGCCATGAGATGAGCATCGATGTCATCGTTGCCTTATCAATCTAACCCTAAACGTATCATCAAGGCCTGCTATAAAGCAGGCCTTTTTTATGCGCCATTATCAAAGAGGTACTATGAAACCTATCTGTCCCAACTGTCACTCTTCTCATGTCATCGAAAATATAGATACCAGTATGCAAAGCATTTCAGAGCATGTGCTGTCACCAAAGCTGTTAGTCAGTCTTGGCGTTGGTGTCTGCAAGTACTACAAGATTAACCCTGTGATTGGTATGGTCGCAGGCAGCGCCATTGCCACCGTTATTAATCTGGCACAACAAAGGCTGATGCAGCCGCCACTCATTAGAGCGGCTGTCCTGCCGCGCTATTTATGCAGTACCTGTCAGCATAGCTTTAGCATCTAACGCTCTCATTTATTTAATTACTCGATGATTCATGCCTTAAAGCATGAAATCAGTTAAACCACTTATTTTATTCAACAATAAAAGGAAATATTCTTATGGCACATTTACTCGAATCTATGGCGTACGTCGGTGACACCCCCTGGCATGGACTAGGACAAGAGTTGTCCCCTAAGCAGCCTATAGAGGTATGGGCTAAAGAGGCAGGTATGGACTGGCGTATTGAATCCTCAGACGTCAGCTACATGGCAACCAACGATAAAGGTCAAAACCTCATCATGCCGTTTGACAGCAATAAAGTGTTGTATCGCTCAGATAACCTAGAGGCATTATCAGTGGTCAGTCAACGCTATCAAGAAGTACAACCGAGTGAGATCTTAGAGTTTTATCGGGACCTGACGGAACAAGCAGACTTTGAATTAGAAACCGCAGGCGTCTTAAAAGGTGGTCGTAAGTTCTGGGCTCTTGCTCGTACCGGCCAATCCGCAACACTCAAAGGCGGTGATGTCAGTCATGGCTATTTGCTCCTTGCAACCGCTTGCGATGGTACACTTGCGACCACAGCACAGTTCACCAATATCCGTGTGGTGTGTAATAACACCTTAGCAATCAGTCTGGCTGATGGTAGCGGCGGCGTGGTCAAAGTACCGCATAGCACCACCTTTGATGCCGACAAAGTCAAACAGCAACTAGGCGTATCTGTTAGCCAGTGGGATGACTTCAACTATGAGATGAAGCAGCTCACCAATAGACGAGTGACGCAAGCAGAAGCCGCCAATTATTTAAATCGGGTGTTTAACGATGTGAAAGATGATGGTCTCATTTTATTTAATACGGCTAAGAAGGAGAAAGAAGCGGTTCCGAATGCTCGTGCCATGAATCAAGTGATGACGATGTTTAACGGTCAGGGTCGCGGTGCTGATCTAGACTCTGCTAAAGACACGGCTTATGGCCTGCTGTCTGCTATGACAGAGTTTGTCGATCATGAACGCCGTGCTATGTCGAGGGACCATCGTCTTGATTCAGCTTGGTTTGGTGCCGGAGCAAAGCTCAAAGATAAAAGCTTGGATGAAGCGCTGCGCTTAATTGCCTAATCTCTTAATGACTTTGTTTACTTGATGAATCAACCACGCCTTTGAGCGTGGTTTTTTTATGCCGTCAGCAAGGTTATTTGAATTAACTAATTACCAATAATAAATCTAACGAAGGAGTTCATTATGAACATGATCGCATTAAATAATACAACGACTCAGCCAAGAGTTAAGCGTGCCACTGTTAAGGGTAAGACTACATTAAAGGCTCGGCATAATAGCGCAGAGATGCCAAAGCCTAAGGCTGAAAATAAAACCGTTAAGCCGTCTGCTAATCAATCAAGCACGGCTAAGCGTTTGGTCAACACCAAAAACTTAAGTCGTGAAGAGTGGCTAGCTGTTCGCAAGCAAGGTATCGGCAGTAGTGACGCTGCTGCCGCTTGTGGTATCCATCCGTATCTATCGATGCTTGAGCTATGGATGATTAAGACAGGACGCATGGAATCAAGCATCGATGAAAGCTTAGAGGGCTACTCACCTCTTTACTGGGGTAACACGCTAGAGCCAATGGTGGCTAAATACTATCAAGAACATACAGGCAATAAGGTAAGGCGTGTGAACGCTATCTTGCAACATCCTGAGCAGCCATTCATGCTAGCAAATTTAGACTATGCCATTACTGGTAGTGAGGAGGTACAAATCTTAGAGTGCAAAACCGCTGGTGAACATGGTGCCAAACTTTGGAAGGATGGTGTTCCGCTCTATGTCACCTGCCAAGTTCAGCATCAGCTGGCGGTGACGGGTAAGCAGGCAGCGCACATCTGCGTGCTGCTTTGTGGTCACGAGGCTAAGATTTATAAGGTTGAGCGCGATGAAAAGTTGATCGCAAGCATCATCGAGCATGAGCGTTTGTTCTGGCAATACGTGCAGACCGACACCCCGCCAACCCCTGATCATTCAGAATCTGCAGCCAAAGCCCTAAAGCTGCTTTATCCAACCCCTAAGGAGTCAAGCAAGGTTGATCTACGAGATGACGATGGGGCTAATAAACTGTTTGAGCAATTGCTGAGCTACCGTGACTATATGCAAGAGCTAGAGCAGCGTCATGACAAAGTAAAGCATCAGCTGCAAACACTGATTGCTGATAATGAGGTAGCCATATTCGAGAAAGGGGCAATTTCATGGAAGCGCTCCAAAGACAGTGTGAGTCTTGATAGCAAGGCCGTTATCAAAGCCCATCCTGAGCTACTTACGAAGTTTAGCAAAACCCGTCAAGGTAGCAGACGCTTTGTGGTCTTAAACGATTAAGCCATCAATCACTTAACCCTCAATACATTCATCAACCGATCAAAGATAATCAATTAAAGTAAGCACATAACAGCCCACCCTAATCGGTGGGCTTTTTATGGCTAACTAAAACATATAAGGAATATCACCATGATTAAAGGTCTTACCATAACCCCACCAGTATTAGGTCGTATCAGCATTGGACGGGTCATTCAAAAGGACGGCAAGCGTCTTCCTGCCAAAGACGATCAATTCACCATCACCAGCCAAGTTCAAAATAAAGACGGCTGGATCAATCATCCACTAGACGAAAAGCTACGTGCAAATAATGACGGTAAATTGAGGCAAATTCCCGTTCGTATGTTATTCAATGATCCTGAATTAAACCTACGAGCTGAGTACACGCTATTTGATAGGCAAACGGGCAGACCGTTATGCGTGGGTGACGGTGAGCAGTGTCAGCGCCGCACAAGCAATGGCGTGGAAACACTGCCATGCCTATCACCAGACCGTTGCCCATTAGCGCAAGGTGGCGCGTGTAAGCCATATGGTCGCTTGTACGTTAATCTCAGTGAAGACGATGAGCTTGGTACGTTTATCTTTCGCACTACAGGCTTTAATAGCATTAGAACGCTTGCAGCACGGCTGAGCTATTTTGCAGCAGTATCAGGCAATAAGCTGTCGTGTTTGCCACTGCAACTCACGCTAAGAGGTAAAAGCACCACGCAAAGCTATCGAACACCGATTTACTTTGTCGATTTAACATTGCGTGATGGGGTGACGCTTAAAGACGCGGTACAACATGCCAGAGCGATTGATAATGAACTGAGCGAACACGGCTTTGATCAAGCCGCATTAGAGGAAGCGGCTAAGGGCGGTTATAGCAATTCGTGCTTTGAGGTTGATAGCGATGGTCTACTTGATGTGGTCGAAGAGTTTTATCCCGTGGAGACAGAGGATGTGAGTCGTACTCAGCAAGGGAATTATCAGAATGGGTTAGCCGCACAGAACGTGACCAGTATTGAGCAAGGCTTACGAAAAAGCGTGACAGCAGTGAGCTAAAACCATCGGGCTAGAGATGTGACATAAGAAGGAGCTGATCATTCAGCTCTTTTTTTTATTGCTTCAAACAAGACTAGAGGACGGACTGTATAGGATGCCGTAAAAAAATATAGGACTCCCTAACTGTATGAGAAGAAAGATTCTCATTCATTCACAAGGAGATATTCATGGAAAATTTAAATGCAAAAACACAACAAAACGTATCAAACCCTAGCATGATGCAAATACCGCGCATGCTACCACTCAAGCAAGTCGTATACTATACGGGCCTTAGTAGCACAACGATTTACGATATGCTCGATAAAAGATCAGACCGTTACGATCCTACTTTCCCTATTCAAGTAAAGCTTTCAAAAGGTCGTGTAGCATGGGTTGAGGGTGAAATTGCAGAATGGTTGAATGATAAGATAGCTGCTAGAGCTCACTAGGTTGCAACGAAAATAGGCCGCTATAAAAAACCTCACTTATAAGTGAGGTTTTAAATAACTATTTAAAAATTTACTCTGCACACGACAAAAAAATTATCCCCACCCGATTTTCATAGGTTTAGGGGTTAAAAAGCTAACTAACTGTCGAAATACAGTCTTATCATTGTTAAAGAACACCAAGTGAAGGCCCTCAATCAACACATCCAGGCCAAGCGCAAACAAACTGGCTTGAGGTCGAGCGTTTGACTTTAACTTGCGCTTTAACGGCTTATCTTTGTCTTTATAAATACCGACATGATAAGCCCAACAAAATGCTAAGGCGTTCACTGCGACTAATTTACTGACCCGATCAAGATGGGTTAAGTGGGTATCTTCAAGATTAAAGCCACGGCCCTTTAGACAAGCAAATAAAGTCTCAATCTCCCAACGCTTAGCATAGCTTGTCATCGCATCCACTGTTTCTAGTTGATTGGTTGCGACAATCACTAAACCATAGTCTTTATCACGCTTGGCAAATACTCGAACCAAACAACCATCGACAGTCAGTATTCGTCCATGTCGATATGTTTCTTGATGGCTAACATGGCGTAATAACTCTTTAATCTGTACCAACTTGCCATGATGATTCTTAACTTTACTGTTCTTCTTAATCCGTATGGCAAAGGGTATGTGATTATTGGTGAGCCAGTTAAACCATTTTTCGCCAACAAACTCTCTGTCTGCTACTATCATCTCAAGGTTATCTTTGCCAAATTGTTTGATAAACCGCTCAATAAGTTCACAGCGTTCAAGATGGTTTGTATTACCTCGCTTATCTAGCATTTGCCAGTATAAGGGGATGGCTATCCCTTTATATACCACCCCTAACATAAAGATGTTGAGGTTACTTTTACCCCATTTCCAGTTGGTGCGGTCAATGGTTAAGGTGACTTTGCCTAGTCCAAATAGTCGATATATCATTAAAGCTAATTGATCGTAGTCTATCCTCGCTTCGGCAAAAAATCGCTGTAGTCTGCGATAGTGACTGTCGGTCTTGCCACCCTTAGGGAGGTGTCTTGCTATTTTTTTTAAGATTACTGCTTTGAGCAGTAATCAGGGCTATTATCATTAGGCTCAAACAATTGCAGGGCAATCGCACTATAGAAAATAGCCGCTTTAGATTAGTTTATCTAAATAAAAGTTACTAAATAGTTAGAGACTATAACTAAAATATTTTTATATATCTCGTGTTTTTGTTATTTGCGACTGAAAATTGGTGATAACATCTGTAAAAGGTCAATAATTAATTAAAATGTAGCTAAAATCGATTTGTAGTGCGATTGCCCTGAAACAATTGATTCTTGCCTTGTTCATACTCAGGTTTTGAGTTAAAGTTTCACTAAGTCTGTTAAAGTTTGGCATGGTCTGATTCGTCTTAAAAATTACTATTATGCCTTTGCTTTAACAGACTTTTTTGTTTTTTTGTCGTGTGCAGAGAAAGTTTTTATTTTCTTAATGTAAATAATAATAAGAATAGTTATCATTTACATTAATTGCGAATATTACTGGATAATTACAAAAATTACAATATCAATTTTTAAGGTGTGATTTTTTACTTACCGCTTACCTAACAACAATAATTAAGCAAAGTACAAAAAATATTTTTCTGCTGTAAACCTTAATTCTAAAAGGGTCATGACACTCTAGACGATTAAGTTAAAAAACAACCATTAACATTCATTTAGAATGAATGTTATAATCCCCAAAAATCGTTAGTAAAGGCTTAATGACTTACCCTACTCTCTATTTTTGAGGATATTATTTTCATGATATAGGGGAAATTATTGACCGATTTTTGAAATACTTAAGTATTAAAGGCTAAGGTTATTGAGTATTAAGGGCTATTGAGACCCAACTTTAACCTTAAACACTCATTTTATATATATGTTTAAAATTTCTTTAGGAGTATGCTATGGGTGAGTACAAAAAGTACTGGTGGGGTTTGATCGCCATCCTAATTGTCACCTTCTCTTTCTTAGGCTGGGGCGGAGTTGAAATTTATCGCACAGCGCCCCCTATTCCTGACCAGTTTGTAGACCGTAACGGTCAGGTTATTATGACCAAAGACGACATTTTAGACGGCCAATCTGCTTGGCAACGTACCGGGGGACAACAATTGGGCTCGGTACTAGGCCATGGGGCTTATCAAGCACCAGACTGGACCGCAGACTGGCTACATAGAGAGTTGGTAGCTTGGCTAGATATCAAGTCCAACGAGCTATACGGGGTTGATTATGACGCCACCACTGACGATCAAAAAGCAGTACTAGATGCACAGGTCAAAAAAGAATATCGCGGCAGTAGCGTTGATGACACCAATACTGTTGTGTTGTCACAGACCCGTATTGAAGCAATGAATGAAGTTGCGCCTTACTATATTGGTCTATACGGAGATGATCCGGCACTACAAAAATCGCGTGAAAACTTTGCGATGAAAAACAATACCATTACTAGCGAAGAATCGAGACAGCGGTTAACCAACTTTTTCTTCTGGACCACTTGGGTCGCCTCAGCAGAACGCCCCGGTACTGAGGCTACTTATACCAACAACTGGCCTCATGAACCTATTATCGATAATAAGCCTACCACTGAAAATATCATGTGGTCAGTTGCCAGTGTGGTGTTCTTAATTGCTGGTGTGGGTCTATTAATTTGGGGTTGGGCATTCTTACGTAAAGAGGATGATCTTGAGCCTAAAGTGGTTACTCCTGATGCGGACCCTCTCACTAAAATAGCTTTAACTCCTTCTCAAAAAGCCTTAGCAAAATATGGCTTCTTGGTAGTTGCTCTATTTGTTTTCCAAGTGTTTATTGGTGGTTTCGTTGCACACTATACTGTAGAAGGTCAAAACTTCTATGGCATACCCGTAGCGGACTACTTCCCTTATGCTTTAGTGCGTACTTGGCACATTCAATCCGCCCTATTCTGGATCGCTACTGCCTTCTTAATGGCTGGCTTGTTCTTAACCCCAATTATTAACGGGGGTAAGGACCCTAAATTCCAAAAGCTAGGCGTTGATATCCTTTGGGTTGCTTTAATCATTGTTTGTGTGGGCTCTTTTGCTAGCCAATATTTTGCCCTTGCTGAAATCATGCCAGCCAAATATAACTTCTGGTTTGGTCACCAAGGTTATGAGTTCATCGACTTAGGCCGCTTCTGGCAAATCTTAAAATGGGTAGGTATTTTAATCTGGCTCGTATTGATGTCTCGTGGCATTATGCCTGCCTTTAAAAACAAGGGAGATAACAACCTACTGGCTATCTTCTTCGCCTCTGTGGTTTGTGTCGGTTTATTCTACGGTAGTGGTTTATTCTACGGCGAACGTACTCATTTAACCATTATGGAATACTGGCGCTGGTGGGTAGTTCACTTATGGGTTGAAGGCTTTTTCGAAGTATTCGCTACGGTATCATTGGCCTTTATTTTCTATAACTTAGGCTTAGTAAATAAAAAAATTGCTACTGCCTCTTCTATCGCTTCAGCAGCTTTATTCTTATTAGGTGGCGTACCTGGTACATTCCACCATTTATATTTCTCAGGTACCACCACGCCCGTTATGGCCATTGGGGCTTCATTCAGTGCTTTAGAGGTGGTTCCTTTAATCGTACTTGGTTATGAAGGTTATGATCAATGGTCTATGCAGCACAAGTCTCCTTGGATGCAGAAACTTAAATGGCCAATCATGTGTTTCGTTGCCGTGGCTTTCTGGAATATGCTAGGCGCAGGTGTATTTGGATTTATGATTAACCCTCCTGTGTCTCTATTCTACTTACAAGGGTTAAATACCACAGCCGTTCACTCACATGCAGCTTTATTTGGGGTTTATGGCTTCTTAGCGCTAGGCTTTGTATTACTGGTTATGCGCTATATTCGCCCTGATTACGTGTTCAGTGATAAGCTTATGAAAACAGGCTTCTGGATGCTAAACCTAGGCTTGGTATTAATGATTGCCACCAGTTTATTACCAATCGGTATTTTCCAAGCTCATGCTTCAATCACTGAGGGTCTATGGTATGCGCGCAGTGAAGGCTTCTTACAACAAGACTTCCTAGTGACGCTAAGATGGATCCGTACCTTCGGCGACGTGGTATTTATCATTGGTGCTGTCTGTGTGGCTTGGCAGGTTGTGAAGTTAACTTTCGCCAAACCTTCAGACGCTAACTATCAACCTGATAGTCCAATCAACAAATAGATCCCTTTAATGGTGGTCATTCGATAAAAAAAAGCCCTGTCAATTGATTAATGCCAGTCAGTTAAGGCAAAAACTCAATAAAAGTAATAAAATAGCCCATCTAATAAGTAGATGGGCTATTTTACTATGTGAAGCGCCTCGAGTATATCGGAGGCTGATACTTTTCCAAAGAACCATCTTAAACTACCTAGCTCCAAATTTTACTCATTCAAGTAAAGCTCAGCCATCCCGTCGAGCCTAGCTTTCACCTCTTTCCAATGCGGCATGACTTGAGTTAATAAGCGCCAAAAATGCTCACTATGATTGTGCTCAGCGATATGACACAGCTCATGTAATATCACATAATCAATGCATTCTTTTGGTGCTTTGACTAAGTGCGGATTGAGGATTAAATTACCTTTATTTGAGCAGCTTCCCCATTGTTTTTTCATTACTATTAACTTCAATGAAGGATTATTTTTTACCCATGAGGCCTTATATATCAAGGCCTCAAGCCTCTCTCTAGAGACCGACGTAAATTTATCTTTATACCATTTATCAATCAAGCTTTTCACGAGAATCGCTCGTTTTTCAGCGTCTAATTCAGAATCATTTTGAGACAATTCTACATGTAACTTACCGCGACTGAGCTTCACCGTACTGTTTATCACATCGTTAGTTTTTGCATCGGTTATCACTTTTAACACATAACGACGACCCAGATAAAACTGGGTCTCACCACTGATATAACGTTTAGGCAATACGTGATCTTGTTGCTTTGCAAATTCTTGTAGGCTTTGCCATATCCAGCGAGCACGCTTCATCATGGCGTCATGTATTATCTCGTCACTGGCATCAACAGGCGCTGTGGCGACTACACGCTGATCAGGATGTACCTTGATGACCACTTTGCGAGGTTTGCTCTTTTCGTTAATAAGCGTATCGCTTCTAGATTTATTTTTTGTGTCTTTACGCACGACTTCATAATGGATCTTATCTTCACCATAATAAAAGTTGCCTGTCTCAGTCATTGCCTACTACCCTCTTGCTGCTCGTGGGCTACTTGTCTCTCTCGACAGCCCAAGTCGGGTAATCTTTAGCACCTCTTCAATGAGCTGTTGCGCTTTATCAATACCCAAGTCAGCAAACAGCATTGGCAATAATCGTCTATTAATCGCATTTTCAATTTCACTGGCATTGATGGAATATTCCGCCACATTCGTTTTGACTACTTCATCAATCTCAAAGGCGTAAGCGACCAGCTTGTCATTATCTAGCTCTTTATCCGCTAAGAAATCAGCGTCAAATAAATGCTTAAACAAACCAAAATAAGCCTGAGCATGTTTATTTAATTTGCCATTGTCATCGATAAATTCATTCGGTACATCAGCAACATCGCGGTCTTTGACGGCCTGCTCAAAGTCAGCAAACATCATGTACTGCTTCACGGGTGCATCGAACATCGCTTTAGCTTCTTCAATGGCTTTTTTTAGGAGCTTAGAGAAGTACTCTTGCGCATACGGATCATCAGCCAAATCTTGCTCAATCATCTTAGTCACACGACCTGTAATTTTATCGGTTTGGTTGCGTGCTTCATCATCACTGAGCGCTTCGGGCTTAACATCCTTGCCTAAATTGCCGACCAAGTAAGCCCCTTTCGCCTCTTTAACCTCAAGCCCTGCAATGTGCTTATCAAGTAAGCTACGAATATCCGCTTCATACTCATCATAGTCGATGGTTTCATCAGCATCTTCACGGACTTGCTTACGTAGATTGATAAAGGCTTTTAGATCGGCTTTGTAGCGATCACGCTTGCTATCAAATGATTTATCTGCAAAGAAAGATGCTGATTGCAGCGCAATCTTCATGGCGTTAGAAAACTCGGTCAAAGCAGCATAAAAGTCATCACGTTCTTTAAGCTTGGTATCGACTACTCTGCCATCGATATCCTGCATCTTAGGTGCTAGCACTTGCCTTAGCGCTTGCCCATCCTGTTTGTTTTTTACCGATGAAAAGATAGCCCACAGCTCGCTATGTAGTCTTGGCAGCTGCTTGTACTCAGTATCCATGGCGTTATACAGACCTTTGAGGTCTTCGATATCAAAGCCACCTTGCGTACGTTCCGCTAAGTCTTGATATTTCTCAATGGTGATATCCAGCTCTTTTAGGATGCCACGATAATCAATCAGATAACCAAAACGTTTCTTCTCATGCAAGCGGTTCACGCGTGCAATCGCCTGAATGAGGTTATGCTGCTTTAAAGGCTTATCAATATATAAAACGGTGTTCTTTGGCTCATCAAAGCCCGTTAATAGCTTATCAACGACAATCATAATGTCAGGACCATCGTCCTGACTAAAGGCTTCTATAATGGCTTTGGTATACGCTTTTTCATCACCGCCGAAGTCCGCGGCGACATTATCTTGCCACCATCTTTGTACGATGTCTTTTGATTCACCATCGACCGTATCGTGCCCTTCACGGGTATCAGGTGGTGACATGGCGACTACTGAGGTCACTTTGCCAATCTTATCTAATGCCATTTTATAGCGGATAGCTGAGGCTTTAGAGTCACAAGCCAACTGACCTTTTAAATGCTGCTGTTTAAAGTTTTGGAAGTGATCGGAGATGTCATGAGCGATCAGCTCGATACGACCCTCAACCTGATAGATTTGACCTTTCTGCGAGAACTTACGCTTGAGATCACTCTTTTGATCGTCGGTAAGCTTTTGGGTAATACGGTCAAACCAGCTATCTATTGCTTGGTCATTGGTATTGAGCTCAGGGATACGCTCTTCGTATAACAGTGGCGTGACGGTTTTGTCTTTGACTGCTTGCTGCATGGTATAAGAGTGAATGATGCTACCGAATTTGTTTTCGGTCTTATCGTCTTTAAGCAGTGGCGTACCCGTAAAAGCAATAAAGGCCGCGTTTGGCAGGGCTTGTGCCATACGAATATTGTTCTCACCGTTTTGGCTACGGTGACCTTCATCGACCATAACGATGATGTTTGGGCTGTCGTTATAGCATTCATCATACTTAACGGCTGAACCAAACTTATTAATAATAGAGAAAATAACGCGCTCATTACCATGACCGATTTGCTCGGCCAGACGGCGACCAGAAGTTGCCATGGCGTCACGACTATCGCGTTTACTGGTGATGACACCACCAGACTTAAAGGTATTGCTCAGCTGGGTTTCAAGATCGACACGGTCGGTGACGACAATAATTCGACACTTCGCGAGCTCCTCTAACCAAATCAAAGCTTTAGAGAAGAAAACCATCGTGAAAGATTTACCACTGCCTGTGGTATGCCAAATAACACCACCCTCACGGCTTCCCTTTTCGTCAAAAGTACTGATACGTTCAATCAGCGCTTTGATACCAAAGACTTGCTGGTAACGGGCAACAATTTTGCCAGCCTTTTTGTCAAACAAGGTAAACAGGCGCATTATCTCAAGCAGACGCTCAGGCTGTAATAAGCTGATGATTAAGCGGTCTTGGTCGGTGACGACTAGATCACCGCCATCAACTAATGACTTATATTCATCTGTAATAGAGGCAGGACGATGATCAAATAGGCGACTAAGCTGCTCATCACTGAGCTTTTGGTTTTTTAGACGGTTAAACTCAGGCTCTTGGATCTCCTCTTCAACCCATTTTGCCCAAAACTTCTCAGGCGTTTTACACGTACCGTATAAGCCGTCATTACCATTTACCGCTAGCAATAACTGGCTATAGGCAAACAGATGCGGGATTTGTTTTTGGCCTTGATTACGAATATGCTGGGACACCGCTTGCGCATTGGTCGACTGCCCTTCTCTACTGGAATCAGGACGTTTGGCTTCAATCACTGCCAGCGGTAGACCATTTACAAAACAGACGATATCAGGTTTACGACTGTTCGTACCTTCACTATTTTGTACGACAAACTCTTCGGTCACGTGAAAGCTATTATTATCGATATTATTCCAATCGATCAAACTGATGGTTTGCGCGGTTCTTTTACCGTCGATAAACTCCGTCACCGTTACGCCGTACAGCATGGCGTTATAGAGCTTTTCATTGGCGAGCTGCAAGCCTAAGTTCATAGCTGGGTTTAGCTCATGCATGATCTTATCAGTGGCGCTGTCTGATAGATGATGCGGTTTGCCTTCAAACATAAAGGTTTGCTGCGCCAAAAACGCACGCATGATGGGCAATAACACCACTTGGTTGGTGGCTTTATTAGCATTCACCTGATTAGCGAGCAGCTTATTGCTACGCATGGCATTACATTGGTTAGGTGGAATAAACTCATAGCCGAGTGTAGTAAGTAAGGTTAAGGCAGGAATTTTTGAGCTGAATTCTTCGGCGAAGTTGAGGCTTTTATTAAAATTAGGGTTGATCATATCTGCCAACTTTATACATAGCGTTTGTTTGGTTGCTTGTTTAGTTTTATCGATTGTAGCCCAAACACCATAAAAGATGTCATAAAAAAGGCAAAGAAAAACCGCCAAGGTTGCGCGTTACCCAAAGGGCACTAAGCGTGGCGGTTATGTTGGGTATAGATTAGTTGATTACTGAAAATGTGTCAATAAACCTCTTTATAAATATTTTCGCAAATGGGTAAAGTTAATAGCTTCTATGCCATGCCCTGCTGCAAACCCATATAAATCAAGATCGGCGGTTAATAAGACACATTTATCTAAATGGCAAATATCAAATAACGCAGCATCCGATAATCCTAGCTTAATAAAGGCAGGGCTAAGTATGATTTGCTTAGCGGATAAATACTTTTCATCGACTGTAACAACAAACTGACTCAGATAACCAAATAGTACTTGCCGCTTTTTTCCTGTGAACCAATCGAGCAAATTCGCAGTTTCTGTCAAGACTTGGGCCGTAGTAATAATAGATTTAAAACCCAGTAAAGTCTTATCCAATATCTTAGCATCAGCTGTCGTGTATGCTCGTGTACGACTAAACTTTTCAACTTCCCCATCGCCAAGCTGAGCCACCAAATACATCGTTAACAGATTGGCATCAAGCAAAACTCGTTTCGACTTGTCAATATAATAATGCGTCACTGTTAACCTACATCACGTATTAACATACCTTTAAAAGCCCCATCTTCGGCACCGATACGAAACGTTTTATATTCGCGTAAGGTTTCTTTTTCTATATTACTTGGCGCAAACGTACTTATTGCTGAAAAACGATTCGGTGTGGTTTCCGTCGTTTTTACTCGATGAGAGTCATAGCCTAAAGTAATTCGCCATTCATTGTCAGACTCTTCAAATACGACTTCTTCTAGTCCTAGATTTTTGATGTTCTCGCCTTCAAACAAATCTACCGCAAATTGTCTAGCAAGTTTTACAGCTTCGGTGACTTCAATCATGTTATCCGCTCCTATTAACGTTTCATTTATTCTAAACTATTTAGATGCGCTAGGGTGGCTGAAACGTACTCTACCTAATATCAGCTTTCCCCATCAACCACCACCCGCTTCTTACCCGTCAACAACACCTGCATTAGCGCCTTTTTCTCTTGCTGCAAATCAGCCAATTGCTGCTCAAGCAACTCAATTTCTCTGTCAGCATTGGTTAAGACGGTGGCAATTTTTTGTTGTTCTTCGAGTGGTGGGCACAGTATTTTTAAGCTTCCTACATCCGATGAGTTAATTGCTGGATAATTGGAACCAACAACCAAAGCATTTATCTGACCTGTTAGATGATGACTAAACAAATAATGATAAACATAGTCGCTTGACACATCTTTTTTAGCAGATAATACTGCAAAGCCAGTTGAAGCCACAAACCCATCATGCTCTTTTCTAGCTTTAGCGAATCCTTTTAAGTTAGGACGAACTGTTGCTAGTAGTAAATCGTTTTCTTTTACTATTCTTCTTGCACGAGAAGGAGCAGAACTAAAAACGTGACGCTCTAATGATTTTGATATTGTGCCAGTTGAAACATCTGACAGAGAAATATACTCAAACTCATAGTTTTCAGGTGTATTTTTCCCTAAAGATTTTTTATCAATATTAACTAATTCACTTAATCGATGTTGATTAAACTCACCCTCAAACCGTTTACCATTGTCATCAAGCAAACGCTTTTTACCGGTCAGCAACTGCTGCATTAAGGATTTTTTCTGCTGTTTGCTGTTATCAATCAAACGCTCAGTGGCATTAATCGCTTTATCCCAAGTGGTTAGGATTTTGGCAATTTTTTGTTGTTCTGGAAGAGGTGGTGAAGCTACTTTAAGTTTTCTAATGTCAGCAATATTAATTCTAGAAACTGTAGAACCAATTGAAAGACGATAAATATCATTTTTCGTTCTTTTGGTATTCAGAATCATAGATAAAAACACAGGATCGACTTCGGACTTATGAGGTCTTAGCATCACCATCCTTTGACCCATACAAACCTTGGTATCGCTAGGAACTAAACAGCTTTCTCCTGCTGGGGCTTCACGAGTAAAAAGTACATCTCCATACTCTGGAACAGCTCTAGACGTCCACTCGTTATAACCTTCCAGAGTAGTATATTTCATACTTTCCATAACTAGCTGACCATCACGAATGTTACTCGTTCTAACTACCAGATAATCTGACTCATCAACATATGGAGCTGTTTTATGTTCGCAATCAACAACTTTGCATAGCTCCTCGATCGGCTTAGCTTCTAGTAAGCTATAAGGCATAACCCAACTCCTTTAAAAACTCTGCCATCTCTTCCTCTAACAGGTTTAACTCGGCTTTAAGCGCTAAACGCTCAGAACGTACCGCATCTAGATCAATCTCTGCTTCTTCTTCAAAGGTATCGACATAGCGGGGAATATTGAGGTTAAAGTCGTTTTCTTTAATCTCATCAAAGCTCGCTAGATACGCATATTTATCAACGCTTTCCCGCGCTTTATACGTCTCAATGACTTTAGCAATATTGCTATCTGTGAGCTGGTTTTGATTTTTACCTGATTTAAATTCATTACTGGCATCGATAAACAGGACTTTGTCGTCAGACTTATTCTTTTTAAAGATGAGAATTGCGGCTGGAATACCCGTACCAAAGAACAGCTTTTCAGGTAAGCCAATCACCGTATCGAGCAGGTTTTCTTCAATAAGCTGCTGACGGATTTTACCTTCACTTGACGCACGGAACAGCACGCCATGCGGCACGACCACACCCATTCTGCCAGTGCTTGGTTTCAGCGTTTCGATCATATGACTGATAAAGGCATAGTCGCCCTTGGTCTTGGGCGGCACACCGCGATGGAAGCGACCATAGGGATCGCTGCTGGCATCTTCATGACCCCATTTATCCAGTGAAAACGGCGGGTTGGCCGTCACCACATCGAACTGTAATAAATGCTTGCCGTCTTTATCGAGGAGCAGCGGATTACGGATGGTATCGCCCCACTCGATTCGGTGATTGTCCTCACCATGCAAAAACATATTCATCTTGGCCAATGCCCACGTCGAGCCAATGGCTTCTTGACCGAATAGCGCATACTTCTTGGAATTTGAGTTTTTGCGAACCATTGCCCCGCATTTAATGAGTAGTGACCCCGAACCACAAGCAGGATCACAGATCTCATCACCTTCGATAGGCTCAAGGATAGTCGCCAGTAAGTTCGATACTTCGGGCGGTGTATAAAACTCACCAGCTGTTGCCCCACTACTGGCGGCAAAATGCTTGATTAAAAACTCGTAGGCATTACCAATCACGTCCAAGCTACCAACACGCTCAACGCTTAGATTAAGAATGTCTTTACCAAAGTCTTCTAATAAATGACGCAGTAATTCGTTCTTTTGTTTTTCTTGACCCAATTTATCGGTGTTAAAGCTGATATCTTGGAAGACGTTTTTAAGCTTAGTACCGTTGGCTTCTTCAATCGCATGTAGCGCCTCATCGATACGTTGACCGTTGCCCGGCTGATGACGCTGCTCGTATAGATCCCAAAAGCTTGCGCCCTCAGGTAAGACAAAACGCTGCTTGGACATCATGGCATGGATCAGTTCTGGGTTGTCGCCGAACTGCTCAACCAGTTTGTTGTACTCATCGCGATAAACGTCAGACAGATACTTGAGAAACAGCATGGTCAAAATAAAGTCTTTATAGGTATCAGCGCTGATGACGCCACGGAAGGTGTCACAGGCGTTCCATACGGCTTTGTTGATATCGTCTTGATTGATTTGGTTGGTGGTAACAGTAGTGCTGGCGGACATTGATGATTCCTTAACGCGCTGGAAAATTGTTAATCGTTATAGTAAACAATGATAGTTCGATTAATTCGTTTTGCTTGGAAGTATAGCGCACATTACTGTTTCGAATAAGGCGTAATGTATTGCCGTTAGTTGGTCTAAGAATATACCAAGTCGACTCTAAATAAAAAATAGCGCCCAAAATAGGCGCTATGTTTTATCATTCTGAATAATGATTTTCAATCACGGTATAGATAGAGTTCGTTGGCAAAACAGCTCCTTGCTCTCATACATTTCGAATAACGTCTACTATCTTAATCATGCGCGGCTTGCCATGCCCCCATTGAACCTAGGTAGATATCAATATGCTCAAAACCACGACTGGCAAGCCACCCTGCCGCTATTGTCGCTCGTGCACCGCTGGCGCACATCAACGTATAGTGCCGACTTGAGTCAAGCTCATGCCAACGCTCGTTAAGATGTCCGACATAGATGTGCTGTGACCCTTCAATTGCATTGGCATTTCTCTCGTCGATATCGCGTACATCAAGCAATGTCCAATTCTCAGCTTCAGTTAGACGGTCTTCAACCTCAGACGTATTGATCATAGGGGTTTGTTGCATCTGCTCACCCTTAGCAGCAGCAGGAACGACACCCACATAGCCGCCCACCACATTGTCGAGGGCGATTCGTACTAGATGTTCCATCGCAGTGGCAAGCTGCTCTTCATCAGACGCAATCAATGCCAAACTTTGTCCTTCTTCAATAAACCAACCAGCAAATGCAGGAAGCATATTTACAGGTAGACTCATAGACCCATGCAGGTGACCTGAGGCATAAGCCATTGGTTCACGAATATCGATAAGATGATCGGCACCGCAGCTATTAAGTTGAGCAAGCGCAAGATTACGAGGGCGCATAACGACTGGTGGGGCTTCACCACCTTCCATATTCAGTCGCTCCATTAGCCTAAAGTAAGGTGGTTGGTAATGGTTTTCGCTCACTTTAAAATCAATAAAGTCATCACGATCTGTGATTTGTAAACGCGGATTGTTCAATCTTTCGTGGCCGACGGTAGAAAACTCACGTTCTGCCATTCCCGAACCACAGACTGATCCAGCACCGTGAGCAGGATAAATAATGGCTTGATCACCAAGCGCTAGAATATCTTGTAGTGAGTCATAAAGCAGGCCTGCAACTTCTTTGCGGCGATCAGGATAGAAGTCAGTACGACCAACATCTCCTACAAATAGCGCGTCGCCAGTAAAGACACCAACTGCTTTGTCTGGATAGGCGGTATCAAACAGAGCATAGGCAAGGTGATCATCAGTATGACCGGGCGTTTCTAGTACGCGAATTTCAAGTTGACCAATAGTAAAGCAATCACCATTACGCGCCGTCTTAGCATAGACAATCGGTCTCTCTGGATTGGGGCCATGTAATACAGTGGCTCCTGTCATTTCTGCCAAAATTGGTGCACCAGAGACCAAGTCTTCATTACGATGAGTCTCAAAAATATGAGTGATCTGAAGTCCTGCTGCGCGTGCCTTTTCTACATATATCGCACAGTCACGACGCGGGTCTATCACCGCAGCCTGACCCCCAGAACCCACTAAATAAGAGAGGTGTGAAAGCCCAGGTGTTTTAATCTTTTCTAAAAGCATCATTGTATCCTTATTATTATAATTGAAACCAGACGGCTGCTTTCAATAGTGAGTTACCATTAATTAGCTAAACATCAAAGAGTTATGTGAACTCGTTAAAAGTACCATACTATTTTAACGGTTATCAATATACAATAACATATATTAACTTGGTTGCTTTTATCAAAAGCAACATGCTTTATCTTTGAGACTTCGATACCTTTTGCTAGGAACAGTTTTTTAGTGATAATATGCACTTGAAATTAAATTTTCAAACTAGAAACATCTTGTTACAAATAAAAGGAAAGAAAATTCCGTTATATTTCTTACATCCAATACTTGAAAGGTGTTGGTCTAATAGCTGGTCTATAACGATTGTATAGAATATAAATATTAATAAAATCAATTGCTTATACATAAAGTTTGACTTCCTCCTTCACCGCCAATCTTATCTATTCTGAGAAACGCACTAGTTTTTTTGTGCTGTCCTACTCTATCCTAAATAAAATCCAGACACCTTAACAGTAAGACTGTCAGTCTGATCGTCTAATGCTACCTGAATGGTGATTTTTATCCTATATATCAAAAAAAACCACCAATAAAGAATATTGCTGGCTCATATCACTGCTCTATTGCTGCTAATATCTAAACCTACAGCTGTTTACTGCCTATACATTTCTTTATTGCTTCTTTTTCACTGTCACTTAGATTCATATGTAACTTGTTCAACCTCAATTTTATGCGGCAGTCGCGTCTGATTTTTTTCGTTTCAGCAGACATGACTGGTTTTGGAGTTGCGTTTACTGCTTCTGCAAAAGCAATGCTTGGTACCATCGCGTTGGCTGAGTAGCCTATTACACTGAATAAGGTGATAAATAGTACGAACAAGGTTTGTCTCATGGGCGCTCTCAGTCGATTTTTAAGATGATTATTTAGGACAGTCAATGAATATTTAACATCACTGGTTTGATTGAAAAGCACTACTTGAGATAACTAACGCGCAGACGATGTTAATACTGCCTCTTATCATAGCCAGTTCCTATGTTAAGTAGCTTGATGAAAGTTTAAGAAACGTTAAGGTGTGAGCGTTTTGCATATCTGCTAGACCGTAATATCTCTTCAAATAGAGACACAAGACCGGATATATCACAACAGTAGATTCAATTTAAAAATGTTATAGCGCTACTGGTATAAATTTTCCTTGTGTGCTGTATACACAGAGGCTGCGAAAAATTCATCCCAGTAGCGCTTTGGAACTTATGACAGTTTTGTTTCGAACTACTATACTAGCCAAACCATTGCACATAAAAATGACGCATACTTAGGGCGTCATTTTTAAATAATCAGATATCACTTTTAAGAGCGGTGTCTGTAGTCGTTTTTGCTTTGTTTATCGTTTTTATATTTGCCCTGATATTTGTCTTGATGCTTTTCTTGTGCTTTATGCTTGGCAGCCACTATTTTTGCTTTTTGCTGTGATACCTTTGCCTTGTTTTTGACAACTTTATGTTTACTACCTACTTTGGCTTTAGCATCATGCTTTTGATGCTGTACTTGAGCGGCATGAGACTTTGAGTAGTCAGGTGCAGCGTTGGCTTGACCAACCATAGATAAACAAGCAGTAGCGGCTAGAATCGAACTTACTATTATCTTTTTCATTGTTTTTCCTAATTTAATTCATATTAATAAATGATGATTAAAGATACCTTATGAAGTATCACGATAATGCATCGCTCTATCGACAAAGAAAATGATAACTGGTTCTCGTATTAAGTAGCTTTATGAAACTTGAAGAAAGGTTGCGATTGTTACCACTACTAAGCGCATTTACACATTAGGCGGTAGAAAGCTACAGAGTTGCACTATTGGCTGGTATCGACTGAGCCTATCCGCCTATGTATGATGCTTTTGGCAGGCGTACAAAGAATTTATAGCGCTTAGCATCTGACAACTATACACAGCTCAACTCTTCTATCAGCGCTGATTGGATAACAAATTTATGTGTGGGTTATTACGTGTTTTATTAACTGTAATTGGGGCGATACTCATTATCGACTGCGTTATTTTGATGGCTGTTGATAAGATTAATTTTGGTACAGTGCTGCCTTTTTTGATAGGCGTAGTTTTTGTAGGGCATGGACTAGGTGCTCCTTTAATTACAAAAATACTTGCTAAGAATCCTTTACTGCAACGTATTTGGTACGGATTGTGGCTAGCGTTTGGGTTATGGCTCGCCAGCTTTTTAATTTTTATGTATTCGCTACAGCAGCAGATCAAACACAGCACACAAGATCTGCCGCCAGTAGCAGCTATCATCGTGCTCGGTTCGGGGACGGTCGATGGCAAACCAACGCCTACCCTTGCCAGCCGCTTGGATACGGCAGCACAACTGATTGAGCAGCAGCCACAGGCACTCATTATTACGAGTGGCGGTGTGGGCTATGAGCGCACGCGCAGTGAGGCGGACATCATGGCGACTTACTTAGCGCAAACCCATGATATTTCACTAGATCGTATTTATCAAGAAGGCAAAAGCACCAGTACTGAGGAGAATTTGGCGTACAGCCAAATCATACTTGAACAGCATGGTATTGATAAAGAGGTACCGATTGCGATTGTGACCAGCGATTTTCATACCATTCGCGCAGCGGCGATTGCCCTCCATCAAGGTTATACGCAACCAATTACACTCGCCAGCCCAACACCATTGTCTATTCGCTACAATGCATGGTTTCGAGAGTATTTTGCCTTTGGTAGCGGTTGGCTACTACAAGAATACTGATTAGTGGATGCCGTAACAAAAATATTAAAAGGCGCTCAACTGGACGATTTTTTTTGCAAAATATAAACCACGAATTTTGCCTCTGTTTTGAATGATGCTTTCTCTACTGCTGTCAGCAACGCTTGTCTTTTTTCACTACGTGCGCGGTAGGCATACGGGGTCATGGTCATTAAATCAGCCAAATCATCCGCTGATAATGTCATCTCTGTACTAACATGGTCAGTTCCCATCAACGTAAAGTATGGCGCCAACTCGTGTAAAAACTTATCAGAATCATGCTCACGCACATCATCGAATAAGGCATCTCGCATCGTCGCTAAGTGTCCGGCATCTGGTTTGGCAATGATTAAATAACCATCATCGGCCAATACCTCAGCGAACGCTTCAGGCAAGATAGGACTAAAAATACTACTGATACCCGTCACACTACGGGCGCGTAGCGGCAGATGGGCGGCGCTGGTCACTAGTGGATATACCGCCGTCTGAGTCGCGCCCTCTTTGGGCTGCTGATACCACAGCTGCCCTGCCGCTTTGCTTGCTTTGGCGAGAGTAGAGACGGCAGGCTTGCTGATATCAGCCGCTAGCAGCGATGCTATACCGTCTATCTTCGCCATTGCTTGGGTATAATAGCCCTCACCGCAACCGACATCCAGCCAATTTGCGGCAGTATCACTCTGCCCGAGTAGCGGCCTCATTTGCTGCTCAAGCAAAGCCTGTAATGGCTGGTAATGTCCTGCGGCCAAAAACCGCTGCCGCGCTTCGATAGAGGCTTGACTGTCCCCTGGCGTTTTGGACTTTTTTTGTTGTACTGGTAACAAATTGACATAGCCTTGACGCGCCACATCAAAAGGGTGCTTGGTCTGCTTTGGATGCAAGCTGCCATCACAGCGCCACGTATCGGCTGCAGGCTGCATGGGTGACTGGCAAAGGGGACAAATAAATAACGACACAGGTTTCTCAAAATCAGTCAAATATGGCCGTCATTTTAGCAAAGTTTGCTTCAGCTGCGGCATAAAACCCCTCACTTAACAATAAGAGACAGAACCCAAAAAGCCACCTCAAACACGATGAGATGGCTTTTGCAGAGCGCTGAACCAAAAGACTCAGTTTGCTAAAACATCAGCTTGTTAAAAAATAGTTAGCGCAGTTTTAGCGTCATTAGCCCTAAGATTACAAGGATAATGGCAATAATCCAAAAGCGTGCCACCACTTGTGTTTCTTTCCAGCCAATCTCTTCAAAATGATGATGCAGTGGCGCCATACGAAAGACGCGTTTTTTGCGCAGCTTATATGAGCCAACCTGTAGCATCACCGACAGTGCTTCTGCGACAAACAAGCCACCCATAATGGCAAAGGCAATCTCTTGACGAGTCATGACCGCGATGGTACCGAGCATCGCGCCCAGTGCCAATGCTCCGACATCACCCATAAATACTTGGGCTGGATGGGCGTTAAACCACAAAAAGCCCAAGCCTGCCCCAATCATCGAACCACAGACAATGATGACCTCAGAGTTATAAGCGATATAAGGCACATGCAAGTAGTCAGCAAAACGCACATCACCTGAGACATAAGCCATCGCGCCCAAACCTGCCGCCACCAGCACCACCGGCAAGATGGCCAAACCATCCAAACCATCGGTTAAATTGACGGCATTAGAAGCGCCATTAATCACAAAATAGGTAAAGATAATAAACCCAATACCAAAAGGTAGCGCGGAGAAAGGAATGATCCAGTTTTTAAAGACGGGCAGTAGTAAATCCTGCATCTCGCGGGTGGTGGCGATATCTGGCTGCAGCGTGGCGATATAGTACAGCGACACCCCAACAAATAACGCACCCATTGACAGCCAAAAGTACTTTTTGCGAGCGATTAGGCCTTTGGGGTCTTTATACTTAATCTTTAGCCAGTCATCAGCCCAGCCAACCGCGCCAAACACCACCATCACGACCAGCAAGATCCACACATAAGGATTGTCTAAGCGCGCCCATAGCAAGGTCGACACCCCGATAGCACTGAGTATCAAGACGCCACCCATGGTCGGTGTGCCCGTCTTGGCCAAATGCGACTGCGGTCCATCATTACGGATGGCCTGCCCATATTTGAGCGTACGCAAGTGGCGAATGACGTGGCCACCAAACATCATGCTAAAGACTAAAGCGGTAATGACCGCCAATAACGCGCGTAGCGTCAACGAAGAAACCGCAGAAAACGGTGTATAATACTGGCCAAGCCAGCCAAACAACCAAACTAACACCGCCTACTCCTCGACTAGCGCATTGATAAGGGTTTCCATTTGCATAGCACGTGAGCCTTTGAACAGCACGGTACAAGGCTTAGCCTGCTGCGCTTGCAAATACGGCTGTAAATATGCCAATAGGCTGTCTTTATCCGCAAACGCATGCGCACTGATATCAGAGATTTCTTGCGCACCTGCTACGGTATATGGCGCATACTCACCGACGCACAGCAGCACGTTGATACCAGTGGTGGCAATGGTACGACCCAAGCTTTGATGCTCGCTCACTGCCGCGTCACCCAGCTCAGCGATATCGCCTAACACCATCACTTGCGTGCCTGTTTGCGCCGCCAGCACCTTAGCCGCTGCACGCACGGAATGCGGATTAGCATTATATGTATCATCGATCAGGCGATGCATCCCCAGTATCTGGCTATTGAGACGACCTTTGGCGGGACGGGCATTTTCTAAACCAATCACGATATCACTGACATCAATGTTTAGCGCATGCGCACAAGCGGCCGCCGCCAAGGCGTTATTGACATTATGCTCGCCCGCCAATGGTAGGTTGATGTCATGGACTTGATTGCCAATATGCAGCTTGAACTCACTACGCTCAGGCTCGACATCCAAGTGACTGGCACTGACATCGGTATTGCCAAAACCAATCACATGCGAGGTATGCTTTTCGGCGATACGGCGCAGTTGATTGGTAAAGTCGTCTTTGTCAGGGACAATAGCAAACTGAGTATCGGTTAATGTATGGTAAATCTCCGACTTGGTTTGACAGATGCCTTCACGGCTACCAAACTCACCCAAATGCGCGGTACCAATATTGAGGATACAAGCCACATCCGGTTGGACGATTTCTGTCGTGTAAGCAATCTCGCCGATATGGTTGGCGCCCAGCTCTAAGATGGCATAGCGATGATGATCGGACAACTCGAGCAACATCATCGGTACGCCCAAATCGTTGTTTAGGTTGCCACGGGTGATTAGAGTCGGTGCTAGACGACCAAAGATACTACCAAGCATCTCTTTGCAGGTGGTTTTACCGCTTGAGCCGGTGATAGCAATCACAGTCAAATCTTGATGCTGCTGGCGACGATAAGCGGCCAGCCGCCCCAAAGCCAGACGCGTATCACTCACGACCAACTGCGGGATGCTCGTCGAGATGGGACGTGAGACGATAGCGGCGACAACACCTTGGGCAGCGGCTTGATTGATATAGTCATGACCATCAAAATTGGCACCGCTTAGCGCCAAAAAGATATCGCCGCTCTTTATCGTGCGGGTATCGGTGGCGATACGGTTGCTGGTGACCGCGTTGTTGGCAAGCTCAGTTTGTCCTGCATTGCTTTGTCCTGCTGCTAGCTGCCAATGCCCATTCAGCGAGGCTGTCGCAGCGAGCAGATTATCTACCTGCCAGACATAGAGACCTTGCGACTGAATGGTATTGTCGTTGTCGGCTGTCATAGTGATTACCTTGTATGATGACTACTTAATTTTTATAAATACTGTTTGTTACGCTTAACATGATTTTATGAGCGCTCTTAAATAATGACGCAAACCTCAACCATCATGACCCTGCAGACCTATCGCCTATCTGCGCCCAGCCTTTTGTAAGGCTTGTTGCAAGACCACACTGTCATCAAAATCATAACGGACATGATTGATCTCTTGATAGGTCTCATGACCTTTGCCAGCGATGACGACGATATCATTGGGCGCTGCTTGCATGACAGCATACTCAATCGCCGCTTGCCGTGCAGGCTCGATATGGGTGCGCTGATACTGCGCGGTGCTCATGCCCGCTTGCATATCTTGCAAGATGGCCTCTGGGTCTTCGGTGCGCGGATTATCCGCGGTCAATATAACCCTGTCCGCGCCCGCCAGTCCTGCCTGCGCCATCAGCGGACGCTTGCCCGCGTCACGGTCTCCGCCGCAGCCAAACACCGCCCACAGCTGTCCCTCACAGTGGGTGCGCAAACTGGCCAGCACCTGACTGAGCGCATCAGGGGTATGCGCATAATCAACGATAAAGCAGCCATCACGCGATGCGACGCGCTGCATACGCCCCACTGCGCCTTGTAACTGCGGGACGATCTTGGCGATACGCTCAAGACTCATGCCCAATGCAGCAGCAGCGGCAATGGCAGCCAGCAAATTGGCAACATTAAAACGCCCGAGCAAAGGACTAACGATATTTATGCAACGGCTCTCTTTATGGCCAGTGCCTTTATCAGCGGTATCTCCACCGGCGATGTCTGTCTGCAGTGTAATTTTCACCCCTTCTAAGCTTGGGGCAATATCGGTAGCAACAAAAGTTGCAGGCTTTGAGGCATCTAGACTATACGTCCATACCGTCAAACCACTGGCATGCGCCATATCTAGCATGACCTGCGCGTACTCATCATCGATATTAATGATGGCGTGCGTCAAGGAAGGAAAATGCGTTTTGTCAAAGAGCCTAGCTTTTGCCGCGGCATACGCTGCCATATCGGCATGATAATCTAAATGATCGCGGCTTAAGTTGGTATAAATCGCAACAGATATCGGTACGCCTTGTAGACGCTGCTGATCAAGGCCGTGCGAGCTGGCTTCTAAAGCCAATATTTCTGCCTTCTCAAGCGCCATTTGATACACAAACTGCTGCACCGCAAGAGCGTCGCCCGTGGTATGGCTAGCCTGTACCAAGGCACCCAGTCGACCGTTACCCGCGGTCCCCATCACAGCGCTACTCATGCCAGTCAGCTGCGTCAACTGCGCCACCAGCTGGCTGATGGTGGTTTTGCCATTGGTGCCCGTCACTGCCACCACCGTGGGTAACCGGCTAGGCTGCTGGTACTGTAAGCGCGCCTGAATGAGACTGCCCAAAAAATCACGAATATGCGGCACGTATATCAAAGGACAAGACAATACATCCGCTGGCGACTGTCCATCATCAAACAAATCGCTTGGGTCAATCTCCGAGAGAATAAAGGCCGCCTGTGACGCAGCTTGTAGCAGATAGTCGCGGCTTTTTTGACAGTGGCCTGTCTGGCTTTTTAGGAGGACAAACACATCGTGTGCCGCAACGTGGCGGCTATCTAACCGAAACTGTGCAAATGGTATATGCGCGACCGAAACGTCCTCACTGATATTATCCGCAGCAGCGAGCAGCGCGGTGAGCGATGACTGTAGCAAAGAATGCTGACGATCGCCGCTCTCTAAAAGCTGCTGCAAGGTAACCAAGTGGGTACTGGGCGATGAGGTAAGCGTGGTCATGGGCAAATCCTAAACGGTAAACACAAATCAGCGGCTGGCGCTGGATACTGACCGACATCTGTCGTCGTGTTTGTGTGGCAAGATACTTATGGCTCTTCGGTTTTCAGCGGTTTATCTAAAGGCACATTATACAAACGCAGCGCCTCTTTCATGACATTATGAAAGACAGGAGCGACAGTCAGACCCGCATAAATCTGCGCGCGCGGGTCTTCGATGAGCATCACGCCCACCAGCCTTGGGTTTGATGCTGGTGCCATACCCGCAAAGACGTTGCGATACTGGTCAGTATAGTAGCCACCTTTGGGGTTGATACGGCGCGACGTTCCTGTTTTACCCGCCACACGGTAGCCATCAATGGCCGCGCCTTGCGCGGTACCACCCGGCTCGGTGACGCTCTCCATCATCTGCACGATAGACATCGCCTGCTCGTGCGCCATAATGCGTTTGCTTGGCTGCGGTGTGTCGTCTTTGATCAATGTCAGCGGATGCATGACACCACCTGCGGCCAGCGCCGAATAGGCCTGTGCGACCTGCGCAAGTGTCACCTGCAGACCATAACCATAACTGACGGTGGCTCGGCGCGAGGTTTCTTTTTCTTTTGGCGTGACCACCAGGCCACTACCCTCACCAGGGAACTGTAATGGGGTTTTTTCACCAAAGCCAAACTGCTTTTGCATATTGGTAATGGCATCAGGCGGCAGGGATAAGGCAATCTTGGTCGAGGCAACGTTACTCGATTTTTGTAGTAGCGTGCCCATGTTGATCATGCCGAGATTACGGTGATCGCGAATGGTATAACCACGGACACGGATGGAGCCTGGATTGGTATCAATCAATGATGTCGCGGTATATTTACCCGAGTCTAACGCCGCAGCCACAGTAAATGGCTTCATCACTGAGCCTGGCTCAAAGACATCTAACAGCGCACGGTTTCGCTGGTTTTCACCGGTCATCTCATTGAGGTTATTGGAATTAAATGACGGCCAGGTCGAGAGGGCGAGCACCTCGCCTGTCTGTACATCGACGACCATACCTGTCGACCAGCGCGCCCGCTGTAGGCGTCCTGCTTTTTCTAACTCTTTATAAAGCAGATATTGCAGGCGCGAGTCAATCGTCAGTGCCAAATCTTTGCCCGGTATCTCAGGCTCGACTTGCTTGATTTCTTTTAGGCTGTTTTGTTTGGCATCTTTTAGCACCAGTACCTTGCCATCTTTGCCCGCCAGCTCCTTTTCGTACTGACGTTCTATACCCGCACGCCCTTCATAGCCGCCCTCAGGGTCATTGGCATTTTGTCCCATAAAGCCGAGCAATTGCGAGTTGGGCTGAGGCTGCGGGTAATAACGCTGAAAGAAGTTTTTTTCATATACCCCAGGGAAATCTAAAGAGCTGATACTTTGGGCAATCTCTGGCGTGACTTTATTAAGAAGCGGTAGGTAGTGCGAGCCTGCGCCTGATGGCAACGCTGCTTTTACTGCTTCCTCGTCGGTGACATCGATGCTGTCATCGATCGCGGTGACTCGTCTTAGCTCATTGACTGAGATATTGGCGGCAGCGGCCAAGGTCGTCAAGTCCATAGCATCCAAGCGTTTTTGCATGCGCGCTCGTAGCTGCGGACTGTCAGGATTGGTCAAAATGATGCGTTTTAGCTCATAGTATTCACGCGCATAATCATGCGGACTAAAGGACACTGTCGCCAGCGGCGCACTCACTGCCAGTGGTAGTTTGTTGCGATCGGTAATCATACCGCGATAAGATGTTTGCGTGCGTACGCTGGTGATCAGCTCATTGCCCTTATCTTGATAAAACTGGGCATTGGCGACTTGAATGTAGTAAGCACGGCCTATCAGCGCGACCAATATGGCAAGCGCCAACCCCCAAACCGTCCAAAATCGCGCTTTGTCTTGCTCAAAACCGCCCCGTGAGGACGCCCCTGATGCTTTATTTAAAAACGCGGTTTTACGGTTTTTGACACTGGTATAAGCGCCTTGATTGTCATTCTTTTTTAGTCGCCCAAACAGCTTGGCCTTACGGCTATCTGCCGCACTACTATCAGTTTTTTTATTATCAGTTTTTTTATTTTTTTGTCCTGATTTGGCCGCACTGACACGGCGCAGCGGCTTGGTGACTTTGCCGCTGGTGGGTTTTTTGCTGTTGTTTTCTGCTGTTGACTTACCGGTCTTGGCTTTGGATTTTTTTTCACTCATCGCCCAGCCTCCGCCGCATTGGTATTAATTGATGTAGCTCTAGGCGGTGCAGCGGGCGACAAATCGGTACTGGCAACCTCTTGCATGACATCACTATCATTGGCGGTGATATCTGTCTCGCTAGAGGCGGCTGGCGCCAGCGCCGTAGGAGCGCCTGGTTGAATAATCAACTTGTCTTTGAGGGTTGGAGAGTACATGCCAAGCTCGGCCACAGCGCGGCTGGCAATTTGCGGCGTGGCGCTAAAGGTTTGCTGCTCGATAAGCAATCGCTGATGCTCTACTTGTAGCTTGCGCTGTTGTTTTTTCATGTCTTGCAAGGTCTTATAGTCCTGATGGTATTGCTGGACGCCTTCAGCGGTCTTGATACCGCTCCAGATGATTGCCGCCGCCAGCAATAATAAAATCGCCACATAAATGCTGACCACATTAAACCGGCGCACAAACAGCTCGCCGATATCGACATTAGGAGGGGTGCCGGTGCGGCGAGTAGGTTTGTCAGATATTGCCATGACGCTCTCAAAAAGTGGACTTCAAATATAAAATCGGCGACGGTTTTAAATGGTTTTTATGCGCAAATGTCTTTACCAGATATTGAGGCCGCATCAGTGACATAAAGCCAAATATCACTGTCATGCGCGCTACAAACAAAAAGCCAACTGCTGAGCCTAGCAGGTAATATTTACAGCTTTTTAACACTAGCGTAGCCATTCGCACATTTTTATCTTATTTAGACAAACAACAGCAAAGCGATATGACTATTCTTAAACCGCTTCACTGACAATGCGATTACTCTTGGCTTGCCGCCTGTTGGTACTCAACATCGCTGCGCGTGGCCAGTCGTAACCATGCACTGCGCGCGCGCGGGTTGCCGCTGACCTCGCTCTTGCTAGGCCCCACCCGTTTTGGTTTACCAAAATAGCGCGGGCGTTTGGGCGGCATCGGCAGATTGTCATCCTCTGGATATTGTCCTTTGCTATGGCGCTGCAAAAACTGTTTGATTCGGCGGTCCTCTAAGGAGTGAAAGCTAATCACTGCCAGCTGACCACCTGCTTTTAAAATCGGAATACTTTGCGCTAAAAAGTCATCGACATCGCCAAGCTCGTTATTGATAAAAATACGCATGGCCTGAAAGCTTTGGGTCGCTGGATGCTTGCCGCGCTGCCAGTTGGGGTGCGCCGTTTTGATCACCTCTGCCAGCTCAAGCGTGGACTCATAGCTGTCCATCTGCTTGATGGCGCGCGCGATACGGCGACTGTGGCGCTCTTCGCCGAACTCGTAAAGCACATTGGCCAAGGTTTCGTCATCGACCTGATCGAGCCATTCGGCCACCGACTGGCCACGACTGGTATCCATACGCATATCGACCGCGCCATCACGCATAAAACTAAAACCGCGGCTACCATCATCAATCTGCGGCGATGAAATGCCCAAATCTGCCATCAAGCCATCCACCTGATCGATGCCCAGCGCCGCTAGGCTGTCCGTTAAGGTTGCAAAACTATCATGCACCACTTTGACACGGCTGTCACTAGCTGCCAGCTCTTGCGCCACAGCAATTGCTGTCGGGTCTTTATCAAACACCACCAGCGTCGCGTCGTCGCTCAGATGACTCAATAATAGACGGCTATGACCGCCACGGCCAAAGGTAGCATCGACGTAGATGCCGCTCATTTGCAAGCTGGGTTGTGGGGCGTCATCTGTGCATTTGGGAAGAGATTTTACGCCCAGTACCGCCGCCACCGTCTCTTGCAATAGCACGGCATCATGGACAAAGCGCTGCTCGCTGGACGCCGCGCACGCAGACGCTCCCTCACGGATGGGCTGCGCGGTATCAGAGGTTACAGCAGATAAATCAGCCGCCGACTTGGCAGGGTCAGTGGCCAAAGAAGGGCTTTGTTTGCAAGTGGACGTACTGTTTTGCTTATTATTTGGCTTATCATTCAATGTGGACACAAACGACTCAGTAGATGACGGCCATATCGGCCGGTAATAGTAAAAAATCAGATGAAAATAAACAAGTTATGTCTTGCTTGACATTATTATCGCAAGGATACACGGTGAGTCAAGCACTAGACAGGCTTTTCATTAAAAATATCGCAGCTGTCTGTTATACTAGCGCTATATTTTACGCTATTTTTTGCTATTGACGGCCACTCTTTCATTGCTATTTTAGTCATATTTTTTCTTCAGCTATTTTGTGGCTATTATTGCTATTTATCGCCCACGACATTTTGAGATTTTTATTATGCAAACATCGACCCACGCTCCCTCCGACACGAGCAACGCCCGCCCTATTCGCACGCGTATTGCACCCTCGCCGACTGGCTTTCCGCATGTTGGTACCGCTTATATTGCGCTTTTTAATTTGGCTTTTGCCAAAGCCCACGGCGGCGAGTTTATTTTGCGTATTGAGGACACCGATCAAACGCGTTCGACGGCCCAATCCGAGCATATGATTTTGGACGCGCTACGCTGGGTCGGACTTGACTGGAGCGAGGGGCCAGACGTTGGTGGCCCGCATGCGCCTTATCGTCAGAGCGAGCGTAGCGATATTTATAAAAAACACGCCGAGCAGCTGATAGCAAGCGACCATGCGTTTCGCTGTTTTTGTACTACAGAAGAGCTAGACGCCATGCGCGCTGAGCAAATGGCCAATGGCGAGACCCCACGCTATGACGGCCGCTGTGCCCACCTAGCTCCAGAAAAAACTGCTCAATTGGTAAGCGAGGGCACCCCGCATGTGATCCGTATGCGTGTACCCACCGACGGCGTTTGCCAAGTACATGACATGCTGCGCGGCACTGTCGAGATTCCTTGGGCGCAAGTCGATATGCAGGTGCTGCTAAAAACTGACGGCATGCCAACTTACCATCTTGCCAACGTCGTCGATGACCACTTGATGGAAATCACTCACGTCATGCGCGGCGAAGAGTGGCTAAACTCTGCCCCCAAGCATCAGCTGCTTTATGACTATTTTGGTTGGGAGATGCCAACACTCTGCCACATGCCGCTACTGCGTAACCCTGACAAATCAAAGCTGTCGAAGCGTAAAAACCCAACCTCAATCACCTACTACCGTGATGCCGGCGTACTGCCTGAGGCGCTACTCAACTACCTAGGCCGTATGGGCTACTCAATGCCTGACGATACCGAAAAATTCACCTTGGATGAAATGATTGCCAGCTTTGATATCCAGCGCGTGTCTCTTGGTGGCCCTATCTTCGATACCGAAAAACTCAATTGGCTAAACAGCGAATGGCTACGTGCACTTACACCTGAAGAGCTAAAAAACAAGATTCTCGATTGGGCCAGTGACAGCGATAAACTCACCGCTATCGCCGCTGCGATTCAGCCACGCATCGAGCTGTTGTCTGACGCGGTCAACTGGGGCGGCTTTTATTTCCAAAACCTGCCAGACATCACCGCTGAGAGCTTCACCCATAAATCGCTTGAGTCTGAGCAAATCATCGAGCTGCTACAACTGGCGCTTTGGCAGCTTGAGACCCTGCCGACGTGGTCGGAGGAAAACATCTATACCACGCTAAAAGGCCTCGCCGCTCACCTCGATATCAAGATGCGCGATTTTATGGCGCCGTTCTTTATCGCGATTGCTGGTAGCACCTCATCGACGCCCGTTATGAACTCGATGGCGATTATCGGTGCGGATATGACCTTGACGCGCTTGCGCCATGCGGTTGATGTCCTAGGCGGCCTCGGTAAAAAGAAACTGAAAAAGCTTGAGAAAAAAGCGGCGGATCTGCCTAATTTTTTGGCTGATGCATAGTTTGGCAGCAGGGTATCCTTGTACTTGCCAATAAAGAGTAGAATGGATAAATAATAAAAAAGAGTCAGCTCGATACTGGCTCTTTTTTATGTAACCTCCATACTCAAACGCCCATAATCAGCCATTTAAATACTTTTAATGACTTTTTTTGCATTATTTTGCATTTTTTTTAAAATAGCGGTTGACAATACTGCTGGTCTTACCTAAAATACGCACACTCTTAGCGAGGGGCTATAGCTCAGTTGGTAGAGCACTTGCATGGCATGCAAGGGGTCAACGGTTCGACTCCGTTTAGCTCCACCATACTATTTATCGCTCAACGGATAAATATTGCTTTGAGAACAATGTCAGCACCTAGGCAAGGCTTATTGATAAATAAGCGCTCTGATATTGTGAAGTACCGTTATAACCATAGGTTATGATACTCTATGCGTCCCCATCGTCTAGAGGCCTAGGACACCGCCCTTTCACGGCGGTAACGGGGGTTCGAATCCCCCTGGGGACGCCACTATTCGGCGTCACTTATTAGCACTTTTGCTTAGCATCAGGTTAGACTAATAAGCGAACACTAAAAAATCCCAATCATCATCCGGTGACTGGGATTTTTTTCGTTTGTCGTTTATAAAAACCATCGATATTAGCTGCTCATGACGACCGATACCAGGTAAACTACGAAATAAACGATAAATAAAACACTCCCCTATTATTGCTAACATAAGGAAGTATGAGCCATGTTCGGTATCGAAAACTATCTGGGCTTTGTCTTGGCGGCGATTTTGCTAAACCTCACTCCAGGTATCGATACGATGTATATCATCACCCGCAGCGTTTCGCATGGCAGCGCAGCAGGGTTTTATTCTGTCCTCGGTATCATCTCAGGCATCTTGGTACACACGGTATTCGCCGCATTGGGTCTATCGATCATTTTGATCAACTCGCCTCTGGCCTTTACGATTGTAAAATATATCGGTGCCAGCTACTTGTGCTATCTGGGTATAAAAATGCTGATGAGCAAGCAGCCTTCTTTACTGGCAAATCATTTACCAAAAAGCAGCCCATCGGCACCTGCCAACTCTATAGCACACTGGCAAATATACAAACAGGGCGTATTAACCAATGTCTTTAACCCAAAAGTCGCGCTATTCTTCCTCGCATTTTTTCCGCAGTTTATCGATCCTAGCTATGCTCATAGCGCCTTGTCATTTCTGATCTTAGGATTGAGTTTTGCGCTGACGGGATTTGTATGGTGTTCGTGCCTTGCCTTACTGGCCTCAAAATTTAGTGCCAACTTAAGAAAAAACCCAGCTATCGAAGTTCTTTTAAATAAAATAAGCGGCGTGGTGTTTATTGGTTTGGGGGTTAAGCTGCTGACTGAGAAGGGGTAAAAAAACTACAAATAACGATCAAATAAGCTGATTTGTATAAAATCTAACTACCCATAAAAAAGCCCAGTCCCCTACATTAAGGAGACTGGGCTTTTTCGTTGTAAGTCTAACGAACCACTAAGCAGCGTTTTTACTATCAGCCGCTAGCTGACGTAATACATAGTGCAGTACGCCGCCATGACGTACGTATTCGCGCTCTTTTGGTGTCTGTAGACCGACATTGACCTCAAAGGTTTCAGTCGAGCCATCGGCGCGGGTGGCAGTGACTTGAGCGGTTTTGCTCTCGCCATTGTTTAGGCCAGTGATGCTCAGCACTTCAGAGCCATCGAGCTTGTAGGTTTGAGCGTCTTCGCCATCTTTGAAAGTCAATGGCAGCACGCCCATACCGACGAGGTTTGAGCGGTGAATACGCTCGAATGAGGTAGTCAGTACCGCTTTGACACCAAGCAAAATCGTACCCTTGGCAGCCCAGTCACGGCTAGAGCCTGAGCCATACTCCGCCCCGCCGAGGACGACGAGTGGACGCTTATCTTCTTTATACTTCATCGCCGCATCATAGATGGCCATCTCTTCACCATCTTGTAGCGTCGACTTGTCATCTTTGAAGTAATAGGTATAACCGCCTTCTTTGCCGCCCATCATTTGGTTTTTGATACGGATATTGGCAAAGGTACCACGAGTCATGACTGCATCATTACCACGGCGTGAGCCATAACTGTTAAAGTCCGCTTCCATAACGCCGCGCTCTTGCAGATACTTACCTGCTGGCGAGTTTGGATCAATATTACCCGCAGGCGAGATATGGTCGGTGGTGATTGAGTCACCGAATAGACCTAAGATACGCGCGCCTTCGATATCAGGGATACCCTCTGGCTCCATGGTCATACCATCGAAGAACGGTGGGTTTTTGATGTACGTTGAGCCTTCATCCCATGGATATAGCTGACTATCGGCTGAGCTAATCGCGTTCCATTCTTTACTACCGTCGAACACTTCACCATAGTTTTTACGGAACATATCGGCATCGATGTTATCAGCAATCAGCTCGTTGATTTCATCTGACGTTGGCCAAATGTCTTTTAGATAGACATCATTGCCGTCTTGATCTTGACCGAGCGGATGGGTGGTTAAGTCAATATCGACTGTACCTGCTAAGGCATAAGCGACAACCAATGGCGGCGATGCTAGGTAGCTGGCCTTGACGTGTGAGTGAATACGACCTTCGAAGTTACGGTTACCCGAGAGTACTGCAGCTGCCACTAAATCATTCTCTTCGATGCCTTTTTCGATCACATCAGGAAGCGGACCTGAATTACCGATACAGGTGGTACAACCGTAACCGACCAAATAAAAACCTGTTTTTTCTAGCTCATCCATCAGCTTGGTTTTTTCTAAGTAATCCGTCACTACTTTTGAGCCGGGCGCCAATGAGGTCTTGACCCAAGGCTTGGCTTTGAGGCCTTTGGCAGCGGCCTTTTTAGCGACCAATCCAGCACCAATCATAACGGCTGGATTTGAGGTGTTGGTACAAGAGGTAATAGCGGCGATCACGACTGAACCATCGCGCAATTTGTGCTCTTTTTCGTCAATATTAACGCTTGAGAACACGTTATTGGCTGGCTGGTAGCCTTTGCTATCGTCAGTTTCGGTATCAACGTCGATGTTGGGTTCAGCTGCCAATTGTTCCGCTTGCTCTTGCTCGCCGCCTTCTTGGTCAAAGCGTACTTTGCCTTCGATTTCTGACTTGCGATCTTTGGTCATTTTTTCTAGCGTTTCGCCGAATTTTTCGTGCATATCAGATAAGTTAATACGCTGCTGCGGTAAGTTAGGGCCTGCCAGTGCTGGCTGGACAGAAGACAGATCAAGCTCTAGCTTACTTGAGTAAGTCGCCGCTGGCGTATCGGCATCATGCCATAATCCTTGCGCCTTGGCATATTTTTCGACCAACTCAATTTGACTCTCTTCGCGGCCTGATAGACGCAGATAATCAATCGCCATTTGGTCAATCGGGAAGATACCACAAGTCGCACCATACTCAGGCGACATATTGGCAATCGTTGCCCGATCCGCAAGCGGCATTTGATGTAAGCCTTCACCGTAGAATTCGACAAACTTACCGACCACGCCATGTGCTCGTAGCATCTCGACCACACGCAATACCAAATCCGTCGCGGTGACGCCTTCACTGAGTTTGCCTGTCAGCTCAAAGCCAACCACTTGCGGAATCAGCATCGAAGACGGCTGACCGAGCATCGCCGCTTCAGCTTCGATACCGCCAACACCCCAACCAAGCACACCGATACCATTAATCATCGTCGTGTGACTGTCGGTACCAAATACCGTATCTGGATACGCCATCAGCTCGCCATCAACATCCGCTGCCATCACGACGCGCGCTAAATACTCAAGGTTGACCTGATGCACAATACCGGTCGCGGGCGGGACAACGACAAAGTTCTCAAAGGCATTTCGGCCCCAATGGAGAAACTCATAACGCTCATTATTACGCTTAAATTCAATCTTTTCGTTGAGATCCAGCGCATCTTTGCGACCATAAGCATCCACTTGTACCGAGTGGTCAACGACCAGCTCACTGGGAATAAATGGGTTAATCTGCTCCGCTTTGCCGCCCAGCTCAACGACAGCATCACGCATCGCTGCTAAATCAACGACTGAGGGCACGCCGGTGAAATCTTGCAGCACCACGCGTGCTGGCATAAAGGCAATCTCTTTGGACGCCTCAGCGCCAGCGTCCCAGTTGGCCACTGCTTCGATGTGGTTTTTGCCGACAGACTGACCATCATCTTCGTTACGCAGTAGGTTCTCAAGCACAACTTTCATACAGTATGGTAGCGTATTGATATTGTCGTAAGTCTCGGCAAGTTTGGGCAAACTATAATAGGCATGCTCCTTGCCATCGACCGAGATGGTGTCTTTTACATTAAAGATATCACTCATAGTAGCTTCCTTATCGTTGTTATAAATCCTAAACATAAATGGCCAATTACAAGTTAGCATTTATGTGGATATTGGTGGCTCAATAAATGGTGGTTTATTAAAGAAATACTGTGTCAAAGTAGGCACTAAAAACATTCATTATTACAAAACCATGTAAGACAAAATCCTAAGATATATGTTTTCATCAACCCAAGCTGTATAAGTGCTTGTAAGACCTGACATCAGCTTGTTTTTACCATAACAAATATATAGTGCTTTGTTAACGTCTGGACGTAGTCAAATCGTGGCACAATCGTAACTGTAACAATGTGTTAGCGAGTTATTAATGAGAGGCTAGCCAAATCCATTTTTATTATTTTTTACGGCGACCACTACGAAACACAAATGCATCATCATAAAAATGAGAATCTTCATTCTCGGCCCAAAAATGCGGCACACCTAAAATGGGCAATGGCGATAAATGACGCGGTGTGACTGCGTCCTTTGATAGTAATCCATTCATATAATCAGCCAATTTATCATCCAAAAAGGCGATGCGCTGCTGCGTTGACAAGGCAAAGAAATCTTGGCCGACGCTGATGACCACACTATGCGCGCACAAGGGCTTACGCGGCGCTATCAATTGCTCAAGGAGGGCATGACCAAAAATATAAACCACCGCTTGCGCGTTTGGACTAGGACTTGTAGGGTCATCCCACTGCGTGCGCGGCTGTACCAAACTGCCCTGCCAGTCAAAGCCAATCAACGCCTCGCCAATACTAGGATTGGCGGTAACCAATACCGCGCCGTTTTCATCAAACACAGTGATGGTATCGCGCACCCGCCCTCGACTGGCACCGACCCCTTGCTGCTCAATCTCAAGCATATGATAGTGGTTTAGCAGGGCTTTGGTCTTAGGAAAAGTCAGCCAAATACTGCCGTTAAATAAGTCGTGTAAGTTATCACGCGTCGGGATATTGCCCGTACTGCCGATGAAGCTCTCGTAAGCCTCGCCCTCTGGCAGCGCGTCTTGCGAGACAAACTGTAAAGTCTGCGCCTTATGGTTATATGCAGGCTTGGTGTGCGGTAGTTGCTGCTGCAAGGCTGCTGCCTGCTGATGCAATGCGGTATTTAATACTTTCGCGATGATGTCTGGCGTGTCTTGGGTGCGGCTGATATCAAGGACTTGAGTCTCAGGAGCAGAGCTTTGAGTATCAGCGCGCTCCATGCTCCAGTTACTCGCCGCACTAAGCCGAGTGATGGCTTGACTAATGGCATCTAACTGCTGCACATGCCCAAGCCACGGCGCACGCCAGTCAATCTGGGCAAAGCTATCATCAAGTCTACTTGCCGCTACGGTTGACGCCTGTATAGACGAATCGTTTGGCAAAGGCTTGTCAAAACGCGCATCTAAACGATGCAAAGGAGGCAGGTTACTGGCAGTCATATCAAACTATCTCTCATGGGCGATGGGCGGCTTATGGTATCATGGTGCGCTTTTTTACGGCTAGACGGCCAGCTCGAAACGCTGTGTTCGCGCGCTATTTATTAATGAGTTTTTATGGCAAATTTTAATACCCACTTAAATGTCGCTTTTATGGTCAGCGGCACCCTGAGTTTGACGGTTTATAAAGCTGGATTGATTGATGATTCAGGGTTTTTAGTATGCGTGGCGCTTGGTACCATTGGTGGATTGCTACCAGATTTGGATTCAGATAATTCAACACCGATTAAGCTGGGTTTTAATATTACCTCGTTTGTCTTTGCCTTTGGCTTGGTCATGCATTGGCGTAGTGATTTGAGCTTGCTCGCATTGATCGCATTATGGCTGGCGGGTTATGGTTTTATGCGTTATGTGATCTTTCATATCTTTACCACCATGACCGTACATCGCGGCGTTATCCATTCTGTGCCTTATATGGCGATACTTGGACTGGGGTTAACCTGTCTAAGCTATTATGGTCTGCATCTACCGCTGACAACCAGTTGGTTTTATGGTCTGTTTTTATTTGGCGGTGCGATGGTGCATTTGGCTCTAGATGAGTTGTATAGCGTCAATTTGTCCAATATGAAAATGAAGCGCTCGTCGGGTACGGCGATGAAGTTTTATCAGCATAAAGACAAATGGTGGTATTTGCTGCTATACGTTATTTTGGCGTTATTGTTATATATAGCGCCGCCGTTTGACACCTTTTGGCAGCAGGTCAGTGATCCTGCAGCTTGGGCAAAGCTTAAGCTCGGTCTATGGCCAGAATTGATAAAAGGCTGGCTAAGTTAAGGCCGCCTCTACCAGCAAAAAATGATAAATAATGAGAGTACACTATGTCGACTTCTGCCGCCCTCCAAACCTGCCCTTGCCAAATCAACCCCGCGTCAGAAACCACCACCGCGCCCCTACTTTATAAAGACTGCTGTCAGCCTTATCATGACAGCGTTTTAAATAAAGAAGCGGATAAAACTGACGGCGTACAGGCAGAAACGGCGGAGCGTCTGATGCGCACGCGTTATAGTGCTTTTGTGCTTATCAAGCCAGAATACATCGTCAAAACCACACTACCCGCGCAGCAAAGCTTACTTGATGTGACAGCAATTGAGGAATGGGCCACTAAGACCGATTGGGCAGGATTAGAGGTTGTAGAACACAGAGCAAAGCTTGGCAAACGGCACGCGCAGGTTGAATTTAAAGCTTATTTTAGAACGCCTAATGGCTTGCAAGCGCATCACGAGTTGTCGGCCTTTATAAAGGTAGTAAATAAAGCCCATCATGATGCGCGTTGGTATTTTCTCGACCCGACCGTTCTTATGACTGTCACACAGAAACAGCCGTGTATTTGTGGCTCAGGTGAGAAGTTTAAGCGTTGTTGTGGATTATATAGTTAATTCACTGTAAAACCGATACAGTGCCTGCCAGCGCTATACACTGGCCCCAACCGCCCGTGCTACTGCAATCCCTTCGTCAATGGTCAAAAACTTACGCTGGCTTGGGCTGTCTTTATAAATAATCTCACCCTCAGAGAATATCAGACATTCATTGACCGCCAACTGTTGCCAGTTTTCATTTTCAGTCAATGGCACGGTCACCAAAATCGTCACCTTATCGGTATCGGTGGTGACATCGCTAAAGTTAATCGCCAAGTCATCGTCCGCCAGTTTCGCTTCGCCAAATGGCGCTTGACGGGTGAGATAAAACAATAAGCTACCGGCATACGCCAATTGCCAGCGGCCGTTGGAGATTAGACAATTAAACAAACCGTTGGCCGACAAATAACGGCACTGCGTGGTCAAAAAGTTAAACAGCGTCTGGTCATCAGGACGGGTTTTAAAAGTGCTTTTTAAGCGATTGACCAGATAACAAAACGCCATTTCAGAGTCGGTGCTGCCGACAGGTTGGCAGTGCGAGGCGTTGCCATTGTCTTGCAGACGCTGACAGCGCTTGATAAATTCACTATTCATCTGCCCGTTGTGGGCAAATACCCACTGCTCGCCCCAGACCTCACGCACGAAAGGATGGGTATTTGCCAGACAGTTTTGTCCCTGCGTGGCTTTACGAATGTGGGCGATGACATTCATGGCTTTGATCGGGTAATTGTTGACCAAATCTGCCACTGGCGACAGATGGCTTGGGCGATTGTCATGAAACAAGCGTAGTCCCGTTGAGTCGTTTGCCATCTCGCCATTATTGGTGCAGTCGCTACGTTCAAAAAAAGCAATACCAAAACCATCCTCATGGCTGTCCGTCATGCCGCCGCGACGACGAAACCCTGCAAAGCTAAACCCAATATCGGTTGGGGTATTACAGTTCATTCCTAAGAGCTGGCACATTTATAGATCACCATCATGATTGTCGTTATGGTCGTCGTTTTTTGTAGGATGTACAGTCGCGCTTGCGCCATTTTCTGCTCCTTCATCAAACATCTCATAGGGCGTCGCGCCTTCGGTATCGATACTGTCCAAGATACGTTTGGCATGCGCAAGCTCGGTATCTTGTATCCACAGTACGATACCTGAGTTCATCCCTGGCATCGCGCTTAGCGGCTGCAAGGACACCGTGATGCCATTATTACGCAGTAGATTGGCATGCAGCTCACCTTGCATATTGGTGTCATAGCGTGCCAGTTTATGCCAGTTATCAACTTGATCGGTCATAGGGTCGCCTCTGTGGTTTGGATGCAAAAAATGGTATTGAGCAAAAAAACTTACGCCAATTGATCGAGCGTATATTCTTTGATGCTCAACTCACGACTATTACTTAAAGTAGCACGCGCTTGCTCAGCGTGGGTAATATCACTAAATATACCTATGAGTTGATTGTCGCGCTTATCATTTGATAAGACAAATACCGTCTTTTGCGCTTTTTCGACATGCGCCCAGTGATAAGCGGCCAAACGCTTCATAAGGTCAGGATTTTTCACCATGATATTGTCACCCGTCCGACCTTCGGTACGGTTATAATGAATGACATTAAGACGTAAAAGCCAGAAAATCACCGCCGCTTTGGCAAGCATAACAGGTAACGCACGTTTTTCATCGCGGTTTAGCGCGCGTTTTGACTCATATCCTTCTAAAAACGCTGCCATCTTACGACGATCAAAATGTACCAGCTCGCCTTGCTCAGCATCGCCCCACGTGGTACAAAAATCATTGATGGTAATGGCGATATCCATCACATAGTGCTCGACACTGACCTCAGTAAAATCTAATAGACCTGTTAGCTTTTCCTGCCCTTTAGTCAAGTCCCATAGCGTATTGTCAGCGAACATATCAAGATGACACAAGCCTTTTGGTAAGTCGGTCAGAGGTAGATTTGAATAAGCTTGCCAAATATCGCGCATGAGCTTGGCTTCATCGCCGGGCATAAACTGCATTTCACGGTCGCGCACCTCGCTCCACGGATAGAGGGGCACGCCGTAGTCTTGTGCCGGTTGTAGCGCTTGCAGGGTTTCATGCAGCATCGCTAACGCCGCGCCAATCTCATGACACATCGCAGGCGTGGTCTCTTGCGGATGCGCGCCAGACAAGCACGGCACCAAGGTGATCGCCTTGTCTTCATAATGAATGACATAGCGTTTTTCCGTATCAGTATTATCATCAGCATCTAATTCTACCAATGCCAACGGGGCAGCGACCGGCAGCTTGCCATCTAGTTGATTTAATATCACTGCCATTTTTTCGATGTCTTCTGGCGGGCGCTCTTCAAACAAAGTAAACACATAAGCATGCGCGCCATCGACATCGTCCGTCGTTTGAATAAACCAGTTAGAGTTTTTGATGCCTTGGGTAATTGGAATGGCGCGGGCAAATGACACGCCAAAACGCTGGCAAAAGGCGGCAAATTGATCATCAGTTAACTGGGTATAGACGGACATGACATCTCACTTTGGCAATTGGATAAGAAGATAAATAGAATAAATCTGGACGCTAATGACAATAATCGTCCCGCGTATCAGCAAACCATCATAAATAGCATAATAATCTTGTGAAAACCTGCCTGATATGGCAGCGATTTTGCTAGACTAGCGCTTATGGTTGAATTGATTATAAGGTGAAAGACCCTATGTTAGCAAAGCGTATCATTCCTTGTTTGGACGTGGACAATGGCCGCGTGGTCAAAGGCGTACAGTTTGTCGATATCAAAGACGCGGGCGACCCTGTCGAAGTAGCACAGCGCTACAACGAACAAGGCGCTGATGAGATTACTTTTTTGGACATTACGGCGACCAGCGATGAGCGTGATACCACTTACCATACCGTCGAGCGTATGGCAGAGACGGTGTTTGTGCCGCTCACAGTTGGCGGCGGCGTGCGTAAAATTAGCGATATTCGTAACCTGCTCAATGCTGGCGCGGACAAGGTGGCGATTAATTCAGCCGCGGTTTTTACACCTGAATTCGTCGGTGAAGCTGCGCAGAAATTTGGTAATCAATGTATTGTCGTCGCCATCGATGCCAAGCGCGTTGCCGATATCGACATCAATGGCATAAAAGTGCCACGCTGGGAGATTTTCACTCATGGTGGCCGCAAGCCTACCGGGATCGATGCCGTCGCTTGGGCACGTAAAATGGCAGAGCTTGGCGCAGGCGAGCTATTGGTCACCTCGATGGATGGTGATGGTACCAAAAAAGGCTATGACTTAGCGCTAATGAAGCATATTACCGATCAGGTCAACATTCCGGTTATCGCTTCAGGCGGTGTCGGTAATCTACAGCACTTAGTCGATGGCGTACTTGAAGGCGGCGTCGATGCGGTACTCGCAGCCAGCATCTTTCACTTCGGTGAGTATAGCGTACAAGAGGCCAAGCAATACATGGCAGCGCGCGGGATTGAAATGCGTTTATAATAAGCGCTTAAGTCAACCATGAGCGCAAAAAAATGCTATCATAGTCAACAACTTATTTTAGCCTTTTTCATTGTTCAATCACTATTTAACAATTAATAAAATCAAAGGATATTTTTATGTCAAATTTACAGCAGCAGCGCAATGATATTACCCACATCGATGGTAACTTGCATCAAAACGAAGCGGCGCGTATCGGTATCGTCGTTGGCCGTTTTAATGGGTTTGTCGTTGAGTCATTAGTCGACGGTGCTATCGACGCCCTATTACGTCATGGCGTATTGGGCAGCAACATCACTGTGATTCGTGTGCCAGGTGCCTTTGAGCTACCACTCGTTGCCCAGCGTGCCGCTGAGTCAGATCGTTTTGATGCCATCATTGCGCTCGGCGCGATCATCCGTGGTAGCACGCCACATTTTGACTTTGTCGCTAGCGAGTCTGCCAAAGGTCTGAGCAGCGTTGCGATTGATTATAATATCCCTGTCGCCAACGGTGTCATCACCACCGACAGCATCGAGCAGGCGATTGAGCGCTCAGGCACCAAAGCGGGTAACAAAGGCTCGGAAGCGGCGATGGTCGTCCTTGAGATGCTAGCGGTACTCTCGCAGCTAGACGTTGATGATGACTATGATACTAGTGATGATGCTTAGGTTTAAAAGATAAAGCATTATCATACAGCTCTTTACGTAGAGCTTTTTATGATTAGGTTGACATGGCAAAGACTGCCTCGAATGCGGGTTTTAAACGCTCATGCTAAACCAAGAATAACGTTTCAAGTTTTCAATAAGTACTTTTACAAACACTTTTAATAGGCGCTATGGTCAAAAGTCATGGCGCTTAAGCGCCACAACGGACTGGCAAAGTTGCCAATCGACTACTATTTAACATTTTATTGGCTATTTATTCACTTAGTTAAACTTTTTGTTTAAACCTTAGGTATTTTTCATGACTGACCAACTCAAACGCGCTATCCATGAAGCAAAGACGGCAAAAACTACTAGCAATCCTACTGATAAAGCGGGTGCTAGCAGTGAGGAACAAAACTTCGATATGAGTGAGTCGACTTATAAGACGACCCATACTGCCGTACGTAAGGCGCGCCGCTTTGCGATGCAAGGCTTGTATGAGTGGCTAGTGACCGATCGCCGTTTTGAGACCACAGATAAGCTTGGCTGGAAAGACAACGCCCCTCACGATATCGCCGCGCGTACCCGTGCCACGAACGCTATGCATACCGTACACATTGGCTACTATCACGAAATGATGCGCGATATCCCAGAGCAAATCGAAACGCTGGACGCTTTAATTGAGCAACACCTTGACCGCAAAGTCGAACAGCTCGATACTGTTGAGCACGCGATTTTGTTGATTGGTGCTTATGAGCTGCAAAACCGTCTTGAGATTCCCTATAAAGTGGTGCTTGATGAAGCAATGAAGCTCAACAATCACTTTGGCGCCACTGACGCGCACAAGTTAATCAACGCGGTGCTCGATAAAATGGCCATAGATCTGCGTGACCTCGAAGTACAGGCCGATATCAAGGCCAACCGCCGCAGCTCACAAAAAGCCGCTGGACCCGCCGCACAGCCGCAGCCGCAAACTACTGATGAAACCAAGGCTGTCACTAACGCTGACGACACCAGCGAGACGCCGGCCACAACTGGCAAACCTCGTATCAGTGCCAATAAAGCCATTAAACGGCCACGTGCTAACAAGGCTCAAGCAAATATCAGTGATTATAGAGCCAGCAAAAAAGCCAGTGCGCAAGGACATAATGAGGCAGCCGCCACGCCTACCCCTGAGAGCACTGCCGCCGATGTTGGGCTACATGATTCAAACCTTGTCAATTCAGACGAAAAAAGTAAAGAATAACCATGAATGAATTTGAGCTGATCGAGCGCATCTTTGCACAGATGCAAATATCGCCAGCACGCACGGCAACGGACGTCGAAAAAGGCATCGGTGATGACGCGGCGGTGATGAACGTACCTACAGGCGCGCGCTTGGTCAGCTGCATTGATACTCTCGTTCAAGGGCGGCATTTTAGCGCCGATTGGGATGAAGTAAATCAATTAGCCTTTCAAATTGGCTATAAAGCAGTCGCGGTCAATGTCTCAGATATCGCTGCGATGGGCGCGGCGGCGCACAGTATTTTGCTGGCGCTGGCATTGCCTGAGCGCTTGGCGACTGAGGCTTGGCTCACTGAATTTGCCAAGGGTTTGTTTCATGCCTGCCAGCTCTTTGGCGTGACCCTGATAGGCGGTGATACCACGCGCAGCGATAACTTAGTGTTAAGCGTTAGCGCGCAAGGGTTTTTAGCCGCTGATACACCAGCCGTCTATCGCTCAGGCGCGCAAGTCGGTGATAAAGTCTATGTATCAGGCACGCTTGGGGATGCCGCATATGCGCTGCAGCATCCTGATAGCAGCCAAGGCATAGCGCTGGCGCATCGCTTGCACATGCCGACGCCGCGTATCACCTTAGGGGCCGCGCTGGCCAAAGTGGGCGCCACAGCGATGATCGATATCTCTGATGGTCTGTATCAAGACCTTGGGCATATCTGCGAGCAAAGTGGCGTTGGCATACGTCTTGATTTAGAGCAGCTACCAACCAGCCAAGCGTTAGCGAGCGTGGATATATCTGAGCGCTTACTATGCCAGCTGGCAGGTGGCGACGACTATGAGCTGGCTTTTACTTTACCTGCTGATATCGAGCCACCCGTCAACGATATCAGTGACACGCCAGTGACTTGTATTGGCGAGGTGATAGCATTGGCCAAGGCAGATACGGCAACCAACGTGCATGCTGAGCTGTATTATCAAGGACAGCGGGTAACACCGACGCACCCTGCCCCTTTTGCCACATGGCCCACGCTGACGGGTTACCAACACTTTGCAGGTTAATCCATGACCGATCATGATCTATCTAAGCCTGATATCCGGCAAGTCAATGACTGCCCACCTCTACCTGCCACGGCCAGCACGCTCGATCGTGCGGTTTATTGGCTCGGTATTGGTCTCGGTAGTGGCCTGCCGCGCCGTGCCCCTGGCACATGGGGGACAGTGGGCGGGCTACTCGTCGCGATACCGCTTATGAGTTTCGGCTTTTTGCCGTTTTTGATAATCACTATATTGTCTTGTGTCGTTGGTAACTCAATATGCGGCAGAACCTCCACTCTGATGGGCGGTCACGACAACCCGCATATCGTCTGGGATGAATGGGCGGGTATGTGGCTCACCTTGCTACCGATGTCTTATATGGGCGTTGCCGATAGCAGTTTTTGGCAAAATATCAGCCAAACTTCTTCTCTCATCGCGCTTCTTATCGCCTTTATCCTGTTTCGTTTTTTTGACATCATCAAGCCACCACCGATCGGCTGGGCAGATAAAAAAGTCGCCGGTGGCTTAGGTATCATGCTCGATGACATTATCGCAGGCATCATGGCGGCAATTGTTTGGATTGTTCTTTATAGTAGCGTATTATCACTTGCTAACTGATGCTGCTATGAGTCGTTAGCACATTTCGTGACGCTGCAAATAAGACGTTACAAAGATGTCACGACTTAGCAGTTTGGTTGGTTACGCATTTACGTTATAATTCAAATCACATCTTGTTACATTTGTAGGCCATTATGACTTCTCCTCTTTCGGTAATTATCCTAGCAGCGGGTAAAGGCACACGTATGCAGTCGGCCAAACCCAAAGTCCTGCAGACACTGGCTGGCAAGTCTTTACTCGCTCACGTTTTAGACACCTGTCACCAGCTGACGGCCGATGAGACCATCATCGTGCATGGTTTTGGCGGCGAGCAAGTCAAAGCTGAAATCACCACCCAGTATGCCCAGTCAGCCTTTACTTGGGTGGCGCAAACTGAGCAGCTAGGGACCGGGCATGCGGTCAAGGTCACGCTGTCTGATTTGCCAAAAGACGGTCAAAGTCTGATTCTTTATGGTGATGTACCATTGGTCAGTTGCCAGACGTTAACCGCATTAAAGTCGGCCAACACCGATGGCATGTCGATGCTGACGCTAACGGTAGATAACCCGTTTGGGCTAGGTCGCATCAAACGTGACAACAACGGTAATATCGAAGCCATCGTTGAGCAAAAAGATGCCAGCGCTGATGAGCAAGCCATCAAAGAGATCAATAGCGGCATTTACTGCGTCGATAATGCCCTGCTTCATAAATACTTGCCGAAACTATCAAACGACAATGCCCAACAAGAATACTATCTGACAGATATCGTCAAGATGGCCGTGGCCGATGGTATCGCCATCGCTGCGATCGAGCCTGAGCATACCTTTGAGATTGAAGGCGTCAATAACCGTCAGCAGCTCGCCAGCTTAGAGCGGACGTGGCAAGGAAAGTTAGTCGCCGACTTACAAGAAGCCGGCGTGCAGTTTGCCGATCCTAGTCGTGTCGATATTCGAGGAACCCTAAGCGCCGGTCAAGATGTGTTTGTCGATGTTGGCGTGGTGTTTGAGGGTGATTGTACCTTAGGCGACAATGTCTATATCGAGGCAGGATGCGTCATCAAAAACGCTCATATCGGCAATGCTTGTCATATCAAACCCTACTGCGTCATTGATCATGCCAAGATTGGCGCTGGTGTCGATGTCGGGCCTTTTGCGCATTTGCGTCCTGAAAGCGTACTAGCAGACCAGAGCAAGGTCGGTAATTTTGTCGAAATCAAAAAATCCACCATCGGTCAGGGCAGCAAAGTCAATCACTTAAGCTACGTGGGCGACTCGACTGTCGGAACAGGCGTCAATATCGGTGCAGGTGTCATTACCTGTAATTATGATGGTGCCAATAAGTCACAAACCATCATCGAGGACAACGCCTTTATCGGCTCCAATGCCAGCTTGGTGGCGCCGGTTACCATCGGTGATACAGCGACTGTAGCGGCAGGCTCGGTGATTACCAAGGATGTCGATGCTAGTGCCTTAGCGTTTGGCCGCGCTCGGCAAACGCAAAAAGAGAACTTTCAGCGTCCAACTAAAAAATAAAGACGGCGGTGATCGTCAACTCGATAAAAACGATAGTAAGACCACTAAGGCAGTACGACAATAATTTGTGGTGCTGCTTATTTATATTGACAGATTAATGATTATCCATGTATTGGCATCTTTTCAAATCACATGGTATGAGAACATAAAATTTAAGGAATAATTATGTGCGGAATCGTTGGAGCAGTGGCTGAGCGTAATATCGCCAATATCTTACTTGAAGGACTAAAACGTTTAGAATACCGCGGCTACGACTCCGCTGGCCTAACGGTCATTCGTGATGGCGAGCTGCATCGCGAACGCCAAGTGGGCAAGGTACAAGCCTTAGTCGATGCCGTCGCCGTCAATCCTGAATTTTTTGATGGTCATATCGGTATTGCCCACACCCGCTGGGCGACACATGGCGAGCCTGCCCAGCGCAACGCCCATCCGCATATCTCTGGTAAGATCGCGGTGGTGCATAATGGTATTGTGGAAAACTATGCCGAGCTTAAAGAAACGCTGGTAGCAAAAGGCTACGAGTTTACCTCACAGACCGATACCGAGGTCGTTGCGCACTTAATCAATGATATCTATAAAACCACATCTGACTTATTAGACGCGGTGCGTGCGGTCATTCCTATGTTGCACGGCGCTTTTGCTCTTGGCATTGTGCATATCGATTGCCCAGACGAGCTGATTACCGTGCGTCTAGGCTCGCCATTGGTCATCGGTGTGGGGATCGGCGAGAATTTTATCGCGTCCGATCAGCTAGCACTTCTGCCCGTGACCAACCGCTTTATGTATCTAGAAGAAGGCGATATCGCCAAGCTGACACGCGACAGTATTGACGTATATGCAGATGGTGTAAAAGTAAAACGTCAAATACATGAGATTGACGCCGCCCAGCATAATGCCGATAAAGGCGAGTTCAGACATTATATGCTCAAAGAAATCTACGAGCAGCCAGATGCAGTTGCTCGTACCATTGAGATGGCAGTAGATAGCGATGCACCATCTAAGCTGCGTGATGATTTTTTACAGCGCCATGAAGCACTGTTAAAAGGCATTAAACAGGTCCAAGTCATCGCTTGTGGTACCAGTTATCACGCAGGTTTGGTGGCAAAGTACTGGTTTGAAAGTCTAACTCGTGTGCCGTGCTCAGTCGAAGTGGCTAGTGAGTTCCGCTACCGCAATCCGGTCGTCGTCGATAACACACTGGTCATTTGCATCTCGCAGTCTGGTGAGACAGCCGATACCTTATCGGCGCTACGCGATATTCAAAAACACACCCCAGCCGGTCTTGTGAGCTTGGCACTGTGCAACGTACCGACGTCGTCTTTGGTGCGCGAGACCGATATCTTTTTGCCGACGCTGGCGGGCCCTGAGATTGGTGTCGCTTCCACCAAAGCTTTTACCACTCAGCTGGCCGCCTTGATGCTGCTGGTGTTAAAGGTAGGCGCCGTCCAAGCGCGCATGACAGACGAGAAACTGAGCACGCTGCTAGAGAAATTACAAGCGCTGCGTGGCCAACTGCATGCCAGCTTACACCTCGATGCGCCGATCAAAGTCATGAGCGAGCATTTTGAATATAAGAAAAGCTGCTTGTTTTTAGGTCGCGGTTTACAATTTCCTATTGCACTAGAAGGCGCATTGAAGCTAAAAGAGATCTCTTATATCCACGCTGAAGGCTATGCCGCCGGCGAGCTAAAACACGGCCCATTAGCCTTGGTGGATAAAGACATGCCAATCGTGGTGCTCGCGCCAAAAGACAGTATGTTTGATAAACTCAAAGCCAACATGCAAGAGGTGCATGCGCGCCATGGCGAGCTGTTTGTCTTCGCCAGTGAAGAGAGCAAGATGGTTGCAGAAGATAGAATGCACGTGGTCTATGTGCCTGAGGTTTGCGAGACACTGGCCCCCATTGTCTATAGCATACCTGTGCAGCTGCTGTCCTACCATGTGGCCGTGATGCGCGGCACAGATGTCGACCAGCCTCGTAACCTCGCAAAATCAGTGACGGTTGAATGATACAACTTATTGATTTTAAATGTTTTTTATGAATTAAACCATTATATAACACTAAATACTTTGCTGTCTAGCATTACTAGGTCGCAAAGGGTTTAGCGAACGTTGTTAGCCAAAATAATATGAATAGGGCGTGTTCTCATTCTAAAGAGAACACGCCCTATTATACAAATATCATTCTCTAAACCAACCCTTTATAAAGAAAATAAAGTCCCACTACGAATAACAATACCGAAAAGCACTTCTTTAACAGTGGCGGTGAGAGCATATGAGCGACTTTTGCCCCAACTTTAGCGGTAAAAAAGCTCATACTCGCAATGCCCAAAAAGGCATAAATATGCACAAAGCCAATGGTATTGGGTACATCAACTTGCTGCTGCATACCAAAGAACATAAAGCCGAGCGCACCAGCAATGGCAATAGGCAAACCACACGCCGCCGACGTGCCTACCGCCTTTTGCATGACCACATTATAACGGGTGAGATACGGCACCGTTAAGCTGCCACCGCCAATACCAAAAATGGCCGAAGCCACACCAATAACACCACCTGCCGCAAGTTGCTTGGGTTTAGACGGTAATGCCACAGGCGTATGACTCGCATCACTCATATGTGTACGTCTTTTACCAGCGGTAAACATTCTATAAGCGACCCACAGTAAAAACACCCCGACAATCAGCTGCAGATATAACCCTGATATTTGCCCTGCTATCCCTGCTCCCAAAAAACACCCTAGCGCCAAACCAGGTGCTAGATTTTTAAAGACTGGCCACATGACGCCGCCCTTTTTATTATGCGCCATCAGCGAGCTGATCGAAGTGACGATAATGGTCGCAAGCGACGTCCCCAAAGCCAGATGCATAATGGTATCGGCATCGTAGCCCATTTGGGTAAAGACGATAAATAACAGCGGTACGATAATGGTGCCACCGCCCACGCCGAAAAGCCCGGCCGCAAAACCTGCTAGTGCACCTATGATTAAAAAAATGATTAGTTCCACGGGATAGTGTCTTCTTATATAGATTTATTTTCTGAGCAAGTGCTCTATATTAATGCCAGTTATGACTTATACAAGCTCAACTTGACCGACGTAATGATAAGCACGGTTAAAATACACTAAACTCTCATCTTGCCCGCTTGGGGATTCTGGAGGTTTGATAGCGACCACTCGGCACATCAGCACACTATGCGTACCCACTTCTTGAATGTGCTCAATCTCACAATCAAAGCTCACTAGCGCATCTTTCAGGATAGGCGCGCCTGTCACAAGCTCAGTCCAAACTCCTTGCTCGAAGCGCTCATCTGAGCTTAGTTTAGAAGCAAAAGCATTGGATAAGTGTTCATGCTGGGCACCAAGCACATTGACGCTCAAAACTTTATTATCTACAAAATGCCCATGCGAGCGCGCCGCTTGATTCATACACACCAGCAGTGTCGGCGGTGTATCAGTGACGCTACATACCGCCGAGGCAGTAAACCCATGAGTGCCTGACGAACCATTGGTGGTGATCACATTGACCGCCGTGGGCAATAGCGCCATGGCATCTCTAAAATCAGTGGCTTCAATCATATCTTTTATCATTACTACAATCCTGAGAAACGTTAAATCTATAAGTACCTTGTTAACTGAGGCCACTCATAAGCTTAAACAAGCCAAAACTTGTTAAGTTTTGCTAAACGCTCAGCTCTTGCCGCACGATTGCCGCACCAGCGCTCAGCGCATGTAGCTTGCCGCGTGCGACCTCACGAGACAACGGCGCCATACCGCAGTTGGTCGAGGGATACAGCTTGTCCGCATCGACAAACTGTAAGGCCTTGCGTAGCGTATCGGCTACCTCCTCAGGAGTTTCAATATCATTAGTGGCGACATCGATTGCACCAACCATCACTTTTTTACCGCGGATGAGCTCTATCAAATCCATGGGCACATGCGAGTTTTGACATTCTAATGAGACGATATCGATATTAGATTGCTGCAATTTAGGAAACGCTTGCTCATACTGACGCCACTCTGAGCCCAGCGTTTTTTTCCAGTCGTTATTGGCTTTGATGCCGTAACCGTAGCAGATATGTACTGCTGTCTCACATTGAAGTCCCTCTATAGCACGCTCTAGTGTCGCAATGCCCCAATCATTGACGTCATCGAAAAAGACGTTAAACGCCGGCTCATCGAATTGGATAATATCCACGCCTGCTGCTTCTAACTCGCGGGCCTCTTGATTGAGAATTTTAGCAAACTCCCATGCCAGTTTTTCACGGCTCTTGTAGTGACCATCATACAGCGTATCGATCATGGTCATCGGGCCGGGCAGCGCCCATTTGATCGGCTGATCGGTTTGCGCGCGTAGGAACCTTGCATCGTCCACAAATACTGGCTTTTGACGGCTCACCGCACCCACGACTGATGGCACGCTTGCTTCATAGCGATCACGAATTTTAACGGTTTTACGGTTTTCAAAATCGACGCCGTCTAAGTGTTCGATAAATGTAGTCACAAAATGCTGGCGGGTTTGCTCGCCATCACTGACGATATCTATCCTTGCATGTTGCTGTTCTTGTAAGGTCAGACGTAAGGCGTCTTGTTTTGCCTCTATCAGCTCATCACCTTCTAATGCCCAAGGTGACCAGATTTTCTCAGGTTCGGCCAGCCATGAGGGTTTGGGCAAGCTGCCAGCGGTTGAGGTCGGTAATAATATATGCATGTTATCTCATCTTTTGTATCGTAATATTTAATATCTAAAGCTCTATTAAGCCACTTGTTCATCAGCGCTTTTGTCTACCGCAAAGCCTGCTGCCCACTCATCTAGGATATCTTGATAAGGCGTAATAAATGTCTCTTCGGTGAACTTGCCTTGCTTCACTGCCAGCTGGCTGCGCTCCTCACGGTCATACACCACTTGCGTCTTTGAGTAGGCTTGGTAATTGAGACTGGGCTGATAGACCGCGCCTGCTCTGGAGTTGGCATTATAAATCTCAGGGCGATAAATCTTCTGGAACGTCTCCATCGTCGCAATCGCGCTAATCAGCTCAAGATCACTGTAGTCGCTGAGCAAATCACCGGCGAAATAAAATGCGAATGGCGCTACGCTTCCTGTCGGCATAAAGTAGCGCACCGTAAGACCCATTTTATGGAAATAATCATCGGTTAACGAATACTCATCCTGCTGGTACTCCGCGCCCAATACCGGATGCTGGTTGCCCGTACGCACATAGGTTCTCTTACTGGACACACTCAAGCAAATCACCGGCTGCTTATCAAACTGAGATTGGTAAGCCTCTGAACGCAATAAATGCTGAAACAGCTTACCATGCAGCACACCAAAGCTGTCTGCGGGCGGTGTGCCTGGGTTTTGTTCGAAATGCTCTGGTAGCACAATACTAAAGTCATAATCGCGCACGTAGGATGAGAAGCTATTGCCGACCATACCGCTGATACGGGAGTTATCCTTGTGATCGACAATCGTGGTTTGTAGCATCTCGATACTGGGGAAAGTATGACCGTCGCCTGCCACGTCTAAGTCAGCTGAGATGATATCCACTTCTACCGAATAACGATCGGCGTTGGGATTATCCCAATGCGCCAAGGCATTAAAACGATTGTTTATCATTGTCAGTGTCTTACAAAGGTTGTCTTGACGGTTTACGCCGCGCGCTAGATTGGCAAAGTTGGTCGTTAGGCGTGTGCTATCGGCAGGCTGATAGTGTTCATCAAAACGTATGCTAGATATGGTATAGGTAAATGGCTGAGTCATGATAGTCCCCTTTACTACTCTGATAGCTCTCGTCTCGAGGCCTCAGATAAAAGCTAATTTGTGTATGGGATGAATCATACCTTGAACCTAACATGAATAAAAACGATGTTATTTAAAGATAAGATGAATTTAATTCATCTATGCAGGTTAAGTGAGCGGCTATAAGAGGTCAATCACTGGCACCCTCAGCTCAATTGTCTTGCTCACCTCTAGGGCGTGTCAAACCTTCACAAAAGACACTGCTTTGTCCGTTCGCAATGCGAGAGCGATGCTCGAGTGGAGGGCAGAACTCTTTTTTGCCGCTTTATTGGTAACAATAGGCACTTAGAACGACTAAACTTAGCCAAGTAAGCCCGAAAAAATCCTTATTTAAGTGTGCTTATCAGTGCTCGACTGCGGCTTGCCACTCGGCGTCAACCATTTGGCAAACCATCCCGATAGATCATCCATCAATGTATATACCACCGGAATCACTACCAAGCTTAGTAGTGTCGAGGTGACAAGGCCGCCCAACACAGCTGCGGCCATCGGGCGACGGAACGTCGGATCGGCATCGCCCCACCCAAATACCAAAGGCAGCATCCCTGCGCCCATGGCGATGGTCGTCATGATAATTGGGCGCGCACGCTTGCGACAAGCATCAATGATGGCATCAAAACGAGCCAAGCCGCGGCGCTGAGCGATCAAGGCATAATCCACCAATAAGATAGAGTTTTTGGTGGCGATACCCATGAGCATAATAAAGCCAATCATCGATGGCATCGACAGGCTACTATTGGTAATGACCAAGCCGACAAACGCACCGCCAATCGAAAGCGGCAACGCCATCAGGATGGTAAAGGGCTGCAATATACGGCCAAATAATAAGATCAGCACGCCCAAAATACAGACCACACCGACCGACATGGCAATGACAAAACCACTAAACAGCTCTGCCATGTTTTCTGCCTGACCTTGGTCAATGATGGTAATCGATGGCGGCAGCGTCTGCATCGCTGGTACCGACTTGACCGCCTGCACCAAGTCGCCAAGCTCACCATCAGAAGGCTGCACAGTAATACTAATGGCGCGCTCACGATCGAGCCGGTTGATCTGGGCCGGGCCTGTCCCAAAGTTTAGATCGGCCACCTCGCCCACGCGTACCCCTTGTCCTGCAGGCAGCGCGCTTGGCACGTATAGGCCTTCTAATTGGCTGACGTTTTGTTTGGCGACATCAGGCAGTCGCACCACAATAGGAATCTGCCGAGTATCGAGATTAAGCTTAGATAAGCGCTGCTCATAGTCGCCGACCGTCGCCACTCGTAGCGTGGTGGCGATATCTTGCGTGGTGACGCCTTTATCTGCCATTGCCAGTCTGTCAGGCATGACCGTAAGCTCTTGCCTCGGCAGGCTACGGTCACTGGTCACTGCGCCGGCGCTGGGCAGCGCTCGGATTTCAGTCATAATCTGCTGGGCGGTCTGCTCTAGCACCTCTGGATTGGTACTGGTCAAAGAAAAGTTATAGCCCGTCTCGCCGCCGCTCGATAGACCAACGGTAAAGCGTGCGCCAGGTACCTCCGCGAGCAGATGACTAATTTTGCGCTCAATCTCTTGCTTAGAGATACGCTCTGCTCGCGGCGCAAGGACGATATCTAGCCCTGCGATATTTTCGGCTTTGCCGCCAGAGCTAGGCTCCATAGCAGCTTGCGCCTCCCCTACCGAGGTAAAGATATTGGTCACTTCGGGCATGGCCAAGATACGCTCACTGGCCATCGCTGCCACGCGCTCGGTATCTTCGAGCGCCACATCTGGCGTCAGCTCAATCTCAACACGCGTCTGATCGATATCATTGTCAGGAATAAAGGAGGTCGGTAGCAACTTCACCAGCATCAATGAAGCGACAAACAGCACCAAAGTTGCGCCGATGGTGATCCAGCGTTGTCGTAAGGTCCATGAAACAATCTTAAGATACCAATCCATCAGCGCGCTTTGTTTTTCCACGCGATTTTTTTCTGGCCGCAGTACGTAAGCTGCCATCATCGGCGTGATCAGTCGCGCTACCATCAAGGACGCAAATATCGACAAAGCCGCTGTCCAGCCAAACTGACGGAAGAACTGCCCAACAATACCGCCCATAAAGGCCGTCGGCAAAAATACAGCAATCAAGGTAAAGGTAGTAGCAACGACTGCCAGACCAATCTCATCAGCCGCTTCCATCGCCGCCTCATAAGGCGTCTTGCCCATACGCAGATGACGAATGATGTTTTCGACCTCTACGATGGCATCATCGACCAACACCCCAATCACCAATGACAATGCCAATAAGGAAATAATATTGAGACTAAAGCCAAACAGATACATGCCCAAAAAGGTAGGAATAACGGACAATGGCAACGCCACAGCTGCGACAATGGTCGCACGGATATTGCGCAAAAATAAAAACACCACCACGACGGCCAATAGTCCACCTTCTATCAGCATACGCAGTGATGCTTGATAATCCTCGGCGATAGGGGTGGCTCGATCATAGACTTTTTCGATACTGATATTGCCCGTATCGGCCGCCAGTTTGGCAAGCTCGGCATCGACGCGCTCCATGACCTCGACCTCACTGGCACCGCGCGAGCGGGTGATGTTAAACGCCACCACCGTCTGCCCATCAAGCTTAGCAATCGAACTTGGGTCAGCAGCACCATCGGTGATTTGCGCCATACGTCCAAGCGCTTGCGTGCCACCTGTCGGCACGGCCACTTGTAGGTCGTTTAAGTCGCTTGCGCGCTCGACCGCCCCAAGCACGCGAATGGTTTGCGTGGTTTTACCGACCTCGGCTTCACCACCTGAGCTGTCCTGCTGAATCCCAGCGATTTGCTGCGATAGCTGAGAGATAGGAAACTTTAAACCACTGAGCGCAATCGGGTCCGCTGCTACGGTGATCTCACGCTGCAGGCCACCGATACGGCTAACGGTACTGACACCAGGGATATCAGATAAACGCTTGGTGACCGTATCATCAACGAACCAAGACAGATCTGCCACATTCATATTTTCTGCAGCGACAGAATAAGTCACCACCGGAAACCCTGCGGTTGAGACCTTAGTAATAATCGGATCATTGGCCGCGGCTGGCAGATCCCCTCGCACCTCACCGACGGCTGAGCGTACATCATCGACCGCTTCTTGGATGTCTTTTTCTAAGACAAACTCAGTGACCATGGTGGCAGCGCCGGTTTGCAAGGTGGTGCGAATATGCTTGACACCTTCGATACTGGTCAGCTTATTTTCGACTTTTTTGGCAATGTCGTTTTCGAGCTGGGTAGGTGCCGCGCCAGGCAGGGTGACGGTCACCACCACGGCAGGCAAATCAATGTCAGGGAACTGCTGCACCTTCATTTGCATAAAGCCATAAATACCGCCCAACGTCAGCAGTACAAACAGCAAAATAGCGACCAACGGATTTTTAATCGAATAAGCAGATACATTTAGGCTCATGAGCGCGCCTGCGAAGCTGTATCAGCGTTATTATTGGATTGATTCAAACCATCGACGATGCGCACCAAGTCGCCATCGTTTAAAAAACTACCGCCTTGCTTGACGATTTGACTGTCGCTCGGCAATGGCTCTGTGACCGCCACACTATCGCCGAGACGCTCACCCAAACTCACACGCTGCTGCTTGATACGGCCTGTTTTTTGCGCTGCGTGGTCGGTGCGGATTTGTGTGACCATCATCACATAGTCATAGCCATCATTGCTGACCACCGCACTGTTAGGAATGGTTTGGGTGTTGCTGCTACCCAATAAAAACTCGCCTGTTTGATACATGCCAGCGCGTACTTTTGCGTTGGCCGCTAGGCTAGCATAGATGGTGATTTGGCGATTGTTGTCCGCTGTCGGCGCGATGCGACTGACTTGCCCCATCACAGAGTCGCCTCCTGGCAGGCTGACACGCACAGGCGTGCCAACAGTGACTTCCCCAACAAGCTTTGGATCGATATCTGCGCGCCACTCTAATACCCCGCCTTTTATAATGGTAAATAGCGGTTCACCGCCTGCGACCATGCCGACCTCCACCATTTTGTCACTGATGACGCCGCTGACTGGCGCGACGACCTTAGCGTTATCCAAGGTCAAACGCTGACTGTTGAGCCGCGCTTTTGCCGCCTGCAAAGACGCTCTAGCACGCACCTCAGAGGTGCGATAGCGATCGGCTTCTTGCCTACTAATGGCATCGATGTCTATCAAAGGTAAGACCCGTGCGGCATCGGCACTGGCATTGGCAAGGGTGGCTTCGGCTTCGGCCACGTCGGCTTCGGCTTGCAACACCTGCTGCTCCATCGCATCGGTATCAAACACCGCCAGCATTTGGCCTGCTTTGACGCGGTCGCCCTCCTCCACCAAGACGCGCTCGACAGCCACGCCATTGACTTTGGCACTGACATTGGCCGTATCTTTGGCACTAATCGTACCGTCGGCGCTCAAGGTATTGCCAATCGTATCTTGGCTAGGCATTACTATCTCAACTGATAGCACCGCCTGCGCGTCACTGGCCGCCTTATCCCCTACCTTATTGCTTGACGCGTTAGGCGTAGTGGGAGTATCCGTCGCCGTCGTCTTATCAGCACCCCAATATCTTCCCAATAAGACACCTAATACCAGTACCACCACCAATACCGGCCACAGCCATAAAGGCGGTTTTGCTGAAACGGTTGCGGGCGTACTGGGTTGACGGTACGGCGGTAGCTCTGTCTCGTTTACGGGTTTTGGGTGCGTCTTGTCAGAATCATTCATGGGTAGTCTCTATCAATACAAGCCATCATAAGATAAAACAGGGCGAGCAATGATAATTGCGCTATTTACTCATAACCTACTGTTTTTTAGTATAGTAATTTATAAAACCATTAAGAATAATATAATTTTGTTATTCTCTTATTACCCGCTGTCTTAAAGCCTTCAGCTGTAAAGTCCTCAGCTTAAAACGCTTCAGGCAACTCAAGCAGCTCAAGCATTGGTATAACGGCTGGCCTCAGGCATCCAGCGGTGTATTAATTGGCTGACGTCAGCTTTACGCGCGGGATCTGCAATCAGATGCTTGGCCAAGCGCTGCGCAATAGCAAATAACTGCTCATCGCGAATCAAATCAGCCAAATAATAGCCGACATTGCCTGTTTGTCGTTTGCCCAGCAGCTCGCCTGGTCCGCGCAGCTCCAAGTCTTTTTGGGCAATGACAAAACCATCAGTGCTATCTCGCAGCACATTTAGCCGCTCAGTGCCCGTCTCTGATAAAGGCTTTTGATAAAGTAGAACGCAGAAACTCTTGGTTGAGCCACGTCCAACGCGGCCGCGCAACTGATGCAGCTGCGATAGTCCCAGACGTTCGGCGTTTTCGATGACCATCAGCGAGGCATTGGGCACATCGACGCCGACTTCGATGACAGTGGTGGCAATCAATAAATCAAGATTGCCTGCTTTAAACTCCTGCATGATGGCTTGCTTATCAGCAGCTTTCATTTTGCCATGCACCAGCCCGATACGAATATCTAAGCGTGCACTTAAATCCTCAAACGTCGCTTCTGCCGCTTGCGCATCAAGCACGCTCGACTCCTCTACCAACGAGCATACCCAATACGCCTGCCTCCCTGCAGCACAGTTCACCGCAATACGCTCAATCACTTCATCACGGCGATTACGGTCAATCGTCACGGTGGTGATGGGCGTGCGTCCCGGTGGTAGCTCATCAATAATAGAGGTATCCATATCACCATAGACACTCATCGCCAGCGTACGCGGAATAGGAGTCGCGGTCATGATCAGCTGATGCGGCGTACTGCCTGCCACGCCTTTATTAGTGAGCGCCATGCGCTGCTCGACGCCGAAACGATGCTGCTCATCGATAATGACCAAGCCCAATTTGGCAAATTGCACTTGCTCCTGAAACAGCGCATGAGTACCGACCACCACTTGCACGGTGTTTTCACTTACTGCCTCTAGCGCTTCGCGGCGCTGCTTGGCGGTTTGCTTGCCCGCCAGCCAGCCCACACCGATGCCTAATGGCTCAAACCACTGTTTAAAATTTAACAGATGCTGCTCTGCTAAAATCTCGGTCGGTGCCATGACGGCCACCTGCCAGCCACTATCGAGCGCATAGCCCGCCGCGCCTGCAGCAACCAATGTCTTGCCAGCGCCCACATCGCCCTGCACCAGTCTGAGCATGGGGATCGACGTTACCATATCTGTGGTAATGTCTGTGAGCACGCGCCGCTGCGCACCGGTCAAATCAAACGGCAACGCGGCAAACAGCTTGTTAGCCAAAGGGCTATGAGTGGCACATTTGGGCGCTTTGTACTGATGCAACTGCTGGCGACGATATAGCAAGCTTAACTGATGGGCGGTCAACTCCTCAATGATAAGGCGCTGACACGCCGCGTGGCTACGAGCGCTGAGCTGAGTCAGCAGCTGATATTGCTGTCTGGCATCGGTATAAGTGGGCGGGGTATGCAGCAGGACCAATGCTTCAAATATCGTCAAGTTATAGACATTATTATTGGCCGTACTAGCAGCGCTGCTGGACTCATCGGCACCATGAGCTAGAGTATGATCTGGCACACGCCGCGCAAGCGTTGAAAATATATCATCTGGATAGTCCAGCTCTGCGGTCACTGCTGGTTTTGGCACAAAAGGCACCAATGGCAAATCTGCCACCACCGCAAAATCCGCTGGCGTAAATAGCGTCATCGGCAGACCTTGGCTGCGCACCGTCTGGAGTGCCAGCTTGATCAAGGTGCGCAATTTGTTTTGATGCAGGCCTTTGACAGTAGGATAAATGGGTTGCAGGCCGGTATTGGTGATGGCAGTACTATCAGTTAGTACCTGATATTCAGGATGGTGCATCTGCTTGCCATAGCGGCTGACTTTGACTTCACCAAACAGTTGCAGCCGCGTACCTACATTCATGGTCTGAACAAGACCACGATAGATCTTAAAAAATCGCAGAGAAATCGTGCCCGTATCGTCATCGACAATGACGGTCATGCCATTTCGTTTGGTATCGACATGTACCACACGTCCCGTAATCAACGCTGCTTGCCCGTGCTCCACATCAGCGATGGCCACCAAGCGGCTACGATCTTCATAATCACGCGGCAGGTGGAGCAGCAGATCAAATATCCGCTTGATATTCAACTGCGCCAACTGCGCAGCGACCTTTGTCCCAACACCCGCCAGCGCTGTCACTGGCATATCTAATGGCGAGACTGCGCCTGCTGGCCGTGTAGGTGCGGTAAAATGACTGAGGGACTGATTGGTGGATGTGGTCATCGAAGATCCTAACAATTTTTTATTTCCATCGACAAAAGCAAGTATTATCATCACACTATAAATCACTGGCTGATTTTATTATAACTGACAACACCATCGATTATGCCAAGCGATTTGATAACACGGTATCTAGCAGTCGACCCCCTCTAACAATGACATAGCGTTCCTGATATAAACTTTACTTGCGTACTGCGTACCTTCGATTCAGTCGCGTGCTTAAACAGATAACCACTTTATTTTGAACGGAATAGGGCGTGTCGTGCGCACGTGCTGCAAAGATGCCTAATACGATAAAAGCACCACAATTGATACATTGCAGTGCTTTTTATTCATTTATCTATAGTTAATACACTATAAAAATGACTATATAAATAATGTGATGCCATGACTTAACGAGCAGTCATATCATCATCGCTGGCTACGAGGCTACTTGACGCGTGCGCGGTATTTTACTGCCACGGTGTCATTGAGACCGACGCCCTGCAAATCCCAGCGTACGGCTTTGTAATGCTTGAGATCGACATCGACCAGCTGATTGTCTACGCGAGTACGCAGCGGCATGCGAGCAAAGGTGTTACCATCGACGCTGCCGTATGGAAAATCAGGTGCTACGGTACGCAACAGCTCGACCTGCTCAGGTATGGTCATGGTCACGGTCATCTTACGCACGCGGTCAGCGTTGGTATTGGTAAAGTACCCTTGATACTCCAGCACGTTTCCTGACTGCAGACGGGTGTTGGCATTGACTGGTACCAGCACTTCTTCGCCATTGGCATCGACACTGACCAAAGAGGCGGTGATTTTACTAGTGACTGCTTGAGCGCTTGAGTTACCGGCGTTGCTAGTACTCGTTTGTACCGCAGCTGAAGCGTCTACCGTCTGCTCTGGCGTTGGCAACATGGCAGAGGCTTGCGTGACGACCATTGCGCCGATAAGCGTACCAGCAACAACGTGAAATAAGCGATGTCCGCTCCATGCGCTAAATGGATTGGCAAAGTGGTTGGTTTTTTTCATGGTATTTATTATCCCTCGTTGATATATCGATAAAACGCCGCGCTACCGCTTCACTATCGGCATGACGCTCGCTCATCTATTGATGCGCGCGTGGCTCTCCGGCATTGGGCAGTATATAGTCAGTTCAAAACAAAGCTGTCATAAGTTCCAAAGCGCTACTAGGATGAATTTTTCGCAGCCTCTGTGTATACAGCACGCAAGGACAATTTATACCAGTAGCGCTATAACATTTTTAAATTGAATCTACTATAGTTGCATGCCAAAGGCGGCATTTATTTTTCTTGATTATCTTCGTTCGCGGTCTGTAAAGCAATAGCGTTTAGCATAGCAAAAACCCTATGGGTGTACATAAGCCCCGTGTTGCGGTTGTGTATATAGTGCATCAGCTCTGAAAATGATAAACACCACTGAAATAAAAGATGGCTCATAACGGCGTTTTTTGCTATGGTAATTCTTTAGCAATCGGCTTATTTGCCGCGCCTTTTTTATTCTAACCACTACTGCCCCTATTATGACTACTAGCGCCATGCCACAGATCAATCCTGAATACGTTCATTGGTTTCGCAACTCAGCCCCTTACATCAATACGCATCGCGGCAAAACGTTCGTGATTATGTTTGGTGGTGAAGCGGTCAACCATCCAAATTTTAGCACTCTAATCCATGACTTTGCCTTACTTCATAGCTTAGGTATCAAGCTGGTGCTGGTGCATGGCTCTAGGCCACAAATCGAAAAAAACTTAAAAGACGCTGCCATCACCTCGCCCCTGCATCAAGATATTCGTGTCACGCCGCGAGAAGCGATGCCTGCCATCTTACAGGCGGTCGGTGCCATCCGCCTACAGATCGAAGCGCAGCTATCGATGGGCTTGGCCAACTCGCCCATGTACGGCTCTCGTATCGATGCGATTTCTGGCAACTTCGTCACAGCGCGGCCTTATGGCGTCCGTGATGGCGTCGACTACCAAATGACAGGCGAAGTACGCTCGATCGACGTCGAAGCCATCAAAAACAATCTGCTCCACGACCATATCGTGATATTGGGCTCGATGGGCTACTCAGCAACAGGCGAAGTGTTTAATTTGCTCGCCGAAGACGTGGCGCTTAGCACCGCAGTGAGCTTGGGTGCCGATAAGCTTATTTTCTTAGGAGAAGAAGCCGGCATCAATGACAATGATCGCTTGCTACGCGAGATGATTCCAAACGAAGTCGATCGCTTCTTACGCGACCGTGACCTAAACTGTGAGATCAATTATTTCTTACACTGTGCCAGTGTGGCTTGCCGTCAAGGTGTCCATCGCACGCACATCATCTCATACGCCAAAAACGGCGCACTCCTCGAAGAGCTGTTCACCCGTGATGGCTCTGGCACCCTAATCAGCCACGACCCTTATGAAGAAATCCGCCACGCCAACATCGATGACGTGGTCGGCCTGCTCGAGCTTTTGACGCCACTTGAGGAGCAAGGTATCTTGGTGGCTCGCTCGCGTGAGCGCCTCGAGCAAGAAATCGACAACTACAGCGTCATCGAGCGTGATGGCATGATTCTAGGCTGCGCCGCTTTATACCCACTCGATGACGACTCAGCAGAGGTCGCTTGCGTCGCCGTCCATGCCGAATACCGTAACGGCAGCCGCGGCAATGATTTGCTGGCGTTTATCGAGCAGCAAGCACGTAGCCATGGCCTACACAAGCTCTTTGTCTTAACGACTCGCACCGCCCATTGGTTTGTCGAGCACGGTTTTGCCGAAGTCGATGCCAGCGCTCTGCCTGCTGCGCGCCGCGAAAAGTACAACAACGGTCGTAACTCTAAAGTCTTTCAAAAAACCTTATAATCTAGGCAGGCTTTAGTCAACCGCTACGCCAAACCAAAAAAGCCCTCATTTATAAACGAGGGCTTTTTTATCAATACTAAAAAGCGATAGGACAATTTTTTATAGCGAACTGACTATACTTTATCAATGTCGCTTTACAAATGGCACTTTATAAGTAATGCCTTATAAATGACACCTACTAGAGACAATCTCACACAGGTATCAGCCTATCAATGTCAAACATAACACTAAAAGCAATGAATGCCCCTAATGCGTTATTTTACGTTTAATAGCTCAACCGTAAAGATAAGCGTGCTGTTTGGCTCGATACCCGCGTTGCCCGCTTCACCATACGCGATGTCTGATGGGATATAAAACTCGTATTTTCCGCCCTCTTTCATCAGCTGCAGACCTTCTGTCCAGCCTGCGATGACTTGATTGAGTGGGAATTCAATTGGCTCGCCGCGCTCGTATGAGCTATCAAATACTGTACCGTCGATCAGCTTACCTTCGTAATTGACTTCGACCACATCGGTGGCTTTTGGTGATTTGCCTGTACCTGCTTTGATGACCTTGTACTGCAGACCAGAAGAGGTTTCTTTTACGCCTTCTTTCTTAGCGTTTTCTGCTAAAAAGGCTTCGCCTGCCGCTTTGTTTTCTGTGGCTTTGGCTTCCATGTCTTTAACAAACTTTTCTTCTTGCTCTTTTTGATAATCCATCAAGACTTGTTGCATCTGCTCTTGGGTCAGTGCTGAGTCGTTGCCTTCATAGCCATCGCGAAAGCCTTGCTCAAAAGTATCAAGATTTAGATCACCGACCGCTTCTTTGTTACCTTCGGCCATCATATAACCCAAGCTATAGCCTACTTTTTCGTTCACCGAGCTTTGCTCAGTGATTGAGATGCTTTGCGCCGCGGTTTCTTGATTGCCGTTATTGGTGCTACAGCCTGTAACTAACAACATAGCGCTAGCAAGTGCACCAACGCTTAAGGTAGTGATTTTTTTCATAAAGTACTCTCAAATTGTAAGAATAGTGGCAAGATGTCACATGTTCCTATGATAGCAAATCTTGGTTTTAGGAGCCATGTTTGGCAAAAAATTATCGGGCGAATGTACAGTCTGTGTTAATATTTCCTGTCACGATAACAAGTTATCACACAAATACAGTAACACGTTAAGCTTTCTATCTTTAAATCCCCTAATACATCAGCTAAGCTGAATGAGTTGAGGTGATAAGTAACCGAGTGTAACTCTTTATCATGGATGATGCGACATTGGTAGTACAGCAGTTGGTACAAGGTAAGCCGATGTTTTTTCGATGAATTTTTACACTTAAAAATTATAATATCGCCGTATAACTGACTTAAAAAAACTATTTATCATAACCATCTATGTTGGTTTCGCTCGCTGATAGCAGTACCTAGCCTATCGTTTGGCGGCTTTTATATGATGATTAAAGGAGGATAAGATGAATCCAATGTATGCGTCTTTTAACGGTTATCTGGGTGGGCCTATTGGTTCCATCATTGGGGCTATTTTGATATTTATTATTGGTTGGCTTGTCGCACTGGGTATCGCGGCTTTGGTTCGCAATGTATTGTCTAAGGTGAATCTCAACCAACGCATGAATTCTTCAACTGGCAAAACCTACGATTTAGAAGGCATCATCTCTAAAATCGTATTTTGGTTTATCTTTATCATCGCCATTTCTGGAGCGTTGAACCAATTGAATCTGAACTCCATTTCGACGCCGTTTGCCAATATGGTCAATCAAGTGCTGGCCTTTATCCCTAATCTGATTGGCGCTATCGCTGTTGGGGTGATCGGTTGGGTCATCGCCACTGTGGCACGTACCGCTATCAATGCCGCCCTTGCTAAAACCTCGATGGATGAGCGCCTAAGCGCACAAGCAGGCGTAAAACCCATGAGCAGTACGATAGCCGATATGGTTTATTGGTTCATCTTATTGGTGGTATTGACCATGGTACTCGGTCAATTAGAGCTTGATGGTTTGTTTGCGCCATTGACCAACATGGTTGATAAAATCTTTAGCTTTATCCCTAACATCGTCATTGCTGGCGTGGTGTTTGTCGTCGGCTACATCATTGCAAAAGTGGTGCGCGGTATCGTCACCAATCTTGTATCTACCTTTAATATACAAGAGCTGGCCTCAAAAGCTGGCTTAAGCGAAAAAAACAGCCTGCCGAATATTGCAGGGTCTTTGGCGTTTTTAGTGGTGATTATCCCGACGATTATCGCGGCCTTAAACGCTTTAAAAATCGAAGTAATTGCGCGCCCAGCGACCAATATGCTAAACAAAATCATGGAAGCGTTGCCAAACATCTTTATGGCAGCAGCTATCTTAGTGGTGACGTTTTATGTGGTGCGTATGGTTGCCAATATCATCAAAGGTTTGATTGAAAACACAGAGATCAATCAGATACCTGCCAAGGTTGGCCTACAAGAAACCATGGGTGATAAGAAAGTCTCTGATCTTGTCGGCTATGCCATTGTCTTTTTTGCCATGCTGTTTGCCGCTATCGCTGCCGCGGATTTATTAGGCTTTGAGCCAATCTCAGCCATCATTGCGATGTTTATCGCCTTTGGTGCCAATATTATCTTGGGCGCGATTATTCTGTTCATCGGCTTTTGGCTTGCCAACATCATCGCTGGTGTGGTGGAGCGCTCTGAGCAAGGCTCACAGTTCTTAGCAAACATCGTGCGCGTCTTAATCATGGGTCTCGTACTTGCTATGGGTCTAAAAGCGATGGGCATTGCTGATTCTATCGTCAACCTAGCCTTTGGTCTGACACTAGGCGCAGTTGCCGTGGCCTTTGCTCTCTCGTTCGGTCTTGGTGGTCAAGAAGCAGCTGCTCGCTTCTTACGTAAGATGCAGGACAAAATGGACAAGGAGCAAGAGGAAGCCAAAGCCAAGTCTACGCTACAGCCGAGCGCATCAACTCGTGAGAAGTTTGCTGACTCTGTCCGCGAAAACACCCCATCAGCGGCAACGAAGAGCACTGAAACTCACACTGATGTCGTCGATACCACTCGCGTCGATACCGACGCTATCGACACCGCTGATATCGATAACGATGTTACCGATGGTAGTATCACTGATGCAGATATCGACAATAACAACTTGCTACCAGGTAGCGGTCTAAACGACGATATCAATAATAAATAATTTGCTCTCGAAGTATGTGTTCTTGAGATAAATTCATCAGTTTTATGCTCGCTCAAACCAAAAAAGACAGCTTAGGCTGTCTTTTTTTGTGGGCATAAATGTGTGTTTTATACCTATCAGTCGCTATCAATAGTGCTATTTATTACTTTTACGAGCAGGAATGGTGAGGTTCAAGCGAACTTGCGGCAGGGCTTCTGCTGGACGGTCGTTATCCGCAGAAGTGCCTGCCATTGGCATTTTTTGTTGTGACAGTTTTGGTTTTGGCACTTTTTGCTGTTGCAGCTGTTGTATCTGTTTGGTGAGTTGGCGCTCACGCTGGGTCATGGTCGCAACGGGTTGGATCCACAAATCGATATCGATAAAGGTTTCTTGCCCTTCATTGATAAATTCCACCCCCAAGATAATGACATGATGCAGCGCTGCTATCGGTAAGCGCGTGGCCACATCTTGAGCAATTTTTGCCAAGTTTGGCTGAATGGCTTGTTTGCTATGCTGCCCTTCCTGATTTTGGCCATAAAATATCAGCACATAATGCCGACCCAGACTCTCATACGAGTGCTGATGTACCACGTAACCGGCGCTTTTTAGGCTGTCTGGTTGCTTTAGATGTCGGTATAAAGTGCGTACCAGCTCATGACGAGAAAACAATGACTCGTCGAGTAGCTGCTGCTGCCAATATAAAAAATCAACCTCTGAGGACATTTGGGCACTATTTTTCAGTCGCTCATCACGGCACATCGCTATCATCTGGCCGCTTAGCTGTGACCATAGTGTGGCAGCTTGTGCCATGTGCTGCTGATACATCTGCGCTGTCGCACTTTGATTTTTGTGCGCCAGTGTCATGGCAATCAACGCCGCATTGGGCGCATCTTGCACGCCCGCCTTTATAAGGGCATTATCAATGGTGATGGCATGAGTAAATACAGACGGGCTGTACAAAAACTGAGTGACCAAATCTGCCACCTTCTCAAAATGTGCGCGCTGATCGCTAAGTGACTGCTGGAGCTGCTGTAAATGATGGCACACAAACCGCCATAGCTCACAAGGCGTCTGTAGCGTTGATGACAGCTCCTGCCAGTCAGCGCGACTAAAGATTTGTAGCGGCCGCGGCTCACCACTCATATCGATGACCAAATCTTCCATAAAATAAGCAGTATCAAAATGATGCGTCAGGCGATTTGCTAAGCGCTGTTTCGGTGAGAGTGTCGGTATATCAGCGCTCATCTCTGTCTCATCAAAAAAGACGATATCAAAGACCAATACATCGCGGCGGCTTTTCTTGTCATGATTTTGATTATTGCTTTGATCATCGCTTTGACCGTTATCGTTTCGATCATGCTTATGTTGATTGTCATTGCTATCCGCGACGCAAGAAGTCTTATGCCATGCCAGCACCGCCTTTAGCGTCGCCGTTCGCGCCGACTTAATAGTCTTCGCGCTACTATGCCTTGGTAGATACAGTGTCAGATCCAGCCGTTGCAACCGCCCAAGCGACAGCTGATAACAGGATTGCCGCGCGTCATAGTAGGCGTTATATTGACGCGTCACTGCTTGCATATCGCCAACGCTTACGCCTGCCGCTGCGCCCTGCAGGTAGCAAGCCAGATCCTCATTTAGGTCAGTCAAATCAGCCACCGTTTCAACCTTTTATGATTATGGCGTGCTCAACACGCCCTAAATATTATGAAAAATTAAACGACATAAACGTCATGAGACACAGTCGCTTTCACCGCAATGAGTTGTTATGATGATATCAGCACAGCAGCGCTTATGCGCATTTTTCTATAGTTTAGGGATTTGACGAGATGAGCCAGACGCGACTCAATACAGCTGATGGTCTTTTACCATCTCAGCATCTGTCACATCTGACACCTCAAGGGTACTCGGCTCATATCGCCCATGATTGTCATATAATAACAAGGATTGAATACCATGAAACGCTTTAAAGAAAAAACCGTCATCGTCACAGGCGCAGGCTCAGGTATTGGCCGGGCGACTGCTATTCGTTTTGCCCAAGAAGGTGCCAATGTCGTCTTGGTCGGTCGTACCGCTGAAACCTTAGAAGAGACTGCAAAAGAGTTTCCACAAGACCGTACGTGGATTCATACCGATAACTATCTGACCATCACTTGTGATATCAGCATACAAAGCCAAGTACAAGAGATGATCAAACGCGCCGTCGATAAGTTTGAACAGATTGATATCTTGGTCAATAACGCTGGCAAAGCCATGCAAGGGAAAATCACTGACTTGTCAGCCGAAGACTGGCGAGCTGCCATCGATGTCAATCTAAATGGTACGTTTTATGTCTCGCAAGCCGCCATGCCGCATCTGATTGCGACCAAGGGCAACATCGTCAATGTCTCCTCGCTCTCAGGGGTCGGCGGCGACTGGAACATGGCCGCTTATAACGCTGCCAAAGCCGGAGTGACCAACCTCACCCGCACGCTAGCCTTAGACCATGGGCCAGATGGCGTGCGGGTCAATGCGGTCAATCCCAGCGTTACCAAAACTGACATGAGCAGCGCCATTCAAAACAACGACAATAAAACCGATAAATTTTTGGCGCGCTGTCCACTCGGCCGCTTAGCGACACCAAACGATATTGCCGCCGCCATTACTTTTTTGGCCAGTCACGACGCGGCGATGATCACGGGGGTCAACTTACCCGTCGATGGCGGCGTCAGTGCCTCAAACGGCCAGCCGCAGTTTTGATCCAGCCATCAATCAAACACCATCAAACCTCATAATTACTGTTACCTCGCTCGCTAATAGCCAGCGCTTCTTGTCTTTCTCATAAAAAACAGCCCCTGATATCATCAGATATCAGGGGCTGGTTATATATAAAACCTCAAAGCCTGTGCGGCGTATCAGAACCTATAGCGCTTAATCTGTCGCGCGATTGATGTCTTGCAGAGGCTGCGACAAGCGCTCAGGATGTCTGGGCACCACCCCTTTATACTGCGCATAAATTTTTGGCAAATCAGCGTCGATATCGCCACTCGGATAAATGGGCGACATAAAACGTATCTCTTTGGTTTTATAATCCATCGCCACTGGCAATATAGGCACGCCCGCACCCATTGCCAAGTAATAAAATCCCGACTTCCAGCCTTTGGTGTACTGGCGCGTGCCCTCTGGTGCCAAACCCAAAAACAGCGGCTGACCGGTTTTAAACTTATCGATACTCGCTTGTAGTACCGAGCCTTTGTTGCCTCGATCAATCGGAATCACGCCTATCCAATTTAACAACTGGGCAAAGACAGGTGCTTTAAACAAAGTATGTTTGCCCAAAATACTGATCTTAAGATCCAGCGCAAATAGGCTTGGAACGGCATAAATACCATCGACATTTGAAGTATGAGGCAGTGCCAATACCACTGCTTGTGGGATATTGGGCACCTCGCCGACTGTACGCCAGCCAGCTGCTTTGAGTAAGGCAGAAGCAAGGACAGGCGCAAACTTATTGCCCCGTCTTGGTACCAAATCACCCAGATGTTTTTTGCTAAGTTTTGGTAATGCTTTGACTCGTGCAGACTCAGAGCGGCCCGATTTAGCACGATTAAATAACGTTGATGTCATGACGGCACCATATAATTAAAGATAGCCATATCATAACATTAAGCTTATCGGGCGAGATTATCTTTTATACTTTTATTGCATAGGCGCTCGGCAGACACTGGCGCATGGGCGAGCGATCGATGACATACATCACGGTATGTCTGCTAAATTACCTTTATTCTCTAACCACGACTTGCGATCGGCTGCGCGTTTTTTGGCCAGTAGCATATCCATCACGCCATTGGTCAGTATCATGTCATCCATATCTAGCTGCACCAGACGCCGCGTATCGCGGTTCATGGTGGTCTCACGCAGTTGCTCTGCGCTCATCTCACCGAGTCCCTTAAAGCGAGTGATTTGCGCTTTTTTATTCCCCGGTACGCCCGCTAAAATATGCTCAAGCTCGCCCTCATCTAGCGCGTAATGCACCTCTTTACCAATGTCAACTCGATACAGCGGCGGCATCGCGACAAATAAATGCCCGGCATCCACCAGTGCTGGGAAGTGTTTGACAAACAACGCACAGATAAGCGTGGCAATATGTAGGCCATCAGAGTCGGCATCGGCGAGGATACATATCTTGTCATAACGCAGCTCAGAGAGATCATCTGAAGCAGGGTCAACACCGATAGCGATGGCGATATCATGAATCTCTTGGCTCGACAGCACGGTATCGGATGACACTTCCCATGTATTTAGAATTTTACCACGCAGCGGCAATATCGCTTGATAATGTCGATCGCGTGCTTGCTTGGCACTGCCGCCCGCAGAGTCGCCTTCAACCAAAAACAGCTCTGCCCCATCACGCAGATCGCCGCGACAATCGGCAAGCTTACCTGGTAGCGCAGGCCCTTGGGAGATTTTTTTACGGGCGACCTTTTTGGCAGACTTGAGCCGTCGACCAGCTTTATTAATAGCCAGCTCGGCGATTTGAGTGCCTATATCAGCATGCTGATTGAGCCATAGGCTAAAGGCATCTTTTGCGAGGGTCTGCACCGCACCGGCAGCTTCACGGCTCGAGAGACGCTCTTTGGTTTGACCAGAAAACTGCGGCTCAGAAAACTTGAGCGATAGGATATAGTTGACCCCATCCCACACATCTTCTGCCGTCAGCTTCACATTGCGAGGCAGTAGATTATGAATATCGCAAAACTCGCGCAGCGCCTCTAAGATACCAGTACGTAGGCCATTGACATGCGTGCCACCTTGCGCGGTTGGAATCAAATTGACATAGCTTTCTTGAATCGGCGTACCACCCTCAGGCAGCCACGATAAAGCAAAGGTAATACCCGCGCGCTCGCCGTCTTTTGCCTCATGATTATAATAAAATGGCTCAGGTGGCAGGGTCTCAAGTCCATCTAGCTGCTCACTGAGGTACTCAACCACCCCGTCGGTAAACTGCCAAACGACTTTTTCGTCATTGATATCATCGACAAATTCAATCGTCAGACCAGCGGCCAATACCGCCTTGGCTTTTAGGTTATGTTTGAGCTGTTTGACATTAAATTTCGGCGTATCAAAAAAACTGCCATCGGCCCAAAACTGCACCCGAGTACCGCGTTTGCGTTTATTGGAGCTGACAGACTTAGTCAACGGCGTCACCGCTGCGCCATTTTCAAACGCCATCGCAAACTGCGTACTATCGCGCCATACCGTTACCTCAACGCGTGTTGATAGCGCATTGACCACAGAGATACCGACACCGTGCAACCCGCCCGACACCTCATAATTGGAGGTCGAAAATTTACCGCCTGCATGTAGACGCGTCAAAATTAGCTCAATACCTGACTGACCAAACTCAGGATGGATATCGGTTGGCATACCGCGGCCATCATCTTCGACCGATAGCGAGCCGTCGCTATGCAGCTGTACTTTGATGGTCTTGGCATACCCTGCCAGCGCTTCATCGACGGAGTTATCGATGACTTCTTGGGCCAAATGGTTGGGACGGGTGGTATCGGTGTACATCCCGGGACGACGGCGTACCGGCTCCAGCCCTTCTAAAACTTCTAACGATTGCGCATTATATTGACTCACAAATGCATCCTTAACTGTTTATATACGATAAATTCTATACAGCCATTATAACGAAAAATAACGGCATTAAGGTCAATACTCAGTCGCTCACGTCAGATAATGTCGTCTCTTTAAACCAAGCGACCTTTGACCAGTTGCTGTATGACCTCGATTACTTTGGGCAATTGTATTTTAAAATCACTAAAGCGATGATCACCGCCTTTTTGCATATTGACCGTCGCTCCTTGCTCCCTATAGAAGTTGGCAGAACGACTGCTATTAAGTAATTCATCACCCTCTTTGATTAGCGCAACTACTTTTTTAGGATAGTTAAGACTCGATAGCTGATGGCACGCAAACCACCTTAAATCAGCATTTGTGATGCGCCAACCACCCAAAGTGGTGTATAGCACCTCAGACGCCTCGTCGTTCGCACTCTCGTCCTTCGCACCGTCATCCTCAGTCTCAGTGCTATGCTTAAATCGCTGCAGTGTCTGATGCGGCTGTATACTAGGGTTTAATAAAAGCGCCGGACAGCCGGTATGGTTACTGAGCAACGTAGCAAAATACCCGCCTAATGAGCTACCGACCAAGACCGTGTTTTGATCATGAGAGTTTTTGCTCGCCACACTATCGATTAACGACAGCATCTGGTCAAACACTTGATCTGGCGTCTTATTTAGATCGGGGCGTAACACCTTGATATCGGGATCATACTGGCGGCAATACTCCTCTAATAGCGAGCCTTTTATAGAATTGGCATCACTGTCTAAGCCATGGATATAAATAATATTCACGTATCATCTCACTTATTGGTTTTGTTAAGATGGTTTTATCTCGATAATAAAAATCCAGCATAGCACTGCCGCAAGCAAAACAATAACACTAAAACGGCACACTATTATTCAGTATTTGCGCCATAATAACAGTATCTGACTATACGACGATATAAGTAAAAGGACTAACGACAATAGCAATGGAGCTGCCATGAGTCAGCAGTTTGAACTGTTCGAGATTGCCAATCCCTGTATTGGTGTCTGTCAAAGCAATAAAAAAGGCTATTGCTTTGGCTGTCTGCGTAGTCGTACAGAGCGTCAGCTATGGCATGATATGACAACAGAACAGCGCCGTGAAGTACTACGACTGGTCAATGGGCGCAGACAGCGTATCGAGCAGATGCGCCAGCGCAAAAACGAGCAGCTAGGCTTTGATTTTAATGAAGCGGCTGAGACAGGAGAGTTGTTTTAATTAGCTCAAAACAATTAAGTAATATTTTACAATTATTTTTATAATTATAGAAAAACTACATAGTAGCTATTGAAATATATATCTATATCCTCAAATATATACGAGTAGCCGTTAAAAATGTAGGAGAGCACAATGGATAATAGCCTAATAAATAGCAAAAAAGATACTGTGACCCAATCGCGTCAAATCGAGCAGCTTTTTGCTGGGGTCGATACCCAAGACGGCGCTGGTGTTAAATTAACTCGCGTACTGACGCAGCAGTTGCAACAGCGCCTCGATCCGTACTTGATGCTAGATAACTTCAAAAGTGACAATCCAGATGATTATGTCGCAGGGTTCCCCAATCACCCGCATCGCGGCTTTGAAACCATTACTTATATGATTACAGGCCGTATGCGTCATCGTGATAGCGCAGGCAACGAAGGGCTATTACAGAACGGCGGCGTGCAGTGGATGACGGCAGCGAGTGGTGTTATTCATTCAGAGCTACCGGAACAAGAAGACGGCGCGATGGAAGGCTTCCAGCTGTGGCTTAATCTACCTGCCAAAGATAAAATGAATGACCCTTGGTATAAAGATTTCCAAAGTGATGACTTGCCTAAATACACAACTGAAGATGGCGTAAACGTTACGGTAATCGCAGGTACATCACACGGCATAGAAGGTGCAGTCACCCGCGAGACCACTCAGCCGATGTATTTAGATATCCATATGCCAGCAGGCACGAGCTTCAGCCAAGCCATTCCAGCCGATCACAATGCCTTTGCCTTTGTCTATCGCGGTACGGTAGATATCGAAGGTCGAGAAGTACCGACTAAGAACATGGCTATCTTAAGAAATGATAAAGATGCCGATGGCGTGACTATTACAGCAGATAGTGAAGAAGACACCAAAGTGATCTTAATCACGGGTCGCCCACTACGCGAGCCGATTGTGCAATACGGTCCGTTTGTCATGAACAGTCAGCAAGAAATCATGCAAGCCGTCACTGATTTTCAAAGTGGTAAGTTTGGTGAAGGGGCTTAGTGGTTAGCCTAGTTTGTTAAGTACTCTATCAGATGTTAAAGCCTGTATTAGTTCGCTAATACGGGCTTTTTTTGTAATAACGAAAGACTCCATGATTCACTTAATGATATGACACCTGCTGAGTACAGGCAGGTGGCTTAATTATTCTACGATGATGTTTTGTTAAGAATGGGGTGTTTACATTCACCTTACATCATTTAATCCTTTAAAATGAGAGGTCATTTAGCATCTTTTCGAGTGAGTAAACTGACATAAAAATTGGTAATCGTAGAATGAAACATGAGATGAGTTCGAGTGAACTTACTGCTATCGGTTTAACTCTTCTATAAATTTCTTTGCCATTTTCGGACTTGTGAGTCTGATAAATTTTATATGACGATATCTAGGATCATGAAGCATCTTCGAGTAGCGAACACACTTGCGTTTATACGTTTTTAATGTCCATAAGATAATTGAATCACGACTAAAAAATGACTTAGCAAACGTCTCAGTATTGCCTGTACCCCATAGCTCAGTTTTGGTAGCCGAGCGTATAAAAGCACGTCTTATGGCTTGATACATCGTACGAGAGAACGGATAATCTATCCAAATCACATGGTCAACGTTTGACCATTTTATTTCAGTCATCCTGCTATAATTACCATCAAGTACCCAAGTTTCTTGCGCTAGAGAACGTTTCAGCTTTAAGAAAAACTCGTCCTCAGTAGATTCTTGCCAATTCGGTTTCCAAAATATAGCATCCATTTCCAAATAAGGATAGCCTAATTTATTTGCCAAAAGACGGCTAAAAGTGGACTTACCACTACCACTAGTGCCAATTACATTTATTTTTTTCATGTGCTCGCTACCGTAAAACTTCGAATAAAGTAAAAATATAGAAGGAGGGGAATTTTACAGAAAATTATAGGCAAAAAAAGCCCCCTAACAATTAAGTTAGGGGGCTTTAGGAATAGGGAGCTGACGATGACCTACTCTCACATGGCCGAAGCCACACTACCATTGGCGCAACGATGTTTCACTTCTGAGTTCGGGAAGGGATCAGGTGGTGCCATCGTGCTATTGTCGTCAGCAAAGGGGGTTAGATATGAGTCTATGTTTGTTTTACTTATTTGACTAAGTATCACTTATCCTAACTGAATCAAGGATAACGGTGATATCGATATAATGCTTGATACAAACCACTTGGGTGTTGTATGGTCAAGCCAAACGAGCAATTAGTACAGGTTAGCTACACGCATCACTGCGCTTCCACACCCTGCCTATCAACGTCCTAGTCTTGAACGGCTCTTTAGGGAAATCTAATCTTGAGGTGGGCTTCCCGCTTAGATGCTTTCAGCGGTTATCCCATCCGAACGTAGCTACCGGGCAATGCCATTGGCATGACAACCCGAACACCAGCGGTTCGTCCACTCTGGTCCTCTCGTACTAGGAGCAGATCCTCTCAAATTTCCAACGCCCACGGTAGATAGGGACCGAACTGTCTCACGACGTTCTAAACCCAGCTCGCGTACCTCTTTAAATGGCGAACAGCCATACCCTTAGGACCTGCTTCAGCCCTAGGATGAGATGAGCCGACATCGAGGTGCCAAACACCGCCGTCGATATGAACTCTTGGGCGGTATCAGCCTGTTATCCCCAGAGTACCTTTTATCCGTTGAGCGATGGCCCTTCCATACAGAACCACCGGATCACTAAGACCTACTTTCGTACCTGCTCGACTTGTGGGTCTCGCAGTTAAGCGCGCTTTTGCCTTTATACTCTATGAACGATTTCCGACCGTTCTGAGCGCACCTTCGTACTCCTCCGTTACTCTTTAGGAGGAGACCGCCCCAGTCAAACTACCCACCATACATTGTCCTCGGTATTGTTATACCTGAGTTAGAACCCCAACATGACCAGGGTGGTATTTCAAGGATGGCTCCACCAAGACTAGCGTCTCGGTTTCAAAGCCTCCCACCTATCCTGCACAAGTCAGGTCAAAGTTCAATGTAAAGCTGTAGTAAAGGTTCACGGGGTCTTTCCGTCTAGCCGCGGGTACACAGCATCTTCACTGCGATTTCGATTTCACTGAGTCTCTGCTGGAGACAGCGCTGCCATCATTATGTCATTCGTGCAGGTCGGAACTTACCCGACAAGGAATTTCGCTACCTTAGGACCGTTATAGTTACGGCCGCCGTTTACTGGGGCTTCGATCAAGACCTTCGCATACGCTAAGCCCATCAATTAACCTTCCAGCACCGGGCAGACATCACACCCTATACGTCCACTTTCGTGTTTGCAGAGTGCTGTGTTTTTAATAAACAGTTGCAGCAGCCTGGTATCTGCGACTGCCAATAGCTTACGGAGCAAGTCCTTCACCATCAGCAGCGTACCTTCTCCCGAAGTTACGGTACCATTTTGCCTAGTTCCTTCAGCAGAGTTCTCTCAAGCGCCTTGGTATTCTCTACCTGATCACCTGTGTCGGTTTAGGGTACGATTCGTTTATGACTATCGCTTAGAAGCTTTTCCTGGAAGCATGGTATTTGCCACTTCGTCCTACAAGTAGGACTTGCTATCAGATCTCGGTATGAAATAGCCCGGATTTACCTAAGCTATAAACCTACATCCTTCCACTCAGACAACCATCGCTGAGCTGGCATAACCTTCTCCGTCCCTCCATCGCATCATAAACAAGTATCGGAATATTAACCGATTTCCCATCGACTACGCCTTTCGGCCTCGCCTTAGGGGTCGACTCACCCAGCCCCGATTAACGTTGGACTGGAACCCTTGATCTTCCGGCGTGCGAGCTTTTCACTCGCATTATCGTTACTCACGTCAGCATTCGCTCTTGTGATACCTCCAGCATGCTTTACAACACACCTTCACAGGCTTACACAACGCTCCCCTACCACTTGAAAACAAATTCAAATCCGCAGCTTCGGCTCCTAGTTTGAGCCCCGTTACATCTTCCGCGCGGGCCGACTCGACTAGTGAGCTATTACGCTTTCTTTAAAGGATGGCTGCTTCTAAGCCAACCTCCTAGCTGTCTATGCCTTCCCACCTCGTTTCCCACTTAACTAGGAATTTGGGGCCTTAGCTGGCGGTCTGGGTTGTTTCCCTCTCCACGATGGACGTTAGCACCCACCGTGTGTCTCCCGGATATCACTCATCGGTATTCGGAGTTTGCATCGGTTTGGTAAGTCGGTATGACCCCCTAGCCGAAACAGTGCTCTACCCCCAATGGTGTTCGTCCGAGGCGCTACCTAAATAGCTTTCGGGGAGAACCAGCTATCACCGAGTTTGATTAGCCTTTCACCCCTATCCACAAGTCATCCCCTGGCTTTTCAACGACAGTGGGTTCGGTCCTCCGGTGCCTGTTACGGCACTTTCAACCTGCTCATGGATAGATCACTCGGTTTCGGGTCTATACCCTGCAACTAGACGCCCTATTAAGACTCGGTTTCCCTACGGCTCCCCTAAACGGTTAACCTTGCTACAGAATATAAGTCGCTGACCCATTATACAAAAGGTACGCGGTCACCCAACAAGTGGGCTCCCACTGCTTGTACGCACACGGTTTCAGGTTCTATTTCACTCCCCTCACAGGGGTTCTTTTCGCCTTTCCCTCACGGTACTGGTTCACTATCGGTCAGTCAGGAGTATTTAGCCTTGGAGGATGGTCCCCCCATCTTCAAACAGGATTTCTCGTGCCCCGCTCTACTTAATATGTTAACGCTAATGTTTCGAATACAGGACTATCACCTACTATGGTCAGCTTTCCCACGCTGTTCTTCTACATTAGCATTAATCGGCTTCTCCCCGTTCGCTCGCCGCTACTAGGGGAATCTCAATTGATGTCTATTCCTAAGGGTACTGAGATGTTTCACTTCCCCTCGTTCGCTTCTTGTACAAGTACAAGATACTTACCTTATGGTAAGTGGGTTTCCCCATTCAGAAATCTCCGGATCACAGGATATTGCCGCCTCCCCGAAGCTTATCGCAGGCTGTCACGTCTTTCATCGCCTCTGACTGCCAAGGCATCCACCATGTGCGCTTAATTACTTGACCATACAACCCCAAAGGGTCTTTGTCAGCAATTATAACGATATCACCTATGTTTACGCTTGATTCAGTTCTCTTTACTTTGAAGACTAGCCCTTGGGATAACAAACAATGTCGTTAAAAGGCTAGTCTTCAGGTTAGCAATAACATGTGAAATGTTATTGCTAACCCAGACTCATATCTATGTTTTTAAATAGTCTCTATGCTCTCGTCAAGTCATAGATTTCCGTATAAAACAGAAAGAAGTAATCGTGTCTTTGTTCAAAGATAAATCACTTGTTTCTATTTAATACCTATTGTATTTATTTGCACTCTAAGCTACCGAGGTTGTAGTGGTGGAGCCAAACGGAGTCGAACCGTTGACCTCCTGCGTGCAAGGCAGGCGCTCTACCAACTGAGCTATGGCCCCATGTATAATGGTGGGTCTAGGTGGACTTGAACCACCGACCCCCGCGTTATCAACACGGTGCTCTAACCAGCTGAGCTACAGACCCTAGTACGTCCTAAAACGTAAGCTTAAACTAAAGAACAACTTGTTGTGAATTCTTGCTGACCGAATGCTGTCTATAAGGAGGTGATCCAGCCGCAGGTTCCCCTACGGCTACCTTGTTACGACTTCACCCCAGTCATCAACCACACCGTGGTGATCGCCGTCCTAAAAGGTTCGGCTAACCACTTCTGGTGCAATCAACTCCCATGGTGTGACGGGCGGTGTGTACAAGGCCCGGGAACGTATTCACCGCGGCATTCTGATCCGCGATTACTAGCGATTCCTACTTCATGGAGTCGAGTTGCAGACTCCAATCTGGACTACGATAGGCTTTTTGAGATTCGCATCACATCGCTGTGTAGCTGCCCTCTGTACCTACCATTGTAGCACGTGTGTAGCCCTGGTCGTAAGGGCCATGATGACTTGACGTCGTCCCCGCCTTCCTCCAGTTTGTCACTGGCAGTATCCTTAGAGTTCCCGGCTTAACCCGCTGGTAACTAAGGACAAGGGTTGCGCTCGTTGCGGGACTTAACCCAACATCTCACGACACGAGCTGACGACAGCCATGCAGCACCTGTATTCTAATTCCCGAAGGCACTCCCGCATCTCTGCAGGATTCTAGATATGTCAAGACCAGGTAAGGTTCTTCGCGTTGCATCGAATTAAACCACATGCTCCACCGCTTGTGCGGGCCCCCGTCAATTCATTTGAGTTTTAACCTTGCGGCCGTACTCCCCAGGCGGTCTACTTATTGCGTTAGCTGCGTCACTAAGTCCTCAAGGGACCCAACGACTAGTAGACATCGTTTACGGCGTGGACTACCAGGGTATCTAATCCTGTTTGCTACCCACGCTTTCGAGCCTCAGTGTCAGTATGATGCCAGGAAGCTGCCTTCGCCATCGGTATTCCTCCAGATCTCTACGCATTTCACCGCTACACCTGGAATTCTACTTCCCTCTCACCTACTCTAGCTTAACAGTATCAGATGCAGTTCCCAGGTTAAGCCCGGGGATTTCACATCTGACTTATTAAGCCACCTACGCTCGCTTTACGCCCAGTAATTCCGATTAACGCTTGCACCCTCTGTATTACCGCGGCTGCTGGCACAGAGTTAGCCGGTGCTTATTCTGCAGCTAATGTCATCGCATATGGGTATTAACCATATGGTCTTCTTCACTGCTTAAAGTGCTTTACAACCAAAAGGCCTTCTTCACACACGCGGCATGGCTGGATCAGGGTTCCCCCCATTGTCCAATATTCCCCACTGCTGCCTCCCGTAGGAGTCCGGGCCGTGTCTCAGTCCCGGTGTGGCTGATCATCCTCTCAGACCAGCTACAGATCGTCGCCATGGTAGGCCTTTACCCCACCATCTAGCTAATCCGACTTAGGCTCATCTAATAGCGAGAGCAGTAAACTGCCCCCTTTCTCCCGTAGGTCGTATGCGGTATTAATTCGAGTTTCCCCGAGCTATCCCCCACTACTAGGTAGATTCCTAAGTGTTACTCACCCGTCCGCCGCTCGACGCCTGGGAGCAAGCTCCCATCGTTTCCGCTCGACTTGCATGTGTTAAGCCTGCCGCCAGCGTTCAATCTGAGCCATGATCAAACTCTTCAGTTTAATCTATCTGAAGCCTTTACCTATAAATAGGAAGATGACTTCTAATCTTGGCTCATTTATCTAGCAAATCGCTTAAAATTATGTTCGTAATGAATTAACTTTGAGTTTTTCTGCTGAGTAAATGATAATTTTTATAGTTAGAATTAACTCCAAAAAGAAGTCAAAACCAACTTTATTTTTTAGCATTCTGTATCAGCAAAAATCCACACAAGTTGTTCTTTAGTTGTGCTTTTAAATAGTGTCTCTTCACTGTCGTCCAGTTAAAGAGTTATATATCTAATAACTAAGCAATGTGCTTATCGTTATTAGCGAGCCGACTATCATATCATAACGATTTGGTTTGTCAAGCTTTTTTATAATTTGTTTCTCAAGGTTCGCTGCGTTGTTACTATGTAATTTACCCTAGTAATGCTTAGCTCATCCTGATGAGGTGCGTATTATAGAGAATTTCTGACAGGTGTCAACTGCTTTTTGACAAGTTTTTTAATTAATTTTGATAAATATAAAATAGGCTAGTGTTTTCAATGTGTTAGCGAAAAAAATTTTTAGGACGGCGCTGCGACTTAAACCATCATCACTTCATTAGTTATATAGTGGTAGCAAAATTGGCGTTATCTATTACCTATTGAAATCTGCTTAATAAATACTTATATAGTCAATCCGATATAGACACGATACAGCGAGACAAAACGTTATTTTTCATAGCATCGGTAACTAGGGTGATTAGCTAACCTTGAAGCATCAAGTGCTGCATCGATACTTAAACAGTCACCGTGCTGACATCGCTTGTTATAATACTTTTGTCACTTTGTATCTATAGTCTCCAACCTAGTGTTGCTAGGCAGTGTTTGCTATAATAGTGGCTTTTATGACACTACTTTGTAATGCTAAAGTGAGCCTTTAGATAAAGTGGCCAAAAGCCTGCTACTAATATCGTCTCAACTTAGTATTTTGGGTGGTACTTTTCTTAACATATCACAGCAGTTAGATATAATTGATGCGGTCTTACGGTTATATGATTGATGGTTGCAATCATCACTGCCAACGGATCCAAAAAGGTGAATAGATTATGGTAGCGATTACTTTACCAGATGGTAGCGTAAAAAACTTTGAAGGCAATACCACCGTCATGGAAGTGGCGCAGAGTATTGGTGCAGGACTTGCCAAAGCGACGGTCGCTGGGCGCGTTGATGGTCAATTAGTCGATGCACACGATCCGATCACACATGATGCCAAAGTTGAAATCGTGACGCCAAAAGACGCTGACGGTGTCGATATCATTCGCCACTCCTGCGCCCACTTGTTAGGTCATGCAGTAAAACAGCTCTATCCAGAGGTAAAAATGGTCATCGGACCGGTCATCGAAGATGGTTTTTATTACGACATCTATAGCGAGACGCCGTTTACCCCTGAGCATATGGAAGCCATCGAAAAACGCATGATGCAACTGATCAAACAAGATTATGATGTCATCAAAAAAATGACACCGCGCGATGAAGTCATCAAGATATTTGAAGAGCGCGGCGAAGATTATAAGCTGAAACTGATCAATGATATGCCGGGTGAAGAAGCCTTTGGTCTGTATCACCATCAAGAATACGTCGATATGTGCCGTGGCCCGCACGTACCAAACACGCGCTTCTTAAAAGTATTTAAACTGACCAAAATGTCGGGTGCATACTGGCGCGGTGATGCCAAAAACGAGCAGCTGCAACGTATCTATGGTACAGCGTGGGCTGATAAAAAAGACCTAAAGGCCTATATCCAGCGTATTGAAGAAGCGGAAAAACGCGACCACCGTAAAATTGGTAAAGCGCTCAATCTGTTTCATATGCAAGAGCAAGCGCCTGGCATGGTGTTTTGGCACCCTAATGGTTGGACGATTTATCAAGTGCTTGAGCAGTATATGCGCAAAGTCCAACACGATCACGGCTATGAAGAAATTAAAACACCGCAAATCGTCGATCGTAGCCTGTGGGAGCGCTCAGGCCACTGGGGCAACTATGCCACCAATATGTTTACCACTGCCAGCGAAAACCGTGATTATGCGATAAAGCCAATGAACTGCCCGTGTCACGTGCAAGTATTTAACCAAGGCCTAAAATCATATCGTGACCTGCCACTGCGTATGGCAGAGTTTGGCTCGTGTCACCGTAATGAGCCTTCAGGTTCGCTACATGGTTTGATGCGCGTACGTGGCTTTACGCAAGATGATGCGCATATCTTCTGTACCGCAGCACAAATTCAGCAAGAGGTCGCTGACTTTATTAAACTGACCCTAAAGGTCTACGAAGACTTCGGCTTTGATAACATCATTATGAAGCTCTCCACCCGCCCTGAAAAGCGTGTCGGCTCTGATGAGTCTTGGGATTTTTCCGAAAAAGCTTTGGCCGATGCTCTCGACAGCTCAGGTCTCGATTGGGAATACTTACCGGGTGAAGGCGCGTTTTATGGCCCCAAAATTGAATTTAGTCTAAAAGACTCTCTAGGCCGTGTCTGGCAGTGCGGTACCATTCAAGTTGACCCCAATATGCCTGAGCGTCTTGATGCCGAATTCGTCAACGAACAAAACGAGCGTGAAACCCCAATCATGCTACACCGTGCTATCTTAGGATCGTTCGAGCGTTTCATCGGTATTTTGATCGAACACTATGCCGGTTGGATGCCAGTATGGCTTGCACCCAAGCAAGTGGTTGTGATGAATATCACTGACAAGCAAGCAGAGGCTTGTGAAAATGTGGTTAATGAGCTGAAAAACGTCGGTATTCGAGCCGTTAGCGACTTGCGTAACGAAAAGATTGGATTTAAGATACGAGAGAAAACATTAGAACGTATCCCCTATATGCTAGTATTAGGGGATAAAGAGATTGAAACGGGCAGCGTCAATGTCCGGACGCGTGAAGGCGAAAACCTTGGCGTGATGAGTATCTCTGACTTTATGGCATTAGTACAGACCGCTGTCGGTAAAAAAGGCCGACAGACCCCAAAAACAGATGAGGAGTAATACCTATTAAACAGTCCAACCGTTTGAACATCAACGAAGATATCAAAGTCAAAGAAGTCCGACTCGTTAAAGAAGACGGCGAACAAATGGGCGTGGTCGATATCGAAACCGCGATGAAAGCGGCGCGTGATGAAAACTTAGATTTGGTCGAATTGGTTCCTGAAGCAAAACCGCCTGTATGTAAGATCATGGATTATAAGCACTTCTTATATGATCAAAAACAAAAGGCCAAAGAAGCTAAGAAAAACCAAAAGCAGACTCAGCTTAAAGAGATGAAACTACGCCCTAGTACTGAAGAGGCGGATTATCAAGTTAAGCTGCGTAAAATCATTAGTTTCTTAGAAAATCAAGATAAGGTTAAGATTAGTATTCGTTTCCGTGGACGCGAAATGGCGCACCAAGATATTGGTCGCAAGCAACTTGACCGCATCATTGAAGATACCGCTGATATCTCAAACGTCGAACAATATCCTAAGATGGAAGGTCGTCAGATGGGTATGCTGCTCGGCCCAACTAAGAAAAAGTGATCGACTAACCAGATTGCTATTAGTTAGTGGCAGCTATTAATCGGCATGCTAATCCGTCGATGTTAGATAATGTCGATATTGATTAATATGGATACTTATACTGTTGACCATCAATATGCTACGGGATATTGATGGTTTTTTTGTACATAGGCTTCTCTGCCTATTTATCATAAGCAGCGATACTACCTTTATTAGCCATTGCTTTTATCACCTATAGTGTTTATCAGTTATAGCGTTTTAAACGCTGTTTTTGGTATCACAAGCTGACGCTATTTTACAAAACCTCTCTTCTCAAGCCTTTCATTACCAGTTAGTCTAAAGCTCAATGGCTCTGTATTTATTCGCCTTTGTATTTATTCGGCTTTATATAAACCACAGGCTGTGACATACAGGCCGCGACTTGTCTTTTAAATAAAACAATACCCGATATAGTCGACACTACATAAACCGCACGGATGATGTATAGTCGATACACTCTAAAAATGTCATAGCGCTACTGGGATGAATTTTGCGCAGCCTCTGGGAACGCAGCACGCAAGTAAAATTTATACCAGTAGCGCGTTTAAATCCATAATAGTTTTACATTCAGCTAACTATATTACTGATTTTTTCCCTTTAGAGATTATAGGAAACTTTATGCAAGAATTGACGCCACCAGAAAACGCCGCTGCGCCAAGTATTTCACTGACGCCGCCTGAGCCCGTCAAAGAAATACAAAAAAGTGAAGCCGACCAGATGGTGACTCTCGATAAAAGCCAAATACCAGAGCTCGATGCTAAAGTTGATGCTTTTGTTGATCATGTCATCACCAACTCTGTACATAGCCCTGAGTTTCAGCAAAACGTCCAGTCCATACACAACTTAGGCAGTAAAGAGATTCGTGAGTCCGCGCAAGTCTCTAATCGTATGCTCGAGCTGCCAGCAAAAAGCATCAACGACAATTTGTTTGATAACTCCCCCATCGCCAAATCTCTGACAGAGCTGCGCGGTATCGTCGAAGATTTGGACCCCAGCAAAAAAGATTTGACCAGCTCACGCAAGCTGTTTGGCCTTATTCCTTTTGGCAACAAGGTTCAAGATTACTTTCGTCAGTACGAGTCAGCGCAGTCACATATCAATGCCGTCGTGACCAGTCTCTATAACGGCAAAGACGAGCTGCTCAAAGACAATGCCATGATTGAGCAAGAAAAAGTCAATATGTGGGAGCTGATGCAATCGATTCGTCAGTACATTTATGTGGGCAAAAAAATCGATGAGCAGTTGGAGCAAAAAGTCTATGCCATCGAGGCGACTGACCCAGAAAAAGCGCGCATCATCAAAGAAGAGATGCTGTTTTATGTGCGCCAAAAAAACACCGACTTTTTGACGCAGTTGGCCGTCAACGTCCAAGGTTATTTGGCGCTTGATACCATTCGCAAAAACAATCTGGAGCTGATCAAAGGTGTCGATCGCGCGACCACGACGACCATCTCAGCGCTCCGCACGGCGGTGGTGGTCGCACAAGCGATGACCAATCAAAAACTGGTACTTGATCAAATCACTGCGCTGAATAAAACTACGAGCAGTTTGATCGAATCGACCTCTGCGATGCTCAAACGTCAATCGGGCGAGATCCATGAGCAGGCGACCAGCAGCAGTATCGAGCTTGATAAACTGCAAAACGCCTTCAATAATGTCTATGATACGATGGATATGATCAGCAATTATAAAATTGAAGCGCTAGAGAACATGAAACAAACGGTCAACACCTTGACCACTGAGGTTGATAAAGCACAAAAGTATCTCGACAAATCCAATCAGACCACGGTGCTAGAGGTCTCAAAGGAATTAGACAGCAAAAAAATCACCGATAAGTCTAGTGCGGTGGATATCGATATTTGATGGGCTTTTTCAGCTGTCTTCTGTAAAAGCAGACAGCTTGTTGCGACTTAATACAGATTAGACGATTGACGCAAGATATTGCCTGGTCGTTCGTGTTAAGATAGCCATTATTAATAATTTTAAAAATAGATACGGTAATTTATGAGTTGGAACGATCCAAACGCCTCAAGTGAGGCAAAAAGATATGACAATCCTATCCCTAGTCGCGAGCTAATACTGAGCACGATTAATGAGCATGGCGAAGTCACTCACAAGCAGCTGGCGCAGATCTTTGAGATTGAAGATCCAGATCAGTTTGATGCACTGGGCAATCGCTTAAAAGCCATGGCACGCGACGGTCAAGTAAACCGTGAAGGTCGTCCTTATCGTTATCGGACAGTGACCAAGCAAGATGTGGTCACCGGTACTGTGTCTGCGCACCCCAAAGGGTTTGGCTTTGTACTATTAGAAGACATGCCCGATTTGTTTTTGCACGAAAAACAAATGCGTTGGGTATTTAACGGCGATACAGTAGCTGCAATCGGCACCTCAACAGACAACCGCGGTCGCACCGAAGGCCGCATCGTCGATATCATAGAGCGTCGTCAAAACAACTTCATCGGTACGCTAGCACGTGATGACGAAGGTTACTGTGTCGAGCTTGGTAGTCCAAACCATCACCAACCCATTACTGTCACTGATGACAACGTACAGGCTCTAAACGCCAAGCAAGGCGCACCCGTTAAAATCGACATCATCGATTGGCCAAACCAGCACGAGTTTGCTACTGGCAAAATCACTGAAGTTCTCTCCGATGACAACGACCGCGAGCTGATCATCGAAACGACGTTACTGAATTATGATATTCCATCAGAATTTAGTGAAGCGGCTCTCAAGCAAGCCAATGATTACGAGGAGCCTACTGACAAAGACCTAAAGGGCCGTACTGACTTACGTCATTTACCCCTAGTCACCATCGATGGTGAAGATGCACGCGACTTCGATGATGCGGTATATGCCGAAAAACGCTCAGGCGGTAACTACCGCGTCTTAGTGGCTATCGCGGATGTCAGCCATTACGTTACGCCAAACTCGCCGTTAGATAAAGACGCGTATGAGCGCGGTACGTCAGTATACTTCCCGCATCGTGTGATTCCGATGCTCCCTGAAGTATTGTCGAATGGTCTTTGTTCGCTAAACCCTGATCGTGATCGCCTATGTATGGTGGCTGATATCAAGATATCGCGCGCTGGTAAAATCACAGGCTATGAGTTTTATCCAGGTGTGATGCACTCACAAGCACGCTTGACGTACAACCAAGTCAACGCGTATTTTGACAATCCAAAAGACAAAAGCGTGCCTGATTCTTTGACAGGCAATAAAGACGTCAAAAAATCAATTGATACACTGCATCAACTCTATAAGCTGCTTTTGAAAAAACGCGAAGAGCGTCATGCGATGGAGTTTGAGACAGTAGAGACCTACATTAAGTTTGATGAAAAAGGTGGCATCGAAGCAATATTGCCACGTACGCGCGGCGATGCGCAAAAGCTGATCGAAGAATGTATGCTACTGGCCAATACTTGTGCGGCAAACTTTGCTCTTAAGCATGAGCTGCCTGTCTTGTATCGTAACCACGATCGGCCAGATAGCGAAAAATCCATGCGTATCCATGAGTACGCCAAAAACTTTGGTTTGAGCTTCCCAGAAGAGAGCCCAACGCAGGCCGATTATCAGCGTATCATCGAAGCCACCAAAGACAGACCCGATGCCATTAGCATCCACAGCATGCTGCTGCGCTCGATGATGCAGGCTAACTACGCGCCGGACAACATCGGTCACTTTGGCTTGGCGTATGACGAGTACAGTCACTTTACCTCGCCTATCCGCCGTTATCCTGATTTGATGCTACATCGTGCAATCAAGGCAAAAGTCACGGGTAGCAAGCAGCCAGTGATGGATTTTTCACTCGAAGACGCAGGCACGCAAACCTCAGATACCGAGCGCCGCGCCGAAAAAGCCTCGCGTTTTGTGGAGTCATGGCTCAAATGTCACTATATGAAAGATCATGTCGGTGAAGAGTTCAATGGCGTGGTGACCACCGTGACGAGCTTTGGCTTATTTGTCACCTTGACTGACTTGTATATCGACGGTCTGGTGCATATCTCAAACGTCGGTGATGACTTCTTTGTCTATGATGAGACGCAGCAGCAGCTTATCGGTAAAGACAAAGGTACGCTGTTTGGTCTGGGCGATTTGGTCAAAGTCAAAGTCGCAGGCGTTAATATGGACTTGCTACAAATTGACTTTGATTTACAAGCCAAGCTACAAGCCAGTGAGATGAACCAAACCAAAAAAGACCAAGCTAAAAAACCACCAGCCAAAAAATCACCAGCTAAAAAGAGCAGCAATCGCAAAGGCTCAAGCAAAAAAAGCTAAGCTACATAAGATGTGGTAGATAAGTGGTAGATAAAAAGGTATTGATAAAAAAGGCTAACCCAGTGTTAGCCTTTTTTTGTGCCCGCTACGCTACTGGGCATTAGCCACTTGCGCAACTCGCTGCTGCTCGGCTCGCTGTGCTTGTTCTATCTGTGTGGTGGCATCATCCAAGATGGCCTTGGGCTGCTGACCTAACGGCTGACTGGCAATATTTTCGCCAGTGTTTGCACCTGCATTTGTCGCAGTCGCCGACTCAGCGCTATTATTGTTTACTAGTATCTCTCTGTGCTTATTACGCTGATGCCCGCTTATCAGATTAAAACCCAATAATACCACCATGCCCACAAGTGCAAAGATAATCAAATGTTTCATTTGCATAAAAGTGTCTCGTCTCTAGATAGTCATCAAATATCTATTTTATTGCACTTTTTATGCCGTTTTTTAGGGCCTGTTCGCATTTTAAAAATGGTGATAAAAATGAGATAAACTGCCGCTAAACATTTGCCACTAAACAAGGAAGATAGTGCAGATAATCTCGAGATATTAGTCAGCTATTTGACCCTGTTTGGCCAGATTTAGCCATTTTTCGCTCGTTTAGATGGCTATCGATTGAGTTGCGGACAGGCGCTAAGCTGATTATTCTTGCGGGCTATTGTTATTTAGCAAATCAGTCTCATCTGAGTTTTCAGCGATTTCTTGCTCGACCTTTTCCATCAGCTTATCATCGGGGCGGGCATCGAGGACATCGCTGGCACTGCGGCCTTGCAGAATAGTTTTGGCACGGGCTTTTGCTTGCTCTTTATCTTTATCATCGGTGGAGCTTGGCGCTTGATTGCTTGAGGTAGCGCTGGGCACGGTGGTCGTAAGGGTAGCACCCGAGGTGGCGTTGTTTTGTGGCATCTTCTCAAAAGCTTGCTCTAATTTATGGTTAAAACGCAGTCGATAAATAGGCTCAGGTAAGCTAAAGCCTTCATCTTCTAGCGCGTGCTTGGTCTCGCGAATGGCGATACTACGCGCTTTAGAAAAATCGGTCTCGGATTGATCCACCCATACCTGAAACTCTAAAATGATATTTGAGTCGCCGACATTGGTAATGACGGCAATCGCTTTTGGCTCATCTAAGACAAACGCCAACTGGTGTATCGCATCTAGTCCAACCTTGATGGCTGCCAGTGGGTCATCGTTGGCGTCCACACCCAGCTCAAAAGTAAAGCGGCGCTCAGGGTTTTTGGTGTAATTTAGAATAGTACCTTTAAAGACCTCGGCATTCGGAATGCGCAGCTGGTTGCCATCTAAAGTCATCAAAATAGTCGCCCGCGATGTCAGGCGCACGACGATACCCTCTTGCCCATTGATGACAATGTGGTCACGCGCGCGAAACGGTTGCCGGATGCTAAGCATGAGTGAGGCAATATAGTTTTCAATCGTGTCTTTGACCGCAAAACCAACCGCGATACCGATCACGCCTGCCCCGCCAAGTAGCGTACCCAAGACAGTTTCTGCGCCGATCAGGCTCAGAGCCAAGATCAGACCAAAGATGATAAAAATAACTTTGATGGTTTGGGCCAGTAGCTCTGCCACAAATGGATTTGGCGTCAGACGTTGCCACATGTTTTTGCGATTGGAGAGCCAGCTGCCAAACCAAGTCACCAAGCCAAACAGCACTATACCGACCAATAGTAGCGGCAATGCTTTCACTAGATTGGTCACCTGTGCTTTTAGGCCTTGATAGACAGTGGTAACGTTGTCTTGTACATCTAGGGTGCGATTGATTCGGTCTTCGACCGTGACCACATCTGTCAAGCGATTGGTCAAGTTGATGGCTTGCTGCGCCTTTTTTTCATTGGGCGTCTCTCCCGTCAGGGTAACCACCCCTTGCGTCACGCTGACATTGACCGCTTGCAACCCGTCTATTTCTGAAAATATGCCAGCTATACGTTGGCGGATATCATTGTCTTTTTGCGGAGTCGGCGTGGTCTCGATTTGCGCGTTATTGGTGCTCTCACCACTGATGATAGGCGGCGGGTCAGGGTCAGGTGATGGCTCTATAATCTCTGGCGTCTCAGCTATGCTGTCAGAGATAGCAGGTGCTGGCTCGGCATTGTCTTCATTAAGCGCTTCTGCATTGTCAACATTGTCACCGCTGAGCGCAGCGCTAATGGAGGCGGCGTCTTCAATAGCTGCATGAGCTGGCAGCTGACAAAGCAGCGCCAATAGCAACAGCAGCTGACCGCATATACCGGCCAGACGGCGGATGATGTTGGGCGTTTTTTGCGTGAGATAAATCGACATAAGCATCCTTTGCTTGTTGCATCATTGCCAAAACCTAAAGGTCTTATGCAAGCGTGGTTCCTGCTCTTTGTCTTACCTTATCAGCTAGGCGTAAGTCTATCTACGATAAAGCAAACATACGGCTATTTGCTTGACGCCGCCGCTATGACGCAGCAAACAGATAACAGATAGCCGTAGCGCGTTGCCTATCCTCGCCATTGAGTCCTCGCCATTGAGCGCTGAGCCCAGCAAGTAAGAACCTAGCGAGTAATTTTTTAGCAAATCTTAGGTGAGCTTAGCTGTCTAGATATGCTTGAGCAGCACGCAAATCGAGTGTGCCTTCGTAGATGGCACGGCCGGTGATGATACCCTCGATACAGTCGCCATAGGGTTTTAGTAGCTCGATGTCTTTTATGTCGGTCACGCCGCCTGAGGCAATCACAGGCAGGCCACCTTCGCGAGCTAGATTGACTGTCTGTTCGACGTTGACGCCTTGCATCATGCCGTCACGGGCGATGTCGGTATAGACGATTGACGATACGCCTACATCGGCAAAGCGCTTGGCCAGCTCGGTGGCGCGAGTATCAGTGACATTTGCCCAGCCATGGGTCGCCACCATACCGTCTTTGGCATCGATACCCACGATGATATGTCCTGCAAACTCACGGCAAGCTTCAGTGACGAAGTCGGGATCTTCGGCTGCTTTGGTGCCGATAATAATATACGTCAAACCTGCAGTGATGTACTGCTCGATGGTGTTCATATTGCGCACACCGCCGCCCAACTGGATAGGCAGAGTTGGATAAGCCTTGGCGATGTCATTGACCACTTGTCTGTGTACTGGTACTCCATCAAACGCGCCATTTAAGTCCACCAAATGTAAGCGGCGCGCACCTTCTTCTACCCAGCGCGCCGCCATGGCCACAGGATCGTCAGAAAACACCGTATCATCCTCCATACGGCCTTGCTTTAAGCGCACACATTTACCATCTTTTAAATCAATCGCCGGAATAATGACAGGCACAGCACACATAGGACATTCCTTATAACGCACAAATAAAATAAGTAATCTAACATATCACTGATACTAAAATACTACCGCAGACCATTTCGAAATCAGTAGCTAACAAAATCAGTCAGAATATAGTATCAGTAAATTCTCTTCGTGTTGGCTCAAATCTGAATAATTCAAACAACGAATAATGCCAAAAACTTAACAATCATAACCATAAGTTTTAGCAGACGGAATCACTGGCAACATTAGGTAAATTCACTTGCCGGCTGGCAATTTTAGGTCAATTTAGCGTATAATCCTAGGTAAATTTGTATTTGTTTCTATATGATAGCAACCATGCGCCACACTTTTTTTCAGTTAACCATCACTGAAGTGCTCATGGCGGTCAGGATGAATCGAGCAACAGCTAAATGAACCAGTACAATATTGGCTGACAGTTGGCTAAAAGGGTTAACGTAACAATCTTCAATGCCAGTCTGAGAGCAGACTGCGCTGCGCCATTACCCTTGAGACGTCTTTTTATATATCTCCCTTACATCCCTATCATGAGATAACGCCTTAGACAGTCACTCCTAGATTACCAGCGGCAGATGGTCATATACCGTATGTCTACCAGCGGCAGGGCTAGTGTGACTTCGACCAGTTTATCTATCTTTATAGATTACTTGGCTGCGTTTTTATGTCATTGGCTCTGCAACAAAAAGCCAGTTCATAAAGCGACAATCGTGCTGGTTTACAGGTTTTAATTTTCAATGAAACGTATGATGGAGCTGTTTACGATCAATGCAGTCGCTTTTGGCCAACGCCCAAAGTGAGTGTGTTTGGTTTGATGGCTTTAGCATACACCTTGGTAGCCAGTCGCCAACTTTGGTAATTCGAATAAGACATTAACGTGTTGTTAAGGAGTCTAAGGTCAGCGTTAATACTCTTACTAGCAGTGATATTCTTGCGTTGTTTTCAAAGCCTCATGTATCTCTATCCTACTATAGGAATAGCGAGTTGAGGGCTTTATTAAATGACGCAGATGTTCATGCTGCCGATATACCAAACAGGACGTCTGGTATCGTTTTAGACTATGGACTAAGTTTTCGCTTATGATTACCATCAAAAAAGGTTTGGATTTGCCCATCACCGGTGAACCCTCCCGCGAGATATCTGAGCACCAACCAACACATGTAGCAGTCATTGGCTATGATTATGTGGGTATGAAACCCACAATGAATGTCAAAGAAGGTGATGTCGTAGCTAAAGGCCAGCCCGTTTTTGAAGACAAAAAACGTGTTGGTGTTATCTACACTGCCCCTGCTGCTGGTAAAGTCGTCGCGATCAATCGCGGCGAGCGCCGAGTGTTTGAAAGCCTTGTGATTGCGGTCGACCCAAACGGTGAAGAAGTAGACTTCGAGCGCTATGACTCCCAGCAACTTGCTGACCTAGACTCGAAGGTCGTTGAAACCCAACTGCTGGCCTCTGGCGAATGGACTGCGTTTCGTACGCGCCCCTATAGCCGCGCACCAGAAATCGGTGCCCGTCCGCATGCCATCTTTGTCACCGCGATGGATACCAATCCACTTGCGTTTGACCCGATGATGCTGATCAATGAGGAGCTGCAAGCGTTCAATGACGGCCTCGCAGTATTATCTACCCTCAGCCCTAAGACTTTTGTCTGTCATCATGGTGATGCTAGCCTGACGCCCGTTGCAAAAACTGCGGCAAACAACGTCACTGAGTATCATAGTTTTGCAGGTAAGCACCCAGCAGGACTCGCCGGCACGCACATTCACTTTTTGCATCCAGTCATGCGCGGTGTCACCGTCTGGACGATTGGCTATCAAGATGTGATTGCTATCGGTAAGCTATTTACCACTGGCCGCTTGTACACGCGCCGTATGATTAGCTTGGCAGGCCCTGCAGTCAATACTCCACATCTGATCGCAACCGAGCGCGGTGCTGACATCACAGCATTGACCAAAGGCCAACTGGCCGCTGGTGAAAACCGTGTCATCTCAGGCTCAGTGCTGTCAGGACGCAAGGTGTTTAACAGCATCGCTTATCTTGGCCGCTTTCACAACCAAGTCAGCGTCCTACCTGAAGGCCGTGAGCGTCCAGCATTTCACTTCTTTACCGCTGGTAAAAACCGCTTCTCTAAACTGCCTATCTATATCTCGCAGTTTTTTGGTGGCAAAAAATACAACTTCACCACCACCAGCAACGGCTCACCGCGTGCGATGGTACCCATCGGTATCTATGAAGAAGTCATGCCGCAAGATTATCTGCCAACACAGCTACTACGTGCCTTGATTGTTGAGGATATCGTTAGCGCCGTTGATTTGGGCGCACTCGAATTGGACGAAGAAGATTTGGCATTATGCACCTTCGTCTCTCCTGGCAAATATGAATTCGGTGATATCTTGCGTGATAACTTAACGCGCATTGAGCTGGAGGGCTAACCACGATGAAATTTTTACACAATATGTTCGATCGTATGGAGCCGTCTTTTACCAAGGGTGGCAAACACGAAAAGTACTATGCCATCTTTGAGATGTTCGATACGTTTTTGCGTCAGCCAGGTACCACTACCTACGCCTCGTCACACGTGCGCGATGGTATCGATCTAAAACGCATCATGATTACCGTCTGGCTCTGTACCTTCCCTGCGATGTTTTGGGGTATGTACAATATCGGCCACCAAGCATTAACCGCCATCGCTCAGCTAGGCTTGCAGCCTGAAGGCTGGCGCACGGTCATCACCAACATGGCAGGCTATAACCCAGATAGTATTTGGGCCAGCTTTGTCTATGGGGCCATGCAGTTCTTACCCATTTATATCGTCACCTTCGCAGTTGGTATTCTCTGTGAGATTATCTTCGCCGTGGTGCGCGGCCATGAAGTCAACGAAGGTTTCTTTGTGACCTCAGTGCTCTTTGCGCTTTGTCTACCGCCAGATATCCCATTATGGCAAGTCGCCTTGGGTATCATCTTTGGTGTGGTCGTGGCAAAAGAGGTCTTCGGTGGTACGGGTAAAAACTTCCTAAACCCTGCCCTATCAGGTCGTGCCTTCCTCTACTTTGCCTATCCAGCGTATATGTCAGGTGACTCAATCTGGACGGCGGTGGACGGCTTCTCTGGCGCGACCCCGCTTGGTCTTGCAGCGCTTGGCGTCTCTCCACAAGATTTCGTTGATGTCTATGGTAATGCCATCACTTGGAGTGATGCGTTCTTGGGCAACATGCAAGGCAGTATCGGTGAAGTCTCTACGCTCGCTATCCTCATGGGTGCGGCCGTACTACTGTGGACGCGTATCGCCTCATGGCGCATCATGGCAGGCTGTGTGGTCGGCCTCATCGCCACCTCGCTGGTCTTTAACATGATTGGCTCAGAAGACAATCTGATGATGAGTCTGCCGTTTTATTGGCACTTGGTCATCGGTGGCTTCGCTTTCGGTGCGGTATTTATGGCAACCGATCCTGTCTCTGCTGCGCATACCAATAAAGGCCGCTGGGCGTATGGCATCTTGATTGGCTTTATGACCGTATTGATTCGCGTCGTCAACCCAGCCTTCCCAGAAGGCATCATGCTGGCCATTTTATTCGCCAACTTATTTGCTCCATTGTTTGATTACTTTGTTACCCAAGCAAACATCAAACGCCAAACTGCTCGGAGGGTTCGTTATGTCCAAGCCCAAAAGTAATAACGCAAAAACCATCAGCGTTGCACTGACGCTATGTTTGGTGTGCTCTGTATTGGTCTCGGCAGTTGCTGTTGGTCTAAAACCAGCACAAATCGAAAACGCTCGCTTAGACCGTAACAAAAACATCCTCGTTGCCGCCGGCATGTACAATGCTGAGTCAGATACTGCAAGCGATGTGGCTGAACGTTTTAAAGATTTTGATGTCGAGATCATCGACCTAAATAAAGGTGACTATCTCGATGATGACGCGCTAAAAGCCGCTGGCATCCCTGATCGCAATGCCTATGACGCCAGTCAAGCAACCAAAAACCAAGCCTTGAGTGAAGACTTGGGCGACAACGATCCTGCTGGTATTGGCCGTAAACCCAAATATGCCAAAGTCTACGTAAAAAGCGACGACGCTGGCAATCCTGAAATGGTGGTGCTACCGATTCAAGGCTATGGCCTATGGGGCACGATCTATGGTTTCTTAACGCTTGAGAGCGACATGAATACCATCAAAGGTATCAGTTTTTATGAGCACAAAGAAACCCCAGGGCTCGGTGCTCGTATCGAAGAGCCAGAGTGGCGCGCCCAATGGAGTGGCATCCAGTCGTATGACGAAGATGGCAATGTGGCCACTGGCGTGACCAAAGCTGGCACACCAAAAGATAACTGGGTCGATGGCATCAGCGGTGCAACCTTAACAGGTCGCGGTGTCAGCAATATGATTCAGTTTTGGCTGGGTGAGCAAGGCTACAAGCCTTATCTAGATAAGCTGCGCCAAGACAGTGGTCAAACGATTGACAATGCAGACACGCAAGCCAGTCAAGCGACGCTGACAGCTGAACCGAACACCGAACTGGCAGCGCCAGTAGTAAACGGCAAGGAGGCATAACATGGCTGACACCAAAAGTATTTTAACCACGCCTATCTTTGACAATAACCCCATTGCCCTACAGATCCTAGGTATCTGCTCGGCATTGGCAGTCACCACTAGCATGGCCAACGCCATGGTGATGTGTGTGGCCTTGACACTGGTAACAGCGTTTTCGAGCTTTTTTATCTCTATCATCCGTAAGCAAATTCCATCGAGCATCCGTATCATCGTCCAGATGACGATTATTGCCTCGTTGGTTATTTTGGTCGATCAGGTACTAAAAGCGGTGGCTTATGATGTGAGTAAAGGTCTATCGGTCTTCGTTGGTTTGATCATTACCAACTGTATCGTGATGGGCCGTGCCGAAGCCTTTGCCATGAGCAATCCGCCTGTCCCTAGCTTTTTGGATGGGATCGGTAACGGTCTTGGGTATTCAGCGGTATTGTTATTTGTCGCAACCATCCGTGAGCTACTCGGTGCCGGTACCTGGTTTGGTATCACCATCTTGCAGCCTGTCACTGATGGCGGCTGGTATATTCCAAACGGTTTGTTATTACTACCACCGTCAGCATTCTTTATCATCGGTTTGTTTATCGCCATTGTGCGTATCTGGAAACCAGAACAAGTTGAAGACGCTGAGTTTGTCATGAAGCCGCAATCTAAAGGCATGGTATATGGAGGCGGTCACTAATGGGACACTATGTTAGTTTATTTATAACCTCAGTCTTTATCGAGAATATGGCGCTGGCCTATTTCTTAGGTATGTGTACCTTTTTGGCGGTGTCCAAAAAAGTCTCAACGGCCATAGGCCTTGGGGTCGCGGTCATTGTCGTGATGGCCATCACCGTACCGTTAAACAATCTGTTGTTTCAGTTTATCCTAAAAAGTGGGGCGCTGGCATGGGCAGGTTTTCCTGATATTGACCTAAGCTTCTTAGGCCTACTCAGTTATATCGGTCTGATTGCTGCGACCGTACAGATTCTAGAGATGTTCTTAGATAAGTTCGTTCCAAGCTTGTACAACGCGCTTGGGGTGTTCTTACCGCTGATTACTGTCAACTGTGCCATCTTGGGTGGTGTTCTGTTTATGGTGGAGCGTGACTACAACTTTAGCGAATCGGTCGTATATGGCGTGGGCGCAGGTTTTGGTTGGGCATTGGCGATTACCGCATTGGCTGGCATCCGTGAAAAGCTCAAATACTCAGACATCCCAGCACCGCTGCGTGGTCTTGGTATTACCTTTATCACGGTTGGTCTGATGTCACTTGGCTTTATGTCTTTTGGCGGTATGTCAATCTAAACCGCTACGCTGAAAAGCCTAGTTAGCGATTTGACCTATTTAATTCATTTATTCGGTAGGGGTAGCAGTAGACGCTAGGCGTCCTGTTACTCCCCTACTCCATAGATTAAGGATACATATCATGGATTATGCTACGGCGATTGGTGGCGTTGCTATGTTTACCTTGATCATCATGAGCCTTGTCGCCATTATTTTGGCGGCGCGCTCAAGACTGGTCAGTTCAGGTGATGTTACCATCCATATCAATGATAATCCCGATAATGACGTTGTGACACCAGCGGGCGGCAAGCTACTGCAAACGCTAGCAAGCGAAGGTATTTTCTTATCTTCAGCTTGTGGTGGCGGTGGTACGTGCGCGCAGTGTCGTTGCCGCGTTATTGAAGGTGGCGGTTCTATCCTGCCCACCGAAGAAGGCTATTTTACGCAAGGCGAGATTCGCAATCACATGCGCTTAGCCTGTCAGGTAGCTGTCAAGCAAGACATGAAAATCGAGATCGACCCTGAGTTTTTTGATGTACAAAAATGGGAATGTGAAGTTATCTCTAACGATAACGTGGCAACCTTTATCAAAGAGCTGGTACTTAAGATTCCAGAAGGCGAGGAAGTCAACTTCCGCGCTGGTGGCTATGTACAGCTAGAAGCGCCGCCGCATGAAGTACATTACAAAGACTTTGATATCGGTGAAGAGTACCGTGAAGACTGGGAAAAGTTCGGCGTCTTCAAATACGTCTCAAAAGTTGATGAGCCTGTTATTCGTGCGTACTCGATGGCCAACTACCCAGAAGAAAAAGGTATCATTAAGTTTAACATCCGTATCGCCAGTCCACCGCCGCGTGGTCCTGAAGGTATCCCGCCGGGCAAGATGTCGTCTTGGGTATTTAGCCTAAAACCTGGCGATAAGGTGACGGTATCAGGCCCGTATGGTGAGTTCTTTGCCAAAGATACCGATGCTGAGATGATCTTCGTCGGGGGCGGTGCTGGTATGGCACCGATGCGCTCGCACATCTTCGATCAGCTAAAACGTCTAAATTCTAAGCGTAAGATTAGCTTTTGGTACGGTGCGCGCTCGATTCGTGAAATGTTCTATGTCGAAGACTACGATCAGCTCGAAGAAGAGTTCGATAACTTTGAGTGGCATGTGGCGCTATCTGATCCATTACCAGAAGATAACTGGGATGGTCCGACCGGCTTTATCCATAATGTGCTACTTGAAAATTACCTAAAAGACCATCCAAACCCAGAAGACTGTGAATACTACATGTGTGGGCCACCGATGATGAACGCGGCGGTAATTGACATGCTCCATAGTTTGGGCGTGGAGGATGAAAACATCCTACTTGATGACTTCGGTGGTTAAGTAAAAAAGCAACACTAAAAGCGATAGTAAAAAAAGAGTCTCAAGTGAGGCTCTTTTTTTGTCAAAAGATTTACCGCTAAGAAAAGCACTGACTCAAAACTTGAACTAAAATCTGCGGCAACGCTATTGGCCTTATAAGTGATAAGGGGCGTAAAATAGGAGAGGTTTAGCGCCGTTATTCGTTGACGCTCCATTCACCCCTTTACCTTATCAAGCTGTGATGACTCCTATGACAAATGTAACCTCGTTTTTTGCCGCGCCTCAATCCATACGCCCAACCTTACTGACGATGACCACTGTAGGCGCTATACTGAGCCTCAATGCCTGCCAGCAGCTCCCTGACTATGATTACCTAAGCGGAGAAACGATGGGCACCAGCTATCATATTAGCTATCAGTTACCAGCAGGGGCGGATGAAGCGGCCATACAAGCAGCCATCGACCAGCGGCTGCAACAAATCAATGATAGCATGTCGACCTATCAATCTGACTCTACTATCTCTAAGTTCAACCAACTAGGAAAAGACACACCCATAGCGATCGATGCCGACTTTGCGCATGTGCTTGAGGTGTCGCGCACCGTTTATCAGCAGTCCGGCGGTGCCTTTGATCCAACAGTGATGCCCCTAGTAGAGACGTGGGGTTTTGGTAGTACCATGACCGTCGAGCGCTTACAAAATCCGCCCACTGTGCTCGAGATCGCTCAAGCAAAAGCCTTGGTCGATTTTGACAGTATCGTACAAGATCAGCAAAGCATCTACAAAACCAAAGAAGGCGTGGGGCTGGATTTTTCTGCAGTGGCAAAAGGCTATGGCGTCGATGTCATCGCTGATGTGCTCAAAAAAGACTATCAAATCAAAAATTATATGGTGGAGATAGGCGGCGAGATTGCGACCTCTGGTGTCAACAAACAAAAACAACCTTGGCAAATCGCTATCGACGCCCCTATCGAAGACAGCACTGTCAGTGAGCGCGAGACCATATCAGCGATTCGCCAACCTATCAGCACGGCCAATCAAATGCATCTGGCGACCTCTGGCAACTACCGCAACTCTGTGGTGTTCGATGGCGAGCGCTATAGCCATACCATCGACCCCACCACGGGCACTCCCATCGCGGGCGGCGCGCCTTCTGTCACTGTCGCCGCAGAGTCAGTGGCGCTGGCCGATGCGTGGGCGACGGCGCTGACTGCCATGCCGTATCAGCAGGCGCTAGAGGTCGCTCAAAAGCAAAACCTAGCGGCGATGTTTGTGGTATTAGCCGATACCGATAATGATAGTGATAAAAAAACCATCAAAGACGCTGACAATATTGGGAAATGGCAAGTGGTACAGACACCAGCGATGCAAGCATTACGCGCCGATAAACCCTTGTAAACTGCCAGCTGCATGCGCCAAACATCTTGATACACTCAAGCGGCATCTGCAAAAATCTGCTATACTATAAAGGTGTTGTCTTTATAGATGACAGCCCTATTTTTAATACGAGGTTTCCTCTATGTTTACTCAATTGCTCCCCATGCTTGCGATTACCTTTACTGTATTTGTGCTGTTTTTTGTCTTTATGGGTATTGGATATATGGTGAAAAAAAAGCCCCTAAAAGGCTCTTGCGGCGGGGTGGCCAAGCTGATGGGCGACGAGCATTGCTCATTTTGTGGCAATGACCCAAACAAATGCGACTCACTCATCGCCGAGCAGCAAGAAACCGCGCTTAAAGCCGCTCAGTTAGGCAAATCTGTCTAGAGTAGATATAAATACCGCGTCTGTTACCATACGCTGGTAGTATTTAGTCATCAATTGTTCTTATAATAGCGTCAAACTCTAAAAAATAGAGTTGGCGCTATTTTTCTTGTGCCATATTCGTTTTGATAGCTTTTATAAGCCGCTGATGTTTTATAAATCTAGAATCAAACCTTCATCGTTATCATCCATATACTAAGTTTGCCCTGCTTAAGAGGGCAGCAAGTTCATATGACAGGCTTTCTGCCCGTGTTGTAAAGCCCTAACGGCTTTTCTAACTCATCGTTTTAATGAGACTTTTCTGGTGTTATTTGATAAGCGGCGCTGCGGCGACGCTATCTAATGACGTGTTTTTTATTTTATATAATAGTCGTGCTGCCATGTCTACCTCCGCAAATATGTCTGCTTCTCAAACAAAAGCGTCAAAATCCTCCATCCCGCCATCATCACGCTTTACTTTTTGGCTGGTGTTATGTGCGATCGTATTACTTGCGACCAACATGCGCGCACCTATCGTGGCGCTTGGCTCTATCGCACCTGTGGTGCAAGAAGCGCTCGGTATCTCTGAGACTGAGCTTGGCTGGCTGGGCGCAGTGCCGATGCTGACTTTTGCCTTGGGCGCGCTTATCTCGCCTGCCATCAGTAAGCGCTTTGGGCTTGAGAATACCTTGATTGCGATGATTGCCCTGCTGACAATTGGCATGGTCATCCGCTCGGTGATTCCCACTTGGATTGGCTTTTTGAGCGGGACGGTATTACTAACGCTGGCCATCGGTTTTGCCAACACCTTGGCCGCGCCTGTCATCAAGCAACGTACTCCGCAACATATTCCGCTGATTACGGGTTTGTTTAGTTTAACAATGACGGTGACCGCTGGGATAGTCTCAGGTATTGTCCTCCCTTTGTCTGAGCAAGTAGGCTGGCAGTGGGCGCTTGGCGGTTGGGCGCTTTTGGGCTTTTTTGCCTTGGTTTCGTGGGTGTTTTTGCGGGTGCGGCTAGGCTCATCGACACGGGTGGTGGCGCCGCTCGCTACCGGCTCATCAGACATTTCGGTATGGCGCTCAGCATTTGCTTGGCAGATTGCGGTGTTTATGGGTCTGCAGTCTTTGTTGTTTTATACCGTTGCCAGTTTTTTACCGTCAATTTGGCTCAGTAAGGGGCTGTCTGCGGTGAGTGCTGGACAAATGGGCTCGGTGTTTCAGTTTATGGCACCGGTGGCGATTTTGAGCCTGACGTGGCTGGTCAATCGCGGTCGACCGATTCAGGCACTGGCCGTCTTTGCCGCCGCCTTAAACGTGTTTGGTGTATTGGGCATCATGTACCTATCGACCGACCTTGCTTGGCTGTGGTCTGGGCTCATGGGCATGGGCTGTTCGGCGATTTTTACCTTAAGTATGATGCTGTTTTCGATGCGCACTTATACCGCCAACCAATCCAGCGAGTTGTCTGGTATGGCGCAGGCAGTGGGGTATCTACTGGCGTTTTTTGGTCCGCTTGGTACTGGCTGGATCCATGATGCCACAGGCAGTTGGGACTTGGCGCTGTTTATGCTGCTGATCTTGATGATCATCAACGTCGTGATGGCATGGCTGGTCAGTCGCCCAATCATGGTCGATGGTAAGCACGCTTAACATCGGCTTAACCCTAAATCACGGTAACCTTATCATAATATTGGTCGCGATCTTATTTTGCTACACTGGTTTGATTGCTTATAGGACAGACTACGTATTATGAAACCATCTTCTCGTTTGACTTCGCACCTACCGGTGGCGGCCTTCTTAGCCATGGTGATGGCCACCACTGGTTGTCAAAAATCGCCTGATAATGCTGATACCACGCTAGCCGACAGCACACAACCAACCCCGCCTATCAGCCAAACTACTCAAACCAGTCAGACTGCCGACACATCATCCCCCTCACGGTTGAATGAGCAGCAAGCAGCGCTGACAATCTTGGCGCTGGGCGACTCCTTGACCGAAGGCTTGGGCGTGTCGCCTGAAGATAACTACCCTGCCCAACTAGAAGCTCAGTTAAAAAAAATGGGCTATCCCAATATCACTGTCGTCAATTCCGGCTTGAGCGGCGAGACCAGCACAGGGCTGGTCAATCGCTTGGATTGGGTGCTACAGACCAAACCTGATATCACCATACTGACCATCGGTGCCAACGATGCCATGCGCGGTATAGAAGTCGCCACTATCGAAAATAACATCCGTACCGCCATCAAACGCTTGCAAGCAGGTGGCAGCGAAGTCATTTTGGGCGGCATGCAGATTTATGACAATCTTGGCTCAGACTACGTAGAATCGTTTGCCGCGATTTATCCGCGCATCGCCGAAGACACGGGGGTTACGCTGATTCCGTTCTTTTTGGACGGGGTGGGCGGTGATGCCGCTCTCAACCAAGCGGATGCCATTCACCCGACTAAAGAGGGCTATCGCATGATCGTTAATGAAAATGTTTTGCCAGTGCTTACGCCCAAGCTAGAAAAAATAGTCGAAAGTGAGCGTAATTAAAGGCGCTTATCTATAGCTGCTTCACTTCGATGCCTTATGGCCTTAAACCAACCAACCGGAACTGCCCATGACCGCCACACTTACCAGTAACGCCATACTCAGTGCCGAGCATTTACATAAAACCGTGCAAGTCGGTGAGCAATCGCTGGCCATCATCAAAGACGTCAGTATCCATGTCGATGCCGGCGAATTTGTGGTGATTATGGGCAAATCAGGCTCAGGTAAATCCACCTTACTGGGTCTACTGGCCGCGCTTGATTATCCCGATAGTGGCTCGGTTACGCTGGCTGGACAAACGCTAAGCGCTCTTGATGAAGAGGCGCTAGCGGTGATTCGTCAGCGCGAGATGGGTTTTGTCTTTCAGTCGTTTCATCTACTGCCGACCTTGAGCGTGCGCGAAAATATCGCTTTTCCGCTAGATATCGCGCGGCGTCCTGATCCTGCGCGGGTCGATGCCTTAATCGAAGCAGTCGGGCTCGGCCATCGACGTGATAGCTTGCCCAGTCAACTATCCGGCGGTGAGCAGCAGCGCACAGCGGTGGCGCGCGCACTGGTCGCCCAGCCAAAGATTGTCTTTGCCGATGAGCCGACAGGCAACTTGGATGAGCAAAACGCCGAGCAGGTCATGCAGCTATTGCTAGACTTGCGTGCGCAGACTGGCTCGGCGCTGGTCGTCGTGACGCATGATCCAGCGCTCGCTGACATGGCCGATCGAGTCATCACCATGCATGACGGTACGATAGATGGGTCAAACGCTGATGAAAAATAAACCAAGCGCTGCTACAACTCAGTCTGCTACAGCCCAGTCTCATGGCCTGATAGGTCTGCTGTTTACTCGCACGTTAGGCGCGCAAGCCCTCACCCGTAGCTGGTGGCGACACTGGGTGTATCCGGTACTGTTTTTATTGACGCTGACGCTATCACTGGCCACTTATCTGACTTTGGACTCTATCCAGCAGTCCGTCGATCACTACATCACTGACAATCAGCGAGCGCTGGTCGGCGGCGATCTGATACTCAACAGCAAACAAGACTGGCCAAGCGAGGTCATGGCACAAGTCAACACCCTGCCTGCCAGCCAAGTCGTCTACGATCATCAGTTTAGTGCGATGGTGGTGAGCGCAGAGCAGACATTGCTGACGCAGCTCAAAGCCGTCTCTCCCGCTTATCCATTATATGGCGACGTCGAGCTGGCCTCCGGACAGCCGCTGTGGCAACAGCTGACAGCCGATAGCATCATCGTCGCGCCAGAGGTGCTAAATGGTCTTGGCGCTACCGTCGGCGATGTCGTCACCATCGGTGATGGACGCTTTACCATCCGTGATGTACTGACCAAAGAGCCAGATCGTCCTTTAAGTGCCTTTGGCTTTGGCGGGCGGGTCCTGATGCAGCAACAAGCGCTGGCAGCCACTAACCTATTGGGGCAGCGCAGCCGTGTCAACTACCGTATCGAGATGGCAGGAGATGCCGAGACAATAGCGGCGCAGCATGCAACGCTTAAGCAGCTACTCGTAAGCCACCCTGATATCGAGCTGTCTGACGCTCAGTCAGCGGATACGTCTGTCTCGCGTATCTCTGATAATGTCTTGATGTTTTTAAAGCTATTGGTCATCGCCGTCCTCCTGCTCTCGGCGGTGGCGATGTATGGGGTGATTAGTGCCTTTGTCAGCAAAGAGCAGCCGAACAATGCCATTCGCCTCGCCTTGGGTGAGCCGCTTGCATCGCTCAAACGCAGCTACTACCAGTTACTACTTACGACCACCGTCATCGCTTGTATCGCAGCGAGTATCCTTGGTGCCGGCTTACTACAGCTCAGTCAGCCCTACCTTGGCGCTATCTTACCTGCCGATGTGGCGCTAGCGATCAACCCCATTAGCATCCTAAAAACCATCATCATTGCGCTGCTCTTGAGCTTTGTCATCGCCCAGCGCGGTTTACGCCCGCTGAACCACACCAAGCCTGCAACCTTGCTCAATCAAGGCGCAAGTCAGTCCAATCAAAACCTGCCATGGTATCGACGCCTGCCTATACTATGGTACGGGCTGATGCTAACAAGTCTGTATGTGTTTTTTGCTTATGAAGTGGGCTCGTGGCTACTGGGCGCGCAGCTGCTGATCGGCCTGATTGGCTTTGTCGCGATATTTTGGCTGCTTGCTCGTGGCTGGCTATGGCTCTTGGCACAACTGGCCTCGCGCCGCCGTATCAGCTGGATGCAGCGTATCGCCATTCATAATTTGGCGCGTAAAGGCAACCAATCGGCGCTGTTTTTTGTCACCTTATCGCTGTCGGTCTCCGTCCTAACACTTATCACCACGCTTAATCACAGTATCAACGAGCAGTTTATCAACACCTACCCTGCAGACGCGCCCAATATATTTTTGCTCGATGTGCAAAGCGAACAACACGACGCGATTAATAACATCATTGGCGCACCGGTCAGCTATTATCCCGTTATTCGCGCGCGTATCGTCACCGCTGGCGGCGTGCCTGTACAAGATATCGAGCCTACAGAAGGCTTTGATGATCCGTCGCGAGTGTTTAACTTAAGCTACGCCGACACGGTGATGGATACTGAGTTCATCACTGATTCTCTAGAAAAAAACGCGCTCTATGCGCCTATCACCACCGATCATACCGATAATAACAACAACGCCGCACAGACCATAGCACCCCTATCTATCTTGGATACGGCCGCCAGTTTGCTCAATGTCGGCATGGGCGACGAGATTATTTTTAATATCCAAGGGATCAAAATCATCGGGCAAATTACCAGTATCCGCTCGCGCTTCGAGCGTGGCCCGAGTCCGTATTTTTATTTTTTGTTTGAACCATCGGTGCTGTCCAGCGCGCCGCAAATCCAGTTTGCCACCGCGCATATCCCTGAGGACCGTATCGCCGAGGTGCAAGGTCAGCTGGTACGCAAGTTCCCTGCTGTCACCACCATTGACGGTACCGCTATCGCTGAGCAAGTCCAAGATTTGGTCGTGCAAATGAGCCGCTTGGTCTATGTCTTCACCCTATTGGCATTGCTAACAGGCGTCATGGTATTGATCAGCTCGCTACTATCCACCTCACAGGACCGTATGACCGAGAGCGCCTCATTTCGCCTGCTAGGGATGCAAAAGCGCGACTTGTATATGCTTAATATCTTAGAGATTGGCGTACTTGGTGTTAGCGCGGCGGTGTTTGCGATGACGATTGCCAGCGCTGGCTCGTGGTTTGCGATTACCCAGTGGTTTGATTTGCGCTATAGTGTGCCATGGATGAGCTTGGCTATTGGCGGCGGGCTGCTGCTCGCCCTGCTGCTGGGTATTGCGATCATTTATGTACGCTTGGTGATTGGACGCGGGATTATGGCTCGGGTAAGGGCGATGGTTTGAGAAGCGTTAAAAAACTGTATTCAATTTTAGCTTTGCAAGAATTCCGCCCCAAATCCCTGATTTCCTAAACCCCCAAACCAAAACGCACACTATGAATATAGTGGGCGTTTTTTTACTTAAGACACAACTATATAAACCAATATCAGCCGCGCATATTGCTTATTTTATAGAAACCTTTTGCTATACTAGCCCCACTTTATCGGTTAAATACCCACTTATAACACCCTCTCAAACAGCATGGTAGCCTTATGAAATTCTCAAAGTTCGGTCAAAAATTTACCCAGCCCACTGGCATCTCACAATTGATGGATGATCTGGGCGATGCGCTAAAAAGCGATCAGCCAGTCAATATGCTGGGCGGTGGTAACCCTGCCAAAATTGAGGCCGTCAATGAGCTGTTTTTGCAGACCTATCAAGCGCTGGGCAATGATGGTAGCTTTAATAATAGCGATGAGACCAATAGTACAGCAACAACTAGCATGGCAAACTACTCAAACCCGCAAGGCGATGCCGCCTTTATCGAGGCGTTGGTGGGGTTTTTTAACCGTCATTATGACTGGAATTTGACTTCAGAAAACATTGCCCTGACCAATGGCTCGCAAAATGCATTTTTCTATCTATTTAATCTATTTGGCGGTGCGTTCACTGATGAGCAGAACGAATCTGTCGATAAGTCCATTCTACTGCCATTGACCCCTGAGTATATCGGCTATAGCGATGTGCATGTGGAAGGTCAGCATTTCACCGCCGTGTTGCCGCATATCGATGAAGTTACCCATAATGGCGAAGAAGGCTTCTTTAAATATCGTGTAGATTTTGACGCGTTAGAGAACTTGCCAGCGTTAAAGGAAGGTCGTATTGGGGCGATTTGCTGCTCACGTCCGACCAACCCGACGGGCAACGTGCTCACCGATGACGAAATGGCGCATTTGGCCGAGATTGCGCGTCGCTATGAGGTACCACTGATCATCGATAACGCTTATGGTATGCCCTTCCCCAATATTATTTATTCAGACGTCACGCTCAACTGGGATGACAATACCATTTTGTGTTTTAGCCTGTCCAAGATCGGCTTGCCGGGGGTGCGTACGGGAGTTATCGTGGCCGCGCCTGAGGTCATCGCCGCAGTCAGCGCGATGAATGCGGTGGTCAATCTCTCGCCCACGCGCTTTGGTGCGTCTATCGCCACGCCTCTGGTCGAAAACGATGCCATTAAAGACGTGTCGGATAACGAGATTAAGCCGTTTTATCAGCAGCAAGCAAAAAAGGCCATTGCGCTGCTCAAACAAGAGCTGGGTGATTATCCATTGATGATTCATAAGCCTGAGGGGGCGATATTCTTTTGGTTGTGGTTTAAAGACTTGCCGATTACCACGCTTGAGCTGTACGATATTCTCAAAGAAAAAGGCACGCTTATCGTCCCAAGTCAGTATTTCTTCCCTGGTGTCGATGTCAGTGACTATCAACACGCGCATGAGTGTATTCGCATGAGTATCGCAGCGGATGAGGACACGTTGGCCAAAGGCATTGCGGTGATTGGTGAGGTGGTGCGAAAGCTGTATGATGATGAGTAGGTTCTACTGATTTTAATGCTGACGTAAGGTAGAATAAGGTAACAGATATTAAACTTTAAAACTTCGCTAAATAATACGCTTTACCACATTTAGGAAAGCTATGATGAATTATGACATACATATTGAAAACTTAGGGGCTATCGAAGAGGCTGATATTACTATCACGCCTTTGACTATTCTTGCGGGTGAAAATGGGACGGGTAAGAGCTTTGTAACTAAGTTTTTGTATTCAATATTGAATGTAACTATTTTAGATGTTTTTTCAAATGAGTTGAACCTATTACATTTAGATATCAATAATAACATTTCTCGAATTAGCGACTTTATAGGCTCTAGAGGTTTTAATATAAGTAGGTTAGAAGTAATAAATAACTTAAAGGAGAATATAGAACAGTTATTCAATGAATTAAAGCATAATGCTAAATATCCGTTAATACACGTAGATTCGAAAAAATTTGAGAGTGTAAGAAGCTCTATAAACCTATTTAAAGACACTTTTTCTGATGTTATAAAATCTTTAGAAGAGTTAGGTAAAGACGAAAGTAATAAAGATTTTGATAATTTAATACTGAAATATACTACTAAAATCTTATCTAATAGTCTTGATATGTTACTATTCGCTATTGAAGAACCTAAACAATACTTCATAAAAATAATAGAAGATAATATTGAAAATGAGTTAAAAAGCAACTTTCAAGTATCAGAAATAAGTATGTTAGTGAAAAAGGATTCAAAAGAAGCTGTTTTTAATATAAAAAACATAATTGAGATTAATATTTTAAAAGATAACTCTGTAAAAGCTTTTTTTCACGAAGAAAACCTGTTAAGTAATAATAAAATCAATCGTGTTATGTTTTTTGAATCTCCTGTTTATTGGAAATTATTACCGATTATCGATAACAAGGACAATGTTCAAAAATATATTTCTAATTTAATTAGTAATGAACGCTTAACAGGCGTTCCTAAACACTTCCTTGACCTAAAAGAACTCCTATTTACTGATTTTAAAGACGGAGAGCGCCCTGAATTTATAATCAAATGTGCTGATGAGTTAGAAAGCAAGTTACAAGGTAAGTTTAAAGCCGCGAATAGCGACTTAACCTTTGAGAATAGCAAAGGTCAAAGCATCTCAAAAAGCCTAGTTTCCTTTGGTATGACTAATCTTGGTATCTTTCAGGCAGTGCTAAGCAAGAACATTATTAATAAAGGCTCATTTGTATTTATTGATGAGCCTGAATCTAACTTACATCCTGAATGGCAGGCTATTTTAGCGAATGTCTTAGTAGAGCTTGCCAAAAACGGTGTCTACGTTATTGTCACAACTCACAGCAGCGATATGCTAAAAGCGTTTGAAATTAGTACCCAAGAGCAAAAGGTAGGTGATGAGCTATCAACTTATTATTTTCAGACCGATGGCACATTATTAGCAATGGATGATAAAGATTTTTCCCCTATTGAGCAGGCTCGAAAAAAACTGCTAGAGACTTATGAGAACTTGATGATTCGAGGTTACTTACTGTGAGTAGCAGCATCGACTTAGAACCATTTAAACAGCTGATGCAGCATAGTGATGGTGAATGTTGTGACTTTTATGGTTATAAGATAGATGAGAGCAATGGTTTAAGAGCATATCTTGGTTTTAAAGAAGGTCAGATGAACCAAGCAGATTACTTCTTAATTAGTAAAGAGACTAGTGAAGTACAAATTATAGAGTTGACGGATTTAACTGAAGATATTAGAGACTGTATTATTGCTGAATCAATACTATCAGAAGAAAATGCAAGTTTTGCGCAGATACTAAGTAAAAGCCCAAAAAAAGCCAGTAAAATTGTACAGCGTAGAATTTGGGCAGAGGTGATTGCTGAATTCAAAAACAAATGGATGGGTTCCATCGCTATTTTAGAACGTTACTGTCGTAAAGATGGTCACAATGGTGACTTAGACTATCAAATGTTGATTGTCTTGAAGTCGAATACTGACCCAAAAGAAATAGAAATCTTAAGAAATAAATTGGTGGGTATGATTGGTAGAGTGCCTGTTTGCAATACTGACAGTATTGAACAGCTATTGCTTGTTAAACTACCTTGATATGAGTAAGAATCTTTATATCAAAAACAAAAAACGGACTAATAAATAGTCGTTTTTTTATATGATGAGTTTATGAAAATGATCTAACCAAACTCTTTTAGTAAAGCTTTAGCACTCATTTTACCAAAGTCATTTGCCGCGAGTGGCCCGTCACCTGAGATCAGCTTTCTATCTTGATGCGTTTGTCCTGAGGCCAGTTTATTATCAATAGTAACGCCCAAATCTTCTAACTTTTCAGCAAAGTACCATAGCATAGGTCCTGGCAGATAACCGATTTTTGGCATTTGCTTATCCATCGCAGTGGGGAATGCCACCATTTTATAACCTTTAAAAATAAAATCGCGCTTGGAATTGTCTTCATCAGAACTGTCAGGACTATTAAGGTCAGCCGCCAATAACGCTGCAGGCCCGTGACAAATCGCTAAGGTAAACAAATCGTTTTTATACGCCCAGCGTAGCACTGCACCAAGGTTTTTATCCTCCGGCAAGCCGAGCATAGCGCCGTGACCACCGGGAATAAAGATCGCCGCGTATTCAGTGCTTTCTGCCATATCGTTTTTGACGAAGTCAGCGATGCTGTTTGGACTCTTAAACTTGGACTCGTACTCACTATAAATTTGTTTAACGTCGTCATCGTCTTCTGGCATCGCCCACTGCTCGACCTTGACCGCCTCGCCTGTTGGCGTAAACACATCGACATCAAAGCCTGCTTTTTTAAAATGTAATAACGGCACCATCATCTCCACCGGATGATTACCGGTATCAAATTTATTGCCGTTCTCCATAGTCATATACTGCTCTTCGGTACAGACCATCATAATTTTCTTATCGCCCATATAGGGATTATCGTAATTAGTATGATCGTAGTTGGTTTTATTCGGCGCAGCTATCTTTAGCGATGATGTTGAGGGAATATAAATGCCTGCTTCAGTTTCTTGCGGCCCTAAGCCTAGAGTATTTTTGGCGTTGTCTAAGGTGTCTTTGGCTTTATCTAATAGATCTTGCATATTCATAGTGGCTTCCTTTTTTATTGCTTATAGTTTTATGACTTGTATTGGCTCATCAAGAAAGATGACACCTATAAAGTAGCAAAATAAGGAAACGTGAAATAGACGAGACTTTTTATGTTTCGTAAGCTTTGTAAAGATAAGGCCGCTTATGAGCCTGCAACTGGCACAATTTTTCTTGCGTGCTGTGCCTACGCCGCTCAAGGCTACGAAAAACCACGTGTCTTCTCACTGTATCGTTTTTATATCGGATTGACTATAGTGACAGGCGACAGCAGAAGCTAGCTTTAGCCGTCCATTTTTTTATGGCGCTTAAGCAAGACTTTGGCATGGGGGGTGGGCTGAAATATTTTTAGCCATTTATTGGCCGCATACAGCACCAAGGGCAGCAGGCAGGTGTTTATCAGGTCGTGTAGGCTGGCTTTGATATCCAAGACTCCCAGCGCAAACACCCCTTTTGGAAGGATGATATGGCGATTATCCAGATACTCCCCGAGCAGCGCCACGCTCACCACCACCAGCAGGGCCATAAAAGCTCTGAGATTTTGGTTTTTGATAAGAGGGCGCAGTATCAGCAGGCACAGCAGATAGACCCCGACACCGACATAGATGTGCAGCGCATCTTTGGCTAGGCTTGTGACATCGATGATATTGATTTTAAAGGCGGTAAAATCCACTGGTGTTTTCCATATATAACAGCAAGCAATAGCTGCGGCCTATAAGAAGTGAGCAACGCCGTCGACTCGCCTTTCAGGCTGATATCTGTTCAGCGTGACTACTGATGAAAAAGACAGCGTTGTCTGGCTATATATCCCATTCGACAAAGTTTTTTAATAACTGCAAGCCTGCGGTGTGGCTTTTTTCGGGGTGAAACTGGGTGGCAAACAAGTTGTCTTGGATCACGCTGGCACAAAATGGCTGGCCATAGTCGCAGACAGCAGCCACTTGTGCGCTATCGGCAGGCGCGCAGTAATAACTGTGCACAAAATAAAAATACGCATGGTCATCGATACCGCGCCACAATGGATGGTGAAAGTCCATACCGCTAATGGTATTCCAGCCCATGTGCGGCACTTTAATCGTCGCGCCTTGCTTGTCTGTCCACGCCGGATCAAAGGCTTCTACGCTACCGTTTAGGATGCCTAGGCAATTTGTGCCGCCATTCTCGCTTGATTGCTCAAACAGCGCTTGCATACCGACACAGATGGCCATCACGGGTTTGTTAAAGATCGCGTCGCGTACGACATCATCGATACCCGCAGCGGCCATACCAGCCATACAGTCGCGCATGGCACCGACACCGGGGAAGACGATTTTGTCGGCAGCAGCGACGACTTTTGGGTCATTGGTGATAGAGACGTCTGCCCCTACCGCTGACAATGCTTTGCCAGCTGAGTGCAAATTACCCATGCCATAATCTAATAAGGCGATTTTGGTCATTGATTGGTTCTCGTTTTTGAATCGTTTTTATTATATTTGATAACAGCGGATGAGGTACAGATAAAATCCTGCTACGAGCAAAAGCACTAACTGTACAAGCCGTGCAATAAGCGCGGCTGTGACCGTAGCAGCACCGCACCTATCCTTAAAACGCCTCTTTGGTCGACGGCAAGGTATTTAGCGCGCGCTCATCATATTCACAGGCCATACGCAGGGCGCGAGCAAAAGCTTTAAAGGTCGACTCGATTTGGTGATGGCTGTTTTTGCCTTTAAGATTGTCCAAATGTACGGTCATCCATGAGTGGTTGACAAAGCCGTAGAAGAATTCGCTAAACAGATCGACATCGAACTTGCCGACATGTGAGCGGGTAAATGGAATATCCATATGCAGACCTGGACGCCCTGAGAGATCGACGACCGCGCGCGTCAACGACTCATCAAGCGGCGCATAAAAATGCCCATAACGGCGGATGCCTTTTTTATCGCCCAAAGCTTTGTTAAACGCTTGGCCCAAAGTAATACCGGTATCCTCGACACTATGGTGATCATCGATATAAGTATCGCCTGTGCATTTTATATCTAAATCAAAGAGACCATGACGCTTGATCTGATCGATCATATGATCCAAAAACGGCACCCCTGTATCGACGACGCCTTGACCGGTGCCATCGAGATTGACCGTACATTTGACTTGGGTCTCAGCGGTATTGCGCTCGACGGTAGCGGTGCGCGCTGGACGGCCATGTAGGTTTGGGGTTTGAGGCAAGGACTGTTCAGGGGTATGGGTGGTCGAATTGGCTGTCATGGCTACTCTCTATCAATAAAAGCGGTCAATAAAATGTGCTCAATAAAATAGGACGACAAACGTCCAATAAACACTCGTACGTTGCGAGCGGTGTCAACAAAGTCTGTCAATGACAAAAGATTAAAAAAGACTAAAATATGGCTGGCGCGCACGGGCTAAATGCAGTTTGTCTGCCAGAGACAATACGCGGCCTACCTGCATCATAGCAAACCCTAACCACGACCGCCACGGCCAAGCGCCAAACCACGCACAAAATCTGCGTATTCTGCTAAAATAGTGCATTGAGTTTTATCAATCATCAATGCTGTGACGCTGTGATGCCACGTGCTATCTTGTTTATACCGACCTGACCTTATCACTGTCTATTTATAACATTCCATTTTTGATAGGAACAACTGCCATGCCTTTAGAAGCCATTGCCATCAACCGCTTAGACGCCCCGCTGATCAAAAAACCTGCACGCGACAATGAGCTGGCCGAGCGCTTGGCGGCACTATATGACAGCGATGAGACCCAGCCTAGTGGGGCAGAGGTGCTTCGGCTCGTTGAGCAAGGATTTAGACGCGGGCAATATCTATACGTCGGCATGTTTAATGATAAGCCCATCGCCGCAGTGGCTTGCTTCGATGACGGGCAAACCAATGCCAAACGCCTACAGTACCTCACCGTACATCTAGAAAACCGCAAACGCGCGATTGATGCCAAGTTTATCAAACTGGTCTATGATGCCGAGGTCAAAAAAGGCGTGCGAGAGTTCGTCCCTGCCGATGATGCTATTCATCGTATCATGAGCGAGTATGAGCTGCTGCGCGTCAAAGACTAGCGCGTGTCCTCAATTCAATCATTCAAAGTAAGACGAAACCCGATTATTTCGCTTATATTGACGGATATAGAGACTTTTATCACATAAAATGCAAAAACCCCTTGACAGCAGCGGCGATATTTAGTTTAATAGCGCCTCAACGAAGACGGCTCGATAGCTCAGTCGGTAGAGCAACGGATTGAAAATCCGTGTGTCGGCAGTTCGATCCTGCCTCGAGCCACCATTCGTTTACTAGATTCTAAAACCCCAAACATTGAGAAATGTTTGGGGTTTTTTTATGGCTGATTTTTATGGATTAATACTCACTTAACGCTGGTATAGCCGACCGCGCAATAACACCTCACAGCGCTCGCGCGAATCCAAATCATACACCGTCGCGCGGTAATCAATACCATGACGCCCCTCAAAAAACACCACCCGATCCCCCACCGCCAAAAAACACGACGTGCGCGCATCATAGATAAAACCATCAATCACAAAGGCCAAGTCACGGTCTATCTCTCGTACGGTATAGGTCTCACCCTGCGGGATAAAACGCTCAAACCACGCGCCATATGCCGCCGTGGTACTGAGTACACTGATGAGTAGCGCCGCGACACCCAACCTATATTTTGAAAATAAAATCGAGGTGATGCCACATGGTTTTATACGTTTTATTGTCATGGTTTTGACCTACTCAGTAATCATCAAACGCTATCTAATGCTGGCCTTAGCGATAAAGCCAGCAGCGGTGATTCATATAGTAATCGCTCACTGTCACGGTTGTATAACACTTTTGCGCTGTTTTTTAGACAGCTGCGCTCAGTATACTCGATAGTAGCCGTAAACATCATACAAAGGATAAGGGCACACGATGCGAGAGTTTGATTATGACTTAGATTATAAAAACCTAGACCTGCGCGCGCAGCCTGAGCTATACCGAGTCGGGCGCGGCGAGCAAGGAGTGCTGTTGGTCGAGCCCTATAAGTCTGAGATTTTGCCATACTGGCGCTTTGCCACTCCTGAGGTTGCCAAGCAAAGCAGCGAAACGATTTATCAGATGTTTTTGGATTACTTGGCAAAGGATGATTTTGTCGGTGCTGACATGGCGCGCAAGTTTATCCAAATGGGCTACACACGCGCGCGGCGCTATGCCAATCACAAGGGCGGTAAAAAATACAAAGGGGCGGTACCTGACGATAAAAAAGGCCAAAGCGGCGCGCATGGCCGCGAAGAGTTACCGCGTCAGCAAGAGGACCCTATCAAAGCAGAGTCCGCTCGTATTTTTAAGCAAAAATGGGACGCGTGCCGTAAAAATGACACCTATCTACAAATGAAAAAAGCACACCGCGAGCGCTATAAAGATGTCGACTAGCGATATTTAAGCCTGCATAAAAGTGGGTGCAAAAGCTTAGCTGTGCTATGGTAGCACAGACGATCAAGATAGCTATCCTTGTATAAAATAGATACAGCGCTTGGCTCGCTTGCAGCGCCCCCCACTCATTGCACACTGTCGCTTGCCTGCCTTGCCTTATATTGCTTGGTATTGTTTGGGCATCGAAGCTATCTTAAATCCGCTATAGCAACACAAAACCGAGAGGAATAATGGATAAGCAACTGTTGATTTTTGATTTTGATGGTACGCTCATCGATAGCGTACCAGACTTGGCCGATGCCGTAAACGCCATGCTGAGCACACTTGGCAAAGACACCTACCCTATTGATACCATACGTAACTGGGTCGGCAACGGCTCACGCATGCTGGTGGCACGTGCTTTGGTCGGCAAAATAGAGGTGCTAGAAGACGAGCTAAATACAGACACTCTGGATCACGCCGAAGCGGTGTTTTTTGCAGCTTATAAAGATATCAGCGGTAGCAAAACGGTCGCCTATCCAGACGTCGATGATGGTCTCAAACAACTAAAAGCAGCGGGCTACACACTGGCTTTGGTCACCAACAAACCCATTGGTTTTGTCCCAAAAATCTTACAGTCCTTTGGCTGGCAAGAGCTGTTTAGTGCTGTGCTCGGCGGCGATAGCTTAGCGCAAAAAAAACCAGATGCCGCGCCGCTGCTACATGTCTGCCAAACGCTGGGCGTCACGCCAGCACAAGCCATCATGATAGGCGACTCTAGAAATGATATCTTGGCCGGCCAAAACGCTGGCATGGACACGCTGGGGCTGTCTTATGGCTACAACTATGGACAAGATATTCGTAAGCTAAATCCCACCCATGCGTTTGATGACTTTGCCGCCTTAGTGCAATGGGTCCTGCAAAACGATGCATAAGCGATAAAATACAGTCTATAGACCTTTAACTTAGGCGAGCCTGATTTGCTGTTATGCTTTGCCCCGATAGCTGAGCGCCTCTGACAAATGAGCGCTGGTGACATCATGACTATCGGCAAGATCGGCAATGGTACGAGCAACGCGTAAGACTCTATGATAGCCACGCGCCGATAAATTAAGTCGCTGCTGCGCCAACTGCAACAGTTGCTGCTCGCCCTCGCCCAGTGGCACATACTTATCGATCTCGCTTGGGCTCAGTGCATTATTGACCTTGTGTTGCCGCGTTATTTGGCGTTGATGCGCGGCGGCAACACGCTCGCGGACTTGGGCTGAGGTTTCGCCTGCCTGCGCGCTCTGCAAGTCTGCGATGGGTAGTGCAGGTACAGTGATGTGCAAATCAATACGATCAAGTAGCGGCCCTGAGAGTTTGTCTTGATAGCGCTTGATCTGCTCAGGTCGACAGCGGCAGCGTCCCGAGCCATCACCGTCATAGCCACATGGGCAAGGGTTCATCGCCGCTACTAGCTGAAAGCTGGCCGGAAAGGTCATTTGTGAGTTGGCACGGCTGATGGTGATTTGCTTGGCCTCCAACGGCTGACGCAAGACCTCGAGCACAGTACGATCAAACTCTGGTAGCTCATCGAGAAATAAAACCCCCTTATCAGCAAGTGTTATTTCACCAGGTTTCGGACGTGAGCCACTGTCAGTTCCAACAATAAGTGTCATAATTAGACATCATTTCTTTATCTACATCCAATTATTACCTAGATTAAATGTCAAATATTACCAATAATAAGTGTCAGATTCTTACAAATTACCAGAAATAGGTGTCATAATGTTCAAACATCAAGCTCGTAAAATAAAACCGACAAGACGGAGTGTTTCAGGTGTCATTTCTTACAAGAAAAAGCCGCTTGCTTACGAATCGACCTTAGAAAGAGATTTTATTATTTATCATGCTTTTCGGGAAGATGTTAAAAACATCACACCTCAGCCTGTGAAGATACCTTTTAATAAAAATGGCAGAACCTATCGTTATACGCCTGATTATTATGTGGAGTTAGATGCTAAATCGGGTAAGTCGTTTATTGCAGAGGTTAAACCAAAACAAGAGTGGCAACTAAACTGGCGTGATTGGTCTGACAAGTGGAAGGCAGCTAAACGGTATTGTAAGGAAAAAGGTATCAGATTCATCATATTCGATGAAGACAGGGTTAGACATGAGGCGCTTGATAACATTAACTTTCTGAGAACTTATGAAACCATAAGAGTTAATAACGAAGAGGTTGAGGTAATACTCACTGATATTAAGCAACGTGGCATAACTAGTGTTGACTATATCTTAGAGAGATACTTTAAATCTAAGCTTTACCGACCTGATGGACAGGCTCTGGTTTGGCACTTAATGGCAAGTAAGCAAATCGGGTTTGATATTTGGGATGACGTTAAAGACCCGCAAATGGAGGTCTGGCATGTTGGACACTGAAATCGTAACCAAACCAATAGGACTAAGGATGAGTTCTCATTTCGACACTAGCAGTAAATATAGGCGTGACCATATTCAAATGGTGCTTGGCGGTATTTATCGTAATAAAACCGATGATGAGTACCAACTTATTGAGTACCTTGATGACTTAAATCAAGCGGTATTTAAAAACTTAAAAACATTGAGTAATCATGTCTTATCAATCCATGACTTCGATAACGTGATAGACGGTGCAAATACTTCTGTTGTCATCGATCTTAATGATATTGGCGATGATGAATGGCAAGAAGCTCAAAAGAAGTACTTAGCTATCACCCCACTCATTATGGAGGAAGACTGGTATGGCGAAGACAACTATCGGGGTGAACAGGGCTATGAAAGAAGAGCTAAAGAAGTTGGGGTTTCTAGTCGTACTCTTAGACGATGGGTTGACGCTTATCAATCGACAGGCTCAATTGGATCCTTAATTGATCAAAAAAGAGGCTGGAAAAAAGGGACTAAACGTCTAAATGAGGAGACAGAAAACCTTATTAACGAAGTCATCAATAATTTTTACCTTACTGTTCAAAGACCTAATGTGCAAGCCACTATCAGAGAGATTCATAGGCGTTGTTATGTAGAGGATATTGAGAAACCTAGCAAGAACACCATCCGTAACCGTATCAAAGAAATCAAAGAGAAAGACCTATTGCGCGGTCGTGGTCAGAGAAAACGTGCAAAACAAAAATTCACCGCTAAAGCAGGTCATTTTCCTGACGCAAAATACCCTCTCAGTGTTATTCAGATAGACCACACACCAGTAGATTTGATACTGGTTGATGATAAGCATAGAAGACCTATTGGTCGACCATTCATTACAGTGGCTATTGATGTCTATAGCCGCATGGTTACAGGCTATTATATTTCACTAGATGCGCCCTCTGTTACTTCGGTTAGTATGTGCATCTCACGAAGTATTTTACCAAAAGATGAGTTGTTGCTTGAGTTTGGATTATCCGATGTGAAATGGAATGTCTTCGGTATACCTAAAAAAATCCACGTCGATAATGGTTCTGATTTTAGAGCTGAAAGTTTGCAGAAGTCTTGCGCTTTTCATGGTATCAATCTTGAATTTAGGCCACTAGCAAGACCTGAGTATGGTGGTCATATTGAACGATTTATTGGCACTATAATGAAGCGTGTACATGAATTGCCGGGCACTACTTTCTCTAACATTAAAGAAAAAGACGAATATAACTCTGAGAAACATGCCAGTTTAACCTTGCATGAGTTTGAAAAATGGTTCTTGACCTACATCACGATGGATTATCACGAAAGTATACATTCAGGTATTAAACGTAGCCCTAAAGAGCAGTGGCGCATAGGTATATTTGGTGAGGGCTTTGAAAGCGGTATTGGATTACCACCAATCCCATCAGACCGTCATACGCTGGTACTAGATTTTATGCCGAGTGCCCTGCGTACTATTCAAAGGAATGGAACAACAATAGGTGGCTTGCAATATTACGATGCTTGCTTAAACAACTTCATTAATCATACTGATGATAATGGTAATAAGACTAAGTTTATCTTTAGGCAAGATCCAAGGGATATTACTAGAATATGGTTTTATGATCCTGAGTTACTACAATACTTTCCTGTACCACTAGCAAATCAAGTTCTGCCGCCAATTAGCCTTTGGGAGTATAGGAAAGTTTATAAGCAAGTCAAACAGGACTCAGGAATCGTTAACGAGGCGCTGATATATCAAGCATTACAAGATATACATACCCTAGTTGAAGAATCTCAAAATACGACTAAAAAGGTACTTAGAAGTGAGCAGCGTAAAAAATCTCATACTAAATCGCAAACAATGTACGGCAAGTTGAAATCAGATGAAAGTGAAGAGGTAGATATACTAGACACGTTGCCAGAATCGACTAGGGTTTTAAACAAAAAGGCGGTAGAGACAAGCCTTGATGGGTCTAATGACAATGATGACGACCTATACTTTGAGGATATTGACTGATGAACGAATCTTCATACACCCACATTCATGAAAAGTTCAGACATATCGCTCATCTACCCGATAAAGAAAGGATTGAATTTATCCACTCTCCAAGGTGGGTAGGCTACAACACAGCCAATCAGGTTATTGATGTTATGCAGGGATTGATGAACCATGTAAAGCAACATCGTATGCCAAACTTGCTGCTTATTGGAGATTCCAACAATGGCAAAACCACAATCATAAACCGTTTTTATGATAAGTTTGGAGAAAATTATACGGTTGATGAGACATTAGTTATACCTATAGTCAAAATCCAAGCGCCCCCAACTGCCAGTGAAAAGGATTTGTATATCTCTATTATTGAAGCGTTTAAGCTGCCATACAGACCAACCGATGCTGCCAATAAATTGAGATACCAAGTCGTTAACGCCTTTAGACACACCAACGTCAAGATATTAATTATTGACGAAGTTCATTCAATGCTTACGGGTACAGCCAGACAGCAACGAGCCATTATGAATGTTATAAAATTCTTATGTAACGAATTGCTTATGCCTATCGTGCTTTGTGGCACTAAAGACGCTGTTCGTATTCTACACACTGACCCACAACACGCTAGTCGCTTTGATGTAGCTGAGCTCTCTTTATGGTCAAATGATAAAGAGTTTAAGCGTCTAGTTGGTAGTTTTGAGAAGATTTTACCACTTAAAAAGCCGTCTAAACTCATTGAGACTGAAAAGGTCAATTTAATCTATAGCATTAGTACAGGCAACCTTGGCGATGTTAAGCGTTTAATTAACGATTGTGCTATTAGCGCCATTGAGTCAGGTGAAGAAGAAATCACTGTTGAGAGTATCAGGGGCAAGTCATGTCTAAAACCGACCAAAGGGCTACGCAGAATTATTGGGTAAAACCACTGACTTTTGCCACACCTTTTCTATACGGTGAGAGCTTAACATCTTGGCTAGTACGCGCCGCGCTTAGGCACGGATGTAGTCCTTTGACCTTTACCTATTACTACTGGCCTAAGTATCGTATTTGGACGTATGACGTTGATAAAGGTTTTGATCATATCGATGGACAAATCAGATCTGATATTGCAACTCTAGCAGGTCACAATATCGATACTTTCGATGATCAAATATTGATCGATTTCTTAGATGATACGCCAGTTAAATCAGACAACAAAAAACCTCTACTTTGGACAGCACCCTTATCAAAACGCAACCGCTATTCAAGGGTAGGTTATCCCTTTTGCCCTGACTGCATGAGCGATGATAAAGAGGCTTACCTTAAGTTGCAATGGCGCTTTACATGGTCTGTCTGCTGCACTAAGCATAAGACATTCTTACAGGTAGATTGTGGGTACTGCAATCAGCCTTATCAGCCCCAGCTTTTAAGTCCAGAGCAGCAGTTCATCAATCGCTGTCACTCCTGTCTTTATAAGATAGATAAAGCTATATCAGATATAACGCCAAGCGCTGCACTCATTGATTTTCAACTGCTTGCTGATCAGGCTTTTTTCAGCAAACAAGGCATTGTTTTGGGGCAAGTAGTCAGTATGGCTCAGTGGTTTGAGTACCTGCTATTTTTAATAAATTTAGTCAGGCGAGGTCTGCACAATCCCAACTATATGTTCGGCAAGCTACTGACTGTACTAGAGATTGATACTAGCGTTTTATCACTACCCAAAACGGCACTCAGATTTGATTATTTGCCGATAGAAGAACGAGTGTTACTGCTTGAGTGCGCTTACCACCTATTGCAAGTTGACAGTGATGAATGGATCAAGGCCTGCTTAGCTCTTAATATTACCCAAAATAGCTTCCAGTGGTCAAAGTACACGGTTATACCTAAAGCCTTTAGCGAGGTATGCGATCAGCTCCATAGAGTACCTACGCGGCAACACAAAGCACAATCAGAGGATATACAACCCGCCTCACCCAAGGCAGTAATGACGGCATGGAATAGACTTAAGCGCAAGATGCAGATGAGAGAAAGTTATGACAAGCATAGAGAAGACTAAACATCGATGCAACTCCTGCGGTAATAAAAACGTTAAGATAAAAAGACGCTATAAAGATGATACCTATTGCGCCAATTGTTATCGGATATGGTTTGTTAAAAAGCCTTGTAGTCAGTGCGGTGAGATAAATCGCCTGCATAAAAAAGAGGACTTTGCCGTCTGTAGATCTTGTCGTATGAGTCAGCCCTGTATTCGTTGTGGCGGCGCGGCGGTAAAAGATGGGGCTAACACTGAATACGGACGAGTCTGTCAGACATGCTATCAAAACTATTTCAAGGTCAAAAAAGAGTGTTTTGAGTGTGGTGAGTTTAAAAGGAATATCAGTCGATATTCAAAGCTATCTCATGATTATGCAGTATGCACAAGCTGCTATCAAAGTCATTTTATGCAAAGCTGTTCTTTATGCGGAAGGTATAGGGAGCTTGTCGATACTAAGCAAGGTAAGATATGTCAGAAGTGCCATGAGTTCGGTGAGATACCTTGCGAGAGTTGCCATAAGCTTATGCCTGCTGGTATGGGTAAGCGGTGCAATGACTGCTATTGGTCACAAAGACTTAAACATGAGGCAAAGATAAATACTTACCTGCTTTCTTCCACTCTAATGAAACAGGCCTATACTGACTTCTCCGAATGGTTTATGGTCAATAAGGGTAGTATGACCGCTGCCTTAAAACATAATAACTTTATCGATTTTTTTGTTCGCTGTGATGAGTTATGGGGCAATATACCTAATTATGAATCTTTAGTGCAAGAGTTTAAACCTAATGGATTACGCGAGTATTTAACAGTGCTTCGCTGGCTGATTAAGACCAAGCAAGTTGTGGTAGATCTCAAGATTAAAGATCAGATTGCAGAGGATGAGCGCATTGCTAACTTGCTGGCTAAATTTGATGATAATGCACCTGATTGTATTAGTACATACCACCAATATTTAGATCAAAAACTACTCAATGGCAAAACCTCTCTTAAATCAGTCAGGTTAGCCTTGCAGCCTGCAATAGACCTATGTACTAAATACGACATTAAAGGCTCGCATACGCCAAGTCAGGAACAACTAGATGGGTATTTGCTAGTTAAGCACGGTCAGTACAACGCATTATATGGTTTCATCGCTTTTTTGAACAAAAGTTACGGTTTGAACTTGGCTTGCAACAAGCCTAGTAAGGATGATGTTCAAAAGCTCAAGAAGAAAGAGATTGAAAAGAAAATGATGGTACTTTATGACCAACCTAAACCGTTATCGGACAAGGATGAACTGATGTGGATACAGATGAGTATGAGTTATTTTCATCAGGTGGATATTCAAGTGAAGACGCTTAGGACATTACCTACCGAACCATGCGATGAAGATGTATTTAAAATAGTATTTAATCAAAAAGAGTATTGGCTACCAAAAATATAATAAACACCGCACCACTTAGCATATAGCTGACTAACTTTTAGAAGATTGTAATTAAACAGAGGTATTCTGGTTAAATTGGGTTATAAAGACACAGAGGACAATATGAATCTTATTTGAACTACCCCGCGATCGTTGGAGGCTCAGCATCCTGAGAGAGTACAGGGACAGTTCAGTTTTCATTGGGTAATTACCAGTCATACTGAAAAAAACCTATCTATACTATTTTCAAGTCACCAATAGCCACTGAACAACTGGTGCTTTGCACACTTCCCAAAGTTGAATAACTTGTTTTCTCAATAGCTTGCTGCATCTTATATGGATTGAATAGCTCATCCAAGGTATTGTGAAAACTACAATCATCTAAGCCAAAAACGTAATCAAAAAATATTTTGGCCATCGCAGACTGAGGGTGACTGGCATCGCGATAAGATTTGTTAGGATAGTACCAACTGCCACTAGATATCTTACCGAAAACTCGTTCGATGTTACCAGAAATAGCGTTTGATGCATGTTTTCTAGTGATATCTGGTTTTTGTGCGAAGGCTGCTGCACTCTCAACTGCTTTCCATACTATGTAATACATGACTGATACAGAGCACTCAGTCAAACATTTTCTAAGTAAGCCTATTGTCAGCGAGTAATAAAGTATCATACTGAGAAAGTACTAATATATACTATATTCAAAAGAAGAGAGGTTGTTTAATTATCTCCAAGCGCTACCTTGGTATAGTGAGCGTGTAGTAGCGCTTTTACTTCCTCGCTAGTTGCAATTTTACCTTCCTCAAAGTCTTGAAAGATATGCTGAGTATCTGGGTTAACAGGAATATTATCGACTGCAAAGCTGCCCAAAGTATCAAAGTTAATGCGGCGGCGCTTTTCTATCTCTTGTCGACTAACAAGAATAGGTCGATCGTCAACAATCGGTGTTTTAGATTTAGAATCTTCCATACTAGCTCCTATCAGTAGTAATAAAATTGTTCAGCAAGTCAGATAGTCTTCTATCTAGACAATCTTTCTCTCATTGCTATGTCTTATTCGGCTGATTTAATTGTATTAGTGATTTAGACATCGGTAAATCATGATTGTTTAATATCAAGAGCTATTGTGACTGAATAATTCGTACCTCTAGCATCTCCTAGAGTTGCGTAACTTACTTGCTCTAAAGTTTTTTGGGACCTATATGGGCTGAATAGCTCATCAAGAGTATGGTGAAAACCACCATCATCTACTCCAAATACATAATCAAAAAATATTTTGGCCATTGCAGACTGAGGGTGGCTAGCATCGCGAAAAGATTTATTGTGACTCCAACTACCACTGTATATTTTATTGAATACTCTCTCTATATTACCAGAAACAGAATTTGAAGCATGTCTTCGAGTAATACCTGGTTTTTGCACGTATGCAGCAGCATTTTCAACAGACTTCCAAATGATATAATGCATGGTCGATACAGAGCATTCAGCTAAACATGATCTGAGAATACTAACTAGCTTTTCGCCAATAGGCGGTGCTAGATAGTTCAGTCTTGACCTAGTAATCAGGTAGCTTAAACACTCTCCTAGCTGTAACTTTTCACACCAGCTCTTAAATTGACTATCCGCTACTAGAGCACTGGTATTTTTTCTAGATTTAGCGTTTATCAAGATTTTAGTAAGATTCTCAATACTATAAGCAAACTCAAAGATCGCTTGATAGAAATCTATCTCTAGCTCTTTTTCTTCGTTGATAGTTACGTATTCGTAGCTATTTTCAGGAGCGAGTATGAGCAGATTTCGGTTAAAAAGATGCTGTAGTATTTCTTCATCTAATTTAGAGAACGGTGATAAAGGTAATGATAAATTGTCACGTAGAGAGACTGTATTCCTTATATTATCTGCCCCTAGGCTCTCTACAGTCGCTGCGAGTAGAAGTTTATCCACATCGTTAAGCTCAGTGACTGAAGGAATACTGCTTAATTGAATGCTTCGGCATTGATTGATGTACTCTAGAGCGGTCTGTCTCTTTTCTTCTGCTAAACGGTCTTGTTTAAGACGATACTCTAAGTACTCTTGATCCATTCTTTTTTCAAGCGCCGCCCTGCAATCATCACACCGCCATCTAATAAGATCCAATCGAGTTAGCTGTGAGCGAGTATAGCAAACCTTAGTTGTACCGCAGTCTATGCATTGGCAGTCTAGTACGACAAGATGAGAATTTATTTTAACGATACTAGGTATATCCTGATGCTTAACATCAAACTCTTGACCTATCTCTTTACAGGTATATATAAAACCACTTCGTTTATCGCCTTCTCTTAACCAGTACCTCTCACAGATCAGCTTATTAGTTTCTGTTATATCTGACTGATACTCTAGTTTAGTTTCCACGCTCACCTCTTAATACCGACTATATCCCGTGGATATTGTAGCTTACCACTGTGAGTATTGCTATCTTTAGCAGTGGTTAATGAAATGACAACAGATGAGCGTATGATTGCTTTTGGAAAGCGTGTCCGTGAGATGCGAAAAAGCAAAGGAATATCCCAAGAAAGATTGGCGGAGATGGCAGGTATTGATCGTAGCTATATGGGAAATATTGAGCGTGGAGAGAAAAATATTACGCTCAAGAAGGCATATGAGATATGTGATGCGTTAGATGTTGAGATACGGGATCTAGTTTCAGACTAGATTTCTTGAAACTATGTACTTTTGAGAATTGATTGGATTATACCTAGGGTTAGGTGTATAGCTGCTTAGTCGTCTGTTTCAAATATGTTTCAATCAACATAGGCACTTTTATAGTCTGTTTTAAGTGGTTCCATTATACCAGTCTATTTTAAGTGGTATATTAATTGGTTTTTGAAGCCTTTTTGATGGTTCCTCTAGGGTATACCCTACGATAACAGGAAAGCCATCGCGGATGACAAAACCTGTTTAGCTTTTAAACAAAACGGGTTTGTCGATAGTATGTAAGATAAGTTCGAAAAGTAACTGGAGTGTGAGACTATTCATACTGGGTCTGAATTAAAGTTTTATTGTGATTAATTTCTGCTCAATGCTATTCATTTGTCGCCACGATGAGTGATGGCGGCTTGTGATTTAGTTAGGAAAAATAATCTTGAGTAATAAGATACGTTTGTGGCATTTATAGCAGAGCTTGTTCTAGGCTTCTTTACTTACATTTTCCTGCAAGTTCTTTTTTAGTAAATGATCGAATATAAATGGGCCAAAAGGTAAGAGTGAGCCGAGTACGCCCGCAGGTATTGCCCAAAGAGGCATTTTCATTTTGATAGCTGAGCCTATAAGTATTATGATATAGGTAATAAACAACATACCGTGTGCCGGAAATACCCCCAAATTTAAAACACCAAATAAGTAGAACTAAGCTGCCATATTAAGTTTCTGAATTGGCGTAAAGCCACCATTACCCATATTGGGTCTCTCGTTATTATAGTGATCAAGCCAAACTTCAGCTTGCTGTCTTACTTGATCTAAATTATCAAACAGTTCCTGATTCAGCCAATCATAACGTACTGTCTTATTAAATCGTTCAACATAAGCGTTTTGCTGAGGATTGCCAGGCTCAATGTATTCGATAACGATATCTTGCTTAGTTGCCCAGTCTTTTAAATCATTGCTGATATATTCAGGGCCATTATCACACCTGATTTGATCAGGCTTACCTCGGTACTCTATAAGCTGGTTTAAACTGCGTATCACTCTTTGAGCCGGTAGAGAGAAATCAACCTCTATGGTTAATGCTTCACGGTTATGATCATCAATGACATTAAACAGTCTAATAGCACGACCATCAGTTAAGGCATCGTGCATAAAGTCCATACTCCAGCTTTGATTGATGCAAGTGGGCACAGCAAGCTTTTGCGGTTTGTCTCGCTTAATACGGCGTTTAGGCTTTATTCTAAGGTTTAATTCAAGCTCACGGTAGATGCGATAAACACGTTTATGGTTGTAAGGCAGTCCCAGTACATTTCTTAGATATAAGAAGCACAGCTTAAAACCCCAATTTTTATGACTGCTTGTTAAGTCAGTCAATAGCTTAGCTATCTGATCAGTCTCATCCGCTGTCTTTGGCTGATAGTAATAGCAGGTTATGCTGATATTAAAGATCAGACAGGCTAAACGGATGCTAATACCTCTGGCTTTGATGTAATGCTGAGCTAGCTCTTTGCGCCTAGAGGGCGCTACCACTTTTTTGACATGGCATCCTGTAGGATATCTGATTTTAACCGTTCTTCAGCGTACATTTTCTTTAAGCGAGCGTTCTCAGCTTCTAATTCTTTAAGACGGGTAATCAGTGAGGCATCCATGCCGCCGTATTTACTCCGCCATTTGTAGAAGGTGCTCTGACTTATATTGTGCTCACGCAGTATGTCACTGACAGGCACGCCTTGTTCTGCTTGTTTGAGTATATTAACTATCTGGGTGTCGGTAAATCTTGATTTTTTCATGTCGAAATCTCCTGCTGGTATTTTAGCAGTTAGTTTCTACTTTTAAGTGTTATTATTTTTTGGGGTGATTACCTGCCATACCGATGTATTTCACACCTTCTGGAATGTCCATCATATATTTTAGTGGCATGGCGATGAAGAGCAATAATAAGAAAGAGGTGCCTTCTAGATAGCCTATAAGGGTAAGACTTTTTAACGCTGTCTCTTGTTTTTTTTCTAAGGCTGTGAATTTTTTCAATAGTTGGCTGAGTCTGTGACACTGTATTTTCCTTTTGTTATTATCAATAAAGAATTTATGGATTATTCAATGTCTCTATAATAATGGCTCTACGCAGAGCTTTTAAGTATTGAGTTTTAAGACCTAAAATGAGTGAGTACCTATACCAGTCATACATTACCTTCCAGTTCACATTTTATAAACATACTCAAGTATAAAAAGTATTTTTCCGTATAGAGTGAATACGACGCTAGTTCATTTTGTTTGTGATAATCGGTATCAATGTGCTTATTTATTACGCTTACTTTCTAAAAATATCATGTCAATTATAATCAATGCGACACCGACACAGACACCTATATCTGCAACATTGAAAATAGGATAATTCCAGACATCAGCATAATGCACATGGATAAAGTCAACCACTTTACCAATTCTTAAACGATCGATTAAGTTGCCAATCGCACCACCAAGCATTAAGGCCAACCCCATAGATAATAGCTTGGCTGCACGTGGCGCTTTGATTAAATAAACCGTTAAAAAGATAGCCATTACAAAAGCTAAGCCTGAGAAAAACCATTTCTGCCAACCGCCAGCGTTGGCTAAAAAGCTAAATGCTGCCCCATAGTTATAAGCGAGTGTCCAGTTGAGAAATGGTTCAATGACCGGTACGGGGTCATTGAACGCTAATGTGGTTTGGGCCAACCACTTAGTCCATTGATCAAGTATTAATACCATTATCGCCAACAAATACCAGATAAAAGCGCGACTGCCATTGGCAACCATTTTTGGCATTTTGTCCAACTTATCTTTAGGTGTTATTGAGTTGCCTGAAGTCACGTACATAGCTTTAGGCGTATGATTTATGGTTTTAGAGTCAATCGATTGATGAGTACTACTCACAGCTATAGGTACCTTCTTGTCAGCAATATTAGTACTAGCCGATTCAACGCTATTCAATTTAGTACTATCTAATCTGTCGGTAGATTCAGTCATAGTTGTTTCCTTTATCTATGTTTATACAATGAACAATGTTAAACGTATATGTTTTTGGTATACGATTATTAATCGCGCCACTTTCATAAACGGCTCCACTTACCGCTCTGGTATTATGAAACTTACGGTAATAATTTTTTATTAGGGAATCTGTTGATTGATTTCAACATTAACCTGAGTCTGTTCAACGCTAATCATTATAGGATTACCCGATAAGTCGCCTGATTCTGCTATGGCATTACCGCTATGACTAATACGAGCAACGACTGCTAACTGAGTTTTGTCACTACGAGCTGAATTTAACGTGCGATCTGGCATCATCGCATCAAGATTGCTTAAGCGGATACTAGCCTCACCTTGCTTGATAATACTAATGGGTAAACGTTTGGCGGCAAACGGAGGGCCCCCTTTCACATCACGTATCGCTACAAACAACACATCATCAGCTTTCACTAACGGTAATAAATTAGCGTTAATTTTCACTGTCACGTCAATACCTTCTAGCGCTTGCTTTTCTTGCGTGCTAACGTAGTTGCTTAACTCATCTAAGCTTGCTAAAGCTTTAGTATGATCACCTGGTTTGGCCACAATGCTGCCTTGTAAGCGTTTAATCCAACCTTGCGCTTGGGCAAAGTTACTACCACGTGCCTCACCCATTGCCATTAGCATCTGCGCACCTTCATGCTGTGGATTTTTGGCAAGGACATCTTGTAATACACGGCGGCTACTGGCATCAAGCTGACCTTTATTGGCAAAAAAGCTAATCTGCGCATAAGTGGTCGCAATCTCTTCATTGTCTGGTGACAGACGGTAAGCGCGTGACAAAGCTTCAATCGCTGAGTCGGTAGCTTCAAGCGATAAAAACAGCTCTGACAAACGCATCCAGCGATCAGGATCATCGGCATGACGATAAACGTTGGTCTGCATCGCGCTGATAAGCTGCTGGCCGTTTTCGATTGCCCATACAGGTGGCTTATCAATCTTAGCCGTCAATAGGTCATCAGCCACTTGTCCTACTTTGTCCTCGCTTGTCCACAGATCAAACACAGGCGTTCGGTCACCCACCATCAGATACGCCAGCGCAGCCAATACAGGCACCCAAACCATGAGGATCAAGCGGCTTTTGATACCAGGGGTGACCATCGGCGTGACTTCACGCTGGGCATCCAATAGCTGACGCTCCAGTTCCAGCTTTTGATTTTGATAATGGCTATTATTAATAGTACCGCTGTCTTTATCTGTTTGTAGCTCAGCTAAACGTTCGCGAAATACTGCAACATTAATATCTAGCAGTTGATTGTCTATTGGTTTGGACTGCAAACGCGGTGCTCGTAGCCATGGCATAATAGCAATTAGCGCAAATATAAGAGCAATCAGCAAGCTTAGAGCTACAAATAAGCCAAAAGTAGAAAATAGAGTCATTTTTTGTCCTCTATGCTAGTAATATCGTGGTCGACATTCTCAGCTTGCGATAATAGACGATCAAGCTCAGCCTTTTCCGCAGAGGTCAAGGCAGCAGTACTGTTCACTGTAACGCCGTTTTGGCCACGGGCGACAACTTGGCGGCGTTTACTTTGCCAAAACCAACCAACAATTAAGACGAGCAATAATAATGGTGGAAAAAACCATAGGATCCATGTCGATGGTCGCATAGGCGGCTTGTAGCTGATAAAGTCGCCATAACGATCCTGCATATAATCCCGGATTTCCGCATCACTACGTCTGTCTTTAATCAAATCATAGACTTTTTGCTTTAAGTCTTGGGCAATCGGCGCATCAGAACCTGCCAAGTTTTGGTTTTGGCATTTCGGGCAACGAAACTCTTCGATCAATCCTCGGTATTGTGCTTCTTGTTGGACAGAATCAAAATCATAGACGTCAATCGCCGCATAGCTGGTCACACTTAGGAGACAGGCAAGTATTAAGCTCGCTACTTTTATCGTAACGGCCTTTATTGAAAGGGCTATCATTTGCACACCTCTTCAACCTGAATCGCATCTGGACTGACGTTATTATCATTGGCATCATTGAGTACCGTTAAGCAAGGCTCAATACGATCTTGCCAGTTACTCTCGTTAATCTCACCAACAATGTGCTGGCGAATAACGCCTTCACCATCGACAGTGAAAGTCTCAGGCGCACCCGTCAACCCTAAGTCCAAGGCAAACTGGCCGGACAAATCCTGAATAGACATCGAAAAGGGATCACCGCCTCGGTTGAGATAGCTGAGCGCATCACCGATATCGTCTTTATAATTCACGCCAACCAGATTGACACCACGCTCTTCTAGTTGCATCAAAAAAGGATGCTCAATAACGCAAGTTGGGCACCAAGAGCCCCAAATATTCATCAAAAAGGGCTCATCAGGTAAGTTGTCATTGGTCATGATCCGACTGGTATCGGACAACAATGGCAGCTCAAACGCTGGTACTGGGCGTTCAAGCGCGGTATTGGTTACGATTTCAGTCGGCTGCCCCAAACGAAAATAAAGCATAACCATAACAGCAGCAAAGATGATCAGCGGGATCAAAAACCATATTCTAAATTGGCTTTTTTTCATTGTTCGATTACCTTTTGTTTCAGGGGGTTGCTCGGAAAAATGATTAGACTTAGTCATTTTGCTTCTCCCCTATTAGTGTCGTGTTATTAGTAGTGCTTTTAACATCTAAATCAGTAACCGTCGTAAAGCCTGACTTACTCGCTGCAATTTGTGCAGGGGTCTTGGATGTTTTGAGACGATAGCGCCTATCAAGCATACTCAGCAGACCACCCAATGCCATAATAATAGCGCCGAGCCATATCCAACGAATTAATGGTTTTACATAAATCCTTAATGCCCATTGGTTACTACCATCGGCAATAGGTTCGCCCAGTGCGACATAAACATCGCGCATAAGACTGGGGTCAATAGCAGCTTCAGTTGTTGGCATCGTGCTGATAATATAAGTACGCTTTTCTGGAGTCAGTTTCGCCACTTCACGACCGTCTTTGGATACCACCACTTGCGCTTGCGTTGCATCAAAGTTACTACCCTTTATTTCAAAAAATTCAGTTACTTCAAAATCGTAACCTTGAACATTGACTGTATCGCCAATACCCATTGCTACGTCACGCTCAATACTCAGGCTACTAGTAAAGGCTATGCCAATGACAGCAACCAATACGCCAATATGAGCAGTCTGTTGACCCCAATAGCTCAGACGCAACTGCCGCAAACCGTTAAAAAGATTAGGCGCATTCTTAGTTTTATCTTTAAAATCAACTGCCATCCATAGCAGTGCCCAAAAGCTAACGGCTAAAGTCACACCAATATTAAGCATAGACGATGGATTAACAAAGTAAGTAATAATGGCGGCTAATACTAAGCTACTAACGGCGATGACCATGCCTATACCCAGTAGTGGACGGGTGTCTTTTTTCCAGCGAATATTTGAGCCCATACCCATAGCTATTAATAACAGCCACGTTAAAGGTACAAATAATGCATTAAAATAAGGAGGGCCAACGGACACTTGTCCTAAACCAAAAGCATCAGCGATAATAGGGTAAAGGGTGCCGAGCAGCACCACTAAGGTTGCAATCAAAATGATGGCGTTGTTGATCACTAAAAAGGACTCACGTGAAATCAGCTGATATTGACTTTCAACGGTTAAACGCCAACCTCGAACGGCAAACATTAATAGACCACTACCGATGATAATGCCAAGAATAGCTAAGATAACCAAACCACGCGTCGGATCAGCGGCAAACGAATGCACTGAGGTAAGGACTCCAGAGCGTACCAGGAACGTGCCAAGCAAGCTTAAGGCAAAGGCGAAAATAGCCAGCATGATGGTCCATGCTTTAAACACCCCGCGCTTTTCAGTGACTGCTAATGAATGCAGCAATGCTAAGCCGACAAGCCAAGGCATAAACGAGGCATTCTCTACCGGATCCCAAAACCACCAACCGCCCCAGCCAAGCTCGTAGTAGGCCCACCACGAGCCCAGTGCAATACCAATGGTCAAAAATCCCCAAGCCGCGAGCGCCCATGGACGTGACCAGCGTGTCCAAGCAGCATCTAAACGCCCTTCCCACAATGCCGCCATACAAAATGCAAAAGGTACTACCATACCCACATAGCCCATATATAACATGGGCGGATGAATAATCAGACCGAAATCTTGTAGGACAGGATTTAAATCAGCGCCATCGACCGCTAGATTGGGTAAGGTACGCTCAAACGGTGACGAGGTAAATATCAGCATCGTTAGCATCATTAACTGTACACCGGCCAAAATAACTAATACCCGCGCACGCATTGATAACGGCAAGCCGCGACTAAAGTATGATACCAGTGCACACCATGTGGCCATGATGGTCATCCATAGCAGCAAAGAGCCCTCGTGTCCGCCCCATGTCGCCGATAACTTATAGTACCAAGGCAACAGCGTATTAGAATGCTGCGCGACGTAACTGAGGCTAAAATCATTATAATAAAAACCTGCTATCAAAGCGCCAAATGACGTTATCATGGCGGCAAACTGTGCCCAAGCTAGGCTAGGGGCTAGTCGTTGCCAAGCAACTTGGTTACGAATAACACCAATAGTTGGCAGAATTACCTGCAATAACGCCAGTACAAAAGCGGTAAGCAAGGCAAAATAGCCCAATTCTGTAATCAACATACGGTCTAACCTTATTTACTCTAATGCGGTTGCAGTTTACTGTGGCGGTGGAATTTTTATTATTAGAACCCACCCCGAAATCTGCTGCTATCTCTAGTTTTTAATTGATTTCGAAGGGTTTTATTTAACTACTTTAGGCGGATTTACCAGTGGAGGCGCGCCTTTAAAGCGCAGTAAACGTAACGCATTAAGAGTAACGATCACTGTTGCTCCAGCATCAGCTAGAACCGCAATCCATAGTCCAGTAATGCCGAATATGGTCGTGATCAGAAAGACGCCTTTGAGACCTAAAGCGAAAATGACGTTCTGATGAATGTTGCGCATGGTGGCACGTGAAAGTGCGATGAGATGAGCCATGTCCGTAACACGACTTTTTAATAATGCGATATCGGCCGTCTCAATGGCCACATCGGTACCACCACCCATCGCGATGCCAACATCGGCAGTTGCTAGCGCTGGCGCATCGTTAATACCATCACCAACCATCGCTATTTTGCGGTTGTTCTTCATCTCGTTAAGCAGGCGCAGTTTGTCCTCAGGCAACAGCTCAGCTTCCCATTCCACGTCTAAATTACTGGCAAGTGCTTGAGCGGTTAAGCGGTTGTCGCCTGTTAGCATGACGGAGCGCACACCCATCGCTTTGAGCTGAGCCACACCTTCATGAGCGTCGTCTCGTAATTCGTCTCTTAGCGCGATTAATCCAAGCACTTCACGGTTTTGCTCATCGAAAAGAACAGAGACGGTCTTACCCTCATTTTGCAGCGCCTCAATTTGCGCCTGTTGTGTGGATGAAATCAATGCCTCATCGGCTGCGTAAACAGGCGAACCGATAGCTAGCGCGCGCTCCGCGACAGTTGCGTGTACCGCTTTACCGGCAGTTGCAGAAGCATTGAAGGCCACAGGTATGAACACTTTAGCAGCTTCAGCATGACTAACAATGGCTTCAGCAAGCGGGTGACTAGAACCAGTCTCCACACTGGCAAAAAGTGCCAATATCTCATCTTGACCTTGAGAATTCTGACCTTGAATACTTGAGTCCTCTTGTGTAAAGGCAACAACATCGGTCACGCGTGGTTTGCCTTCAGTTAAAGTGCCTGTCTTGTCAAAAGCGACCGTCTTCACTTGGCCGATAGTTTCTAAAGCACTACCGCCTTTGATCAGCAAGCCACGGCGCGCACCAACAGCAAGACCAGAGGCGATGGCAGCGGGTGTTGATAGTACAAGAGCACAGGGACAGGCAATCAGCAACAGTGCTAGACCGCGATACAACCAAGTCGACCAATCTCCACCCATGGCTAACGGTGGAATGATAATAATTAGTGCGGCAATAGCCATCACTGCCGGTGTGTAATAGCGACTGAATTTCTCAATAAAACGGGCAGTGGGTGCTTTGGAGGCTTGGGCTTGCTCTACCAGCTCAATAATGCGCGAAATGGTGTTATCGGCGGCTGTCTTTTCTACGCGCACTTGGAGCACACCATCGATGTTAATTGACCCTGCAAATACATTGTCACCCATCGTCTTGGCAACAGGAACAGACTCTCCCGTCACGGGCGAATCATCAAGGCTGGACGCACCTTGAACAATGGAACCATCAGCAGATACCCTATCTCCAGGACGCACCAGCACAAGGTCATTCACTTGTAATGAAGTCGCTGGAACGTTACGCTGCCCACCTTGAGCATCAAGTAAAATTGCACTTTTCGGAACCAGCGATGATAAGGCTCTGATGCCAGCGCGAGCGCGATCAGCAGCGATACTCTCAAACAGTTCACCGATTGAGAACAAAAAGACAACCGCTGCGGCCTCTTCAGCTTCACCAATGATAAGTGCGCCAAGCACGGCGACGGACATCAGCGTTTCAATTGAAAAGAATGAACCTGTTTTAGCCAGTGCTAAGGCTTTGCGCGCAAATGGAAAAACGCCTACAATCACAGCGATGGCAAACACCCATATCCCATAAGCGGGCAACAGTAGTGACAGTGCATAACCGCTGCCCATCAAAATACCGAGGCCAACAACCTGTTTGCCTTTTTGAGTTTGCCACCATTGCTTATCCTGCGGAGCCATCTGATTGTCGCTGTCAATATCAATAGCCGATACAGTTTGTTGACCAGTATTGGCAGAGATGCCGAACCCTAGGCTTTTGATTGTTTTTTCGATATCACTAGCCTGAGTCGGCGCACCAGGGGCTAAATTTAGCTCTAGCGTTTCTGTAGCGAAATTCAGCTGAACATCAGAAACCCCAGGCATACGTTTCAAAGCTGTTTCAATCTTGCCGATGCAACTGGCACAGTCCATACCTTCAATATGATATTTCATAATAATCTACCCTTTGAATAATGATATTATGAACCCTATAGTGGCTTTAGAGTCAAGGTTATTTATCTACAGTTTCGTAATTTTAATTTCTCTAGCGCTAGTCTTTACAGCCACTTTAATTATTTAAATCATAGAGGTTGTTATGACAATCAAAATTGGTGAGCTCGCTAAACGCACAGGTGCCACAGTAGAAACCATTCGCTATTATGAAAAAGAGCGTTTATTACCCGAGCCTTTTCGTAGCGAAGGGAATTATCGTTTATATAATGAAGAGCACATTGAGCGTCTACAATTTATCCTACATTGCCGTACGCTCGATATGGCTTTAGATGATGTGCGAATCTTACTTGAATACTGGGAGTCGCCTGACAAGGACTGCGGCGATGTGAATAACTTGCTAGATGAGCACATTCATGCTGTGGAAATACGAATGGAAGAACTGATGCACTTAAAGCATCACTTGACCGTTTTGCGCCAGAAATGTGCAAGTAGTGCACCAGCGTCATCATGTGGCATTTTAAACGCGCTTGTCGATAACTCCTGTCATGAGTAATGATATCAGTAGTGTTCATTTCTGACGGATCAAATCATGAAAGGTTAAATACGCCCTGATGTTAAGCACAAAAAAACCCAGCAATGATATTAAGATCACTAGGGCGTGTTGAACATTGGGTATAAATTAATGGCAAAAAAAATAGCGAACGGTTAATCTTTAAGTTCTCACACAAAAAAGATATCGTTCGCTATGCCTCGCACTATGCTCAAAGATGAACACTGGACAAGACTGAAACCTATATTACTAGAACTTAATATCTATGACAAAGGAAATCTTAGACAAACGGTTGAAGGCGTGCTTTATCGCATGCGTGTTGGCTGTCCTTGGCGCGACTTACCCGAGTATTTTGGCAAGCCCAATACCATCTATAAAGCTTACCAGCGCTGGTCTCGCAGTAATAAGCTGATTGCATTATTTACGTTACTGATCAAAGACGCAGACCTTGAGTGGGTCTTCATTGATGGTACTCATATTAAAGCGCATCAGCACAGCAGTGGTGGCAATGAGAACCTACAATCCATTAGTAAAAGTGTGGCAGGACGCGCGACCAAGATTCACTTGGCAGTAGATGCGCATGGCAATCCGATTACCTTTATCTTGTCAGATGGCACGACCCACGACGTTAAAGTCGTACCTGACTTAGTAGACAAAGTTAATTTGAGCAACACAGAGGTTTTATGTGCCGATAAAGGCTATGATTCTGATGCACTACGAGCGCATATTGAACAAGCAGGGACACGGGATAACATCCCTCGAAAACGAAATACTCAGTCTTCTAACGACCATATGGACTGGGACTTATATAAAGCGAGGCATCTAGTAGAAAATGCTTTCGCCAAACTAAAACAGTATAGGGCGGTTGCCACCAGGTTTGATAAGCTCAAGCAAAGTTATGAAAATACGGTCGCTCTTGCTTGTGCTTATATCTGGCTCAAATTATGAATGTTCAACACGCCCTAGTCAGTTCAAAATAACATGGTGATAAATTGAAGAGTGCTACTGGAATGAATGTTGCGCAGCCTCTGTAATAACAGCATGCAAGGAAAATTTATACCAGTAGCACGATGTCATTTTTGCAGTGAATCGACTATAGCTTACTGGCTGCATTTTTACCTCGTCGTTACAGCTTCTAATACTCGACTATGTTAGATTTATCATTAATCCTTGAAGTTATTTACCATAAGTCTTAATAAATTTGAGTAACGTTATGAGTCAAGAAGATGCCAGTCATAAGCAAAATAAGCATTTGCCTCCAAGTGAGCCTATTGATGTCTATAAAAACAACGATAGTAACTATACTGCTGGCAATCAAGACGCTCATGATCATGACACTCACCTAGAGCAAAACACCGCACCAAGAGATACCAAAGGCTATCAGCGTACGTTACTGATTAGCTTTGTGATCATCACAGGCTATATGTTTATCGAGGCGATTGGTGGCTTACTGACAGGCAGCTTGGCGTTACTCTCTGATGCAGGACACATGCTCAGCGACGCCATCGCCCTTGGTGCGACGTTGATGGCATTTAAAATCGGCGAAAAAGCCGCCACCCATCAAAAGACCTTTGGCTATAAACGCTTTGAGATTATCGTGGCCACCGTCAATGGTGCAACGCTAGTAATTATCGCCTTGATGATTTTTTATGAAGCGATCAAACGTTTTAACTCACCGCCAGAGATTGCGACGCAAGGCATGCTGATTGTGGCAACGGTCGGTATGTTGGTCAATATCTTGGTCGCTTGGCTGATGCATCGTGGTAGTAGCGGCAGCGATGGGCACACCCATAGCCATGGAGCAAATGCAGACAAAGTAAATAAAGAAAAAGCAAATAAAAGCGATGACTCCAAAGAGCCTGTCAACCTCAATATGCAAAGCGCTTACTTGCATGTATTAAGTGATTTGATGGGCTCAGTGGCCGCTATTGTCGCCGCTTTACTGATGATGGGGTTTGGCTGGGTTTGGGCCGATGCCGCAGCGTCGGTGATCGTCGCCATACTTATCTTAGTGAGTGGTTACCGCGTTGTACGTGATTCGGTACATATCTTGATGGAGGGCACGCCAGAAGGCATATCGCTGGTGGATGTCGAGGACAAACTGCTTGCCCATCCACAAGTAAAACAAGTCCACGACCTGCATATTTGGAGCATCACCAGCGGGCTAAATGCGCTATCTTGCCATGTGATGGTCGATGGGGATATGAGAATCTCGGATGCCAGCGTATTGATTGCCAATCTTGAGCAAGGGTTGCTTGCGCTTGGTATTCATCACGCCACCATTCAGGTTGAAAGCTTGTCACACCCGCAGACCAGCGCCCATAGCGATGCATTGGTCTGCGACATATCAGAGCAGCAAAGCTCTGCGAATAACCATATCGGGCACAGTCACTAGTCACTAGGGCGTGTTGAACCTTCAACCATGGCACTGACAGAGACTATTTGTGAATGTTCAACACGCCCTACTGGGTTGGAGGAAATAACAACTATGTTGTGCTGACTTAGAAAGTCTTATTTATCATTCATAGCAAGGTAGATATTACGATCTGATGCGGATGCGTCATCCACGTATTTTGAATCGCGCCATGTCGTATAAGCATAGACACCACTGTATGGGCTGATGCTGTTCTGACGGAAGTCAGAAATCCAATTTGTACCATCGAAAATTTGAATATGGCCATGTGGACGCTTTGATGAGCGATCATAGACAATAACATCACCTACTTGGGTTGGCATATCATTGCTGATTTTGCTGAAACCTGCTTTCTCAAGTGTGCCACGAGTAGCGTACTGATAGGCTGAAGGATTTGGAGTGAACTCATAACCAGCTGATTGTAGTGCTTTACGTACGTAACGGGCACAATATCCAGAGCTGCCAGATAAAGCCACTTTTGAGGCGCGAGCAGCAGCGATAGCGGGGGCTGAATTGCTGTCAGGAACCTTATTGACTTGCTGCTGTTGTTTTTCAGCGTATAAGCGGCTGTTTAATGATGAAAGCTGATTCTCTTTTTGCTTGGCCTGCGCACTTAGGTTGCTAATTGCTTGACTAATTTCATCATTATTAGAAACATAAGCACCACTTTTGGTGCTATAGATGTTTTTTGATGAACCGTAGTTTGATGCCACAGAAGTATTGGTGATGGTATTATTTGTTTGAGAGATTGTGATAGCAGCACCACTCGTTTGTGCTATGCCCATACCCAGTACTGACAAAATCAATAAAGCCTGTTTCATAAATCTAATACCTACGGTTAATTCAAAATCGTCTGTTATCAACAACAGCGCAGTCAATTAAATCTCAATAACTCAAGTATATATATGTCATAGTGACTGATACTTCTGCTGCATATTATTCATATAAAAAATGATTATTGGCGATCACAGCTCATTGAAGTCTTACGAAGCTGTTACAAATCAAGCTGCTGACCAAAACACAAAGCCGACTTTAGCATAGGTTGTTTAGCCTGTCATTCCCCTTAAAAACCCCAAAAATACTTTTTTGATGTCGAAAAAATTGCTAATATCCCACATTTTACAATGTAAGTTTGTGTAACATGTACAGAATATAGCTGACTAGATTGACCACAATTTCTACTGTTTTATAAGCAAAAAAACGTCTGAGGGTTAAATCTATAATTTAGATTTAACCCTCAGACGTTTTTCTATTGGATGAAGTAATTACCCTATATAGGGTCTAACTAATTATTAAGATAATATAATAATTTATAATATTAATATAGATGCTAATTCCCTACTAGCTTATGTAATATTACGTAATTGTTTCGATACATCCTGTATATTCTTGTATTAACCCTTAGTCATTTATCTATTTTAAGGGTTAATAACCGATAAATTCGCTTACATTGTCATCAAAAGTTACAAATTCAAAGTTATTTTTAATTTTAAAGTCGCAATAGCTAATGAATTTTTTGATGAAGAATCATTTTATAAGCAATAGAACAGTCTTATACCTACCTCATTTACTTTTAACGCTAACACTATAATCAAAGTATTCTTAACTGCTAACACACTATAATTGCTGCTCTACCGATTCAATATCAGCATAAACTTGGGTTGTCCCGTCTTTATTGAGCTGCATAACCTGATAGGGCATGAATTTATTTTGATACTCCATACCTGGGCTACCAATAGGCATGCCAGGTACGGCAAGACCCATAGCTTGTACTGGCGGATTTTCTAAAAACTGCGCCATATATTTAGCGGGTACATGACCTTCAAAGACGTAACCATCCGTAGTGACTACAGTATGGCAAGAACGCATTTCATTTGGAACGCTGTAGCGCTCTTTAAATACGGCTAAGTCCGCAACATCTTGCGCGGTTGCACTTAGACCATTATCTTCTGCATGACTTATCCATTCTTTACAGCAGCCGCAATTGGCATCTTTATAGACAGTGGCTGATACGTTTTTTAGTAAGTCTGGTTTACTTACTGATGTCATCATAGAATTATTTATAACGTTTGGTTCAGCTGTCTTTGGAACAGCCAAAACATCTTCAGTTGATGCCGATGTTGTGCTTGCATCAGATACGCCACTACTCGGTTGGCTACAAGCAAATAGTGATGAGGCAGCCAGTAATAATAACGTACTACGCAACCCCTTAGACAGATAACGATTGCATATAAGACTGGATTTTATTTTTAAGGGGGGCATAGTGCTTTCTCATGTACTGTAGATATTGTGAGCTATAGAAGATCAAGTAACACTTCATATCGTTTGGTAATGTAGCATAATAACCCATTAAACGGAGTACGTAAATTCATCCATTGAGCAGTGCAGGCTGGTATCATAAGCAGTTTTTATTTTAAAATACTGCCTGTAGTATTAACGGCTCTATCTAAGTTTTGGATTTTGATTAAAAATTCAAGGCTCATAATTTTGGATAATTTGCGATGCGCCTGTCTACTATTAATCTACAAAAGCGTTTGAGTACTCACTTAAATCAATTACCGCTATCGCTTACGCTAGTAGCAGCATGGCTTGCAGGAGCTATTTTTTTATTTTCGCTAGCGCCTTATGGGTTTTGGCCGCTAGCAATAGTATCACCAGCGATTTTATATGCGCTGTTGGTGACAAGTATGAGTGGTCGTCGCGCTTTTATTATCGGTGAAGCTTACGGTATGGGGCTATGGTGCGTCGGCGGCTTTTGGCTCTATACTGCTATCCATGATTATAGCGATACACCAACGTGGCTCGCATTGATTATGATTGCATTGATGGGTCTCGGTATGGGACTATTTCATGGATTGTTAGCACTAGTCTTTAACCGTATGGTAGGCAAACAACCCTTTTCATTTGCTGCTCTTTGGGTGCTACAAGAATGGTTAAAAACTTGGTTATTCACAGGCTTTCCGTGGCTGTTTGTTGGTTATGCATTTACTGAAGAGTATTGGTTATCGTCCTTAGCACCCGTTGCTGGTGTTTTTTCCGTCTCTTTTGTTGCCATACTATTGGCTGCAAGTTTAGTAGAGCTACTGCTTCGGCGCAGTAGTTATGCCATCGTTTCTGTACTGTTATTAGCCATTAGCACATCATTATGGCTGGTCAATCCGCAATGGACAAAACCTAAGGGCACACCTGATCTGTCAGTGTCATTGATTCAAGGTAATATTTCACAAGATATAAAGTGGCTGACTAAGTATCAAGTAGAAACGCTAAAGATTTATGCGAAGTTAACACGCACTGAGTGGGGACGTGATGTTGTGGTGTGGCCTGAATCATCTATTCCTATGTTTCAGGATGAGGCTGCGGGCTTTATTAGTGAAATGATAGAAATGGCTAATGCGACCAATACGACATGGATAACTGGTATCCCTTATAAGGATAAAGCGGCATTCAATGCCAGTACGGATAAGTATCCCCCATTTTACAATAGCGTGATTGCTCGAGGTGTAGAAGCGGAAGGCCTATACAAGAAGCAGCGTCTAGTGCCTTTTGGAGAGTATATTCCATTTGAAGGCGTGCTCGATATTTTCCCAAGTTTGGCCGGTAGTCAGGATATTAAGAGCTATAGTCGTGGTAGTGATCAGCAGTCACCTCTAAAGGTGCGTGGACACAATATAGGGACGGCTATCTGTTATGAGGTAGCTTATCCAGATACCACGCGTAAAAATGCCATCGATACTGAATTTTTGTTGACCGTCTCTAACGATGCCTGGTTTGGCACTTCAGCAGGACCATTGCAACATTTGCAAATGGTACAAATGCGCGCGCTTGAGAACGGGCGCTGGTTTATTCGAGCGACCAATACTGGTGTTACCGCTATCATTAACCATAAAGGTCGTATTGTAAAACGCGCACCGCAGTTTGAGCGTACTGTACTACGTGGTGAGATACAGGCACGGGTTGGTAACACGCCCTTTATGCTTATGGGAAATTATCCTATCTTGATAATAATAACCTTGTTATTACTACTAAGCTATTTTGGCAAAGTGAGCTATGCTGAAGAAACCGTACAACTAAACTTGGTAAACTAAGCGTATTAACTGGAGTTTACCATGACCAAGAAAGTAAGAACCTACAGTGACGAATTTAAAGCAGAAGCCGTTAAGAAGATAGCAGACAATAACGGTAATGTTTCAGCCACAGCCAAGCAACTTGGCATAGCGATGCAAACGTTATCGAACTGGCAGAACAAAGCCAATCAAGGCAAGCTTATTGGCACAGAGCAATATGATCCTGATCTTATGAGTGCTCTTCAAGAAATAAAGCAGCTCAAGCGGCAGCTTAAAGTAGCTGAAGAGGAGCGCGAAATTCTAAAAAAGGCGACGGCGTACTTTGCAAGGCACAGCTAGTCAGGTACGCCTTCATCAAAGATAACCAGCACCTTTTTCGCATCACCACTATGTGCCGCGTGCTAAGTGTTAAGCATTCAAGTTACTACGACTGGCTGGGTCGTAATCTCAGCGACCAACAGATACATCGCAATCAGTGTGAACTACTGGTTAAAGTCGCTCATACTCAGACCAAGCAGTGCTATGGCGTAGATCGACTGCATGCCCACCTAAGAGCGCAAGGGTACGATATCAGCCAATATATGGTTAGGAGCATCAAAGAAGAATACGGCATTAAATGCCGTCTTCACAAGCGCTTTAAAGTCACCACTGACTCCGATCATAACAAGCTGGTTTATCCAAACGTGCTGGATCAGAAGTTTGATGCAAACCGTCCTAATGAAGTATGGGTAAGCGATATTACTTATATCTGGACTGCTGAGGGCTGGCTGTACTTGGCAGGCGTTAAAGATTTATACACCAAAGAGCTTGTTGGTTATGCGATCAACAAACGCATGACTGCTGACTTAGTATGCCGTGCACTCAATATGGCAATTAAAAATAAACGACCCAGCAAAGGGCTAATCGTTCACTCTGACAGAGGCAGCCAGTATTGCAGCCATGCCTACCACAAGATCGTTAAGCAGCATCAGTTTACAGGTTCAATGAGCGCTAAAGGTAATTGCTTCGACAATGCTCCAATAGAAAGCTTCTGGGGCGTCTTAAAGAATGAGCTGGTATATCACCAGGATTATAAGACTAGATTTACAGCTATCAACGATATCATTAGATACATCGAGCTGTACTACAACCAAACAAGGATTCAAAAGGGTTTGGGCTATCAATCGCCAAGACAGGTGTGGTTTGATTATTATCGTCAGGCTGCGTAACTAAAATCTCCCAAGTTTAACTGTACGGAATTGACAGCAGGGATCAAAGGTCTAACCACACTTAGAAGACGAGGGTAATAGTAAACTTAATCATAATAATTTAATCAGTGTAAGTTTTTTATTTTTTCTAGGTAACGTTCTAACGCACGTAAATATAAAAGTTTTAAACTATTGACCCCTGCCGTCAAATCCGTATACATAAACTTGGGAGATTTTAATTACGCAGCTTGACGATAATAATCAAACCACACCTGTCTTGGCGATTGATAGCCCAAACCCTTTTGAATCCTCGTCTGATTGTAGTACAGCTCGATGTATCTAATGATATCGTTGATAGCTGTAAATCTAGTCTTATAATCCTGGTGATATACCAGCTCATTCTTTAATGTGCCCCAGAAGCTTTCTATCGGAGCGTTATCGAAACAGTTGCCTTTGCCGCTCATTGAGCCTATAAATTGATGCTGCTTAATGGTCTTGTGGTAGGCGTGACTGCAATACTGATCCCTGCTGTCAATTCCGTACAGTTAAACTTGGGAGATTTTAGTTACGCAGCCTGACGATAATAATCAAACCACACCTGTCTTGGCGATTTATAGCCCAAACCCTTTTGAATCCTTGTTTGGTTGTAGTACAGCTCGATGTATCTAATGATATCGTTGATAGCTGTAAATCTAGTCTTATAATCCTGGTGATATACCAGCTCATTCTTTAAGACGCCCCAGAAGCTTTCTATTGGAGCATTGTCGAAGCAATTACCTTTAGCGCTCATTGAACCTGTAAACTGATGCTGCTTAACGATCTTGTGGTAGGCATGGCTGCAATACTGGCTGCCTCTGTCAGAGTGAACGATTAGCCCTTTGCTGGGTCGTTTATTTTTAATTGCCATATTGAGTGCACGGCATACTAAGTCAGCAGTCATGCGTTTGTTGATCGCATAACCAACAAGCTCTTTGGTGTATAAATCTTTAACGCCTGCCAAGTACAGCCAGCCCTCAGCAGTCCAGATATAAGTAATATCGCTTACCCATACTTCATTAGGACGGTTTGCATCAAACTTCTGATCCAGCACGTTTGGATAAACCAGCTTGTTATGATCGGAGTCAGTGGTGACTTTAAAGCGCTTGTGAAGACGGCATTTAATGCCGTATTCTTCTTTGATGCTCCTAACCATATATTGGCTGATATCGTACCCTTGCGCTCTTAGGTGGGCATGCAGTCGATCTACGCCATAGCACTGCTTGGTCTGAGTATGAGCGACTTTAACCAGTAGTTCACACTGATTGCGATGTATCTGTTGGTCGCTGAGATTACGACCCAGCCAGTCGTAGTAACTTGAATGCTTAACACTTAGCACGCGGCACATAGTGGTGATGCGAAAAAGGTGCTGGTTATCTTTGATGAAGGCGTACCTGACTAGCTGTGCCTTGCAAAGTACGCCGTCGCCTTTTTTAGAATTTCGCGCTCCTCTTCAGCTACTTTAAGCTGCCGCTTGAGCTGCTTTATTTCTTGAAGAGCACTCATAAGATCAGGATCATATTGCTCTGTGCCAATAAGCTTGCCTTGATTGGCTTTGTTCTGCCAGTTCGATAACGTTTGCATCGCTATGCCAAGTTGCTTGGCTGTGGCTGAAACATTACCGTTATTGTCTGCTATCTTCTTAACGGCTTCTGCTTTAAATTCGTCACTGTAGGTTCTTACTTTCTTGGTCATGGTAAACTCCAGTTAATACGCTTAGTTTACCAAGTTTAGTTGTACGGTTTCTTCAGCATAGCTCANGTTATTGTCTGCTATCTTCTTAACGGCTTCTGCTTTAAATTCGTCACTGTAGGTTCTTACTTTCTTGGTCATGGTAAACTCCAGTTAATACGCTTAGTTTACCAAGTTTAGTTGTACGGTTTCTTCAGCATAGCTCAATCCTCTCCATCTGAAAAAGCGTCAGGCTCGTTTTGAGGCAACCTTATAATCTTTGAGTTACAAATATCTATAACTTCATCTAAAGTTAAATCCTCGCTCTTTACAAGCGCCCTTATCTGACCTATCTGCTCTATTCTATGCCTTACTACAGCAGTGGTTATATTATTAGCATCTCTTTGAGCCTCTAATATTATTTCATCAGATTCAATAGTGTTGTAGATTGGTTGAAACTTTAATGTTTGAGGTTCAACACCTTCACCGTATGTGGCAGAATTAGGCTTATCTATCCTATACTCTATTTCAGATCCCTGTGGCATAGACATACCTAAAATTTCGGTACAAAGTATGGTCTGATCATCAATCTTCAAACCTGATATCTTAAGTTGAATTTCTTGCTTATGATAAGGCTGAGCCATTAGAGAAAGGTACTGCCTATCATTTCTAAGCATTCTTGAATTGAGATTCCAAACTACTTTTTTAGTATAACCATTTGTTTTCAAATAGAATAAAAATACAGCGTCGGCAATTACACATCGATCAGGTATGGTAATCAGATCACCGTAGTTATCATTTATATTCAACCTTTCTTCGGCTTCTTCTTTGTGATAACTAATTAGAACTTTATTGATTTCTTTCGATACCCCATAGTGTGCAACAAAAAATAAAACCGATGGGATAACTATTTTAGTATTACCAGTCTGTACAACGAGGTTTGTATTAGAGTCTGTTTTAATGTCATCAACTGGATAGTTATCAGGCTCAAGAATATAATTGCCTTTATTCGCTGAAATACCAAAATGGTTAGTATATGTAAGGTTTGGGCGTTCTTGTTGCTTATCGTTATATGCATCTAACGTGGTATATAATGTTTCAAAATCGTACTTCTCCTCACAGATACCATCAACCCAAATAGACCCTATAGGTAACTTTAATATTGATTTGATTGATACTCCGACTACAACTTGTTTTTTGGTAGTAGAATTTAGAAAGTACACTTGAACCGTTTTACGTCTACGATAATAGTATATTTTCCCATACCACAGTACGACATACTCAGTCTTTGGATTATAATAACTCCCTAGACATACCTCAAAATATTTTCGGATATTTACCATACCCATATACTTAACCTTTTTACCATTACTCTTGAATAACGTATCAAACATAGCTCACTCCCAATCTATTTGTGTTGGGTCGCGAGTTAGCTATTTTAGTGAGAGTTATTTTAAGAAAATAGAGAGTATCAAAGATGGGTTTATGACATCTATTCTTGGAATATGACATCAATTGTTGGAACTGACAGCCACCGCCCACCAGCGCCACTGCCGATATGGTGTGATGCACTTGACGAAAGGGCCGTGTACCATAATCATAATCACTGTCTGCCACCGAGTAAATGCTGGCTACCTCCAGCGCCTCCTCATCACTCAAATCTGGCAAGATGGTCGGCAATCTCGATGCCATCAGGGTCTTGCCAGAGCCAGGCGGCCCTGTAAACAGTAACGAATGACCGCCTGCTGCCGCAATCTCTAATGCCCGTCTGGCATGATGCTGGCCTTTGACATCAGCCAAATCTACCTGATAGCCGACATGCCGCTGCACGGTGCTGGGCGTGACAATGGGTAAACGCTGAGAGGTCGCGTTTGGGTCAGTCAGTGACTGTAAGTGCTCACACACAGCCTGCAAGCTCTCGGCGGCCAACACATCTACACCCTCGACGCGGCTGGCCTCAGCACCATTATCCATGGGCACGATCAACTGCGGCAGTGTTTGCGCGCTTGCTTCTTTCTGATCTTCTTTTTGCGCGCAGCTTTTTGAGTCAGCTGTCGTTGTCATCTGCCCTAACCGCGCCGTTACCCCTTCTGATTTTATCGCCCGTGCTACTGCCAAACTGCCGCTGACTTGGCGCAGCTCGCCATTTAGCGCCAGCTCGCCGATAAACTCAAACGTGGACAAGCTCTCAGGCTCGATCTGACCACTCGCCGCTAAGATACCAATCGCAATCGGTAAATCCAGCCGCGCGCCATCTTTTGGCAGGTCCGCTGGCGCTAAGTTGATGGTTAGACGACGATTGGGAAACTGAAAGCCTGAGTTTAAGATGGCGGAGCGTACGCGATCCTTACTCTCACGGACGGCCGCCTCTGGCAAACCCACAATGGTGAGTGCAGGCAAGCCTTGCGATAAATGCACCTCAATGATGACCTTGGGGGCATGCAGCCCGACGACTGAGCGGGTATAGACTTGGGCAAACGACATCAGTACTTCCTAATATAGGGAATCAATCGATAATAAAACATTAATTATCAGTGCGCAAATGTCGTGTCTCACTCGCTTTGTTTTCAATGTTAATATCATTTAATACCGATGCGTTAAATAAGGCAGCACCAGCATCACGCTTCTATATTATTATATGATGAATAGATACGTCTTAATCTCAACCCTAGTCTTAAACGCATGCGCAATAAAAGGATGTTATTGCCTCATAAAGCTGATTGAGTCGAGCTTTATGTACCACGCTTTTTTTAACCAACCAAGGATGGATAAGTTATGAGCATCAATGTGCTTAATCATCGGCGTGTGCCGACCCTTACGCTACTGACAGTGGCCGTCTCCTTAGCTCTATTCGGTTGTTCGGATAGTGACAACAGTTTTAATAACGCTGATACCGCCCAGCCCACGACCCCCTACGAGGTGGACATCCAGCGCACCGAGTTTGGCATTCCGCATATCACCGCAAAAGGACGTTATCGAGCGGTGGCAGTATCGACGCGACCCAAGCCTGCACAGTGCTGAGCAATTGGGACCGCCGTAATAACTTAGACAGTAGGGGCGCTCATGTCTTTAGAGAGTTTTGGCGCAATGTCGACTTTACCGAAACCACTGATGATGCCTTTGATGTGCCGTTTGATGAGTCTGACCCTATCAACACAACGCGCGATCTTAAAATCACAGCGGGCACCCGTGCCGCCTTGGCAGATGCGATTGCCTACTTTCAAAACAATGGCGTGGCGCTCGATGCCACATTGGGCGAGCTACAATACACCCTTGATGCCAGCAAAAACAACGAGCGTATTCCGATGCATGGCGGCCAAGGACGTGAAGGCGTCTTTAACGTAGCGCGCGGCCCAGCACCAAACGCCGATGCCAGCGAGTATGCCTTTATCAATAACGGCCCGACATATATGCAAGCGGTGACGTTTGATGACAAAGGTCCTGTGGTCAACGCCTTACTGGCGTATTCGCAATCCGCGGATAGCACACGCCCTTATCACCGTGACCAGACGCGGCGTTACTCTGCAAAAGATTGGATTCGCCTGCCGTTTAGTGCCGGTGAGATTGCAACTCACGCGGTGGGCGATACGCTGCAATTAACCGAGTAAAACCAACTGCTATTTAACCTTATCAAAAGACCTCAGACCACACCGCTGAGGTCTTTTTTTCTGCTGAGCAAGCGCCGTTTCAAAAGCGTAGCAATTCTAAGCCTTTACACCCCCGCTATCACTTCTCCACATCCCAATCCTTACCCAACTGCTATAAGTCGTCTCCCCACTACTGGTAGGGATTTGTTATACTAGCGGTAGCAAGTCAGTCATCTCTATACAACCAAAAGCGACACCCAAAACCGCAGCCTGTATGGTCAACCCGAGGAATGCCGTATGACAGAATACTCACAACCAGATATTCAGCAGCCCTACAACCGCGCTGACGAGCAGCCGACGACCACGCGCCCTGTCATGCAGCCTGACAACCCATATGCCAGTACGCGCGGCAGTATCACCAGCAAGCAGCTGCCAGCGTTTGATGAAGCGATGATCCAAAAATACAATCGCTCAGGGCCACGTTATACCTCTTATCCAACAGCGCTGGAGTTTACCCCGATACCAGTAGATTTAGAGACCAAAATTCTAAAAAATCGTGAAGCGCGGGCGCCACTGTCTTTATACTTTCACATTCCGTTTTGTCGCCACCTTTGCTATTACTGCGCTTGTAATAAAATCATCACTAAGAAAAATAGCGACTCAGGCGACTACTTAGAGTATCTCATCGCTGAGATTAAACTCAAGCGGCGCTTATTGACCACTGAAGGTGGCAAGAACCCAGTCGTCAAGCAGCTGCATTTAGGCGGGGGTACGCCAACTTTTTTGCGTGACGAGGAGATGGTACAGCTGTGGGAGTTTTTACAAACCCAGTTTGAGTTTTTGAGTGATGACGAAGGCGACTACTCTATCGAGATTGATCCGCGTGAGCTGAGCGGCAACACCCTCCAGGTTCTACGCGATCTGGGCTTTAACCGCATCAGCTTAGGAGTACAAGACTTAGATGAGAGCGTCCAAATCGCCGTCAACCGAGTGCATTCAGCGGAATTAATCGAAAACGTACTTACTGAAGCACGCGAATTGGGCTTTCATTCTATCAATATCGATCTGATCTACGGTCTGCCGCATCAAACGCCTGAGACATTGGAGCAAACCGTACGCCGCATCATCGAGATGGCACCCGACCGGCTGTCGGTGTTTAACTACGCGCATCTGCCGGAGCGCTTTAAAGCCCAGCGCCAAATCAAAGAAGCGGATTTACCTAGCCCTGCAGCCAAACTGACCATGCTGGGCAACACCATTAACACGCTCACCGAGGCAGGCTATCAATACATCGGCATCGACCACTTTGCCAAGCCCGATGACGAGCTGGCTGTGGCACAGCGCGAGGGTAAGTTGCATCGCAATTTTCAGGGTTATACCATCATGGGCGACTGTGATTTGCTCGGCTTTGGGGTCTCATCGATCAGTCAAATCGCCAATGCCAATAGCCGCTATATCTTGCAAAACGATACCGACCTGCAAGCTTATCAAGCCACCATCGATGCCGCGCAGCACAATCTGGCCATTATGCCTGCGGTCAAAGTGATCAAAACCTCTATCAAAGATCGCTTGCGCGAGTATGTGATCATGAATCTGCTGTGTCACGACTACATCGACTTTAAAGACGTCAATCAAAAATTTGGTATCGATGCCATCACCTATTTTATTGATGAGATTGCGCAGTTAGGCGCGATGCAAGAGGACAGACTTATCGATATGGATGCCGCTGGTATTCGTGTGCTGCCAAAAGGTCGTCTACTCGGTCGCAACGTCGCCATGGTGTTTGATGAATATTTGGACAAAAAGCACAAAAACCGCTTTTCTAAAGTGATTTAACGTACTTTAAAAAATACTTTATGCACAAAAAAGACCTCGTTTTTGAGGTCTTTTGTTATGTCAATATGAGCGCTCAACCGTAGCGTTGTTACACCTTAAACTTATCGCCGACCATGCCCTTAACCGTGCTCAAGATGTCGGCAGGCAGTACCACCATTTTTGAGTTATCAGACTCTGCAAGCTGACGTATCGACTTGATGTACTGCTCGCCTAGCAGATAAACAATCGGCATCTCTTCATCGCCCATCGCAGCGGTAATCAGACGAATGGACTCCTCAGAGCCTTTGGCCAGCACCACTTGCGCTTCAGCATCACGACGAGAGGCTTCTAGGCGACCATCTGCTTCTAAGATAGCGGCTTGTTTTTGTCCATCGGCACGCGTCACTGTCGCACGGCGCAGACGCTCTGCTGCGGCCTGCTCTTCCATTGACGCTTGCATCGTATCTGAGGGGTTGATATCTTGAATCTCGACTGTTTTGAGTGTGATACCCCAATCAGCGATGTCTTCTGAGATGGCATGCTTGAGCTTGGTTTTAATCTCCTCACGACTAGATAGTGCGTTATCCAAATCCATCTCACCGATGATCGAGCGCAGGGAAGTCTGTACCAGATTACGGATACCATACTCATAATCTTCGATACCATAGACCGCCTTATCGGGGCGGACGATATTGATATAAGCCACCGCGTTGGCGATGATTACCACGTTATCACGGGTGATAACTTCTTGCGATGGAATATCAAGTACGATGTCTTTGGTGGTGACTTTATACGCGACGTCATCGACATAAGGAATAATAAGGTTGAGACCAGGCTCTAGCGTCTGGCTATATTTACCCAGTCGCTGCACCACCCACTTATAACCTTGCGGTACGATGCGCACCCCTTTAAACACGGTAAAGACTACCAGTGCAATTAACACCACCATCACAATGCTAAAGCTTTCCATAACTCATCCCTATAATTGATAATTGTATTTGACTGGCAGTCAAAATTGCCTATTTTTTTGGCTCAGCGTAGGCGACTGCATACTTCTGACGATCAGCTCATTGCCCACGATATCTGTCACCACCACCCGCTCACCAACTGCAATCTCCTCTCCTGTGGTGCGGCACATCCACTCTGCCGCGCCAACGATAGGGACACTAAAGCGCACGATACCTGCGCGCTCGGGCTGCGGTGATAGCACAATCATCCCTGTCTCACCCACGATGACACCACCGCCCAATCCAGCTTTGGTACGGTCCACTGATAAAGGCTTGATAAACTTAAACCATGCCACTAAAAACACCGCCGACAGCACCAACCAAATGACAACTTGCACAAAAAGAGAAATCGGCAAGAGCCAAGCCAGTGCTGCAACAATAATGGCAGCGGCACCAAACCACAGGCTGGCGAATGTCGGTACAAACATCTCAACAATCAGCAACAAAAAGCCCAGTACCAACCAATGCCAAGGCTCAATCATCAAAAACATCTCCATCATTGCCACCCACCCTGTTTGAATCATCCTAGCTTGCTATCCTAGCTTTCAATGTAGCATATTTTGAGCGTTTATAACCTCTTAAAAATCGTCAATATATACCACTCATAACACAACGCCCATATCTTAGATGAAATCAAAAAGCGCCGAATAACCTTTGCCACATAAAAAAACGACCGCCAAAGCGATCGTTTTCTGTTTGATATATAAATATAAGGTGTGGTCAATCAATGCCTTAGAACTTCAGCTGAGCACCAACAGTCATTAGATCAGCATCACTTCCCAACTTGTCGTATTCAGCTTCAACGCTAAAGTTTGGATTCACTGAATAACCAAGACCAACACCGCCTGCTAGGCTCGTATCACTGTCCGAATACGTCTCGGTTCTGATTTCAGTATTGCCAATATTGCGCGTATAGTCCCCTTCTATCTCAGTTTTTGCCACACCTAGTTTACCTTTGGCGTATAACCCTGTATTTGGGAACTGATAGCGGTAAGTACCATAAGCGCCATAAGACTTAGCATCAATATCGCCACCGCGATAATCTGCATCATCTGAGCCGACATACTCAGCTTCGATACCAAAGTTAGGGTCAAAATTATAACCCCCATAGATACCATAAGCCGTTGGATCATCAGCATCATTGACGTCTAGATCAAATTGACCGATCTTAGCACCAACGTATGGTTGACCAGTGTAGCCGTTACCATAAGTGACAGCGGCGTTTGCACCTACAGTAAGTAAAGAACCAGTTGCTAGTGCAAGTATAGTTTTTTGTAGAGTTTTCATTATTAGCTCCTTCAAGTAAATTTGGACAAACAAGTTATTTAGTTGTATTGACCATTTGGCCGTATCGCCTTGTTTGCTAACGATGAATATATAGTAACAAACTATTTCAAACACTCTGTCAGTGTTTGATGGTGTGAGAGTTAAGATTTGCAAGTATTTATCAGCGGGTGGGTTACAAAGGCAAAGATATGAAATCTTTTGTTACAACCTCCGTTTTTGTGCAATAATTCCTACTTATTTCACCGAAAGCGATGGCAGCGCGTGTATTTGAGCACTAGGTTTTACCGAGCGTATCCTCATGTTTCACCCAGTTAGACGATTATCGCTTGATAGAATACATGCCCTAGCCGCAAGGGACAAAGAGACCGAAAAAGGCCAAAAAATCGCTTTGTTTTATCAAAATAACAGGAAAAATAGATGATGACCCTCAAGGACGAGCTGGAGCAAGCACTACAGACGTTAAAGAAAAATGAGCAGTATCGGCAGATACCTACGCTGGCACATGATGGGCGCTATGTTGTTTATCAAGGCAAACGCTTACTAAACATCGCCAGTAATGACTATCTGGGCTTGGGCAGCGACAGTAGCCTACAAAGAGCGTTTTTTGAGCAGATGGATCAATTGGCTGACACGCATTATCCTAAGATGAGTGCCACCTCCTCACGGCTACTCACAGGAGACGACACGCAGTTACAAGCCTTAGAGCTTGAGATGCAAGCATGGTATCAAACGGCAGTGTGTCAAGAAGATGCCTCTAATAGTCCTAGCAGCCCTAGCAATCTGAGTAGGCCAAAATCTGTGTTGGTATTTAACAGCGGCTACCATGCCAATATCGGTATTTTGCCCGCGCTGACCGCCTTACCCATCAAAACGCTGGTATTAGCAGATAAGCTGGTGCACGCCAGTATCATCGATGGGCTGCGCCTTAGCCAAAACAAAACCGTTGGCTATCGCCGTTATCGTCATAATGACTACGCTCATCTGGCTCTGCTTATCGAGCAAGCTGATGACGATATCAGGCGCATCATTATCGTGACCGAAAGCGTGTTTAGTATGGATGGTGATCGCGCAGACTTACAACAACTGGTACAAATAAAAGCTCAAGATGCGCGTATTGAGCTGTATGTCGACGAAGCTCATGCCATCGGGGTCCTAGGGGAGACAGGGCTTGGACTGGCAGAGGAAACGCAGACACTCGGGCAGATTGATTATTTGGTTGGTACCTTTGGCAAGGCATTTGCCTCCGTTGGCGCTTATATCATGTGTGATGAAACTATCAAGCGCTGGCTGGTCAATCGCATGCGTTCACTGATCTTTAGTACCGCATTGCCGCCCATCAACCATGCTTGGACACGTTTTGTGTTGGCCAAAATGCCAAGCTTGACACCGGCACGGACGCATTTGGCGCTACTGTCTACCGAGCTGAGCGAGGCCATTGCCCTCAAATACTCTACCAGCGCAGCCAGCACCGCCTATACCTCGCCGATCGTCCCTTATATATTGGGCGATAATGCGCGCACACTGGCCAAAGCCCAGCAGCTACAGGCCGCTGGGTTTTATGCACTGCCTATTAGGCCGCCTACGGTGCCTGCCAACAGCGCGCGCATTCGTCTCGTAATGAATGCCAAACTGACCTATGATGACTGTGAGCGGTTAATTCAGCAACTGTAGTTGTCTTAAATATAGGTTGAATCGCTACTGGTAATAACGTACAGATGCCTTACGATCAGTCACAGACGATGATATGGTTTAGGAAAAATGGCTCGCCGAGAGGATGTAATAGCATAGATGACACACTCAGCCGCACTCAAGCTAGATCACAGAAAGCAAACCATCGCGCGCCATTTTGCCAATGCCAGTCATTATGATGAGCACGCCACTATCCAGCAAAAGATCTGTCACGACTTGCTGGCGACCATCTCAAAAAAGAACACAAGATAGCGTCTTAGAGATTGGCGCAGGTACAGGTCAGATGACCCGCCTATTAGCCGAGCACATTCAAAGCCAGCACTGGTTGATCAATGAGCTATGCGCCGAGCAAACAGCTACCCTGCAAAGCATTTTGCCAAATGCTCAGATCGCCATCGGCGACGCTGAAACTATCGACTTCAAAGGAGAACATAGTTTGATTGTCAGCGCCAATGCTGTGCAATGGTTTGATAATCCTCTCAGCTTTGTTGCCCACTCTGCCTCTCGCCTCCAAGCAGGTGGCCAGCTGGCCTTTAGCACCTTTACGCCTAATAATTTTTTGCAAATCAAAGCCCTGACTGGTCAAGGGCTTCACTATCCTGACATGCAGCAATGGCGCTTGGCATTGCATCACGCTGGGTTTGACAATATTGCGCTATCGACACGGCGCTTTGATGTGACATTTTTTAGTCCTTATGCGGTACTCAAACATATGAAACTCACTGGTGTATCGACCAATCAAACGCAAAACAAAGCCAGCCCGCGCGTGGCTTTCATTTGGAACAAATCGAGCTTACAGCAATTTGAGCGGCGCTACTGGCAGCATTTTTCGGTGATAGATGAGGCGGGAGACGCTGGTGTTATACTCACTTATGAAGCACTGATTATTAGCGCCCAGCTTACTTGAACCAAATATCGGTCGTTGATCAAATGAGTAACTGCCATAAAAAAACGCACCTCGAAAGGTGCGTTTTTATGTCACATTAATCAACAGTCAGCTTATCAGCCGTTTTATTTTTTGTCGTCTACTTCTGTAAATTCAGCATCGACAACATCATCATCGGCTTGGTTGTTACTTGCTGCATCCGCGCCTTGCTGGAACTGGCTTGGATCCATACCTTCTGCGCCTGCACCGCTATCAGCATAGATTTTTTGGCTGATAGGCAAGAAAGCATTGTCTAGCGCTTCAAGTTTGGCTTTGATGTCGTCATGATCATCTTCTTTAGTCGCTGTTTCTAACTCAGAGATTGCCGCTTCTACTGATGATTTTTCTTCTTCAGTGACTTTATCACCCGCTTCTTTTAGCGCTTTTTGTACCGCATGGATACGACCATCCGCTTCGTTACGAACTTGCGCCAGATTTGCAAACTTCTCATCTTCAGCTGCGTTGGCTTCAGCGTCTCGTACCATTTGCTCAACTTCTTCATCCGACAAGCCAGAGTCTGCTTTGATCTGGATGCTTTGCGCTTTACCAGTACCTTTGTCAGTCGCTGAGATGTTCATGATACCATCAGCGTTGATATCGAAAGTCACTTCGATTTGTGGCAGACCACGCGGCGCTGGTGGAATATCTGTTAAGTCAAAGCGGCCAAGCAGTTTGTTTTGGTTAGCGATTTTACGCTCGCCTTGGTAAACCTGAATGGTTACCGCAGGCTGGTTGTCTTCTGCTGTTGAGAACACTTGTGATTTCTTGGTAGGAATCATGGTGTTTTTCTCGATGATTGGGGTCATTACGCCGCCCATCGTCTCAATACCAAGCGTCAATGGTGTCACATCAAGCAATAAAACGTCAGTTTTGTCACCAGACAATACCGCACCTTGAATCGCGGCACCCGCTGCTACTGCTTCGTCAGGGTTTACGTCTTTACGTGGCTCTTGACCGAAGAACTCTTGTACTTTTTGTTGTACAAGTGGCATACGAGTCTGACCACCGACCAAGATCACGTCGTTGATGTCGCCGACTTTTAGGCCAGCATCTTCAAGGGCAATCTTACAAGGACCCATGGTACGCTGTACCAGATCTTCGGTTAAGCTCTCAAGCTTAGAGCGGCTGATAGTGATGACCAAGTGCTTAGGACCACTGCTGTCAGCAGTGATGTATGGTAAGTTCACTTCAGTGCTTTGAGCGCTTGATAGCTCGATTTTTGCTTTTTCCGCTGCTTCTTTTAGACGCTGCATCGCAAGTGAGTCACCTTTTAGGTTGACGTCTTGCTCTTTTTTGAATTCATCGACCAAGTAATCAATCAATGCTGAGTCAAAGTCTTCACCGCCAAGGAATGTGTCACCATTGGTCGCTAGTACTTCAAACTGTTGCTCACCGTCTACATCTGCAATCTCAATGATTGAGATATCAAAAGTACCACCGCCCAAGTCATATACAGCAACCGTGCTATCGCCTTGCTTTTTGTCCATACCATAAGCAAGTGCCGCAGCAGTTGGTTCGTTGATGATACGTTTTACATCAAGACCGGCGATTTTACCGGCATCTTTGGTGGCTTGACGCTGTGAGTCGTTGAAGTAAGCAGGTACGGTTACGACCGCTTCTGTTACTTTTTCGCCCAAATAGTCTTCTGCTGTTTTTTTCATTTTTTTCAAGATTTCAGCAGAAACCTGTGGTGGCGCTAGTTTTTTACCGTTTACTTCTACCCAAGCATCACCGTTATCCGCTTTGGCGATTTTGTATGGCACCATGCCGATGTCTTTTTGTACCACTTTGTCATCAAAACGGCGACCGATCAGACGCTTGATCGCAAACAAAGTGTTTTTTGGGTTGGTGACCGCTTGACGCTTAGCCGATTGACCAACGAGGATTTCGTCGTCTTTATAAGCGACGATAGAAGGTGTGGTACGGGTACCTTCAGCGTTTTCGATGACTTTGACTTTGTCACCTTCCATCACTGCCACACATGAGTTGGTTGTACCCAAGTCAATACCAATTACTTTACCCATAATCAAATGCTCCTAATGTATATTTTAAATATAACTACTTATATCTTCAGACCATAGTCGGTCACTTATTGCTATATATCGGTTTGCCTGTCGGTTTTTTCAAGGCAATCATCAAGCAAAAATTGTCTTTTGTGTGATTTTTTGTCAAAACCCTTTATATAAGTAAGGTTTAGATGCTTAAAATCAAGTAAAAAGTCCTACTGACCCACGCGTACCATCGCTGGACGTAGTAGGCGACCATTTAGGCTATAGCCTTTTTGTAGCACTGTACCGACCACATCAGCGTCGGCATCGGCATCGATACCCACCGCTTCGTGAACATCGGCATTGAACTTTTCACCTTGTGGGTCAATCACTTCGATACCGTTTTTGTTGAGGACAGACAGCAGGGCTTTGTGCGTCAGTTGCACGCCTTCGGTAACCGGATCGCTGGCGTCGGCGTTTTCAATCGCACGCTCTAGATTATCAACGACTTCCAATAGCTCTTTGGCAAATTTTTGTAGGGCAAATTTTTTGCTTTTATCGGCTTCTTGCTCCATGCGTTTTTGCGCATTGTAAGCTTCGGCATTGGCACGGGCGGTGGTCTCACGGGCCTGCTTGACCTCGCCTTCGAGCTCAGCAATACGTGCTTTGAAAGTGTCGATATCGATTTCGTTGTCGATGGTGACTTTTTCAGCTGAATTGTTTTTTGGATCAAACTCTTGCATGGTTTCTTCTAAAACACTGTCATTATGCTCGACGTTGTCGTGCGCCACATTGTGCTCAGGGGATTTGTGGTTATTGTTTTGCTCGCTCATGATAGCTCCTTAGAATTTTAATAATGACGATTGATGTATGGCACAACAAACCTGCTGGCAGCAAGTCATGCTGTGCTCTTATTAGTCTGCGCTTTTATTAGATAATCAACAGATATCACTGATTTTTTGCGAATATGCTTTGATAGCTGATTGATAAAGGTGATGAGGACAAATTTCAAGCCTTGCGCTGAGGATTTTTTCCCATTTACAACAATTGCTGTACCAACGAGCGTGGGACTAGAGATATGGCGCTGACAACGGCATAAACAGTGAGGCCAAACATTGAAACAAAACGTTGGAACAAACAGGCAAATCTAGCCAATCTATTTTGCAAGAGGTACCCTCCTACTGGTATTGATTTACCTTTATAGCTCACACCCACTACCAAACCTTCGGTTTATTCCAAAATTTTTACGGTTTTCATTCAATCCATTACCAAAATATACTCAATTTTGTTTTCTTTTGCTTTACTATGGCCAAAAACATCTGTTATTTCAAACACTAACCATCATGTATCCGAGGTGTTATGTCTCACTCAACCATATCGCTCAACACCTTATTAAATAGAGCGTTGATCAATCTAAAGCGCTCAAACGAGCTAGCGCCTGAGATAGAAGCTGTACCAAAAGATAGCGCTAAGCGTCAATGCTTTGCGTTAAAAAGCACGTGTTTGGGTTATCAGCAAGTCGTTAATCATCAAGCGCATACCTTGCATTATGCGATGAAAGGGCTGGGCTATTTGCCATTGCCGCTGTTAGAAAGTTTGGTCAGCTACCTTGGCGGCCCGACTTCTAAGCAATACTTGCATGCCGATGCCCATCTACGGCTGATTTTGGCGATAAATAGTAAGCTAAAAACCCCGCTTGAGCTGACGCCGATGCCTAAGCTGCGCGAGAGGTTCGCTGCCGATGCCGTGGCCATGCAGTCTCCAAAGGTATGGCAACAGACGGGCGATACGCTGATGAATAATATAAAGCGCTTTCGCAAAAAAGGTGAGGTCAGCGTTCGTTGGACTGATAAGGTGATTGCAAATGCTGATGATGGCGATATGACCATTCGCTGCTATCAGCCAGACGCTAGCACTTATAGAAAGACAATCAAAAAAGGCAGCGTGCACAATCCTGATGAGACTGTGTTGCTGTTTTTTCATGGTGGTGGGTTTTGTATCGGCGGTATCGATACGCATCACGAGTTTTGTCATGCGCTGAGCCAGCAGACTGGCTGGCCTGTCGTCAGTGTCGACTATCGATTGGCACCTGAGTACCCCGCCCCAGCCGCGCTAAAAGACTGTATCAGCGCTTATGCTTGGCTGGCCGAGCATTGTCATATGTTTGGCGCGCTGCCATCACGTATCGTCTTGGCAGGCGACAGCGCAGGTGGCGGCTTATCGACCCTTATTGCTCAGCAGCTCACCGCCCCTGCCAAACAAGCTTGGGCAGACCTAGGCGAAGCGGGGCAAGATATGTTTGCGCTGTTAGAGCGTCTGCCTCAGCCACTTGCGCAAATGCCGCTTTACCCTGTTACCGATATCGAGACAGACTATCCAAGCTGGGAGCTATACGGCGAAGGCTTGTTGTTAGATCATGACGATGTGGCGGTGTTTGACGCGGCATGTCTAAAAAACAGCCCCTTACCGCGACAACACATTCTCAACTCGCCTATGCTGGGGGACAACAGCCACGTCTGCCCCACTTATATCGTCACCTCAGAGCTGGATGTCTTACGTGATGAAGCTTTTGCGTATGCAGAGCAACTAAAGACACATGGCATATCGGTGAGAAACTATACGGTACTTGGTGCGCCGCATGGTTTTATTCACTTTATGAGCATTCATCAGAGGCTAGGATTAGAAACCCGCAAAATCATCCACGGTTTTGCCAGTTTTGTCCGTGAGGTCATTCGTGAGCAGGGGCAGTTAGCGGCCTAATGACTGACTGCTTTGGCGCGCTGACTATGACGACGGCTCAGCAACGGCACCACTGGGCGTCAGGGTAATTATCCAAATCTCAGAGCGCGTCCCCAGTCGAAACGGTACCGGCCCAAAGCCATATCCCGATGTCACCAAAAACTGCGTCTCCCCTACCACCTTAGCGCCATAATGTAGGGGCGCAAGCCCGCGCATCAATAACGTCAATGGAAATATCTAACCGCCATGCGTGTGCCCTGCTACATGCAAATCTATCGGTAAAGAACTGATTTCGTCCATCATAGCTGGCCTTTAGACGCTCTTTCATCAATGCTTCACGCTTTTTACATAAAACCTCATATAGTGGAATCCAAATAAACCAGATGCATGGCGCTCGGGTCGCTCAAAGTAGCGTGGCTATTCATTTAAACGCGGAACTGGTATAAATCAGTTATATGGTTCCACGTGAAACACCTCTAAGTTAAAACCTCTCACGATAAGGCTTGCGAACGTACTGTTTTGTTAGTGTGATACTTGAGTCTTTGCTTTTTTTGATAGCCATAATTAGGCACCAGTTTTATCATATCAATGCGGATGGTGAACGGGTTGTATTTGTTTCACGTGAAACAACTCCGTAGACCGTTCTTTTATTTAGCGCTATTTCGCCTCTAAGGCTTGCATGAGCGTAGGATATCGAAACTCATAACCCGCCGCTAATAACGCCTGTGGCAATACTTTTTGACCATCAATTAGTAGTGTCGACATCTCACCAAATATCAGCTTTAGTAAAAATTCTGGTAAAGTAAAGAGTGTTGGACGATGTAGCCATGTACCTACGGTTTTGGTAAAAGTATGATTGGTCACAGGATTGGGCGCAGTTAAGTTGTAGACCATGGCTGGCGTATCATTTGTGACTTTTAGTGAATTATCATTTGTGGTTTGACTGTTGTCATAATCAGCAAGGTGCTGCTCAATGATAAATATCACAGCGCCGACCCAGTCTGCCCGACTAATCCAGCTCATGATTTGCTTGCCATCGCCCAATTGTCCACCAACGCCCATTTTAAATGGGGTCAAAAGCTTGGCAAGCATCCCGCCATCAGGATGAATAACCACACCAGTGCGCACGATTGCCACAGGCACACCATGTTTAGTGGCTTTAAGCGCTAACTGCTCCCAATCATCACATAATTTATGAGCAAAATCTGTCTCAAAACCACTACTTTCTGTCAATGGTTTATCGCCTTGTGTGCCGTACCACCCTATCGCTGAACCACTAATCAATAATTTGGGCTTGCTGCGGCTGCGAGCGATAAATGCCAACAATGCCTCAGTAGGCCGGATACGGCTCGCCATCAGCTGCTCTTTGCGACTATCGCTCCAGCGCGAGTCGGCAATACCTGCCCCCGCTAGGTTTATTATCACATCAAAGCTTTTATCAGTCTTTGTAAGCTCATCATAAGTCATCATAGCGATATCGTCAGGGTGCGCCTGGTTACTATCACGCGTCAGCCAAGTGACTTGTAGTGCCTTTTTTCGCTCACGATACCGCGCCATGATTTCGTCGCTAAATGCTCGACCCAAAAAACCTGAACCACCACTGATTAAGATATGCATGTCTGACTCCTTATTCATGTCGCCAACTATCTGTATCGTCAACTCTTTGCTTAAGATAAACGCTGTCTCACCATCATCGTCTTCTTTCACCGTCATATCAAAACGACTTTCACAGGTGTTTGGTAACGTCTTTTGGTCTAGGACATCTCTTCAATTCAATCAATAGCCACCTAAATGAGTTAAAAATGAAGACACGCTCTAATGACCAGCACCTATAAAATAACTGTCCTTCTTTCATCCATTTAGAGACCTACTCGTCTCTAAGCAAAACGCTTACGGATAGGGCACTCACTGTCATCACTATTTTGATACTTGTCTTTTATGGCATTCCAGCGATGCTTCATGCGCTTTATAACGGTAGTACGGCTGGTTAGTACAGGCGCATTGGTCAAGTGAGGTGCGGCTGCGTCCAAACGCTTGGCAAGCGTTGGCAAATGGTTGGATGGTATCGCAGAAAACAAATGATGCTCTACATGATAAAGTAAATTAAATGTCAGCAGATTTACCAGAGGGTTGCGCTCAGTGCGAGCTATCGTCTCGTCACAGTCATGATGCACGCCCCACACAGCGATGATACCGACACTGGCATTGGCCAACATCATCACCACAAGATGATATAGCACCACCTGCCCAAACACCGTAGACGCAGCAAACACGCTCATCATCAGGGCACCCATGATCACCAATGCTATCAATCCAAACTCTAGCCAAGCCAACATCCTATGACGGCGACTGCTCAAGCGCAGCCCTTAACGGTAGATAGCCAACCGATACGTGATACCGCCGAGCAGTGCTTGCTGCCATGATGCCTTTGCCAAACGACCCTCAACGTCGTGATCGCCTAATGGGTCTCGATGATGCGCCATGTGAGTGGCTCGGATACTATGTAAGCTGGTCATCAATAGCACACTAAGCAGCAACAAAATAGCAGTGGTCAGACGCCGACCTGCACCTAAACTATGGTGATAACCATCATGCGCTTGACGAAAAGCGGTGGCAAAAAACAGATAAGACGCACCGCACGCAAGGAAAATTTATACCAGTTCCACGTTGATATATAATGTATCTGTTGTGTTTAGAATCGACTATAAGACGATATATAGTCAGATTAATACAAAACCCAGTCCAACCTACTTATGCCGTGTGTCTGATTTTCTGTAAAGCATGAGTGGGCGCTAACGAATAATCAGACCTGTGCGCGCGTCACGGATTTGGCTCGGCAGCGTATATCCCAAGGTATCAGCCTGTAAGTAGCCAATTTGGTCAGAAAAATACGCATAAGCTTCAGAGAAAGTCATGGCAGGCGGCTGGCCTGAAGGGTTACAGCTGGTGGATACCAGCAGGCCAAAAGGGTTTTGCTCACTGACCAACTGCTGGCACAGCTGCTGGATAAGCGGATGAGAGATGACCCGTACTGCCACGGTTTGATGCTGGCCGGTTATCCAATGAGGGATACTGGTGCTTAGTGTTTGCGGGATAGGCAATAGCCATGTATGCGCTTGTTGATACTGCGGCTGGGTGTTGTCGCTGTCCGTCTGCCAGCTTGCCAAAATAGGCTGACGCTGAGCCTGTGTTAAAGGTGCAAGCAACGGCGCTAAACGCTCGGCATTATCGGTAATGACAATCATGCCTTTGGCGATTGGTCGCTGTTTGATGGTCAAGATACGCTGTACGGCGGCTTGATTATAAGGGTCACAGCCGATACCCCAGACACTTTCGGTTGGATAAGCAAGTAGCTGGCCATTTTTTAGCCAAGTAGCAGCTTGGCTGACAGAATCGGCCAAAACGGAGGAGGATGGTTTCATGATGGAGGTACAAAAAATAAAAAGGTAGAAACTTATCATACTACAGCAAAAAGCCAATCTAAGACAGCCACTCGCAAAAATAGCATTTTTTAGACACGCAAGTAACGCCCACCTTGTACGCTGATGAGACCCAATAGCTCAAGCTCCATCAGCTGCCCGATCAAAACGGGTGCTTCAAGCGTGGTGGCCAGCAACAGCGCATCCAAATCTTGCCCATGCCAATCAAGCTGCTCATATACTGGCTGCAAGTGTTTGGGAGCCACAGGGTCCGGGTGATGAGCTATCGTAGATGGCAGCGGGCTCTCTGCAGTATTGGCAACCTGTGCTGATGGTGTGGCGTTATCATTATCAGAAGGTGTGCGTTTGTTCAGCGGAACGCGACTACCAAAACCTTTCTGGTGGCTAAGCTGACTACTGACATCTTCAATAACCTGCTGAGGATGATAAATCAACGTCGCCCCTTCGCGTATCAAATGGTGGCAGCCTTCAGCATTGCTATTGTCAATATGGCTTGGCACCGCAAAGACTTGCTTGCCTTGCTCTGAGGTCAAGCGCGCGGTAATCAGCGAGCCACTTTGAATGGTGGCTTCGGTGACGATAGTCGCTAGACTGAGTCCTGCGACCAAGCGATTACGGCGTGGAAAGGTATGCTTGTGCGGCGGCGTATGCGGTAGCAGCTCACTGATGATACAGCCACCCTGCTCGATGATTTGACTAAATAGCTGGTCGTGATGATTGGGATAATTGACATCAATTCCTGTGCCCATTACCCCGATCGTCCGGCCTTGATGGGCTAAATCTGTCTGTGCCAGTGCGCCTAGATGTGCGCGTTTATCCACCCCCATGGCCAGCCCGCTGGTGACAATGTAGCCTGCCTGCGCTAAGTACTGCGCCATATCAAAGGTGATTTTTTGTGCGTGGGCGGTGGGCTTGCGACTACCGACGATGGCGATTTGGGCTTGGTGCAGACGAGAGAGGTTACCGCGATAAAACAACACAGGCGGCGGATCATATATCTGTAGCAGCTGGGCAGGATAGTCCGCTTGATCGGCAAACAGTAATCCATAGCGCCCTTCTACGCGTGCTTGTTGGATTTTGTCGATATTAGCGCGTGTTTGCGCTGGCTGCTCATGGCGTTTGAGATGGGTATAATGAATACCCAGCTGCCGCCAAGCCTCTACTGTCGCCGTCCACGCCAGCTGTGCACTACCAAAGCTCGTCGTCAGCTTGTGATAAGCAGACAATGACGCATTCACCTCATACCATAGCGCCACTATGGCGCGCTGCTCGTCTGATAAAGAAGGGGTGACTGCTGTCATCATCGTTTGGCTCGCCTCCGCTAAGATCGGGTGCTCATCTCAAAACCTTGTACTGTATTTGGCGTGTTTATAAATATGGCGGCGGTAATAACCGATCACCGACATTCAGTGGCAGCTCAGAATCCAGTACATAGGCATAGCTGATATGTTCAAACGTATTAAAAACCATCAGCATCCCACTTGGCTCGTTTGGCAAACGCACTGGCGTATCATTGTCTCTTATATCACGCACCAACGGTCCTTTTTGGTACACAGTCAATACATCACCAGGTTTGGCACCATGCGTACTACCAAGGTTGATGGCGACCACGCTGCCTTTTGCTGCGGAGCTGATCGAATCCATCACTCGTACGATCATACCGCCACGACTGACGCTGGCTGGGGTTGGATAAAACACAGGCGGGATCGCATTGTCTAATTCTACAAATACCCGATCACCTTCGCGCACTTCTTTGCCATAGCTGTCTGTCAGTTGCAGGCTAGTGACGCCGTTGCTTTCTGTCGATGTCACTAGGCCTGTGGCCACTTGGGTAACTTCAAGACCGATGACTTTTTGGGTTTTTGGCTCGACGTATCTCTCACCTTCACGGTAAATGCCATAGCGTTGCCCCACGATCAGTGGTACGCCTTTGGCATAGACCTTGTCACCACTGGCGGTGATTAAGTTGCGGTTTTTAGAAGCCAAGATGTATGGCGTGGTATTAAAATCTTGTGGATCGACAATGATGGTCTTATCGAGCCAATGCTGAATTGCTGACCACGGAATAGGAGGGATACTGTTGGCCGTTGAGGTCACAGTGACCGCACTGGCGGTGACATCACCCATCAACTGCTTTTCGATTCCTGCACAGCCTTCGCCCGTATCGACACCGACCAAGGTTTTACCCTGAATCACGCACAAGATAAGGATGTCGTTTGGGTAGATCAGATGCGGGTTTTTGATTTGTTTATTGGTTGCCCAAATCTCTTTCCAGCGCCACGGGCTGTCTAAGTAGCGCCCAGAGATATCCCATAAGGTATCGCCTTTTTTGACGATGTAGCGATTGGGGGCATCGGCTTTGATGGTAGGTGGTGGATTATTGGCGTAGGCAGTACTCATTAGCATGGCACTGCTAAATGTCGTGATCAACAGTGCTTTTGCTATCTTTTTTAAGCTCATCTTCATTGTTATATCCACAATATGTACCGCTGTCGCCGCCTTAACAAACCCTACTTACGTCTATACCTGTCAAGCCCTTCGATTATATATTCGTAGAGACTCAGCGCAGTTTACAGACACAGCAATGCAATTATTATGACGCCTATTGGGCAGCTGTTTTTTGTAATTGACTGATGTTTATGGCTAAAAAAGCGTCTAGCACGATGATGACTTGCCGACGCTGTTTCTCATATTACAATTATATCTACCATAACACAATCATAAACACTTTATTACAATACCGTAACCTTTATGTGGATGATTTCCTAGATTTGCTTTTTACAATGAGCGTTAAATACCTTTATTAATTACGCTGGGTTTGCCGTTACATGTTGACGAATTTGTTCAGCGACCAGCTCAGCGTCGTTGTCTAATACCACGACATGCTGCGGCAAGTCCTCTAGCCCCTCGGTATGCGCTGGACGAGCAATCTGAATTTGCCCAACAGCCTCAACAATGGTATCGGCAAACTTTACAGGCAAAGCAGTCTCGGCACATACGATAACTTCTCCTGCGCGTTGTAATTCTTTAGCGACTTTAATCCCATCGGCAGTGTGCGGATCAACCAACTCACCATGCTGCTCATAAAGCGCCTTGATGGTTTGTAAGCGGTCGCTATGGGTGGACTTGCCAGCAGCAAAACCATAACGTGTGTTAACTGCTTCCATCAAATCAGACAAATCAAACCCTTGGCCGGATTTTACGCCTTCAAACAACGCATGGACGCGCGCGCTGTCTTTGTCGAGCAGTAAATAGACAAAACGCTCAAAATTAGAGGCTTTTGAGATATCCATCGATGGACTAGAGGTCACGTAAGTCTGCTCAGCTGGGCGCGGCTGATAGGCACCTTGATTAAAGAAATCATTGAGCACATCGTTTTCGTTGGTGGCGACGATAAGGCGATCGACTGGCAGCCCCATCTCACGAGCAATGTGACCGGCACAAATATTGCCAAAATTGCCCGATGGTACGCTAAAGCTGACTTTTTCGTCATTGCTTGTGGTGACGGCAAAATAGGCCTTAAAGTAATAAACGATTTGCGCAAGGATACGGCCCCAGTTGATCGAGTTCACCGTACCGAGATTATAAGCGGCTTTGAATGCCGCGTCCTGTTGCAGCGCTTTGACGATATCTTGACAGTCATCAAACATACCGTCGATGGCGATATTATGGATATTGTCATCAGTCAAACTATACATCTGCGCACGCTGAAACTCACTCATCTTGCCATGAGGTGACAGCATAAAGACTTCGATATTTTCTTTGCCGCGTAGCGCATACTCCGCCGCACTGCCCGTATCACCACTGGTGGCACCAATGATGGTAATCCGCGCGCCTTTCTTTTTCAACACGTATTCAAAGGCATTGCCCAAAAACTGCATAGCCACGTCTTTAAATGCCAGCGTCGGACCATTGGACAATCCCAAAATATACAGGTCGTCTTCAAGTTTGCGAACAGGGACAATCTCATCAGAACCAAATACGTCAGCGTTATAAGTACGCTCGATGATATCTTGCAAATCAGCCGCCGGGATATCCGTGGCAAAGCGCTGCATAATCGCCATGGCAAGCTGCGGATAGCTCAGCGTACGCCACTCATCAAGGGTAGCGCTATCAATGCTCGGATACTGCTCAGGCAGCATCAAACCACCATCTGGCGCAAGCCCCATCAAAAGCACATCACTAAAATCCATCGGTGCTGTCTGACCACGGGTACTGATATATTTCATGAGATTGTCCTGTCTACAATGATGTTTTTCAATATTTAAAACGGTTTATTTAGCAGTTTTATGCCATTGTCTTCTGTAGCAGCGCATAATAAAAACCATCGCCACCATCGCGATCTATCGGCAAGCATTGACGCCCGATCGCTTGTTCGATACCCCAACTACACGCCTCGGTAAACGCAACCGCCGCCGCATCGTCATGACGACTGACAAAGTCTTGCATTTGCAGGACGTTTTCTTGCTTTAAAATAGAGCAAGTCACATATAACAAGTAACCGCCGACTTTGAGCTGTGGCCATAGGTTTTGCAATATTTCTGCTTGCAATAACGCAGTCTGCTCAACGTCCTCTTCGGTACGCAAGAGGCTGATATCTGGATGACGACGAATCACGCCGGTCGCCGTACAAGGCGAATCCAGTAATATAGCATCAAATACGCCGCTGTTTTTAGCAGAATCTTGCTTTTTAGACGCACCACCAGTGCTGCGCCAGCGGGTTGCATCGGCGCAGACGATATCTAGGGCAATACCACTGCTACTTTGTGCCAAGTCTGTCTGGGTAAAGTTAAGGCGCTTTAGGTTGTCATAAATACGCTCGATGCGCGATGCTTCGTTATCGATAGCGGTGAGCTTAATGCCCGTAGGCACTGATGTCGCCGCTGTATCGTCTTGTTTCACGTGAAACAAGACTGACGCATCTTCAGAGCTTAATAATTCTAGCCAATGCGCCAGTTTGCCCCCAGGTGCCGCGCAAGCATCTAAGATATGCAGCTCATTATTATCTAAGCCCGCCTGAGACTGATCAGCGCTCACCTTACTCATCAAAGCACGATGGATAATCGGTGCCGCAAGCTGCGCGTGCATGTCCTGTACACTCACGATGCCGTCAGCGAAGTCAGGCAAGGCGCTGACAGCAGTGCTTTGGCGTAGCCGCAGACCTATAGTCGCTAGGGTAACGGGCGCAGCGTTAGAGGCACTAGGTAGACGAAAACCTGTGGTCATCTTGGTCAGCTCTGTCTCAATCTCTACCCCGTTTAACGCTTCTTGATACTCTGTAACTGAGCTGGCCGCCGCGTTTACTCGTAAAAACATCGGGGCTGGCTGCCGCAGTCCTTGTGTCAGCGCATCATACTGATCGCTCCAGTCTTGCTTGAGCTGATAAGCAAGCCAGTTCGGCAGGCTGTGGTTCTTATTGCATTTTTTGCGAAACTTATTGGGGTTTTTGGCGACCTTGCGCAGGATGGCATTGATAAGACCAGTCGCATGAGCAAAGCCGACCTCTTTTGCCGCCTCCACCGTTTCGTGTATCGCGGCGTGGTCAGCGACTTCTAAATACAGTAGCTGCACCAGACCGACCTGAATGGTGGTACGAACCTCGACTTCATCGATAGGGTTGTCCGCCAAACTATCCAGCAGCCGCGCCAGTGCATGCCACTGGCGTAAGGTCGTCAAAAGTAGCGCATGGGCAAACCCTTTATCACCATCGTGCAAGCTGTTGAGCAAAGGGTCAAGAACGCTTGCCAACGACTGCCCATTTTGAATGGCCAACAAGGTACGTATGACTCGTACGCGGACACTGCCATTCATAATCAGGTTGCTTGAGGGTTTATGGTTTTTAGACGCGGGGCTGGGATGTCTCATTGAGTTGCTGTTCCTTGACGTATGCGCGATAGCGTCTGATAAAGGTTAGATAACTTATAACTAAAGTACATTAAGCTTAATTGAATTAGTTTGATTCTTTGGTGAACTGGTCGCCATCATTTAATTGGTTGCCATGGCAGACTTGCTCTGCTGTCATCGGCTTGCCACCTGCAAACTGCAGATGAGTAATGGCCAATGTCCCACTCGCCTGCTCAGTATGACTGGCCGCCAAGCTATCGTCTTTGCCACAAGCGACCAATATCGCTTTGCGTCCAACACTGATGATGGTACCAGCGGGCAGTTCGGTTTGCTGCGAGGGGTTGACAGGTAGGCTGGCTAAAATCTTCACACGCTGACCATTGAAAAAAGTATAAGCGCCTGGCCACGGTGTCAGACCACGAATTTGACGCTCAATCATCGTCGCCGATTGTGCCCAGTCAATCTCGCCTTCGGTTTTGACAAGCTTTTCGGCGTAATTCGCTTGACTGTCATCTTGCGCGGCGGCTTGGTCTTGGTAATGCGCCAAATCCTTTAACACAGTACCGATGGCGTCCGCACCCAATGTTGCCATTTTGTCGTGTAGGCTGGCTGCCGTGTCATCAGCGGTGATAGGCGCACTGACTTTGTAGAGCATATCACCGGTGTCTAGTCCCTGATCCATCTGCATAATGGTAATGCCAGTCTCACTATCGCCTGCCAAGAGTGCACGATGGATGGGCGCTGCACCACGCCAGCGCGGCAGTAGCGAAGCATGAATATTAAGACAGCCATAAGTGGGTATCGTCAGTACGCCCGCAGGTAGTATCAGCCCATAAGCGGCGACAATCATCACATCGGGCTGATAGCTACGCAGCGTCTGGCGGGCCGCCATGCCTTCGGTGCTCGATTTTTTAAAGGTCGGTGGCTGCTCTACCACGATATCATGGGCGAGCGCCACTTGCTTGACCGCTGAGGCGGCCAGTTTTTGCCCGCGGCCCGCTTTGCGATCAGGCTGGGTATAAACCGCCACAACCTCTATGTTGAGTGCTTGTTGCTGGGCAATGAGCGACTCGAGGCTGACCGCCGCAAACTCAGGCGTCCCAGCAAACACCACACGTAATGGCGTGCTAGAAGTCGTATCGGCAAGGCTAGATGAGGAGGATAACTTAGAAGCAGGAGCAATTGTCGTCATAATCATGCATTATATAGGGTTCGGTGCTTCATTATAGGTGAGTTTGGCGTATTGTGCCATGATTGTAACCTCGCCTACTCAGCGTTACTTACGAGGTCCTTTCGCTTTATAATAGGCGCTATAGACAATAAAACAGCGATTGTTTTGCTATAGATAACCGTCATTGGTTATATTAAAGACATTGACTGCTTTATCATGGTAGTAGTCATGCCACATTTATCCTGCCAAGTGACGATATAGGACCTCGCTTTCATGCAACAGTTTCAGTCCTTACAGCGCTTATTGTTATTTTATGTCCTAACGTTGCTGGTGATGCTAGTACTGTATTATGTTATGTTGTTTGATGGTATGAGGCAGTATCAACAGCAGCACAGCGTCGATACTTTTTTTACCTTACAACACGAGATCACTGAGCATGCCGTGCTACGAAACGATGAGCTAAAGGGAGTTTTGGCGCATCCGGCACTTAACGGGGTCAGCTATCAGCTTATCTTTATGTTGCCCTCGGGACAGACATACATTCATCGTGATACCCGTCCGAACGAGCCTGCGTTTTCGACAGTGACGTTCCCGACTGTCAGAGCCTCTGCTCAAAATAATGGCGCTTATACGCTCAATACGCGCAATCTGACGGGCACCATTGAGCTAGATAGTGGCCACCGGATATATATGATATTGCGTCATAAGCCGCTTGATATCGACTGGATCTCTTATAAATACTGGTTGCCACTGATGGCAGCCATTGGGTTGTTTATTACCGCACTGCTATACATGCTCAAGCGCCGTACTAACTGGGAGCAGCTATTACGCTATACGGATAATTTGAGTGATAATGCAAAAGAAACCTATACCCCGTCGCCATTTTTAGAAAGCCAATCTACTACGGAGTTTTTACGATTAGGTCATGCGCTCGGCCGTATCAATTATCAGCTACACAACGACTATCGGCGTATCAAAACCCTCAAGCACCGTCTCGAGCGCCTGATTGAGCAGGCGCCATTACCGATGGCAATGATCATGCGCCACGGTCAAATCAGTTTTTTTAACCAGCGTTTTGAACAAGTCTTTATCAGACCTGCGCACAGCAGTGGCAGCGCACAGCTGACAGACTTTGTCATTGGCAAAGATGATACCACCCAACTACTGCTACAAAGACTGGTCAATCTGCGCGTCACACGTACGCTAACCGTGCTAGGAATAAAAGACCAGCAAACCTATCAGCTGCATGTGACGCCATGGTTTGGTGAGCATGGACAGGTACATGGCTTTACCGTTTTGCTCAATAATATCAATGAGCTGGCCAACCAAACAGAGCAGCTACGGCTAAAAAACCAACAATTACAACAAAAAATCGATGAGTTTAGCGAGCTGCGCTCCATCATGGGGCGTAAACTGCGCCTACCACTGGAGTCGTTGATAGACACACTCGAGCCTATCGACCCTAGCACCTTGACCGATAAGCAAAACCACACGCTTGAGACACTGATAAAAACCAGTCACTATATGCTCACCACGCTCGACAACATGCTAGATATCGGCGATATAGAGGTTCGAAAAACCCGCCTGAACATAGCGCCTGTCGATATTTATAAGCTTGGGCAAGAAGTGGGTGACGCGGCCGTAGATCATGCGCGCCAGCAGGGGCTAGAGCTTATTTATTTCTTTGATCCAGAGTGTCCACGTGTGATCGACACAGATCATACACGCCTGCGCCAGATACTCTTAAATCTACTTCATAATGCGATCAAGTTTACTCCCTCAGGCTACGTCGCCTTGGCGATCGATGCTATCAGTCCTGAGCAAGTATCTCAAATCAATAAAGGCAGCCTACTACCGATCAATGAACAGGTAAAAGCGCAGCAACCGCACTACTGGGTACGTTTTAGTATCAAAGACTCAGGCACAGGTATCGATATCGCCAAACAGCATCAGTTATTGAGTTGTTTTAATAAACAAAGCCCGTCCCTTCAGCAACACAACAACCTCGCTTATCACCATGGTATCGAAGCGGGCTTGGGCTTAAATAACGTCAATAGTTTTGCCCGTTTGCTTGGCGGTTTTATTGAGCTAAAAAGCGCGGTCGATCAAGGCAGCACCTTTAACCTCTATCTGCCTTGTCGGCAGCCAAGTTATCAGCCGATTTATCACCCTCACCAGCACTTACAGCATATTCATCTTATCGCCGTAGTCAACCAAACCTTGCTGTCCGATTACTTGCGCCGCTTGTGCCAGTATTTATCGATTCCAGCGACGATCTATACCGATGTTGATAGTGCCACCATCGAGCATGTGGCCGAGCGGCTTGGCAAAGACGCCCAAAGCCTAGCGCCCATCTTGTTATTGGATTATGAATACTACACTGACCACACCGCCATAAACCTCTCTGACCCAGTGGCAGAGCAAAGCGACAAACTGTCCGCCGAGACCTCTATCAACGAATCGAAGACCGCAGCAAAGAGCCCTGCATCAAAGACACAGGCAACCAAAGAGTGCCTGATACTGGCCAGCAACGATAGACGCCAAGCACTACATAACTTATTGTCTAAAAAATCACTGCCTAAGATTTTGTGTAGCATGAAGCCTGAGCGCCGTATTCCCTCTGCCCTGCTGGATCAATGCGATGGTTTTTTATTAAAACCCCTAGAGAGCGCCCTCCTGCTCTCTGAGCTGACACGACTGACGCTACCTGTTCGGCAAACCTTGACCACCCAAACGCCAAAAAACGACATGACGGTGGCCGCGCCCCTACACAAGGATGACGTAGAGCCGCTGATACTGGTGGTAGAAGACAGCCCAACCAATCAAAAAATCGCCTGTAAAATCTTAAGTAAACTGGGTTATCGCAGTATCGTAGCAGAAGACGGCCAACAAGCGCTTGAGCAGCTAAAGGCGCATCGGGAGGATATCTCGCTTATTTTGATGGACTGCCGTATGCCAGTCATGGACGGGCTACAAGCCACGCAAGCGATTCGCGCGCAAGGGGATGATATTGCAATCGTCGCCCTAACCGCGAACAGCTCAGACGAGGATCGCGACGCTTGTATACAAGTGGGTATGGACGAGTTTTTATCCAAACCTATCAATAAGAAAAAGCTCGAGGCTGTGCTAAAACATCTGATAAAACACTAAAATCCCGCTTACTATATCTATATCTGTATCTATATCCAAAAAAAAATAGCGGGTTAATATCAAAATATTAACCCGCTACCTGACTGGCCTTTGTGCGCATCGTATAGTAAAAGCAAGGCTAATAGAAGTTTTTGTAGCCTCTGTCAGCAACGGCACAGCACGCCAGAAAACGTTTATCAGCCTTGCTGGTTAATCAATGCCTGACTCTTTTATTTAGAATCGACGATACCTACGCTTTAGCTTATCACTACTTCATAAAACCATTATCGGCTAAGAATGCCTCGGTGATTTGGCTTTGCGGACTTGGTGCGTTTATGTCACCAGCTTGCGACTTATTTAACAAACGTTCCAAATAGCGGGCGACGATATCTACCTCGATATTTACCTTACTGCCGACCAGCCAGTGTTTGGCGATATTGGTCACTTGCGCCGTATGCGGGATGATATTGAGACAAACCACATTGTCACGTACTAGGTTGGTGGTTAGACTGATGCCATCGACAGTGATAGAGCCTTTGGTCGCGGTATAATGCGCCAGCTCTTTTGGGATCTCAATCTCGATATAGATAGAGCGCGCGTCTTGTTGCAGTTTACTAACGCGGCCGACCCCATCGACATGACCTGCGACGATATGACCACCAAAGCGCGTGGTGGGTAGCATCGCTTTTTCCAAATTGACGATATCCCCAGGCTTTAGGGTTTCCAATGCAGTACGAGCAATTGTTTCACGTGAAACATCGACAGAGTAAGATTTATCGCCAATCTCTACCACAGTGAGGCAGATACCATTTGAGGCAATAGAGTCGCCCAATTTGACATCACTAAAGTCTAGCTCGCTTGACTCTATCGTCAAGCGTATGTCACCGCCGGTAGGCTGCATGGACGTGACTTTTCCAACACTTTCTATAATTCCAGTAAACATAGAGACCTCGTATCCTAATTTTTTGCTGTTATAAGCGTTTAACAATAGTGACGATTATTACAATGGTATCCAATAGATGATAAATGCTAAATGATGACTACTTATCAATAGACAATGAACGAGCATCGCTTTTATCTAAATATTTCCTAAAAGCACTGTCTTTTAAGCGTGTAAGGGGATAAGTTGTGGATAAGTAACAATAAATCAAGCCTGTCTGCGATAAATCCTTATTTTATACAGAGTTATCCACAAACCTTTGCATTTTTACTATTACACTATCAACAGCATAACATCAACGTAAGTATATGATTTTTATAAATTATTTATAAAAAAAACAGTAAATCAGGGCCTTTTTAGTTTCACATGAAACAGAGTTATACACAGTTTCATGTGAAACAGGTGCGCCCTTCAGGCAATGCCACTATCTAGATAACTATTTGACCCTTTATCTATAGGGCAGGTATCTTGACCTTAGTATTCAAGGCTTGTGGATAAGGTGTTTATAACTTATGATCTATAAAGGATACAACGTCAGCTTAAGATCAGGGCCGAGTTGCTCATGGCCGCTCATTTTAAAACGTAATTGTTCAGATAAAGACAGCGGATGAAAATTCACCATCGGCCGCGCCGCTGCACCTAACAGACAAGGCGCTTGATAGACAATCAGCTCGTCTACCAGCTGTTGGCATAAAAAACTACCTGCGACGCTAGCACCTGCCTCTACCAATACATCATAGCATTGATGCTCACTGACCAGATGCCTTAACAGCTCGGCTAAATCGTCATTACGCCAATAAAGCGTATCTGCGCGGCGGCATAGTTGGTATTCTGATTGCGCGTTGTGCGCTAAGCGCTGACGTCTATCGAGTACGACCACCTTAGGAGCCGGAACTTGCTCAGCCGGCACGTCCAACTGAGTAGAGCGCACGTTGAGCTGTGGATCATCAGTAACGACGGTCTCACTGCCAGTGATAATGGCGCCACTTAGGGCGCGAAGCTTTTGTACGTCCTCACGAGCCGCTACCGAGGTAATCCATTTTGACTCGCCTGTCGCCATCGCAGTACGGCCATCGAGACTGGTGGCAATCTTAAGCCGAACGTAGGGCATCTGGGTGCGCATCGCCTTTAAAAACCCATGGTTTAATGCTTCTGCTTGCTCTGTCAATACGCCAACAGTGACTGCAATGCCGGCCTGCTCTAACAGCTGTACGCCGCGCCCCGCTACTTGCGGATTGGGATCGAGACCAGCTATCACCACCCTCTGTACGCCTGCCTCTATCAAACCTAAAGCACAAGGCGGCGTACGTCCTGTATGGCTACAAGGCTCTAAAGTCACATAGGCGGTGGCACCAACCGCTTGCGCACCAGCATCTTTGAGGGCAAATACCTCTGCATGAGGCTGGCCTGCCTTAGGATGAAACCCTTGCCCGACCACCATTCCTGCCTGAACAATCACGCAGCCTACCGCCGGATTGGGTCTTGTGGTATATAATCCTTGCTTGGCTTGCTCAATCGCCAGCATCATAAAATAGCGGTCTTGTGTAGCTTGCGCATGGTTAGAATTCGACATAATAATTGGCTTCATTTATAAAGAATATGTAGGGTGTGTTGAACATTCAACCATGGCACTGACAGAGACTATTTTTCATTGGGGCGAATATTGGCAATCTCTTGATGAAACGCATCGATATCCTGAAAATCGCGATAGACACTGGCAAAGCGTACATAAGCGACATCGTCCAGTGTCTTTAGCTCACTCATGATGATCTCGCCCAGTACCTTACTACTAATCTCGCGCTCCCCCATTTGCCTGACGCGCTTTTCGATTCGGCTAATCATTGCCTCTTGCTCATCAATGGTGATGGGGCGCTTTTGTAAAGGCAATAAAATAGAGCGGCGCAGCTTTTCGTTGTCGTAGGGCTCAATCTTGCCGCTAGATTTGATGATACGCGGCATCACAACCTCCACCATCTCAAAGGTGGTAAAGCGCTCTTGGCAGCTATTGCACGAGCGGCGGCGACGCACCTGCGCACCCTCTGCCGCCAGACGCGAGTCAATCACTTTGGTATCTGACGCGTTACAGTAAGGGCAGTGCATAGCGTTTCCTTATTTTGATATTAAGAATACATAGCGTCATTTATGAGGCTGAGTTTGATAGCTGACGTACTTTTAAAAGTTGATACGCGAACTTAAATAGCCAATCAGTAGCATTATTTGCCAATACAAAAACTACCAAATATCTTACCTAGTAAGTCATCAGCACTAAACTCTCCGGTGATCTCACCGAGGCTTAGTTGTGCTTGACGCAGGCTCTCAGCCACCAGCTCCCCGGCTTGAAAGACCGTCAGCTGCTCATGCGCTTCTGTTAAGTGCCCAGCTGTCCGTCTAAGCGCATCTATATGACGCGTACGGGCGATGAGGCTATTCTCTGGTGGATGAAAACCAACCTTAGCACACAATGTCTCGATCAATGTCTCGATACCAGTGCCTGTTTCACATGAAACATTGACTTGCTCATAACCACGCTGAGTGATTTCGTTTTGTGAGCTCGCCTTTTGCGCTTTATCGTGGGCATCAGTGAGTAAGTCGCTTTTATTGGCGATAATCAGTAGTTTTTTGGCTTCTGGGAGCTTACCAAATAGCTGCTCTGCCAGCTGTAGCGGTGTGCTGTCTTCTGCAAGGTCGCGGCTGACATCGTAGACCATCAGTAGCATATCGGCTTGTGTGATTGCGGTACGCGCGCGCTCAATTCCGATGCGCTCGACAGTGTCGTCGGTATCGCGCAGACCTGCAGTGTCGGTGAGGTGAAGGGTCAGGCCTTTGAGGACGACGGTCTCTTGTAGCGTATCTCGCGTGGTGCCTGCCACATTGGTCACGATGGCGCGCTCTTGCCCTGCCAGACGATTAAGCAAGCTTGATTTGCCCGCATTAGGCCGCCCTGCCAACACCACATGAATCCCATCGCGTAACAGCTGGCCTTGTTTTGCCGTTTCCAGCACTTGCCGGATTTTATCTTGCGTTTGCTCAAGCTTGTCTTGAATCACGCCATCCGATAAAAAATCAACGTCCTCTTCATCAGGGAAGTCGATAGCAGCCTCGACGTGCAAACGCAAATGAATAAGTTGCTCTAATAGCTGATTAATCTTTTGCGAAAACTCCCCGCTGAGCGAGCGGATGGCACTACTGGCAGCAGCGGCACTGGTTGCATCAATGGCATCAGCGATTGCTTCTGCTTGCACCAGATCCAATTTATCATTATCAAAAGCACGATAAGAGAACTCCCCTGCACCCGCTTGCTTGGCACCCAACTCAAACACGCGGGCGAGCAGCTGGTTTTGCAAAATCATGCCACCATGCCCTTGCAGCTCGATCACATCTTCACCTGTAAACGAGTGCGGGCCTTTGAAGTACAGCACCAAGCCTTCATCAACGATAGTACCATCCGCTTGATAAAATCGGCAAAAACTGGCCATGCGCGGTGTAAATGCTGTCTTGCCCGTCAGCTGACACGCAATATCATATGCACGCGCACCTGATAGCCGTATCACGCCGACACCGCCGCGCCCAAGCGGCGTCGCAATGGCGGCAATCGTAGCCAATCCTGATGGATGAGGCGTATTAGATGTAGCAGGTACGGCTTGCGCCAGCTCAAAAGAATCCACAGTCATTCTCATCAGTTAAAAGTCCCATTATAGACGGCTAAAGAGCGACTGACAAAGCCAAACTTAATATAGCAAATCTTGCGTTTACCGGTGTATGACAAAGTGATTGTAAAATACTAACAAATAAAAAAACCACCGCCGCTGCGATGGTTTTTAATGAAAACTAAAAACGTGAAGTGATTTAATCAAGTACCTTAGCGGTACGACGTTTTTGTTCTTCTTCAACTTTTCTGTTGACGATATATTGCTGCGTCATACTAAACAAGTTGTTCACCGTCCAATAAAGCACCAAACCTGCTGGGAAGAACAGCATAAAGGCGGTAAAGATAATTGGTAAAAACTTCATTACCTTCGCTTGCATCGGATCAGCTGGCTGCGGGTTTAGCTGCTGCTGTACAAACATCGATGCACCCATCAGCAATGGTAAGATAAACCAAGGATCCATCGCCGAGAGATCTTGGATCCACAAAATCCAAGGCGCGTGACGCAGCTCCACACTCTCAACCAATACCCAGTACAAGGCTAAGAAAATCGGCATTTGCAGCAAGATAGGCAAACAACCCGCCATCGGATTGACTTTTTCTTCTTTATATATTGCCATCATCTCTTGCGACATTTTCATGCGATCGTCGCCGTACTCTTCTTTTAGTGCCTGCAGTCTTGGGGCGATAGCACGCATCTTCGCCATCGAATAGTAACTTTTATTCGAAAACCACATAAGAGCTATCTTCACCAAAATCGTCAGAACAATAATGGACCAACCCCAGTTGCCAATGACTTTATGAATGCCATCAAGAATCGCAAATAAAATCTTAGATATTGGCCATAACAGACCATAGTCGACAGTTTGATTGAGCCCCACGGCGACTTCTTTAAGCTCAGACTGCACCTTTGGTCCTGCGTACAAGGTTGCATTGAGCGTCACTTGCTTGTTTGGCGCGACATTGACAGGCTGGCTATTAAAGCCGATAAAGTAGTCGTTACCTGTCTCGCGGCTAAAGAACTTACCCGTGAAGTTGTCAGGCGTCCAAGCAGAAACAAAGTAATGCTGCACGATACCCACCCAGCCTTTGTCACTGGTAGTGGTCAGCTCACCGTCGTTGAACTTACCAAACTTTAGCTTATTATAAGGGTCGTCAGGCGTACCCCAAGCACCGCCTAGATAAGTCGCCATGCTGAGCACGCCTTTATCAGACATACCAGGATCTTTGCTGTCATCACGCTTGAGCTGCGCAAACATTTGCCCTTGCCACGCATTGTTAGAAGCGTTTTGAATTTGATAACTGATATCGATCGGATATTTATCTTGGGTAAAGGTAAAGGTCTTAGTGATCGTTACGCCATCTTTTTTGTAAGTGAGCGGTACCGATAGCGTCTGCTGGCCTGCTTCCATCACATAGTTGTTGGCAGTGTGGCTATAAACCGCGCGACCTTCTGCGGTGTCGATACCATCTTGACCAATCAGACCCGACTGCGCCACATATACCCGATTGTTATTATTCTCTAATAACACAAAAGGCTTATCACTATCGAGCGTTGCATCATACTGTTTGAGCGCAGCATAGACGATATCGCCGCCTTCTGGATTGATTTTTATATCATAGCGATCTGTGGTGACTGTGATTAGACCTGCGTCTGTCACTGGCGCGTCAGTGACGCCGCTCGCATCTACAGGCATCGTCTGTACTGGAATGTCACCTGCTGCACCAGTGGTAGACGGGATGTCAGCACCCACTGAGGTGATAGTTTCTGGCACCGTATCTACAGCTGGCGCATCGGCATAATCATCTCGCCATGCCAAAATCAGCAGATAAGCGGTGATTAGCATCGCAATGATGATCATCACCCGAAATATCTTTTGCATAAATCTTTCCTAGATTGAAAAATTAGGGAATGAAAAATCAGGCATGTATCATGACCACCGCACAGTATTCACCCGTGTTTGAAGCGGCAATATCAGTAGTCAATCACATAAAATGTTCATCATTTTACTAAAAAACCGCTCTAAATGATACAAGAGTGTGGATAACTTGTGGGTAACTAAAGCGTTATCCTCAGCCAGTCCAAACGCAGGTTTGCTCAGAGCACGCTCATTAGATGATTTAAACGTGAAACATAGCTTGTGGTGTCTCTAAATACATACAAACCTTGAGCAGTATGCCGAGCAGGGGATAAGTATTGATAATGATAACTAGACAATGGTAACGGCACAAAATCAATGCCATGTCCGCCTAGAGGATGACAGCGACTTAGGCGCTTTAATAGCAGCCAGCTACCCGACCACCCCCCATGCCATGCCAACGCCTGCTTGCCATAGTTAGAGCACGTTGGATAATAACGACAACGCGCCGGTATAATAGGGCTTATTATCTTTTGATAAAGAGCAATGAAACAATAAATAAAATTATAAAAAATATTATTTATTATTTTTAGTAAAAATACCATTTTATTTTTTTTCTATTTTTTTTAAAATATTATTTATTTGATTTTTTAAATCTGTATTATCTATACCTTTCAAAGGTTTTTTTATTATAAAAACAATATCTTTGTTTTCTAGATTAAAAGACTTGATACGAAACTGCTCACGTATTTGGCGTTTGATTAGATTGCGCATCACGGCCGTGGGTACTTTACGCTTGGTGATCGCCATACCTACGCGTGCACCTCCATGCGTGTTAGTACGTACAAACGCCATCAAATGGCTTTGATGAAGTTTACGCTCTGGCGCATCAAACACCTTTTTGAACGCTGTAGGCGTGAGCAGGCGCTGCGCTTTGGTAAAGCGAGCATTGGGGGTCACTAAAGCAGTATGGGGCATAATCAACCTAGTTTTAGAGCTTACGATGGTAGCAAGAATAATAGCGTAAATATCAAAGCAAAGTATAGAGACAAAAAAAGCGCCGATATAGGCGCTTTTAATATATGACGATGTGTTAGTTGTGAAGACTGACTATCGCAATCTATAATTAATAGAAACACAACAAGCACATATGGCCATGCTTATCGCTATCTACTGATTATACAGTAAGGCGATGACGTCCTTTAGCGCGGCGACGGGCTAAGACCTGACGGCCTTTTTTAGTTGCCATACGTGCACGGAAACCGTGAGTACGTTTACGCTTGATCACGCTTGGTTGGAATGTACGTTTCATAACTCACCTATCAAAATAATGGGACTAAATTCGTAATAGCGAAGGATTATACCATTCCCTATTATTTTGGTCAATAAACTAATTTGCTTTATGAAATTATCGTTGAATCCGGTAAAGACCTCTGTATGTCTCAAATAATCTAGACACTTAAACATAATTTATCTAGTAGTAACTGTCATCCAAACAGATATTTAAGAGTCTCAAAATTGTTTAGTTATCCACAGTTTTCTACCAACTCCATAATAATTAATTATTAATATATATAGATATTGTTGTTATTGGGGACGGTCTTTTCTGTGGTTAACTTATTATTTATCTTTTATATCAGTTATTTGTGCTATGGGTAAGGTTGTGGATAACTTGTGTATGGATTATGGATAACCGAGTGTTTTTACTTATCCCCAAAAGTATCCACAGCCTTATCCCCAAAATAGAGGATGTTATCCACAGGCGATTTGTGGTAGATTATCACCTTGTTTGGTGGACAAGAGACAGCATGTGGCTGTCTTTTTATTTGATTATCAAAAGCGAGCAAAAATATCGATGCTGGTAGTAGCGAAAGGCTTGCCTCTGGTGTCAGTTTGCTAGGGATTTGATATTAACGAGGTAATGGGTTTCATGATAGATACAGCCACTATTTGGGATAAGTGCCTAAATGACTTGCGTTACAGCGTCAAGGACAACGTATTTACCATGTGGTTACGGCCACTGTCAGCGCATCAAGAGGCCAGTAGTTTAATTATTCTTGCGCCCAATGATTATTTTGTAACTTATATCAAAAAAAATCATTTACAAGATATTCAGCAGCTGGTAGCTAAGCACAGCCAAGGCAGTATCGAAGAAGTGGTGGTGCGTGTAGACAATGCTGGTCGTCAGGTAGAAGACAACCCACAAGTGCAGTCAGGCTCTCTGTTTGTAGAGGATATCCCCTCCCCTACCCTTACTGACCAAAATTTTCAGACCGCGCATCATCATATGGCAAAGGCTGACATCGATACCAATACGCGTCAGGCAGAATTAATTGGCTCTGTTGATGCAAAATCGCTTAGCTATCTCAATCCTGACTTCACCTTTGAGACCTTTGTCACTGGTAAGTCTAACAATTTGGCTTACAAAGCCTGTTATGAGCTTGGAAAACGTCAGTCAAAAAACCGGCACAATCCTTTATTTATATACGGGCCTTCTGGTTTGGGAAAGACGCATTTAATGCATTCTGTTGCACATCGCTATTTAAAAAACAATCAAAGTTTTTATTATTTCACTTCCGAAAAATTTATTAATCAATTAGTTTATTCATTAAGAAATAATAAAATAGAAGATTTTAAGAAAAAAATAAAAAAAGTAGATTTGTTGATTGTAGATGATATTCATGTATTGGCTGGAAAGACAAAAAGTAGTAATGAGTTTTTGACGTTATTTGCTGACTTCACAAGTGGTGATAAACAGCTGATTTTGGCATCTGATAGACATCCCTCACAGATGACAGAGTTTGATGAGCGCTTTAGGTCGCGCTTTTCTTGGGGGCTGACGGTGGCTGTTGATCCGCCTGAGATTGATACACGTGTACAGATTTTGCAGAAAAAAGCGGCTTCTTATGGGATGACGTTGCCTAAAGAATGTGCGCTTTTTATCGCGCAAAACGTCGTCTCTAATGTTAGGCGTTTAGAGGGCGCCCTAAACCAAGTATTTGCCAATGCCAACTTAACTGGTGCGCAAATCACACTAGAGATGGTGCAATATGCCCTAAAAGATATCGTTGCCATGCGTGTACAAGCAGTCAATATGGATAACATCCGCAAAATCGTCGCTGAATATTATGATGTGACAGTAAAAGACATCATGGGGCGCAAGCGTACCCGCAGTATCGCAAGACCGAGGCAAATAGCCATGGCTTTGTCACGTGAGCTGACGGGCGATAGTTTTCCAGAGATTGGTCAGTCGTTTGGCGGCCGTGACCATACGACAGTGATGCACGCTTGTGATAAGGTCAATGAGCTGCGTGCAGCAGACCCAGCGTTTGATAAGGATTACAAGACGCTAGCCCTTATGTTACAAGCAGGTTAGCAGCTCTCAGTCTTACTATGTTTTAGCGCCATGATATGGTTTATACTGTAGTCAATCCGACATAACATTGGCATATTTTATGTCATAGGCTACTGGTATGAATTTTGTCCAGCCTCTGTCGGCACAGGCATAGCGCGCAAGAAAAATAAATACCAGTAGGACAGCACCTATTTTAAAGTAGTTTAATTCTATCAATGTCTAGGCAGGCGTATGCTTTATAGATTATCGTCAGTAGACAGGGTATGATTAAGCCACTATTTGTATAGTTGATTCACTGTAAAAGCGATACAGTGCAGATGGTATGAGTTTTGCCCAGCATCTGTCATCGTAGACACAGCAAGCAAGGAAATTTTGTACCAGTTGCACGTTCAGATGAGCGTATCGATTTTATTTCGAACTGACTGTAGTTTATTTTTGTAAAAAAAGAATCCTTTAAATAAGAGTAACTAAGCATGCAATTATCGATTAATCGAGAGTCGTTACTAAAAGCTATTAATTTGATCGCCAAAGCTGCTGATAAGCGCCATAATATGGTCATTTTAGGCAATATTAAGTTGCAGCTATCTGAGTCGCAGCTGATCTTGACGGCGTCTGACCTAGAGGTCGAGCTGACATCGACATTAAAATTGCCTGCCGGTGCTTGTGTTGCCGCAGGGACGACCACGTTACCTGCCACTAAGTTAAAAGATATTTGTAAATCGCTGCCAGCTCAAGCTCAGATCAATTTGACCACGCAAGAAAACGAACGCTGTTTGCTGACCAGCGGCAAAAGCCGCTTCACTTTGGGCACCTTGCCAAGTGAAGACTATCCAAGCCTAGGCAATCCAGAGAACATCACGCCGCTTATCATCAGTCGTAGTCGTCTGACGGATCTGATTCACAAGACTCAGTTTGCGATGGCTATCCAAGATGTACGTTACTATTTGACTGGTATGTTGTTCGATGTCTCTCAGCAGCAGCTGACCACGGTGGCCACCGATGGGCACAGATTGGCATTGGCGCGTAGTGTGATCGATGTCAGCAGCGACCTAAATATGCAAGCTATTTTGCCGCGTAAAGCGGTCATTGAGCTTGAGCGCTTGGCCTCTGAGCTGGGTAAAATGCTAGGTGATAAAGACAATCCTGTAACCCTAAGCTTTGGCCGTGAGTTTTTGCAAGTCAGCTTGCCATTTGGTGAGGTGGATAGTGCAGGGCAGGTCAGTGATGATTTGGTAGTGACTTTTACCGCGCGCCTGATCGATGGGAAATTTCCTGATTACCGCCGAGTCATGCCGAGCAATACGGATAAGTTGGCGCTGTTTAATCAAGAAAAGATGACAGAAGTACTGCGCCGTGTGGCAATTTTGAGTAATGAAAAATCTCGCGGTGTGGTCTTTAATTTTGCCACCGACGGTATGGTCGAAGTACGCGCCAACAACGCTGAGCAAGACGAAGCGGTCGAGGTGATTCAGGCGAAATATCAAGGTGAGCCGATGGAGCTGTCGTTTAATGCCGCGTATCTACAAGACGTATTGGGCGTCATCCAAGGTGATGTACAAATGCATATGAGTCAATCCAATGCCTCGGTGTTGGTCAATCAGCTAGGTGATGAGTTTCATCAGTATGTGATTATGCCAATGCGTATTTAGTGTTCGCAGTTTATTCCTACTATAGTCATACACTATAAAAATGTCATAGCGCTACTGGGATGAATTTTGCGCAGCCTCTGGGAACGCAGCACGCAAGTAAAATTTATACCAGTAGCGCGTTTAAATCCATAACAGTTTTACATTCAGCTAACTATAAAAACAACGTGTACGTGGTTTTAACGGTATTACTAAGGCTGTTTTTGCCAATTTAGATCAAAAACAGGCCTTAGTAAACTCTAAGTTTTCGACTCAAATTAATTCTCAAACCCTTCTTTACCAAACGTTTATCTGCTAAATTAAGCGTTTTTAATAGGCGGCTGTCGCTATCATGATTGAACGTCTACAAATCTCAAATTTGCGTAATCTTACGCAGGTCAATATGCACACTGCCGCCTGTAATGTGATGATTGGTGCCAATGGCAGCGGCAAAACCTCGTTGCTTGAAGCCATATTTTTGTTGTCCAGAGGCAAAAGCTTTCGCCATCATCAGCCTAAACGTTACATTCAGCATCATCAACACACTGCCACCGTTCATGCACGCTTGAGCGATGGCAATACGTTAGCGATCCAAAAACAATCCGATGCCACAACGCTGCTGCGGCTCAATCAAAGCACCGTCTATAATCAAAGCATCTTGACTGAGCAACTACCGACACTATTGATTGATCCTTCTAGTATGGACATGCTAGAGCAGGGCAGCGCCAGTCGTCGCCAGTTGTTAGATTGGCTAGTGTTTCACATGAAACAAGGATTCCACCCGCAGTGGCTGGCCTATCAGCGTCTGCTAAGACAGCGCAATAGTTTATTAAAAAAAAGTAAGCATTTAACGCACGTACAGCTTGCTGAGTTGAGGTCTTGGGATAAAGGGCTTGGAAATCATGCCGCGCTTATTCACCATTATCGTCAGCACGTGTTTACAAAGTGGCAACCTTACTTTGCCGACAGCATCGCTCAGCTGTTGCCGAGTTACGCCGAGCAGCTGAGTCTAAGCTACCATGCAGGTTACGATACTGATGTGGCGTTAGAGGTGCAACTTGGTGAGCGCTTAGAGCAAGACTTGCAGTTGGGCTATACTCGTATCGGCAATCATCGCGCTGATATCCATGTCCATTGGCGCTCTAATGACACCGTAGCAACCAACGATACCATGCCACCTGCTGGCTCGGGCAGCAAGCAGGTAATTGCTGACCCCTTACCGATGCTAAAAGAGCAGGCGGCAAACGTCTTGTCTCGCGGCGAAAAAAAGCTACTCATCACCGCGCTACGTTTATCACAATTGCCTTTATTGTTGCAGACGGATGCCACGACACAAGCAAGTACCAATGAAAACGAACGAGTGCTCACCGCCACACCAGTAGTACTACTTGATGATATCACCGCCGAGCTAGATGAGAGAGCGATAGAGATATTATTATCCACGTTAGCCAAACTGCCTTGTCAGGTGTTTATGAGCAGCCTGACCGCTGATATCGCGCCTATGGTCAATGATTTGTGGTCAAACCCTATGATGTTTCATGTGAAACAAGGGCAGGTTTTGCCTCTCTAATAGCGCTAAATCTTGTCAAACAGCCGAAATGAGCTTAACTATATCATCTGCGTTATTTTCTGATTTGATTCTCATACTCAACGGCACTTTATCTCATTTTTATGATCATTTTGAAATGAGGACACACCATAGGTATTTATTAAAATACCATCCACCCTAGTATGACTGTCCAAAGCAATAAAACGACCAGTAAACAGTGACTTAGAGGCAAAAAAATGCTAAAATAAGGCTTTATTTTTGTCCTGTTCTCAGCAAGTTGTTTTGTAGCGTCATACAGTGATTTTTAAGTTTTTAACTGTCTTTAAGTTTATGATAATAAACATGTTTTATTTACTTCTTTAGCTTTGATAAGACATAGAAGAGCAGAGGTTAATAGCAAGAAAATAAAACATGGGTTTTAAGCTTGGCTTAAAGTAAGAAAGCTTTTATAAGGTACTGACGACTCGTACTTTGGCTCACGACATAGCGCTACTGGTGTTAACTCTCCAGATTGGATTTGACATGATGTCATGCGGCTTCATCGTAGTGATGGGTCAATGGCAAACGGCTGATGATGGCTAGATTAAGGAATGTACATGAGTGATTCATTACCTAACGACCACGAGCAACTGACAGTCGGCAGCGTTGCCTCAACGACTGCTACAGCGGAAGGAGTGCCTTCAGACTATAGCTCCAAAGATATTCGTGTACTTCGCGGCCTAGAGGCGGTGCGCGTACGTCCTGGCATGTATATTGGTGATACCGATGATGGCACAGGCTTGCACCATATGGTCTTTGAGGTGGTGGATAACTCTATCGATGAGGCGCTCGCCGGTCACTGTGATCAGATTGATATTATCATTCATGAAGATGAGTCGGTTAGTATCATGGACAATGGGCGCGGCGTGCCTGTCGACATCCACCCAGAAGAAGGCGTGTCGGCCGCTCAGGTGATCATGACGGTACTACACGCTGGTGGTAAGTTCGATGACAACAGCTATAAAGTCTCGGGCGGCTTGCATGGTGTCGGCGTTTCAGTCGTCAATGCTTTATCAAAAAAGCTTGAGATGAATATCTGGCGTGAAGGCTATCATTACCATCAGACTTATACCGATGGTGTGCCTGATGCCGATATCGAGCAACTAGAAGCGACCGATAAGACTGGCACACAGATTCGTTTTTATCCTAGCGATGAGGTGTTTACTGGCACCATCTTTGAATACGACATCTTAGCCAAACGCTTACGTGAGCTGTCTTTTCTTAACTCAGGGGTGCGTATCGTCTTGACTGATGAGCGTATCGACAAGCGTCATGAGTTTGAGCACAAAGGCGGCCTGTCAGAGTTTGTCAGCTATATTAACGCAGGTAAAGAAGGCATCAATGAGGTCTTTCATTTTACCAGTGAGCAAGACGACGGTATCGCGGTAGAAGTGGCGCTGCAATGGACAGATACCTATAACGAAAAGGTGCTTTGTTTTACCAATAACATCCCGCAGCGTGATGGCGGTACGCACTTATCAGGGTTTCGCTCAGCGCTCACGCGTGGTCTAAACAGTTATATGGACCGCGAAAATCTGTTCAAGAAAGAAAAAGTCGCCGTCAGCGGTGATGATGCACGAGAAGGGTTAAGTGCAATTGTCTCAGTGAAGGTTCCTGATCCAAAATTCTCTAGCCAGACCAAAGACAAGCTGGTATCAAGCGAAGTCAAGTCAGCAGTCGAATCGGCGATGCATGATAAGTTTAATGATTATTTACTTGAAAACCCAAGTGCGGCTAAAGCGATTGCCAATAAGATTATCGATGCCGCTAGAGCTCGTGATGCTGCCCGCAAGGCACGTGAGATGACGCGCCGCAAGACTACGTTAGATATCGCTGGTCTGCCTGGTAAGTTGGCAGATTGCCAAGAAAAAGATCCATCACTATCAGAGCTATACATCGTGGAGGGTGACTCTGCGGGCGGATCGGCAAAGCAAGGTCGTAGCCGTAAAACTCAGGCTATCTTGCCGCTTAAAGGTAAAATCTTGAACGTCGAGCGCGCACGTTTTGACAAGATGCTATCGTCAGCTGAGGTCGGTAACTTAATCACCGCACTTGGCTGTGGTATCGGACCTGATGAATATGATCCGGATAAAGTTCGCTATCATAAAATCATCATTATGACTGATGCTGACGTTGATGGGTCACATATTCGTACGCTACTGCTGACCTTTTTCTTCCGTCAAACGCCGGAGCTGATTGAGCGTGGTTATATTTATATCGCACAGCCGCCATTGTATAAAGTGAAAAAAGGTCGTCAAGAGCTGTATCTAAAAGACGATGAAGCACTAAAAGCTTATCTATTGTCCTCAACGATTGATAATACTAAGCTGCACGTCTCTGAAGATGCGCCAGCGATTACTGGTCAAGCGCTTGAGACACTGCTTAACGACTATAACCAAACGCAGCTAATCAAAGCTCGTTTGCAAATTCGTTTCCCTGCTGTGATTTTGGATGCTTTGACGCACACGCCCAAGCTAAATACGGATATGACGTATGATAAGTCAGCCATGCAGGAGTGGCAGGCGCAGCTACAAACTCAGCTGAATCAATTCGGTGATGAGCTAAGCCCTGAGATTGAGCTGGTCAATATCCATGAGTCGCAACCAGAAAATATGGACGCTGCTGCCGCTGATCTGCTGGGTATGACCCCCGCATTGACTGCTGATGAGAGTGAGGCGGCTGATAGCGATGCCTTATCGACCAAGGCCCAGTGGCTACCGCGTATCACGGTGTATGTGCATCAGCTGGCGCATCATTACTTGCTCGATGCCAGTTTTATAAATTCGAGCGAGTATAGCAAGCTGCTGCGTTTATCAGCGGAGTGGAATACTCTGTTAGAAGATAGCGCCTTTATTCGCCGTGAAGCGGGTAGTGGTACTACTAAAGATATTCCGATACGCGACTTTGATTACTTATGGCAGCAAATGATGCTCGATGCGCGCCGAGGCCTAGCTATCCAGCGCTACAAAGGCCTAGGTGAGATGAATGCTGATCAGCTTTGGGACACGACGATGGACCCAGAGAATCGCCGTATGCTACGCGTCACCATCGAAGATGCTATCGCTGCCGATCATATGTTTACCTGCTTGATGGGCGATCATGTCGAGCCACGCCGCGTGTTTATCGAAGAAAACGCGCTTACAGTGTCTAATCTTGATATTTAGGCATTAGCCACCGCGTAAGATATAGAAAATACCGCTTTGATACACATTGCGGTATTTTTTTAATAATAAGTTTGTTTCACGTGAAACTTTTATAAGTAATTTTTTATAAACTGGCAATTCTAATCAATGGACATCAGATGATTGAAGTACTGTTACTCGCTATTGCGCTAGCGATGGATGCGTTCGCAGTTGCGATTGGACTGGGCGCTAAATCGCAACAACAAAGCCCGCGCTATACCTTGCGTTTGGCTATTTATGCTGCGTTATATTTTGGTATTGCGCAGGGTGTGATGCCACTTATCGGCTATTTATTAGGCGCGGCACTCTTAGGTTGGTTGGCTGCTGCTGCGCCTTGGATCGGTGGATTTATTCTTATCGGACTGGGTAGCAAGATGCTCTATGAAGTCTTTTTGGCAGATGAGGAAGAAACCGTAGATAAGGGGCTGCGAGTAAATAATGAAGCGGCTTCTATAAACGATAGCCGAAAGAAAAACATCAGTCATCGCACCATGTTTACCCTCGCCATTGCCACCAGTATCGATGCGATGGCCGCTGGTTTTACACTTAACCTGTTGGCGCTCAATGCGTGGCTAGCGTGTGTAATCATTGCGATTGTCACAGCTGTTTTTAGCGCTATCGGCATCTACTTGGGCAAAAAATCAGGTACGTATCTTGAAGATAAAGCAGAAGCTCTCGGCGGCCTTGTACTTATCCTCATTGGCTTAAAGGTCATGTTTGTTGGCTAGGACATGTCCTCAATTCAATCTATAATTCAATTTATATAGTCATCTAAATGGATTAAAAAAACCGCTTTGATAGCCAAAGTGGTTTTTTGTTTCACGTGAAACGATAGCATCATTTTTTAGTGATGATTACGCTTCATCAGTATTAAAACGCCAAGCTAAGACCCGCGTGTTTTTTTGACCTTGGCTCATCTCAATAATACACATCTGTGCCACCCCCAGTTGTTTTAGCAGCAGTTGTAGCGGTTTCACGTTTTCAGACTTTGAGACCAAACTGGTAAACCAGCCTACATGCGCAGCAAACTGTTGGCTTTCTCTTATCATATTGCTCAAAAAAGCAATCTCGCCGCCCTCAGACCACAATTCTTTATGTTGACCACCAAAGTTAAGGTTTTGCGCGGCATTGCCAGCTTTTGTTGAGTGGCGACTGATTTGCGCGCTTTCGTTTTTGCTGCGATGGCGCTGCAAGTTGTGCTGTTTACGACTATTGGCCTGCATCGCTTCTTCTAATGACGCATGAAAAGGTGGGTTACATACGACGACGTCAAAATAGTCTTGACGACCGATAATATTTTTAAAGATATGCTTAGATTCAGGTTGCAGTTTGATCTTAATCGCACCTTTGAGCTTGGGGTTGGCCTGACAAATCACGCTGGCGGTATTGACAGAAACCGGATCGATGTCGCTCGCAGTAAAGCGCCAGCCATAGTTTTGGCTGCCAACAATAGGGTAGATAGCACTGGCACCAGTGCCGATATCAAGTGCATGAATATCTTTGCCTGTAGGCGGCGTATTGTCTTCGCTCACATGAGTAGTCTGCGCCAACAAGTCGGCAATATAATGAATGTAATCGGCGCGCCCAGGAATCGGCGGGCACAAATAACCTTCAGGAATATCCCAAAACTTCACACCATAATAATGCGCGAGTAGTGCTTGATTAAGCACGCGTACGGCCTTGGCGTCGGAGAAATTAATCGTTGGCTCGCCTTTCGGGTTGGTAATGGTGTAGTCGGCAAGTTCAGGTAGCGCGCGGGTCAATAGCTCAAAATCATAGCGACCTTGGTGTGGATTACGCGGGTGCAGCTTGCCGAGTTTTCTCGCGGTCGCAGGTGAGCGGTTGCGATGAGTATTAGCATTTGCTCTACGGGCGTTTGATGTATTGGTGCTGGGCTTACTGGTCATAGTTTCGGACTGCGATGTTTGAATATAATCACCCAGTTTAGCAGATTTCGCGTCCCTCTATCTGTTTATCCATGGCTACTCATTTACCTATGGCGAATAAAATAGCAATCTGCCTGTGCGCGTATATCTGTCCTTGCGTTATCGCCTGGGGGTGTCTATATTGAAACTAAGCCAAATGAGCATAAAGCGGCTATTTTATAAGCGCAGCAGATGACAATAATGCATTTAAAAGGATAAAAATATGACAACGGAAAGTAATAAACCCAGTACCGATAACCGCATCACCTATGAAACCGACGGCTATATCTGCCTAATCGGGCTCAATCGCGCCGATAAACGCAATGCCTTTGATAGCCATATGATTAAGCAATTATCCGAAGCACTGACGCGTTATGAAAACGACGAGAACTTACGTTGTGCGCTCATATTTGCCCATGGCGAGCACTTTACCGCTGGCCTTGATCTGATGGAGCTACAAGATAAATGGGATAAAGGCGCGTTTAAATTTAGTGACGATGAAATCGATCCGTGGGGTATCGGCGGTAAGCTCCGCAGCAAACCTGTGGTCGTCGCGGTACAAGGAACCTGCTTTACCGCGGGCATTGAGCTTATGCTAAACAGTGATGTGGTTATCGCAAGTGATAACTGCAACTTTGCACAAATGGAAGTCCAGCGCGGTATCATGCCGTTTGGCGGGGCGACGGTACGCTTTGTCGCGGCGGCAGGCTGGCAAAAAGCCATGCCGTACTTGCTGACAGGTAAAAACTTTGACGCGCAAACCGCCGATAAACTAAACCTAGTCAGTGAAGTCGTACCCAATGGTGAAGAGTACGAGCGCGCGCTAACAATTGCCAAAGAGATTTGCAGCGCCGCGCCACTTGGGGTAAAAGGGCTACTATCCTCGGCGCAAGATGCCAGCCGTAATGGCGCAAAGTCAGCGCTGGCTAATATTCATGGTTATCTACCGCATTTATTTCATTCAGAAGACGCAAAGGAGGGCGCGATGGCGATGGTTGAGCGCCGCGAGCCTGAGTTTAAGGGTAGGTAGAGACTCGTAACGCTACCGAACGCATGATGTAAAGCTTTCTTTAACCGTATGACCAAGGACAATACCAGTGCAATATAACTTCGACGAAATCATCGATAGACGCGGTACGGGATCACTTAAGTGGCACTATAGTGACGATACCATTCCGCTATGGGTCGCCGATATGGACTTTAGAGCCGCGCCGCCTATCTTGGCTAGCGTACAGCGTGTCGTAGATCACGGTATTTTGGGTTATACCAAACCGACTGATGCTTTGTATAAGGCGATTATTAATTGGCACGGCAGTCGTTATGGTTTGCAGTTGAATAAGCAAAATATTCTATTCTCGCCAGGGGTCGTGCCAAGTCTTGCACTGATGATGCAGATATTCACCGAGGTAGGCGATGCGGTAATGGTCAATGATCCCATTTATACGCCGTTTATGACTAAGGTGCAGCAAAATAAGCGCGCGCTTGTGACATCGCTATTAAAAGAAGTCGATGGTAAATATCAGTTAGATTTGGCCGATATCGAAGCTAAAATTATCGAGCATAAGGTAAAGTTATATTTGTTGTGCAATCCGCACAATCCTGGCGGACGCGTGTGGACGACCGATGAGATTGAGGCGCTGCTTGTGCTTTGCAAAAAACATGACGTGGCGGTTGTCAGCGATGAGATTCATCAAGATTTAACCTTGAGTGGTCATACCTTTACGCCTTTTTTAAAATTGGCAGAAGCGGAAAACTACGCGCACAAGGTGGTGAGTCTCACCTCAATGACTAAAACCTTTAACGTGGCGGGTATCAAAGGCTCAATGATCTTTGCCAAAGACGATGCTTTACTCAAAAAAATCAGTCAGCAGCAGCATTTAAACGATGAATACGAGCTGAATTTATTTGCTTATACGGTGATGCAAAGCGCTTATGAGGAGGGCGGCGAGTGGCTTGAACAAGTACTGGCTTATATTGAGAACAATATCGAGATTACGTTAGACTTTTTAGCAGGGCATCTACCTGATATTAAGGTCATGCGTCCTGAGGCGTCGTATTTGATTTGGCTCGATTGCTCGGCGTACGCGCAAGATGATCAGGCGCTGTATGACAAACTGCGAGCCGCCAAAGTTGAGTTAAATTCTGGTATCAAATACGGCCGCGAAGGGCATCTAAAAATGCGTATTAATGTGGCGTGTCCGAAAACGCTGCTGCGTGAGGGATTAAATCGGCTTTATGAAGCTTTTAGAGGTATGGAAAAATAGTTATAGAGTTAAACTTTCTTTAAGTTCAAATATTTAAAAAATTTAACTCACCTTGCAGGATATCCCGTGATGTCTTGAATGCTTTGGTATAAGGGTTTTAGGCGCTCGTACATCTTCAGATAGACCTCGTTATATAGGCGTTTGTAGAGTTGTACGTTGGCTTCAATCGGGACGAATTCGTCGCCTAAATGGGTCATGGCGTCGCTGGCAGCAGTGTGGTCGGGATAGACGCCGAGACCCACCGCGCAGTTGATGGTCGCGCCGAGGCCAGTGGCTTCAAAAGTGTGCGGGCGGTAGGCGGGCATGGCAAAGATGTCGGCGGTGAGCTGCATGGCGGCGTCGCTTTGGGAGCCGCCGCCTGAGACGCGCAAGTGTTTGATGGGTTTGCCGGTACGTTTCTCGATAGTGTCAAAACCAAGCTTAAGCTCGTAAGCCAGCCCCTCTAAGATAGCGCGGTACACGTGCGCGCGGGTATGCACATCGCCAAAGCCAATAAGTGCGCCTTTGCCCTCAAGCCCCGGATGACGCACGCCCGGCGACCAATAGGGCTGCATAGTGAGTCCCATGCTGCCGGCTGGAATGCCTTTGACGGCGGCGTCGAGGAGCTTTTCGGTGTCTATGCCTTGGGTTTTGGCAAGCGCTTGCTCATAGTGGGCGAATTGTTCTTTAAACCAGCTGACCATCCAAAAGCCGCGATAAATCATGTACTCGTGATTGTAGTAATGCGGGGCGGCGGCGGTATAGGCGGGCATGTGTTTGAGGATCTCGACATAGTCGGGGGAGATGGTGTTGATGGTGGCGGTGGTGCCAAAGCTAAGACACGCAGTATCGGCGGACAGTCCCGCTGCGCCTAAGGCTTCGCAGGCTTTGTCACTGGCGGCGGCAATCATCGGCGTGCCCTCTGGTATACCTGTGACTTTGGCAGCTTTGGCGCTTATCTCACCAAGAGTTTGGCCTGGTGGGATGATCTTGGGCATTTGCTCGGGGGTACAGCTAAACAGCCGCCATTTCAGGTCTTTGGGTTTGAGCCATGTTTGCGCTTTGTAGTCATACGGCAAGTAGCCGACCGAATGACCGTTTGAGTCGATAAGTTCACCTACTAGCTGATAAGTGAGGTAGGCGGAGAGATTGACGTAGTGCGCAGTCTTTGCCCATATCTCAGGCTCGTTTTGCGCGAGCCAATTACAGCGCGCTTTTTGCTGGGCGTCTTTGACCAGTTCGCCCATGCCGATAATTTTGGTAAGCGGGCCAAGAAAGCCGATATCACCAGTCTCAGCGCGGCGCAAATCCATCCAAACGATAGCGGGACGTAGCGGCTGCTTGTCTTTATCAAGGCAAATCATGGTATAGCGCTGGGTAGCGAGACTGACGCCAGCGATTTGTTCAGGTTTAATCTCGCAGCTTTGCCAGAGCTTTTGGCAGACCTCACATAGCTTTTGCCAATAGTAGTCGGCGTGCTGCTCGGCATAATTGGGCTGCTCGGAGAAATACGGCTCGATAGGCACGCGGGCTTTGGCGATCTCGCTGCCGAATTGATCAAAGATAAGCGCGCGGACGCTTTGAGTGCCGTTGTCGATAGCTAAGAAATAGATGGGGTCGTGAGAGGTGGTCATAGTAGTCCTTTACTATGGGGGATATTTATCAAAATCAGAACGTGCTATTGGTACAAGTTTTCCTTGCTTGCGACCGTCAGAGTTCTCGAGGCTACGCAGCTTTTGTTTTAAAAAAAGTGCCCTAGCAGCTCTAACCCTTATAATAACTCGATAAGAAGCTAAGCTGCAGGCAAATGATAATAAAGCTGCCATAACTCGCTATAGCGAGCGACTTCTTGTTGCCACTTTTGCTCATCCCAGCCCAGCTCCTGCTGGCAAATCTGCTTTATTCTCGTTCTAATCAGTGGTGTCATCGCACCGTGCGGTAGGATTAAGCCTAAGCGCGTCCGCCGCAGTAGTAAATCATCTAAATGGATGACCTGCTCATAGCGCGCGGCAAAGCGAATCTCCGCCCAAATAGTGTTGCTATCGGTGATATAAGCTAAGTCTTCTTCATGCGCCAGCTCAAGTAAAGTATCGAGCTTACGACCATAAAATCCTTGCAAGCGCTGTTGTAGATCAGAGGGTAGCGTCGCAAACTTAGGATGGATGGGTGCTACTTTACTAAAGACCTGATCGCCATTTATCGCTTGGTTTTGAGTAGCAGAGTCATCAAGCGCGAGCACTTGTTGACATTTTGCCAGCACATCAAGCGCAATCAGGCGAAAGGTGGTGAGCTTGCCGCCGCTGACGGTCACCAGATTATTATCGAGCCAGACGCTATGATCGCGCTTTTCTTTACTGGGGCTGACGCGCTTACCATCACCGCTATCAGAGATCAGCGGGCGCACGCCGGCCCACGTGCTGATGATATCTTTGCGATTCAAGTCAGTCTCATTAAATAGCGAATTAGTCGCGTCTAATAAATAATCGACCTCTTCATTGGTAATGCCGACCTCTTCGTCATTAAGTGGTGGATGATCTAAGTCAGTGGTGCCAAGTACCGTGCGGTTCTCCCACGGAAAGACAAACACCGCTCTTTTATCAGCAGGATGCAAAAAGGTATAGGCTTGCAAGGTAGGTAAGCGCTCTTGACTGACGACTAAGTGACTACCGCGTGAGGGACGTATTTGCTTGTTGAAGCTTTGCTCAGTTTGCTCGCGGGCTTGCATACGTAAGGTATCGGCCCAAGCACCGGTGGCACTGACCACCACTTTGGCGTGAACCTTATAGGTTTGATATTTATCTTTAGAAGCGGTGTCTTTTAAAGTTGCACCCACCACCAAGCCCTGCTCATTGGTGATAAGCGACTCGGCTTTGAGATAATTAATAGCGTGCGCGCCGTCATGAATGGCTTCGTCAAGTACGCGCATCACTAAGCGCGAATCATCGGTGATCGCATCGCTAAACTGGCTGGCACCCAAAAATTTATCTTGCTTGATATTAGGGTTTAGCCGTAAAAACGCGTCTTTTTTAAAGTATTTAAAATAGCGCTTACCCGCTATCTTGTCGTAGACTCTTAGCAAGGTATTAAAGATCCACGGCGGCGGAAACTTGCCTTTATAGTGCGGCATGACGTAGTGCATCTCGTTAACTAGACCGCCTGCTTCAGTGAGCATACGTTCGCGCTCGCGTACGCTAAGCAGTGTCGTTTTATAATCGCCTGAGGCAATGTAGCGCAGGCCGCCATGCACCATTTTGCTCGAGCGGCTGGAGGTGCCCCAAGCAAAGTCTTTTTGCTCGATAAGTAATACGGCAAGGCCACGCCTTGCTGCCTCGCGTGCAATGCCCGCACCAGTAATACCGCCGCCGATGATAAGCATATCCCAAGGTTCAGATCGTGCTAGGGGCGCGAGTGCTTGCTGGCGTTGTGTGCTTTGGTTCATAAATTACTCTTCTTAAATGACGTCATTCATTTAACGAACATAAATAGTTAAGCCATTTTGAAATCAGTTCGATATAGTGCTACTGATATTGATTTTGTGCAGCCTCTGGAGTGACGAAGTCGCACAGCAAGCAAGGAAAATTTATATCAGTAACACGGGATAGACAATCTATCTCTCATATTTTCAATTTCTATTTCTCAAGCAACACACCTGGATTCATACGCTGCTCAGGATCTAGACTTTTGAGCATATCACGAGTCACTTGAATCCCAAGCTTACCTTTTTCGGCAGCCAGGTACGGGGCATGATCGCGGCCAACGCCATGTTGATGCGAGATGGTGGCTTTACCATGGGCAAGGCTCATACTGGCCGCGTGTTTGATTTTTTGCCAGCGCTTTAGTGTTGCTGTATGGTCTTTGGCGGCTCGGAAAAAGTAAGTGGTATATAGACTCGCGCCTTGCTTATAGACGTGTGAGATATGGGTAAAGGCCATCACTTCCTCGCCTTCATCAGCGAGCGAGGTTTTTACCGCGTCTTGCATCTGTGCCATTTGCTCATCGATACGATTCCAATTGGTCGCAGTCTCAAAGGTATCGACCATGATGCCGCGCTCCCACAGCGTACCGCGCAAATATGGGAATTTAAAACGCCCGTGCGCCCAAACACTACCCATAATATTGGTGATTTTACCCGTGACACTACCGTGCTGTTTTAATAACTTATTAAATTGCATCAGCGCCAGTTTATTTTGCGCTTTATCGCCTGAGACGCCGTAGGTGAGCATGACTTTGTCTGAATTAAGCCCGCGCGCTTTTAGATAAGTGCTAATCGCTAAAAACTGGCTTGGCGATGTGCCTAGATGCAGATGCGCATCAGTCTCGACGGCATTGCTGAGACGCAGCATAGACAGGCGAATATTGCTTTGTACCGCTTGTTTGAGTACCGCTTTGCCTGCTGCCCAGTTGGGCAAGAAAGCCACTTTAAATAGCTCTTCTTCAGGTTGTGATTGTACGCGCATCTTGACTTCGGTAAAGATACCTACGCGGCCTTCAGTACCCATCATCATCTCGCGCAGATCTGGCCCTGCTGAGGATGCAGGAATGTCAGCAATCTCTAGCACGCCTTGCGGGGTCACTAAAGTGCCGCCAGCAAACATATGCTCGATGCGCCCGTAGCCCAAGGACTGCTGACCACTAGAGCGCGCGGCAATCCAGCCGCCAAGCGTCGATAGCTCCCACGACTGCGGGTAATGACCTAGACGGTAACCGTGCTCGCCCAATTGCGCCTCGACCGCTGGCCCTTGCGTACCGGCACCAAAAGTAGCAATCTGGCTCTCGGTATCTAAGTCAATCAGTTGATCCATTTTACTCATGGCGACGGTCAAAACAGGCCGCGCGCCCTGTTGCGGATTGATATGTCCGACTACGGAAGTACCACCGCCAAAAGGAATAACAATCAGATCGTGCTCTTGGGCAAGTTTTAATAACTGCTCGACATCACTAGTCGATTCGGGGAAAGCCACGCCATCAGGGAAGGTCTCAAAGTCGCCGCTATGCATCGCAATCCAATCAGGGAAGCTCTGCCCACGAGCGTGTCTGAGTCTGATCTCTCGGTCAGTAGAGATGATATCAAGGTCAATAATAGCTGCTGGCAGGCGCGATTTGGGTACGGTTTTTAGCACTTTTTGTAGACTAACCGAAGGAAGTTTTTTGGTTTTGCCGATATGCGATTTGATCAGCTTTGCGCCGTGCGGAGAGACTTTTTTATTGATATTGACATTGCCCCAGCCATTCCAGCGTGTTTGCTCGATGGGGGTGTTAAGAGAGGTATTGGTTTTTGCAGTTATGTCTAGATTGGCGTTATCGTTGTTGTCGCTATCAGAGATTTGCAGAGTAGAGGAGGGTTTAGCGTGTTTACGGGTAGGGAGTTTGAGTTTGCGCATAGAGACATACCTGTCGATTGTAATCACTGTACTTGTGGTTAGAGTGTAGCGGCTAGTTGGGTTAAATAGCTCAGCATAAATAGCGTTTATTAATCACCATACTAATGTTTTTGAATGATAGCAACAAAAAAACTATTGTTTATAAGTTATAACTAGACGAGCCCTTTTTGTGTTTGGATAACCCTTTAAACTTTACCCAAATCTTCTAAATCGACAAATTCCTTTTCTCCATGGATCTTGTACATTCTACGTTTGATGTCTGGATAGTTGGTGATATCAATCGGCGGTCTGCTTCCGCCCATAAGGTAGGTGGCGTCGCTATCGCTATCATTACGCATCGAATGCGCTGCACCGTACGCTGGAAAACCAACAAAATCGCCAGCACTTAAAGGATAAGTCTTATCGCCATAGCGCAGTGATAGCTCGCCTGATAATACGTAAATAAACTCATCTGACTCTTCATGATAGTGGTGCTGGGTGGTTTCATCGCCCGGCTCAACGCGTACTAGGTGTAAGCCAAAGGCGTTTAGTCCAACAATATCGCTTAGAGATACCGTATGACGAATGGCGTTGTCGTTAAACTGATGCACGTGCTTGGTTTCAGGAATCGCGGCGATATCGGACTTAGTTAGGATATAGTCTTTTGGATCGTCGAATTTGGGCTTGGGTAGGCTAGTCATGGTTTATCTCCGTTATTTTTTCAGACTTAAGCTTATATAGTCAATATGAAATAAAATCGATACGTTAATAATACCGTGCTACTGGTACAAATTTTCCTTACTTGTGGTGCGCTTCGCACTTTTCGATGCTACGCAACTGTTATTCAAAACAAGTATTCCATTAGCACGGTATCGGTTTTAAAGTGAATTAACTATAGTAGCGAATATTTTTTGACTTTATGTAGCGAATTAGGTAGGTACGCTTATGATTTATTTGTAGATGAAACGCTTTTGTTTATTTACCTAATCCACGTTATCTAGTCGCCCATGATTGGCTTAAACTTGTTAAAATAGGCTGATAATTTTACTTATTGATGGACATCGATTTATGACCACTGCCGCTGCTATCCCTACTATCAAAGAAGATCGTATTCTTATTCTTGATTTTGGCTCGCAATATAGCCAGCTCATCGCTCGCCGTGTGCGCGATTCTGGCGTTTTTTGTGAGATGTTCCCTTATGATATCGACACTCAGCGTATCCATGACTTTGGTGCCAAAGGTATCATCCTATCGGGCGGCCCTGAGAGTGTGCATGCGGAAAACAGCCCACGTATCAATGACGCTGTGTTTGAGCTTGGTGTACCAGTACTTGGCATTTGCTATGGTATGCAGGCGATGGCAGATCGCTTCGGCGGTAAGGTACATGCCAGTGATATCCATGAATTTGGCGCGGCGACCATCAATGTCAATGGCCACTCAAAGCTTACTGATGGCATCGAAGATAGCGTCAATGAAGACAACGCGACCACGCTAAACGTTTGGATGAGTCATGGTGATAAAGTGATCGAAGCGCCGCAAGGCTTTGATATTATCGCCAGTACGCCGAGCTGTCCGATTGCCATTATGGCCAATGACGACAAGCAGTACTATGGTCTACAGTTCCACCCTGAAGTGACGCATACTTTACAAGGTCAAGCGTTATTGGGTCGTTTTGTCCATCAGATTTGCGACTGCGCCGGCGATTGGACGCCTGACAATATTATCGATATGCGCGTGGCGCAGCTCAAAGAGCAAATCGGTGACAAACAAGTATTGCTCGGTTTATCCGGCGGTGTCGATAGCTCAGTGGTTGCCGCGCTATTGCATAAAGCCATTGGCGATCAGCTCACCTGTGTGTTTGTCGATAATGGCCTCTTGCGTCTGCACGAAGGCGATCAGGTGATGCAAGTGTTCGCTGAAAACATGGGTGTCAAAGTCATCCGTGTCGATGCCGAAGATTTATTCTTAAACGCCTTAGCAGGCGAGTCTGATCCCGAAGCCAAACGTAAAATCATCGGCAAAACCTTTATCGATGTGTTCGCCAATAGCGCCCGTGAAATCAGCGCGCAAAGCGATGGCAAAACCATTGAGTTCTTAGCACAAGGGACGATTTACCCTGACGTGATTGAGTCCGCCAAATCGCACCAAGGTAAGGCGCACGTGATTAAGAGCCACCATAACGTTGGTGGTCTACCTGATGACTTGGCGTTTGAACTCGTTGAGCCATTACGCGATCTATTTAAAGATGAAGTGCGTAAACTTGGTATCACGCTTGGCCTACCAGAGAAAATGATCTACCGTCATCCGTTCCCAGGTCCAGGTTTGGGCGTGCGTATCCTTGGCGAAGTCAAAAAGGAATACGCCGATATCTTACGCCTTGCCGATGCGATCTTTATGCAAGAGCTGGAGCGTTCAGGGTGGTATGATAAGACCGCGCAAGCGTTTGCGGTATTTCAACCGATTAAATCGGTCGGCGTGGTCGGTGATGGCCGCCGCTATGCGTGGGTGATTGCGCTACGTGCCGTTGAAACCGTCGACTTTATGACTGCGCGCTTTGCCCATCTGCCATATGATTTGATTGAGACGGTATCAAACCGTATTATGAATGAAATCAAAGATGTCTCACGCGTCACTTATGATGTGTCAAGCAAACCACCGGCGACGATTGAGTGGGAATAGCTCTACTTAGTCTTTAGCTGAAATAAAAAAACACTCAACTTGGATGGGTGTTTTTTATTTTAGTATCTTTAAGTCTATATCAACGAAGGTATCTCAATAATCTATTTGAAAAAACTTTTTTGAATTTTAGTAGATTATTTATGTGCCATTCATTTATTGACGGTAATTCATTTTCCATGAATATAGAACCAGGTCTATATACAGCGATTCGAGCCGCTCTTTTTCCGTCAATAGGCTCCCAAGATAGTGCATCTCCGTATTCTTCTTCAATCTGTTGTCTACTTTCTAATAAATAGCTTAAACATGCTTCATTTTCTTCGGCATCGCCAAAATCAATGTAGAGTTCGGTACGAACTTTATCACCTTGACAAAAATTAGCTCCGTAATTTATTCCAGTTATTCCAGATGCAAATGCATACCAGTTTTGAGGCTGTCCTGCACGTGCAGAAGTGAATCGATGGTTTTCTCTCAACTTATCGATTAGATTTTGGAAATAAGACCTATATCTTTCGCCTTTTGCACTTACTTGCTGTGATACTTTGCTTTTAGATTTACTTTTATACCATTCATTTGGAAAAACTACAGGTTTTAGGTTAAATGCTGGTTTAGAATCATCAATTCGAATTACTTCAACTACTACGGCAAAAAACTGAGTTTCGGTATCTGTTCTATTATTTAGCCACTCTAGAGCTTGACGATGTTCCTCTCTTATACTTTCAGCAACCCATATTACAGATGAAGCTTCGAATCCAGCAGCGTAGGTCAGCAACTTCCCTAAATGATCGTGATCTGTTTGAGAAAATTGATTTTCTATAATCACATGTTCAGCAGAACCCAAATCTTTAGCTAATATATCTAGTGAAAAGTCACCAACACTTGCTTCTTCTTGGGTTAATTCTAACTCTAAACCTATAGTATCTCCTAAGACGTTAATATTTCTGGCTAACCAAGGCGTGAAGTCTAATGCTTCGTGTGGCCAAATATCTCTTAGAGGCACTTTTTTTATTTGTCCGAACATTATTCTCTCTAGTTATTTAGAATCTATTTGATAACGCTGAATCACTATTTTTACTAAGTTAATATTATTAATGTTTATGTACTAATGAAAACTATTTTATAAGTATCACAGATGTGCTCAATAGTATAGATTAATGTCTATTACCTCAACTCCTATTCTAGTGGTTATATTTTTATTTATAACGATAATTGTAATGCTTATAACATATCAAAAAAAGCAGCACCCCGAAAGAGCACTGCCATCACCTAAAAAACTATTTTTCAATTCAAAACCCTAACCCCGCACATTCACCACATAACGTCCCACAGCCTTACCATCAATAAAGCGATCTAAATACTCAGGCGTTTGTTCAAGGGTGATTTCTTCCGCGTATTGCTCCAGATTGGGTAGTTTCATGTCCGTTGCCACGCGCTGCCAAATCGCTTTTTTGTCCTCAAGTGGGATAAATACCGAATCGATACCGAGCAGCGACACCGCGCGGGTGATAAACGGTAATACCGTCATCGTAAACTCAGCGCCGCCCGCCAAGCCGCAAGAGGTGACCGCGCCGCCCGCTTTAGTTTGTTTTAGTAAGTTGGCCAAATAATCGCCGCCGATGGTGTCAATGGCGTTGGCCCATAGTTCGCGACCGACAGGTTTATCACCGATGTCATTAATACTATCGCGATGACGGACTTCGCTTGCGCCAAGCGCTTTTAAATAGTCGCTTTGCTCAGGCTTACCTGAGAAGGCGATGACCTCATAGCCAAGCTGACTTAATATGGCGATACTGATACTACCGACCCCGCCGGTTGCACCCGTGACCGCGACTGGACCGTCTTCAGGTTTTGCGCCCATTTTCTCAAGCTTTTGCACACTTAACGCTGCGGTTAAACCGCCCGTACCATAGATCATCGCTTCTTTTAGTGTGAGCGATGACGGGCATTCGACTGCCCAATCGGCAGGGATAGATATCATCTGAGCGAGACCACCATCGGTATCCATGCCCAAATCATAGCCAAAGACCACGACTTCTTGGCCTTCGGAAAATGTGCCAGACTTATCGCTTACCACCACGCCTGCGGCATCAATACCGGGTGTGTGCGGGTATTGTTTGGTAATTCTTTTATTGCCGGATGCTGACATCGCGTCTTTGAAATTTAATGATGAATAATGGACTTCGATTAATAAATCATTGTCAGGCAAGTCGCTGGCACTGCGCTGCTCAATACTTTTTTTAAATTCACCGTTGCTGGTTTCGTGAACCACTAAGGCTTTAAAGGTCGCATTATTAGAGACAAGAGAGTTATTAGCCATAACAGTGTTCCTTGTTAAAATGGTATTGCCTGCTTATGGTTTAATATGGGCAGGCAGGAATTTATAAAAAACGTCTTATGGCTTTAACAATATTTTGCCTTTTTTGCTCGATTGCACCTTGCCCGAGACCGCTTCTTTAATATTATCTAAGCCATAAATGCCGCCTGTCGGTAGCTTTAATTTACCGCTAGCCGCGCGCTCAACAAGCTCTTGCATCAAACGGTTTTTATTGGCGGCGTCCATCTTTTGCATCAGCGCGCCGCCCCAAAACCCTTTGATAGCTGCTTGCTTAAAGATCAGATGCGTTGGATTGAGCGCGAGCGGTTGACCCGACATCCCGCCTACGGCTGCCATCGTACCGCCATGGCCAAGTAATGATAATAAATCACCGCCAGATTGACCGCCAACAGAGTCGACGGCGCCGCTTATTTTGCCATCGCCGACGATACGGCGAACTTGTTCTTTCCAGTCGTCATCATCGCTCACCACGTTGTTTTCGGTGATACCAATCTCGGACAGCTCGTCGGCAGAGTCTTTACTACGCACGACGTTGATGGTATGGATACCGCGCTCGGCGGCTAGCATTGCCAGTGACTCGCCAACCGCGCCATTGGCGGCGTTATGAATGAGCCATTGACCAGCATCAAGCTCTAAAAACTCAATGAGCATCAAGGCGCTCATCGGCATGGCGATAAGCTGCGATGCCATTTCATCATCAATAGCATCAGGTATCGGGAGGACACTGCTGGCAGGCGCGGTAAAGTACTCAGCCCACGTGCCTTCGACGCCAGTTGCCACCACGCGCTGACCGACTTCTAAATTATCGACCTCTTCGCCAATGGCATCGATCGTACCAACCGCTTCGCTACCAGCGAGCGCAGGCAGTTTGGGTTTGGTGCCATATTGGCCTTGGATGGTAATGAGGTCGTGATTATGGATAGAAGATAGAATGGTTTTGATACGGACTTCGCCTGCCTTTGTCTCTGGGGTAGGGCGGTCCTCGATACGAAGTACGTCAGAGGGTTTGCCAAATTCGTTATAAGTTACGCTACGCATGATGAAATCCTTTCTTGTTTTTAGTGAAATGTTTTTAGTTAACGTCGTCTAAGCTTAGTGCTAGATAACTTAAGGTTTTAGCAATACCTTACCATTTTTACCTGACTGCAAGTTGCCATCGACCGCTTTTTTGATATCCGCCAAATCAAACACCGCCTCCACAGGCAGATGGAGCTTGCCACTGGTCGCCCGTTCAATCAGCTCGTCTATCAAACGCTGTTTGTTTTCGACACTCATTTCCTGACTGGTTTTACTGCCCCAAAAGCCTTTTACGGTGGCTTGTTTAAAAATCAAGTGCGTCGGATTTAGCATCATAGGTTTGCCCGACATCGCGCCAAACGCGGCAAATGTGCCACCATGACCGAGCAGTGATAATAACTCACCGCTATTTTTACCTCCGACAGAATCGACCGCCGCGCTGATTTTATCGTCGCCAATGATGGATTTTACTTGCGCTTTCCAGTCGTCATCTTCGGTATTGACATTGTTTTTGATATCAAGCGCTTCAAGCTCTTTGATGGCCTCGCTACTGCGAACGACGTTGATGGTTTTTACGCCGCGTGCCGCCGCTAGCATAGCAAGCGATTTGCCGACCGCACCGTTGGCGGCATTATGGATAACCCATTGATCGCTTTCTACTTCTAAGAACTCTAATAGCATCAACGCACTCAGCGGCATGGCAATCAGCTGCGCGGCCATCTCATCATCCAAACTCTCAGGGATGGCAAACACCATATCCTCATCAGCGACGAAGTACTCCGCCCATGTCGCTTGCACGCTAGCGGCAGCAACGCGCTGACCGACTTTGAGATTTTTAACCTCGCTACCCACAGCATCGACTACGCCGACCGCCTCGGAACCTGCGATAGCAGGCATCTCTGGCTTAAAGCCATACTGACCGCGAATGGTTAACAGATCATGGTTGTGGATAGAGGCGAGCACGGTTTTTACACGCACCTCGGTGGGCTTAGGTTCTGGGATAGGGCTATCGCCGAGGCTCAATACTTCGGTGGGTTTGCCAAATTCGTTATAAGTTGCGCTGCGCATAAGCATTCCTTTATTGTCGTTTTAACGGTTTTTAAACGAGCGAATATCTGTGCAGGCATCAACACTAACAACTCTAGCAGCGTTTTATCAGTACTTTTTTGGTTAAGGAGTGTTGTCGTCGCCTCATTGTGCTCATGGTTTTAGAGCATGTCCTCATTTTAAAAATGGTGATAAAAATGAGATAAATCGCAGTCAAATAAGGATAATATCGAGATATTAGTCAGCTATTTGACACCGTTTGGCCAGATTTAGCCATTTTTAGCCCATTTAGATGGCTATCGATTGAATTGAGGACACGCCCTAATAAAACTCAATGCGGCTTAGGACATGCTCTTGGATAAGGTAAGCGCAGATATACGCACTTGGCCATGCAAAAACAAAGGCCAACCCCCAAGAGTGTAGCAGCTCGCCAAAAAAGCCATCGACCAAGCCGACTTTTACCAGTAATAGGGCAGTTGAGATAATAAGCGACATCATCATTGCCATTAGTCCAGTAAATATCAGACGGTAGTATTTGCGCCGTGTGCGTATTCTGATGATAGGAAAGTTTGCCATAGTGTTGGGTGTCCTACGCGATGTCGATAACAGTCAAAAACGCGATGACGCTACGACACTGAGTTTTTAGCAGATTATATCGCGTGCTCAAATGTGGGTAAAATCGTTGTTACTATTGACCAAGCTCGTTATATCGTAATGAGTGTGCGCCATAAAAAACATCATTTGTAATAAGTCCGTTCGAAATAAAATCGATGTGCTCATATGAGTGGGCAACTGGTATAAATTTTCCTCGCTTGCTGTGTCTACGCTGACAGATGTGGCGCAAAATTCATACCAGCTGCACTGTATCGGCTTTAAAGTGAATTAACTATCAGTGCGATTCACGACAAAGCCCAGCGGCACTGATGACACTTATCCTACTGCTATGAGGCGCTCTAATAATGCAATTGTGTTTTCTTGTCTGACCTGCGCCACTCCTTGACCTGCCCATAAAGACTGGTGCTCGGCATCGTCGTTTTTCTTTGCATGCGCGCGCAGCGCTTTGGTCATGGCGTTTAATTGTGGATAAGGCGGTAGCGTATCAGCGCTTTCAAACGGCGCAAAGTCGCGCAGATAGTCATTTAATAAACCGCGTGCCTGCTTGCCTGAAAACAGACGGGTTAAGCGGGTTTCGCTACTGCGCTTGCCCGTACTGGCATCCAGTAAGGCTTGCTTATAAATATCATTGATACCGCATTTATCTGTCGTCAAAAATGCCGTGCCAATTTGCGCCATCTCAGCACCTGCCGTCTGTACTGCCTTGATATCCTGTCCCGTCATAATGCCACCTGCGGCAATCAACGGAATATCTGTACAGGCGCGCGTTTGACTAATCAGCGTCAATAATCCCAATGGATCGGTTTCGCTTTGTGGCAGCCAGCCACCGCGATGGCCGCCCGCTTCGACGCCTTGTACGCAGACGGCGTCCGCGCCAATATCCGCCCATGCTTTTGCCTCGTGAGGATGATTGGCCGTACCGACGACACGTGTGCCTAGACTCTGTAAGTGCTGCACTTGCTCGGCACTGATAATACCAAAGGTAAAGCTAGCGACAGGCACGGGGTTGTCATAGAGCACTTGTAACTGGTCTGCAAACCTCAGCGCTGGTCGCTCAGGCAATGAGATGTCTATCTGGTTTTTTTGATAATATTCGTCTAACCAAGCAGGAATGTCGCTAGTAAAGGTATTAGACTCATGCTCAGACAACACCATTAAATTAATCATAAAAGGACGGTCGGTGCGCGATTTGATGGTATTGATTTGCTCGTTTAACACCTCAGGCGATGTGGTGCCAGCACCCAATGAGCCAAGCCCACCAAAATCACTCACTGTCAGCGCCAGCTCAGGCGTAGTCGCTCCTGCCATTGGTGCTTGGATGATTGGATGGGTCAACTGCAGAGTATCTAGTAAGGACATGACGGGTCTCCTGTTGATTTTATACTAAACCAAAAAAGCACGATAAATGGCGGCAAATCGTCCAGCTACCTAGCCAGCCACCTAATAAAGTAACTGCGCTCGTTTGCTCGGCCATTTCGGCTTTTTTGGTGGTGTGGTTATGAGATAGCATGACTTACTGTAGCAAAGCTGGGTGCTCGGTGGGTGAGATAGTGCTTATTTAGTTGCTAAATAAGGATAGCAGAGGCACCGTAAATCGTCGTCAAACAAGCTCAAGAAAAAACGATATAAAACATAAAGCTTAATGCAAAAAAAGGTCAGATTTTAAACCTCGGTTGGACTCTGCGTTATCAAATAACGTGCCCACGTAGTCCGTGCGATAGTCCGTATTATTTGCCATGTTATTCTTCTTATGGACGATGTTGAGTAGTAACCTATGATTAGATATCACTATAGCACTTACTATACTTATTTATATAATGTTGTGTTGGCAAATAGTAGTCATAAGGTTACTCTATGGTGGCTTACGCTACCGCTTAGATATAGTTAAGAAGGTGTTGAATATTCACAAACAGTTATCGCGCGATTGGTGTTTCTTTGTCTTGCGTGCTGTGCTGACGCCGACAGATGCTACGCAACATAAACACCAGTAGCAGGTGGCACCACGTAACACCATGTCATACAGAGTATCTTGCATGCCCATTTTATTTTATTGAGGATTGTCTATCTGGGCGCTATGCTTGCGGTGGCCATGGACGATCGGCATCACTGATGATCCACTCTGCCACGTAGCCTGTCGGCGGTAGCTGCCAGTCTGATTGCCCCATCACCTCTAGGATGCGCACGGTTTTTATTACTTTGCCGCCTTCGGTGACGCCAGTACGCAGTAGGGCGGAGGAGCAGGGTTTGCCCTTGACCCACATTGACTGCTCGATATAGATCCAGCGCTCATCAAACCCCACCACTCTGGTCTTGAGCGTGACTTTATCAAAGGCGCGAATACGCTTGCGGTATTGGATGGTACTGCCAGCGACCACCAAGCCCCAACGCTGCTTGAGCAGCTGACGACCCAGCCCGCTTCGTACTGCAAAGTCCGTACGACCCAAGTCATACAGAGTGAGGACGCGGCCATTATTCATCTCAAGGAAGTTGTCGATATCTGACAGACGACAGCGAAAATGGATTTCGCTGGTATCTTTAAACGTTAAGGTATGGCCTCTTTTTGCTTGTAGCGCAGCATGCGCGATGGTGCTGGCATAACGAATGAATGGATACATAGGACAGTCTCAAAGGGTCAGTAGTCTTAAAAGACCAGTAGTCTCAAAAGACAGGGAGTCAGGTAAAAGGTAACGCTGGCGGGATACGATAAAATGCCGCCCGCTCGATTATCACGCCGCAGAGGGCACGCCAATGTGTTTAAAGTACGCACAGACGGTTTCGGGTAACCAATTGATATCAAATCGGGACTGTGTATACAGAGGCGTCGATTTGTCTTTGCTCGTGTGATAACGAATAAAACCCACGTGCCCGCCGTGCTCGGTGTCCAAGATAGTGACAGTGTCTGATACGTCATTTTCTGTGGCGGTAAAGCCCAAGAAAGGATCGTCTTTGGCGCTGATGAGCAATAGTGGGCGGGTGACATTGATAAGGTGCGGCAGAGCAGAGGCACTATAGTAATAGTGATTGTTTGAGCGGTAGCCGTGGCGCGGTGCGGTGAAGATATCATCAAAATCGCTGATACGATTGACCGCTTTGATCGATGCCATCTCCTCTGGGCTGATGTCGTTGGCGAGGGCTTTTTTGATAATGGGGTTGAGTAGATATGGCGTATAAATGCGATGGCTCAAAAAACTGTGCATACTAAGCGCCGCTGACGACATATCGACTGGTGCTGAGATCACAGCAGCGCCTTTACATAGCGCTTGATCGCCATATTCTCCTAGGTATTTTGCCAAGGCATTACCGCCAAGTGAGACGCCGACGGCATAGATATTGGCATACTGCTCGCGCAGCGTTTGTAGCATATGATGCACCTCGTCTGTATCACCAGCGTTATAAAACACGCGGCCTTTTGCTGGAATGCCGCCGCAGCTACGAAAATGGGCGACGACGAAATGCCAGCCCTGCGCGTGTACCTGATACGCCAGCGCACGCGCATAGTGACTGTCACTACTGCCCTCCATGCCATGAAACAGGACAATCAGTGGGGTCTGGTGAGACGTCTGATCCGCTGACTCTGTGAGCGCATGCGCATCGTAAAAGTCATAAGCGATGTCTGTCTCGCCTAGAGAGTCTGGTTTGATGACGCGGCGATAAGTAGGGGGCTTGGGCGCAAAAAACTTCGGCAAAATGCTTTGTAAGTGTGGGTTGCTTAGCCAAAATGGCGGCTTAAACGGGGCAGGGGAAAACGCGGTATCAGGGCTAGATGTGGGCATAAAGGCTTCTTATTTAATAGTTATTAAAATTATCGTTAAAATCATCTTTAACAATCAATGCCTTATCATACCGACGGCCGTGGCCAAAACCAATACTTTTCAGTGAACGCTCAGTGAACGTATGATTACTCAAAATTTATGATGACTCTAAGACGCGCCCATCCATCGCTAGCCGCTCTTTTAAGTCGGCAATATCTGCTTGGGGGAGCGTCGCGGTCAGCATGACTTGCTGACTATAAGCGACATCTTCAACCTGCCCGCCCAAATCCTCAATCACGTAGCGGCACTGGGCTTCGGTAGCAAACGTCGCGACTATCTGCACCTTTGCCATCGGTATATAAGGGCTTAGTGTCATTTGGTCGACGGCCGCTTGTGCTGAGCCAGCATAGGCGCGAGTCAGGCCGCCTGCTCCGAGCTTGATACCCCCAAAATAACGCACCACCACGATGATGACGTTGCCGATAGATTTGTGCTGCAGTACGCCTAATATCGGACGGCCCGCCGTGCCATTTGGCTCGCCATCGTCATCAAAGCCTGCGCTGGTGGTGTTGTCAGGGTCGCCGATGATATAGGCCCAGCACCAATGACGCGCATCAGGATACTGCTCGCGCAGCTGTTCCACGTGAAACATCGCTTGCTCACGCGAGCTGACAGGATAGGCATGAGCGATAAACTCAGATTTTTTGATCTCAAGCCGCGCGGTCACGGGGTTTTTTAAGGTTTGATAGCTCATATTGCATCGATGGTACACTTAGGGTTAGATGGGATATGTTAAACTGACACCACTATAACAAAACCCTATATGACTAAAGGTAGTAAAAAGTATGCGTCTCGATAAATTTATCAGTAAAGCCACTGAGCTGTCACGCAAAGAGTCCAAAAAAATCCTCCACGCCTCTGAGATCACCGTCAATGATGAGGTGGTCAAAGACCCTGGCCTACATGTCGATATTATCAATGATGAAGTGCTGTGGGCAGGCGAGCCGCTCTCGGTAGCGACGGGTAATCGTTATATCTTGCTGCATAAGCCTGAAGGCTTTGAGTGTACGCTAAAAGCCAAAGAGCATCCGATTGTCACCGAGCTGATCGCTGTGCCTGAGCTTGCCAGCTTGCGTATTGCAGGCCGCCTCGATGTCGATACCACAGGCGCACTCCTACTGAGTGATGATGGCAGCTGGCTACACCGCGTGACCAGTCCCAAGCACGAGCACGCCAAAGTCTATGAGCTAACGCTTGCTGATCCTATGAATGAGGAGGAGCAAGCCCACGCAATCAAAAAGGTGGGCGAAGGTATCTTGTTAGAGGGCGATTACGAGCCGACCAAACCTGCTACGCTAGCGTTCATTGATGAAACTCATGCGCGTCTGACGCTTGAGCAAGGCAAATATCATCAGGTCAAACGTATGATGGGGTATTTTGGCAATAAAGTCGTTGAGCTACACCGTGCCAGTATCGGCCATATCACGCTTGATGGGTTAGAAAAAGGCGACAGCCGCTTTTTGAGCGCAGAAGAAGTGGCCAAATTCTAACATTGAGTTTGAGTGCCGACTGGTCAAAGCGATAACACGTCACTAAAGACACCTCATCAGCAGCCACGCTATGTGTGCTGCTTTTTTTATGAAAAAATCATCTATGGCAGCTTGTGCGTTGCCTATCTCTTAAAGCTGGGTAGCAATTTTGCAAACTTGCGCCCTGAGCGCTTTGCAAATACCCTTCTTGTGCTAAAGTCTTGTTATTCTTTTTACTTCGTTTTTTTACATAATATCGTTGTCTTTATTGATAGCGCCTGTGGCAGCACACGTAAGTAATACGTGCCTATGCCTTATTAGCAGCGATTTGATAGTAATGCCTATCGCCGTTTGTTTGATAAACACTTGCTATCAATCCACCAAATAGGATGGTCTTTGTGAAACTCCCTGTATTAAAATTTACCAGCTTGATGGCGGCCATGTTACTTACTGCTACCGCCTGTGCGCAGCCGAGCGCCACCGACGTCAGCAAAAAAACGCTCAATCAAATACAATCAGCAGGCAGTGTGAGCCAAACGCTCGATAGTCAGTTGCGTGAGCGCTTGACCCAAGCGGGTATCAAAGCTCAGATTACGGCGATTGTGCCATCGCAGCTGCCCAATATGTATCAGGTCAGTCTCGCCGGCCAGCCGCCACTACATATCACCGAAGATGGCAAGTACGTCATCCAAGGCGAGCTACAAAAAAACCCCAGTAAGCAGGTGGTGACCAAAACCCCTGCCCGCAGCCGTAGTGAGCAAGCAGGGCAGCCGGTGAGTGCCGAGACCAAGTCGGCCATCCTCGCCAATATGAGTGCGCTCAAACACATGAGTGCCAAGACCCCGTTTTTTTATACCGCGGTGCCAGGGGTGATCTGGGGCGCGACGCTAGAGGGTATGCCGTTTTTGTTGTCTGATGATGCGCAGTACATCACCGATGGCGAGATATCTGTCATCGAAAACGGTCGATTTATGGGGTTAGATGAAACTTTTGAGCAGCGCAAAAACCAGTCAGTCTTTCAGGGGTTAGACCGTCAGCAGCTCATCACCTATCCTGCCACTACCACCGAAAAAGCGGTGATTTATGTGGCGGACGATGTCAACTGTCCTTATTGCCGCCGCTTTCATCAACAGCTACCGATGCTCAATGACAAAGGCGTCACGGTGCATATTATTGGTTATCCGATATATGAAGCATCGCCTGAGCAGATGCGTGCTATCTGGTGTCAAGGCAGTGAAGATAGCCGCCGTCAAGCGTTTGACAAAGCCATGCTGCAAGGAGAGATGACGCCTGCCCCAGCAAGCTGCCAGGCCGACCATCTGACCCCCAATCGCGAAAAAGCAGCAGGGCTGGCCGTGATGGCGACGCCAGCTATCTACCGCGAAGACGGCGTGCTGTATCAAGCAAGTTTTGATAGTCCGGAGTTTTTAGAGTTTTTGGGCGTGGAGTAAGATGAGCGGTCGCACGCCATAAATGCTGCGCGGTGTTTATTGTATATGCTGGATTTGGCGCAAACGTGTCGTAGCGCTAGTGCTCTAAACCAATAATGACACGGCGCTTATCGCAACATACTGATAAACAGAGACTTATGGCAACACAATATCGACGATTTTCCATTCAATCAGACCTTGTCGCTGCATCTCGATGGTCAGCGGATATCCTTTGATCTGTCCGCTGATAGTAAAGCAGTTGATGCCACAATAGCTCAGCGCTGGCTTGTCACTATCATTGCCTTGCATGGCTTGTTTTTCTAGCTCAGCCGCTTGTTTTTGCATGACCTGTTGCATTTGATCTTTGACCACCGCATCGATATCACCGCGATGAATGATGAGGTTTTGAATCAAGTTTTTTAGATTGACCTGATTGCTGGCGATGGCCCACGCCGCCGCCAGCTCTTTGGTCGCGGTATTGGCTTGACCTTGGGTGTTGATGACGGTTTCGATGTTTTGTGCGGTGATGGCACCATTGACGGCCTTTATGATAAAGGTGTTGGCCGCTTGTATTAATGGCTCGCCGCCGAGCTCGGCCACCAACGGATAGCTGCGTATGGTGGTCGCAAATTGATTGGTGAGCTGGGTTTGTACGCTTGGCCTGACTTGCTCGTAGTCGATGGCGGCCGCAATCGCCGCACCGTCGTTGGCATCATAGGCGTTTTTGAGCTGATAGGCACTGTAGTAAGGCGAGCCTGCATAAACTGTCACCGCAATGACGATCAATAAAACCAACAGCTTTTTCATAAAAAATACTACCTTATCGCCAATCTAAAAGCTAAATTTAAATGCGTACGAATATGGCGATAAATACTAGCATGAAGCCCTGCCAAAAAGGTATAAAAACCTTTGTGCTATTCTTAACGAACTCTGTTTTGGGCGCCCATCATCTTCTGTCCGACAATTTCGCCTCTAATGCGCTTGATAAATCACCTTGCCATCTCCATAAATAGCGCAAACTTTTAATAATTGATTTGGCTAAGCAGCACCCCGCCGCATTCGCTTGTACGATTCAGATGATTCTCTTCTTTGCTTTTTATTGTCTCGCCATGTTTCATGTGAAACAGCATTGCGAGTCTGAATAGCAACAGACGATAATTGCTATGGGTTGATGAATCGATCGATCGGCGGCCCTGCGAAGACGATAGGAGAGCCCATGAGTAAGCGCGATTTTTATGAAGTATTAGGTGTCAGTAAAACCGCTGACAGCAAAGAAATTAAGCGAGCCTACCGCAAGCTGGCCATGAAATACCATCCAGATCGCAACTCTGATGACCCTGATGCCGAAGACAAATTCAAAGAAGCATCGATGGCGTATGAGGTGTTGAGCGATGAAGAAAAGCGCTCAGCCTATGATCGTATGGGTCATGCGGCGTTTGAAAACGGCATGGGCGGCGGCGGTTTTGGTGGCGGCGGCAACTTCCAAGACATCTTCGGTGATATCTTTGGCAATTTTGGCGATATCTTTGGTCAGTCGCGCGGCGGCGGTGGTCGCTCACGTCGCGGCTCGGACTTGCGTTATGTGATCGAGCTCACCCTCGAAGAAGCGGTACGCGGTACTAAAAAAGAAATCAGCTTTACCGCGCCTGCGCCTTGCGACACTTGTGACGGTAAAGGCGCAAAAGACGCCTCTGACGTGGTGACGTGCCAGATGTGTCATGGTCAAGGCCAAGTACGTATGCAGCAAGGCTTTTTTGCTGTACAGCAGTCCTGCCCGCAGTGTGGCGGCTCAGGTAAGCAAATCAAAAACCCATGCCCTGACTGTCATGGTAACGGCGTCAAGGACAAGTCACGCACGCTTGAAGTCTCTATCCCAGCCGGCGTCGATGATGGCGACCGAGTTCGTCTCGCAGGCGAAGGCGAAGCGGGTGGCGCTGGCGTACAAAATGGCGACCTGTATGTCGAGGTACGCGTCAAACCTCATGACGTCTTTACTCGCCAAGGCGCGGATCTGTATATGGATGTGCCCGTCAGCATCACTGATGCCGCTTTGGGTAAAGAAGTGGAAATCCCAACCTTGGATGGTAAAGTCAAAATCAAGGTCGCTGAAGGTACGCAAAGTGGCAAGCTGTTACGCGTGCGCGGTAAAGGTGTAACGCCAGTACGCACCACCATGAAAGGTGATCTGATCTGCCGTGTGGTCATCGAGACGCCCGTGAACCTAACGCGTGAGCAAAAAGACCTATTGCGTCAATTCCAAGACACACTAGATGGTGATAGCAAGCATCAGCAGTCGCCGCATAAAAAATCTTTCTTTAAAAAGATCGGCGATCTATTTGATTGATCAAGGGTTTTCATCGCGTTGATCACGCATATGGCTTAATGAATCAATAACAGACCTCTAGTGTTTCACGTGAAATGCTAGGGGTTTTTAATGGGTGTATAAAAAACCACCCACGCAGGGATATTTGCTAAACTTAGGATAAATGATCTATAAGCACCACCGTGCTAAAAACATAAATATCTAGGACAAAACATGACTCAACAAACCAAAAAACAAACACAAGAACAAACCATCAAAGTCGGCGTCATCGGTGCTGGTGGCCGTATGGGACGCATGCTCATCGAAGCGGTACAAGACAACCCACAAACGACACTGAGCGCCGCGATTGAACGTCAAGGCTCAAGCCTTGTCGGTGCAGATGCGGGCGAGGTCGCGGCGATTGGGCATTTAGAGGTGCAAATCGTCGATGATTTAAAGGCAGTGATTCATGACATTGATGTGCTGATTGATTTTAGCTTGCCCGATGCCACTGAGCAAAATATGCAAGTCTGTGCGGCAAATGACGTTGCGATGGTGATCGGCACCACAGGTTTTAATGAGCAGCAAGAGCAAGTGCTAAAAACTGCCAGCGAGCAAATCGCTATCGTCTACGCAGGCAACTATTCAACGGGCGTTAATTTATCGCTAAAGCTGCTCGGTATGGCAGCCAAAGCCTTTGGTGATGACGCCGATGTGGAGGTCATCGAAGCCCATCATAAGCACAAAATCGATGCACCATCGGGCACCGCCTACATGATGGCAGAAGCAGTGGCCGACGCGCGCGGACAGAGATTAAAAGACGTCGCTGTCTATGGCCGTGAAGGGCAGACCGGCGAGCGCGAAGCGGGTAGCATTGGCATTCATGCGATACGCGGCGGTGAGATCATCGGTGATCATACGGTGATGTTTATCGCTGATGGTGAAGTGGTCGAGATTACCCACCGCGCCCGTGCACGTATGACCTTTGCTGCTGGTGCAGTACGCGCCGCAACTTGGGTAATTGAGCAGGGCGCTGGGCAATATAATATGCAAGATGTACTGGGTTTAAATGAGTAGCTCTGCCCGTGCTTATCTTAAAGCGCTCAGTTATGTGGTAGCGACTGTGATGGCAGTCAAACACAGTCGCCGTGTCCTTTATAGCCATGCTATTTATAAAAGCCTACTAGCCACGGCTGTTGGTATGACGGTGCCGCTGGTGGCTGTCCAAGCGGCGACTTATGAGACTTATGTCATTGATACCTATGGTGGTCAGGCACTCATACCAGCGGTACGCGAGCAGTTAGAGAGTAGCCGTGACGGTGGTACGGTGACCAGTTATCAAGACAAGCTGGTCATCCGCACCACGCCTGCCAATTACCCAAAGCTGCAGCAGCTACTGTCTTTGATTGATCGTCAACCACAAGCGCTCACGGTCGCGGTGCGTGTTGGCAATAGCAGCAGTGTTCAGGATAATATTCGTCAGGGTCAGGTTATTATTACCAATCGCGGTATCCAAGGTGCAGGCGTAATCAATCAATATAACCGCCAGCAACAAGGTAGTAGCTTGTATCAAGTACAAACGCTGTCTGGTAGTGCCGCTAGTATCAGTACAGGTACGCTCTATTCATTGACGCAGAACTATCGTGCCACTATTCAACCGAATTATCATTATCCAGCTGACCGTCAGCCAAACGCGCAGATTGTCATTCAGCAGCAGGTACTACTGCCAACGACGCAAGGCATTGCTGTCACACCGCGTCTACTACCGAATGGTCAAGTCGAAGTGAGGTTGTCACAAGTTGAAGAGCGACTGGCGCGATCCAACTCATCCTACAATAGGTACGGCACGAGCAGTAATAGCATTCAAAGTCAAAGTCTGAACAGTACGATCATTGTGCCGCGCGGACAATGGGTGACGATCGGTGAGATTTCACAACGCTCAGTCAATAGCAGCAGTCGAACGGTCAAGAGCACTAACACGGTACCGATTGAGTTGTTGGTTCAATAGCTCATTACGCAAATGGCTAAATACAAAAAAGCGCGGCACTGCTTATCACAGTGCCGCGCTTTATGATGGATATCAATGGTCTAAAAGTTGAAAAGTTAATCAATATAAACCACGTCTAACGGCGGAAAGCCATTAAACTCGACCGAAGAATACGAGTTGGTATAAGCGCCCGTGGTCAGCCAATAGATTTTATCGCCAATCTCCAGCTCTTCTGGTAGCTGATAGCCCGCTTCTTCGTACATGATGTCGGTTGAGTCGCACGTCGGGCCTGCCAGTACCACGGTGCCTTCGCTTGTTGATGTTTCCATTTTTGGCGTATACACAGGATACTTAATGGCCTCGCCCAATGTCTCAATCAGACCTTGGAACAAGCCCACGTCGGTATATACCCAGCGAGTGAGATCCGTATGCGACTTACGCGAGATCAGTACCACATCACTGACCAACACGCCTGAGCCGCCGACCAACGAGCGGCCTGGCTCAAGGATAATCTCAGGCATCTCGTCTTCGTTGTAGTCATCAGTGAGATAACGAGTGATTTCTTCGGCATATACCCGAATCGGGTTGACCTCGCTGATATAATTGGTCGGAAACCCGCCGCCTAGGTTGATCATTTGCAGTTTGATATTTTCTTCGTTTTTCATCCAGTCAAACATATATTTGACTTTAGCCAGCGCATCATCCCAAGCGGCCACGTCTTTTTGCTGGCTGCCGACATGGAACGAGATGCCATAAGGCACCAAACCCAGCTCACGTGCTTGAATAAGCAAATCAATGGCCATATTTGGGTGACAGCCAAACTTACGAGATAATGGCCATTCAGCGGTTTCTGACCCTTGTACTAAGATGCGTACAAACACTTTAGCACCGGGTGCATGCTTGGCGATGTTTTTTAGATCCGCTTCTGAGTCAGTAGCATATAGCTCGATGCCTTTATCAAAAGCGTATTTGACGTGCTCGGCTTTTTTGATGGTGTTGCCATACGAGATGCGTGATGGCTCAACGCCGCAATCAAGCACGCGGTCCAGCTCATAGATGGAAGCACAGTCAAAGTTTGAACCCAGCTCTGCCAATAGCTCGATGACTTCAACCGCTGGGCTGGCCTTCATGGCATAGTGGATTTTTGCTTTTGGAAACAGACTGACCATCTCATGATACTTGGCTTTGATACGACTAAGATCCACCACCAAAAATGGGGTTTCGCGACCTTCAGCGGCTTTAGTAAATTTCTGCCAAGCGGCAGAGTCAAAATATTGGTCAATTTTGATCATCGTCATATAAAAAACCTTTGGTAAAAGCGAATAGCAAATATGCTTGGCTTATGCGTTAGTGGTTTGCGGCTGTTGTTCAGCAGCATGTGCGCCTTGTTTTTCGCGGATTTTGATTACTTTACGTACTTTATCGCGTGCTCGTGTTTGCTTGAGACGAGACAAGTAATCGACAAAAATGACCCCATTTAAGTGGTCCATTTCGTGCTGGATACATACTGCGAGCAGGCCTTCGACCTCTTCGTCTATCTTGTCGCCGTTTTCGTCTAGGGCTTCGATGCGAACCTTGGTCGGACGCTCGACTTTGTCATAGACATCTGGCACTGATAGACAGCCTTCTTCGTACGGTTGTTTTTCTTCGACCAGTGGCGTCACTTTTGGGTTGATAAACACGCGCGGCTGGCTTTTATCTTCAGATAAATCCATGACGATTAGCTGAATATGGCGATCCACTTGACTGGCAGCCAAACCGATACCTTGGGCATCATACATGGTCTCAATCATATCGGCGATCAAGGTTTTGATTTCAGCAGTCACTTCCTTGACAGGCTCAGCGATCGTACGCAAGCGCGGATCTGGATAGTTTAAAATAGGGAGTAATGCCATAATGCTTACCTCAATGTTAAGGATAAAATAGGGTATATATTATAAGGTAAATGGGGACAAAAGTAATGCTTATCAATACTTTCCCTTTATGTTCGCGGGCGTTAGAATTTATGCCGGTACATACAAAAGCCCTGCTAATCGCAAGGCTTTTGGGTAAGATACATATTTTTGCTCGATGAGTTTTGCTTGATTGATTTTGTTCAAAACTATCTTTTTTATCAATGCAGTTTTATCAAGTTATCTGTACCAAGTTAGCTAAGATGCGTTTCTTATACGCGGCGCTTACTGACGATCATCTCATACAAGAACAGTAAGATGATGGCACCAATGACAGAGAAGATAAGACCTGTAAAGCCGCCGTCGGCATCGATACCGATAAGCCCTGCAATAAAGCCACCGAGCATCGCCCCGACGATACCTAATACAATCGTCATAATCCAGCCCATGGGATCGCTACCTGGCTTGATAGCACGTGCCAATAACCCTGCGACTAAACCGACGATAATCATCCAAATAAAGCTCATATTATTCTCCTAATTTTTTATCATTTATAATTGCGTGATGTGCTTTGATGAATTTATTGTAGTCATTCTAAGGATTGAAGAGTAAGCACAAAATGTTATCTGTGTATGGGCTATGTGAGGAAAAACCGCTGTTTGCTATCAAGCAGATGAAATAGGTAAACGGAAGGTTACAAAGGTAGTAAAGTCGCTAACGGGTGGCAAAAATATGTGCTGAAGTAAAAAATGATAGACATCAGACAAAAAAAGCGCCGTTTATCATCCATAAACGGCGCTTTGGATATGGGATAGGCGGCTTATAACAGTGTTAAATACAATAAATCAGATATAGCCAATTGACAATAAAACGGTGATATACGTTTAAACGCGCTACTGGTATCAATTTGACTTGTGTGCTGCGCCTATCGCTTGCGCAGGGCGGTGAGTAGTCGCTGATGAATTCCTTCAAAGCCGCCATTAGACATAATGACGATGGCATCACCTGACTGCGCATACGCACAGAGATGCTCAATAATACCCTCAATACTACAAAGTACTTGCTGATGACCGATGGTACTATCCTCGGCCATCGCGGTATCAATAACTTCTTTAAGCCCCCACTCCAGCCCAGACGGCTCATACCAGAGCGTATCGTCGGCTAGCGCCGCTGACTGTGCAAGGCTGTCTTGATGAATGCCCATCTTCATGGTGTTGCTACGCGGCTCGATGATGGCCCAAATGCGTCGGTCCGCCAGCTTCTTTTTGGCACCGTCTAAGGTAGTGGTGATCGCAGTTGGATGATGGGCAAAGTCATCGAAAACCAAGATATCATCGACATTACCAATCAGTTCCATACGGCGCTTGATACCTGCAAAGTCTGATAGAGCAGCACACGCGGTCTCTACACTCACGCCCACATCGTAGGCGGCGGCGACTGCGACGAGGGCATTGTTGACATTATGCATACCGCTCATCGACCACTCTACAATCGCTGCTGCGTTATCGGCAGGATAGCTGAGCTGAAAACGACTACCGTCAGCGGTTAATAGCTTAGCATGCCAGTCACTACCATCCGTGGCGCTGTCTGAGGCAGTGATATTTGTATCATCAATCGCGGTGCGCCAGACGGGCGTCCAGACGCCTTTTGCCAAGGTGTCCTCTAGGCTGGCTGTGGCGGTAGGCATGATGATTTTACCCGTACTAGGAATCATGCGCACCATATGATGGAACTGCGTTTGAATCGCATTGAGATCGGCAAAGATATCGGCATGATCAAACTCAAGGTTGTTTAAGATAGCCGTACGCGGACGATAATGGACGAACTTAGAGCGCTTATCAAAGAATGCAGAGTCATACTCATCGGCTTCGATGACAAAATAGCCGCCGTTTTTATCCTCACTGTCTTTATTCGCTGCAAGTTTGTCTGCACCAAGATAGCTGCTGTGGGCAAACACTTGCTGCAAGTGCGTATCAGGCGTATCGACCAGTGGCACCCCGCCGATCAAAAACCCTGCATCGATACCAGCATAGTGCAGTATCCAAGCGAGCATCGTCGTGGTCGTGGTCTTGCCGTGCGTACCAGCTACCGCGATGACGTGACGCGACTGCAATACTTGCTCAGACAAAAACTGCGGACCTGAGGTGTAGCGCAGTCCTTCGTTTAGCAGGTACTCGATGACATCCATACCGCGTTTCATGGCATTGCCTACCACCACTAAGTCTGGCGCGGGCTGTAAATGCTCGATCAGGTATCCTTCTTCGATGACGACGCCGGCATTTTGCAGCTGGGTCGACATCGGCGGATAGACATTGGCATCTGAGCCGGTAACCTTGTGCCCAAGCGCCCGCGCCAGCAATGCCAGCGACCCCATAAAAGTACCACAAATGCCAAGGATATGAATATGCATAGACGTTCCGTACGTGCTGAAGTAAAAAGGTGGACTCTCAAGCTGGTAGACCCAAAGACATAAGATCTATCGGGGCAAACTGACTGGCTGAACCTTGCTGGCTAGACTTGCTGATTAGAGTTCGTCTGCAAGGTTGGATGTGCAAACGTTTGGTGCCCAAGAGTGGGATTCATTGTAAAGTAAACGTCGTTCGATGACCAATAAAAAACACCTAATGGGTAGGCGCAGTATTGAGGCTTTATCATAACAGGCATGAGTCAGCAACAAATGGATACGCTATTTACGCGATAAAACATAATCGTCATCGAGCTGTTTGTCATTGTCCATCAATATCAGATGCTTGTCTTGAATACGGTAGGTCTCTATGTTTTCTTGCTCATAAACGATGGTAATGAGGTCATTATCTTGACGATAAATGCCAGACTCAATCGTCGGGACTTTGGGCTGGGAAGGGTTATTATACAGACTGGTTTTTAGGACGGAGCCATCGGCAAATAGGTTTAGGGTGATATCGATACTGTCACAAAAAGAGCAGGGCACCATACCGCCGTAGTCGCCTATTAGCGTGGCTTGTAGCGAGCCATAATCGGCGGTGCCCCCATCTCTATCTACATTGTCAATGCTGCTATCGGCAGTTGATTGCGCTGCCATGATCAGTGAGCGACCTTCTACGGCGTCGAGCTCGTCGGCATCAGCCTTAGATTTAGATAGGCTGTCTGCCAGATCGACGGTAGATGAGCTGCTGTCTGCAGCGTTATTGACCGGCGCAACCTTAGTACTCACTTCTTTGTTGGTATTAGAAGAGGCGCTATCGCAACCAACCACTAACATGCAAAGCGGTATACCTAAGAGCAGACGATGAAAGCGTCTGATCATCGATACAATAAAAGAGCAACTAGGCGCACGGTATATCATGGTCACACCAAAAACAGTTTTTTAAACAACATCTGAAAAGACTGCCTATCATATCGGCAAGTTCAGGGTATTGTCAAAATCGAGAAGTAATGAAAAAACCAAACAAACCATCAAAAACTATGATTTTTATGAGGCGATTATCATGTGACTCATCGTTGGTTTTGAGGTAGATAAACAGCGTTCAATCGCTTGGCAATTCTATAAAGCGGCGTATGTCACGCAGGTCTGCTTATCAGCAAATAGAATAAGCTGTGACAAGATATCAAAGGTTTAGAATACCTTTGTAGCGTTTTTGTTATTGGTTATTTTATAAAATCATGCCATACCGATAGGCGTATCGGTATGGCATGGGGATAATATGGGGATAAAGAGGACTATTTAGAGGCGATAGGACGTACGATACGCCACAACACCAAACCGTGGACGACCAGCAATAGACTAAACAAAATCAAAGACTGCTCAGGGATACTCAGTCCCATAAACGTCCAGTCGATAGCGGCGCACTCACCAGAGCCTGCAAAAACTTCTTTAAACACCTGCAAAATAGGTAAGGTGTCTAGCCAGTAGTCTAGCCCCGGACCACAAGAAGGCACTTGATCGGCAGGTAGGTGCTGTAGCCAGACGTGACGGCCTGCAACCACAGTCGACCAGCCGATACCCACCAAACTACCTAGCCATAATACCAGACGCACCGCCATAGATTTGGGGCGAAATAAAGCCGCCATCAGGGCAAACACGCCCATCACAATCAGCCCGATACGCTGAAAAATACAAAGCGGGCAAGGGGTAAACCCCATATAGCGCTGCAAAAAGAACAGCGCAAAGCTCATACCTATCACGGCCATAACGACCAAAAATACTTGTAGATTGTGGTAAGTGGTCAGCGGTAGCATGGGACAGTCACTCTTATTAGGTCGTTGTCTAAGGTGTCAAACCAGTGGTTAAGTTGGTTGCTGGCGGTATTGTTGTAAAAAGTCCATAAAGTCTTCTGTTTCGGCAGACTCAATCTCTGCTTGTTGCAAAATAGACTTTTCTGCCAATACCTCATATTTGGCTTGGGTGTTGGGGCTCAAGGTCTGCTGCAACAACGCGTCACGATGCTGCTCTGCCAAGGTAAATCCAAGTTGCCATAAGCTACCCAAGCGTTTGCTATCGGCATTGACTTGCGCCGAAATCGTCGATTCTGGATGACTGGCTTTGCCTTGCATCAAGGCCACGGCTGCTCGGTAGTCATTACCACCATAGTGCGCGTCAAATAGCTCGGCAAGTGGCTGCATACGATCTAAATGCATAAGCATCCAGCTCTCAAGCGATTGCTCTTCGCCGTTATTGATGATGTGCAAGCCCTCGCGGCGACCTTCGTTTACCACGCGCTCAAGGTTGATTGCCAGCGCTTCTTCTTCCTCAGGGAGCAAGTCAGGCGAGTCATTTAGCAGACAGTACAGCGCCATGACTTCTAGAAAACAAGCGCTAGAGAGACGGATACCGACATCGCTATACGGGTCGAGATCGATGGCGCGAAACTCGACATAGGCGATACCACGGCGCTCTAGTGCCTCGGTTGGCGTCTCACCGCTCATGGCGATTTGTTTGGGGCGGATAGGACTATAGTACTCGTTTTCTATTTGCAAAATATGATTGTTAATCTGAATAGGATTGCCGTCCGCATCATCCAAACCCAGTTTTTTAAAGCTCTCATGCGGCGTCTGAATCGCGCGGCGCAGTCCTTTGATATACTCAGGCAAGTTGTTGTAGCGGATGTCGAGCTGCTCTTGTACGCTGTTGGTATAGCCAAGTTTGCCCATCCGTAGGCTAGTGGCGGTAGGTCTGTAGTAGGTCGAGTCATTGAGGCGCTCTAGGTCATGCTCGCGCCCCGCTAAAAAACACGGACAAACGCTGGGGCTGGCTCCCAATAGATACAGCACCAAGCTGGTTAGGCGCTTAAAATTACGGATCAGTCCAAGATACTTATCGTTTTTAAACTCCGTCAGCGTCAGATTTTGCGCCGCTGGCGTCTTTTCTTGCCAAGCCGCAAACAAATCATCACCAAACGACAAATTATAATGCAAGCCTGCGATGGTCTGCATACGGCGACCATAGCGGATACCAAGCCCGCTGCGATACAGTGTTTTTAACTTGCCCGTATTAGAGCTGCCATAGTCGGCCAGCGGAATATCTTCATCGTTTGATGACAGCATACACGGCATGGATAACGGCCACATCAGCTCACCCTCAGGCATACCTTGATAGACCAGCAAATGCAGCTGGCGCAGCATGTTTAAGGTTTCTTTGGGAGAGGTTTTTGGGTCAGTGATCAGCTCAAGCAGACTTTCTGAGTAATCTGTGGTAATAAACGGATGAGTAAGTTTGGAACCCAGTTTGGCTGGATGCGGGGTTTGTGCCAAAAAACCATCAGGTTTAACACGCAAGCCTTCTTTTTCGATACCGCGGAGCATCTCGGTCAGATGCTGATGGTCAAACCAATTGGGGATTTCAAAGTTCACAAAGCTACTCACAAAATTACTCATAATAGGCATCTATTGTTATTGATTATGGCAGACCAAAACACGACGGGCGTTTGACCATAAAAGAGGTAAATATAAGGATGAAGAATTTGGTCAGTTTAGCTTAAAGCAGTCCTGAAAACCACGGACAATTACAAATACGATAAGCTTTATCCAAGGCGGTTTTGACTGGTTTTACTAAAAAAATTGACACACAAATCACAGAAAAAAGCAGTCTGGTTTACTGCCCATTTAGCGAATGGGCAGGCACGAGACGAAAAAGCACCTATAGATAAGATAGAAGCCTTATCCATAGGCGCTTGAACCGTCGTTTTCAAACCGCAAAAAAGCGTCATTTAGATAGAGAATGACGAGCCGCAGCCACACGTCGTGGTGGCGTTGGGGTTGGTCACGATAAAACGCGCCCCCTCTAAGCCCTCGGTGTAGTCAACGGTAGAGCCTTGCAGGTATTGATAGCTCATCGAGTCGACGACTAAGGTCACATCGCCATTATCAAAATTGGCGTCGTCTTCATTTAGGTCATTGGCAAAATTAAAGCCATAAGAAAATCCTGAGCAGCCGCCACCGGTGACATAGACGCGCAGCATCAAGGTGTCATCGCCTTCTTCTTCGCGCAGGCGGCGCACTTTTTGAGCGGCGCTGTCCGTTAGGTTTAAAACCGTTGGGTCTACAGGCTGGGCGGCGCTTGGGTTAAATTGATTGGCTGATTCGTTCATATCTACCTCAGTTACTAGGATCAAAGGCTGTCGTCCTGTTTGGGTTTGCAAGCACAGTCATGCAAAAAAAGATACGCACGGCGTTTGATTCAATGGAATGCTGTCATTATGGCAAAGCGATGCGCGCGTTATCAATCCTCGTTATCAATATAATACAAGTGTCATCACTCACGCGCTAAATACATGCTCGGCCACGGGCACTTATGGTATCGCAGTATATCATAATGGGGGTGTTGATTCGTTTGTCAAGAGTGACGCTTAGTTATGCGTTATTAATAAACAAAACTGCCTTCGCGATGCTGCCGTACGGCCTCACCGAGGCGACTATGTTTACCGACCACGTTTAGCGATGATAGCCATCATAGCAATCAAGATTTGCTTTTAAAATAGTGATTTAATCGTTTGCCTATCGGTGAGGCGTTTGAAATAATAGCCGCCAGTAAACATGCCAGACGTGTGTTTTTTATTGCCTTGAGTTTTATATTATTGTTGAGATGAAGAGATTATATGATCGAATTTAAAGACGTAAGCGTACGCCGTGATGGTCGAGAGTTGTTTGCAGGGGCAAGCTTTCAGCTCCATCCGGGTCATAAAGTCGGCCTAACGGGCAATAATGGCACCGGCAAATCTACCTTGTTTGCGCTACTGCTTACGCAGATGGGTACGGGGGACGCCGAGGTCACGCTGGACAAAGGCGAGGTGAGTATCCCTGATAGTTGGCAGGTGGCGCACATGGCGCAGGAGGTCGGAGCCAGTGATCAGACGGCGATTGATTACGTGTTGAGCGGTGATGAGCAGTGGTACGAGATTAATGCCGCGCTCAGTGATTTAAGCGCTGTCAGTGATGAGCAAATTGGGGCGTTGCATCAGCAGTTCGATGAAATCGATGGCTACCGTACACCGACCAAAGCGGCACAAATCATGGCAGGCCTTGGGTTTAACACCAGTCAGCACGAGCTGCCTGTCTCAGGGTTTTCGGGTGGCTGGCGCATGCGCTTAAACCTCGCCAAAACCTTGATGAGCCGTGCTGATTTGATGCTGCTCGATGAGCCGACCAACCATTTAGACTTAGACGCCATTCTCTGGCTTGAGACTTGGATCAATGCTTATACCGGACTGGTCATCGTCATCTCGCATGACCAAGCGTTTTTGGATGCTACCGTCGGTCATATCTTGCACGTCGAACAACAAAAAATCACCCTTTATACCGGTAATTATCAGCAGTTTATCCGTACCCGTCACGAGCGTATGGCGCAGCAACAGCAAGCGTTTGAAAAACAGCAAGCGACCCGCGCCCACTTGGATGACTTTATTCGTCGTTTCCGTGCCAAAGCCAGTAAAGCGAAACAGGCACAAAGCCGTATCAAGCAGCTTGAGCGTATGGCAGAGCTGTCGCCGATGATGGCGGACAACCCATTCTCTTTTCGCTTTTATGAGCCAGCCAATATGAGCTCGCCGCTGATTGAGATGACGCACGCCGATATTGGCTATAGCGATACGCCTTTGCTTCGTAACGCCAATGTGCAGGTCACGCCTGATACGCGTCTTGGGCTACTGGGTATGAATGGCGCCGGTAAGTCGACCTTGATTAAAGCCTTGGTCGGCGAGCTGAAAATTTTGTCAGGCACTTACCGCGTGTCCGATACCTTAAAACTTGGCTACTTTAACCAGCATCAAATGGATATCTTGGATGCCAAAGCCACGCCGATAGAAATGCTTCGCCGCCTAGCTGGTAAGACATCAGACGCCGATTTGCGTTCGTTTCTCGGTAGCTTTGATTTTCGTGGTGATCGTATCGATACGCCAAGTGAGCTGTTCTCTGGTGGCGAGCGCGCTCGTCTGACGCTGGCTTTGATTGTCTGGCAGCGTCCAAACGTGTTGGTCCTCGATGAGCCGACCAACCATTTGGACTTGCAAATGCGTCAGGCGCTGACCCTGGCCTTACAAGGCTTTAAGGGAGCGGTGGTGCTGGTCTCGCATGATCGTGAGTTGATTGCCAATGTCTGTGATGAGCTATATTTGGTGCATGACGGGAAAATCGATGCGTTCGATGGTGACATCAGTGACTACGGCAAATGGCTGGCAGAAAAGCGTAAGCAAGAAAATTCACAAGACAAAAGTACCAGCAAGAAGAAAAGTAAAAAAGAGAGCAAAAAATTCGTTTCACGTGAAACAGGCAATAGCCAAGTGACCAATCAAGTGAGCAATACAGCACCTGATAATTCATCAAAAAGTAACACTGCGACCCCAGCGCTTAGTAAAGAAGAACAACGCAAATTAGCCGCTGAACAGCGTAAGCGCACTGCACCGGTTCGCCGCGAGATAGAAGAGACAGAAAAAGCACTTGCCAAGATTGAAGGGCAGCTTGCAACGCTTGAGGAAAAGCTGGCTGATACCGAGTTGTACGAAGAAAGCCGTAAGGCGGACTTACTGGTCTTACTGAATGAGCAAACCGCGCTACAGCAGCAGCACAGCGATAACGAAGAAAAATTGCTGCTATCGATGACGACGCTAGAAGAAATGGAAGCGGAATTTTAGTAGCAAGTTATATGAGATTTGGCTGTTAAGCGATTTTCGTCGTAAGTAATCAAACATAAAAAAGGGAGGGTATCAGCCCTCCCTTTTTTTACATCGTTTTTTGCAACATTATTCCTTACGGTATTTACCATCACCATAAGACAATACTTTCATTGTGGTCGTACAGAGCTGGCAATCGATTTGACTAGCAGCAGCTTTCGACAAATCTAAAATACGGCCTCGTATAAAAGGCCCTCTATCCGTGATTTTGACGATCACGCTTTGCTTTGTCTTTTGATTGGTCACTTGTACCTTAGTACCGAAGGGCAGCGTACGATGCGCAGCGGTCAAGGCATTCATATTAAAAATACTGCCACTGGCAGTACGCTTTCCGTGAAACTTGCTACCATAATAACTGGTGTTACCTGCAAAAACGCTGGTACTTAGTAGCAGTGACAAGGTGATAACCAAAGACTTGATTAAATACGACATTCAATACCTTTATAAAGTTTATAAAATAGACAGATAACCTTGCCTATATCATCGATACTCCCTGTGAGTATCAAAGTTATATTCATTTTATAGCACATAAATTGTCGTATCCTTACGGATCTGTTAAAAAACGCCCCAGTTCAAATATCCGCATTCATAAAAAATCACTGCTTTTTTTTAACAAAATCAGTTAGATAATGTTCTTTATTAAATACCTTGAAAGCATTGCTAGATATCACGTCTGCGCTGAGCGGGGTTTGTTCAGGTAAGTAAATAAGTAGATAGTTAGACGTTTGGCTGGTAATGATATAGGTAGTGGTTTTTTTTGGGTTATATAAGAGGGTAGCGATCATAATAAAGAGATATCAGCCGGAGCGTTAAAAAATAAGGGCTAAGCCAGCGGGTCGCCGCAGGATAGTGGCAACCAAGCAGTATCGATAGTACTGTAAAAATTATTGCTGAAATATTAATATTTTGTAATAAAAAGTATATTCTGCTCGTTTTGTTTATTAACAGAGATGAGCTATTCTCCATTAAATGACTCATTGCCCGAATAACTAAACTAATAAAGGTAATAAACAAGCCAAATAAGAGAGCAAGCAAAATTACGCCCAGTCGCCCTGTACTTATTTTATAGCGGATCGATGATATGAATTGGTATAGATAAAGTGGACAAGTGTAAATTTTGCCCAGCCATGATGTGGCTATGCTATGGTAAGAAATGAAATATTGCCGCATCATCCCTATATTATGTATTAAGTAAATCGTTAATAATAAATGCGATAAGGAAAAATAATATGGCAGAAAAAAACTACTACGACATTTTGGGGGTCAAAAAAGACGCCTCAGACGCTGATATCAAAAAAAAATACCGTAAACTGGTTCGTCAGTATCACCCCGATGTGAGCGACGACCCAAACGCGGATAATAAAATTGCTGAAATCAACAACGCTTATGAAACGCTTAGAGATAAAGACAAGCGTGCGCAATATGATGCTATGCTAGACAACCCCTTTGCCGGTCAAGGCGGCGCTGGTGGCTTTGGCGGGTTTGGTGGTCAGTCGGCAGGCGGACAAGGTGGTTTTCGCTGGGAGGATATCAAAGATCAGTTTGGTGATGGACAAGCCTTTGGCGATGGCGGCTTTCGCTTTGATGATATATTTTCGGCATTTGGTCGCGGCGCGCGTGGCTCAGCTGGTGGACAGGCAGGAGGCCGCACGCAAGGTAGCGGCTTCGAGCAGTTTGGGGGTGGCTTTGGCGCGCAGGATAATAAAGGCCAAGATCAGCACGCCGAGATTGCGGTGGACTTGGCCTCAGTCTATAGCGGTGACGACTATAGTATCAAACTAAACGTGCCGGTACGCCAGCCCGATGGCAGCGTGGATTATGAAAATAAAACCCTTAAGATTAAAATCCCAAAAGGCATCACTGATGGCAAGCAAATCCGCCTAGCAGGTCAAGGCTCAGCTGGCATAGGTGGCGGCAAAAACGGTGATTTGTTTTTAAAGGTGAAAATCCGCCACGACCCCAATATCCGTATCGAGGGCGCTGATGTCTATCAGACAGTAAATATCGCGCCATGGGAAGCGGCATTGGGTGGCAAAATCAACGTCAGTACGCCCGCTGGCACCCTTGGCGTGACCATCCCCAAAAACAGTAAATCTGGCAGCAATTTACGTCTAAAAGGTAAGGGCATCCCTGCCAAACAAGCGGGCGACTTATACTTAACTCTCAATATCGTCAACCCTGATATCACTGATAGCAATAGAGAGGCTGTGACAAAAGCCTATGAGCAGCTAAAGCAAGCCTTTGCTGATACCAGTATTAATCGCTGATAGCTGCCGCGCTGCTATCGACAGAGACCAGCGAAAAGCGATAACGGGGAGAGATGAAAACGATCACGATGACATAAAGCACAAATAAGGATAGCAACCAAAAGAGGATAATAATAATGAAACACTCGCCTGAATTTACCGATATTATCATGAGCTTGGATGAGCTGGTATCTGCCTGTGGTCAAGAGCGTCAATGGGTCATCGAGCTGATGGAAGAAAACATCATCGAGTACGACGTGCCAGAGCGTGAGCAGTTTACCGGCTATCAGCTCACCACGGTGCGCCGCGCCTCTCGTCTGAGCCGTGACTTTGATGCCAGTGTGCCAGCGATCGGCCTGATACTGGAGCTATTAGAAGAAGTCGAGCAGCTGCGTCAGCTCAAACGTCAGCTAGAAGGACAGACGCCAATCATTGAAGTGGATACCGAGTATCTAAAGTAACAAAACCATTGATAAAGCACCGCTCATAAAAAAGGCCTCATTGCGATCATTGAGGCCTTTCATTTTACAGTGTGTGATGTACAGATACGGATTGCGCCGGCTTAACGCGCGTATTTAGGATCGGCTGCCGCAGTAAACAAGACGTCAGTTGACGAGTTGAGCGCGGTCTCGGCCGAGTCTTGAATCACACCGATGATAAAGCCGATGGCAACCACTTGCATGGCAATGTCATTGGGGATACTAAAGAGGCTTGCAGCCAGAGGAATCAGCAATAACGACCCACCAGCGACCCCAGAGGCGCCGCAAGCACTAATGGTCGCGACCAAACTCAATAAGAGCGCAGAGGCAAAGCTCACCTCGATACCGAGCGTATGCGCTGCCGCCAGCGTCAAGACGTTGATGGTAATCGCCGCCCCTGCCATATTGATAGTTGCACCAAGTGGAATGGTGACAGAGTAAGTGTCTTCGTGTAGGCCCAGTTTGCGTGCAAGGTTCATGTTTACAGGGATGTTGGCCGCCGAACTACGCGTAAAGAATGCTGTAATCCCTGACTCACGCAGGCAAGTAAATACCAGAGGGTAAGGGTTTTTGCCGGTTTTGAGTAAGACGATAATAGGGTTGGCGACTAAAGCGATAAATAGCATACAACCGACCAATACCATCAAAATACGAGCATAACCTGCCAATGATGCAAAGCCTGTCTCAGCGACTGTATTGGCAACCAAACCTAAAATACCAAAAGGCGCGAGAGCGATGACCCATTTCACCACTTGTGAGATGGCATTGGCAAAGTCGCCGACGACAGTACGCGCGGTATCGCTGGCTTGACGCAGTGCAAAACCGATGATAATCGCCCAAGCCAAGATACCAATATAGTTGGCCTCAGCGATGGCATTGACAGGGTTTGCCACCAGATTCATCAGCAAGTTGGTCAATACTTCTTTGAGGTTGGCCGGTGGTACTTGCTCGACAGTTGCGTTGACGAGTACCAGCTCAGTTGGGAATAAAAAACTGGCGCCGACAGCGGTCAATGCTGCCAAAAATGTGCCAAACATATACATGATGAGCACTGGTTTGACATACACTTCGTTACCACTACGATGCTGACTAATCGCCGCCATCACCAGCACAAAGACCAATATCGGCGCGACTGCTTTTAGCGCACCGACAAATAGCGTCCCCAACAATCCTAAGGCGATACCAACGCTTGGTGCTAGCCAGCCTATTAGCACCCCTAATATTAAACCGATAATAATGAGCGGTACCAGCCCTATACGCTGGTACATCGCAATCAATGAACGCATTTGTACACCCTCGAGTTAGTCAGTCAGAAGTAAATGAATCATAAAAATAGAAAAACAATCGGGGGATGGTAGCATTTTTTCAGATATTCGCATACCAGTCATACCAGTCATACTGGACGCGGCAAATCAGACGGCAACCAACCACGCTGTAAAAACCATAAAAAGGGTAGGTAAAATAAAGGAAAGGCAGGCGCGCGGGGGAAAATGAGCGAGGCGACTGATAAAATAAAGCTAATGAAACAAAGTTAAGATGACAAAGTTAAGATAGCAAAGCTGGAAAACAAACCAGCAGACAGCCCGCAAGTAACATGTATAGCAGTAGCGTTGTGTCGTCTGTAGAACAAATCCACTGTATAAGCTACACCGTATAGTGCGTCAGCTCGTAGCCGAGCTGTTTATAATGCTTATATTTATGACGGCCCTCTTGCATACTTTTGGCATCAGGTTTTATCAGCTCAAGTATTCGAGTGGGTTTGGCAGGACTGGTCGCGGCTATAAAATCGCTGACAGGCTGCAATGTAGTATTGAGAACGATACCCGAGAAGTCCGCTGGCATATAACTGCCAAGCATGACGGGCGCTGATACTGCCTCATCGATATCGGAGGTATCAGGCTTTGCGGCATCAGACTCCATCGTATCAGGTTCTATGGAGTGAGGATCGCGGCCCAAAAGGCGCTGGTGCGGGATAAAGCTGGTCGCGTCGTGCGTCCATAGCGCTTCATCAAGCGAGCTGAGGAATGCCTCATCTTGAGACAAAATCAGTAGCGATTGGCTGCTTTTATTGAGCGCCGTTTGGGTCAGCTGACAAATAAAGCCCAAGATTTCTTGGGCTTTACGCTCGCTTAATACATAAAAACTTACGTTCATAAATTGGTCGTCATCACTGCATTAAGCGTTGTTTGCGCTGTTTTTTAAGTACTGCATAAATAAAGGCACAGGGCGACCGGTTGCCGCTTTATCTTTGCCTGAGTTCCATGCGGTGCCTGCGATGTCTAGGTGCGCCCATGGCTGACCTTCTTCGACGAAGCGTGATAAGAAGCAAGCTGCAGTCACAGCACCTGCGCCTTTACCACCGATGTTTTGCATATCGGCGATGGGTGAGTCAAGCTGCGCCTGATAGTCGTCATCTAATGGCATGTGCCAGATGAGGTCACCTGATGAGTAGCTGGCGTTTTCTAATTCAAACAACACATCTTCATCATTACTAAAGACCGCTGAGCGTACATGCCCTAAGGCCACCACGCAAGCGCCCGTCAACGTCGCCACATCGATGATGGCTTTTGGCTGGTAGCGCTGGACGTAGCATAAGGTATCGGCCAACACCAAACGACCTTCAGCATCGGTGTTTAAGATTTCAACCGATTTGCCGTTCATGGCTTTGACGATATCACCAGGACGCGTGGCCTCACCTGATGGCATGTTTTCTGCACAAGCGAGTGCCCCTACGACATTAATTGGTAGACGCGCTTCGCACAGCGCTTTGATGGTACCCAATACAGACGCTGAGCCGCCCATATCGAACTTCATCTCATCCATGGCCGCGCCTGGCTTGATAGAGATACCACCTGAGTCAAAGGTCACGCCTTTACCGACCAACACGATAGGCGCATCGTCATGGCTGCTATCAGTGTTTTTGTCTGATTTTTTGCTAGGCAGTTTGGTGGGTAGCTTATCAGCCAACGCTTTTAGACCACCGGTGACTTTTGCACTGCTATTGCCGGCTGTGTAAGTATCAGTCGCGCCTGCTTTGGCACTAAAGTTAGACTTGCCGCGATACTCGAGTAGTACCAATTTGCCTTCTTTGCTAGAGCCTCTAGCCACCGCTAAAAAGCAGTTCATGCCAAGCGCCGACATCTCATCTTCGCCCAGCACCGTCACTTTTAGGAGGTCAGGATAGGTCTTTGCAAGCGCTTGGGCTTGTTCTGCCATATACGCTGGAAAGCAGATATTGCCTGGCTCATTGGCGACGTCACGAGTCAAGCTTTGACCGGCGAACACCGCTTGCGCGAAGTCTAGCGCTGGCTGCAATGCTGCATCGGCCAACAAATACACATCTGTAAGTACCGGTGTGGTTTGCTCAGACTTGTATTTATCAAAACGATAGCTGGCCGCTAGTAGATTTAGCGCAAATTGGCCAAAGTGGTTTTCTTCTAGATCATCGCCGAGCGCGACCGTGATAGAGGCGACGCGTTTTTGCGTATTGTTATAGATGGTTTTGGCGATTTTTTGTAGGGCATTGTGGTTGAGCTTGTCGATATTACCAACACCGACCAACAATAACTGAACTGGGTTTTGCTTGGTGGTTTTTTTGTCACCGGCCAATGCCAAATCAGCAACGGTTTCGCAGGTTTTACCACTAAAGTGTGACACTTCCATCAATTGCTCAATACGAGCGCTATAGTCAGCTAGCGCAGACTCAGCGAAGAGATTTTTTTTGTCATCCACCAACACCACCAAACAAGCCGCGTCTTTACTCTTCGCTTCTTTTTTGAGGATTTTTTGGGTATGGGTTTTGGGGAGCTGCTGAGTTAATTTGATATTCATATAGTTATCCTTATTTGAATGGTCAATAGATGCCGCCTTTTAATCGGGGTACGAAACAATCAGATTGTTAAACAATTTGATTATTAAACAACTAGGTTGCTAAATAGCTAAGCTGCTAAATCAGTTAAATCAATTATCACCGAGCCAAGCGGCCGTTTATCACCAGCTTAATTTTTCGTAAGCTTAATGTTGCACAGACTCAGTGCAATAGCCGCATGACAAATGACTGCCAGACGCTGCCTGAGATTATGTGTATGGTTCGAGGTGATAAGGTGATAAAAACATAGAGTCATCTTGCCCAGCCGATATCATCGCTATGCTCAAACCAACGATAAAATCCAAGATTAAGCCATTGGTTCAGTCAAAGCGTTGGAAGGTTGGGCGCTTGTTGTAGTGTAGCATATCAGGTAATCAGCGTGCTGTCGGCATCGGTTAAGTAATGTTTTCGTATATGTTTGCTGCGCGATCTTAAGAGCAAATGCTGCATAAACCGCCGCTTCAATATTAGCAAGGGTTAGGTAATGTTTTAGCACATTTTTCACAGCCATTTTTTGCCAAAACATGCTAGCATTAACGGTTATATTCAAGGCTTATATTTGTGTAGTATCGCTAACGATACTACTGTTAGTTGTTATTATCCGTTAACTATCGGCGAGCGGTACAAACCTGCCGCCCAAAAAAAGCCATTATAATAGCCAAATAAGCGCCACGCCTGAGCCAGCGCTCTATCATACAGCACGCGCATACCAACTGTTTAAGAGTCCCTATTGTGATATTACGCCGCTACATGACCCAACAAGTTGCCTCGACCACCGCTTTGGTGTTGGGGTTTTTAGTGGTAATGATGCTCGGTGGGCGCTTGATTCGTTACTTTGGGATAGCTGCTGAAGGTCGTTTAGACATCAGTTTGTTATTTACCATTATCGGCTACAATCTACCGTACTTTTTAGAGCTTATCTTGCCATTGGCGTTTTTTATTGCGCTGATGCTGGTATTCGGCCGTCTATATGTCGATCAAGAAATGGCAGTCATCAATGCCAGCGGTGTGTCGCGTGGTAAGCTGGCACGCTTGATGACGCCATTTATCCTCGCGCTGTTTGTCGGCGAGGCGGCGTTGTCTATCGTTGGTAAGCCGTGGGGGGTGCGCTCATCTGAGGCGGTGTGGCAACAGCAAGCCTTGACCAGTGCCTTTGATTTGATTCGCCCAAAAGAGTTTATCAGTAGTGGTAATTATCATCTGTATGTCGGCAGTCTGAGCGAGGACAAAAAGCAGCTGCAAGATGTGATACTGATCCAATCAGAAAAACCAGAAAAAGGCAGTCAGCCCAGAAACGCGGCGGCCAATACAGCAAAAAATGAGCGTGATCAAAGCGCCGCGGTCTCTGTCGATAATCGCATCGACCCCAAAACCGCTGAACAGTTGGATATTCCAGAGCTGCCAGAGACACTCGTCAATCATGATATCAGCAAAGACACCATTACCTTAGCCAAACGTGCCGAGCAGGTCGATACAGGGAGCCGCGGCGTGACGCAATTGGATTTGTTTCAAGGACGACGATACGAAGTCGGCGCAGGGAGTCTAAAGTACAATCAAGTAGGCTTTGATCGCTACCGTATCAGCTTGACTGAGTCTGCCAAAGACGTCGTCACCGAAGACAATATCGAAACCCAAGCCATCGGGCCGTTGTGGCAAGCGGCAACCGGTAGCGGCAGTACACAAGTGAGCACGGTCGAGGCCAAGCGCGCTGCGCAAGGTGAGCTCGGTTATCGTTTTGCGCTGCCTTGGCTGATGATTATCGCGCCGATGCTGGCGGTACCGCTGGCACAAGTGCGTCCCCGTCAAGGTCGCTGGTTGCGTTTGTTTCCCGCGATTTTATTGTTTGTCAGCTGTGCACTGGGTATCATTTCGCTCAAAAATGCGGTGAGTAAAGGCAGCGTCAGCGTGTGGGCGTATGCGTGGCTAATCTTAGGGTTTATGGCGTTGGCGCTGTATATGAACTGGGGCAGCCGCGTGCAGCATCGCCTGCGCTTTCGCCAACCTCAGCAGCCGCAAACAGTGGCCGACAGTCGCGCCAATCCAAATGACAGCACGTCAGGAGGGCAATCGTAATGCGCTCCTTATTTGCCAAAACCCCAAGCGCCGAGCCACTGGCCCAAAAACCCGGTCAACTAAAAGTGCTCGGCCGCTATGTCAGACGCAATGCGTTGCTTGCTATCATCGGGGCCGTTGTCGGTCTATGGGCCTTGCAGCTTATTTTTTCTTACTTATCCGAGCTTGATTCGCTCGATGATAGCTATACGATGAGTGAGGCGATTAAGTATATCTTTTATCGCTCCCCTTACTTTTTAGAGCAATTTATTCCGACAGGGGCGCTACTTGGGGCGGTCGTAGGTTTGGGGCTGCTGGCCAACAAAAGCGAGCTGGTCGTCATGCGTGCCGCTGGCGTCAGTATCTATCGCATCGTCGGTTGGGTGCTACAACCCGCTCTGATTTTTGTGCTGCTTGCCTTAGCGATCAATCAGTTTGTCTTGCCACATTCCAATCAGTTGGCAAAGGAAATCAATGATGAAGACAGCCGCTCGCTTGTGACCTCGGTACGCGGCTACTGGACGGTGCAGCCACGCTTTGAAAATGCACAAGATGGCAGTACAAAGCCTGCTGGCAGCGATATTTTATATATCGATTATGCCGACGTACAAGGCAACATCGGTGAGGTGAAGCGCTGGCATTTGGACAATGATGGCAACTTGCAAACCGCTATTCATGCCAAAGATGGGCAATATGTCGGCCGGCAAGCTCTAGATAGCAGCAGCGGCACGCCGAGCGGACAGTATCGTTACGAGTGGCAACTCAATGACATGACCACGCTTAGTATCAACCAAGGCTTTGAGAGTAGTCAAGCCGTCTTCGCCTCCGATACGCTCAGTTTGCCATTTGCCCCAGAGTCGGTGTATCTACTGACGCGTAAGGCAGAGGATTTGTCTCTGACGCAACTATATGAGCATCGTCAGTTTATGCGAGGGCAGGGCAATCGCTCTTTAGAGCATGAGCTGGCATTTTGGCAAAAGCTGCTGTCGCCGCTATCGATTTTATCGCTGGTGATCGTTGCTTGCTCATTTGTTTTTGGCTCGCTGCGTACGCACAGCTTGGGTCTGCGTATCGTCGTCGCGCTACTGTTTGGTTTGCTATTTAGCTATATTCAGGACTTGGTCGGATTTATATCGCTTGCTACAGGATTTTCGCCCATGCTGATGGTGTTATTACCGATTATCGGTAGTGCGCTATTGGGTGGTTATTTGATAAAACGCCAGATGTAAGACAATGTGGTAGGTGGTATGCCATCTTTAATGCCCTAAGCAAGAGAATAAAAAACAAAAATCCCGCTAACATGCTGATGTGTTGGCGGGATTTTTGTTTGTGCAGCTTTTAAGTTACTGAAGCTTATTCTTTGGTCGCCATAGTAATGGTATAGGTTTTGCCCTGTTTGACCTTTTCGCTATTACCAAATACTTCGGTAAACGAGCGCTTCATAAACTGGCGCAAACCATTGATGGTCACCACATAAAACCGCCCACCTTGACGCATACGCGCATAGGCATCGAGGAAGTATAGATAGTGCTGCTCTTTGCCGACTTTCGCTGGCAAGTTTGACATCACAAGGCTAAAGTCTTTGTCCGCTGCCACATGATTGAAGCCGTTTGATAAATGTACATCGACATTTTTTAGACCGTTTTGCACGCAGTTACGGCGCGCATATTCTACCGCCATAAAGTCTTTATCAATAAGTGTATGCTGACCGTTCGGGCACTCACGCGCTGCCGTCATGCCGAGCACGCCATAGCCGCAGCCTAAATCGATCGAATCATCATCCGCCCGAAAATCCACATAATCGAGTAGCATTAGGCTACCGTCATCGAGCTTTTGTGGTGAAAAAATACCCCACGTGGTCGCAAAATCAAACGGCTTACCCAGCACATCTTGCTGAAAATGAATGTCTTCGCGCCAGTGTTCGGCGTTTTTTAGCAGGTCGGCAGGGGGACGATGGTTTGTAGGGTGGCTCATGGGATTCTCAAATAATAGATAGGTAAAAGGTTAATAAGCTATGGTAGGTATTGTAGCGAGAAAAGGGTCAGTTTGCAGCTAGGGATTGATAGAGCAGATTCTATACTTTGCCGCCTCTATCTCAGATTGTGCTCTGCATATCAAATCTACAATCTCGCTTTCACCACATAAGTATAGGTTTGAGTCATAAAGTTTTTTAATTTTACTTTCGCAAACGCTTTTTTAAAAAGTAATCAAACACAAACGGGCCAAATGGTAAAAATGAGCCGAGCACGCCAGCAGGCATGGCCCATAGCGGCAGCCTTATTTTGCTGGCTGTGAGCAGCAGCATCAGGATATAAGTGATAAATAGTGCGCCATGTGCCATACCGACATATGTCACCGCCTCAGAAATGCCGAGCATATATTTTAGTGGCATAGCGATACCAAGCAATAATAAAAAAGACGTGCCTTCTAAATAACCCGTTATGGTCAAGTTTTTGAGGGCAGCATGCTGCCCTTTGGTGAGCGTAGGCTGCAAAGATGGCTGAGCTTGCGACACGTTATATTCCTCTTACAATCTTCAATAAATAGTCAGTTTTTATGTTGACCGTTCAATATTAGCCTCGTGGATGATGTTCGGCATGCAATTTTTGCAGTCTCGCTGTCGCCACATGCGTATAAATCTGCGTGGTGGACAAATCACTATGCCCAAGCAATAACTGCACGCTGCGAAGATCGGCACCATGATTGAGCAAATGGGTCGCAAAAGCGTGACGCAGGGTATGCGGTGACAATTCTTTGTCGATGCAGGCGACTTTGGCATGTTTTTTGAGCAAATACCAAAAGTTCTGCCGCGTCATATAGCCGCCTTGCGCCGTCAAAAACACTGCTTGGCAATTGCCTGACTTGAGATGTGCAATCAGCTCGCCACGTCCGTAAGAAAGATAGTCCTCTAGCGCATCGCTTGCATATTCACCAAGGGGCACCAGTCGGGTCTTATTGCCTTTACCTGTGATTTGCAACCAGCCTGAGTTTAGATTGACTTGCTCAAGCGATAAATTAATCAGCTCACTGACGCGCAGGCCGCAGGCATAGAGCACCTCTAACATGGCCTTGTCCCGTAGGCCAAGCGCGGTGCTGGTGTCAGGGGCGGCCAGTAGATTGTCGACATCAGCTTCGCTCAAATCCTTTGGCAATGGGCGACCAAGCTTTGGGCTTTTGATACGCTCGCAGGGATTGTCTTCGCGCAGATTGCTCGCGATCATCCATAAATAGAACTGACGCAGACTTGAGAGCATACGCGCTTGGGTGCGTGGGGTTTTACCATCTTGGGCAAGCAGCGAAAGGCAGTGCAGCACATCATCAGGCTGCCAGCGGGTCAGGGCGAGTGGGTTGGTCAACTCACAAGAACGCAAGTCGCGCACATAAGCATTACGGGTACGCGTCGCCAAACCACGTGCTAGCATGGCTTGACGAAACTCAGTCATATAAGACGGTTCATCATCGACAGCCAATGCTTTGGGTTGGCGCTGTTGTACGGCACGGTCACGGCTCATAGGATGCTCGGATATAGGTCAGATATAAGTTAACCACTTTTTTTCTTCACCACATAACGATACAGCGTCGCGCTTTTGGGGTCATCATCATCGCCATCAATAGTGATTTCATCGGGATCAGCGTCTAGGTTGATGTTTTCTGCCAGTGTTTCTTGAGTCATCAGCTCATGACCCAGATGACGACAGAAATTTGGAATGTCGCGGATGGTAGCAGGGTCAGTGGCCAGTATCTCAATCACCTCACCGCTATCTGCTTTTCGGATGACTCGGTGCAGCATCATCACAGGCTCAGGACAGATCAGCCCTTGCGTATCTAGGTGATGGTCAATGTCAGTATTTGGTATTGAAGTGGTCATAGTCATTATCGTAAAGCTAAGTAGGTAGGTTAAAGAATGGATCGTCTGTTTAATCGCTTACTGAGGTGTACTGTCTAGATCGTCTACGGCTGCTGTCTCTTTGTCAGTATTTGCCACGTCTAAGAAGTTAAAAAAGCGCTTGAAACTGACTTTAAACAAAAATGCCACTCCCACCCAGCAGGATAATCCTAGCCAAGCCGTATCAGCAAATAACAAACCGCCGAGTAGAACGATGCTTGAGACGCCGATGGTCATGATTACCATTGATGCTTGGTTTAGGCGATAACGATAAATAATAAAGGCATCATAAAGGCTGACAGGAATGGTCAGCGCCACCAAAGCATAAGGCAGGTTATAAAATAACTGATAAAGCAGCTGACTGTCATGAAAGGCCTTGATACTAGCGATGGTACCAAAGACCACAAAAGCAAAAATGGCCGCATAAATCAGATAAATCGCCAGCTGGTTGGCTCGCTGTGCGCCCTTGATACGAGCGATAGCAAGCGGCGCAAAACCATGTCGCGACTTATTAGATACAGGTTGGTTTAAAGCGGTGGTCATAATCATCAGTCGTATATATTGGTTTATAGGATGGACGTGGCAATACCTAAGCGTTAAATACTAGCCGTCCGTTTGTGCGCGACTACCTGCGCGTCACTGCTTGAGGACACGCCCTAGTCAGGCTTGATTGCATCGATAGCCAAGCTGCTATTTGGATCGGTAAAATACGTCGACATCAAAATACACGCAGAGATATCATCAATCGGGTCGCGCTCGTTTTGGATCCAGCCATTCTCCCACGCGATTTCGCGCGCTGCTACCGATGTCAGACGCTCATCACACAGCGTCACAGTCACTGGTAGGCGCTGCTCCATGACTCTATGCGCCAGCCGCCGCGCAAATTTGTGCGCCCGTTTAGAGAGCATGGAGCTGCTACCGTCCATATTGAGTGGTAAGCCGACCACCACCTTTGCCACGCCCCAGACTTTGATAATACCGATGAGGTTGTCCCAGTCTGGCTGACCATTATTCATCGCCAAGATGTCAAAAGCGCGTGCGGTTTGGGTCAAGCTATTACCGAGCGCCATGCCCATTTTTTTGACACCATAATCTAGCGCCAAAATAAGATGCGGCTTTATTTCTGGCTCAGAGTCGCTAAGACCGTTGATGTTAGACTCATTACTGTTAATGCTATTTATATCAAAATCATGATCTGCAGCTTGTTTGCTATGCATCATAAAAGTACTATCCACCATAGTGACGGCTATCATTTATTTTTTTATCTGTATTCATAGAGCACAATTCATAGAGCATATGCTATTAAGCATGGCCGATATCGCTGCTTAAGTAGTCGAAATTTACGCCAATTTTATCAGCAGCGATCTGCCAGCGCTCCGCAAACGGGGTATCAAACAACAAGTTAAGATCCGCTGGACACACCAGCCAGTCACCACTTGCAAGCTCACGCTCTAACTGGTCTTTGCCCCAGCTGGCATGCCCCAAGCACAGATGATAGTGACCAACGCCTTGGCCTGCGGCGATACGCTTGAGGATATCTTGGCTGGTGGTGATACAGACATTCTCTGAAATAGCAAACGACGATGCCCACTCCGGCTGGCCAGTATGCAGCACAAAACCGACCTCAGGATACATCGGCCCGCCTTCTAAGGCCACGTCTTCCATCACTTGTGGGTCGGTCACTTCGATGCTCAGATCCTCTAATAGCTTGCCCACGCGCGACTGCTCTAAGGGACGATTGACCATCAGACCAAGCGCGCCATGCGCATCGTGACGACAGATATAAATCAGCGCCTGCTCAAACCGTGGGTCTGACAGCTCTGGTGCCGCGATTAAGAAATGATGGGTCAAATTGGCTTTAGACATAGAAGCAACTGCAACCTAATAATAAAATCAACAATAAAAAGATAAAGACATTACTACATTAAAAACACAACCACACCGGCAAGAGAAGGTTATATGGCGATGATGACCAAAAAAATCAACCAAAGCAAATATTTAGCAGCGGTTTGTTTTTAGTAATCTCGCTCTCAATGGTTTTTTAGCCATGCGCTCGCTGTTTTAAAATAGACTAACGATATCCCCCCCTATGCAGAGCAGAGAGGGCACTGTGCAGGATAGCAAACGCCTTATTTGACATCCGTTAGTAAGCTACGAGCATGATCACGAGTGACCTCCGTGATGGTCACGCCGCCCGACATGCGTGCCAGCTCATCGACTTGCGCGCTATCTGTCAAGATGACCAGCTCACTTTCGGTTTGCTCGTCATGATGTTTTTGTACCAAGATATGTTGGTGCGCTTGCGCGGCGACCTGTGCTTGGTGCGTGATGGCCAGTATCTGCTGAGTCTGCCCCAGTTTACGCAGGAGCTCACCGACCACCTGCGCGGTGCCGCCACTGATACCGACATCGACCTCGTCAAAGACCAACATAGGCTTGGCGGCATCATTGTCCGCATTGGTGGCTTGTAGCACTTGCATCACCAGTGCCATCCGCGACAGCTCCCCACCTGAAGCGATTTTATGCAGCGGCTGCATGGGCATACCGACATTGGCGCTAAACAACAAATCGATATCATGACAACCTTGCGCATTATATTGGCTTGGGTCGGGTTTTTTGGTAAAGACAAACTCACAGCGCGCATTGGGTAGCGCTAGTGGCTGCAGCTGCTGGACCAGTTGTTTGCTGATATGTGGTGCGGCTTTTTCGCGTGCTTTTTGGAGTTTGGTGGCCAGCAGCAGATATTGCTGCCACGCTTGCTCGATTTGCGCGGCCATGGCATCACTACTTGGTTCGTTTTCTAATTGTTCTAATTGCGCTTGCCAGTGGTTGGCTTCCTCAATCAAATCAATAGCGGGTAAGGCGTGCTTGCGCGAGAGGCGATGACCGAGGCTGATGAGACTATCTAAGGTTTGCAAGCGCTCAGGGTCGGGCAGTTGTTGTTCGGCATAGTCTGATAGTAATCCTATGACTTCGGTGATTTGCTGCTGAGCCAGATGTAGCTGCTCTGAGGCTTGCTCAAACGTCTGACTGACGCCCAGTTGATTATCACACAGCTTGATCGCTTGTCCAAGCAGGGTCATGACGTCTGGCTCATCGGTATCGTTGTCGAGCAGATGCAGGCCATGACTGGCTTCCATCATCAAAGCTTCAATATTAGACAGCTCTTCGTGCTCAGCTTCGATGTCGGTATAATCAACAGCGAGGAGCGGCTCGATGTCTGCCAGCTGGCTTTGTAACAGCTGGATACGGTCATGGCGCAGCGCTTCGCGGCTGGCAATCTCATCAGCGCGGCGTTTTAGCTGCTGATAGTGTTGATAGCTGCTCGCGGTTTGCGCAGCCAGTGTGGTGGTTTGTGCCATGGCATCCAACCACTGCACCACAAACTGCGGCTTTAGTAGTGCTTGCTGGGCGTGCTGGCTATGAATATTGACCAACAGTGTACCGAGGCTCTTTAGCTCAGCTAAGCTGACAGGCGTACCATTTAACCAAGCCTTTGAGCGCCCTGTTTGGCTAAGCTGGCGACGAATCAACACATCTGGCTCATCTAAGGCGCGATCATGCTCAGCAAACCACTCTGCGACAAGTGCATTGTTTGCCACATCAAACTGAGCATAGATATCGGCATGTGCCGCCCCATGTCTGATCATGGCGCTGTCGGCTCGCTCACCTGCACACAACGACAGCGCATCAAGCAGCAGCGACTTACCGGCACCTGTCTCGCCGGTGATGACGTTAAAGCCTTCCGCCATACTCAGCTCATGCTGAGCGATCAATGCAAACTGATGTAAAGTGAGTGATACTAGCATCAACGCCTCTCATGACAGACAATGAGTTTCACCGATTCTTTAGATGAAGTCATCGCTAAAATAGAATAAATACAACGATAAAATGGCTCGTTTATGGTACTCAATAGACTATAGTGATTGGCAAATATTATGGTGGCAAACGCCGCTAAATACAAATCATAAAGCCGCGCAATAACATAAATCTCTGCAGCCCGCTTTGGATAAAGTCAGCGGCCCACCGGTGGCACCTCTTGCGCCTGCCGCAATATTTTCCTTACCCCTGTAACAAACTTTATAGATATAATGTGGTAGCATAATCTCACATAATGACAAACGCTTGCTAGCTTGTTTTATGCTTGTCGTCTGATAATGATAAGTCATCTTATCGTAATATCTCATCGATACCATAGTCGGCATACGCGGGTAGGCATCTTAAGTTGTCAACCAGATATTAAGGCTGATGTCAGTATGTGTGCGAGTCTGTGTCCGCGATTGGGCAAAGACTGTCACGCGATCGAATACAGCACATTTATATAGTAGGCTAGGCCGCTTGCAATGCTGATTCATAAAGTCATTTCATCTGTACTTATTTTTTAGTTTTACCATAATTATTTGATAAGGAAGCCACTATGACAGCGGCGCAATTTACCAATGTAACAGTCAATGCTCATGCGACGGTCTCTTATGATGGTCGTTGCTCAAGCCATACCATTATGTTTGAGGATGGACGTCATAAGACGCTAGGCATCATCTTACCTTGTGATAATTTGGTGGAGCATTATCATTTTAGTACCAATACTTCTGAGCGTATCGAGATCACCAGCGGGGAGTGCGAGGTCAAAATAAATGGTGAGGAAGCGTTTAGCTACTACCGTGCAGGCCAGTCATTTGTGGTCGAAGGCAACAGCGGCTTTAACCTCAGAACCGAAGAGATCGTACAGTATATCTGTCATTTAGAAGGCTAAAGACGCATACACTAAGCCATTGGCGCAAGTCCGCGCCTACCTGCATTTTGCTAGATAATCTACATATAGTCTTCTTAGCAAAATCAACCAAATTAGGTACTCATCAAGCGTCACCCCAAATAAAAACCTCAATCGATCGCGGATAAACCATATCAGTCGGTATGGTTTATTTGTTTTTGATGAGGCTGCACTGTTTTTTTATTGTTGTTTTTTATCGTTACTTCTTATCGCTTTAGCGATATCCATTTGATACTTAAGTAGGCCTATTATGGCAAAACCCATTTATTTTTATGGCATTCATGCAATTGATGCCTTACTCAAACATCGTCCGCTCGATGGTCTTAGCTTGTTTGTCCAACAAGGCCGTGACAGCGACCCTCACGTGCAAGCAATCATGGCCGAAGCCGAGGCCAATGGCATCAGTATTCAGCCCACACAAAAAGACAAGCTGACCCAGATGTGTGGCAGCCCGCAGCACCAAGGCGTGGTGCTTAATGCCCGCCCTCTAGGTTTCGCTGACGAAGCGCTGCTAGACACCATCGCGGGGCGCGAGCAGTGTTTGTTGCTGATACTCGATCAAATCACTGATGCGCATAACTTCGGTGCGTGTTTGCGTACGGCTGTTGCGATGGGCGTGGATGCGGTGATTTGTCCAAAACATCACGCCGCCAGCCTCACCCCAACAGTGGCAAAAGTCTCTGTAGGCGCCGCTGAGCTGATGCCGATTGTCAGTGTGACCAATTTGGCGCGTACGCTTGACCACATCAAAAACGCTGGTGTATTTGTGTTTGGTACGGCACTTAGTGATGCGGCCAAGCCCATACATGCAGCGGACTTGACTGGCAAAACGGCCATTATCATGGGTTCAGAAGGAGAGGGCATGCGCCGGTTGACCACAGAGCGCTGTGATGAGCTGGTCTATATCCCGATGTCGGGCAATGAGCATGGCAACTTACAAAGCCTAAACGTCAGCGTGGCTACCGGTATGGCGCTGTATGAGGTCAATCGGCAGCGTACTTTAGCTGCTCGGCAAGCGTAAGATAGTTTTGGTGTAGCGGCTCCAGCTGTGCATACAGAGCCGCTAGGTCGCGATCGTTTAAGATGACATCATCAGCGTGACGGTTGCGCGCTTCGCGGCTTAATTGATTGACCATGATGGCTTTGATCTTTTGGACACTTTGCTCATCACGCTGGCTGGCGCGCTCAAGTTGGGTGTCTTCGCTGGCATCAATCACCAGTACTCGTTGGCACAAGTTTGCCAGCCCCGCTTCTGCCGCCTCTATGAGTAGCGGCGCGGACAGCACCACATAAGGCGAAGTGCTAGCGGCTAGCTGTGCTTTTGCCGCTTCTCTTATCGCTGGGTGAGTAATGGCTTCAAGCTCGATGAGCGCCTCAGGATGAGTAAAAACGTGCGTACGCACCGCCGCTCTGTCCATCGAGCCGTCGCCATTTAGCACCCAATCGCCAAATTTGCTTTGAATTTTGCGCAATGTCGCGCTGCCTTTTGCCACCACCTCATGGGCGATCACATCAGCATCTATAATATCGATGCCTTGCTGCGCAAACCAGTCACTAGCAGCAGATTTGCCACTACCGATACCGCCTGTCAATCCGACCACCAGTGTCTTGCTTTGCTTTTGGTGGGTTTGCGGCTTGTGAGAATAAGGTGAAGCGTTAGCGTTTGACATAATAATGACTTATCTGACCGATATGATAGAGATGAAAACGTGCGCAGCTGTTTTGCCCCATCTGTGCTGATGATTTGAGGCTAGCACAAAGATGAGAGATGTAAGCGCCATTGCCACTTACCCTGCTACTTTTACAGTATGTTTTTTAAAACGTATGGTAAAACTCACGCCTGTTTTAGTAAGTATACATGCCTAAGTACCAATTGACGATATCTGTGCCATATAATAAGGCGACAATACCGGCAATAGCAATGTAAGGGCCGAAGGCAAAGGGTCTGCTCTCGCCTTGTTTTTTCATTAAGATCAGCCCGACGATAGAGCCTAGCAGGGAGGAGAGTAAGATGATAAGCGGTAGCATCATAGGCCCCAGCCAAGCGCCCAATACGGCCAACAACTTAAAGTCGCCCTGACCCATGCCGTGTTTTTTGGTGATCAAATAAAACAGCTTTACCACCACCCATAATGACAAAAACCCCAACAGCAACCCCCAAATAGACTGGCTGGGTGAGACAAACCAACCTTGGCTGTTGACTGCTAGACCTAGCCCCGCCAAAGGGAAGGTTAAGCGATCAGGGAGGAGCTGAGTATCAAAATCGATACCGGTTAAGGCGATTAGCGTCCATACTAAGACCAATGCCGACAAGCCTGTTGCACTCACCCCAAATTGATAAATGATCAGCACAGAGAGTAGGGCGGTGATCAGCTCCACCAGCGGATAGCGGATACCGATGGCGGCGTTACAAGCAGTGCAGCGCCCGCGCAGCATCAGCCAACTGATCAAAGGGATGTTTTGATACCAGGTGATTTTATGAGCGCAGTGCGGGCAGCGCGACGCCGGCCGACTCAAAGTAATGGCGTTGTCGCCTGCGACGATACGGGTCAGTGGCTGCGTATGCTCGCGCGGCATGTCTGCTTGCTCAGCCAGAAACTGACTACATTCTTGCCGCCAGCTTGCAAACATCATCAGCGGGAGCCGATGGATGACCACATTTAAAAAACTACCGACACAAAGCCCTAATAACCCAAATACGACCAAAGCCACGGTCGTATTGTCTTGTAATAACTGTATAAATTGCATGAAATCGCAGTCCTTGAGTGAGGTATTAGCCGACCACTGAGCCCATTTGGAAGATCGGCAGATACATCGCAATCACGAGGCCACCGACCAATACCCCAAGCACCGCCATAATCATAGGCTCCATCAAACTGGTCAGGCCATCAACCGCGTTATCGACTTCGCTTTCATAATAGACCGCCACCTTGTCTAGCATCTCCTCTAAGCTACCAGACTCCTCACCGATACCGACCATCTGTATGGCCATACTAGGAAATAAATTGGTAGAACGTATCGAAAACTGCAACTGCTGACCGGTAGAGACGTCGTTTTTGATCTGCTGAGTGGCATTATAAAACACCACGTTGTTGGTCGCGCCTGCTGTGGAGTCCAGCGCATCGATGAGCGGCACCCCAGCAGCAAAAGTCGTTGAGAGGGTGCGGGCAAAGCGGGCGATAATCGCTTGATAAGCGATATTACCAAACACAGGTATTTTCAAAACAGCGCGGTCCAAAAAGTCACGGAATTTTTTGGAGCGTTTTTTCGCTTCTGAAAACCCGATAATGGCGCCGCCGATGAGCACAATCAAAACAAACCACCATGACTGCATCCACTCAGACATGCCCACCACCATTTGGGTAAAGGCGGGCAGTTCAGCACCAAAAGACTCAAAAAGATCAGAGAACACGGGTACCACTTTGATGAGCAAAATCATGGTCACGATGACGGCGACGATAATAACGGCAATCGGGTATTTGACCGCTTTTTTGATTTTGGCTTTGAGCATCTCACTTTTTTCTTTATAAGTGGCCACCCGCTCGAGCATGGTCTCAAGTGAGCCTGATTGCTCACCAGAATCCACCAACGAGCAAAATAGGTCATCAAAGTAGCGTGGATGCTTGCGTAGGGCAGAGGCAAAGGTACCACCAGATTCGATATCAGATTTTATTTGCAATACCAAATCTTTCATACTGGGATTGTCTAATGAGTCAGCGACAATCTCAAAAGACTGCGTCAAAGGCACCCCAGCTTTCATCATGGTGGCCAATTGACGAGAAAAAATCGCGATATCGATGGGTTTAATGGCTTTTTTAAACGTATAAAGCGGCTTAGGTTTTTTCTTGATGCCCTTAACCGTAATACCCTGTTTGCGCAAAGTGGCTTTGGCCAGCTCTAAGCTGCGACTGGTGGTCTCGCCTTTTACCTTTTGTCCGCGCCGGTTTACGCCATCGTAGACAAAGTCTGACAGCATGTCGGTCTTTGCTTTTGCCATGTTTCTACCCTCAAAAATTGTCTTATTAGATATTGCAAATATATAAACGATGGTTCGCCAATAACATTGACTTTAGCCACTTTTATAACAGTGGTTTTATGGCCCTGCTCTTGTAAATACAGCTGGGCACAGCGTAGTAGCGATAGCACAACCTTTTGCATTTCCTACTTTATTTTAGCCTAAAAAACCAGTGCTCATCTGTTTTATTTTGAAATATATCTGGTAGATATTATTGCTAGTTTATAAAAGAAAAGCCATACCTACTTATGACTGGCAAATGATGACCAAGATTACTGCTGGTGTCTTTGATAAAAACACCATTTAGCAATGACGCAGTATGCTCCTCTTTGACGCGATGAGAGTTGGTGCTATTCAGAGGTTACTCGCATCATCTCTTGAATACTGGTCACCCCTTGTAATACCTTTAAAATGCCAGAGCGGCGCAGATCGCGAAAGCCGTTTTTGAGCGCAGCGTCTTTGATATCCATGGCATTGCCATCTTCCATAATGATGCGAGAGATGTCTGGGCTGACCTTCATGACTTCATAAACACCCACTCGGCCTTTATAGCCTTCACGGCATTCATTACAGCCGACAGGCTCATAGATGACGTTATCTGGATCGTCTAGATCGGCATCCGTAAAGCCAAGCTCAAGCAAGCTTTGCCGCGGTACATTGATGGCTTTTTTGCAGTTTTTACACAAGCGCCGTGCCAAACGCTGAGCAATGACCAAGTTGACAGAGGTGGCAATGTTAAAAGAAGCCACCCCCATATTGCGTAGACGCGTCAACGTCTCAGGGGCAGAGTTCGTGTGCAGGGTTGAGAGTACCATGTGGCCTGTTTGCGCCGCTTTTATTGCAATCTCCGCAGTCTCTAAATCTCGAATCTCACCGACCATGACGATATCAGGATCCTGACGCAAAAACGACTTCAAAGCATTGGCAAAGGTTAGGCCAACTTTTGGGTTGACGTTGACCTGATTGATGCCTTCAAGGTTGATCTCCACTGGATCCTCGGCAGTGGAGATATTGGTTGCTCCCGTGTTGAGGATGTTGATACCAGTATATAGCGATACGGTTTTACCAGACCCTGTCGGACCTGTGATCAACAGCATGCCCTGTGGCTTATGAAGAGCCTCTAAAAACATCTCTTGCTGATCTGGCTCATAACCTAAGGCATCAATCCCGAGCATGGCCGATGAGGGGTCCAAGATACGTAGTACGATTTTTTCGCCAAACAGCGTCGGCAAGGAGTTTACCCGAAAATCGATGGCTTTGTTTTTTGACAGTTTTAGTTTGATACGGCCATCTTGCGGGATACGGCGCTCAGAGATGTCCATTTGTGACATGACCTTTAGGCGCGCTGCGATCTTACCGGCAAGCTGGACAGGCGGGCTGGCCATTTTTTGCATGACCCCATCGACACGAAAGCGTACGCGGTAGGTCTTTTCATAGGGTTCAAAATGCAGATCTGAAGCTCCCATACGAATGGCATCCACCAGCATCTTATTGACAAACTTAACGACAGGGGCCTCATCGACGCTATCACTGAGCTTGGTCTCGCCCTCATCAGCCGCGTCATCCCCTTCTTCAAAACCGACATTTAAATCGCTATCAGAAAAGCTATCAAAGCTTTGCATACTGTCTGCATAGACCGCTTCGATGCGTTTTTTGAGCTTATCTTCTTCGACCACCACCGTTTCGATAGACAGCCGCGAGTTAAACGCAATGGCATCAATGGCATCGATACGTGTTGGATCACTTAAGGCGACAAACAAACGCTGACCGCGCTTAAACAAAGGCAAGGCATTAAATTTACGGACGATTTTTTCATCGACCAAGTCTTTAGGAATGACATCGAGGCTCAGGGCGTCTAAATCAAACAAAGGATCGCCAAAAGCTTGTGAGAGCATTTGTGCCAAGTGATAGGCATCGGCCAGCTTATTGTCTACCAAGTATGACACCAGTCCTATTTGCTGCTGCTGTGACTCGGTTTGTGCGGTTTTCATATTTGCTTCGCTAACGATACCTTCGCTAATCAGCTGCTGCGCTAAACCACCATATTTGCTGGTTGTGATAGACATGACGACCTCTCCTCAATAACAAACGTTTTGTATCGTTATCTGCTGTTGCACGAATAAATAGGTAGTAAACGAATGCTACTATGCAGTTTTTTTGGGTATTAGGGTAATAATATAGAATATTACTTTAGTTTAAAGAACTTATGGCAACTATTAAACTGTTTATTGACGACACCAAAAAGATAATAAGGGGTCGATAAATAGCGGCATATGGCTTAGTGCGGTCAGCCGCTGCAGCCGTATCAAGCCATGACAGCCGATGCAGCACCATACTATAGCAGTTGTGAATTATTTGTTATACTGGCGCGCACATTAGCCGAATTGGCATAAATACTTAAGACAGGGTAACTACAGATGCAAGCTTGGGTAATTGGTAATTGGAAACAAAATCCTGCAACGAGCGATGATGTCCAGACATTATTAAGCGATTTATTGGCGACTGCTGATAAAGATGACGGTGCCAATAGCGCTGGTTGCCAGTTAATGGTGGCCCCTAGCTGTATCCACTTGGCCGGTGTCAGCACCCATCTACAAGACAGCCCAGTACTGTGTGCTGCGCAAGATATCAGCGCGCATAGTGGCACTACAGGTGCCTATACGGGGGATTGCTCCGCGCAGCAGGTGGCAGATGCTGGCGCAACTTGGACATTACTTGGCCACTCTGAGCGCCGCCAATATCATCAAGAGACGCATGCTTGTTTACTCAGTAAAATGACCCATGCGTTTGACCAAGGCCTAGGCGTGGTGTTTTGTATTGGGGAGACACAAGCACAGTATGACGCTGGACAAACACTTGCGGTTATCGATGAGCAGCTCACCGTCATAAAAGACATACTAACGCAGCAGCCTGCGCTTGCTGACACCTTATCCGATCGCCTTATCATCGCTTATGAGCCAGTATGGGCCATCGGCACAGGTAAAGTGCCTACCGTGGCCGAAGTCAGCGCGACGCATCAGCATATCAAGCAGACGGTCGCAGACTATGGGGAAGCATTGGACAATATCACAGTCTTATATGGAGGTAGCGTCAATGCTGATAATGCCGATAGTTTTGCGGCAGATGCTATGATTAATGGCGCACTGGTCGGCGGCGCTTCATTGAAGGCTGCCAGCTTTTTGGCAATTGTGCAAGCTTTTGGCAATGGGCAAGCCTAAGGCGTCTGACATTACGCCGAACATCGCAGCTGGGTCACTGTTATGTATAGTGCTGCTGGTACTGGCGCGGGCACTATAAGCATACGGTTATGGTAAGGTCATCATTTGTATACAAAATGTCTTTATCAGTTGATAAAAGTGGGTTTAACAGTGCCCTTGTAATCGTGTACAATGCGCCTTATTTATATACTCTCATATATAAGCGGGTCGGGCAGTGACTTTTGCGTGGAGTCACTTCTGTGCTTTCATAGTAGGTAAAGTAGAGTTAGTAGGTAACGTAAAAGGTTGGCACTAAAAAGTTAACATTGTTATTTGCTAATATTCCAGGCTTTTAAGTCGCCTTGTTAGATTGTCGCTTTGTTAGACTCAAGTCAGCTTATATATTGATTCTTAGATTTATTTTCCGTTATCAGTCGTCATTACGCGGCAAAAGAGGCCAGCATGTTTACGTTTATATTAGCCCTGCATATTATTGTGGCGATTGCCATGATTGGCTTGATTTTGATACAGCATGGTAAAGGGGCAGACGCTGGGGCTTCTTTTGGTGCAGGCTCGTCTGGTACCGTCTTTGGGGCGGCAGGCTCCGCAAACTTTTTGACGCGCGCGACCGCTGTTTTGACAGTGATATTTTTTATTACCAGTATGACACTCGCGGTCCATGCGCGTAAACAAGCAGAAGATCAGTTTCGCTTAGATGCACCTGTGTCAGCGCCGCAAACGCCGCGCCCCTTGAACCAAGACCCTCAATAACGGCTGGCTCACTATCGGCCTATAGGGGCAGCCTTGTAGGCGATAGCGTAGTAAGTGGTTGGTTTTTTATGGATTGGGGTTTGAATGACAGTCTTTTTTTCAGCAGTACTTGCTATTTTTAGACGTTAGATTTACAATGCCTTTTCTGTTTTTCGCAGTCCAGCTTTAGAGTAACTTATATAGACGCTCAACAAGCTCATTGGCAAGTAAAAGCAGTAAAAAACGCGATTGTGGTGGAATTGGTAGACACGCCATCTTGAGGGGGTGGTAGCGCAAGCTGTGGGGGTTCAAGTCCCCCCAATCGCACCAAGTTTTATGACGCAGCATGACGTCAGGGCAGATTGATTGATGATAAATGGCTTGTTTAAATTTTATTTAAAATAAGCATTGACAATCATACAAACCTTCCCTATAATATGCGTTCTAGATTGATGCGGGGTGGAGCAGTCTGGTAGCTCGTCGGGCTCATAACCCGAAGGTCGTTGGTTCAAATCCAGCCCCCGCTACCACTTTTTATACTGATGTTTTGTATACTAAATTTGTCAGTAACGATTAACCCACCATAATGTTTGTGGGTTTTTTTGTATCTGAAGGTCAGTGTTATCGCGGTATCTATCCTACTTATGCTAAGCTCTATGTCTATAGAGCACGATACGGGTCGTCACTTGCCGCCATTGGCACGATTGTTTCGTAAGCACACTATCTTTTATTCCTCACTCCTTTATCGATAGTACTGCTTTATGAATAATAAAAGCAATGTTTGGCTGAGCTTGATGTTTTTTTGCTCAGCCTTATATAAACGCGCATACATACAACGATCTGTCTTGGTTTACAATATATGAGTATGACTCATCACGGTGAGTGATTATCATCGGTACACGATCAGCATAACTTTAATAGAGTTTGTGAGTACGATAGATAAGTGAACAGGAAAATATAAATAAATTATGAAGCTTTCGACCAAAGTTGCAGAACTGACCAATATCATCGCGCCTGCAGTTGCTGCTTGTGATGTGGCGCTATGGGGCATAGAGTTTGCGCCGCAAGGCCGTCGCTCGTTGCTGCGCATTTATATCGAAGCACTGCCAGAAGAGCAGGCTCAGGGCAAACACGTCACTATCGAAGACTGTGCGGCGGTGAACCATCAAGTCAGCGGTATTCTTGAAGTGCATGATCCCATCGCAGGTGAGTATGTCTTAGAGGTGTCATCGCCTGGTTTTGATCGCGCGTTTTTCTCAGATGAGCAAATGCATGCGTATGTTGGTCAAACCATCAGCCTGCGCTTGATCCAAGCGATCGGGACAGGTGAGCAAAAACGCCGCAAAGTGACAGGTACGCTAGACAGTATCGATGCCACTTCATTGAAGTTGACGGCGTCTGATGGCGAGCAGTTTGATATTGCGTTAAGTAATATTGATAAAGCCAATCTGGTATACGAAGACGCTTAGGTGGCCTACCTGAGCGACTGCACAAATGACCTAGATGGTTTATGGTGAAAAACAACGTTAATACATTAATGATAAAATTTAAGTCAATTAAAAAATGATAGGACAGGTATAGCATGAGTCGTGAAATCTTAACGGTAGTAGAAACTGTCAGTAATGAAAAGGGCTTAAATCCTGAAGATATCTTTGAAGCTATAGAAGATGCTTTGGTGGTATCAACCAAGAAAAAAGTATATACCGACCAGCCAGAAGTGGCGGTACGCGTATCAATCGACCGTGCAACTGGCGACTATGATACTTATCGTTATTGGACAGTGGTTGCCGATGAAGATCACGAAATGCCTGCTTGTCAGTTGGCCATCAGTGACTTAGATCAAGACGAGTGGTCCATCGGTGACATCAAAGAAGAGCAGATCGAGTCGATTGAGTTTGGCCGTATCGCTGCCACACAAGCCAAACAAGTCATTATCCAAAAAATTCGTGAAGCGGAGCGTGCACTGGTTGCAGACGCTTTTGAGCCACGTATCGGTGAGATGATGTATGGCGAAGTAAAAAAACAAACTCGTGATGGCTATATCATCGACTTAGGTGATAATGCTGAAGGTTATTTGTCACGCGATCAGATGTTGCCTCGTGAGCAGTTACGTCCAAAATCACGTATCAACGCTATTTTATATCATGTTAACCGTGAAAACCGCGGTGCCCAGCTGCTTTTATCACGCACGCACCCTGAGATGCTCTCAGCCTTGATGCAAAAAGAAGTGCCTGAAATTGCAGAGCAAATCATCGAAATCCGTAACGTCGCTCGCTTGCCCGGGACCCGTGCTAAAATAGCAGTCAAGACCAACGACCATCGTATTGATCCAGTTGGCGCTTGTATTGGTATGCGTGGTACGCGTATCCAAGCGGTGCAGCAAGAGCTCGATGGTGAGCGTATCGATGTGGTGGTTTGGTCAGATGACCCAGCCCAATTTATCATCAGTGCGCTAGAGCCAGCCGATGTTAGCAGTATCATCCTCGATGAAGACACCCAGACCGCTGACATTATCTTTAGCACCAACGACCAGCTCGCGCGTGCGATTGGCTCACAAGGTCAAAACGTCCGTCTGGCCTCAGAGCTGACTGGTTATAAGCTCAATATGATGCTAGAAGAAGAGTATCAGCAGCGTCAAGAAAACGAATCCAAAGCCTTTATTGAGCTGTTTTATGAGCGTTTGGAGGTCGATCATGATCTGGCACAAGCGCTGGTGGATATTGGCTTTACCAGTATCGAAGAAGTCGCCTACGTTCCTGTAGAGACTTTTTATGATATCGAAGGTTTGGACGACGAAGCGATTGACATCATTCAAGAGCGTGCAAAAGAAGTGGTCATCGCAGATGAGCTGGTCAAACAACAAAATATGAAAGAGCCAAGTCAAGAGCTGCAAGAGCTTGAAGGGATGACAGTCAGCTGGGCCTATAAAATGGCACAAAAAGACATCATCACCGTAGATGACTTGGCAGAACAAGCCGTCTTCGATTTAGAAGATATCGAAGGATTAGATTCTGAAACTGCAGGACAACTCATCATGAAAGCTCGGGAATCTTGGTTCGATGAATAAGCGGTAACTGCATATCGCTGTCTTTTGGTGATATGCTATTGAAAATAAAGCGCTGATAACAGGCACTCATACCGTCACAGGCATTATTGCCGTATCAATACGGACAGATGAGCGCATGAAATCAGCCTTACCCCAATCATTTGTAGCCAACAACTGAATTGAACATATAGCAAATAATAGACAGTAGGTGATAATAAATGGCAGATAAGACCGTCAAAGAACTGGCAGATATGGTAGGCAAAACCGCAAGTGCTGTAAGACAGCAACTGGTGGATGCTGGGCTGCCTGCTCGCGCAGAGGATGACCCAGTCACCGAGCTTGAGCAAGAGAAGTTGGTGACGTATTTAAAGCAAAGTCATGGTCAGCAAGAAAAGCGCCGTATTAGTCTGAAGTCTAAGACGACTAGCACCGCGCGTGTGACCGGCTCTTCAGGTAAGTCTAAGAGCGTCAATGTGGAAGTGCGTAAAAAGAAAGTCTTTGAAAAACCCAATCCAGAAAAAATGGCTGAAGAGTTGGCTGCCCGTGAGCAAGCTTTAATCGAAGCCCAAGCTCGTGCTGCTAAAGAAGCAGAAGAACGTGCTGCTGCTAAGAAAAAAGCAGAAGAGCGTCAAGCGGCAACGCTGGCCGCTATGCGTGCAAGCCTAGGTTCAAGCAAAAAGTCTGATGATAAAAACGACGATATTTCAGCCTCTGTGGTGGTAAAAAAAGGTGGCAAAGCAGCCACTGAAGTGAAGCCAAAAGAGCAACCGAAGAAAAAAGCCGCTGCGACCAAACCGAAGGTAGAAACCGCTGCTGAGCGTAAAGCTCGTGAAGCACGCGAAGCCGAGGAAGCGCGTCTGCGTGAAATTGAGGCAGAAACACGCCGCAAGCAAGCAGAAGAAGCGCAAAAGCGTACGCTTGAGCAAATGCGTAAAATGGCAGGCAAATATACCGATCGTGAGCCTGTGGCAGAAGTGCGTAAAGATGAGCCGTTGGCCGAAGGTCTGGTCGGTGATGCTCTAGAAGAGTCGTTTGAAAAAGAGCGCCGTGAGATCAAGCGTGGTGCTAGTAGCACGGGTGCTCGTGGCCGCCGCCGTAAAAACCAAGATGAGCGTGAATTCAAAAACCGCAAAAACGGTTTACGTTCAACGCAAGCCTCACAGCACAAGTTTGAAAAACCTGTCGAAAAAATCATCTATGACGTCGAAATCAGTGAGCACATCACTGTTGCAGATCTTGCACAGCGTATGGCAGTCAAGGCTCGTGAAGTCATTAAATTACTGATGAAAATGGGTGAAATCGCTCGCGAATCAGACACCATCGATCAAGCGACAGCAAGTCTGATCGTTGAAGAGATGGGTCACAACCCTGTTCTTGTCAGTGATACTAAGGTCGAAGACGATCTACAAGATGCTGTCGATGAGCGCAGCAGTAACGTGCAAACCCGTCCACCTGTCGTCACTATCATGGGTCACGTTGACCATGGTAAGACCTCATTGCTCGATAAGATTCGCGAGACCAAAGTAGCGACTGGCGAAGCGGGCGGTATCACTCAGCACATTGGTGCTTATCATGTTAAGACTGACCGCGGTGTGATTACTTTCCTTGACACCCCAGGTCACGCAGCATTTAGTGCCATGCGTTCGCGCGGTGCGCAAGCGACAGATATCGTCGTCTTGGTCGTGGCCGCTGACGACGGTATGATGCCGCAAACAGCAGAAGCCATCGACCATGCGCGCGCTGCTGGTACGCCGATTATCGTTGCTATCAACAAAATGGACAAGCCAAGTGCTGACCCAGATCGCGTCCTCAATGAGCTGACCACCAAAGAAGTGGTATCAGAAGATTGGGGCGGTGATACCCCGATGGCACGTATCTCTGCTAAGACAGGCGACGGTATCGACGAGTTGTTAGAGCTTATCGGATTGCAAGCTGAGCTGATGGAACTAGAAGCACCGCTTGATGGTTCAGCGCAAGGTGTGGTCATCGAGTCAAGACTAGAAAAAGGTCGTGGTCCTGTGGTGAGCGTGTTGGTCAAAAAAGGCACACTCAAGCAAGGCGACTTGGTATTGGCAGGTGAATACTACGGTAAAGTGCGCGCCATGACAGATGAGCGCGGTCAGCGTATCAAGTCAGCTGGCCCTTCTATTCCTGTCGAGATTTTAGGTTTACCTGAAACGCCAGCCGCTGGTAGCGAGTTCTTAGTCGTCACTGATGAGAAAAAAGCACGTGAAGTTGCGGACTTTAGAACCAATCGTGAGCGTGAGCGTCAACTCGAGCGTCAGAACAAAATGCGTTTAGAGAACATGTTTGATCAGATGGAACAAGGCGATGTATCGACCTTAAACATCGTGCTAAAAACGGATGTTCGTGGCTCATTAGAAGCCTTACTGGCCGCCTTAAACGAATTATCAACGGACGAGGTCAAAGTCAGAGTGATCAGCTCAGGTGTGGGCCCTATCTCTGAATCTGATGTCACGCTTGCTGAATCTAGCGAAGCGGTATTGCTCGGCTTTAACGTCCGCGCAGATAGCGCCGCACGCCGCAAAGCCGATGTCGCCAATATCGACATCCGCTACTATAGCGTCATCTATGGTCTAATCGATGATGTCAAAGCGGCAATGAGCGGTATGCTAGCGCCTGAGCATCGCGAACAAATCCTTGGTACCGCTGAGGTTCGCGAAGTCTTCCGCTCTAGTAAGTTTGGTGCTGCTGCTGGTTGTATGGTGGTCGAAGGTACAATCTATCGTAACAAGCCTATTCGCGTCTTGCGTGATGACAAGGTTATCTTTACCGGTCAGTTGCAGTCATTACGTCGCTATAAAGAAGACGTCAATGAAGTACGTACTGGTATGGAGTGTGGCCTTGCGGTTCGTGGCTATGATGTCGAAGTGGGTGATAAGATCGAAGTCTTTGAAATCCAAGAGTTCGCTCGTACTATCTAAAAACAAAGCTAGATACAACCCCCCCCCCTCAGACCATAGGCTCTATCAGCCAAGTCTGAAAGGTGTGGTGGATAGACCGTAGTACAGAGGCCTAACAGGTACATCCTGCTAGGCCTTTTTTACCATAGATAAGTCCTCATAACCAAGTCACTTAACCAATAAAAATAAGCCATATTAACTAAGCCATACTAATATTAAGGTAATAACATGAATCAACGTTTACAACGCTTAGCCGATCAAATCCAGCGTGAGCTTGCCGTCCTTATCCGCGACGAAGTCAATGATCCGCGTCTGACCGGTTTTGTCACCATCTCTAGTGTCAAAGTCAGTCCTGATTTGGGTTACGCTGACATTTATGTCACTATCATGGAGCCAGGGCTCGATGATGCGATGACCAAGACCAATCATGAAGAAAGCGTCAATGTGCTCAATAAAGCAGCAGGATTTTTGCGTACCGAGCTTAGCCACAGCCTAAAAACGCGTACAACCCCGCGTTTGCGTTTTCACTATGATGAAGTGACAGCGCATGGTAATTATATGATGGACTTGATCAATCAGGCCGTCAGCAAAACCGAAAAAAACGAGCATGACGAGTAAGCCCATATTATGTCTATCCCAGCGAAGCAAAATGACAAGATAAAAGTCTCAGGGGTTATTTTGGTAGATAAGCCCTATGGTCTGACCTCGCAGCAAGTGGTGTCCAAGGTTAAGTATTTGTTTAAATCCCCAAACCATGACAGCAAAAAAGCAGGCCATACGGGGACGCTTGACCCCATGGCCACTGGTCTGCTGCCGATTTGTCTGGGAGAAGCCACCAAGTTTAGCCACTATCAGCTAGATGCCGACAAATCTTATCAAGCCACCATTTTGCTTGGCGGCCAGACAGATACAGGGGATGCTCAAGGTCAAGTAATTGCAACAGCCTCTGTGCCGACATTTGATGCTGCCGCTTTAGAGGAGCTTGCCCAGCAGTTTTTAGGCGCGCAGCAGCAGATACCACCGATGTACTCTGCCCTAAAAAAAGACGGTAAAAAGCTCTACGAATATGCCCGCGCTGGCATCGACGTCATGCGTGAGCCGCGAGATATTATCATCCGCTCTATTCGCCTAACAGCACTCGATCATGAGCAGATTCAGCTAACCGTCACTTGTAGCAAAGGCACTTATGTGCGCGTGCTGGGTGAAGACATCGCTAAAGCGCTCGGCACACTCGGCCATCTCACCGCCCTGCGCCGCTTACAAGTTGGTAGCTTTAAGGTTGATAATGCCATCACTTTATCTGCTCTAGAAGATCTGCCATTGGTCGAGCGTTTCACGCAGCTGATGCCGATAGATGCCTGTATCGAAATACCTGCACAAATGACGCTGACGGCCGAGCAATGTCAGCGTATCCATATGGGACAGCGTCTAAATGTGTCTGCACAATTGACAGATGAGCTACATGTTTATATATCCCAACAGATTCTCCAGTCTACCAGCAGCCAAGTAGTAGCAGCGGCTACTGCGGCTCACGAAACGACTGTCAGCAACACAGCTCTCGCCTCTGACGTACCAGTAGATATTCGTCTGCTAGATGAACAAGGTCAGTTTTTGGGTTTGGGTGCTGTCAGTCTAAACGGTAGGCTACAACCGAAAAAGCTTATTCAACGTTAATGTTACCGTTTTGGTTGATCAGCGGCTTATTGCCCGGTTAGCTTACTAACAGTTTACACTAATCACATATCGTCACATTTTATTGCAGGTTTCACCTATGGTGAAACCTGTTTTTTTTGTACATTAATTAAGTCAGCAAGGGAAACGTGACATCATAATAATAAAAAAACTCGTGATAAAAATAATAATTAAGAGTTCTATTAAGATAAGAAAAAACAGGACGTTTGAATGGATTATAAAAATAATAATAAAGTAAAAGTATAAGAAAAACTAGAAACGCATTATAGTTTTACTATAGAAGATTGAGAGGGAAGATAATAATAATTATCAATAAAAATATAAGTAAGTAAAAATAATGGATTATGGTTTTGCTATCTAAAAATAGAATAGTAAATACGTGGCTATAAAGCGATAAAAAGTAGTTTCTAACAAAGACAACGACAACGATAAGGATACATATAACGATGAAGACCATTGCTTTTTTATTACATAATCACTTTGAACAAGCCGAGTATGAAGATGTCAATAACCAGCTAAAAGATAAGGGTTATCAGACAGTGTTGATTACTACCAACAAAGACAAGCAAGTCCAAGCGATGCAGCAAGACGTCGATAAAGCAGATACGTTTACTGCTGATATTTTTGCTAGCGAAGCAGACGCGAACGACTATGACGCATTGGTCTTGCCGGGCGGTACCGTCAATGCTGACACCATACGCGGCAAGCAAGACGCCCATCAGCTGATTCATGCTATTAATGATGCTGGTAAGCCTTTAGCGGTGATTTGCCATGCGCCTTGGGTGCTTATTAATACCGGTATCGCAAAAGGTAAGACGCTTACGGCTTATCATTCGTTAAAGACAGATTTGCAAAATGCTGGGGCAGATTTTGTAGACAAGACCGTACAAGTCGATGGTAATTTAATTACCTCACGTAATCCAGACGATATTGACAACTTCGTTGCTGCTATTGACAAAGCATTATCGTAACTGTGTATGTGCAATATTTTGTTTATTACTTGTTCTGTCTAATAACCTTTAAACGCTAAGACTTATTTTACAATCAAGTTTTATCATCAAGAGGAAACTATCATGGCCAATTCAAATCCAAACGATACAAAGCTAGAACAACAACGCTCAGAATCAGCAAAGGCGGCATTAAAAAGCCAAACTGAAGACAATCACACAGAAGATTCTGAGGCGGCGGCTGATAGAATTGCTGATAATTTAGAAAATGTAAAAAAAGATCAGTAATCAATACAGCTAATTTATAATTGAGTTTAGCTGTAGCTAAACAGAAATAATAAAAATAGGAGGGATTATGAGTCAGTCCACAAATAATATGGATCAACAAGAACAAGAAATTGAAAAACTGGCTGAGGATATCAATCCACGTGAAGATGCGACGCCAGATAGCTTAGCAGAAGCGACCACGGTGCCTTTAGAGGACAATGAGCTGGGCACGCATGCAACACAAAAAGATGCAAAAAAATAGAAGCCTTTTATAGTCAGTTGAAAACAAAACTGTCATAAGTTCCAAAGCGCTACTGGGATGAATTTTTCGCAGCCTCTGTGTATACAGCACGCAAGGAAAATTTATACCAGTAGCGCTATAATATTTTTAAACTGAATCCACTATCATCTTTTGACGCGTTTGAGTCGGTTTGTATCTTACGCTTTTTATCACAAACTAATATGAAAAACTGCTGCGAGGTTAGCAGTTTTTTGTTATAATTGCCGCCACATTTAAATTTGGTTTGAAGATAGGCTTAAATCATTGCGCTCATAAGGAGCGAGATAAAGCCGTGACTTATCTGCCTTTTTTAGATGATGATCTTATGTGATTGAGCTTAGCGACACTAGGTCAACTCTAGTAATGCAGGGTTGTCCTGAATGCCGTATAAGCTGTTTTACTTTTTATTTTACTGCTTTATATACCGCTCGAATTCGAGCATATTTAAAGCTTTTAGCATTGCCGGAGATATTTATGCTAACCAATACTGATCGCGAACAAATCATTGCCCAATACCAGCGCAGCGAAAACGACACGGGTTCTCCAGAAGTACAAGTAGCGTTGTTAAGTGCACGTATTAATGATTTGCAAAACCATTTTAAAGAGCACAAAGCTGACCATCATAGCCGCCGCGGCCTTATCCGTATGGTGAACACACGTCGCAAATTGCTTGATTACCTAAAAGGTAAAGATCTTGGTCGCTATACCACTCTTATTAGCCAGTTAGGTCTACGTCGTTAATACAGCGACGATAGTATGAGCGCTCATTCAGATAAGTGATGCCCCTTTAGGCGCTAACTGTCAAGCTTCTAGCAGAGCGCGTCACACTTACTTGCTGATATCGATACAATAGATTTTTCTAAAAACGGTGTGGAATAGTTTCACGCCGTTTTTTTATGCTTATTTATAAAAAGTTAAGAAATTAAGAAGTAATACTGTCTGCATCGGTGATGCGTGTGGCACGTGTGCTGTGTGTTATTCTTACTGTCTGTTATATTGATAATGGCCGATCATCAGCGGTGGACGTACCGTTTTGTAATTGATTGGTCAATAGCCGCAAATCACTGTAAAATAATGCATTGTTAACTTGATGGCTTAGCGATTGTTAGATAGAGGACTTGCCAGTGAGTAGGGTGTTTATGCAGGGAGTGCCAATAAGGCAGTCATCATAAATATATTGCACAAGGTAACATAAGATGCAGGTAGCTAAGCGCGCTGCATCGGTTTTAGATAATAGATCGATCAAACGATAGTAAGACCACATCTGCACAGCCACATATACATACCAGCAAAATATCTGTGGCAGGCATGGATACAAAGATCGTAATGAGATATGCCGCCGCGGCTATAACATAGCAAACGATGTCAGTCAGCGGGCGGCTATATTCAAAGAATTTTAATGACAGATATCAGCTTTATACGATGCTGATATTCGTTTTTGTCAGTCAACATTAGGAAGATTATATGACAATGTTTAATACCATTAAGCGCGAATTTCAGTATGGCGACCAGCAGGTTGTCATCGAAACAGGACGCATGGCTCGTCAAGCCAACTCTATTTTGATTCATATGGGCGGGGTGACTGTCCTTGTAGCAGCGGTAGTAAAGTCAGAAGCCAAAGAAGGTCAAAACTTCTTTCCGCTCACCGTAAACTATCAAGAAAAAATGTATGCCGCGGGTAAAATCCCAGGCGCTTATGGCAAACGTGAAGGCCGCGCCAGCGAGTTTGAGACCCTTACCTCGCGTCTTATCGACCGTCCGATTCGCCCGTTGTTTCCTGAAGGCTATGTAAACGAAATCCAAATTACCGCCACCGTGGTGTCATCAGACAAGACTCAGTCTGCTGATATCGCAGCGCTTATCGGTGCGTCAGCGGCACTTGCTATCTCTGATGCGCCATTTAATGGCCCTGTCGCGGCAGCGCGTGTTGGTTTTATCAATGGTGAATATGTTCTCAACCCAACGCTTGAGCAGCTAGAGAGTAGTGATCTGGATTTGGTGGTTGCCGGTACCAAGTCAGCAGTGTTGATGGTAGAGTCTGAGGCTGCAGAGCTGTCAGAAGATCAGATGTTGGGCGCTGTGTTATACGGTCATCAGCAGCAGCAAATCGTCATCGACAATATCGCCTCTTTGGCAGAAGAAGTCGGCACTGCCAAGCAAGAATTTGCGGCACCTGAGCGAGATCAGACGCTTGAGAGTAGCATGAAAGCGCAGTTTGGTGAGCAAGTGGCTGATGCCTATACCATCACCAACAAACAAGATCGCTATAGCAAACTTGATGATATCAAAAATGCTGCCATCGAAGCGCTGGCAGGGGATAGCGAATCAGAAGACTATGACAGCAAAGTCTCTGAGATAAAAGACATCTACGAAGATCTGAAATACCGCACCGTTCGTGACAATATCTTATCAGGTAAGCCGCGTATCGATGGCCGTGACCTTGAGACCGTGCGTGCGCTAGACGTGCAAGTTGGCGTATTACCTTATACCCACGGCTCTGCGCTATTTACGCGTGGTGAGACGCAGGCGCTAGTAACCACGACGTTGGGTAACAGCCGTGATGTCAATATGATTGATTCACTAAGCGGTACGATTCGTGATCATTTCATGCTGCATTACAACTTCCCGCACTTTTCTGTCGGCGAGACAGGCCGTGAAGGTATCCCTAAGCGCCGTGAGATCGGTCATGGTCGCCTAGCGCGCCGCGGTGTTCAAGCCATGCTACCAGATAGCGAGCGCTTCCCGTACGTCATTCGTGTGGTATCGGAGATTACCGAGTCAAATGGTTCGTCTTCTATGGCGTCTGTGTGCGGTGCTAGCTTGGCATTGATGGATGCTGGCGTGCCTCTAAAAGCCCCTGTAGCAGGTATTGCTATGGGTCTGGTAAAAGAAGGCGATCGCTTTGCTGTTCTATCAGATATCTTAGGTGACGAAGATCATTTGGGCGACATGGACTTTAAAGTGGCGGGCTCAAAAGACGGTATCACTGCGCTGCAGATGGATATCAAAATCGAAGGCATCACCCCTGACATCATGGAGCAAGCGCTAAAGCAAGCGCATGCTGGTCGTATTCATATCCTTGAGGCGATGAATAAAGTCTTGCCGCAAAGCCGTACTGAAATCAACGCGCATGCACCAAACTATGCGGTCATCGAGATCAATCCAGACAAGATCCGTGATGTCATCGGTAAAGGCGGCGCCATGATTCGTCAGTTGACTGAAGAGACTGGTGCAGTCATTGATATCGATGACGGTGGTACGATTCGTATCTTTGGTGAAAACAAAGCAGCGACCAAAGCGGCAATTGGCAAAATCGAAGCGTTGACGGCTGAAGTGGAAGTAGGCAAAACGTATGCCGGTACGGTCGCCCGTATCGTAGACTTTGGTGCCTTTGTCAATGTACTGCCAAACACCGATGGCCTTGTGCATATCTCACAAATCGCAGAAGAGCGCGTCGAGAGCGTATCAGACTATCTGAGCGAAGGTCAGGCAGTCAATGTCTTGGTTCAAGACGTCGACAACCGTGGTCGCATCAAGCTAACCATGAAGGGTGTTGAGCAAAATTAAGCTGTCGTTATAAGCGTGTGATGCGTTTTATAAACACCCAAAACCGCTTTAAGCTGTTCTTTATGAACACTTAAGGCGGTTTTTTTTGGCCCTTATAAGGCCGATAGCTCATACGACACAATCGATATACATGTTGCTGGTGCCGGCTGGTGTGTCGGTTAGACTTAAGCAAGCACGGATGCTATTTGGTAGATTGTCTTAATGGATGCTTAAATGTCAAAATGCTTGGGCACGTGTATATCGATACGCAGTTTGGGCAGATCTTGTAAATGCTGCATCAAAAGCGGTAATGTCTCTGTAGCCCAATCTGGCGGTACGGCGTTTGCTAAATGCGCGGTAGCAGGTGAGTGCTGCCGCGTAGTATCATAAATTAAGGGACGGGCCAGAAGAGCGGCCCCACGCATTCCTTGATAGCGTATCAGCGGTATCAGCTGCTCACGTAACTGTATCAACGCGGCAGTCAGCCAGCGCATACGAGCCGAATGGTAGGGATGGTCTGATATCACAAGATTGGCAATGTGGCTTGGCTGATTGCCATTACTACTGGCTGCAAGTCCCGCTTGCTCGCGCATGCGCTTATGCAAAAGACAGCTGCCCACGTGCAAGCTACCGTCGCGGCAGGCACGATGATAGCGCTGGTAGTTGTCAGGAAACAGCGTTTTGGCGCGCGTGAGAATAGGGTCTAACAAAATGCCAGCAGTATTGACAGGCAGGATAAGCAGCTGCGCGCTACTATTTAAGATAGGGGCGTGAGTGAGTTGGATGCTTGCCATGATCAGCCCCTTAAAAAAATCCTTATTGCTCAGTGGTTTTGCTGGCGTTATCCGCTTCTAGCTGGGCGATTTGCTGTTCGAGTAGAGCGATTTGCTCTGCTTTCATATCTGCAAGTTTTTTATTCATTGCTAATTGCTCAGCGGCCAGTTTTTCTTGCTCGGCGAGACGTTGGCGCTCATCTTCTAACCGATCAATCTCTTCTTTGGCTAAGCTATTATTCTGTGGTAGCGGTGCTTGTAGGATGGCTTTTGGATCTGGTATTTGGTTGCTGGCCATCGCAGCGCTATTGTTTTCGGTATTTATCGTATCATTATCACGGCTGGTGCCATCATCAGCCGTGTCATCTATGTTACTTTCTACAGCACTCTTTTCTATATCGCTCTTTATATCATCTGGTGAAACATCGGGAGACGCTACTGTATTTGTTGTTTTAGTCTGTTCAGCTAAGGCCGACGAGGATTGTTCGATAGGCTCGCTTACTTTAGGCTGAGACTGCGTCCAAACAAAGTAACCAAAAGCTGCAACAAGCAAAACCAATATCACAGCGACTGCGGCTTTTGAGTGCGATTTAGAGGGTTTGTTGTTTAGATGCTTATTTAATAAAGGGTGCGGTTTTTTGTTTTTCATACTTTGGTCGATTTATGTCAAAGATATCAGTGGCCATACTATAGCAAACTCAAAATAAAAAGCCTATCTATTAAAAGATAGGCTTAAAACACCGTTAAAGAATAAAACACGTCGCTATCATCAAATAGCGACATGTACCGTTTAGGGCTTAAACCTCACTGTCCCGCTGGTACCTGTGGTCATGGCATCGCGAGCGATCTGGTCTTCGGCATGGTTTTTGGCACTGATGGCATCAGGGTCTGGACGGCGCTCTGTGTGCCCGCACTGGGTACACTCAATATATTCATCAGCTACGGGCGTGACGATATTTATCTGCACCACCGCATCCATCGCCTGACATTTAGGGCAACGAACGCCTGCTAAAAACCGGCGCTTGGGGGTTGATGATTGATAGCGCATTTAGATGCCCTCGCGCGTGCTGTGACGCGTGCTATGAGTAGTATCGGTATTTTGTATGCCTTGAGTCGCGACAAAACCGCTATGGCGCAATAAAGCATCAATGCTGGCACTACGGCCACGGAAGTTTTCAAAGTTGGTCTTGGCAGGGAAGCTACCACCGACCGACAAAATCGTCTCACGAAACGCCTTACCAGTGATAGGGTTAAAGATACCCTCTTCTTCAAACTTGCTAAAGGCATCGGCAGAGAGTAGCTCTGCCCATTTGTACGAGTAGTAGCCAGCCGCATAGCCGCCTGCAAAGATATGACTAAAGCCATTGGCAAAACGGTTGTAGTCGGGGGTTTGCATGAGAGCGACGTCACGACGTACCGCATCTAGTGTCGCCAAAATACCCTCATAATCAAGTGCTGGCGTGTGTGCATGAATCAGCAAATCAAACAAGGCAAACTCGATTTGACGTAAGGTCTGCATGCCGCTTTGGAAGTTTTTTACCGCCAGTAGGGCATCAAGCTTATCGGTTGGTAGAGGCTCGTCAGTATCGACGTGACTACTAATCAGCGCGATGCCCTCGCTGTCCCATGCCCAGTTTTCCATAAACTGACTGGGCAGCTCGACGGCGTCCCATTCAACCCCATTGACCCCAGCCACATCGCCGACCGTCACTTGGGTCAATAAATGATGGAGACCGTGACCAAATTCATGAAATAAGGTCAATACCTCATCATGGGTTAATAAGCTTGGCTTGCCATCTAAGGCAGGGGTGAAGTTGCCAACCATAAAGCAAACTGGTAGCTGCTGATGCTCTGTGGCCTCATGACGATAGCGCGACTGAAAGCCACTCATCCATGCGCCGCCGCGCTTGCCACTACGAGCAAACAAGTCGAAGTAAAACCCTCCAAGCAATGTATCATCGGCATCAAACAACTGATAAAAACGCACGTCATCGTGCCAGCGCGATACCGACTCGCTGTGCTCTTGTACCTTGATACCGTATAAGCGCTCAACGATTGCAAACAAGCCACTGATGACCTTTGGTAAGGGGAAATATGGACGGATCTCTTCTTGCGACAAGCTAAACTTGCTTTGTTTAACTTTTTCGGCGATATAAGCGCTGTCCCAGGGCTGTAGCTCATCAATGCCGTAGTCTTGGGCGCATGTCTGTAGCTGCGCTAAGTCCTGCTGCGCCGCAGGCGTGGCCTGCGCGGCCAAGTTGCGTAAAAAGTCTTCGACCTCTATCACACTGTCCGCCATCTTGGTCGATAAAGAAACCTCTGCATAATTGTCAAAACCCAACAGCTTGGCTTTTTGTTCACGCAGCTGCAAAATCTGACTCATGATATCCGCGTTATTTAGCGATTCGCCTTTGGCATTGGTATGCGTGTCAAACTCTGAGGCACGGGTCACATACGCACGGTATAGCGTCTCGCGCAAATCACGGTCGTCGGCATGGGTCATGATGGCCAAATATACAGGGATGTTTAAGCTGGCTACATAATAAGGCGTTGGTAGTGCATCGACATCGGCCTGTGAGAGCGTACCACGAGCCAGCTCACGCGCTTTATATTGTTCACCGGCATCTGCTAGCAGTGCTAAGCCACTGTCGGTTAACCCTGCCAACTGCGCTTGGCTAAGCGGCAGAGCATAAGCTTGAGTGGCGTCCAAAATATGGTCTGAAAACGTTGCAGATAAAGTTGAGAGCTTGCTTTGAATATCAGCAAAAGTGGCTTGCTCCTCTTTTGGCAATGCCACGCCTGATAGCTCAAAGCTACGCAGTGCCAGCTCAATCGCCCGTGCGCGCGCAGGCTCAAGCGCTGCAAAAAACGCTGTGTCATTTTTGATGGCTTGATAACGGCCAAAGAGCGGTTGGTGTTGGCCGACACGTGTGCCATAAGCAGAAAGCTTGGGGAGCAGCTCGTGATGTACCTGACGGATATCATCATTGCTCATCACGCTATTTAGATGCGACAAAATCCCCCAACTGCGGTCCAACGCCAAATTGATATGGTCAAAGCTCATCACATCTGCCAGTGCTTGCTCAGCACTGATTTGGCGGTCAGCTGGCAAGGAGTCTAAAGCAGGCATTGTATCTAAAAAAGCATTGGCCGCATCAATGGCGCTGCGGACTTGGTCTTGTAGAGTGGCGGGTGAGACGTTGTCAAAATCGACAAGGTGTAATGCTGGAGAAATGGCTGTCATAGCGGCGTCCGATATCTGATATGAATAATTGACAATCATGCGTTTGGCATGAGGTGGTGTAGGTGGCCTTATCGTTTTATTTATAAGCTGTATAAAAGATGGGTTCGTTTGCCAAAAATACAACCTACGCGCCAGTCATACCGCAAACAGCGCAAAATCGCAAACGGTGTCAACAGTGCAACAAAACAATGAGCGCACAAAATCATGTAAACAATCCGTCATTTTTTGAGTCAGGCAAGTTTATATACAATAATTTATACAATAAAGAGTGCTTCGCTTACAAAGCGCTATCATTTGCTTGCAAATTCACCCTATAGAGTGTGAGGTTTAGCTGTTAGCATCAAGGTAATGGACTATCAGCACAGACATGACAGCATGACAGACAGTACAACATAAAAACAAGCAGCTCTGTCTTTTAAATGGATGTTTTTCTAAGCGGTTTTTTTAATAGAAGACATCGTTTAATAAACAATAAGTGTAATAAATATTAGGTTTAATAAATACTAAAAAGCCATGAAACCATAATAAAACAAGGAGCAATATATGAAAGCAACTCTAAAGAGCTTACGTGAAACCAAAGCCAACCCTGCGGTCAGTATCTTTGTAAACACGCATCGTGAGCACCCTGCCAACGATCAAGACCCTATTGCCCTAAAAAACCAATTAAAAGTCGTCGAAGAACGTTTAAACAGTGAGTATGATAAGCGTACGGCTACTACTATTTTGGACAATATCTACGCAAAAACCAAAGAGCTCAACCATAACTATAACCTTGACACCTTAGCGATATTTGCCAGCACCGAGGATGTAAAAGTCATCCGTATGCCGATCGATACCCAAGAGCGCGTCGTTATCTCAGATCGTTTTGCCACTCGTGATCTAGTACGTGATATGGCAAGTGCCGTCCACTACTACACCGTAGTGCTAACCCGCGAACATGCGCGCCTCATCGAAGCCTCGAACGATCGCGTCATCAGAGAGTTTGACAAAGATGACGATGCACAAAACAACATGGAAAACATCCCATTTCCTGTAGAAAATAACGGCCCCTATACCACAGGCGATGGTGGCTCAGATCGCTCATCAAACAACGAAAGCAGCTATCTCAAAGAGTTCTTTAATCAAGTTGATAAAAGCGTGCAAGAGCTGTGGGGCGAGAATAAAATGCCGCTGGTCATTGTGGGTGATGCCAAAAACATCGGCTACTATAAAGAAGTCTGTGACCGTCCTGACAATATCATTGCTACCGTCACCAATGCGACCAACCTAGAAGATGGCAGCGCCCAGCATATCATCGATAGCGTACAAGAGGCGGTCGAGGGCTATCGCTCGTCGCTACATCAAGAAGCCCTCGGTGAGATAGACAAAGCACGTGGCGCCAGTATGCTCCAGACTGACTTGCAAGAAATCTATCGCAGTGCCTATCAAGGCGTGGGCGAGACCCTCTATGTCCGCCGTGGTTATATCCAGCCTGCAAAAATAGATGAACAAGCGCAAACCCTGAGCCTCGCAGATGACCCAGCTGCTGATGGCGTGACGGATGATGCTGTCGGTGAAATCATTGAGCATGTCATTCATAATGGTGGTAAAGCGGTGTTTATGCCACAAGATATCATGGGTGCAGACCAACCGATTGCTCTGGTGACTCGCTACTAAACCGGGGCTGCCAGATACTGGCGTTATACGATGACGCATTAGCCATCGGCGGCAGTTAGGTATAACATAAGAGCATTGGTTCACAAAGAATCAATGCTCTTTTTACGTCGGTTTTGGCTCACCGCAGACCATGCCGCCCTTATCCTACCATACTGAGTTTATGACCAAACCTATGACTACCACGACTTCTTTTGTTTTAACCAGCTATAATATTCATAAAGGCATGTCGCCGATGAACCGCCAAGTCAAAATACAAGGCATCGCGCAAGCGCTCGATATCATAGGTTCTGATGTGCTGTGTTTGCAAGAAGTGCAGGGTCAAAACCTAAAGCGCAATATGCAATACAATGAGTACCCTGACCAGTCTCAGCATGAGTGGTTTGGCGAATACCTAAAACTGCAAAACAGCTACGGCAAAAACTCAGAGTACGAAAATGGCCATCATGGCAACGCGGTACTCAGCCGTTTCCCCTTAGACCCAAAGCATAACGTCAATATCACCGTCAATAAGCTAGAGCAGCGCGGCGTTCTCCACTGTGAAGTACAACCCATCGGCTGGGAGCGGCCAGTGGTGGTATTGTGCGCGCATCTAAACTTGTTTGAGCGCGACCGTATCAAACAGTATGAGGCCATCGCCAACTATGTACGTAACGAAATCGATGACGACCAACCTCTGGTTTTGGCCGGGGATTTTAATGACTGGAAAAAAATGTCTTGTGATAAGCTGGCGGCCAGCCTCGGCATGACGGAAGCCTTTAAGCACTGTCATGGCAAGCTCTTGCCCACCTTTCCAGCCAAGCTACCAGTGCTCAGCTTAGATCGTATCTATGTGCGCAATCTGACGGTCAAAGACGCATGGGTACACACGGGCAAGCCTTGGTCGACCCTATCTGATCATCTGCCGCTTAGTGCTGAGCTGACCTTATAGCGGGTACAGCTTATGAGAGTGATGACACCGACCCTGATGTATGATTACGTGTATAAACATATGTATAAAAAGCCAAAAATACTTTAACCAATAGACGGATAAGGATATATACCATGTCTAATTTAACAACCGAAAAACAACTGCCAACCACGCAGCACGCTGTCCTCATCAAAGAGTTTGGCGCACCTGAAGTGATGCAGTACCAAGACGGGGTGGCGATGCCATCGTTGGCAGACGAGCAAGTTTTGATTGAAGTGGCGTATGCAGGGATAAACCCCGTCGATTATAAGACGCGTCAAGGCAAAGGCTGGGGCGCAGAGGCAATTCAAAACAATAAGTTTGATAAAAATGAGCCAGCAATTTTGGGTTTCGATGTCGCAGGTACGGTGGTAGATAGCCGTAGTGATAAATTTGCCATCGGTGATCAGGTGGCGGCTTTGAGCTTTGAGGGCAGCTGCTACGCTGAATATGTGGCAGTGGATGCCAAACTGCTGGCCAAAGTGCCCAATCCTGTCACACTAAAGCAAGCAGGCGCACTGCCTTGTATTGGTCAAACCGCGCTACAGTTTGTTGAGTTTGCTGATATCAAAAAAGGTGAGCACGTCGTCATCAATGCACCCGCAGGCGGGGTGGGGCACCTAGCGATACAGCTATTGATGGATAAAGTAGACAACGACGATATCAAGGTCACGGTCATTTGCTCACCTGAGAAGTATGACAAGCTTGCAGACTTAATCGATAAAGACAAGCTGGCAGGCTGGATTGACTATACCAAAGACGCGGCGTTTCCTGATCTACAAGCTGATGTGCTACTGGATCTGGTCGGTGATGAGGCAGGCGTACGAGCGCTGAGCGTGCTCAAGCCTGCAGCTCGGGTTTTTGTTTTGCCGACTATCTGGGTTGATAAACTCAAAGCAGCAGGTGAGCAAAAGCAGCTAACGGTCACAGGCTACAAAGCGCAGCGCAGCGGTGATGATATGGCACGCGTTTTACAACTCATCGCTGATAATAAGCTACACTTAAAGATTCAAAGCGTCTACCCACTCTCGGAAGTGGTGGCGGCGCATCATGAGCTGCAAAAAGGCGATGCCTTTGGCAAGATAGTCTTACAAGTAAAACAAAAAAGCGATTAGCCAGACCAATGCAGTTATATTCGTTAAGTTGGGTGTAGGTGCCGAAAAGTTAGGCTGATGCGCCCATCGGCGACGGTTTTTGTCTTAGTGATGCTATGTTTCCAAAAGCGCTGCGTCTCGCCATGCATGACGATTAGCTGACCGGACTCAAGATAAAGCGCGACTTTTTCTTGAGTTTTTTTGTGCTTAAAGACAAATTTGCGTGTGGCACCCAGTGATAAAGAAGCAATCACAGGCTGCGCGCCCAGCTCTTTTTCATCATCGGCGTGGTAGCCCATGCCATCATGCCCTGTCGGGTAGTAATTAAGCAGACAAGAATTGAAGTTGGCATCAATACCGATGCTTGATAGTTGCTGTTCGATATAAAGTTTCACGTGAAACACGGTGTCTGACCATGGCAGGCTGTGACGGGTATGACCTGAGTACTGATAGCTAAGCTCTTTTTCACCCATCCATACCACTTGGCGAGTGGTGATGTGCGTCTTACCAAATAAGGTCACCCTATCAGGCTGCCATGGTAGCTCGGTCAATAATGCATCGTAGAGCTGGCAGTCATCATCGATGATGCAGCCGAAGTCATTTACCCTTCCATCATAAGGCAATAAGTTATCGGTTGGGGCAGGGGCAAAAAGGTCGCTCATGGCTTACATTGCTCAGCTTAGTGACTGTTTTTATAATGCCCATTGATAATTTGTGCGCACAGTTTGGGCGCTTCCATTGGCAAAAGATGGCCGTAATCTGGTAAAGAGATGATACTGTCGGCAGGGACGAATTTTTGCCACTGCTTACGGACTTTATTGCTGATAAATAAGGTTGGCTTGCCCGTGATCAGTGTATAAGGGCAGCGAAGGTTTTTTAGAGCAGTGTCGATATGCGGCGCACCAAAATAGTTGGCAAGCTCTTGCTCTGGGGCAAACATCAGCGTGTGACTACCATCGGCATTGACGCTCAAGCTTTGCTCAGCAAACACATATAAATGCGCATCGCTGATGCGTTTGTAGGCTCGGTTGGCGCGTAGGGCTTGATAGTACGCATCAACGCTCGTCCAAATAGCGGGTTTGGTCAGCGTACTTTTAAAAGGCTCTCGACTGAGCAAAAACCGCCGCGGCAATAAGTTATACAGTCGTGCTTGGTTTTTGGTAAAGGTGACCGGCTCTATCAAATACAGCTGGGAGAATAAATCTGGACGTTTAGCGGCGGCCATGGCGGTGGCAGTGGCACCTTGCGAATGACCAATACCCACCACAGGCCGATCTTGGGTGCGCTCCAAAAACTCAATCAATAGCTCAGCGTCTTGCTCTCGAGTGAGGCGGCGTTTTTGCGGCTTATCGTACCAGTAGCCGCGTAGGGCAAGCGCACTGATATCAAACGTTGCTGCCAGCTCATGCAGCAGCGGCGTATAAGTACCGACCGTAAAGCTGTTGCCTCCATAAAAGTGCGCCGGCGCACGTTTGTTGTGCTCTGCTGCTACTGATGGGTTGAGACTGCCAAGGTCGTAGTAGCGTGCTTGTTTGCCGCTTAAATTGATACGATGGGTAAAGGCTTCCATAAACTGCCCACTTCCTTATGTTTTATTTTTATGATGATGGCGGTCTAGGGGGTGTCTTCGCCCAAAAACCCGCCGCTTTGACGCTGCCACAAGCGCGCATAGACGCCGCCTTGTGCCAACAGCTCGTCATGGCTACCTTGCTCGATGATTCGACCTTTTTCCATCACCACCAGCCTATCGAGCGCAGCGATGGTAGAGAGGCGATGGGCAATGGCAATCACAGTTTTGCCGGTCATGATATCGTTGAGGCTCTCGGTAATGGCAAACTCAATCTCAGAGTCAAGCGCGCTGGTGGCCTCATCCAATAACAAGATCGGCGCGTTTTTTAGCATAACACGAGAGATGGCGATGCGCTGACGTTGACCGCCGGAGAGTTTGACGCCGCGTTCACCCACTTGGGTATCAAGACCTGTATTGCCTTTATCGTCATATAAGTCTTTGATAAAGTCCCATGCTTGAGCTTGTTTGGCGGCATGGATAATCTCTTCGTCAGAGGCGTCGGGACGGCCATAAGCGATGTTTTCACGTATGGTACGATGCAGCAGTGAGGTGTCTTGGGTCACCATACCGATCTGCTGACGCAGAGAGTCTTGTGTGACATCATCGATCGCTTGACCATCGATATATATCTTGCCGCTATCGACATCAAAAAAGCGCAGCAGCAAGTTGACCAACGTGGATTTGCCCGCTCCCGAGCGTCCAACCAAGCCGATTTTTTCTCCTGGTTTGATATCCAAATAAAAGTCATCAAGCAGCTTGATCGAGTTGTCTTGCGCCATTTCAGTGGTCGCTACCGACGGTTTAAACGTTTTATCGGTGGCGTGATAGTTATTTTGGTCTTCATTCTCATAGCTAAAGTCGACATGATCAAAGACGATATGCCCCTCGGTGACGCGTAGTTCAGCTGCGTCTGGCTTATCGACGATCGTCTGCGGCGCGGATAGCGTGCGCATGCCGTCTTGTACCGTGCCGATACTCTCAAAAAGGCTGGCGGTTTGCCACATGATCCAGCGCGTCAGACCATTGAGGCGTAGCGCCATCGCCGTCGCTGCGGCAATCGCCCCGACCCCGACCGCGCTTTGTTGCCATAGATACAGGCCAATCCCTGCGGTACTACTGACCAAAATCACACTGATAAGATGGGTGAAAATCTCTAAATAACTGACCCAGCGCATCTGCGCATGTACCGTTCCTAAAAACTGCCCCATGGCATTTTTGGCATAACCAAGCTCACGGCGTGAGTGGCTAAACAGCTTGACAGTCATGATATTGGCATAGGCATCGGTGATGCGCCCCGTCATCAACGCGCGCGCATCTGCTTGTACGATGGCGGTTTGTTTGAGCTTTGGAATAAAATACCATATCGCCAGCGCCACCAACCCAAACCAGAGGATAAAGGGAATCAATAATAAGCTGTCTAAATTAAATAAAATAATGCCACTGGTCACAAAATATACGGTGACATACATAAACATATCTGTGACGGTCATCACCGTATCACGCACCGCAAGCGCGGTCTGCATGACCTTGGCCGAGACGCGTCCAGAAAACTCGTCTTGATAAAACTGCATGGACTGCCCAAGCATACGCTGATGAAAACGCCAGCGCATCTGCATGGGAAACACGCCTTGCAAGGTCTGAAAATGAATAAACGAGGATAAGGCAATCCAAAACGGGCTGATAATCATCACCGCCAGCATCAGCAGCAGCATATCTCCTTTTTCTAGCCATAAGTTCTGCGGCGTATAGACGCCAAGCCAATCGACGATATCGCCAATCCATGCAAACAGCATTGCTTCATAAATGCCGATGCCTGCTGACAACACCATAAACAGCAGCAGCCAGCTGCGCAGCCCCTTTGTACAAGCCCACAAAAACTGCAGCATACCGTCACGAGGCGAGGGCAGCGGCATGGGGGTGGTGGGGAAGGCCGGTAAGCGGTTTTCGAAAAAGCGAAATAGAGCATTCATAGGCAGTGATAAAACATCAATAGCAGTACGCCAAAACAAACGATGACGGTCGTTATTTTGAATCTTTACTTTGTGATTGGGAGTGCTGGCTATTTTAGCAAAATTCCCTGTCAGACCTGCAGGCTAATTGTAATTGCGTGCATATAAATGCCATGAGTATCAGCACAACAAAACACCAAAAAGCCATTGTTGTATAGGAAATGTTTTGTTACATTCAGTGGTTTTATATTGTTTGCCATGGTTTTGTGTATGGCTGACGTGCGGTGTTGCTCTGACATGAATCAAGGATAGAGGTAAGGGTTATGATGTATTTGGTGATAGCAGTACTGTGCAGTGTGGCCGTCTCGGTACTGCTCAAAATCCTGCGGCAAAAAAATATCGATATTCGCCAGACCATCGTCGCAGGCTATCCCGTGGCTTTTTTGCTGACATGGTTTTTATTAACGCCAGATGTCAGCAGCATAAGCACGCTTGGCAACGCTTGGGGCATCATTCTGGCGCTTGGGATACTGCTGCCGACGGTTTTTATTATCTTGGGCCGTGCGATTGCATCGGTCGGCATGGTCGCAACCGATGCCGCCCAGCGCTTGTCGTTGATTATTCCCATTATCGCCGCTTTTTTATTATTTGGTGAGGTGCTGACGGGCACGCGAGTGCTTGGTCTGGTCTTAGGGTTTTTGGCGTTGGGAGCTTTGGTTTACCGGCCCAAACATACCGGTGGGGGCGAGAACACTAGTATGAGCCCGCCCGCCGCGCGTACCCCGCTATGGCTATTTGGCGTATGGGCAGGCTATGGCATCGTCGATATCTTATTTAAACAAGTCGCCAAACAAGGCACAGCCTTTCCACTGACGCTGTTTGTTAGCTTTGGCGTTGCAGGATTGTTATTGCTGATTTATTTGCTTGTGACACGCGTGCGTTGGCAGGGTAATGCCTTGGCAGCAGGGCTATTACTGGGCGCTCTAAACATGGGCAATATCTATGCGTATGTGCGCGCCCACCAAGTATTGTCCGATTCTCCTAGTATTGTCTTTACTGGGATGAACGTCGGGGTCATCGCCGTCGCGACGCTCATCGGTGTGGCTGTGTTTAAAGAGCGGCTCGGTCGTATCAATGTGCTAGGCTTGCTGCTGGCGATTGGCTGTGTGGTGGTACTGTTTTTGGCATAAGAGTTTGATGTAAGGCTTTTAAAAAGAGCATAGCGCTACTGGGATGCTGTTTTTAAATGTAGGTTGCGCAGCCTCTGAGAACGCCGCACGTCAGTAAAATTTATACCAGTAGCGCGTTTAAGTTTATATAACCGTTTTATTTTCAACTGGCTATTTTCAACTGATATATCATAAAAATTGGCGGCGCTGTCACGCATCCTATATAGGCAGATAAAGCATCCTATGGTAAGGTTGTCTACAAATAGCAAGGCTCATATAGATTGAGTCGATTGGTGATGTTTGGATTTAATCAATAGAAATAGGATACTTTTTTAATGGAATACCAAAAACAACGACAGCTTATAAAGGATGGTTCAGGGTTTATCGCCGCGCTTGATCAAAGCGGCGGTAGCACACCAAAAGCACTAGAAAACTACGGCATCAGCAGCGATGCTTATGACAATGATGACGCGATGTTTGATCTGGTCCACGAGATGCGCGCACGTATCATGACCTGCGACTGCTTTGATAATAAGCGCGTGCTGGGGGCGATTTTATTTGAAGACACCATGGAGCGCGAGGTCAATGGCAAGCCAACGGCAAACTATCTGTGGGAAGATAAAAACATCGTGCCGTTTTTGAAGGTCGATAAGGGTTTGGCCGAGCAAATGAGCGGCGTACAAGTCATGCGCCCGATGCCAGACTTGGACGCGCTACTGGATAAAGCCAAAAACTATCCCGTGTTTGGTACCAAGATGCGCTCAGTCATTTATGAGCCAAGTGTCGATGGTATCGAGCTTGTCGTCCAGCAGCAGTTTGATGTGGCTAAGCAAATCCTCTCCAAAGGCTTTATGCCAATCGTTGAGCCTGAGGTTAATATCGATAGCGCCCAAAAGTATGAGTGTGAAGTGATACTCAAAGCGGATATTTTGCGTAACCTTGAGCGTCTAAATGACGACCATCAAGTGATGCTCAAACTAACCTTGCCCACCGACGGCGGATTCTATCAAGAGCTGATCGATCATCCAAAAGTACTCAAAGTCGTGGCATTATCTGGCGGTTATAGTCGTCGTGAGGCCTGCGAAAAGCTTAAGCAAAACCCCGGTATGATTGCCAGCTTCTCACGCGCGTTTACCGAAGGGTTGAGCAAACAACAAAGCGATAAAGAGTTTGCTGATACCATGAACGCCTCAATTGAAGAGATTTATCAGGCGTCAAATGTGTAAACGGCTCTTTGGCTAAGAAATACTTATCATAAAAAAAGCTCGCTTCTACAGGCATAAGAAGCGAGCTTTTTGCTATATAAAGTAATTAAATATACAGCAGTCAAATCAGCGGAGTTATACCTCTTTATACAGCTGTCGACCTTCGCTATGATATTTTTCAGTCATCTCTTGCATGCCTTGCTCAATCTCAGCTGCACTCATCGCCTCTGTGCCTAAGCTTTCTGACGCGTCCAAACCCTTGGCGTACTCGCGGACGTTTTGGGTGATTTTCATCGAGCAAAATTTCGGCCCACACATCGAGCAAAAGTGTGCCGATTTGTGCGCGTCTTTTGGCAGCGTTTCATCATGGTATTCGCGGGCGGTATCAGGATCGAGCGCCAGATTAAACTGATCGTCCCAGCGGAACTCAAAGCGCGCCTTAGACAAGGCATTATCGCGAGCTTGCGCGCCTGGGTGGCCCTTAGCCAGATCAGCGGCATGCGCGGCGATTTTATAGGTGATGATACCGTCTTTCACATCCTTTTTATTCGGCAGTCCTAAGTGCTCTTTTGGTGTCACATAACAGAGCATGGCGGTGCCAAACCAGCCAATCATCGCCGCACCGATAGCACTGGTGATATGGTCATAACCGGGTGCGATATCGGTGGTCAGCGGCCCTAAGGTATAAAACGGCGCGTCGCTGCAAGTCTCTAGCTGTAAGTCCATATTTTCTTTGATGCGGTTCATCGCCACATGTCCGGGGCCTTCGATCATCACCTGTACATCGTGCTGCCATGCGATTTTCGTTAGCTCACCAAGCGTGCGCAGCTCACCGAACTGCGCTTCGTCATTGGCATCTTGCAAGCAGCCAGGACGCAGACCATCACCTAAGCTAAAGGCCACATCGTACTGCTTCATAATCTCGCAAATCTCTTCAAAATGGGTGTATAAAAAGCTCTCTGTATGATGGGCAAGGCACCACTGCGCCATGATAGAGCCGCCGCGAGAGACAATACCTGTGAGTCGATTGGCCGTCAGTGGCACATAGCGCAGCAGCACGCCTGCATGAATGGTGAAGTAATCAACGCCTTGTTCGGCTTGCTCGATAAGTGTATCGCGGAATATCTCCCACGTTAGGTCTTCGGCGATGCCGTCGACTTTTTCTAATGCTTGATAAATTGGTACCGTACCGACGGGCACAGGCGAGTTACGAATCAGCCATTCACGGGTCTCGTGGATATGATTGCCTGTCGACAAATCCATGATGGTATCCGCGCCCCAGCGCGTCGCCCATGTCATCTTCGACACTTCTTCATCGATAGACGAGCCAAGTGCTGAATTACCGATATTGGCGTTAATCTTTACCAAAAAATTACGCCCGATAATCATCGGCTCAGACTCAGGGTGATTGATATTATTTGGGATGATGGCGCGACCGGCCGCGACCTCGCTACGCACAAATTCAGGGGTGATGATTTTTGGCGTATTGGCACCAAAGCTCTCGCCTTCATGTTGGCGCATATCGGTCAGTTCATGCTGTTTTTGCGTCTCACGAATGGCGATATATTCCATCTCAGGGGTGATGATACCGCGGCGCGCATAGTGCATCTGCGTGACATTGCCTGCTTTACCATTGACTTTTTTGGCGCGGCGCGGCTTATCGATATGGGCAAACCGTAGATTGGCTGTGGTGATATCACGCGCACGCGCTTGCCCGTATGAGCTGGACAAACCGCTTAGCTGCTCTGTATCACCGCGCTCGGCTATCCAGCCCTCGCGCAGTTTGGGTAAGCCGCGGGTTAGGTCAATTTGGGCATCAGGGTCGGTATAGACGCCTGAGGTGTCGTAGACATAAAACGGCGGGTTTTGCTCCCAGTCGGACTCATCCACGCCCTGAATAGGCGTGGGATCTAGCGTGATCTTGCGCATCGGCACTTGAATATCAGGTCTTGAGCCTTGGATATAGATTTTTTGCGAGGCGGGGAGAATGCGGTGTAAGTCGCGCGCTTCTTCTTCAAAGCGCGTGTCTTTGGCGCTACGGTGCGCAGGGGTTTTTAGCGCGTCGGTTTTTTTGTCAGAAGCGTTTTTCTGGGTCTTTGGAGGTAGGGTTGAGGTTGTCATATGCTGTCCTAGCGTGTTGGTTTTTGAATAAAAGCAACACCGCCAGAAGCTGCGGGGGTAGCACTTATCATCTAGGCAGTTTTTGCTACGTCGTCGTCACTGGCTGTCAAATCTATCATCGCGAAACTTGCCTTCGCGGAGGATGTCATCAACCTGTAAGCGACGCTTGGTATCTCTCATCATTATTTGGCACTACTTAACCCTATAAAGCTTAGCACCACCAAGCGGGCATTTAGGCCAACAGTCATGAGGATAACAAGGCATTTCTGCCCGTCTTTGCCATACATAATAAAGTGCTGAAGACTTCCCTGCGTCGGTACTAACCGCATCAGGTTCGGCGGGTGATCTCTCAGCGAATGTACAAAGGCAGTCAGCCATTCGTACACCGCACCCCGAGTCTGTCAGTGTTGTAAATCAGTCTCATACTAACAAACTTCTGCCATGAGGGCTACTGGTGTTTGACCACCGGTATGTCAGTCAACGTGCGCACGAGGCGATGAGTCATGACACGCAGGCTAATAGCGTTAGCCTCAAGCGCCGACTGATTTGACCCTATTTGTCACGCACATAAAAGAGTTGGGCGGTTGTCATCAAACTGTCATAAAAACTTGTCAAGATGTCACACATGCCACCAATCATACTTTGTTCAATCGTTGTTAAACTTTAGGAGTTCTACATGCGTTATTCGTTATTGGCAGTCGCCGTTAGTTGCACCTTAGTACTCACCGCTTGTAATAAATCCACCGACACCGCAGAGTCAGTAGCGCAGAGTGACACCAGCGCGGCGACAGTGGCCGAAACCACCAGCACAGCGACATCTTCTCCAGCAAGCGATTTTAAATCAGCTGAAAACATCGCCATGAACATCACTGGTGCTGGCGCGTCGTTCCCGCAGCCTATCTATGCCAAATGGTCCTATGAATATAATGCCGCGACTGGCGGTCAGGTCAACTATCAGTCTATCGGCTCCTCAGGTGGCATCAAACAAATCCAAGCAAAAACCGTTGACTTTGGCGCCTCTGATGCCCCGATGACCCCTGAAGAGCTGGACGCGGCAGGACTTATTCAGTTTCCAACCGTCATCGGCGGCGTGGTACCGATTGTCAATATCGATGGTGTCGGACCAGGTGAGCTAAAGCTGGACGGCGCAACCCTAGCCGATATCTATCTGGGTAAGATTAGTAAATGGAATGACCCTGCTATCACCGCCATGAACCCAGATTTGACCTTGCCAGATGCTGCCATTACCACCGTATTTCGCTCAGATGGCTCAGGCACGACCTTTAACTTTACCGATTATTTGGCGAAGGTTTCAACTGACTGGAAAGACAGCGTGGGTGTCGATAAAACCATCAAATGGCCAACCTCTGCCACAGGGGCAGGCGGCAAAGGCAACGAGGGCGTATCAAGCTACGTCAACCGCATGAAAAACGCTATCGGCTACGTCGAGTATGCCTATGCCAAGCAAAACAACATGGCGCACGCTGCCCTCAAAAACGCGGCGGGTAATTTCGTGCAGCCATCTGCTGAGACCTTTGCTGCGGCAGGTGACATCGATTGGTCACAGCAAGCAGGCTTTTATAAAGTCATCACCAACTCTGAGACCGAGCAAGCGTGGCCCATCGCTGCTGCCACCTTTATCTTGGTACACAAGCAGCCAGAAAACCCGAAGCAAGTGGCTGGCGTGCTGAACTTCTTTGATTGGGCGTATGCTGAAGGTGATGATAGTGCCATGGCGCTTGATTATGTGCCTTTCTCTGATACCGCAGTGGCACTGTTTAAAGATAAGTGGAATGAAGTCAAAGGTAGCGATGGTCAACCCGTCTACACCCCAGCTCAGTAGTTTTTATACATATATATAGCAGAGCTTGTAAGCCCCTTTGAGACACCTATTCTCCGGTGGTTGTCTCAAAGGTTTTATCACAACAAATTTAAAAATAGCGTCATCCATTACCGTTAATAGCGCCCTTTATTAAGATTTAGTTTGTTGTGATAAGACCTGATGAGTCTTTTAAAGATTTTGATTTAATATTATTTAATGCTGAGACACTTATGAATGATTTAAGGTCGCAACTGGCAAAACAAAAACGTTACGATGCATTATTCGTCAATGCCACCAAGGCATTTGCTATCCTCGTGCTGCTATCATTGGGCGGTATTTTGCTCTCTTTGATCATTGGCGCTTGGCCAAGTATTCAAGCATTTGGTCTTGGGTTTTATACCAGTAATAACTGGGACACGGTTGCCAATGAGTACGGTGCACTAGCGCCTATTTATGGCACGCTGGTGACGTCCTTTATTGCCATCTTAATCGCTGTGCCAGTCAGCTTTGGTATTGCGATATTTTTGACTGAGATGTGTCCGACCTTCTTAAAAAAGCCCCTCGGCATCGCCATTGAGCTGCTGGCAGGTATTCCCTCTATCATCTACGGTATGTGGGGACTGTTTGTCTTTGCGCCATTTTTTGGCAATCACATTCAGCCGTGGTTTATCGAGCATATTGGCCCATTGCCTATCATTGGCAAGCTATTTACCGGTGCGCCAATGGGATTGGGCATGTTTACCGCCTCATTGGTACTTGCCATTATGATTATTCCTTTTATTGCCGCTACCATGCGCGATGTTTTCTCTGTCGTGCCAGACCTGCTCAAAGAGTCAGCTTACGGCATGGGCGCGACCACTTGGGAAGTGATGTTTAAAATTATCTTGCCCTATACCAAAGCAGGCGTGGTCGGCGGGATTATCTTGGGACTGGGTCGGGCGCTGGGCGAGACCATGGCCGTGACCTTCCTTATTGGCAACGCCTTTAATATCAGTCCAAGTCTGTTTACCTCTGGCGTCACCATTACTTCAGCGCTGGCCAATGAGTTTGCCGAAGCCTCTAGTGAGCTACATCTGGCCTCGCTGCTGCACCTTGGCCTCATACTATTTATCATCACCTTTATTGTGCTGTCGCTGGCTAAGCTCATGCTGATGCGTATGGATCAAAAAGCAGGCAACCGCTAATACATAACCACATACAGACGATAGCGATATACAGGCTGACAAAAAATCTTGAAAAATGGAAATGAGTTTTATGCCTACTAATACGATGCACTCAGCGTTACCTGCGCAGACTGGCTTTGATAGCCGCTACGACAAGCGTCTTTATAACAAACGGCGCTGGGCCAATAAGCTGGGTTTGGGTTTTGCCATATCGGCGATGGTATTTGGCTTGATTTGGCTGTTTTGGATACTGGTGACGCTGTTTGTCGAAGGCTTTCAGGGCATGGTGCAAATGCCTATCTTTACTGCCGACACGCCGCCGCCGATGAGCGAAGGCGGCCTACGCAACGCCATTGTCGGCTCGGTGATGGTGGCGTTTTCAGGATTGTTTATCGGCGCGCCCATTGGCCTGATGACAGGGATTTATTTGTCTGAGTTTGCGCAAGGCAGCCTGCTTGGCAAGGTGACGCGTTTTTTAAATGACATTTTGCTCTCTGCCCCCTCGATTGTCATTGGTCTGTTTATTTATGCTTTGATGGTTAAAGGTCAAAGCTTCTCTGGGTGGGCGGGCGCACTAGCATTGGCACTGATTGTGGTGCCAGTGGTGGTACGCACGACAGAAAACATGCTCAATTTGGTGCCCAATAGCATTCGTGAAGCGGCCTATGCACTGGGCACGCCGAAGTGGAAGATGGTCACGCAAGTGACGATTAAGGCGGCTCGAGCGGGGCTGACCACTGGTGTGCTGTTGGCCTTTGCCAGAATCACTGGTGAGACCGCGCCCTTGCTATTTACAGCATTGAATAATCAATACTTTAGTACCGATATGGGCGAGCCGATTGCCAACTTGCCGAACACTATTTATCAGTTTGCCATGAGTCCTTATGATAATTGGCATACACTTGCATGGGCCGCTGCATTGCTGATTACTGCTTCGGTATTGGTACTAAATGTATTGGCAAGGTTTATCGGTGGTCGCAGCTCCAGCAAATAGTAGCCAGAGTAGATAACGCCTACCGCCAAATCACTTTATATATAGCAGTTACTTAAATTTATATTCATCAAGCTAGGTTGGATAACATTATGAATGACGTCATCAGCAAAACGCGTAGCACAGCAGATAGCAACAACTTTGATACGAGCACAGCCAGCTTATTAAACAGACCGATGGCGACAACCACGCAACTGTCGCAGCCAGATGCGGCAAACTTAACTAAGCAAACACAGCATGATATTCCCAAAGACATGCCAGCAGCGAAGATGCAAATTCGTGATTTAAGCTTTTATTACGGGGATTTTCAGGCACTTAAAAACATCAATATCGACATTCCTGATAAAAAAGTGACTGCTTTTATCGGGCCATCCGGCTGCGGCAAGTCAACCCTGCTACGTACCTTTAACCGTATGTATGATTTATATCCTGGCATGCGTGCAGAAGGCAGTATCAACCTCGATGGCAAAAATATCTTGGGCAAAGACATCGATGTCAACCTGCTACGCGCGCAGGTCGGTATGGTATTTCAAAAGCCGACGCCGTTTCCGATGTCTATCTATGACAATGTCGCCTTTGGTGTGCGTCTTTATGAAAGACTAAGCAAAGCTGAGCTGGACCATCGGGTGGAATGGGCGCTAAAAAAATCGGCACTATGGCCGGAGGTAAAAGACAAGCTCAAAGCCTCAGGTTTGTCGCTATCAGGCGGGCAGCAGCAGCGTCTGTGCATCGCTCGTAGTGTCGCTACCAAGCCTGAAGTGCTACTGCTCGATGAGCCAACTTCGGCGCTTGACCCAATCTCGACAGGCGCCATTGAGGATTTGATTGAAGACTTAAAAAAAGACTATACCATCGCCATCGTCACTCACAACATGCAGCAGGCGGCGCGAGTGTCAGACTATACGGTCTATATGTATCTGGGCGATATGGTTGAGATGGGCGAGACCGATCAGATATTTACCACGCCTACGCAAAAAGCCACGGAAGACTACATTACGGGTCGTTATGGCTAACGCTGTACAGATTAAAACTATCGTTAATTTTTAATAACAACAATACAGCTATGCTAGCAGCACGCCGTTAATATACAGATATTCAGGGAATACCTCTTATGCAAAGTGACAAGCATATCTCCAAAAGTTTTGATCAAGATTTGGATGAAGCCATTCGTCTGTTTTTGGTGATGGGCGACCATGCAGCCAGCCAAGTTGCCAAAGCCATTCACGCACTTATTGACAAGGATGACACACTGGCGCAAGAAGTCATCGAGATGGATTTTGATATCAATCGGCAGGAAGTCGAGCTGGATGAGCATATCTTGTTATTGGTCGCCAAGCGCCAGCCTGCGGCCGGTGACTTGCGTTTGGTGATGTCCATCAGTAAAGGCGTGGTGGATCTGGAGCGCATCGGTGATGAAGCGGTCAAAATCGCCAAAATGGCCAATAAGCTCGCCGCCCAAGGCAAATCAGCGTATGGCTATGCCGAAGTGCAGCATCTGAGCAATCAAGTACGTCTGATGCTGCACAATGCGCTAGAGGCTTTTAGTCAATCCAATGCTGAGCAGGCGTTTGAGGTGATGCGCAATGATGATGTGGTCAATGAAGAGTATCAATCAGCGATGCGTGCCTTGATGACTTATATCATGGAAGATGCGCGCCACGTCTCCAAGGTCATCAATATCGTGTGGGTGTTGCGCGCGCTCGAGCGTATTGGTGATCATGCGCAAAACATCGCCGAGCTGGTCATCAACTATATCAGCGGCCAAGATGTACGCCACTCAGACTATGCACTGGTCGAAAAAGCGGTGCAAGAAGCCAATGACCGGATGGCGGCACGTCACGATGGCGCAATGTCAGCGAAAATGTCAACCACGGACGTTGGATTGCCAGATACGGACTAAAGGTGATAAGAGGGTTTATAAAAACCCTACCTTGTGTGCGACTAAGTGTGCACTAAAAAATAAAAAAACGCGCTATTTAAAGATAGCGCGTTCTAATATTTAACATACTGGTATAAGTATAAAAGTGATGTCGAATTTTTATCATCCAGCGCCATAAAACCACATCCTTCTAGGGCGTGGATATCAGGCGTCAGCCGTTGTCACCTAAGATTTAGATTGCCTTGATAACCAAACCCATTGAGATCATAATTATTCCATGAAAACGCTCAAGCTACGCATCAAAGACAAACATGCTGCTCAGCTAAATATCTTAGCTGGGTCGGTTAATTTTGTCTGGAATTACGTCAATGAGCTAAGTTTTAAACATCTTAAGCGCACAGGCAAATTCTTTTCAGCTTATGACTTGGCCGCTTATACCAAAGGCAGTGGCGAGTATTTAAACTTGCATAGTCAAACCTTACAAGCGATTAGTGAGGTTCACGCTAAATCCCGTAAACAGTTTAAAAAAGCCAAACTCAACTGGCGCACCAACAACCCAAAGGCCAAGAGAAGAAGCTTGGGCTGGATTCCTTTTAAAAAGACAGCCGTAAAACACCTATCAACTCGTCAATCAGGCAAGAAAAGCCTTAAATCTACTATTCAGCTAAGCCTTGCTAAGGGTAAAAAGCTGACCATTGATCTGTGGGATAGCTACAATTTAGCCCTGTACAGCATCAACACCTGTGAGTTGGTACAAGACAATCGTGGTCACTGGTACGCCTGTATCACCGTCAAAGAATTTCCAAAAACCAACTGCGGCGATGGCCAAGTCGGTATTGATCTAGGCTGTAAGGATTCAGCGGTCAGTAGTAATGGCGATGTTCTAACCACTAAGCTGACCGATCAATACGCAGAAAAACTGGCCATTGCTCAAAGAGCCAAGAATAAAAAAAGGGTCCGTGCCATTCACGCCAAGATTAAAAACACCCGTCAAGATTTGATCCATAAATTCACATCAAAGCTTGTTAAGGCCAACAGCTTAATCGTTGTTGGTACAATTAAATCAAACTCATTCACTTCATCCAAACTGGCCAAATCCGTCTATGATGCTGGTTGGTTTGAAATAAAGAGGCAACTGGATTATAAATGCGCGAACGCAGGTTGCCACTATACCGAAGTCAATGAAGCGTACAGCACCCAAACCTGCTCGTGTTGCGGCTCCCGCCAAGACAGTCCGAAAGGTAGAGAAGGGCTTGGTATAAGCGAGTGGTTTTGTCGTTCTTGTAAAACGACCCATAACAGAGATGTTAATGGAGCAAAAAACATTCTCGCGGTCGGGCTTGACCGTCTTTAGTAGGAATCCTCTCCGTTTAGGGAGGGGAGGAAGTCAATTTTCTGGTGTCCAGCCCTGCGCGCGCTCATAGTCTTCGTTGTCCAAAAACTTCTCACGCTGCTCAGTCAAAAACTTTTTGGCCTCAGGGTCCATCATGCTTAGATGGTTTTCGTTGATTAGCATGGTTTGCTGCTCTAGCCACTCTTTCCACGCTTTGTCAGAAACTGTTTCTTGTAGCTCTTTGCCTTTTTGATTGGGGAAGGGTGGATGCAGCATTTTTGGCAGCTCTTGCTTATATTTGCGGCAAAACACGGTATTGGCTTGCGGGTTAAAAGTCTCAGTCATTAGAGGCTCCTTATAAACTATGAATATCACCCTATGATAACGATCTGAGTAAATTTAGCAAAGGCTATCGGGTGTATAGACGGTAACAGCCAAGCGGTTTGATGAAAGTTTTGGCGATGTGATGACAAAAAAAACACCCGCGCTAAGGCGTAAGTGCTAGGCGCGGGTATTGCATAGTGAGTTTAGAATAAAAACGATACAGCGGGACTGGGATGAGTTTTACGCAGCATCTGTCCGAACAGGCACAGCACATAAGGAAAGTTTATACCCGTTCTGCGTCGGAATATCATGTCTCTGTTTATGCAAATTATGCAAAAGCTTTTAAGCGCGCGCGGCCATTAACCACCGCTTGCTTGACCTGATTGGGCGCGGTACCACCCAGATGATCACGGGCGGCGAGTGAGCCCTCTAGCGTTAAGTAATCAAAGACGTCATCGCCGATCGCGTCACTAAATTGCTGAAGCTGCGCCAATGACAAGTCACTTAAATCAACGCCCTCTTTGATGCCTAAAGCCACAGCGTTGCCGACGACTTCATGGGCATCACGGAATGCCACGCCTTGACGTACTAGGTAGTCTGCCAAATCAGTCGCTGTCGCATAGCCCTTCATGGTCGCTTGACGCATACTGTCTTTATTTGGTGTGATGTTTGGTAGCATATCAGCGAATGCCAGTAGAGAACCTGTCAAGGTATCGACGCAGTCAAATAACGGCTCTTTGTCTTCTTGATTGTCTTTATTATACGCAAGCGGTTGACTTTTCATCAGGCTTAACAATGTCATCAGCTGACCAAAGACCCGCGCCGCTTTACCGCGTACCAGCTCTGGCACGTCAGGGTTTTTCTTTTGCGGCATGATCGACGAGCCAGTACAGAAGCGATCGGGTATCTGTACAAAGTTAAACTGCGCCGACATCCATAGGATAATCTCTTCGCTCATACGCGACATATGCATCATAAGGATAGAGGCTGCTGAGGTAAACTCAATGGCAAAATCTCGGTCTGAGACCGCATCGAGTGAGTTTTGACAAATGCCATCAAACCCTAGCAGTCTGGCGGTGATGGTACGGTCAATCGGAAAGGTCGTTCCAGCAAGCGCAGCACTACCAAGTGGCATCTGATTGATACGGCGACGGGCGTCGACAAGGCGCTCGGTATCGCGGTAGAGCATCTCAAACCATGCCATCACGTGATGGCCAAAGCTGACAGGCTGCGCGGTTTGTAGATGCGTAAAGCCTGGCATGATGGTGTCCGTATGCTGCTCGGCCAAATCCAGCAAGCCGTTTTGCAAACGCACCAACAGCGCGATGATATTGTCGGTTTCTTCGCGTAGCCACAGGCGGATATCGGTGGCCACCTGATCGTTACGGCTACGGCCAGTGTGTAGTTTTTTGCCCACCGCGCCGACGATATCAGTCAGACGTGACTCGACGTTCATGTGTACGTCTTCTAGGGTGATAGACCAATTAAACTCACCTGCTTCAATCTCAGCTAATACCTGCTGTAGACCATCGATGATGGTCGCCACTTCATCAGCGGTCAAAATCCCGCATTCTTTGAGCATGGTCGCATGAGCGATAGAGCCTTGGATATCATGTCGGGCAAAGCGTTGATCAAAGCCGACCGAAGCGGTGAAAGCGGCCACAAAGCTGTCTGTCGCTTCACTAAAGCGTCCGCCCCACATTTGCTGGCCTGGCGCGCTGGCAGGACTGTTTTGCGCCGCGTTATTTGTTGTAGAGTCATCTGTGCTAGAATCAGAGACTGACACGTTTTTATTTAATTCAGGATTACTAGGGTTTGAAGAGTTGGCGTTCATATCGATATAAGACAAGTCAAGAGAATAAGAACTCAAGTATAGCAAATGATGAGGTTGCCTTACTAGCGGAGCGCTTAGAGTTTTTTATCCCCAAGCTCATGGAAGTCATGAAGTCTTGGCAGTGGCTGATTTATATCTTTTTTTGGTCGCTGTTTGTCACGGTGATCGACCGCCATGACCTAGCTACTTGGTCTGACTTTATAATCAAGCTTGGCAGCCGAGTGATACAAAACACCTTAAGCATCATCCCTTCTTTGTATATCATCGATTATCTGCGCCCTGTCTTTAAGAGCATGAGCATACCCAAGGTCAGTATGTATGTGCTCGCCATCCTTATGCTGGCCTCTGCTGTCTCTATGGTGTTGGTCTTGCTGGTCATGATAAACATGGGCTGGCACGAATACAGCCTACAAAACTTCGTGTTAGAAGTGGTTTTTGACTTAATCCTTACAGGCGGTTTTACCTTGGTGTTTTTGTTGTACTTTTTGCGCCGTTATCGTGAGATGAATGCCCTTAATCAATCCTTTGTGCACAAACTAAACGCCCAAAACGACTTAACCAAAGCCCGTATTACACCGCATTTTTTCTTTAATACCATCAACACACTGGTGTCGCTGATTGAGTCCAATCCAGCGCGCGCCTCCCAGTTGCTACAACACGTCTCCGCGCTGTTTCGCGCCAGCTTTAGTGGCGCGCGTGAGATCAGCTTTGAAGAAGAGATCGCTTTGTGTGAGCACTATTTGGCCATCGAGTCTAGCCGGCTATCTGACAAGCTTGATGTCACTTGGCAACTGCCAGATGAAGACATCATGTATGACATGGTCATCACCGCCTTGACGCTGCAAAGTGTGCTAGAAAAAATGCTCCTTAACGTGGTGGAGATGACCACAGAGACGATTTTTATTCATATCAAAGTCACTTGGTATGAGCACCGCGTCAGCATCACCATCAGCGTCCAGCTCCCCAAAAAAACCTTGATGATCAATCATGACTTGCGCCAGCACATGAATTTTTATATCCAAGCAGAGCGTCTGCGCTCGTACTTTGGCCAAAGCGCCGATATCAGAAGCAAGGTGACCAACAGCCAAATCATTACCTTGATTGAGTATCCGCTACAAGACGTCGGGATATAGCGGTCTGTCATCTAGCTATCTCTAAGCTAGCGATTATCAATAGATGCCTATTACTAATACAAACTTTTGTTTAATACGATTAATATAAAGTATGGCACAGTTATTGCACCGTACTGTTTATAATCGGCACGATAATCGTCAATATTTAATATGTATTTGACCGATAAATAAGCGCTGCCGCTGCCCAAATTAAATGTTCAGAATACCTGCAATAATCAAACATTTTTTATGCTAAGTCCTTAGGCGTTAGTGTTATTATTGATAGTAGGTTGATGAATTATTTCATTAAATCGTATTAAGTATTTCCTAAAACAGGAGTTTGCATGCGGATCGTAGTCTGCGATGATGAGCCATTGGCGCGTGAGCGTTTGGCCAGAATTGTACAAGAGTCAGGCCATCAGGTGGTGGCACAAGCCACGACAGGGGCAGAAGCCATTGTCGCTGTCAAAACCCAGCAGCCAGATATCATATTATTAGACATTCGTATGCCTGAGATGGATGGGGTGCGCTGTGCGCAAGCGCTGAACGAGCTTGAGCATCCGCCAGCCATTATCTTTGTCACCGCCTACGATCACTATGCCATTGCTGCTCTCAAGGCCAATGCCATCAGCTACTTGCTCAAACCTGCCAATAAAGACGAGCTGCTGGAGGCGCTAAACAAAGCCAAAAATCTAAATGCCGCCCAGCTCAACGAAATCCGTAAGCTTGAGGACCCGACAGCGCGGCCAATACGTGAGCATATCGCCGCTCGTACCCATCGCGGTGTCGAATTGATCAAACTCACAGACATCTACTACTTTACTGCCGATCAAAAATACGTCAAAGTCCGTCACAAGAATGGTATCGTATTGATTGATGAGACTCTAAAAGAGCTTGAGCAAGAGTTTGAAGACCGGTTGTTCCGCGTCCATCGCAATGCCATTATCAATCTGAGCTTTTTGGACTACTTAGAAACCTTGGATGCCGGCCAATATCAAGTGCGCTTTAAAGGCATCGATGAGACATTGGCGGTGAGTCGTCGCCACCTGCCAGCGTTACGTGATAGAATCCAAAGCATGTAAAGCGCTATCTGTAACTGACTGTTTTTATAGAGAAATAATCATCCCATATCATCAAACCCTTATTTATGATTAAATAGGGGTATTTTTTTGCGTCAGCGTTTACTATCAACGAGTGATAGCGCCCATTTTTGTGGCAAATCGACCGTATCGTTTCATGCAGAGATGATTCGCACTGATATTGTATATCAAACTTATTGAGGCCTTTTATGAGCAATCTGCAGCAACCTGCTTTGACTACCTTAAACATCGCCACGCGCCAAAGCCCATTAGCCTTATGGCAAGCTGAGCATATCCGCGATCGTCTGTTGGCGCTATATCCTGAGATGACGATTAATTTGCTAAAAATCGTCACTAAGGGTGACAAAATTTTGGACACGCCACTGGCAAAAATTGGCGGCAAGGGTTTGTTTGTCAAAGAGCTTGAGCAAGCGCTTTATAATAAAGACGCAGATATTGCCGTGCATTCGCTAAAAGATGTGCCCATGCAGCTGCCTGAAGGCTTGATGTTGGGGGTGTACTGCAAGCGCGCCGCCCCAACCGATGCGTTTGTGTCCAATACATACGATAGTATTGATGCGTTGCCGCAAGGCGCTATCGTTGGCACCTCAAGCTTGCGTCGTCAGTGTCAAATCAAGGCTTATCGCCCAGATCTACAAATCAAAACCCTGCGCGGTAACGTTGGTACCCGTTTGAGCAAATTGGACGCAGGCGAGTATGACGCGATTATTTTGGCCACCAGTGGTTTGCAGCGTATTGAGCTGGACGAGCGTATTCGTGGTGAGCTGGATATCGATGCTTGTCTGCCCGCGGTTGGGCAAGGGGCGTTGGCGATTGAGTGCCGCGAGGGCGATGATGCAGTATTGCAGCTATTGGCACCGCTAAATGATAATAAAGCGCGTATTCGCCTGATTGCTGAGCGTGCCCTCAACCGTCATTTAGAAGGCGGCTGTCAGGTACCGATTGCAGCCTATGCGGTCTTGCAAATGGCAGACGAGACCGAGGATGACCGTGCGAAAAATACCGAAAATGGCAACAATGACGACGGCAACATATTGTGGTTGCGCGGGCGCGTGGGGCAGGCCGATGGTAGCGAGCTGCTAAAAGCAGAAAAACGCATTACCTTAACTGGTAACCAAGACGAGCAAGAAACTCAGGCCAATCAGCTGGGTATCGATGTGGCTGATATGTTACTTGCTGATGGTGCAGGCGCTATTTTATCAGCGATTTATGATACCAAATAATACGCAGATACCGCTGTCTGAGCTGCAAGCCAGTAATTAAGATGGGTTTGCGACTTGTTTATTTCTTTTGATTTTTGTCATGGTACGTCTATGTCATCTACCTCATCTCATTCAAAACCTACCGCTCGGCATAAGAGTGCGGCCTCATCAGCGCCTACGCGTGTGGTCATCAATACCAGACCGGTAGAGCGTGCCGCTCCGTTGACGCAATATCTACAAGCTGCGGGTCTAAGCGTAGTAGAGATTCCGATGCTGACGCTACAGCCGCGTCCTATCACAGATGCGGACATGGCGCTGATGCGTCAGTGGTTTGCAGGCGACTATCAGGCACTGGTCATCGTCAGTCCTACGGCGGCAGCAGCGGGACTAGCGGTTTGGCAAGCCCTTGCCCGCGAGCGCCATACCCAGCACTCTGAGACAAATGGTGACAAGCGAAACAATGAAAGCCAAAAAACCACCGAGCGGCAAAACCTCAGCGCCCCCAGTTACTTGATTGCGGTAGGAGAGGCGACAGCTGCGGTCTTAAATGAGGCAAAAATCAAGGCGGCAAGCTATCACGTGCTGCAGCCGCGCGTGGCCAACAACGAAGGCATGCTTGCGATGCCAGAGATCGACAGCTTGCAAGCAGGGGACAAGCTATTGGTATGGCGCGGTCTTGGTGGCCGCCGTTTATTGGTCAACACGTTACAAGCGCGCGGTGTCCATATCGATAGCATCGCTTGGTACGAGCGTATCATGCCTCATGAGGCCTGTAGGCAATACAATCAGTGGTTACAGCAGTTTTCTACGGCAGCTTCTGTGCCTAGCCCCCTATCATCAACATTAGCATCAGCACCAGAACCTGCAGAACCAGCAGCGCCAAGCACCGCTCAGCATCCAAAGCCTATACCCAAACAGTCACAACCTGTCGTCATCATTAGTAGTGCCACCGCCTTTGAGCATTGGCGGCAAGTAGTCAGTCAAGGTAAGCGACAAGCAAATGATGAGACGAGTGCTGAGGATACTGTAAAGCAGCCATTGGCAGACAGTACAGGGGCTGATGGATTGCCCAAGCTCAAGCTGTCGGACTTTGCTTATGTGGTGCTGGGTGAGCGCTTGGCCAATATGGTTGCCGATGAGCAGTTGAGCTACTGGCGGGTGGAGGATTTGGCACCAGCCACCATACTGGCTGCGATCAGTGCTTGATACGCCTAGGATATAGCTGTTTTGTCATCAGGATGCGTATTCCTGTTTTATGCGGCTTGCGACAACCATGACCCAATCTACCAGTAACGGTGCTGTACTATGTCTATGAACCCTGAGACTTCACCCAAGGACCCCTCTGCTATTCAGCAGCGCCGGCAAGCAAATATGCTACTCATACGCTTGCAGTGGCTGACGATTTTATTGCTTATCGCCGCCTTACTCTGGTTATATATCAGCCAGCAGCGTTTTGAGCAGAGTGTTCACGAGCGTCTGCAAAGTAACGAGCAAGTTGTCAGCCGTTTAAACGAGATGGATGATCGCTTGTTTGCCATGAGTCAGCAGACGCTACCTGAGCCGCGCGTGGCAGCCAGTAGCCAAGCGCAAAATCAGCTGGATTTACTGCGTATTCAAATAAAAGCGGTGGATAGGCTGCTGGTGGATAACAATGATAGCGCGGCGATTGATTTGCTGCGAGGGCTACACTGGCAGCTGTCGCAAAGCAGTAATGAAATTGCCCCTGCGCTGACGGTGGTGATTAAGCAAAGCCTGCTAAAAGACATTGAGCGTCTACAAGCGCAAAGCGCGCAGCCAAGCCCGTGGCAGATGCATAACTTGGCCATGCAAAATATCCAAGCCTTTTTGCATCGCCATGAGCGTTACGACCATAAAGAGGGTAGCAAGGACAATAAAACCCCAGCTGCAAACACAGCTAAAGACAAGGAAGCACTGACCCGTAGGCAGCTGACCATCCACGAGACTATTATGACGCTGAATTTGGCCATGCAAGCCAGCAATATGCGCGACCGTGAGCAGCTCATCAGTTATCTGTCGCAGGCACGCAAACAGCTCATAACCCTCACACCAAGTGCTGATGAGCGGCAGAAACAGACACAGACCAGCCTGCAAGCGTCAGATCAAATGGCCAATATCACGATGATGCAAGCCCCCAACGACGTGGCAGAGGTGATCAATTGGCTAGATCAATTGATTGTCGAAGCACCCAAGCCCACGGCGCTATTGACCACGCAAGTCTTAGCCAAACCGCAGCGCTAGTCGTTGGTGCTCGATGATAAGACACACCCAAATAATAAAAAACAGGATGATAAAAAAGGACACTTTATGAACCGCTCCCTACCAGCCGATTTACCGACAGTCAATGAGCCCCTAGCGACTGAGCTGGCTCACTATCCCGTCATCCATCATCAGCCGATTCACTGGGGCGAGATGGACGCCTTTAACCATCTAAATAACGTGGTGTTTTATCGTTATGCTGAGTCAGCGCGTATTGCTTATCTGCAGGCATTAGGCATGTTTGATGGCAGCATGGTGACGGTATTGGCACAGTCAAGCTGTCAGTATTTGCGTCCTGTGGTCTACCCTGATACTTTGTTATTAGGAGTGCGCTGCCAGCGTTTGGGCCGTACCAGTATCGTGATGGAGTATAGTTACTATAGTACGGCGCAAAGTCTGGTAGTGGCAACGGCTGAGGCGGTGGTGGTGCGCTTGGACAGCGCTGGCAAGGACAAATTGCCGTGGAGCAGCGCCGAGCGCGAGCGCCTATTGGCATTAGAAGCGACCGTTGGTCATACGCCTGAGGTTTGAACCTCAACTTTTATAGATGTTACTCGCACATAAAAAAGCACGCTCAGTTTATAAGCGTGCTTTTTTTATGATTGATAAGGCCACTTAATCACTATCGAATAGTGCTTAAATAATGGTCATAGCGCCTAGCCTTGCTTGGGTGCATGCACAAAATCTACTACGTTTAGATCAAAGCCTGATAGTGCATAAAACTTCATGGGCGATGACAATAAGCGCATATCACGCACGCCTAAATGACGCAAAATCTGTGCGCCAACCCCGATGCTACGATACGGCTGCTGGGTGATGGTTGATTGCGATTGATTGTCCGCCGCTTTATCCAGCGCATCGCCTAGATCAACAGGCTGATTGCTACCAATCCAAACCAGCACGCCGCGCTCCGAGGCGCTGATTTCTTCCAACGCTGACTGTACGCTCCAGCCACTACGGCCTGTCATATCGTTTTTGGCGGCAAACAAGTCACGCAGCGGATGGAAGCCATGGACACGGACAGTACTGACGCCTTCGCTGACATCGCCCTTGACCAACGCCAAATGCGTCTCTTCAGCGCCAAACTCACGGAAGCGGTGCAAGGTAAAAGTCCCATGCTCGGTCTCAAAAGGACGCGTCTCTATTTCTTCTACCGTTTGCTCGTTGGCGATACGGTAATTGATCAGATCAGCGATTGTGCCCATCTTGATGCCATGCTCTTTGGCAAAGATTTCAAGATCGTCACGACGTGCCATCGTACCATCAGCGTTGATGATCTCGACGATGACCGCTGCAGGCTCCAGTCCCGCTAGACGAGCCAAGTCGCAGCCTGCTTCGGTGTGGCCGGCACGGTGCAGGACGCCGCCGTTTTGTGCCATGATAGGGAAGATATGGCCAGGTTGTACGATGTCTTCGGGTTTGGCTGATGCAGAGACCGCTGCCTGAATAGTGTGCGCGCGGTCAGCCGCTGAGATACCTGTGGTGACGCCTTCAGCCGCTTCGATAGACACTGTAAAGTTGGTGCTAAACTTTGCTTCGTTGCGATCAGACATTAGCGGTAGTGCTAGCTGTTGGCAGCGCGCTTGCGATAGAGTCAGACACACTAGGCCGCGAGCATGGGTAATCATAAAGTTGATGTCTTCAGGGCGCACATGGGTGGCTGCCATGATGATATCGCCTTCGTTTTCGCGGTCTTCATCATCCATCAAGATGACCATTTTTCCAGCACGGATGTCTTCGATAATCTCAGGAATGGTATTTAAACTCATAGTAAGTCTCGATATTTTATTATGTGTAGATAGGTGTGAGGTAACATATATAGCATGATCTGCCTATAGTAACAGCCGCTGAGGCCATAAGCTGTTGCGGTTAGGCAACGCGCCGCTTGCTACATCTATTCGATGATGGGCACGACTCGGCTATAGGTACGGACGCTAGGCATGATTGCCTCATTGCTTATATATCATTATGAGGACATTTTAACGCTTTTCATCCTATCGTGCTGCCCCATCTCCAAACTATATCCCGAAGTCTGTCAAAAACAGCGTTCAGTATTACTAATAAACGGGCAGGTTTTAAGAGTTACTGGCAGATTGGGATTTTAGCCAATCCATAAACTGCTTGCTGTGCTGTTCGCGCTGATTATCAGCAAAGTGATAAAAGCGCGTACCCAGCAGCGTATCTGGCAGATAATGCTGCGGATAATAATGATTGGGGTAATCGTGTGGATAGGCGTAGCCCTGCCCATAGCCTTGATGTCGCATCAATTTGGTCACGCCATTGCGCAGATGTAGCGGTACGGGAGAGGCGTCTTTTTCTGCCAAGGCCATCGCCGCATTTATTGCCTTATAAGTGCTGTTGCTTTTGGCACTGGTCGCCAGATACACCACCACTTGTCCTAAGATAATGCGCGCCTCAGGCATACCGATGGACTGAACGCTACGCAGGGCGGCATCAGCGAGGAGTAGGGCATTGGGGTTGGCATTGCCGATATCTTCGCTTGCCAAGATGACCAAACGCCGCGCGATAAACTCAGCTGGCTCTCCGCCCACCAGCATCCGCGCCATCCAGTAGAGCGCTGCATCAGGGTCGGAGCCGCGCACGGACTTTATCATGGCGGAGACAATGTCGTAATGCTGCTCGCCGTCTTCATCATAGCGTACCAGCGCCGTTTGCGCGACGCGAGAGACCAGCGCATCATCGATGATCAGCGGCGATTGTCTGGTATCCGCTGTTTGTATGGCCAGCTCTAGCAGGTTAAGTGCCTTTCTGGCATCGCCGTGTGCCAGTTGGCTAATGGTGTCTTGTGCCTGCAAATCCACGGCCAAGTCTTTGAAAATGCTATCTTCTGAAATGGCGCGCTGCAATACAGCCGCGATTTGCTCGGGTGTCAGTGGCTCCAAGCGATAAACCTGACAACGCGATAGCAAAGCATTGTTGACGCTAAATGAGGGGTTTTCGGTGGTCGCCCCAATCAGGGTGATATCTCCAGACTCGACCGCGCCAAGTAAGGCATCTTGCTGCGCTTTGTTAAAGCGGTGTATCTCATCGATAAACACCACCGGCGACTCAAAGCTCAATGAGTCCTTAGTCTCCAGCACTTCGCGTAGCTGCTTGACCCCCGTATTGAGTGCCGACAACGCATGAAACGGCCGACCCACGGCATCAGCCAATAGCATAGCAATGGTGGTTTTGCCGATGCCTGCCTCACCGTGCAAGATAATGGAGGGCAGATGGCCTTGCTCGACCAAGCGTCGTAGCGGCGCCCCAGCTGCCAGCAGGTGCTCTTGACCGATGATAGCATCGAGCGTCGCTGGGCGCATGCGCTGGGCAAGCGGGGTATCGGCATGAAAGTTTGGCGGCATAACACTCTCTATCGTTGATCAATGGGTCAGCAAAAGGATGCTCAATGTAAAAGCACAGGCTCAGTATCAAATTGAAATGTATCGACTATCTATCATAGGATATCAATTACGCGTAGGACTATCCTAGCACTCCTTACCGTTCCAAAAATCTTACTCAAACCTATCCAATATTGACTATTAGATAGGTTTGACGTTTTCTTTCTGCTTCATTGTCACGCGCTATTTCTCATTTGAGATTTAGACTGACCACGACTCCACAGACTTTTTTAATTGGCGATGGAACTCACCGTCCAATAAACAGGATTATGCAGCTGTTAAAATAACAGTCGCGTTATTTAAAATATTGATGCTGGCGTTGAGGTCACGGTCATGAGAAACCTGACAGTTAGGGCACAACCACTCACGCATTTTCAATATTAGCTCATCTTTACCAAGGATATGATTGCAGTTTGAACAGGTTTTTGAGCTTGGGTAGAAGGGTCCGACTGATTTCACAACCTTGTCTTGCTCAGTGGCTTTGTAGATAAGCTGTCGCTTAAACTCAAAGAAACCCAAGTCACTGATAGCTCTTGATAGCCGCCTGTTCTTAACCATACCTTTGACATTCAAATCCTCAATCGCAATCACATCGAACTCATTAACCAGACTTGTTGTGATTTGATGGAGAGAATCTTGCCTAATACACCTGATCTTATAGTGCAAACGAGAGAGCTTGGTTTTCGCTTTTTCTCTGTTTTTACTGCCTTTTTTAGTGCGACTGAGCGCTTTGTTTAGCGTTCTTAGTTTTTTAAGGTTTGCTTGAAGTGGTTTTGGCGCTTTAATTTTAGTGCCGTCTGATAAAACCAGTAAGTCGGTAATACCAAGATCAACACCAACGCTTTTACCTGTCTTTTTAGTAGGAATTACAGCTTTTTGTATTTCAACAGCCACACTAACAAACCACTTACCGCCACGTTTAGAGATGGTGGCTGACATGATCTTGCCGTCAAAACGTAAAGCTTCTTTTAAGCGAACCCAGCCCAAGTTTGGGATACGAATGGATTTACCTTTAATGGCAAATTGGTCGTTGGATAAACTGAATCTATCGTCACGGCCTTTTTTACGAGCGGTTGGGTATTTCGCTAAGCCTTTAAAGAAGTTGTTATAAGCATCACCCAACTGCATGATTGCCGCCTGCGGAGCGCATTTGGTCACTTCCAGCATATAGGGGAATAATTCACGCTTAATGGCGTTCAATTCGCGTCTGAGCTTCGCCTGTGAGGGCTTGTTTAGATTTTTAGTATCAACCTCAACGCCTGCGGCCAAACACGCATCACGGTACGCTTTGTCAAGCGCATACTGCCGCTGCCACTCATGCAAAGCCCAGTTGTAGGCTTTTCTCGCCACGCCACAAGCACGAGCAAGGTGATTTGCCTGTACGTTGTTTGGCTTGAGTTCGATAATGTGTCCACGGATCATAATGCTTTTTTAACCGCCTCTATTAATTGTTGGTTTTTCTTGCTGCAAGAGCCGTATAGCCTCGCTGAAAATACGGTGATAATCTCCAATACATCTTGGGCTAATTCTTGCTCAAAACTCAACTCTTCACCTTGATTGATTATTACCACTTCAACGTCACGAGCCTCACACAACATGAAAACCAGTTCTGCACCAAATCGTAAAAGCCTGTCTTTATGGGTAATTACCAGCCGTTCAACTTTATTGCTCAGTATGTCATCAAGCAGGTTTTTTAAGCCTTTCTTTTTATAATCCATTCCACTACCAAGATCGGTAATCGTCTCAAAAGTCCAGCCTTGCCTGGCACAATAAAGTTCCAAAACTTGAGACTGGAGAAGTAAGTCGTCTTTTTGATCACGACTCGACACACGAGCATAAGCAATGGTTTTTCGGTCTAATTTAGGTGGTGTATTCAAGGAATGCGGTCTGATTTCACTTAAATCATATCGCCTATGCCCGTTTTCGGTTCGCTTGGCGACTAACGTACCATCCTCATCCCAACGTCTTAATGTGGATTGAGCAACCCCGAAATGTTTGGCAGCCTCCCCAATACTAACCAGTTTCCCCATAACTTGCTCTCTATATTATAGATATAATCTATCTATTATAGTAATAAATAGGTAGGTTTGTATATGTTTTATTTGACTGTTTGCAGCCCTAATGTATAACTTCTGTCTTCGCGGCTTTTATTTTTATATCAAAAGCCTTATTAAACAGATAAGACAGCACCAGTTATAGCAGCACTTGTACTTCCTAGGTGTTTATCTGGGCACTTATATATCTGGGCACTTATATTATGCACCTACATGACGGCATTGATTGTTTATGATACGTGAGACCATACAGCAGTTATTGAGCCAAGCGCGGCGTTTATCAAGTCATCAGCGCCCAAAGAGGCGGTCGCGCCATTTGAGTGCAGGTGAGGTTGCGCTGGCACGCTCGGTATTTGGCGACAGTATTAGGCTGGAGGATGTGCAATTAAAAACAGCGTGGTGGGTGCTTAGACATTACGCTGTCAGCCCCAATGGTCATATTTACTTTCATCCAGCAGACTGGATCACAGACTTTAGCCAGTCCTCCTTAAGTAAGCAAAGCTGGCTGATACATGAGCTAACGCACGTTTGGCAGCTACAGCAGGGTATCAAGGTGGTACGCGGGGCATTGGTCGATCGGCGTTATGACTATGTATTTACAATAGGCAAGCCCTTTTTTAAATATGGTATCGAGCAGCAGGCGCGTATGGTACAAGACTATTTTGTCCGTCGCCAGCGTGGTCAGGACTGCCGTGATTTTGAGCGCTGTATACCGTTTTTGACGACCGCTTCTTGAGTCTGAGGTCACACGTTTAATGCCACAAGTCTACTGTTGTCACAAATCAACTGTCAACGTCGCCAGCTCGACACTCCGTTCACAATTGACGCTTCTTATTGACATCAATAACCACTATGCTAAATAGTGTTATGAGAGGTTTATGACCCAGACGCTAGCACAGTATCACTCAGCAACGGATGGCGGTGATACGCCTACCTTTTATTATTTTGCGTCAACTCATTATTTTGCGTCAACAAAGGATATGTACTCTGATGTATAAATTTTTACCAGATAAAGCCAAGAGTCATGATACCGCTCATGATAGTCATATGAATAAAACACCATCACCTAATAGTAAGTATGCTGCCATGACTGTACTGGCTGCGACGTTGAGTGGTGCATTGCTACTCGGCGGCTGTCAGCAGCAGACCGAGACCGCGCCTGTTGTCGATGATAGCCACGCGACTGAGCAAGTAGCTAGCGAAGACAGCAAGCCTGTACCGCAAAGTGAGTCGGCGGCGGCGCGTATTGAGCAGTTTGAGCCAATTTATGTGACGCAAATGCAAAGGCTGCAGCGCCGGCTACAGGCCGAGTACGAGTCGCTGCAAGCGGCAGACTCGACCCAAAGTGCAGAAGATTTATTGTTAAATAGTGCGGATACAGCAGGCGATAACACGGCACATAACGGTGACGCCGCGACGGCTCAAAATAGGGAAAGTGGCGATGAGGCAGCAGCAGACATCAACACCAGCACAGAAGTGGGCGAGCGCGATTTGACCGTCCTCAAACGTATTAGCCTCGAGCCGCGCAAGCCTGTCATGCAAACAGAAGATGAGATCATCGACAGCTACCAGCAGGCAACGGCGGCACTTTATCAGCCAGTGATCACGCCGCTGAGCGCTGACGAGGTAGATACCTTGATAAACATAGCGACTTTGGTGCCGCAGCTATTTGAGCATGCTGAGATTGCAGGTAGGCTCAGTGCCAAAAGTCCAGCGCTGGCACGTCTTATCATTCAGCATCAGGTTTGGGAGCAGATAGAGGCGCAGCAAGTTATCGATATGCAGCAAATGAAGCTTAATCAACAACAAGAGTTTGAAGCACTCATGGCCAAGTTTAACGAGACCATCAAGGGTTATGATGAGCAAATTGCCAAGTACGAACAAACGCTTAAAGCATTTGAATAAACAGCTACCGCCCAAGCCTATGACGGCGACAGCCAGCATCACAGCGCTTATCTATCGACAATAAAAAATCCCGCATATAGCGGGATTTTTTATGGTTCTTTTATACACGTGCCGTATCTAAGCAGATTACTTGCGGTCTTCTACTTTGACAAAGTCACGATGCGTCTCGCCAGTGTATAGCTGACGTGGGCGACCGATTTTGAACGGTGCGCTGTGCATCTCTAACCAGTGGCTGATCCAACCTGAGGTACGCGCCAATGAGAAGATCACAGTAAACATAGACGTTGGGATACCGATGGCTTTTAGGATGATGCCAGAGTAGAAGTCAACGTTTGGATACAGGTTACGCTCAACGAAGAACGGATCTTCTAAAGCGATTTTTTCTAGTGCCATGGCCAGCTCAAGCTTAGGATCGTTGATGCCTAGTGCGCCGAGTACTTCATCACAAGTCTCTTTCATGACTTGGGCGCGTGGGTCAAAGTTTTTGTAAACACGGTGACCAAAGCCCATGAGCTTCACTTCACGGCTCTTCACTTTTTCCATAAATGCTGGCACGTTTTCGACAGTACCGATTTCATCTAGCATCTCAAGCACAGCTTCGTTGGCGCCGCCATGTGATGGACCCCAAAGGGCGGCGATACCAGCTGCGATACAGGCGTAAGGGTTGGCACCCGTTGAGCCGGCTAGGCGCACAGTAGAGGTCGAGGCGTTTTGCTCGTGGTCTGCGTGCAAGGTGAAGATTTTGTCCATCGCGCGGGTGACCACGTCGTTTGGCTCATAGTCCACATCAGCAGGCGTGGCAAACATCATGTACAAGAAGTTTTCCGCGTAGCTAAAGTCGTTACGTGGATACATAAATGGTTCGCCCTGCGAGTATTTATAACTCATCGCGGCAAGCGTTGGCATTTTTGCGATTAGACGAATGGCAGTGATTTCGCGGTGCTCTTCGTTGCTGACGTCTAGGTTGTCATGATAAAACGCTGACAAGGCACCCACAACGCCCACCATAATCGCCATTGGATGCGCGTCACGGCGGAAGCCTTCAAAGAATTTACGTAATTGGTCATGCACGCCTGTGTGCTTACGGATTTTTTCAAAAAAGTCCGCTTTTTGCTCGGCGTTTGGCAAGTCGCCATGAATCAAGGCATAGGCCACTTCTAGGTATTCAGCATTGTTTGCCAGCTGATCGATAGGGTAGCCGCGGTGCAACAGCTCACCTTTACCACCGTCGATATAGGTAATTTTTGACTCAACAGGAGCGGTTACTTTGAAACCTGGGTCATAAGACCAAAAGCCTGAGTCTTGTAGAGCAGCAATATCGATAACTGGGCGCCCTAAAGTACCTTTGATGATAGGAAGTTCGTATTCTTCACCATTGACGGTTAGTTTGGCATTAGTGTCAGCCATAAATTGCTCTCCATTGATTTAACTTGTTAGAATAAAATTACTATAGACGCATACCCTCGCGCCCAGGATTACTACAGGCGCTTACCTTCGCGCCATGCTCAGTCAAACGGTCAAAATATATTTAACGCATTTAATATGCTGGGTATATTAGCAGCAATTCCCTGCGATTTGAAAAGACTTTTACCATCAATGCCGCTAATTGGTACGGTTTGGTCGTGTTTATTCACTGTAATTTTTGTATCAAAATATGTCTGATTGGTTATTTTGCCGCAAATCTTACTTTTTATTGGTGGCAAAGACGCGCTGTGATGTCACTTGGATTTTATAAGTATCAGACTCGGTATCCATAATTGGCGAGATGATTTTTCTGTGCCAGCTGGCAGCATGGATGTGGCAGACAAGGTACGGGCGGCAAATATTTTTAGTATTACGGGCCGTATCGCTATGTTTGATAAGACAAAACGCTGTTGTATTGTGAACTGATTGTTCCTTTTTTACCACATAATGGATAAATTTGTAATTATCGCCCAGTCATTTTATAATTGCAGCTACTTAACTGGCACGAGTTTTGTGCGAATTGATAAGTGGTCATGATATAGTGTCGTCTAGAGCTTCTCTATTCATACTGGTATTCATATTTGGTTACAGCTGGACAATGTCAATAGACCCAAACCCAACTGACGGTTTGAATGTTCTTGTTAACTGTTCTATTTTTAAACACTTAGCGTCAGGTTTGCACCCTTATAGATAACACAATCGCAAGATAACAAAACACGGTTATCTTGTGATAAGTGCGACCAGTAAAAATAGACTAGTTAATCGATCTTACTCATGTTTATTTTCTTTGTTGTATAATAGACAGGTTGTTTGACCGATCTGTTTGCCAAGCAGTTGTAAACCGAGCAGTCGTAGACAAAGTATCAATACCTTACCACATGATTCTTTCTTCACCTTTAGCACAAACTAAACGAAGTCAGCTAGCTCTTCCTTACTTTATTCGTCTCGTGTGTTGCTCTACGCTTAATTGACACAATCCCGACCTATGTCATGCGTTGATAGCAGATACAGGAGTATAACCGCAAAAAGGATGCCCGCTGTGAAAAGCAACCGACCTATTGATCTGCCTTTAAGCCAAGTAATTAGCGTTAATCGCTCACCGATTGCGATCGCTTCTATCTTGCATCGTATCTCTGGCATTATTTTATTTTTATTGATTCCTGTCATGCTGTGGTTACTACAGAACTCATTGGCGTCGCCTGAGAGTTTTGAGACCGTGTTTGACAACGTACTTGTGCGCTTTTTAGCATGGATATTTGTGGCTGCGATTGCTTATCACTTTGTGATGGGTATCAAGCACTTATTTGCTGATATGGGCATGAACGAAGAGCTAAAATCTGGCCGCGCCGCATCTAAGGTCAGTTTTGTGATTGCAGCGATTTTAATTGTCGCGTCATTTGTATGGGTGATGTTCTAATGATTAAAAATGATTCAGGAATCAAAAGCGCAACTGGTCTGACAGGTTCAGGCTCACGTGATTGGATTGTCCAGCGTATCAGCGCGGTCGTTTTGGCCGTTTATAGTGTGGTGTTGCTGGGTTTCTTTTTGACCCATGGCGATGTCACTTATCTTGAGTGGTCATCATTTATGACCAGCTTACCGATGCGTCTGTTTAGCTTGGTCGCTGTAGTGGCACTTGCAGGCCATGCTTGGGTAGGTATGTGGACCGTATTCACTGACTATATTACCTCAGGCAAGATGGGTGAGAGCGCGCCAAGATTGCGTTTGGTGTTACAGACTTTGATGATTATCTCTATTTTAGTCTTTTTATTTTGGGGCATCATGATCTTTTGGGGTAATGGCTTTGGTGTCGTTGCTGTTTAATGATGAGGTGAGCACCCAGATTGGGTGGTAACGCCAAAATATCGATAAAAAATGGATGGCTGTAAACGTGATTGATAGCTTGGTTATCACTGCCATTCATATATAGCCGAAAATAGTCATAGCATTGGGTTTGGCTGCTTATTTATATTATGTCTAATATTTTATGATTAAAAAGACAAATGCGCTGATAGGGCGCTCGATAGATAAGTCGCCGAGCATAATACCGCTCAGCCCAGTATAACGATAGATATGCAAATTAAGTGGTTAAAGGCTAGATGTGTCATGTGCTTTAGGTAAGCTGCACTGAGAGAATAAATATTGGTGTACAGACACAGGACAGATAGCCTTTTTATTTACTTCTAAGCATTAACAGGCATTAGGAAAACCGTAATGGCAACTAGACAAGATAATACCATTAGTAATATTAAGACCCTAAACTACGATGCCGTCATCGTCGGTGGTGGTGGTTCAGGGATGCGTGCTTCACTGCATTTGGCTGAATCAGGCATGAAGGTTGCAGTTTTGACCAAAGTATTCCCAACCCGCTCGCACACCGTCGCAGCCCAAGGTGGCATCGGTGCAAGTTTGGGTAACATGAGCAATGATAACTGGCATTTTCACTTTTATGACACGGTAAAAGGCTCGGATTGGTTAGGTGACCAAGACGCGATTGAATACATGTGCCGTGAAGCACCAAAAGTTGTCTATGAGCTTGAGCACATGGGCATGCCGTTTGACCGTAACGAAGATGGCACGATTTATCAGCGCCCATTTGGTGGTCATACCTCAAACTATGGCGAAAAAGCAGTACAACGCGCGTGTGCGGCAGCTGACCGTACAGGTCACGCCCTGCTACATACGCTGTATCAAAAAAACCTAGAGCAAGGCACCGAGTTCTTTATCGAGTGGATTGCGCTTGATTTGATCAAAGATGAAGATGGCAACATCAATGGTGTGGTGGCGATTGAGCAAGAAACTGGTACCATCGCTGTCTTCCAATCACCAATCACCGTACTAGCGACAGGTGGTGCAGGCCGTATCTTCGCCGCGTCTACCAACGCCTATATCAACACAGGTGACGGTATTGGTATGGCTGTGCGTGCTGGTATCCCGCTACAAGATATGGAGTTCTGGCAGTTCCACCCAACCGGTGTGCATGGTGCAGGCGTACTATTGACCGAAGGGTGTCGCGGTGAAGGGGCTATCTTGCGTAACAAAGATGGCGAAGCGTTCATGGAGCGTTATGCGCCAACGGTCAAAGACCTAGCGCCTCGTGACCTTGTATCGCGCTCGATGGACCAAGAAATCAAAGAAGGCCGCGGTTGTGGTCCGAACGCTGACCATATCGTAATGGACATGACGCACCTAGGTGTCGATACCATTATGAAGCGTCTACCATCAGTGTTTGAGATTGGTAAAAACTTTGCCAACGTCGACATCACCAAAGAGCCAATTCCAGTTATCCCGACCATTCACTATATGATGGGCGGTATTCCAACCACGATTCATGGTCAGGTCATCGTACCAGATCTAGAAGCGGGTACCGATGAAAACGGTCTATACGCTAAAGGCAACGTGGTGAAAGGCCTCTATGCCATCGGTGAGTGTGCGTGCGTCAGTGTCCATGGTGCCAACCGCTTAGGTACCAACTCACTTCTTGACTTGGTGGTATTTGGCCGCGCGGCTGGTAAGCACATCGTTGATGAGTTCCACCATGCCGACCACAACTATAAGCCATTAGATCCACGTGTGCTTGACTTCACCATGCGTCGCCTAGACAAGCTGCAGCAGTCTACTGAAGGCTACAACGCGCAAGATGTCGCTGATGAAATCCGCGCTACCATGCAAAAACATGCCAGCGTATTCCGTACCCAAGCCATCATGGACGAAGGTGTCGAAAAAATCTTGGCACTGGGTGAAAAAATCGACAAGATCCACTTGGCCGATAAATCACAAGTCTTTAACACTGCTCGTATCGAGGCCTTTGAAGTGGCAAACTTATACGAAGTTGCGAAAGCCACGATGATTTCAGCGGCGCATCGTCACGAAAGCCGCGGCGCGCACAGTGTCTCTGACTACGATCGCCCAGAGGATGATGATTACGCACCAAATGGCCGTAACGATCACGAGTGGATGAAGCATACCTTGTGGTATTCTGAAGGCAACCGCATCATTTACAAGCCAGTTCGTAAAGTGCCGTTAACAGTCGACTATATCGAGCCAAAAGTCCGCGTCTACTAATGGTAGACGCCGCGCCTGATATATACTCGATATATAAACTGCGCAAACGTTTTATCCCTTATTCATTTATTAAAAGGTGACCGCCAGCTACATGCACTTGCTCGCGCTAATGATAAGTCAGTCGTTAGCGCGGTGAGGTCGCAGTCTTTGTATGCCCGCCATCACCTATGTGTGGAGTTTAGCATTATGAGCCGAGGTACTCGCACCATCGAAATCTATCGCTACGATCCTGATGTGGACGCAGCGCCGCGCATGCAAACCTATACGATTGAGCTGTTAGACTCAGATCGTATGTTGCTTGACGTGTTATTACGCCTAAAGAAAGAAGATGAGACCCTCACTTTCCGCCGCTCTTGCCGCGAAGGCATTTGTGGCTCTGATGGCATGAACATCAATGGCAAAAACGGTCTTGCATGTCTTATCAACATGAACACCTTGCCAGAAAAAGTCACCGTCCGTCCTCTACCAGGTCTGCCTGTGGTTCGTGATTTGGTCGTCGATATGAACCAATTCTATGAGCAATACGAAAAAGTACACCCGTACTTAATCAATGATCAGCCAGCACCGCCGACAGAGCGTCTGCAATCACCTGAGCAGCGCGAACAACTAAACGGTCTGTACGAATGTATCTTATGTGCATGCTGTTCGACCAGCTGCCCATCATTCTGGTGGAATCCTGATAAGTTCTTAGGCCCATCAGCATTGCTACACGCCTATCGTTTTGTGGCTGATAGCCGTGACAGTGACACGCAAGCGCGTCTTGCTCGTCTGGACGATCCGTTTAGTTTGTTCCGTTGCCGCGGTATCATGAACTGTGTGTCAGTTTGTCCAAAAGGCTTGAATCCAACCAAAGCAATTGGTCATCTGCGTAATATGTTGATTGACCAAGCAGGTTAATCGTTTATAATTGCATGGTTTTTTACAGATACTGTAAAACAAACACCACCTAGCTATTAGGTGGTGTTTTTTATTGATTAGGGGGCGGGGGCTTCTCAACTGCGTCACCTACCTTTACAGAGAGCAGCGCAAGCGCGATGTGTTTTTAGCGTGCATCAATGACAGTATGATGGTAAAGCTATATTGACAGTACGTTGATCATGTGTAAGAAGGTCTGTGATAAAGGCGCGCGGCCTATATAATTAGATACGCAATACCATTAACCTGATAGAAGAAATCATACGGGTAAGCGCACATTAGCTCAGGGTTTTGATGAGGTATTTGCCTTTATTTAGGTAATTTTAGTGCTTGATTGAGCCGAATGCTTAGGAAGATTTTACCACTTCAGGTATAATGACAAGCTAGAATCAGCCAATAATGATATCATTATATTGATAATAGATATTCATTATGTAAATACCTAGTATTGAACAAACAAACTATGTCGTAAAAAGTAGACATGCTACCCTATACAGCAATGTATATTTGGCTAAGAGTGTCACCTATTTCATTGATAGGATAACAGTTCAGCAAAAATAGCCGTGTGAAAGGCTAGCTGAAAGCAGGAGGACTGGCGATTCATTGGTTGCTATTGCAACATCTATACATACCTTGCTAGCCATATGTGTCAGGTGAATAGTTGTTATGATCTTGCCACGACCAGCATGGATAACCAGTGGTTAATAAATGTTAGTTAATAGATTTGTTATGGCTTTTTGCATTATATATAAATTAATGTTGTGAAACGAGTTGGTTCAGAAAACTGAGCGTTCACGAATAGTTATATTTTTACCAACGGTATTGTAATAGCTGCGATCAGCACTACTTAGCTATTGTCGACACCGTATGTTAGCGGCAATGCAAAAATAGACGAGAGACAGTCAGCGCTCAATTTGCTTGACGTGAGTTAGTCAGAGGTTATCCAGACTTTTGACAATCAATAAGCGTTCAGTCAATAAACGCTCAGCCGCTGATGTGACACAAGGTTTACATAGCAGATATACGACAGATTACACAATAATAAGCACGATTCCATTCATTTATCTATCAAATAGACGATTATTATGAATAGTATAACCAAAGACGCAGCAGAGCTAGGACATACTGAACTGGCCGCTGACAATGCCAATTATATCGAAGCGCTCTACGAGCAATACCTAACAGATCCTGATAGTGTGGATGCAGACTGGCAAACGTATTTTGAACAGTACAAGTCGCCAAATGATGCCAAACACAATGCTATTAAGGATCAGTTTTTATTGCTGGCCCGCAATCAAACCGCCAATAAACTCAACACCGACACCAGTAGCGCGTCTGCTGGCAGTGCCGACTGTGCGGATCCTAAACAAATGGGTGTGCAGCAGCTGATCTCAGCTTACCGCCGCCGTGGTCATCGCCGCGCCAAGCTAGATCCATTAGATCTGCATCCGCGTGCCGAAGTAGAAGATCTGACGCTTGCGTATCACAACCTATCAGAGGCCGATCTCGATACGGTGTTTCCGACCAATGATTTAAACATCGGTAAAGACGAAGCGACACTCCGTGAGATCATCGAAATCATGGAGCGTGTGTACTGCCGTTATATCGGTGTTGAATACATGCACGTGACCACCAGCACCGAAAAACGCTGGATGGAAAAATACCTCGAGACCAACCTAGGCTATATCGAATTTGATAAAGAAAAACGCCTATCTATCTTAGAGCGTCTGACAGCGGCTGAAGGCCTCGAGAAATATCTGGCTCGTAAATACACTGGCGTCAAACGTTTCGGTCTAGAAGGCGGTGAGAGCTTTATCCCAGCTATTAATGAAATCATCCAACGGGCTGGCGGCTATGGCACCAAAGAGATGGTCATTGGTATGGCGCACCGTGGCCGTCTAAACCTATTGGTCAATATCTTAGGTAAAAACCCTGCCGATTTGTTTGATGAGTTCGATGGTAAGGTACAGCCAGAAAAAGGCTCAGGCGACGTTAAGTATCATAACGGTTTTTCTTCTAACGTGATGACACCAGGCGGTGAGGCGCATTTGGCTCTAGCCTTTAACCCCTCGCATCTTGAAATCGTGGCGCCTGTCTTACAAGGCTCGGTACGTGCACGTCAAGTTCGCCGTAACGACCAGCCATTTATGGACAACCAAGACGGTAACTCAGTATTGCCAATCGTTATCCATGGTGATGCTGCCTTTGCCGGTCAAGGGGTGGTTCAAGAAACCTTCCAGATGTCACAGACGCGTGCTTATACCACGGGTGGTACGGTTCATATCGTGATCAACAACCAAGTCGGCTTTACGACCAGCCGTCAAGAAGACGCCCGCTCAACCGAGTACTGTACTGATGTGGCCAAGATGGTGCATGCTCCTATCTTACACGTCAACGGCGATGACCCTGAGTCTGTGGTGTTTGCCGCGCAATTGGCACTAGACTACCGTCATGAATTTGACAAAGACATCATCATTGATTTGTTCTGCTATCGCCGTAACGGCCATAATGAAGCCGACGAGCCATCAGCGACGCAGCCTTTGATGTATGCGGTCATCAAAAAACTGCCTACGACGCGTACTATCTATGCACAAAAGCTCATCGCCGATGGCGTCCTTAGTGCAGAAGAAGAAAAACAGTACGAAGATGACTACCGTGAGTCGCTAGACCGTGGTGACTATGTCGCCAATGCCTTGGTCAGCGAGCCAAACGAAGCGTTATTTGTTGATTGGAAGCCCTACCTAGGTCATGATTTGGTCGATGAATGGGATACCAGCGTCGATATCGAAAAATTAAAAGAGTATGGCCGCCGTATGGCGCAAATGCCAGAAGGCTACAAGCTACAGCGCCAAGTACAAAAAGTGGTCGATCAGCGTCTAGCCATGCAAACAGGCGAAGAACCATTGAACTGGGGCGCCGCTGAAACCTTGGCTTATGCGTCATTGGTCGATCATGACAATGTCTTGGTTCGTATCACTGGTGAAGATGTCGGCCGTGGTACTTTTTCGCATCGCCATAGTGAGATCTACAACGTCAATGACGGCAGCATGTATGTGCCTTTATCGCATATCAGCGAAAACCAAGCACGTTTTGCCACTTATAACTCGTTGTTGTCAGAAGAAGCGGTACTGGCCTTTGAATACGGCTATGCAACCACCGTACCCAACGCGCTCATCGTTTGGGAAGCGCAGTTTGGTGATTTCGTCAACGGCGCGCAAGTGGTGATTGACCAGTTTATCTCAAGCGGCGAGACCAAATGGCAGCGCGTTTGTGGTCTGACCATGCTGTTGCCACATGGCTATGAAGGTCAAGGCCCTGAGCATTCATCAGCACGTCTTGAGCGTTTCTTGCAGCTATGTGCCGAAGACAACATGCAAGTGATTACCCCAACGACGCCTGCACAGATTTATCATGCCTTACGTCGTCAAGCGGTACGCCCAATTCGTAAGCCGCTTATCGTTATGTCACCGAAGAGCCTGCTGCGTCATAAGCTGGCAACCTCTCACCTAGAAGAGCTTGCTAACGGTAAGTTTGAGACGGTACTGCCAGAGATGGATGAGCACAATGCAGACAACATCACTCGTATGGTGCTCTGTGGTGGTAAGGTCTACTATGATCTACTTGAGCAGCGCCGTGCGCTTGGCCTTGATCATGTGGCCATCGTCCGTATTGAGCAGCTTTATCCATTGCCAGAAAAACGCTTGATTGCTGAGATCGAAAAATACAGCAACCTAAAAGAAATCGTTTGGACGCAAGAAGAGCCATTGAACCAAGGTGCTTGGTACTATCTGGCGCCGCATATGTTCCGTATCGTCGTACCACATCCAACCAAGGCAAAAGTCATGGAGCCAGTGGCACGTCCACCGAGCGCCGCTCCTGCGACAGGCTCGCCAAAACTGCATGCTCAGCAGCAGCAAGCACTGATCGCAGGTGGCCTTGGTATCAGTGTCGATAAGCTGGCAAAGTAAGATAAGTGACAGACGTTACAAGTTATAGAAGACACATGAAGCAGGCGATGACAGTCAGTACTGGCAATACCTATCAGTGACATTGTTGCAAACAGTATTGACTGCCTATCACGACTTAATAATGCAGATAAATATCCAAATCTAAGGAGTATATCGATGGCTGATATCAAAGCCCCCGTTTTTCCAGAATCGGTTGCCGATGGCACGATCGTCGAATGGCATGTCAGTGAAGGTCAGCAAGTAAACCGTGATGACCTATTGGCTGAAATCGAAACTGACAAAGTTGTTTTAGAAGTTGTGGCACCTGATGATGGTGTTGTGACCAAAATCGTCAAGCAAGTAGATGACACAGTACTATCTGACGAGCTGATCGCTGAGTTTGAAGCGGGCGCAAGCGGTAGCACAGACTCAAACGATGAGCCAGCAGTCAACCCAGACCAGCCAGCGGCACCAGTGCAAGCTAAGCAAGATACAGATGGCGGTGAGCCAGTACAAGGCACTGACAAAAAAGCCGAAGCTGACCATAAAGATCAAAGCCCAGCCGTTCGTAAAGCGGCCAAAGAGTCTGGCGTAGATCCGAAAAACGTCGAAGGCAGTGGCCGCGGTGGCCGTGTGACCAAGAGTGATATGGCAAACCCAACGCTAAAAGCTGACAGCTCTATCAAGTCAGATAGCGGTCGTCCTGTGGCAGAGTCAACTGGCGAGCGCACCGAAAAACGTGTCCCAATGACGCGCCTACGTAAGCGTGTCGCTGAGCGTCTACTGTCAGCTACTCAAGAAACTGCTATGTTGACGACCTTTAACGAAGTCAATATGAAGCCGTTGATGGACATGCGTACTAAGTACAAAGCTCAGTTCGAAAAACGTCATGGCGTACGTCTAGGCTTTATGTCGCTATTTGTCAAAGCGGCGACCGAAGCACTCAAACGCTTCCCAGCGGTAAACGCTTCACTAGACGGTGATGACATCGTTTATCATGGTTTTTATGACATCGGTGTGGCGGTATCATCAGATCGCGGCCTCGTCGTTCCTGTACTGCGTGATACTGACCGTATGAGCATGGCGGACATCGAAGCCAAAATCCGTGAATACGGTAGCAAGGCGCAAGAAGGCAAGCTTGGTCTAGACGAGATGACGGGTGGTACATTCACTATCTCAAACGGCGGTGTATTTGGTTCACTCATGTCAACGCCTATCTTGAACCCACCGCAAACTGCTATCTTGGGTATGCATGCCATCAACGAGCGCCCAATGGCGGTCGACGGTAAAGTTGAGATCTTGCCGATGATGTACCTAGCGCTGTCTTATGACCACCGTATGATCGATGGTAAAGAAGCGGTACAATTCTTAGTGACACTAAAAGAATTGGTCGAAGATCCTACTATGCTTCTTTTAGACCTGTAAGCTTCTAAGCTTGTATTGGCAATCGCTGATACAAGTTTTTTAACTTTGGTATCGGCCATTATCATTTGAGCAAAATCACGCTTAGCAATAATCAAGCCGTTTAGCTATGACATTTAGTTATGACGTTTAATGAAAATGCAGTCCTATAGGGCGGCGTCTGACGGCGGGTCGTTAGTAAGCTTTATCGAGCTGTCTGCATTTGAGGCAGCCTATTGGTTACTAAATACTTCATCAACTAGACAGATGATTGACTCTGTGGTTAAAGATGAGATCGGTCGTTATTGCACAAAAGTGACACCATCGTGCCGATATACCTCACACAACATGAGCAAAATCTAAAATAATCTAAAAAATAGGAACGTACTATGAAAGACAATTATGATTTGGTCGTCATCGGCGGCGGTCCTGGCGGTTATGAAGCAGCCATTCGCGCAGGTCAGCTTGGTATGAGCGTGGCCTGTATCGAAAAACGTGTTTATAAAGGCGAGCCTGCGCTTGGCGGTACTTGTCTAAACGTTGGTTGTATCCCATCAAAAGCCTTGCTGGATAGCTCGCATCGTTATGAAGCGACTAAGCATGACCTAGCTGAGCATGGCATCAGCACAGGTGATGTCTCTATCGATATCGAGCAGATGATCGCTCGTAAAGAAGGCATCGTCAAGCAGTTGACCGGCGGCGTGGCAGCATTGCTCAAGGGCAATGGCGTTGACTGGCTACAAGGCTGGGGTACGCTCATCGATGGTAAAGGTAGCGAGAAAAAAGTTAAATTTACCGCGCTAGAAGACGATAGCGAAACGACCATCACCGCAAAAAATGTCATTCTTGCGGCAGGCTCAGTGCCTATCGAAATTCCAGTGGCCAAAATTGACGGTGACCGTATCGTCGATTCAACTGGCGCACTGGACTTTACTGAAGTACCTAAACGCCTTGGTGTGATCGGTGCGGGCGTGATCGGTCTGGAGCTAGGCTCTGTATGGCGCCGCTTGGGTAGTGAGGTTGTGGTATATGAAGCGCTACCAAGCTTCTTGGCTGCTGCTGACAAAGACATCGCCAAAGAAGCCGGCAAACTGCTGAAAAAGCAGGGCCTTGATATCCGTGTCGATACCAAAGTTACCAACGCTGAAGTCAAAGGCGATCAAGTCGTTGTGACCAGCGAAGCCAAAGGCGAGTCGAGCGAGGAGAGCTTTGATAAGCTAATCGTCTGTGTCGGTCGCCGTGCCTACTCTGAAAAACTACTGAGCGAAGACAGCGGTATCACCTTGACCGAGCGCGGTCTAATCGATGTCGACGATCAGTGCAAAACCAATCTAGACGGCGTCTATGCCATCGGTGATCTGGTACGTGGTCCTATGCTTGCGCACAAAGCGATGGAAGAAGGCATGATGGCCGTCGAGCGTATCCATGGCGAAAAAGCTCAGGTTAACTACGACACCATCATCAACGTCATCTATACCCATCCAGAAATCGCATGGGTTGGCATGACTGAGCAAGAAGCCGAAGAAGCTGGTTATGAAGTCAAAACTGGCTCATTTAACCTAGCGGCCAACGGTCGTGCGCTCGCGCAAAGCGAAGGCCAAGGCTCTATCAAAGTCGTCGCCGATGCCAAAACAGATCGTTTGTTAGGTATGCATGCTATCTCTGCAGGCGCAGGTGACATCGTCCATCAAGGCATGATCGCGATGGAGTTTGTCTCTAGTATCGAAGACCTGCAGCTGATGACGTTTGCTCACCCAACGATCTCAGAAGCAGTACACGAAGCGGCGCTATCTGCAGATGGCCGCGCCATTCACGCTATCCAGCGTAAAAAGCGTAAAAAATAAGTCGTTCGCTACCGTTGCAAAACAAGCAAACAAATAAGCAAGTATCGATTTATGACTTGACTATTTAGGCGTCAATGATAGTGCTGCTATCGGCGCTGCTGCTATGGTCATAAGTGCGCCAAACTCTGGTCTACGCGCACTTATTTTCACTTTTTATTAATTGTAAAAAAACAAGGGATACAATCAATGAATTTACATGAGTATCAAGCAAAAGAGCTATTAAAAAGCTACGGATTGCCTATTCAAGAAGGCATCATCGCCCACAATGGCGACGAAGCTGCTGCTGCTTTTGACAAAACCCCAACCGATATCGCCGTCATCAAAGCACAGGTACACGCTGGTGGCCGTGGTAAAGCAGGCGGTGTAAAGCTGGTTAAGACTCGTGAAGAAGCCAAACAAGTGGCAGAAGAGCTCATCGGTACCAACTTGGTCACCTTCCAGACTGATGCTGATGGCCAACCCGTCAACTTCGTCTTGGTTGCAGAAGATATGTATCCAGTACAGACTGAGCTATATCTTGGTGCTGTGGTCGACCGTGCCACCCGCCGTGTGACCTTTATGGCATCAACCGAAGGTGGCGTGGATATCGAAGAAGTCGCTCACAACACACCAGAAAAAATCTTCAAAGTACATGTAGATCCTTTGGTTGGTCTCATGCCGTTCCAAGGGCGTGATGTGGCGTTTAAACTTGGCCTAGAAGGCAAACAAATCAACCAGTTCGTGAAATTGATGACTGGCGCATACAAAGCCTTTGTCGAAAACGACTTTGCCCTAATGGAAATCAACCCATTAGCCGTACGCGAAAATGGCGAAATCGTCTGTGTCGATGGCAAAATCGGTATCGACTCAAACGCTCTATATCGCCTGCCAAAAATCGCTGCGCTACAAGACAAAACGCAAGAAAACGAGCGTGAGCTAAAAGCTGCTGAGTTTGACCTAAACTATGTCGCTCTAGAAGGCAACATCGGCTGTATGGTCAACGGTGCGGGTCTTGCCATGGCGACCATGGACATCATCAAACTGTACGGCGGCAAGCCTGCTAACTTCCTAGACGTGGGCGGCGGTGCAACCAAAGATCGCGTTGTAGAAGCGTTCAAAATCATCCTAGAAGACAGCAGCGTAGAAGGCGTTCTTATCAACATCTTCGGCGGTATCGTACGCTGTGACATGATCGCAGAAGCCATCATCGCTGCGGTCAAAGAAGTCGACGTACAAGTACCTGTCGTCGTCCGTCTAGAAGGTAACAACGCTGAAAAAGGCGCGCAAATCCTAGAAGAGTCTGGTCTAAAATTGATCTCAGCTCAGGGCCTCGCAGACGCTGCACAGAAAATTGTCGAAGCTGTAAAAGCTTAATACCGATTGCGCCAGCGCCTTAGAGTAGGGCGATAAAACCAAACTCTAAGCATATAAGCGCTATCGCATAGTCGTCAAAGCGTGATGGCACTTGCTAGGCTCGGATAGTCATTGTCAGATCATCATTGATAGTGGTCATCAGTCGTCAAGTCGCTGTCACAAGACAACCGAATACAAGGAAAAAATAATGAGTGTATTAATCGATAAAGATACCAAAGTATTGGTACAAGGTTTTACGGGTAAAAATGGTACGTTCCATTCAGAGCAAGCCATCGAATATGGCACCAAAGTCGTTGGCGGTGTAACGCCAGGTAAAGGCGGTCAAACGCACCTAGGCTTACCAGTATTTAATACAATGGCGGAAGCCATGGAAGCGACTCAAGCTGACGCGTCTGTGATCTATGTACCAGCACCATTTGTACTAGACTCTATCGTTGAAGCAATCGATGCTGGCGTGAAGTTGATCGTTGTGATCACTGAAGGCGTACCGACTCTCGATATGCTAAAAGCAAAACGCTATCTTGAAGAAGCAGGCGATGTCCGTCTAGTGGGTCCTAACTGCCCAGGCGTCATCACGCCAGGCGAATGCAAAATCGGTATCATGCCAGGCCACATCCATCAGCCAGGTAAAGTGGGCATTATCTCACGTTCTGGTACCTTGACTTACGAAGCTGTAGCTCAAACTACTAAGCTTGGTTTTGGTCAGTCAACCTGTATCGGTATCGGTGGTGACCCTATCCCTGGTATGAACCAGATCGACGCGCTAAAACTGTTTGAAGAAGATCCACAGACCGAGGCGATCATCTTGATCGGTGAGATCGGTGGTACTGCGGAAGAAGAAGCCGCCGCTTATATCAAAGACCATGTGACGAAGCCTGTGGTCGGCTATATCGCTGGTGTCACTGCTCCAGAAGGCAAGCGTATGGGTCATGCTGGTGCGATCATCTCTGGTGGTCAAGGTACTGCAGAAGAGAAATTTAGAGCCTTTGAAGACGCTGGTATCGCGTATACACGTGACCCATCGAAGCTAGGCGATAAGCTAAAAGAAGTTACTGGCTGGTAAGGTAGGCGTCAGCATAAGTCTACAAAAAGCCACGAAAGCTGTGTTGAATTATCAAAAAGACATCTCTACAATGAGGTGTCTTTTTTTGTTTGAAAAATTATGAAGAATAAAATCCTCGTCACAGGCGGCGCAGGCTACATCGGCTCACACACTTGTATAGCCTTGCATCATGCAGGTTACGAGATAGTTGTTTATGACAATCTATCTAACAGTAGCCGTGAAGCGATCAATCGTGTCTCTCACCTTATTGGTGCACCTATTGAGTTTATTAAGGGGGACATCCGTGATGCCAAGGCATTGAGACAAGTGTTCGACGCTCATCAATTCTTTGGTGTCATACATTTTGCGGGATTAAAAGCCGTCGGTGAATCCGTCGCCAAGCCCTTACTTTATTATAATAACAACGTCAGTGGCACCATCACCTTACTCGAAGTCATGGCAGAGTACGACGTTAAGAACCTCGTGTTTTCTTCTTCTGCTACGGTATACGGTGATCCTGAGACCCTGCCTATCGATGAGACCGCTCCGCGCTCCTGTACAAACCCTTACGGCCAAAGCAAGCTGACCGTCGAGTATATCCTAGAAGATCTAGCCGTCTCCGATCCTAGCTGGAGTCTAATCTCTCTGAGATACTTCAATCCAGTAGGCGCGCATCCATCAGGGCAGATAGGCGAAGATCCAAACGACATTCCAAACAATCTCATGCCCTATATCTCGCAAGTCGCTGTCGGTAAGCTGGAGAAACTTAGTATCTTTGGCAACGACTATCCGACCGTCGATGGTACAGGCGTGCGGGACTTTATCCATGTCAGTGATTTGGCCGCCGGTCATGTCGCGGCATTGAATTATTTACAGCAGCAAGTTCATGTACAGCACAGCTCAGTAGGGTTTTTGCCTATTAATTTAGGAACTGGCACAGGTACGTCGGTGTTAGAGCTGGTCAATGCCTTTACCGACATCACAGGGCAGCGCGTGCCGTATCAGTTTGTCGCGCGCCGTGCCGGAGACGTCGCTAGCTGCTATGCCAGTGCCGATAAAGCCAAAGTGCTACTTGGCTGGTACGCTAAGCTGTCTGTCGCTGAGATGTGTGCAGATACCTGGCGCTGGCAAAGTCAAAACCCGAATGGCTATTATGTATCATAATTTTTCTAATTGATGTATATAGTAATAGTATATAGTATATAGTTTTTTCAAATCATATTTCTAATCTTAAAGAAGGACATAATTTATGTCAGATAACATTGAGCAAGCACTTGATAACTTAGTAACGCCACATGGTAGCCCAGCCCTAAACATTTTATTGCTTGAAGGCGAAATGCTAGAAAATGCTTTAAAAAAAGCAGAGACATTACCAAGCGTTACAATGAGTTCTCGCGAGCGTGGTGATTTAATCATGTTTGGTATTGGTGGCTTTACTCCTTTAGACGGCTTTATGAATAAAGCGGACTGGCAGGGTGTTTGTGATGACATGGAGTTGAAATCAGGGGAGAATGAAGGTCTATTCTGGCCAATTCCTATCACATTATCAGCCAGTTCAGAGCAAGCGGAAGGCTTTGAGATTGGTGATGAGATTGCTTTGAAAGCCGAAGATGGCGAAATCATGGGTATCTTAACGCTTGAAGAGAAGTACACCATTGATAAAGAGCATGAATGCAGAACAGTGTTTGGTACAACAGATACTGACCATCCAGGTGTGAAGAAAGTGATGGAGCAGGCGGAAGTTAACCTAGCTGGACGTGTTGAAGTGTTCAGTCAAGGGGAGTTCCCAACGGAATATGCGGGTATCTATATGACGCCAACGCAAACACGTGAAGAGTTTGCGAAGAAAGGCTGGAAGAAAGTTGCTGCTTTCCAAACACGTAATCCGATGCACCGTTCACATGAATATCTAGCAAAAATTGCTGTAGAAATCTGTGATGGCGTGATGATTCACTCGCTACTTGGTGCATTAAAGCCAGGTGATATTCCTGCAGAAGTACGCCAAGAAGCGATTGGAACTCTAATTGATAACTACTTCAAAAAAGATACGGTAATTCAGTCTGGTTATCCATTAGATATGCGTTATGCAGGGCCTCGTGAGGCGTTATTGCATGCTTTATTTAGACAGAACTATGGTTGTTCAGAGCTAATCGTAGGACGTGATCATGCAGGTGTAGGTGATTATTACGGCGCATTTGATGCTCAAGATATCTTCGACCAAATTCCAGAAAATGCACTGAAGACCAAACCAATTAAAATTGATTGGACTTTCTGGTGTAATGCTTGCCAATCAATGGCATCTACCAAGACCTGCCCACACGATGCTGACCAGCATGTAAAAGTATCAGGTACCAAGCTTCGCAAAGCGTTATCTGAAGATGAGGAGGTTCCAGAGAACTTTAGCCGCCCAGAAGTATTACAGATTCTTCGCGACTACTATGCAACGATTGCAAAAGAAGATCGTGCTAAAGTTGAGCTGAAAGGTGCTTCTGCTAAGTAATTAAAGAAACATAATTACAATTTAAATAGAAACCGAGCCGCACTCTAATAATAGTAAGTTCAACTTCGATTATTAGAGTGCGGCTTTTTTAAACAGTAAATGGCTTATAAATTAGATACATTATGAAAAAGAAAATTATAGTTACTGGTGGTGCAGGATTTATTGGTTCAGCTGTGGTTAGACACTTAATAAATGATACGGATCATACGGTTTTAAATCTGGATAAGCTAACTTATGCGGGCTGCTTAGCGTCTCTTAGTGATGTTGAAAATTCTGATCGATACGAGTTTGTTCAAGCAGATATCTGTGATTTTGAGAAATGTCAGTCTGTTATTAATGAATTTCAGCCAGATATTATTATGCACTTAGCGGCTGAAAGTCATGTTGATAGATCTATTGACGGTCCAAAAGAATTTATTGAAACCAATGTTATAGGTACCTATAACCTGTTGGAGATATCTAGAGCTTACTATCAAGGTTTGAGTGATGATAAACAAGCTGGGTTTCGATTCCACCATATCTCAACAGATGAGGTGTATGGTGATTTAGAAGGGACCGATGACTTATTTACTGAAACGACTTCTTATGCACCTAGCAGTCCATATTCAGCAAGTAAAGCTTCTTCAGATCACCTTGTCAGAGCTTGGCAGCGTACATTTGGACTGCCGACGTTGATAACGAACTGTTCAAACAACTATGGCCCTTATCATTTTCCTGAAAAGTTGATTCCACTAACGATATTGAATGCTTTAGCAGGAAAGCCTTTACCGATTTATGGAGATGGTAAACAAATTAGAGACTGGTTGTTTGTTGAAGATCACGCACGTGCTTTAGTTTTAGTAGCAACGACAGGTGAAATTGGTGAAACCTACAATATCGGTGGTCACAATGAGAAGCAGAACATCGAAGTTGTTAAAACGATCTGTAAACATCTTGAGACGCTTGCGCTTAACAAGCCTGAAGGTGTTTTAAGTTACGAAGATTTGATTACTTATGTCACTGATAGACCAGGGCATGATGTCCGATATGCAATTGATGCATCGAAGATTGAAAAAGAGCTTGGTTGGACGCCAAACGAAACCTTTGACACAGGTCTCAAGAAGACAGTGCAGTGGTATTTGGATAATACTACTTGGTGGCAGTCTATCCAAGATGGCTCTTACCAAGACATCAACAACAAATTGGCGAAAAAATAATGGCTAAGAAGATAGTACTCCTTGCACATACAGGGCAGGTTGGATTTGAGTTACATCGCCAGCTACAGTCTTTGGGTTCGATTATCACAGTCAGCCGTGGTGATGTGAACTTTTTAGACTCTGATGCTGTGTATAAGCATATTGATGAGCTAGCACCTGACATTATTGTCAACGCTGCTGCATATACGGCAGTTGATAAAGCAGAAACAGATGAGAACAATGCCTTTGCTTTAAATAGAGACTTACCGAAGATTTTGGCTAAATTAAGCGTAATACATGATGCGCTTTTGGTTCACTACTCAACTGATTACGTTTACCCCGGTGATGGTGAAAAACCTTGGTCAGAAGATGACTTAACAGGACCTCAGAATTTATATGGCCAATCAAAGCTTGAAGGTGATTTAGCAGTAGAAAATATTGCTTCGAAATTTCTAATTTTTAGAACAAGTTGGGTTTATGCGGCTCGTGGCAGTAATTTCCTGCTCAGTATGCTGAGATTGGGTAAAGAGCGAGAAGCGCTTAATATTGTGAGTGATCAAATTGGCGCACCAACACCAGCACGTTTGATTGCAACGGTCACCTCACTGTGTATTCAAAAGTTTATGGCATCTAACAATGCTAATAAATTGAGCGGTGTTTATCATTTAGCACCAAGAGGATTCACCAGTTGGCATGGCTTTGCTCAAATGATATTTAAAAGAGCGCGTGCAGAAGGTGTCACGTTAGCCTTAAAAGAAGACGGTCTGGGTCAAATAGAGTCTACTGAATACCCAACACCAGCAGCCCGTCCTTTAAACTCGCGCTTAAGTCTCGATAAAATAGAATCAGCGTTTGGTCTAGCAATGCCAACATGGCAAAGTCAGCTATGCTTAACCTTTGAGGAATGGCTGGAAATGAATAAAAGTTAGGTTTTTTCAGTGAGATTTGAGTAAAATGGGTTTGGCTAGAACAAATAGCTTAACTGAAAATTAAGTTTATCTGTATTTTAAATGAAAATAAAATTAATAAGGTTGAAGCAATTATGACAAAAGGTATTGTGCTGGCAGGCGGTTCGGGAACACGGTTGCACCCTATCACCATGGGTGTTTCAAAGCAGCTGCTGCCTGTTTATGACAAACCTATGATTTACTATCCAATTTCGGTATTAATGCTTGCTGGAATTTCTGAAGTACTTATTATATCTACGCCTGATGACATGCCAGCCTATCAAAAACTATTAGGCACGGGTGAAAGATTTGGCGTTAAATTCAGTTATGCAGTTCAGCCAAATCCAGATGGCCTTGCCCAAGCCTTCATTATCGGTGAGGAGTTCATTGGTGATGATTCAGTTTGTTTGGTGTTGGGCGATAATATTTTCCATGGCCAACACTTCTCTGTGCAGCTCAAGCAGGCCACTGAACGTAAAAATGGTGCAACAGTATTTGGTTACTTGGTTAATGATCCTGAGCGCTTTGGTGTGGTTGATTTCGATGAGAATGGAAAAGCCATCTCGATTGAAGAAAAGCCAGCTAATCCAAAATCAAACTATGCTGTTACTGGCCTGTACTTCTATGACAACGATGTTGTTTCAATTGCTAAGTCTGTTAAGCCATCTGATCGTGGAGAGCTTGAAATCACTTCAGTCAATAATGCTTATTTAGAACGTGGAGATTTGCACGTTGAGAAATTAGGCCGCGGCTTTGCTTGGTTAGATACGGGAACTCACGACTCACTGCTTGAAGCAAGTAGTTATGTACAGACTGTTGAACATCGTCAAGGTTTAAAAGTAGCTAGCCTCGAAGAAATTGCTTGGCGTAATGGATGGATCGATGACAAGCAACTTGTAGCTGAAGGTAATAAATTTAAGAAAACGCAGTATGGACAGTATTTATTAAAGTTGCTTGAAAGCTAATACTTAATAATTTACCTCTCTCTCGTTTTGGCACAGTTGCTTATACAAAATATTGGTAAAATATTAAATAAGTATGTAATCAAGGTTGAATGCTATGGAATATAAGAAGTTAGAAATACCCGATGTGGTTTTAATGACCCCTCCTGTATTTGGTGATGAAAGAGGTTTCTTTATGGAAACTTTCCGTCAATCAGAGTTTGAAAAAAACTGCGGTAACTACCAGTTTGTGCAGGATAATCACAGCAGTTCATCAAAAAATATATTGCGTGGTTTGCATTATCAACATGAGAAGCCACAAGGAAAGCTGGTCCGAGTTGTTCGGGGTGAAGTATTTGATGTGGCTGTTGATATGCGTAAAGACTCACCGACATTTGGTCAGTGGGTAGGCGAATACCTGAGTGCAGATAACAAACGAATACTTTGGGTTCCCCCTGGCTTTGCCCATGGTTTTATCGTTACCAGTAAGCAAGCTGAGTTTGTTTACAAATGCACGGACTATTACAATCCGGGTGATGAATACTCTTTGATGTGGAATGATGACACTATTGGAGTTGACTGGCCTGCAGGTGTTAACCCAATACTTTCAGATAAAGACGCTAAGGGGCTTACGTTCGAAGAAGCACCTAAGTTTTAGCTCACCCCACCGTTGGTTATTATATACAAGAAGCCTCTATCTTAAGATAGAGGCTTCTTGCTAGCTAATCTTTTGAAGTAAATGGCTATTAACCTTAACCTAGGTTAGGTAATGTGTATTAATCACTTGATTGGTAGTCGAGTTGACTACTTTAATCGTAGATTTTGCGGCAAAGGCAGCTTTAGGTAGCTTGCAAGCATACCCAACATAGCCGTTACGTGGCGCACCAAAGGCCCTCATGTTTAGTAAAAGCTGGTCTGCAGTTATTTCTTGGAAGAGCTTATCGTCTATATAAAGACTTAAGTGAACAGCCTCATCATTATTGATGGTATAGGCCCATCCATGTATGCGTAGCTTTTCGATAGAAGAATCGCCATACGTCCAAGGCTGTGTTTGCTTAAATAAAGCCTTTCTTCCTTCAAACATATGAAGGGCTGTTTCGTAAAGCTCGAAATCAGTTTTATTGTTTATTTTGATTAATTCGTAAACGTCAGTGGTAGGCTCGGGTTTCTTAATAATGCCTTTATTGCTATTGAGTTCCGTTAGGTTTAAGTTGTACATTTTATTAATCATAGCTAGGCTTAATGCATATTGTTCTGTCATACCTATAAAGCCGATTTGACGAAGTGGCAAACCAGCTAAATATTTTGACTGAACATTCTGATAGCGTTTATCAGTAACAAAGGTCTCTAAGCTTTCACTATAATTGTTGTGATATGTGTGATGGCTATAGTGAGACAATACTTGATCTATGGGATTCCTGATGAAACAAAATATATTTTGAGATCGGAAGTGGAATCTATTCGTTTTTAGTCTCGTATGCCCTGTAAATACTTTAACATTATGAGTCCCTAGATAGCTTTCAAAATCAAAGCCATTATTACGGATATTATGAATAACATCGCTTGTTTCTGAGTTTTGTCCATAATCCTTTAATAAGCGATTAGGATACTCCCTTTCCAAGGCGTGTCTTAAGCTAGTGCCTGCAGTTTTTGGGATATGTATAAAAAACAGTGTTTCATTCATTTTATAACCAACTAAAGTAGTAACGATAGGCTGCTCACATTAGACCGTGAAGTTTTCTTTATTTGCAGCAAAATTAGGGTTGTGATATGGGTCGCTCTTAATATAGGTATCCCACTTGTGATGCATATATTCCACCTCTTTTAAGAATCGAGCTTTCTTTTCAGGTGTGGTATCTTTGCCACGAGATAACGATTCATAATGGTATAACTCTGCATAAGGAGTCCAAACATTACGATACCCTTTTTTGAAAGACTTAAGACACAGGTCAACATCATTATAAGCAACCGGTAATTTCTCTTCTTCAAACCCATCAATTTCTTCAAAGACAGAACGACGAATAGCTAGGCATGCACCAGTGACCGCTAAATAGTTCTGAACCTGTTTCAGCCTACCTAAGTAACCATCGCTGTCTTGATCAAAAAATCGATGCGAGTGGCCTGCCACATGTCCTAGGCCCATAATGACCCCGGCATGTTGAATAAGGCCATTCTCATAATATAGCTTAGCACCCACACAGCCAATATCTTCTCTTAGAGCTTGGCGTACCAGTTCTGTTAACCAGTTGGCACTTATGACTTTTACGTCATTATTCAAGAATACTAACACTGGAGCACTGGTATGTTTGGCAGCAAAGTTATTGATTGCCGAATAATTGAAAGGATAAGGGTAGTCCAAGCAAGTCACATTGGTATGTTGTGATACTAAGCGCTCAAAGTATTCTAAAGAGCTGGCTTTTTCACTATTGTTGTTAACTATAATAATCTCATAGTTGGTATAGGTTGTATTGGCAAAAATGCTATCAACAGCTGTTTTTACAAGGTCAATACTGTCCTTAGTAGGAATGATTATAGTAACTCTAGGTAAGATCTTAGGAAGAGGCCAAGTTATACGATGTGTGTTAGGGAGTATTCCGAAATCAACTTGTATGTCGGGGTTGATTCTGTTTAAAAACTGTTCTGCACAAGGTAAATCACTTGGTTTTCCAAGGGCTAGAGGTTGATGGTGGTTCAATATCATCTCAGAGTGTTCATTGATAGAAGGCTTCTGCTCTAATAAAACATGTGTTTCATCTGTTAAAGTTTTATGTAATAAAACTTTAGGGATATGAAAAATATTTTGAGGTGATTCTTGACTTGTTATTAAGTAGTGACCGTATAGAAATGAATCTCCGAACGTAGAATTAAAGCCTCCGTATTTTGATAAGCTTTCATAAGATAGGTAGCAGTTATCACCAATATAGTTTTGTGAATAAAGTAAATCAATATTTAGGCTTTGTTTGAAGATAGGGTGCAGTCTTTGCTGTTCGAGTATATGGTCTTCATCAAAATATATGATTTCACAATTCGAATGTTTATGGATAGCGTGAGTCAACTCGCTAAACATATAAGGCGACAAGGTGCTGTATACGCTACTATCAAGAAATAGGCAGTGGGGCGGTTTATTCGCAGTCAAAAACTCGTTTAGTGAATCTACGGCTTTGTCAGAATCAGTTGTTATGATATTAAAAGTTCCAGCCGTGTACTTGCTCATGATGCGTTGTTGGTCAAAAGCAACAGCCGTTAATAGTAAGATTTTATTGTTAAGCCCAAAATTTTCTAATTGTTCAATTATTTTTTCACAACTTTCGAGCTGAGCAGTATCGTAGGCCTTCAATATGATTTGAAAGCTTAAAGGATTGGAGCTGAGTGGACTCCATAATTTATGTTCTTTGAACTTTACCCACTGTCTGTAGTTGCACTGGTTCTCATGGGTAGGGAAGCAGATGTTGTAAAGCTCCCAAAGCTCTTCAAAGTGCATATGCTTTAGACTAGCTATATCGTAATCTAATTTGTTGATTAGCTTTTGTTTGATTTTTTGTCTGGCAAAAGACTTGGAAGCTTTGTTTATCTCGATGGATAAATCCACACTATTAAATCTCGTGGCACTTGATAAAAGAATATCTTTGACATCAGAGGGCACCCATATAAGGCGTTTACTGACGCCCTTCTTGGTTAATGGGAGTGCGTAGGAGAGTTTATCACCTGATTCTAGAAGAATATGCACCTGATAATAACCAAGTGTGTGGTCACTTTTATTTTCAACTTCAAGAAAATAGAAGCCATAAAGCAGCCTTTTCTTAAAATCAGAAAAAGTTAAGTGATAGACAGTTGCACTGTTTGTTTGCAGCTCATTGCGTACCAAGTTGACGGTGCTTTTTTTAATTTGGGGAGATATTTTGTGATTTAACCACGAAAGAAGTTTCATAGACAGCTGATCATCAAGTCTTGGAGGTATTATAGGTGAGTGTTGGGTACGTTATAGTTATAATCACGTCGATTAAATTTTGTTTGCTGCGATAAAACTGCTTTTGTGGTAGTTCCTAACTGATAGTCCAAGCCAAACGTCAGCCAGGCTTCCTATGTCTATTGCCATACCGCCCTGGTCTTTGATTATTGAGCAATAATACTTGCCTAACAATCCTGCACTAACTAAAAAAAGCTCTCCATTATCTACATTATTGATAAGGTCGCTGTTAATTATTTCTTCAAACCGAGTAGGGTAGTGAGTATGCTCAGGGGTTGAACTGATATTTAAAGCTTGAGGGGGTATTAAAACTGTCTTTCCTGGATTAACACTAAAGGCTTTTTCAATAGTAGGTAGCAGCTCAGGGTAGCACGTTATCACAGATATTTTGTCAGCATATCTTAATAAATCAGGAAGAGCTGATGCTATTTGTTTATGTATATGCCATTGGCATAAGTTTTTTTGTGAAAGAGCATATGCTGATAGGTGAGTCAGAGATGATCTTACACCAACAACACCAGTAGCTCCTCGAAGCTTTAGCTCTGGTTTAGACAAAGTCTCAATGTTCTGGAATTGTTGATCATGCTGAATGCGAGTTGGTAGACCAATAAAATCTGCATTTAATATTGCTTTGACTAAATACTCTGAAAAAGTATCCCACTGGTCTGCACTCGGTGCGTTATCTCCAAACATCATATCTAAGATATGAAACATACAATAACTTGCTAAGTAGGGGTAGTTGAGAGAGTTATAGTGCCAAAATAGTACATTCCCCTCTCCATCACCAAGCCTAATCAGTGAAAAAGGTTTAGAAGTAGAGATATACTCTTTTAATTTGGTGATGAGTATGTCTTCAGATTCAGGATATGACAGGTTGTTTTCAACCAAATCATCAACGATATTATTGAATCTGTCAAAAATAGGTCTGCCTTCTGCAAATTTCTTTACCTCTTGAAAGGCTAGATTAGCAAATCCTGGGCGAGTGATGTTCTTCTTAGTTAAGACTATATCCGAAAGATTAGACTGCATTGACATGTTATTTAGCCTTCTCATCAGTTAACTCACTTAATGTAATACTTTTCTCGGGCATAAACTGAAGAATTGTATTTAAGTCTTCATCAAGAGTGGTCATTTCTGGACACTTTGGCTTAAGATTGAAATCTCTCATTATTAGCATATCGCAATGATTGACCAAGAACTGATTATTATCTTCATATAATTTACGAATGTTTGATGCGGTGATGTCATCAATATAAAAGCCGTTCGCAAAGCGCTTCGTATTTGTTGTTGCGATTTCGGACAGACGTCTATATAGACGTTTATCTGACTCATAGCCAAGTCGGTTGTATAAGAGCTTAAAATACAACAGATTACCGCCAATAGAGGGGTTAGAATCAGCTTCTGGTTGATGGAACTTGTTATGATCCTTTGATATATCTAGTCCTGAAACAACAAGAAAGTCATCAATAATATCCTGATTTTTCAAAGCACTTCTATGAAAGTAGTGCACTGATATGGTATCAGCTATTGCTTCCCATCTATCATAAAATGCATGATAATTCAGCTTCGTTTGTTCAGCATAAGCCTCAAAGCCTCTAGATTCATTGGTGTTTTGGACTCTTTGGGCGTAAGCGCTTTGTAGATAATCCAATATCTCACGAAAATAGACGACAACATGTAGGTGGTAGTCACTAAAAAAGTTACGAAGAGCCTTTAGATTTCTGCAGTTTTGAAAAGCTTCGCTACTTATGATGATCGTATCAAAGCCTTCAGACTCCTGCTTCAGTTGAGCTTTTAGTTGTTCGAAATCCTTACTCTCTGGCTGTGGTCTCTCAAGAAAATGGGCAAGACGATGATGGGCAACTTGCTTGCCTCGCCCTGTACTAGGATACAAAATCCCCATGTCTCTTAAAGCACCTCTATTTGCATGCAAGAAACCTTGAAGAGAAGAGGTACCAGATTTGTGACGACCAATATGCAGTATGACTTTTTTCATTACAGTCCTTTTTCTTGAGAAGATAAGGATATCTTATTCAAACCTTTTAACAGCGCTGACCAACCTGCGTCAAAAGAGTAGTTGGTGCGATAAAAATCTTGCATGCGCTTTGAATCCGATAACCACTGTTCATCAGTCAGTTGCATGATATGATCAACCTTTTCAGCAAATGATTTTGGGCTATCATAGGCTGATAGGATGCTGTCTACATCGCGAATGCCTTCTAATCCTATTGTTGTCGATATAATAGGAATACCGTTTTTAAAGCCTTCAATTACTTTGCCCTTAACACCTGCGCCTGATAGCAATGGTATGGCAATGGCGCGGCTACGATGGTAAATAGCATCTAATTCGGCATCAGAAACAGCGCCATGGACAATGACGTTATTATGTCGCTCACTAAGTTTGTATATCTCATCGGTTGGGTTAGGGCCAACAATGTTGAGCATGATACTATCGTCTTTGATATGAGGCAAGATAGACTCTATTAACCAAATAACCGCCTCTTGGTTTGGTTTGTGGTTCATGCCACCCACAAAAGTCAACTCGTGGCTAACAGGCGCCTTCTGATATGTTGGGATCTGGCTCATATCTTTACTAATATATAGTGGTAAGACGCCGACATTATCAAGTTGATAGTTATCAATTAAATATTGCTTTTCGTATTCGCTTGGCGTGAAAGCAAAATCCATACTCGCGATCAAATTAACTTCATTAGGCTCATTCTTCTTAGTAAGCTCAGCAAGCTCATTATTCCCTGCATTAAGTGCTTGTCGATATTCACGGAGTGAGTGGATGTCGTGCACAAAATATAGCATTGGTATATCATGTTTTTGACACGTTGTTAAATGAGCAGCAGCCACATGTGGACGGTTCAAAATGACGGCATCTATATAACCTTTGGTACCAATGAGCCAGTTGTTCCAGTCGTACTCAACACCGAGTGCTGGTGGATAGAATGTTTCTATACCCATCTGCTCGAGTTCACGTGCAAGTTGTAGTTGCCTTAAGTTCTCTACTTTACAGGCGAGGTATTTCACAACATACCCTTTATCAAGCAACAGCTCAATATAATTAAAAGTATGTCTAGCGCCGGCATGACGATCGTATTCAGGTAGTAGATAATCAATGATTGCAATCACTGGCTTGTCCATACTGCGCTCTCGAGCATTTAATATGCGCTCTCCCGTAGTATGCTCACGTTCTAGAACCTCTTTCCATTTCTCAAAGAAGTTCTGTTTGTTGGTCACCTGATAGGCCTTGATACCTGAGCTGGTATCTGTCCCATGAGATTTTCCTTCGAAATGAATGACTTGAGATGCAGGTTGTAGCATCACTTTGCCACCATTTTCTCTTGCCTGCATACATAAATCTGTATCTTCGTAATAAGCAGGTTCAAATAGTTTGTCAAAGCCGCCAACTTGCTTCCAAAAATCACTAGTGACCATTAATGCAGCGCCAGAGATATAGTCGCTAGGCTTTATATAGCAGTACTCAGGTTTGCTGGGCACGCCGTCATTACGCCCATAATTTGCTCCGCCTGCATTATTCCAAACAATGCCGCCAGCTTCTTGTAGGCTACCATCAGCATAAATTAGCTTCGACCCTGTAATCAGTGTTTCTGGGTATTTTTCATAAACCGCAGTGAGGCTTGATAACCAGTGAGGCTGAACTTGGGTGTCATTGTTTAAGAATATAATGTATTTGCCACGTGCTTTGCTTGCTGCTAAGTTACAGTTACCAGAAAAACCTAAGTTTTTGGGTGTACGCGATATAACAAGGTTTTTAAAGTGCTCTTTAGCATTGATGGTCTCATCGGTTGAACAGTCATCTGCTAATATGATTTCAAAGGGGGTTTCCTCTTGATTGGTAAAGGCAAGAATCGAGGCCAAGCAGTCCGAGGTATAAGACCACTCGTTATAAACAGGAACCACAATCGAGACCAGTGGCTTTTCTTGATACGCAATGTCATAAGTGCTATCAGGCTGGTTCGCGATTAGGAACGGTATGCTGCCTTCAAAAGGACTGGCAGGACGGATGGTCTCGAAATCATAACCACTATCTGCAGCAATATATAGAAACAGTCTTTCTATGACATGTGCGAGCGTCGCATTCATCTGTCCATCTTCTGGCTCAAAGTCTTGCAGACTTAACTTTCCTGAAAATAAGGGTGCTAGTGCCTGTGGTTTAAACCAAAACATTGAACCAGCGGGAAAATGTAGTTCAAAGCGATTGAGTATGTCTTCGCTTATTTCTAATTTTTCGAGAGTTTTTTTGCCATAATCTAGCATACTTTCCCAGTGCATATGCTCAACGACAGCAGGGAAAGGAAGAGGCATTAAAGCGCCAAGATTTTTGGTTTTATCTTGCATTCTGTGTAGTAGATGGCTGATATACACAGGGCTGTGTAGCAAATTTTCTAAACTATACTCAAGCCATCCCGATAAAGCACTACCATACGGGCTTTTTTTAGAATGAAGGTGCAACGCAAAATCATAGTTGAGTAGTTCTTGACCAAAACCAATAACCATAGGGGCAATATCACGTCCACGGTTAGGCAGCACTTTAATGCTCAATTTGTCTAAATTATTGATATGACTTAGGGTCTCTTGTAAAAGAGCGGCTTTTTCTTCTGTATCAGTTGATACTAAGAGGTCAAAAGGATATGGGATATTATTCAAATATTCAGAAAATATATCACTCAGTTCTGCATAATACATATGCACCATAACGGCAATACTGCCTGGAGAAGACGGTTGAGCTGTGGAGTCAAAAAATTTACCTGTTGCTAAAGCCGGAGGGATGGTCTGGCTTAGGGCATTAATAGAATAACCCTTAGCCCGACCAACTCGCAGGTAGTGAACTAGTGGATTGATCTCTAAAATCTCTGCTTGGGTCATTTGTGCTTTATAGAAGCGAGTATTAAATCGCTCACTAGGATCCCTATTTTCATTGGCTCCAAACTTCAAATAATGTGTTAAAGGGTCCACTCCCGCATTCAGAATGTCGGGGTACTTTTTTAAATAAAAATGAGGATCAAAGGTATTGCTATTTTTGACCAACAAATAATCTTCTCTTAGTGAGTCAGAAAGAGCCGATGTGTTTTGATGGTATATGGCAGAAGATATTTGTCTACTCTCATGAATCCCATAGCGGAGATAATGTATGAGAGGATTCATCCCAGATTTTTGGACATCTGGATATGTCGATAAGTAGAACCCAGTATCAAATTTCTTAGATGGGTTGCGCCCCTCTTTCCAACCGTTATGTAAGTAATGTAGTGCTGGATCGATGGATGCATCCGTAACATCCGGGTAGGTGCGTGTATAAAACATCGCATCAAATAACTCACTATGTTTGAGCAGTCGTAGGTTTCGGTCTGTAACTGCTAATAAGCTTTCAACGACAAACGGCTTATTATCTGGGTGAGTTAAATAATGATACAAACTGTTAACATCTTCAGCTATGCCTGTGCTATCCCTATAAGACTTGGTATTAAAGTGGGGACTAGGGTCACGGCCTTCAGCATCACCGTGTAGAACATAGTGTGTTATAGGGTGGAGCTTGCCTTCCACCACATCTGGGTAGTGGGTCTTATACCAACGCTCGTTAAATAGATTTGAGTTTTTTATTTTGCGAACCAAATCTAGTTGAAACTTGGTTAGTTTGTTATATTTATAGGCAGGCATATCAGATGAACCCTTCCATTTCTAGGTGTTTGATAATTGAGTAGTTGATTGTGAGCTAGGCACGTATTTGTTGCAAATATTGTTTGTATCGGTTCTCAAAAACTCTTTGAGCTGTTTCATACAGCGTAATCTCTGGTTGCAAAGCTGCTAACATTTCAGCATAGGTTTGTGGAGATAGGCTTTCTTGAACATATTTGGTCTTGTCACTGATATTTTTTGATGCTTCTGAAATATTTTGTTGGGTCGGTGTTATGGGTTGTCTAAGCTCCGGGAAATAGTTTTTTAGACGGTGACAAATAAACTCAAATGACTCATCAAAACGGTCAACAAGACCAAAACAGCGGGCCGTCTGCATATTATGTAGTGCACTGTTCACTACTACGCCAGTTAGCTCATCGCGATTCCAGTTTATAATATATCGACTGTCTGCTATAGTTGCCAACTGTATACCAAAACAGGCATTGATTTTGGGGTTGTTGAGATTGCGGCGCACATACATCTCCATGGTGACATCGTCACCCATTAACTTCTGTACGTCTTTCTCAAAATGGTAGCATGATTGAATTCGCTCAACGGGGTTGCGTAAGAAAAAAACGGGATGAAAGACAACGTTTGAATAGACTGGTGCGGGAAGCCCCACTTGATGAGAGGTAATAACGTTAGAAGAGGGATTAGCTCTTTGTATTTCCGTCAAGTGCTCAATGCTGATTCTGGCACCAGGATCTTCGGTATCATAAGCAGTCATCTTGTCATTAAATAATTTAAGCAAAGCACGATCGAATGTCGTTCCAGCGTTTTTAAAAATATGTAAATGTAATAAAACATGATGTAAGTTTGAATCAGTCATAGTGCGCCCGTAACATAACCACAATTTAGTTCGAGTAATATATCATAGGACGATGAGTTTAGATAAGCCTTGCTGTAGACCCTTATCAGATTCGATATGGCTGATTGTAGCCACGATAGAAAGCGGGCATGTTGCTGGTGTTTGATTTGTTAAGTGATTTGAATGACAGGCTGTAGTTATCAGCCTTTATAACTAGTGTGAGATAAATCGTTTAATTAGACCTCTTGCAAAAGTCATAGTTTTAGCTCGAAATTAATGATACCAGCAAACAGCTTCATTCTAAGATCATAGCGCTGACGACGGTTGCGATATTTATGAGCCACGATTTTAAACAACTTTATTAAGCCTATTTTGTGTTCAACCACAATACGGAACTTTGCCAGATAGTGATTGGCCTGTTTGCATATCTCCAATAACTGACCACCACGAGGTTTCTTAAATGGTGTGAAGGTTTGCTTATGTAGATTTGCTATACCCTGATAACCACTGTCTGCTAGATAGTTAGTATTCTCAGGTAACCAATCAGGACAAGTATCTTTATACAGCTTAAAATCGTGGATTGACCCTTTACAGGTTTGCACATCAAGTATCAAGCCGGTTTGCCAATGGACGATAACCTGCGCTTTTAAGGTGTGTTGTTTTTTCTTGCCGCTGTAGTAGTCGCTTTGGTTTTTTTTGGACGCTCAATTGGGGTTTCGGTGGCATCGACGATGACGACTGACCAATTGATGTCCTCATCGACACGACTGGGCAGCTTTTTAGGCAATTCAAACTTGCCAGAGTCAATCAGTGTGTCTTCTACTTTACGAATGATACGGCTAGCAGAAGACTCATGAATACCAAAGTCCATACTGATATGATAAAGCGTGCGGTATTCACGCCAATAAGTCAGGGCTAGTAGTATCTGCTCCTTAAGACTGAGCACACTTGGTCTGCCTGATTTGGTCTTAGATGCTTCATGCTCTTGTATGGCCTCAAGCATGTCATAGAAGGTGGCTTTATGAATGCCAGTATAGCGTTTAAAACCAGCGTCACTTTGTTTGAGTAGCTTATCTATGTTTGGCATGGTTCCTAAAAAGTTATGAGTGTCTTCTTATTTTAATTCCCTTTGCTACTTTTGCAAGAGGTCTATTGATTGGTTTTTAATGTTACGCTTTTGAGAAAATAAAAGGTTACTATTTTATCTTCATAACTAATCAGGTTTTATGAATTAAAAAACCTTCTTTCCAGTATATAAAAATTATAAGGATGGTTTGCTAAAACTGAGTGTTATCGAACATTTTTAAGCCGATTATGTAGAGCCCTGTCTTTCAAGAATAGCTATTATGCTATGGAGTTATTTATGAAATTATTTCACGCAATAATGGCAGGTGGTGTTGGTAGTCGCCTTTGGCCTTTATCACGCAAAGCCTATCCTAAGCAGTTTTTTCCGTTAGCTAATGAGAAAACGATGTTAGCAGATACACTTATGCGATTAGATGCTCTTGATATTTCGGGGAATATCTTACTGTGTAGTGAGGGCCATAAGTTTTTGGTGGCTGACAGCCTTAGCGATGTTGATATAGATGCTGATATTATTCTAGAGCCAGTCGGTAAAAACACCGCTCCCGCAGCTTTGCTTGCTGCTCTGCATGTCATAGAACACCATGATGATGGTGTCTTGCTTTTATCCCCTTCGGATCATGCTATAGCACGTGTTGATGACTTAATAAGCAGTATAGAGGAAAGCCTACCTTTTGCTATTGAGGGACATATCATCACCTTTGGTATCACTCCAACTCAACCAGAAACTGGTTATGGTTATATTAAAATGGGTGAGTCAATTAATGGCGAGGAACAGGACAGACTTCGAGCTATTAGTAAATTTGTTGAGAAGCCTGATATAGATAAAGCAAAGGATTATCTGGCGCAGGGCGACTATCTGTGGAATAGTGGCATATTCATGTTTAGAGCAACGTCGTTATTAGCGGAGATGGAGCAATACCAACCTGAGATTGTTCGTGCTTGTAAGGCCGCCTATCAAGCAAAATCGAAAAAACCACCCTTTTATGATGTAGATCCAGAAGCATTTGCCAAATGTCCAGAGGACTCGCTTGATTATGCCATCATGGAACATACTGATAAGGGGTTGGTTGCTCAACTGGATGTGCAGTGGAATGACCTTGGGTCATGGAATGCTATTTGGGATTATCGTGATAAAGACAGTAATGGCAATGTCATAGATGCTGATGCGCTGACAATAAAAACCACCAATAGTATTATTCGTACAGAAAATAAGAAGCTGGTTGCAACAATTGGCCTTGATAATGTGGCTATTATTGAGACAGACGATGCTTTGTTAGTAGCTAGTCTTGACTGTGCTCAAGAAGTGAAAGATTTAGTGGATACATTAAAGCAAGAGAAACGTTCTGAATATATTTACCATCGAGAAGTTCATCGCCCGTGGGGGAAGTTTGATGGAGTAGATAGTGGCGAGCGCTATCAGGTAAAGCGTATAACCGTCAAACCTGGCGAAAAGCTTTCTGTCCAAATGCATTATCACCGTGCGGAGCACTGGGTTGTGGTGGGTGGGACTGCTTTAGTCTACAAAGGTCAGGATAAAGACAACTTAACATCACACCTATTGCGTGAAAACGAATCTATCTATATAGCAGTGGGCGAGATTCACAGTTTAGAGAATCCAGGGAAAGTACCGTTAGAAATTATTGAAGTTCAATCAGGTGCGTATTTGGGAGAGGATGATATTGTTCGCTTTAGTGATGAGTATGGGCGTTAAAAAAAGTAAGTAAAGGCTTAGTAATTAGTATGTAGATAGCTCTTAAAATTAAAAAATTAGTTGAGAAGGTGGTTCGTTTTGAAAAAGAAGATAGTTGCACAGGTAGAGTTTATCAAGTCGATAGGTGCGTTTGATGAACAGTACTATCTAACTCAGTTTGACGAGAGTAGTTTACCAGAGGTAGATCTAGTTCAGCATTACTTGGAGACTGGTTTTCGTGAGTCTAAAGATCCGAGCATATGGTTTGATACTAGCTACTATTTATCTGAAAATGACGATGTTGCCAAAGTTGGTATAAACCCACTTCTCCATTACTTGCAATATGGCATTGTAGAGAAGCGTAAACCAACAAACTCTATCTCATTAGCTTTACTAAGCTCTTTAGATGAGGTGGAATACACTGCTGAAAAGCTTGAAATATTAAATAAACACCAGCTGTTATTAAAAAGCCTACCTAATAATAACTCGAAGGTGTCACTTGGGGTTAAAGATGAATTTATAACTTTAGTTCATGCAGTAGACCAAAAGATAGCTAAAAACCCTTATTTTGATGCGGAATGGTATGGCAACACTTATGGTGTTCCCGTCGAAAAATCTTGGGAACATTTTTGTGAGTTAGGCACGCTTTTGTATTTAGCACCATGTAAGCAGTTATTAGCAGTCAAAGGAAAAATGAAGGAGTTTAATCAAGAAGAGTGGTTCACTGCTCTTATGAAGTTACCACATAGGCTTAATTTGATTGATTATAATGAGCTTAATGATATACAGAAATGCTATGAAGTTTACGTGTCTGGATTATTCGACAAAGAGTGGTACATAAATCACTATCCAGACTTGCGCGATTCTGTTGATGCATTGATGCATTTTAGTATATTTGGTGTTTATGAAAATCACAGTCCAAATGAACTGTTTAATCAGGAGTGGTATAAAGAAAACTACTCCTTAATAGATAGCCAAATTCCGTTGGTGCATTACCTTAAGAACTGGAGAAATCAAGCTTTTAATCCAAGTCTTCAGTTTGACGTTAATAAGTACTTACTTGCATACAAAGACGTTGCAAAAGAAGGAGTTGAGCCGTTAGCTCATTATATTAAGATAGGTCGTTCAGAAGGAAGGGTATCATTCTCTAGTGTTGGTGGAAGAACTGATAAAATAAATCTTTTTAGTGAGTCACCATTGTTTATTGCTGAATGGTACAATGCAGTTAATGAAGATTTACGTGATATGGGTCTTGATACTGTAAAACACTATTCTACATTTGGAGAAAAAGAAGGGAGGAAGCCTAACCCTTATTTCAATCCAATTTGGTATAAAAAACAGTACTCTTTAGATGATGAGCAATCACCTTTATTTCATTACCTTATGGAAGGGTTCTCTGAGGGCAATGCAACTTCGCCTGAGTTTGATAGCAAAGCTTATCTGAATCATTATGATTTACAAAACATAGAGATTTCAGCTTTGGAGCATTTTCTAACCATAGGTAGGAAGCAAGGCTTTAAGCCAATAGCCTTTACAGGTGATGCAAATCAAACGCTTAAGAAAGACAAGACGGCAAAATTAGTTGATAACCCTGCATTAAGAAGTTTTCTTGATACTATTGAGAAGCCTCTAAACCCTACTTCGCAAGAGTTCTATAGCAATAGACTAAACATTCACTGGGTTATACCTGACTTTGCTAAAGGCGCAGGTGGGCATATGACAATATTTCGAACCATACGATGGTTGGAGATATTTGGGCATACTTGCACAATTTGGATATATAATCCAAGCATGAATCAGTCAGGTGTTGAGGGCTATGAAACTATAGTTAAGCATTTTCAACAAATAAAAGCAGAGGTTAAAATTGTTGAAAATGGATTTGATCAGGCTGAAGGGGACGCTATATTTGCTACAGACTGGGGTTCTATGAACTACGTGACCAGTGCTAGTAACTTTAAAAGACGTTTCTATTTTGTACAAGATTATGAGCCAGAATTTTATGCTATGGGCTCCTTAAAGTTAGCTGCTTTACAAAGTTATAACCACGATGTGGATTGTATCTGCGCAAGTCCTTGGCTGTCACAGCTTATGCAGACGAAACATAATTTATGGGCTACTCCGTTTCATCTTGCATATGATAAGGAAATATATAACCAAGACAATATCACTAGACAAAACTCAAATGAAGTATTCAAGATTGCTTTCTATGCGCGTCACTTCACGGAAAGACGAGCAGTGGAACTTGGTTTATTAGCTCTAGAGCAATTAGGAAAGTGGGGCTTACCAATAGAGGTGCATACTTTTGGTGCGCCTTTAAAAACTAACTCAGCTCCTTTTAAGCTAGTAGATCACGGAGTGGTATCACCAAATCAATTAGCAGAGTTCTATAAAGACTGTGATTTAGGCATTGTGTTCTCAGCGACCAACTACTCCTTAATTCCTCAAGAAATGATGGCATGTGGCATACCAGTGTGTGAGCTGGATACCGAAAGTACACGTGCAATTTTTAATGAAGATATTGTTAAGTTTTTGAACCCAAATCCCAGGATAATGGCTGAGCAAATAAAGTCTCTTCTATTTAAATATGAAGAGTTAAATGCGATGGCTGAAAGAGCGACTGAGTGGGTGAATCAGTTTAGTTGGGAGAAATCTGCCAGAATTGTGGAACAGGGCATTCTTGAGCGATTAGCTAAAAAGGGGTTTAAGTCGGTTGAATATGAAGTCTCACCTTCTGAGATTAAAGCTTCTGTGATTATACCAACCTACAATGGTGGTGAGCCGTTTAAGCACGTACTAGATGCTTTGATGAAACAAAGAGCCCCTTGGCCTTATGAAGTGGTCATCGTCGATAGTGGCTCTAAAGATGGAACAATAGAGTATATTCATAACTATCCAGAAGTTAAATTGTTGCATATTGACTCTAAAGACTTTCAGCATGGAAGAACGAGGAACTATGCTATTGAGCATACTCGAGGGGAGTTTGTTGCGGTATTAACGCATGATGCATTACCGGCGGATGAATTTTGGCTTTACAATATTGTTTCGCTGTTAGAGCATTATCCAGATGCGGCAGGTGCTTTTGGTAGACACTTCGCTTATAACGACGCTGATCCGTATACTAAAAAAGATTTAATCGATCATTTTAATGGATTTGATAATTTCCCTATAAATCTCAGCAAGTATACTGACGAAGAGAAATATAACAGTGAGGATAGAGGTTGGCGTCAGGTTCTGCATTTCTACTCTGACAATAACTCTTGCATGCGTAAATCTGTATGGGAAAAAATTCCTTATCCAGAAGTGCCTTTTGGTGAGGATCAGGCTTGGGCCAAGCTCGTAACTGATGCAGGTTATGAAAAACTATATTCTAAGGCTGCAACGGTTTATCATTCCCATGACTTCGATTATGAAGAAACGCGCAAACGTGCTTCTGAAGAAGCAGAGTTTTTTGCTAGTTACTTTGGTTATGAGATGGTAAATGAAAATACAGTAAATGATACTATCTCTGATTTGAATCAAAGAGATAGGCAGTATGGTGAGTCAGTGGGGTGGGATGAAGCCACTATAGAAAATAGAATGCAAATTAATGAAGCGAGAATTCTAGGATTTATAGATGGGCAGAAAAGCGTTTTCAAAGGTTGAAGTTGTATTTGAAATTATTAATTAAATTAAGGATATATCAATGACTAGACAAGCATATGTACTCGAGAATAATAACTTGGTGGTATATTGGAGCCCTAAAGCTGCCTGTACAACAGTTGTTAACCAGATTTTTTATGAGGTGTTAGGTTTAAATGATAGAGATATAAATGGTAGTAAATCTGATGCTAGGGGGTATCTAGGTCAAAACTATCAAAAGAATGCTTTGCAGAGTATGAATTATTGCAAAAACAAAGGGTTCACTTCTATAGGTCTTATTAGAGAGCCATACGATCGGCTTATTAGCGCTTATATTAATAAATTTGTTAACTATCATGGTAATGATATTGATGAGGAGTGTAAGTTAGAACCATTTGCATTAAACTTTTACAGAAATGTGTTACTTAAAGAAGGAATAGTAGAGAGAGATTCAGGTGGCTATAAAGGGGTTAGTTTCAAACAGTTCGTGAATGGAGTATGTCATGTTATTGACTCAAATGTGCAAGGTGAGCCAAGCTTAGACCATCATTGGAATACCCAAATCCCATTTTTATATAGAGAGCATGATTTTAAATACGATTATTTATTTGAACTATCAGATACAGATGCTTTTTTCGAGAAGCTTGGTGAGCTCACTGGCACTAAGTTAAATAATAAAAAGTTAAACGTGAGTAGTTATAGTGAAGTGTCTGTTAATGAAGATTTTACTGATTTATCAAGTCTAGATTTACAAGATGAATCTGGATTGTCTAAGGAAAACTTATCAAATAGTACTCTTAGAGAAAAGGTTCTTAAGTCATTCGCAATCGATTATCTATACTTAAGAAGTTACGGATATGATTACTAAGATGAGGTAAGTGAATGTTAAATAATAACGATATAGAAAATTTAAGAGATATAGCTTTAGGTATTCAAAAAAACATCCAAAGTTTGCTCTTGCCTTATTGATTTGTGCGCATAAGTATAGACCTGAAGGGTTGGTTATCTTTAATAAAATGCAAGAAATCAACCGAGATCACCCAGGGCTAGATAATGAGATTATAGAAGAGGGTATTGAGAAAGTATTAATCCGTGCAGCATTCTTTTTAGAGAGATATCCCGCTTATTTAATAAGAATTCTACCTGCTGTTAAGAAATTATGTGATAGTGACTTGTTAAGTGAGTTAAGTGAGTTAAGTGAGTTAAGTGATTTGCTCGAGAGGAATAAATATTTAGTAGATATTGAATTAGAGTTTAGCTATCTACGGAACCAAGTCTCTACTTTAAGGGATAGACTTTCGAGTATTCATGCGGCTCTCTGCTATTCTAACCAATTTAGTATTCAAAGTGTTGACGACTACTCATCGAAGGTTAGCCCTGTAGAAGTCTTAAACAAAAACTCTACAACAACATTAGTAGTTTTTAGTGGTATGGCAAGAAGGCCTTCAATGGCTGTTAAAGAGTTTTACAGAAGTTTGAGTGGAAGAGATGTTAATATTATTTTCTTAAAGGATTTTTACCAATGTTGGTATGAAAAAGGTTTGATAGGGATTACAGATGACTTCCAATCAACAGCTGAGTATATTTTATCGATAATTCCAGAAAAAACAAAGAATTTGATTTTCTTGGGAACTTCTGCGGGTGGGTATGCTGCTATTAAAGCAGGAGTCACACTAAACGCAAATAGAGTTGTTGCGCTCTCGCCGCAGACTAATATTAACCGCAGAGTCTTCAACATGTTTAAATCGTATGATTCAGAAATAAATGGTTTGGATCTATCTAAAGAGAAGGTTGATCTAAAAAGCTTTCTTGACTTGTCGAGTTACTCAGGAGAGCTTGAGATATACTATGGTGAAAACAATAATGTCGATAGAGCTGCTGCTTTAAGATTGCAGGAGTATGCAAGCTTAAAAAGTTTACCAACGAATACCCATAATGTTGCTGAATATATGAAATCTACAGGGAAGCTAGAAAAATTTCTGGATGATTTAACTAAGATTTAGGTTGTAGTAATTATTAATTGGGTGAAGCAGAGTCTAAACTATTTATTTAGGATATACCTTACTTTAAAGCTGCTCCACATAAGTAACAATAAAACACTAGTAGTATAATGAGTATCTGTGGATAAAATAAATATATACTCTTAGGGTGTGTATAGAATTCAAATCAGGGGCAACCAGATAAAGACACAAGCGAGCATTACCGCCGCTGCATAGCTATCTTTGAGCTTATCATATCGCGTGGCAATGCCCCTAAAATGTTTCAATCTAGCAAAAGCGTTTTCTACCAAATGACGGCAACGATACAAATACCAATCTAGTGTGTCGTTACAGCTTTTAGAGTTCGACTTAACAGGTATGACTGACTGAGCACAGTGCGTGAAGATACACTCTCTAATATCGCTACTATCGTAGCCCCTGTCTGCAATCACCGCTTTAGTCTGGTTATTAATCGTGCTATCTATCAACGTCTTTGCCATCTTAGCGTCATGCACTTGCCCACCTGTCAGCTCAATATGTATAGGGTTACCACAAGCATCGACCACTAAGTGCAGTTTGCTGCTATTACCTGCAACGCTTTTACCAATGGCCTCATCAAGATGACTGGCGGCGCCTGTACTATGCTGATGAGCTTTGACCACGCTACCGTCTATAAATAACCATTCACTATCATAGTTTGCTGTGACTATCTTCATGAGCTTTTGCCATTTACCGGTTTTACGCCAGTAACGGTATTGATGATATATGCTAGACCAATGACCGAAATAAGAAGGTAAGTCTCGCCATGGACAACCTACTCGTATGCGGTACAACATGCCTTCAACGGTACGTCTTAGATTGGGCTTGTTATATACGTTAATTTGTCGCAATATAATAAATAGCTTGTGCCAATGTTCATCGTTGAGCTTGGTGCGAGCCATAAGTGACGCCTTGTTTCTTTGTTGTGGTAAACATTAGAGTAAGGCGTTGCTTATTTTTTTCAATGTTTTCTCAATTCTATACAGCCCCTAATGTAACGCTANGTGCCAATGTTCATCGTTGAGCTTGGTGCGAGCCATAAGTGACGCCTTGTTTCTTTGTTGTGGTAAACATTAGAGTAAGGCGTTGCTTATTTTTTTCAATGTTTTCTCAATTCTATACAGCCCCTAATTGGAATTAATGGCATGGTTTTTCTTACTGGAGGCGCAGGCTATATTGGCTCTCATATGCTGTATGAGTTGTTAAGTAGTGGATTTGATGTAGCAGTATTAGATAATTTGTCTAATAGTAGTATTGAAGCAGTTAATCGTGTACAAAGATTAACAAGTAAAGAAGCAGTCTTTATTGAAGGTGACGTGCGAAATGCAGATTTACTAGATTCAATATTTAGTAAGTATCCAATACAAGCCGTGTTGCACTTTGCTGGACTAAAAGCGGTGGGTGAAAGTGTCGAACAGCCATTGATGTATTTTGAAAATAACATAACAGGCAGCTTGGTGTTATTAGAGGCGATGAAGGCTGCTAATATTAAAAAAATAGTATTTAGCTCTTCAGCGACTGTCTATGGTGATCCTGAACAGCTGCCTATCACTGAAGACTGCCCAACATCTATGCCAACTAATCCATATGGTTATACCAAATTGGCAGTAGAACAAATGATGATGCAGTTAGTAAAATCAGACAGCTCATGGTCTGTGGCTGTATTACGCTATTTCAATCCCGTTGGAGCTCATGAAAGTGGTTTGATAGGTGAAGACCCTCAAGGTATTCCTAATAACTTACTGCCTTATATTGCTCAAGTAGGTGTTGGTCGTCGTGATAAGCTTTCCGTCTATGGAAACGACTACGATACACATGATGGCACTGGAGTTAGGGATTATATTCATGTGGTTGACTTGGTAAAAGGTCACCTACGTGCTCTAGATTATATAGCTGATAAAACCGGTTATTTCGTGTGGAATCTAGGCACAGGCAATGGTTTTTCAGTATTGGATATGGTAAAAGCCTTCGAAAAAGCCAGTGGTAAAAAGATTCCCTATCAAGTGGTTGATAGACGAGAAGGTGACATTGCTGCTTGTTTTGCTGACCCTAAGAAGGCGGCGGTAGAGCTTGGATGGACAACTCAGAAAAACATTGATGACATGATGGAAGACACCTGGCGCTGGCAGAGTCAAAACCCACAAGGCTATGGCAACTAAACTTATTCGGCCTTTACAATGAGTGATTTATGACGCCAACCATGTATCTATTGAGTGCTTTATTAGTCATATTAATTGCATTACTTATTAAATTCCAACAGCATACTACCGCCATATTTGGCGGTGTTTTACTCTTAATATTTGCCTTTGGTTGGATTGACAGTGCGACCTTATTGGGTAATGCTGCCAATGAGGGTTTAGCCACTTTAGTATTGTTAATACTCATTTCTTACGCATTGGAAAAGACCAGTGTATTAACTCACCTAACGCGGTACTTGTTTTCGAAGTCGGAGCGTACGTCAATCATGCGCACAATAGCCTTTTCTGGCGTGTCTTCTGCTGTATTGAATAATACAGCGGTTGTGGCTGCTATGATTAGTAGTATTCAAAAGAACCCTAACATTAATACATCACGTATTTTATTGCCTATGTGCTTTGCTGCCACTCTTGGTGGTACGATGACGCTGATTGGCACATCGACTAACTTAGTCGTTAACAGTATGTGGATGAAACAAGGGCATGAGTCTATTGGTTTTTTTGACCTTACAGCCGTTGGTGTAGTGGTATTTGTTGTTGGTTCCATTATTTTGTATTTTACAAGCCTGCTTTTACCCAATAGGGAAATGGTAAAAGAGCCTGTAGAAGAGTACTTTGTAGAAGCTAAGATAGAAAGCAGCTCTAGTTTGGTCGGTAAGACAGTGGAGGAAGCAGGTCTGCGCAACCTCATGGATCTATTTTTAGTAGAGATTGTTCGTGGCGATCGTTTGATTGCGCCAGTATCACATTCTAGGGTGCTACAAGCGGGTGATAAGCTGTTGTTTAGTGGAAACGTCAAAAAAATTCAGGTACTAAATCAATTTCCTGGACTGACACTATTTGCGCAAAAGACAGGACTGCATACTCAAGAGCTAACCGAAGTGGTCATTAAACAAGACTCGACACTGGTAGGACATACACTAAAAAACACCGGATTTAGAGCAAAGTTTGATGCAGCCGTTGTGGCTATTCGCCGTGAAAACGATCAGGTTAGTGGGCGTTTAGGAGAGGTAAGTTTAAGAGCTGGTGACATTTTATTACTGTCGACAGGTGAAGACTTTGCGAGCCGCAGCAACCTACGCAGAAACTTCTTTATACTGTCTGGAGTGACGCCCGACAACATGATATCCGGCTGGCGTGAAAAGCTGGTCGTTTTTGGTTTTATTGCAATGATTGTTGCTTCGGTGATAACAGGCAAATCATTGTTCGATTTATCGCTGTTTTTGTTTGCTGCACTGCTATTTACCGGCTGTATTAGTGTCAATGAAGTCAAGCGACACTTTCCTATAAGCATATGGGTTATTGTTGTGAGTGCATTGTGTTTGGCCAATGCGATGCAGTTTGTGGGGATGGATGCTCAAGTCGCACAGTTTGCAGCAAGTACACTTGTCGGTCATGGTCCAATATGGATTCTGCTTGGAGTGATGGTAATGACGATAGGCATTACCGAGTTATTGACGAACAACGCAGCGGCTGCTCTTATGTTTCCGATTGCCTATAGCCTCGCAACTGGAATGGGCATTGATCCTTTTCCAATCATCATGGCCGTTTGTTTTGGCGCGTCTTGTTCATTCATTAGCCCGTTTGGATACCAGACCAATCTTATGGTATACAACACGGGTATTTACAGGCTGCAAGACTTTGCTAAAGTGGGCTCGCTAATCACATTAGCATTCGTTTTAGTCTGTGCTATTATGATTCCTTTTATTTACCCATTTTGAGCAACCATTAAATATAGTCATTAATCGTATAAGATATTTATTGAAACTAAGGATATAACATGAGTGAAGCGAACAATATTGTGTGGCACGATGCAGGTGTCTCTTCTGAAGAGAGAAAAGAGAAGATAGGCTCTAAACCCTGTATATTATGGTATACGGGGCTCTCAGGGTCTGGGAAATCAACAGTAGCAAATGCCGTAGATAGAATTTTGTTTGATAAAGGATATACTACTTATCTATTGGATGGTGATAATATACGTCATGGTTTGAATAAAGACTTGGGTTTTAGTGATGAGGATCGAGTAGAAAATATTCGCCGCATATCTGAAGTAAGTAACCTTTTTTTAGATGCAGGTCTGATAGTAAGTACGGCATTTATCTCACCATTTAGAGCTGATAGGGTGCAAGCAAAAGCATTAATCGGTGATGCGCGTTTTATTGAGGTTTTTGTTGATGCACCGATTGAGACCTGTGAGGAACGTGACCCCAAAGGCCTGTATCAAAAAGCCCGTGAAGGTGTGATTAAAAACTTTACAGGAATCGACTCACCGTATGAATCACCACTTTCTCCAAGTATCCACTTATCGACTAATTGTGATAATGTAGAACAATGCGCCAATCAGGTAGTTGATTACTTGCTTGAAAATAAGTTCATCGGATAGGTTATTTGATAATGAGTAAGTACATAGATTTATTCAATGGTGATGCGGATGGAATTTTTTCACTTATTCAATGGCGTAAAGCCTATCCTCTCACTGCTCAGGATCAACAAATACTTATTACTGGAGTAAAGCGTGACATTGCTTTAGTCAGTAAAATTGATGATGAGTTAGCGCACCTGTCTAAAATCACAGTACTAGATATATCTTTTGATAAAAACCAAGAAGATGTCAACCGAGTCTTAGATCACTGTCAGTCGTTATTCTATTGTGACCATCATAAAGCCGATAGTTTGTTTGAACACCCTAAACTGACATCACGGATTAATACCAAGCCAACCGTTTGTACTGGCTTGTTGGTTAATGGTGAACTCAAAGGTGAACACAGCTTGTGGGCCATAGCCGCTGCTTTTGGCGATGGGTTAGACAGCATCGCAGACAAGTATGTTGCACAATTGGGGCTTGATACGACACAGCGACATCAGCTGAAGGAGCTTGGGGTTCTAGTCAATTATAATGGCTATGGCAGCAGTGTTGAGGATTTGCACTTTAGTCCTGAAGAGCTTTATAAGCGGTTGGTGAGTTATGATACGCCATTTGATGTGATAGTGGATGAAAACTCCCCGTTTAGGCAATTAAAAGAGGGGTATGAGACAGACATCACGCAGGCTAAAAACAGCAAGCAGCTGAGACAAGAAGGGGGTATTGCGGTTATTCTTGACGATGCCCCTTGGGCACGTCGAATTAGTGGTACCTATGGAAATCAACTGGCCGCAGAAAATCCAAGTCAGCCCGTGATCATTGTTACTCTCAATGCTCAAGGCTCGTACACCATTAGCTTACGAGCACCTAAAGAACACCCACATGGCGCGAGCACAATTTGTAGTAAGTTTGCAACGGGTGGTGGTCGTGAAGGGGCAGCAGGGATTAATGAATTGCCTATAGATGACTTAGATAAGTTCCTTGCAGAAGTCGTTCAGTATTATAAATAATAAATCAACCTAAAAGTGGGTGAAACAATGAAGAAAGTAACGCATGCAGTGATTCCGGTTGCCGGTTTTGGGTCTAGAATGTTGCCTTTATCTAAAAGTATTCCAAAAGAGCTTTTGCCATTAGGGCGTTTGCCTGTCATTCATTATGTGATTGAAGAAGCAATTGCTGCAGGCATCAAGCATATTGTGTTGGTTACTCACCCACAAAAACAAGCCATTGAAAACTACTTTGATATCAATGTTGAGCTAGATACAGCGCTGCGTGAAAGTGGCAAAATTTCTTTAGCAGATAACCTGCAATGGTTGCCAGATGACGTGAAAATATCATCCATTCGTCAAGGCAAACGACTAGGGCTTGGCCATGCTGTAGGCGCTGCACGTCCTATTATTGATGGACATCACTTTGCTGTCCTGTTACCAGACGTGGTGATTGACCCTTTTAAAACCAACTATGCCAAACAAAACTTGGCGTATATGACACAGCAGTTCTTAGAAACAGGTCACTCTCAAATTTTAGTGGATCCTGTAGCAGAAGAGGACATACATAAGTATGGCGTTGCGGAGTTGGGCGAAGAGACAAAGATTTATGCTAAATCTCAGACTAACGCCAGCTTGCCTGTCACCGGGTTTGTAGAAAAACCAGATGCCAAAGAAGCACCCTCAAACTTAGCAGTTGTTGGGCGCTATGTGTTTGACTGTCAGATACTGGACTATTTAGATAGGACTGCACCTGATAAGAAAGGTGAGATTCAATTAACAGATGCGATTGATGCTTTGATCCAATCTGCACCAGTTGATGTTGCAACCATGATAGGCAATAGCTTTGATGCAGGGAATATGTCAACGTATCTAGAAGCATTTAATTATTTTAGTGAGCAGCAGCTTTAGTCGCGTGTCTCGTTAAAATGCAAATTAAGAAACTAGCTTTTTGAGCCAAGAGTTTTGACATAAAACGTCAATATAATAAGTGTTAGAGATTATAAATATTTAAGGAAGACTGGATTTGTACTTTGTTATGGGAAATTCTTTATGAGTAATCCAGAGTTAACCTCTCAATGGAAAACGCTAAAATCATTAGCACCTTCAGTAGGTGATTTAAACGCTCTTTTTAAAAAAGATTCAAGTAGAACAAGCAACCTATTAATCGACTTTGAGGGTGTGTGCTTTGATTATTCTAAAGAGTTGATAAACACAGAGATTAAGTTACAACTTATAGCATTGGCTGAAGAAATGAATCTTAAGGGGGCCATTGATAAGATGGTCTCTGGGCATAAGGTTAATATCACTGAAGACCGTCAAGCTCTACATACAGCACTTAGGCTTCCAGAAGGCTCTAGCCTGATAGTTGACGGTGTCGATATCGCAAAAAAAGTGCATAAAAGTCTGGCTGCAGTTAATAGCATTGTAGACAGATTAACAACGGGTGTTTGGAGAGGGTGCTCCGGCCTTGCTATTACAGATGTGGTTAATATTGGTGTCGGTGGGTCAGATCTTGGTCCATTAATGGCGTGTACTGCACTTGAAGAGTGGACGGGTGAAACGGGTATCACTCAACGAGGTCTTAAGTATAATAGTATCAATACTCATTTCGTGTCCAATATGGATGGCACCCAACTTGAGAAGTTACTCAACGTTTTAAACCCTGCAACAACAGTCTTTATCATTTCTTCTAAGTCTTTTAGTACTTCTGATACTTTATCTAATGCAAACACCGCATTGTCTTGGCTATTAAAAGAATGCAGTGATTTAGAGGTGGTAAAAAAGAACCATTTCATTGGCATATCTGCTGTTTCTCATAAAATGGATGAATGGGGTATTTGTAAGAAAAACCAGTTAGAGCTGTGGGACTGGGTGGGTGGTCGTTTTTCAATGTGGTCAGCTATTGGCCTAACTGTAGCCTTAAAAATTGGTATGTCAAATTTTCGTGAGTTGCTTGCAGGCGCTCACTTGATGGATCAGCATTTCATAAACACACCATTTTCTGAAAATATTCCTGTAATGATGGGCTTGATAGGTGTTTGGAATAGTAGTTTTTTAGGTATCCATGCACATGCTGTTTTGCCTTATGACGGTCGCTTAAGTCACTTTCCTAGCTATTTAACGCAGTTAGAAATGGAGAGTAACGGTAAGTCTACTAACCTACAGGGTCATGCTGTCACTTTCAATACTTGTCCCATCTTGTGGGGTGAAATTGGATCCAATGCACAGCATGCTTTTTATCAGTTATTACACCAAGGCACGCAAAAAGTCACCAGTGACTTCATTGCTTTTATTAACCGATATGATGAAGGTCGCCAAACTATTAATGAACAGTTATCGTTGCAGCACAAAATGAGTCTGGCAAACTGTTTGGCACAAAGCCGAGTCCTAGCATTTGGTAACAAGGCCGTTGACTCGCATAGTATGGGCGAAAATGATGCACAAAATAATTTACATAAACATTATCACGGCAATCAACCATCTTCTACCTTCTTAATTAATAAGCTAACACCTAAAACATTAGGCATGCTGATTGCGATGTACGAGCACAAGGTTTATGTGATGGCAAGCATTTGGGATATAAACCCTTTCGACCAATGGGGTGTTGAAATAGGTAAAGTGGTTGCAAAAGATCTTAATCAAGCTATCTTACAGGGCAGTCTGAAGTATGATGACTCTACCAATGAACTATTAAAGCGCATTTGCGGTTTATCTTAATTACAGTAATATTATATGAAGAACGATTCGAATTTATTGACTTCAAAGCTTGATTCCCGAGTTTGTATCATTGGTAACAATGCTAAATCCGTTGCAGCAGCAATGGCGCTGACTCATTTTGGTTTCTCCGTAACCTTATATGCTTTTTCGGGAACAGCCGAAAAACATTTAGAAAAGTATCAATTTGACAAACCACTTTGTGAACAATGGGAGAAAAGTTTAACAGATGGCAGTTTAGATTATCAGCTGTATACTGAGGAAGGTATTCAACAGTCAGAGCACGGTTTATATTGGGCTTTTCTCGATCAGTTGGATAGTAGTCTACTCACAGAGTTAGTGGCAAGCCTTAGTAAAAAAGAAGGTGACATATGCTTTAGTGGCGTTGTTCCAATCGGGACAATTGATAGGCTAGCCAGTCAGTTTGTATCAAGTAACGTTTTTTATATCCCTTTTGTCTTTTTAAATGAGGCTTCGGTTTTTGTCGCTACTATTGCTCCAAAACTATTCTTAGTAGGTGAGAAAGTACCTGGTTCGGCACTAAAGAATCCGATAATTGAGGCTTTTGTCGATAAGAGTGGTGACTATTATATCCATAATCTGAAAACTGTAGAATTTGCTCGCAGTAGCATGATGAACCTAATGGCCATTAAGTTGAGCTTGCTGAATGAAATGGCACAGTTGGCCGATGAGTGTTCAGTTGACATGCTAGAGGTAGAAAAGATGCTCAAACTGGATAAGCGACTAGGTCATGGAGGTTTACAAGCGGGCTGGGGCTATGGTGGTAGTACGTTACCAAAAGAAAATGCCATTCTAAAAAGTCATTTGTCGGATTTGAAGATTTCTACCAATATTATTGATGCAGTTGAACAAATCAATAATAACCAAAAGGAAGTTATCTTCCAAAAACTGTGGCGCCACTTTAATTCAAACATTGGCAATAAAGTTATCGTAATATGGGGTGCCGGTTATAAAAGTGGTACTGGAAGAACCAAAGGCAGCGCCATTCATACGTTATTGCCCTTGCTATGGGCTTATGACATAACAACATTTATTTTTGATCCTTTAGCCGAAAGTGAGATGGACAGGCTATACGACGGTGATGAACGCTTGCATTTTATATCTAATCCTTATGAGAAGTTTGATGTAGCTGATGGGTTAATAGTCATAAACTGGTCTGAGCAATCTCGTCCAGATGTTACTATTATTAATCAACAAATGACTCCCGTATTTGATGCTAGGAACTTATTTAAAAAGAGTGAGATACTGGCTTTAAAAGGCTATTACACAGGCATAGGCCGAGGTGTTAGATAAACATAATCGCTATTAGAGCCTTTTGCGTATGCGTTATAAAAGCCCTCTTCTGACCATGTCAATATGCTCCCTACGCCATTGTTCCCAGTAAGTTAGGCGACTAATTCGAGCACTGAGGTTTTTAGTGCCAGTTTTGTCTGCATTCATTAAAGAGCTTGAGTGGTGTGCACCTATAGTTAATGGCTTCTTTACATGATATGTCGTGCTTGCACCAAAGACCAACTTGAAACGCTCATAAAGCTCACTGTCTGCTCCAGTGCGTACAGGCTGCCATAAGGGCTGGTCTTTAGCATCAAGGTTTAGCTTTTCAATAGCCCGTCTACGGAACATTAAAGAGGACGGGTTTTTTCTAATATATGGGTATAATGATCTCGTGAAATAATTGCCATGCTCATCTATTTTTATCCAATCAGATGTGGTGCCTTGAAGGCAAGCATCTAGTAGCAAGGGCATGACCTGATGCTCTATCTTCAAAGGATGCGCCCAGTCATCTGCGTCATGGCAAATAAGAAACTCTCCCGTAGCGTGTTCTAGTCCCTTCGTCTTTGCTATGTAAGTGCCTTGGTTAGCTGACTGCTTCACTATCTTCAAGCGCTTATCTTTTTTAGCAATTTTTTCTGCAATAGACAGGCTGTCATCGGTGCTTGCATCATCAATTAATATTACTTCTAGGTTTGACCAACTTTGATTTAACAAGCTATGTAATGTCGACGCTATAAACTGCTGTGCATTAAACATGGTCGTTAGAATACTAACTTTATGTTTATTAGATTCTAAAGTAGATAGAGGATTGTGATACACGGGTTTGGTTAATGATAGATTTAAGCTACTCAAGGGTTCTTGAAGATTAACAAGTTGATATTGAGGTAGATTAAAAAAGCTCTGATATTGGTTGAGTAGTTGCAGTTTTTGATCCGGTTCTTGGATTAGATTGCTTCTCAGTAAAAATAAATCTGGGTTTTTAGCACAATTCTTTTCTAAAAAGACTTGGATATCATCAGTGTTGTGATAAGTCTCTATGCTTTGGTCCTCATTGATGGTCTGTGAGAGATAAGCATATTTTAAGGCATGATAATAAAAGATTTGTTTTTTCTCTGGCGTACGTTCTATCAGCTGTATAGATAAATGAGCATTATATTTAGCAAACTCTCTTATAAGCTCTGACAAGTAGCGAGAGATATTTTGCTTAGAGTTCAACTGTCGTAATATTGCCTGACATTCGTCGACGCGTCCATATGCGGATAATGCTTGCGCATAAGCAACTCCAGATCTTGTATTACGACCATTCCAGCCAGCTTCTAATAATGGCTTATATATCCCCAGCCTTGCACACATCCAACGTCGCTTGCTTGTTGTGGTCCACTCTTTGTCAGGAACAAGAGCTAAAGCATGAATAAAATCACGATTTCTTATATGGCGATTATAGGCTTTCAATTTAGCTAGTGATTTAATCATGACTCGTTTCTCATTGTGTTAGGCTTTGTCATCATCTCAAGTGTAAATAAGGTTTCAGGCGTAATTAAATGAGTTGGACTGGGTAGTTTAGTGATTAACGCCTCAGTTTTTGAGGCTTGAGATTGAGTGCTCAATTTATTTAAGAAGTAATCACGCTCGGGTGTATTTTTTTTATTGGTCCGATTGTCAGAGTCTAGCAACTTTGCCAGTGTTTTTGCTAGGTCGGGCTTGGTTGATTCTATAATGGCACCATCTTCAATTAGCGGTATCAAAGCCTGTGTACGTGAGGATATGACTGTGAGTCCCATTGCGAGCGCATCGATTAATTTAGCTGGAAGCTGGTATTGACTGATGAGTGAGCCGTTGTCTTGTAGGATGACGCAGATATCCCCCATAGCCACAAACTCATGGATACAATGATAAGGTTGATTGGGTAAAAAATAAAAGTCGACATTAGAAACAGACTTTAAGTCTCGCTCGAAAGACTTATCAATAAAATCACCAATAATCAAAAAAAGAACATCTTTTCTATTCAAACTGGCTATGGCTTGAGCTGTTTCTAATAAACCCTTATGAGGTTTAGGGGTGCCAAAGAATAAAATAACTTTCTTGTCTATAGCAATACCAAAGTGCTCTCTCATCTTAGCGGTCAAAACTTGAGAGGGGATGAAGCTATCTGCATTTCTCACATGAGGAATGATGACGCCACCATACTTTTCCTGCAGAGCATGGTTTGAGACAGTCAGTGTTTGAAAAGAGCTGGCAAGATGAATGCTGTTGGTCAGCCAATAATCACTGCGAATATAGTTTAATGACTTCTTACTAGGCTTGCTTAAATCTGTCAGCTCTTTCGCTTGAGAGCCACTAAAACCTTGTTCTTCATCATCTATATCCATGATAACTTGCGTATCCCAGATAAGCTCGTATAGCCTTCCTATAATAATATTTGGAAGCCTGGGTTTTGATAGGTGGACAATATCAAATGGGTTTTGGCTAACAAAATCAATAGCTTTGTCTAAGAGGTCATAAGCGTTATGAACGGTAATATATTTACATGGAACGCCAGCCAGTCGCATGGGCTCCCATAGGCTTTTGGGCCTTTTAGGATTCTCTTCAACAATGCAACCGATAATAGCAGGGCTATAGTTAAGGTATTGATATAGTTCTGTAAGCGCTAGCACACGCCCAGCAGCATTATGCGATAGATCCCACCCACAAACAGCAACTGTTTTTCTATCCGTACGATGTTCTTGTTTATAGTGTTTTTTTGCTTGATTAAAGAGTACCGCATCGTTTTTTGATAAGTGTTTTTTGACTCTTAATGCTTGAGATAAGTGATATATACAGAGCTGCCAGTTACTGTTTTCGTAGGCGGTTCGTGCCTTTGAACAGTGACTGATAGCATTAAAGGGTGCTAATACACGATTAATCACGCCAGAACAGCGCCTTGACCATTTAACCATGCTTTTATTTCAGAAATTTTGTCTTCAAGAAGCGCTTCATTCCCTTTGGTTTCAATATTGAGACGAATCAAAGGTTCTGTGTTTGATGCACGAATATTAAAACGCCATTGGCCAAAGTCTAGGCTTAACCCATCTAAGGTATTCTTCTCTGGGTTTTGTGACTGATAGTGTGTGTCGATGGCACTTAAAATCTCATCGCTACCGACTGTAGTCAGTTTAAAGTTGATTTCACCTGAGCTTGGGTAAGCGCTGATACGTTCATCGACCAGTTGTCCGAGAGATTTACCAGTTGTTGATAATAATTCGATGGTTAATAACCAAGGAATCATACCGCTATCGCAGTAGAAGAAGTCACGGAAGTAGTGGTGTGCACTCATCTCACCGCCATAAATAGCGCCAGACTCTCGCATCACTTGTTTGATAAATGAGTGTCCTGACTTACTGATGACCGCGTTACCGCCAGACTCTGCAACAATCGCTTCGGTGTTATAAATAACGCGAGGATCATAAACGATTGAGGCGCCCGTATTTTTTTGCAAGAACGCTTGAGCCAACATGCCAACGATGTAACTGCCTTCGACAAACTCGCCTCTGGCATCAAACAAGAAGCAGCGGTCAAAGTCACCATCAAAGGCAATACCCATGTCTGCTTGATGTTCAATCACCGCTTGTTTGGTTGATTCGCGATTGGCCAGAATCATTGGGTTGGGAATACCATTCGGGAAGCTACCATCTGGGGTGTGATGTAACTTAATGATTTCGATAGGCGCATTTTTTTGCTTTAAACGCTGTTCAAGTAGGTCGATGGTTGGTCCAGCACTGCCATTGCCTGAGTTAATGACCACTTTTAGCGGTACCAACTTATCAGTGTCGATAAAGCCCATTAAATGATCAACATAAGCTGTTTTATCGAGCTTTTGAACCACTTGACCTGTTGTTGTCTGCTCAGCAAAGTTGCCATTTTCAGCCAACTTTTGAATGTCTGCTAGACCTGAATCTGCGCTGATAGGACGCGAGCCTTCACGAACCAGTTTTAAACCGTTGTAATTGATAGGGTTGTGGCTGGCCGTTACCTCAATGCCGCCCAATGCCTCATAATGACTGGTCGCAAAATAGACTTCTTCGGTACCGGTCATGCCCAAATTAATCACATCAACACCAGCATCAATGATGCCTTGAATCGTGGAATGCTTGAGCGTCTCGCTCGAATCTCTGATATCCGCACCAATCACAATGCAGTTGTTAACCTCATCACTAACGCCGTTATTTTTACGCTGGCTGGACAAAATCTGCGCAAAGGCGCGACCAATACGGTAAGCGATGTCTTCGTCAAGATTGACCCCAAGCTCACCGCGAATATCGTAGGCTTTAAAAGAAGTAATATCAATATGGTTCATTATGCTATCCGTATGATTTTTTTAAAGAAAAGAGCATGTGGGTTCTTTTTATGATAATTAAATTTGATTTTTAATATAAAGTTAAGGTTACATTACGCGCGAAGACAGGAATACTACATGAGAGTTGCTGACATGCTTCAGCTACAACCAAAAATATCTCTAGAATAGACTTTTTCTTTTATATCACTTAGCTCGTCATGCCATCTGTTAGCTATGATAAGATCATTTTGTTGTTTAAACCATTGAACATTAGTAAACACCTTACAATCGATAATTGTGCTGCACGTTATGGATGGTTCATATACTGTCACGTTTAGACCATGTCGTTTTAAAATATGTATGATGTCTAGTATGGCTGAATTTCTAAAGTTGTCAGCATCTTTTTTCATACTCAATCGATAAACACCTACGTTCTTGAAACCTTTATTGATTACTTGCTGAGCTATAAAGTGTTTTCGGCTGAGATTGGCATCTATAGTTGCGTTAATCAAGTGGGCAGGTATTCCAGCATAGTTGGCTTTTAATTGCTGAGTATCTTTCGGCAAACAATAACCGCCGTAGCCAAATGAAGGGTTATTATAGTGGGTGCCAATACGTGAATCTAGTCCAATTCCAGTAATAATTGCACGACTATCCAGATGGTTTTTTTCAGCAAAGCTATCAAGCTCATTGAAAAAAGCAATACGGGTGGCAAGGTAGCTATTAGCGAATAGCTTTACAGCTTCGGCTTCGGTAGGTGGTATGATAAGTTGTGGTATCTTCTTTTTCTGACTTGCATTTTGATAAAGCTGTATTAATTTTTTTGCCAAATAGTTTTGATTGTTAGTAGCACCAACAATAATACGAGAAGGATTTAAGTTATCATAAAGAGCTCTGCCCTCACGCAGGAACTCCGGCATAAAGAGAATATTCTCATCAAATTTCATATGCATGCTTTCAGTAAACCCAATAGGAATAGTAGATTTAATGACGATTGGCACATGGGTATTCTGGCTTCGTACTGTTTGAATACTAGACTGAATGGAGCTGGTGTCAAAGGTACTAGATGAGGTTTCATAATTGGTAGGAGTTGCGATGATAACTAAGTCACATGACTCATAAATACCAGTAGGATCATCGACAGCATTGAGGTTTAGTTTTTTCTTGACTAAATAGCTGCAGATCTCTGTATCTTGTAAAGGTGTTTTTTTTTGGTTTAACTGTGCAACCTTGTTTTTATCAATATCAAATAGAATGATCTGAGTTCGAAGGTGTTCTTGAGCTAAGAGTATGGCATTAGATAGACCTACATATCCTGCACCAACTATAACTATTTTCAGCAAAGAATAGTTAGAACTCAATTGCGATGATGAACTCAGTTTATTTATATTAGCCATATTTTTATTTTAACTTTGATGATACAACGTGGGTTGATTTGGATAGTTGGTTAACTGTATTTTAAGATAATACACTGAAATATAGTAAGTTCATAATATTGCATTATTAGTCTGACTCGCTATTTAATGCTTTTATGGAGAAGTTTCCGCCTTTTAAAGCGGTGAGTAGTTCATATAGATAGGCAAATACTATGATGCAAGACAGTCAGTTGTTTGAACTAAGTAATGAAATATCATCACCCACGCCTGTACAGGGCACCCCTGAGGCCACCGGCCAGATTGATGACTTACTTGCCTTGATAGCGCGTCTACGTGCCGACTGTCCGTGGGACAAAAAACAGACCAATCGTAGCCTGATTCCTTATGCGATTGAGGAAGCCTACGAGCTTGGCGAAGCGGTACAAGCGGATGATGACGAAGACATCAAGGGCGAGCTGGGTGATGTACTGCTGCAAGTGATTTTTCATTGCCAGCTCTACGCGGAGCAAGGGCGTTTTGATATGAGTGACGTGATTACCACTTTGCAACAGAAGTTAATTCGTCGTCATCCGCATGTGTTTGAAGCGGAGAGTCTTAAAGACGACGCGGCGGTCAAAGCGCGCTGGGATGAGATCAAAGCGGAGGAGCGGCGAGTCGATGAAGCGCGGGGCAAACCGCGTCGGCGTTTGGATGCGACGAAGGCAGGTAGCGCGCTGATGCAAGCGCAGTCGGTACAAAGCCAAGCGTCAAAACTGGGCTTTGATTGGGACGGCATCAGCGGCGCTTTTGAAAAGTTAGAAGAAGAGGTCGAGGAGTTAAAGGCGGAGGTTAGGGATAAATCCAAGGCGGAGATAAAAGCCAATATTAGCGATATCGAAAAAGAGCTGGGTGATTGTATGTTTGCGCTGGTCAATGTGGCGCGCAAGCTCAGCCTTGACGCCGAAGCGGCAACGCTGACCTGTGTGCATAAATTCAAATCACGCTTTGGCTATATCGAAGCACAGTTAGCGCAGTTAGGTAAAAGCTTGGAAGATAGCGATATTGAGGAGATGGATGCCTTGTGGGAGGCGGCAAAACGACATGAACGCTCATCATAAGCCTGGCTTGATCGGTGCTATGCTCAGCAAAGCCGTCAGTGCAGTCGGTGCGGCTGCCGCTGGGGCAGTGCTTATCATGACGCTCATGCTAAGCGAGGCCTTGGCAGCGACTTGTTTTACCAGTCCGCAGCAAGCATACGCGTCTTTATTGGCGCAAGAGGCCGCGCAGTTGCACGCACGCACGCAAACGGTGGTCAATATCAATCGTGCTGGTGAGGGCGAGCTGGTCTCGCTGCACGGTATCGGTAGTAGTAAGGCGCAGGCGATTATTTTATACCGCGAGATGTTTGGCGGTTTTCAGACGGTCGATGACTTGGCAAAGGTCAAAGGCATCGGTCAGAAGACCGTTGAGAAAAACCGAGCGCGCATCAGCGTCCAAGATGAATGAAGGCGTTTGGCAATAATCAAGGCGAATATTGACAAAATAGCACGTAAGTAGCGGTCATAACACACCCAGCAGGCGCAAAATTTGTTAAACTAGTCGTTACATCCGCCTGATAAACACTGTGTCTGTTAGGGGTGATCAAAGAATACCGGCGAGGAGTAGATGCATGGCCGAGCGTGCCGCCAAGCAGTTAGAACTGAATAAATCTGAATTACCCAATTCCATTACTGAAGTCATTGCCACATTGACCCGAGCTGGGTTTGATGCCTATATCGTCGGGGGCGGGGTGCGTGACACATTATTGGGTCTGCGTCCAAAAGACTTTGACGCAGTGACGGATGCCAAGCCGCATGAGATCAAAGACGTCTTTGGAAAGCGCTGCCGTATCATCGGTCGCCGCTTTCAATTGGCGCATGTGTACTCTGGCCGTGAGCTGATTGAAGTGGCGACGTTTCGCGGGCCACCGACCAACAACGCCAATACCAACCAAGATGGTATGATTTTGCGCGACAATGTCTGGGGCGATATAAAACAAGACTTTGCCCGTCGTGATTTTTCTATCAATGCGCTCTATTATCAACCACTCAAAGGCGTGGTCCATGATTTTTGCGGGGCGCTTGACGATATCGACAATCGCATCATTCGTCTGCTTGGCCACGCGCCTACTCGTATCGAAGAAGACCCTGTACGCCTGCTACGGGCGCTGCGTTTTAAAGCCAAGCTTGGCTTTGAGTTTGATGAGGCATTGGCGGAGCAGTTCCATGAGGACAACTGGGCGCTACTTGAGCAAATATCGCCGCATCGTCTCTATGATGAGACGCAAAAAATGTTTACCGGTGGCTATTTGGTACCGCTATTGCCGTTATTGTTTGAGTCAGGGGCGATGGATAGCTTGGTCGTTTATCCACCTGCTGAGCCAAGCGCACTGGTCAAGCAAGTGGCGATCAATACCGACAAGCGCATCGCTGCTGGTAAAAGCATCAATCCGGCGTTCTTTTATGCGGCGCTATTGTGGGAAAACTACCTGCACCAGTTAGAAAAAGCCAAAAAACGCAACATGCCTTTTGCCGATGCGCAACTGCACGCCGCTGGCAAAGTCATCGACCGTCAGCGTATCAAAACTGCCATTCCAAAGTTTGCTGAGCAATTTATCCGTGATATCTGGATTTTGCAGCCCAAACTGTCCGCACCGCGTAACAAGCAAATCGTCCAGCTCTCTGAGCATCCACGTTTTCGCGCAGGTTTTGATTTTTTATTGCTGCGTGAGCAGTGCGGCGATGCCGAGCATCCCTTGTCTGAGTCGACTAATGGTATGGGCGAATGGTGGCAGACGTATCAAACCTTGTCCGAGAGAGACAAGCAGCAAGCCATCGCTGATTTTGATGAAAATATCCGCCGCGGCGCTTACAAAAAAGGCCAACGCGGCCGCGGGCGCAATCGCCAAAACCAAAAGTCAGATAGCAGTATCGATAGCGTGACAGATACCGCGTCGTCCAAACCATCAAATGCGCCTCAAAAAGACAGCGCTGATACAGGCGGTATTCCTGCGCGTCGTCGCCGTGCCAAATCACAGCCAGCGACTAGCAAATCAAATAGTCAGCCAAACAGTAAGTCAAGCGCTGGTCGTCATGATGACAATCAGCCATTGTCGCAGGACGAGGCGGAGCTGGCACAATTGCAGCAATTGTCACTGGCCGTTATCAAGCAGTCGCACAAAAAGCCTGCCGCGCCAAAGCCATTGTTTGTCATCGAGCACGAAAAAGTCGTACCGCCGCTAAAAAAACAGCTGCCGCAAGATAAAGAGGCTCAGAGTGCTGCTCAAGACAAACAGCAAGCCGCGCCTAAACAGTCGCAAAAACGACCGCAAAAACAATCAAAGACGCAAGCAGAAAACCCATCCACAACACAGCAGACGCCATCGGCTCAAGCCGTTAGCCGCGAGAATAAGCAAGCAGCCGTCGCATCGGTGCCAGATAAGCCTGCGCTCACGGTTGCCCAGTCGCCAGCACTGGTGAGTCTCAATAATGCGCCGATACCTTATCAGCGTCGCCGCCGTCAGCCCAGCAGTACTGTTACTACGACCAAACCGCAAGCGACCGATGCCAGCGAGCAGACGCCCGTAAAACCGGCTAAGGCTTATGCAAAACAAGCGCCAAAACCTGCTGCTCAGTCTACTATCGAAGCTGAGCCGCCAGCTAAGCGCGGCACAGACCATAAAGAAGCCGCTACCGCTAAAAAAACAAAAACGTCCGCGCCCAGCACAAGCAAAAAAACACAAACTGCAATGCCTCAGCCGCTCATCAGTCTGATAGAGACGAATAAAGGCCCGATACCCGCAAAGCGTCGCCGTCGACAGCCTAGTGCTGAAGGCGCTTGATCGGTGACTGTGAGAGCCAATGGTATGAATAATCGCCTTCATAACAGTCAAAGTGCCGATGGTGCTGTAGACGTCAATAGCACACATGGTCACGGCAGTAATCAGGACGCGGCAGAGTGGGCATGCGCCTATGTGGGGTTGGGTAGTAATTTGGCCAATGAGCTGGGCTCGCCGACCGAACATCTACAGACCGCCCTCAACGCGATACAAGCGCATGCGCAGATACGTCATCTGCGGGTGTCATCGTTTTATGCGTCAGCGCCGATGGGGCCACAAGACCAGCCTGATTTTGTCAATGCGGTCGCGGGGTTTGAGACGACGTTATTGCCGTTTGAGCTATTGGCGTTTTGTCAGCAGCTAGAGGTGCACGCAAAACGGGCGCGATTGCGCCGTTGGGGCGAGCGCAGTTTGGATGTCGATATTTTGCTATATGGTCAGCTACAAATGACGGACGCTAAGCTGACCATACCGCATGCTGGATTGTGTGAGCGTAACTTTGTGTTGCTGCCGCTACGTGAGATAGCACCAGAGTTGCAGGTATTGGGCAAGCCGATTGCGGACTATCCACCAAGCTGCGATTGGACAGGCCTCAAGTTATTAAGAAATAACTCATGAGCGGTGAGCTCGCCAGGTATTCAGCTGATAATCAAAGGGATTGAGGGCTATATGACGACGTTATCTACGCTAAATAAATTTAAAAAAGAAGGCACCAAGTTTACGTGCTTGACCTGCTACGATGCGATGTTTGCGCGGATGATGGACAAGGCACAGATTGACACGATCTTAATAGGGGATAGCTTGGGGATGGTCGTTCAAGGCCATGACTCAACGCTGCCAGTCACGGTTGACGATATGGTTTATCATACTGCTAATATCGCTCGGAGTAACAGCAGCGCTTTGATTTTGGCGGATCTGCCGTTTATGAGCTACGTCACTTTGCCAGAAGCGGTGGCCAATAGCCGCAAGCTGATGCAGGCGGGCGCGCACGTGGTAAAGATAGAAGGCGGTCGTGAGCTGTGCGAGCTGGTCACAACCTTAGCGCGGGCAGGCACCCCAACGTGTGTGCATCTGGGGCTGACGCCGCAGTCGGTCAATGTCTTTGGTGGCTATAAAATCCAAGGCCGCGGTGAGGCAGCAGCAGACAAGCTACTGGCTGATGCCAAAGCCGTCGTCGATGCAGGCGCAGCGCTGCTAGTATTAGAGTGTGTGCCCGCTGAGCTGGCCAAAGCGGTGACCCAAGCAGTCGCAGTACCAGTGATCGGAATCGGCGCAGGCGCAGATACCGATGGTCAGGTGCTGGTCATGCATGACATGCTTGGTATGGCGCACGGCCGCGTGCCGCGTTTTGTCCATGATTTCTTGACCGATACGCGCAATCGTGCTGGCAGTATTGAAGGCGCATTTGCCCTGTATCAGCAGTCGGTACGTGAGGGCAGCTTTCCTACCACCCAGCATCAATTTAGCTAGTTTTAAGCTGGATTGATGATAGTTTGACAATTCTAGTGAGTTTGACTTTGTTTTTCGGCAATTACGATTATTAAGAGCAGAAGGCTTTATCATGCCAATCATTTATCAGCAGATATCAGACTTGCGTGCAGCGCTGCAGCCGCATCGCACTCAGCAATCTATCGCTCTGGTGCCGACGATGGGCAATTTGCATGATGGCCACCTTGAGCTGGTAAACATCGCCAAGCAACACGCTGATATCGTGGTGGTGAGTATTTTTGTCAATCCCACGCAGTTTGGTGAAGGTGAAGATTTTGATAGCTACCCGCGCACGCTGGACGACGATGTGGCAAAGCTTGCCACAGTGGCAGCGGACTATGTCTTTGCGCCCAGTATCGAGGAGATGTATCCAGTCTTGCCGCCCGCGACAGCAGTGCTGGCAGGGACGATTAGCGCGCAGCTATGCGGGCAGTCACGTCCTGGACACTTTGATGGGGTGGGTATCGTGGTGTCAAAACTGTTCAATATCATCCAGCCTGATGCGGCGGTGTTTGGACAAAAAGATTACCAGCAGTTGGCGATTATCAAGCAGTTGGTGCGAGACCTTAGTTATCCGCTAGAGATTATCGCCGCGCCCATTGTCCGTGCTGCTGATGGTTTGGCGCTATCATCACGCAATCAGTACTTAACGGCCAGCGAGCGGCAGGTGGCTCCTGTGCTCCATCAAGCGCTGCAAAGTTTGGCGCAGCAGTTGCAAGATATAAAAATAGCACCGCAAGGCTCGATATTGCCGCACATAACGGCGCTACTTGCACAGACGCGTGAGCACCTCACAAATGCAGGGTTTACTGTTGACTATTTACAGATAAAAACTGCTGAGCTGGATGCTATTACAGAGGATTTTGATAAAGATAAGCAAGACATGGTTATTTTGGTAGCGGCATGGCTTGGGCGCGCGCGTTTATTGGATAATCAGCTAGTGACGCTCAAGTAGTCATTATGCAATTCGCCGTCAGATAATCAGCCATGGTAATATCGCAATGTGCAGGAAGCAATAGCGTCAACTGCTGATAATAATCGCCATAGCCGCTCTGTGGCAAAAGCAAGGCCGCTTTTATGATGGCTGAGTAGCGTGGTTTAGTATGTATGGCTTGGATAACCTAGGACAGGTGGATGATGGACATGGATCAACACAATAGCAATCAGCAGTCTGAGCAGGCTTTGGAGCAAGTGCGACGGCCAGCCGCCGCCGATGCACTTAGCATCCTTGTCGTCTCAGGCCGCTCAGGCTCTGGCAAAACATCAGTGCTCAATATCTTAGAAGATCTTGGGTATTATTCTATCGATAATTTGCCTTTGTCTTTGGTGCCACAGGCAGTTCATAAGCTGGTGAGGGAAAGCGGTATACGCCGTATCGCCCTTGGAGTCGATATTCGCACACCGCGCGCTGATTTGTCTAACTTTGCAGAGACTTATGAGGCGCTAAAGGCAACGTATGGTAAGCAGGCGGTCAAAGTCGTTTATGTCACCGCGCAAGAGCATACTTTAATCGCGCGGTTCAATGCCACTCGCCGTGTCCATCCGTTGATGTCGCAAGATGTGGATAGTGATAATGCCCGTCATATCGCCTTTAACCTGCCAGCGGCTATCAAAAGAGAGATAGAGCTGCTAGAGCCGATAGCAGGTCACGCTGATATCAGAATCGATACCAGCAGCTTGAATATCCATCAGTTAAAAGACAGCTTACGTGCGCATATCGGCATGGACAATCAGATTGTCATCAATCTTTTGTCTTTTGGGTTTAAGTATGGCAGCCCTATCGATGCTGATTTTGTCTTTGATGTAAGGGTGTTGCCAAACCCGCATTGGAACCCTGAGCTGCGAGCGGCGACTGGTCTAAATGCAGAGGTCGCCACATTTTTTGCCGACTATCCAGAAGTGGCAGAAATGACCGATGATATCGATCAGTTTTTGACGCGCTGGCTGCCTGAGTTTTTGCACAACAACCGTCATACCGTGACGGTAGCGTTTGGCTGTACAGGCGGCAAGCATCGCTCGGTGTTTATCACAGATGCTTTGCAGCGCCGTTTGGCACAGAACATGCCAGCAGGGGTCAAGGTGTTGGCCAAGCATCGCGAAAAAAGCCGGTGGTAAACTCCTAGCAGACGTGCACTTTATTATTTGGTGGTGTGTCAAAAAGTATGCTGATTAAAACTTGAACAGTTTTTGAAGCCTTGAAAGCCCTATAGAATCAGAGAACTTAGCATAGATTTTTTATTGGCTTCTATCGCCAGCATACTTTTTAGAACACCACCTATTATTTTACTATTCCTCACTTCGGAACGCTTTTATGATTGACTGGTCAGAACAGGATATGCGCGTCTCGCGCACAGAACTCAAAAAAGCCCATGAGCGCTTGCAGCAGTTATCCATACCACTTGCAAGCTTGTCGAAAAAACAGCTAAAAAAACTGCCGGCCAGTGATTATTTTATGGCTGAGCTGATGGCATTGGCGGACATCACCAGTGCCAATGCGCGCAATCGTCAGACCAAGCGTGTGGGTAAGCTTATCGGCGAAGAAAACCGCCACGAGCTTGTCAAAGCGTTGTTTGATGCCTATTTTCCAAAAGAGCAAGTCTCCAAAATCGAGAGCTGGTATGATCGCCTCAATATCAATGACGAAGGCACGCTAAAGCAGTTTGTCAAACAATACAAAGCTTCTGAGCGCAACAGCATGTATCAGCTGTTGTTATGGATTGAGTACGCCAAACACATGCAAGATGATGAGCTATTAGCAGAATCAGAAGCCGATTTGGCCAGTTATATACGAGAAGTGGCCATCTTGTCGCAGCTCAAAAAATAACTGCCCAGCGTCGCTACCAATACTATAAATTCTATAAACGCAAACAAACAAAAAAGCCAATCATCAAATGATTGGCTTTTATTTATAGGCTTACTATCACGATATGCGCTAGCGCTGCGATAAGACCGAAGCACTCGGTTAAATTACTTGGTTAAAGGGCTGGGTTTATTTCTTTTCAGCGCGTGCTTTGTCGACCAAATAATCAACGACCTTGGGTACTTTGGCGCTTTCACCGGTGACGACGTATTTGCCTTGTACCACGACTGCTGGCACCCCTGAAAGCTGATAACGCTTTGCGCCAGCTTGTGAGCGGCCGATTTTTGTACCGACGGCAAATGAGTTATATAGGCTGTTAAATTTCTTTTCATCCACGCCTTTTGACGCATACCACTTGCTCAATGATGCTTGGTCAAAGAGTTTTTTGCCGTCTTTATGAATGGCATCAAACAAAGCGTCGTGGGTTTTGTTTTCAAACCCTAATAGCTGGGCGGCATAAAAACCGCGGGCGTTGGCTTCCCAAACAGGGTTTAGCGCCGCTGGGGTTTTAAAGAACGCGACATCTTTGTCTTTGGTTTTTGCCCACTTTTCCATATGCGGATTGAGGACGTTACAATGCGGGCAGCCATACCAAAAAAACTCACGAACAATGATGGCGTCACCGCTGATTTTTTCTGGATTGTCGAGCACGCGATAGTCTTTTCCGGCGACATAGTCGGCAGCTTGTGCGCCCATAGTGGCAAGTCCAATAGCCATAGCCAGACCAGTCAGTGTAATGACACGTTTCATACTTTATCCTTGAGATGTATAAACTTAGGGTGATGATGGGTTTTACCGCTTAGACAGGCCAAAAGTGCTAAAAGCTGTACAAACGATATAGTGTCGAGTACGGTCGACCTACCATAGAGTAGCGCCTATGATAACGTAAAACATAGGCGCTTGTGAATCCGATTCTTAACGAATGGTTGTAAAGCTGTGAGCGAATCAATAGCCATGACTCACAATCCGTGACGATGTACCTCACGACAAAGCCGCTACTCTCATGCTAATATTGAGTGTATCGTCGTGCGTGTTGTAGACGTTGTACGACAAACCCTTCATATACGACACTTATAATGACAATAAAGGAAATATCATGAGCTCAGTCCATGCCTCTTCGTCAAATGCCAATGAGCAAACCGATAGCCGCGTCAATAATGCCGAGACTAACAGCATCAATGTGGATGCCAGCGAGGTGGATAAATTTAATAAGCTGGCAGGGGAGTGGTGGAGTAGCACGGGCGCCTTTGCGACATTGCACGAAATCAACCCACTACGCCTCAACTGGATAGAAGAAAATATCAAACGCGGCTATCAAAGCGCGCAGTCCTCTGTTGATGAGCAGCACACTGATAAGACCGCCGAGCAGGGTCTGGCGGGCAAAAAAGTGCTGGATGTGGGCTGCGGCGGCGGGATATTGTCAGAGTCAATGGCACGCCGCGGCGCAGATGTCACAGGCATTGATTTGGGAACCGAAAACCTAAAAGCTGCCGCCCTCCACGCCGAGCAAAGTGGCCTTGGGCACACGCTGCGCTATCAGCATATCCCTGTAGAGACGCTGGCAAAAACGCACGCCGGTCAGTTCGATGTGGTGACCTGCATGGAGATGCTGGAGCATGTGCCGGACCCTCAGTCGATTGTGCAGGCGTGTTTTGAGCTGCTGGCACCAGGCGGGGTGTGCGTGCTATCGACGATCAACCGCAACCCCAAGTCTTATTTGTTTGCCATCATTGGCGCAGAGTATGTGCTGCGTCTGCTTGATCGCGGCACTCACGATTATGCCAAGTTCATCACCCCCGCTGAGCTTGACAAAATGGCTGGCTATGCTGGATTTAGACGCCAAGACATCATTGGCCTCCATTATAATCCGCTGACCAAACGCTACTGGCTGGCACAAAACGTCGATGTCAATTATATGATGGCGGTACAAAAGCCACTACGATAGCGCCGTCCTCAAGTGATTTTGCCTACATTTATCTTTTAGACTAAGAGCATTTATTATGAGCCAATTTGTAAAAGCGGTTTTATTTGACCTTGATGGGACGTTAATCGATACTGCTGCTGACTTTGTCCGTATCATCGCAAAGATGAGCGGTGAAAACGATTGGCAAGCGCCGCCGGAGGGGCAAATTCGAGAGCAAGTCTCTGCCGGAGCCTCGGCCATGGTGCAGCTGATGCTGCGTCATAATGACCAACTGCAGGCAAGTGATGAAGAGCTGCAGCGCTTTCGTCAGCAGTTTTTGGACGATTATGAAGCAGACATCTGCGTCGATAGCTGCGTGTTTCCTGCGCTCGACGAGGTACTGAGCACACTGGAGGCAAAAGGCGTGCCATGGGGTATCGTCACCAATAAGCCGCGTTATTTGGCCGAACAGCTGCTCAGTGTGATGCAATTAGATGAGCGCTGCGCGGTGCTGGTGTGCCCCGACGATGTCTCGCGCTCAAAACCTGATCCCGAGCCAATGTATGTGGCCTTAGAGAAGCTCGGTATTCCGCGCGGTGCGGCAGGCTGCGTACTGTATGTCGGCGATCATATACGCGATATCGAAGCCGGTAACGCCGCTGGCATGCCGACGATTTTGGCCGCTTATGGCTATATCCCGCCTGAAGACCAAAAAAGCCTAAAAAAATGGGGCGCAGACTATATTACTGAGACGCCTGAAGCGTTGAATAAACTTTTATTGTCTTCGGGGCAGTTCGATTATTTATAGTCTCTACAAGATAAGCACTACAAGCTAAGCCTTGCCATTTACCGAAATAACGATTAAGCATCCTAACTATTTAATAATAAGCAGTGAGTAATGCCATGAGTGACACTACGAATCAGCCAACCAAACCGCAAAGCAGCACAGACACAGCTGGTTTTACCCAGCCGTTGACACATGATGAGATCCGCAGCTTTGTACCCCCTGACAACTGCTTGGATGGCAAGACTATTTTGGTGACAGGGGCAGGTGACGGTATCGGGCGGGTCGCCGCCTTGACCTATGCGCGCTATGGCGCGACTGTATTGTTGCTCGGACGTACCAGCAGCAAGCTTGAGTATGTCTATGATGAGATTGAGAGCTTTGGCGGCAAGCAGCCTGCCATGCTACCGATGAACCTAGAGGGTGCCACTTATGCCGAGATGCAGCAGCTAGAGGGGCTGATCGATAAAGAAATCGGCCAGCTAGATGGTATCTTGCATAATGCTGGCCTGCTTGGGCAGCTGACACCGCTTGAGATGTATGACGTCGATACCTTTGCGCAAGTGATGAAGGTCAACTGTACGGCGACATTTATGCTGACGCAGGCGCTGCTACCGCTGCTCAAAGACGCAGACAATGGCTCTATCGTCTTTACCTCTAGTAGTGTGGGCACGCATCCGCGCGCGTTTTGGGGTGCCTATGCGCTCTCCAAGCAGGCAGTGGAAGGTATGAGCGATATCTTTACCCAAGAGACAAAAAACACCACCAATTTACGTTTTAATTGTATCAATCCGGGTGGGACGCGTACCAACATGCGTGCTCATGCCTACCCAGGAGAAAACCCCATGAGCCTAAAAACCCCTGAGGATATCATGGCAGGTTATGTCTGCTTGATGAGTGATGCCAGTATCGGTGTGCGTGGGCAGGTGGTGGAGTTGCAACCAAAAGACTAGTGATCGCCAATAAGCAAAATGGCTCAGGCACGTCTCATCATGCTTAGCCTATATCTGATGATGGCGTCCTCATCTACCGCCCCTAACTGGCATTGTAATCCATAAAGATATCCCCATCTATTTGTTATTAAAGGCTTTTATTGTTTAAAAGCTAAATAGCATTAATAATAAATAGGATGACGTTATGGCAGGTGGATGGTCAAGAGATGGTGCTGAGCACGAGCAAATGGATGCAACGGTCAACGACGCATTAGAGCGGGCGCGACGGGCTATGCCTAAAGGTGAAAGCGCTGAGTTTTGTGATGAGTGTGGCAATGCGATCCCACAAGCACGGCGACTGGCCGTACCCGGTGTGCAGCACTGTGTCGGCTGTCAGAGTGAGCTTGAAAAAACCGCACGGGCAACGGAGCTGTTTAATCGGCGTGGTAGTAAGGATAGCCAACTGCGCTGATAAGTATAAATTTATAATAAAAAACCAACCTGACGCGGTTGGTTTTTTTGTCACAGCACTTTTTGTCACAGTACTTGAGTAATCAAAAAATAAATAGTTGCTAAATTGAACAGTAAACCGGCTAAAAATACATAGCCATCTTCAGTAATTAAAGAGATAGCAAATAAAATCACTGAGGCTGCCGGTATCATAACTGCAAAAGGCACAAGCTCAAGCGGAATCATAGCAAGAGCGGCAAAGATACAAAGGGCTGCTGCCGCCTTTTTTGCCTTGTCAGAGGTCAGCGACTTGAGTCTAGGCTTAACCAGTTTATCAATCCATTTTGTGGCTTTTGAGGCGATATTCACACCTTTATGCAGCTTGTCTTCATCAAAAGAGATATTATCAACGAACTGCGGCAGCCAAGGACGCTCTTTGCCAAATAGCATCTGAACGCTTATCAAAGTAATAATCACGCCGCAAATAGTCGGCACCCCAGGGATGCCTCCGGTTGGCATAATAGCAATAAGTGCAGGGGCAAATATCAGAGGTCCAAAGCCTTTTGAATTCAGCGAATCCATAATATCGCCGATACTGATCTTATCAGCATCTTCATTAGGTTCTAATTGCTCAAGTACCGCAGTCAAGCTGTGCTCTGATGAAGAGGGATCCGACTTTGAATCACCTTTATCATAATGAGCATTGTCATGCTCATCTAAAGCCGCTTGATTACGGTCTGTACCAGCATTAGAGTTGGAAGGGGAAGTGTTATTGTCTGTCACCATAGCTCCTAAACGCTTACGCCTTACCCATTTTCAACGTCAGCATCCGCCTCGTCTGGAACGAATACGTAGCCCACGCCCCAAACGGTTTGAATATAGCGAGCTTGTGAAGGATTGTCTTCGATTAAACGGCGCAGACGCGATACTTGCACATCGATAGAGCGCTCCATAGCGCCCCATTCGCGGCCTCGCGCAAGATTCATTAGCTTATCGCGGGTTAAAGGCTCGCGTGGATGCTGTACCAAAGCTTTGAGTACCGAAAATTCGCCAGTGGTCAGCGTGACTACATTACCGTCGCGTTTAAGGGTGCGGGTAGACAAATCAAGCGTCCAAGGGCCAAACTCAACCACTTCTAGCTGATGGCTTGGCGCGCCGGGTAATTCGCGGTTCTGTCGACGCAGTACTGCTTTGATGCGGGCGAGTAGCTCTTTTGGGTTAAAAGGTTTTGGTAGATAATCATCAGCGCCTGCTTCGAGGCCAGCGATACGATCAGCGTCGCCGCCTTTGGCGGTGAGCATGATGATAGGGATGTCGGCATTGTCTTCACGCAAGCGCTTACAGATACTAATGCCGTCCTCACCAGGAAGCATCAAATCAAGCACCACCAACGAAAACAACTCGCGCTGCATCAACTTATCCATCTGACTGGCATCATGGGCGGTGCGCACGACAAAACCATCGTCCTCTAAAAAGCGCTGCAACAAAGAGCGCAGGCGGGCATCGTCATCGACGACCAAAATACGCTGAGTCAAAGTATCTGGGCTATTATTATCTGTCATACAGGCATCCTCTTATAAAAATTATTATGAACATTCATTATCGGTGTCACGCATAAATTGCGCTGAGCAACACCCTTATCATTATTTGCTCTGCGATTAAAAACTGTCTAAAAAACTATCTAAAAATTATCTAACAACAAAGTTCCCTCTTAATATGCCTTATAGTCAATCCAATATAAAAACACCGTTTCATTGAGCGACGTGATGGCCAGGTATCTGATTTATTTGGGTTCGACTATAGCTTTCTAAATATAGAAGCACACAAAGTTATGTAGCGGCGTTAAGCGATACAAAATAATCAGACTTAGAGATTCACGCTGCAAGACACCACCAAACTGCGCCGCTGATACTTTAGTGTATAAGATTGCACCAGCAATTGCATCATCCATCAGGATAAATGCTGTATGCGTTTGTTTAACAACGCCGAAACAGAAAGGATAAAAGGCGATATCGGCCATAAAGTCTAGGCAAAAGCGCAAAAAGATAAAAAGGATTTTTATTCATGCAGCTTTTGCTATAATGCAAAACTACATTTCTCAACGATTGATACGTATATGAGTAGCACTGATACCTTAACGCCATCTCAAACCCAGACAAATACACAGGTTTTGGATGCAACCACACACGCGAATATTCACGACAAGCTTGCTCGCGCGCTTGGCATTAAGACTGCTCAAGTCAATGCGTTTGTTAAACTTTATGATGAAGGCGCGACAGTTCCGTTTATCGCCCGTTACCGTAAAGAAAAGACGCAAAATCTTGATGATGCACAACTGCGAGCGCTAGAAAAATCGCTCAACTATGAGCGTGACATGGCCAGCCGCCGTCTCAAAATTACTGAACTGCTCAGCACGCAAGGCAACTTGACAGATGAGCTGCAGGCGCGCATTGACAATGCGACATCGAAACTTGAGCTAGAAGACATCTATCTGCCATACCGTCCGCGCCGCCGCTCTCCTGCTGCCAAAGCCCGCGCCGCCGGTTTGGATGTACCGGCACAAGCGCTGTTGACCCAAGAGATTACCCCAACTGATGCATTGGCAGATTATGAGGCGCCAGCCAGTATCTCTGATGACAAGGGCAATGAGATAGAGGTCGACTTTGGTGATCTAGACAAACAACTGGCGGGCGTACAAGCCATCATCGTTGATGAATGGACGCAAGCGCTGGATTTGCTTGATAACTTGCGTAATGGTTTTGCAAAGACAGCGAGCATCGTATCGACTGTCGCCAGTGACGAAAAACGCGAAGTGGGCGAAAAATTCAAAGACTACTTTGAACACAGTGAGAGCCTAGCGCGCCTGCCCAATCATCGCCTGCTTGCGATGCTGCGAGGTCGCCAAGAAAACGTCTTGGGCCTGAAGATTGATGGTGAAGACGCTCCTTTTATCGAAAAAATCATCAGTCATTTTGATATCGATGCCAAAGCGCCTGCTGCCCGTCGTGAGTTTTTGCAGGAGGCGGCGACCAGTCTCTGGAAGGATAAATGGCGCCCGCATATCGAGCATCGTTTATTGACCGAAAAACGTCTGACCGCTGAGGCCGATGCAATTGAGGTGTTTGCCAGTAACTTACAGCATCTACTCATGGCTGCACCTGCTGGTCGCAAGGTGATTTTGGGCGTCGATCCAGGTATTCGTCACGGCGTGAAGATGGCAGTTGTTGATGCCCAAGGTCATGTCATGTTAGATAATGAAGACAAACCTGTGGTGGCGACTGTCTATCCGTTTGCTCCTGATAATAAGATGGATGAAGCCAAAAAAATCATCGATGAGTTATTAAGCACTTATAAGGTTGATTTGGTGGCTATCGGTAATGGTACGGCCAGCCGCGAAACCGATGCGATGATCAAAGAGATTTTGGCCGCCAACGCTGAATTAAAAGCCAAAGCCGTGATCGTCAATGAATCAGGCGCGTCTGTTTATTCTGCCAGTGAGCTTGCCAGTGATGAGCTTGCTAATTTAGATGTCTCGGTGCGCGGTGCGGTTTCTATCGCCCGTCGCTTGCAAGATCCGCTATCTGAGCTGGTCAAAGTCGATCCAAAAGCCATTGGCGTGGGTCAATATCAGCACGATGTCAACCAAAACCAATTGGCCGACAGCCTTGATAAAGTCACGCAAGATAGTGTGAACGCGGTTGGTGTTGATGTGAATACTGCAAGCCCAGCTATTTTGGCGCATATCGCTGGTCTAAACAAAAACGTCGCTCAGCAAATCGTGACTTACCGCAAAGAGCACGGCGCTTTTGATAGCCGTGAAGCCCTCAAAAACGTGCCACGCCTCGGGGTCAAGACCTTTGAGCAAGCGGCAGGATTTTTGCGTATCCACGGTGGCAGCAACCCGCTGGATGCGACAGGCGTTCATCCAGAGAGCTACGCGCTGGTTGATAGCTTGCTGTCGCAAACTGGTAAAGCATTGCCAGAGGTGCTGGGTAATGACAGCGTATTAAATAGCATTGATACCACAGCACTGGCGGCCAATGACGACAATGTCAGTGTAAAAGCCATCATTGAAGAGCTGGCAAAACCTGCGCGCGATCCACGCCCTGAGTTTAAGACCGCTAACTTCCGTGAAGACGTCAATAGCATTAAAGACTTAAGCGAAGGCATGCAGCTAGAAGGCGTGGTGACCAACGTCACCGCCTTTGGGTGTTTTGTGGATGTTGGTGTGCATCAAGACGGGCTGGTACATATCTCGCAGATGGCCAATGATTTTGTCGCTGATCCGATGAACCGTGTCAAACCAGGCGATATCGTCTCGGTACGTGTCATCTCCATTGATGAAAAACGTGGCCGTATTGGCTTTAGCATGAAGCCTGAAGCAGAAAAATCAGCGCGGCCAGCCGCCAAGCCTGCGACCCGCAATACTGGTGGTGATGAAAAAGCGAGCCGCCCGCGCAGCAATCGTCCAAACAACAAGCGCCCAGCGGATAAGCGTGCAACAAAACCGCGTGACCATCGTCAAGCTAATGACAGTGCCTCTAACCGCAGCAAGGCTCCAAAAGCCGACGCACCAGCCAAAATGGGGACTTTGGGCGCACTGCTACAAGAAGCCGGCGTGACCAAAAGCAAAAAATAATCAGTATTATAAAAAATAGAAAAAGGCAGCCATTGGGCTGCCTTTTTTGTGTCATACGCTTGTATCAATTGTGCCTTACTAGGCAAAATACTATCTGTGTTTATGCTGTTTGTTAGCGACGCTATAATTGAGGCGCGGTTATTATCGAGACGCTATTATTGCGCCCAAATCTTAGCGTGCAATAGCGATACGGCGATTTTCTTTAAACTCGACATCCGCAGGCTGCGTTGCGAGTAGCTCACCACGCTTGTCTTTTTTCTTTTCTTGTAATGTGATTTCTGCGTTGGCAGCTTCGTCGTCGGTTGCGCCTTCACCTGCCAATAGTGGCTGATAGTTTGCATCACTGTGCTGCATGTTGAGTGCTGGAGCAGGCTGCTCGGTTTGCGCAGGTTGCATGCCAGCCGCTGCCATTGCATCATTTTCTTCCTCAGTAGCTTCTTTAGTCGCCACCTCCATGGCTGCTGCATCTGTGATAGCAACTGCCTCTTCACTTTCTACAGCGCCAGGTTGAGTGGCCAGTAACTCACCATCTGGGCCTTCGACTTCAGCTTGTAAGGTATTGTCTACGGGTTCGGCCAGTTTATCCGCTGGGGTCACCTCTGCTGTGTTGACTGGGGCTGCCATCGCCATGGTTGGTAAGATAAGCGTCGCACCCATAAGTAGTGATAAAGCCGTGTTTTTCATAATAAAACTCCAAAATATAATAAGATGATTATGTACAAAACCACAAATCCGCGCATAAGATGGTGAACTTTGAGTCACTACCTTATGTGCTGATACGATCTTGTTATTATTCCCAAACGCAAAATACCAGCTCTAGGGCCAGTATTTCAGTAGTAAAGTCATTAAGGTTCTAACGGCTTGGTGTTTTCTTGTGACATTATGAAACGTTGGTAATACATTTGCGACAATATCTATCCAAGCTTGTCTTCGGTTGTCTTCGTTTTTTGGCGCTTTGAGCGCGTATTTAAAACAGGTTATATGCCAATCCTTTATTCATTTACCTCTTTTGTTATCTGAGGTATCTCGTCAGCATCAGGAACGCGAACCACAGGGAAGGTTTGGTTGATTTCTGTGTTATCAAGGACGTCAGCATCGGCCTCTGCGCCCACAATCACAGCGCGATTGGCACTATCTTCGATGGCGATTGCCGTGCCTTGAGTGGTGTTGACGCGTTTGATTTGATCATCTGGAGCGATAATGACTTCTTTGACGCTGTACTTGGCTGGACGTATTACGCGCGTTGTCTCAACGACGACAGGCTCTACGCTGCGCGCTTCAGTGACCGCAATTTGTGCCTCTGGGGCAGGGGCTTCACTGGCGATAGGTGTGGGAAATTTATCGCCAAAATGATTGTCACATTGCTGCATACTCAAGCGAACTGGGTTGCCAGCTTTGTCCATATAGACGTTGACGGGCATATCAGCAGCGATAGGGACATATTTGCCGACCAACGCGCCCGATACCCCATAACGACCGTTTGATTGCCCAACGCCTAAGTCACAAGCTCCTGCAGAGTAATCCTTGGTAGGTAAGTTATGGCGATCGACCACGCTTTGGGGGATCATCACTTCTGCTAGCGTCATTTGTTTGACGGCGGCTTCACCGGCTTGGCGCTTGGGGTTTTGATAAGTATAAGGGGTATAAAATTTGGCCGAGCCATCTTTGACTGCGCTGACGCACTCATCATAGCTATCATAGCCAACGTTGCCATGGCTATCGGTGGTCATAGCTGCATTGGCAGAGCTTGCCAACATCATAAGGCCTGAAGTAAATACAGCGGCGGTTAATACGTACAATTTCATTGTGGTTCCCTCTTCATTATTATTGATTTTGCTCTGTTTTATATCATTCTCATGGCTACGTAACATTGACGATGTGCCATTCACTGTGCGTTATCAGAAACTAAGTAGTCAAGAGCGGTATTTATAAGGTGTTTGGTCTTTATAAGATGTCTAGAAACAAGGCACAAAAAGTTATGCGACCTTTGCTATGTGACCTTTTTTATCCTACGCTAGTGACCAAAAGATGGCTGTGACATTAGGCTAGGAATGTGTAGCATAATGTATAAAAAAATCGTCAACAGGTAACATCTGTCACTAAAGAAGTACACTAGTTGTATTTATTAACAGCCGCCCAAATTTGTCATTTGATGTTTCACTACATTTTCTAAAATTTTTGCCATAAAAAACCGCACCTTATAAATAAGACACGGTCAGAGACTATAGTCGATCTGCTATAAAATAAGTACAGTACGGCTGGGATGAATGTGATGCAGCCCTTCATCTACTCATGATAATAATGTTAGGCATCGACTACCTCAAAACGAAGGTCGGCATGCTCCTCTAAGCGCGACAATAAGGTATCGCCCATCGCGGCCGCTGGCGTCCAAAATCCACCGGCCACATCGTCTTTGCTGATATCTTGTGCCAAGCAAAGAGCGGCCTGTGCCAACATACGCGAAGTGCTGCCGTAACCTGGGTCTTTATCGCCGGTGACTTTGGTATTGATGGTCTGGTTGCCAGTGGTTTGACCAAACAGACGAATATCGAAGTAGCCGTTTTCTTGCTCTTCTTTAGAAGGGCCAGAGCCTGACTTGGGCAGCACATGCTTAGATAGTAGCTCACGGCTGGGTTTGATCATCATCGCTGTGGCAAACCCAAATAAGCCTGCGCTCATCGCATAGCTCGATAGTTGACCTTTGACGCCATCCTTCATCCACATCGCTTCATCGTATTTAAACTGACGCCCGTACTCATAGCCGAGCAGTTGGTTGGTGCGATGGACGATACGGGTGTTGATACTGGCCATGACAAAGGGCGCAAGCCAGCGTTTGTGCTCGCTGTCGTATTTTGGTTTACTGATGTTGTCTTGGCGTACGTTTGGCGCGTCTTTATCATCGTTTAGCAAATAAGGGTTGGCCACTTGCTTGCGGCGCGATTTGTCTTCTCCGACTTCTTCAAATATCGTTGCCATTGAGGCAATAGTGCCGCCAGACAGCCCGCCTTTTGCCGCCTTGACACGCATATGAATGACATCACATGTCTCACCAAATCTCTCTTCGGCTTGCTTTTGGGTAAAGTAAACTCCCAAATCTGAAGGAATGGAATCAAACCCGCAGGAGTTGACAATACGAGCGCCACTTTGTTTTGCCGTCTCCTGATATTTATCCATCATGTCTTTGATAAAGATGGCTTCACCGGTCAGATCGACGTAGTCGGTGCCATTTTCTGCACAAGACTTGATCAATGGTTCGCCGTACTTGAGGTAGGGGCCGACGGTTGAGATGATGACTTGGGTTTGTTTGGTCATCGCATCGAGGCTGGCGGCGTCGTTACTATTGGCAATGATGGTGTCGACTTTGCTGGCAAGTTTGGACTGCAAGTCGTTTAGCTTTGCTTCATCACGGCCGGCGATGGCCCATGTGACATTAGAGCCGTCTTTGTTTTTGGCATTTGACAAAAAATGGGTCAAATAATGGGCGGTAATCTGCCCAACAAAACTGGTCGCTCCATAAAGCACGACCGCATAAGGTCGTTTTTCAGTATTGTTTGCAGCGGTGTGATTGGTCGTATCCGTATTGGTATCCATAACTCTCTTCCTTATATGAATGGTTGTTTGTAGCGGCTCGTTCATTATCGTAGCTACCATCATCATAGCAACTTTTGCTCAATGATCATCTGGTCAAGTGCAGTACTGACAGTCATTTTATGGTTGGGTTGCGACAGTCAGCTTCCTATAAAAATGTGACAGCAAGGCTGATGACTAGGGCGTGTCCTCCATACTGCGCCTAGCTGCTTTTTAGTGGGTCACTATGAGGGGTTATAACAGATTTAATGGACAAAAAAAGCGTGACTTATAAAACACCATCTGTCGCTACACACAATCTTTATAAATAAAAACAAGATTTGGCGAGTATTAAGATTTGCTACAAAGGTTACATAATCCACCGGTATTATTACCAAAATGAACGTTGTCTGGCGACAAATGTTGCTAATCTATGGTCGTAAGCCGTTGTAATAGGTATAAAAAAACAACAATTAATGAGTATGAAAAGAAGGGATAGCAGATTAAGTGATGTTTAAGTGACAGTAAAGAACCATAGAGGTACGCCACTTAATGAGTCATGCAGACAGATCTGCGATCTGGTTTTGATTATCATTCAAGGAGAAGATTATGTTTCGCTGGGCTATTATTTTTGCCGTTATCGCATTGTTAGCAAGTTTCTTGGGCTTTGGCGGTGTCGCAGGCTTATCAGCAAACTTTGCGTATATTTTATTGGCGTTGGCGGTGATTTTATTTATCGTCGCATTTGTAAGCCGCCGTATGTAGTCGGCAGTTAAGCAGCTAAGAGGTTTAACTATTTTAAATATGCAGGCAAGTTTAAATATACAGGCAAGATGCTTGAGTATATTTGGTAAAAAAAGTCCTCGATTTGAATCGAGGACTTTTTTTTGGCTGCTGTGTTTGTCTGTCAGATAGCGCTTATAAGTGTTTGGGCTGAATGATGTGCTCCATGCGTTTGGCCAAACGGATATCCAGGCTTGAGATGCCACCTGTATCGTGGTTGGTCAAGCGCACTTCTACCACATTGTAGATATTACGCCATTCAGGATGATGCTCGAGCGCCTCTGCATGAAAAGCGGCTTGATTCATAAAGCTCATGGCTTCGATAAAGTCGCTAAAGTAATAGGTCTTGACGATACTATTGCCATCACGTTGCCATCCTGCCAGCTCTTCTAACTGTAGGTTGATTTGTTTGTCAGATAAACTACTCATATTAATAATCTTTATTATTATGTGGTTTGGTTTATTAAAAATAACGATGACGTCAGCTGACTGGCGAACAGTCTGTTATATCAAGTATTTTATACCAAATTTTTTATACTAAGTCTTGATACTCAGGTCGTCTATTGATGTAGGAGGCGACAAATGAGCATTGCGGCACGACCTTTTTATCATGAGCGCGGGCATAGTCGAGAGCATGCTTGACCAGTGCTGTACCAAGACCACGGCCGCCTAGCTCTTTTGGCACGATGGTATGGTCATACACCAGCTTGTCGTCGCGCTCCTGATAGCTGATGTAGCCTGTATGACCGTCGATGGTGGTCTCAAAGCGGTTTGCGGACTCGTTGTGGGTGATGGTTGGGGCGTTGTCTGCAGTAAATTCCTGTGTACTCATCATATACTCCGTTGTTGGTTTTATCAGATAGCTTTAGGTTGAGGGTATTTAGACAGTGGCTCTTATACGAAAGCTCTAGATCGATGTTTCTTATAAAAAGGCGCTAGATCGATGATAGATGGCGTTATTGCCTATTTATTATCTGCCCAAATATGTTATGCCTTATTATGCGCTGCCTGCGAGTAGATTTATAGCCCTTTCGGGTAATCGTGGATAGGGTAAATGTTACGATAGCCTACCCTTATCAAAATCGTCAAGGCTCGTTGAGGTCGGCAAAAAACTCGATAAGGTTGGCATATTTCACCAATTAATCCAATACTTTAGCAGAAAAGGCACGAAAGCCGTCTACTCGCTTGCAGGGTATGCGCCACAATGCGATAATGGCAGACAATTTACAACCCTGATTTTTGAGGCGCAGCCCACTGAGCATCCGTGCAAAGTGCGACTGTCACGCCTTGTCTATGCAGTCTATCGGAGTGTTAATGGCTCAATATATTTACACGATGAACAACGTGTCAAAACTTGTTCCGCCTAAGCGTGAGATTTTAAAAAACATCAACCTATCGTTTTTCCCTGGTGCCAAAATTGGTGTGCTAGGTATCAACGGTGCGGGTAAGTCTACCTTGCTACGTATCATGGCAGGTGTCGATACTGAGTTTAGTGGTGAGGCGCGCGCGCAAACAGGTACCAAAGTCGGTTACCTACCGCAGGAGCCACAGCTTGATGACAGCAAAGACGTCCGTGGTAACGTCGAAGACGGTATGCGTGAGGCGTTAGATGCGCTCGCGCGTTTGGATGCGATTTATGCCGAATACGCAGAGCCCGATGCCGACTTTGATAAGCTGGCTGAAGAGCAAGGCAAGATGGAAGACATCATCCAAGCGTGGGACGCTCATAACCTAAATACCCAGCTCGAAAAAGCCGCTGATGCGCTACGTCTGCCGCCATGGGATGCAGATGTCAGCAAATTATCTGGTGGTGAAAAACGCCGTGTGGCGCTATGCCGTCTGCTATTGTCACGTCCTGATATGCTACTACTTGACGAACCGACCAACCACTTGGATGCCGAATCGGTCGCGTGGCTTGAGCAGTTCTTGCAAAACTACAGTGGTACCATCGTCGCCATTACTCACGACCGTTATTTCTTAGACAATGTCGCGCAGTGGATTTTGGAGCTAGACCGTGGCCATGGCTATCCTTATGAGGGTAACTATACTGAGTGGCTCGAGCAAAAGAACAAACGTCTTGAGCAGCAGCAAAAGCAAGAAGAGTCTTTTGCCAAGGCACTGAAAAAAGAGCTTGAGTGGATTCGTAAAAATCAAAAAGGCCAACAAGCTAAGTCCAAATCTCGTGTGCAGCGTTTTGAGGAGCTAAACTCAACTGAGTTCCAAAAACGTAACGAAACCGCTGAGATTTATATTCCACCTGGTCCACGTCTGGGCAACAAGGTCATCGAAGTCAACAATATCTCCAAGTCTTTTGGCGATCGTTTGCTTTATGAAAACCTCAGCTTTAACGTGCCAGCAGGTGCCATCGTCGGTATCATCGGGCCAAACGGTGCGGGTAAAACCACGCTATTTAACATGATTACCGAGCGTGATACCCCAGATACTGGCTCAGTCGAGCTGGGCGAAAGTGTCAAGGTTGCCTATGTTGGTCAGGTACGTGACAACTTGGACGATAACAAAACCGTCTGGGAAGAAGTATCAGATGGCCTTGATATTATCAAAGTAGGCGACTATGAGACCCCAAGCCGTGCTTATATTGGCCGCTTTAACTTCAAAGGCTCAGACCAGCAAAAGCATGTCGGACAGCTATCAGGTGGTGAGCGTAACCGCTTGCAATTGGCTAAGACACTAAAGCAGGGCGCTAACGTCTTGCTACTTGATGAGCCGTCAAACGACTTGGATATCGAAACTTTGCGTGCGCTAGAGGATGCGATTCAAGTATTTCCTGGTACCGTCATGGTGGTCTCGCATGATCGCTGGTTCCTTGACCGTATCGCCACCCACATCTTGGCGTTTGAAGAAGAAGGCCCTGTATGGTTCGATGGTAACTACTCTGAGTTTGAAGCCTATCGCAAAAAGACCATGGGTGATGATGCTACTCCTAAGCGTATGAAGTATAAAAAGATTTCTACCTAAGAGCGGTGCTTATGGTACTCAATAAAATATAGTGCTCAATAAAAAAGACCTCTAATCAGTTAGAGGTCTTTTTTTAAGCTGCTCAATATCTTGAGCAGCTTAATATAACGGTATCAATTAACGCTTACGACCAAATTTACGCTGCTTTTTATTGCTAATCTCAGTAATCGCGTGGGTAATCTCTTCTTCGTCTAAGCTTGCGACTTGCTGCAAGATTTGCATCATATCAGGCGTCAGGACGTACTTGGCATGGTGAGCGATGTCATTGATACGATGATCAAAGGTCAGCACCCCAGTTTCTTCATCTTTTTGTAAGTAGTCAAGGCGCGTCAAGGCACTGATAAAGCTGGTAAACAACGCCCGATCAAAGAAATCCGGAATGTCGTCGGCATATAGCACCGACAAGCGCTGACCGAGCAAGTGACACAAATCCACGACCTCCTTTTCAGTCAGATTGCCCGAGCCTTGCTGCGCGAGTAGGGCAAGGGTCATAAAGTAACGCTCGAGACTCTGCCCGACAGGCGTGGCCAGCACTTGTAGCTGCTGATAGCCTTTACTATTGGACTCAGGGACGCTCAAGATACCATCGCCAAGCTCGACGATAAGACCATGAGCGAGCAGGCTATCGACTTTTTTGTTGAGCGTATCGTTTAGGCTGTGCGCCGGATAGTACAAAAACAGCTCGCTTTGTAAAAATGGATACATCTGCGTGGCAATATTGTCCAAACGGCTGCGCTCGATACGGCCATTACGAGCGACCAAGGCCGATAAGAACGACAGCAAAATAAAGACGTGCAATATATTGTTACGGAAGTAGCTGAGCAACGCTGCCTGCTTGCCAGCAATCTGAATGATGTCGCCTAAGATATGCGGCGTGCGCTCGATGAGCTTGAGCTTGATACCATAATCAATGATTTGCTGCGGGCTCATATCGGTGATAAAAGTATCATCGGCATAAGGCAGCTGCTGGGCGAGCCCCTGATACAAGGCGATTTGCTCGCGGCAAATGTTTTCATCAAGCGCCGCTTTTGGGGCTGATAGCAATACCAGTGACAATAACGATACTGGCGTGATGACAGCGGCTTTGTTGATATGCTGCATGATTTTGACGCCGATATTGTCCACCATGGCACTGGTTTTTTCGTCAAGTGGGGTATCGGTGCGATCGGCAGGCAGGCTGTCTGCTGGTACATCAAACTTGGTCATAAAATCGCTTAGGTGCAACGGCGTACCAAAGCTCAAATGGACATTACCAAAGATACGCTCGATCTTGCGCCCAACTTTGAGTAAGCCGATAAGGGATTCGGACTCTTTTGGCTTGCCCTTTAGCTCGCCGACGTAGGTGCCGCCCTCCATGATGCGCTCATAACCGATATAGGTTGGAATAAACACCACAGGCTTGTTGGTACGGCGCAGCTGGCTATGAACCGTCATCGCCAGCATGCCCATCTTCGGCGGTAGCAGTCGCCCTGAGCGAGAGCGGCCCCCTTCGATAAAGTATTCAATCGGCGTGTTGCGGGTGATGAGAGTATGCATATACTCACGCAACACCGCGGTATAAAGCGCGTTACCACGGAAACTACGGCGAATATAAAACGCTACCGCGCCGCGTAGGAGCGGCCCTAATACTGGTACGTCTAAATTGTCACCAGCGGCGACATAAGGAATGCTCAGACCGCGCTTGTAGATGACATAAGACAATAGCAAATAATCGACATGGCTACGATGACACGGCACATAGACCAGCTCGTAGTCTGCCGCCAGCTCGCGTACGCGCTCGAAATGATGGACTTCGACGCCATCATATAGCTGTGTCCATAGCCACGTCAAAAACTTGTAAAAACCACGAATGATCGAGTGCGAGTAGTCGTTGACCATCTCATTGGCATAGCCTTTGGCGACACTGCGCGCTTCGCGTACGCTGGTACCCGTAGCCTTGGCCTCGGCTTCTATCGCGTGCTTGATGGCAGGCGAGTACACGAGCTTGTCTACAAGGTTGCGGCGGTCTGATAAATCAGGGCCCAGCATACTGGCGCGCTGCTTGTCCAGATAGGTGGTGAGCTGCTGCTGCAACATCCGCACCAGCTCGCGATTGCCATCCACGCCAGTGGTCAAGGTATAAGCGGGCATCTCATCGCTGACAGGTTGAGCATGGTCGTCTTCTACGGGCGTGGTATGTAACTGCTCGTGGATCAGCGCGCGCAAGTCCTGCGGCGGATGAAACTGCACAAAGGTATCTCGCCCCATCACTCCGATATTAAATAATTGCTTGGTGATGCTAGGGTCTTCCCAGTTATCGGCGGTCAACAGCTTAAATAACGAGTCCTCTTTTTCTGGCGCGCGTCCCCACAAAATAGACACCGGTACCAACCGAACTTTCAGCTCCGGATACTGCAACACCGCAGAGACCAAACGCGATAGACGCGGCGAGAGTTGGCTGTCTTTGGCACTTGGGTGCTTTAAAAAGATAATAGCGGCGTTTTCTTTGATGTTATGAGCGCTATCTTGGACGCCGACCAACGCAGGCGGCAGGTTGTGCTCTTGGGTCTGTAGGTCAATCAAAATACTATTGGAGCGCGAATAATCTTGCAGCACATAAAACCTGAGCGTCTGATCATCGCTGTCAAATTCAGGCAGCTCTCCTAGTAGTTTGGGTTTGACCGCGACGTCCAGCATTTGTCCCGATAGCTTGCGATAGAGCTGATTGATCGGGGCATTTGCATAAGGCTTAGGCGTGACTGGTTGGCCGTCAGTTGCGGCGTTGTCCGTGGTGACGGGCGCTTTAAAAATCCGTTTTTTTAGGAACTTCGGTATCATAATCAGTATCAAAAATCATCAAATATAGTGCGCTTATGATGCCATAAAAGCCAGCAAAGCGATATATGCTGTCTGTATATACTACTAATATTCATATGCCAGCGGTCATCGCTTATCTATCAGTCATCAGGCAGTAAGCGAGAACAGCGCTTAAAGACAGCACTTAAGGGCAGCAATGAAAGACAGTATTTAAAAACAAGGCTAGGCGCGCGCAGCTGGCGGTACAATCGTTTGAAAGTTGACCCGTTTAGCGCAATAATGGACGTACTAACTGATGAAAACTGCTCTGTTCTGATATCTATTAGAATGTATCTATTAAAAAAGGTAAGTGAACCCCCTATGACGCCTGCTATCAATCTTGCCAAAAAACACCGTCTGGATTATCAATTACACGAATACACCCATGATGCACAAGCGGCCTCTTTTGGTCTTGAGGCGGCAGAAAAACTGGGCGTAGATGCCGCTCAAGTCTTTAAGACTTTAGTGGTATCGAGCGATGCAGGCGCGCTTGCCGTGGCCATATTGCCCGTTGATAAGACCTTAAACTTCAAAAAAATGGCCAAAGCTTTATCATCTAATAAAATGCTGCCTTGTAAAAAAGTACAAATGGCCGACCCCAAACTAGTCGAACGGACGACGGGCTATGTGCTCGGCGGTGTCAGCCCATTGGGACAAAAAAAGCGCTTACCGACGCTCATCCATGCCGCAGCCCAAGAGCAAGTAAGTATTTATGTGAGTGGCGGTCGCCGTGGCTTAGAGATCGAATTGCCACCTGAGCAATTGGCGACCACACTTACTGCGCGCTTTGCAGATATCATTGATGATTAAAAATGGTTAAGAAAAATTCTACACGCCGTTTATTCTGCGCCTTTGTTATTTGCTCTTATCTGCGCTTTTGTCATTTACTCTTAATAGTGTTTGCGCTGCTTATTGGCAGATTTGCTATTTTTAATAAGGATTTTATCCATGCCGCATTTAACCATTCAAGTGTCGCCAAACGTTATGATTGCTCATGAAGAGTCATTTCTTAAAGTACTAAATCAAGCGCTATGGGACAGTGGGCACTTTGGTAAGCCTGCTGATATCAAAGCGCGCATCGTACCGATTGAGACATTTTTGGTCGGCGTAGAGGATGATGAGCAACGTAACGGCTTTGTCTATGCGCATCTAAAAATTATGAGCGGCCGCAATGAAGTCATACGGCATCAGCTTGCTGAGTTATTGACAGATGCCATAGAAGAGACATTAAGTGAACAGCAATCAGGGCGTGCAGACATCCAGATATGTGTTGAGGTAGAAGAGATCAGCGTGATTTATCATAAAAAAATGCTTAGCTAGCCTTTAAAGACGCCCGTTTATAACCTAGTTATTTTCGCACAATGCCTTACTGGCATATTTAGGCAATATCATCACCTCAGCTTTATAACCAGCGGTTTTACCATGAGTCGCCATCAAATTGCGGGCGATACGTAAGCGATATTCGCCAGTTGCGGGTAGGCAGCCTTGATAAATAATCCCGCCTTTGGTGCCATCATACTTACCATTTGGCATGTGCAGGACGCCGACATTGGCGGTCTCAGGCGTGCCAGTAAGTGGCGCAATATTAATAACGGCGTATTGCGCAGCGGCGGCATTAAAACGATACCAGCGCTCCTCTTCGTTAGGATTTAATTTACCCGTAACCACGCTACTAATAGCACCTTTGGCAAAATGAATGGGAGTGTCGCTGGTTTTAGCCAGCGCGCTACTGGCACCAACACTAATTAATGAGGCACTTAGCAGCAGTATTTTTAACGCTCGTGCGCTCGTTAAAGTGGTTTTATTATTATTCGACAACATCATTGCTTCCTTATTAAGTTGTTGTTTATCAGCTGTGTGTTATTTGGATGTCTATTACTTGATAACTATGGTTCTAGTATCTTCTCTGACTTTATATTAAACATAAAAAAGCGCCTAATGAACAGGCGCTTTTCTTGTTAATTATTTGCTCAATTGTGAAGCAATCTTAGTCTAGGAAAGCAAAGTTATCGATTGCCATTGCCGTCATGCTCTCGCTTGGAGCAACCATACTTTCAGCATGGCCTGAGGTACGCGGTAAGATTTTATCAAAGTAAAATTCAGCCGTTTGAATCTTAGCTTTGTAGAATTCTGGTGACTCAGTGCCGCCTTTTTCAAGCTTGTCATAAGCGACCGCCGCCATGCGCGCCCAGTGATAACCCATCATCACATAGCCTGAGTACATCAAAAAGTCATCAGAGGCCGCAGAGATGATTTCGCGGTCTTTACGTGCCATCAGCATCAGACGAACGGTCAAGGTGTTCCACTCAGCACATAGCTTGGTCAATGCCCAAACGAACTTACGCATGTCTTTATCCAGCGCATACTCGCCGCACCATTTCATGATGCTTGAGGTATAGTCACGGATGATCTTACCTTTAGATTGCAAGATAACTTTACGGCCCAGTAAATCTAGTGCCTGTACACCCGTGGTACCTTCGTACATGGTTGCGATACGGGCATCACGAGCAATCAGCTCCATACCCCATTCTTTGATATAGCCGTGGCCGCCATAGACTTGCTGACCGTGTTTGGCCGCTTCGATACCAAGCTCAGTTAAGAAGCCTTTTAGGATGGGGGTATAAAAACCTAGCTTGTCATCCCATTTTTCAAACTCTGCTTCATCGCCATTGGCGATGCCTTGTGCCATTTTGTCCGCATAGCGCGCTGAGTGATAGATCATCGAGCGACCACCTTCAGCAAAGGCTTTTTGCGTCAGTAGCATACGACGAACATCGGCATGATGAATGATTGCATCTGCCACTTTTTCAGGGTCTTTGGTACCAGAAAGGGTGCGCATCGAGCGACGCTCTTTGGCATAAGGCAAGGCGTTTTGGAAAGACAGCTCCGTATGTGCCAGACCTTGGATACCTGTACCGATACGAGCAGTATTCATAAAGGTAAACATGGCTTTTAGGCCTTTATTTGGCTCACCGATAAGATAACCAGTCGCACCATCAAAGTTCAATACACAGGTCGAAGACGAGCTGATACCCATTTTGTGCTCAATTGAACCACAGACGACTGCATTGCGTTCACCGGCCTCACCTTCAGCATTGGGCGTGAATTTTGGTACAATAAAGAGCGAGATACCGCGTGTGCCTTCTGGCGCATTTGGTAGACGAGCTAAAACGATATGGACGATATTGTCGGTTAAGTCATGCTCGCCACTTGAGATAAAAATCTTGGTACCGCTGATTTTATAAGTACCGTCATCTTGCGGGATGGCTTTTGATTTAACCTGACCCAAGTCAGTACCACACTGCGGCTCAGTCAAACACATGGTGCCCGACCACGTACCTTCAACCAATTTAGGTAAATAAATCGCTTTTTGCTCGTCAGTACCGTACTGTAGTAAGGTGTTGATACAACCAGTTGATAGGCCAGGATACATCGCCCAAGGCCAGTTAGCCGTACCCATCATTTCAGACTTAATAAGGTTGATTGACATCGGTAAGTTCATACCGCCGTACTCTTCAGGGTACGAAATACCTTGCCAGCCGCCTTCGACGAACTGGTCATAAGCTTCTTTAAAACCTTTAGGCGTAGTGACCACACCATTTTCAAAATGACAGCCTTCTTCATCCGCTGGCTGGTACAAAGGCGCTAAGACATTTTCAGCAAAGTCAGCAAAGCCTTGCAAAATCATATCGACGGTTTCAGGATCGGCGTTTTCGCCATTGTCTAGGCTTTTATAATGCGTTTGATAGTCAAAAACATCATTTATCAAAAACTTGATATCACGCAAAGGTGCTTTGTAAGTTAACATAGTCGCTCTCTTTGATTATTTCATTAGCATAGTTCGTTAGCATAGACTGTCGGCTCATCAATTGAGCTATGGTTCATGTAAACGGGAGTTTAATTATCTGGGATAAAGGCAGACAGTATCACAGGTCGTCATCTAAGTTTATTAAGAACAGCTTGTCCATTTTGATAACCGTTAAGGCATCCTTGATAAAAAACAGCTGTCGTAGCATTGAGGTCAGTATAAATCTTCTATAGCCACAAATATACAACCGATAACTAATATTCATAATATATTAAAAAACATAAAAATTTAAGTTATAAATATAAATGGTTATTTATTTATAAACAGGCATCAATACGTCCAGTTTTATAAAGAAGCATAGTTTTAGTACAGGTTGCAGCGTAAGTTTCAGTATAGACAGCGGGATAGACGCAAAACAACCGTTAAGTGTATGAGTTGCGTGCCCAAACAGAATAAAGGAACACAATTTATGAGCGCACCAAAGCGCAATTTAGCATACCAAACAGAGCAGAAAAAGACGCCAGTATTTTGGCTAATGGCAATAGTTGGGCGGTTAAAAAAACTCATCGATGGTGAGCTTAACCATTTATTAACCGTAAACCGTAGCAAACGACCGTGGCACACGCCCATTATCGCCGCGCTTGCTATTAGTTTTCCGGTGTTTGTCGGGGCATATTTTGATGCGCTGCCTTCAGGTATTAAGGCGTCGCTGGGGGCGATGATTATCTTAAACCTACCGCTGGTGGGTAGTTTGCCGTATCGGTTGGTGACGGTCATGGCATGGGGGTTTGCGATGGCGATGAGCTTTGCTTCGGGGCTGATAGCTCAGCAGTTGCCATGGCTTAGGTTGCCGGTGTTTGTGCTGATGGCCTTTGGGGTCGTGCTGCTGGGGCGTTACTATCGTCAGCCGCCACCTGCAGGGTTGTTTGTGATGATGGCAGGCGCGATAGCACTGTTTATGCCGACACCACTGGCGCAGGTGCCAGCGGCGATGGGGCTGGTGGTATTGGGCAGCGGGGCGTCGATGTTATTGGCGGCGCTGTATACGCTGTTTTTGTTGATGACGCATACGGTCGCGCCTGCGCCTGTCTATCATTATGAAGCAGATACGATCGGTGATAGTGCGATTGTGGCGGGCTTTGTCAGCTTAACCTTGGCGCTCGCCATGTTTTTTGAGATGCCCTATCCTTACTGGGCGGCGATGAGCTGTTTTATCATCATTCAGGGCATGCAGCTACGCACGATGTGGATCAAGCAGCTACACCGACTACTCGGCACTATCGCTGGCATGGCGGTCGCCGGCTGGATGCTGTCGTGGGGGCTGTCGCAGTGGGGCGTGGCCGCCTCGATACTCGCGATGATGCTGTTGATCGAGTCATTGGTCGATCGGCATTATGGTCTGGCCGTGATCTTTATCACGCCGCTGACTATCTTTATCGCTGAGTACGGCAGTGCCTCGATGGTGGCACCGATAGCAGAGGAAGTCATGCGTGCGCGGATGCTTGATACGGCGCTCGGCTGCGTGGTCGGCCTAGGTGGCGGGCTGGCCATGCATTCGATGCGCCTACGTCGCCCATTAAGGCGTATAGAAAACTGGCTGCTGGCGCATGTTGGTTAGGCGCTATTTATCACAGTATTATTTATCATGTAACGCCTTATCATGTAACGCCGCAGTCGCTATGGCGACATCTACCTTTTGCGTCGTCCAGCGCTCAAAGCTCAAGGCTGCTTGGCCGATGAGCATGCCGTAACCGTCCGATGTCTGTGCGCCGCGAGTGGCAAAATGCTGCAAAAACGGCAGCGTCCGTCCGTACATCATGTCATAGGCGTAATGAGCCGTTAGCGTATCTGCCAGTGGCAACGTCTCACCAGATAGCCCAATAGAGGTGGCATTGATAATAATGTCAAAGGCTCCTGTCAGCTCGCTTGTCGCGCAGGTTGAGATAGTATGTGCGCCAATCACGTCGCTTGCAGCACTCAACTCACAAGCCAACTCCTCCGCCTTGCTCACTGTGCGATTGGCAATGCTCAAATCACCGATACCTGCCTGAATCAGTGGCAAAATCACCCCGCGAGCTGCGCCGCCAGCGCCGATCAGTGCCACGCGCGCGCCTGCAAGTGGCCAGCCCAAGCTCAGTATATGATTGACCAAACCTTGACCGTCTGTGTTATCGCCATAAATGGCCTCAGAGACGGAAGCACCGTTTTTTAACAATGCTGTATTTAACCATAAAGTATTGACCGCGCCTGCTACCTTGGCATGTTCAGACAAGCCACCACGCGCCGCGCAGCATGCATAGGCGACTTGTTTAAACGGCACGGTGACATTGGCACCCACGCCGCCGCCATGAAAAAACGCTTCGAGCAGCGCCGTAAAGCTGGCGGCATCATCAGGACAGTATTGGCGCTGATAGCTGATATCCATCCCCGTCTGAGCGGCAAACTGGGCATGAATCTCAGGAGATTTACTGTGGGCAATGGGATTGCCGACGACGATAAAGTGTTGGGTCATAGAGAGTCCGCGAATAAACAATGAGCAAAAGGTAATCGATAAATCTCTGCTAGAGACCAATCATCATAAGGGATAACGCGGGTGTTGACAAACCCTACGCTTGAGCAGATGGATATAAGTCATGGCTATGCGGAAGCGGGAGTACGCTATGCGTTCTTTTGACAACGGTTTTGCTGAAAAAGGCTTTGCTGGGTTAGGTTTTTAACAAATCTGTACTTTCTGGGAGGGGGATGCGTAACGTAAAGGGTAGTCAAGTGTTATGCAGTTGGGTAAACTAACAAGCGTATGAGGCGCGTATGAGCTATATAGTCGATGCACTCTAAAAAGCGCATAGCGCTACTGGGATGCTATTTTTAAACGTAGGTTGCGCAGCCTCTGGGAACGCAGCACGCAAGTAAAATTTATACCAGTAGCGCGTTTAAATTTATACAACAGTTTTATGTTCAACACGCCCTATATAGAGTAGAGCATCACTGTTTTATAAAGTACAAATGAATAAAGTATAAGCTGTTACCCAATCATTCATCGTTATCAGCGGCATCGCTGCCAGCTCGTTAATACTACGTTGAGACCCATCTAAAAGTGTGAGTAAATTGCCCATGTGGAATAATAACCTACAGACCCTTCTAGTCGGTACAATAATGGCGACGGCTCTGTCATTGAGCGGCTGTGATAGCAATAAAAACGATCCTGAAACCTCAGATGCGGCCACCGATAGCAGTGCGCAGGCCGTCACTGAACCGCAAGTCCAAGACAATGCGGCCTCAGACTCAGACCTCGACGGCGCGGTGGCTGAGCAGGGCACGCCTGTCAAATACGATGTCTCGGCATGGAGTAATGAAAAGGTAGAGCCTCTAAAGGTCACCGAGCTGGAGGGCATCAAAACCACATTTGGCAAGGTGCTCAGTACAGACGAAAACAGTCTCGACTATGCCAGCAATCCAGCATCCAAATATCGTTTTATGAAGACCGACGCGCCGTATCTAGATATTATCGACTCCGAAAAATATCTTGAGCTTGGCTGGTACTATGCCAACCCCACCGACTCAGATACAGAAAAAGAGCACAGTCAAAACCATGCCAAAAAAGCCTACAAGCTGGCACGGCAACTGATGGGCGACGATGGTGGTAAAGTCATCGCCGATATGCTGGCGGGTCAAGTCGTCAAAAACAAAGTCATCGGTGGTCAAAAAGTCGAGCTGGCCAAGTGTGAGTTTTATAGCTGTATGCTGATCATCAATAAATCAGCCGCCCAAACAGATGACGGCTAAGCGATTCAATGCTGCCATCTGATATAGCACTACCGCCTGCTAACGCCGCCTCCCTACCGAGCAATGCTTGGCACTGCCTACAATTGGCCGGCCAGCACCTAGAGGCGCTAGACTTAGATGCTGCAAAACAACGATCAGCGGCATCTGCAGTCGCCTTAGACAATCGCGGACTGGCATACGCTGATGGTTTTTTTACCACCATGGGCGTCGTTGATGGGCAGATACTGTGGCAGCAGCAGCATCGACAGCGACTGCTTAGCCATGCAAAAGCGCTGCAGCTGGATATAGACTGCCCAGCACTCATGAGCCGCCTGTCCGTCTATGGCAAGCAGCTGCAACAAGGCATGCTAAAGCTGATCGTCACGCGTAGTACGCAGGTGGTACGCGGCTATGGCTATGCGTCTGATGCAGCTGGTCGCACCTCTGATGTCTGGCTAAAAATGGCCGCTATGCCTGTCAAGACAGCAGAGCAAATCACGCTACCTGATGGACGCATGATGCTTAGGCAGTCTAATTGCGCCGCCGTTTGTCTATCGGCGAAGATTGCTAGCCTACCGCCGCCATTGGCTGGACTCAAAAGCCTCAATCGCTTGGATAATGTCCTCGCAAGCGGTGAGCTGCAACGGTATAAGACGCAGTGGCTAAATGCTCAGCCGGTGCCAAACCCTCCACAGCCAGAGATCGGCGAAGGTCTGCTACGCGATATGAGCGGACACTGGGTGGAGGGCACGATGAGCAATGTGTTTTATCAACTAGCAGAGTCGCCGCTACCTGTGTCAACCAGCAGCGATAACGACCAGGCTCAAGCCAACTATCTGACCACTGGCCAATGGTATACGCCGTCGATGGCGCAGTCGGGTGTTGCTGGGGTCATGCGACAAGTAATCATTGATGCACTTGCGAATACAGAACGACCAGTAGTTGAGCGCTCATTACATGATAAGGATTTGCCACGGATAACGCGGCTTTTCTTTTGTAATGCGCTGCGCGGAGTGATGCCGATGAGCTCGCTTACTTTGCTATCAGGTGAGGTGGTTGATGTTTTTTGAGTTGCTATTAATTATCGGTTTTATTTAACAGTCGATAAAAATGCTGCTTAAAAAATGCCTTTCTACCTTCGTTCTGTAGGTCTTCATAACGTGCTTGGCTAAGTTTTAGATATTCATCTTCTTGATCAATACCAATAAAGCGCCGCCCTAACACATTACTTGCTATCCCTGTAGTAGAGGAGCCAGCAAAAGGATCAAGGATAATAGCGTCTTTTTTAGTCGAGGCTAGGACAATTTGTGCTAATAGTGCTAATGGCTTTTGCGTAGGATGCTTGCCGCAGGACTTTTCCCATTTAGCAACAGCAGGTAGCCGCCATACATCTTTCATTTGTTTGTCGTTATTCAGTTTTTTCATTAAATCATAATCATAATAATGTGGCACTTTTGGATGCTTACGTGCCCAAATTATAAATTCAGTGGAATGAGTAAAAAATCGACAAGAAAAATTAGGCGGTGGATTGGTTTTCTCCCACGTGATAACGTTAAGTATTTTAAAGCCTAATTCAGGCAATATACGACCTAAGGTAAAAATATTATGATGCGTACCACTAACCCAAATTGTGGCGTTATCTGCCATTTTTTCACGTACTGCTGCTAACCATTCATAAGTAAAAGTAGTGGCATCGTCGTCACTGATTAGCTTGTCCCATTTGCCTTTATTGACAGATTGAACCTTGCCGCTTTTTACTGTAAGACCATCGTTAGATAAAAAGTAAGGCGGATCAGCGAAGACCATATCTAATTCTTTTTCTATTGACGGAATAAGTGTCAAGCAATCGCCTTTTATCAGGCTAAAATCAGCTTGTACACTTTGAAAAAATAAATGATCTATCATATTTATTCCAGCATGTCGGCTAAAAAATAAAGCAGGGAGGGTAAGTCAAACTCGCCTTCTACAAAACCATATTGCTCACATTCGTCTGGAATAACAATAGTTTGTCTGAGAAACCGAGGATCTTCGCTAATAATACGTAGCATGTTGGTCAGCTCCTCCCTTACAGCTACTGGGCTTTGGGTTTTTAATAAACCATCAGTTACTGTTGGGGTGGTGTTTACATTAATAGTAAAGTTTTCGATGTTTATCACAGCACTGTCCTCGGTAACGCATTTCAGGAATATCAAAATAACACTGATTGTGTGTTTTTAATAGTACACAGTTTTAAAGGTGATTGCAAATGGAAAGTTCGGTTTTAATTAAGTTTGGACAGCGTATCAGAACATTACGCAAAGCGCGCAAGCTTACTCAAAAACAGTTGGCTGTAATAACTGGATTTCACTATAACTACATTGGCATGGTAGAGCGGGGTGAGCGCAATCCATCATTAGAGAACATAGAGGTGTTCGCTAATGCTTTTGAAATGAGCTTGTCAGAATTATTTATTTTTGATCTGCCAGAAGCACAAGAAATACGTTAGAATTATTATAATTAAGCAGAGATTATAAGGGGTAAACAATGAACAGTGGCTATATTGCAATTCCACATAAATGTCCTAAATGCGGTAAGACTGCAAATTCTCATCAGGAGGTAGAAGAAAAGTTTGGTTATCGGAATATGGGTGATGGAAAGATCAGAGCTCAAAGTCAATGTAAAGCATGTCGATAATGATTCAATTTTATAAACAGCAATTTTTAGCTAAAAAGCCTATTTTAAGATGGGGTTTTTATTAGTTTATCCATACTGATCAGTAGCAAGTGATCTAATATAGAGGTTCAAAGTGGCAAAGAGAAATAAATTAGTTATGCCTTTCTTAAAGTGGGTAGGCGGAAAGCGTCAACTCATGACCGAGATTGAGCCACTACTACCTACTCGTATATCTACCTATTACGAGCCATTTGTAGGTGGAGGAGCAGTATTCCTTCATACACAACCAAAGAAAGCGGTTATAAATGACTATAACTCTGAGTTAATTAATGTTTATGAAACCATAAGAGATAATGTTGATGCACTTATCGCACATTTAGCTATTCATGAAAATAATTCGGAATATTTCTATCAAATCAGAGCACTTGATAGACAAGAAGGCTTTAATGAGCTATCAAAGGTGGAGCGCGCTTCAAGAGTTATTTACCTTAATAAGACTTGTTTTAATGGACTATATAGAGTTAATAGTTCAGGTGAGTTTAACACACCTTTTGGACGCTACAAGAATCCTAATATTATTAATGAAACTGTATTACGAGCGGTAAGTAACTATCTACAAAAGAATGATATCAAGTTACTTAATGGAGATTATCAAGACGCTCTAAAAAATATACGTAAAGGTTCATTTGTCTATTTTGATCCACCGTACGACCCTGTTTCAAAAAGCTCAAATTTCACAGGTTATGTTCAAGGTGGTTTCGATGATAAGGAACAGGAAAGGCTAAGAGATACTTGCGTAAAACTGAATGAAAAAGGTATTAACTTTCTTTTGTCTAATTCAGCAACTGAACTTATGAAAGATCTTTACAGTCATAAAGATTTCCAGATAATAGAAGTAGGAGCTACTCGACATATAAACTCTGTAGGTAGCAAAAGAGGTGAGGTCAAAGAGATTTTGGTAAGAAATTATGGGTAAATCTAAAGGTAAAAATGATCTGGCTTGGGAAAAGATCTTTGAAGAAGATCAGCTTCTGAATGAAATAGAAGCAGAAGGTGAGTTTGTTATTGATTCTAAAAGAATTAATAAGGTTAGAGAAGCTAGGCTGATGACCAAGTTTGATTCTAGAGAAGATTTGCCGGAAATATTTAAAGAAAATAAATTATCAATTCTACCAATCAGTAGAGGTGGTTACAAAGTTGGAAAATTTGATATATTTCATAACTTTGAAGATTATGATACCCCTCAAAGAGAAGACAAAATTCAAGAAAAAAAGTTCCCCTCGTTTATTGAAACTATAGATCCCAATTTGATTAAAACTGAACCGACGGCTATATACTGTGCAAATTTATGCTCAATTTTAAGTCACTTTACGGGAGCAGAACATCTTCATAGTACAATAAGTGGTCGAATGGGCTCGGGGGATTTTGATTTTCAAATTCAGGAGCCGAGTAAGGTTTTTAATTTTGAGGTAAAAGGATCTCAAATAGAAATTGATGCTGGTTATGAAAGCCATGATAGTATTTTCTTAGTAGAAGCAAAAAGTACCTTGTCTAGAGATTTCGTGGTCAGACAGTTATATTATCCTTACAGAACTTGGCATAATAAAATCAAAACTAAAGACATTAGGAATATCTATCTTACATACTCTAATGGAATTTTCTATATCAGAGAGTATGTTTTTGAAGAGATCCACAACCCTATGTCAATTAAATTAATTGATTCCAGTCGTTATTCAATAATCACTAAAGAGTTAACAGTAGAGTATTTAAAAGAGTTATCAAATAAAAAATTACCTAAACTGAACAGTCAGGAAGCTCCTTTTCCTCAAGCAGATGATTTCAATAAAGTAGTTAATTTATGTGAAGAACTGGCTAAAAGATACTCTAGTAATTTGAATGAAGATAGTGATGAAAGTGGTAGAACTGGTCTCTATAAGAGAGAAATAGCTGAAATTTATGACTTTGCAGATAGACAAGCTGATTATTATGCTAATGCCGCAAAGTATTTAGGTTTAGTATCTATAAACAGAGGGTTCGTGAGTCTTACTAAGCTAGGATTAGAAGTAATACAATTGCCATTAACTACGAAGCAAATTAAGTTTGCAGAGCTCATCCTCTCATCCAGGCCATTCGCTAAAGTACTAGATTTTTATATAAAAAATGCTGGTGTTTTATCCATTGAAGATGTTCAGAATATTGTAGAAGCATGTAAAATCGAAAACTTAAATACGGAAGCTAATACTTTTAAGAGAAGGTGTCTTACAGTTAAAAGCTGGGTTGAATGGATATTTACTCAAGTAAAAGAAGGTTGAAAGCTGACAAGCTAAACAAATCCCATTGAAAATCACACGGTTCAGTGCTAAATTCTAGCAAACTTCTGCCCCGCGAGTTGTCATGAGCACACCAACCCCTGAGTCGCCGCCCGAACGTCCCAATGATACACCAGAAAACCAGCAAGACCATGCTGCATCGTCCAATGCTGACAAGCCGCGTACGGATGACACGCCTGTAGAGCCGTCAGCCACCAACGTAGCAGATACCCCTGCGACAGATATATCGCTCATCAGCGGCGAGGGCAAACCGCGCACTTACAAAGTCGACAATCCGTCGTTTTTTATGCAGCGGGGCTATCAGGTGTTACTGGTACTGGGGCTGATCGCCGTGTTTTTTTTGGTGATGGTTTATCAGACGCTGTTTGGCCGTATCGAGCAGCCAGCGCAGATGGTGACGATTGAGCAGGGTCAGACTTACTATGGGCTATTGCCGCAGTGGCAACAGCAGATTCCGCTGTTTTCTGCCAGTGTGGCCAAGCTCTATATCAAGTCGCAAGTCGATGCGCCGCTGCACGCTGGTATCTATCAGCTGCCTGAAAACCCAACCATCGCCGAGGCACTACAGATACTAGAGCAAGGCGCAAAAGCTGCCATGGTCAAGATACAGATCATCGAAGGCAAGACCGCAAGCGACCTTTATCAGACTTTACGTGACAACCCAGGCATCAAAAAAGAAGTGTTGCTAGACAGTGAGGACAGTACCCGTCCCGCGAGTAATGCCAGCATCGCTCAGGGGCTTGACCTGGTCGGTATCTTGCCAGAGGCGGTAATCAGTAGCAACGACCCCATCGTCAATCACAACCTTGAGGGCTGGTTTGCGCCAGACACTTACTATTATGGTGAAGGCTCAACCGATAAGCAGGTACTAACGGATCTGTATAAGCGTCAGCAGCAAGCATTGTTTGATGCTTGGGAAAGCCGTGCGCCCAACCTGCCGTATCAGACGCCTTATCAGGCACTGGTCATGGCTTCTATTATCGAAAAAGAAACCAGCATCGCTGATGAGCGTCCGTTGGTATCGGCAGTGTTTAAAAACCGTTTGGATAAGGGCATGCGCCTGCAAACAGACCCAACCATCATCTATGGTATGGGCAGCCGTTATGATGGTAATATTCGCCGTAAAGACATCGATGAAAAAACGTCATATAACACCTATCAAATAGATGGGTTGCCGCCAACGCCCATCGCCCTGCCGTCAGCCGCTTCTATCGAGGCGACCTTGCATCCAGCAGATAGCGAGGCGCTATATTTTGTGGCAACCGGTGATGGCGGGCACAAATTTACCAATAGCTTGGCTGAGCACAATCAAGCGGTAAGAGATTACCTAAGCGTCATGCGCGAAAAGAAAGCACAAACACCGCCGCAGTAATACCCGTTAGCGATAATTTCCATTACGTGACGCTCTTTTTGAAACCATACATCTATTTATCGAGCGCTATGTCACCTCATAGCGCTTAATCATGACACAAGGTCATCTCATGTCTGTATCTATACCTGCCAATGCCGACACCAATCTGGTGCAAGACACTACTGATAATCAGATAATACAAGGTCGCTTTATCAGTTTTGAAGGCACTGAGGGCGTGGGTAAAACCACAGCGATCGAGCAGCTATGCACACGTTTAGATAGCCGTGGTATCGACTATCTGCGTACCCGCGAGCCTGGTGGCAGCCCATTTGCTGAGCATCTGCGCCAGATACTCCTAGACCCTGCGACCGACATAAATGACGATACTGAGCTACTGTTGATGTTTGCTGCGCGCTGCGATCATATGCAGCAAGTGATTTTGCCCGCGCTACAAGCTGGTAGGTGGGTGATATGTGATCGTTTTACTGACTCAACCGTGGCTTATCAAGGGTTTGGCCGCGCTCATGGTGATGAGGCAGTGCGCGCAAAGATTGATATGCTGATTGCTCAGTTTGTACCGCAGTTGCCTGAGCTGACGTTGTGGTTAGATTTACCAGTCGCTGAGGGGATGCGGCGTGCTGGCAAGCGCAGCGCCGCCGATCGCTTTGAGCAGCAAGCGGATGCGTTTTTTGCGCGGGTGTATGAGGGGTTTGACACGCTTGCACGCCAGTATCCTGAGCGCATACAGCGGATTGAGGCGTCGGGCAGCGCCGAGGAGGTTGGTGTACGCATCTGGCAGGCGGTACAAAAGAGGCTGGAGCTAATATAAAAACGACGTCGTAGAAAAAACCCCCAACGTTTGATTGGGGGTTTTTCTATGGTTGCTTGTCTGGTGATGCGTCAGTTATGGCTCAGTTATGCGTCAGGGTCTTTGCGGCTGTCCGTGTCGGTTGCAGTATTTTGACCGGCATCAGGGAAGCGATTGGGATCCAGCGAGCCTTTTTTGGTCTTAGGCGCATGACCATTGCCATTGGTATTGCTGTTATTAGTTGCCTTGGTCTTGGCGGCTGTGGCTGAGCTGGCAGTATCAGCGTTGTCGTTTTTTACTTGAGCCGCTGAGCGGTCTGGCGTCGCGGTATCCAACGTCGCGGCGGCGTTTGCGGCTGTATCCAAGCTGCTGCTTGCGTCTTTTGGTATGTGCGTCGGCGCATTTTGCTCAGTATTTTGCTCGGCGGTTGTATCGCCAGCGACTTTGTCTGCGACCGTTACGCTCACAGGCTCGGTAGCGTCAGTACTTTCTTCGTTCAGCTCTTTTTCTTTGCGTTTTTCAGGCGCTTTGGAGCTGGATTCAAAGTTGGCATCCGCCGCCATACGCGCTTGCTCTTGCTTTGGCGTTACATCGACTGGCTTTGGCTGCACCTCATCGTCCACTACCAAGGAGATAAGCTTGCGATCACGCGGCACCGTCCCATCAAACTTGTCGGTGATGACGTGGAGCTTGCCTTCTTTGTCGACGGTATAGAGCGGCACAAATTGTTTATTATCGGCCTTATATTGCTCAAAGCTATAGCTGTCAGTGATGTTGGTGATTTTGATACGTGCCTTTTTGGACAGCATACTGGCGAGCTTGGTATAGGTGGCGTCTTTGCCAAACAGCCACTGTGAATGGAAGTTTGACTGCTTATCGTCGCGCTCGCTTTTGACTTTTTCGTCACTAAACTTAAGACGATATAGCTTACGCTCACCAAACTCGTGACGATAATGAATCTCAGATAAGGTGTTCATCTCCTTATCCATACTCATGGCAAACAGACGGCCGATACCAATCAAATCCAGATGATGGTCGGCGTGGTCTGAGATGGGGTTGCCAAAGTAAGTACGTAGGCCACTCATGCGGGCGCGAGCAATATTGGTGTAGTTGTTGTGAGCGACGATGACATCAAAACCTTGGTCCTTGAGCGAGGTGGCGATAAGAAGCGCGACAGGGTTTGAGCCGACCACCAATATGCCATTGGTTTCAGGCTCACGCACGCCTAGCAAGTTGCCGACCATTTTGGCACCCAAGCCTTGGATCAAGACCGTGCCGATGATGACCATAAACACCAGTGGCACTAGCAGCTCGACGCCTTGGATATCATACTCTTGTAAGCGAATAGCAAATAAAGATGAGATAGCAGCAGCGACGATACCACGTGGCCCAATCCAGCTGATCATCAGCTTTTCATTGGTCTTAAGGTTTGAGCCGATGGCCGATGCCCAGACAGACAAAGGCCGCGCCACAAACATGACGATAGCCAGCAGCACCAATCCTGCAAACCCAACACTTAGCAAGCTTGTCAGCTCAACACGGGCGGCAAGGATGATAAAGAGCACAGAGATGAGCAAGATGGTTAAGGATTCATTAAACTCCAAAATCGTCTCGCGCGGGAATTTGGGCCAGTTGGCCAGCGCCACACCCAATACCGTCACCGTCAATAGACCAGACTCGTGCTCTAAATGGTTCGATACCGAAAACAGCACCAGTACAAAGGCTAGGGTAAAGACATTGCGCAGAAACTCAGGAATCATATGACGACGCATGAGGAACGCAAGCAGCCAAGCGCCTGCCATCCCAAGCGCTGTCGCTAGCACTACAATCTTGGCAAACAATAAGATACTGCTGGCTTCGCCGCCTGAGATGATGTACTCATAGACCAATACCACCGCGATAGCACCGATCGGGTCGATGATGATGCCTTCCCATTTGAGGATATTGGAGATGGTCTTATTGGGGCGTACACTACGCAGTAGCGGCATGATGACTGTCGGGCCTGTGACACAGACCAAGGCCCCGAATAGCAGGGCAATCAGTGGATCGACATCAAATAATAAATACGTCGATAACGCCACGATAGCAATGGTGATCAGTACGCCGACCGAGACCAGCATTTGTACGACGGTGCCGTGTTGCTTGATTTCATCAAACTCTAGCGTCAGCGAGCCTTCAAATAGAATAATCGCCACCCCCAAAGAGATGAAGGGGAACATCAGCTCACCGAGCACCAAATCAGGGTCAAAAATACCCAAGACTGGCCCGACGATGATACCTATCAATAATAAAAATAAAATGGACGGTTGCTTTAAATACCAAGCCAGCCATTGGGCGGCGATGCCAATCCCAACCACGCCAGATAGTAATAGGGCGGTATCCATACATTAATCCTTTTGTAATCTTGTCATATGTTATATCTATCCATTACTTGGGCGACCGCGCTGCCTGCCATTGGCAGTGTGTATCGATGTCGCAAACGGTCGCAAGCTTTTTAGTAGCAAGGCCATCAGCAGATAGCCATCATGCATCCAAACATGAGCCAGATGTGATATATACTATAAAGTAATAAAGACAAAAGCATTCCCAGATAAAAATACCAAATCCAACAGTCAATCCGTGTCATCAAACCTACTCCAGTCATGTACTCAGTTGGCAGGTTTATATGACTCATATGGCCTACTTGGTAGCTGATAGGCGGTTTTGAGTTATTGACAAGGTTGAGATAAGGTATAAACGCCTCTAGTCATGCAAAAGATGGAAAATAAGGGCGATACGAGCCAAGTTGATAAACGCAAGGTCAATCCAATCAATGTTTTTAATTGACTTTTGTTTGTTTATAAAGTTATTTGGCTTGCTATCATAACATGATTTTATTTCATCGCTGCTAGTTGCCGTGTGACTGACTATTGCGTGATAACCGACCATATCTGGCAGCGTTAGCGCCGCAGCAGATCATGATGTAGCGCTAAAAGATACCGATCTTATGCAGATAATATAGGCCAGTGCTTTGATTTATCATACAGTAGCTGCCTTTTTGTCGCCATCTTTGTCGTACCGATGGCCTGTCGCTACTATAAAGATAATGATATAAAGATACTGACGGCCAATGGTATTGCAGTAAAAAAACCAGTAACCTATTGCATAACAAAAAGGGATTGAAATCAGGGACAACAGTACGGATAAAACGATAAGACATGGCCCACTTTTGCACCAAGCGGCTATTTTGCATCACATGGCTGTGCTGTTACATTGTTTGTCTCGTCCTGCTCGAATAAGTTTTATTGCGTGCTATCAGGTGTCATACAGACTGTGCAACACGTATTCCAGCAGCACTGTACCTAACTGTACATAGCATCGTCTTTGAGATGCAGCGATAGTATTCGCCACAGCACGGCCACTGACAATAATAATGATCACTCATATGGAGGACACGATGCCTATCAATATGTCTACAGCGCCAGCCAAACCTCGTATGCGCCATTGGCTACAGCGCAGCACTTTAGCGCTTGCCATGAGCACAGCGATGCTGGCAGGGGTATATACCACGGCGATGCCAAGCGCGCATGCTGCCGTCACCACAGCGGATTTTTCGGATTTGGTACAGCAGGTCACCCCAGCGGTGGCGCGTGTCAATGTGATCAAAACCGTCAGTGAGGCGGAGCTTGCTAAGGCCCAAACGGCAGAGCTGCTCAGGCAGTTTTTTGGCGATCGTCTGCGTATTCCGGATCAAGCCGCGACCCCAGCGATTGAGCATGCCTACGGCACCGCGTTTTTTGTCACTACAAATGGCTATATGTTGACCAACCATCATGTGGTCGAAGGCGCGGACAAAATCACCGTCACGCTCAACGATAGGACAGAGCTGGATGCCACCTTAGTCGGTAGCGATGAGCGCTCGGATGTGGCAGTACTAAAGGTCAGTGGTAAGCAGTTTCCCGCGTTACCGATCGGCGACTCAAATGGTTTAAAAGTTGGGGAGCCTGTACTGGCGATTGGCTCGCCCTTTGGTTTTGATTATTCGGCCTCGGCTGGTATCGTCAGCGCCAAATCGCGCAATTTTTCACGCGATACCAGTGTGCCGTTTATCCAAACCGACGTGGCACTAAACCCAGGAAACTCAGGTGGCCCACTGTTTAACCAGCGCGGCGAGGTCATCGGTATCAACTCGCGTATCTTTAGTGGTACAGGTGGCTATATGGGGCTGTCGTTTTCTATCCCGATTGATGCGGCGATGGATATCTACGAGCAGCTAAAAATCAATGGTGAAGTCGCCCGTGCTTATCTGGGTATCTATCCACAAGACATCGATCGCAACTTGGCAGAAGCGTATAACTTGGCGCGTCCGCAAGGGGCGTTGCTGACTCGCGTATCGCCAGATTCGCCCGCTCAAAAAGCAGGGCTAAAATCTGGCGATATTATTTTGCAGTATAATGATGTGCAAATCATACGCGCCTCGGATTTGTTGAATTTACTCAACCGTGCCAAGCCCAACGACGCGTTTCATGTGCAGATTCAGCGCGATGGTAAACGGATGCTCGCGCGTGGCACGCTGGCCCATGCGCCCAATGATGTCCGAGCACAAAGCGGCGATCAGCAAGACAATGATATACAGCTTGGGCTGCGCTTACGTGACTTGACCGCCGATGAGCAAGCAGAGCTGGCAGTTGACAATAAAACCGGCATCTTAGTCACCACAGTCGACCCCACAGGGCTGGCGGCGCGCTCAGGCATCATGGCAGGCGATGTGATTACCAATTTTCACCAAAAGCCGATTAAAAAAGTCACTGATTTTTCCAGTGCCATCTCAACGTTACCCAAAAAAGGCGTGGTGACCATTGAGGTCATTCGTCAAGGTGTTCCGGGTATCATCGGTCTGCGTATCGAGTAGCCTTGTGTCATAGTGTCATACAGGAGTCGTCACGCAATGCGAGCATCTGACTGGATAAAACTGAATAAATAGGGCAATGATTGACATAGGCTGTCAGTATAATGAGGCAGCTAGCAGAATGATGAGCGGGTCGATCAATCCTATGGTTCATTAGAGACGTCTCGGCAAGTACCATCAGTACAGCACGCAAGATAGGTCAAGTGAATACATGGGTTTGCAATTGTGCTTGTCTATCATAGAGCTCGGCCTCTATAATGGCTGATTTTTTATCCAACTCGCCACATATCGTTTGGGCGATGCTGGCTGGTCGCACGTTTGGCTGTGGCAGGCGCTGTCTAATCGCTAGGGTTTGCCAGCTATTATTTTATGATCTGCGTCTTGTCAGCCCTATTTTGTCAGCCCAGTTTATAAGGCGTTGTAGCCTCTGCTAAATAAGCATTGACTGATAAGTAATGATGGCTAAGTGCTGCTCAAAAGCCACTGCTCGATTGTTCCACCTTTATCCATAACCGCTAGGTAATTATGACTGACCACGCACTTTATACGCTAAGTATCTCTATAGCAGCCGCATTGCTTGCGTATATTCTATTATGGTCAGGATTGCAGACGTTCAATGCCAATCCGACCAAACGGTTTTTGCGTATCTGGGGCAAGCTCATACTGTATTATGCCGCGTACACCATGCCTGTTTGGGCGCTGCTTCTACTGACAGGCTGGATGGAAGGTCTATTTGCCCTAGCGTGGCCGGTGCTGCTCAGCGCGGTGGCGGCCATGCTGCTCTATTTTTATACCGTTATCATTCAGCCCAATTGTTTGCGCCTTGAGCACCATGCTGTCGATTTGGGTTTGTCAGCACCATTGACGGTCGCTGTATTGGCAGACCTGCGCATTGGGTTATATAGTGGCAAGCCGCGCCATATTCGTAAGCTGGTCGCGACCATCAATGACTTGGCTGTGGATGCGGTTTTGATTACCGGTGATTGGCTGTATTATCCTAGTGCCGATTTGGTCGGGCAGTTGATGCTGTTTAAAGGGGTCAACAAACCGGTCTATACAGTGATGAGTAGCTCAGACTTGCGTTATCAGTCGCTCAATACCACCAAGCAAGGCCAGCCATTATTAGAAGACACTTTGGCCTGCGCATTTGATGTGCTTGATATCAGCTACATTGGTCAGCAGTGTACCTCGTTGCCGCTCAGATGCGCCGCCATGCCGCCATCTGCCAGTCGTTTTGATAATACAAAAGAGCCCCAACGCTTAGCGGCGCACGCAACAGATGCGCCTGTAGCTGTGCTGTGTGGTTGGCAAGATGTCCCTGTACAATGTGGCGCAATCGATGAGCAAAACAGTGCTGACAAAGCCAAGCTTGGGACAAAAATCACCCACGCGCGTCAGCCGGTGATTATTTTGGCCTCACGGTTTGATAGTATCAGCGACTTGCCAAAATCGCCACAACCACGGCCTTTATTGATCACAGGGGCAGCAAAAGCCACACAAAAAAACATATGGCAGGCGCAAAAGCAACAAGACATCCAGCGCAGTGGCCACAAAGGTATGCTTGGCAATAGTCGTATGGGTAAGCAGCGCGGTTTATACCAGCATGCCAGTGCCCAGATATTTGTCAGTAGCGGTATTGGCACGCGTGGTCTGCCGTTTCGCTTGTATCGGCCCACTATCGATGTGTTGACGATTCGTTAATATTTTGTAAAACACTTATCAGCGCTGCTGCATTGCGCTACACTAATTAGTCATTAATAAGCTACCAAATGGTGATTCATTAATGAAAGGTAGCACTTTTGATGCAGGTCATGGGTGAGCGGCGGTGAGCAGTTTATTGATTAGCGACGTAGATGTAATCTCAATTGATTGATAGCGGTCAAATCAAAATATGCTACACTAGCAGGCGTTTTTTATGATCATGTTTTAATAATTATGTTTTAGAATCAGACAGACGCATTTATATCGCAAGTGCTTGGTGTACACCAGCATTTCCATAGTACGACAGTACGTAAGATAAAACATCGCACGTAATACCATGAGTGTCTATTTTTGCCTATATAACGATAGGTAGAGTAGAGGCGCACACTGGCATTTGCAAACGACCTATCATGTGATAGCTTTGATAAAAGCTAGGATAATACAGTAAGGCACGGTTATGAGCACAGCATACGACGAGATTAAAACCCGACTACAAGGCTCAATGGTAGCCTTGGTAACGCCCATGCATCCTGACGGCACGGTCGATTATAAACGTCTGGCAGACCTCATAGATTGGCAGATTGAGCAAGGCACGCATTGTCTGGTGGCCGTTGGTACCACCGGCGAGTCAGCAACGCTATCGATGCAAGAGCATAGTGATGTGATTCGTTATTTTGTGCAGCATGTCAAAGGTCGCGTACCAGTGATTGCAGGCACAGGCGCCAACAACACCATGGAAGCCATCAAGCTGACTCAAGATGCTGCCGACGCTGGTGCAGATTGCGCCTTGCTCGTTGCGCCTTATTATAATAAGCCGCCGCAAGAAGGGTTGTTTCAGCATTACAAGACCATCGCCGAGGCGGTCAACATTCCGCAGATGCTCTATAACGTGCCAGGACGCACCGTCGTCGATATCGCCCAAGAGACCGTCGAGCGCTTATGTGATATCGACAATATCGTCGCCATCAAAGACGCCACAGGCTCAGTGGGACGCGGTGAGCAGCTAATCAAAGCTGTGGGTGATAAAATGGTGGTGCTATCTGGTGATGATGGCACCGCGCTTGATTTGATGAAAGTCGGCGGTAAGGGCAATATCTCCGTAACGGCCAACGTCGCACCAAAAGCCATGAGTGAGACCTTTGCCGCTGGTCTGCGTGGCGACTTTGCCGCTGCTGACAAAGCTCATGATGTGGTCAAGCATCTGCATCGTGATCTGTTTATCGAGTCAAGCCCGATTCCTGCCAAATATGCCCTGCACAAAATGGGTATGATCGACAAAGGGATTCGCTTGCCGTTGGTATGGCTGGCACAAAAGCATCATGCCACTATCGATGAAGCTTTGGTGCGTGCCAACTTACTATAGTAATATCGAGCTATCGTATGATCGAGCACCATTATCATCAAGCAATAGCATTATAGAGCCTAGAGCCATAGTATCATCGAGCAATAATTGCTAACTCAGAGAGATAACATGATGAAAACATCATCGACGATCACAAAGATAATCCCTGCGCTGCTAACCGTCGTTTTGGGCAGCACCTTCGTATTGAGCGGTTGCCAAAGTATCAAAAACGTACTTGGCAAACGCGACAATGGTAGTTTGGAATACCAACAAAGCAAAAAACTGGCACCGATTGAGTTGCCAGCGAATAAAGATCCTGCACCTTTTGTTCCTTTATATCCTACGCCTAACGCTGGTACAAATACCTTAACACTAAAAAATGACTCAGGCAGTCAGTATCAACTGCCAAAGCCTCAGCGTACGGTTAGCACGCCTTCAAACTAATTTTATTTCTTTACTTATACCGCTGAGTTTTTGTCTTGCCGATTGTATGTGATCGATTGGGCCAAATCAAAGCGGTAGCTGCGCGTTTTTACCACATAAGCTTGAACGAACAGGAACTCCCATAATGCAAAAGCAACAACTGCTGTACAAAGGTAAGGCCAAATCTGTATATGAAACAGAAGACAACGATCTTCTGATTTTGCACTTCCGTGATGATACCTCAGCGCTGGATGGTAAGCGTATCGAGCAATTAGCACGCAAGGGCGTCGTTAATAACCGCTTTAATGCGTTTATCATGCAAAAACTGGCAGACGCGGGTATCGAAACCCACTTTGAAAAGCAGCTATCAGAAGACGAAGTGTTGGTCAAGCGTCTGGATATGATTCCGGTAGAGTGCGTGGTGCGTAACTTTGCCGCCGGCAGTTTGGTGCGCCGTTTGGGCTTAGAAGAAGGGCAAGCACTGACGCCGCCTACTTATGAGCTGTTTTATAAAGATGATGCGCTGGGTGATCCTATGGTAAATGAGTCACTGGCCGTGTCTCTTGGTTGGGCGACCCAAGAGCAGTTGGAAAAAATGCAAGAGCTGACCTATCAAGTCAATGACGTACTAAAAGCGCTGTTTGCCGCTGGTGATTTGATCTTGGTCGATTTCAAACTTGAGTTTGGCGTATTCCACGACCGTATCGTCTTGGGTGATGAGTTTTCACCCGATGGCTGCCGTATTTGGGATAAAACCACCAAGAAAAAACTGGACAAAGACCGTTTCCGTCAGTCATTGGGTGATGTGATCGAAGCATACGAAGAAGTGGCCAACCGCATTGGCGTCCCATTAAGCTAAGCGATTTTTTAGACCGTTATAAAAGACTGAGCCGTGTGCTCAGTTTTTTTTATGCAAAAAATTACGGAACTGGTAAAAAGACGCACGGTACAAGCACGGTATTTTACTTATAATACCTTTGAATGTGTCACGTAGGTCGGTAGTCATGTCTCACACACGGTCTCCCAAAACAAACAGCAAGGCACTAGAGCCGCTTTGGTTTACGCGTCCTACCTGTGTGGTCGCCGCTGATTTGATAGGTAAGGTGCTGTGCAGGCGGCTGATAGATAGTGACGGCACAGAAAAAATCCTACGTATGCGCATCTCGGAGACTGAAGGCTATATTGGAGCAGCAGACCCAGCCTGCCATGCTCATGCTGGCACGCGCACTTCACGTACCAAGATTATGTATGAGCCAGGTGGCGTGTTTTATGTTTATCTGACTTATGGCATCCATCACATGCTCAACTTAGTCAGCGGCGCTGCCCAGTCGCCCGAGTCTGTGCTGATACGAGCAGGGTTTGTGACCGACGACAGTGACTGCCTCACAGACGAGCAGCAATGGCGTCCCCATAAGCAGCGGACAGATCCCAAACAGTTTGCAGGCCCAGGTAAGCTCACCAAACGCTTGCACATTGATCGTGATTTATATGGCAAGCCTATTGCCTCAGCATCTGATGTTTGGGTCGAAGACGATGGCTGTCAGCCGCCAGTGTCATTGCGCCCGCGTATCGGCATCGACTATGCAGGCGACGCCAAGGACTGGCTGCTACGCTATATATGGACTGACCATCCGTCGTTATCTAAAAAATAGTAAATTTATAGCTATGGTAGTTTTTTTAAATAAGCCCGAAGGAGGTAGTCTATGTATAAATTAACCGTTTTTATCCCTGATGAGGCGCTCGAGTCAGTAAAATCAGCGCTGTTTGCCGCGGGCGGCGGTAAGATTGGCAATTATGAAGCGTGCTGCTGGCAAGTACAGGGTACAGGGCAGTTTAAGCCTTTGGCAGGTAGTCATCCGCATATCGGTGCGCAAGATAGACTAGAAAAAGTAACCGAGTGGCGCGTCGAGATGGTAGTAGCAAAAGAAAACATTGAGCAGGTCATTGGTGCGTTAAAGCAGGCGCACCCTTATGAGACGCCTGCTTATGATGTTATCGAAGTACTTGACTGGTAAGAGATGAAGCAGGAGGGCTAATAGTAGTTCAATCTTCTTTTATTTTAATCACCTGATAGCTTGGGTAATCAAGCTCGATCTTATAGTCTTCGCCGCCGCGTCTGGCTTTTACCTTTATTTTGTGGTCGCCTTTCTTGTATTTTACATCTTTGACACGGTACCCCATGCTGCTGACTTTATTGGCAGCGCGCTGCTCGATTGCAGGCTGATACAGCTCTTTATCGATATTTTTCAGCGTTTTTTTGTGCTTCTTATACAGCTTGGTGTCTTTATAAACGTCTTCATATAGATCGCTATAGGCATTGTAGCCAGGCGCGGTGACGCAGCCAGTCGTCAGTGCCAAGGCAGCAACCATAGCAGTCACTGCAGCGGGCTTTACAAAAGTAGTGATGTGCATAAAAACCTCTTATGGGGTCAAAATGTGATGAGTCGGTTTATAAAAAATGGCCAAACAAACCAAGGGCTGGCTTATTTGACCAGAGGCATCAAGACCACAACGATGCCAAAACTTAATAAAAAGTCGCGCGAATAACGCACGGACAAACAAGAATAATCGATAAGACGCGCACTATCTTATCAAGTAAATATTAGTCTTTTTCTATTTTGATGACGTTTAGGTTGGGATAGCCAAGCAGGATTTCGTACTCTTGGGAGCCGCGTTTTGCCTCAATCTCAAACACTCCACGATTATTTTTTTCTTCCAGCTCAATGTCTTTGACGCGGTAACCCATGGCGCCAATCTTTCTGATCGCCCGTTGTTTGATGGCAGGGTAGCGTGACTCTTGTTTGATACGATCCTCGACGTCATCACCTTTATAGTGCTTATTGTACTTACCATGATTCTTATATTTGTCTTTCTTATGATGATCTTCGTCGTCCCAAATATTGGACCAAGATTTTTTGTTTGAGCTGATCAAGCGCAGATCAGGATAGCTATATTTTAGCTCATATGCTTGGTTGTTCTTTTTGGCATAAGCAATGAGGGCGCGGCGACCGCGATGACTGTCCACTCTAATATCCATTACTTGATAGCCTTTACGGCGCAAGTTATTGCGTAGCTGCTGACTGACGCGCTTATAACTGATACGGTCATAATCACCATCTCCGCTGTAGATGGGGTAATCATAACCGTATCCAGGCGCGGCGACCGTGCAACCGACGGTAGAGACACTCAGTAATGCGATAGCAAGACCAGAGGTGACCACCGCTGATAAAGACGAAGGTCGTAATATTTTCACAATGTCTTCTCCTATAGGGAATATTTCATCTTTTTGAAATATTTGCTTACATAACTATAGTAGGATGCTAATCTCATTGCTGCGTGTCTTGGCTGTTAATAAGTTGTAAACTTTGCAAATATTTGCGTAAGCATCGGCTACTTTGGGTGACTAATGTGCAGGATGCAGAGAAGTTCATCGCCAATCTATTTTTATTGCCGTATGATTTTTTGAAGTAGACGGTTACTTTTATAAAATAAAGTGGATAATTATCAATAACTTAGTCGGGTAAAAATGAGTGTATAAGTTTTAATGTAAGTATATGCTTACACGCAATGACGCTTACGCGACTTAACATCACATTATAGATTGGGCATTATAGTCACACGGCATTAGGGAATGTGACTCAAGGATTGAGTTGACTGCATTAAGGATAATGATTCAGTAATCAGCATCAGGATGATAATGAGAACTGAAGTAAGGACACATTTTCTTTGCTGACAACAGCAGTGATTGCTGTTAGTCGTAGAAAAAGGGCAGGATGCCCAGTATCACATTATGTTGAATAGCGTGCAAGGATGCACATGACGCAACCGTGATAGGTAACATGGATGGTTAACAATAAAACCGCATAACAATTCATTGCTATGCGGTTTTATTGTATCTGCTCGTTCGATACAAAAAAAGACCGCACACTCTCATGCGGTCTTTTTTATTCTCTACTATTTATCATTCATTTACTTAACAGCAAGTGTTTAAGCTGGTCTCCATGAGTGAGTAAAGAAGACTATCTCAGTAACTCCAATGAGTAGTTATTATTAGTAGTTATTGTGGCGACGCCATTCGTCTACTTCGCGCTCGGCATTTTCTTTACTATGGCCATAGCGCTCTTGTACACGGCCTACTAGCTTGTCGCGGCTGCCTTCGATATGAGTGAGGTCATCATCGGTGAGCTCTGCCCATTTTTGTTTAACCGCACCTTTCATTTGGTTCCATTCACCTTTTAGCGTATGTTCATTCATTGTTATATTCCTTCTATTATGATCGAGTTTATTGTTGAGACTGAGTCTAAAAGCTAAGTTTTGTCTAAAGACTAAGCTTTTAGATATTAAGTTTTAGAATATTAAGTTATAAGACATGCGTTCCATCTGTCTTTTTATACCGTATCACTCAGTGGCTGCTGATTGTTACCAACACTCAACTTGCATTGGCAATCAAGCGTGAGCCAACTGGTGATATCTAATATAGGCGCTCACAATAGCCTTGTCTGTATAGGCAGTGTTTAGAGTGTTACTTAATTATAGTGAGCGTGCATCGTGTGTTATCTGCTCACCGACTGTATTAATGATGCGTAAATTGCGTCTATTGTACGTAATGTCCATCGAATTGAGACCGATATCTAAAGGTAAGTGTCACATGGGGAACTATGAATATACGGGCTAGGTAACTGCGCAATCTCGTAGCGTATGTCAACTGGGAAAGGGGGTGGGGTATTTATAGTAGACAAACATTCTGATCTTATGAAGCATTAATCTGTTTTGTGAAGCACGAGTTCTGCTATGTGTTTTGCTATAGACTTATGGTTTAAATAACTATAACCTTATAGTTGAAACGGCGACTTCTGTAAAAACTATTCGCTCTAGAGCGCATTAACTTAATGACTATTAGCTTAAAAGACGGTTAGCTTAAAAACAGATATCAGCAGTTGGGCTGTATGTCCTCTTTTTGCCACGGGTGATTTAAGCGAACTGACTGACGTACCGATTTCATTGTTTATCGAGTAGGAATATCTCTGCATTGAACATATTAGCGCAAAATACAAACGCCCCCATAGAGTCAAAACGTGAGCAAGCAAAAGCTAGAACGCGGCGCGCCTTATTAAAAAGTGCGTTACGCCTCTATAGTCTAGAAGGCGCTCAGGGCATGAGTATGAATAAAATTGCCAAAGGCGCTGGCATTGCGCAGCCCAGTTTTTATAATCATTTTAAGAGCTTGGATGCGCTACAGAACGAGCTCAGCGCTCAGCTAAAAGACAACTATCTATCACCGATGCGGCTGGCATGGGTCAATATGCTAAAAGACTATGACGTGCTGACTAAGGATGAGTTTAATCAGCAATGCCGTCAATGTCTGACACTGATTTTTGATTCAGCGTTTCGAAACATCGCGCTATTTCAGCACTTGCTCGAAGATCGCCCTCGATTCACTGCCGATATAGAAAACCAATCCTCACTCAATAATGGACTGGGCAATCTGGTCGCAGACATACAAGAGGAGTGGACAGAGATATTCATGCAGGGATTACAGTTGTCTAATCGCACTTGTGAGCGCAGTGCGGTGAATCTCTGTGTGGATATGGCAGCTGCACAAGTACATGAGCTGATCTTGGGCTGTCATCAGCAGCGTTATTCAAGGCAGCAGGCGATTACCACCTTGAGCATCAGCTTTGATACCCTGTTCGCCAATTTTTTGCAAGGAAGCAACCATAGCGGCTCATGATAAACATCATGACAGCTAGGGTTTATAAAACATAAAAGGGAGTATGACTATGGGCACTACAGCGGCTAGCGCGACGGACAACGAACAAATCCACTTTAGAACCTGTACTTTATGCGAGGCGATGTGCGGCATCGAGATCAAGCACGATGGCGAAAAAGTCTTATCGATCAAAGGGGATAAAAACGATCCTTTTTCTCAAGGCTACATTTGCCCAAAAGCCACTGCTTTGCAGGATTTGTACGAAGATCCTGATCGTTTACGAGGGCCTGTTGAAAGAACGGCGGACGGTTGGAAATCGATCAGTTGGATTGAGGCGTTAGATAAAGTCGCTGCAGGTATCCAGTCTGTTCAGCAAAAATATGGTCAAAACGCATTTGGGGTGTATTTGGGTAACCCGAATGTCCATAACATGGGCGGTATGCTGACTATCAAGCAGCTACTGACCAGCCTAAAGACGCGTAGTCGCTTTTCTGCGACCTCAATTGACCAACTGCCGCACCATATCGTCAGCATGCATCTGTTCGGTCATATGCTCCGCATCCCTGTTCCGGATGTGAATCGCACGCAGTATATGCTCATCATCGGCGGTAACCCGCTGGCCTCTAATGGCAGTATCATGACTGCGCCCAACATACGTCAAAAGCTCAAAGACATCAAAGCACGTGATGGCAAAGTGGTGGTGATCGATCCAAGGCGTACCGAAACCGCAGATATCGCCAGCGAACATCACTTTATTCGTCCAGCGACAGACGTATTATTGCTATTGGCCATGCTCAACGAGATCTATGCCCAAGGCTACGCCAAGGTAGATAGCCGAGTGGCAGCGCTGGCGCCAGAGATTGATCGTATTGAATCATTTGCAGAAGGGTTCACCCCTGAGTCAGTAGCAGATATTACAGGTATTACCGCCGCTGAAATCAAACGCATCGTCAAAGGGTTTTGTGAAGCCGAAAGCTCAGTCTGTTATGGCCGTATGGGTATCTCGGTGCAAGAGTTTGGCTTGCTGAGCCAATATCTGTCCATGGTCATCAATATCGTGACAGGACGCTTAGATAAAGTGGGCGGACTCATGTTCCCCAATCCTGCTGTCGATGTGGTCAATAGCTCGGGCCCAGGTTATTTGGGCAAACGCCATAGTCGCGTGAGCAATCTACCTGACTTTAATGGCGAATATCCAGTGGTTGCGATGGCGGATGAGATGTTGGTCGAAGGAGAAGGGCAGTTAAAAGGCTTTATGAGTGTCGCGGGAAACCCTGTCCTTAGCACGCCAAATGGTGAAAAGCTAGATGAGGCCTTGTCAGGGCTTGAGTTTATGGTGTCGCTTGATTACTTTGTGACCGAGACCAGTCGCCATGCCAATATTATCCTGCCGCCTGTCTCGCCACTCGAGCGTGATCACTACGACATTACGTTTAATGGTTTTGCTGTACACAATGTTGCCAAATACTCGCCTGCCTTATTTAGCAAAACAGAGAATGAGAAGCATGACTGGGAGATTTATCTAGATCTTGCCGATCGCTTGGATAAAGACGCGCCAGAAGCGGTACAAAAAGAGCGTGCCGCGACAAAAGCGTTTGGACCGAAATTCTTACTTGAGCAAGCTCTCAAGTACGGACCTTATAAAGACGTCACATTGGATGCGCTGATAGACAATCCACACGGTATTGATTTAGGACCATTGCATCGTATGTTGCCGGAGGCGATCAAGCATGCCGATAAGCAAATCAATCTCAATGTTGATTTTTATCAGGCAGATTTGGCACGGGTCAAAGAAATGATGCAGCAATACAATGATCAAGAGATTTTGCTCATTGGTCGTCGCCATGTACGTAGCAATAATTCATGGCTGCACAATAGTTATCGATTGGTGAAAGGTAAGTCTCGTTGTACACTAATGCTGCATCCAGAAACGGCAGAGCAGCACGGTATTGTAGACGGGCAAGACGTGAAAGTGACCTCTCGCGTAGGCAGTGTGATCATCGCAGCAGAGGTGACTGATGAGCTGATGCCAGGCGTGGTGAGTATTCCGCATGGCTTTGGTCATGGACGTAAAAGGGTGAAGCAGAAGATTGCGCAAGCGCATGCCGGTGTCAGTGTTAATGACCTAACAGACGATACCTTAGTTGATCAGTTGAGTGGTAATGCCGCCGTTAATGGCGTACCTGTGCAATTAGAGGCGTTGGGTGCTAACGCAGACAATGTGGCTAATGCGGTATTAGAAAACTCAATAGATAGTGCAATCGCATAAGTTCAATTTTTTTAAAGTAAAAAGCAGGCGCTTACACGATGTAAGCGCCTGCTTTTTTATGGAGATAGTTTTTTTATAGTGTCTAGAGATTCAGTCAGCTGTTTGTACCCACAAAATCAAAATCAACGCTGGGCGTTTCGCCTTGTATCAATAAGCTAATAGCTTTTGCCGAACCACAAGCGTGGGTCCAGCCAAGTGTGCCATGCCCCGTGTTGAGCCATAAATTATCAAAACTCGCCGCTGTATTGTGACTACCGTGACGGACATGGCCTTTGTGCGCGCGGCCTATCAGCGGTACGTTTGATGGGGTCATCGGCCGCAGTCCTGTCCAATATTGTACAGAGTTTGCAATGATGCCTTTTGGAAATAGCTGCTGCACACGGCGAGTGATGGCCGCGCAGCGAGTGGGATTTAGATCTAAATTGTAGCCGTTGAATTCGGCGGTGCCCGCGACCCGTAGCTTATCACCGAGGCGCGATGCCACCAGTTTAAACTCATCATCGATTAGGCTGACAAATGGCGCTAGATGTGGAGCGCGAGGATTGACTTGATAAGTGGCTGAGTAGCCTTTGGCAGGGAAGATAGGCAGCTGTACATCAAGCGGTTTCATCAGGGCGACGCTATGGCTACCAAGCGCCAGCACATAGCTATCGGCGCTAAAGGTCTGGGCATTTTCGTCTTTGGGCCGAAGGGTGACGCTATGCACGTGCGGCTGCGACGTTTGGGTATCGAGGTTGATGGCGAGGATATCAGTATCATATAAAAACTGTACGCCTGCTTTGAGGCAGCGCGCAGCCAAGCGCTGAGTAAATAGATGGGCGTTGCCCGACTCATCACGGCTAGTATAGGTTGCGCCTGTGAGCTTATGAGCGATGGGGTAGAGCGCAGGCTCTAAGCTGACCGCAGTACGAATATCGATGATATGGCGCTCACAGCCTAGCGCTTGCATACGCTCGGTCGGAGCAATGGCTGCCTCAAACTCTGCTTGGTCGGTATAAAAATGCATGATGCCGCGCGTTTGCTGCTCATACTCGATACCGATATCCGCGCGTAGCTGCTGCAAAGCTTCTCGTGAAAACAGCCCCAATCGGACCATCTGTACCAGATTGGCATCCGCTCTGTCCGCGCGGCACTCTTGCAAAAACTGCAGCGCCCATCTGAGCTGCGCCTTATCCGCTCGCAGGCGATACAGCAGCGGTGCGTCTTCTTTACCTAGCCACTTTAGTGCTTTTTTCGGGGTTGCAGGATTGGCCCAAGGGGTGGCGTGCGAGACCGATATCTGCCCGCCATTGGCAAACGAGGTTTGCATCCCTGCTGCTGATTCACGCTCGATGACGGTCACATCATAGCCTGCTTGGCGAAGATACCATGCGGTGGTCACACCCACCACGCCTGCCCCGAGTACCGCGATATGTGTCATAGATTGCTCTGCTGCGTTTTTAAAAAAGTGCTGTTATGGCTGTGAGATGTTTTGTGCTATGGTTGGCGGGCTACATCTGCTTGCAGTGCTGGTGGCAATGCCAACACCGTTAGCTCGCTGTCGGCTAAATGTTCTGGACGGGCAACGACTAACGCCTCATAGCCGTTATTGCTAGCAATGGCGTTGACCACCTGAATTTTACCGAGTTTGTCGCCAGCTGCTGGCATCTCGCCTGTGCCACTGACGTAGTGCAAAAACGCCTTTGGCGCTGATTTAAAATAAATACGGGCGATGACCTCTTGACCCAAGTAGCAGCCTTTATCATAGTCCATTCCGCCGCGCTGATGCAGGCGTAGCTCTTGCGGCTGAAACTGCCCTTGTGTCGCCGCGACGATCCAGTAGTTGCCAGTGGCGATACTTTGCAGCGCCCATGCATTGGCCTCTTCTATCGTATGATGCTCGTCTTTGTGACTAAAAGTCGGCTCATCAGCGAGCACACAAGGGTAGATGGCGGCTGGAGCGCTGGTCTCAAACTTCGAAAATGCGCCGTACTTTTTAAGATGGGCTTGTAAGCTGTCGGTACAATCAGCGCTGATGACGATATCAAAGTGATTTTCGGCTTGTTTTTTGATCCAAATGCCAAACTCGATGCGGCCCTTTAGGTTGCTAATGGCAGCAGCTTGATAGCTGAGCCCGAGTTTGGTGACATCAATGGTCAGCTGACTTTGCAAGAATTTTTCGGCATCCTCGCCTTGGAGCGTCACTTGAGAAAACTGCGGCAGAGTCGATATATCGGTAGATTGAGTCATTGTTATTATCCTTTTTTGAGCGCTGATTAGCAGGGTTTGCGCATAATAAGTAAGGGCTGGTATCAGACTCCTTTGACCAAATACGCGCCTATAAAAACCAGATGAGATTAAGAAGAGTACCACAAAAAGTACCGCCGTAAAAAACAACAGTGCCTCGCCAATGGTTACGGTATAAGTTGGGTATAGTGACCATTTTTCAACCGTACAAATTGGTTAAAGATGGCGAGTTACGGTACAATGTTAGCTCTACAATACACTTAAATATTGCTGGCTGCCGAGGAAACGATGAGCTTACCAAATTGTCCAAAATGTGATGCTGAATACACGTACGAAGATGGTGCGTTGCTGGTATGTCCCATGTGTGCCCATGAATGGACAGCTGCGGAAACTGACGCTGCAGCAGCCGAAGCTCAAGGCGCTGTCATCCGCGATGCCGTTGGCAACGAGCTACAAGATGGCGACGCGGTGACCGTCATCAAAGATTTAAAAGTTAAAGGCTCCTCACTCATCATCAAGGTAGGCACCAAGGCCAAAAGCATTCGCTTGCTACCAGACGCGAGCGATGGTCATGATATCGACTGTAAGCTCGATGGCTATGGGCCGATGAAGCTAAAATCCTCGGTGGTAAAAAAGGCATAAAACGCCTGCAAGCCAATAGACTAAAGATGGCTTATGTCACCATTACCTTTACTACAATAATAGAGAATATTTATGAGTACTAAAAACGAACAACTATTTGCGCAAGCTCGCAAACATATCCCAGGCGGTGTCAACTCACCTGTCCGTGCCTTTGCTGGAGTGGGTGGTACGCCGATTTTTATGCACCGTGCTAGCGGTAGCAAAATCTATGATACCGAAGACAATGGCTATATCGATTATGTTGGCTCGTGGGGGCCGATGATTTTGGGTCATGCTCATCCAAAGGTGATCGATGCGGTCAAAAAAGCAGCGGATGATGGTCTGAGCTTTGGTACACCAACCCCATTTGAAACCACCGTTGCCGATAAGATCTGCGAGATCGTGCCAAGCGTTGAGATGATTCGCATGACCAACTCAGGCACGGAGGCGACCATGAGCGCCATCCGTTTGGCGCGTGGCTATACGGGACGTGACAAAATCGTTAAGTTCGAAGGCTGCTACCATGGCCATTCAGACAGCTTATTGGTCAAAGCAGGCTCAGGGATGCTCGATATCGGCGAGCCAACCTCAAAAGGCGTGCCAACGGATTTTGCCAAGCATACCATCACCATTCCTTATAACGATCCGCAAGCGATTAAGGATTGTTTTGAAAAGTGGGGTGATGAGATTGCTTGTGTCATTTTGGAGCCGATCGCTGGCAACATGAATATGGTCGTGCCCACCCAAGCGTTTCACGATACCTTGCGTGCTGAGTGTACTGCCAACGACACCGTGCTGATCTTTGATGAAGTGATGACGGGTTTTCGTGTCGGTCTTGGCGGCGCGCAGGCACATTTCGGTATCGACCCTGATTTGACCTGTTTTGGCAAAATCATCGGCGCTGGTCTGCCAGTAGGCGCATTTGGTGGAAAAGAGAAAATCATGTCTTGTATCGCCCCACTAGGCGGCGTTTATCAAGCGGGTACGCTATCGGGCAACCCACTTGCCATGCGTGCAGGTATTGCGATGTTTGAAGACTTAACGGTCGCGGGTTTTTATGACGAGCTATCGGCCAAAGTAGATAAGCTAATCGGTGGCTTTCAGGCAGCGGCGGACAAACATGGTATCAATCTACGCACCAATAATGTCGGCGGCATGTTTGGCATGTTTTTTGTCAAAGACCGCGACACTACTGTACCGCAAAACTTCAATGACGTAACGCAGTGTGACATGGAAGCCTTTAACACCTTTTTCCATGGTATGTTAGATCGCGGTATTTACTTGGCGCCGTCAGCATATGAAGCAGGCTTTATGTCTATCAAGCACAGCGATGCAGACATCGATGCCTCAATCAAAGCCGCTGACGAGATATTTGCTGAGATGGCGACAGCGTAATTGTGGTTTTTAGCATGGGTTTGAACGCTCTAAAAATGGGCGCTCTGAAAAGGTCAGTATCATAAATGGTGCTGACCTTTTTCTGGATATAAATGCGGTGTACTGCCTTTATTTGATTTTATCAAACTTAGCATCTTTTAGGCTCAGGCGGCCGCGCAGTACGTCACTGTACATACGGAAGTCGCTGACAAAGCTTTTTAGTGGAAACTTAAACGACGCAGGTTTGTTTTTTTCAAAGAAAAAATGACCGACCCAGGCACAGGCATAACCTGCGGCGATACCTTTGAGTAGCGGGGCGGGCGAGCGCGACTTGACCGACTTTGCGAGGCCCAGTAAGCCAAAGCTACTACCCGCAAAGTGCAACCGGCGGCAGGCCATGTTTTGATGCTCATCTAAATAAAAATCATAAAAGCTCTGTTTGGTTGGGCTGACGGTTTTGATGGCGTCGTTTTTTGCCTGAGTATGAGAGTGATGGTCAGCGGCTTTGATCACATCGAGGGTGGCTGTTTGATTCATGGCGTTAGCTTCCTTGCTAATGAATGATAAAATGATGGCTGGCGGCCAGTAAGTTAAGCCGGCATGGGCCAGCAGATAGTGAGGCCTTTGATGCATTTTAATGTAACAAAGCCCCATGAGTAACACAAGTTTTAGATAATCTGCCGGCCAGTGCTGCTGGTTTGTGCGAATTGGTAGCCATGTATCTGATTTATCTGGATTCGACTATACTTGCCAGTGTTTGGCATAAATGCTTTAATGGCGAAAATTGTGTCACTGCTGTCTGTTGGCCTCTCACATTGATGTTGATGGCCCATTTTTGTCATGTGGTTTTTATAGTTTGGTTATTATAAGATGTTTGACAGCTTGGCTTTACTTGAGCCAGCCGTTTGACCCAGCGCCGCCCATGTCTGTACCTTTTATCCCACTAATATGGTAACGATTTCGCTTATGCCCATTGATTATTTTACAAACCCGCCAATCGCCGACGATGAAATGATGGCCGCCATTGATATCGGCTCCAATAGTTTTCACTTAGCCATCGCTCGTTTAGATCATGGGGAGGTGCGTAAAGTCGTCTCTATGTCAGAAAAAGTGCAGCTGGCCGCGGGGCTGGATGAGCACAACATCCTAAGCGCGGCGGCTGAAAAGCGTGGCCTTGAGTGTCTTAGCCGCTTTGTGGCGCGTTTGGATTCGGTGCGGCCTGAGCGCATTCGGGTGGTCGCCACCAACGCCTTGCGCCAAGCCAAAAACGCCAATGACTTTATCAGCCGTGCCAATAAGATTTTGCCCAAGCCTATCGAGATTATCGCAGGACGAGAAGAGGCGCGTTTGATTTATTTGGGCGTCTCACATACCAATGCCAGTAGTGATAAGCGTTTGGTCATCGATATTGGTGGCGGCTCGACGGAGTTTATCATCGGCCAAGAGTTTGACCCGCTACTGACGGAGAGCTTGCAGATGGGCTGCGTGGCCTTTACCCAAAAATACTTTGCTGATGGGCAGATTACCAAAGACGCGTTTGCCAATGCCATCGCAGGCGCGCGTAAAGAAGTACTGGCGATCAATGGCCGTTACCAAAAAGTCGGCTGGAGCAGTGTGGTCGGCTCAAGCGGTACCATCAAAGCGGTGCGAAATGTGTTGGTGTCAAAGGGCTGGGCCGATGAGCAAGAGCGCATCACCTATAAAGGGGTGAAAAAACTCGAAAAACTGCTGCTAAAGATCGGCAACGTCGGCGATATCGATTTAGAAGGTGTCAAAGAGCACCGAAAGGCAGTGTTTCCAGCGGGGGTAGCGGTCCTGCGCGCGGTGATGAAAGTGCTGGGTATCGAAACCATCGTCTATTCTGACGGCGCGCTGCGCGAAGGCGTTATGTATGATATGTTAGGGCGTTTTGCGAGTGAGGACGTGCGTGACCGCAGTGTGCTGGCGCTGATCAAACGCTATTCAGGCGACAAAAAACAAGCCAAACAAGTGGTCAAAACCAGTCGGCATTTATTTGAACAAGTCAAAGACACGCTGGGTCTGAGTAGTGATGATGGCGATTTGCTCAGACGGGCGGCGTTTTTGCACGAGATAGGGCTGGCGATCAGCCACAGTAGCTACCATAAGCATAGCGCTTATTTGCTTGAACACTCAGATATTCCAGGGTTTTCACAGGTCGATCAAAAGCGCATGGCACAGCTGATGCTCAATCACCGCCGTAAGCTAAAAGCCGATATGTTGGAGCAGACCTGTACCATCGGCGGCAACCAGTTGGTCTATCTGTGCTTGCTCCTGCGTTTGGCAGTATTGGCGCATCACAGCCGCAGCGACCATGAGCTACCAGCATTACAGCTCGCTGTCGTCGATGATCACTGCTGGCAGATCACGGTTGCCGATAGTAGCGAGCACTATGCGTTTTTGTTGCCAGATTTGCATACTGAGATTGAGCAGTTTGCCAAATGGGGTATCGAGCTTAGCGTGATAGAGGCCTGATGGTTTTGATAGCTAGCGTTATTATTATGCCAGATGACGGACACCATCGACGTGTCAATGCGCCTTACCGGTGGCATGTGCACTATCGTTAGTAAGATGGTTCACAGATCTAGGTAACAAAAGCCGCTTCGACAATAATGTCATGCCATTTAAGATGTGCTACTATAGCTTCTATTGAGTTTACAACTGTACTTTTATTATCAAAAACCGATAACATTATTGAGTATAATTATTAAAGGGAAGCATTTATGAGCACTGTCTGGGATAGTGTGCAGCTTGCACGGCACGCCAAGCGTCCATTGTTTATGGACTATGTCAATCAGCTGTTTACCGAGTTTGATGAACTACATGGCGACCGCGCGTTTGCCGATGACAAGGCCATCGTAGGTGGTCTGGCGCGTTTTGAGGGTCAGCCTGTGATGGTCATCGGTCAGCACCGTGGCCGTAGTACGCGTGAGCGTATCGCCCATAACTTTGGTATGGCCAACCCCGAAGGCTACCGTAAGGTCATTCGTTTGGTAAAAATGGCCGAGCGGTTTAATATTCCGGTGATGACCTTTGTCGATACCCAAGGCGCGTATCCAGGAGTGGGCGCAGAAGAGCGCGGCCAAGCACAAGCCATCGCGGAGAGTATCGCGGTCTTCTCTAGTCTACAAGTTCCTATCATCGTGACCATCATCGGTGAAGGCGGCTCAGGCGGTGCGCTGGCCATCGGCGTGGGTGACAGGGTCAATATGCTACAAAACAGTATCTACTCGGTCATCTCACCTGAAGGCTGCGCTTCTATCTTATGGAAGACTGCCGAAAAAGCTCAAGACGCCAGTGAAGCGTTAAAGCTAAACGCGGTAAACCTGCATCAAATGGGTCTGATTGATGCAGTCATTGAGGAAGGTGAGGGCGCGCACGTCCAGCCGCAGCCTGTCATGGATGCGCTAAAGTCCTTGCTCACTGAGCAATTAAAAGCGCTCAATGAGATGGATGTTGAAACCCGCTGCGCGCTGCGTTATGAAAAGCTCAAATCCTTTGACTCTGAAGTGATGCTGCCTTGCTGATTTGTTGATGAGTCATATCGCAAAATAAAAGTGCTAAAATAAAAACGTGTCATTATATGGCGCGTTTTTTTATGCATAGGTGATTTATAAGAGGTGATTTATAAGATTTTGAGCCAATAAATTATCCAATCATCTAAGCGCTCAGACATTCTCCGCTACTTTTTAACTACTACGATTTAAACACTTTAAAAAATAACTTTGCATTGAGCGACTTGATCGCCATGTATCTGACGTATTTGGATTTACTATAATTAGCAGCACAATTTCTATACGACGTACATATGTCAAGGCTCATGATATTTTGCTTGCTATAAACAAGGCTGATTATGACCAGTAGCGCAATTATTCCCTCTCCTATTAAGCCAATAGCGACGCTACCAATTGACGATGATTTGGCGCAGGTATTACTGAGTAGTCTGACAGAATACAGCGCGCAGCTGCATGGCCGGCGCGTCTGGCTGGCCTGTAGTGGTGGGCGAGACTCTTTAGCGCTGGCGGCGCTGTGTGTCCAGCTATATCATCACGGCCGCTTGCCGTTTTTGCCGCAGTTACTGCACGTCGATCATGGTCTGCAAGCAGATAGCGGCGTCTGGGCGCAGCACGTCGCGCGTTGGGCCACCGCGCAAAATCTGCCTTGTCAAATCTTGCGCGCACAGGTCAAAGGTCAAGACGAGCAGGCAGCACGGCACGCCCGCTATGAGGTGATGCGCGCCGTACTCAACACCGACGATGTACTGCTGCTTGCGCATCACGCTGATGACCAAGCCGAAACGATACTGATGCGGCTGATACAAGGCGCTGGGGTCAATGGGCTATCAGGGATACAGCCGTGGCGCACGCAGACACAAGGTGAACGGCGCAACGCACTGTGGCGGCCATGGTTGACCGCCAAACGTAGTACGATCAGCCGTTATGCGCAGCGTCTACAACTCCCCTATATTGATGACCCAACCAATGAGGCAGGGGATAACGTCCGTAGTGGTCTGCGCCGCGATATCATGCCAGTTTTGGCCACGTACAATCCAAACGTCATTGATAATATCGCCCGTAGCGCCCAGCTATTAAGTGACGCGCAATCCATCCTCAATGATCAGGCAATAGCGGATCTGCAGCGGGTAGCAGTCAATGGTTTGCAGCTTGCGTCCGCCCAGCGGGTACTAGATATAGCAGCGCTAAACACGCTGCCGCCATACCGTCAGCGCCAATTGCTGCATCATTGGCTTACTCAAGATGAGCCGTTGCCACCCACAAAGCAGCTGGTAGATGCGGTATTTGGCCTTAGCCGGCGTCAGGACTCTAACCACCAAACCGCGCTTTTTTGGCAAGCGGGTCTACAGTCTTACGTCATTCGCCGTTATCGTCAGCGGCTGTATCGTATAAGTAGCGACTGGCTGGATTGGCTGACGTTACCGCTGGGTAAGGTGGAGCATGTAATCTCTGATCTGACAGCTGAAGTAGCTAGTACACCTGCTATCAGACCGCAGCCTATCTTGATGACATTACGCAGTGACACACATTTCGTTTGGCAAGCTAAGATTTGGCCTCATGCTTTGGCTGCTTTATTGGGTGGTGACAGAAGCGGCAGTGCTACGTTCAGTAAGGACATGTTAAGCAAAGACACGCTAAGAGGTAAGCTTGCCAACCATCAGGGTACAATTCGTCTCTCGTTTGCGCCGTTAGCGCGGCAGCAGCGCGTGCGCACGGTGTCCATGCCGCGCCCACAAGCGGGTAAAAAACTATATCAAACGCTGGGCATACCAGTATGGCTGCGTGAAAGCTTGGTGATAGTAAGCGTCGACTTTAGCCATTCAAAAGACGAGCAAGACGATCTGATCGAAAATGCAGCTGCCGTGCCTATCTTATTGTTGTCGCCTTTTGATTGTTGGATATTGCACACAGATATCATGCGCGTAGAGAGTAATCATCCGGCGGCGCTTAATGAGATAGCTGAGGGTGTCATCAGTCAGATAATGATACAAAAAGCGCGCCAGACAACAAAGCCAGCAACACCAAAGCTGCGCCAAAATCCGTTCAGATAGAGGCGATCACTCTATCAGTCAATGAGGCGTCAAGCGGGCAAGTAAGCCGCTGAATTTATCAAACGATGCCAGTAGCAGTATGGTAAACTGAGTGTCATTTTCCCTAGCAGTATGTTAGTTTGAATACTTTTGGATTTTTGCGTAGGAGACAAGTATGTCAGTATTAGATAATAAAAAAATCAGCTTTATCGGTGGCGGCAACATGGCGCAGGCGCTGATTAGTGGGCTTGTCAGCTGTGGTGTGGAGCCAAGCTTGATTACAGTCGCTGACCCTAGTAGCGAGGCGCGCGAGCAGCTATCTGCTAAAGGATTAAACACTGTCGACCCAACCGCCGATGCTACCGCTGCTGTTATCGGTGCTGACATCGTGGTATTGGCCGTCAAGCCGCAAGTGATGAAAGCAGTGGTGAGCGGCTTTGCCGATGCGCTAGATCAGCAGCTGGTGATTTCGGTCGCCGCAGGTCTGTCGACGGCTTTGTTGACAGACATGCTCGGCGGCTATAGCAATATCGTGCGCGCGATGCCAAACACACCGGCGATGATTCAGATGGGCGCGACTGGCTTATATGGTACAGACACTATCTCTGCAGAACAAAAGCAATTGGCAACGGCGGTGATGGAAGCATCAGGGCTAGTCATGTGGGTCGATGATGAAGCACACATGCATGCGGTCACGGCCGTTTCAGGCTCAGCGCCTGCTTATATGTTTTACTTTATCGAGTCGATGGTTGATGGTGCAGTCGCGCTGGGGTTGGATAAAGAGCAAGCGTCAGCACTGGCCATGCAGACCATGCTAGGCGCGGCAAAAATGGCGATGAATAGTGATGACGCACCAGCTGAGCTGCGCCGTAAGGTCACCTCGCCAAATGGTACGACGCAAGCGGCTGTCGAGTCTATGCAAGCCAACGAGATTGGTCGTCAAATCATTGAAGCCATGCAAGCCTGCTACGATCGCAGCCAAGCGCTGAGCGAAGAGATGAGTAAATAATCGCTGACTACTGTTTCTCTATCTTGGGATATGTCAGGCATGATGGCATATCTCATTTATAATCAAAAAACGCCTGATAAAGACATTCGTCTTCTTAAAATCCGTTAATAAAGTCACATTGAGTAGCGCTTCATGAACAACATGTTATTTCAAATCTTTGATTTGGTCACCACTTTCGCCATGATGTTGGTGTTTATTCGTTTTATGCTGCAGTTTGCTGGTATGGATGCTCGTAACCCCATGATTGCCCCTGCTTATAAAGCGACCCATATCGTCGATGTGTTTGGGCGTATTTTTCCGACCGTCGCGCAAGGCCGTATCAGTATCGCCGCCATTGTACTGATGTTTTTGATTCGTCTGATCGACATCTCTGGCAAAGCTGCCTTAATGCATAAAGGCATTGCGCCGGTGCCGTTGTTTTTTACGGGTACCACCAGCTTATTATTAGACTTTTTACGTATGTGTCGCTACTTGGTCATCGGCTCTATTATCGTCAGCTGGATTGTGGTGTTTACCCAGTCTCAGCATCCGATTATCGGTATTATCATCAGTCTGGCTGAGCCTATTTTGGCACCGTTTCGCCGCATCACGCCAAACTTAGGCATGCTTGATTTGTCACCGATGGTGGCTTTTTTGGCGTTTTATTTACTCGAGATATTCATCGGTGGTTTGGCCGCCAGCTTTATGCCAATGTTGGGTTAACACTAGGGCATTGCGTTGTTAATTAGCCTGAGTAAATGGCGCTCTATCGATATAGAGCGCCCTTTTTGTATATATTTATTGGATATGTGAATAATTGACAAAACGATTGGGTATCAATTGGGCGGCGTCATCGTCAGGGTGCGGGACATCAGCGGCGCGTAGCGTCTGAGTGATCCAGTTATCTGCCGCTTTGACGGCGTCAATCAGCGCATCGCCCATGGCTAAGCGGCCCGCGATAAAGCTGGCAAGCGAGCAGCCAGAGCCATGAAACTCGCCTTTTAGGCGTGGCAAGATACTCTGATGTACCATCTCACCATTGATATACAGATACTGCTCGATATCGCCGCTGTCGAAGTCATGGGAGGTTTTTACCAAGACGGCATGGGTGCCTTGCGCACACAGTTTTTTTGCAGCGACATGTAGGTCTTGCTCGCCGCTTAGCGCACGCAGCTCATGAGTATTGGGTGTGATTAAGGTCGCGTAGGGGAGCAGCTTGCGAAAGGCGGTGACCAAGGTCTGCTCATCGCCCAAGCTGCCGCCGCTATTGGCGACCAGCACAGGGTCTAAGACAAACGGCGTGTCAGCGTCGATGGTTTGCTTGGCAAACAGCTCTGTGAGCATGGCGATATTGTCAGTGGTGCCAAGCATGCCAGATTTGATGGCACGGACCGGCAGATCTTCGAGCACGGCGACGGCTTGATCCTTGACCAAACTGGCCGCGCATGCCTCAAACCCAAACACCTGCTGCGAGCTTTGGATGGTGATGGCGGTACAGGCGATGGCGGCATGGGCGCCGGCCTGGCCGACGGCCTCGATATCCGCTTGTAGTCCAGCGCCGCCTGAGGGGTCCAATCCTGAAAAACACAGTACCACGGGTCGCATAACATATCCTTTTATTTATAAGAGCGATCAGAAAACTGATAAATACTATAGCCAGCCAATAAGCAAAAAGCCAGTATCAGAATAGCGTTAACCTGTTTTAAATAAGTAGCGCTCTACAGACATAAAAAGTGCCAGTTTTGCGTTGTATGGATTGTGCTTATGGCAGGTGGTTCATTCAAACAAACCAGCCTATTGCAGCCTTAGGGATAGGGGGTATCTGATGTATAGATTTGGGCAGTATTGTTGGTCACAATGAGCGATAAAAGCATTTAAATCAATAATTATCATAAAAGCGAGATTAAATATGCCGACAAGGCTTGCAATTCGTTTTGGCTTTGTTATAATACTCGCCCACGACATAAGACGTATCGTTAGCATCGATACTGTATTTGTAAGGCTGTTTTTGAACAGTATTATAAGTGTCTTACTTCGTTCGGTGAAGTGGGTGAGTGGCTGAAACCAGTTCCCTGCTAAGGAACCATACGTGTAAGCGTATCGAGGGTTCGAATCCCTCCTTCACCGCCATTTATTTTGTTGTTATAATAGTACTAATGCAGTATATCGACGATAAATGATTTTTTAGCGATGACTTCAAAAATAATTTGAAATTATCTTAATAAATCAGTTGACACAAGCGATATTATCTATATAATGACCAACCTAATTTACTGCAATTGTTATTAAACACTGTAGTGAATGATATGCAAAATACGCGCCTGTAGCTCAGTTGGATAGAGCACTTGGCTACGAACTAAGGGGTCGGGAGTTCGAATCTCTCCAGGCGCACCATTTGCATACTAGCTTACCCTTTTAAAGTTTAAGCAAAACCTAAAATAATCGCCTGTCTTATGACACTTTGGCGATTTTTTTGTGTCTGTCATTTTTATACCTATCATTTACGCACAATACATACCAGTAGTATGTGGCGCATACGTCTTTAATCATCAAAGGTACGATAAGCGTTTGAATTACGGTACAATAGCGCTACTATTCACTGCTTGCTATGAGCTTGTACCATGTCAAAGAGTTTATCCAAACGCCCGCCAAAAACTGCGCCTAAATCCTCTGCACCCGGTGCGCCTGTGCAGCAAGACCCAAATGAAGCCCCTAGCATTGCCAAACCCTTAACTCGGGTGGTGGCGATTTTGTATGATGGCATGCTGATTTTGGCGCTGTTGTTTTTGGTCGGTACGATGTTGACGGTGATTGGTACTTTGCTGACCATGGAGACTGGCACCGAATCGTCGCAAGCGCAGTCGCTACCGACTTGGTATCAAAACCTTGTCATGACGCCGGCTTTTGTTTTGACCTTGGTGGCGTTCTATGGGATATTTTGGCGACGCGGCGGCCAGACCCTTGGCATGCAGACATGGCGTCTAAAGACCGTCAATAATGCAGGGCATTTATTGACTTGGGGACAGTCGTTTAAACGCATATTAGCGGCTTGTTTGATGCCGTTGCTGTTTGGTGTCATCGGCAGCCTGATCGGTGGTTCGCGCACGATTATGCTAACCAGCGCGTTCTTGGGTTTAATTTTTAATTACGTGTTTTGTTTGTTTAATCGCCGCGGTCTTGCCGTACAAGATATGCTCTCAAACTCCATTACTCTTAAGATGCCAAAGGTGGCGCATGAGGGACTATGGCGCGGTTTTAAAAACCGTAAGAAAAATCAATAACTGTGAGCTTGTATAGTCGATTTTAAATAAAACAGATACATTATATGTCAATGTGGAATGGGTATACATTTTCCTTGCGTGCTGTGCCTGCGCCGCTCGATGCTGCATAAAATTTATCCCAGTCTCACTGTATCGTTCTTATACTGAACTCACTATATGATAAGCGTCATTTGTACCGCTTATCATACAGGGGTGATAAAGCGCTGGCAGTTAACACACCTACCTCAATCTCATCTTATCTCTACATATTGACGGTTTGCATCAGCCACAGTGTGTAGCCGACAAAAAACAGCATCAACGCCGCACCTGAGCCTCGGCCAAAGGGGCGATGTCTGATAAAAGCGGCGCCACACAGCACGACAAGTAGCAGCGTAATTGCACTCATTGCCAGCACATCACGCGACAAAATAATCGGACTGGCGCTAATCGGAGCGATGACTGCTGCCAGACCCACCACGCCTAAAGTGTTGAAAATATTAGAGCCGATGATGTTGCCCAGTGCCATATCATGCTCGCCTTTGCGCGCCGCTGATAGACTGGCCACCAGCTCAGGCAAAGACGTGCCGACGGCGACGATGGTCAGACCGATAATCAGCTCGCTCAATCCCCATAGCGTCGCCAACTCTACTGCACCCCAGACGATGGCGCGCGAGCTGGCCACCAGCATGGTCAGTCCAAGGAACAACGCCCACAAACCACGCAGCAAGCTTGGCTCACTATCTGCTGCGCTCAGCGCGTCATCCACTGCGCGGTGCTCTACAATCTTATTATCATCGATATCATCGACCTTATGTGAGCTGCCTTCTCGCACGCTCAGCACGATTTGGATGCCCAAGACCACGACCAATAGTGCTAAGAGTACCAGTCCGTCAACGATACTCAGCTGCCCGTCACGCAGCTGCCACGCGGCCAAAGCAGTAATGATGAGCAATATTGGCAGATCGCGTTTTATGATGCCTTTATGGATGATTATGGGGCTTATTAGGGCAGTTGCGCCCAGTACCAAGGCGATATTGATGATGTTTGAGCCATAGGCATTACCCAGCGCTAGCTCCGGACTGCCTTCTAAGGCGGCCAGTACCGACACCACCATTTCGGGTGCAGAAGTGCCAAGACCCAAAATAATAACTCCAATCAAAAAACTGGGTACATTGAGTTTTTTTGCCAGTGCCGTGGCACCATCAATAAAAACGTCTGCACTCCATACCAAAATTGCCAAGCCGATCAATACAGCAATAACTGCTAACCACATCAGTGTCTTTCCTTATCAATGAATCATGACATCAAACTCAAAAAACACGCCAAGCCCTGTCAAACCGTTAAAACTTGTCAAACCGTTAAAACTAGGTTTATCTACAAAGTAGCTGGCAGGTATTGTCCAGCGCTGCCCGTCTTTAAGTTTGGATAAAAATATAAATGTGCCAGATAAAAATGGCACAAAAAAAGCTGAATCCTCTGTAGAGTCAGCTTTTATATACGATAATCATATATATGCCCTGACAGCTGACAGCGGTGATGCCTGATATGGGTCAGCAGCGCTTAGAGCGTCAGGCGCTTAAGCCACTTGCACAGGGATGATATTGGCGGTGTCTTTTACCGTGTTGTCTTCGTTGCAGTAGACCAGTTTTGGCTGGTGGGTCGCAGCTTCTGCTTCATCAAAGTGCGCATAAGCACAAATAATGACGATATCGCCTAAGTCTGCCATATGAGCAGCCGCACCATTTAATGAGATGATACCAGAGCCTGCTTCGGCACGAATCGCATAAGTGCGAAAACGCTTGCCATTGGTGACATTATAGATGTCGATTGATTCGTTTTCGCGCAGACCGGCGAGGTCCAATAAATCACCATCGATACCGCATGAGCCTTCATAGTGCAGCTCGGCATGAGTGACGCGGGCACGGTGAAGTTTGCATTTGAGCATATTAAGTAGCATAAGGTGCTTCCTTAGTGAAACGAATATTAAAAACAGATTAAATGAGCGAAATCAAAAGGTTAATGGGGATGATTTTGCAAAAATAAAAGGCTGGCGCAATTTTATAGCATTATTCTGGTAATTTAAAGCTATTGATTTGTGAACGGGCTTTTTCGATATCGCCGCCCAACAGCAATGGCAACGCATCAAACGCGGCGCTCAGAGCACTGTCGATGGCAATCTGTTCATCAGGTGAGGCCTTTGAGAGGACATGTCCACTGACCTTCGATTTGTGACCTGGATGCCCGATACCGATACGCAGTCGATGAAAGTCGTTGCCGATATGTGGGGTGATATCGCGCAGACCGTTATGGCCGCCATGGCCACCATTGGTTTTGAGTTTGATACTACCCGCTGGAATATCCAGCTCGTCGTGCGCGATCAACAGCTCATCGTTGTCGATGCCATAAAAGTTGACCATCGGAACCACCGATTGACCCGACTTGTTCATAAAGGTCGATGGCATCAGCAAGCGTACATCGGCGCCATGAATCTGTCCGCGTCCCGTTATCCCATGAAACTTTTTGTCAGGAGAAAGGGCGATATTGAACTGCTGCGCCAAATGATAGACAAACCAAAATCCTGCATTATGACGCGTAAACATATACTGCTGACCGGGATTACCAAGACCGACAATAAGCTTTATGGCCATAAAAACATCCTGCTTAAATGTGATAAATGAGCGTAAGGTTGGTCGTGCTGTCGTTTATGTCTGACAGCACTGTGATGCTTAAACTCTACTTACAAAAACAGCAGGAGATATACATCACCTGCTGTTTTTTTTGACGAAACGAACCTATCAGCAGATCGACGGCATAGTGCCACGAACTCTAGCGGTCGTTTATTATTCGTCGTCTTCGTTTTCAGCGCCTTGCTCGGTCGCAGGTACATCAGCTGCATCAACTTCGTCAGCATCTTCGTCAACTTCTTCAACCGTTGGTGGCTGCATGTTAACGATAGTACGGTCGTGTGCATCTTCCATATCAAGTTCGAAGATGATAACGCCTTCTGGTAGTTTGATGTCTGATAGACGGAATAGATCGCCGATTTCCATGCCTGATACGTCAACTTCTAGGTATTCAGGTAGTTGTGATGGTAGGCAAACAATTTCGATATCAGAGACTAGGGTAGACAAGATACCGCCAGCTTTTGTACCTGGTGCTTCTTCACGGCCAGTGAAATGCACAGGAACATTCATGTTGATCTTATGACCTTTTACAATGCGCTGGAAATCAGCATGCATTGGGAAGCCTTTCGCTGGATGGCGTTGTAGGTCTTTGATAACGACCTGATGCGCTTCGCCATCGACATTTAGCGTCAAGATGTGTGAGAAAAACGCTTCAAATTCAAGAGACTTAACCAGCTCATTGATTTTGATAGAAACCGCAGTTGGCTCTTCGTTACCACCATAGATGATAGCAGGTACTAGGTTCTGCTTACGTAGGCGGCGGCTCGCACCTTTACCTTGCTGTTCTGCAGAACGGGCAACTGCACTTAGTTCGAAATGATTAATACTCATGGATACAATCCTATAAAAAGATAAATGAAGTGTCTGGTCATAAAAAAGTGGATTTGCGACCAATCCACTAATACGTGATGAAAGCTCGATGACCGGTCATCAGTGATGCTGACAACCAAAAAACCGAGCAATATGTTTGCCGTCATCGTTTACTGATAAATATCAGCAAAAACCTATCTGGCAAACGTGATCAGCACTTTTAAAGATGCCAACCATCAAAGATCACACAAACGGTCGGCACAGGCGCGCATTATACGTGGTTTTGTAGCAATAATAAAGACCTACGCAAAATGCGAACATAAAAAACAGCGCCATATCATCAAATATGGCGCTGTTTTTTTATATCAGGTGTCAGTGTAGCTGTATGTGCAAACCGCCACTGACACAGAAGTCGTTAGGCGTCAAACATGGCGCTGATAGACTCTTCGTTATTGATGCGGCGTAAGCTCTCAGCGAGCATCGGTGCGATACTGACTTGGCGGATTTTGCTACAAGATTGAGCAGCAGGAGACAATGGAATGGTATCAGTCACGACCACTTCATCTAGGGCTGACTCAGAGATGTTTTTTAGCGCATTACCCGATAGTACAGGGTGAGTGATGTAAGCCAATACGCGGCGCGCGCCGTTTTCTTTTAATGCTTCAGCGGCTTTGCATAGGGTGCCTGCGGTATCGACCATATCATCAACGATGACGCAGTCACGATCACGCACATCACCGATGATGTGCATCACTTGTGACTCATTGGCGCGGGCACGGCGTTTATCGATAATCGCCATGTCGGTGTCGCCCAATTGTTTGGCCATCGCACGAGCACGTACCACACCACCAACGTCAGGAGATACCACCATGATGTTGTCGTAGTCTTGTTTTTGTAGGTCATTTAACAGGACAGGGGTGCCGTAGATGTTGTCGACAGGGATGTCAAAGAAACCCTGAATCTGATCTGAGTGCAAATCTACGGTCATGACGCGGTCGATACTGACGATATTTAGCATATCGGCGACGACTTTGGCTGAGATAGGGACGCGAGCTGAGCGTGGACGACGGTCTTGACGGGCATAACCAAAGTACGGCATCACTGCTGTGATACGGCCCGCACTAGAGCGACGAAGCGCATCCGCCATCATCATGATTTCCATCAAATTGTCGTTGGTCGGTGCACAAGTCGGCTGCATGATAAATACGTCTTTACCGCGCACGTGCTCTTTGATTTCCACGGCAATTTCGCCATCAGAAAAACGCGTGATGTCAGCTTTACCAAGAGGAATGTGTAGGTGGTCGGCGACGGTTTTCGCAAGTTCTGGATGGGCGTTGCCCGTAAAAATTGCCAAATAAGGCATGACTGAAGTCCTATTTATTGACTCAAGCAGCGACCACTAAGCAGTGTCTAACTGCCCAAATAAAGAAAAGAGTGGTGAAAGTAATTATAGACTATTAAGATAGTAAAAAATGGCAGGGGTAGCTGGACTCGAACCAACGGATGTCAGGATCAAAACCTGATGCCTTACCAACTTGGCTATACCCCTGTAATGTCTAGGCAGGACGAGCGCTGAATGCTAACAAAGTATTAGCTAGGCGTCGCTACCTATCAACCGTCTAAGACGGTGTTCCCTAGCGGTGTTCATTGCGAACTATACCGAAATTGGGAAGGTGTTGTCAATTGCTATCACTAGCAATCCAAACTAAAAATGGCAGGGGTAGCTGGACTCGAACCAACGGATGTCAGGATCAAAACCTGATGCCTTACCAACTTGGCTATACCCCTATTGTGGCGACCTATTATAAGTAAATTTTTAGATTTTGCAAGTCATTTGCGCCTTTTTCTGGTATTTATTCAAAATTTTTGCACTCGATTTTTTTATATAGTCGATTCCAAATAACACAGATACATTATATTTCAACGTGAAGCGGGTATAAATTTTTCTGACGTACTGTTGTGATACTTTTTTAAATACAGTTACGTAGTCTCCATCGGCGTAGCGCGCAAGGAGTATTTATATCAGCCGCCCTAGTGTGTATAGGAAAGCCGCCGCTTTTGGGACGCAGCCTGTACTCTGATAGCGCAATTATAAGTTATCTACCAAGTAAGCAGGACAAGGCGCATTTGCCAGCCATTTTTTTATCAATGCCTTATCGGTAGTAATACTGGCATCCAATGGCAAAAACACCGCGCTACCAGAGCCCGTCATGCGTGCTGTGCCCAATACTTGTGTTTCTAATCCTTGCAAATAACTCAAGGCCTCTGCAACCGCAGGAGCGAGGCTCGCTACCACTGGCGTAAACACATTATGATAGGGCGTATTCAAATTTTGAACATAATCATTGGATTGATTTTTAATCGTATCAATCGACAGAGAATTGATATCTCGCTGTAGTTTAGGGTGAGCGAATAGTTTGGCAGTATTGACATGCACTTCAGGCGTTAAGACTAAATACTGCTGGTCAGGCAAATTGATGGCAGTTAATTGCTCACCAATTCCCATGGCAATGGCATCTTGCCCAAAGATAAAGATTGGCACGTCTGCGCCTACCTTTGCACCGATTTTTATCAGCGCATCACGAGTAACGTTGAGCTGCCAAAGCTCATTGAGCGCCAGCATAGTCGTTGCGGCATTGGATGAGCCACCACCCAATCCTGCACCCATGGGCAAATGCTTGTCTAATCTGATAGTAATTGGTGCTAACTGCTCGGGCAGCGTGTTTGACTGTATGGCAAAAGCGAGCAATGCGCGTGCCGCTTTAAAAATTAAGTTGTCTTCTATATTAGTCGTGATTGTCTCTGCACCCTCTAGTACCAATAGCTGATGACAGAGGGTATCGGCATCTGCTTCGCCATCAGCCGTTGATATCACAGCACCATCTACAAGTGACAAATGCAAATAATCGCCCCAATCAAGCAGGCGAAAAACCGTTTGCAAATCATGATAGCCATCAGCGCGCTTGCCTGTAATATGCAAAAATAGATTGATTTTTGCAGGTGAAAAACGAGTCATCGTAGAAGCAGATGATGCTGCTATATTTTCAATCATATGTTTTCAGTCATATTTTTTCATCATAAGGTATAGTCATAAAAAGCTATCTTAATGAGCCATGATAGCTTTTGAAAGGCGATCCGTTGTTGATACCTGATGGATTAATGATTAATAGTCATGACAACCTTGTTGCCTTGTGGCTGCACTGCGCTGATTTTGGAAGGTCGTTTGTCTGAGCCTTTATAAGTAAAGCTGGCTGTCCACTCACCATTGACCGAGCTTATCAGGCGGTTTTGTGCATCGAGCTTGGGCGCGCTGTCTGAGGGCGCTGGGCGACCAGAGATCCAATAAGGCATTTGCGAGATAGGCGCTTGCCAGCCAGTGGCTTTTTGTAATAGTTCTTCAGGATCATCGGCGGTCAGTGTGCCTGTCTTTTCACTGACCAAGGTGGCCGTCTGACCATCGTATTCGATATTGGTTTTGCCAATACCGAGTGCGCCAATCAGCTCGATGGCAAAACGATCGTCTTGCTGGCCCCATGCATAAAACGCACTGCCACCTTGCGCGCCGCTGCTGTCGCTGGCAGGCGTGGTCACGCCAATCTTGCCGGTAATATTAAAACGCTCAAGCTTGTTTGGCTGATCTGCGTTTTGAGCTTGCATCATGGTGCCTGATTGATGGCTAGTATTGGCAGTCTTTATAGACTGACAGCCAGAGGTGATGGCAAGGGTAGCCGCCATCGCTGTCAGCAGGGTTAGCTTTTGCGATTTAGCTTTAGACTGAAACTTAGATTCGCACTTGGATTTAGATTTAGATTTAGATTTGAACTCGGCAGAGAGCTGAAAAAAAAGGGAGGCAACTGGCATAAAACATCCTCAAAAACAAACAAATTTGCAAAAATAATAATTTTGATTAAAGGCTAGCTTAAGCGCTATTTGTTACTCGCTTATACGCGGCTGTTAGCTTCTTATAAGTGCCTTGTAACCGGTACTCCGCACCCCGCTTTTGCACAGACCCTAATACAGTTGTATGCGGTCGCTGATATTATGCTGACCAAATGAAAAGCGCTTTTGCAAGTCGGCAAGCAAAGCCTCGACTTTGGCGTTATCGCCCAGACCTTGATAGGCACGTAGCAACAACGTGCCTGAGCGTAAGGTTGGAAAGACATCATAAGGCGTCTGTAGATAGTCGATGACTTGCTGATAGCGTTGGTTGGTTAAGGCGTTACTTGCCAATATGTTGAGCGCTTGCAAGTGCAGCTCGTTGTCGTAGCGCGGATCATCATAACGAATTTGGATGATGTCGGTCGCCAAGGCCAAGCCTTGCTCAGAGTTTGGCTCATTGGCCAAGAGTAGCTGGGCGTAACTTAGCTGATAGGCCAGATTGCTCGGATCGAGAGCGCGCAGATGATTGAGCAAGGTGCGTTTGACGATATAGTCGTTTTTATCATCGAGGAGCTGAGCGCGAGCAAACAATAGCATCTCATTGTCAGGGTATTTACGCGCTGCCCGAGTCAACAGCCGTAGCGCTTCATCCGGCTCGTTTTGTTGCCATAAAATATCGGCCTGCATGACATAAGTGTCAGGGGCAAAGACGCTAAATTGTTTGCGTAGTTTTTCTAAAGTGCTGATGGCGGCAGCGACATCGTCATCAAGTAGCTCAAACGCCACCACCTTTCGACGTGCCTCCAATACCAAGTCCTCTTGCATCACTGCATTGAGATAGTGTTTGGCTTGCTCAAAGCGCTGCTGACGCTCAGCACTGATACCCAGATAGTAATAGGCCCGATCGAGATAGGCCGGAGATTTGGCGAGTATATTTAGCAGCTCATCAGCGCTGCGGTACTCTTCGATATCCAGACTGACCAAGGCGGCAAGCAAGGTAATCTCCGCATCCTCACGAAAACGCTCGTGCGCTTGTAGTAATAATTGCCACGCCTCTTGGCTTTGTTTCAAGTCCAGTAAATAGCGAATCTCGTATAGGTACAGACTCTTGCTATCAGGGTTGCGCAAGCGCGCTTGGCTAAGGTAATTGGCCACGGTTTCGGCGGTGACGATTTTGCGTAAGATATCTGCCTTTAGGGTAATAAAAGGCACATAATCAGGCTGGCGTGCCAGCGCACGGTTGATATGTACAATAGCAATTTCAGGCTCATTAAATTGATAGAGCAGGCCTGCCTTTAGTACCGATAATGACGCATTTTGCGTGCTATCGAGCGGCTGAAGCGCGGCGAGTAGATCGCGTTTGTCAGCATCGGTATTGGGATAGATACCGATTAATATCTCGCTTAAGTCGGCGCGTGGATCGTAGCGTAAGATGCGGTTTAGTGTCTCGCCTGCCAAGACGTAATCGTGTGCGCGCAGTGCCAAATGCGCCACATAAAACCAAGCAGGCACGTGATCGGGGTTTTGCTCTTGCCACGTTTTGGCAAACTGTAACGAGTCGCCCACACTCTCGTTTTGTAAAGACAGGCTCAGCGCCCGCTCAAAGACAGCGGTGGCATCTTTTTTGAATGACTGCTGTTTATAGATGGCGACGGCGCGTTGTTTGTCGTCGCGATCAGCGGCAAACTCTGCTGCCAAAAGCGCGTACAAGCTTGGCTCGTTTAGCTCAGGCTGCCAGATACTAGCAGGAGCCAAGCGCTGCACATCGACAGTCTCTGGCAGTCTTTCGCCGGCGCTGGGTGTCGCGGTGCTCGTAAGCGTGCTGGCGCTGTTTTGCTGGTTTTCTACCTTCGCTGGGATATCGATAGCACTGGCGTGCACAGGGGCAGATAGGCACAGACAAACAGCCAACGATAGCGTTAGCCGATAGCGTTGGCACAAGCGCTCTATAATGAGGTTTAATAAAGCGCGTAGGCTCAATCGCTCATCAAGTGCTGGCGGTGCCCGAAATAATGACCCAAAAAAAATCATAAATAGCTGTGTTCGCCCGATAGTGACTGCCTAATCCATAGGTAGCGTTTAATAAGGGGTGGTTCGTCAGGTTAAGGTGCGTTTTCAATGATGCAGGCTGAGATGAAAACTTAGGGTAACACTCAGATGAAAGCGCCTGTCAAACATTATAAGAGTAGAATGACAAGATAAACAATAGCAGCCGTGTTACTCAACTAGCGCACAAGCACAGATGCAGGACATCATATAATGATACCAGTCATAAAAGTCGCCTAGGTAGTTGATTTGTCGGGCAAGTGCCCAGATACAAGCAAATACTCATCCGAAGTGGGTGAGTGTTAATTAACGCTGGTAATAATGATATAATGGGCGATTTTAAGCTCTTCCTTTTAGCGCTGTCGTCGCAAACGGTATTTTTTGTTCATATATTATATATAGTAAGTTTAGGATAAAACTGAGACAGTTCCGTGTTGAAATACAATGTATCTGTTTTATTTAGAGTCGACTATATGAGAATTGGTTTATATAAACAATCAAAACACCGTATGGCTGGCAGATGAGCGTCATGTTTATGGTCTATCAATAATGAGATTAGTGGTCATTGGGGTCAATCACAAAACCGCACCAGTCGCTCTACGAGAGCGCTTGGCGCTTGTTGGTGACGATGTGAATGTCGCACTCGAGCAGTTAGAGGTCTTTACCGATGGCAGCGTGATCGTCTCGACCTGTAACCGTACCGAGATTTATGCACTGGTACCGCAGCCTGTAGAAAGCGAGCCTGCCCAGTCTGCAACCAACGCCGCCACGACCACCAGCACCACTCTATCGGCCGCCGCCATCAGCGCTCATATTATCAAGATAAAAACATGGCTGGCTGAGTTTAAGCAGCTGCCACTGGCCGAGATTGAGCCTCATCTATACGTGCACCGTGATACCCATGCTCTGACGCATTGGCTGCGAGTGGCCGCAGGTTTGGACTCGATGATCTTGGGTGAGCCGCAAATCCTTGGTCAAATCAAACGTGCCGTCCATTTGGCACAAGAACAAAAAGCCTTGAGTAATCAGCTCGGCTGGATTGTCGATCAAGTCTTTGCCGCGGCCAAACGCGTGCGAAATGAGACCAAGGTGGGCGCGCAAGCGGTATCGCTTAGCTTTGCTGCGGCCAAACTGGTCACGCAGATATTTGATGATTTGCCCAGTCGGACGCTATTGGTCGTTGCCGCAGGAGAGATGAACCGCTTGGTGGCGACGCATATCGCAGGGCTGGGTGTGGGGCGAGTGATTATCTGTAATCGCAATCCTGAGCGCGCCGAAGCCTTGGCGGCCGAATTGCGTCATCCCAATCGCCGCGTCGAGGTCAGAGCACTTGCAGAGCTGCCGCAAGTGCTGGGCGAGGCCGATATTGTCAGTAGCTGTAGTGGCAGTATGGATGTTCTCATTGATAAAACCATGACGCTACAGGCACTCAAACGCCGTCGTTATCAGCCGATGCTGATGATCGACTTGGCAGTACCGCGCGACATCGACTCGAACATTAGCCGTATCGATGATGTATATCTGTACTCGGTCGATGATTTGCAGCATGTGATCGCAGGCAATATCGAGCAGCGCAGGCAGGCAGCTGTCGATGCCGAGTTGCTGGTCAGTCAGTTGGTCGTTGAGATGGATCGCCGTTTTCAGGTCCGTCAAGTTGGCAAAGACATCCAGCAGTATCGTGCCCGTACTCATGATCAGGTGGACAAGCTGCTACAGGCTTCTATCGCCAAGCTACAGCAAGACAATGCCGATCCCGAAGATATCCTCACCGAGCTGTCACGTCGCCTTACCCAAACGCTGACCCACGCACCATCCAAGCTCATGCGCAAAGCCGCCCGCCAAGGCGACAGTGAGCTGCTGGATTTTGTGGTCTCTGGACTCCAAGACGCCCACCGCCGCCGCTAAATGTCTTACTCGCCCGTTCACTAAACACGGGTTGGTTTTTTGGTAGATTACCCCCTATAATCAATGGGGCGAAAAACACAGGTTATACCCATCCAAAAATCCGACAACGAGCAAGGAGCATCCCATGACTGCCTTACGTCAAGATATTGATCCAAACGGCCTACTAGAATACTCCGTGGTTTATACTGACCGCGCCCTAAACCATATGTCAGAAGTCTTTCAGCAAGTGATGAATGACTTATCGAGCGACCTAAAATCTGTCTATAACGCTAACGCCGTCGCTATTGTTCCGGGATCGGGTAGTTATGGCATGGAAGCGGTAGCCAATCAGCTGGCCAAAGATCAAGACTGCTTGATCATTCGTAACGGTATGTTTAGTTATCGCTGGACGCAAATTTTAGAAAAAAGCAATCTTGCCAAATCCTCTACGGTATTAAACGCCCAGCGCGAAGATAGCGACACGCCAAAGCCTTTTTCACCGGTCGATATCGATGAAGCGGTCGCTCAAATTAAAGCACATAAGCCTGCGGTCGTATTTGCCCCGCACGTTGAAACCTCAGCCGGTATGATTCTGCCTAATGACTATATCAAAGCTTTGAGCGAGGCCACTCATAGCGTTGGTGGCTTATTGGTCATTGACTGTATCGCCTCAGGTTGTGTCTGGCTCGATATGAAAGCGCTTGGTATCGACGTGTTGATCAGTGCGCCGCAAAAAGGCTGGAGTAGTACCCCTTGCGCCGGGCTTGTGATGATGAGCGATGCGGCCGTCCAGCGCGTAGAAAATACAGAATCTAATAGCTTTAGTCTGGACTTAAAGAAGTGGTTAGAGATTATGCGCGCTTATGAGAATGGTGGTCACGCTTATCATGCGACAATGCCAACCGATAGCTTGCGCCAGTTCCGCGATACCATTACAGAGTCTAAAAAGATCGGTTTTGATAAACTATGCGATGCGCAGTGGCAGCTAGGTAACCGTGTCCGCGAAGTACTACAAGCTAAAGGCATCGAGAGTGTCGCAGCTGAAGGCTTCAAAGCACCAGGCGTGGTGGTATGCTACACCGACCGTGATGATATGCATAAAGGTAGCGCTTTCGCCGAAGCTGGCGTACAGATTGCCGCTGGTGTGCCTTTGAAAGTAGGCGAGCCTGATAGCTTCAAAACGTTCCGCGTAGGACTATTTGGTCTCGATAAGTTAACCGATATCGACGGTGCGGTTCAGCGTTTTGAAAGCGCTCTTGAGCAAGTATTAGCAGAGCAGTCTGCTTAATAGCTACTTTGGCGCTTACAGGCTTCATATTGGAGAATATAATCGTCAACAACCCAAGCATTTAAAAATACTGAGCTTGTTAATGCAGTCGCTCAGTATTTTTTTAGCTATTTATTATATTTTAATATATAATGTTTTTATATAAAATAAAGTAGCTTTTGGATCTCTCATGATGGGTATACAAATAGATTGGCAAGTTTTTACGCCTATTTCATTGGTAGGCGGCCTCATATTAGGCGTAGCGACGGTTATCTTACTCTTAGGTATTGGTCGTATAGCCGGTATCAGCGGTATTACTTCAAGCCTGCTAAAGCCAAAGCGCGTCGAGATGTGGCAAGTACTGTTTATTGCAGGTTTAGTTCTCTCGCCTTTACTCTATAGTGTGTTCAGACCGCTACCTGATATAGAGGTTACGACCTCTTTACCGCTGCTGATTGCAGCAGGGTTGTTAGTCGGCTTTGGTACGCGCTTAGGCTCAGGTTGCACGAGTGGTCACGGCATCTGCGGTAATGCGCGCTTGTCGCCGCGCTCAATGGTAGCCACAGCGACTTTTATGGCGTTTGGCATCATCACCGTGTTTATCGGCCGGCAAGTATTAGGCTTGATTTAAATGGCTGTTATGGCTAGAGGTTTTGAGAAAAAAGAAAATAAATAGTGAGAATGAACTATGCTAAAAAATATCATCGGTTTACTAACAGGACTGCTGTTTGGCTTAGGACTGCTGGTGTCGGGTATGACCGATCCGGTTAAGGTGCAAGGGTTTTTAGACGTCTTTGGCGCGTGGGATATCTCACTGGCCTTAGTGATGGGCGGCGGCCTTGCTGTCGCTATCGTTGGGGTGCAATGGGCTCGGCGGCAGCGCAAGAGCTGGGTAGGCGATGAGATTGAGATGCCGACCAAAACTAAGGTCACCAGCAAGCTTGTCATCGGCGCGATGCTGTTTGGTATCGGTTGGGGCCTTGTCGGTATTTGTCCTGGGCCCGGTGTCGTACTATTAGGCACGGGGCAATGGCAGGCTTATGTGTTTATTCCTGCGATGCTAGTTGGGATGCTGGTATTTCAGTGGCTTGAGCCAAAGATGAATTGATAGTTGCGCTTGGTAATATCGCAATCTGTTGATAGTAAAAAGCTCAGCCTAAGACAATTAGGGCGTGTCCCTAATTCAAGCGTTTATGACTAAATGGGCTAAAAATGGCTAAATCTTTGGCAAACGGTGTCAAATAGCTGGCCAATATCTTGATATTACCTGTGCTATTTTCCTTGTTTGCCTTCGATTTATCTCATTTTTATCACCATTTTTAAAATAGGGACACGCCCTAGGCTGAGCTTTATTATTTAGTGTTAATAAATACTTAGCATCAATAAGTATTCTGCATAGCGCTACTCGGAGCTAGCTGTGACTTTGGGTGTCTCATGGGCTAATGACTTGGCCGCTTGACGTAGCTCAAACTTTTGTATTTTACCGGTACTGGTCTTCGGAATTTCGGCAAAAATAATATACTTGGGTACTTTAAAGCCTGCTAAATGCTGCTTGCAGTGTGCCATGACAGTGTCGCGCTGTAAGGTGCTGCCCTCGTGAATCTCAATAAAGGCAACAGGTACTTCGCCCCACTTGTCGTGAGGGGCGGCAACGATAGCGCAGCTTTGCACGGCAGGTAGTTTGTATAAGACGTTTTCGACCTCGATACTTGAGATATTCTCGCCGCCTGAGATGATGATGTCTTTTAGCCTATCCATAATTTTGATATAGCCATCAGGGTATTTGACCCGCAAGTCACCGGTGCGAAACCAGCCATCTTTTAGCGCTTCATCAGTGGCTTTACGGCTTTTTAGATAGCCTTTCATTACCATGTTACCGCGCAGCGCCAGCTCGCCCATCTCCTCGCCATTGGCTTCAACCGGATCCGTCGTGCCTTGTTTAAAGACCTCAAAGCCTGTCATTAAGTGTGAAACCACGCCTTGACGCGATTTTTTTTGCGCGCGTTCAGCGACGTCCATGTCTTGCCATTCGGTCTGCTCAGCGCAGACGGTGACGGGTCCATAGACTTCGGTCAAGCCATAAACATGGGTGATATCAAAATCCATCGCCTCCATTGCTGTCAGCATCGTCTCTGATGGCGGCGCGCCAGCGACCCAGCCTTTGACCTTATAATCAATCGCGTCTTTGTACTCTTGTTTACCGCCCGCTATCATATTATGCACCACAGGCGCCGCGCAGTAATGAGTGACCTTGTGCTTAGCGATTAATTGTAAAATCAGCTCGGCATCAATCTGGCGTAAGCAGACATTGACGCCTGCGCGCTCGGCGATCGTCCAAGGAAAACACCAGCCATTACAATGAAATAGCGGCAGCGTCCACAAGTAGGTCGGATGCTTAGGCATATCCCAGTCTAAGATATTAGATAGCGCGTTTAGCGTCGCGCCGCGATGATGGTAGACCACGCCCTTTGGCTTACCAGTCGTGCCAGAAGTATAGTTGAGCGCGATAGCTTCCCATTCATCCTCAGGTTTTTCCCAATTATCCAAATCATCTGAGCTGGCAATCAATTCCTCGTAAGTCATTTTGCCAAAATCTTCTACCTCAACGGCTGCATCTGTGGCATGAATGACAATCAGATTAGGAAAAGTCTCGTCGATAATCTCCGCCAAATCCGCAAATTCGCTATCCATAATCAGCACTTTGGCCTCAGAATGCTGCACGCAAAAGGTTAAGGCATTGATATCGAGACGGGTATTAAGGGTACAAAGCACACCGCCCGACATCGGCACCCCAAAAGCAGCCTCAACCATAGCAGGGGTATTAGGCAGCATGACGGCTACGGTGTCGTTTTTATCGATACCCAGTTTGCGCAGGCCATCTGATAATTGACGGCAGCGCTCAAAAGTTTTGCTCCAACTCTGGATGAGATTATTATGCTGAAGATCATCGTAGATAATGGCGGCTTTGTCAGGATACACTTGCGCGCTACGAATAATAAAATCGATAGGGGTAAGTGGTTGATAGTTAGCAGGATTCTTACCAAGGCCAGTATGGAAATCAGTCATAGTGATAGTCCTTTATCTTATTTCGGGTTTTACTATAATTTAAATACACTTTGATGATGGTTTTGCTTTACCAATTCAGCAAATATTTCAATTAAAAGCGTATTCATTATAGCCAAAGACAGCGCAGAAGTCGGTTAGATTTGTAAGAGTCGTTTAAGAGAAACACTGAATAGAGTTGAATATAAATGATAAATAGCTTGTGTTCACTCATCAGTCGTTTGTCTGCATAGCTGACGACAAAGCGGTTGTGTTACGATAGCAGTCATATAAGGTTTAGCTATTTTGCACTATGAACCCCTCATCAACCTGAATTTACAAGGATCGTCACATGAGCGCTAGCAGTACTGAGAATCGCAAAGCCAGCAGCAATAACACCATCAATACTGCTCAAAGCAATGAGCACTACCCGCATCTTTTTGAGCCGCTAGACTTAGGCTTTACCACACTCAAAAACCGCTTAGTCATGGGCTCTATGCATACCGGTTTAGAAGATCGCTTCTATAATTATGGCAAGCTTGCTGCTTATTTTGCAGAGCGTGCCAAAGGCGGCGTGGCGATGATGATCACCGGCGGCATCTCTCCCAATCGTGAAGGCTGGCTGCTCCCTGCTGGCGGTACCATGAATACTAAAATGGACGTTATCAACCATCAACGCGTCACCCGCGCCGTACACAAACACGATAGCAAAATCATCATGCAAATCTTGCATAGTGGTCGCTATGGCTACCATCCGTTTATCGTCTCCTCCAGCCCAATCAAATCACCGATTACCCCGTTTAAACCGCGCAAAATGACTATCAAAAACATTGAGCAGACGGTCGAGGACTACGCACGCTCTGCCAAACTGGCCAAGCAAGCGGGTTATGATGGCGTTGAGATCATGGGCTCTGAGGGCTACTTACTCAATCAGTTTTTATCGCGCCATGTCAATCAGCGCAGCGATCAATACGGCGGTGATATCAATGGCCGGATGAAGTTTGCCGTCGATGTGGTCAAAGCCGTACGCAAAGCCGTTGGCGCAGACTTTATTATTGTGTTCCGTCTATCGGTCATCGATTTGGTCAAAGACGGCAATGTTATGGACGAGGTCATCACAGTCGCCAAAGCGCTAGAAGAAGCGGGCGTGACCATTATGAATACTGGCATTGGCTGGCATGAAGCACGCGTCCCGACGATTGTCACCAGCGTACCGCGCGCCGCTTTTGTCGACTTTACCGCTGAGATCAAAAAACATATCAGTATCCCAATGATGGCAGCCAACCGTATCAACATGCCAGAGACGGCAGAGGATATCGTCGCCAGTGGTCAGGCGGATATGATTCAGATGGCGCGTCCGTTCTTAGCCGATGCGCACTGGGTCAACAAAGCCAAAAATGGTCAAGCCGATCGCATCAATACCTGTATCGCCTGTAACCAAGCGTGTCTCGATCATACTTTTGAGAATAAACGCTCGACTTGTCTGGTTAATCCGCAAGCCTGCTACGAGACTGAGCTGGTCTACAAAAAGACCAAAAATCCACAAAAAGTCGCGGTCGTCGGCGGCGGCGTCGCTGGCATGTCAGCGGCTCATGTAGCAGCATTGCGTGGGCATGACGTGACATTATTTGAGGCCAAAGACGTCTTGGGCGGTCAGTTTAACTATGCCAAAGTCATCCCTGGTAAAGAAGAGTTCTTTGAAACCATTCGCTACTATATCAATGAACTTGAGCACTTAGGCGTTGAGATTAAACTCAATACCAAAGTCGATAAAGCGATGCTTGAAGATGGTAAATTCCAGCATGTGGTTGTCGCCACGGGCGTCGTACCAAGAAGCCTTGAAGGCAAGTTAGAAGGCGCGGATCTACCGCAAGTGATCAGCTACGCAGAATTACTCTCTGGTGAAAAATCAGTCGGCGATACGGTGGCAGTCATCGGCGCTGGCGGTATTGGCTTCGATGTCAGCGAATATCTAACCGCACGTCATGGTCAGCCTTTAGATGAGCTCGGCCCTGAGACCTTAAAAGACCCAAGCTACCGCCCTGAGCCGCAGTCTATTAGCGAGTGGCGCGAGGAGTGGGGCGTCACTGACGATGCTAACTATCAAAGCGATGGCGGTTTAATCCGTCCTGAAGGCATCAAGCCGATTCGCCAAGTGTATCTGATGCAGCGCACTAAAGGCCGTCTGGGTAGCGGACTCAATAAAACCTCTGGCTGGGTACACCGCGCCCATATCAAGTCGCACGGCGTCATTCAAGTGGCAGGCGTTCAGTACGAAAAAATCACTAACGAAGGCATTTGGGTCACCAATCCGCAAGGCCAAAGCCAGCTGCTCCGTGTCGATAGCGTGGTCGTCTGTGCCGGTCAAGAGTCGGTGGTTGAGCTGATGCCAAATGTCGGTGATGCGCCAGACGCGCAGTATCATCTGATTGGCGGGGCGAAACTCGCTGCTGAGCTGGACGCCAAACGTGCGATTCGTGATGGCGCTGAGGTTGCGGCGAGTATTTAAAAGTTTAATTTTTGAATTAAAGTTTTAAATTGAAAGGACGGTAGGGGAGGGATCTCCTGCCGTTTTTTACTTCGTAAACTGTGACCCTTTTTAATTCTATAGGGGTTCTTCGATATCACCTAATGTGAGTCCAGTTTCTTGTGTGCTATAAATAATGATACCTTTATCGTCGATTTTACCATTCATAACCAATCTACCGATGCGATTACTGGCTTGTTGATTGCCTTGATCGGCTGCCTTTTGATACCACTCAAAAGCTTTATCATAATCTTGCGGCACACCATAACCGTTCTCATAAAGACCACCGATGTTAAGTTGTGCTAAATCTAATCCTTGATCAGCGGCTTTGGTATACCACTCAAAAGCTTTGTCATAGTCTTGCGGTACGCCATAACCGTATTCGTAAAAATTACCAATATTATTTTGAGCGTCAAAAGATCCATTGTTAGCTGCTAATAGATACCACTGCATTGCTTTTGGATAATCTTGCTCAATACCAATACCCTCATGATACATAATCCCGAGATTGAATTGAGCATCAGTGTATCCTTGGTTAGCAGCTTGTTGAAGCCATTCAAGTTTTTTTTATCTCATCTTGTTCAACAGCAATACCTTCATGATACATAACTCCAAGATCGAATTGAGCATTAGCATATCCTTGGTTGGCGGCTTGTTCAATCCACTCAAATGCTTTTTGATAGTTTTGCTCTACGCCCAAACCTTCATAATATGTAACTATCCCCTAAAATAACACAGCTCAAACGTAGAATTTCTTATAAAATACCCATAAGGAGTTTTGATATGAGCAAACGAATGACTGAGACGCAAATAGTATCCATATTAAAAGAAGCAGAAGCTGGGATACCTGCTAAAGAGCTGTGCCGTAAATACGGAATTGCTAGCTCGACTTTCTATAAATGGCGTTCCAAGTATGGAGGTATGGAAGCCTCTGATGTCACGCGACTAAAAGAGCTTGAAGAAGAAAACCGTAGGCTTAAACAGATGTATGCTGATTTAAGCCTTAAAGCGCAAATGCAGGAAGATATCATAAAAAAGCTATAGCGCCTGTACCCGAGCGCAAAGTCTGGGCGCAAGAATTACAGGCACAGTATGATGTCAGCATTGCAGTGAGTTGTCAGGTTGTCTGTATGAGTCGAACCGCTTACTACTATAAGCCTAAGCTATCTGATGATAGTGAGATTATTGATGTCTTAAACAAGCTTACTGACAAGCACAATCGTTGGGGTTTCCCTAAGTGCTTTAAACGCATACGTAAGCTTGGCTATTCTTGGAATCACAAGCGCGTACACCGTGTTTATACCGCGTTAAACTTAAACCTACGCCGTAAGTCTAAAAGACGGCTACCAGCACGTAACCCCCAGCCGTTAAGTGTGCCAAACGCATTGGGTCATACATGGTCAATGGACTTTATGAGCGATAAGCTGCAAAACAATATTCGCTTTCGAACCTTTAATGTGATTGATGATTATAACCGTGAAGTATTAGGCATTGATATTGGTACGGAAATACCCCATGATTCACTTAATGATATGACACCTGCCGATTATAGGCAGGTGGCTTATGTAGTGGTCAAATATTTTTAGACAGTACTTAAGAGGTTTTTGTTGAAATAAAGTCTCTCTTTCTCGCTTGGTGTTAAATACTCATTAAAGCTGTGTGGTCTTACACTTTGATAATAGCCCCAAATATAATCATTTACTGCCTGCCGAGCCTCATCAATATTGTCATAGCCGTTTTTTGGCATCCACTCTGTCTTAAAGCTTCTAAAGAACCTCTCTGTAGGTGCATTGTCCCAACAGTTGCCTCGTCGGCTCATACTATGCGACATACCATTACACTTGGCTACGCATTTAGCATACTCTTCACTGGTATAATGACTGCCTTGATCTGAATGAAACAGCACGCCTTTAGGCTCAAGTCTTATGTGATATGCCATTTTTAGTGCAGATGTGGTCAGCTGGGTATTCGGGCTATCTGACAAGGCAAAACCAACAATACGTCGAGCATATAAATCCATAACGATGGCTAAATAACACCATCTGCCTTTGATACGAATATAAGTAACATCACCTGTCCACACTTGGTTTGGTGCAGTGGGCGCAAACTGACGGTCTAGTATGTTTCCATAAACTTTATGGAATTTTTCACAACGCCTGTACTTATGTGATTTTATCTGTCGACTAATCAACCCCATTTGTGCCATCAGCTTACCTGCTCTGTAGCGTGTGAGTTTAATGTCATGTTGATGCGTGACGATAGCAGATACCGTCCTTGCACCAGCCGAGCCATTTGACTGTTCAAATACTTCTCTGATTAAGGCTTTGAGCCTTATAAGTTCAATGTCTATAGACCTAGATTTAGTACTGTTATAATAGCTACTTCTAACAACCCCAAACAGTTCACATAGCTTGTGTTTGCTAATATGCTTATGATGCTCTGCAAGCTTGGTTATTAGCGATAGACGCTGAGATTGTCTTGGGCTAGCAGAGCAGATGCCTTTTTTAATATATCTCGCTCCATCTTAAGCTGCTTGACCTGTTTTTCAAGCTCTTGTATACGCCGTAATTCAGGCGTTAGGGCTTTGCCTTCTGATGGCATGACACCTTGCTGTTCTTTACGGTATTTATATACCCAATTCTCTAAGGTGGTTTTGCCGATACCTAATGAGTTGGCTACTTCTGGTATCTTCCTGCCTTGATCTTCAACCAGTTTAATGGCTTCTAGCTTAAATTCTTGGCTGTAGCGTCCGCGTTTGGTGGTCATATCTTCTCTCCAGTCTTGGTGATAGTATAACCTTGTATCTTGAATAACCGCTTAATACTGCCAACGAAAGTTGATAAAATAAAGTAATTATTCATGAGCATTGAGAGTATGAGTATAACCTTAGTGCCTAGACACTGTGTAAGAGATTATGCCCAATGCTCATCCCATCATCTTCATATTCTGAATGGTATCCAAGTGCCTCGCCATCTACCAAGGTGTCATGAGTGACACTGCATAGACAAGGGAAGACAATAAGATGACACACTATATCGGCATAGACGTCAGTAAAAACAAGCTAGATATCGCCTGGCTCAAAGCCACTGATAATCTCAAATTTAAAACCAAAGTCTTTAAAAATGATTACAGTGACTACGCTGCTCTTATCAACTGGCTCATTGCTAACATCACTGACGACTTAAGTAATATTCACATCACGGTCGAGGCCACAGGAGTCTATCACGAGAACATCGCCTACTACCTATTTGATAAAGGTCTTAACGTCAGTATTATCAATCCTGCTTATATCAAAAGCTATGCTGCTAGTTTAGGAAGTCGCAACAAGACGGATAAAAAAGACAGTATGTTATTAGCCCGCTACACCTATAGTGCTAAGCCTAAATTATGGACACCGCCGCCAGCAGAGGCGCGTCACCTCAAGTCATTATTGTCGCGCTTAGACGCACTACAAGAAGACTTACAACGTGAGCTGAATCGATTGGAAAAAGCGCAGGCCACAGACACCGCTCCTATCGTTAAAGCTTCTATTGAGCATATGATAGCCTCTTTGCAAGCCGCTATTGTTAAGCTCAATGGTGATATTGATGACCATATCGATCATCATCACAATTTAAAGCAAGATCAGACTCTACTACAAACTATTAAAGGCGTCGGCCCTGTTGTCTCAAAGCAGATGGTGTCGCTGATGCATAATAAGCAGTTTAGTCAAGCGTCACAAATGGCCGCCTTTTTAGGCTTAGTTCCCAAACATAGTGAATCAGGGCTATTTAAAGGCAAGTCTCGCTTAGCAAAGAATGGCTCAAGTGATATCAGAGCCAAACTGTATATGCCAGCGCTAGTCGCCATTAAGCATAATCCTGATATTAAGGCGCAGTATGAGCGACTGCTTGCTAATGGTAAGTGCAAAATGCAGGCTGTCTGTGCAGCGATGCGCAAGCTTGTGCATATCTGTTTCGGTGTGATTAAACATCAGCAGTCTTACCAAGCAAAAGTTGAGCTAATTAGTGCTTGATTTGGCTTTTTTAAGATGGTATCTCTTATCTACTGTTCTATTTCATTATGCCACTACAATATCGCTAGCTATAGTATTGCTACTCAAATCTGTAGCAGATACTTTTAGATCGACGCCAGCTAATAGAGCCTTGCTAGCATAGATATCACCAATAAAGCCATCCCACTCTAACGTAACAATATCATCTTTATTAAAAGTGCCAGATTTGGATGCTAGGGGCGTTGGTGTCCCTGATACATCCAGCTTGAAGTTTTTGAATGAACCACTCTGCACTTTGACTTTGATATATATTTTGTCATATTTATCAGAAGCTGCATTTCTTGATGATTGTCCATGAGGCCCTACATGGTTACGTGCTTTAATACCATAAGGAGAAAACAAGTTATTATTTAAATATACATCCTCAATACTAAAGTAATGACCACTATCACTTCCTTGATTTACATCACCATAAGTCGCCATGTATTGCTCAGGTTGTTCAACTCCCATTACATCAAAATCCGACTCTGCAAAAGCCTGTTGAACAGCAATCAGCTTAGCGCCGCAGCTCGTTATATCACCATCACGTGCCACAGGTGCGCCATCAATAACAAAGCTTGGGTCGCCTGTGACAATCGTGACGACTTTTTTGCATTTCTTGCACTGTACTTTGTCACCTTTACGCGCTACAGGAATACCATTAACCAATGTGTGTGCAGAACCCGTAATGACTGTGCCGCCATGATCCGTTTTTGCACCTACCGTAATATATGCAGCCATGTATAACTTCCAATGTATGCTATGGTTGATGACAAAAAAATATCGCGAGTATCAATAAACGCGATATCTTTATATCAAACTTAAGTCTGCTTGTTATTGTAATGGATATTAATATCTTAGTATACAAAAGTTCTAAATATTATTGATTGGATGAGAGGTTTTGAATAAGAACACGCTGAATGTTTATAAAAACTTGCATCTATCACCAGTCACCCAACCACTTCCCCAATCATCCACTCCTTAACATCACTCACTTGCGCGGCGAATTCAGGATGCGCTTTTGCTAATGTATCCAAACGCGCTGTAATGCCGTCTTGGCTGTATTTTGCGCCCGTCAAAGCCGCTTTTAACGCATCAATCAGCTCGACGTTTAGCGCATCAGAAAAGATAATCACCTCGCTAATCTGCGCCTGCGTCACGTCCAGATGCATATCCATCATGCCCCAATCAAAGCGCGTCTCAATATGGTGGGTAAATTCAGGCGTCTTACCAAAGCGCCAGTTCCAGTCTGCCATCTGCTCGTAATAGGCGTTTAACGAAGGCTCTTTTGCTAGGGTGTCTCTGTCTAATTCCTCTACGGGCACAGTTCCACTGTAATCAGTATCACCATGATCAGTGTCTTGATAGTATTCACAAAACGCTTCGATAATGGCATCGGATAAAGTTTCGTGATTGATGTCTTCATTAAACTCAACCAGATTGGCTACGCGAGAGCGCACCGATTTGATGCCTTTGGCTTGCAATTTGAGCGGATGCGGATTGAGATAATCGCCGAGTTTTTGCATGTTAGCGTTCACGAGTAGTGTCCCATGATGAAAGCTACGGTCAGACGCATGTTTAAAGGCGCTGCCTGATATTTTCTTATCGCCGACTTGCATGTCATTACGTCCGGACTGCTCAGCATCGATACCGAGTTTTTTTAGCGCATTGACGATAATAGTGAAGTTAGCGTCTTGGTCGTAGTCGGCCTTGGGTGACAAAAAGGTAAAGTTGGTATTGCCCAAATCATGAAACACCGCGCCGCCGCCGCTTTGCCGCCGTGCCAAAAATACATCGTCGGCTTCCATTTTATCGATTTTGCATTCTACCCACGGATTTTGTGAGCGGCCAATGACCACGGTCTCGCTATTGCGCCATAAAAATAGCGTGTGCGAGTCGGGGTTGAGGGTGTTAAATATCCAGTCTTCGGTGGCGAGGTTAAACCACGGGTTGGTGACGGCAGATTTTAGGATGCGTAGTTTCATGATGGATCCTTTTTTAAATCGTTTTTATAGGGGAGTGCTACAAATAGATACTGATATTTTTACTGATACAGAGCTGTAGTTCAATAAGTGTGGTAGGGAGTAGGAAAGGTTATTTGTAGTTTTAGAAGAGTAAAGAGTGTTAATGGGATAATTAGAGTTGGGCTGATAAAGGTAACCCATTAGTTCTTGGTTATACTCATCATAAAGCTGAGTATAATACTTAGCTTTATGATCTTTTAAGTATCAATACTATCTCAGCTTATTCAGCACAAATCTCCCACTGCGATTTAGTGCTGAGATAACACTGCATCACCGCTTTGCCAGACTGTGCATAGGCATCACTGACGATACGCTGATTGCTTGGCAAACGATATCTGATAATGGCTGGCTCATCATTGACGGTGGTCGTCCATCCGGTATGATTGCCATTGTCATCATAATCTGCACTGTTCGAGGTCGCCATTTTACCGAATCCTGGTAAATTGTAGTCAACTTGCCTAAAGGCGTAGCTCATCGCTGCGCCTTCGGCACCGTCATACTGGCAGGTGAGCTTTTTTTGTAACTTATCTTGTTTATAGACATAGCAAGTGGTGTCACCCGAAAACTGTCCAACGCCGCAAAAACCTACTGTTGCTACTGACATAGCACCGATAAACAAAGCTATTTTTCTCATTAATGTGCTCCTCAAATAGTGATAATAAGATTAAAACTGAATGTCTTTTAGCTGTCCTTTAAATAGCAAAAATAAATTCGCTTACCAGTAAAATACTAGGGTGTGTCCCTAATTTAGTAAACAAATTTTTATAAATATAGCATTTAAAAGTCTTTTATGGGTAATTTTCTTGCGCTAAATGTTGATAGCTATCAGATATTAATTTTATCGCCAATATCCGGTAGCAACTCATCGATTTGATGTTGATGAAGTACTTTGGCGCCGCGCGATACTGTGGCGATACCGACGCCAAGCTGCGCGCTAATCTCTCGTTGCGTCACTTCTTGCTGTAGTAGTGCAAAGATAGTTAAGCGATTGCCAAGCTCAGCTTGCTCTTTTTCGGTCAATAGCGCTTTAAGTATCTCTGATAAATGGGCTTTGTCACTGGTCTGAGCCAGTAGCGCTAATAAGTAGTCATAAGCTTTATTAGAATGACTGTCTTGTTTGGCCATTTTATTCTCCTTTTGCCTCCAATCAATAAAGGCGAAATACGTTCATTATTCTATTTGTGAGCACTGCTTTATTAGCAGAGCAGTAATGCTTGACCTGCCATAAAACTTAGCCTAAAATCTGTTTCAATGTACTAGAACATAATAACAAATTTCTATTATAATTTAGATCGTTTTCTATGTTTAATTTAGCTTCAAATAGACAATAGTGAATCAGACAACAGGAATGAGCCATGACAGCATTAGCCAATGACAGCAGTAACACTTACGGTCTGCACCAATCAATCTTGCCGAGTAATGACGGGCTGTATGGCGAGTATGGTGGCAAGATTGAGCATCCTGAGCTGGCAAAAGCGATGGAGGAGATCGAGACAGGCTTTCGTGCGATCATTAAAGACGACGATTTTGTTAATGAGATGAGCCGCTTGCGTCAGACTTACATTGGTCGGCCTAGTCCGATATTTCATGCCAGACGCTTAAGCGCGCATTGCGGCGGCGCGCAGATTTATTTTAAACGTGAGGACTTGAATCACACCGGCGCACACAAGATTAATCACTGTATAGGGGAAGTGTTACTCGCCAAAAAGCTCGGCAAAACCAAAGTCATCGCCGAGACAGGTGCAGGGCAACATGGCGTAGCACTAGCTACGGCAGCGGCGCTGATGGGCATGGAGTGTGAGATCCACATGGGCGTCGTCGATATCGAAAAAGAGCATCCCAATGTCAGCCGGATGAAAATCTTAGGTGCCAATATCGTGCCGGTATCGCGCGGCGCAGGCACGCTAAAAGAGGCGGTCGATAGTGCGTTTGAGACTTATCTTAGTGATTTGGACAACAGTATGTTTGCCATTGGCTCAGCACTCGGGCCTGCGCCTTATCCTGAGATAGTCAGCTACTTCCAGTCGGTCGTCGGCCGTGAAGCGCGGACGCAGTTCTTAGAAACTACTGGCACACTGCCTAATAAAGTGGTCGCTTGTGTCGGCGGCGGCTCTAATGCGATTGGTATCTTTAGCGGTTTTTTGGGTGATACAGAGGTAGAAAAAGTCGGCGTCGAGCCTGCAGGCGAAGGTCTTGATACGCCCAATCACGCGGCGACGATGACGCTTGGGACGAAAGGCGAGATTCATGGGTTTAAATGCTACGTGCTACTCGATAAAGACGGTGAGCCTGCGCCTGTGCATTCGATCGCCTCTGGTCTGGACTACCCAGGTGTCGGCCCGCAGCACTCACTCTTGAAGGACAACAATCTGGCCACTTATGAGTCAGCGACAGATGCAGAGTGCCTAGAGGCATTTATGGCGCTATCGCGGCTTGAAGGCATCATACCTGCTCTAGAGACGGCACACGCCATCGCCTATGCGATGCGTGCGGCCAAAGACATGTCGCCTGATGAGACGATTTTGGTCAATTTATCAGGCCGCGGTGACAAAGATATTGATTTTGTCTTAGACAAAGTGGATTTGTCAAAATAGCAATCAGATGTCGATATTTAATCGCTACTTACGCTATGTTCAATACGTCCTAAGCTGTTATCATTGCCATGTTTTATCACATGGCATTTTTTATGACTGCTAAGACGGTCTCAGCGCTAACTAGGACGAACCCATGAGCAAACGCGATCTCATTATTTTTATCACGCTGTCGTTTATGTGGTCGCTGTCGTTTGTGTTTTATCGTATTGGCGTGCCTGAGTTTGGCTCATTAGCGTTTGCCAGCCTGCGGGTGATATTTGCTGGGCTGGTGATGCTGGCGTTTGTCATGGTCAATAAGAAAAACCGTGACGGTCTGTGCGATCATTGGCAGCTGCTGGCGCTGGTTGGTATTTTTTCTGCGGCTCTGCCGTTTGTGTTGTTTTCTTTTTCTGCTCAGTCAGTCAACGCAGGAGTGTTGGCGGTGCTCAATGCCTCTGTGCCGATGATGAGCGGCTTTATCGCCAGTACTTTTTTTAAAGACCGGCTGTCCAAAAGACAAGTGCTGGGCTTGGTCATCGGCGTGATCGGAGTCGCTATTTTGATGAGCGAAAGCTTGTTTGCTGGCGGTGTCTCAGAGGCCGGATTGGCTAACGGTTTGTTGCCAATGGGCTATGCGCTACTTGCTTGTGTCGGCTATGCAGTCGGAGCCAATATCACCCGTCATTATTTATATAATGTCTCACCCGTGGCCATCACTGCAGGCTCGCTGATCATCGCCAGTATTTTGATGCTGCCTGTGGCTTTTTATGCGTTTCCTTATGATCAGAGCATCAGCGCCAAGGCGTGGGTGTCGGTGGTTTGTATAGGTGTCTTTTCTACAGCGATTGCCCTCATCTTTATGAACCAATTGATTAAAAATATCGGACCGACGCGGGCGACGAGCATCACTTTGGTGATTCCGATTTTTGCCATTATCTTGGGCTATGTGCTGCTGGGCGAGGCGCTAGATACCCGCGCCATCATTGGCTCGGTGGTGATATTAGTCGGCACTTATCTGTCGCTTGAGTTGTCGGTTAAAAAACTGCTGAAATCCTAAACTCGCGCAGGCCATCTCATCGCTGAAAGGTAAGGACTTGCAGTCAAATACTAGCAGCTAAATACCATGTCAAGCCCGCGGCGGTATGGTTAATTTGCGCCTCCGACCATGACCAGCTGAATAGGGAAGGTAATGATGTCAAAGGCTTTGGCAAGAGGCATCAGCGCCTTTAGCTTTTTTCTTCTGCCAACATGGTGTCTGGCTGATAATGATAAAACGTCAGGGCGAGAGGGGCAGCCGCTTTCACCAATTCTTATCGCAAAGTGCGGCGTGTCTTTTGTTGGCATGGGTTTAAAGGAAAAATACGCCAGATCGACGTGATTTAGTATAGCTGTCAGCTCAGGGTCTTAGTTTGCGCTCTGTACCAGATAGCTGTGCTTTTCCCCTGCAAGCACAATCGCATTATCCACTCCTCCAATAGGCGCGCTAGGCTTACCAACGGCGATGAGTCTATCGGTCAGCTGTTCGTCCGCGACCCATTTTGCATCTTCTTGTCGCATTAGCTGATAGTCGAGCTTTTCTGTCGCAAGACAGCCGCTCAAGGCCAACATAAGCCCCACACTGCAAGCCGCTGGCAAATATTTTTTTGCAAGGTGTTTTCGATGCTTTGTTTGGGGCGCTGCGGTTGGCGTTTGCATGTTTTTCTCTATTTGATCGATGTTTTTGATACGTTAAATACGCGATATTGCCACTATTTAATACGAATAAAACACCGTCTATTATTGGATGACGGCGTTGCTTTTATATTGATAAATGTTAGCTTTCGCTATTTAATCGAGAGACACACAAGCTAGAGAATACGATATAGGGCGCAGTGCAGTATGGTACGCGTCATTGTGACATATTTAGCCGAGGTTTTATCGTCATATCATTGAGCATGATTGGCTGCGTTGATTTGCTGCATGGATGGCAGGACAAGGGGCAGGATAGATAAAGACCAGAGGTGTTTTTGTTTGTAACGCTTGCTTGAATAAATCCATCCGCTCCCTATAAAGGTAACGGTCGTTCAATATGATTTTTTTATGCCTTTATTCGGTCGCAGCGCATATCGATACGCAGCGCACCGATACCATAATAAGTATGTATGACAAAGCATTGAGCGGCTTGATAGCGATGTATCTGATTTATTTAGCGTCGACTATAGGCAGCAGTATAATAACGAACATTCACCAATCACGACAAACACCATAGGACACAATATGGCATACGATAATTTATTTGAACCTGTCAAAATGGGCAGCCAAACACTCAAAAACCGTATCATTATGGCACCTCTGACCCGTCTGCGCGCAGTCGAGCCAGGCGATGTGCCGACCGCATTGGCAGGCGAGTATTATTCGCAGCGCGCAGGAGCAGGGCTGGTCATCACCGAAGCGACGCAGGTATCCTTTCAGGCCAAAGGCTATGCTGGCGCGCCTGGTATTCATACGCCAGATCAAGTCACCGCATGGAAAGCTGTGGTCGATAATGTCCATGCCAAAGGTGGCAAAATCGTCGTGCAGATGTGGCACACAGGACTGGTCGCGCACAAAAGCGTGCAGCCAGATGGGCAAGCGCCGATCTCCGCCTCCGATGTCGAAGTCGGCGCTCGCACGTCACTGCGTGATAGCGATAATCAAGCGATTCGCGTCGAAGCCACACCGCCGCGTCCAGCGACACTAGATGAGATACAGCAAGTGATCAAAGACTTTGCGGAAGCGACAAAAAATGCCAAAGAAGCGGGGTTTGATGGGGTAGAAATTCATGGCGCTCATGGTTATCTGCTGCATCAGTTTTGGGTCGAGCACACCAATAAGCGCGAAGATGCGTATGGTGGTAGCCGCGAAAACCGCGCGCGTTTGACGCTCGATGTCATCGATGCTTGTGTCGATGCATGGGACGCCGATCATGTCGGTATTCGTATCTCTCCGCAAGGCTCGTTTAATGGCGTAGATGCTGGCTACGATGAAGACGATAATATTTGGCTGATCGAGCAGATAAATGCGCGCGGCCTGATGTACTTACATATCTCAGAGCCTGATTGGGCGGGTGGCACGCCTTATACCGAAGGCTTCCGCCAGCGTATCCGCCAAGCGTTCGACAACATGATTATCGCAGCTGGCGGCTATACTGCCGAAAAAGCATCGCAAAATATCCAAGCCGGCTACATCGATGCGGTGGCATTTGGTCGTGACTATATTGCCAACCCCGACTTGGCCGAGCGTATTCGTCAAGATGCACCGTTAAATGAGCAGCATCCGCAGAGCTTTTATGGCGGCGGTAGCGAGGGCTATACTGACTATGCGTTTTTGGATAAAAAACAAGCCTAATGTAGCGACGATTAACTTTAAATTTTGGTGGTGTTTCAAAAAGTATGCTGACATTAGACATACCCATAATTAATGTAAAAGAACAGCATATCAAAGATCTTAAAATGGTTATCGAGCTTTTTAGAGAAACCACAAGTTTTTCTAAAGGCTCGTCTTAATCTTTGTCTTATTCGACAGTTATTGCCTTCAATACCGACAGTATGTTGTTTACTAACTTGTTTATTGTCTGCTTTAAAAGCAGTTATAAAGCTGTCCCAGTTGTCCATAGCTATATACCCATAGTCAACCTCAAGCTGCTTAAGACGTGCTCTAAGCTTCTTAGCTGTCTTTAAGTTACGCTTACCCCATACATAAGCTACTATCTCACCTGTGCTGCGGTCATAAGCATAGATAAGCCAGACTTTACGCTTCTTCTTGCCTACATACGTCCAAAACTCATCGACTTCAAGTTTTCGGTAGTACTGTCGCTTCGGGGTTAGTTGGTATGCTGAGCCTTGTATTGTGTTTAGTATCTTACCTATGCTCACAGTAGCTATTTCAGCGATATCTCGAATGCCACAGCCTCTGACTAACATTAACCGAATTCTGCTTTCTATGGTTGAATGACAGCCTTGATAGGTTAAAGCATGGTCACCAATAAATTGACGTTTACAGTCCTTACATTGGTAGTTCTGCTTACCATAGCTTTTTTTACCGTTTTTCTTTACACTTGTACTGTGACAGTCGGGGCAGTTAAGTTCTATTTGTGTCTTCATAACCTCAAATATAACATCTGCTTTGGCTGTCACAACTCTTTTCTACTTCAGCATACTTTTTGAAACACCACCTAAATTTTAAGCGTTAAAAAGCCGCTTTACATCTTTGTAAAGCGGCTTTTTTATGAGAAATTCTATGTTAGGGCTTCGATATTTGTTAATTTTGACAGACCCTTTAGTAGGGTAGCTCCTCATTTTTAGCTCATTTAGACGGCTATTGATTGAATTGAGATATAGTCGATACACTCTAAAAATGTCATAGCGCTACTGGGATGAATTTTGCGCAGCCTCTGGGCACGCAGCACGCAAGTAAAATTTATACCAGTAGCGCGTTTAAATCCATAACATTTTTACATTCAGCTAACTATACGCCCTAGTATCGACGATATAGCGGTCATTGATATAGCGGCTACTGATACAGGGGTCATTGACCAAAACGACCCGCTTGATAATCACGCAAGGTTTGATGTAGCTCTTCTTTGGTATTCATGACAAAGGGTCCGTGGGCTGCTACAGGCTCGCCGATAGGTTCACCGCTAAGTAATAGCAGTTTGGCAGAAGTTTCGACAGGCGTTTTTTTGACAGGCGCTTTGACAGGAGTAGCGGCCAGCTCGTCAGTGTGAGCGGCGAGAAGACACAGCTCAATACGGTCATGAGTTGCCACTTGCTCCGCCGCCATCTCAGCGCGGTGCTGGGTTGGCGCGGCAAATTGTATCAAATGACCCGCACTGATGGCGGTGCCATTCACCAGCACCTCGCCTTCTTGTACCAGCAGGAGCACATTGTGAGTATCAGGGAGCTGTAGTGTCGTTGCGCCTGCACGATGTAGCGCGATGTCCCAGAGGTTAATGGGTGTAAAGGTGCTGGCCGCCCCTTTGATACCTTGCCAATCACCAGCGATAATCGCCGCTGTGCCAATCGCTGTTTGATGGTTACTATCTGCTGTTAGCGTCACCATCGGCATGTCGGCGCGCTTGATGCTCTGATATCTTGGCGCTGTTAGTTTATGAGCGCTCGGCAGATTGACCCACAGCTGTACCATGCTAAATAGCCCGCCGCGCGCACCAAACGCCTCAGAGTGAAACTCCTCATGCGTGATTCCGCGCCCTGTGGTCATCCAATGGGCATCACCTGCCAAAATATCGCCGCGACCGCCGGCCGAGTCAGCGTGACTGATCTCACCTGCATATGCGACAGTCACTGCCTCAAAGCCTTTGTGCGGATGTTGTCCGATGCCGTGCGGCTTGGTCTGATAATGAGGGTTTGGGGCAAAGGTGGTCGGCTGGCCATAGTCAAATAACAAAAACGGGTCAGTATGGCGATAGTTAATGTCGGGGTCATCATCCAAATGGTTGATTAAGGTTTTTACATAAAAACCATCACCTATCCATTGTGGCGCTTTGTCACCATGAATATGTTTGATCGGACGCATGTATCACCTCATAAAAATAGTATATGGCTTATGCAGCATAACGGGAGCCAAGCGTCAGATGCCTCAATATAGTATTATCTCAGTATATATTCAAAATAACATATATTATGCTTGTTTGAGTCATTATTTCACTGACGCAAGATTGGTTGGGTTGGGTTTTTTACATAGAGCAGGAGCAGCGGGGGCATGATAATGCGGCTTATACCACTTATACTATCTCGCCGCATACATGGCCACTGGCCCACGCCCACTGAAAATTATAGCCGCCCAGCCAGCCGGTGACGTCTAGCACCTCACCGATAAAATATAAGCCCTCTTGCAAATTGCTTTGCATGGTCTTTGATGATACCTCGTCGGTGGTCACCCCGCCGCGCGTGACCTCGGCGGTGCGGTAGCCCTCGGTGCCAGAGGGTTTGAGCTGCCAGCCGTTGAGCGCCGCGCCCAGCTCCAGTAGCCGCTCGTCTTTGATATTGGCAAGTTCGGTTTCTTTGATGTCATCCCACAGATGCGCTTGTAGGGCGGAGAGCAGTTTTTTGGGTAGCGGGCTGGTGGTATGGTCAGCCAAAACGGTACGAACCAGCTGGCGTGGATGGGATTGTTTGTGAGCAAGCAGGAGCGCAGTCATATCAGTATCTGGCAGCAGGTTGATACGGATGGTTTCTCCAGTATGCCAATAGTTTGAAAGCTGAAGCATGGCAGGGCCTGAGAGCCCGCGATGAGTAAATAGCAGCGGTAGTCTAAAGGAGATACGCTCATTGCTGGCAATCACCGGTAGGCTGATGCCTGCCAGTGAGCGGATAAGCTCGCCAGTCTGATCGGTAAAAGTAAAAGGCACGAGGCTGGCATCGGTTGCCACCAGAGTATGACCAAACTGCTGCGCCAGCTCATAGCCAAGACCGCTGGCACCCATCGTCGGAATCGACAAGCCGCCCGTTGCCACCACCAGCGACTCACAGCGGTAAATGGTTTGTGGCAACGTGGGCGAGCTTGTGGCCTCTTTTCTTGCTTGCTTTTCTTTTTTACTCAGCGATTTGCTGGTACTCAACTCAAAGCGTGCATGGTTGGCACTATCGATCGGTTTTACGCCATCAATCTGTGTACTAAGCTTGATATGCACACCGACTGCCGCGCACTCATCTAGCAGCATGGTCACGATGTCTTGGGCTGAGTCGTCACAAAACAGCTGACCGTGCTCGCGCTCATGATAGGGAATATGGTGCGCCGCTACCATACCGATAAACTCCCAATTAGAATAACGGCTCAAGGCCGACTTACAAAAGTGCGGATTGGCGCCGATAAAATGGCTCGGCTCGACGACATAGTTGGTAAAATTGCAGCGTCCGCCCCCCGACATGAGGATTTTCTTGCCTGCTTTATTGGCATGGTCGAGCACCAGCACGCGGCGACCACGGCGACCAGCGGTAAGCGCACAGTATAGACCGGATGCGCCCGCACCGATGATGATGACGTCGTAATGGGTAGAGTGGGAAGCGGGACGATGGTGACTCATGGGGATCTCATAAATAAAAAGGGGTGGGGGATGCGCGTGACGTCTAGATTAGCCCATATAAAGGGAAGCTAAACAGGTTAAGTGCGTAACAACAGCCAAAAACCCTCATCGGCGAAAAAAAGCTAATATAGGCGCGTGTCATCGCCGCTGGCGTGTAGCTATTGTCCATATTTCATATCAGGTTACAAGGATTAAATGTAATGGTGCAGTCGCGCGCCAGCAATAAGCAAGTATACGGCTGTATAGTGAAATTGTTATGAATGGGCGTTGATGCCTTGCAACCGTCCCGCTTATTTGTCAAACTAACACAGAGTGTCACACATTATGGAAGATGACTCTTATTGCTTGTACAGGCAGTCGCGCGCGGCGGTTTGTGCGAGTCATAATAATGAAAAAGGATGAATACTATGACGCAAAAATCATTTCCTGTTGCAGACGACTTTCTTGCCGCCGCCAATACCAGCGCGGAGCAATACCAAACAGACTATCAGCAATCTATCGAATCTCCTGAGAGCAATGATGCCTTTTGGGCACAGCGTGCCGAGCTGGTCGATTGGATAAAAAAACCCACCAAAATCAGCGACGTCAACTATGATTTGGACGATTTTCGCATTAAATGGTTTGAAGACGGTCAGCTCAATGTCTCTGTCAACTGTCTCGATCGTCATCTAAAGACCCATCCTTACAAGCCTGCCATCATTTGGGAAGGCGATCACCCGTCGCAGCATAAAATCATCTCATTTAAAGAGCTGCACGAAGAAGTCTGCCGGTTGGGCAATGCACTGCGCAAGCTGGGTGTCGAAAAAGGCGATCGAGTGACCCTATATATGCCAATGATACCAGAGGCGATGATCGGTATGCTGGCCTGTACCCGCATCGGCGCAGTACACTCTGTGGTATTTGGCGGTTTTTCTGCTGAGAGCTTGGGCAATCGCTTGGTCAATAGTCGCTCCAAAGTCATCATTACCGCAGACGAAGGCGTGCGCGGCAATAAACACACCCCGCTAAAAGCCAACGTCGATCGGGCGTTGGACATGGATGGCACCGACACGGTCACCAACGTCGTCGTCGTGCACCGTACTGGTAACTCAGTACCGATGAGTGGCCGCCGCGACATTTGGTACCATACCTTAATCGATGGCGAGTCTGAGCATTGCGAGCCTGAGGTGATGAATGCCGAAGACCCGTTGTTTTTATTATACACCTCAGGCTCTACGGGTAAGCCCAAAGGCGTGCTGCACACCACAGGCGGCTATCTGACGTATGCCATCTCAACTTTCCGTGACGTGTTTGATATCAAAGACGATGACGTCTATTGGTGTACGGCGGATGTCGGCTGGGTGACGGGGCATACTTATACCACTTATGCACCCCTTGCCAATGGTACGACGACTGTGATGTTTGAGGGGGTTCCTGAGTATCCAACATGGGCGCGCATTGGTCATATCATTGATAAGCATGACGTGACGATTTTGTACACGGCGCCGACAGCGATTCGGGCGATGATGAAAGAGGGCGATGCCTTTGTCCGTGAGTCGGATCGCTCCAGCCTACGCTTGCTGGGTACGGTCGGCGAGCCAATCAACCCAGAGGCTTGGGACTGGTATTATCATATCGTTGGTAGTGGCAAATGCCCCATCGTCGATACATGGTGGCAGACTGAGACAGGCGGTATTCTCATGGCTCCCATACCAGGTACGGTGGCGCCAAAACCAGGGGCGGCGATGAACCCGCTATACGGTATCAAGCCAGAGATTGTCAATACGGATGGCGAGGTTTTAGAAGGCGCTGCCGAAGGCAATCTGGTAATTAAGAGCAGCTGGCCGGGGCAGATGCGTACGATTTATAACGACCATGAGCGCTTTTTAAAGACATACTTTAGTGAGTACCCAGGTTATTACTTTACAGGGGACGGCGCGCAGCGCGACGAAGATGGACACTACTGGATCACCGGCCGTGTCGATGATGTGCTCAATGTCTCAGGCCATCGCTTAGGCACAGCGGAGATCGAAAGCGCGGTGGTGGCGCATCCGGCGACCGCTGAGGCGGCCATCGTCGGTATGCCGCATGAGATACGCGGCATGGGGGTTTGTGCTTTTATTATCTTAAAATCTGGCGAGACGGCCACAGACTCGCTAAAAGCCGAGCTAAATCGTCATGTGCGTACAGAGATCGGCCCGATTGCCAATCTTGATGCTATCTATATCGTCGATGCACTGCCCAAAACCCGCTCAGGCAAGATCATGCGCCGTATTTTGCGTAATTTGGCTGCAGGGCAGTATGTGGGCTTGGGCGACTTATCCACGCTAGCCGATAGCTCAGTAATCAATCAGCTGGTTGAGGTGGTCAAGGCGGAACGCGGTGAGTAAGCAGGTAAGTAAATAGTAATAGTAGTATCAACAATAAAAAAAGCCATGTTATCGACGGTAGCATGGCTTTTTTACGTAGATGGTATTGATATCAGCAGGTTTTAAGGGTTCAATAGCTTTTATGAGCCTCGCTATCTGCACAAGACTGCCTGCACATGCTGGCTTACACACATTATTTTTTGATCAAAACACCACAAGGCCGACTGTCGTTATGTCTGAGCACACACTCCACTCTTGTCATCCTGCTGATACCGCTGCACCGACCATTGCCATCATCGGTGGCGGGTTGACGGGGCTGTTTACCGCTACTTTGTTGGAGCGTGCGTTTGGTCATACGCCTGCCGCCCAGCCGATGCCGCAGCTGACGATTTTTGAAAAATCTCGCAGCGTGGGGCGTTTGGCCACCCGATATCGCCGCGATAGCCAAACGCATAAAAACTGGCAATGGGCGTTTGGGGCGCAGTTTTTTACCGCAAAGACCGCCAGCTTTCAGCAGTTTATAGCGCCATGGCTCGACATGAGTACGATACAGCCGTGGTGTGCCAATGTGATCGAGATGACCACTGCCCATACAACGGGTCAGCGGCCCTCTACCATAAAAAAAGAGCGCTGGAATACCGAGCAAGCTCGCTATATCAGTACCCCAAAGATGACCAGTTGGGGGCGCGCGCTGGCAGGCGAGCTACAGCACACCACCATGCGCTTTCAAACCCGTGTGGCACCACTGGCGCAGTACACTGAGCCAACAGCTGGCGAAAATAAGCAACAAACTAAGCAAAAAACTGAGCTGTTTGATGAAGCAGGCCATAGTCTTGGGCTATTTGACTGGGTGATCTGTACCGCGCCAAACGTGCAAGCAGGCGAGCTGATGGCTGGCAGTGACTTTGACAAACAAGAGAGCATCAGCACCATCAAGATGCAAGCTTGCTACACGCTGATGCTCGGCTGGAATGAGGGGCAGGCACTTCCTGCGGCGCTAACGGATGCAGAAGACGGTGGCAGATGGGACGTCGCTTATGTCAATGATTCGATCATCGATAGGATATTTATAGAGCAGCGAAAACCTGCCCATGAAACGCTGCTACCGAGTATCACCATCCATGCCCGCAACGACTGGTCCGAGCAGCAGGTCGATGAAGAGATAGGGCCTGTACAAGCTGCGCTATTGACAGCAGCGCAGCATGCTTTGGGCTGGGATGATGCCTGTGCCCCCACACAGATCGACTGTCATCGCTGGCGCTATGCCGCGACGCGCTCCGATGCGCAAACCCCCGCCCAAGGCGTACTCACTGATGCGTCTCGTCAATGGATCGTCAGTGGCGACTGGTGCGGGCAAGGCAATATCGAGAGCTGCTATCACATGGCGCAGCAGACAGCTGAGGTGATCTGCGCCGCGCTTGCAGGGCGGTGCGTTGCTACCCCTTGATAATGACAGAGGGCGTTTATAATAATCGGCGCTGGGCGGGAGGCCCGTTGATAATATCCATGGAGGAGACGCTATGTTTGGATTCGATATAGACTTAGACCTGATGCAGTACCACTTTTTTCAATTGGGTGTTGCCTTTATTTTATCGTTGCCCATCGCGCTCAACCGCGAGATGAAAGACAACGGCGCGGGGCTGAGGACGTTTCCGCTAGTGACGATTGCCTCTTGTGCATTTATGCTGGTGGGTATGGATATCTATGAATCAGCAGGTGAGGCGAGGATTATGTATGCCATCATCACGGGTATGGGCTTTATCGGCGGCGGGGCGATTTTTAAAAACGAGATGGGTTCAAAAGGCACTGCCACGGCGGCCAGCTTATGGAACACGGGCGCAATCGGTATTTCGGTGGCCTATGGTCGCTACGAGATTGCCATTATTCTGTCAGCGGTTGGTTTTTTGATTTTGCAGTTTTCTGAGCCCTTTAAGAGCAAAAAAGAAAAAGACACTCCCTAATCTACTGTAGAAAATTTACCAGCCAAAAAAAAGCCCACAGAGGAGGTGCTGTGGGCTGAGGAAAACTGGACAGGTAGCAAAATCGTGCTACAAGGCAGTGGTGGTATCTTGTTGTTGTTATGCGGTTATTACGTGTTTTCATCGACACTGCATGGCACTAAACACATCAGTAGTATGCTTAAAAGTACTGTACATGGCCGTTTTGGTTCTTATCTACAAAGACATCTAAAAAGATATCTTCGGTACTGACTATACTTACTAAGATTAGGGCAATTATAATCCGTTCAATAGGCAGATATATTTACTTATATATTTAAGTGTACAAGTGTTTTCGTTTGCATGGCTATCATAACGCAACTGATGGTGATTTGGCTACGATTCGGCGATTTTGGTTACATGACATTACGTTTTATCTTTGGGGGCAGTATAAGAGATGGCATGACGGCTTGCGCGAAAAGTGCTAAGCTATCTGCCATTATTATGTCTATATAAAACTGGGTTTGCCATGACTGAGAGTACGCATTTGCATACGCAGGAACCACCAAGTAAGCAAAATACCAAAAGTATTTTTAACTTGCCAAACAATCTGACCATTGCTCGTATCTTGATGATTCCGCTGTTTGTAGCGATTGCTTACTGGCCGCCAGCGATGGGAATTGGCATGCCTGCCATCTCAGATAATGTCATCGCGCGGGTAGGAATGAGTGAGTTTAGCGATAGCTTATTGCGCCATTTATTATTGACGGGTGTGTTTATCTTAGCGGCGATTACCGATTGGCTCGACGGTTATCTTGCTCGTAAGCTCAATGTCACCTCAGCCTTTGGCCGCTTTTTGGACCCTGTCGCTGACAAGCTGATGGTGGCGGCAGCTTTGATTATCCTCGTACAGTGGCACCCAAATATCATCATGGCCATCGCAGCGATTGTGATTATCTCGCGTGAAATCGCGGTATCGGCGCTACGTGAGTGGATGGCTGAGCTGGGCAAAGGCACCAGTGTGGCGGTCTCCTATGTTGGCAAGCTCAAGACCACCTTTCAGATGGTGGCGATTACCGTATTGCTGCTAAACTGGGAGTCGCTTGAAACCATCGGCTATGCGCTTATGGTGGCCGCCGTGGTTTTGACGCTATGGTCGATGATGATTTATCTAAAAGCGGCTTGGCCGTACCTCAAACAAAACGGCTGATATTTAACCCTGTCTATAAAGGCATCTACCGGTCAAAGACCCTAGTTTTTAATACTCGATATGGGCACCTAATATTTAACACCTAATTCCCAGCAAAAAAACGCCAGTCGCATCAGCCACTGGCGTTTTTTGCTATGGTTATCGCTTATATTTATACTTCTTGTTATGTAATACCTCTTATAGCGCGATTGACTCTATAGCGTTACGGAGTTGTTTTCCCCCAGACTGGTCGCTTTTTTGCCATCCATGACCGCAGCGGTGGTCATCTTAAACATATTGACCACTGAGCTACCACTGAGCCAATATTCAGCACCATGTGGCACGACTTTGATGAGCTGGACATTTGGGTCTTCTTTGCCTTGCTCGTAGAACGCATTATAAATCGGCGACCATAGCTCATCGAGCTTTTCTTGGTCTTCAACCAGCTCGGCTTTACCATTGATCGAGACGTAATTTTTGGCGTCTTGGCTGACATAAGCCAAGTTTACTTGTGGGTTTCTTTCGATGTCTTTGACGGTTTCGGTGGTTTTATCACCGATAAACCAAATCTCTTTGGCACCGATACTGGTTTCGCTGGTGGTCATCGGGCAGGCGTGCAGGTGGTCTTCATGCGTACGGGTGGTCATCATGGCAAATTTAACGTCTTTTACCAATTCTTGCACTTTATCGATATGGTCTTGTCTACTCATAGGGATTTCCTTTTCTTTATAGTTTGTTAGGGTTATAGATTGTTGATATTTGATAGTGTGTTATTTGATGGTGACGTCGATTGGCTTTGAGCAGAGAATTTGGATAAAAATATAAAAAAACTCCGCTATCCCGCAACTGCCATCTAGCATAACGACTACTGGCAAAGCATTTATATAGGCTGCCAGTAATGCGATGTGACGGTTTGTAAGGACTATAAGTATTAGGTAAAAATTGTGACGGCATCCATCGAAGCTTGCTGCTTTGCAAATCCTCAATGCTAAACAGATAAGCCAAGTAAGACTATATGAGTAAGGCTATATAGTTAGCTGAATGTAAAACTGTTATGGTTTTAAACGCGCTACTGGTATAAATTTTACTTGCGTGCTGCGTTCCCAGAGGCTGCGCAACCTACATTTAAAAATAGCATCCCAGTAGCGCTATGACATTTTTAGAGTGTATCGACTATATATGCATAAAACATCAGTAAGCGGCAATGCGCCATGCGGCCATAACGGGCAAAAGGGCAGCCATTAGCGCAGCAGATTGCTGCTGCATCAAGTAAAGAAAGCCGTCGCTTTGGCAATTTATCGTGGTTTTGGCCTGCTTATTATGGGGCTTCTTGTTATAATACGCAGACCATTTACTTTGCATGGCAGAGATGCCTTTCTTACGGATTATGCCTTTATGATGACCATCGCCGGACAACCGTTTCTTACCGATTTTCAGACGCAGCAACTCATCAGTCAGTTTCAGCAAAAGACCGAATTAAATGTCAGCCAGATCCATACTCAGCAAGTGTATGTGCTATCACGAAAGCTTGTTGATGAAGAGGCGCAAAAAGCGCGGGACTTGCTGGGCGTCACAGCGGGCACTGAGCTTGTCGCTCCAGAGGACAATCAGATACAAGTGATCGTCGGGCCGCGTTTTGGGACGATCTCGCCATGGGCAAGTAAAGCGACCGATATTTTTAATAACTGCGACATCGCGCTCAATCGCGCTGAGCGTGTCGTGGTATATACCCTCACCGTTGCAGGCGGCACTACGGGCACTGATGGCAAGCTGCCTGCTGTCGCTGAACAGTTGTTATTTGACCGTATGACCCAGAGCTTGGTTTATGACTTAAACGACGTGAGCAAGTTGTTTGATGACGAACCACCAGCGGCGCTCAACCGTATCGATGTGATGGGTGAAGGACGCAGTGCGCTTGAGTCGGCAAATACAGAGTTTGGTTTTGCGCTATCGAGCGAAGATATCGACTATTTGATGAATGCCTATGTCAATGAGCTGCAGCGTAATCCGACCGACGTTGAACTGATGATGTTTGCGCAGGCCAACTCTGAGCATTGCCGTCACAAGATATTCAACGCTGAGTGGACAATCGATGGCGAAGTGCAGCCAAAGTCACTGTTTCAGATGATCAAAAACACCTATCAATCAAACCCGCAAGGCATCTTGTCTGCTTATAAGGACAACGCGGCGGTGATGGTAGGGGCAGAGGGGCTGCGTTATTATCCTATTCCAACCGACGCGATGGATGCCAACTCAATCCATCCGTATGCCTTCCATCAAGAGGCCATCGATATCTTAATGAAAGTCGAAACCCATAACCACCCAACCGCGATTGCTCCTTATGCTGGCGCGGCAACGGGCGCAGGCGGTGAGATTCGTGATGAAGGCGCAACGGGCCGCGGCGGTAAGCCAAAAGCCGGTCTGACAGGCTTTCATGTGTCACATTTGCATATTCCTGAGATGCCTGAGAAGTGGGAGCAGTCTGGTCAATTAAGCACGCAAGACTACGGTACGCCAGATCGTATGGCGACTAGCCTTGAGATTATGACCGAAGCGCCATTAGGCTCGGCCAATTTCTCAAACGAGTTTGGTCGCCCGAACCTATGCGGCTACTTCCGCAGTTTTCAGCTTGATACCTCTGCAGCAAAAGACGGTAGCGAGATGCGCGGCTATCATAAGCCCATCATGCTGGCGGGCGGTTATGGCAATATCAAACGCAACCTCATTGAAAAAAACGCCATTCGCGAAGGGGATTTGCTTATCGTCCTTGGTGGCCCGGCGATGCAAATCGGTCTGGGCGGCGGCGCGGCATCGTCAGTCGATAGCGGTGAGTTGGATGAAGGTTTAGACTTTGCTTCAGTGCAGCGTGATAACGCCGAGATGGAGCGCCGCTGTCAAGAAGTTATCGATCGCTGCTGGGCCTTAGCGGGTAACGATATTGACGCTAGTAATGATAGTCAAGACGGCAATCCAATCGTCTCTATCCATGATGTTGGTGCAGGCGGCCTGTCAAACGCCATGCCAGAGCTGGTCGATGACCATGACATGGGCGCGCATCTGAACTTGCGTAAGATCCCGTCGCTAGAAGCGGGCATGTCACCGATGGCCATCTGGTCAAACGAAGCACAAGAGCGTTATGTCCTTGCCATTCGCCCAGAGAGCAGAGCGCAATTTGATGCGATCTGTGCTCGTGAGCGCTGCCCGTATGCCATCTTGGGTAAAGCCACAGAAGTACGTCAGCTTGTGGTGGATGATGAGCTATTGGACGAGCAGCCAGTCGATATGCCGATGCAAGTATTGCTCGGTGGTACGCCAAAGATGCAGCGCAGCTTTGAGCGTCAAGAGACTGAGTTGCCTGCGCTGGACTTGGCTGATATCAATTTAACCGAATCCATCAAAGACGTGCTACGTCATCCAACTGTCGCGAGCAAGTCTTTCCTTATCAGTATCGGTGACCGCTCGATCACCGGTATGGTGGTACGTGATCAGTATGTGGGCCGCTATCAAGTGCCCGTCGCTGACTGCGCGGTGACAGCATCAGGTCTGGTGGCGCTAGATGGTCAGCCAATGACTGGTGAAGCCATGAGTGTCGGCGAGCGTACGCCTGTCGCCCTTATCAATCCAAAAGCCTCGGCGCGTCTGGCGGTTGGTGAAGCCATTACCAATATCGCCGGCGCCCGTATCGCTCAGCTATCCGATATCACCATGTCGGCGAACTGGATGGCGGCATGTGGCGACGACGCGGAAGACGCGGCATTGTTTGACGCCGTTCACGCAGTCGGTGAAGAGCTATGCCCAGCACTGGGTATTGCGATTCCAGTCGGTAAAGACTCGCTATCGATGCGTGCCAACTGGACGGATAACGATGAAGGTGAAAACCAAGACAAATCAGTCGTCTCGCCTATGAGCTTGGTCGTGACGGCTTTTGCACCGGTCGCTGACGTGGCAAAAACCCTCACCCCTGAGCTGATCAACGGCGACAGTGCGTTTTACCGTATTGACTTATCTAAAGGCAAGCTGCGTCTGGGCGGTTCAATCCTCGCGCAAACGGCAAGCCAATTGGGCAACGAATGTCCCGACCTTGAAAAGCCAAGTGACTTGATCGACTTCTTTAACTTTATCCAAGTGGGTAACGCGCAAGGCGTTATCAGCGCTTATCATGATATCGGTGATGGCGGTCTACTGGCGACGATTGCAGAGATGCAGTTCACCAGCCGTCAAGGTATCAAGCTGTCATTGGCTGATGATAATCTACTCGGTCAGCTGTTCAGTGAAGAGCTGGGCGCGGTCATCCAAGTATTACCAGAAAACGTCGCTGCTCTCATGCAATTAGCAGAAGAATCTAACGTCAGCGATATGCTGAGCCTCGTCGGTCAAAGCACTGAAGAAGACAGCCTTATCATTCAAACCCCTGCTCTTATGGGTGACGATACCCTACGCTTTAGCCGTTCTGAGCTGCAGCAAGAGTGGAGCCAAGTCAGCTACCAAATCGCCCGCCGCCGTGACAACCCAGCGTGCGTTCAGCAAGAGTATGACTTGATCTCTGATGCCAGCCATCAAGGTCTGATCGCAGCGCCAAACTTTGATCTGAACCAAAAAATTGAAGAGCCATATTTAGCTAGCCGTGAAAGCAAACCAAGAGTCGCTATCCTACGCGAGCAAGGCGTCAATGGTCAGACCGAGATGGCAGCAGGCTTTACCCAAGCGGGCTTTGAAGCGGTCGACGTGCACATGAGCGACTTGCTAGAAGGCCGTATCAATCTACGTGACTTCGACGGCTTGGTCGCCTGTGGCGGCTTTAGTTACGGTGATGTACTTGGCGCAGGCTCAGGCTGGGCGAACTCTATCTTGTTCCATGACGAGCTGCGTATGCAGTTTGTGCGCTTTTTTGCCCGTCCGGATACCTTTAGCTTAGGTGTCTGTAACGGCTGTCAGATGATGGCGCAGCTCAAAGACCTCATCCCAGGGGCGGAAAACTTTCCACGCTTTATCGCCAATAAATCAGCGCGATTTGAAGCGCGTACGGTCAACGTTAAAGTCGAGCGTACCAAGTCCATCCTGTTCAAAGGCATGCAAGACAGCATCTTGCCAATCGCTGTGGCGCATGGTGAAGGCTATGCCACCCTGGATAACACCGAGATCGACGGTATGGCGAAACATGGTCAGCTTGCGATGCGTTATGTCGATAGCCAAGGTCATCCAACCGAGACGTATCCGCTCAATCCAAACGGCTCGCTCGGCGGGATCACCGGTCTATGTAGCACTGACGGCCGCGTCACCATCATGATGCCGCACCCTGAGCGTAACCTAAAAGCCTATAACCACAGCTGGAAACCAGAAGCATGGGATGAGGACGGCGCGTGGATGCGTATGTTCCGTAACGCCCGTGCATGGTTGCGTTAGGATAGTTTGAGTTAGTTTAGAATATTGTTTGAGGTAATAAAAAAAGGTGGGCGTAATGCTCACCTTTTTTTGTCTTGGGTTTATGATTTGGTTCTATATGAGAGAAAAATTACCGTATAGAAGGTTTTTCAATCGATTACTCATCCTCTGAATGTTCATTAGTATTCTTCTGAGCCTCAGCAATCAACTCATGAATTCTAGCGCTTTCTCTTAGCACGCAAGCCTCATAAGCCGACAGCTGCTCAGGCTCTTGTTCTTTTTGCTTTTCTTGTTCCTGCTCTTGTCTGGCTTTCTCTTCTAGGTATCTCTGTAGCTCGTCTTGTTCATTTTGCTCGTTGTATTGTGAGTTAGTCATGGACTATGTCTCCTAATGTTTTTATCACTTAATAAAAATCATCCCGACCAGCATATTTATGATTGAGTGCGCGTAGTATCGCATACGTCTCCAAATCCATCTCGCCCGTTGGTCGCTGCGGGCGAAAATGTAGCTGAAACGCGTAGACGACATCTCGGCTGGCTTTGTCCCACGCGTCTGTGTCATTGATTTGATAACCGTAATCACGAAACGCTTGCTTAATCTCGGGTATCGTCGCTGCGGCAAAGGCGTCTAGATGCATAAAGAACTGCTTATCAAATTCATCATACCAAGCGCCGATGCCATACTCATCGTACAGTCGCTGCCAAGGGAACTTGGCACCGGGGTCGATTTTACGTGATGGCGCTATATCAGCATGGCCGACGATGTTCTTCGGCGGGATGTCATAGCGCTTGGCGATATCTTGCACCAGCTCGGCGACCTTTTTAATCTGTAATTCATCAAATGCGATATAGTGCTCGTACGGATGATAGTCGAGCGCGCCATTGTTTAGAGCGTTGCGATATTCAGGTTTGATACCTGCATTTACAATCTCGATGCCGATGGAGGTATCGTTAAGTATCGTCCTACCGGCAAACCCGCTGTCGCCTGCATGCCAAGCGCGCTCGCTCTCATCTACCAAGCTATAAATCTTATCATCGTGTCTATCCAAAATCAGATAATGGGTGCTGACATTGCCTGTGGTCAAAGTCTTTATCGAGCGCTCATTGTCTGAGACGGTGTAGTGCAGGACGATGGTTTTGATGCGCTGGCTTTTGCCAGTCGATTGATAAGTGTCGCTATCGACGCTGTAGCTTTTGGTGGTGGCGACTGGTGAAGTGGTCGTGACGCAGCCAACCAAAGGCAGGGTTAAGCCAAGTGCTAAGAAGATGTTTTTTACCATGAAATGCTCTGAATTATAAAATAGGCTAAATACAAAAGAGGTGAACTAAAAAGTTCACCTCTTTTGTAGAATAAGAATTTGTAAATTTCTTGTTCACTAAATATATTAGAAACTTCTTAATCTATTAAGCAACTAGCATCAACAGCATTTTCAGTATTCTCATTCACTTTTATGAGGTTTATGGCGTTAAATTCTATTATCAATCCTTGAGTAGACTTATCTTCAGTATTGGATTTGATTTGACCTCCCGTTATATCAGGAACAATCACCGCTAGATAATGACCCTCGTTAATTTCTTCATTTCTTAAAATAAGTTCTGTTAACTCAGTCATTGTATATATAGCTTTGATATTATTATCTTTAGTCATAACTTTTACCTCTATTACTGTACAGCTTGTGAAACAGTAAATGTTTTGGGCTCAATTGAATATTCATAATCAAAATCAATCTCAGAACCCACTGTAAAATAACTTTTAGGATGGGTAAATTGTTTAATAAAGGCTTCTTTATCGACAAAAACAAAACTATCTTTGATCGTCTTCTCTTCGAAGTATTCTGTTACACACTTAGAGATGAAACTATTTAAAGTAATACCTAACATATTAGACTCGTGAATACTCTTACGATGCATCATCTCAGACATACGGATATTGAAAGTACCACTACAAGGTTTATCAGGACATTTACCTTCCTCTGCACACATCTCTAAATATTCATCAACTGCCAATTCAAATGATAGTTTCAGTTCTGTTAATGTGTCACCATCATACATAATGAGGTCTCTAATCATTTGAACCTTACCAAAAAGACACATGTCTTCTGTACTGAAATCTATTGAACCAGTATAGCCTTTATAAGAAAAATGTTGTTTATTACTCATCTTCTAGCCAGACCTTATTGTCATTAAAATGTTGAATAACTTCACGTATATAACATCTCTTCATTACTTTCTCAGGATGAGGTTCATGAAAAACCATAGACAAACTTGTACTTTTATTTACAAATTTTCTTCCAGAACCACCTTTAGCATTGGATACTAAATAGCCATGTAAAGACATTATTTTGACAAACTCATTCCATGTAAAGTCAGAAGGAACAGTTTTAAATCTTTTAACTAATTTTTCTGACTTAGACATATAGTACCTAACAGGTCGTGTTATTTGCAACTACTTTATAGTTGCATAGTTATTAATGAAGTGGTGGATACAATATATAGTGTTTTTATGAGAATGTATTACTACATATTGTTTTATACAATAGTTTATAAAATAAAATTGCAAAATGCTAGATTATTTTTATAAAAGTAATGTGTTAGAAAGCTATTCTCTAGTTTCTATGCTCAAACTTTCCGCACCTTCTTCCGAAGCACTTTCTTCCAACTCTCTTCCAAGCACTCAATCGACAGCCATGGCTCAATCACCTCAGCGTCAAACTTCTCTTTTGCGTTCGAGAGTTCCCATAAGGTCTCTAACGTGGCAAACGGGTAGGGGCGCTTGACCAGATAGACAGGCAAACCTGCATCGACCATCCCATCGCGCACCACCTGAAAGTACCAGCCAGCGATGCCTTGTTTGCTTACCCATGCCGCGATGTTGGGCACTTTGGTAAACTGGCCGATTTGGTCGTTTATTTTGTAGCAAGGCCGGCGCGGCTGGACGATACGCAGCTGGAGGCTGGCAGCATTCTCTATTTCACCATACTGAAAAACATCACCGATACAGACGCTAGACTCTTCCATCTCAGGCAGGTCATTTACTGCTTCAGTGATGAGGTTTTCGCCGAGTGTGCCGACCCGTACGTTAAGGTCAAACGCTGCATTGATCTTGGTATAAGTGGCGCGCGGCAGCTGGTGCACCGCTTTTAGCGGGCCGCCATGATGCTTACGATCGGCTTGTTCGTCTGTGGTCAAGCCCATAAAGTCAACGGCGACAGGGGCGCTAATCGGTGCTTTGTCAATCGCGCTCATGGCTTCGCGGGCGAATGGCATGGCTTTGCCTGCGCGCACCTCTATCAAGGTCGCGATATGCAGCGGTAACGGGTGATTAAAATCTGTATGAACGTTTGGGGTAGCGGTGTTGGCAATGGCAGTGCTCATGGCGTGTCCTAGTAGATGATTATCTAGAGATAAAATGATTTTATCATGACATCATAGTAGCGCAAACGCGGTGCAGTTGCAGTCTTGTTGACCAAAACCCAAAAAAAAGACCAGACGGATTCGCTGATCTTTTTTGTATCACTTGTATATGCGTCTGTAGAAAAGACATCTGGTGGCCGTAGATTAATTGCGGCGACCGGCTTTCTTTTCGCGCGGGGTAGCGACCAGCTCAGCTAGGCTCTCAGGCGATGACCACAGACCCTCTAGGTCATAAAACTCGCGGGCTTGCGGGGTCATCATATGCACGACGACAGCCCCTAAGTCGATCAAGGTCCAATCCGAGTCGTTACCGCCTTCACGGCCAAGTGGCATAAAGCCTGCTTGCTTGACTTCGGCTCCGACGCTGTCAGCCATCGCGCGGACATGGCGCTTTGAGGTACCGTTTGCGATGACGATACGCTCCATGACATCGGTTAGGCTCTCTACATTCATCACGGTGATGTTTTTTGCTTTCATGTCATCGAGGGCGCTTTCTACAACGGCTAAGCATTCTTTTAAACGGTCGTCAGTCATGGTATTGGTCATAAATTTTCATCTCTTAAATCGTAAATATATAAAATAAAATGTTAAAGCGTCCGTCTGCCTAGGACGACATTGTCAAAGTGACCATTATGTCAAAGTGGCTAGCAAGCCAGTAGTCCAACCATTAGCCAAAACATCAGTCAGCGTATCAGCAGTCAAGTCCTAGAGGGGCAAGCATGGCAAAATAACAAAGATAAGGCGATTTTAACGGAATTGCGCCGCAGAATATAGCTGATGGGCGATAATATAATGATAAACAGCAGGATTTAGCCATTTAGCGAGTGGATCGGGCGGGTTCATAATAGCATTGATAGCGGATGCTGCGGTCATTTGCTCGTCTATAACTGGCTTGGTATGGTTGCCAGCCGCGCTATCAGGTGCCGCTTCGCTATCACCACGGGGCTGCTGCTGTAGCGTTTGCCGTATCTGCGTGCTGGAGATGGCTGCTACTTGCCGCATATCTATATAAATGCGGCCAGACGCTGGGTTTTTCAAGACCGCCTGCTCTATCGTAGGGTCTGTAGGCGTTTGAATAAAAGAAGGCTGAGAGATAGGCTGGGTCAATGCCGCTGGCGAGTCGGTGACTGCCGTCTGCAAAGGTGTGGGCAGCCAATCTTGCAGCGCTTGTCTGGCGTTATCCGTATCAGGGACTGGCATAGTATCGCGATAAAAGACCCACAGATGTACATAATCGGTCAGCTGTAGACCATCTTGCCATTTATCCAAACTGCGGGCGCTGTCCATACCCATGATAAATATCAAGCTGTCGGCAGGATAACGCTGGCGCAGGGTGCGTACGCTATCGATGGTATAGACAGGCGGCGGCTGCCAAATCTCAAGCTCATCTATGTATAGTGGCGTGCCTTGTATCGCCAGCTTTAGCATGGCCAAACGATGCTTAGGGTCGCTGCTTTGGCGCTTGAAGGGTGAGCGCGAATTGGGCAACAACGACACATAAAGCGCGCGCTGCTGCGCTTGGGCGAGTGGTAGCAGGCTTTGATAGACTGCCATCGCCATCTGTACATGCCCGCGATGGACAGGGTCAAACGAGCCGCCAAGATAGGCGCGAATGGCAGGTGCAGGTTGCGCAGGTTGCAGGGCGGTGTTTGACATAGATAAACGAATAAAAAGCGGATAAAAATATAGTGGCTCAAAGACGTGAGATGAACTATAGCATCATTGTAAGCGTGTGGCAGTAGATGTCATGAAAAGCGCGTTATATTTGCTTAAATCTCACTAATAAAAAACCGACCATCAGTATGACAGTCGGTTAAATAACAGAAAGATAAAAGACAGTGCGACGTAAGCCAAGCGGTGATTAAATCAAGTCGCTATAGGCTTGGATGGCGGTCAGGGCGATGGTATAGATGATATCATCGACCAGTGCGCCGCGAGATAAGTCATTTACCGGCTTGTTGAGACCTTGTAGCATGGGGCCGACGCTGACCACATTGGCACTACGCTGTACGGCCTTATAAGTGGTGTTGCCCGTGTTTAGGTCTGGGAAGATAAAGACATTGGCTTGGCCTGCGACCGGTGAGTCGGGCGCTTTTTGTTTGCCGACACTCATCACAGAGGCAGCATCATACTGTAGCGGGCCATCGACTTTTAGCTCAGGTGCCCGCTCGCGGACGATTTGGGTGGCACGCGTGACTTTTTCCACATCCGCGCCGCTCCCTGATGAGCCAGTAGAGTAGCTGATCATGGCAACTTTTGGATCGATACCAAAGGCGGCGGCCGACTGCGCTGACTGAATAGCAATCTCGGCAAGCTCTTCGGCATTTGGATCTGGGTTGATGGCGCAGTCACCATAGACCACCACTTGCTCAGGCAACAGCATAAAGAACACTGACGATACTAAGGAGTATTGCGGTGCGGTTTTGATGAGCTGAAAGGCAGGACGCACAGTGTTTGCCGTGGTATGAATAGCACCAGATACCAAGCCGTCGACTTCGTCTAGCTGTAGCATGACCGTTCCTAAATAGACCGTGTCTTTTAGGTATTCGGCGGCCACTTCTGCACTGGTCTTGCCTTTGCGGCGCTCGACGACAGCAGTGATATATTTGCTCATATCAAGGCTATCGGGATCGATGATCTCAAGGTCATCAGGAATGGTCAGATCGCGGTTTTTGGCCACTTGCTCGACATCGGCTCGCTTGGCGAGCAGCACACAGTTGGCGATACCGCGGCTTTGACAGATGCAGGCCGCTTCGACTGTACGTGGTTCCGCGCCTTCTGGTAGGACGATGCGTTTTTTGGCATGTTGGGCTTTTTTGACCACTTGATGACGAAACGCAGAAGGCGACAGGCGCGGCTCATGGTTTTGGCTAAAGTACGTCTTAATCCAGCTCAAATCTAGGTGCGCGGCCACATAACGCGCCACTTCATCAGCGCGCTCGGTGTCGTCACTTGGAATCTCAGAGCTCATATGCACAAGGCTCTGTACCGTCTCGTAGCTGTCGGATTCGACACTCATGACCGGAATGCCCGTTTTGAGCGCTGACTGCCATAGCTCAGCGACGGTGGCACTTGGCTCGACGCCGCCTGTCAATACCAGCCCTGCCAGCGGGATACCATTGATACAGGCCAAGCCTGCGGCCAATAGCAAATCATCGCGATCGCCTGGTACGACGATCAGGGTGCCGCGTTTAAACACCTCGTCGACACGTGACACCGAGCGCGCGGTGAGGCTAATGCGGGTGATGCGGCGCGATTTGGCTTCGCCGACGTTGAGCCACTTGGCATCGAGCTCGGTGGCGATATCCCACGTGCGAGGCACAGACAATGAGTCACTAAACGGCACCACCCCGATCAGGCGAAATGCATCGGTATTAAAAGTAGGGGAGAGGCGCTGCACCTCTTGCATAAAGGTGTCATCTAAGCTGACGATGGCCTCGCCTGGTGCGACGGGCTGCGTCTCAAAGGTATTTGGCACGTCGTGTACGCGCATCAAAATCACCCCAAGGGTGCGGGCGTCGACGATACCGCCGAACTCGCGCGCGTGCACATCGATTTTATCTGCCAAATGCGCCGGATTTTTGGTGTCGGCAGTGCTGACAAAGATGATTTTGGCATCGAGTGCGTGGGCGATGGCGCGGTTGATTTGTGAGGCATAAGAGGTTTCTGTGGTTGGCACCAGACCTTCACAGATGACCACGTCATGATTGTCGCCAATCGTATGATAATTGACCACCACTTCTTCCATCAAGTCGTCTAGGTTGTCATCGCCCAGCATACGCTCAACGCGCTGACGGCTGATCGATTTTGGTGGGTTGAGACCAAAAGCATGCATGGTCAAAGCGCTGGTACTGTCCAAGCTATGCTGCTTATCAAAGGTATCATCTTGCAAAAACGGCTTCATAAAGCCGGCTTTGATACCGTTATAATCAAAAGCGCGAATCAGGCCGAGCGCCGCTGATGTCACACCGATACCGCGACTAATGGGAACAAGTAAAATGGTTTGCATAGTGTATCCTACGGTTTATTGTATTTTTAAAGCGTGTTCATCCTTGCCAGAATGAGTCAGATAGATGCCGCGCTTTTTGATAGCGATCATCAAAGGCACGGACAAAAATGCTGACAAACCCATCCTCACGATGGATCTGTCAGCAGACAGAACCTAGGTGAGGCTCAAGGCTTCACGGGTTTCTTGAGCGATGCGGCATTCTTCGTCCGTTGGGACGACCCAAAGCTCCAAATGGCTGTCCTCTGCGTGGAAACTGCCTTCGCTACCGCCAAACAGCCCTGCGTTTTTGTTGGCATCGACCTTGATACCAAAATGACGCATCACCTCTAAGATACGAGTACGCGTGGTGACCGAGTTTTCACCGATACCACCGGTAAAGACGATACCCGTCAGCTCAGGCAGCGCACAGCTTAAGCTGGCCAGATATTTACCCACGCGGTAGCAGAACATCTCGATAGCCAGTTTGGCATCTTGGTGGCCTTCGTTGGCGGCTTGCTCGATGGTACGTAAATCATTGGATAAGCCTGAAATACCCAGCAGCCCACTTTCGTTATTGAGCATCTTATCGGTTTCTTCTAAGCTCATATCGAGCTGGCGCTTGAGATGAATATGCAAGCTTGGGTCAACATCGCCGCTGCGCGTGCCCATCATCAGCCCTTCAAGCGGCGTCAAACCCATACTGGTATCCAGACTTTCACCATTATAGACAGCCGTCGCCGAGCAGCCATTACCTAGGTGCGCGGTCAGCCAGCCATGTGGGCCCTTTGTTTGAGTGATTTCACTGGCGCGCTCTGAGACATAGGCATGAGAGGTGCCATGAAAGCCATAGCGGCGGATTTTATGCTCTTCGTAGAGAGCTTTTGGTACTGGGTAGCGAAATGCCACTGGCGGCATGGTTTGGTGAAAGGCGGTATCAAAAACCACCACCTGCGGAATCTCGGGATAAATTGCTTGTACTGCTTCGATACCGAGCGCATTGGCAGGGTTATGGAGCGGTGCCAATACTTTTAAGCGTTTGACTTCTTCTAACACATGCTGATCGACACGCACCGCTTCTGAATACTCGCGGCCGCCATGCACCACGCGGTGGCCGACAGCAATAAAGTGATATTGCTCAAGTAACTCAAGGATTTTTTTCAAGGCCAGTTCATGACGACCGCCAGCGATGGCGATTTCTAGCTTTTCACCATTTAGCGTTGTGTGTTTGATGCGCGCAGTGTCGAGGCCTAAGTTTTCGGCCAGCCCAGTGATACGGATAGAGTTGTCTTCGCTGATGAGGGCGTATTTGATAGAAGAAGAACCGCAGTTGAGGACTAAGGTAGGGTTGGTTAGGGTGGATGTTTCTGCATTTTGGTCGTAAAAATTGGGATTTAGGCTGTCGCTCATATTCTCTCTATCCTTAGATGATTTTTGTTAAATGGTGACTCAACAAATGAGTCGCAGGGTAATACACAAAAACCAGCGATATCCAAGCTGACATAGGTCACGCAAGCATATGGCTGATTTGAGGTATCCTTGGCTGTCACGGTCGATCAGTGTGTGTTGAGTTGCCCGCTAGCACCCAAACACAGTCTCAAGGTCCGTCTATAATGTAACACATTTTTGTGGCTATACCATGATAACTATCGGGGTTAAATCCATAAATCGTTGCTTGGCAAATACAACTGTACACCGAGTGTAGTCAATGTCTATCGAGCGCTAACACAAAAAATAGCAGCCAATAAAAATTGTAAGAAAGTTTGTCTAAATCAGGATAATGCGCTTTTTTGTGCTTAAAAACTGTCCGTTTGTCCGCCAGTAAAACGATGAGGAATTTATTACCCTATCATGTTCAGTATAGGGGGCGCTTTATGTCATAATGCGATTACCCAATCCGCCCATGGACGCTTTTTTGGCGGACTCATTCGCTTATTTATAGTCGATTCTAAATAAAACAGATACACTATATTTCGACGCGGAACTGGCATAAATTTTTTTGGCGTGCTGTGCCTGCGCAGACAGATGTGGCGCAAAATTCATCCCAGTCGCACTGTATCAGTTTTTATACTGAGCTCACTATATATTGTTATATACATCATACTGTTATATACACCATTATCGGTCATTCACATAGGTCATCCACGCTATGCTTTTCATTCGCCACTCGACCCATCTCCAGAACGCGACCAGCGCAGTCGCCCATCGCCGCGTCAGCCTTACTTCTATGAAGCCAGTACTTATCATGAGTGCCGTATCACTGCTGGTTTTGTCAGGCTGCGGGCAAAAGGGTGGTCTGTATCTGGTGGATGATAGTCGCCAAACGGTGCAGCAAAGCACAGAGACGATCGACAGTACCAGCCATCCGCAAGATACCGCCTTTGCTGGTATTGATGATGATAAGCATCAGCCGCGCGATGATTGGCAGCTACCAGCGCCCAGTACCGATCCCAACGACTACTAAGGCAAATGACCAAATTAGTAAATTATGAATTCACTAATTCACTAATTCACTAATTCACTAATTCACTAAGCAACTAGCAACTAAGCATCGCAGGGTAGCCGCTCTTAGTATAAGCCAGCTTGTGAGCTTGATTGTCTCAGTGTCCACACTGTTATGGCAGTGTTTGGGAGTCGTTTATATGCTAGCCATACCATCTTTGATAGGGCTGTTGCCGCGCTAGTCGTGCATTTTTGTCCTTGCCATCTTTTTAATACCTTGATCAATGTAGAGATATTTATATGAGTCATTCTGAGCAAAAAATCGGCGAATCCGTCACTACCCATACCGCACAAGGGCTGTATATCGAACCGCAGGCGCTCACCGCCCATCTGCCTGCGCTGGCTTATCGCGATGGCGCACTGCATATGGAGCAGGTCAATATCGATGAGTTGGTCGAGCACTACGGCACGCCATGCTATGTATACTCCAAACAAGCAATATTGGACGTTTATCACGCCTATAGCAAAAGCTTTGCCAGCGTAGAGCATCAGATATGCTACGCCGTAAAAGCCAACTCAAACCTTGCGGTGCTAGGGGTGCTGGCACAGGCGGGCGCTGGGTTTGATATCGTCTCACGCGGCGAGCTGATGCGCGTGCTGGCGGCAGGTGGTAGGGCTGATCGCGTGGTATTCTCAGGCGTCGGTAAAACCTATGGCGATATTGAGTATGCCCTCACCCAAGGTATCGGCTGCTTTAACATCGAGTCTATCAGCGAGCTTGCGTTGATCAACGAGGTAGCAAAGACGCTGGATAAGCCTGCACCGATCTCGCTACGTGTCAATCCAGACGTCGATGCCAAGACCCATCCGTATATCTCAACGGGCCTAAAAGACAATAAGTTTGGTGTCGCGCACCAAGAAGCGCTCGCGCTCTATCAGCAAGCCGCGACTTTGTCGCATATCGAGATTGTCGGTATTGATTGTCATATTGGCTCGCAGCTGACAGAAGTGGCGCCTTTTGTGGCGGCATTAGATAAAGTCATTGAGCTGATACAGGGCTTACGTGATAACGGTATTGAGCTGCGCCATATCGATTTGGGCGGGGGACTTGGCGTCCGCTATATCGACGAGATGCCAGTATCTATCGAGGACTTTGCGCAAGCGTTACTGCCTAAGCTAAGTGAGCTAGGATTGACAGTGTTTTTTGAGCCGGGCCGTAGCATCGTGGCCAATGCAGGCGTGCTGTTGACCCGCGTCGATGTCCTCAAGCCGACGGCGCACAAAAACTTTGCCATCGTCGATGCGGCAATGAATGATTTGATCCGTCCAGCGCTCTATCAGGCTGAAATGGCAGTGATACCAACTGTGCTGCCAAGCGCTGGTATCGAGACGGCTGATACCCAAGCGTGGGATATCGTCGGCGCTATCTGTGAGACGGGCGACTTTTTGGCAAAAGATCGTCTGCTACCCTTACAGACAGGCGATACGCTAGCCATCACAGGAGCGGGGGCTTATGGCTTTACCATGAGTAGTAACTACAACTCGCGCCCGCGCGCCAGTGAAGTCATGGTAGCGGGCGAGCGTCATCAACTGATTCGACAGCGCGAGACAGTCGAGGCGCTCTATGCAGATGAGCGGCTGTGGCAGGACGCGCCCTAGCCAGTATGGCCGAACTGATGACGATAATTGGGTATTTAACGGTGATAATTATCATTGTATCTGACAGCGTGCTAATATAACGCATACATAAAAATTAGGATAGGATATCAAGGGTATGCTAATAGAATTTACAAAAATGCATGGTCTGGGCAATGATTTTATGGTCATCGATTTGGTGACCCAGCGCTTAGATCTCACCAGAGAGTTGGTGCAATTGTTGGGCGATCGTCATCTTGGTATCGGCTTTGATCAGTTATTGGTCGTCGAGCCGCCGATGCGTCCTGACGTGGATTTTAGCTATCGTATTTTTAATACCGATGGTACAGAGGTAGAGCAGTGCGGCAATGGCGCGCGCTGCTTTGCTCGTTTTGTGCAGGCACGAAAGCTATCATTTAAGCAGCGTCTGCGTGTCGAGACGGCCAGCGGCATCATCTCATTGACCACCGACCGTTACGGCTGGGTCGAGGTCGATATGGGCAAGCCCAAGTTTGAGCCAGACGAGATTCCCTTTACTCCAAAAGCCACTACCAAAATTCAAAACGCCTATCATCTCGATGTCGATGGCACGCCTGTGCAGCTTTATGTGGCCAATATGGGCAATCCCCATGCGGTAATCAAGGTCGATGACGTCCTAAGCGCCGATGTCGAGACATTAGGCAAAGCCATCGAGTCGCACCCTGCTTTTCCAGAGCGGGTCAATGTCGGCTTTATGCAAATCATGAATCAGCGGCACATTCGCTTGCGTGTCTATGAGCGCGGCGTGGGCGAGACCCAAGCGTGTGGTACAGGTGCCTGTGCGGCGGTGGCCGTCGGTATTCGTGAAGGCTGGCTCGACGAGGGCGAAGAGATACGCGCGCAGCTATATGGCGGTAGTATGATTATCAAGTGGCAGCCTGGTTATTCGGTGATGATGACCGGCCCGACGGCCTTTGTCTACGAAGGAGTGTTTAGTCCGGATGGGCTGATGGCGCAAGCGGGTATCAAACCAAGCTCTGAGGGTTAATAAAAAATGCCCAGCGTGTACGTTTGGCGAGTAGGTAACAGCAATGGTCATGTCCAGCAAAAGGGCGTCTCATAACAAAGTGCAGCGACGCACCAGTCAAAAACAAGACTTAGATAAAGAGGTAGAGCAAGAGGCGGCATTAGCAGCAGACGATGCCTCACAAGCGTGGCGCTCAGGCTCGCTGTCGACAAGCAGAGAGGCCGATGCGGCACTGCGTGAGCTGCTGTCTCCAGTGCATCGCTGGCTCAACACCTTGTCGGTACGCAATCACTCTGAGCACACCTTGACGGCTTATTTTGCTGGGTTAAATCAGTTGGCGCTGTTTTTGCGGGGCAAGCGTCTGACATGGACGCGCTGTGACAAGCGCCAGTTGGCTCAGCATATCAGCCAGCGCCTCGATGAAGACAAGCTTGCCCTGGCCAGTGTCCAACAGGAGCTGTCCGCCATTCGCCATTTTTATGGTTGGCTGATAGAGGAGGGCATAGCTCGTATCAACCCAACCACTGGCTATCAGCTCAAACGCAGTGCCAGACCTCTACCATCTATCGCGGATGTCGATTTACTCACCCAATTGCTTGAGCAAGAAATGCCCGATACTCCAGAGCAGGCGCGCCTTTGGTTACGTGATAAGGCGATGTTTGAGCTGCTCTATAGCAGTGGTCTTCGTGTCGGCGAGCTGGTGGCACTTGATGTGAGCGATATCGATTTGTCTGACTTACGCGTGCGCGTCACAGGAAAAGGCAACAAAACGCGTTTGCTACCGCTAGGGCGCAAAGCCGCTGAAGCCATACGCCGCTATCTGCCGCACCGTGAGTTGTGGGTTGAGCAGATGGACGCCGCGCTGTTTATCAGTGAAAAGCTGGGCACCCGCCTATCGACCAGAGCGGTGCAGCAGCGTCTAAAAGTAGCCGCTGTCCGCGCTGGTATTGCCCAAAACATGTATCCACACTTGCTGCGTCACTGTTTTGCCTCACACATGCTCTCCGGCAGTGGCGACCTGCGTGCGGTACAAGAAATGCTCGGGCACAGTGATATCAGCACCACACAGATCTATACCCATGTTGATTTTGCCAAGCTCACGCAGGTTTATGACCGCGCTCATCCGCGTGCCACTCACACACAAGTTGATGGTGATACCGAGTAGGTTTGGCCTTACCTATAAGGTTCTATCGTCTTGTGCCATGTGACGGCATTGCCCTATTAACAATTTAATCATCAAATTATTTGTCAGACAGCTTTATGCCAAACGATGACAGTCAAAAATCGGCAGTTTTTGTCGTCCTTGCTGCTGTTGCGATTTGTCTAAAGACGCCATCACCATGGCATAGCGCTGGTTTTCTGTGGCGCTCGTTTTTTGTAGCTCGCTGTCATCGTAGCTGCTGAGCATCGTGCCATCATAGGCGGTGATGGCAGCATGTCCCCATGTCTGCCGTGTGTGACCGTCCTGATAAGTGTGATCTCCTCCTTGCGCCGCCCCAATCACCATGCATTGACTGTCTAATGCTCGTGCCCGTAGCAGCAGTGACCAATGCGCTTGCCCAGTCAGATAAGTAAAGGCTGAAGGAGCACTCAGCATATCCGCTCCAGCTTGACGCAGGCGCTGAGCCAACGCTGGAAAACGCAAATCAAAGCAGACCATCATACCCAGCTGGTAGACTGTATCCTCACTCTCTAGCGGCGCTACGACGGTTTGGGTGCCAGGCTCAAAGGTCGCCGCTTCATTATAGCTGCCTGTTTTGTCAGCGACTGTCGCGGTAAACAGATGAATCTTGTCATAACGGGCCACGCGCGTACCGTCAGGGGCAAACACTTGGCTGACTTGACGCAGCCTACCATCAGGGACGACAATACCATCAGGGCGATAAGGACAAGGCAATGAGCCTGCCAGCACATAGATACCATGAGTACTGGCATAGTCTGCTATCGTCGATGATAGCTCATCGAAGCGCTCGGCTGTGGCAGACTGTTGCCCCATGCTACAGCAGTTTTCTGGTAGCACCACCATGTGAGCGCCTTGCTGGGAAGCGGCGCTAATGGCCGTCTCGATGTCTGCTAGGTTTTGCTCGATGTCCTGCTGGCTATTCATTTGAATGGCAGCGACGGCAAATGATTGGTCGCTTGCTTGGTTGTGGTTCATAATATTCTCAATTATATTTTAGTTGTCGTTTATTTTAGGGCGTATCCTCATTTTAAAAATGGCGATAAAAATGAGATAAATTGCCGCCAAACAAGGAAAATAGCGCAGATAATATCGAGATATTAGCCAGCTATTTGACGATGGTTGGCAAAATTTGGCCATTTTTAGCCCATTTAGATGGCTATCGATTGAATTGAGGACACGCCCTAATATTGAGCTTTTGCAGGCTTTGCCAGTTGGCTGTGTCGGCATGCCAACAATGATAGCGAAAACATTGATTTTAGAAGGTTTTATAGTAATAGTAAAATAAGCGTATCTGGGCTAGGCATAAATTATCGTAGCAAAATTGCAACAAAAAATGCTATCGTCGTGTCCTGTTAGGGCTAAATCATGATCTTAGCCAGTTGTTTATTGACTATCACCATCGTCGGAGTGTAATAAGCCACCCATGAGTATGTCGTTCGGATTGGCAACCACGCTGAGCACCTCACAAAAGCTGACCCCGCAGATGCAGCAAGCCATTAAGTTGCTGCAGCTCTCTAGTCTTGAGCTGGCGCAAGAAGTTCAGGCCAAGCTCGATAGCAATCCTCTGCTCGAACGCATCGAGGACGATGAAGAATATGGCGACGGTGAGAGCTCTGACAGCAGCGTGAACGATAGTATGGAGACAGCTGAGCATAGCTTGACGCTTGATGACTGGAATCAGACGACGGCCACCGATGCGTTTAGTAGCACCACAAAAGAGACGGACGAGTATGGGGCAGATAGTGGCGTAGACATAGACATTGACCGTTTGGCGATAGTCGGTCTGGAGACAAACGGCGATCCTGCAAGTGATGATAATCTAACGGACTTCGACGCAGCGGCCTACAATGATGATGACAATGTCACTGACTATCATACCGATAACTATAGTACCGATAACTATGCATCCGCCGCGAGCAGTTCGACGACCAGCATCGCACAGCACGCGAATGAGGACTTTGATAGCTATCAAGGGGGTACCTCTGCCACCATTCAAGACCATGTGCGTTGGCAATTAAACTTTAAGCGTTTATCAGACACCGATACTTTGATCGCTGAATATTTGATAGACTCGATGGATGAGATGGGGTTTGTTCGGCTCGATATCGATGAGCTGTTACAGAGCTTGGATACCATGGCCAGCTTTTATCAGTGGGAGGAGCGGGTCGAGCGCGATGAGATATTGGCCGTGCTTCGTATTGTCCAGTCTTGCGATCCACTTGGCGTTGGCGCTCGTGATTTAAGCGAATGCCTTGCCCTGCAGCTCGCAAGGCTCGATCCTAGTACCGCATATCTAAAAGAAGCTCACGCGCTTTTATCTGCCAGTGAGTATCTGGTCAGCAATAATATCAAGGCATTGACCGAGTACACAGGGCTGACCCCTGAGGACATCATGCCTGCCTTGACGTTACTGCGCACATTGACCCCGTTACCAGGCGTCGTCTTTCAAAAGAACCAGCCTGACCATGCTCAGTCGCCAGATAGCTACGACATACCCGATGTGCTGGTCACACCCATTCGTCGCCCTACGGGTTTGCCTGACGCGCAGGAGGCCGGCTGGCAAGTACGCCTAAACCCTGAGACGCTGCCCAAGCTACGGGTCAATCAAGAGTACGCCAGTTTGGTCAAGCGCGGTGATGATAGCCCTGATAATCAGTATCTGCGTGACAACCTCACCGATGCCAGATTGTTTATCAGGAGTATCGAAGAGCGCAACCAAAACCTACTAAAAGTCGCGACCAGCATCGTGCATCATCAACAAGCGTTTTTGCAGCAGGGTGCCACCGCCATGCAGCCATTGGTTCTCAAAGTCATTGCCGATGAGGTCGGGCTGCACGAATCGACGGTCTCACGCTTGACCACCAGCAAAACTATTTTGACACCGCAGGGCTTATTTTCGCTCAAGCACTTTTTTTCTTCGCATGTCAGTAGCGCAGATGGTGATATCTCATCGACCGCTATCAGCGCCATGATAAAACAGCTGATTGCTGATGAAGACCCCAAAAAGCCCTTATCAGACAGCCGTATCAAAGAGACGCTATTGGCTGATGGTATCGATATCGCTCGGCGTACGGTGGCCAAATACCGTGAAGCGATGAATATCGGCTCATCCACCCAGCGTAAACAAAAATACTAACGCATCTTTTTATCATCAAGCACTCATATTCAAGCGCTTATCTTCGAATAGATATGTCTTCAGCTCATTTTATTTTATATGCTCAAAAACTAAAATAGCGCCACCAATATCACGATATGAGCGGCGTTATTTTTTTGCGTCAATATCAGCCAGAGACCATGCTACTGTGTTGCCGTACTCTATATCTAGTTATAAAAAATAAAATTTTTTGATTATATAGAAAACTGATAGAAACAACAGTTTTTATTACATTTAATTACAATTTAATGGCTTGCTACTACGCCGCTTTCATGACAAATTAGAGTCATACCAACAACGAAACCCAAGTACAAAATCTAAGTATCTAAAAATCTAAGTGTCTAACCTCAGTACGTATTTATAGAATGTATTTACCTTGACGGTATTTATATTCATTAGCAACCAAAGAGACGATATAAGGATACGTTGATTTTTTGCTAAAGATACTGGTGGCTAACGGTCTATCTCTCAGAGACATAGCTAACAAGGGTCTTAGATTTGATTAATGAGTTGTTGGTAAGGCAGGGTGATACAGGCAGGACGGCTATGTCATCTGTTGATTGTGAGTTATAAACAAAAGGACAATAATATGAATGTTTCTATCAGTGGTCATCATATCAGTGTTACCGAAGCCATGGACAAGGCAGTTCGCGAAAAGCTAGAAAAAGTAGAGCGACATTTTGATCAGATACAGAGTATTAAAGTGATATTATCGCTCGATAATAGCGGCGCCAGTGACGGCGGCATGAAGAGCCATAAGGCCGAAGCCATTATGCGAGTGGCGGGTCAAGAGATGTTTGTCCAAGCGTGTGAAGATGATATGTACAAAGCCATCAACGACATGGCAGACAAGCTCGATAGACAAGTCCGTAAGTACAAAACCCGTCAAGAGCGTAAGAAAACGCAAGGGGCAGGGCGTGATGGACGTTATCAAGATGTAACGCCAGCCGAGATAGCGCCAGCGGTATGATCCTATTAAGGTCTAATAGGGCGTAGGACAACACAACTACTATTATAATGTCATTATCTTATTAGGCCTTAATTTCTTATAAACAAATAAACGGCATAAAAGAAAAGACCTTAGCACTTATGAGCTAAGGTCTTTTCTTTTATGCCATTTACTATATCAGAGCCGGTTGCTATATCAGAACTATTTAATCAGAGCCGTTTATTATCAGCATAGCGACTTTATGTCGAACTGACGATACGTAACGGCAGTATATGGCAATACGGTCGTTGAGACCTAGCCACCGCCGACGGCTTGTACCACTTCGATGCTCATGCCTTCTTTGACACGCATGCCAGCAAGCTCGCTTTTTGGTATCAGCTCGCCGTCGACTTCTACTGCATAGCGACCTTTACTCAAGCCAAGCTCATTGAGGACCAGCTGCACCGTCTGGTGTGTGGTTTGTAGATGTTTACCATTGACACTAATAGTACTCATAACAGATGCTCCCTAACGCAGTCTTATTCCTTTTATCGGCGTTGACATATGGGTCATACTATCAGCCGCCTTACTCTTTATCATTTTTTTATCATGGCTATCAGCCCTGAAAAGCTATTTTGCGGCTACCGGCTTGATGGCAAATGCGGATATCGCCAGCCATAGCCAGCCTACTATCATCAGCACGCCGCCGATAGGCGTGATAGCACCAAACCAGCGCGGCGCGCCCAGCGTCATCGCATAGAGGCTACCAGCAAATATGATAATACCGATTTGTAGCAGCCATGCGGGGGCTTGCGCGGCGTACTTTAGACGTATCAATACGCCGACGATCAGCAGGCCGAGCGCATGGACAAATAAATACAGCGTTGCGGTATGCCACCACTCTAACTGCTGCAGGCTGACGAGGTTTTTTAGACCATGCGCGCCAAACGCCCCTAGAGCCACGGTAATGGCCATATTAATCGCCGCAATTCCTATCCAATTTACCATAGTAAAACTCGTATTATGTACTGCATCATGCTCTGCACTATCTACTGCTCTGTACTATTTGCTGCCATGTACTCTGTATGGTCTATTGAATGTCATCAGGTAAGATAACGCTATCGATGGTCATGGCATCGCGAATCTTGTCCATGGCGTTTTTTTCGATCTGGCGTACGCGCTCCGCTGAGATAGAGTAGACTGCTGCTAGCTCATGCAAGGTGGATTTTTGCTCAGAAAGCCAGCGCTGCTCGACGATGTCACGTGAGCGATCATCCAATGTGCCCATCGCGGCAAGCAGTGCTGAGGAGTTGTTTTCTTCCCAGTCTTCTTCTTCGAGCTGCTCGGCGGGATCGATGCCATCTTCTAAAAACAACTGCGGCGCATAGCGGCCATCGTCATCATCGCTAGATTGCGCTTCAAATGAGGCGTCGTAAGAGGTCAGACGCGATTCCATCTCTAGCACTTGCTTACGCGTGACGTTTAAGTCCTTGGCAATGGCATCCGCTTCTTCTAGCGTCAGCTGATTATTGGTTTTCTTCAAGCTGCGTAAATTAAAAAACAGCTTACGGTGCGCCTTGGTGGTGGCGACTTTGACGATACGCCAGTTACGAATCACAAACTCATGAATCTCCGCCTTGATCCAATGAACGGCAAAGGATACCAAACGCACGCCTTTATTAGGATCAAAGCGTTTGACCGCCTTCATCAGCCCCAAGTTACCTTCTTGAATCAGGTCCGCCTGCGGCAGGCCGTAGCCTGAATAGCTACGCGCGATATGTATCACAAAACGCAGATGTGACATGACCAATAAGCGCGCCGCTTCTACATCGCCTTCGTCATAGTAGCGATGAGCCAGCTCCTGCTCTTGGGTCGGTGTCAAGATGGGGATTTGATGAACGGTATTGATATAGGCACCCAAGTTGACGCCTGGCGCGGACAAGTGGGTCGGCATCGCAGGCACCAAGTCACGAGTGCTGGTGTCGCCAAGGGTGCTGGCGTCGTAGGGTGGCCGCTCGGCAGCGGCTTTTAGCGCCGCATCGCGTGCTTCATTTTTTATCGGCGCTGCCTCGTCTTTTTTACTCGTTTTTGCAGCATGATTAGAAGTATTAGCCATATTCTTGACCTTGGTTAAATAGTTAAGCAAATAGTCAGATAAAAATCTTTATAGTTGTAATTGTAAAGGATAGCCACCGTTAGTTGCTATCGGTTTTGGTAATGATGAAGTGATATATTGTATCGAAATGCGCGACAGATTTATCATCATTGGCAGGTTGATGGGTCACTTCATGGACACTTAAAGACAAGGGTACTGCGCTGTCCGTTTGCTGGCTTTGGCGACAAAACGCGGCAATATCTGCCTGTGAGTTGGGATCAGTCGCCACCACGTATAGCGACTCGCCTGCTGCCACCTCACGCAGAGCCACTTTGGTCTTTAATAAAGGCATCGGGCAGGCCAGCCCGCGGCCGTCGACCAGTTTTTTTATTGTCAGGCGCGGCGGTGTCATGTCCAGCGGCGTATCACTGATGAGTACTGCGTCACCCAGCAAGCGTAGCAGCTCGCAGCTTTGCTGTTGCTCAGTTGCAGACAAATCCGCCGCGAAGTAAATAACGTCAGAGGCGGGGCGGGTGATGGGCTGACTATCGGCAGACATAAACAAACCTTATCATATGCGAGGGTTTTAACTTAAGAGAGGGGTGATGGTTTGTAATTATAACAAATAGCGCAGGGGCGATTGCAGTTGAATATAGTCAACGTCATGTTCGGTTCGTTAAAATGATAACGATAATGATATAACGATTGCACAGTCATGTTGCACAATCGTCACGGTCTGCGTGGTGATTGGTAGTCACAGACGCGGGACAATTGATTTTGCACAAACAAGCTCGTATAGTCAAAACGACGTTGGGATTTATTTGTATAGGATGCGCATTTGTTTTATTTTCATCAATCGCTCACAGGCCGTACAGTCGCCTATGAAGTAGCATCGTCGCCGACTTTGCTGATGCCTGATACTGTCTCTATCCATAAGCGCAGGCGCAGCGTGGCTCACAGGCTGTCCTTATCTATCCTATCAGCGGCGATATTGACCATATCGGCGATGACCGCTGTGACCCCTAAGAGTAGTCACGCCGCCGGCAGTGATCTGCGTCAAGCGTCGTCTGCGCCTTATGATTCGTGGCAGTCCATCGATACCCAAGAGCTAAGTTTGCCAAGCTTGCGCGGGCAAGGACTGAGCTTTGCTGAGCAGTATCACAATAAGCTGCTCGGTGAGTGGTCACTACGCAATATCAATAAAAGCATCAAGATGGAGCATGATCCGTGGATACACGAGACCGTCAAAGATATGACATGGCGGCTCAATGCACAAGCAAGGCAGCAGGCACCGATGGGCTTGGTCATTATTGATAATCCAAGTATCAACGCTTTTGCCGCGCCAGGAGGCGTCATCGGTATCAACACGGGGACGATACTCGCCGCCAGTAGTATGGATGAGCTGGCAAGCGTCGTTGCTCACGAAGTTGCTCATATTAGTCAGCGCCATTATGAGAGCGGGGCAGACGAGCGCAAAAAAGCGCTACTGATGCAGATAGGCGGTATGCTGGCAGCCATTGCAGCGTCGGCGGTCGATGGAGATGCTGCCGCAGCCGTGATGATGGGGAGCCAGACTGCGACGATGAACAGTAGCATGGCGTTTAGCCGCAATAACGAGCGCGAGGCCGACCGTGTGGGCATGCAAATTATGACCCAAGCGGGTTATGATCCAAGGGCGATGCCAAGGTTTTTTGCCACCATGAATCAGCAAAGCCAGCTCAATCAAGTTGAAAATCGATTTTTACCAAGCTTTGTGCGCTCGCATCCACTAAGCAACGAGCGTTTGAGCGAATCGCAAAGCCGAGCCCAGCACTATCCACCTTTATCATTGGCCGAGCAGCAGCGCCACCAAGCGCTGTTTGACCTGCTTTATTGGCGCGTACAGAGTACCGGTAAGCATGCGTCAGAAACAGTGCTGACGACAGCGGCCAAAAACAGCGTTGGTGCCAAGTTGGCATTGATGCAGTGGTATGGCGAGCAGCAGCGCTTTGACGATGCCGATGAGATGCTTGCAGCGCTAAACAAACTGCCCGCAGCTCAGCGTCAAGGGCTTGAGCCACTTTTATCGATTACTCATAGCCAGTTGTTAGCTGAGCAAGGTAATTGGGCAAAAGCGGCGGATATTTTGGCCAGTCAGCAGCGTCTCTATCCTGAGCGCCGTGATTTGCGACTCTATTTGGCAGAGGCGCTGACCAATAGTAATCAGCCGCTCCAAGCGCAAGCATTACTCAAGCCTTTGACCCAGCAGCAGCCAAGTGACCGCTATGCGTGGCAAAGCCTGCAATTGGCCAACGAAAAACTGGCCAAAACCACCACCACACCAAAGCTGGCCAATATTGCCACCATTAATGCGCTGCGCTATCGCAGTCATGACCAGCTGTGGAGTGGGCGTTATGATGCCGCGCTTACCTCGTTGACACAAGCCAAGCAGCTGGCAGATAATCTCCAAAATACTGCGCAAGCTGGTAGCGCGCGCCCACTACTGGCCAATATCAAAGCTGAGATCAAAAACGTAAAAACCGCCCAAGACTTTGAGCCTTAGGCGGTTATTGATTGGGGCGGTTACTGATGTAAATGCTCACTGAGATACCGCTGCTCGCGCGAAACCGTTATACTTAGATTTATACTTAGATTTGTAGTGCCTAGCTTTACAGTACCTAGATTTGCAGGGCTTAGCCTTGTAGCGCGTTTTTGACCAGCTTTGAGATGGTGGCAGGGTCGGCGCGGCCTGCCGTTTTGCTCTTTAGCACGCTCATGACACTGCCCATATCGCGCATCGATGTTGCGCCTTGCGCTTGAATCTCTGCATTGATCAAAGCGGCAAGCTCGTCATCGTCCATCTGGGTGGGCATAAACTCATTAATGACATCGATCTCAAACTGCTCTTTGGCTGCCAAATCATCACGGCCATTTTCGGTAAAGATACCGAGTGACTCTTGGCGCTGTTTTAGCTGCTTTTGCAGTACTTCTAAGACGGCGGCATCGTCTAGCTCGGTCTGACGGTCGATTTCGATTTGTTTGACGACTGACTGTACGTTGCGTAGCACCTTGACGCGCTCAAGTTCACGCGCTTTCATAGAAGCTTTGATGCTGTCTGATAGTGTTTGTTTGAGTTGGCTCATTGTTATTATCCTTATGGATTAGAGACTAGGAAAGCGTGCCATAAAAACGGCCTGTGCTGGTGTTTTTTATGGGTATGGTTTATGAGTATAGTTTATGAATACCGTATGAGCTGATAACAATATATGTTTGAATCCAAATAAATCAGATACATGGCTATCAAGCCGCTCAATGAAAATTTGGCTTTCTTGCTTGCTGTGCCTACGCCGACAGATGCTGCGAAAAACAACTTTTCATCTCACTGTACCGTTCTTATATCGGATCGACTATATCAGTAATAATAATAAAAATTGTAGCACAAAAAACGCCACTGATATCAATCGATAGCAGTGGCGTTCCTGTAGCGCTGGTATTTAGCTAATCAAATAAGTGATTAGTACATACGAGTGGTACGAATGGTTTCGCGTTGCAATTTTTTCTTATAACGCTTTACAGCAGCGGCTTTTTTGCGCTTGCGTACTTGCGTTGGTTTTTCATAAAACTCACGCTTACGTACGTCTGATAGTACGCCGGCTTTCTCACAAGCACGTTTGAAACGACGGATAGCGATGTCAACTGGTTCGTTTTCTTTAACCTTAACTGCAGGCATGAAATCTCCTTGATTAGGATGAGATATAAGGGCATTAGTTTGGCTGTGTATTAGTATTTAGCCGTAATATCTCAAGATTATCGGCATCAGCTCAAACTAGGACAATTTTGTGCTAGAGCACAAGGGCGAGTATTCTAATAAAAAATAGCAATAAAGTCAATGGTTTTTGCTGATTAATTCATAATTATCATTAAGTTGCGCCCTTTTTGTCCACTGGTACAGTATAGCGGCGTCATGAATACCAAACAAAAGCGAATGATGTTTGATAAGGTGTTGATTGGTCACTACAAGGTGAGATAGACTATATGCATCAGTAGAGCTGCTTTTGGCAAGTGTGGCCATCAAGAAAAAACCCTACTGTCTATAACGGTTTGGGTAGAGTTTATGCTATGATTATTTGCATCATATCAATCGTTTTATGTGCACTTTATTGAGGATGTTGCAATGAAAAAATCAGTACTAAGTACGGCGCTAAGCACTGCATTTGTCGTCGCTTTAGGCTTTGGTATCAGCGCGTGTAGTGGCGACAAAGAAGGCGAGTCGCATCAAGTGTTGGCCAAAGACCGTGTCGATGAGGCCTCTGAGCTTGCACGTAGCAACGCTCCTGCCGCTGAACAGATGGATTTCCCAGAGACAGCGCCGATGGCGACAGAAAGCACTGATGCCGAAAGTACCGAGGCTGAAAGCACAGACACCCAAGAGACGACAGATGCTGGCACCACTGAGGCCGCTGCTACCGATAGCGCAGCTGACATGCCAGCTAGTGATGCGGAAGCAGACGCCGATGCTGAGCCTGCGACCAACGAATAACGCTCTCTTGATGGTCTATCAGTGTATGCGCTGTCGTCGGCAGCCATCGACATACAATAGCAAATAGAGGTGTGATCATGATGAACAAACCACAGCGTATAAATACATTGACCGTATCGGCCATCAGCATCAGTGCATTGTTAATGCTAAGCGCTTGTAGTGATAATAATACTGCCGAGCCGCCCGCTGACGCGTCTGCCGAAACGAGCACGGTAGTAGAGGAGGCACCTGCCGCCGCGCCTGAAGCGTCTGAACCGCAGACGTCTGAGCCAGCCGTGCCGGCAGAAGCGCCAGCAACGACGACAGCTGAACCGGCCGAAGCAGTCGAGCCACCAACCCCAGATGAGCCTGAAGTGTTGGCAGCTGATGCAGGGGCGAAGCTATACGAGTCCAACTGTAAAGTCTGCCATGAAGCAGGTCTGCTCGATGCACCAAAATACGGTGATAAAGCAGCGTGGGCGCCGCGTCTTGCTAAGGGTATAGAGACGCTACATATGCACTCAGCGCAGGGCTTTAACAAGATGCCCGCGCAGGCGACTGACAAAGTAAGCGAAGCGGAGGTCTATGCAGCGGTCGATTATATGGTAGCTGCCGTGAGCTGATTTAGGCGATATGAGCCATTGAAATTTGCTAAACTGACCGTCATTGTGACAGACAATGGCGGTTTTTTTTGTGCAAGTGCTTAGATAGAGAGTCGCAGATAAAAGCGTGGTCAAAACCAACACGCAGACCAAGGTATGATAAAGGCAAAAATATGAAGGTATTGGGTTTAGAGACGTCTTGTGATGAGACGGGGCTGGCGATCTTTGACAGTGAGCAGAGGGATGGTGACAATCAAGGTCTGGTCGGGCAAGTACTGTATTCACAGATAGAGTTGCACGCCCTTTATGGCGGCGTGGTGCCCGAGCTGGCGAGCCGCGATCATATTCGTAAGCTCGTACCGCTACTCGATGAGCTGCTAGCGCAGTGTGATATGAGTAAAAACGACATTGATGCCGTCGCTTATACCAAAGGCCCAGGCCTTATCGGTGCGCTGATGACGGGCGCGCTGTTTGGTCGTAGCTTGGCATACGGCTTGGATATCCCTGCGATTGGGGTTCATCATATGGAAGGTCACTTACTTGCACCGTTAATGGGTGCCAATCCGCCAGCGTTTCCATTTGTCTCGCTACTGGTATCTGGCGGGCACACGCAGCTGATCGCCGCACAGGGTATCGGACAATATGAAATCCTAGGTGAGTCGATCGACGATGCCGCGGGTGAGTGCTTTGATAAAGCGGCCAAAATGCTCGGCCTGCCGTATCCTGGTGGCCCTAATATCGCTCAATTAGCCGAAAATGGCGATCCCAGTGCTTATGATTTGCCGCGTCCGATGCTGCATCGTGGACTGGATTTTTCTTTTAGCGGTATGAAAACGGCAGTGCATAATCTTATCAAAGACACTGCTGGCTCTGACAGTGACCCACAAGTACGCGCCGATATTGCCGCAAGCTTCCAACACGCGATGGTCGATACGCTAGTAAAAAAATGCGTCAAAGCGCTTAAACAAGCAGGCATGAGTCGCTTAGTAATCGCGGGCGGTGTTAGCGCCAATACGCACCTGCGCGAGATGCTAGAGGCAGAGCTGGCTAAGATCAATGCGACGGTCCACTATGCACCGCCCGCGCTGTGTACGGATAATGGCGCGATGATTGCTTATGCAGGGTTTGAGCGCTTGCAAGCTGGGCAGTCAGATGATTTGGCTGTTAGCTGTATTCCACGTTGGCCGATGACAGAATTGCCAGCCGTATAAATGAGCATTTGGTCCACCAAACCTATTTGAATTAAGGACAGTCTATGCAGTGGCTTGCTATTGGTCTGGGAGCAGCACTTGGCGCGTGTTTGCGTGCGTGCGTGGTTGTCGCGCTTTAATGCGTTACACAACTGGATACCACTTGGCACGCTCGGCGCTAATATCTTGGGTGGACTGCTGATAGGACTGGCACTGGTGTGGTTTGAGCGCATGGGAAGTGGTCTATCTGATAACGTTCGTGTGTTTGTGATTACTGGGTTTTTGGGTGGGTTGACTACCTTTAGTACTTTCAGTGCAGAGGTATTTGGCTTTATCCATGACGGGCGACTGCTGGCAGGCTTAGCGCTCATCGGCTTGCACGTTGGACTAACATTATTAGCAACCGCGTTTGGCTTTTATTTCTTTAAGCTAGTTTTATAGGCGTTGATAGATATTAATCGTTTAAGAGTCTGTTATCAGTGGTTCCATATTAACAGTCTGTTTTAAATGGTCTATTAATGAGTTTAAAGGGTGAAATAACTGGTTTCGTTGGGAATATACTATGGTATTAACCATCGTTTCTTCAGCTCTGGAGTATCTTCAACTACAGAATACAAGATAGCGACCCTATCAGTTAAGCAACTATCACTAGCTCTTGAATCTAGCTTTGGAAGGTATTTACTATCTATAAACCCTCCTCCCAACATTAAATCTTTATCTAAAGATATTACCTCTCCGTTCAAGTAAATTTCTCTTTTTTCAGCGTTAAATTTCACATCGTCTGTATTAAATACAGGCGTAGTAATGCTCTCACCGTCCGCCAAAAATAAACAGTTGTCTTTGAAGATAAATTTTCCCGATATCAAAGCAGCAAACTGAACATTGTTACTTTCATCGTAGTAAGAGAAAAAGTTACTTAATTTCGGCCTGTCATTTGCATTAACGACACTATTATTCATTGGCATACTAGAAGCACAAGCTGATAGAAAGGAACTTAATAAAACAAAAGTAAATAATTTTTTGATATTCATATTGACTCGCCCTAAAAATAAGATTGCATTGATTTTAAACTCTACGACTGAATACAGAAAGCTCTTAGTTAATATTTATCCTCGGAAAGCTTATTGTATGTACACTCTGACTATTTTAGCGAGTTAAACCCCTGATTTCATTAACCTAAAGCTAGATATTCAAGTCCTCACTAGGGAACCATCATTCCTCCAGCACCTATCTTAATGTAAGAAAGGGAACGATATTTTATAACCAAAAAATGTAATAAGCAGTGAAGTATTAAATGGGCTTTACAAGCCCTTCTAACAAACTTGCAAACCCTTGCATATAAGCCATATCTTGGCTCGCCGTGCGCGTTGCTGCATAAAGCTGACAATACACGCCATTGCCTAACGGACGGGAGACCACCCAGCCTTTTTTCTCGTATTCTGCCACCACCCAATCGGGGAGAGCCGCAACGCCGCGCTCACTGGCGACTAGCTGTATCAGCATTGCTGTCAGCTCTGTGGTACGAACATGTTTGAAGCTCACATCGCTTGGCGTCATAAAATTAGCAATAATATCGAGGCGTTTGGCTTCCACCGGATAAGCGATCAAGGTTTCATCGATTAAGTCATGAGGCGCGATAAAGTCTTGCGCCGCCAAGTCATGCGTGGGCGATAGTACCAAACGGCTCTCATACTCAAATAACGGCTGATAGCTGATACCCTCTATCGGCAAATCACTGGTGGTAATAAGCAGATCAATATCACTTTCCATTAGTAAATGATGTGGCTCCGGCTCAAACCCAGTGGCAAAGTCCAGCTCCACATCCGACCACTCGCGGCGATACTGGTTGAGTATTGGCATCAGCCAATCAAAGCAGCTATGGCACTCAGAGGCCAGGCGCAGGCGACCAGCCTGCCCATGGGCAAGGCGCTTTAGGTTGGATTTGGTGCGGGCGACTTGCGGTAGGATGCTGTCGGCCAGTGCCAGCACTATCTTACCTGCTGGGGTAAAGCTCAGCGGGCGCGTGCGGCGATTGACGAGGCTGACATCATAATAGTTTTCCAGCTCTTTTAACTGATGCGAGACGGCAGAGGCGGTGACATGCAACTCATCGGCAGCCGCAGCCAGCGAGCCATGCGCGCGCAGTGCTGTCAATGTATTGAGATGACGAAGCTCTAACATAAGATAACCTAAGCACTTGGGTGAGAAAAATTCATTATAAATAATCTATCGGTGAATTCCACTCAAATATTTTTATCAAGTGCCTGTCATTAGCCAGCCTTCCACGTCTAGCGTCGCCGTAATAATAGCTGTGAGATGACGACCAGTACCAAAGAGGCTGCCAGTAGCAACGTGCCGATGGCGTTGACCTCAGGTTTGAGGCCGACGCGTACCATCGAATAAATCCGCAGCGGCAAAATCTCATAGCTAGGCCCTGTGACAAAGGTCGATACCACCACATCATCGAGTGATAAGGTAAAAGCCAATAACCAACCGGCCATTACCGCTGGCATAATCACCGGAATCAGTACCGTGCGGATCATCGTCGACTCAGATGCGCCCAAATCGCGCGCTGCTTCCATCAAGCGCTCATCCAAGCTGCTTAGGCGTGCAAACACAGTAATGACCACAAAGGGCAAGCAAAAGGTAATATGCGCTATCAGTAAAGAGACAAAACCTAGCTGTAAGCCTATCAATAAAAACAGTGCCAGTAGTGAGATAGCCAAGACAATCTCAGGCGACATCATTAGTACAAACAATAGGCCATTTAATAGCCCTTTACCGCGAAAGTCGTAACGATGTAGGGCAAGGGCGGTGAGCGTACCGATTAGGGTTGAGACGGTGGCAGCGACCAAACCCAAGACGATAGAATGCCAAAATGCATCGAGCATCGCTTGGTTGTTGAATAGCGACTCGTACCATTTGAGGCTAAAGCCGCCCCAGTTGTAGCCGATTTTTGATTTATTAAATGACATCACCACCAAGACGATGATGGGCAGATATAGCAAAGCATAAATCAGGCCAAGATAGCCTTTGGCCGCGATACTGCCGAGGCTTGGCGGTTTGATGTGGCGTTGGTTATCAGGCATTAGGCCACCTCATTAAAATCAGTCTTACCAATGCGGCGGCTACTGGCACGATAAGCCAGCAATAGCACGGCCATTGCCAGTGTCAATAGCACGCTTGCTGCCGCCCCAAAGGGCCAATCACGCGCGTCCAAAAACTGGTTTTTGATGATATTGCCAACGAGCAGGTTACGCGAGCCGCCCAGCACGTCCGCCACATAAAACATCCCCATCGCAGGCAGCAGCACCAAGAGCACGCCTGAGATAATCCCAGGCGTGGTCAGTGGCAGCACCACGTGCCAAAAAGTCTGGGTTTTCGACGCACCCAAATCTTGCGAGGCCAGCAGCATATCATGACGCAAATCGGTAAAGACCGCATATAGCGGCAGCACCATAAACGGGAACAGTAAATACGTCAGGCCTGCTATCACCGCGCCTTGCGTGTACAAAATATCGATAGGCGCGTCGATGATACCCAGTGTCAGTAGGGATTTATTGATCAAACCATTATTGGCAAACAATAATTTGAGCGCGTAAGTCCGCACCAAAGAGTTGGTCCAAAACGGCAAAATCAAAAGCATCATCAGCAGCGGCTGCCAGCGCGTCTGGGCTTTGGAGACCAGCCAAGCAAACGGATAGCCGAGTAATAAACAAATCACCGTGGTGATACCAGCCATCCAGAGGGAGTGGACAAACACCTCAAAATACAGCGGATCCACCATACGTATATAGCTGTCGATATTGACAGGCAAACTGATAAAGGCGCTGCTATCACGGGTCAAAAAACTGACCGCGATGACCAAGATATTTGGCAACAAAGCAAATATCAGCAGCCAACCCCAGATGAGCCATAGCGTTGCAGTACGAAACGGGCTTTTATTACCCAAGTTAAAACGGCTAGTACGCGCCATTAGCTGACATCCTTTTGTGTGGCTGTTTTTTGTATAGCCGCGCTTTGCTCAGGCGCTTGTGGTTCTGTTAAATGGTCTTCGGGCAATACCCACTCCCAGCCATCGACCCACGCCACCTTGACCGCTTCATTGAGCTTATAATCAAAGCTAGGATCGTCTTCATCAAAAAACTCAGAGGCTTTGATGATATGACCATTGGCCAGCTCGATAATCGAGTCTAAGGTACTGCCTTTATAGTTACTCTCGATGACACGGCCCAGCAAGCCTGCATGACTGTCGTCTTTGGGATCATAAATGCGTAAGTCTTCAGGACGCAGCAGTAGGTTGACGATGTCGCCTACTTGTACATCGTTGGCAAAATCAGGACGGCGTAGATTACGCAATGTGGCTTTACCTTCTTGCACCTGCGCTTCACAAACTTCCACCTCGATGCGGCCATTGGTCACGCGGCCATCACGATCTGGCTGATCGGGGTACACGCCTTTGACCTCTGCCTTAAACAGATTGGTCTCACCGATAAATTTGGCCGTAAATAGATTGGCAGGGGTTTCATAAATCTCGATCGGTGTACCAATTTGCTGAAACCTACCGTCCTTCATTACCGCAATACGGTCTGACATCGACAGTGCTTCTTCTTGATCATGCGTGACAAAGACAAAGGTAATGCCAAGCTCGCGCTGCAAGCGCTTGAGCTCTGACTGCATCTGCAGACGCAGTTTGTGATCGAGTGCTGATAATGGCTCATCGAGTAGCAGTAGTTTGGGGCGATTAATCACCGCGCGCGCAATGGCCACGCGCTGCTGCTGACCGCCGGATAAATCTTGTGGTTTGCGATTGGCTAAATGCTCTAGCTGCACCATTGCCAGCATCTCACGCACGCGGGTTTGTATCTCCGCCTTAGGTACTTTTTTAATCTTTAGGCCATAAGCGACGTTTTGCGCAACTGTCATATGCGGAAACAATGCATACTGCTGAAACACGGTGTTGACCGGACGCTTATCCGCGGACAGCCCTGCCATCTGCACGCCGTCTAGATAAATCGCCCCTGCCGTCGGCTGCTCAAACCCCGCGATTAAGCGTAGCAGCGTGGTCTTGCCGCAGCCTGATGGGCCAAGCAGGGTCAAAAACTCACCATGCTGGATATCAAGATTGATGTCTTTTAAGACCTCAGTTTGATCATAGGTTTTTTGTAGGCCAGTCAGTTGTAGCAGTACAGTGTCTGGTGACGTAGGGTTGGTATGCGTATTTGCTAAAGATTGGGTCATAAATCTGTTTCCTAAGCCTCTTACCTGTCCGTACCTTTTTTAATATCAGTACTTTTTTAGTATAAGACACGACAAGGGCTGGCATGAGCATGGTCTGGTTGCTGCGTATTATAACAAACCCTTACTATAAATCAGTGCAACTTCGTTATCAGTTACGCGAGTCATACCCGCAAGCCAAATCGGATGGCGCGAATGGCGCAGGTGGCTATAGCGCTCGGTATATGGTTTTTGCGGTAGTATAATAGTAAGGCGTTTATGTGCTTGGGCATTTTTTTTGAGCAGATTGTATTACCCTAAGCGCGGCTTTTGTGTGGTTAATCTACTGAAACTAGGTGCCGTCCTGTTGGCATAAAGCGTGTTGATATACAACGTGCCAGTTTTATGTCGAATGGGTTGTATTTCACCATGAGCATAAGGGCCTTTGGGATAATGGTCGTGGCGTTTTTAGCGATATTAACGACATTAAAACAAAAGTTTTTAGCATTTTTTTGTCGGTGTTCCTATACAATCATGTCATGGCTGACACCGAAGTGCGCGGCATGACCTCGTTGCCATTGGCCGTCTTTTGGTCTATATATCCAGCATCTTCTTTATCCGCGATATATGAGCAGCCATCTATCATTTAACATTCGGAAAAAAAAGGATTTCTCATGCCTAACGACATACGCCCCAAAACCGGTCAAGAAGCGCTTGAGCTTTTAAAAGAAGGTAACGCCCGTTACGTCGACAGCCTCACCAACCCAGATCCTGCGATGCAGAGGCGCCCAGAGCTTATCAGTGATCAAGACCCGTTGGCGATTATCTTGGGCTGCTCAGATGCACGCGTACCGGTTGAGATTGTCTTTGACCAAGGGTTAGGGGATTTGTTTGTGATTCGGGTGGCAGGAAATGTTGTCGCACCGTCACAGATTGGCTCGGTTGAGTTTGCTGCCGAAAAATTTGGTACCAAGCTGGTGGTGGTGCTCGGCCACTCACACTGCGGCGCGGTGACCGCTTGCGTAGAAGCGCTCATCAACCCTGAGCAAAACTACACGCCAAACCTACAGTCTATCGTCGATCGTATTCGTCCAAGTGTTTACAATTTGCACGAGCTGGCGACTGCCAATGGTCAAGACGTCGATGCCGATGAGCTGCTAGATCGCTCTATCAGTGCCAACGTGCGTATGTCTGTCAGCCAGCTCAAACATGGCTCCCGAGCCCTAGAGGACTTGACGACGAGTGGTAAGCTGCTCATCGTTGGGGCAGAGTACGACTTAGAAACCGGTAAGGTACGGTTTTTAGAAGACTGATCTGTTTTTGGGGTTTTGTACTCACTTGACGAAAGCGGCCCTCACACCAGAGCGGTGCGCTTTTTGTTTACAAAACCCTATCATAGATTGGTGCATTTTTGATTATCATAAAAGTAGCAAGCGCATCGCCATGCTGTGATTCGCTTGCTGATTCATTTGTTTTTTATATTAATTTTATATTAGGTATATTAGGATTGTTATGTCTCATTCAGCGTCTAGCTCAACCTCTCTTGATGATGCAGCGACTATCGCGCAGCCTGCCAGCAGCGTCGCGCATGCAGGTATTCAGCCGATCTCAGCGCAAACCTCAGGCTTTACCTTTAACCACACCATGCTACGCGTAAAAGACCCTGCCAAGTCGCTTGAGTTTTATACTAGGGTGCTGGGCATGACCCTATTGGCGGTCAAAAAATTCCCTGAGATGGAGTTTGATTTGTACTTTTTGGCCAAACTGACCGATAGTGAGCGTGAGAACCTGCCGTCAGGTGCCGATCTAGAGATCTTTGCCTTTCGTCAGCGCGGTATCTTGGAGCTAACCCACAACTATGGCACAGAGAGTCAGGCCGACTTTAGCTATCATGATGGCAACCAAGATCCTCAAGGCTTTGGTCATATTTGTTTTAGTGTGCCAAATTTGGCAGACGCGGTGGCTTGGTTTGACAAAAACAATGTCGAATTTAAAAAACGTCCAGAAGATGGCAGTATGAAAAATATCGCCTTTATTAAAGACGTCGATGGCTATTGGATCGAAATCGTACAAGCTGATTTGATGTCATAACTGGCAAAACAGTAGTGAGATGTTCATTTATTTATTCATTTAAACACGCGCTAAGACAGCAATAGGAGCAACCCTTTATGCCCACCCCTGACGTGAGCCGCCTATCGAACACGCTAACCGATGGTGTGACCGTCTATCAACAAGTGGTCTATACCACGCAAGACTTGGCAAGTGGCTTTATTGAGCGCATTCCATATTTTGTAGCGGCGCTCATTGTGTTGGGGATTTTTTGGCTATTGTCGATTATTTTCAAAAAAGTCGTGCATAAAACCTTAGGTGCGCGCGTCCGTCATCAAAACTTGGTGAAGGTGTTTCAGCGGATAGGTGGGGCGCTTATTCTGTTTATTGGCTTTATGATCGCCATGGTTGTTGCTATTCCAGGATTTACACCAGCCAAATTAATCGGCGCGCTGGGTATTGGTTCGGTTGCGATTGGTTTTGCCTTCAAAGACATCTTCCAAAACTTATTATCTGGTATTTTGTTACTTATCTCAGAGCCGTTTCGTATTGGTGATCAGATTGTCTCAGGTGACTACGAAGGTACCGTTGAAGACATTAAGATTCGTGCAACGACGATTAGAACCTATGATGGCCGGCAAGTAGTGATTCCAAACTCAGATTTGTATACCTCAGCCTTGACAGTCAATACCGCTTATAAGCAGCGCCGCTTGCAGATAGAGGTCGGTATCGGCTATGAGGATGATATTGAAGCGGCAAAAGCGGAGATCTTACGTGCGCTAGATAAGGCCGATAGCGTCTCGACGAAAGCTCAGCCTAGCGTGATTGCGACTGGATTTGGCGGCTCGTCTATCGATCTGACGGTACGCTGGTTTATCGAAGATGGCACGCAGGCCAATAAAGTCGCTTCTATTCATCAAGTCATCGTAGAAGTCAAAAAAGCGCTGGATGCAGCCGGTATCAATATTCCTTTCCCTATACGTACCATAGATTTAAGCGATCCGTCTGTCAGTGCTATTGTGGATAAAATGCAGGCGCAGCAAGCCCCCGCTACCGATCAGCAAGCGGCAAAGTAAGCCGATTGATACTTTTATATATAGCAAACAAAAAACCGCCATATTATTCAATATGGCGGTTTTTTTTGTCAGGGGGGTTTGACGGATGTTGCTCTGGACTTAGTCGTTTTTGACTCTAAAGTCAGTGTGGCAAGATTTGCAGCTTTGGCCCACTTGACCAAACGCTGGCATGACATCATCTATGCTAGTAGCGGTTTGGGCGGCAGCATTTAGCTCAGATGTTGCTTGTTGGAAGTTTTCTGCTTCTGCGCGAAAGCCGTCGGCATTTGACCATACCGCTTCAGTTGCGTTACCTGCGGCTTCTTGGTTTTCAAAATGGCTCCAAGGCGTGGCGGCATCTTCTGCCAAAAACGCAGCCTGCTCTTTAAAGATCTCTGCATCAAAGGTGTCAGGGGCTTCGGCCATATCGCCCATGATGCCCATCGCATCGCCCCAGCTTTTCATGCTGTCTTGACGTGCTTTGACATCTGGGTCCACAGAGGTGCTACAAGCAGTTAGGCCTAGAGCAGTAGACATCAAAGCGATGCCAAAAATAGATTTTATTGGGGTTTTGCGGTGAAGGGATAGCATATGCAAACTTCCTTATTTAATGGCTATTAAGTTAGGCGCATTATCTCATGCTTTGCCTAAATAGTGGCTGTTGTTAAAGGGTGATTCTCAACTAAAAAGTAGTACAAATTAAAAGTATGATAAAAGCACCTTTATTTTTTTATACTTATTGCCCTAAATATATAGGGTGCAGCGATGAGTTGTGTAGAGTATTTGTGTAATTGATCCGTTATAAAGGGTCTGTAACGATAAAGGTCAGCTATAAAAGCTGACCTAAAATTGAGTCTTCACGTATAGCGGACTATATTGCTTATTACCATATCCACTGTCAATAGCATCGTGCTATAAACTCTACCATAAGTAGTGTATAAAACACTTGTCGGTAAAAGTAGCGTTCATTGTACCGTCAAAAGCTATAAAGTCAACCAATCACGCGGCTTGAGATAATAATCAGTCAACTCAAACTCAGGTGTGCCCTCAGCCGGCTCAAACCGATAATGCCAGCTGGCAAGAGGTGGCATACTGACTAGGATAGACTCGATACGGCCGTTACTTTGTAAGCCAAATAAAGTCCCACGATCGTAGACCAGATTGTACTCTACATAACGGCCACGGCGATAGAGCTGAAACTCGCGCTGTGCTTCAGTATAAGGCAGATCTTTACGCTGCTCAAAAATCGGCATGATACCGTCAAGGTAGCCATTGCCTACTGCTTTCATAAAGTCAAAACACGTCTCAAAGTCCCAGCCGCGGCTCTCGGTATTGACATCGTCATAAAACAACCCACCAATGCCGCGCTGCTCATTGCGATGACGCAGATGAAAATACTCATCGCACCACTGTTTGAAGTCAGGATAAACGCTGTCGCCAAACGGCGCGCACAAATCATGGCAGACCTGATGCCAGTGGACGCAGTCCGCTAGCACAGGATAAAACGGTGTCAAATCAAATCCGCCACCAAACCACCAAATCGGCGCTTCGCCTTCTGCTTCGGCGACGAATAAGCGCACGTTGGCATGGCTGGTCGGGACGTTTGGGTTTTTGGGATGGACGACGAGGGACACGCCCATGGCTTGTGCTTTGCGCCCTGCGATATTGGGGTGGCGCGCGGTCGCCGACGCGGGCAGGTTGTGCACGTGAATGTGGCTAAACATCACGCCGGCTTTTTCGATCACCTCACCGTCCGCTAAGACACAAGAGCGGCCGCCGCCGCCTTCTGGGCGCTGCCAATCATCAGGGACAAAGATGGCATTACCGCCGCCGTCACGCTCTTGTGCTTCGAGCGCTTGGCAAATACGTGCTTGCAAATCGACCAAAAACGCGCGGACGCGAGCGATGTCGTTATCGTTTGGTATGGCAGGGTTTGCCGCATCTGCTTGTGCCTGAGCGACGTTTTTGTCTATGACGTTTTTGTCTATATTGGTATTAGCTGTATCTGGAATACTCATAACATATCTATTTATTTAGGTGTATGGCAGTATTAAAGTCTTTGTCGAGCAAATGGCCCATGCGGTCGCGTTTGGTGGCGAGGTAATCCGCATTCATATCGTTGACACCCACCAGCAAAGGCACGCGCTCCACCACATTGACACCGTGTTCGGTCAAATAGGCGACTTTATCTGGGTTGTTGGTGATGAGCCGTACCGCATCGACGCCGACATGGGCGAGCATGGGGCCACACATATCATAAATGCGCGCATCAGCAGGTAAGCCTAACATTAAATTGGCATCTAGCGTATCATGGCCCTGGTCTTGTAGTGCATAGGCGCGGATTTTGTTGGTCAGGCCAATACCGCGGCCCTCTTGGCGCAAATACAAAATAGCGCCGCAGCCTGCCTCTTGGATGGCTTGCATGGCGGTATTGAGCTGCGGGCCACAGTCACATTTTAGTGAGCTAAAGGCATCGCCAGTAAGGCATTCAGAATGGATACGTACCAAGGGCACCGGCGGCTCTGAGGCTGCATGCGCTGTGCTCGGCACGCGGGTGTTGTCTGCCGTCTCATCAGCCGCTACTTGCTCACACGCAGCCAGACCAACGGTCAGCATCACATGCTCTTGGCCGTCGTCGTTTTCAAAAACATGAATATCAAACTCGCCATGACGAGTCGGTAGTTTGGCACTGGTAATAAATTGATATGACATTACTGTCCTGCATAAGCCGGTGGTGGTGGCAGTAGAGTCTGTAAAAACGCGATCACCTGCTCATGACAATAGCATGGTTTTGCGCTTTATGGTAAAAACACACAAAGTTCACAGACGACGCACGATGATTAAAGCGACAATTAAAAAAAAATGCTATTATGCCATACTATTTTGACGGATACAGTGACAAGTCTTTACCCTTACATTACTATGTCGTCACGAACATTCGGTATTGATGTCTGATAATAAGGCATAATACTCATCCCAAGCCGCGCCGCGCTATATATTATGCTCGCGTGCTTGCTGTGAGACGCCGCATGATAGGTTTTATGCCGGCGTTACATAAATAACTATATGGCTTGTTACATCAATAATGATGTAGATATTATTGACGTCGCTTGGCTATCTTTTTTTTATACCCTAAAGCACGTTTTGTCAGCAGATTGGTAGGTATCGTACGGTTTATGCAGCAGTCACCTTATTCCCCACAGTCTCAGTCCGTATCTGCGTCAGCCACTACGTCTGCGGTCCAGCTGCCCAGTCTGCAGCAGACTTATACGGCGATCCCACGTGTGCGCCCGCAGACGCCGCTGCTCGATAGTATCGATACGCCTGCTGATTTAAATGCCTTTAGTAGCGCTCAGCTGATTGCGTTAGCCGATGAGCTGCGCCTTTTTTTGTTGTATTCGGCCGGTCAAAGTGGCGGACACTTTGGTGCCAACCTAGGCGTGGTCGAGCTGACCATTGTCCTGCATTACTTGCTAGATGCGCCGCACGATCAAATCGTTTGGGATGTGGGGCACCAAGCCTACGCTCATAAAGTGCTGACGGGTCGCCGCGATCAGCTGGGCAGTATCCGTGCAAAAGATGGGTTGACGGCGTTCCCTGAGCGCGCCGAGTCTGTGTACGATACCTTTGGTGTTGGTCATTCATCGACCTCCATCTCAGCGGGTCTCGGCATGAGTCTGGCGCTGCGGTATCAGGGGCTGCCGCAGACGGTCGCTTGTATCATCGGCGATGGGGCGATGACAGGCGGCATGGCGTTTGAAGCCATGAACGATGCGGTACAGCAAGATGCCGATTTGTTGGTGATTTTAAATGACAATGATATGTCGATATCTTGCTCGATTGGCGGGTTTTCGCGGCATTTGGCCATGCTATGGGAGTCGGGGTATCAAGTAGATATCTCTGATACCGGCCAGCCTATTGTCTGCCAGCGCCCTGACATGCAGGGGTTTGATCGGCGCAAACGCCACAAAGAGATGCGCGATGTGCCGCAGCTCGAGGACAATTTATTCAAAGCCATTGGCTTTACCTACTTTGGCCCCTTTGATGGCCACAATATACCTGAGCTACTGCGCGTCTTGTCATTAGCAAAACAAGTCAAAGGCCCCGTGCTGGTACATGTCTATACCACGAAAGGCAAAGGCTTTGCGCCTGCAGAGCTAGACCCAGTTGGCTACCATGCCATTAGTAAGCTATCAGATGAGCAGCCGCATGATACGCCGCCTGCTGCTAAAAAATCGCAGCCTGCGCTAAAGTACTCGCAAGTATTTGGCCAGTTTTTGTGTGACAAAGCGCATGAAGATGACAAATTGCTCGCCATTACGCCAGCGATGGAAGAAGGCTCAGGCATGACCGACTTTGCCCGTCAGTTCCCAGAGCGGTTTTTTGATGTGGCGATTGCTGAGCAGCATGCCGTCACACTGGCTGCTGGTATGGCAACGCAAGGCGTCAAACCCATTGTGGCGATATACTCGACGTTTTTGCAGCGCGGCTACGATCAGCTGATTCATGATGTGGCTTTGCAAGATCTTGATGTCACGTTTGCCATCGATCGCGCAGGATTGGTGGGCGAGGACGGCGCGACCCATGCGGGGGTGTTTGATTTTGCTTTTTTACGCTGCGTACCCAACATGCTAATCGCTGCGCCAAAAGATGAAAACGAGTGCTACCATTTATTAAATACTTGCTATGAGTATCAAGGCTGTACGGCTGTTCGTTATCCGCGCGGCGTCGGTACAGGTGCTGCCATCGAGCGCCCCGCGCAGACCTATGACATCGGCAAGGCGATGATTGAGTCGGTAGTAGGACAAGATGACGCCCCCCTCAAGCTGGCGCTACTGGCATTTGGCAGTATGGTTGCCGCCGCTGATTCGGCCGCCCAAGATATCGCTCAGCAGTTGCACTGTCAGGTACATGTGGTCAATATGCGCTGGGTGAAGCCACTAGATACCGTATTGTTAGAAGAGATACTGGCAAACGGCATCACCCATATCGCCACCCTAGAGGAGCACATGCTGATGGGCGGCGCGGGCAGTGCAGTCAATGAATACTTGCTCAATGAGTCGGCGGCCTTTAAGCATCATCGCCCAGCCATTTGCAATATCGGTATTCCGGATCGTTTTATCGCGCATGGCGCACCCGCAGAGCAAATGGCCGACTGTGGTCTGGATGTTGCAGGTGTGGTCAGTCAGCTCAAGCAACTGCTAAAATAAAACCCTATCATTCATAAAAAATTGCTAAAATAGCAGAGTAAAAAATAAAGCTTATAGGTTTTTTGCTTAAACCTCGCCTACTTGCCGTAGGTGTGAATTATTTGACAACTTGGGCGGTGCAACGACTAGCAATCATCTATTTGGTTTGCTTGGCGGCTAGGGTTTTTGTTAGGTTGATAGGACTTAGTTTTAAGTCGGCTTTATTTTTTGTACATTTTATCAGTGTTATCTCTTAAGTAGTATTCATTCATCAAGCAAATAGGTTATCTATGGAACCCATGGTCGTCATCGCAGCACGTGCTGCTGAAAAAGTCGGTAAAGAGATTTTATACGCGCATCAAAACCGTCACAAAATCGAGCTAGATATCGAGTCAAAAGGGCTTGATGGACTGGTCACCCGTATTGATCGTTTTAGTGAAGAGCTGACGATTGAGACACTAAAAGCCAGCTACCCAAACCATTCGTTTTTGGGTGAAGAGTTTGGTATGCAAGAAGGCCGCGGCGAAGATGCCGACTGGTGCTGGATTATCGATCCACTAGACGGCACCAAAAACTTCGTCCATGGTGTGCCGCAGTTTTGTGTTTCTATTGCCGTACAGTATAAAGGTGTGACCGAGCACGGCGTGATTTATGATCCTGTGCGTGACGAGATGTTTTCTGCCAGCCGCGGCAAAGGCGCGCGTCTCAACCAACGCCGTATCAATGTCAGTGAGCGTAAAGTCATCGACGGTGGGCTATTTACCACCGGTCATCCGCTTGAGCGCACTCGCAATGGCGAAGTCATCTCTTATGCCAAGCAGCACTTTGAAAGCCTACAAAAAATCTCTGAAGCGGGCGGACAAGTTCGCCGTTTAGGCTCAGCTGCGCTGGATCTGTGCTATGTGGCGGCAGGTCGTTTTGATGGTTATTTCGAGATGTCTATCAAGCCGTGGGATATTGCTGCCGGTGAGCTGATTGTCACCGAAGCACGCGGCGTGGTCGTCGATCATACTGGCGCGCACAACTCGATGACATCAGGCTCTATCTTTGCTTGTAACGTCAAGCTGCTCAAGCCATTGATGCAAGTGGTGGTACCGACTTGGGGCGATGTGTTTTAAGCCGCCGTCAACGATCAAATCTTAAAAGCTGGTACCATTATGGTGCCAGCTTTTTTATGTGCTTAGGGTTTTGGTCATCACGCTTGTCCTTGACCGTGATGCCTTGAAACTCAAGCTCTTTGCTGGTCGCCTCTAGCAAATCCAGCTCTTCTTCGATCAGTATCAGCATGTCTTGTATATGCGGTAGCGCCTTACTACAGGCAGTGATGCCAAACTCAATTCTATCGAGATAGCTGGCGAGCGTGATGTTCATCGCTTGACCATTAAAGACGATAGAGGCAGGGTATAGCGACTGTAGCTTTGCGCCATTCCAGTATAAGGGTTTGGTTGAGCCGGGTACATTGGAAATGATAAGGTTAAAGGCTTGTTTTTTGGGGAATAAGCCCGTTGCCAGATTGATGCCTTCCCACGCATACGCAATCACGCTGTAATTAATCACTTGGGCTTGATTCATACGGCGAAAACGGCGTTTGCCGTTATTCATGCTGCGGTGAATAAGCTCGATGCGGCGTAGTGGGTCATCAAGGTGCGTGCCGAGGTTTGCTAGGACAAACGATAGCTGATTACCTGAGACGCTATTATCAGTACGTAGCGACATCGGGACAAAAGCGATCAATGGCTTGCTGGGTAGGGCATCCATGGCGAGCAAATAACGACGAATGGCCCCTGAACAGACGGCAAGTACCACATCGTTTTTGCTGATTTTTAGGCGGGCGGCAATATCGTTAAAGCGTTCGATATCATAAGACTGCGCAGCGATACGACGAGAGGCGGAGATGCGTTTGTTTAAGATGCTCATCGGTGCATCAAAGGTGCCGACATAGCCTTCGTCGCCATGGTTTTTGAGGTTGTCCAGCAGCTCAGTAAACACCGGTTTGATGGTAGAGATTTGCTCTTTGATAATGCGTCGCACGGAGCGCTCTTTGGGCAGTATGGCGTTGACTTGGTTGCGGTGGCGCGCCATCAGTGACCACACAGGCAGGGTGACAGGCTCGGTGGCGGACTGCGATAGGGATTTTTGTACCAAACGCATGGCTGCAATACCATCGACCAATGAGTGATGGATTTTAAAATACAGCGCAAATCGCTCAGCACCGCCCTCAGTCTCAGGCTGGATGCCTTCTATTACGTGGCATTCCCATAGCGGCATGGCGCGATCTAGCAGCCGTCCGTGCTCCCTTGATACATACATCAGCAACTCGCGAATCCGCGCAGGGTTTGGCAGCGCGACATGATGCAGATGATGCTCCACATCGAAATTTTTGTCTTTTTTCCAAAAGATCAGATGCTCTAGCACTTGGTTAAAAGGAAAGCTTGGCGGCACGTCGGATTCTTGCATTTGTTTTACCAGCTGATAGACAAAATCGCTATCCGCCGCTTTTGGTAATTCAAATAAAAACAAGCCGCCAACGTGCATGGGCTGTTTACGCGACTCAAGAAGTAAAAATAATTGATCGACTGCGGTGAGAAGTCGCATAATAAATCCTTTTATGATGTTGGAAAAAAGACCTGTGATGGTGGCGTCATATCTGGCGCCACACGATCAGGTGTCCGCTGAGCTACTAGCAAAAGCGCTTACTGAAAAAAGTAGCCTGTCTGCGGCGAGCTGGCGGCTGCCATTTTGCGCATCGGCATACGGCCCGCCAAAAACGCCTCACGCCCAGCCCAGATAGCGTGCTTCATGGCTTGTGCCATCAAGACTGGGTTTTGCGCATTGGCAATGGCAGAGTTCATCAAGACCCCATCGCAGCCAAGCTCCATGGCAATCGCTGCATCCGAAGCGGTGCCGACGCCTGCATCGACCAAGACGGGTACGTTGGCGTTTTCAATGATTAGGCTGAGGGTATGGCGATTGAGCAGGCCAAGTCCAGAGCCAATCAAGCTACCGAGCGGCATAATCGCCACGCAGCCCATGCTCTCAAGCTCTTGGGCGACGATAGGATCATCAGACGTATATACCATCACCTCAAACCCATCGTCTATCAAGACTTTGGCCGCTTTTAACGTTTCCATGACGTTAGGGTAGAGGGTTTTTTCATCGCCCAACACCTCAAGCTTGACCAGATTGTGCCCGCCGAGCAGCTCGCGAGCAAGCTTACAGGTACGAACCGCCGTTTCGGCATCAAAACAACCAGCAGTATTTGGCAAAATAGTATATTTGTCTGGAGAGATGACGTCGAGCAAATTGGGCTCATCGTTATTTTGCCCAATATTGGTACGGCGAATGGCGACGGTGACAATCTCTGCCTCCGACGCGCCGATGGCCTCACCTGTCTGCGCCATGTCTTTATATTTCCCCGTCCCGACCAATAACCGAGAAGAAAAGGTGCGACTACCGACGTTAAAGGTGTCTGATAGTAGCGGCGTGGGAGTGGGGTGGGCGTTTTCTGACATAACTCAAATCCTAATAACGGGCGGCAAGATGACCTAATAAATAGACATCAAATATGAAAAGGTGTGTCTTAGTGCAAACGTGCACCGCTTATCAGACAAGAAGTCTCAAACTGATAATAGCGCACTATCGACAAAATAAAAATCCTCTGTGGGCTTGGCGCGTTAGATGGCGCAATTGGCACCAAGCGATAGGGACGCGCGTCTTGCAGATAAACTAATACGCATCTGACACAAAATGCTATTATACCAAACTCATGCAGGTTTACAGTCAGTCTTTTTGGACTAAGGCGGTGCGGCGGTGAGCCGCGCTATCGCGCTATGCTATATAGTCAAGAGCGCTATGCCATTTTAGAGAGAGTCGATTTACCCATACCTCTGCTGTCATCATCTGCTGCTCATACCGCAGTTATTCTTAGTTATCAGGTCGTTTTTATGATGCAATTGCCTTATAGTTTTGCCAAACGCCATCAGGTTTTGGTCATCCTTGCGATAGACCCTGAGCTGCCGGCGACGCTGGTACTGACCAAGGCCACACCGCTATCGGCGATTAATGAAGCGGTGCGGTTTTTGCAGCAGCAGGGCGTGCGCGGCGTGCCAACCTATGACAGTGTCAGCGCCGATGAGTTTGAAAAACGCCTAAACGCCGCTTATGCAGGCAATACGGGCGAGTCACAGCACATTGCTGCAGGACTTGAAGACCATCCGGATCTCGATAGCTTGGCAGATAGCGTGCCTGAGACAGAAGACCTGATGGATCAGCAAGACGACGCCCCCATCATCCGCCTGATCAACGCGCTACTGTCCGAGGCCATCCGTCTCAATGCGTCTGATATTCATATCGAAACCTTTGAAAAACGCTTGGTCGTGCGTTTTCGCGTCGATGGCGAGCTAAAAGAAATCATTAGCCCAAAACGTCAGTTAGCGCCGCTCTTGGTCTCGCGTATCAAGGTGATGGCCAAACTCGATATCGCCGAAAAACGCGTGCCACAGGATGGCCGTATCAGCTTGCGTCTAGCAGGGCGTGAGGTCGATGTGCGGGTGTCGACGCTACCCTCTAGTTTTGGCGAGCGGGTGGTGATGCGACTGCTCGATAAGCAAGCAGGCCGCTTAAACATGACCTATCTGGGTTTGTCTGACAGCGATTATAGTGAGCTTAAGCGCCTTATCCATCGCCCGCACGGTATCATCTTGGTGACTGGGCCGACGGGGTCTGGCAAGACCACTACTTTATACTCGGCATTGACTGACCTAAATGATCAGACTCGCAATATCTTGACCGCTGAGGACCCGATAGAATTTCAGCTCGATGGCATCGGCCAGACGCAGGTGAATAATAAAGTCGATATGACCTTTGCCAAGAGTCTGCGCGCGATGTTACGACAAGATCCAGATGTGGTAATGGTCGGTGAGATTCGCGATTTAGAAACCGCAGAAATTGCTGTACAGGCATCGCTTACCGGACACTTGGTATTATCGACGCTACATACCAACACCGCTATAGGGGCCGTCACCCGCTTACAAGATATGGGGGTTGAGCCTTTCTTATTGTCATCATCACTGATAGGGGTTGTCGCCCAGCGTTTGGTGCGCACCTTGTGCCCGCACTGCCATGGCTGGCAAGCTGCAGATAGTGAGCAGGCCAAGCTCTTTACCGAGATTGATCTGACATCGGGGCCATCAGGCGCACAAGCGACAGACACCTTTATCAAACTCCCCAAACCTGTCGGCTGCGACAAATGTAACCAGACAGGCTTTAAAGGTCGTACCGCCATATATGAGGTGGTGCCCATCGATGATACGCTGCGCCGTATGATTCATAGCAACACCGCTGAGTATGAGCTAGAAGCCTACGCTCGCCAAAAAACATCGTCGATTCGCGCTGATGGACTGCACAAAGTGATAGCAGGTCGGACGACGTTAGAGGAAGTGCTGCGCGTGACCAAAGAAAGCGCGCTAAATGATGAACCGCTTTTAAGTTGATAGAGGGTTTATGAGGATGCCTAGCATATAAACGGCAAAAAAATAACTGACTATCAAAGCCAGTTATTTGGTCGTGCTCTATTGGTAATGACTGGTATGCAGTGGCACATTGATAGTGAATACCGCAATAGTGAACACCGCGATTATTTGACAGCGATACATTCAACCTCGACGCTTGCGCCCGCCGCCAGCTCTGAGACGCCAAAGGCTGAGCGCACCGGATAAGGCTTGGCCATCGTGGCTTTGTAGACGTTATTAAAGTCAGCAAAGTCATCCATGTCGGTCAGCATCGCCATGCATTTGACCACATCTGACTTTTGGTAGCCATACTTTAGGAGCGTGGTGTGAATGTTGTCTAGCGCTTGCTTGGTTTCGGCTTTGACGCCGCCTTTGACCAGCTTGCCGTCTTTAAAGCCGATCTGGCCTGACATATATAGTGTATCGCCGACCCGCACCGCTTCAGAAAAAGGATAGTTGCCACCTTCTCCCAAAAATACAGGGCTGGATTTGCTAAGTGTGGCATGTTGGCTGGTATTTGCTGGAGCGGCCGTGGCTGTCATGCTAAGCCCCAACGCGCAGGCGCTGGCCAGTAGTACCTTGGATAAAGGGGCTGTCAATGTATGGACAAGTTTGGACATCATTGTCTCCTTGTTATTGGTTTTTTGATTTGATCACGCAATCTATGTGCTATGTGCTTTTGGCCATATCTGTAGTGGCGGCAGACAAGTCTTGCGCAGAGGGTGTATCGTTTAGTTGTGAAGCGGGTTGAGCGTCATTGGTCTGGTCGTCAAGCGCACCTGCCAATGCTGCGTCATCACCTGCTGCTGTTTGCGCATTCGCTTTGCCTTGACGTCTGGCTTCTAGCTCTGACTTGGGTATCCAAGCCCATGTCATCTCGACCACGATAGGGTCGCGCTCGCTATCAGACTCGCGATCATGGATGACGCAAGGGATGACCATCTCGCCTTTTGGGGTATTGAGTATGGTTAAGCGCTGCTCATCCGACAAGGTGGCGATAGCGGCGATCTGACCTTTTTTGATGGGGCGATAAAAATTTACCGAGTAAGATTTAATCAGCAGGACACGGTCAGAGGGCAGGTTTAGACCCAAAATAAACCCCGTGGCTGTTTCGGCCAGTAGGGTGATGGCAACGGCGTGGATAGAGCCGATATGGTTTTGTACGGCTTTGGTGTTGTTTAAGCTGACCGCCACTTGGTTTGGCTCAACCGTCTCATAGTAGACGCCCGTGGTGCCGACATAGGGCACCACTTTACCAAAAGCCTTGGATAAAATACTGGAGCGGGCGCTGGCCGGTAAGTATTTGGTCACTGACAATAGCTTGGTGAATTGGTTACTGACGGGCTTGAGCGTGCTGTTTGGTGGTTCGACTGGCGATCTTGTGCTGTCAGCTACTTTGGCTGGCAATTTATTGGTCAGCTTGGTAGGGAGTTTTTTTAATAATCCTGACATACAAAAATCCTTTATATAGTATATAGATAGGTTGAAGGTGACATTGCGTATGATGAAACCTCATCAATAACGACGAAGCGCCTATTGGCTGCCAAGTCGTCACCGCTACTATGGTACATTAACCGCGTTCTGCCTACTATTATTAGCATGAACTGCTGCGCTTACAAAATGATAGTAAGGTAACGAGCAGACCGCCCTAACGTCGCCATTTACCTTGTTATAATCAGCCCGCCTATTGCTTGTTTCATGTTTATACACTTTTGCTCTGCTGGATAATGTTATGTCTGATGTCTTGCTCACTCAACCAAACCGCTCTCACCAACCGGTCAATATCATCTACACGGGCGTCGCTGGTACCGGTAAGACTTATCGATTGCTACAAATCGCCCAGCAATACACCGACGATCTGCCCACCGCAGATGATGAGGTGCTATTGGCCCAGCTGTTACAGAAATTGAGCTGGCGCGAGGTGCTGTGCTTGATATTTTTGCAGATGCGCAAGTCGCAGCAGGACTTACTAAAAGTACCAGAGATTGTCGCCCATCCTTTTTTTGTGGCAAAGGCGGCCAAAAATGCCCGCGACAAAAACTTAAGCAGCACCGCTTGGTTGGCGCTGCGTCGCCACAGTCCTGCTGACTCGCGGACGGTCAGCTGTGATAACCGCGCTAGTCAAGCGTATTTTGATAAGGATGAGAGCGGTGCGTGGTATTTGCTGCCTGATAGCATCGACTTGCTAGAGGGTTTATCACAGCAGCTAGCCGAATTTGAGCAAGCGCAGCACGACAATAATGCGCGCCAGCAAGCCTTTAGCCAGCAGCGCTTTAGTATGGTGAGCTTTCACCAAGCCTACGGCTATGAAGAGTTTGTCGAAGGGATTCGCCCCGTTATGACATCTGCCAATATCGCCACCAATGCCGAAGGCCGACAGATGCAGTATGGCATTCAAGATGGCGCGTTTTTGTTGTTGTGTCAGCGCGCCGCTCGCGACCCCAAACAGCGCTATGCTATGCTGATCGATGAGATCAACCGTGCCAACGTATCACGGGTCTTTGGTGAGCTGCTAAGCTTAATTGAGCCAGATAAACGCACTGGCATGGCCAATGCGATGACGGTAAAGCTGGCGTATTCTGGCCGTACTTTTAGTATTCCGGCCAATGTCGATATTTATGCCACCATGAACACGCAAGATCATTCTTTAGCCCCGCTAGATATGGCGCTGCGTCGGCGCTTCCGATTTATCGATTGTCCGCCACAGCCTGAGCTGCTACCAAGTATCGAGACAGGCCACAGCGTAGACAATGCTGAGTCTGCTGCCACGATAGCGCTCGATAAACTACTCAGCGGCCTCAATCAGCGCATCACGCAAACGCTCGGCAGCGAAGCGCAGTTGGGCCATGCGTTTTTATGGGCGATAGAGAGTCTGGAGCACTTACAACGCGCACTGGCCGAGCAAATCATTCCGCAATTAGCGCAAGCCGCAGGTGGGCAAGTGGCGGTGCTACAATATATCTTTCAAGATGACGAGCAGCCGCTAGCGATGCAGTTTATACAAGACAGCCAAGCGCTGCTGGCAGGTAGCCGGCCTACACAGACGGCGACTCAAAACGACAGCGCCGCTGACTATTTGGGCCATGATTCGTTTTTTGGTCAGCCGCACTCGGCTCTAGGGGCAGGGGGCTATAGGATAAATGCAGATCTTATAGCAGGCGCAGGCGCGTTTGCGCAGGCGGCTATCTATCAGCGATTATACTGATGACTGTGCGCCATAACGATAGCAATCTTCATACCGCTGGTAATCCTGAGCTGCGGCGGCCAGCTGGTTCTCAGACAGGCATTATGACAGTGTTTGAGCATCAGCGGCTGACCGCGCGCGACTTTGCGTACGTGACTGATTTTGAGTGGCTACTGGCGCAAGATTTTGCGGTATTTGGCATCAAGCGCAAGCGGGGCCAGTGGCAGCTTCAAGTGGGTCACTATATCGGTATTGTGCACCTGCCAAGTGGCATGGTGCTTGAGATATTACCCAAACGGATGGCGGCGACAAATACACCGCCTCAGCGTCAGTCGCCATCAGAGCAGAAAAGCACTATCAGCCGCACTCGGCTTTGGGTGCAGAGGATGCTGGCAGATTTGATCGCCAGCAACGACTCATCACCGCAGACACTGCCAAATAGCAAACACCTTGGGCAGTTTGGTCGCCACGCTGCATCCTTACCGATCAACGCTTTGCCATTGTCAGATTGGCTCATTCAGCAGTTTTTGCAAGGACTGACGCAGCACCCACCCACCAAGCACTATCAAACGCAAATCGACAACCAAACCTCATTGCAAGGTCGCCTCGTGATAAAAGAGCAACTGCAGCGCAACCTGCTGCAGCCGCATAAGTTCGTGTGTGAGCGCAGTGTGCTCAGCCAAGAGATGCTAGCCAATCGGCTGATCAAAAGTGCTTTAGAGCAACTTGGCCCATTACTACAGACCTCCGTGCGTTTTCGTCGCATTGGTGCTCAGTTGTCGACGACATGGCAACGGGTCTCTGCGCTACATGCTCATGAGCTGACGCAGTTGGCGACGGTCTATCAGCAAGCCAAACGCCAGCTTGCTATGCAGCCACTGCATGCGAACGCCGTGCAAGATGCGCAGCAGCTATTAGAGATGGCGTATTGGCTACTGCGCCAGTCGAGTGTCGCTGGCGCAAATGGTATTGCACCACCTGCAATAAAACAGCGGCCACCATCACTACGTTTGTGCCTGCTGCTAGATATGAACCAAGCCTTTGAGCAGTGGGCCAGCTTACGTATCGCCGCACTGTTTCGGCGCGTCAGTACGAGATATCAGCCGCTGTTTCAGGCGCAGCGGGTCTGGTTAAATGACGAGGAGGGGCGAGCTTGTTTGTCTATCCGCCCTGATTTGTTGATCTATCAAACGCCGCCTGACAATGATAATGACAACTCCACTCATACGCATCACAAGGCAAAGACGGTCACTAACACGGCACGCTGCTATAGCCATGTAATCGATATCAAATGGAAAGCACTAGCAAATGCTGCTGCTATCAGCCCCAGCGATGCTTATCAATTGGCCAGCTATGCGCAGGCTTATCAAGCGCCGCAGGCTTGGCTGGTGTATCCTGTACAAGATGACACGCGGCAACCGACGAGGCTTCGCCAGCTGTCTATCACAGAAGCGCTCGCCAGCAAGGTGCCAGATCATGCCACGCTATGGCTAATACCCTTTAACGTCAACACAGGCACGATAAATAAGGGCAGTGACTTGCTTCCTTGAGAAAATATAGTATAATGCCCCTGTCGATGAGTAGGTAACATCGATATTAAGGGATATTAAGGCGTTGATTGTGGCCTTTTTTATAAAAACATGCGTTTTTGCGGTAATTTAATAATTCTTTTAAATTTATCAAAAATAGGTGTTGACACAATCGGCTTTACCCCTTAATATGTGCACCTCGATAGCGATGAACATTAACAAGTTAGCGGCATTGTCAACAACAAGTTACTTGACAAAACTATCGTAAAAATAGAAATATCGGAGTGTGGCGCAGTTTGGTAGCGCATCTGGTTTGGGACCAGAGGGTCGTAGGTTCGAATCCTATCACTCCGACCATCTATTTATTTAAGAGCCTTACAGGCTTTTTTTTATGTATAATGATTGAGTTTATACTACAATAGTATTGTAATCTTAATCAGATATATAAAAAGCCCTTAAGAGCGCCTGTAGCTCAGTTGGATAGAGCACCTGCCTTCTAAGTAGGTGGTCGCAGGTTCGAATCCTGCCAGGCGCGCCATTTAGCCTGCATATCTTGCCTTCCTTGGCCATATTATGGCGGTTGTAGCTCAGTTGGTAGAGCCCCGGGTTGTGATCTCGGTTGTCGTGGGTTCGAGTCCCATCAGTCGCCCCAATTTTTCTTTTTTTCTCTTTATCTGTCAGCAGCCGCTTTGGTTCTATTGCTGCACCTTCTTTCTGTTTCTTTATTAGACTTCCCTGTCGTTACTCTTTATCATCTAACGCCGTAAAACCACATCCTTCTAGGGCGTGGATATCAGGCGTCAGTCATTGTCGTACAATATTGCGAATACCTTGATAACCAACTGCATTGAGATCATAATTATTCCATGAAAACGCTCAAGCTACGCATCAAAGACAAACACGCCACTCAGCTCAATATCTTGGCTGGGTCGGTTAACTTTGTCTGGAATTACGTTAATGAGCTTAGTTTTAAACATCTTAAGCGCACAGGAAAATTCTTTTCAGCCTATGACTTGGCCGCTTATACCAAAGGTAGTGGCGAGTATTTAAACTTGCACAGCCAAACGCTACAAGCCATCTCTGAAACCCATGCCAAAAGCCGTAAACAGTTTAAAAAAGCCAAACTCAACTGGCGTACCAACAACCCAAAGGCCAAGAGAAGAAGTTTGGGCTGGATTCCTTTTAAAAAGACAGCCATAAAACACCTTTCAACCCGTCAATCAGGCAAGAAAAGCCTTAAATCTACGATTCAGCTAAGCCTTGCTAAGGGTGAAAAACTAATCATTGATCTGTGGGATAGCTATAACCTCTCGCTCTACAACATCAACACCTGTGAGCTGGTACAAGATGCACGAGGCAGATGGTATGCCTGTATCACCGTTAAAGAATTTCCAAAGACTAAGTGTGGTACTGGCCAAGTCGGTATTGATTTAGGCTGTAAGGATTCAGCAGTCAGTAGTGATGGTGATATTCTAACCACTAAGCTGACCCATCAATACGCAGAAAAACTGGCCATTGCTCAAAGAGCCAAGAATAAAAAGCGGGTCAAGGCCATTCACGCCAAGATTAAAAACACCCGCCAAGATCTGATCCATAAATTCACATCAAAGCTTGTTAAGGCCAACAGCCTAATCGTTGTTGGAAAAATCAAATCAAACTCATTTACTTCATCCAAACTGGCCAAATCCGTCTATGACGCTGGTTGGTTTGAGATTAAGCGGCAACTGGACTACAAATGCGCGAACGCAGGTTGCCACTATATTGAAGTCAATGAAGCGTACAGCACCCAAATCTGCTCGTGTTGCGGCTCCCGCCAAGACAGTCCGAAAGGTAGAGAAGGTCTTGGTATAAGAGAGTGGTTTTGTCGTTCTTGTAAAACGACCCATAACAGAGATGTTAATGGAGCAAAAAACATTCTCGCGGTCGGGCTTGGCCGTCTTTAGTAGGAATCCCCTCCGTTTAGGGAGGGGAGGAAGTCAACCTTTGCTGCTCATAAATAATGACACTGGTTTTGGCCGGCGTTTTTTTGTGCCTGCGTGTTTATACCGCCATCTGATGCTTGGTGCTCATATTTGTCATTCTATCGTTCTATTTAAATGTCACTTGCCCAGCACATAAGTGCGGGCAGTATTGGCGCGCCTCGAGTTTGGTCTATGTGTCTAACGTATGTATATTTTTAACCAGAGTCCACGAGCGGATATTTGACTTGTGTCATCTCTATGAGATAGTTTATTTTGCTAGGTTTGGACACTGCTCATAATCACTGAGGAACGACAGATGGACGCTCTAAGCGTATTGCTACAAAATGTGCATTTGTTTGAAACCAAATACTATCGGCTAAATTGCGTCGGTAATTGGTCTTATTCATTGACGAGAAAAGACACTATTTTATTTTATTTGGTGATGTCTGGCAGTTTTTGTATCGATGTTGGCAATGATCGACGAGAGGTACATGCAGGCGATATTATCATGATTCCCAATACCCATCAGCACACAAGCTATGCGCTAGCGTATGATGGTGATGCCGCCCAGCCGCTAGATGAGATGCTCAATAGCTGCAAAGCGCAGACGCTAGATGTCAAAGGTGAGGGCGAGTCTCATTCGTCTCTGATTTTGATTGAGTGTAAGTATGACAAAGAGATGATACGGCCGTTATTGTCTGTCCTGCCATCGATTTTGCCCGAAATTAATGAAGAATCTGATGGCAGGTTTGAGGTCATTGATGTGGAGATTAAGCTGCTGACCTTGGAGGCTGAGCGCGAGCGTATGGGTAAGACCGCAGTCATCAATCATTGGGCGAGTATCATGATGATTGAGTGTTTGCGCGTCTATATCGAAAGCCTGCCTGAAGCCACTGAGAATTGGCTAAAGGCCATGAAAGATCCGTTTTTGACCAAAGCCTTGGCCGCCATGCATGAAGCTCCAAGCAAAAGCTGGACGATACATAAGCTGGCAGAGGTCGCGGGGATGTCGCGCTCAAGCTTTGCGCAGCGCTTTAAAGACACAGTCGGTATGCCGCCGCTAACGTATCTGATTGATTATCGCTTGCGCCTGGCAGCGCGCTACTTGCGGTTGCAACAAAACAGCATCAGCCGTATCAGTGAGCTGGTCGGCTATGCGTCGGATTCGACCTTTAGCCAAGCATTCAAGCGCGTTTACGGCGTCTCGCCCAAAGCTTATCGCCAGCAGTATCACGGTTAGCGGATGACGTGATGCCGCGTTTATCTGGCTAGGTATTTTGTTTAGTCTAGGTATTTTAAGCCGCGTGCGGCGGTGGGTATTTTGCTGATGGACGGCTGACAATACGTCGATGTTCAGGTACTATGGAATATTGAGTCATCTGGACGCCAGCGCTTGTGACAAGCGTGCTATATTTCCTTATAAAGCAGGCATATAGTCAGATCTAGGTGATGTTTCATTTTGCTGCAGATGGTATGTTATGACTGAACCAACCGCAAAGCCAAACGCCCAAGCCGGTAGCCAATCCGCTATCGAAGCCAATGGCAACAAACCAAGTAATGCGCCTCAAGGCACCGTCAGTGATGCGCAATATCCCATGACAGACGCTCAGGAGGATGACAGCGCTGTGGTCTTTGATAAGGCGGCACTGTTGGCCTTGTTTACGGTTGATAGCGCTGTGGACACGGCGCATACAGTCACGTCACAGGTGCAAACTGATGCTTCTACCGATAAGGACAGCGTTGCCGCCCAGCGTCTGGCCTTGTACCGTGCTCAGCATGAGCGTACACGGCTCTTGTATATGGCTCCTGCCAATACCCGTCCGACTTATTTGGTACAAACGCTCAAATCACAGTTTGTAGAATACCAGCAATATTTGCTGGCGCAGCAGCTCGACAAGCGCGGACTGATGGATACCGATGGGCTTGAGCGCCTTTGGCAGCAGCTACATGTGGTCGACGACATCATCGCTGATATCGTCCGCCACATGCCCGCGCAGCAGCCAGCAGGGTGGCAGCTGACCACTCAAGATGGCCGTAACCCGTTGTGCTTTGCCACGATCGGTAGGCTCAAAAACACCAAGCCTATCTTTGATCAAGGCAGCCTCAATAGCTATGTGCTTGGGCACTTTGGGGTGAGTAGTTTTACTTACGATAGAGGCTATTATATCGGCCATGTAGTCGGCTATTTATTTAGTTGTTATTTTTGCGCGCATCTGTCCATTAGCTATAGCGTCACGGCGCTTGCGCCCGAGGTGGTGGCGGATTATGACTACGCCAGTTTAGAGACACCGCATATGGTGCGGCTGCTACAAGGGCTAGACGGCTATTGCAAAAAACGCATTTATCAATTGGCCGTCATCTGTGCACGGCTGAGCGTGTTTGCCAGTGATAAACGCATCGAGAGAATGCTGATCGCTGAGGTCAATGACTTTGATAAAAAGCTCCAACAGCAGCATTTAGATGTCTTGCTCCTCCAAGGGCTGATGCCGGACAGCAACGACTCCACGCCGCTGTTTTAGGCGACAAAGCCATGCCCTAAGGTTTTGAGCGCTATTTTATCATTCATTCTCTTTGATCTTCTTAGGATATCTGCTGCTATGCCAGCCTATCATTTTAAAGCGCTTGATGAGCGCGGCAGTATGCAAAAAGGCCTGCTCGAGGGCGATTCGGCGCGGCAGATACGCCAGCAGCTGCGTGATAAGCAGTGGACGCCCGTGGAAGTCAGTGCCGTCAATGACAGACAAGCTAAGTATAAAAACCGCTATAAAAAGCCCTCCGCTTATGAGCTGGCGCTCTTAACCCGTCAGCTGTCTGTCTTGCTGGCAGCGGGTATTCCGTTAGAGGAAACGCTTGCCGCCGTCGCCAAACAATCACCAAAGACGCATATCAAATCTCTCATGCTTGCCGTGCGCTCTCATGTGTTAGAAGGCTTGAGTCTTGCGCGCGCACTGCAGCAAGCCGCCAGCTTTCCGCCGCTATATATCGCGACCATTGCCGCAGGCGAGAAATCTGGTCATTTGGATTTGATCCTCAACCAATTGGCAGATTACACCGAAAACCGTTTTGCTTTACAAAAGAAAATCCAAGGCGCAATGGTCTATCCGATTGTGCTGATGGTGATGGCGGTCGGAGTAATCATGGGCTTGATGAGTTTTGTGGTGCCAAAAATCGTCAAGGTCTTTGAGCAATCAGAGCAAGCGCTACCGCTGATTACCCAAATCGTACTAACGCTGTCCAAATTTATCACTCAGTGGTGGTGGCTGATGCTGTTGGCATTGGCTGCGCTGGCATTTTTGTGTTATCGCTTTGCCCAAACGCAAGCGGGCAAGCTGGCCATTGACAGTCTGGTACTCAAGCTACCGATATTGGCGCGCTTGTCTAAGGGACTCAATGCCGCGCGCTTTGCCAGTACTTTGGCGATATTGGTGCGCTCAGGGGTGCCGCTGATTGAAGCCCTACATATCGGTGCGGCGGTGACGACCAACTTACATATCAAACAAACCATTGTGAGTGCAGCCGATCGAGTCACAGAAGGCGCTAGCCTCTCTACGCAGTTAGAAAAATCCTCCTATTTTCCGCCGATGATGGTTCAGATGATCAAAAGCGGCGAGAACTCAGGCGAGCTGGAAAACATGCTCAGTCGAGCGGCCAACATGCAAGAGGCCGAAGCCACCAACTTTATCAGTACGTTACTGTCATTACTTGAGCCTTTGATGCTGGTGTTGATGGGCGTGGTGGTGATGATTATCGTCATGGCAGTGATGCTGCCGATTGTCAATATGAATGATTTGGCCGGTTAAATGCTATGTGGTTTTTAGGATGAATCGACGATATAGACTTGTTTTAAGCGGACTGTATGGGCGAGTAGGTAACAGTGAGCCGTGGGTTTATCTTGCTTAAACTTGCATCAGCTTGCTCAAGCTTTACTTACTGTTGTACATTATTGACTGTGATCAGGATAAACTTCTGCCAACCCTCATAGTAAGCTATAGTAACCAGCATCAGTGTCTCTACAGCCTGCCTGCTGGTTTATAAAACCAAAAAAGATAAATTCATAAGACAAGTCATCTGGCGGCGCTGGATAAAAATAAAATCATGGTCTATAGTGACCATGATGCCAATATCGATAGATAACGGCAAATACATAAAATCAGGTAACCATGCGCCAAGTAGCGCCAAGCATTAAACGCCATTTAAGCACCCTGATAACTGACACAACTGCGATGATAAAAGTGATGATAATGACTGACAAAACCCAAGCCGCCCCCCGAGCACAGATGACGATGGACAATACAGGCAACAGCCCGATAAATACCACTCATGCGAAGCGGAGTGGCCAGTCCGGCTTTACCTTGATCGAGATTATGGTGGTGATTGTCATTTTGGCCATCCTAGCAGGCCTTGTGGTACCCAAAGTGGTGGGACAAAGCGACAGAGCCCGTATCAAAACCACTGAAACCGCGCTGGCCACTGTCTCAAACGCGCTTGATATGTATAAAGTCGACAACTCGCGTTATCCCACCACCGCGCAAGGATTAGAGGCACTGATCACGCCGCCAAGCGATGCGAAAAACTATCCCGAAGGCGGTTATATCAAAGGCGGCTATCCGACAGATGGCTGGGAAAATGAGCTGCAGTATGTCGCTCCAGGCAGCGAAGGCCGTCCTTATGACTTGTTTTCATTAGGAGCCGACGGCCAGCAGGGCGGTGAAGGGCAAGATGCGGATATTTACGCGAAGCTATAGTCCACAATAGCAAGGCAAGCAATGTATCTCGGCGTAGAATAAGAATAAAGGCAGTCCAAAATGACGTCAATATGCCGATATTACCCATGCTACTGCTATAAATTTACCTGCGGGCTGTGCTCCTAGAGACTACGAAAAACTCATTCCAATAGCACTGTACCAGTTTTAGAGAGAAGCAGGCTCACGCTTTGCAGTTTTTTATAATGATTAGATATCAATCAATAAAGGTTTATTGGTTGATATTTTTTATTAGTGACAAAAATTATGATTTTTGTTAACCACTCTTTGTTGAATGCGTTTTGCTATAGACTGTATCGGTATATGTATTAATATTATAATTATTTTTAATGTATGTTGCGCTGTATAAGTGGCTTGCTGCTTTGAGCATGATTTAATCTGCATTATCAAGTTTGACATCAGTTATTAAGAGGTATCATTTATGGGTATATCGACATCGACGACAAAATACCAGTCAGCCAGCGTGCGTACAGTGGCCATCATTCTTGCTAGTAGCTCACTGATAGCAGCGGGAACCATAAGCGCTCAGGCAGCCAGCCTTAGCGGTTTGTTTAACAGCAGCAATAACGGGTCGTCAAAGTTTTTATCAGTTGAGCAAGCGTTTAGCGTGGATAGCAGCAGCAAGGCCACCAAAAAAGGCACGCAGCTGTCGATTACGTTTGATATCACCCCTGAACATTATGTTTATAAAAACCAGCTGAAACTGCGCTTCCCTAAAGGCATCAATGCCACGCCATTTACCTTTAACCAAAAGCCTGTGACCATTGATGATCCGACCTTTGGCAAGGTACCTGTATTTACTCAAAAAAGTGTCACCGCTACCACTACCTTAACCACTGCCAATGGCAAGGGCGCAAAAAACGTCCCTGTGGTGATTCATTGGCAGGGCTGTGCTGAGGCAGGATTATGCTATCCACCAGAGAAGATGGCGACCAAAGTTGATATCGCAGTGCCACGCTAAGCCGTTGCTGACATTTTGTTCGATTCTGAGTAATAAATAGGTAGCCTTTCATGCCCGCACATATAGCAACACCGCCGCCGACCACGACTACCCGTGAGACCATCGCTCCTAAACAAGCCAAGCATGCGCCCTATCACAGTGTAAAAAACCGCCCCTATCTATCGGCACTTGTGCTAAGTGCCAGCGCTCTGCTGGTAGGGCTAAGCGCGCCGATGCCCGCGCACGCAGCAGGATTGGGCGATTTGTTTGGTGGTAGCAGTGACAGTCGTGCACAAAAAAAGTTTTTATCCGTTGATGAAGCCTTTGATGTCAGCAGTAGCAGCAGCCCTGCCAAAGCTGGCACGCGCTTGTCGATCAATTTTGATATCACCCCTGAGCACTATGTGTATCAAAATCAGCTCAAGCTGACACTGCCTGATGGGGTAAAGGCCGCGCCGTTTACCTTTAATCAGCAGCCCGTTTCTATCGACGATCCGACCTTTGGCCGCGTGCCAGTGTTTGATCAGGCCAATGTAGTGGCGAGCACCACGCTGAGTACGACAGATGGCAAACCTCTAGACAATGCTGCGATTACGATTGGCTGGCAGGGCTGCGCCAAAGCAGGATTATGCTATCCACCAGAGAAGATAAAAACCACAGTCAGTATCGCCGCTGTACCCTCCCAGAGCCGCGCCAATAATGCATCAGCGACTGGCCAAGACGCGACAGCTAAAAGCACTGTGGCCAATGCTGATGCTCATACCGTAGATACTGACGCTCAAGATAAGGCGGCCATCAGTGAGCCGCTAACCACATCATCGGCTGCTGCGCCGCCAGAGAGTGCCAGCGGCCTTGCTGGTGAGCAGATGGATGATGAAGTCGTCGACTATGATTTGATAGACGATGTGTCATTGGAAGGTGAGATTGCCGGTGCAGCTGCGCCCATAGCAGACACCCAGCAGTCTTCTGATCGAGCCTCAAGTAGTAGTGAGACTGCCGCTATCGGCGCGATGGATAGCGACCCTTTTGGCCTAGCGTCTCATCCATGGCTGGCATTGGCTTTGCTGTTTTTAGCAGGTTTGGGCTTGGCATTGACGCCTTGCGTCCTGCCCATGCTACCCATTGTGGCCAATATCGTCGCCCGTGAAGACAATCCCACGGTCAAACGCGGTGTACTTTTGACAGGCAGCTACGCCATTGGGGTAGCCACTGCTTATGGAATTTTAGGTGCGGTTATTGCGGTGTTTGGTGAGTCTTTGGGCATCATCGGTTGGCTACAAAACCCGATTATCTTAATCAGCTTTGCCATTGTGTTTGTACTTTTGGCGTTATATATGCTGGGTGTTTTTAGTATTCGTTTGCCCAATACCATCAGTAGTAAGATGCAGCGCTTGAGTCAAGCAGGAGATAGCAAGCTTGGTAGTGCGGGCGGCAGCCTAATCGCTGGTTTTTTATCTGCGCTGGTGGTGTCGCCCTGTGTCTCAGCGCCGTTATTTGGCGCGCTGCTGGCGGTGTCTACCATTGGCAGTCCGCTGCTTGGGTTTGTCGCTTTATTTATGCTGGGTTTCGGTCTGTCCGCGCCGCTGATCCTAATCGGTGCCACTCAAGGCAAAATCATGCCAAAAGCTGGCGCGTGGATGAACTGGGTCAAGCAAGGTTTTGCGTTGCTGCTTTTTGCTGTGGCGCTGCTGCTGATTGAACGCATCTTTATCTCGCCTGTCATGCTGGTCGTATGGGCGCTTTGGTTTATGGTGCTGGCGACATGGGCGTGGAGCTGGCTTGGTAAAGGTCGTATCTTAACCCAAGCGCTGGGCTTAATCGCTGGGATTTGGGCGGCTTGTTTGATGATAGGTGCCGCTTTGGGTAACGATGACAGTCTGCATCCGCTGGCCTCTCTAAGCGCCGCGCCTATGATGATGACATCTGCAAACGGTGTAACAGGTGCGAGCAATAGCGCCAATGACGCGCACATCACCACCCTTGCCGAGCTAGATGCTATTTTGGCTGACAATCCAAAAGTCATTGTCGATCTGACAGCAGAGTGGTGTGTTGAGTGCCGTATTATGGACAAAAACTTATTTCACAATCGTCCTGCTCAGATGCAAGACTGGCTGCTGGTCAGACTCGATATCACAGAGACGACAGAGAACTCAAAAGCCATCTTAGCGCGTTATCAACTATTTGGACCGCCAGCATTGCTCTATTATCAAGACGGGCAGTTGGTCAATCAGCAAGTAGGGGAAATCGGGCGTTCGGCATTTGAGCAGACTTTAGAGGCGCTCAATCGCTAATTATCTACATGGATGAGCAGTAGCTAAAAGGGTGAATGTCTCACCTTCAAACACCCGCCTGATGTAACAGCTAATGCTGTATATTTTGCCAATCAAAAGCCAGGCGCCTACTATGTTAGGCGCTTGGCTTTTTTGGTAAGGTGTCTTGAGATTGGCAGGGTGACCGACTAACTATTTGCTTTTATAGGTATTAAATGTCTTTGTCTGTTTATCTTGTTTGTTTATACAGGCATGGTGCTTGATATAATGGTAACCTCTATTGTCTCTCGCTAGTCAAAGTAAGCTCATATGGAGATCTGTCTTTTTGTGTTTGTTATTATCTGTATTTGCAGCAAGGATAACGCTAGTATAGTGTCTATATTTTCATTACAATAAAGCAACAATGCTGAAGGGGCTAGGCGAATTGTCAGCACAGCCCTCGATGTCCATTAATGAATGGTTTTTATATTAGCGCTGATGCTAATGGTATATTCATTATCTAAAATACTCTACTGACCTTATTATTGGTCAGATAAAGGACACCTATGTTTGCCCATATCATTACTCAACGTCAATTACCGCAAGCCTGTGCCACAAGCCAGCCATCTGATGGCTTATCACTCAACTGTCGTCAAAGTAGCCATCGCCATCTATGTGTTGCAATCGCGGCGGCTTTGAGCTTGACGGCCTTACAAGCTCACGCTGCGATGGACGAGCAAACTTATCGGGAGCTGCCAGTTCCAGACGCGGCGTTTGAGTATGAGGATTATGAGGTGCCGCAGAGCGAGGCCGATACTGAGCAACCAGCGAGCGCAGAGGCAGGTAAGCAAAACCGTAAAGTGGTCAGTAAAGAGTTTATCGCCAAACAAGCAAAACTGTTTGCTGAATGTACCGAGGTACAGCTGGCGACCGCGCGTTTGGCTTGTTTTGATAAAGTGGCAGAGCAAGGCAAAACGCCGAGCTATACCACCACCAAACAGCCTGTGGACTTAGCCAAAACTTTTCAAAGCACACTGTCAGGCAACCCGCAAGTGGTGTTTGTAGAAGAAAGCTCTACCATCACAACCGATAGCAGCGCCGTCGCTGCCGAGCTGCCCCAACAAGCGGCGTCCTCGCCTGAGACGCAGAGTCTAGATACAGTGGGGTTGACCCAACGAGAAGCCAAAGTGCTCGAAAGTGTCGGTGTCAAGCAAACGGACATCGAAAAGTACACCCCGCTGAGCCTATCTTATGACTTGGATAAAAACAGTGAGCGCGGTACTTGGACCGTCAGACCTTATCGTCCAACCTACGTACTGCCGCTGTTTTATACCTTTGACCCTAATCTTAGCCCAACTCCTAGTAATCCAGATGAGCCCGGTGAAACATTCACCTCTAATGACGTCCGTGAGACGGAGCTGAAGTTTCAGCTGTCGTTAAAGACCAAAGTGGCAGAAGACTTGTTTGATAGTAGTGCTGATTTATGGTTTGGCTATACCCAAGAGTCGCATTGGCAGGTATATAACGAGGACAACTCTCGGCCATTTCGCGCCACCGACTATCAGCCTGAGATATTTTTGACCCAGCCTGTGACTGCTGATTTACCCTTTGGCGGCCGTCTACGTATGCTAGGTGCAGGTGCCATTCACCACTCTAATGGCCAAGATGATCCGTTATCGCGTTCGTGGAACCGCGCGTATCTGATGGCAGGGGCTGAGTGGGGCAAGTTGTCGGTCGTACCGCGGCTCTGGGCGCGCGTCAATAACGAAAGCAGCAGCAGCGAAGACAACCCTGATATCGAAGACTACATGGGCTATGGTGATATCAAATTCCTATACGATCTGCCAGATCAGCAAAGCCTAAGCGGTACGTTGCGCTATAACCCCAGCACCAACAAAGGCGCGGCGCAGATCGACTACATTTATCCACTGACCGAAAACGTCAATGGCTATGTACAGCTGTTCCAAGGCTATGGCGAGTCTATCATCGACTATAACCACGAAAACACCTCCATCGGCTTTGGTATCGTCTTAAATGATTGGAAGGGGTTTTAAGGCCTTATCGACGGTCTTTGACTGCTAAGGAGTACAAGCAATGCGCCGACTGGCTCCTTATCAAACTGGACTATGGCTGGCAGAGTATGTAGATATACGCTGCCAGCTATGCCGCGTATATCGCAGCACCGCACCATCCCAGCTGCTGTCTTCTCATCTATCCTCAGCCGCTCCTTTTATTGCTGACTCAATGCTTACCGATATTTACCGTGGTAAGGTTGCTCGGTATATTCATCGTCACTTGAGTCGCGGTCTGCTCTGTGCTCATTGCCATCATGGTATTACATGGCTGCCCAAACCATTTAGAGTTGATATCGCAGCTGGCAGCGCCTTGGGCATTCAGGCGTCTACTTTTTATGACTATCCTATTCGGCAAGCCATTCGCGCTTTCAAGCATGATGAAGACATGAGCAAACTGCCACTGCTGCTCCATGCGCTTCGTCAACTACCACGGCCACATGGCTGCCATCACGATAATGCTGTCATCGTCGCGATGCCAACCACCCCTCAACGTCTGGTAAAACGTGGCTTTGATCCGGTGAGTATCTTAGCCGCGCAGCTGTCTAAGCATTGGCAAATTCCACTGTGGAACGGCGTAGAACGTATCGATCACACCGTCAGCCAGCAAGGCTTGACACGCGCTGAGCGCCTCAGTAATCTCAATAATGCTTTTGTGCTGACCGAAACCCCGCCAGTTAAACGTTTACTGCTGTTCGATGATGTCGCAACCACAGGCGCGAGCCTAAAAGCGCTGGGCCGCGCTTTGTATAAGCCAGCTACCAATACCGCCTCTGCGTCCTCATTGCCGACCAACCGCTACCACCTATCTGCCTATGCACTCGCTCATGGGAGTCAGTATCGTTAGTCATTTATAAAGTATTGACGGTACTTCTATAATGACTAATATGTTGCTAAGATGTTGCCTAACCGCTATATTATTAAATCAATATATATAAATTTGTTAGCTGATATTAATCGAAAGCTAGAATTGGTTTTTAAGTATCTGATTTAAAATATGTTTTTCTATAGCTGGCATGTGGTTTTATGGAATAAAAATTGCATGTCTTATAGTGGATAATAAAAGAAAGTGACCTTTCCCTACTGATTGGTAGTTAAATGTTTTAGCAGGTAAGAGTTACGAGGTCTTTTAGATTGACTACTGGCAAACGGATAGTTATGAGACAGACGGTAGACGTTATGAATAGGAATGTGATGTGAAAGCCTCTAAGAATAGCCTGTCGCCTACAATACAAATGAGAAACTCAGGGTTTACCTTGATTGAACTAATGGTCACGATTGCTGTGCTTGCTATTATTGTCGGTATCGCCGCCCCTAGTATCAGTACTCAGCTTGCCAATCAGCGCGTAAAGTCGACGACGGCTACACTCGCTAATGCCTTAAAAGAAGCAAAAGCTGAAAGCATTATTCGTCGGCAGAACGTTACTTTGAGCTATAACAATACTAGCACGCCTAAAATGATTACGGTTACTACCCCTGATTCAAAAACTATCGCAAATTATAGTTATAACGTTAAAAGTACTATTACCGACTCCGAGTCCAAAAATCCTATTACCTTCGAACCTAGTAAGCGTGTTGAGTCAACTGTCTACACTATTTGTGATGAGAATGCTGCTGCAACACCACGGCAAGTGAGTATTAGTAAGCTTGCCAATATTAGTATTATAAACTCTGGAAGCTGCTGATGAATATTGCATCCAAACAAACAGGCGTGGGACTGATCGAAGTTATGGTAGCGTTATTGCTACTGAGCATAGCAATACTTGGCTATAGTGCTTTGCAAGCACAAGCCATTAAGTCGACAGATGAAGCGTTTGAACGTACACAGTCATTAGTGATGATGCGTGCTTTAGCGGAAAAGATTCGCGCAAATCCTGCTGCTATTACAACTTATGAAGCTCAGCTAAATGCAGCAGGGGTGCCAAATGTACCAAGCCAGCAATGTGGTTTGAATGGTCAGACGGTGACAGCACTTTGTACACCTGCTGAGCTTGCCATAGCAGAAAGCTATCAATTTAAAATAGAGCTGAGTAGTTATGATTTCCAAATCCAAATGCATCCATGCCCTAACACAGGTGGCACGGGTACCGATGCTAGCACTAATATCATGTTCTCCTATTGTTTGCTGTCTGCATGGGGAGACACAACCCCGACAATAGGAACGGATGATGAAGTAGATTGTCTAACTGAAAGAGTAGTAGATGAACAAGATAACATAGAATCTGCTGGAGGGAACTACTATCCTAGCGCTACTTGTATGATGATGGAGATATAAAATGAGCATAAACCATCACAAGTCAAAACAGATTTCTAACAAAGCATTTGCGGCTCGCCCCTATCAGTCAGTTCAAAATCACAGTTCCGGTTTTACTTTAGTTGAGCTCATGATCTCACTAGTACTTGGACTTTTAATATCAGCAGCAGCGCTACAGATATTTTACACAAGTTCCGTCAATGCGCGCAGACAAGAAGCGAGCTCGCAAGTTCAAGATAATGCGGTATTCGGTTGGTCACAGATGCAACAGCATATTCGGCGTGCTAATTACGGTGCAAAACCGACACCAGCATCTAATGCCGATCAGTATTACATGAATCATTTGACGCCGCAGGGAGGTGTGGTATTGACGGCTCCTACGGATACAACGGCTGCTTCCACTAGTGGTGAAAAAGCTTGGTTAGATGGAAACTTGTCGGGCCTAGTCCTAAATGGCGCTGCGATTTCATCAGATTTACTAACGACCAATGAGTCTGGAAATAGTATAAGTAATATTGAAGGTGTTTCTAATAGTGATCAGTTAACCATTCAATATCAAATGTCAGAAGCTGGTGCGTTTAATTGTGAAGGTACAGCAATACCACAGAATTTTTATGTCATAGAACGCTATTTTGTGCGAGAGGAAGGATTGGCATGTGCTTCTGCTATCTATGAGTATGATGTAAACACAGCTGGAAGTAGCACAGGCATTGATATCAGCTCCTTTACTGATCCTGCAAAAACAGACTCAACACCAAACACATTAGGTAGTAACGGTAGTATCATTATTCCAAACGTAGATTATTTTCGCGTACTATTGGGTATATCTTCAAGTAAAGATTTTGCTACAGATCCCGATAATGCTCGTATTGCTTATATACCCATACCTGATGACCCAAGTACTTTAGGCACAGACCGTATATTTGGCGTACAGATTGCTATGCTGGCACGCTCGAATAGCCCGACCGCTACCAATCAAGGTAATACTGATTTGCGATTTAATATTCTCGATAAGCGTGACGTTGCACTAAACGAAACTACAGCCAATGGTGCAAAAAGTCTGAGAACCGTTTATGAAAGTACCGTATTGATTCGTAATGCACGAGGTGGCGTATGAGGGTTAAATATGTAGCAGGTAGGCATAGCCAAGAAGGTGTCGCACTGATTGTGGTTCTATTGGTGCTGATACTCATTGTTATTGCTGGTGCTATTGCAGTGAGACAAAGTACGACAGATCTTAAGATTGCGACTGCTGACCAAGTGAATAAACTATTGTTTCAGGCAAATGATGCAGCTTTTATGAAGGTAGAGAAAGAAGATAGAATTTTAAGCAGCAGCCGAGAGAATATCGATGTTCTAAAAGGTTATATGTCAAATAGTGCACGTGCAGGACATGAGGTCAGTCTGTGTGTACGCCCTCGTAGTACGAGACTGTTTAGTATTCTTGAGATTAGTGAGCTTAATGAGGATGACGATCTATTGGCTAATAAAGCGAATGGCTATTGTGATCCTAGTAACGATGATGACTACGTCAGTGAGGGGCGAGTGATTACTCAGCTATCATTTGTTAGACCAAGACAAACGACAGCAGGCGCGTTTTCTAGTGAAGTCGCAAGTACATACTCTAAAGATATCAGCACATCGTCTTCAAATGGAGAGTCGACGCTTGGCTGTACCACCTTTCAAGGTTATGCGACCTCTATCATTCCAGCTCTGTCAGATGTACCCCTTGGCGATGCAGACAGTACAGCTGACGATACTGACACTATTGCAGGATGCTTAAGACAGCCTAGAGTCGGCACAACGACGGTAGATACTTGCCTTACTGCCTTAGGTGTATCTTATCAAACACATATACAGCAGTACATCAACCAGCCAACAGGTGTAAAGTGTTTGACCGTTAATTAATAAATGTATTTGTGACTTATCAATAAGATATGTTACAGCCTGAATCGATAGCATGGCGCTTGTGATAATTCGCCATATTTTAAGACGAACACAATATGGGTGGTTATTATGAAAAACAGAGATAAAGTAAACGGTGATAAAAGAAATACTAATCGTAAGCATCAAGCGCTCAGCGCCCTGTCTGTAGCAGTTTTGGCATCTATGAGCCAAAGTGCTCAGTCAAGCGATTTAGAAATTTATCAAGCACCAGAAGAAGGCAAAGTCGTACTGACAATGATGCTGGATAACTCAGGAAGCATGGATGCTACCGATAATAGTAGCTGTACAAATGCTAATCGGTTTGAAGAAATCGAGCAAAAAATATATGATAATAATGGTGTATATACTGGTGAGATAAAAAAATATTGGGTCAACTATTGTTCTACACAGACGAAGATTGAGGGGCAGTGGTACGAAACAGGTAGATATTATGATCGCCTATCACGTGTAAAAATGGCACTTATTCCTATGTTTGCGAATCCCAAAAGTAATGTAGGGTTTGGCACTGATTTTGATGTTAATAAGTATAAGATTGGCCTTGGAAGTTTTGAGGCAGGTGGAAATACAAAGAGTGAAGGGCGAGGTAAAATAGATATAGAGGCAAAGTTTTTAAACTTCGCGCATCGAAAAGATCTGATTACTAAAATTATAGGTTATGGAGCAACTACAAACACACCATTAGCTAATGCCTATGCAGCAGCAGGTGCCTATATGTTGGGTACCAGTACAGACACATTAGTTAATGACAATGTAAATTCAGATGATATTTACAACTTAGTTGCTGTAACTTATAAAAAGAGAGATGGTAGTAGTCAGAATTTCAAATATTTTTTATATAAGTGTAATTCTGACTACAATACACAGTCTATAAAGAATGTAGATAATTACAATTACCATAGATGTGGAAGTTACGCAGAAAGTTCAAAGAATAAAAGTCCGGTTGGTATGGCTGGAGTAGACTACACAAAAAGTCTTTCTGTAAATTCTGCAGATAGTTTAGACAGTGATTTAAAAACAAGCCAAAACGGTAAAAGTCAGATAGAAGAAATCACATTCTATTTTAAAGAAAAAGCTGTAGTTCCACCCTCTACCTCACCTATTATCCCTGGTCAATGTAATGCTCAAGGTATTTACTTCTTAACTGATGGTGAGCCCAATCAATCACGAGAATCAGATACATTAAACTTGATGAATAATAGCTTGGGTAAAACTCCACTAGCTATGAGCACTTCTTGTGACTCCACATTATCAAATTCAGATGCTAGGTATGGTGGTTATTCAGGTTGGGAGTGTATGGGGGAATATGCCCCTTTATTAAACAGTAGTAGTAACTATCAGAAGGCTGCTATTGAAACAGCAACGGTAGGCTTTGGTAGTGTCTATAAAGAACTATCAACCATACCAAAGATAGAAAAAACCATTACCAAGCCTAACGGTGAAACAAAAGTGGTATCGGTATATAACTGTGATAGTGAAGATATCTTGAGTCAAGATGCTAAAAATCTGTGTAGATTGGGCGAAAAAGGTTATGGTCTCGGGCAAGGTGGCTTTTACTATACAGAAACCAGCAGAGACGTTTCAGACAGTGTTAAGTCTTTTGTAAAAAGTCTGGGTGACAATGTTATATCTCCTATATCGACAGGAACAATGTCCGTACCGCTAGACAACTTGAGTGGTCTCAAATCTCGCGGTTTTGCCTATCTGCCCATTCTCGAACCAGTACCAGGCTCTTCATTATTATGGAATGGCAATCTTAAAAAGTATAAGACCAGAAATGCTACCTTAATCGGTGACGATGATAACTATGTATTCCAAGATCAAAAAGGCACCTTTGCTACAAATACCCACGATCTTTGGAACACCATTATTGACGATACACGACCAGATGCTAAGCGTCCTGATGCAGCGAAGCCTCAAGTCGGTGGCGCTTATCAAAAAGTATTTGAAAATGCCAATGGAACGGGCGTAGGCGATCGGAATTTGTTTGTTGATAATGGAGGTACACTTGTCAAATTAACAGTTAGTGCATCTAAAGTACCTAACAATTTTGATGCTCTAACTACCTTATCTGATGATGGAAATGAGAAAAAGCCTGCTTTGCTCAATTTTATGGGCTATAGCGTATCAAAGGGTACTACTGTAAAAGATGGTGAAGCGCTAAATGTAGATAAGCAGAAAGAGGCAAAAAATATTGGTGGTGTATTGCATTCTATACCACAGCTCATCACTCAAAAGGTAAACATTAGCGGCTCAGGTGAGTTTGATAGAGCGAGCCGAAAGGACTATATCCTATATGGTTCGATGGATGGTGCGCTGCATATGATTGACGACAGTACGGGTAAAGAGACATTTACCTTTATTCCCCAGCAGATAGTAGATCTGCAACCAGCGGCTATTGCAGGAGAGGGTGCGGCTATTGATGGAAGCTACCCCTATGGTGTAGATGCCCCTTGGATGACTTATGCAGCCTATACGATAAAGGAGAATACGACGGGTACAGGAGCCAGTGCAACGACGACTAATACCTACGAAGCCTCACAAAGCTTTGCTCTAGGTGGTCTGCGTATGGGTGGCTCGACTTACTATGCTCTTGATGTCACCTCACCAACGGCACCAAAATTGATATTTAGTGTTGGCTCAAACTATGCCAATCGTCAAAAAGGACTCACAACGGATATTCGCGGTATTAAAAACGGTACTAGTAATATTATTAGTACATCAGGCGCAACCAATGAGCAAAAAGCCTACGCGCGTATGGGTCAGACGTGGGGTAAGCCTGAACTTGGTTATGTGAAGAGCGGTGGCAAACGCGTTATGGTTAGCTTCTTACCCGGTGGCTATGATGCTTGCTATGAAAATACACAGTTTAAGTTGGGAAACAATGCAAATAGCGAAAGTTGTGCGGATAAGTCAAAAGCTCAGGGTAATGCGATGTACATGGTACAAGTGGGTGAGATAAAAAAGAACAGTAATAACGAAGAACAGGTAGAGACTGGCAGTGATAGTGGCAAGTTACTATGGTGGGCAAGTAGCGATGCAACAGGGAGCAACAGTACCAACCGTTCTAATTTTTTACAACAATCGCAAGTACCTGACATCAAGCACAGTATCGTCACACAAGTTAGAGCGTTAGACCGAAACTATGACGGATTGACGGATCATATCTATTTTGCAGACTTAGGTGGTCAAGTCTGGCGCGCTGATATCAACAATAATGCAGACACAGATAATTTCAAAATTGATCGCGTGGTAAAAGTGCTAGACGTTAGCGATCAAGCGACTGGCACCACCGACACCGACACCGACGCGCCACCACGTATTTACGAGCGTCCGTTAGTGACGTTCCATAATGGCATACACAGGTATACTGATGCAGATAACAACTCAGTGCAATACTCAGGTATCGAAGCTTTAGTAACGGTTGGTACTGGGGATCGTAGTAATCCTGTGACAGCGACACGCAACAAACCTAATGCCATTTATAGTATCCTTGATAAAGATGTTGCACGCACAGACTTATTTTATTACGGTACAGGTACTGCACCAACGATTAGTATGCGTACCCCGGTGATTCGAGTTGCCGATACAATGTTACCTAATAACAAGCTACAAGAGTTGACATTCACTGATGAGGATATTGGCGACACAGGCATTAAAAAGCGTATGCAAACCAATGTTGTACAAGGTTGGTATATGCCATTGACACACTGGTTGGGAGAAGAAGAAAAGGTCGATGGAAAGTATAAACTAAAGATGTTTAATGAACCTGATGCGATTGCAGGTATTTTGATTACTTCATCGTTTAATCCTGATGAAGGAGACGACGTCAATAGCTGTAGTGCGGGTGTTATCGGCGAGACTCAGCGCGAGCGTACTTGTTTACCCTATGGTGTATGCTTTGATAAAGATCAAAATGAAGTTGTAACGACACGTTCATCATACAGTGCAGGCTTGGGTATTGTAGATAATATTATTAGTCAATATAACGATGGGACTTTATTCACTTCATTGAAAAACCGCTGTGAAGGTGATGAATGTATTCCAAAGGAAATCTGCACAGGACCTGATTGCGATGATGACCAAACATGCGTAGGCGATACCTGCGCTGCTGACGATGCAATTAACGTTGACAAGCGCATCAATCCATTAAGCTGGATGGAACGCTAATATGTCAATACGTTATTGCCAGCCGTACCGCCAAAATGGTTTTACTTTGATAGAAATGATGGTCGTTTTGGCTATCATCTCTATATTGGCTGCCGTTGCCATACCAAGCTATCGCGCTTATGTCATTCGCAATGCTGAAGCAGACGTACAGCGAAAAATGCTATCCTTGTCCGTTGAGCTTGAGCAATGGCGTGCAAAGGCGCTAACCTATCGTGGATTTAAGCCTCGCTCGGATACTATTACCGATGGCACAGGCCTTATACGTTTTCCTGCAACCAATCCAATATACAATATTAAACTTGGTCATGTTTCAGGTACGCCAGCAACTTTTGAGACGCTACATCAAGAAACAGGACGCGCTAATAACTGGGTAATGATGGCAACACCCGTTGATCTAGTAGGGGCGGATAGTTTCTTATTATCAAGTCAAGGATTACGCTGCGCCAGTAATGATGCGTTTGATATTACAAAGGCGGATTGTATAGGAGCGACGACATGGTAGTGTCAGTATCATCAATAAACACATCGATCAAATATACCCGCCAAACTGGCTTTACTCTGATAGAGCTGATGATCGTCGTCGCCATCATCGGTGTACTCGCAGCGATTGCATATCCTAGTTATCAGTCTTACGTCATAAAGACCAAGCGCGTCGATATGATGACGGAAATGCAGCAGATAGCCAGCCGTATCGAGGCCAATAAGATAAACTATAGGCGCTATGATAGAGTGCCACTTTCCTCTATATTCTCATCTACTGTTGCTACTGATGGTAGCACAAATTTCCCTGTTTCGGGATCTGCGCTATATACAGTGACGATAGGTACAGGGTCATGGGGAGAGACAGACTGGACTACAAGTACGGATACATTAGGAGGCCGTGACTGGACGATTATAGCCACACCAGTCTCAAATCAACGTATGGCAGGTGATGGCGTCTTGAGCCTTAATTATCAAAGCATTAAATGCCGTACTATCGGTACTGAAAAAAAATGCGGCACTGGCAGCGAGTGGAATGACTAAAAAAATAGTCTGGCAACTGACAATTATTGTCAGCTATCGTGAGCCAGAGTAGCTGCCATTGACATAAACTGACACTTTTAGGTATGCTTAGCGTAACAATTAGTATCAGTAGATAGCAGTATGGTAAGTGACTGCACGAAAATATCAATAAATAGCGTTAAGAATTGGGCACTTAGCACATATACCTACTGTGACTAATGATATTGGCACGCTATATGCATCTACTAGGGCACGAAAGACCAATACACTATATTCAATACCTAACATAATGAAAGATAACGCGAGCGAATATCCGTTATCTTTATCCTCTCTAAAGGAGTTCTTATGAACGCTCAAAAAGGTTTTACCCTAATCGAACTAATGATCGTTATCGCCATTATCGGTATTTTGGCTGCGATCGCTTTACCTGCTTATACTGATTATACCACCCGTGCTCGTGTATCAGAAGCACTAACTACTGCTTCAGCTATGAAAGCTACTGTCTCTGAGAATATAATTAGCAAAGGTGGTACTTCAATCGATGAAGATTCAGCTTGTATTGGAGTAGCTACTGTTGGTAGTGATGCTTCAGCAGCTACTAAGAACGTACAAAAATCAGTATGTGACAAAGGTGTAATTACAGTTACTACTACTCCTGATGCGAAATCAGTACCGTTGATTTTAACTCCTAGTTACAGTGGTGATGGTGTAGAATGGACATGTACTACTACTGCTGATAAAAAATATGTCCCAGCTGAATGTCGTTAATAATTTCTAAGTACTGCTGATAAAAATGCCAATCTTTTACTTTATTTTAGGGCTAAGTTATCTTAGCCCTATTTTTATGCAACCATGGGTAAGCGCGTTTCAAGATTTATGCGCTATCATCGCTATAATATTATTAATGTCGATACAAAGCTATCGTAAGAATATTGAAATTGATAGAAGAGTACTGTATGTCTTTGGATTCATAGTATGCATTCCTTTAGTCCAATACTTGTTTGGAATATTATTTTTTACGCAAGAGTTGGTTTTATCACTTATTTATATTAGTGTGTTCTTCCTAAGTATAATTAGTGGTGCTAATTTCAATAGGTCTTATAAAAACGAAGAAAAATTATCGTTTTTCTTCGTTTTTATAGGCTTATCCTGCGTATTTATACAGTTAATACAGTGGAGTGGCCTTTACCATTCGGCATTGATATTAGATAGCAGCTCACGTCGACCCTTTGCAAATATAGGCCAACCTAATAATTTAGCAACGCTGCTATTTATAGGGTTCTTTTCTAATATTTTGCTATTTAAAAATAATAGATTGAAAGCAAAATTCTATTTTTTAATAAGTGCCGTTCTAATGACAGGTATAGTACTTACTCAGTCTAGAACAAGCTGGCTAGTATTTGTTTCAGTGCTACTTCTAGCTTTCTTCAAGAGTAAGTTAGAGCTTTTCAGTATTATGTTGAAAAGCTCTGTACTATTCTTCTGTTTAGTCTTGATTTTGCCATATATAACTTTGTTTTTTCATGATCAAGGATTAACCGTAACAGAAAGGATCAGCTCTGATTCCTCACGGTTGTATATATGGAAACAGATGCTCATAGCTATAATGGACAAGCCTTGGTTTGGTTATGGATGGAATCAAACTTCTGTAGCACAGACTTCGGTAACTCTAAAATATCCATTAGATATTTGGCTTGAATATTCGCACAATTTGTTCTTAGATCTTATAGTATGGACTGGAATACCTATAGGGCTATCAATTATAGGTATTATCATCATCTGGTTCTTGCAAACCTTTAAAAAAATAAACACTTTAAATCAGCTGTTATACTTCTTTATCATCGCTGCTTTTCTCATACATTGTATGCTCGAATATCCATTTGCATATGCCTATTTTTTAGTACCTATAGGACTCTATGTTGGTATGTTGCATCAACAGTTATATGAAACCAAAAATTTAAAATTTAAAAGCCTTGTGATAACTTTAGTTAGTATATTGATAATTACAATCATTATTATATCGAGAGACTACTTTGTACTCAGTGACAAAAGAACCATTTATACTTCCGAAAGTCTTTTTTCTGAACAAGTAAAGCCTGCCTTCTCTAAAGTATTAGTGCTGGACGCCTTAGATGTAAATAACGATATTTTATTTCTAAACAGATGCTATGTTCTGAAAAAAAATACTATTGAAAATTTTAAAAGTAACTTTTATCGTTATCCTACAAGAATGAACTTAGTGATGTATTATAAATCTACTATATATTACGAAAAAAATTCTAGAGATGCGGAACGATATATGACAGCCTGGTATCCAGATTATAAACAGAATCTAAGTCAATATGATATATGCTCTTGATATTACTTTATAGTTTCCAGATACCTTATAGTTACCTTGATAACCTAATGCCTCAAGCGAAATATTAATAACAAAAAAGACTGAAGCAACTGCTCCAGCCTTTTTGTGTATAAAATACTTTTTCAAACTAAGGACTACTTCTCTAAATATTGAATCTTACCTTCCACACCATCCCACTTTTCAGCTTCTGGCAACTGCTCTTTCATCTCAGTGATGTTCGGCCATTTTTGCGCCAGCTCTTCATTGAGTTGAATAAAGACTTCTTGGCCTTTTGGTACTTCATCTTCTGAAAAGATCGCATTGGCGGGGCATTCCGGCTCACACAGCGCGCAGTCGATGCACTCATCAGGGTCGATGGCGAGGAAATTTGGCCCTTCATAAAAGCAGTCCACAGGGCAGACTTCCACACAGTCGGTGTATTTGCAAAGAATGCAGTTATCTGTAACGACAAAGGTCATAGTGGTCTACCTGTTATTGGTTTGGCAAAGTACAATAGTTAGTACATTAGCTGAAAAATAAGACATATTTTAGCGCTTTTGCCACTATTTTACAAATCCCTTTAATGACTAATGATTTCCTTTAAATGATAAATTAAATCGTGCGCTTGCTTTGGTGTTAGGTTATCAGGATTAATCGCTGCTAGCTCATCTTGTAATCTAAATAATTGATTTTGCTGTGGAATGGTAGCAATGCTTTGACTTAGACTAACGTCATCTTCCTTCATTTTCTTTGGTTCGCTATCATAAGTCTGCGCTCTTTCATCCTTTACTGACTTAGCTAATTCATTTTTATCATCAATGGCTTTTACACTTTCAGTTTTTAAATTATCTACTAAATACTGCTTCGCATCATTTAATACGTGAGTCGGAATTCCCGCCATTTTTGCGACATGCAGTCCAAAGCTAGAGCTTGCGGCGCCATCTTTAATTTGATGGAGTAGTAATAATTGACCATCAACTTCACTGGCGGCGACATGGACGTTACGAATACCTTCATTTTGCGCAGCCAATTGTGTCAGCTCAAAGTAGTGGGTGGCAAACAGGGTCAGGCAGCCGATCTCAAGCAGACGATTGACACAAGCGTGGGCAATGGCCAGCCCGTCGGTGGTGGCGGTACCGCGGCCGACTTCATCCATGAGCACCAGTGATTTATCGGTCGCTTGGTTTAAGATATTGGCCGTCTCGATCATCTCGACCATAAAGGTCGACTTGCCGCCTGCCAGATCATCAGCCGAGCCAATACGGGTAAAGATGCGGTCGATATCACCGATGCGCGCGCTGGCCGCTGGTACAAAGCTGCCACAGTGCGCGAGCAAGACAATAAGAGCGGTCTGGCGCATGTAGGTTGATTTGCCGCCCATATTGGGGCCTGTGATCATCAGTAGGCGCTCAGGATGTCCTTCTTTAGTATTGGCACTGCCCAGCGTGCAGTCGTTGGCGACAAAGGCATGGGCGCGCGCAGGTTTGCTGGTGTGTTGGCTGAGGTTTTGGCTAAAGGTCTGCGTTGCGCCTTGCGCGGCTGGGCTGCTGGTATTAGCGGGGTTTAATGCCGCCTCGACCACCACATGGCGGCCTTGCTGGATGTCGATACTGCTCTGGTCGATACGGGTCTGGCTGCTATTTTTTAACAAGTTGCCATTGTTTGAATCGTTAGTCATAACGGGACGTTGCCAATTATAAAGGGTCGCAAGCTGCGCCCAGTTGCTGAGCACATCTATTTGAGCGATGGCGGCGCTCAGCTGCTGCAATGCGGCCAAATGACTACTGAGTATCGTCAACAGCTCATGATACAGCTGTTTTTCTCGAGCCAGTGCTAAGCTTTGTGCGCTTAGGCATTCGGTCTCGACTTCCTTTAGCTCATCGGTGATAAAACGCTCACTACTCTTGAGCGTCTGCCGCCTGATAAAGTGCGCGGGTGCGTTTTTGGCTTGCATTTTGGGCAGCTCAAAATAGAAGCCGCTGACTTTATTAAAGCCTACTTTTAGGCTGGGTAGCTGGTTGTCCTGACGGGCGCGCGCGACCATCTCATCTAGTGTCACTTGGATGTTGTCATGTAGGTGTGTGAGGCGATCGAATTCTTCATCATAACCGGCAGCTATCATACCGCCATCACGGATATGAGCAGGCGGCTCTGGGATAATGGCACGCTCGATCAGCTCGGCGACAGATTGTACCTTAGGTAGCTGCGCGGGCAGTTGCTGCATGAGCATGGCCAGCAGTCCTGCCTGCTCGTGATGGATGCCTGCTTGCTCTAATAAGGTAGTCAGCTGCGCGCTGCTGTTGATACCGTCCACCAGTTTGCGCAAGTCTCGCGGTTTGGCGCTCATCAGGCCGATGCGGCTGGTGATGCGCTCGATATCACCGATGGCGCTTAGCGTGTCGCGTATATGGCTGACCAATGAGGGACGCTGTAGCTGCGGACTATGCGGACTATGCGGACTACCTTGCTTGCTGCTGTCAGCTGGGCTGTCTGCATGCAAAAGTTTGTCTATGGCGTCTAGGCGCATATTGATACGCGCATGCTGGCGCAAAGGGCGTTTCAGTTGCTGCACCAGCAGGCGGCGTCCCATCGGCGTTTGGCAGTGACCCACGACCGAGACCAGCGATGTACCGCTGCTACTGACTGGAGCAAACAGCTCAAGGTTTTGCTGACTACCGGCATCGATAATCAAATAATCGTCACTGTATTCAACGATCAGCTGATTGACCTGCGGCACGTGACGCTGCTGGGTTTGCTGCGCATAATGAATCAAGGCGGCACAGCTAGACTGGCTAAGCGGCGCGTCATGGATACCAAGCCCATCGAGACGCTGCACCCCAAACTGCTGACAAAGGGTGTCTGCGGCATGGGCGCGGTGAAAGTCATTGGCAGCGACTTCGATGATCGGACAGTCAAGGTGTTGTCGCAGCCATAGCGGCCAGTCGGTATCAGCACTGCCAGTAGCATCGCTCAGTGCTTCGCTGATGATACATTCACTAGGGGCGAAGCGGGCAAGCACTGTCAGCATCTGCGTTTGTAGGTCATCGTAGTCATCATGATTGGCGCTCAGACTCTGAGTGGTCAGGGTGCCAGCGGCTAAGTTGAGCTGACTGACGGCGGCCTGTAGTGGCTGCTTGCTGTTTGCTCGCGGCTGGGCGATATCGATTGCCACCACGGTCGGCGTGTGGTTGGGCGCGATCAGCGCGTCATCCGTGATGGTGCCTGCGGTCAGCGTTTTGACCACCTCACGGCGCATGATACCAGTGGCCTTGCTACTCTTTTTTTGTTTATCGCCCACCGCCGATGGAGCGGATGAGCGGCTGGCTGCATCGGTTGATGCATCGTCCACTTGCTCACAGACGACCACTGTCTGACCTGCCGCGATGAGCCGCGCCATGTAGCTGTCGGCGGCATGAAACGGCACACCCGCCATGGCAATGGTATTGCCTGCTTTGTCGGTGCCGCGGCGCGTGAGCGTGATGTCTAGTATTTGTGCGGCGCGCTTGGCATCATCAAAAAACAGCTCATAAAAATCACCCATCCGGTACAGCAGCAGCGCTTGTGGATAGTTGGCTTTCATGGTTAGATACTGCACCATCATCGGCGTGTGATCGGCCAAATGATAAACAGTATCGCCGATAAGTAGCTGATCGGCGTCTGCAGATTTGGCAGCGCTTGCCTTGCATAAAGGCTGTTTGGCCGCGGTATCTGTTGTGGGCGCAGGATGGCTAATACGAGCGTGCGGGGCAGAGGTGTTGACGGTCATGCAGAGTCTCTTATGGTACTTAAATGGGTTTGCTTAGAAAGAATGCGTATTTTTTAGAAAAAATCGAGGATGCAGGTTGGCAGTTATTTGCGTTTATTGATATCACCAAACAGCTGTTAAATTAAGGGTATAGGCGCTATTTTAACACGTTCAGCGCTGTTTTTACGTCGGCAAATATCTGCTCACAGCCCTTGTATCCATCAGCGTCATAACCATATATAATGACGGCACACTTAATTGGGCGATACTTAGTTGGGCGCAGTATCATAAAATAGCGCGCAGTATTAGATAAACTGCGCCGAGTGACGACAAGCACCAAGTAGGGTGCTACGCTAGGCATTGGCTAATGCGCACTAATTATCGAATATTTCCATAGGTCAAAAAATTATGTTATCAAAGATTATAGGCAGTGTGGTTGGCACCAAAAATGACCGCGAACTAAAACGCATGCGCCGCGTGGTCAGTAAGATCAACGCACAAGAGGCTGAGATACAAGCCCTGTCTGATGAGCAATTACAACAAAAAACTGCCGAGTTTAAAGCGCGGCACCAAAACGGCGAGAGCTTGGATGCGCTATTGCCAGAAGCGTTTGCTGTCTGCCGTGAGGCGTCATGGCGTGTCAATGGCATGCGCCACTATGATGTGCAGCTAATCGGTGGTATCACCTTGCACGAAGGCAAAATCGCCGAGATGAAAACAGGTGAAGGTAAAACCCTCATGGGTACCTTGGCCATGTATCTAAACGCCATCAGCGGTAAAGGCGTGCATTTGGTCACGGTCAACGACTATCTAGCGGCGCGTGATGCGGAGCTCAACCGTCCACTCTTTAACTTTTTGGGCATGACCGTCGGCGTGATTTACTCACAGCAGCCGCCACAAGAAAAAATCGACGCCTATCAAGCCGATATCACGTACGGTACCAACAACGAGTACGGTTTTGATTATTTGCGTGACAACATGGTGTTTAGCCTCGCTGAGAAAAAACAGCGCCCGCTGAATTTTTGTATCATCGATGAGATTGACTCAATCTTAATCGATGAGGCACGTACGCCGCTGATTATCTCAGGGCAAGCCGAAGACTCTTCACGCATGTATGCGCTGATTAACACCATCATTCCACGGCTTAAGCGCTCAAAAGACGAAGAAGCTAATAAAAACAACGAAGATGAAGATTTTTGGATTGATGAAAAAAACCGTCAGATTGAGATTAGCGAAAAAGGCTATGAAAAAATCGAGCGTTTTTTGACAGAAGTTGGTGAGCTGGGCGAAAACGAGAGCTTGTATAGTCCAAGTCGCTTGCCGCTGCTCGCGCACGTCCAAGCCGCCATTCGCGCTCACCATGTGTTTGTCAAAAACGTCCACTATATCGTTGACGACGGTGAAATCATCATCGTCGATGAAAACACGGGCCGTACCATGCCCGGTCGCCGCTGGTCAGAGGGCCTGCACCAAGCGGTAGAAGCCAAAGAAAACGTCGAGATTCAGGCAGAAAACCAAACGCTTGCGACCACGACTTTCCAGAACTATTTCCGTCTTTATGACAAACTCTCTGGTATGACGGGCACGGCCGATACCGAAGCGGCGGAGTTTAAATCCACGTATGATTTAGACGTCATCGTGATTCCAACGCACGAGCCGATCGCCCGTATCGACATGGACGATCAGATTTTCTTGACCAAGCTTGGTAAATACAAAGGCATCATCCGCGAGATCAAAGAGATTCAGGCCAAAGGTGCGCCGGTACTGGTCGGTACAGCGACGATTGAGGCCAGCGAAGAGTTGTCTTATCTGCTCGATCAAGAAGGCATCAAACATAACGTCCTAAACGCCAAGCAGCATGAGCGTGAGGCAGAGATTATCGCGCAGGCAGGTAGCCCAAAAGCGGTGACCATTGCCACCAACATGGCAGGCCGTGGTACCGATATCATCTTGGGCGGTAACTGGCAGTCGTTTATCGAAGACATCGATGCGGTCAGCCCAGAAGAGATGGCACGCCTAAAAGCAGAATGGCAAGTCAAACATGACCAAGTCGTGGCCGCTGGTGGTCTGCATATCATCGGCTCTGAGCGTCATGAGTCACGCCGTATCGATAATCAGCTACGTGGCCGTGCCGGTCGTCAAGGTGACCCTGGCATGTCGCGCTTCTTTTTATCATTAGAAGACGACTTGATGCGTATCTTCGCAGGCGACCGCGTGGTCAATATGATGCGCGCCATGGGACTAAAAGAAGACGAAGCCATCGAGCATAAGATGGTCTCAAAATCGATCGAAAACGCGCAAAGTAAAGTCGAAAGCCGCGACTTTGATGCCCGTAAAAACCTACTCAAATACGATGACGTCGCTAATGAGCAGCGTAAAGTCATCTATAGTCAGCGCGATGATTTGCTCGCAGAGATGGACTTAAAAGAGGCCATCGATGTCATGCATCATGAAGTCTATAATGCCATGATCGATCAGTTTATTCCGCCAGGCTCTATCGATGATCAGTGGAATATCGACGGCCTAGAGGATGAGCTAGAGGATGAGTTTAAAATTTCAATGCCGATTAACGATTGGCTAGATGAAGATCGCCGCCTAGATGAAGAAGGTTTACGTGCCAAAATCATCCAAACGGCATTGGATCGTTATCATGCCCGCCGTGAGCAAATGGGTGAAAAAGACGCCGCCCAGCTTGAGCGCCACTTTATGCTGCAAAGTCTGGACAAGCACTGGAAAGAGCACTTAACCCAGATGGATCAGCTACGTAAAGGTATCCATCTGCGTGGTTATGCACAAAAAAACCCAGAGCAAGAGTACAAGCGCGAGTCTTTTGAGCTATTTCAGATGATGCTTGGTGCTATCAAGTCTGAGACCGTACAAGACTTATCACGCGTGCACATTCCGACCAAAGAAGAGTTAGAAGCGCTAGAGGCGCAGCAGCGTGAAAACGCTGCGCAAATGCAGATGCAGTTTGAGCACAATGATGTCGATAACTTAGACAGCAATGCCGGTACCGCGCAGCCACCAGCGCAAAACCGTAACCAAGCAGCAGGCGCGGCCGCCGCTGGTATGACGGCCGGTGCTGCAGGTACGAATGCCAGTGCGAGCGCTGCTGGGGAAAACCCATACGCGGGTATGCATATCAGCCGTAACGCGCCTTGTCCTTGCGGCTCAGGCCTGAAGTACAAGCAGTGCCACGGCAAGATCTAGGCATATCAAGCAATTTAGATGAGATGTTTACAGGCCCTTATCTTGCACAGATAGGGGTTTTTTCATGAGAAGGGTTAAGACACCAAAAAAGACGTTAAGTGTCTTTTTTGGCTTGCAGACAGCCTCTAGAAACGGGTAAATGCTCACTGTTTTTGTATGGATTGTTTACAAATTGTACATAGGCGTGCATTTAGGGACACGCTATAGTATTTAACATATTTGTTTTGGAGAGTGTGATGAACGTAGAATTATTAAAACAATTTCGAACCTCTGTCGTTTTAACGGGCTTATTGGCTGGCATCATGACTGTCAGCGCTTGCCAAAAACAGCAAGAAACTGAGCCTAGCCTAGAAGAAAGCATCAGCGAAGAGCAATCTGTACCGATGTCTGCTGAGCCTGCCGAGCCAAATGATATGGTAATGGACGCGCCAGCTGATGAGGTGGCAGATGATACAGTCGCGATGGTCAATAGTGGTGTTACTCAGATGACCTACTCATGCTCGCCAGCACTAGAGGTAAAGGCAACTTATAAAGACGCTGATAATCAAGTGGTCATCGAAACTGCCAATGGCACTGCGACTTTGACCAAAACCAATGATGCGAGCAACCCAGAAGTTTTCAATCTCGATACCGCTATCGATGGTGGTGTAGGGTTTGTACAATGGCGTGTGGCACATACAGAGCGTGAGACAGGTATCATGCGTACCGCTGGTGCCGATGCCGATAATGTCAGCACTTATGAATGTAAAAAATCAGCCGAGCCTAGCGCCGATGAGTCAGCTGCCTAACCACGCCGTCGTGATTTTATCATTAGATAGCTAGCCAACTAAACAGCAGTAAGAGCGAGTCTGCAGCTAGACAACAGCTGATACCCTTATATGGTTATATTTAGATTTTATGACTAAGCATTGATTCGATAATTTACGCAAAAAGCAACGCTAACACAGCGTTGCTTTTTTGTCGTATTGCCTTGTATTGTCTTTCCGTCGTCAGCTTACTTATCGTGGCCTTCTGATAAAGCTGCTATAGTTGATGCACGTTAAGATGTGCCTATCGGTTTTATTTCGAATTGGCTATATCATCAGTGGCAACATGCTCATGAACCAAAAACCCTTCTTCGGCGACATCAAGCTCCTCATGCTTCAAGGTCACCTGAATACTATCGGTATGGGTATGTGTGGTTTTGTTGATATCAACTTCTTGAATGGCAAATGTCTCCTTGGTAATGGTGGCAACTTGACGAGACAAGACGATCTCAAGCGGTGCTTCACCGATCTCAATCTGCTGGCCATTGACCGTCACCACCGCTTTGCTATCTAGCGCAGGCTCGACATGACGCAAAATATCTTTATCATCGTACTGACCTGATAGTAAGTCTTGGCTTTCGGCATCGTGGTATTCAGTACGAATGGTAAGATACTCTTCTACCAGCTCTATCGGCACATCGATAGTCTTGGTGCGACGGTGTTTGGTCACTGTGACTTTGCCTACATCAAGACGCTCTTTGTTGACCACAGGGCGCTCTTCTAACAGCTCTAAATGACCAACCTCTTGTGATGAGGGATGCCGGTCAACTGCTAGATCTGTATCTTCGGCCATCTGCGTGGTGTCATTGTGAAGAGGAGTGGCTGATGTAGAGATGCCATCGTCTTTTGATGGGTCGCGGTTGGAGTCAGTGACCGCATTAGGGTCAGTGGTCATTTTGATATCCTTATATGGTGAAATACTATAAATGTCATGGCGCAAGATCGATATGCTATTTGGTTAAAGCCAGAAAAAAGGCCAGAGACATGCTCTGGCCTTTATTTGCTAAGTGACGCTGCCTCCTATCTCATAGTGCAGCCGTGCTTAGCTGTAAATGGCGACTATGACTGGTGTGTTTATTATATTATTATAACCAATCAGGGAGTAGGCCAGTATAAGGCTGTTGTGGATTACATACCGCGAGCACGGCGTACATCTTCGGCAGTGATGTCGTCACGATTGACGATGTTGCCTTCACGGTCTACCACATTACCATCACGGTCGATGTCTAGCTCTTCGCGCTGAATGGTTTCGACGATCGTCTCCGTATGGCGTTCAGTTGTCTTACCGACGTTGACTTCTTCTGCCACATAAGTGTCTTTGCCCACGCGTGCACGCTCTGCTTCTAGCTCAACTTCGATGGTTTCATTACCATTGACATCTCCGATGCGGCGATCTGTTGGGCGATCGACATTGGTACGCTGAATATTGGCGTGCTCTTCTTCTAGCTCGACATCGACGTTGCGCTCTTCTGTGACCACATGTTTACCGACTTTGACCAGACCTGCTACGATACGATCTTTATTGACGGTTAGACGCTCTTCTAGTAGCTCTAGGGTGTTTGGCGCTTCATAAGCATGATCAGCAATCTCCATACGCTCAGCTGCTGGTACGCTGTCTGCGACAAAGGCTTGGCGGTCTTTTTCGTACTGCTCTTTATAGCTGTACTGATAGTCATGGTCGTATACTTCCATCGCTTCGACTTGCGCTTCTGTTAAGCTGTCGAAGAATACATCATCACCGACGATACGTGCCAGACCTGCTGGGACAAGGACTTCTTTTGAGCTAAACCAGCCGCCTACATCTACGATCAAATAACGAATACGGCCTGTGGTGTCCTCTACTAGTGCTCCTTCGATTTTACCGATTTTTTCTTCATTGACGCCATAGGCAGTTTTGCCTGTTGGATCATAATAGTCATCACCGATTAGGTCGCGGTGCGTGGCTTGGATGTCTTTTAAACGGATTAGCTGGCTCATTATTGTCTTCCTTTTTTATGAGTTCATTATTGATTATTAAATTCTGTTTAAGACATTAACTTTTATACCTGCCAGTGTTACCTTGGCAGTTGCTGCCTCAACTTGTAATTATCGTAACACCCTGATTTTAGATGAGGTATATAAGCAAGGTAGCAAAGTGTGCGCTTGAGGTAATGGCGTGTAATAGGCTGTAAGTGGCATAACAGAGTAAGGGGTACAAGTTAACGCGTTTTTACACGGTGCAATAATTTGGCTATTTTAGAAAATGACAAACACAAAAAAACCGCAGAGCATATCGCCGTGCGGTTTTGATACATTTAAGAGCTTGATATGTTAAAGAATAAACAGCCTGACAGCTATTAAGGCTTATATTAATCTAGGGCTTATATTAAGCTAGATATTGCCCCTATCAACAGGCAGCTGCTGATTAAGCAAGCTCGATGGCTACCGCCACGGCTTCGCCGCCACCGATACATAAGGTCGCCACGCCTTTTTTGCCGCCTGTACGCTTAAGTGAATTGATCAAAGTGACCAAGATACGCGCGCCAGAGCATCCAACTGGATGACCAAGAGCACAAGCGCCGCCTTCGACGTTGACTTTGGCATGGTCAATGTTTAGCTCATCCATCGCCGCCATCGTGACCATAGCAAAGGCTTCATTGATCTCCCAAAGATCGACATCAGCGATTGACCAGCCAGCATTAGCAAGGACTTTTTCGATGGCGCCAATCGGTGCAATGGTAAACTCGCTTGGATGACGAGAGTTAGACGCGGTGGCGATGATACGTGCTTGATAGTCACGACCTTCTTCTTTGGCTTGTGATTCTTTCATCAACACGACTGCTGCTGCACCGTCTGAGATTGAGCTGGCGTTTGCGGCGGTAATGGTACCGTCTTTGGCAAACGCTGGACGCAGGGTAGGGATGCGCTCGGCGTTGGCCAGACCTGGCTGCTCATCGGTATCGACCGTTTGCTCGCCCTTGCGGGTTTTAAAAGTAACGGGTTCGATCTCGTCTTTGAAGTGATCGTCTTGGATTGCTGTCAGTGCACGATTGAGCGATTCGATGGCAAACTCGTCCATTTGCTCGCGTGTATAGCCTTTTTCGTCAGCCATTTCTTGGGCAAACATGCCCATCAGCTTGCCCGTTTCTGCGTCTTCTAAACCGTCTAAAAACATATGGTCTTTGACTTCTTTGTGCCCCATACGATAGCCTGCGCGCGAGCCTGGCATGATATAAGGAGCATTGGTCATCGACTCCATACCACCTGCGACTGCGACCTTAAAGCTGCCCGCTTTGATGCCATCGTGAGCCTGCATGACTGCTTTTAGGCCTGAGCCGCACAGTTTATTGATAGTGACCGCGCCCGTCGCATCAGACAAGCCGGCGTTGCGCATCGCTTGGCGGGCAGGACCCTGACCTAAGCCTGCTGTCAAAATACAGCCCATAATGACTTCATCAATACTGTCGACATCGACACCTGAGCGCTCGACAGCGGCTTTGATCGCCGCCCCGCCAAGCTCGGTTGCGCTCACATCTTTTAGCGAGCCTTGAAAACCGCCCATAGGAGTACGGGCACCGTTTAAAATCACAATTGCATCATTTGACATCGTTATTATTCCTTTTTACATATTTAAATGAACGTGTGGCACTTTTTGGCCAAACGCTGACAGGCTAGCGGCTATCCATCTTGCTGTTGTTTACGCTAGCTCATCTAGGCGAATGCGTACTACTTTATCAGTAATTGTGTCTAGTTTTTCGATTTTTTCGATGGCCAGATTCATGCGGCGCTCAACTACAGGCAGCGTCAAGATAATGACAGGCACCTGACCAACCTTGTGCGCCGGTTTCTGCAAAATCGCATCGATATTGATACCTGCATCGCTGAGGATACGCGTGATATCGGCCAGCACTCCTGGGCTATCATAAGCATGGACGCGCAAGTAGTAACCCGTGGTCATCTGCTCGGCGCGTAGGATCGGTGTGTCAGATAATTGCTCAGGGATAAACGCTAGGTGCGGCACATGGTGACCGTTGTTGCTTTTATCGTCGGCATCCTTGCTACCTAACACACGTACCAAATCCATGACATCTGCCATCACCGCCGACGCGGTCGCGCCTGCACCGGCGCCATCACCGCAGTACAAGGTCTGCCCGAGTGGGTGTGAATTGACCAAGACTGCGTTTTTTACGCCATTGACATTGGCCAAAAGAGCGTCTTGCGGGATGAGGGTCGGATGGACACGCAGCTCGATACCAGTCGCAGCATCGTCGCCTGTGCCATCACGGCGCACCGCAAAACCTAAATGCTTGATACGATAGCCCAGCTCTTCGGCATAGTTGACGTCTTGTAAGGTGATACCTGTGATGCCTTCGCAATATACCTTATCAAACTGTAGCGGGATACCAAAGGCGATAGAGGCCAGTAAGGCCAGCTTATGCGCCGCATCGATACCCTCGACATCGAACGTTGGGTCGGCTTCAGCATATCCTAATGCTTGGGCTTCGCTCAGTACATCAGCAAACGGGCGACCCTTATCACGCATTTCTGTCATGATAAAGTTGCCCGTGCCGTTGATGATGCCGGCCAGCCACTCTATTTTATTGGCCGCCAAGGCTTCACGCATCACTTTGATGATTGGAATACCGCCTGCGACTGCTGCCTCGTATGCCACATGGACATGGTGCTCTTCTGCAACAGCAAAGATCTCATTGCCGTGTTCGGCGAGTAAGGCTTTGTTTGCGGTGACCACATGCTTACCGTTTTTGATGGCATGCATGATGACTTCGCGGGCGAGTGTGGTGCCGCCGATCACCTCGATCACGATGTCGACATTGTCGCTTGCCGCAATTGCCATCAAGTCACTGCTTTGCATGATATTGGGATTAATATCATCACGCTGACGGCGCGTACCCACTTCGGTAATGGTAATGTCTTGGCCGCTGCGGCGTTTTAGCTCATCTAAATTGTCATTGATTAGATTGATCACGCCCGTTCCGACGGTGCCTAGACCAAGTATCGCTAGTTTTATGGATTTACTCACAGTATCCTCGATGAAATAGATGGATAAAAATTCAAACTAAAAAGAAAAGCTTAATCGACTCTAGGTTGCATAGCCGTATTATAGTGATAAACGTATCATACCGATAAGCAAAGGTGGCGTCTACCTAACGCGCCGCATCAATGTCACTTGACATTTACTATTGCAATTTGCTTTTTTCATCAAGCGCCCTTATTTATGCAGGCGCTATGATTGAGCGTTACTATAATGGTAGGGCAATGGCATGGGCTTAGTTGTTAAGCGCAGCTTCAGCCAATTGCGCCGCTGGCAAGTAGCCGCCAATCTGTTGCCCCGACTCTGTAAAGATGGCCGGCGTACCGCGCACGCCTAAGCTTGCGCCTAACTGCATGTGCTTAGCCACAGGACTCTGGCAGGCAGGTGCTGAGATATTCACATCTTCATTTTTTGCTTGATCCATTGCCTGTACGCGATCGTCGCTGCACCAAATGGCTTCCATAAGCGGAATACTGGCTTCACTGCGTGGCCATGCCAGATAGCGAACTTCGATACCGCGGGCATTGATGTCATCCATCTCAGAATGCAGCTTAGTGCAATAAGGACAATCAGCGTCGGTGAATACATAGACGACCGCTTTGGTTGCTCCTGTAGCCGGATAGATAATCAGCTCATCTTTATCAACCGCTTCTAATGCTTGTTGGGCATTAGAAGCCATAAGTGCGGCGCTGATATCGACAGGCGCGCCGTCACCTATGCTGATGATTTGTCCTTGAATGATATGCTTGCCAGCTTTGTCAGTGAAGAAAGAGGGTAGACCCTCAGCGCTGACCCAGTAGATATCATCCATAGCGGTAGGCACAGCTGAAGTCACAGTCTCTTCAATGCCAGAGGCGTCTAAGTTGGCTTGCAAAGCGCTCACTACTGCCGCATCGTTATCAGGCGCAGCTGCTTGGGTGCTAGTAGTAATCTCAGGGTTGGTCGCGTCAGCGGCATTGTTCGAACATCCCGCCGCTACCACTACCAGTAAGGAGCTCATCATTGCTCGCGTTAGTTTGCTGCTTACAGAGTTATGAGCAGGTTTATAGCTAGCCGCGCGAGCTTTTGGAAAAGGGAGTACAGACATATAACGTTTCCTATAAGCGCTAGCGCTTATCTATGGTTTGGTAGTAGAGGCAGATAAAGCACGAATAAAGCTTAAATAAAATCTGAGTAGAATCTAAATAAAACATTGTATCTTAACATATTTTATTAAATAGGCGCTAAGTGAGGTATTTTTACTTTAGCATCACCTAAAAAATAGACAGTATCAATATGAGTATCTGTGTCATCAGTATCCGTATCGAATTTTATACAGCCTTTGTAAGGAAATCAAAAATAAAATACATTGTTACTATGTAATGTCATTCTGGTTATGTCATCATTAGCTAGGTTTTCTATGATTAAGCTAATAATAAAGATATAGATAAAGTAAGCGCAGAGAGACATAAGTGTCGGTATACCGTTATTGGTTGACGCATAATTGTAAATTCATAATTTTAAGGAATAAATATGGCAGGTGGTAGTTTATTACTCTTGCTCGATGACATCAGTATCTTGATGGATGATGTCAGTGTCATGACCAAGATTGCAGCAAAAAAGACAGCGGGCTTAGTAGGGGATGATTTGGCATTGAATGCCGAGCAGGTCACAGGCGTCAAGCCAAACCGTGAACTACCTGTTATTTGGGCAGTTGCTAAAGGCTCTTCTGTTAATAAATTGATTTTGGTACCAGCAGCGCTATTAATTAGCTACTTTATACCTTGGTTGATTACGCCGCTGTTAATGATAGGGGGGTTGTATCTCAGTTATGAAGGTGCAGAAAAGGTCATTCATAAGTTTTGGCCGAAGCTATTACCGCATGATGAAGAACAAAATGCTCGCCTGCAAGCCAATGCCGATAGCAATATCGACTTAGTCGCTTTTGAGAAGGATAAAATCAAAGGTGCTATTCGTACTGACTTTATTTTATCGGCTGAAATTATAGTGATCTCTTTAGGAGCGGTGACTGCAGCTGGCGGCGATATCTTACAAAAAGCGTTAGTCTTATCTATTGTCGCTATCGTAGTGACAGTCGGTATTTATGGCCTAGTCGCTGGTATCGTAAAGATTGATGATGCAGGCTTGCATCTGATTGAAAACTCTAACGAGGGTAACATAAAACATAAGTTCGGTGAGTTGATGCTATCTGCTGCACCAAAGCTTATGAAGTTTTTATCGATAGCTGGTACGATAGCGATGTTCTTAGTCGGCGGCGGTATTATCGTCCATGGTATTGGCTTTTTACATCATAGTGTAGAAGATATTGCCCACTTAACAGGTGTCTTTGAGGGGCTGACTAATGCCTTATTAAATGGAGTCATCGGTTTTATTATCGGTGCTATTATCGTTGGGATCTTCACTATCGTTGGCAAAATGCGTGACGACGATACAAAGTCAGCGACGCACTGAGCTTGCATGAAAAGCGTTAAACAGATAACGCATTACTCAGCAAAGTGAAGAAAAATAAAAGCCCCGATAGTGAACTATCGGGGCTTTTGAGTATCTATACTTGTACTGTTTTTAATAATACAAGCGGTCTAATAGTACAAGCGACGGTGATTAACTGTCTGCTTGCTTATCGGCATCCTCAGCGTCTGTCTTTTCAGCTTGTGTCGGCTTTTTGTGCTCAGTCTTTGGCTTACGACTGCGCGCCTTAGGAACCTTTGGCGTGGTCAAGTTAAACATGCCAGTCTGTGGCAATAACTGCTCGGCCACATTCTCAATCATGTTTTTATAACTGGCGATCGTGGTTTTGGACTTGGCCGCTTGGCTGTCTTCCTTTTCTGCGCCTTTGTCTGCGTCTTTAGACGGCGCCTCTGACTCAGATGTATCGCTTTGCTGGGCGACTTCGCTGTCAGACTCAGCCGTCTTTGTGCGAGTATCGGCATTGTCAACATGGTCAGCTGATGGACTAGTAGCAGGCACCACGTTTTTATCGGCTTTTAGCAGCTGCTCACTTTCAGTGCTGATATCGTCTGCCTGTGTTTGATTGGCTAGAGCAGTCGCATCGACATCATCAGCGTCCACCTCGTCTGCCTGATAATCAGGATGTTGACCACGGGGGTCATTGCTAGCGCGTTTGCCGATCGCTCGCGGCGCGACTGCTGTTTTGCCTTGGTTGGTAGCAAATTGACTAACGGCCTGAGTCATCGCCTCAAAGCGCGCCAGATAGTCTGCCGCCAATGGCTGGTAGCCATAATTGCTAAAGTCAAAGCCTCGAGCTTGAACGTCAGCAACTGGTTGCTGTGCTTGCGCGCTGTCAGCAGATTTTGCTTGCTCTGAGTGCGCTTCGATAGCCGCGATAAAGCAGCGGATCACACCGTCATTTTTTAGACGGCTTTCGGCATCGGTGAGTGCTTGACGCACAAAGTCACCAACGCTACCGCGCCCCGTTGGTACAGGTGTTGCCGATTCTACCGCTGGCTGCTCAGTGGACTGGGACTGTGCCTGCTGACGACGCACGACACGTGGGTCGTTACTGGCCTGTCCAAACTTCTGAGCGGTGACGTAACGGTTGGCAAATAAGGCATCATGCGTGAGCAAGGGCGCTGCGCGTTCAACGTCCGCATCGGCTTTATCTGCAGTAGGGCTGCTTTCGGCACTTATGCTCTGTGTGCCTTTGGCAGTGGCGTGCGTCTGTGTTGCAGCGTTGCTATTTGCATTGCCGGTATCACGGTCACCTGTGTTTGCCGCGGTGTCTTGCGACTTGGTGGCAGTAGCGCGATCAGCCGGGGCTGAAGCTGAAGCTGAGCGCGTAGCAGGGCTCTTCGCAGCTGATGACTCGTCGGCGGTCGGCTGTTTAGTAGTTGCCTGCTCGTTAGCGGTTACCGCTTTGCTATGCGCCGCTTTATCACCGCTGGTATCTGCCTGTGCCGTAGTGCCGTTTTTACCAGATTTCTCGACGCTTTGGCTATTTGCTGACTGCTTATCGGCAGGCGCTTTTTGCGCATTACCTTTGGCCGTAGTTGCTTGACCAGCGTCTTTTTTGCTCGCAGTATCGTTTGCTGTACTGTCATTTGCTGCATGGGGCTTGTCAGCAGGTGAGCGTTTGGCAGAGGCCGGCTTGCTATCATCTAAGGATAGGTGCACCACTTCTGGCGATTTTAGCACCGCTGGGGCTTCGTTGACCTGCAGTATGACTTCGTTTGGGTCTTGGTTGCGGCGCGTGTTCGCGGCTTGTTTGCTGGTGTGTGCTTCGCCGTTTTTGCCAGAGGACTGCTTGACGCTATCAGAGGTAAGCGTCTCACCGCGTTCTAGCTTGCCGCGTGAGCCGCGTTGGCTGTGCGATTTGCGTTTATTGAGCGGCTGCTCGTCTGCTGCCTTACGCTCACCAGTATCGCGGCCGTTGTCTTGGCGGTTGTTGCGACTGCGATCACTGCTACGTCTATTGTCTTGCTGACGTTTATTTGGCTGCTCGTTTGCGCTTTCAGCGGCATCTGAGCTGCTTTGGGTCTCAGCGCTTACTTTTTGGTTACTCTCGCTATTTTGCTCTTTGCGTTGACGCGGCTTAGCAGAGCGAGACTTACGTGATTTGCGTCTTCTTCTGTCGTCATTGCTCTCTTCGTTTTTATTGTCTGAGCTGCGACGCGCTTGCTGGCGGTTGGCGCTGTCTGATTTGCCATCGATCTGCTGCTCAGGGGTTTGCGAGTTTTGCTCGGTGCCCGCGGTACGGCTTTCGACACTAAGCGCGCTGTTATCGATTTGACCAAAAGCGCCTAAGCTTTGTGCGCCAGTGTTGACCAAGGCTTCGATTGCTTCGGCAGCATCACGGCTGCTCACGGTAGGCGTGGTCGATGCTTGCGGTGCCTGAGCAAACAGGTTGGATAGCCAAGCAACGGCTTGCGGCTGAGCGGCGGTCACACTCGCTGATGGCGTGGCTGCTGGTTGGGGCTTATCCGCTTGCGGCGCGCACGTCACGGTGTTGGTGCTGTTGTTTTGACGACGATCGTTTTGATGACGGTCTTTTTGATTGCGTTCGCTTTGTTGTGCGCTGTTGTTTTGCGCTTGTGCAGGAGCGTTTAACGGTGCTTGGGCGCGGCTTTTGTTTTTCTGTGCCGCGCTTTTGTCGCTGCTTTGGCGCGGCTGACGCGTTGGCTGCTGCTCAGGGCGTTCGTTGTCCGCCGTTTGCCAATCGACGTCGTAGCCAAGATCGCTATACTCTTGCTGCTGGGTGTCAGTGATACGCTCGTAGCTGGATGGGGCAAAGCCATCGCGATTGAAGTGCAATTTGAAGTTCGGCGATTCTAAATGCGCGTGCGGCAAGATAGTAATACGCGTACCGCTGTCTTGCTCCAGATAAACCAAGCTGTCACGTTTTTCATTTAACAAAAACGCCGCGATATCGGTCGGTACTTCGGCCTGTACTTCACCTTGACGCTCTTTTAGGGCAATCTGCTCGATTTGGCGCATGATTGATAATGACAATGAGCGCAAATCACGAATCATACCGTTGCCATGACAGCGCGGACAGATATAGCCGGTTGATTCTTCAAGTGAGGGACGCAAGCGCTGACGGCTCATCTCCATCAAGCCAAATTTAGAGATATCACCGAACTGCACGCGGGCGCGGTCGTATTTGGTCGCATCAATCAGACGTTTTTCGACTTCTTTTTGATGCTTGTTGTCATTCATGTCAATAAAGTCAATGACAATCAAGCCGCCCATATCACGTAGGCGTAGCTGACGGGCAATCTCGTCAGCGGCTTCTAAATTGGTGTGATAGGCGGTTTCGGCGACATCTGAGCCTTTGGTTGACTTGGCGGAGTTGATATCGATAGAGACCAGCGCTTCGGTTTGATCAATGACGATAGAGCCACCTGAGGGCAAGCGCACTTCGCGCTGATAGGCTGTCTCGATTTGCTTTTCGATATTAAAGCGCGAAAACATCGGCTCATAATCGGTGTATTTGCGCAGTTTTTCGGCTTGTTTTGGCATGACAGCATCGATGAAGCTGGCCGCCTCAACGTACGCGTTTTCGTTATCGATCCAAATCTCAGCGATATCGTCGCGCAGATAGTCACGCACGGCACGGGTGACAACGCCAGCTTCTTGATGCACTAAGCGCGGTGATGGGTATTTTTTATTCTGTTCTTGGATGGCTTGCCAGATGTTGAGCAAGTGATTGAGATCGTGCTGCAAGTCTTCTTGGGTTTTACCGATACCAGCGGTGCGGATGATGACACTCATGCCTTTTGGCAAGTCAAGATTGCCTAGCATGCGCTTCATGTCTTCACGCAGTTTGCCTGATATTTGGCGTGAGATACCGCCGCCACGAGGGTTGTTGGGCATCAATACCAAATAACGGCCAGCGAGTGATACATAGGTCGATAGGGCGGCGCCTTTGTTACCGCGCTCTTCTTTTTCGACCTGAACGATTAGCTCGTCGCCTTCTTTGATGAGCTTTTTGATGTTTTCATCACGTGGGTTGCCGCTTAGATACTCAGCAGAGATTTCACGAATCGGTAAAAAGCCTTGACGCTGTGAGCCGTATTCGACAAACACCGCTTCAAGCGATGGCTCGACACGGGTCACGTGGCCTTTATAAATATTGGATTTTTTTTGTTCGCGGGTGCGGTTTTCTAGATCAAAATCGTATAGATGGTTGCCTTTACAAAGGGCGACGCGAATCTCTTCGTTTTGAGTGGCGTTGATCAAAATGCGTTTCATATTTTATCCTATGAGTACGCATAACGACGACTAAGCTTGGACTTTAGGAGGTGCCGGCAAGTGCTGCAAATGGCGACATCGGCGGCAGATATGGTGACCGGAGAACATAAGCAATCAGCCTCAAGGGCTGCTTTACTGTGATCTAAAGAGGCCAGCAGTGTCAGACAAGCTATATCAAATAAACTATGTCAAACCATGCAAACGCAGATTGTTCTAAACATCTATGCATCAGCGTCTTAGGTAAGTTTTTGGTCAGTGGTTTTTAGGGTCATTATGACCGCGCACTTTGTCAGAGTGGGCAAGCCTTAGCGACGGCTCTAAAAATACTGCTCCTAAAAAAGGCGCTGTGTTGTTGCTATGCATCCTCAAAGTCTAGCAATAATCGCTATCATCAATACTATTATAAAAAATAGCGCGATGCAGCATCTGTTAGATCAGGTAAAACAATGGGTCTTGCTTTATTTTTCGTTCTTTTGCGATTACGTCAATCATATCTTGGGCGTTTTGTTAGCTATGGTCGCATCAGTCATCGGCGGGGCGTACTTGGCAAACAGAGTAAATGACCGGCTTATCGGCACGGTTTATGTCTATGTCTTTATTGTCATCTGTTTGACCACCGATACTAAGGCGGCTATCGATATCTGTCTCGATGCTAAGGTAAAACGTCCCATACTTGCTCGGCTGCCTCACATAAAAGACATTGATAATGTGTTATCAAAAACAGTCGTGATTATGCGGGTAGTAAATCAGTGTTATGGGGTAAATGGTCAATAAATAGGCGTTTTGCCAGCATTATTCACGCAATGGTATTTTTTATCACTATCAGTTCTATCATACAAATAGCCATGCGGTAAAAAAAAACTTGCTTTTATCAAAAAAGAAGCATTCATGCCGCGTTTACAATTTATGGGGCGGTCTGAGAAGCGACGTCTATAAAAACAGCTTTACTCAGTTTCTGCACCCTAAAATCAGATGAGACGGCCCATCTTGGCAGAGGCATCGCTAACCGCGCTTGGGCAATCACTCATAAAACCGTGATTGGCAAAATAGCGTTAGGCAATCTTTTGCAATAATGATTATTGCGCAGCTTCTGCTTAATTGGCGCTCAACATGCTAAACTATAGCAAATCTTTGTGTAAATACCTAACGAAAAATGACAAACTCAAAAACGACCGATGATGCGCCGATCCACGAAGCGCCTGCTATTTTCAATAGCAAAACACGCCCGCAAAGCGCTGACGATGAAATCAGCAACTTTGCCAGAGTCAATTATCTAGAGGTAACGCGCCATCAGCATGACCAGCGTTTGGATAATTTTTTGCTCAATCGCCTAAAGGGTCTGCCAAAATCGCACATCTACAAGATGATTCGCTCGGATGAAGTACGTGTCAATAATAAACGCTGTAAAGCGCATGATAGAGTCCAGCGTGAAGACGTCGTGCGTATCGCGCCCATTCAGCTGGCGACGCGCGAAAAGCCCATCATCAGCACCGAGTTTGCCAATAGCTTGCTGGCACGAGTGGTGTATGAAGATGAGGGTATGTTGGTGCTAAACAAGCCTTCGGGCATTGCGGTGCATGGTGGTAGCGGGTTGGATTTTGGTGTCATCGAGGCCATGCGTGAAGTCACTGGCAAAAAATATCTGGAGCTGGTACACCGTATCGACAAGGATACCTCAGGCTTGCTGATGATCTCTAAAAAACGCTCAACGCTAAAAGCCTTGCAGCAGCATCTGGTGGATAAAACCATCCAAAAGCACTATCTGTGTATCGCCAAAGGCCAGCCTGTGATGGGTGAGCAACGTATCGATGCGCCATTGTTACGCTATACGCTTGCTAATGGTGAGCGCCGTGTCAAGGTAGATAGCCAAGACCCGCAAGCCAAAGACAGCCAGACGGACATTATCATTCATGAGCGTTTTATGCTAGCCGATCAGCCTGTGAGCTTGATTGAAGCCAAGCCGCTCACTGGGCGCACCCATCAGATTCGTGTACACTTAGCGCATATCGGTCACGCCATCTTGGGCGATGATAAATATAACGTGCACGACAAATCAGGCGTCCATCGTCTGTGCTTGCATGCGTGGCGCTTAGATATTCCAGGTTATGAGACGATTACTGCACCGTTGCCAGATGATATGGCCGACTGGCTGCCAGAGCAGAGCACACTGCCTGATTAGTATTGTCCCATTAGTGTTGTCCCACTTTCGCGTATGATGACAGTGTGTCTATCTTACTTGTAAATGTTCAACACGCGCTAAGGACGGACGATAAAGTCGAATACGTGCGCTAAACGTCACGCTCGCTTATTTTTGATAAGTCGCCGTGACGTTTTTGTATTGACACTTACCATTTATCGTCGTTATTCATAGTCTTTATTCATAAAAGCCATCAAGTCACACACGTCAGCTTATCAAGTATTAAAGGTCGTCAAGTCTTAACAGTTATCAAGGTTTATTTATGAGTCCACAATCTGCTGCCAGTATTGCTATTGCCGAAGCCAGCTCTCACGTATCCAACCCGTACAATCTGGCCGATAAGACGCTGATTATTTTTGATTGGGACGGCACCTTGATGGATTCGGTGGGTTTAATCGTGGAGGCCATGCATGTGGCAGGGGAGGCGCACGGGTTTCAAACGACAGATAAGGCTGTGCAAGATATCATCGGTCTTAGCCTGATGAATGGCATTGATATTTTATATCCGCAGGCCAGCGATTTACAAAAGCAGGGCATTCAGCAAAGCTATGCTGAATACTATATCGCCAATAGCCACCGCACGCCGCTGTTTGCTCCGATAGAAAGCATGCTACAAACGCTACAGCGTCAAGGCAAACAGCTGGCCGTGGCCACAGGCAAAAAACGAAAAGGTCTAGATCGGGTGCTTGCAGCCTCGAGCAGTCATCAGTATTTTGTGACGACCCGCTGTGCTGATGAAGCAGGCTCAAAACCTGATCCGCAGATGCTTATTGATATATTACAGGCTACTCAGCAGGGTATCGCCGACGCTGTTTTTGTCGGTGATAGCGTCTATGATATCGAGATGGCGACGCAGCTGGGTATGAGTAGTATTGCGGTCAATTATGGTACAGCATCAGCGGCAGAGCTTGCCGCGCAGCAGCCTACCTATCAGGTTGAGACGCCGCAAGCATTAATGGCGCTATTATGTGGCGAGGGCGTGTCTTCAAGTCACTCGCTATAGTCAGTTGAAAATAAAACTGGTATATAAATTTAAACACGCTACTGGTATAAATTTTACTTGCGTGCTGCGTTCCCAGAGGCTGCGCAACCTACATTTAAAAACAGCATCCCAGTAGCGCTATGCGCTTTTTAGAGTGCATCGACTATAATTATCTAAATGGGCTAAAAGTGCTAAAAGTGGCCAAATTTTGCCAACCATCGTCAAATAGCTGGTTTATATCCCGATATTAACGGCGCTATTTTCCTTGTTTGACCGCCATTTATCTTATTTTTATCACTATTTTTGAAATAAAGACATGCCCTAGGACGCCACTCTCTCCGCGTGGCGCAGCTTATTTAGCACCGTCTTTTGCATCACTCTCTTCTACAGATGTCGTCGTCTCGCCATCTTGAGTGTCGGCAGACTCACTGAGGCCGGTTTCAATGATTTTATCGCCATCGAGCTGATATTCATACCATTTGCCCATCACGCCAGCCAGCTCCTCTAGCCCTTCTTTGCGCAAGGCAGAAAACAGCTGAATGCTACAGTTTAACCCCAGTTTTTTTAGTCTTTTACGGGTGTTGAGCAGGGCGTTTTTGGCGGCGCCGTATTTCAGCTTGTCCGCTTTGGTAAGCAAAATGTGTACGGGCAAATCTCCATCTTTGGCCCAATGCAGCATTTGCTCATCAAAAAACTTAAGCGGATGACGGATATCTGTCATCAACACTAGCCCTGCAAGGCTTGAGCGCGATACCAAATATTCTTCTAGCTCAACCTGCCATTCTTTTTTCATCTCTAAAGGGACAGCGGCATAGCCATAACCTGGTAAGTCGACCAGTCGTCTGTCGCTATCACCGACGCTAAAAAAGTTGATCATTTGCGTACGACCAGGGGTTTTGGACGAGCGTGCCAGTTGGCGCTGGTTGGTCAGCGCATTGATGGCAGAGGATTTGCCCGCGTTTGAACGGCCTGCAAAGGCGACCTCTAAGCCCATATCGGCAGGACAAAGGCGAAAAGTCGGCGCTGACATCATAAAGGCGGTTTGTTGAATTTTTTGACGAGACTTGGTGTTAAATAAGGCTTGGTCGGTGGCGACATCGGTAAACGGGGTGCTCATAAGTGACTCATTAATCTTAAAAAATTGGGTACAGTGGTAAGGCGTTGCGTCGTTTAGACCAGCGAGAGGCGACAGTAGGACATAAGCGTCACATAACGTTTATAGCAGTCGGCATGGCAGACGACTTGATAATTGCTTATTCTATACTATTCGTCCGCTTACTTATTGAAATAACGGCAATTAATATCATATAAATATCACAGTCACTCATATATCGCAGGCTATCATGGTAGTAACACCAGTCATCATTAGGTTACCAAAGCCAAACTATATTTATCTGTATTTGTATGACATACATTGTTACAATATTTGCTAAGAGATAGTTAGCGACACACGTTTAATCAAAAAATAGACTAAACGAATGTCATATCCAAAGGAGGTGTTCAATGTTTTCAATCACCACACTTTTTGACCGTGCTCAGCGTGTACTCATAAGCGGCGCGGCGGCACTCATCTTAAGCAGCACGATGATAACGGGCGCTGCTGCTGATATCGCAGCGACCTATAATAACTCATGTGCAGCCTGTCACGATAGTGGCGCACTCAATGCCATAAAAAAAGGCGACAGCGCCAAATGGCAGCAGCTCATCAAACAAAAGAGCATGCCGACCTTGATAAACTCAGTAAAAAGTGGCATGACGCAGATGCCAGCGGGCGGACTCTGTGACAGCTGTAGTGATGATGATTACCGTCAGCTGATCGAGTATATGAGCAAATAATCAGTAGAAAATCAATAAGTCATGCCATCTAAAGCGCTGGGTTTTATTGCCCGAAAGCGCTTTTATTTTTTTGCAAGCAGCATAACAAGCCGATTAGAAAAACTGGTGGATGTGACGATTAAGTAGGCAAATGCTACAAAGTCTTGCTATAATAATCGAAAATAAACCCTGATGTTAGTAAGTACTTTCAGATTGCTTGTGGCCAAGACCTTAAATTATATACTTGTCTCGCTGATTATAGGGCGGTCGGTATCAGGTATCTTATCAGTACAATCACTCTAAATAATGCTTACACCGAGTTAGTAGGATTTGTATCAATGAAAAAGTTAATCGCTGCTGCCAGCTTATGCGTTGCAAGTTTCAGCGTACAAGCTGCTATTATTGTTCCTGAGCATGATGTCGACGCAGGCAAGAAAATTGCAGAGACCGTCTGCGCTGCTTGCCACGGTGTTAATGGTGTTAGCGTTGTCCCTGCGCAGCCTAACTTGGGTGGCCAAAACGTAAAATACCTCTATAAGCAGTTGGTCGATTTTAAGACAGGCTATCGTAAGAATGGCATCATGCAGTCGCAAGTCGCCAACTTATCTCAGCAAGACCTAGCCAACGTGGCAGGTTATTATGCCAGTCAAGCTCCTTGGGGTGTCGGTTTTGGTAATCCTGCGACCAACCAAGAAGCCACCAAACTCTATTTGGGTGGTGATAAGTCGCGCGGCGTGATCGGCTGTGCAGGCTGTCATGGTCCAGATGCCGCTGGTAACGAGTGGGCCGCATTTCCGCGCTTAGGCGGCCAGCATGCCGAGTATATCTCAACTCAGCTAAAACTGTTCCGCGCCGCAGGCCGCGCTGATGATATCGATAGCGATGAGCAAAAACGTATCAACGACGCTGCCAAAGAAGGCGAGATGGGTATGATGCAGACGGTAGCATCGAAGCTATCAGATCGTGATATTCGTATCCTATCAGACTATATCAGTGCCGTTCACTAATTTGTAGCAATCACGGCACAGGCCACAGAGCGCGGTTGTCCGTTGATGTGATAATGAGTGCCTGATAGTCAGTCGTTATTATGTGATAATGAGGCATTGTTTATTGATTAAACCCCGATTTCGGGGTTTTTTTATCATCTAACGCCGTAAAACCACATCCTTCTAGGGCGTAGATATCAGGCGTCAGCCATTGTCGCCCAGTATGGCGAACCCCTTGATACCCAAACCCATTGAGATCATAATTATTCCATGAAAACGCTCAAGCTACGCATCAAAGACAAACATGCCACTCAGCTCAATATCTTGGCTGGGTCGGTTAATTTTGTCTGGAATTACGTCAATGAGCTAAGTTTTAAACATCTTAAGTGTACAGGAAAATTCTTTTCAGCCTATGATTTGGCCGCTTATACCAAAGGGGCGGGTGAATACCTAAATCTGCATAGTCAAACCTTGCAAGCAGTGACCGAAACCCATGCCAAGGCTCGTAAACAGTTTAACAAAGCCAAACTCAACTGGCGCACCAACAACCCAAAGGCCAAGAGAAGAAGCTTGGGCTGGATTCCCTTTAAAAAGACCGCGATTAAGCATATCAGTACGCGCCAAAGCGGTAAAAAGTCTTTAAAAAGCACCCTACAATTTAGCCTCGCTAACCGCCAAAAGCTGACCATTGATGTGTGGGATAGCTACAATTTAGCCCTGTACAGCATCAATACTTGTGAGTTGGTGCAAGACGCACGGGGCCACTGGTATGCTTGTATCACCGTTAAAGAGTTTCCAAAGATTAAGTGTGGTACTGGCCAAGTCGGTATTGATCTAGGCTGCAAAGATTCAGCAGTCAGTAGTGATGGTGATCAGCTACAAATCAAAGTCACCCATCAATACGCTGAAAAACTGGCCATTGCCCAACGTGCTAAAAACAAAAAACGGGTCCGTGCCATTCACGCCAAGATCAAAAATACCCGCCGAGACTTAATCCATAAATTCACATCAAAGCTTGTTAAGGCCAACAGTCTAATCGTTGTTGGTAAGATTAAATCAACATCATTCACTTCATCCAAACTGGCCAAATCCGTCTATGACGCTGGTTGGTTTGAAATTAAACGGCAACTGGACTACAAATGCGCGAACGCAGGTTGCCACTATATCGAAGTCAATGAAGCGTACAGCACCCAAGCCTGCTCATGTTGCGGCTCCCGCCAAGACAGTCCGAAAGGTAGATCAGGTCTTGGTATAAGAGTATGGTTTTGTCGTTCTTGTAAAACGACCCATAACAGAGATGTTAATGGAGCAAAAAACATTCTCGCGGTCGGGCTTGGCCGTCTTTAGTAGGAATTCCCTCACTTTAGGGAGGGGAGGAAGTCAAAAGGTCATGATGTTGTATCGTGATAAATTACTGTTCTTCACTTAAGCGCGTGTCGTCAATGAGCCTGTTGCGATCGATTGTAGGCTTACTATCATGAAAGTTTGCCTGTTTAAAGCTTCGTTGTTTTAAGGTTTGTTGTTGCGAGCTCAGTGTTTTGCACCTTAGCTATATAGTCAATGACATAAACGATGACACGCCCTAGCTCATTTGGATTTAGATTATGATGATCCGTTATGCTTCTTACTTCGTTGCTGCCTTGCTGCCGTTACTGTTGTTTCGCTGGTTTGCCCCTGCTTCAGTCGGTGAGATAGATTTTTGGCTATTGTGGCTGCTGGCGATGGTATTGGTATCGCTACCTGTGGTGTATGCAGAGATAGCACTGGCGTATCGGAGCGTCGATGCGCCACTGGCTGGTATGCAAAAGCTGACCCGCGAGGCGGATGCCAGTCCGATATGGCGCAGTTTTGGTTGGCTTGCGGCGCTGGTGTCGATTGTCATCGCTGCGCTGGTCATCTCGGGCGCTAGTACAGGTATCTTGGCGGCTTTGACGGCGCTTGATAGTGCGCCTGCGCTACCGAGCTTTGCAATGGCGGCAGGTCTGATGGTCATCGCTGTATTGCTGAGCCTAGTGGGTGTCGCGCCGTTACCGATTGGTCTGGGGCTGATGGTTGCCGGGCTACTTCTGGGTGCGGTCAATGGGCTGCCAAATATTGACTTTGCCATGACAGAGGTGAGCTTAGGCGAGTGGGCGCGTGCGGTTGCTTTGGCGCTAGTCAGTGTGGGGACGGGTACGGGGCTGTATTGGTTCGGTCAAAGCTTGACCAGCAAGCAGTCAGTGACCGCCGTCGGTGTGGACAATCACAACGCCCAAAAACCTGCTCGTAGCCGTCTGGCCGCTGAGCCACGTGCGACCAAGCTGGTGCTACCGATTTGGATACTGCAACTGCTAGTCGGGATGATGGCTTTGTTTGTCAGTGGCATGGCATTGCCGCCTATCGCTCAGCTATTGTATTGGGTAGGGGTGCTATTCGTTGCCAGTTATTTGCTGCACTATAGTACCCAGCAGCTGGCGCATAAGTTTGGGCTGGTGGTGAGCTTGGTGATCACTTTGGTGGTGGCATTGGCGCTGGTCGTTGTGATTCCTGCCACTTGGTTGGTCGGTATCTTGGTCATTATCAGTAGTATCGCGGTGCTGCTCCTATCGATATTTGCTGGCTGGCAAATGAAAATCAGTCATTTGCGCAAGTCGCTTAATTTCGGTAGTGAAGGGTTTTATAACTTGTGGCGCGTGGCGATAAGGTTGGTGGTACCACTGGCTCTGATATTGGCATTACTGGGTTGGGTGCTACAGTGGCTGAGCTAAATAACGATGCTATCACCGTATATCTGGCCTATGCCGAGGATGCCACACATCAGCACTACAAGTCACTACAGGTGCGCCCTGATACCACGCTGTATGAAGCGCTATCGCAAGCAGGGTGGCTGACGCAGTTTGCCGCTTTGGCCGCGTGGTGCGAGGAGATGGCGGAGGTGGCAACCCCAATGGCAAAGCGCTGGCATGTGGGTGTCTATGCAAAAAAACAGCCGCTTAGCTATCGCTTGCAGCCTTTTGATCGTATCGAAGTCTATCGTAGTTTGAGCGCTGATCCGATGTCTCAGCGCAAAAACAAATCACGAAGCTAGCGGCTTGTCAGCCCTCACGTTACGACGCAGGCAAGCTCTCTATACCCTCGATGCGGCTGACCAAACCATTATCATCAAAGTAGACAATCAGGTGCTGGCTGGCATTTTTGACATCAGCAATGCCTTGGCGTTGGCCTTCAGTGCCCGCTTGATAGTCGTAGATATAGTCCCAGCGCTTTGGCTCTAGGGTATCTTTAATCGCAGGACTGCCGAGGATGTATAGCACTTGGTTTTGGTTCATACCCACTTGCAGCTTTTGTGCTTGGGCTTGGGTGATGGCAGTGCCTTGTGGTAAATCAATCTTATAAACACTCAGTAAAGAGCAGCCGGACATCGCGACGGTAGCGCTGAGCATACTGGTTAGAATAATGTTACGTAATGTGCGTGCAGGGCTGAACGGAGGAAAAGTTAATGTCTTTATCATGGTAAGATGACTCATAAGAAATGGGTTAGGTGCGGCCACCATCAATGCTAAGGTGTCTGGCCGACTATCTTGAACAAATGATACGTCATTTACTTGCAATTGCCTACCACTTACGACATTATTTACCAAACGCTACCAAGGTGATTTGGTTATTTGTTTTTTAAATTCATAGGCTTGCATTGATATTTTCGGCGAAATGATAGACCATATAGGCGTTAAAGATAAGCAAGGGTCATACGCGAGATATCAATGAATTGCAAAAGGCATGTTTGGCATGTCTTAGATAAAACACGCTTTATAAAATAATTTATTAGGTTATCTACCTCCTATTTTTTGGTTCTTTATTTGCTAAGACTGTCACAGTCACAAGGGATATTATGGCTTCTTTTACCAATCAAGATTTACGCAAAGCAGGGTTGAAGGTCACCTTACCACGTATCAAAATTTTAGAACTGCTAGAAAATGCAGAGCTGCATCATATGAGTGCCGAAGAAGTGTACAAGGCGCTGATCGATCAAGGCGAAGATGTGGGACTGGCCACGGTGTATCGAGTATTGACCCAGTTTGAACAAGCGGGCATCGTCGAGCGTCATAACTTTGAAAACAATCTATCGGTGTTTGAGATCACCCAAGAAGAGCATCATGACCACTTGGTCTGTGACAACTGCGGCAAAATTATCGAGTTTCATAATGAAGCTATCGAAGAGGAGCAGCTCAAAGTTGCAGAGTCGCATGGTTTTAAATTATCGGGTCACTCACTGGTGCTATACGGTATTTGTGATGATCAAGAATGTAAGGACAGCGTCAAATAACAGCGGTTAAGTTATCAAAGTCTGATAAGGCTTTATCACTTTTAACCGTTTTATTGATTGTTTAATGTTTAAACACTCAAATACTATCACGCAGCAAAAAGCCCTCACGATTTTTTTACGAGGGCTTTTTTTATGGGCTTGATTGAAGCGCTAAGCTTATGTGATATCTAGCGACAAACCATCTGCGCCTTCGTCTAAAAGGTGGGCGCTGTTTTTGCTACTGAGCTTGATTTTTAGGCGCAAATCGTTTGGTGAGTCAGCATGCAAGATCGCTTCTTTATAGGTAATCTCGCCGTTCTCATATAAATCAAACAGTGCCTGATCAAAGGTCTGCATGCCGCTCTCTCGTGAGCGCTTCATCACATCTTTAATCTCATGAATCTCGCCTTTACGGATATAGTCGCTGATGAGCTGCGAGTTTAATAAAATCTCAATCGCTGCGCGTCGCCCTTTGCCATCCGGTGTTGGGATGAGCTGCTGGGCGATGATCGCTTGCAGGTTGAGCGACAAATCCATAAACAGCTGGTTGTGACGGCTGGTCTCAAAAAAATGAATGATACGATCAATGGCTTGGTTGGCGTTGTTGGCGTGCAGCGTGGCAAATACCAAATGTCCCGTCTCAGCATACTGAATCGCGTAGCTCATGACCTCGCGGTTACGAATCTCACCAATCAAGATGACATCAGGGGCTTGGCGCAGGGTGTTTTTTAAACCTGCTTCAAAAGAGTGGGTATCGATACCGACCTCGCGCTGGGTGATGATACAGCCGCGATGCTTGTGGACAAACTCGATCGGGTCCTCGATGGTAATGATATGGCCTTGTGAGTTTTGGTTGCGATGGCCGATCATGGCAGCAAGCGTCGTCGATTTACCCGTACCTGTCGCACCGACCAGTAGGATGATGCCGCGCTTTTTCATCGCCAGCTCTTTGAGAACAGGTGGCAGGCGCAGCTCTTCGACGGTTGGGATTTTGTTTTCGATTTTACGCAAAATCATCCCAGCCATGTCGCGCTGTACAAACGCGCTGACCCGAAACCGTGCCTGCTTGGCTTCATCAGTGATGGCAAACTGACACTCGTTGGTCTCTTCAAACTCTTGCTGCTGACTGGCCGTCATGACGCTTTGGACCAGTTTTAGGGTTTGAGCAGGAGTCAGTGGGGTCTTACCCACAGGCAATATCTTGCCATTCACCTTCATCGAAGGCGCCACTTCAGCAGTAATAAAAAGGTCAGAGCCGTTTTTATTGATCATTAACTGCAATAGTTTATCAATGTCCATGTTGTACCCGCTTTCGATGTCAATTGCCTAAAAAAATATCTAAAATTATGTGATCCGTGATGCTCGCAGTGATGCTGATACTGCAGAGCACTGCGTCAATGCTGTCTTAATGGCAAATCACCGCCTATAAAAAAGTCTCAGGCTGCTTGGCATAAGGGCGCGCCACGTCTTTGCTGATGGTGCCTTTGGCCACAAGGTTTTTTAAAGCCTGGTCAAGGGTGATCATACCGTCGCCTGCGCCTGTTTGAATCGCCGAATACATCTGGGCGATTTTGTTTTCGCGAATGAGGTTACGGATGGCCGGTGTACCTAGCATGATCTCGTAGGCGGCGATACGGCCACCTGCTTGACGGCGCAGCAAGGTCTGTGAGATGACTGCCTGTAGCGACTCTGAGAGCATGGCGCGAATCATGTCTTTTTCGGCGGCAGGGAACACATCAATCACACGGTCAATGGTTTTGGCCGCTGAGCTGGTGTGCAGGGTGCCAAAGACTAAGTGGCCGGTCTCAGCTGCCGTTAGTGCCAAGCGAATGGTCTCAAGGTCACGTAGCTCACCCACCAAGATAACGTCGGGATCCTCACGCAGTGCCGAGCGTAGGGCTGGCTCAAACCCCAAGGTGTCGCGGTGTACTTCGCGCTGGTTGATAAGGCTTTTTTTCGATTCGTGGACAAATTCGACCGGGTCTTCGATGGTCAAAATATGCTCTTTGCGGCTCTCATTGATATAATCAATCATGGCTGCCAGCGTCGTGGATTTACCAGAGCCGGTCGGGCCAGTCACCAGCACCAAGCCGCGTTTGAAGTCTGACACGCGTTTGAACACATCGCCCATGCCCAAATCTTCCATCGTTAGGACCTTAGAGGGAATGGTACGAAACACAGCACCTGCGCCGCGGTTTTGATTAAAGGCGTTTACCCGAAAGCGGGCAAGATTGGGAATCTCAAAAGAAAAGTCCGTCTCAAAAAACTCCTCAAAATCGGCGCGCTGCTTGTCATTCATGATGTCATAAATCAGTTGATGCACCGTTTGATGCGTCATCGCTGGCATATTGATGCGCGTCATCTCGCCATCGACACGAATCATCGCGGGCATACCGGCTGAAATATGTAAATCAGATGCTTTATGTTTAACCGTAAAACGCAACAAGTCTTCGATGCTTAAGGTGTTTTTTTCAGCCATAATCGGATAGTCCTATCAGTCAAAAAAGGTCAAACAAAAGATAGTAAAGGCCAATGATGGCGTGATGCTAATATCTGGCGCAGCAGGACGCAGCCTTGGGTAAAGCGATCTGCCAACCTACCTTGTCTTTACCATGACGCTTATATTCAGTAGCATATGTTAGACCATGTAACAATATCATAACAAGACTGCCGGCATTTAACCATCTACTGCCCAAAGAAAATGTAAAATTTGTCTAGCACTGTAGGTCGCAGATGGGGAGCGAGACAGTTAATGTTAGACGCAATTGCTAGACCCAACCGCAACGGGCGAAGCTTATAAACAAACCTATATAACAACAGCGAAAATACTATGGATAAGCAATACTTAATCGACAATTGGCAACGCGTTCATGCACAGGTGGTCGCAGCTTGTGAGCAAGCGGACTCTCAAGCCGAGCAGGTAACACTACTGGCCGTCTCCAAAACCAAACCTGCACAGATGATCGCGACTCTGGCGCAGCAAGGTCAGCGCCACTTTGGCGAAAACTACTTACAAGAGGCGCTCGAAAAAATCAATGAGCTACAAAGTCAACCTGACGCTGAGCATATCGTTTGGCATTACATCGGCAGTATCCAGCGCAACAAAACCCGTGATATCGCTGAGCATTTTGATTGGGTACAAACGGTCGAGCGCAGCATTATCGCCAAGCGCTTAAATGATCAGCGGCCAGAGGATTTACCGCCATTGAATGTATTGGTGCAGGTCAATATTGATGATGAAGACAGTAAGTCAGGCTGTCTGCCAGCCGAGTTGCCTGAGCTGATAAGTGCCATGAAGCGCTATGAGCGTCTGATACTGCGCGGACTGATGATTATCCCTGCCAAGACAGATACCAATGCCTTTGCCCGTACCCAGCAGTTGTTTGAAGACATCAAAGATAAGCATCCAGACTTGGCGCATTGGGATACGCTGAGCATGGGCATGAGTGGGGACATGGCGGACGCCATCGCTCATGGCTCGACGATGGTGCGCGTGGGTACCGCCATATTTGGGTCGCGAGAGTAGATGCCATCCTATCTTTTCTCTAACTATTCTCCAGTTACCCTGTCTCATCAAGTCTGGTAACCAGCATTTGGGTGATTTTGAGGTTGTTGGTGGCGATGATCTCAAAACGATAGTTGGCATATTCGATAGAGTCGGTCTTTTTTGGGATTTTGCGCAGCATATACATCATAAAGCCGCTGATGGTTTCATAGTTTTGATTGCGCGGCAGATTGACGATATCGAGCGCGCGCACCACATCTTCGATAGGCGTCATACCATCGATCAGCCATGAGTTGTCAGTGCGCTGAACGATAGGCTGCTCCTCTAATGTCACAAGCTCGCCCATGACGATGCTCATGACATCCCTTAAGGTAATGACGCCCACCACCAAGCCATATTCATTGACGATGACAGCAAAGTCAGCACCTGTGGATTTAAACATCTCCAGCACTTCAAACAATGACAAAGTATCTGGCACAAACAGCGCTGGTTTTATCAGGGACTTGTCCGTGAGGCTGACTTCTTGCTTATTGAGTACCAACGCCAAAAAACTACGAGATTCGACATAGCCGATGATATGCTCTAAATCATCGTCATGACAGACCAAAAACTTATTGTGCGGCTGTTCAATCATCGTCTCGACGATTTGTTCGGTACTCATTTTTGTATCGAAGTACACGATATGCTCGCGAGGGTTCATCACTGAGGTGACGGTACGCTCCTGCATCTCAAAGATGTTTTCTATCAAATGATGCTCTTGTTTTTTGAGCACGCCTGCCTCGGCACCAGCATCCATCACCGCATAGATGTCTTCTGGCGTGATGTCATCTTGACGACTGGTGGAGATACCAAAAAACTTAAACAACATATTGGCCGCGCCGTCAAACACCCAAATAACAGGCTTAAAGATAAACGTCAGCGCCATCATTGGCCGCACCAAACGCACGGCAAAAGCCTCGGCATTGGACATCGCCAAGCGTCTGGGCATCAAGTCCGCGAGCAAAGAAAACAGGCTGGTGATGAGGACAAAGGAGATGACTGACGAGACGGCTTCGTTTTTGACCACCAATTGAAAATAAGGGCTGATAGCAGACTCACCGATAGCACCTGCGGAGATGGCAACGGCGTTCAACACCACCTGCACCACAGTGATAAAGCCACCAGGATTGTCTTGCATATGTAGCACATCAAGGGCGCGTACCTCTCCTTCTTTTGCTATGATTTGTAGCTTGATCTTGCGAGCAGCAGCAATGGCAATCTCAGCGCCAGAGACAAAGGCACTCAAGGCAAGTAATAAAAGCAAAAACACACTAGCGGTTAGCAAACTCATGACATACTCGGTAAAAGATAAGATTCATTAAAAATAATGCAGGATTAGCATAAAAAGAAAAACAGCATGGGTATAGAATCCTCATGTATAAAAACCAAAAAAGCTGGGCAAGCACCCAGCTAATCATAAGGCAGTAAAATAGTATGAAGCGCTGCTCTTGCATCTAAGTTGGTAAAGACTTAGATGCTAAAGGCGCAAGCGCTGAGCGTTTAGCCTTTGATTGACCACTTATTGACCAGTGGATAGCGGCGCTCACGGCCAAAGGCTTTGTGGCTGATCTTAGTACCGATTGGCGCTTGTAGACGCTTGTACTCGCTGTTATCCACCATCTTGATGACCTTGGCCACCATAGCTGCCTCAAACCCTTTATCGACGATTTCTTGATAGCCCATGTCTTCATCGATATACGACATCAAGATGCTGTCCAATACATCATAATCAGGCAGGCTGTCTTGGTCTTTTTGGTCAGGACGCAGCTCAGCGGACGGCGGCCGTGTGATGACGCGCTCTGGAATCACAGGTGTGTCCTCTAGGCGGTTACGGTAGCTTGCCAGCTTATATACTTGTGATTTATAAACGTCTTTTAGTACATCAAAACCGCCTGCCATGTCGCCATATAATGTTGAGTAACCAACTGCCAGCTCTGACTTGTTGCCAGTGGTGATGACCAGATGACCAAACTTATTGGACAGTGCCATCAGCACCACACCGCGCGCGCGCGCTTGGATGTTTTCTTCGGTGGTATCAGCAGGCGATTTGTTAAACAGTGGCGCTAGCGTATGACGGATACCTTCCACCGCATCAAAGATTGGACAGACAGTATAAGAAACGTTTAAGCGGCGCGCTTGTGCTTGCGCGTCCTCTAAGCTGATCTGTGAGGTATATTCGTACGGCATCATCACTGCATAGACTTTATCTGCGCCCAGCGCGTCGACCGCGATACAAAGCGTCAAGGCAGAATCGATACCGCCTGACAGGCCGACGATGACACCTGAAAATCCAGAAAGATTGACATAATCACGTAGCCCCACTACCAATGCTTGATACATCTCCGACTCGCGGCTCAAGCTTAGTGGCGCTTTGGTTTGGCTGTCGAACTTGGCTGTTTTGACATCTAAAGTGGCCAGCAGTAATTGGCTCATAAAACGCGGCGCTTCGTGGGCGACGCTGCCATCTGCTTGTATCGCCATCGAGCCGCCATCAAACACCAAGTCATCTTGCCCGCCCACGGCATTGATATAGATAATAGGTAAGTCGTTTTCGCGGCTGCGTTTGGCCAGCATGGTCTTGCGGTTTTCTTGTTTTTCAATCTCAAACGGTGAGGCGTTTAGGCTGACGATCATATCAGCGCCTTGTTTTTTTAGCTCAGCGACTGGGCCTTTTTCCCACAAGTCTTCACAGATCAGCAGACCGATGGTGATGCCTTTATAGTCAAACAGTACTTGATTGCGGCCTTTATCAAAGTAGCGGCGCTCATCAAACACGCCATAGTTTGGCAAAATTTGCTTATGATAAAAGCCTTTTTGATGGCCATTATGTAAGATGGCCGCTGAGTTGAAAGTACCGTGATGATCGACGTGCGGATAGCCGACGATCATAACGATGTCGTCGATATCGCTTAGGGTAGATAGTGCGCTTTTGACGCGGCCTGACAAGCTTGGGCGCAGCAATAGGTCTTGTGGTGGGTAACCCAATAAGGCCAGCTCTGGAAAGACGATAACGTCGGCGCCTTGCTCACGTGCTTGCAGCGCTAAGGTGCGCATTTTTTCGGCGTTGGCAGTGATATCACCGACCAAAAAGTGTGACTGCGCCAGTGCAAAAGTAACGGTCTCTGGCGGCTTGCTAGTATAACTGGCCTCGCTCGAGGGGTTTAGATTGGGATTATCAGTGTCTTTTGACATTGTTATTTTTCCTATCGATATAGTATTTAAAATGTGGTCAGGCAGTGTGGGTCTAAAAATCCAACATTCATTCAAACAACATTTATGCAAAATAATGCGGTTATACAGCACTGGTATAGACCGCTTGATTATTAAATCATACAGCGCCTAGATGAAACTTTCGCTTTGAGAGAAGGCGTAAAGCGGCATCTGATACGTGCGCCAATATCCTGCTAATCGCTCAAATTAGCGTCATCGATAACACGACGCTAACCTCTTGATTTGATATCAAAATGGCGATGTCCATGTGACAGCGGCTTTATAACGGTCTTTATTTTATGGTGGATTGCCATTGATGCGCCCAAAAAGCGTAAAATAATCGCTTTAGTATAACATCAATTACCGTGACAAATAGAACGCGCCGGTGAATTACCTGATGAGATATCTGCTGCAAATGGGCAGAAGCGCGCTGCTGTCGGTGATGGTTTTTATCGACCAAAACCCTATGATGCAGTGTGGTTATTGTGCTCATAGCTCGGTAAGATTGTATAGAGAAAGTTGTAAGTAAAGATTACAACATAGCGTTATTTATTTGGGATATTTTATTGCATAATGAGGGTTGATAATCGCTTTGATTTTGGTGTGTTTTTATAAAAAGAATGGCCGCTAAATGTGTTACGGTATCATAGGACTTGCTACTGCTATCTTGATGGTGTTATCGCTATGAATGTTGGACAAACCCTCGCTTGTGAATACGACTTATGGACATGATCTATAGACGGATATTCATCACCCATTTATAAACTTGTCAGCAAAGCTGTAATGGTCTTTGCTGTCAGCCCTTGGTTTATACGCTATGATTGAAAACTGGACAAAAGAATTTATTATTCAGCGCCTGCTGGCCATTACCTTATTGGTTGCGTTATTTGTACTGTGCTTTCAGGTGGTACAGTTTTTTATTGTGCCGGCTTTGTGGGCGGCGATTTTGGCGTATGTGACGTTTCCTATTTATAGTTTTTTTCATGAAAAAGTAAAGCTCAGTCCAGACTTTAGCGCGGCGATTATGACCGTGAGTATCTCACTTATCATCGGTATACCGCTGGTCATTGGGGTTTTTATTTTACAACAAGAAGCGTTGAGCCTTATCAGTAACTTGATCTATCGTATCAAGGTGGGCTATCTGGATGTGCCAGAGTCCATCAAGGACCTGCCAGTTATCGGTCAGCAGGTCAAAGATATCTTGTGGCGCATCAATAAAAACCCAGAAGGCACGCTAGAAGCGTTTCGGATGTGGGTGCAGTCACATTTATATTATGGCAAAGTCGCCTTTGATGTGGTGTTTAGTGGACTTGCCAAGCTGGGTATGGCATTGATGACGCTGTTCTTTTTTTACCGAGATGGCACCAGTTTGGTACGGCAAATACGCCAAGCCCTGCGCAATATCATTGGCAATCGCATCGATGGCTATATTGATTCGGTCGGCACGACGACGCGAGCGGTGGTCTATGGCATCGGGCTGACCGCGCTGGCGCAGGCTTTGCTTGCGGGTATTGGCTATTATTTCTCAGGCGCGCCCAGTCCTATTTTGTTGACCATCGTCACCTTTATTATTGCCTTGATTCCGTTTGGGACGCCGTTTGTGTGGGGCGGGGTGTCGGTCTGGCTGCTAAGCCAAGGCCATACAGTTGAGGGCATCGGTCTGGCACTGTGGGGGATATTTGTCATTAGCTGGGTGGACAATTTGATTCGGCCTATCGTCATCAGCGGTGCAACCAAGATTCCTTTTATCATTATATTTATCGGGGTGTTGGGCGGGCTGACAGCGTTTGGCTTTGTCGGTTTGTTTATCGGGCCTGTGGTGCTAGCCATCGGGCTGGCTGTGTGGCGTGAATGGATATCTCAGCATAAAAATGAGATATTTGCTCAGCAAGACGTGGTACTGTCTGAGACTCAGACGTTGCCAACTGTGACTAAATCAGAATAGAGGTACACGACCATGTTAAATAAGAGCGCAGATGTGGCAATGGAAAATAAACCAAATGCAGCAACAGACCTCACCATCGTGGCCGATAGCAATATCGCCAGCTTGTCCGAGTTTTTTAATAATGACACGCTCAGTGGGACGACAGGACGGCGCGTGCGTATGATCAAAGTGGCAGGGCGCGATATCGATGCGCAGCTATTGGCGGATACGCAGCCCAATGTCTTACTGATACGTTCAGTGACCCACGTCAATGCAGATTTATTGAAAGACAATGACAGTGTGAGGTTTGTCGGTTCGGCGACGATTGGTACCGATCATGTCGATCAAGATTACTTAGCGGCGCGTCGTATTCACTTTGCCAATGCGGCAGGCTGTAGCAAGCACTCTGTGGCGCAGTATGTGCTGAGCGCTATTTTGACCTTGCGGCCTGAGTACTGGCAGCGGTCATCGACGCCGCCCACATTGGGCATTATTGGACTGGGCAATATCGGTAGTACATTGGCGCAATATGCCAGTAGTTTGGGCTGGCAAGTGTTCGGCTATGATCCGCTGCTACCAGAATCAAGCCTCAATAATGCCAGCTTTGCGCAAGCCATCGAAAAAAGCGATGTGGTCAGCCTGCATGTGCCCTTGACTGACAAATCGAGTGCGACCAGTGTGGCGGGCAGTACTTATCATCACAATCATGCCAGTCGTGTCAGTCATAGTAGTCATGTCAGTGAGTATCCAACGCGGCATTTAATCGACAAAAACGCTCTGAATGCGATGCCAGCCAGTACCTTATTGATCAACAGTGCTCGCGGGCCCGTCATCGATGCCGCTGCCTTGCAGGCGGATATTGAGCGTACCGGTCGGCAAGTGGTGCTCGATGTCTTTGAGCATGAGCCGCAAATTGAGGAAGCACTGCTAAGCAAACTGGCGATTGCCACCCCGCATATCGCTGGCTACACTTTGGAAGGTAAGCTGCGCGGCACTCAAATGATCTATGATGCGCTCTGTGAAAAACTCTCAATCAGCCCTGCGCAGTCGATGCATCAGCTGCTACCGCTCAATATGTTTTTGTGGTCTGAGCTACAGGCACACCCTGATAGGCTGGTTAAGTTTTATGACATCATGCAAGATGATAAAGCGCTGCGAGCCACGCTCGCTGAGGGTCAGGTAAAGGCCGCGGCTTTTGATCAGCTTCGCCGTGACTATCATTTGCGGCGCGAGTGGCAGTTTTAGGCGTATTTTCCATAGGTTTTTATAAAAGTTGTAGTACATCATAATGAATTCCAAAGCATCAGTCACATCAAACCTAAACGCTTGCTCCCAGCCCAGTTATGCGCCGACCATGACGCTTGCCATGGCACAGCAGCGCGCGCATTTTATGAGTAAGGTGCGGCAGTTTTTTGCAGCGCGGCACGTATTAGAGGTACAGACGCCACTACTGTCGCAAGCGGGCAATACCGATACTTTTTTGCAGTCGGTCGCCGCGGCGGTCACCTATCAAGACAAACCGCGCACCTACTATTTACATACCTCGCCTGAGTTTGCTATGAAGCGTTTACTCGCCAGCTGGCAAGTGCCGATTTATCAGATCTGTCCTGTGTTTCGAGACAATGAGATAGGAGCGCGGCATAATATCGAATTCACCATGCTGGAGTGGTATCAGCCCCATTATAGTCTTGAGGATATGGCCGCCGAGCTGGGAGCGCTATTAGAAGCGCTATATGGTCATGCAGTGGTGCTAAGTCATTATCGCTATGTCGATGCTTTTATGGATTTTGTCGGGATTCATCCGCTGACCGCTAGCCTTGCGACGCTACAAGCAGTTGCAGAGGATAAAGGGCTGATGGGGTTTGATTTTAATGCGGGCATCAATAAGGCCGAAAAAAACGACGCCGGTCAGAGCGAGGAGAGCATCCGCCAAAGCTGGCTTGACTTGCTGTTTAGCCACGTCGTCGAGCCAAACTTAGGTCATGATCTGCCGACGCTGATTATTGAATATCCACCAGCGACGGCAGCACTGGCAAAGACCGCGGTGGATAAAGAGGGTAATACCGTTGCCAAGCGTTTTGAGCTGTATATCAATGGCATTGAGATTGCCAATGCGTATGATGAGCTGGCAGATGGGCCAGCGTTACGCCAGCGTTTTGAGCAGGACAATGAGCGGCGTCAGCAGCATGACCTGCCAGCCATGCCAATCGATGAGCATCTATTGGCAGCCTCTGATGCATTGATGCCTTGTAGCGGCATCGCGGTTGGTATCGATCGGTTATTGATGGTGACAACAGGGGCGCGCAGCTTGCAGGAAGTGATTGCCTTTCCTAGTGGTTTGGCGTAACTGGGCTATAAATGCATTGTAAGTGCAAGCGTTCTGATATTATGTCTTCTAATAGACCATCATAAAAAAGCGAGTCAAGCAAAAAGGCTGACTCGCTTTTGTCTTTTTTAACTATAACGATCGTTAATCTACTACAACGTAGCGATGGCTTCGTTGATGGCGGTCTCACCATTGTGCAGACTAAAGACTTTTTTGATGGTATTGTTTGCGCCCAATACCGCAGTCAAGGTCGCCGCCACATCTGCAATCGCATTTTCGCCTGCGTTGTCATCGTTGATGGTGATTTTGCCAGTCCCTGCACGCTCCTTTAAAGCCCCTGCTTGTACGATGGTATAGTCAAGCGTGCTGTCGTTGACCAGCCACTGATCGGCGTAATGCTTACAGATATAGTATTCTTTTAGATCAGCAATGCCAGGAGTGTCCCACTTGTTGGTGTCTAACGAAAACACCGTGCTTAGCATGATATAGCGTTTGATACCTTTGTCTTCTACCGCTTGCATGGTCTTTACAGCGCCATGTAAGTCCACTTCTAAAACGTCTTTGCCGCCTGATCCTGCAACAAAATAGACCGCATCGATATCTTGCTCTATTTGCTCGGCGATGGCGTCTTTTTCGGCGGTGATATCTAAGTCTAGCTGACGGTAATTGTCGTTATCAAACAGTTTTTTATCCTGACGCGTGGTACCGATGACCTGATGGTCGTCTGCCAATAGTTGTTCGACCAAATCTGTACCCACACGGCCACTTGCTCCAATCACTAAAATTTTCATATGCATTCCTATTGTTATATATTAACTACGATGACGTCTGCGCTTTGACAACACAGTATTTTGACTGATTTAAATGATACAGGGCTTTAAACAATATAGTAAATTCACTCTAAAAATGACATAGCGCTGCTGGGATGAATTTTGCGCAGCCTCTGTGATAACAGCACGCAAGTAAAATTTATACCAGTAGCGCGTTTAGATTTATAACAATTTTAATTTGAACTGACTATATTGCGTTTTGCCGTTTCGCCGTTTTGCCGTTTTGCCAATGTCATCGCCCTATCAAAGCGTGTCTGAAAAAGCACATTTTAAAGACTGTATATAGACTAACAACAATAAACGGCACACTTCGTTATGAAGCGTGCCGTTTGCATGGTGTTTGGTTGTAGAGTGTATAGGGTTTGCAAGATCTGCAAAAATACGCGGAAGATCAGCGCACCAGCTTGTTTAGACCATCGGCAAAGGCTTTTTTGTCACGCTCGCCATAAGGCTTTTGTCCGCTCATCTCTTGTGGCTCTAAGACGCCAGTGCCGCGCATGGTATCCATAAAGTCACGCATGTTCAGCTTTTGCTTGATATTTTCTTTATTATAAATGATGCCGCGCGTGGTAAGCACCAACGCGCCTTTGTCCAAAATATCATTGGCCAAAGGAATGTCGCTGGTGATGGCCAGATCGCCTGCCTGTATTTGCTCAACGATATAATCATCGGCTTTATCAAACCCCGATGGTACCACCGTCATGGTAAGCAGAGGTGAGCGGCGCAGTTTAATCGGCTGATTGGCGACGAATATCGCCGCCGTTTGTGTGCGCTCAGCAGTCTTGATAATCAAGTCTTTGGCAATGGATGGTACCGAATCTGCATCTACCCAAATCTGCATTATTTTTTGGCCTGTGTGGTTTTGGCCTGTGTGGGTTGTGCCTTCGCCTCACTGTCCACTTGGTGGTCTACCGATTGGGGCGCAGCGTAGTTCGCGGCCTTGCTATCGAACGGCTTGGCGTCTTGGGCGGTGCTGTTCGTTTGTGGACTGGCAGGCTCTTGAGGCTTTTGGACGGCAGCGTACTCTTTATCCAAACCGACTTTGTTGGGTAAGCTGGCGACCAGCTTGGCCATCGAAGGCTCTAAGTCAGTGACGTCATTGGGCATCAAGGTGATATGAGCGATTTTACGATCGTCGCGTTCAGTCTTGTGGTAGCTGTGATAATGGGCACCATCGATAGCCAGTACGTCGCTGATGTTAGGGTATTGCCCCAGCACATTGACCATAATCGCTGGATGGACGTTATCAGTATCGCCTAATGGCAAATCGACCACCGCGCGGATATGGTTTTCAAATTGACTGGTAATCGCCCCTTCGATGCTCCAATGCCCAGAGTTGTGTACCCGCGGCGCGATCTCATTGGCCAGCAGATAGTCATGACCGCGCGCATCCTTGGTGACAAACAGCTCAAGCGCCATCACGCCTACATAACCTAAGTGGTCCATGATCGTGGTGATGGCTTCTTTGGCTTGGCTAAAGATATGGCTGGTGCCGACAGCAGGCGCTTGGGTCTTGGCCAAAATGCCATGATGATGGTGGTTTTCGACCAAATCATAACAGCGCACACTACCATCTTGGGCGCGAGCCGCAATGATAGATACCTCGCGGCTAAAGTTGATAAAACCTTCGGCAATCAGCGGCGCTGGGGTAGGCGTTAGGCTGCCTTTACCGCTGACCGCGTCTTTGAGGTCGTGCCAAGCTTTGGTGATGTCGCTGTCTTGTTTGATGACATACTGGCCTTTGCCGTCATAACCGCCGCGGCTGGTCTTTAGAACGATAGGTAGCCCTAATTCATCGCAGGCTTGCTTTAACTGAGCCTCAGAGCTGACTTCTTGAAAAGGCACCGTGGCGATTGCTAAGTCATTAAACATCTGCTTTTCTTTTAAGCGATCTTGAGCGATATCTAAGGCCACTGGCGGCGGAAACATGCCTTGCTTGTTGCCTGATGTTGAGAGGCTGGCCAGTTTTTCGACCGTGGTAGTTGGCGTGTTTTCGAACTCTAAGGTAAAAACATCGGCCGCTGCGATAAAGTCATCGAGCTGCGCGCTTGAAAATACCGTACCATAAAGGCTGGCTGGGCAGTCCGCATTGTCCTCTAAAAACACGCATTGATAGCCGAGCGGTAGCGCAGCTTGGGCGAGCATCATGCCCAGCTGACCACCACCTAGGATACCGATGGTACGGATAGTTTGAGTAATAGGATAAGCATTGGCTGTGGTCATGATAGTAACTCTTTGAATAAATAATGGATGAAAACGAGCGTATTAAAATAGGAAAAGGCGCAATGTCTGCACCTTATTCTTGGGTGAACCCGCATGCTAAACGCGCATTTTAAAACAATCGCTAGACGCGCTAGGATGAGTGATCGCTTGGCTTTGCATGTTTTTGCATGGTTGTTTCGTATGATTAATCATCGGCCCAGATACCATAAATCGCTAGGCAGATTGATTAATGATACCTGGGGTTGGGCTGGCAAGGATGGTATCGGTTTGCGTCTGACGCAGCGTATCGAGCTTGCTGGCCACCGCCTCGTCATGTAATGCCAACACTTGAATCGCTAGCAAAGCGGCGTTATATGCGCCTGCCGTCCCAATAGCGAGAGTGCCGACCGCCACGCCTTTTGGCATCTGTACGATAGAGAGTAGGCTGTCCCAGCCGCTGAGCATGGAGGACTTGACCGGTACACCAAAGACAGGGAGCGGCGTTTGGCTGGCACACATACCAGGCAGATGTGCCGCCCCGCCAGCACCTGCGATAATCACTTGTAGGCCATTGTCTTTTGCACATTTGGCGTAGTCAAACAATCTATCAGGCGTACGGTGCGCTGAGACCACTTCACAATCAAAGGCAATATCAAAGTCGGCCAGTAGCTGGGCGGCGGCGCTCATGGTGGCCCAATCAGATTGTGAGCCCATAATGATGCCGACTTTTGGCTGGCCAGCAGGAGAGGCGATAGGATTAGGTTGAATCGTAGCTGATTGGGTGCTCATGATGCGATATCCTCAAAAAGACCATCATACAAAAGTTTTGCCGCATTCGTAAAGCCAAGATTGAGGTTTCTCCATACTATCGCGTTTTTGTCCCCTCAGGCATCACAGAAGCGTCAGCAGGTAGCGCGCATCATACGCGGTCTTAGCGCTGATCGTGACGATACTGTACAAAGCTATCTGCTGTGAGTGGTAATGGTTTGGTCGTATCAAGCTGATAGCACGTCAGATAGCCGCTGTCTACGGCGGCAGAATAATCTGTGCAAGCGACTTGCGCGCTGAGCGGCTTAGGTGTACCTGTCAGCCAATAATGCCCGACAAACACAGGTTTGTGGGTTTTTAAGGCAAAATCGATATTATCAGCCAAGACGTCTTGAGGAATCTGCGCCAATGCCGAAGCGGGCGCGCGAGCAACTTCATACAGCGTGCGCTGGTTCAACGCATCCAGCCACCAGCGTACCCGTACCCGCTTGCGCTCCGTGCCTTCTTTATCGACCATTACTAAGCCGTCTGGCAAAGGTGTTTCCACACCTTTTAGCACTCGCTCTAGCGCATCAAAGGCCGGACTAAACTCACGCGAGGTCACCTCAAGCGCATGCGGCGTCAGACAATTATCTGCGGTGAGCAACGGCTTTAGCACAGCCATGCTATCTACATCCCAGCAAGCATGGACAAAACAGGCATAGTCAGTCTCAAGCCACAACGGAATCTCATAAAAACGCTTAAGCCAGTACTGATGCGCCGCCGAGCCAAAAGGCACCTCTGCCAAAAACGCCTCGTGTTGACGGGTATGCACCGTATCGTGCGAGCGCAGATACTCGCCAGGCACGTCCGGGTCGGGTGTGGCAAAAGCCAGCGCGTTATACTCATGATTGCCCATCACCGCGTCGGCGACATCAGCGTCTAGCATGGCAAACACAATCTCCAACGTCGCCACTTGCTGGGGCCCACGATCCATCAAATCGCCAATAAACAGCGCTCGATGACCCTCTGGCGGCACAAAGTATTGACCATTATGGACATAACCCAACTGTTTAAGCAAACCGACAAGCTTGTCCGCGTAGCCGTGAATATCACCGATAACATCTATAATCATAATAAAACAACATAAAGGAAAGATTGTGCGCTTATAAAAACGCAATACATAAAAAGTTAAACCATCAATGAGATGATTGTCTATCGGTCATTATCAGCCATAGCCATAGCCATAGCCATAGCCATAGCCATAGCGGCTCTAAAAACCTGGCGACAGCAGCGCGTTGATAAAGTGCGGCAAGACACGCGGCTCTAAAACAATCGTGGCCACCACTCCAAACGCGCCGCCCCACATATGCGCCATATGATTGATGTTTGAGCCGCCGCGCCTATCTGCATAAATACTATAAGCCACATATGCTACTGCAAACAAAATCGCCGGAATCGGAACAATGGCAAATAAGTAAAGGCTTTCCCACGGTGCCAGCAAGATAAAAGCAAACAGCACCGCTGAAACCCCGCCTGACGCGCCAAGGCTTAGATAGCTGGCATTGTTTTTGTTTTTTAGATAGCTTGGCACCATAGCGATAACAATGGCAAGCACATAAAATACCACAAACCCATACCCAAACAAAAACGGCTGGTACAGCCCTTCGATGGCGCGACCAAAGAAATACAGCGTAAACATGTTAAACAATAGATGCATGCTGTCGGCATGGATGAAACCATGCGTCACAAAACGATCCCACTGTCCGTTGTTTACCGCTGGCGGATAAAAAATAAAACGGTTAAACAAGCGTTTGTTTTGCCATGCCAACAAGCTGATGATAACCGTAATAATAATGATAAGAGTGGTATGGTTTAACAAAGAAAGATCCTTAGGCCGCGCCTGATGTATGACAATGCGAGAAATGACAACGTTCAAAGCCTAAGCGTTACGGCTGCATAAAAACTGACGATCGTTACTAGGGCGTGTTCTGTCTGCTGAAGCTATCTCACTCTATCTTCACGTAACTTAAGCCTAGGTAATCTCAGCATAAGCCATACTTATCCCAGCCATGCGCTAGTGGTGTTATGTTTTATAGGGAACCAAATTATCGCTGATCGAGCACCGAGGTAAGCCATAATATTAACAGTAGTTGAGCCAATGCCAAAACCTATTATGTGACAAAACGCTGCGTTTTTATGCTTTTCTGGTGAATAATGTAGCCATGCAATGATGGGTAGCCGTCAAACCTGAATTAGGTAGCGTTTGAGCTAGCATGATAGGTCATCAATGTCGACGTGGTTTTGCGACACTGGTGCTGTTATTGAAAGTATACAGCCAGTACTTTTTCTTTACCGATACTGCTTTTCAATAGCGTCAACCCTAGTCATAATAAAATATAAGCTTGTCATTTTGTAAATTTCCATCAATGGCCGATAGAGGCAGTCATCTATGAGTATCATCGATCAACTAGAGCAAACCGTGACCCCAGCTGTCTTAGGTGAGCAGGCGAGTCACCAAAGCGTGGCTTATATCAGTTTGCTTGAGCAGTTTTATGCGGTTTTGGCTGCCCGTTTGGCGCAGCCAGATATATACTCTGAGCTATTGCGTAGCGATGAGACAATCAGTACAGAGGCGGCTGTAGAGCGTCCGTTTTTTGTGCAGCTATGGCCAGACTCTGCCGTACAGCAAGTGATGATAAAAGCGCTGGCGGCCGATCATCATATTGATGAAACTGCGACCAAACAGCTACTGATCAATGCCGCGCCGCTTGTCTATCGCGAGCTTATGATCTTGGCAAATGGTCAGTTTTTGCCCGCATTTCTACAGCAGCAGACGTCAGCGCTGCGTCAATATTTACCGATATGGTCAGCACCTATCATCACCGCAGCAGCCAGCGGCGGCTTAACGAATTTTGAGACGACCAAGGCGCCTATTAACCCAAACGATACCGATGACTCTGATGCACGTGCCTATGACACACATGGTTCTGAAGGGCATTTTGATAAAACAGGTAGCGCTATCCATGCCAGTCCAGCGGCGCATCATCTGGCCAAAAACACCAGTCTAAAGCAAGAAAGAGTACGCAGCCGTAACCTGCGCCGTGACTTGTTGGTGCGGGTGTTTTTGTTGTTGTTGGCGGTGGCTGCGCTTGGTCTTGCTTTGTGGGCGTTTGTTCTAAAACCCAATAGCGCGCCGCCAGCCGAGCCAATTGTCACTGAGTCTGTGACTGTGCCGCCTGCGCCTGAACCAGTCGCCGCGCCGACGCCTGTTGAGCTTATCGTAGGGGTGGACGATAGTGGCAGTCTATACACTTGTAGCGCGATTGTCGGTGATACAGCACTACAAAACACCCTACAGCAAGCGCTCAGATCAAGCTTTGGCGAGCAGGCAGCGATCTGTCAGTTTACTGTACAACAAGGGGTTGCCAACAGTATTGCTAACCTACCAGCAGAGCTATTGCCCAATGTGTTGACGATGCTGAGGTCCACGCCCTTTGCCCGCTTGCATCTACAAAACGATCGACTTACGCTAGAAGCGCCAGATGCCATGCTGCTACAGCGCTTGCTCAGTGAGATGCGGGCTTTGGTGCCAGCCATGGTCATCGATAGTACCACGCCCATCCCTTTACCTGATAACCCGAACGCGGCAACCAGTGAATTGGGTGATGCTGATAGTCTGAGTAATGATGTATACCCCAATGACCAATACCCCAATAATGCTACTGGTGCTGGCGAATATCAGGCGGCAGACGATGAAACAGGCGATAGCGTCATACCTGCGCCCAACAATAATGCCAGTATATCTGCCGATCTGCCCAACACGGCCCCTAATAACCTGCCCAATAACATACCGTCTAACAATACGTCTAACAATACGTCTAACAATACGTCTAACAATACGTCTAACAATACGTCTAACAATACGTCTAACAATACGTCTAACAATACGTCTAACAATACGTCTAATAACAGCCAAACTAGGCCGTCAGGCCCTATTTCGCTATCAGAGGTAGATGAGATGGCAAGTAGTGTGATCGTCGCCGAGCCAGCACAAGTCAGGTAGCAATGTGAGGCTACAGATGGATCGTTTTACTAAAAAATTGTCTCTGTGTTTTCCTTTAAGTCTTTCTCTAAGTATTTTTCTAAGCTTTTGTCGGACAGTCGCATTTGGGCGGGCTTTAGGGTGAGATAGTTACGTGTCTCAACTGAAACATTACTTAACGTAGCATTTGCACAACAACCTGTTGATTGTGAACGGATACTTAATACTTTTATAATAACAAAAGTTGAATGTATGAGTTGAACCTACAAAGTGTTGAACCTATAAAGTATTGTTAAAAAAAGCATTGTGAAGAGTGTAATTATATAAATACGTATTAACGGAGGAATTATCCAATGGATATTATCAGTCATCTAACACGGACCGTTAGCCCTGCAGTACTAGGAGATGATCACAGCCCAGCCAAAGAAAGCTTGCTTGAGCAGTTTTATGCTATCTTTGCCGCGCGCCTTGCTGATCATGATACTTATGGACGCTTTGCAAATGAAAACATCGCCCGTGACGATCAAGGGTTTTATGACCGCGTCTGGACAGAAGGCGCTCACCGCGATCAAATCTCGCGTGAGCTGGCGGACAAGCACAATGTCGATGCTACCGCCGCTCGCGGCTTGATTGCGATGGCAGCGCCGCTCGCATTTCATGAAATCAAAAGCTTAGCAGGCACCACGCCTGTGCCGCAGTTCTTAAATGATAATTTGGCCAGTTATCAGCATCATATTCCTGCATGGGCAAGTACGGTTTTGCCAGCTGGCATGTTGGCGGCTACCCCAGCTGCGGGTGGTACTCGTATCTCTGATACCACCAGCACCGCGCCATTGCAGCATACCGAAGAAGAAAAAGGCAGCTTTATGAAAGCGCTGTTACCGATTATTGGTTTGATCATTTTGGGGGCGCTGGCATGGGCGCTACTCAGAGGTTGCCAAGAAAACCCTGAACCTGTTGCCACACCAGTTGCCAGTGAGCAACAAGCAGCAGGCGATGAGCAAGTAGCAGTTGCAGCAGATGTAGAGCCTGCTTCACTGCGTATCGCGACGGGCGAAAACAATGAGCTGTATGCCTGCCGTATGAATGCCGGTGACGAAACCCTACAAAGCAAAGTGATGAATGCACTGACTGCGGCATTTGGCGATGAAGCCAATAAATGCCGCGCAGACGTCGATGATAACTTTGCCACCGATATGCCAGCCGCCGCTCAGCTTGCTTCTATTTTGCCCATCGTCAAAAACGTGCCAAACGCCAGTATGGTCATCAAAGGTGATACCATCACCGTCAACGCCCCAGACGAGGCAGCGTTACAACAGTTAGTGACCGATTTACAAGCGGCTGCGCCTGCCATGACTGTCCAAGCGGAAGGCCCACTGGACTTACAAGGTGAGATTGACGACAGTCTAACGGCCGCTGATGCCGCTATGACCAACTTGGGTGACAATCCAGACCCTCGTGATGTGGCGCGCGCCTTGAGTATACAAGTGATTAATTTTGAATTAGATAAAGCGATCATCCCTGATGCCAACAAAGCGCTACTAGACCGCGCGGCCACAATCATCACTGAAGTACCAGATATGGAGCTGATGATTATCGGCCATACAGATAGCCAAGCGTCTGACGACTACAATATCGAGTTGTCACAAGAGCGCGCCGATGCTGTCAAAGAGTATTTAGTCGCCCAAGGGGTCGATGCCAGCAAACTGTCCACCAAAGGTATGGGTGAGTCAGAGCCAGTCGCTGATAACTCAACTGAACAAGGCCGTTTCCGCAATCGCCGTATCGAGTTTGTCGTCAATGATGAGATTAATGTGGCAAATGAAGGCATGATAATCAGTAACGATGCGCTTGATCCGGATTTAAACCCATTAGATAGTAACAACGATGACTTATTGCCAGATGGTGATGATGTCACTCAAGGTAGCGCTATCGATCCAGCAAACTAATATCAGCTGTGCTCAAAAAAACCGCTTCTTATTAAGAGGCGGTTTTTATTTATCACAAATGTAATGATTACAAAACAAAGTATTGCATCTAGGGCGTGTCCTCACTTTAAAAATGGCGATAAAAACGAGCTGCGATTATTTATAAGCGGTGGGGTCTATTGAGTCACTAGCAGAATGATTAGCAGGTGTCTCGGCCGCTGCAAAAAACGCCTGCATCACGTTTTGCTTGGCTTGCTGCCAGTAGTCAAACTGCTGACACGTTGACTCAAGATCGCCTTGCCATGCTGGTATCTTGCCGGACATAGATTTGACACGGTTTTGGTTAGGATAGGGCAGCTCTTGCGCTGCTTGGGCGGCTTCATGAGCCGCGATACGGTCATTACAGACCAAAGCAATATCGCAGCCTGCGTTGATGGCCGCTGTTACTCGTGCACTGACATCGCCTGCCGCCTGCGCACCTGCCATCGACAAGTCATCTGAAAACAGCACGCCATCAAATTTTAACTGCTCACGGATGATGTCTTGTAGCCAAATCTTTGAAAACCCTGCAGGTTTATTATCCACTTGCGAAAAAATCACATGGGCGGGCATCAGCGCATCGAGCCATGGCAGGGTTTGGGCAAAAGGCTGCATGTCACTATTGATGATCTCATCCAAGCTGCGATTATCAATCGCTTCTGCCACGTGTGAGTCAGGTGCGATGGCACCGTGCCCAGGGAAATGCTTGCCTGTGGTCGCCATGCCAGCCGCTTTCATGCCGCGCATAAACTGAGAGGCCAAGGCAATGATGGCTTGCGGCTCTTGATGAAAACTGCGATCGCCGATGACTTGGCTGATACCGCCTCTATCAAGCACAGGCGCAAAGCTCAAATCAATCCCCACGGCCAGCACCTCTGCCGCCATCAGATAACCGCAGTCATAAGCGAGGCTCAGCGCCTGCGCCGGATCTTGCTCAAACCGCTCACCCAGCTTGCCCATCGCTGGCAAAGGGCTAAAGCCGTTGCGTAGTCGTGCCACGCGCCCACCTTCTTGATCGACGCCGATCAAGATATCAGGATTGTGGTAGCGTATGTCATCACACAGCTGGCGCACTTGCGCGGCGTAAGCGACGTTGCGGGCAAACAAAATAACACCGCCGACTTGTGCTTGTTTGATTAAGCTGACATCTTCAGCGGTCAGAGCAGTACTATCGATATCAATCATTAAAACGCCATACATTGCGTTATCCTTTTTGGTTATTACTTGATAAGTGGTTATCTTAAAATGCGACTGTTACTGTTATTTAATAAAATTGACAATAAGGAGTACTAAGGTGGGTGGCGGTGTTTGTGAAGACTGTACCGTTTAAGTCCCATCGTTTAAGTCTCATCGTTTAAGCTCCTTAGGCTCGCGACAGACATGCCTTAGTATATTGTGTAGATGGCCTTATTATGACAGTTATTAGGCACGGCGTATAATGCGCCAGATAAATGGCTTTAAATTGATGGGCTTATGGGGTTTAATGAGTGATCTCGTCGATGTACAAAAAGCGCTAGTAGCGCAAAGATGGACTGCGATAAATATGACAGAAAGTTTGGTACAGAGCGGCGTAGCGTGTAAGATTGTTTATACAGTTTAAGACAGTTTTATCTAGATGCTCGTGATAATATTGATTGATTTTTCACGATATTTTAATGCTATCTGGTCACTTCTGTATAGAATGCCGTATAAGTAGTCAGCTATTACAATCACTACAATCTGCGATACCAATGATGGTAATAACAGAGAGGGTATCAAGATAGCAGCAGAGCAAAGCCTTCTGGATTTTTACAATAACGATATTATTACTCACTTAAAAAACTAGGTATATATGATGAAAAAACAACCAGCACAGTGGTTACTCAGTGCAGTGTCAGTGGGCATCGCCGGTATTATTTTAACCCAAAGCTATAGCACTGCTGTGGCAGAGACCAGCACCGAAGGCTTTGTACCGACGCCTGAACAAAAAGTCACCACGCGCCAAGTCGCCGCCTTGCTAGATCGGAGTCATTATCTCAATCAGCCACTCGATAGCAAAATGGGTAGCGAGATTTTATCGATGTATATCGATAGCCTAGACCCCAATCACACCTTATTTTTGCAATCTGATGTCGATGAGTTTAAGAAAAAATACGCCGACGAGTTTGGCGCACGCCTCAAGCGCGGAGATTTGTCGGCGGGGGTAGAGATATTTGAGCGTTATCGCAAGCGCTCAAGTGAGTACTTCGCCATGGCAAGTAAAATGCTCAAGACCGATATTGATTTGACAGGTGATGAGACCATCGTTTTAGACCGTGAAAAGCTTGGGCATTTTAAGACCAAAAAAGAGCAACGTGACTATTGGACGCGGCAGCTAAAATTTCAGCTGATCAGCATCACCTTGGGGCAAGAAGACGAAAAAGCCAAAGAGCAGGTGTTTTTAAACAACCCCGATATCACACGTGGTCAAGACCTCGTCCGTGATGACAAACGCACACCAAGTGAGATATTACTCAAACGTCTCACACGTCAGCAAGAGCAGTTTAAACGTCTCAAAGACGATGAAATCATGGAGACGATCTTAAATACCGCGATGCTGACCTATGACCCACACAGCAACTATTATGCGCCTATTCAAGCGACTGAGCTGCAAATTCAGTCAAGCTTGCAACTAGAAGGCATCGGTGTATCGATTCGCCCAGATCGCAAAAACCCAGACTATACGCGTATTGTCACGCTAGTCGATGGTGGCCCTGCAGCCAAAACTGGTCAGATAAAACCCAATGATTTGATCGTCGGTATCGCCAAAGACGGCAAAAACATGACCGATGTGGTCGGCTGGTCGACGCGAGAGATTGTCAGTTTGATTCGCGGTAAGCGCGGTACCTCAGTGACTCTCAAACTACGCCAGCCCAATACGCCAGACTCAAGTGCTCGCACCGTGACGGTGGTGCGCGATATCATTCAACAAGAAGAGTCGGGCGTCAAGCAGCGCGTCGTCGAAGTACAGCGTCCTAATATTGACAAAACGCCCAAACGTATCGGTGTGCTTGAGATACCAAGTTTTTATCTCAATTATCGCGCACGGCGCAATGGCGAAGACTATCGCAGCGTCAGTATCGATACCGAAAAGGCGCTAAAAGCCCTTAATAAAGAAAATATCGATGGGCTTGTGGTGGATTTACGCAACAACCCTGGCGGCTCTTTGGATGAAGTGGCCAAGATGCTGGGCTTTTTTATCAAGAGCGGACCGCTCGTGCAAATTCGTGACAACCGTGGCAACATCCAAGTCTACCGCGACAACGATGGCGGCGAGCAGCTGTATGATGGCAAAATGGTGGTACTGACCAACTTAGCATCTGCCTCGGCCAGCGAAATCTTTGCTGCTGCTATCCAAGACTACGGACGCGGACTGGTCGTTGGTAGTACGACCACCGGTAAAGGCTCTGCTCAAATCCAGCTTGATAGTCTAGCGCTTGGGACAGCGACCTTGACTCAGCGTAAGTTTTATCGTGTGACGGGCGGCAGTACGCAAAACAAAGGTGTCGTCCCAGATATCGAGCTGGTCAATATCTATGATGATGCGACCTTTGGTGAGCGCGCGCAGAAAAAAGCCTTGCCTTGGGACACCATCAAAACAGCGCCGTACAAGCCAGAGGGCAAGTTTAGCAGTGATACCTTGGCGACACTCAATCAACAATCCAAGATTCGCCAACAGCAAAACCCGCAGTTCGTCTATCTCTCAACGCTCAATGATATCCGTGATATGGAAGATGAGAAAAAACCCATTCGCTTAGATATCAATAGCCGCCGCGCCAAGATGCAGCTGATCGAAAAACGCTCGCTTGAGGCAGAAAACAAGCGTCTGATTGCAACGGGCGAAAAGCCTTATAGTGATTGGAATACCTATCAGGCGGCGATGGATGCAAAGTTTGAAGAGCGCAGTCAGATGAAAGCCAATGAGCGCCCAGAGCTGCCAGAGGATGAGGCCTTTATCAATGAAGCTGCCTATATCATGCTAAGCGCAGAACCAAAGTAGCTGCTGAGCCCTAAAGAGGTGCTAGAGAAATGACGAGTGCTATCGAGATAACAATGGTATGTAAGCATATGCTTACACCGATTGACGTTTCGACCTCTTACTAACGATAGGGCAATCTGCGATTATAACTGTACGGCACGATTGAACGGAACGGTTCATGGATACTAGGGATTGGTATCTTAAAGGTCGCATCAGGGATAGGTGGTTTGCTGATTAGGGATGATAGGGATGATAAGGCTGGATGCCTGTCAGTTATGAGATACCCCGGGATTAGGTATTTGATAACATTAACATGGATGGTTAGTGATAAAAGCCGCATAATGCTTGTCGTTATGCGGCTTTGTTACGTCTAAAGGATGGCGGTTTAGTGGTAAACCATTGTGCCGCTCTCAATGACACTTGTGCTAGCATGGTTCGGTCAGCTGCCCACAACGCTGCTCCCATAAACGTACCGTATAAACGAGCAGGCACAAAACAGCAGGCATAAAAAAAGCCGACTCAATTGAGTCGACTCTGTTGGCCAGTTGGCTGATGTATCTTAAAGCCACCAGACCTTTTACTGCTTACCAAATGCAAGTAGCGATTAGTGCTGAACGCCACCAGCGCCATGTACATGGCCGTGGTTTAGCTCGTCTTCAGTAGCAGCGCGCACTTCTTGAATTTCAACATCAAACGTCAAACGCTTACCAGCCAATGGATGGTTGGCATCGACAGTGATTTCTTTGTCGTTTACTGCCGTGACGGTCACTAGCATCACTTGGCCGCCCGCTTCTGACTGGAACTGCATACCAGGCTGGATATCGTCGACACCTTGGAAGTTTTCACGTGGCACATGCTGTACCGCTTGCTCTTGGTACTCACCGTAGCCGTCAGCAGGCTCTACGACAGCGTTTACTTTTTCGCCAGCAGATTTGCCTTCTAGTTGTTTTTCTAGACCTGGGATGATATTGCTGTGACCATGTAGATAGGCAAGTGGTTGACCTTCTGGTGACTGGTCAAGGATGTTGCCTTCGTCGTCTTTTAGCGTGTAATTGAATGTGACGGCGGTGTCTTTTGCGATAGTAGTCATAAAATATCCTAAATATATCGATGTAAAAAATTAAATACGGTTGCAATAAACCTAAAAAAGCCAATTAGCCAGCCAAATAGCCACGTCATTAGTCAATTATCATCAGTTTATTTCGGTTTATAAAAGTAACTTTAGCAGTTAGCATCTTTAATTGAGATGGCTTTGATAACTTTCAAGGCAAAAAACAGAAAAAATGCCAATTAATCACGTTAAATAGCTATTTTTTTGAAATATAAACGGATGGACTCGCCAGATGCCTGAACGCTCCAGTATAAAACGTTTGCCAGTTGCGTTTTGTCTGTCGGGCTTCTACCATAATGATAACCATAAAAATGAGACAAGAAAATGACACAGATTACCTCAAAAACCAATGAGCAGCCAGCCAACTATGATGCCAACGTACAGAGTACAGCAGACATCGATATTCGTTATCGTTTTGATTTTTCCCGTTTTGCTGAGCACTTGGTGGATGTGACGCTGAGCTTTACCGTCAGCACCGATGCGCCGCAGCTTTGGCTACCTGCGTGGATACCAGGCAGCTACTTGATGCGCGAGTTTGCTCGCAATATCACCACTGTCCATTATCAGGTGCTAGATGAGCAGGATACAGCTCGTGATACGTCGTCACAGCCTTACCGTGGCCAAAAAATAGACAAGCATACATGGCAGCTCCCGCAGATAAAGGCAGGGCAGAGCGTCAGCGTTCATTATGAGGTTTACTGTTATGATCTGTCGGTGCGTACCGCCTACGTCGATCAGCAGCGACTGTATGGCAATTTTACCTCGCTTGCATTGGCTGTTGAAGGGCAAGAGCAGCAAAAGCTGCAAGTGAGTCTTATCGTTCCTGCAACGTTTTTGGCAGATAAGGATGAGGCGCGTGTTTGTCTGGCGATAGGCGTGGACTACACAGAGCTGCAGCTAGAGGGGCAGCTGTGCTTTGCGCTACAAGTGCCCAGCTATCATGACTTGATTGACTATCCGTTTGAGATTGCCGAGCAAGATAGGTTTGATTTTATTATTCAAGACAGCGCGCATCAGACGCTACGTCACCGTTTTTATCTGTCAGGCAAGCACATCAGCAATATGGGCAGGTTGCAGCAGGATATCACTCAGATCTGTCAGAGCTATGTAGACTGGTTAGGCGATGCGCCTTTTGCAGATTATACCTTTATGACCTTTGCCAGTGGGCAGGACTATGGCGGGCTTGAGCATATCAATTCTACCAGCCTGATCACCCCGCGCCGCGACCTGCCAAGTGTCGATGAGCCAGAAATACCCAGCAGTGATTATCAGCGTTTTTTAGGCTTGTGTAGTCATGAGTACTTTCATGCATGGTGGGTCAAGACGGTGCGCCCCGATGTGATGCTCGAGGTTGATTTACGAAAGGAGGCCTTTACGCCTTTGCTATGGGTGTTTGAGGGCTTTACCTCCTATGTGGACGACTTTATGCTGCAAGCATCAGGCGTCATCGATAAAGCCAGCTATCTGAAGCTGCTGGCTGAGCAAATCAATCGCTACTACCAGACGCCAGGGCGCGCATATCAGAGCGTGGCTGAGTCGAGTTTTGATGCTTGGATTAAGCTGTATCGCAATGATGAAAACACAGGTAACGCAGGTATCAGCTATTATAATAAAGGCGCCTTGGTAGCGCTTTGTTTGGACCTGACTTTGCTGGAGAAAACCAAAGGGCGTTATCGCTTGTTTGATGTGATACAGGCATTTTATCGACAGGCCAAGCAAAATGACAAGAAGCACATCGGTATCAGCAGTGCCGATATGGGCGCGGTCATCAGTCAGTTTATGCCATTTGATGTCTGGCAGGACTTTGAGCGCCGCTACGTCAATGGCGTTGAGGCGTTGCCGATACAGACATTGCTGAGTGCCAATGGTGTCAAGCTACATGTCAATAGTAAGGAGACGGCAGACAAGCACATGCCTTGGGGTATGCGCTGTAGCGATACCCCAGCAGGCCTCAAAGTCAATCGAGTCCTGCGCGGTAGTGCAGCGGCGCGTGCGGGTATCTCCGCCCATGATGTGATCGTCGCCATCGACGGTATCAAAGCCGATGCCAAACAGCTATCGTCTCTGAATACGTCTGCGCGCAAGATTGATTGTCATTTGTTTCGCCGAGATGAGCTGATGTCGGTCACCGTATTACCCAAAGCGGCCGCTGAAAAGAAAAATGCAGCGGCAGATATTGAGCAAGATGGCCTTTATCCAGACAGCCTCCGTCAAGATTGCCCTTATAAAGTCACTTTGCATCTTGCAACACCCACGAGCGCATCGCCCAGTGATGAGGCGGCATCGCCGACCCAAGCAGGCTGGCATACATGGCTAAATGTGTGGGCAGATAGGTAGGCTAAAGTCGCCCTTTCGTTGTCTGAGAGTAGATTAGAGGCTAAGGGCTGTTCGCTGTGTCGCCAAAGAGAGGCTTGGTGACACAGCTGGCTTACTATGTATGTTTGTGTGTATTTATGACCCACCATCTTTGGCTGGTGCTGTAGCCGGCTCCTTAGACGGCTGAGATTGAGACGGTTGAGCATGATCGTCTGACGCGCCAGTCGTAGAGTCCGCATCTGCATTGGTATTTGTCTCAGCGGCGTCCGCGCTATGGCTTGCAATCCATTTTTGCATCAGCTCAATCTCAGCTTGCTGGGTGTCGATGATACTTTGTGCCAACTGGCGCATCTCTTCGTCAGTGCCGTACTTGAGCTGTACGTTGGCCATATCTACCGCGCCGATATGATGCGGCAGCATACCGCGAGCAAACGCCATGTCTGGCTGCGGGTCGGCGATACCAAGCACCATATCACCGTGTAAGACATCCATGCTTTTAGCATAGGCCTGCTGCATGGCTTCTGTGTGTGGGTTGGTTTTGACGGTATCGGGGTGGCTGGCAAGCCATTTATTTAACGTATCAATCTCTGGCTGCTGGGCATCAATGACGTTTTGCGCCAGTTGCCGCATGCTATCATCTGTCCCGTATTTTAGCTGGGTCTTTGCCATCTCGATCGCTCCGCGATGATGACCAAGCATGGCTTTGGCAAACGCGGTATCAGGATCGTTATAACCCATACCGATCATCATCTCATCGTGCATACGCGTCATCGCCCTCGTATAGTCTTTGAGCATATCGGTCATTTGTGCCTCGTTTGCTGCATCTTCTTTAGCCAGCACATCGTCCGTTTGCGCATCAGATGGATTGATCTCTAGGTCGGTCACGGGCGGCGTTGCGGTATCGCTAGACGTCGCCTCATCCTCAGTCGCCGGCTGACAGGCACTTAATATCAGCGCAGCAGCAATACTGGTGGCAAGCAAAGAAAAGCGACGAGAAGCAATCATGACATATTCCTATTATAAAGCGGCAATGATAAAAACAGACGAGTGATGAGATAATATCCGTAATGTGCTGAATCTTAACAGATAAACCTTACCAGTTCGAGACATGATGTTTAGAGCGTGTGCCCAATCCCTAATTGTCGACAGCGCTCGTCATTTAGATGAATACGGACAAACTCACCGACCCCCAAACGGCCTAACTCAAACCCTGCAACCGACCAGCGTATCAAACGCAGACAAGGCAGACCTACATGAGCGGTCATACGCCTGACTTGGCGGTTTTTGCCTTCGTAGATGGTCAGCATTAGCCAAGACGTTGGGACATTTTTGCGCTCACGTATCGGTGGGTTGCGGGGCCATAAGGCTATTGGCAAGTCCGCCTCTGTGACCATCTGGGCGAGCGCAGGTAAAGTTTTACCGTCCTTTAAGTGCACGCCTTTGCTCAGGGCTTGTAGCTGTGCAGGCGTTGCGATCCCCTCGACCTGTACCAAATAGGTCTTGCCTTGCTTGTGCTTGTCTTTTTCAAAGCTCGCCGCCGATGGTGGCTGGGTAATGGCTTTGTTGACGCGGCCATCACTGGTCAAAATCAGTAGCCCCTCTGAGGTTGCATCAAGCCGGCCCGCCACTCGCAGCGACTTATCGGTAAAGTATGGCGATAGGGTGGCGTGGTCATTATTACTGTCGTCACGGAACTGACTTTGCACCCCATAAGGCTTATTGAACAAAATGAGACTAGAGCTCGGCATGGCGTAAGCATTCCTAAAATAAACTGACAAAGCGGTCAAAGGGCACTATGAAGTATAAAACAAGTATAAAAATTGCCGCTTGTAACCGTTGATGTGGTATCGGTCTTGAATGCTGCGACTATAACACCGTCCCATCGGTGAATAAATACCATGTTATTATTATGGTTTTATATCTTTGATATCCCGATAGGCGCTATAGTCAATCCGGTATAAAAATAATCTGATAGCCACGTATCCGATTTTAAACGATAAATGGCGAAGCAGCATACAGTAACGTCTCATCAAAACCCTAGCACATAACGCCTTTTGATTTGTTAATACTGTATAAACTATCTTTATAATTATGCTCGTTATGGGCCAATTGTGTTTTTGTCCTCTACGGTTTGGGTAAGTTTTGCAGTATGGTAAATGGCATAAGGAGTTACTCATCAGATTGGCAAAATTACGATAAATGACCAAGATATATAATTAAATAACTCATAATTAAATCATTAAGGAGTGTTACCCATGTCCTACGATAAAGTGATCGTCCCAAGAGACGGCGAAAAAGTCACGGTAAATGCTGACTTGTCTTTAAATGTGCCCAATCATCCGATTATCCCTTTTGTTGAGGGTGATGGTATCGGAGTCGATATCACGCCTGTGATGATAAAGGTCGTTAATGCAGCAGTAGACAAGGCTTATCATGGCAAAAAATCCATCATTTGGATGGAAACCTATCTCGGCGAAAAATCGGCAAAAGTATACGATGGGGATTATTTGCCCAATGAGACGCTGGAGATTTTAAAAGACTATGTCATCAGTATCAAAGGGCCATTGACGACCCCAGTGGGCGGTGGTTTTCGCTCGCTCAACGTCGCGGTACGCCAAGAGCTCGACTTGTATGTGTGCCAGCGCCCCGTGCGCTGGTTTGAAGGGGTGCCAAGCCCAGTGCAGCATCCCGAGCTGACAGACATGGTGATCTTCCGCGAAAACTCAGAAGATATCTATGCTGGCATCGAATGGAAGGCGGGCAGTGATGAGGCTAAAAAGGTCATTAAGTTTTTAAAAGAAGAGATGGGCGTCACCAAGATTCGCTTCGATGATGACTGCGGTATCGGCATCAAACCTGTCTCAAAAGAAGGCTCGCAGCGCTTAGTGCGTAAGGCCATCCAGTATGCCATCGACAATGATTTGCCTAATGTCACCTTGGTGCACAAGGGCAATATCATGAAATTTACCGAAGGCGCGTTCAAGGATTGGGGCTATGAGCTTGCCGCCGAGCGCTTCGGTGCCGAGCTATTGGATGGCGGGCCTTGGATGACGATGAGAAACCCAAAAACAGGCAATGACATCGTCATAAAAGACGTCATCGCTGATGCCTTTTTGCAGCAAATCCTCATGCGCCCTGCTGATTATTCGGTGGTGGCAACGCTCAACCTAAACGGCGATTATATATCCGATGCTCTCGCAGCAGAAGTGGGCGGCATCGGTATCGCACCAGGTGCCAATAAAGGCGGCGCAATCGCGGTTTATGAAGCGACGCATGGTACTGCACCCAAATACGCTGGACAAAACAAAGTCAACCCAGGGTCGCTCATCTTATCAGCTGAGATGATGTTACGTGACATGGGCTGGACGGAAGCGGCTGATTTGATCATCAGCGGCATCCAAGGCGCTATCGCTAATAAGACAGTGACCTATGATTTTGAGCGGTTGATGCCAGATGCCATTTTGCTGAGTACTTCTGAATTTGGTAAAGCCATTATCAAGCACATGCACGCTTAAGCGTCGGGGCATGTCTGCAACTTAATCAATGCTCTTTACATAAGGACGCATCCTAAAAGTAAGCATAAAAAAACACCCCTGAGATTTCAGATCTAAGGGGTGTTTTTTATGCTAAAAGTGAGCGTAAAGGCTTAAATACCTCCTTTACGCCCAGTGCTCAGGCATATCAGCGGTGCATCAGATTATAATGAGGCGATCGCTTCGTTGAATAACGTGCTTGGACGCATCACTTGCTCAGCCAGTTTTTCATCAGCTAAGTAGTAACCTTTGATATCTACCGACTTGCCTTGGGCATCATTCAACTCTTTGATGATGGCCGCTTCGTCACGCTGTAGTTGTTCTGCCAGCGGTGTAAACTGCGCTTTTAGCTCGCTATCTTTGTCTTGAGCCGCCAGCTCTTCTGCCCAGTACATCGCTAGGTAGAAGTGGCTGCCACGGTTGTCAATCTCGCCTGTCTTACGCGAAGGTGACTTGTTGTTTATTAGCAGTTTTTCTGTGGCTTTGTCGAGGGTATCTGCCAATACTTGCGCTTTGGCATTGTCGTCGTTTTTGGCCAAATGCTCCAAAGATTCGGTCAAGGCTAAGAACTCGCCTAGTGAGTCCCAGCGCAAGTGGTTTTCTTCTACCAACTGCTCGACATGCTTTGGTGCTGAACCGCCTGCACCTGTCTCAAACAAACCGCCGCCTTTCATGAGTGGCACGACCGATAGCATCTTGGCACTGGTACCAAGCTCTAAGATAGGGAACAAATCTGTTAAGTAATCACGCAAGATGTTACCAGTAGCAGAGATGGTGTCTAGACCGCGAGCGACGCGCTCTAAGGTATAACGCATGGCGCGAACCTGCGACATGATCTCGATATGTAGGCCATCGGTGTCATGGTCTTTTAGGTACATTTTGACTTTCTTGATCAGCTCGTTTTCGTGCGGACGGTATGGATCTAGCCAGAAGATCACAGGTGTGTCTGACTCGCGAGCACGGCGTACGGCCAGTTTGACCCAGTCTTGGATCGGGGCATCTTTGGTCTGACACATGCGCCAGATATCGCCTTTTTCGACGGCTTGCTCCATGAGGACTTCACCAGTATCCACATCTACGATACGAGCGATACCAGCATCGCTTGACTCAAAGGTCTTGTCGTGTGAGCCGTATTCTTCCGCTTTTTGAGCCATGAGGCCGACGTTTGGTACTGTACCCATGGTGGTTGGGTCAAAGTTGCCATGCCATTTGCAGAAGTTGATCATTTCTTGATAAATACGCGCAAAGGTAGACTCTGGCATGACCGCTTTACAGTCATACATTTTGCCATCTGCGCCCCACATCTTACCGCCTGAGCGAATCATCGCAGGCATTGAGGCATCGACGATCACATCGCTTGGTGAGTGGAAGTTGGTGATGCCTTTTGATGAGTCAACCATCGCCAGACGTGGACGATGCACTTGACAAGCATGCAAGTCGCGCTCAATCTCTTCTTGTAGAGAGGTTGGCAGCTCTTTGATTTTGTCGTAAAGTGATGCCATACCGTTATTGACGTTGATGCCTAACTCATCAAAGAGCGCACCATGTTTTTGAAAAGCGTCTTTATAATACGTTCTGACCGCATGACCGAAGACGATTGGATGCGAGACTTTCATCATCGTGGCTTTTACGTGCAATGAAAATAAGATACCTGCTTCGCGGCAGTCTTCCATTTCGCGCTCATAAAACTCAAGTAGCGCTTTTTTGCTCATAAACATCAGATCGATGACTTCTTTGTCCAACAAAGCAATCTCTGGCTTTAGGACTTTGGTGGTGCCATCTTCGAGCAACAGCTCCATACGTACGGTACGCGCCTTGTCGAGGGTCATCGATTGCTCGCCGTCATAAAAGTCGCCGCTGTGCATGTGTGAGACGTGAGTGCTTGACCACTGTTTCCACTCACCCATTGAGTGCGGATGCTTACGTGCGTAGTTTTTGACCGCTTTTGGCGCGCGGCGATCAGAGTTACCTTCACGCAGTACGGGGTTGACCGAGCTACCTAGTGCTTTGCCGTAGCGCTTACGGATGTTTTCTTCTTCCTCAGTTTTTGGCTCATCAGGGAAGTCAGGTAGGGCATAGCCTTTACTTTGTAATTCCTTGATAGCGGCTTTTAGCTGCTGTACTGAGGCACTGATATTCGGCAGTTTGATGATGTTGGCATTTGGGTCTTGGGTTAGGCGACCTAGCTCTGCGAGGTTGTCAGGTACGCGCTGCTCTTCAGTGAGGTACTCAGGGAATTCGGCCAACACACGCGCGGCCACAGAGATATCGCTGATATCGACAGAGACGCCTGCTGTATTGGTAAAGGCTTTGACAATTGGCAAGAATGATAAGGTCGCCAGCGCTGGGGCTTCGTCAGTTTTTGTATAAATAATTTTTGACATATTAGTAGAATATTCCTATAGGCTGTAGTGAATAATAAAGCTCAAATATAATGCTACAAATCGTTAAACGTCATATCGTTAAATAATACTATGCAATAGCAAACGTTATGGTTCGATCCCGTACATTATATGTAGTCTCTTGCAATGGTTGAGGCTACTTAAGTTTCTTGTTGCTGTTGGCTAGCCTTTATAACCGTAGTGGCTAGCTTTGATTGGTTTTTATTCAAAAGGCGCTTGCAATGATGATATCACCATCTAAAAAAAGCGACCTAAAAGCAAATGGCTAAGAGTATATTATAAAGGATCCACTATAAATTCGATACGGTGTCAATCCTATATCATGAACTAAGTATACTATTTTCGCTTATGTCCTATGCAACAGAATTATATTAAGCTAAGAACAGCGTTATTCTACCAGTCATCCGCTTTTATATCATCCCTTCCCAGCGATTACTGTCATTTCATGGGTGCTTACCCGTTATCAATTAAGTAAATCCAAACCCTGTGTCATTCTAGGGCGTGTCCTCAATTCAATCGATAGCCATCTAAATGGGCTAAAAATGGCCAAATCTGGCCAAACGGTGTCAAATAGCTGACTAATATCTCGATATTATCTGCGCTATTTTCCTTGTTTGACGGCGATTTATCTCATTTTTATCACCATTTTTAAAATGAGGACACGCCCTAAAACCGCGCCTTTACTGTCAGTGGTTTTTATAAAGTGGTGAGTGTGCTTTGCAAATTGTGACAGCAAACCGGCAAAAATTTGCTAGGCTATTTTAGGTTAAAGTATATCTTTGTCTCACATACAGCGATAAGCTTTAGGTAACGCAGCGATGGCTGATATTTGCTGTCGCTTTGATGCGAGCAGGCATCTCACCATGTTTGGCTGTCTTTTATAAGTGATTGACTGATATACGCCTTAAATAAAACATTGACACACATAGAGCGGCTAGAGTGACCATGAGCATACGTTTAAGATACGCACTGATGAGTGATACCAGCTGGCAGCAGATGGCAGAGTGGCAAAGGCCAGACACGCCGTTTATGTCCTTTGCTTTTTGGCAAGCGCTGGCAGCCACGGGCGCCATCGGTGAGCAGGCAGGCTGGCTGCCGATATATGTCTTGATCCATCAGGTCGATGAGGGATATCAACCGCCGCCAAGCGCCGCTGACATCAAAAACAGCAAGGCACACTCTGACGGTGACAATAAGGCATTAGCTGCAGGCGACAAGGTATCCGTCACGCATCCTATAGCGGTGCTGCCAGTCTTTATTAAGGGTCATCACCGCGGTGAGTTTGTGTTTGATCATGCTTGGGCAGAGGCCTACGCGCGCTATGGTGTCGACTACTATCCGCGGCTGGTCAGTAGCGTACCTTATACGCCGATTACCGGTCAGCGGTTTTGGCTGGCTGATGGCGAGCGCCTGCGTGCCGATATCATAAAGACCGCCCTAGCAGGCGTAGATGATATTGCTCAGCAAGTGGGGGCATCAAGCTGGCATGGACTGTTTGTCACGCCTGAGTTGGCCGATATTGCAGCTGCCGCCATGCCGACAGATAGTGATGTCATGTGTGCACTGGCGGCGCAAGAGCAGGACGGCGCAGCGGTGGCCATCGACATACCGATACTGGAGCGTCAGGGCTGTCAGTTTTTGTGGCAAAACCAAGACTTATTAAAAAACGCGCAGCCATTTGCAGATTTTGAGGCGTTTTTGGCAACATTAAGAGCCAAAAAGCGCAAGACCATCCGCGCTGAGCGCCGCAAGGTCACCGAGCAAGGCATCCGTTGTCAGCGTAAATGCGGGAATGCGATTTGTGAGGAGGACTGGCACGCTTTTTATCATTGCTATGTGATGACCTATGCGGTGCGCGGCCAGCAGCCTTATTTAACGCTAGATTTTTTTATGGCGTTGGCCGCGAGTATGCCTGAGCACCTGATGCTGGCTCAAGCGCGTGATGTGCATGGTGATATCATTGCCAGTAGTTTGTTTTTGTACGATAAGCCCGATAGCAAAGACGCGACTTTATACGGTCGCTATTGGGGCGCACTGGCGGACTATGACAGCTTGCATTTTGAGCTGTGCTATTATCAAGGCATCGAGTTTGCTATCGAGCAGGGTCTGAGCTATTTTGATCCAGGGACGCAAGGCGAGCATAAGCTGGTTCGCGGTTTTATACCGACGACGACTCATTCGTTGCACCGCGTTTATGATGGGCGGTTTGTGCCAGCCATTGCGGACTTTTGCCGTAGAGATAGAGAGCATATGGCTGAGTATCGCCGACGAGCATTTGACGCCTTACCGTTTAATGCTGATAATATGCCCCCCGCTGATGCCAGTCGCTAGTGCTGCTCTCATCTATTTTTTTATCCGTCTTTTATCCGTCATCATTAGCCGCTTATTATGCCTAGTAACCACCTGTTTTGCTCTGTACCGCCGCCCGCCGAGCTACACGCTTGGCTCAATGTCGAAGGCTCTTTGACTGCTGTACTAGAGGTAAAAGCTCGGCAGCCCTTGCGCGTTGAGCGCCGATTTGAGGGCTATCGCGCGCTGACACTGGCACAAAAACGCCAGCTGGGTGTACGAGGCGCGCGGCTAAATCGGCCGATGCTGGCGTGGGTACGCGAGGTGTACCTATATGGCAATGATGAGCAGCCGTGGGTCGAGGCACAGAGCATCTTTCCGTTGCCCAGTCTCAAAGGCCGCGCCCGCCGTTTGCAGCAGCTCAAGAGTACGCCTATCGGTTATGTGTTGTTTAAGCGCAGCCGCACGTTGCCCAATCAGCGTTTTATCTCACAGACGGCCAAAGGCTGGCAACGGCAAACGCGTTATGACTGGTATGGGCGGACGCTGCTGATCAGCGAGACGTTTTTACCCGCGTTCAGCCAAAATAGACAATCACAGATAGGCTGCAATAGAGAATAGAAAAATTTATATCCAAGCATATAAATATACCGTGATAAATACTTTATTTTATTGGCTATTTATTTGCAGTATAAGGCCATTTAATTTGTTCAGCTTAGCGTGAGGTTTTTTTGCGCTCACCATACAAATTTTCATGTTACACTTAAACTTTAGCGACGATGTCGACGCCTGCGTGTCGATTTGATTGTCGATATAGACACGTCAATGACAGGCCAATTGCCTGTGCTTGCCTGTTTTACCTCCTTTTGCTACTCGCTTCTTTTCGATAAACACTACCATTAACGATAGCCACTACCTAGGACATTATTATGTTTAAAGATATTTCTATCAAAGAGTTTGATCCAGTACTTGCAGAAGCCATGGCCGCCGAAAGCGTGCGTCAAGAAAACCATATCGAGCTTATTGCCTCAGAAAACTACTGCTCACAAGCGGTTATGGAAGCACAAGGCACCGACCTAACCAACAAATACGCGGAAGGCTATCCAGGCAAGCGTTACTACGGCGGCTGTGAGCACGTCGATGTGATCGAGCAATTGGCCATCGACCGCGCAAAAGAGCTGTTTGGTGCAGAATACGTCAACGTCCAGCCGCACTCTGGTAGTCAAGCAAACTCTGCTGTATTTTTGGCTTTGCTAGAGGCCAATGACACCGTACTTGGCATGAGCCTAGACGCTGGTGGTCACTTGACTCACGGCGCGCACATCAACTTCTCAGGCCTGAACTACAACGCCGTGCAGTATGGCCTCGTCGAAGGCACTGGCCTGATCGACTATGACCAAGTTGATGCTCTGGCTCGTGAGCACAAGCCAAAGATGATCATCGCAGGCTTCTCAGCGTATTCACAAGTCGTTGATTGGCAGCGTTTCCGTGATATCGCCGACGAAGTGGGCGCGTACTTGCTTGTCGATATGGCACACGTGGCGGGTCTGGTCGCAGGCGGCGTTTACCCAAGCCCAGTACCCTTTGCCGATGTGGTCACCACCACCACGCACAAGACTCTACGTGGCCCGCGCTCAGGTATGATCTTGGCGCGTGATGAGAAGCTGGCGAAAAAGCTAAACTCTGCTGTCTTCCCAGGCAACCAAGGCGGCCCGCTCATGCACGTCATCGCGGCAAAAGCGGTTTGCTTTAAAGAAGCGCTAGAAGACAACTTTAAAACCTATCAGCAGCAAGTGGTCAAAAACGCCCAAGCGATGGCAAAAGTCATCCAAGAGCGCGGCTATGAAATCATCTCTGGCGGTACTGAAAACCACTTGATGCTCATCAGCCTCGTCAAGCAAGAAATGACGGGTAAAGAAGCGGACAAATGGCTTGGTGATGCCCACATTACTGTGAACAAAAACGCCGTACCAAACGATCCAAAATCGCCATTTGTTACCTCTGGTATCCGTATCGGTACGCCAGCGATTACCACGCGCGGCTTTAACGAAGCACAAGCAGGCGAGTTGGCAGGCTGGATCTGTGACGTACTAGACAGCCGCGGTGACGAAAAAGTCGCTGCTGAAGTACGCGGCAAAGTAGAAGCTATCTGTAAAGAGTTACCAGTTTACGAAAAAAACCAGTAATTTTCGATTGCTTGATTTTTACAGTTAGGTTGAAAAAAACCGCTTAGCTTAATGGCTAGGCGGTTTTTTATTGCGCGGGCATTTAGATTTATAACAACTTTAATTTGAACTGACTATACAAAGTTACCTGACATACTTTTTAGCCACCAAGCTGGTTTAGAGCCAGTGCTAAGATGAGGCCAATGGTGGTGCTAATACCCGCCCAATGGTTGCTGTGTTTGAAGGCGGTCGGGAAGACCTCGGTGGCCAAAGAGGCAATAACCGCCCCTGCGGCAAAGCAATTGATCGCACTAATAACGGCGTCATCGACATTTTTTAGTAGTATCTTGCCCAAGATAGCCGCCAGTGATAATAAAGCTGCGGCCCCAACCCAAAGCATCAGCACTTTTTTGTTGCTGGCACCGTTGCGGCGCATTTCTTTGGCACCGCCTGCTGCTTCTGGCAGGTTCGATAACAAAATAGAGCCGGCCAGAGCCGCCACTTGCATGACGTTGCCGCTGATTAATGCCACACCCAGCGCTAAGTTTTCTGGGATGCCATCGAGAGTGATGGCCGCCAGCAGCCCCGAGCCGCCATCGGCATTGAGCTTTTCATCGAGTAGATAATCGACACTCGCAAATACCACTGCGCCCAACAGGGCAAAAGCTGCGGTAATCCAAACCCCGCTGTCAGTCACCGCCGGCTGCACCAGCTCGATGACCACTGATATCATCAGCGCGCCGCCAGCGACCGCCAATAAGTTCCCCTCAAGCCAGGTTGGCAAGCGGCCATAAAGCCCCCATAGTGCTCCGATAATCAGAGCACCGGATACCACAACAATCACTGCAAATATCAACATAGTATGCCTCATTACTTTTATAAGGTATTGATAACGGCTAATGGGTTTTGTGTCATTAAAAGTTGCGTAACGATAGGGTTAGGCACTGTTAGCGCTCTGCTTTTTTTATATTAAACGCCTAAAAAAGCCCCAAACGGCCAAAAAAGCCCCGATTATAAAAATAATCGAGGCTTATGAAGCGCAGTTCAGGTTAACTTTTGATTAAATAGCTTACATAAACGGCAGTTTGGTAAATATCTGTAATATCGTGGCGTTGACGATATCGACAAAGAACGCCCCAACCATCGGCACAATCAAAAACGCTTTTGGCGAAGGCAAGTAACGATCAGTGACCGCCTGCATGTTGGCAATCGCCGTCGGCGTCGCACCCATACCAAACCCACAGTGCCCTGCTGATAACACCGCCGCGTCATAGTCTTTGCCCATGACCTTAAAGGTAATCAGGTAAACATAGATGATCATAATAGCGGTCTGCACCAATAGGATGATCAGCACAGGGCCTGCCAGATCAGTCAGCTGCCATAGCTTGAGAGACAGTAGCGCCATGGCCAAAAACAAGCTCAAAGAGGCGTTACCAAACACATCGATTGAGCGATCAAACATATCGAAGTTAAATAAAGTGGTGAGCACATTACGAATGATAACACCGCCTGCCAGCGCCCAAACGAAGGTAGGTAGCTCAAACCAAGTGTCGGCGGCCAGCAGCGTCATCACATCGGCAAACGCCAAAGCGGCGGCAAATAGTGCCAACGTCTCAATGGTCGAGGAGGCGGTGATAAAACGCATACTGTCAGGTCTTTCAAAGATTTCTTTGTTGCTATGGGCAGAGTCTTCATCATGTTTGGTGCTATATAGCGATTGCGCCCCAGCGACTTTTTCGATATCACTAGGGTTGGGATTAGCAGGGGTTGGCTTGAGACCAAGCCGCCGAATCAGGCGGCGCGCCACAGGGCCACCGATGATACCGCCTGCGACCAGACCATAAGTGGCTACTGCGATACCAAGTGTGGTCGCACCCACCACGCCATAGTCTTCTTCTAAAGTAATGCCCCAAGCGCCTGCGGTGCCATGTCCGCCCGTCAGAGCGATGGAACCTGTCACTAGCCCAAGCAGAGGATCGAGTCCTAACATGCTGGCCATAGCGACGCCCACGATGTCTTGTAGCACGATAAACACCGACACCACGATCGTAAAAATCAGCAGCGGCGTGCCACCAGCTTTTAGGCGACTAAAGTCAGCACTGAGACCGATGGAGGCAAAAAACATCAGCATGGTCGCAGTTTGGAGCCCCTGATGAAAGTTGAAGCTATAGCCCCACACCGTATTGAGAATATAGACCACGATTGCCGCGACCAAGCCGCCAGCCACTGGTTCTGGAATATTAAAATCTTCTAAGAATTTAATCCTTTTGACCAAAAAGCGCCCCATTAGCAGCACTAAAGTGGCCAGTATCAGCGTGTAATAGCCGTTTAAGGTAATTTCCATACGTTAATCCTTTCTATAAAAATAAATTAACCTGAATTCGGGATAAATATGGCTTTATCTCGAATTCAGGTTTGGTGATGATTTTTGGTTAAGCGGAGTATGTCGGCGGTGTTATGACCCACAGTTGCGGCTTGCCAAACTCTTTATAGGCGTCCTCAATGATGCGTTGAAACATCGTAAAGTCTTTAGTCGTTATGTTGGTTACCATCGTCAAGTCCAGCACAAGCTTGGTCACATCGCTGTCGGTCAAGCAGTCCCAAGCGCTGTCCCAGTTGTACGAAAAATAACTGGGAAAATGGCACACTGCTGCCAGACTGCTTAGCAACGTGTGCTTGTTGAGTACGTCAGCGATAGGGATGACAGTTGCCTGCTGTAGCGCGTTATCGTGCTCGGTGCTGTCAGGATTGACATAATAAATGGCTTGGCTCATGTTATTTTACTTCCAGTTTATGAAAGCTATCGTAGTGATCCACGGTCAGATAGTAGATGGTGGGCGGATGACCGCCTGTGACGATACGCCTAGCACCGCGGTGCGATACGCCGGGTGTGGGCACAGTGTACTCACGGTAATAGCCTTGTGTCTGTATCGGTAGCCTGCCTTCACGGTTATAAAAAGTCGAGCCGTCTTTATGCGGGTAAGGAAATGGCCCGCCTTGTCGAATCAGCGCGATGGTATGATCTATTTGCGCGTCACCGGTGATAGGGCTGGCGCTGTTAGCCGGCCGCGATAGGGCAGCCGAGTCGATACTCGGATCAGGCTCGGCACTATCGCGATACTCGGCGACCGCACCACCCTCAGTGTGATCGACCAATGCCCCAGTATTTATATCAGCATTTATATCAGCGAAAAAATAAATCGCCGCGACAATCAGAGACAACACACCAAATAACGTGGCACGTGGGCTGTTATTGTTTTGCTTGCCGCTTTGCATAAGGGCATCGTCCTTTAGGTCGTTGGAAGACATTGACTACTCATCACATGATGGGACTACTTATCACATGATTGCTGATCTCAGCAAAGCCTATCGCATGATGGTTTGCGCCACAACCGATACGGACGTGAGCAAAACGTTATCAAAGGGTGGGTTTATATCGTAAGCTCGGCTCAAAATCAACACCTTGCTCATGGCGAATATCAAGGTAATAACGCCCTAGATAGATAAAAGTTATTTTTTGTTTGCTACCCTTGGCTGCTGAACACCACACAGCAGCAATTTAACAAAAAACGCCAGCAACTTGGCTGACGTTTTTGGTGGATTATACGTGAAGTTAGGCGATGGATGATAGGTTTGCGCCCAATTCTCCTTTGATAAGTGGTCGATAAATATGTGATAAGTTACGCGCGCGTCTCGCCGTGACCATAGACGATCCATTTTTGTGAGGTCAGACCTTCGAGCCCTACAGGGCCGCGCGCGTGGATTTTGTCGGTTGAGATACCAATCTCAGCACCCAAGCCATACTCAAAACCATCGGCAAAACGGCTAGAAGCATTGATCATCACACTGGCCGAATCAACCTCACGGATAAAGCGCTGCGACTTGGTATAGTTGTCGGTGATGATAACGTCGGTATGATGGCTGCCATGGGTGTTGATATGTTCAATGGCCTCGTCGATACCAGATACCACCTTAACCGCCAAGATAGGGGCCAGATACTCGGTATCCCAGTCCTCGCTAGTGGCTGCTGATAGATGACCTTGCAAGGTCGCATTGTCATTTAAGATGGCTTGTGCCTTATTATCAAGGCGCAGTTGCATGGCGTCATCCGCTTTTATGATGGCTTCGGCAATCTTTGGCAACAGCTCACTTGCGACATGCTCATCGACCAATAGTGTCTCCATGGTATTACAGGTGCCATAACGGTGGGTCTTGGCATTGACACTGACTTTAATCGCCGTTTCGGCATCGGCATCGCTATCGATAAAGGTATGGCAGTTACCATCTAAGTGCTTGATGACCGGTACTTTGGCATCGCGGCTGATGCGCTCGATCAAGCCTTTGCCGCCGCGAGGTACGATGACATCGACGTAGTCTGTCATGGTGATCAGCTCACCGACCGCCGCGCGATCCGTCGTTTGTAATACCTGCACGCTGTGCTCGGATAGGCCGACCTTTTTTAGTCCTTGTAGGATACACTTGGCCAGTGCTTGATTGGACTCAAAAGCTTCAGAGCCACCGCGCAAGATGATGGCGTTACCTGATTTTAGCGCCAAAGAGGCGGCTTCTAAGGTGACGTTGGGGCGCGACTCATAAATCATACCGACCACACCGAGGGGGACGCGCATTTTGCCTAAATGAATACCAGAGGGGCGGTAGGTCATGTCAGTGACCTCACCGATAGGGTCAGGCAAGGCCGCCACGTCTTTTAGGCCTTGTAACATACCATCGAAGCGCGCGTCGTTCAGCTCAAGGCGATCTAGTAGCGCGGTGTCCAAGTCGTTTTTTTGACCGTTGTCCATATCGATTTTGTTGGCGGCCAAGATGTCTGATTTGGCGTTTTTTAGTACGTCATGAATCGCCATCAGCGCCGCGTTTTTATCGCCAGTATTGGCTGCCGCGAGGGCACGTGAGGCGGCGCGCGCTTGCTTGCCGACCGTTTGCATATAAGCGGTAACGTCTGTGGTAGTGGTTTGAGTCATAAATATGTCCTTATGGTTATCAGTGTCTGACAGGGCGATCAATGCCATAAATAATAAAAGCGCCTAGCAAGGCAAAAGTTTAACAAATATAGAAGGTTAAATGCTCAGATGGCATTGTGCTATTTAACATAGAGGAGATTGCGTCGATAGTAAAGACGATTTTGTGAACAGCGCCCGCTTGACCGCATCTATTTGTCGACTTTCAGCGGTGTGTCAGGGGCGGTTACATGATAGTTACCTGTTTTTAACACAATTGTGCTGTAACTACTAAGGTAGTCAAACGACATCGTTAGTATAGTGAAGGGTCAAGTAGGGGCAGCCGAACGCCCATGCTCCTGTTAAATGAATCAATATACTCTGTATTAATGAGGAAGAATGACATGGTTATGCTCTATAAAATGGACAAAAACTGGCTAACTATTGGATTGGTGGCGGCCGCCTTGACACTCAGCGCTTGTGGCAAAAAAGACGATGCGCCGATGGAGACCGAGCCTGCTGTCGACGCACAAACCACAGTAGAGACCGAGGCGACGGGTGTTGCGACTGCAGAGTCTTCTGATGATGTGGCAGTGGCAAGTGCTGATACCAGTGTCGATGACGCAATGGCGGTAGGTGACAATGATGATGTCGCGGTGGCAACTGCTGACGATGCCGAAGTGCTGGATGGTACAGAGAGCTCAGAGCACATCTCGACTTATTAATCGGTCTGACTAGACAAGATAATTAGACAAGATAATTAGACAAGATAATTAGATAAGATGATTAGATTAGATGATTAGATTAGATGATTAGATTAGATGATGAGATGATGAGATGATTAGATGATTAGATGATTAGATGATAGGTGGTGCCTGATGTTTTTTACAGATAAGTAGGCATCAAATCAAGTAGGCGTCAAAGGCGATAAGATAACAGCACGCCAAGCTTGCTAAAGTGATAAAATAACGCCCAGTGCTGTCGATGCAGACTGGGCTTTTTTATGTGGGTAAAGGGCGGCCAACGTGGCACACGGGCCAAACGCCTAGGTACCTGATATAGATAATATTTGCCTTTTTGCTGCGGAATAAGAGACAATGGCACATTTTTATTCGTGTTTTCACTCATATTTATTGGAAGTCTGCTAAACCATGCTTGATACTGCAAAAAATCCGACTCGGCCTATCGCCTTAGATTTACAAGATATCCATAAAAGCTACGGCTCATTAGCAGTGCTAAAAGGGGTGTCGCTCACCGCCTATGATGGTGATGTTATCTCGATTTTGGGTTCGTCCGGCTCAGGCAAATCTACGTTGCTGCGCTGTATTAACCTATTAGAGAAGCCCAATCAAGGTCGTATATTCATCGGTGATGAAGAGCTGATGCTAAAGCCTGCCAAATCAGGCGAGCTACAAGCGGCAGATATCAAGCAGTTAGAAAGCTTGCGCGCGCGCGTGGGTTTTGTCTTTCAAAACTTTAACTTGTGGCCGCACAAGACCATTTTGCAAAACATCATCGAAGGCCCGACGCAGGTCCTAAAAATCAAAAAAGACCAAGCCATCAGTGATGCCGAAAAACTGCTCGACAAAGTAGGGCTGCTTGACAAAAAAGACGCCTATCCGGCTAATCTCTCTGGTGGTCAGCGTCAGCGTGTCGCCATCGCTCGCGCGCTTGCCATGCAGCCGCAAGTACTGCTATTTGATGAGCCGACCTCGGCGCTCGATCCTGAGTTGGTCAATGAGGTGCTGGCGGTGATGCGCGAGCTGGCAGAGGAAGGGCGTACCATGCTCATTGTCACTCACGAAATGCGCTTTGCTCGTGAAGTCTCAAGTAAGGTGGTGTTTTTACACCAAGGCGTCATTGAGGAGATTGGCACGCCTGAGCAAGTATTTGACAATCCTACCTCTGAGCGCGTTAAGGACTTTATGTCCTCTCACCGCCAAAACTAGCCACATGGCTGCTATGTACTGTATTACAAAACTAAAATAGCATTAAAAAATTAGGACAGCGCGGCCGTTGCTGTCCTAAAGCGAGTTAACTAATTAACTAAGCCTGAAAATCACCTCTATAATAAAATCTAACGCTTGGTCATGATTTTTAGTCATGGCTATGTGGTCATTAACATTGATGGTTTATTACCCAACAATAACAGTCCGTATGTAAAACGTTTGTTTTTGATATTTTACTCAGGTATTATCAGAAGGTTTATAGGCGGCCGTGTATGACGGCTGTCTGTCTATCTATTCTGCTATCTATATTGCTTGTCTGGCAGGGACGTCAGAGAACAAAATATCAGAACCCTATATCAAAAACTCATCAGAATTTAAGGAACGTATGATGTCGAATTCTCGCCTATTGTGGTCGTCGATGACCGTTACTGCAGCGTTGATGCTGAGCGCTTGTAGCCAACCAGCCAATGAAGCTGCTGATACCAATGCCGATGCACCGGCAGCAGAAACCGCTGGCAAGACCATTCGTATCGCCACCGAGGGCGCTTACCCTCCTTTTAACTATACCAATGCCGATGGCAGCTTGGGCGGGTTTGATATCGATGTGGCCAATGCGCTATGCGAGCAAATGCAGGCGGATTGTGAAATCGTCGCTCAAGAATGGGACGGTATTATCCCAGGCCTATTGGCACAAAAATACGATGCGGTAATCGCAGGTATGTCTATCACCGATGAGCGTCAAGAAAAAGTAGACTTTAGCGAGCCATACTTTGCCAATACCATGGTTTGGCTGACCAAAACCGATGGTAGCTTTGATCCGACCTCGATCAAAAACCTCACGCTCGGTGGTCAGCGCTCGACCACGCCTGGCGCTTATCTACAAGATAACTACGAAGGTAAAGACGGCAACACCGTGCAGTTGTACGACAACTACGACAACGCTTATTTGGACCTAAAATCAGGCCGTAGCGATGCGGTATTGGCCGAAAAAGTCTCAGCCAAATCTTGGCTGGCAGACAATACCGAAGGCTTTGGTATTGTAGGCGATGAAATTGACAATGACGATAATATTGCCATTGCCGTGCGCAAAGGCGACTCACTCAAAGAAGACTTTAACAAAGCCCTGAGCGAAATCCGTAGCAACGGTGAATTGGCGCGTCTTGAGCAGATGAATTTTAGTCAATAAGCTGTCGGGCGTGTCAGCAAACGAATACTGACCCGCCTTATAAACAAACAGTAATCCATAAGTCATGAGTGACAAAAGGCTGGTAAATATATTAAGGAATAACCCTATGACAATTTCAATGACTCGCTCTATGAGCAAAAAAGCCCTTTGGCTTGCGCCACTAAGCGCGGCCATGCTAATGCTGGCAGGCTGTAACAATAGCTCGGCACCAGCAGACAGCGCCGAGGCAGATGCAGCAGACGCCCCGTTAAACATCAAAATCGCTACCGAATCGAGCTACAAGCCTTTTAGTTATACCGATGCTGATGGCAAACTGATCGGCTATGAGATTGAGCTGGTCGATGCCTTATGTGCGCAAATGAAAGCAGAATGTGAAGTCATCTCACAAGATTGGGATGGCTTGATCCCAGGTCTCAATGCACAAAAATTTGATGCCGCCATCGCGGGTATGTCCATCACCCCTGAGCGTAAAGAAGTGGTGGATTTTAGTGACCCTTACTTCCACAGCGGTATCATCTTGATCGGTAAAAAAGGCGATGACCTCGCTATCGATTCGCTCAAAGGCCAGCCGATTGCGTCTCAGCGCTCAACCGTTGCTTCACAGTATCTACAAGATGAGCACAGCGATGCGGATATCAAACTCTATGACACACAAGACAACGCGTATCTAGACCTTACCTCAGGTCGCGTGCGCGGTATGATGTCTGATAAAGTGACAGGTATTGACTGGCTAAAAACAGAAGCTGGACAAAACTACGAAGTCAAAGGCAATGAGATCAGCAGCAACGATGATGCGATGGGTATTGCTTTTCGTAAAGGCGATCCGCTAGTAGCGAAGTTCAACAAAGCCTTGTCTGAGCTAAAAGCCAACGGCACCTACGATCAAATCACGGGCAGCTATTTTGGCACCAGCTCAACCGCCGCTGCGCAAAAAGCCGTCGCCACAGAAGGTGTGGAAGAAGTGCTGGTCGTTGATGATGGCGATGTCGATGCCAATGCGGTCATCGCTGACCAAGAGCAAGCAGAAGCCGCAACGAACTAATCTTACCGCTCATCGCTATTTGGGCGCATAGGGTCATCTCTATGACTACTGGCGTAGGGTAGCGATGGGTATTGTTTTTATCACAACTCTCAAGGATGATCATGAATAATCGTTTTGACCACCGCCGCGCCGTCGCCACTGTACCTGCCAAAAGCCCTATCAGCGGGCGACGTTGTTTAGCACCGTTTGTCGCGATAAGTGCGCTTTTTACGTTGGTCGGTTGTGGTACTGGTCAAAACGAAACCGCCTCTGATGACTCTCAAGACACAGCCGCCGCTGCTGCGACAGGTGAAGTGCTGCGTATCGGTACCGAAGGTGCTTATGCGCCGTTCAACTATACCAATGCTGATGGCAGTCTTGGCGGGTTTGATGTCGATATTGCCAATGCCATCTGCGCTGACATGCAGATGACGTGTGAGATCATGGCGCAAGACTGGGATGGTATCATTCCAGGACTCAAGGCGGGTAAGTACGATGCCATCGTCGCGGCGATGTCGGTCACGCCTGAGCGCGCCAAGCAGGTGGCATTTACCGAGCCATACTTTAGTAATGCGCTGGTGTTTTTGGCCAAAAAGGACAGCAGCTTTGATCCTACCAATAGCAGCGACATCAATGCGCACTCTATCGCCGCTCAGCGCTCGACCATCTCATTGCAGTGGCTGGAGAACGCCTATCCAAAGGCCGATATCAAGCTGTATGATACCTTGAGTAATGCCTTTTTGGATTTGGGCTCAGATCGCGTCGATGCCATGATCTCTGATAAACTGCCAGCGCTAGAGTGGCTCGGCTCGCCATCAGGCAGCAATTATGCACTCAAAGGCGAGGAGATCGATATCAATGATAACTTTGCGATTGCCGTGCGTCCTAACGATGAAGCATTGCAAGCCAAAATCAATCAGTCGCTGGCCAATCTCAAGGCCAATGGCACTTATGATAAAATAAATGAAAAATACTTTGCCGTGCCTACCAGTGCAGCGGCAACGCCAGCAGTAGATGACGCAGCGCAGTAAGCTTGTCGCCCCGTGTTTGGTAAAACCACAGGTCTGCTGAGATATTCTATGGCGTGGTTGTCATTACAAGGTCATTATAAGGTCATTAGCTATTAATTAGTCAGCACAAGGACATTGCCATTGGATTGCCAGTGGCGGTGTCTTTTTTGTTTTGGGCAGATCGGTGCTTTATGGCTGCACAGAAAGGTCGATTTTTATCAAATCTATCTGATTTGTTTGCTATTTATCCTGATAAGTGTCTATTTAGGCAACGCTTTTACGTCTGAGTATTAACATAGCGGCGAGCGAATATGATAAAATCAGCGCTCATTTCTACTGTGTCAATTACCGTCGCCATAGTCGTATGAATATCACGTCACTCTATGACGCAAAAAACCGCCCGTCTATGCGGTTTTTTATACGACTATCAGCCGCGCTCAGCTATTGATGCTGATTCTTTTAACTCATATTTTGCAACTTGCTAATATAAAGAGACTGAGTGGATAATTGTGTTTGATTTACAAGGATTTGGCGCGCTTTTATTAAGCGGCGCTACCGTCACCATAAAGCTTGCGTTGACTAGCCTAGTCATCGGCATGGCTTTGGGCTTACTCGGCGCGACAGCAAAGATGTCCAATATCTGGGTGCTACGTAAGCTGGCGACTGTCTATACTGCTACGATGCGCGGCATACCTGAGCTGTTGTTGGTGCTGTTTATTTATTATGGCGGCTCCATACTGCTGATGAGCATCCTCAAAAAATTCGGCTATAACGATTATATCGAGATTAGCGCGTTTTGGGGCGGGGTCATGGCGCTCTCGATTGCTTTTGGTGCTTATGCGACCGAAATTTTTCGCATGTCGATTCAAGAGATTCCAGTCGGGCAACGCGAGGCCGCGCAAGCGATTGGTATGCGTCCGCTGCAGACTTTTTATCGTATCACCTTGCCGCAAGTGTGGCAGATTGCCTTGCCAGGTTTGGGCAATTTGTTTTTGGTACTGCTCAAAGACACAGCGCTGGTCTCGGTTGTGGGCCTTAAGGACATCATGTATCAGTCCTCGCGGGCTGCGCAGTCGACACAGCAGCCATTTACGTTTTATATGGCGGCGGCCATTATTTATTTGGGTCTGACCATGTTGATTACCGGTTTTATGATGTGGCTTGAGTGGCGTGCCAATCCAGCGGCGCGCTACGCCAAAAAAATCAGCCGTCAGTCAACACAACGTCAATCGACCATAGGGTAGAGGAGAGAGACTATGGATTGGAATTGGCAGGTCATCTTTGACCATATCCCTGATTTGATGGGTGGTGCGGTGCTGACCGTACAGCTGGTGGTGATATCAGGTATCATCGGATTGTTTTTTGGTCTGATTTTAGCGCTGCTACGCCTATCGAAAAATTGGGCAGTACAGATATTACCGTTTTTATATATTTTCTTTTTCCGTGGTACACCGCTGCTGGTACAGATATTTTTGATTTATTATGGTCTGGGTCAGTTTGAGGCGGTGCGTGACTCGTTTTTATGGGAGCCGGTGCTTAGTCAAGCTTACTGGTGTGCGATCATCGCCTTCACCATGAATACCAGTGCGTATTTGGCAGAGATCATTCGCGGTGCGATTCAGGCCATTCCCGTAGGCGAGCTAGAAGCTGCGGATGCGCTGGGTATGTCGAAGTGGCAAAAGCTGACCCGCGTGACACTGCCGCGCGCCTTTGGTATCGTCATCCCTGCTTATAGTAATGAAGTCATCTTTATGCTAAAGGGTAGTGCGCTGGCCTCGACCATCGCTTTGATGGACATCACAGGGGTGGCGCGGACGATCAGTGCGCGAACCTATACCTTGATGGAGCTGTTTTTTGCAGCAGGTGTCATTTATCTGCTATTGACGTGGGTGATCTTGTTTAGTTTTAGAATGTTTGAAAAACGTATGAATCGCCATGCCAGCTATGTACCACCCGATGTGGTGACCAATACCATCCCTTAAGGATATCAGTCAGCATCGCCACTTTTGATGTTTGTGAATAACTTGCTATGAGAGCCGAGTATGAGTCAATCGCCCCATATGTCGCTGGTCAATGCCATCGCCGCCAATGCCAATAATGATGAGAGCATGACCGATGCCAATCAAAGCTTGCGTGCGCCGATTGGTAAAGTGGTTTGTGTCGGTCGTAATTACGCCGCGCATGCTCGCGAGCTGGGCAATGAGGTACCTACCTCGCCGATGCTGTTTATGAAGCCCTCCTCTTCGGTGGTGTCTATCCGCCAAGGCGTGGTCCGTCCAGATCCGGCAGTATTTGGCGACACGCACTATGAGACTGAGCTGTGTATCCAGCTGGCAACAGACTTATCTGCTGCGACGATGGAGGAAGCAGCGCAAGCCATCGGTGCGGTGACGGTGGGGCTGGATCTGACTTTGCGCGATTTGCAGTCTGAGCTAAAAGCAAAAGGCCATCCATGGGAGCGCGCCAAATGCTTCGATGGCGCTTGTGTGCTGGCTGACTGGCTCGATCCCCAAGCGTTTGGCGACTTTCGCAATGTCGCCTATCAGCTGTATATCAATGATAGCCTCAAGCAAGACGGCGATACTGCTTTGATGCTGTTTCCGGTATATGAGCTGCTGGTCAATATCAGTCATGCCTTTAGCTTACAGGCAGGCGATGTCATTATGACGGGTACGCCAAGGGGTGTTGGGGTGTTACATGCTGGTGATACGCTGACCCTAAAGCTTGGCGCGCATGAGTGGCAGGCAGAAGTACACTAGGATATTGCCTAGCTAGTGCGTACTTTATCTAATGAAATTGTCTAAAAAATCCCAAGTGACCGCTTGGGATTTTTTTTATTGGCGCTGTTTTTTATGAAAATGACTTTTGTGGGAGTGGTTTTTATGACAATGGCTTTTATGAGAGTGTTTTAGGAAGCTATTTGATGAGCATGGTTGACGCTTATCTCTGTAACAATCTGACAGCCTTTGGTGGGTCGCTGAGTGATAATTTAGCAGTTATTGTCAACGTACTGTCATAAATGCTCGGTAGACTTGAGCGTAACTTATATCGTTGTGGTGGATTTGATAAAGCCGCGACCCACTCTCCGCCAATCTAGCCCAATAGCAAGGTGACTGATAATGACATTATTGAATAAAGAACTAGAGCTCGCTCACGAAATCGTTGAAGATTCAAACCCTACTAATAATACTGATTTTCAGACAGTTATTAATCGCCGTCTGAATCGCCGTAGTATTCTAAAAGGTGGTACAGGGTTGACGGCAGCAGCGTTTTTTGGTGCGCTACCTTTGGTTGGTTGTAGTGATGACGATGACAATATCAGCAGTCCTATTATCGAAGATGGCAATGATGCTGCTATTCCGGCGCAAGGTGATTTGAAGCGTCCTGAAACATTAAAGTTTAAGGCCGTAGCGCACTCAACTGCTGAGACGATGACGGTGGCAGAAGGTTACAAGGCAGAGATGATACTGCCGCTTGGCACACCGCTGATGCCTGGCCTTGACGACTGGAAAGACAATCGTGAGCAGTCGGCAGAATCATTTGAATGGCGCATGGGCGATAACCATGATGGCATGTGGTTCTTTGGCAAAAACAGCAATGCGTACGATGCCAAAGCCTCAGAGAATGGCCTACTGGTTATGAATCACGAATATGTGAATAGTGAGGAGCTAAGCCCGTTTGGCTATTATGTCATCGAAGATAAAGATGCTGCGCCTTTATTCCAACGCCGCCGCCTTGCCAGCGATGTGCGCCGTGAAGTCAACTGCCATGGTGTGGCCGTGGTTGAGATGAAGCGCCGCGCAAATGGTATGGGCTATGAGATGGTGCCAAACTCCAAATACAATCGACGTATCACTAGTAGTACGACCGCGCAGTTGGCAGGCCCTGTGGCAGGTTCTGATTTGGTCAAAACCAAGTTTGACCCAACAGGTTTTCAGACGCGCGGCATTAATAATAACTGCGGTGCAGGCTTGTCACCTTGGGGCACTTACCTGACCACAGAAGAGAACTTCTTGGGTGTGTTTGCACGCGGACAAGATGCCAGTCAGTTAAGCGCCAGTGATAACTATGGTCGCGAGCGTTACGGTGCACCAGAAAACTCTCCAGGCTCTAGATATCTATGGCACACGCCTGACGCCAAAGACGCCATCATCACAGACGAGTTTTCACGTTGGGATATGACTGCTGTTGGTGCTAGTGCTGCTGATGATTATCGTAATGGCTTTAATACCTTTGGCTATATCACTGAGATTGATCCGTTTGACCAAAACTCTACACCGCAAAAACGTACCGCCATGGGTCGATTTGCCCATGAAAACTGTGCCTATGCACCCGTTAAGCAAGGCAAACCTGTGGTGTTTTATATGGGGGATGATGCGCGCGGCGAGTATATTTATAAATTTGTCTCAAAGGCACGATGGTCAAATGCGGATATCGGTGGCGGTCTCAAAGCTGGTGACAAATACCTAAATGAAGGCACGCTGTATGTGGCGGTGTTTCACGAAGACGGTCGCGGCGAGTGGCGGCCACTGGTCCATGGACAAAATGGACTTGATGCGACCAATGCTGAGCTGCCCTTTGCTGGGCAAGATGAGGTGTTGGTCTATGCTCGCGCTGCTGGCGATGCCTTGGGTGCGACCAAGATGGATCGACCAGAGTGGGTGTCGGTGAGCCCCATGACAGGCGATGTCTATGTGACATTGACCAACAATAAATATCGCGGTGTGCGTGATGACCAACCTTTATCAGCTGCTAACCCGCGTAGCTACGAAGTGGGCGGCAAATCCCGCGGAAATGATAATGGTCATATCATTCGCTGGGCAGAGACGGGCGGCGATCATGCCGCAACCAGTTTTGAGTGGGATATCTATCTGTTTGGTGCACCAAGTGATCTGTCCGCAGAGAATTTATCGCAGTTAAGTGCTAGCAATGATCTGTCTTCTCCTGATGGTTTGTATTTTGATCCACGTGGTGTGTTATGGATTCAAACGGATGATGGTGCGTATACCGACACTACCAGCTGTATGCTGCTTGCGGCATTACCGGGCAAAGTCAGCGATGGTACGACTATCACGACGTCAGCAGGACAGCAAACGCGCATTGGTATGCCTGCCAGTAACGACAACATTAAACGATTCTTTGTCGGTCCTGAAGGCTGTGAGGTGACAGGCATCACCATGACGCCAGATTTTAAAACGTTATTTATCAACATTCAGCATCCTGGCAACACATGGGGCGCGGTGGCTGGAGGTAGTACGCCGCGCTCGGCCACCGTGATGATTACTCGCGAAGATGGCGATGTCATATTGGCAGAATCATTTACTTAAAGCGCTTGGATGACTCGGCTACGGTAGTGAAATGGCTGAAATAGTGAACGGCTGCGATGGTAAAGCGGCGGCACGGTGATTATAAATATGGATAGTGATGTTAGCTAAAACCGCAAGCGCTGGCTTGGGGTTTTTTTTCTGTGAGTAGCGGTAGATGTCACGACGTTTTATCGTAAAGCGGCTACCAGTTACATCATTTTTTTCTATTGCAAGCGTTTACAGGCTAGTATATAAATATCTTTTGACCAAATGTGTCCATTTTATGAACGCACTAACGAGTAACACTATGGACAGTGTAGAGATTATTTATAAAGACAGCATGAGGCCTGATAGCTCAGATAAAGCAGGTCATGAGCTGGCCGCGCATTTTGCCTCAGAGACTGCCGCCACAGACCACACAGTAGCGCCGCATAGCGACCTGTATGAGCAAATCGATCAGCTAGCCGCCATCGATATCGACGAAATCATCAAACTGCAAGCCGATGATGCCAATGCCGTGACGACACATCCTGTGCTGTATGCCGATTTTTTTGAAGGGCTTGCGCAGCTGGCGACGATGGGCGTGGTGGAGGTGACAGAGATTGTGGAAGCCATTCACCGCGAGGTGATTTTACGCCCTTTGGGACGGTTTAATGAAAACCACCTTAACAATTGGCAACGGGGTATCACGGGGCGTATATATGGCACCATACGCCAAGTCATGCTACTGGTGGGCAACAATCTGGCCACGGTGCTGCGTATCTACAAAACCATGATGCGCCAAAAAAACACTCAGCCGTTGCCCGACACCCTAAAAAAACTGGTCAATGTGCTAAACGGCGTGATGGGTGATCATCTGGTCAATCATAAAAACGCACTTGCCATACCGATGCAGCTCTATGATGGCAATGGTGATACGCAGTTAGCGACGCTCTCAGGGCGAGTGGTAATCTTATGTCATGGCTTATGTATGAGTCATCTCAGTTGGCAATCCGCAGAAGGCAATCATCTGGGGGAGGCCATCGCGCGCAGTCAGCCTGAAGCGACAGTGCTGTACCTTGATTATAATACGGGGCGGCGTATCTCGCGTAGTGGCCGTAAGCTGTGCCAGCTACTACAAGACTTGATCGAGCAGCATCCCAATATCAGTCAGATCGATCTGGTCGGTCACAGTATGGGCGGCTTGGTTGCTCGCAGTGCGCTGTTTTATGGTGAGCAAGACCATATGGCTTGGGTCAAGCGGGCCGGCAACCTCATCACCCTCGGCTCACCGCACCACGGTGCGGTGCTAGAGCGTATCGGTCATCATGTACAGGATATCATCGCCAAGCTGCCGTTTGCAGGCTCGCTTGCCAAGTTGGGCGAGATGCGCAGCGCGGGTATCATTGATCTGCGTCACGGTAGTATTCGCGATGCAGACTGGCGGGCGCTGGAGGGTCGTAGTGTGCTGCCGCAAGACTTTCGGCATCCTGCGCGCTTGCCAAGTGGTATCAAAACGTATTTTGTCGCCAGTGCATTGGTCGAGACCCATTATGACTCGAAGATGACACACCTGCTGGGCGATGGTCTGGTCTCTGTCGCCTCAGCGCTTGGAGAAGATGATGCCGAACATGCTTTGTTTGTCCCTGAGGGGCATAAAGCACTGTTTTATGGCGTCAGTCATATGAATCTGATTCATAGTAGACGGGTGCGCGAGCAAGTAGTGGCGTGGCTGTTAGCTAATGGCCGCAGTGACTACGCCGAGCAGCCGCGGATATATTCTTATCCCAAAAGTCTGGGACTGATGGTATAAAGGTAGGTTAGGCTAGATTGCCTTTGCTAAGCACAGCATCATAAAAAAAGGCCCTCACACTTTATGTTGAGGGCTTTTTATTGAGAGGTGTTTTACCAGATACCGCCTATTTAGCAAAGATAGCGGTCACATCGTCTTTATCAAACGGATAGATCTCACCGCAAAAGCCGCAGTCCATCTCAAACGTCCCGCCTTGCTCTTCGACGATATCTAACGCTTCTGCTTCACCGATTTGCTCGATGGCTGTCTCGCACTTTTCGCGTGAGCAAGTACAGCCAAATGATAGCGCCACAGGCTCAGGTGCCACGATGTTTTCTTCATGATACAAGCGGTATAAAATCTCGCTGGTATCGAGTGTGGTCAGCTCTTCTGCTTTTAGCGTACGCGTGAGGACGTTTAAGCGCGGCCATAGGTCATCATCGATGCCGGCGTCTTGGTTTTGCTCGACTTCGTAGGTTTCCTCAGCGGTACGTGGCAACATTTGTACCAAAATACCCCCAGCTTGTAGGCCGTCTGATGCTAAGTTGATCAGCGTTGGAATCTGCGCGGACTGCTTTTGATAGTGCGCCAAGCAGTCTGCCAAATTGTCATGACTACGCTCGACGATACCTTGATAAGAGTCGCCGCCGTCAGGCTGAATATTGATAAACAATACGCCTTGGCCCATCGCGCCAAGCTCCGCAAAAGCGTCTTTGGCTGTGGTCATGCTCTCCCACGCTTGTGCTTGCGCGTCGGTGTCGGCCTTCCAGCTGGCAAGCGCGCGGATGATGCCGTCTTGGTCACACTCCGCCATCGCCCAATTGAGCAGGCTCTCAGGGTCTGAGGACTGCAGCTGGATAGACAAACGACCGTTGATTTTGACAGTGCTGATCAGCAAGCTTGCCGCCGTCATCATCTCACCCAATAAGCGTTTAATCGCTTCAGGATAGGGCTTTTGGGCAATCGTGGTCGCATAGCTGCGCGATAGACGCACCACATCACCGCGTACAGGCGAGTCTTCAATAAAAAAGCGCTGGCGAATGTCGTTGTAGCTGGTGGTTTGGGTGTCCGTATTTGGTGCTTGAGTATCTTGAGTCATAACTGGCTTATGTCATTGAGAAGTTGTTAACTTTATGGGGATTGTTGCGTATTTATCAATCTTATCAATTACCCCTGATGGCCGTCGCGGGTTAGATGGGTAATCGCCAAAGACCATCATTCTATATTTTGCACAAAAAAGTTTATCGCCCGTTGCAATTTTGTTGTACAGTAACATTAAGTTGCATTGTGATAAACAATAGCAACAACGACAAGGGTGCATGACAACCAGTCAGTCGATAGGGGATGATTTATAAACCCTTTATCGTCCAAGCACTCGTTTAATTTAGTGATAATGTGATAAAAAGGATGTATCTCATGAGCTATCTATCTTCCAAACCTCTCTCTAAGAGCTTGACCCTAGCGGCCTTTATGGCGTTTGGCCTCGCTGGGTGTAATAACAGCAACCAAGCGACCAGTGAGACAGCGCCTGCCGATGAGGCGGGTACCGCGACCAGTGCAGCAAACGGCACGCTACAAAAAATCAAAGACTCAGGCACCATCGTGGTCGGTCACCGTGACTCTTCTATTCCTTTTTCTTATATCGCGGACGACCCAAATCAGCCGATAGGCTATGCCCACGACCTAGAGATGAAAGTCGTCGAGGCCGTCAAACAAAGGCTCAATATGCCTGATCTTAATGTCCGCTATAACCTTATTACCTCGCAGACGCGTATTCCTTTGGTACAAAACGGTACTGTGGACTTTGAGTGTGGCTCAACCACCAACAACGAAGAGCGCCAAAAGCAAGTGGCCTTCTCCAATGGCTTCTTTGAGATTGGGACGCGTCTGTTGACCAAAAAAGACTCCGGTATCAATGACTTTGCCGACTTAAAAGGCAAGACGCTAGTCACCACCGCTGGCACGACATCAGAGCGCTATATCCGTCAATATAATGACGACAATCAGATGGACATCAACATCATCTCAGCAAAAGATCATGGCGAGGCGTTTTTGATGTTAGAAAACGGCCGCGCTGACGCCTTTATGATGGATGATGTGCTGCTCGCTGGCGAAAAAGCCAAAGCCAAAAACCCAGATGAATGGGTCATCGTCGGTGAGCCGCAATCGTTTGAGATCTATGGCTGTATGATGCGTAAAGACGACCCTGAGTTTAAAGCGGTGGTCGATGAAGCCTTGGCCAATGTCTTTAGCTCAGGCGAAATCAATAGCATCTATGATAAGTGGTTCTTGAACCCAATCCCGCCAAAAAACGTCAATCTCAACTTTGAGATGTCTAACAACCTAAAGGCATTGATTGCCAACCCGCACGATGGTGCGCAGCCAAAAGCGGCGCCAGCACAGTAATCGTTGTCCCAAACCCTAGCTGGCCTATGCGTACGTCATGTGTTGTTTGACGCATAGGCTCTTTTATCGCTGCTTGGAGAGACAACCATGAATTATAGCTGGAACTGGGGTGTGCTGTTTGAGCAGACCGGTATCGGTAGCGAGCTGTATATCCATTGGATGATTACTGGTCTTGGCTGGCTGCTACTGATTGGCAGTATCGCTTGGGCCATCGCCATGATCGTCGGCACCATCTTAGGCATCATGCGCACGTTGCCGAGCAAGACGGCGCGAGCGATTGGTACCGCTTACGTGACGTTTTTTCGTAATATACCATTACTCGTACAGCTGTTTTTTTGGTTTTATATCGCCCCTGGTTGGCTGACACCAACGATACAAGAATGGTGGTATAAAGACCTGTCGCCCAATACCTCAGCCATGCTCTCGGCGAGTATCGGTTTGGGGCTGTTTACTGCCGCCCGTATCGTCGAGCAGGTGCGCACGGGTATCGAGTCGCTACCAGATGGCCAAGTCAATGCCGCCTATGCGCTTGGCTTTAGCATCCCGCAAGTCTACAAAGAGGTCTTACTGCCGCAAGCCTTTCGTATCATCTTGCCGCCGCTCAGCTCTGAGCTGACCAACTGCTTTAAAAACGCCTCAGTCGCCTCGCTCGTTGGGGTGATGGAGCTGATTAGCCAAACCAAAACCATCAGTGAATACACGCAAAACAGCATTGAGATCTATACCTACGCGACGATTATCTACTTGGTATTTAACTTGTCCTTAATCGCGATAATGGGACTGATCGAGCGCAAACTACGCGTGCCTGGGCTGATTGCAGGAGGTCAAAAATGAATATGATGACTGAGCTTGCCACTGCCTATCCCGGGTTGATGGGTGGCATGCTGACCACGCTTAAGGTATTGTTTTTGGCGATTTTGGGCGGTATCAGTTTAGGGACGATACTGGCGCTGATGCGTTTATCGGGTATCAAAGTGCTTGAGATACCAGCAAAACTGTATGTGAATTATTTTCGCTCAGTGCCCTTACTGCTGGTGCTTTTGTGGTTTTATTTTGCTGTACCGATGATTTATTTTTGGATCGCGGGTAAGTATCTACAGCTCGATGCGGCGTTTGCCTCTTGTGTGGTGGCCTTTATGATGTTTGAGGCGGCGTATTTTTCTGAAGTGGTGCGTGCTGGCATTCAATCGATCGGCAGCGGGCAGGTCAATGCTGCCAAAGCGCTGGGCATGACTTATGGGCAGACCATGCGTTTGGTTATCTTGCCGCAAGCCTTTCGCAAAATGCTGCCGCTGATTTTGCAGCAGTGTATTATTTTATTCCAAGATACGACGTTGGTGTTCGCTATTGGTTTGACGGATTTTTTCCGCGCAGCCTACGTGCGCGGTGAGCTGATGGGGCTTCTGACGCCTTATATCTTGGGCGCTGGTGCGATTTATTTTGTCATTAGCTTAAGTGCGTCTATGGGCGTGCAGCAGCTACAAAAGCGTTTGCGGTTCTGACATACCCTAGACTGCGCGGTCGCGGTTGACGAAGTTTTTAGACAATGATTATCAAGATAATGTGGTTAGGAGCCAGTAATGAACAATGCTGATACGTATGTAAATGCCTTTGGCGGGCTGGTCACCAATAATGGTCATGCCAGTGATGAGATGGTCATTGAGATGGCAAATGTCAGTAAATGGTATGGCGACTTTCAAGTGCTGACTGACTGCACCGCCCATGTACACAAAGGCGATGTCGTCGTGGTTTGCGGGCCATCGGGTAGTGGCAAATCAACGCTGATTAAGACGGTCAACGGGCTTGAGCCTTTTCAACAAGGCGAGATTATGGTCAATAGTGTCTCTGTTGGTGCACCTAAGACTAACTTGCCCAAGCTACGTAGCCGTGTCGGTATGGTGTTTCAGCATTTTGAGTTGTTTCCGCATTTGACCATTATCGACAATTTAACCGTCGCACAAATCAAGGTGCTGGGCCGTAAAGAGTCTGAGGCTAAACAAAAAGCCATGGCTTATCTAGATCGCGTGGGACTAAGTGCGCAGGCACCCAAATATCCCGCCGAGCTATCAGGCGGTCAGCAGCAGCGCGTGGCGATTGCCCGTGCATTGGCGATGGACCCTGTGGCGATGCTGTTTGATGAGCCAACCTCGGCGCTTGATCCTGAGATGATTCAAGAGGTGCTTGATGTGATGGTCGAGCTGACTCGTGATGGTATGACCATGATGTGTGTGACCCATGAGATGGGCTTTGCCAGTCAGGTCGCCAATCGCATTATCTTTATGGATGAAGGTCATATCGTCGAAAACTGTAGCAAAGATGAGTTTTTTGAAGGGGCAAAAAGTGAGCGCGCCCAGCTATTTTTGTCCAAGATTTTAAATCATTAATAGCAAAGTTTTTGTTGCTACTTTAGCGCCTTGATGTAGAGACTGTTCAATGAGCCCTAAGCATTTGCCAAAAAGCGTCTATGATTTTAGGCGCTTTTTTTTGGTTTTTTTTGGTTTTTTTGGCCATAACGGTCCAGTAGCGGGGGGATAAGCAAGTAGATGAGTGCATGACTGTTTACTGCTACAATAGCGCTCAAGATACCGACAATGAAAAGTTTATACATTATATTGGAGCTATTATGAGCATAGAAAATGCCGACACCCTCGCAAACTCAACAAACCCCGCCAATGCTAAAAACCCTTTACATACTGAAAACCCCGCGCCAGCGGAAAACCATGCGTCAGCGGAAAACCAAGGCATCGTCATCGTTGGTGCCGGCTTGGCAGGTTGGCACGTCATCGATGCCATTCGAGCAAAAGATAAAGACATCGCCATTACTCTCATCACAGCGGATAATGGCGATCGTTACCATAAGCCAATGCTGACAATGGCCATCAGCCAAAACAAGCGGGCGGCAGATTTGGTACGTGCAACTGGCGCTGACGCTGCCAAAGCGGCAAACGTCAATCTACTAGCCAACACGCAGGTCACGGATGTTGACGCCGCTACGCAGCAGTTGCAGCTGGTCTCTGCCCTGCGCTCTGACCCTGTTTATACCAATTATGCCACCATCAGCTATGACAAGTTGGTACTGGCGATGGGCGCGCAGCCGATTTTTCCAAAGAGCCTGCCGGAGGATTTGGTGTGGCATGTCAATCATATTGAGCGCTTTGGGCAGCTACAAGAAAAGCTGGCAGCAGGCAGTCAGCATGTCGCCATCGTTGGCGCTGGTATGGTGGGGACAGAAATCGCCGAAGATTTACTAAAAGCTGGACATGAAGTCACCTTGATTGATTTAAATGACGCGCCTTTATCACAAATGCTACCAGCAAAAGCGTCCGCTCGTATCGCGGCGGCGGTCCAGTCCCAAGGTATTCACTTTTTGGGTGGTTATCAAGTGACTGGCGTTACGCGTCAGGAGGACGGCAGGCTACACGTCCGCTATGCGCCAGTGGCAGGCAGTGCTGACAGCGCGGCCGCTCAGTCATCCGAGCCTTTGGTCGTCGATCATGTGATTGCCAGTACTGGCCTCACGGTCGATGCCAGACTGCCCACTGCTGCAGGGGTAGAGTTTGATCGCCGGACTGGTATCGTGGTGGATGCCACCACCTTACGTACGCAAGCGTCAAATATCTATGCCATCGGTGATTGTATGTCTATCAATGGCGTTGCCTGCCGTTATGTTGCCCCGCTGCGTGCACAGGCGGCGACCATTGCGGATGATATCTTAGGGGTGGCACATGACGGCTATGATCATAAACCGCCAATGATTCGTCTAAAAAACAAAGCCATCTCTGTCATGGCTACTGGCGTACCACAAGCTGCTGGCAACTGGCAGGTAAAGACTGACACGGATGACGAGTTAATCATGGATTTGCTAGATGATAACAATGACGTCAGTGCGACAGTAACGATTAAAGCGCCGCCAATGGTTAAATCTTAATCAACGCTTAATCGCTGTAAGTTTAACTTTTAGCTTTAATTTCTAGTTTTAATTTTTCTCAAAAGCCAGCTGTGTAACAAATACGTAGCTGGCTTTTTTGCCTACAATAATCGCGGGTTTTCATGCTATCTTTTACTGGGCTAATATTTTTAGCAGTTAATTTAAATGATACATAATGTATTACTATTATTGACAGTTTCGTTTTAGGCGGTATAGTAGTGAATCATATATGATAGATACTCAAGGAAGAAAAATTGGCCCACGGGCGGTTTTTGAGTAGAATAAAAAGCACAACGAAAGGACTCGTTATGACGCAACCTACTGCATTTGACCACATATTAAGCAACATCCCTACCGTAAATATGGGCGCGCGCTCAGCGAATGCGCCACTGACCCAAAGCTATGATAAAGGCCCTGATGTGCCGCTGATTGAGGCGACCATCGGCGACTTTTTTGATGCCATTGTCTCCAAATATCCAGAGCGCGAAGCGCTGGTCGTCCGTCATCAAAACATCCGCTGGACGTACCGCGAATTGCAGCAACATGTCAACCAGCTGGCCAGCAGTATGATCGAGATGGGGCTTGAGATTGGCGATCGCATTGGCATCTGGTCGCACAACAACGCCGAATGGCTACTTATGCAGCTTGCCACGGCCAAAGTCGGCGTGATCCTCGTCAATATCAATCCTGCCTATCGTACTTTTGAGCTGCAATATGCGCTCAATAAACTCGGCTGCTCGGCACTCGTGCTCATGCGCCATTTCAAAAGCAGCGACTACGCTGGCCTGATCCGTGAGCTGTGCCCTGAGATTTATCATAAAGACTATACCCAGCTGGATTTGGTCGAGATTCCAACCATCGAGCGTATCATTTGGATTGATGAGCCAGACTCTGACGAAGCGTTTGGTTTTATGCAAAAATTCTCTGACTGGATGGCGGAAGGCGATGCCAACGATCCGCGCGTGGCCGAGCGTCAAGCGCAGCTAAAAAACACCGACGCGATTAACGTTCAGTTCACCAGTGGCACGACTGGGACGCCAAAAGGCGCGACCTTAAGCCATCGCAATATCCTCAATAACGGCTATTTCATCGGTGAGGCGATGAACCTTACTTTCGAGGATAGACTGTGTATTCCTGTGCCGCTATATCACTGTTTTGGTATGGTGCTCGGCAATTTGGCCATCTTGACGCATGGTGGTTGTATCGTCTATCCAAACGATGGCTTTGAGCCGTTATCAGTCCTACAAGCAGTCGAAGAAGAAAAATGTACGGGGCTGCATGGTGTACCGACGATGTTTATCGCCGAGCTCGATCACCCTGAGTTTGAAAACTTTGATTTATCGACCCTGCGTACAGGCATTATGGCCGGCTCTAGCTGCCCGATTGAGGTCATGCGCCGTGTCATTGATAAGATGCATATGAAAGAGGTGACCATCGCTTACGGCATGACCGAGACCAGTCCAGTCTCTTGCCAGACCAACGAGCACACGCCGCTTGAGAAGCAAGTCTCGACCGTTGGCCTGGTACAGCCTGCGCTTGAGGTGAAAGTCGTCGATACCGAGACGGGTGAGATCGTGCCGTTAGGGGAGACAGGAGAGCTGCTCACACGCGGCTACTCGGTGATGAAAGGCTATTGGGGCAGCCGCTTTAAAACCCGTGAAGCGATCCAAGATGGCTGGATGCATACTGGCGATTTGGCTACCATGGATGAGGACGGCTATGTCAAAATCGTCGGCCGTAGTAAAGACATGGTCATCCGCGGCGGCGAAAACATCTATCCGGTTGAGATTGAGAACTACTTATATCGCCATCCCAAGATTCGCGATGTACAAATCGTTGGCGTACCAGATAAGCGGTATGGTGAAGTGCTGGCCGCTTGGATTATTCCCAAAGAGCCGGGCTGCTTGAGTGAAGACGACGTGCGCCAGTTTTGTAGTGAGCACATTGCTCATTATAAGGTACCGACTTATTATCGGTTTGTTGAAGAGTATCCGATGACCATCACTGGTAAAATTCAAAAGTATAAGATTATCGAGCAGATGAAAGCAGAGCTGGGTTTAGACTAAGCGCACTTCTCGGATACAGAACATCCACGACACCGGTGAGTGATACAAAAGACAAATGGCTACCAACCTATCGGCTAGCAGTCGTATGACCAGCAGTCACTATAAACCATATAATCAATCACTTGCACTTACGCAGCAAAGAAAAGGGATATCATGAGCACTATCATAACCAGTAAACTGAGTCCAAACGCCAGCGATTTTCAGCAAAACCGTGCCGCCATGCAAGAGATGGTCGATGACTTATATGTACACCTGCGTAAAGTCGCTCAGGGCGGCTCAGAGCGGGCGCGAGCCAAGCATTTAGCGCGTGGTAAGCTGCTGCCACGTGAGCGAGTCGAGCGTTTGCTGGATGTCGGCACCCCGTTTTTAGAGGTCGCTCCGATGGCCGCGCACGACATGTATGGCGAAGAGATACCCGCCGCGGGCGTGATTGCTGGTATTGGCCGTATCAATGGTACTGAGTGTATGATTGTCTGTAATGATGCCACGGTAAAAGGCGGTACCTATTATCCAATGACAGTCAAAAAGCACTTGCGCGCGCAAGAGATTGCGCAAGAAAACAATCTGCCTTGCGTGTATTTGGTGGACTCAGGCGGTGCAAACTTGCCCAACCAAGATGACGTATTCCCAGACAAAGAGCACTTTGGTCGTATCTTCTTTAACCAAGCCAATATGAGTGCGGCGGGTATCCCGCAGATTGCGGTGGTTATGGGTAGCTGTACGGCAGGCGGCGCGTATGTACCGGCGATGAGCGATGAATCCATCATCGTCAAAGAGCAAGGCACCATCTTTTTGGGTGGGCCGCCATTAGTAAAAGCAGCAACGGGCGAAGAGGTCAGCGCCGAGGATTTGGGCGGCGGTGATGTACATACCCGTCTGTCAGGAGTCGTCGATCATCTGGCACAAAGCGACACGCATGCGCTATCGATTGCGCGTGATATCGTCAGTCACCTTAACCGTCCTGCCAAGCAAATTCCCAATCAAATCAAACCGCGGCCACCGCGCTACGATGCCAAAGAATTATACGGCATCATTCCGACCGATAAGCGTCAGCCCTTTGATATCAAAGAAATCATCGCTCGCATCGTCGATGACAGTGCCTTTGATGAGTTTAAAGCGCGCTTTGGCAACACGCTGGTCTGCGGCTTTGCTCATATCGAGGGCATGCCAGTTGGCATTATCGCCAATAACGGCATCTTGTTTAGTGAGTCGGCGCAAAAAGGCACGCACTTTATCGAGCTGTGCTGCAAGCGTAAAATCCCGCTGGTGTTTTTACAAAACATCACCGGCTTTATGGTCGGCCGTAAATACGAAAACGAAGGTATCGCCCGTCATGGTGCCAAAATGGTGATGGCAGTGGCCAACGCCAAAGTGCCAAAGTTTACCGTCATTGTCGGTGGCTCGTTCGGTGCGGGTAACTACGGTATGTGTGGCCGTGCTTATAGTCCGCGTTTCTTATGGATGTGGCCAAATGCGCGCATCTCTGTGATGGGCGGTGAGCAAGCGGCGTCGGTATTGGCCACCGTTAAGCGCGATAACTTCGAGCGTAAGGGCGAGACATGGAGTAGCGAGGACGAAGCGGCCTTTAAAGCACCGATTCGAGATATGTACGAAGCGCAAGGCCATCCGTATTATGCCACCGCGCGCCTGTGGGATGACGGGGTGATTGATCCTGCTGATACGCGTCAAGTGCTGGCATTGGGGCTAAGCGCTGCCTATAACGCACCGATTGAAGAGACGACGTTTGGGGTCTTTAGAATGTAGATTGGTACTATATTTTCGATGAGAAAATGCTTTGGTTTAAAATAAAAACTGGGTTACTAAGGCCAAGAACATTACGCAAAATTATCCGTAAAAAAAGACATGTAAAAGTTACCATAAAATATTGAGATAACCCTATATGAATAATTATAAAAGCCTATTGGTTGATATCGAACAGCACGTGGCGACGGTGACGCTAAACCGTCCTGAGATACGTAATGCCTTTAACGATGAAATGATCGCTGAGCTGACAGAGGTTTTTACCACGCTTGGCACTGATGATAATGTGCGAGTCATCGTGCTAGCAGCAGCAGGCAAAGCGTTCTGTGCGGGTGCCGATCTAAACTGGATGCGCGCCATGGCGGATTATAGCTATGAAGAGAACCTAGCAGACGCCGATAAACTCGCGCAAATGCTCAAAACCATTTATGAGTGCCCAAAACCAACCGTGGCTGCCATTCAAGGCGATGTCTATGCAGGTGGCATGGGTCTGGTCGCCGTCTGTGATGTGGCCATCGCGGTGAAAATTGCCAATTTTTGCCTCAGTGAAGTGCGTTTGGGACTAGCGCCTGCAACGATTAGCCCTTATGTTGTAAGAGCATTAGGGACTAGGGCGTCGCATCGCTACTTTTTAAGTGCAGAAGTGTTTGATGCTAAAAAAGCGCGGCAGCTTGGCTTTATCCATGAGCGCGTCAGTGAGGAAGCGCTCGACGATGCGGTGGCGACGTTTTGTGCCAAAATGGTCAAAAACAGCCCCGATGCGGTGAAAACCTGCAAGCAGCTGTTGCATGATATCGCAGGCGCGCCCATTAGCGACGAGCTGATCGCCGAGACGGTAAAAGGCATCGCTGATATTCGCTCATCCACACAAGGTAAGGAAGGCGTGCAAGCGTTTTTGCAAAAGCGTAAGCCTGATTGGCTGACGGCAGATTAGCGACAAACAACGATAGCCAAGCCGACAAATAAAAACGACAAGACACAGGGATAGTTATGTTTTCTAAAATTTTAATCGCCAACCGTGGTGAAATTGCCTGCCGTGTGGCCGCGACTGCCAAGCGCTTAGGCGTTCGTACCGTCGCTGTTTATTCTGATGCCGACCGCGGCGCCAAGCATGTCGCCGTCTGTGATGAAGCCGTTTATTTGGGTGGCTCATCGCCGAAAGACAGCTATCTAAAAGGCGATGCGATCATTGCAATTGCTCGCGATGTGGGCGCGCAAGCGATCCATCCAGGCTATGGCTTTTTAAGTGAAAACGCCGACTTTGCGCAAGCCTGTCAGGATGCGGGGTTGGTGTTTATCGGTCCATCCGCTGATGCTATTCGCGCGATGGGTGGCAAGTCTGAGTCCAAGCGTTTGATGGAAGCGGCTGGCGTGCCGCTGATACCGGGTTATCATGGTGACAATCAAGATGCCCAGTTTTTAAAAGCGAAGGCCGATGCAATTGGCTATCCTGTGTTGATTAAAGCCAGTGCCGGCGGCGGCGGTAAAGGCATGCGTATCGTCGAGCAAAGCAGCGTTTTTATCGAGATGCTAGACTCTTGTCGCCGCGAAGCAATCACTAGCTTTGGTAATGATCAGGTACTCATCGAAAAATACGCGCTAAAGCCGCGCCATATCGAAATCCAAGTATTTGGTGATACGCATGGCAACTATGTGCATCTGTTTGAACGTGATTGCTCGGTGCAGCGCCGCCATCAAAAAGTGCTAGAAGAAGCGCCAGCGCCAGGCGTCGATGTAGCGATGCGTGAAGCGATGGGGACAGCGGCGATTGAGGCGGCGCGTGCGGTCAGCTATGTCGGTGCAGGGACGGTTGAGTTCATCGTTGAGCAGCGCGAAGGCACGATGAGCTTTTATTTTATGGAGATGAATACCCGCCTACAAGTTGAGCACCCAGTCAGTGAAGCCATTACTGGCGTCGATTTGGTCGAGTGGCAGCTCTTGGTCGCCTCCGGTCAGCCATTGCCAAAGTCGCAAGATGATTTGGCGATTAATGGCCATGCGATTGAAGCGCGTATTTGCGCGGAAAACCCTGACAATGATTTTTTGCCAGCGACGGGTACACTCTTTACGTATCAAAAGCCTGAGCACAGCACCTTTGATGTTGCCGATGTACGTATCGACGATGGCGTACGCGAAGGCGATGTGATTAGCCCATTCTATGACTCTATGATTGCCAAGCTTATCGTGCATGCGCCGACTCGCGAGCAGGCATTGGCCAAACTCGATCGCGCACTCGCTCAAACGCGTATCGTCGGTTTACCTAATAACGTGGCGTTTTTGCGTTATATTTTAAATACTGAGTCGTTTAGTCAGGCCAATCTCGATACGGCGCTTATCGAGCGCGAGGCGGACGAGTTATTTGATCAGCATCCACTTGATTTATCGACGCTGGTGGTGACTGCTATCGCCCAGCAGCTGGCTAGTGAAGGCATGGCACAAGACGCCGATCCGTTTAGTAAGCCGACAGGATTCCGTGCTTATAACGATTATACACGCTCGTTTAGCTTGGTTTATGATGAGCAAGCTTATAGCGCCCGCATTAGTCATTGGCACAACGCCACTGCCACTGCTGGCAAAAAAGGCGCAGATAATCTGAGCCGCTTTACACTAGTGATCGAAAAAGAAATCGCGAACGCTGACGAAAATGCCAATGCCAATGTCGCCGCGCCAACCGAAGCGGTATATGAAGGTGAGGTCAGTTACGCCAGCGATGACGCGCACAATCATACATTATGGCTCGATGGCGCACGTATTAATGCGCAGAGCTGGGTGAACCATGAAACCGTCTATGTGTTCACCGATCGTGGCCGTGATGAAATTACACTTGTCGATATTATGGCGCATGTAGGCGAAGAGTCTGCAGCAGTCGGTAGTTTGAAGTCACCGATGCCAGGGCAGGTCGTTGCCTTTAAAGTGGCTGTCGGCGATAGCGTGAAGAAAGGCGAGCCACTCGCCGTCATCGAAGCGATGAAAATCGAGCACACCATTACTGCACCCACCGATGGCGTGGTGGGAGAGTTGTTATTTGCAGCGGGTGATTCGGTGGCTGATGGTGATGAGCTGCTCCGTATTGATACAGAAGCTAGCGGCGCTTAAGCGCTGAAGTATAAGAAATGGAATATAGTCGATACACTCTAAAAATGTCATAGCGCTACTGGGATGAATTTTGCGCAGCCTCTGGGAACACAGCACGCAAGTAAAATTTATACCAGTAGCGTGTTTAAATCCATAACAGTTTTACATTCAGCTAACTATATATAGTCAATTCGATATAAAAACGATACAGTGAGATGAAAAGTTGTTTTTCGTAGCATCTGTCGGCGCAGGCACAGCACGCAAGAAAAACAACGTTTCATTGAGCGACTTGATAGCCATGTATCTGATTTATGTGGATTCGACTATAAGAACCGAAATATAAGAACAGTGAAAGGATAATAATCATGAGCCATTCGTATCCAGAGCACGTCACCATCGTTGATGTCAGCCCACGTGATGGCTTGCAAAACGAAGCCACGACGGTACCGACGGCGGTTAAGCAAACGCTTATCAACGATTTAATCGCAGCAGGCGTCAAAAAGCTGGAAGCGACCAGCTTTGTCTCGCCAAAGTGGGTACCACAAATGGGCGACAACAGTGAGCTGATGACCGCACTGGCAGAGACGCGGCATAATGACGTTATTTATTCGATACTGGTGCCCAATATGCGCGGTTTTGATAATGCGATTGCACATCGTCCTGATGAAATCGTTATCTTTGGCTCAGCCAGTGAGACCTTTAGTCAAAAAAACATCAATTGCAGTATTGATGAAAGTATTGAACGTTTTGCACCCGTTGCCACTGCTGCAAAAGCGCATGGCATCAAAGTGCGCGGCGTCATCTCTTGTACGGTTGGTTGCCCTTATGAAGGCGAGATTGACCCAAGCCAAGTCGCGTATGTGACCAAGCGTTTGGTTGAGATTGGCTCAGAGCAGATTGGTATTGCTGATACTATTGGCGTCGGCACCCCACTAAAAGTACAGCGCGCCCTACAAGCCGCATTAGAATATGCTGACATCGCTATGCTATCAGGCCATTTTCATGATACTTATGGTCAAGCCGTGAGTAATACTTTAGCCGCACTACAGATGGGTGTCAGCGAATTTGATACTTCAGTGGCTGGGCTTGGCGGTTGTCCTTATGCCAAAGGCGCAACGGGTAATGTAGCCACCGAAGATGTCGTCTATATGCTGCATGGTATGGGTATTAGCACTGGCATAGATTTGGATAAATTGGTCATGGCTGGTGAGCGTATCAGTGAATTCTTGGGTCGCCGCAATGGCTCAAGCGTGGCACGTGCGCTGATTAATAAGCGTCAGTCTTGACTAAGAAAATAAAGCGAGTCACAAGCTATATGGTCTCTTTTTAAATGGCTCTGAATTTTTAAAAAATTAAACATCAAAATACAAGGAATGGTTATGAGTTTACCTGGGTTAAATTTTCAGCTTGGCGAGGATATTGACGCACTGCGTGACGTGGTACAGCAGTTTGCGGCCAATGAAATCGCCCCGCGCGCAAGCGAAATCGACAGCAGCGATGAGTTCCCAATGGATTTATGGCAAAAAATGGGCGACTTGGGTTTGCATGGCATTACTGTTCCTGAAGCGTACGGCGGCTCGGACATGGGCTACGTGGCTCATATGGTCGCGATGGAAGAGATCAGCCGCGCTTCTGCCTCTGTAGGGCTGAGCTATGGCGCGCACTCAAACCTATGCATCAACCAAATCAAACGCAATGGTAATGAGGCGCAAAAACAAAAGTATTTGCCTAAGCTCATCAGTGGTGAATTCATCGGGGCTTTAGCGATGAGTGAAACCGGCGCTGGCTCAGATGTGGTCAGTATGAAGCTCAAAGCCGAAGAAAAAGACGGCCATTATGTGTTAAACGGCAGCAAAATGTGGATCACCAATGGTCCAGATGCCGACGTGATGGTGGTGTATGCCAAGACCAATCCAGAGCTGGGCGCCAAAGGCATGACGGCATTTATCGTAGAAAAAGGCATGAAGGGCTTTGGCACCGCACAAAAGCTCGACAAGCTCGGCATGCGCGGCAGCCATACCGGTGAGATGATCTTTGATAATGTTGAAGTGCCAAGTGATAATATCTTAGGCGGCGTCGGCAATGGCGTCAAAGTGCTGATGAGCGGCCTTGATTATGAGCGTGCGGTACTTGCTGCAGGCCCTATCGGCATCATGCAAGCGGTGATGGATAATGTCGTGCCTTATATCCACGACCGCAAGCAGTTCGGTCAAGCGATTGGTGAGTTTCAGCTTATCCAAGGTAAAGTCGCGGATATGTATACCATCCTGCAAGCGGGGCGCAGTTTCTTATACACGGTCGGTAAAAACCTCGATATGCTCGATCAGCGCGGCGCAGGCCATAGCCGAGAAGTGCGCAAAGACTGCGCCAGTGTGATTTTGTGGTGCGCCGAAAAAGCCACATGGATGGCCGGCGAGGGCATTCAAATCTTTGGCGGTAATGGCTATACCAATGAATATCCGCTCGGTCGCTTTTGGCGTGATGCCAAGCTCTATGAGATCGGTGCAGGCACCAGTGAGATACGCCGTATGCTGGTCGGGCGTGAGTTATTTAACGAGACTAAGTAGAAACACTTACTTTCATATTAAACCAAAAAAGCAGGTCGCTTAAAACGTCCTGCTTTTTTATGTTTATTTTATGTCTTATAAAAATCTTAGATTAAAATTGTTATGTCTGTTTACTATGGTCAAAATAGCGTGCCAGACCATTTAATAGTAAATCATCACGTAGTCGTACTGGGCGATTGACGTGCTGGGCGATGATGGCGGCATCGCCACCCGTCATGATGACTTCGAAGTTGGGATGACGATGGCTGATCTCGTTGATAGCGCCAACGATAGAGAGCAGTATACCGCGATGCACCGCGTCTTGGGTGGTCATGCCCTGACCGACGCTATCAAAGGCACCGTTAGAGATAGTGATTTGCTTGGTACCAGAAAATAGCGACTCGCGCTGCAAATAAATACTGGGAAAAATATAACCGCCCAAATGTGTCGCATGATCGATCAAGTCAATCGTCACCGCGGTCCCGCAACCTATCACGCACTGGCGCTTTTTTTTATCGACTGCACCCAGCATCTGCAGCCAGCGATCACAGCCGAGCTGCTGATCGTTATAGTCACTACGCATCAGCGGGTGCGCGGCATCGACATGGACAAACTCAAACGGGATATTTAGACGGCTGAGGGTTTCGGTGACTTTTATGTTGAGCGCTTCGCCGAGCACAGATGAGATACCGATAAAATCGGGCGCATATCGCTCAAAGCGATCGGTGAGACCCATGAGTAATTCGGCAGGCGCTTGCAAATGCTGCTTGGCATCATGGTCGACGATCTGACCGATATCATCAGTGAGCCAGTATTTTAAGCGGGTATTGCCAAGATCTAACCAGAGCATAAAAATCCCTTTATATAGTCAATTCACTAAAAAATGTTATGGCAAAGCTTGTGGATGAAGCCTGTCAATAAAGCCCAGAGACTTTTATGCCATAAGGGCGATAGCGCCCGCAGGCTCTATGCGTTAGGCCTGATGAATCACGTCAATGCGTCCAGTAAAAAGCGCAGAAATATTACCGTTATCTTGGCGCAATTGCAAACACCCATGTGTATCGATACCGCAGGCATATCCTGTCACTACAGTGCTATTGCCATGGTGCTCTTGAGTGACGCGTAGGCGCCGTCCTGCGAGGGCATCGACGCCATCGAACTGCTCTAAAAAACGATCCAGATAGTAGGTGTGACCGGTGGGTTTTTCTAAACTAAAATATTCAAAACGCGTCATCGCTGCCATCAGCGCTTTGCTCATTTGCTGATAGAGTGTTTTGAGATTTGGCAAGCGTATCTTCGCCGCGTCAGGCAGCATCTGACCGATATCTTGTAGACTGATCGCCTGATAGCTCATACCTTCGCAAGTCTGCGCAGTCAGCGCTGGTGCCGCTTGTACATTTAGCCCCACACCCATCACCACACCGACCAACTTGCCTGCTATGGTGACAGGCTCTATCAAGATACCCGCAAGCTTTGAGAACGGCTGAGTTTGTATTGCTGGCTCAGAGGGTGTCAGCGCCGGCTTGGATATGGCCGCATAAAAGCCCAAGTCATTGGCCCATTTTACCCCGATAGGCGTCAGCTGGCGCGCGTGCAGTTGCTCATTGAGCGCTTGAATGACAGGCATTTTTGCCAGCTCGACACCGATGACCAAAGACAACAAACCGCTAATCGGCTGATGCACAGGGTGATATAACGACAAGTAAACATTACCAGGTGGCGACTGCCAAGAGCGTCCGTGCTGCCCGCGACCAGCGCTTTGGGTATCGGCAGTCAGTAGATGCATCTGTGCAGCATCAAGCGTGCCATCTTGTACCGCTGTGATCAACTCGCTATTGGTCGAGGCGCTACTAGCGAGGTGCCGATGGTTGAGCTCAGGCAAATGTACAAGCGTTGGCGATGTATCTGACGCAGTTGGAGTAGAGGTCTCGGCTAAAGGGTCAAAAGGCGCGGCAGATAAAGGGGCTGATGGCGGCATAAGTTTCGTCGATGTGGTTAAGGTTGTAGGGACAATCTTTGCTATACTGAGCGCGGGTCACGGCTTGGTATGAATAAGCATGAATAATCATAGTGACGCGGCTTAATAGTGGTAATCAAATAGCATAAAGATTGGCTGCAGGTTTGGCAAATGGAATATATAGTCAATTGCAAATCAAACGGTTATATAAAGTTAAACGCATTACTGGTATAAATCTTCCTTGCGTGCTGTGCCTACGACCTACAAATGTGCAGATGCGCTAAAAATACTCCAAAACCCCAAAATAAAAGGCTGAGCTAATGATGTTATATGTGTGGTTTGTGATTGCAGGGGCGTTTGCTGGGGTCAGTGCAGGCTTGTTTGGGGTAGGCGGCGGTATGATTATTGTGCCCGCCTTGGTGTGGATATTTACCGCCTACGACTTTTCGCCTGATGTCATCACCCACCTGGCGATCGGTACCTCGCTTGCGACCATCATTGTCACCTCTATTAGCTCATTGACAGCACATAATAAGCGCGGCGGTGTGCGCTGGGAAGTCTGGTGCAAGATGGCGCTGGGCTTGGTCATCGGAAGCCTTGTCGGTGCCGGTATCGCCGATATGATCGATGGAAAAGTCTTACAAGCCATCATCGGTGTTGGTGCTTTATTGGTCGCGCTAAAGATGCTGTTTTTGTCTAACAAAGAGCAGCTCGGCAAGCCTTTGCCGCCCGCTGGCGTGCAGTTTGGCGCGGGCACAGGGATTGGTATGGCGTCCTCTATCTTTGGTATCGGCGGTGGTAGCTTGACCGTACCGTTTTTAAACTGGGCAGGACTGCCGATGAAGCAAGCGGTTGGCACCTCGGCCGCGTGTGGTTTGCCGATTGCGGTGGCAGGCGCGGTAGGATTTGCATGGTTTGGTCAAGACGTGGTCAATTTGCCTGAGGGTACGCTCGGTTTTGTCCATATCATAGGATTTTTGTGCATATCCGTCGCCAGCTTTATGATGGCAAAGGTCGGTGCCAAGCTTGCCCATGTGTTGCCAGCCGCCACGCTTAAGCGCGCGTTTGGCGTGTTGTTATTGTTTGCCGGCGGGCAGCTGCTGCTGAGTGCAATTGGGGTGATATGACTTATCTTTTTTCAAGCGCATCAAGCCCCAAGCGCATCCATTTCATGGCCAGCTCGTCATGGTCGGTGAGCATATTCCATAACGCATCTTCGCTAAAGATAGAGTGCGCTTCACCCGAGTGCTCGATGGGCAGATCTGCTTCATGATCTTTCATCCACTGTGGATTTAGATAGTAGTCTTTCAACTCATTTTGCAATGCTTCAGCTTTTAAGAACTGTTCTTGCGCCTCTAGTTGCTGGCGATGTAGCTTGCACCACAGCTCATATTTTTGCTGCAATTCTTGTGGATTATAATCAGTCATTTTAATGCCCTTAACTTTTAGTGCTTAGAGGAATCATTATTATTTTAAGCCTTATTATAGCATCCCGTACAAAGTCCAAAAAATCGTCATCATTTGCGGTAGAATAGCCGCCTGTTTTTATTAAGTTTGTCGATCCTTCATGCGTCTAAAATCTCTTAAGCTGGCAGGATTTAAATCCTTTGCCAATCCTACGACCTTTACCTTTCGTCATGGCATTACCGCCATCGTCGGGCCAAACGGCTGCGGCAAATCCAACGTCATCGATGCCATTCGCTGGGTGCTGGGTGAGACCTCCGCCAAGCAGTTACGCGGCGGGGCGATGAGCGATGTCATCTTTGCCGGTACACAAGACAAAGCGGCCAAAAGTGTCGCCAGCGTCGAGCTGACCTTTGAGCATACTCAAGATGAGCAAACTGGCATTCGCCATGAATTGAACCTGTACCATGAGCTCTCTGTGCGCCGTCAGGTCAATAAAGAGGGACGCTCGGATTACTTTATCAATGGCACGCGCGCGCGCCGCCGTGATGTGGTCGATGTGTTTTTGGGTACTGGGCTTGGGGCGCGTAGCTATGCGGTGATTGAGCAAGGCATGATTGGGCGTATTGTCGAGTCAAGCCCGATGCAGCTACGTGAGTTTATCGAAGAGGCGGCTGGGGTATCGCGCTATCAGGCACGGAGAATAGAGACACAAAAAAAACTTGAGAAAACCCAAGACAATCTGGCGCGCCTGCATGACATGCAAAGCGAGCTGGCAAGCCAACAAAAACGCCTGTCCAAGCAAGCCGCTAGCGCTGAGCGTTATAAAGAGCTGGCACTGACACTAGCGGACATCAAGCAGCAACTGGCCATTCAGCAGCTGTATCAGGCCAAGCATAGTCAGCAGCAGCAAAAACGCGCCCATGAGCAAAGCTGTGCTGAAACCGCTCGCTTGCAAGCACAGTATGAGGACCTAAAAGCCAAGCAAGATAAGCTGACGGCTCATATCAATCAAGAGCAATGGCTCAAAGACGATGCACAAAGCCGCCATTATCAGCAGCAGCTCAATTATCAAAATGCCGAGCACGCGCTAAACGATGCCAAATCGCAGCTTGCCAGTTTGGCGCAGCAGATGACCAGCTTGGCGCAGCAGCGTGAGCAGGCCGTCAATGAGATTGAACGCATCACCACCGAGCAAGCCGAGCAGCAAAACGTGCTAGAAAAATTGCGCCCGCAGCTCGATGAGATAGCGAGTAAACGCGAGACGCATCAACGTGACGAGCGGCCGCTACAGCGCGCCTATCATGATGCACAAAACCAGCTGTCACGGCTACAAGACAATCATCGTGTGCTAGAGCAGCAGCAAGCGATTAATAGCCAAGCACAAAAACGCCAGCAGCAAAGCCATGAAAAATGGCAGCGCCGCCAGCAGAACTGGCAAAACCTCTGGCAGCAGCTACAGCAGTCACTGTCTGCCAAAGTAAATGCGGCTAATACACATAGCGCAGATGGACAAAATCCGACCTTAGCGTCGCACATTGCTGAGCTGAATAAACAGCTACAACAGATCGAACGCCAACAAGATAGCGTCGATGAGCGACTCTCCGAGCTACAGCCGCGCGCGCATGAGCTGCAGCAGCTTTTACATAAGCAGCAGCGCGCGCTGGGCGAGGAAGAAAAACGTCATGCAGTGTTGACCAGTGAATACGACACCTTGCATCAGATACTGCATCCAACACCTACGCCAAAATCACAACAGTCTGCTAAGGTAAAAACCACCGATGTAGTAACAACTGATTTAGCGAATCAAGTAGTAAATAACGATAACGACTTAGCCATTACCACCTTGCGCGAGCAGATTGAGCTGAGTGCAGTAGGCAAGCAGCATGCTGAGCTGCTCGATAAGGTGTTAGCACTATGGCTCGATAGTCATGTGCTGGCTTCTAAACAAGCAAGTAATGAAAAAGTTAACGGCGAGGTGCAAAAAGCGAATAGCTTATGGCAAGCGCTTGAGTATAACTTAAGGGATGTGTTTACTTATCAGAATGCGCAAAACGCGCAGACTAATATACAGGACAATTCGTCAATAGAAGCGGGTCATAGCTTGTGGCTATCTGCTAAGCAAAATGATGTAAACGAAAAGCCATTTGTTGGCGCACTACCAAATACTTTGACTGATAAGGTACTGCCTTTATCACAGCTGATCGCGGCGCCCACCCTAGCGCTTTGGCAGCAGTGCTATCTATATATCGCAGACCTTACAACAAACAGCCATCAGACCTTCGATGTGCTGGCAGATATATTAAAAGCGCTCCCACCGTCAGCGATTTTGCTAACGTCTGATGGCTGGCTTATCAGTCGTCAAGGTACGATAAATCTTGGCAAGCTTGTTGGCGCGCAAGATGGTCAAAACGACAGCAATAGTCAGTTTTTGACGCAGCGTCTACAGCAGCGCGAGCGTCTGCAGATCTTAGAAGAGCTACTTGATGGACTTGAGAATAAAATAGAAGAGCAGCGCAAAGCCATTGCTAATAATCAGCGAAGCTATGATGCGTTGACGATTGGCCTAGAGGAGGCGCGGGCGCAAGCTGAGCAGCTGACGCGTGATAAATATAAATATCAGGAGCAGCTGACAACCCAGCGCGCTGCCGCTGAGCGCCTGCAAGCAGATAGCCAGCGCCTAACTGCGGACAAAGCAGCCCTTGAGCAAGAGCAGCAGGAGCTTACGCACGAGCAGCAGACGCTTACGCATGAGCAGCAGCATATCGCAAGCGAGCTGGCAGCCTTTGCGCCGCAAATCACTGAGGCGCAGGCGACTATGCAGCAACTGCAAGCTGAGCGCCGTGAGCAGCAGCACCGTCAGCAAGCAGATGACGACGCTTGGCAAGCCCTGCAGCTGCGTGTACAGCAAAGCCAGATGCGTCTTGAGCACAGTAGCAGTAGCCTAAAACGCGCAAATGCGCAATATGATAAGGCGCAACAAAACGAGGAAAGTCTAAAGGCGCAGCATGAGCAGCAGCAAAATAAACTGCCCGCGCTGCAGACCGCCTTGCAGGCACTGCAACAAACGCGCGATGAGCAGCAGGCGCTCTTGGCAGAGCGTGCTGCGGCTTTAACCGCGCTAAAAGAAACCTACAATCAGCAGCAGGCGACTTTAGACACGCTACAGCAGACGCTACAGACGCAGCAAAGTGAGCAGGCCGCACTTGCCACTGAGCTGGCATTGAGCGCCGCGCGTTTAGAGGAGGCGACTCGCTATGCTGAAGACGCCATGGCCGAGTATCACCGTACCAGCGAACAGGGCGACACCGCGCAATTGATGAGTATCTCGAGTTTGTTGGCGGATTTTATTGCCCATGATCGCCGCGTGCGCCCTGATAAAATCGCCGAGCTTGAGCGCGAAAAAGCCAAGCTTGAGCAGCAAATCAGCAAGATTGGCGCGGTCAATCTGGCCGCCGTGGCAGAGCTGGCTGAGGTCAATGAACGTCTAGAGCCGCTCGCGCAGCAGACCACTGACATCACTGCCAGTATGGAGACATTGAGCGAGGCGATAGCCGCTATCGACGAGACCACCAAGACCTTGTTTATCGAGACCTTAGAGGCGGTGAATACCGAGCTTGCCAACTTGTTTGCCAAAGTCTTTGGCGGCGGTCAGGCAAGCTTGACATTAAACTTAGAGGATCTACCAGCAAACACGCCCAAATCAGAGCAGTGGCGGGCAGGGCTGACCTTGATGGCGCAGCCAAAAGGCAAGCGTAATAGCCGCCTTGCGGTACTCTCAGGCGGCGAAAAAACCCTAACAGCACTCAGTCTTATTTTTGCCATTTTTAAGCAGCATCCTGCGCCGTTTTGTGTGCTTGACGAGGTCGATGCGCCGCTCGATGATGCTAATGTCGGGCGTTTTACTAGCCTCATTCATGAGCTGGCAGATGACTTGCAGTTTATCTTTATCAGTCATAATAAGCTGGCCATGCAGATCGCCGATGAGCTCAAAGGCATCACCATGCCAAGCGCTGGGGTCTCTCGTTTAGTAAGCGTCTCGCTCGATGAGGCGGCGCGCTATATTAGTGAATAACAAAGAGAATGAGGACAGGCGCTAGACAAAACAAATCACGGAGCAATAAAATAGTAATAACAGCAAGCGGCGAGCAATGGTATAGTAAATAGCACGCCAGCAACGTCACACAACTGTGTCAGGCTGATGATAAACGATGACTATATGATGACGATATTCATAAGCCATGCTAGACTATTGCCATTTATTGTTTCTTGTGTATTCCCTTTTGTCATATATTAGGATGTATCTCTCATGACCGCTATTCAGTTTATCTTGATTGCCATTGCTGCGTTTATCGTGCTCGCAGGACTGTATATGGTCATTCGTAGCTTTAAGCGTCGTAGCAGCGCTGACGCTCCTGTCGTCAATTATGACAAAAACGGCATCCCGATCATACCGCGTCACGAGCGCAGCATCGTCGACCAGCCAGATTTAGAAGACACTGTCGCCGGCGAGACCAGTATCGGCCCTGATCGCAGTTATTTAGATACGGTGGTTGAGCAAGAGCCTGTGACTGCGCCTCACAATACCGAGACCCCATCAGCCACGGCGCAAAACTTGGCCGATACGCCTGATAGCAATGATGAAGACTATATGCGCTGGCAAGAAGCTGAGCTGCGCCGTGACGATGCAGAGTTTGCCGACGCAGCGGCGCAGATGGGCAGTGAGCAAGAGCTCGATGCGTTCTCAAGTTTGGTATCGGCGACTGACAGCTTGATGCCATCGATTGATACGGCAGAAGAGCCAAGCTTTGATAGCAACAGCCCCATACTAGATCAACACCTCTCAGAGCCGGTCGATGAAGCGCAAAACGCGCCGCTTATCAACGCCAAAGACAACATCAACATCACTATTTTACCAACCCAGTATCGTGATCGCCCAGCGGCGATGATTCGTGGCCGTGATTTGCTGGCATTGATTGACAAATATGGCCTGCGTTATGGGGCGATGAACATGTTTCACCGCTATGAAAAAAAAGACGGCACAGGCATGCTATGGTTTAGTATGATGGGCATCACCGAAAGCGGTATCGCCCCTTTTGATCCGCATAGCGTCGCGACCAATGTCTATAACGGTGTGGTGGTGTTTTTGTCATTGCCGCATCCGCAAGCGCTGCACAGCTTTGATAGTATGATGAGCATCGCTTATATGATGGCAAGCGATTTGGACGCCATCTTACTTGATGAAAATAACGAACCGATCACGCCCGAATACAAGCAGCAGCTACGCAACCAAGTCCGTGACTATGAGGCTTAAGCGCCAACGCTAAATAAATCAATAGAAATTCAAAGCAAAACCAAAAGCAAAAAACATCATGATAGCGTGATGTTTTTTGCTTTTTTTATGGGCGGTTTATCACAATATTAGCCAAACTTGTTATGATATCAGCATCTAGAGTAATCAAGACGCTGACTATGACTGACCTGTACTTATCGCCTGCCACGGCACAAAAAACCCAACAGCCCGCCACACCTGATGACATCGTGGCACAGATGCGCACGCTGATTGCCGCCATCAAAAAACACAATTATGCCTATTATGTACTCGATAATCCTATTTTGGACGATAGCGAATACGATCAATTGCGCCGCGCATTGCTTGAGATCGAAGAAAAGTATCCAGATTTGGTGCAGTCTGATAGCCCCATCAACCAAGTCGGCGACATACCGCTGTCGGCATTTACGCAGGTGACCCATGACATCCCTATGCTATCGCTCGGCAACGTCTTTGATTATGACGAGCTGCACGGCTTTATGCGCCGCGTCAATGATCGCCTGAGCGATGCCCAGCAAAATCCTGAGTACGAGATGGAGCTAAAGCTAGATGGCCTAGCGGTGTCACTCAAATACGAGTATGGGCAGTTTGTGCAAGCAGTGACGCGCGGTGATGGGCAGACAGGCGAGGACATCACCCAAAACGCCAAAACCATTCGGAACTTGCCGCTGTATCTTTGTGAAGCAAAAGACATCCCGCTATTAGAAGTGCGCGGCGAGGTGCTGATGCCAAAGGCGGGGTTTTTACGTTTAAACCGTTTGGCAGAAGAAAACGGCGACAAAACCTTTGCCAACCCGCGCAATGCTGCCGCCGGTAGCCTACGCCAACTCGACCCTGCAATCGCTGCCAGCCGTCCGTTGGCGTTTTATGCGTATTCGGTCAATCAGGGTTTGCCTGAGAGTATAGAAACCCAATCAGGGGCGCTGGCATGGCTCACCGAGCTTGGCTTTACCGTGAGTGCTGTCGAGGTGGTACAGAATCCACGCGAAGCACAAGCCTACTATGAATCGGTGATCAAGAGCCGTGACACGCTACCGTTTGAAATTGATGGGACAGTGATTAAGGTCAACCGTTTGGCATTGCAGCAGCAGCTTGGGTTTTTGTCGCGTGAGCCGCGCTGGGCGACCGCCTACAAATTCCCTGCCGAGACGGTGATGACGCGCTTAAACGATATCGAATGGCAAGTGGGGCGCACCGGACAGATCACACCTGTGGGTAAGCTTGAGCCGGTGCAAGTCGGCGGCGTGACGGTCAGCAATGTCACCTTGCATAACTTTGGCGAAATTCAGCGCTTGGATGTGCGCGCAGGCGATATGGTCAGTGTGCATCGTGCCGGTGACGTTATCCCCAAAGTCACGCGTGTCTGGCACGACCAGCGTCCAGCAGACGCAAAGCCAGTCGAGCTACCATCGGCTTGCCCCGTGTGTGACTCGCCTGTGGTGCTGCCAGAGGGTGAAGCCTTGGCGCGCTGTAGCGGCGGTTTGTTTTGTCCTGCGCAGCAAGTTGAGGCGCTTATCCACTTTGTCTCACGGCGGGCGATGGATATCGATGGGCTGGGTGAGCGCTGGCTGATGAGTTTTTTTGAGCATGGTCTTATCAAAACCGTCGCTGATATCTATGACCTACATAACCATACCGACGAGCTGATCACTTTTGAAAAGCTGGGCGAAAAATCGGTAAAAAATCTCATCAGTGCTATCGACGCCAGCAAGCAGACGACACTCGCACGCTTTATCTACGCGCTTGGCATTCGCGGCGTGGGTGAGACGACCGCGCAAAACCTCGCCCTGCAGTTTGGCGAGCTTGATGGCTTGATGGCAGCGGATATCGAGACATTGCTACAAACGCCTGATGTCGGTGCGATCACCGCCGAGCTGATTTATGAGTTTTTCCGAGCGCCGCACAATATCGAGGTCATCACCGCGCTACGCGAGGCAGGCGTGCATTGGGACAAAGTCGAGCAGGTCGCAGCAGAAGGGCTACCACTTGATGGGCAGACGTGGGTCATCACCGGCGCGCTTGATAGCATGGCACGTGATGAAGCCAAAGCCAAGCTGCAAGCGCTCGGTGCTAAAGTCTCCGGCAGTATCTCGGCCAAGACCACCGCGCTACTGGCAGGCGACAAAGCTGGCTCAAAACTCACCAAAGCAGAAAAGCTGGGCGTACAGATAGTAGATGAGGCAGCGTTTTTGGCGATGGTTGGGGATGAGAGCCGTTAAAAAATTGCACTGCAATTTTAGGTTCGCAAATAGTGAAAAACAAAAGCATGGCCTCAGCATCGCTTGCTTTAATAGTGGGCAAATATGCGGGTCATGAGACATCTTTCTTTAGTGGTTCACTCGGCGCTCGTCCCTCGCGCAAGAGCAGAGCGAAAATTCTGCATCTATTTGAGTAGGGCGCGCCCAGCGCACCAGATAAGATGAGTTGCTATAAGCGTGTTGAACATTCGACGATGACACTACTGCTCAAGCAGCCTCTATAGCTTCTACTCCGCCATTTCCCCATGCGCCTTAACCTCGCCTTTTTTACCATCTGGCTGAATAACGATAGGCAAGACCAACCCTTTTGCAAAGTCATCCGTCAATACATAATCATAACGGCTGGCCGCCACGTCAGGCGTGGTATGAATGACAAGTTTTATCTCTTCACTATCGATAATCTCATGTGAGGTATAGCGCTCGCTTAGCTGATCTAGCACTTTTGAAAGTGCTTCGTTGCTCGCCATGCTCACCGTGAGGTTGTGCTGGGCAGTAGCAGTATCCATATCAAAATACTCGGCATAATCGAGGACGTTTTGACTATCGATGGCAAAGGGGTACTCATAGGTACTGCGATCAGCAGGCTTTTCGCCGCTCGCGACCGACGACCAATCGATGATGTAGGCGGCAGGCGCTGAGGTCTGTGCAGTGCCATCGCTGGACACTGCTGCTTGCTCAGTCGCAGGGTCAGCCACCTCAGTTGGCTGGTCACAACCTACTAGCGGCCAACCAGCAGTAGCCACTAGTAATATACTCGCTAAGCGCATTCCCATCGATGTATCCTCTTTGTTATTGGTCGTTATGGTTGCTCGTTGTGCTATTTTGCCAGCTTTTTCTCGGCTTCTCTAGGGCATGTCCTCAATACGTTTTAATACCTCGATATTACCTGTGCTATTTTCGTTGTTTGATTAGGGCGTGTTGAACATTCAACCATGGCACTGATAGAGACTATTAACGCGCATAAAAAAACAGCCATCTTTTGATGACTGTTTTTGACGTGCTTTATTGGTTTGGCTTTTTGGTTTTCTGTCGTTTAAACGCAAAAGCTTAACGACTGAACCTTAAGTATTATCTACCGATCTGGCAGTTTACTTGATATTCTTTACCGTTTGCCCATTTGATGGCAAAGATACCTTTGTCTCCTTTCATATGCCAAGCATAGACTGCTTCTGGGTTTGAGTCATTGATATAGCTGGCTACGTCACCTTGTACGCCGCCGTTTAGGATAATTGGCTGCTCTGCCCATTTTACTTTAGGCATGGTGGCGTTTAGCATGACTTGTTTTTTATTGATAGACTGTTTTGCCATGATTTGGCTGTCATCAGTACAGGTATAAGGTGCTGGTGCCATACGGTCGTAAGCGGCATCCGTGACGCTCTCTGATGCTGGCGTGTTTGCAGCGTTTGGCGTGGTCGGTGCGGTCGTGGCACAAGCGCTTAGCAATGCAAGGGCAGGTAAGGCAGTGGCGATTTTGGTTAGGGTGTTCATGGCATTCTCCAAATGTTTAGCAAAATTATAAGAGTTCTTAAGACGTCTATAACAATTATCATGTATTTATTATTAACAAAGCATTAAGCTAACAATGTATTAAGCATAGGCATAAGCATATAGGGGCTATGGTAACGAAAGCCGCCTTTGATGAGTGTTAGAAATTGTTTGTTACATGTTCATTAAGTTACGTAAACACTGACTAGGGTGTGTATAGAATTCAAATCAGGGGCAACCAGATAAAGACACAAGCAAGCATTACCGCTGCTGCATAGCTATCTTTGAGCTTATCATATCGCGTGGCAATGCCCCTAAAATGTTTCAATCTAGCAAAAGCGTTTTCTACCAAATGACGGCAACGATACAAATACCAATCTAGTGTGTCGTTACAGCTTTTAGAGTTCGACTTAACAGGTATGACTGACTGAGCACAGTGCGTGAAGATACACTCTCTAATATCGCTACTATCGTAGCCCCTGTCTGCAATCACCGCTTTAGTCTGGTTATTAATCGTGCTAAATATCAACGCCTTTGCCATCTTAGCGTCATGCACTTGCCCACCTGTCAGCTCAATATGTATAGGGTTACCACAAGCATCGACCACTAAGTGCAGTTTGCTGCTATTACCTGCAACACTTTTACCAATGGCTTCATCAAGATGACTGGCTGCGCCTGTACTATGCTGATGAGCTTTGACCACGCTACCGTCTATAAATAACCATTCACTATCATAGTTTGCTGTGACTATCTTCATGAGCTTTTGCCATTTACCGGTTTTACGCCAATAACGGTATTGATGATATATGCTAGACCAATGACCAAAATAAGAAGGTAAGTCTCGCCATGGACAGCCTACTCGTATGCGGTACAACATGCCTTCAACGGTACGTCTTAGATTGGACTTGTTATATACGTTAATTTGTCGCAATATAATAAATAGCTTGTGCCAATGTTCATCGTTGAGCTTGGTGCGAGCCATAAGTGACGCCTTGTTTCTTTGTTGTGGTAAACATTAGAGTAAGGCGTTGCTTATTTTTTTCAATGTTTTCTCAATTCTATACAGCCCCTAATGTAACGCTACGGGACAGTCGTTAGTGATAGCTGGCTCGCCGCCAGGGCCACATTTGATAGTTAATTTGATATAACACCCTACAATTACCAAAAAACACCTGCCGACAATTGGTCGACAGGCGTTTTGCTCGAACAGCGCTTGGGATGGTCCACTCTAGCCATAGTCCAGACTATTTAGTCTTGCGCGGCGGCAGGCCAGTGTGCTGCGTCTGAAAGTTGCCTTTACTGACGCGCTTTTTGCTATTTTTGTTCCCAGTATTTTTGGTCGTTGGGTGCTCAGAGGCGCGGTTGCTGCGTTTGAGCGAATCGTTGCCGACGCGGCTGTTCTTTTTGCGTGCAGACTGGTAGCTGTCTTGCGCCGCATCACGGCCTTCTAGATGGGCGTTATATGGCGGTATCAGGCAGCCGCGATTTTTACCAATTAAGTCACTACGGCCCATGTCTTGTAGCGCTTTACGCAGGAGTGCCCAGTTTTTTGGGTCATGGTAGCGAAGAAAGGCTTTGTGCAATTTGCGCTGCTTGCCTGATTTGACGATGTCCATATCACCACCCTCACGGCTGACCTTGTGTAGCGGGTCTTTGTGGGTATGGTACATGGTGGTCGCGGTCGCCATGGGGCTAGGATAAAACGCCTGCACTTGGTCGGCGCGGTAGCCGTTACGCTTTAGCCACAGCGCAAGGTTCATCATGTCCTCATCTTTGGTGCCAGGGTGGGCGGCGATAAAGTAAGGAATCAGATACTGCTCTTTGCCAGCCTCGGCGCTGAAGCGCTCAAACATGGCTTTAAATTCGTCGTAGCTGCCCATGCCCGGCTTCATCATTTTGGACAGTACGCCTTCTTCTGAATGCTCTGGGGCAATTTTTAGATAGCCGCCGACATGATGGCTGACCAGTTCTTTGACATATTCAGGATCTTTGACCGCCAAGTCATAACGCAAGCCTGAGGCGATTAGGATTTTTTTCACACCTTTGATATCACGGGCCTTACGATATAGCTGGGTGAGGTTGCTGTGATCGGTAATGAGGTTTTCACAGACATCAGGATAGACACAAGACGGCTTGCGGCAGTTTTTCTCAATGGTCTCGTCTTTGCAGTTGAGGCGGTACATGTTGGCAGTAGGGCCACCAAGATCGGAGATGACACCTGTGAAGTTAGGCGCAGTATCACGGATGGCTTCGACTTCACGTAGGATGGAGTCCTCTGAGCGGTTTTGAATGATGCGGCCTTCGTGCTCAGTGATAGAGCAAAACGTACAACCACCAAAGCAGCCGCGCATGATATTGACCGAAAACTTAATCATGTCATAAGCTGGAATGCGTGCGTCACCATAGCTCGGATGCGGCAAGCGGGCATAGGGCAGATCAAACACATAATCCATCTCTTCGGTGGACAGCGGAATCGGTGGCGGGTTTAGCCACACATCGATGGCGCTGTGTGAGTTACCACCGCCGCTGTTGTGTCGCTGCACCAGCGCCCGAGCGTTACCGGGATTGGTCTCTAAATGCAGGATACGGTTGGCATGCGCGTAGAGCACAGGGTCTGATTTGACGTGCTCATAGTCAGGCAGGCGAATCACTGTCTTATCACGTGGCGGCATTTTTAGCTTATGCTTCCGCGCGGTCATCGGCTTGTTTGTTTTCGTCTTATCAAACCCGCGTATCTGTACTACTTGCGTGTCGGTATCGACTTGATCAGCATTTAAGACTTTGTTGGTGACGGGCTCGGCGATGAAGCCTTGATACTGCTGCGAGTATTGTGAAGCCGTGCCTGTCATCGCTGATGTGGCTTGCCCAACTGGCGAGTCCGATGGTTTTTCTTGTTCGATTTTACAGCTATCAACGTCCTCGGTCATCACGTACGGGTTGATGATTGGATCGACGCGGCCGACGGTATCGACATCGTTGCTGGCGACCTCAGTCATATCTGCTTGCCAATGGCGACGACTCGGCGAGAGTAGATACGCTGTGCCTCGCAGTTTACTCATCTGCTCAAACGTATAGCCTTTAGACAGACCATGTACCACATCGACGATGGCGCGCTCGGCATTGCCGTACAGTAACACATCAGCGCGAGCGTCGAGCAAAATACTACGGCGCACTTTATCTGACCAATAGTCGTAGTGGGCGATACGGCGAAGGCTGCCCTCGATACCGCCGAGGATAATCGGCACATCGGGATAGGCCTCACGGCAGCGCTGGCTATAGACGATCGCGGCGCGGTCGGGGCGTTTGTTTGCCACGTTGCCTGGTGAGTACGCATCATCGCTACGAATCTTGCGATCGGCGGTATAGCGGTTGATCATGCTGTCCATATTGCCCGCGGTCACGCCGTACGCATAGACTGGCTTGCCAAGCGCCATAAAAGCGTCTTTGCTCTTCCAGTCAGGCTGGGCGATGATACCGACGCGAAAGCCTTGTGACTCAAGCAAGCGACCGATAATCGCCATACCAAAGCTTGGGTGATCGACATAAGCGTCGCCTGAGATGATAATGACATCACAGGCATCCCAGCCCAGCGCGTCCATCTCAGCACGGCTCATCGGTAGATAAGGCGCAGGCTCGTAGCAGCTCGCCCAGTGTTTGTCATAATCATAAAGCGGTTTGATGCCTTGTTTAAAGGCGGTACGGGCGATGGTATCGGCAGACATGGGCGGACCTGTTAAATAAAAAGAGACACTAAAAAATAAGCCGTTATTTATCAATAATAATAACGGCTCATTAAAAAACGCTCATTTTAACATGAATTGTCTTCAGGATGTCATAAAGCCGTTTTAATGAGTGAAGGGTAAGTTATTGATAGCGTAAGAAAATACTGCTTATGCAAAGTGAGCGACTAGCCTAGCAAAATAATGGCAAAAATGGTTTAAGCAGAACCGTCTATCTTCGCAAACATGGTTGTTAAAGTACAGTTATCAAAGTATGGGTTTGGTCAGTACTAATCATTTGTTTTCTCATGTTTTGTTAGCCGTTCTGATTTTCATCCATAACTTTTGGCATAGCTTTTGCTCCAACCCCGTTAGGGCTTATTTGTGTGCATTCATGAGTGAAAATGGTGCACCGATAAAAATTGAACGGATAGATAAGTGTTTGGAGATAAAATGAGAACATCATCTGTTGGGCTGGATGCGATAAAAGGGCTACTAAGAACATTACTGCACAAGATACTTATGCTGGGGACGCTACTGTTTGGCACGATAGCTAGTGCACAAGCGGCTGCGGCTGACACATTGACGGTGGCGCAGCTACTCGAATATCAAAATATCGCTTGGATTATCTGGGGCGGGGTTCTGGTGTTCTTTATGCAGGCAGGTTTTGCGCTACTTGAGAGCGGATCGGTACGCGCAAAGAACGCCGTCAATGTGATGATGAAAAACTATACCGATATGTGTATCGGTGGTCTGGCGTTTTATTTGGTGGGTTTTGGGTTGATGATGGGTACTAATTATTCGGGGTTTGTCGGTACCGATCATTTTATGCCAGTCAATCTATCCAATATGGACTGGGCACTGATGTTCTTTCAGATGATGTTTGCGGCGACAGCGGTGACCATCGCGAGTGGTGCCATGGCAGAGCGTGTCTCGTTTATCGGCTATGCAGTCGCCGCCTGTTTGATTTGTCTATTTATCTATCCTGTGTTTGCTAGTTGGGTGTGGGGTGGGTATTTCGGCGGAACAGGGTGGCTGACCGAGCTTGGTTTTATTGATTTTGCTGGTTCGACCGTCGTGCATTCTATCGGGGGCTGGTTGGCACTGGCAGGTGTTTTAGTTATCGGACCGAGACTGGGCCGCTTTGCACCCGATGGGACGCCAAGACTCATCGCAGGTCACAACATGACGCTATTGGCGCTTGGCGGGTTTATCTTATGGTTTGGTTGGTTTGGCTTCAATGCTGGATCGACATTATCTATCACTGGAAATATTGGCTTGATTGCCGTCAATACTTTTATCGCTGCGGTCAGTGCGGTGGTGAGCTACATGCTGATTGCTCGGACAATGAACAAAGCAATCTTGCTCAGTGATAGTGTCAATGCCAGTTTGATCGGACTCGTGTCTATCACGGCAGGCTGTGCCACAACGACGCCTTTATTTTCTATTATTATCGGTGGGGTTGCTGCCGTGGTCTATATATTGTCTACGCAGGCGCTACTAAAGCTCAAAATAGACGACGTGGTTTCAGCAGTGGCCGTACATGGCTTTGGTGGTGTGTGGGGTACACTTGCGGCTGGGCTATTTTATACAGGGGATTTATTTAATTTATCACGGCTGGGCGTGCAGGCGCTGGGCGTCGGTGTAGCTTTGGTATGGGCACTAGGTCTGGGTCTTATTATGTATAAGCTGATTGATCTGAGCTTTGGGTTAAAGGCGAGCCGGTTACACGAGCAGCGTGGCCTTGACTATACCGAGCATGCAGAGCTGGGTTACCCTGAGTTTCAAAAGCAAATGTTCGATGCTAAAAGTCTAACAGAGCGTCACTTATAGGAGAGAGCTGATGAATACTGATACTCAATCCGTAGACCAAACGGTATCCGCGATGGCAGAGGTACTGGCAAAATACTTACATCCTGAGGAAGTACGACTGCTCAAGACCCAATGGCTACAGTACTCGGCGGTCTCTGTCAGGATGATGCAGCAATGCATCTTGGATGCGACAAGGCGCTATCCTGAACTACAAGATCACAAATCTGAAATTCGTAAAGGCTTTTGGGCTACGTTGCAAGTGGATAGTCAGCAGACAGTGGAGTCTGACAGTCACAATGGCCATAACGAGACAATCAATGCACCCGTACCTATCTCTGAGCCCGTTCTCGCATTTTATACCGTGATAGAAGCGCTGCGCAGTCAGCTAACGGCAGCAGACAGTCGCAGCTTTTTTCATAGTATGCACCAAACTGTTTCGCAAGAACGCACCTTCAAAGGGCATCACATCAATATCAATCAGTTTTTGGAAGGTAATCGTCCACCTGTACCGGACAATGAGCACCTGTTAAACAATCTGATGCAACTTGCCTACGTGTGCTTGTGCGATATTACTGGTCCTGTAGAGGCAGATGAGATACTGTTTCAAGCAGCACAAACGGCCAAGCAAAGTTATCCAAAAGCCGTCGTCGAAAAATTATTTTAACCTATCAAGTGAGCACGTTACGAGCAAGTACGGATATCGCCTCGTAACGTACCTTATGGTTTCAGGTGAGTCAGTGCGCTGTCTGATAGCTTTTAATTATCTAATAATTGAAGCGGGAAAGTCACCACGTCAAAAGCGAGTGCAAAGGGAAGTAATACCAGTTTTTGCGCGCTATTTGGTCCATGACGGTTTGTGTTTTTTTGCTGCGTTTGAGTATAAAAGCTTACCGTATAAGGCTTGGTTAGAGCGCGATAATTTGACTGAATCAAGCTTAAATTACTCACTTGCGGATATATGGCACCTTTCACGGGGACATTAAAACAAAAACGCTGGGCACCAATACGTTGATCACTGGTTGATGTGCATTCCCGGCCATTATTTTGTAAAAAGAACTGATAATCTGTGCGTCCAAACTCATCTTTTAATTTGGCGTAAGACAGCCTCATTTCTCCTTGGAAATATCCATCATTATTGGGGACATAAAAATTCATGTCATTGTCAACGTGAATGTTTTTTTGCGTGAGATTGCTGAGTAGGTTTATCATCTCAATCCCGCCTTGGGTGAGTACGTAGCTGTTTTTTTCACCAACGATTACCATCGTTGCATTTGGCGTTTTTGGTAATGCTTGCGCCGGACGGCCAAAGGCAATAATTTGGTCTTCTGACAATGTCTGCTTGGTCGTGATGATATGGTCATTACTTTCTAGCAATGAGCTGGTCGCGCAGCCTGATATTGCGAGCACAGAAGTCAGCAAAGTCCCTGTTACCAAAGCTTTTGGGCTTATATGCTTTAGTATGTTATACCTGCTATTGGTCTTGTGATGGCAGTCTGGTTGATAGGTCATGATCAGGCTTCCTTGTCTACTACGGTGAATAAAAATTGCTAATATTATCCAACTTATGTTAGGGCGTGTTGAACATTGGGTATAAATTAATGGCAAAAAAAATAGCGAACGGTTAATCTTTAAGTTCTCACACAAAAAAGATATCGTTCGCTATGCCTCGCACTATGCTCAAAGATGAACACTGGACAAGACTAAGACCTATCTTACTAGAGTTGAATATCTATGACAAAGGAAATCTTAGAAATACGGTTGAAGGTGTGTTGTATCGGATGCGCGTTGGTTGCCCTTGGCGTGACTTACCACCGTACTTTGGCAAGCCCAATACCATCTATAAAGCTTACCAGCGCTGGTCTCGCAGTAATAAGCTGATTGCGCTTTTTACGTTACTGATCAAGGACGCAGACCTTGAATGGGTCTTTATCGATGGTACTCATATTAAAGCGCATCAGCACAGCAGTGGTGGCAATGAGAATGCGCAGGCTATTAGTAAAAGTGTTGCAGGACGCGCGACCAAGATTCATTTGGCAGTTGATGCTCATGGCAATCCACTCACTTTTATCTTGTCAGATGGTACAACCCACGATGTTAAAGTCGCTCCTGACTTAATAGACAAGGTTGATTTGAGCGATACAGAGGTTTTATGTGCCGATAAAGGCTATGATTCTGATGCGCTACGAGCCCATATTGAACAAGCAGGGACGTGTGATAACATCCCTCGGAAACGAAATACAAAGTCCTCTAACGACCATATGGACTGGAACTTGTACAAGGTACGCCACTTAGTAGAAAATGCTTTGGCTAAGCTAAAACAGTATAGGGCAGTTGCCACCAGATTTGATAAGCTCAAGCAGAGTTATGAGAATACGGTCGCTCTCGCTTGCGCTTATATCTGGCTGAAATTATGAATGTTCAACACGCCCTAGTTTTTTACAAGTTTTGAATACAGTTTAAACTCTTATTATTAATAAGAAAGCTGATACCAACTAATACAGGTAGATGTGTTTAGTCTAAGGTAATCTTGGTTCCACTCTTGGTAAAGTTCATCACAAACTGACTCTTAAAATTGCGTACATTATTCTCATAAGTCAGTAAGCTGCGCGTGAACTGGTGGTAGTCACTCATATTTTTGGCATTGACCATCAGCATAAAATCAAAATCGCCAGATACTTCATAACAGCTCATCACTTGCGACTGCGCATCCATCAAACGCTCAAATCGATGTTGCATCGACGTATTGGAGCGCTCCATTTCTATCATCACCACTGCGGTCAGACCGTAACCCACTTTATTAGGATTAACGATGGCGACTTGCTTGGTAATCACGCCGCTATCTATCAATGCTTGAATGCGACGCTGAGCCGTCGCAATAGAAACGTGCACTCGTTCTGCGACAGTTTTAAGCGGTAATGTCGCATCGTCTTGCAATAAGTTCAAAATGGCTTTATCGGTGTCATCTAGATGCTGACTCATGTGCTTATCCTTTTACAGTAACCCTTTTATAGAAATGGGTTTTGGAGTAAAAATATAATAAGAATTATGCATTTATTAAATTATTATCATAATAACTTAGTAAATGATAAATAAATTGATTTATAGGGTAGTAATTGAAAAATTAATTCATTATTTTTGATAAATAGATAATTTATATCATAAGACATCAGTAGAATAATACCTATCAGTCAATAGTTACGCAACTTACGCACGCTGAGCTTCACCTTTTATCCTTATCTCAATCTATGGTGCTTCCCATGTCTATGCAAATGCTATCCAATACCGTCACTACGAGCCTCACACGCTGGCTGTTACCTAGTGTTTGGACAACTGGTAACACGCAGCAGCGCACGCTGATGTTGGGAGTGTCATTTGCCATCTTATCCAATATCTTGTTTGGTGTACTCTATGCGTATAGCAGCTTTCTGACGCCTTTGTCAGGCACACAAGTGTTTATCTGGCGTATGCTGTCAATGTGGGCGGTGTTGGTTGGCTATTTATCGATAAGTGGACGGCTGGGTATGCACATCGATAAACTGCGTGCACTGCGCTCGGTCAAACAGTGGGCATGGCTGCTGCTACCTACACCGATATTTTTGAGTCAGCTGTGGCTATTTATGTGGGCACCGGTCAATGGGCAAGGTGTACAAACCGCGATGGGCTATTTTTTGTTTCCACTCATGATGGTGGTGTTCGGTTGCCTGCTGTTCGGCGAAAAGCTCAGTCGTCTACAGTGGCTGGCGGTCGCATTTGCGGCGGTAGGGGTGTTTAGTGAAATCATTCGTACGCAGAGTGTTTCTTGGGTGACATTGTGGGTGTGTGGTACTTATCCGATATATTATATCGTGCGTAGACTCCAAGGCATTGACGCCATCACTGGTATGCTGGTCGATCTGACCTTGTTTGCCCCATTTACGCTTGGTTACTTGTACTTTTTTGCACCTAGCAATTTGGCGATGGTAGCAGGGTCTGGATTTTTGATCATGATGTTAGTTGGTCTTGGCGTTTTGAGCATCCTAGCAATGAAAACCAATATTGATGCCAGCCAAATGCTTCCAGTCAATGTCTATGGCATGATGAGTTATATAGAACCTGCTTTGCTATTTATATTGGCGGTGACGGTGCTCGGTAATCCGTTTGAATCAGCAATGATTTATAGCTATGGGTTGATCTGGTTAGGTATTGCTTGTTTGATTGCTCATGGGATAAAGCAGCTTCGCGCTCGTAAAAGTGTGCCATTGGCGGTCGAAGGGCAGGTCGCGTAAGTAGCTAGTAGGGTAGTTAATGAGTATTGTCAGTCACGAGTGTTAACAGTTGATAAGTATGGTAGATTTAATTTAAAAATGTTATAGCGTTACTGGTATAAATTTTCCTTGCGTGCTGTATATACAGAGGCTGTGAAAAATTCATCCCAGTAGCGCTTTAGAACTTATGACAGTTTTGTTTTGAACTGACTATATAAGCATTGATAAGGTACAAAAAAGGACGGCTCAATATTTACTGAGCCGTCCTTTTTTATTTAGATTAAATAACGCTTAATCTAAGTGTTGTTTAAAGCCGCGCTGCTTATCGCGCTCCCAGTCGCGGTCTTTCAGAGTTTTACGTTTATCGTGTTGCTTTTTACCGACGGCAAGGGCGATCTGACACTTGACCATCGAGCGCTTCCAGTAGCAAGACAGCGGCACACAAGCATAGCCTTTTTGATTGACCGCGCCATATAGTTTGTCGATCTCGCGGCGATTGAGCAGCAGTTTACGGGTACGGATGCTATCGGGGCTAATGTGCGTCGAGCTAGAGAGCAGAGGCTGGATATGAGCACCAAACAAGAAAGCCTCACCATTACGAAAGGTAATATAAGCCTCGGTGATGGACATTTTACCTGCACGAATGGCCTTGACTTCCCAGCCTTGCAAAGACAAGCCTGCCTCAAAGGTTTCTTCGATAAAATACTCGTGCCGCGCTTTTTTATTGGCGCAGATTTGATTGTCTGGTTTTTTTGCTTTTTTTGACATAAATTCTCCATCAGGATGTCAGTGCGCTGCATCCTTGTCTTACCATTCCTCATCCAAGACCATCGGCGGGCCTACTATGTGAGATGAGTCGAAGCGCTTATTGTAGCAAAGCAAAGGGGCAAAAGGTAAATCGGCTGTTAGGACAAATGTAGCAGATAAGTATTAAATGTAGGCAAAATTTGCTAGCATGTGCAGTATCATTAACGACCAGATTAGCACTGCTATGAATTCAGCAAATGTCGCCCATGCTTCAAAGCTTCAGACCAAGATTTTATACCCTGGCACCTTTGACCCCATTACCAATGGCCATGTCGATTTGGTGACGCGCGCGACCAAATTATTTGATGAGGTGGTCATTGCCGTGGCATCAGGACACCACAAAAAACCACTGTTTAGTTTTGAGGAGCGGGTGGCTTTGGTCGAGACGGTGTTTGCAGATTTGCCGCAAGTGTCGGTGGTGGGTTTTGAAGGTCTGCTCGTGGATTTTATGCGCCTGCAAGGTGCCACTGCCGTCTTGCGTGGCCTGCGTGCGATGTCGGATTTTGAGTATGAGTTTCAGCTGGCCAATATGAACCGCGAGCTCGATGAAAATTTTGAGGCGGTGTTTTTGACGCCATCGCAAAACTACTCGTTCATCTCATCGACGATGATTCGTGAGATTGCCAAGCTTGGCGGCGATGTCAATAAATTTGTGCCACCTTGTGTCTCGCAAGCTTTTGCCAAAAAGCTCACGCTTAACTAGCCGTCACCGTTTATCTGCTGACAGTTATTTTATCCTTCACCAAACTCGCCAGAGTAATCTGCCGCGCTTGTTATTAGTCATACATAAGGAGCAGTTTATGGCATTGTTAATCACTGACGAATGCATCAACTGTGATGTCTGCGAGCCTGCTTGCCCAAACGAAGCCATCTCTGAGGGCGATGATATATATGTGATCGACCCTGACCTGTGTACAGAGTGTGTCGGTCACTTCGATGAGCCGCAATGCGTGGTCATATGTCCTGTCGACTGTATTCCAAAAGACCCCGATCATATCGAGAGCGAAAGCGATTTATTGGCCAAATACAAGCGTATCACTGGTCAATAATGCGCTGAGATGCTGCTGCCCAACAAAGCCTAGGAACAATATGATGAATACGGATATTCAATTGCCCATACACTTTTTTCAACATACATACTTTTCGTTTGCGAGCGGACGATGAGTATGCCTACCAGCGATTTCGACCACCAGCACTTGTGGCATCCCTATGCCAGCTTGCCGCCCACTTATCCAAATATCGTCATTGACCATGCCGAAGGTATCTATATCGTCACTCAAGATGGCACGCGCCTCATAGATGGCATGTCGTCATGGTGGGCAAGCGTGCATGGCTATAACCATCCGGTGCTCAATGCGGCAATGACTCATCAGCTCGGCAAAATGGCGCATGTGATGTTTGGGGGCTTGACCCATCAGCCGGCGATAGACTTGGGTGAAAAACTGCTCTCCATCGTACCAGCAGGCCTCGATGCTGTTTTTTATGCGGATAGTGGTAGTATCGCGGTGGAAGTGGCATTAAAGATGGCGCTACAGTATCAGATTGCTGCTCAGCGTCCGCAAAAGTGCCAGTTTGCCTCGACACATTCAGGCTATTATGGCGATACCTGGCATGCGATGAGCGTCTGCGATCCTATCAATGGCATGCATAGCTTATACGGTAAGCAGCTGCCGGTGCAGCATTTTGTCCCAGCCCCGCCATTGGGATTTGAACATAAATTAACGCAAGACGTGCGCGATGAATTAACCCAGTTTTTTGCTAAACATAGTGCTCAGCTTGCTGGATTCATTATCGAGCCTGTCATTCAGGGCGCCGGCGGCATGCGCTTTTATAATCCGGAGTATTTGCAATTACTGCGGCAGTTATGTAATGCGCATGATGTGCTGTTGATTACCGATGAGATCGCCACAGGCTTTGGCCGTAGTGGTAAGCTTTTTGCGTGTGAGCACGCCGATGTCAGCCCCGATATTATGACTGTGGGTAAGGCGCTAACGGGCGGCTATATGACCTTTGCGGCCACCTTATGCACCCGCCATATTGCCGATACCATTCATCACAGCGACTATCCTGCACTGATGCATGGGCCCACCTTTATGGGTAATCCGCTGGCTTGCGCGGTCGCTTGTGCGTCGATTGATTTGATTTTGTCTTATGATATCGAGAGGCGTACGGCAGATATGCAAGCTGTTATGGAGTCGCAGCTTTCGCCAGCAGCGACATTGGATGGTGTCAAAGAGGTACGTTGTTTGGGCGCGGTCGCTGTCATTGAATTGGATGAAGCGGTTGATATGCCTGTTTTTCAATCCTTACTGATCAACAATGGCATTTGGGTCAGACCCTTTGGTAAATTGGTCTATATCATGCCGCCCTTTGTCATGACGGATGATGAGCTGGTGACGCTATGTCAGTCACTACTGACCGTCGTTATCTTTTATGTAAATCAGATCTGTGTCACCAATAGAGCTACTATATGAGTGTGCTATTTATCTCCGGTATCGACACCGACATTGGCAAAACTTACGCCACCGGTATACTGGCTAAGGCCTTAATGCAGCAGGGTATAAATATCATCACCCAAAAGCTGGTACAAACGGGCGTTGGGGTTGATTTGGCCAGTGGTGAGATGAATATTGCTGATGATATTGTTACTCATCGCCAGTTGATGGATGTACCGCTACAGCCGTGTGACCTTGCTCACACCACATGCCCTTATCGTTATAAAAAACCAGCGTCGCCGCATCTGGCGGTCAGACTGGCCGATGATGTGTTAGACCCTGATGTCATCACTCAGGCGACGCGGCAATTGCAAGTAAACTACGATGTGGTGTTGCTAGAAGGGGCAGGCGGTTTGCTCGTACCCATAACCGAGCAATTATTGACGCTAGATTATATTGCCACCCAAGGCTATCCAGTGGTTTTGGTGACCTCGGGTCGCCTTGGCAGTATCAACCATACTTTACTTAGCCTTGAGGCCATCAAAGCACGCGGTTTAACGCTGCATAGCGTGATTTATAATCCCATTCATGATAATGCGGCTCAGACAGATCCTGAGATTGCGACGAGTACCATGGCGTTTTTACAGCACCATCTGCAGCAGTACCATCCGGACACGTACTGGCTGACTCTGCCCTATATAAAGCAAGATAAGCAATGCCACACTCTGCCAGATTTTTATTTACCAAATGGTTTTGTCTGAGGCGGCTACAAGCGATTATTTGACGAGGCAAAATTAGTCACAAAAGATATTCCCAGATGAGCCTTGGGTTTGCTATACTGGCGCCCTTGGTAGACTAGGCGATCGCCGCTGCACACTGGCAACAGATGCGCAGGGGAGGAAAGTCCGGGCTACATAGGGCAGCGTGCCAGCTAACGGCTGGGCAGGGTAACCTGACGACCAGTGCAGCAGAGAGGAGACCGCCCCGCGCAAGCGAGGTAAGGGTGAAAGGGTGCGGTAAGAGCGCACCGCGTGGCCAGCAATGGTGCACGGCATGGTAAACTCCACGCGTAGCAAGACCAAATAGGCATCGGCATGGCGCGGCCCGCGTTCGATGCGGGTAGGTTGCTTGAGCGTGTCAGCGATGATGCGCCTAGAGGAATGATCGTCCACGACAGAACCCGGCTTATCGGTCTACCAACTTTTTTATGCTTTGTTTTTTAAGCGTTGTGTTTAAGCATTGTTTTTACGCTTCGTTTGTATAGTTAGCAGTGATGTTTTTGCGCTTAATTTGAATAAAACTCATTTTTTTTGCAAAAAAAGCCAATTAGGGGTTGACGGTATCCACCTCTATCGGTATTATACCGAGCCTTAAATGGCGATGTAGCTCAGCTGGTTAGAGCGCACGACTCATAATCGTGAGGTCGAGAGTTCAAGTCTCTCCATCGCCACCATATATCATAAAACCTAATCAGTTTTAAAAAGCCAATCTTTCATGATTGGTTTTTTTTTGCCTAAAATAACTTAAAAACTCTGTCAGGCTGAGGGATTTTTATCATGAAGTCGCTTATAAAAGAGCCATTAAGCTTACGGATTTCTTGCTATATCATTGGTTTATCAGTTTACTCACAGATTAATTCTTGTAACTTATGTCCTGCTTGCTTATCATAGGGGCTGTTTTCGGTAAAGTCCTGTAACGCCATGTCTGTACAACTGCCTCCTTATCGTCCCATCAAGCACCGTAGTGGCCTTAAAGTCATGGGTGCGGCATTTCATGCGTTGCTGATGCGTGAGCTACAGACGCGCTTTGGTGGCTATCGTCTGGGCTATCTGTGGGCGCCACTTGAAGTCTTGTTCCAAGTGCTGATTTTTTTAGTGATCTTTGGCGTGATTATTGAGCGCTTGGTTCCAGGAATGGACTATTCCTTGTTTCTAGTCGCAGGCATGGTACCTTTTCGAATGTTTCAAAGGATAGCGACGAGAGCATTGGGAGCGGTAGAAGCCAATAAAGGCTTATTGATGTATAGATCTATCAAACATATTGATGTGATTATTGCGCGCTCATTTTTAGAGCTGATTATTTATTTCTTTACTTCGATCTTATTGCTGTTAGGTTTAGCTTTTTTTAATATCTATGCCAGCTTAGAGAGTCTACATATCGTGCTATTTTGCTGGATCACACTGTTTTTATTTAGTTTTGGCATTGCACTGATGATGATGGTTATTGGTTATTATGGTGGTGAGATTAGCAAGGTGATTACCATTATATTTACCATCTTGTACTTTGCTTCTGGTATTATTTACCCGATTCACATCATTCCAGAGCCATATTTTAGCTACCTGCTTTATAATCCTTTTATTCATAATATCGAGCTGATCAGGCATGCTTTTGCCCCTAACTATCCAGTATATCATATTGATATGGGGTACTTTTTGAAATGGATGTTTGTGGTGAATTTTTTGGGACTACTGCTTTATAAGTATGCAGAACGTGACATGATTCGTTCTCGTTAGAGCAAGCGTTAAGATATATAGAAAAGGCAAATAAATGATTGAAGTTAAAAATATTTCTAAGTCATTTATGACAAAAAAAGGTCGGCATTATCTTTTTAAAGATCTCAATCTGACCATTGGTGATAAGCAAAGCGTTGGCTTGCTCGGGCGTAATGGCGCGGGTAAGTCAACCTTGCTGCGTATCATCTGCGGACTTGATGAGCCAGACCATGGTGAGATCATCACCGACTCTACCATCTCATGGCCAGTCGGTGTGGCAGGAGGCTTTCAAGGCAGTTTGACGGGTCGGCAAAACGTCCGCTTTGTGTGCCGGCTATATTCAAGCGGGGCCTATATCGATGAAAAAATTCGTTTTGTCGAAGAGTTTGCAGATATAGGTAGTTATTTTGATATGCCTGTACGAAGTTATTCGTCTGGTATGCGTTCAAGGCTTGTATTTGGCTTAAGCCTAGCGTTCGATTTTGACTACTACATGCTAGATGAAGTAGGTGCTGTTGGCGATGCAGCTTTTAAGAAGAGGTCTCGAGAAATATTGAAGGCACGAAAAGAAACGTCAGGTGTGCTTATGGTGTCTCATAGCTTGAAAGATATAACGGCAAGTTGTGATGTTGGTATTGTATTAATGGATCAGACAGCACATGTCTTTGATGATATAACAGAAGCGATTGAGGTTTATAAAAAGCATGTTCATAAAGCAAAAAAGTAAGATAATTAACCTCTCGTTATTTATCGGCTTAGTCATACTGCCTTGGGTGATCGTGATATTTTATGTCATGACGCTGGCTCATCCGCGTTATATATCGACCGCTGATGTGGTGGTAAAGCAAATCAGCGAGTCAAGTGTGCCGTCCGGTGGTGGTCTGTCTGCGCTACTGGGTGTCAATAGCACCAGCAAAGAAGACGCCACCTATCTGACGGAGTACATCTTATCGAATGATATGGTCAAGCGCCTTGACGATAAGTTTAAGTTTCGCGAGGCTTATTATGTCGATGGTTCAGACCCCATCTATGAGATTGATCCGGATGCCACACAAGAAGAGCTGCTCGATTACTTCAAAAAGCGGGTACACATCAACCTCGATGAGCAAAGCTATGTGCTGTCGGTGGCGACAGAAGCCTTTGATCCACGCTATGCGTTTGAGCTAAACAAAACCATCTTGAACGAGTCTGAGCAATTCGTAAACCGTATCTCACAAGAAGTTGCGCGTGATCAGTTGGTGTTTGCCGAAACCCAATTAGAAGAGTCACAAGATCGCCTAAACGACGCCAAAGAAAAACTACTCAATTATCAAAACACCAACGAGATTTATGACCCGCAGGCCAACGCCCAGATTATCAATCAGCTGATTGGCAGCCTACAAGGACAGCTGAGCTCTCTACGTACTGAGGAGCGGCAACTGCTTAGCTATCTCAACCCTGATGCGCCGCAAGTGGTGTCGATCAGAAGCCAAATCAAAGCGATTGAAGCGCAAATTCGTCAAGAGCAAACCAAGCTGACCTCGCCAAATACCACCAAGCTAAACCGTCAAGCGGTGCAGTTTGAGACCATCAAAGCGGATGTGGACTTTGCCACAGAGCTGTATAAGCTATCGCTATCATCACTTGAAAAGGCGCGCCTAGAAGCCTTTAAAAAGATGAAAAACCTGATTGTGATCTCAACCCCTTATGAGGCCGAAGAAGCGTTGTATCCACGCCGCGCTTATATCATTTGGACATCACTTATATTGTTATTGATATTCTACGGTTTTGTGCGTTTGGTGATGGCCGTTGTTCGCGATCATCGTAGCTAGTTTTGCGGTCTGCCAGCTTTGACCGACCAGATATCACTAATGATCGACAGATCAGTAAAGGAATATAATTCATGAATACGAAACCACGTGCGATCGTGATGATGATAAGTGTGGCGATGGCTGCTATGAGCATGTCAGCAAACGCCGTCAGTTATGCCGAGCAAATGGCAGGCTCTAGCTTTGGTACAAGCGCCAATAATGCCAGCCAAGATCAAAATCGCAATAATATCAATGTTTCAACCCAAGCGTTTGCTGGCGGTGTACCTGGACAGGCCACCACCCAAGAAGCGGTGAATGCTGCCAGCTTGCCCAGTCAGTCGGTTATTAACACCACCCGCCCTTACCAAGACATCAACACCCAAGACACGATGTTTGGTGAGCAGCTATTTCGCGGGGCTTTTTCGACCACCTCCGGCTCGACCTTTAACGACAGCTATGTGATAAATCCAGGCGACAATGTCCAAGTACGTATGTGGGGCGCTTATCAATTTGCCTCCACCATGACAGTCGATCCACAAGGCAATATTTTCTTGCCAAACGTCGGTCCGGTACGTATCGCTGGGGTTCAAAACGGCAACTTACAAAACGTGGTCAAAAGCGCGGTCAATCGTATTTACCGCTCAAACGTCGGCGTCTATGCTTCTTTAGAGCAAGCACAGCCGGTCAAAGTATTTGTCACCGGTTTTGTCAAGCAGCCTGGTTATTATGGCGGGCTGGCGGCGGACTCGGTGCTGTCTTATCTCGACAGAGCGGGCGGCGTCGACCCAACACGCGGCAGCTTTATCGACATTCAGATCAAACGCAATGGCCAAATGCTTCAGCAAGTCAATCTTTATGATTTTTTATTGGCCGGTAAGTTGCAGCCTTTTGCCTTTCGTGATGGTGATGTGATTACAGTGGCCCCGCAGAAAAAAACCTTTGCCGTGAGTGGTGAGGTACAAAACGAATATACCTTTGAGTTTGATGTCAACGATCTGACCATCGGTGATGTCTTGCAAGTGGCCAATCCTGCCGCAAACGCCACCAACGTCAGTATTACCCGCAGTGCAGGCCGCGCCCAGACGGCGGAGTACTACTCACTGGCAGAGGCGCAAAACGTGCCTGTCTATAATGGTGATCAGATGGTGGTGACCTCAGATCGCTATGCTGGGACGATCGCAGTGCAGGTGAAAGGAGCACATACGGGCAATGGCGCGATGGTGGTGCCCTATGGCGCCCGTCTCAAAGACATCGTGCCGCAATTGCAGCCAAGCCCGCTGGCTAAGTTGACACATTTGACCATTTATCGTCAGTCAGTCGCTGAGCAGCAAAAACGCATGATCAATGAGTCGCTTGATCGTCTAGAAGAGCTGACACTTGCCACGCAGTCAACGACTCGTGAAGAGGCCGCACTGCGTCAAGATGATGCCGCTTTGGTCAAGCAGTTTGTGGCAAAAGCGCGAAATGTACAGCCAGATGGTCAGATCGTTGTAGTACCAAACTCATGGCAAGACATTATCCTTCAGCAAGGCGATGTCATCGAGATCCCCTCGCAGACGTCTGTGATTACGGTCAATGGACAGGTACGCGCGCAAGGGGCGTTGACCTTTAACCCAGATTATACCGTCGGCGATTATGTGGCCAATTCAGGCGGCTTTGGTGATAATGCAGATACCAAAGAGATTTTGGTTATCCATCAAAATGGTGCCAGCGAAGTGGTGAATACCGCTTACCGTATTCAGCAAGGCGATGAGATTATGGTGTTGCCAAAGGTTAAAACCAAACGAGTAGAGATTGCGCGCGGACTGTCGCAGATTTTCTATCAGTTGGCCATCGCTGCAAAAGTGGTGCTGGATCTATAACGACTGATAGGCGTTTTATAGGATAAGGTGTTTATACTAAAATATCAGTGATTGGTAAATCACTGATTGACAAGGGGAGATAATGGCAAACAGCGTCACAGATGAAGGCAAAAACGCCTCTATATCGGCCTTTGATGATACGCTGTTTTTGCCCTTAACCCAGCGCTTGCAGCCGATGCAACTGGCGGTGATTGGTAAAGGTATGCAGCGTAATAATCTTTTGCTGCCACAAGTGCTGCATGCTGATATTCAGCGCTGGTATCCGTGGTCAGCAAGGCAACAAGGTGTCACGGCCCCTGCTGCATCAATGCTGTCTAGGTTGCCCTTACCAAACCGTATCAAGAATCAGATCAAAACCATATCGAAGCCTCAGCCTGAGGCTTTTATCGGTTGGGGACGCAAAAAAAGCTTTCAGCGCGCCCACAAAGCCGCCAGCAAACAAAGCTGTGCTGTGCTGAGTATCGAAGACGGCTTTTTGCGCTCATTAGACTCTGGCATCAGTAGCCGCCACGCTGTCAGTGTGGTCGTCGATGATGTGGGTATTTATTTTGATTTGACCCAAAGCTCGCGCTTAGAACAGCTTATCGTTGCTCGTACCAGCTTTGACAATCATAACACTCATAACAATCGTGACAGTGCTGGGCATCATGCGCTGCATCACAGTCGTGCTCAGCAGCTGATGTCACGCATCTGTGCAGAAAAGCTGAGTAAATATAATGCGGTGACGACTTGCCCATCACTCAATGAGTTGGCAAACAGTAAAGCGGCAAAGCGAAAAGTCGCCAATACCGCAAACACTCCTCGGCCGGCACATATCTTATTAATCGATCAAGTCGCAGGCGATGCCTCTGTCAAAGGGGCTGGTGCAGATAAACGTCAGTTTAGACGTATGCTAAAAGCCGCTTGCCGCAATCATCCGAATGCCCATATTTGGATAAAAGCACACCCTGCCGCCCGCACAGGCTATCTGACTGGTCTCAAGCTACCCAAAAATGTGCAGGTGTTGACACAGGTGCTCAATCCTATCGCCTTACTGACGCAGGTCGATCATGTGTATACAGTCAGCTCGCATATGGGTTTTGAGGCGCTGATGCTCGGCAAGCAGGTGCACTGCTTTGGGGTCAACTGGTATAGTGGCTGGGGGCTGACAGATGATAGCGGTGCGCCCAAACGCTTGTATCATACTGTCATGCACCGTCGTCAAAACTTTGCGAAGGGTTTGCCGCCGTCCAAACCACAGCCTAATTCAGCCTTATTTCCACCAGCTTTTTCTCAAACGACGTCTAAAGCCAATATGGCGAGAAACATGAGCGCAACTTTAGAGGTGTTGTTTTATAGTGCTTATGTTGATTATAGTCACTATGTTGATCCTGCGAGCAGCAAAGCTTGCGACATAGAGACGGCGATTGAGTGGCTGGTGACCAACCGTCACTGGCAGTCGCAGCTGGCAGGTCGTTTGACGGCTTATGAATTTAGCCCCTGGAAGCTGCCATTCGTTAAGGCTTTTGTGGATCTGCCGCGTACCGATTTATTTATCAAACCAAAACCTCGCCTAAAAAACCTGCTGCATCCCGATCATTTACGGGTGGATTATCAGCAGCCGTTACTGGTTTGGGGCTTAGCAAAGCGGCAGCAGGTACAACAAAAACGCCAGCGTAAGCAGGTAGGTTTTGGTGCAGATAGCCCAGCTATCTACTGTATGGAAGATGGTTTTATCCGCTCCAACGGTCTGGGCGCAACGCTACTGGCGCCTCTATCTGTTGTGATAGACAGACAAGGCATCTATTACGACGCCACCGCGCCCTCGGATTTGGAGACGCTGCTACGCCACTGTCAGCCGCTAAGTCAGTCGCAGCGTCAGCGCGTCCAAAACTTACAAACCAAACTGCTCACCCAGCGAGTCAGTAAATACAATGTGGGTGCGAGCATCAGTCGTCAGGCAAGTCGTGATGGCAGCTGGCTCATACAGGCAAAGCAGTCTGGCAAGCGTCGCCTCCTCATCGTTGGACAAGTAGAAGATGATCTCTCTGTGCAGCACTGCGGGTCAATGATCAAAAAAAACCGTGATCTGATCGCGCGCGTTAGGCAAGACAATCCTGATGCATATCTCATTTATAAACCGCATCCTGATGTGGAGGCAGGGCTGCGCGCTGGCAAGGTAGGCGCTGATGGCTTACAGCTGGTAGATGCGGTCGCTTATGATACCGCGATGCCTGACTGTCTGGAAGGGGTCGATGCGGTGCATACCATCAGCTCGTTGACAGGTTTTGAGGCGCTGCTTCGCGGTTTGAGTGTGACGTGTTATGGTCTGCCGTTTTATGCAGGGTGGGGACTGACCACAGATATCGATGCGCAGCTGCCGCCAAAATCTCAATATCTGGCCAGACGTAATCGCGCCACTCCTTTATCGCTTGAGCAGCTATTGTATTGTACTCTGATTCGCTACCCGTTATATCGCCTGCCAAATGGCCATGGGCTGGCGCAAGTGGAGCAGGTCATCGACTATTTGTACCCGCCTGATGACAATGCTTTGATGGCAAGTTCTGAGGCTTTCATTACTCCCAGCACCAAGAGCCCTATGCGCGCTTTATTACCAACGCCTACCCAATTAAAACGCCGCGCCGCGACGCGTTTTATGCAGTATCGCCATCAGTGGCAACAGCGTCTAAGTAATAAACCGCACTAACCTTATCTCAACAATCAACGTAAATCCCCTGCGACAGTCATGCCTTTTTTAGGTATAATTGCCTGTCGTTTATGCGGTTTTTTTGTATATTGGCCTGCTTTGATGCGACCTTCTTTTTCTTTGATTAATGGTAATTTGATACTATGACAGCTTCGATGTCTCATCTGCTCACTCATCGACATGTCTTGCTATTACAAGGAAAAATGGGCGGGTTTTTTCATCGTTTCTCAAGTTTTTTGCAGACGCAAGATATCAAGGTCAGCAAGATTAACTTTAATGCTGGCGATGCGTTGTTTTATCATCATCCCAATACTTACGAATACACAGGCACATTGGCGCAGTTTTCGTCGTGGTTGTCTGCTTTTATTCAAGAGCAAGGGGTCGATGCCATCGTCTGCTTTGGCGACTGCCGTCCGCACCATACTCAAGCGGCGCGGGTCGGTGAGCAGCTAGGCACCTCATTTTTCGTATTTGAAGAAGGCTATTTGCGCCCTGATTACATCACCTTGCAAGAGCATGGCATCAATGGCTACTCACGCCTCAATACGGCTGATATCAAGGCGCTGAAAAAAGCCAACGACCAGCCGCTATATACGCATAATCGCTTTTATCGCTTGAGCGTCGCGGCTGTCGTTTACTATGCGGCCACTTGGCTGTATAAAGGCCGCTACCCGCATTATTCCCATTATCGTGGCATGACCGCCTGGCAAGAGGCAATCGCTTGGCTAAAAGCACCGTGGCGCAAGCTGCGTGGCTACTTACCTGACAAGCGCTTACAACAGCGGCTAACGCGGCAAGATAGCAACAATTATTTTTTGATTAGCTTACAGGTGCATAATGACTCGCAAATCACTCATCACAGTGACTATCGTGATGTGGTGCAGTTTATTGACGAGGCCATTGCAAGCTTTGCCCATCATGCCGATGCTGCGCAGCTGCTGGTATTGAAGCATCATCCGCTAGACCGAGGTCATCGGGATTATCGTGAGTTGATAGCAAGTTTGGCAGCGCGCTACCAAGTCGCAAACCGAGTGTTTTATGGCTGTGATATGCATCTGCCCACCTTGATGAAGCACAGTATCGGAATGGTCACCATCAATAGCACCACGGGTCTACAATCGATATATCATAAAAAACCGACCAAAGTTATGGGCCGCGCTATCTATGACACTCCCAAACTGACGGATCAAAAGCCACTCGATAAATTCTGGCAGCAGCCAAAGGGCCCCGACAACGAGTTTTATCTGCGCTTTCGTGAGTATCTGATAGAGCAAACTCAGCTAAATGGTGCTTTTTATGGCAAGTCGCCATGGATATATAAGTATCTGAGCGCGACAAAAGACACTGACGATTCGGCGTTCTCTGAGAGTAAGATGCCCTAAAAAATAACGGGGATAAACGTGAAATATCGCAAAAGACACAGGCGCGATAAACAAATTAGCCAACAATCTGTTGCCTTCTTTTTTTTCTGTAGCGTTATCGGCTTGTAACCTCACTGGTAAATCCTTTGCCAACAAATAAAATCGCCTTACTTTATAGTGGAAAACTGCTAGAATACGCTTTTATGTTTGCGCATAACGGTTGGCGTCTTCAGTGGTTGATTAAAGACAGTGATACCGGATGTCGGTCTGATAATGTCTGGATCTTTATGGCTCATTTATAGGCCGCCAGTTTTTAGATAGCGACCGTGTGACATGCGCCTGACAGCATTTGCTCGAATCTTTTATTCTATCACCCTTAATTTAGTAGGCGCTTTGTGACTGCATTAGCAAATATTCGTAACTTTTCAATCATTGCCCACATTGATCATGGCAAGTCGACGCTTGCCGATCGTTTTATCCAGATGTGTGGTGCCTTGCAAGATCGCGAGATGCAAGCGCAGGTACTCGACTCCATGGATATCGAGCGTGAGCGCGGTATCACGATTAAGGCACAGTCGGTCACTTTGTTTTATGACCATCCAAATGGCGAGCGCTATCAGCTTAACTTTATTGACACACCAGGCCACGTCGACTTTTCTTATGAAGTGTCGCGCTCACTTGCTGCCTGTGAAGGGGCACTGCTGGTGGTGGACGCCGCGCAAGGCGTCGAAGCACAGTCGGTGGCCAACTGCTACACCGCGGTCGATCAAGGTTTGGAGGTTATGGCAGTCTTAAATAAGATTGATTTGCCACAAGTAGAGCCTGAGCGCGTGATTCAAGAGATTGAAGACATCATCGGGATTGAAGCCATTGATGCGCCGCGTGTCTCTGCCAAATCAGGTCTAGGCGTCGATAAGCTATTAGAAACGTTAGTAGATGTTATCCCTGCGCCAACAGGCGACCGCGAAGCCCCGCTACAAGCCCTTATCATTGACTCTTGGTTTGACAGCTATTTGGGCGTGGTATCGTTGGTTCGTGTCCGTGAAGGGACGGTGAAAAAAGGCGATAAGATTTATATCAAATCGACCAAAGAGTCTCATCCTGTCAGCTCTATCGGTGTCTTTACGCCAAAACCTGTCGACACCGGCGTTCTAGAAGCAGGGGAAGTGGGTTTTGTCATCGCTGGTATCAAGGACATCGCAGGCGCGCCGGTGGGTGATACCATCACGCATGCCAGCACGCCTGACGTTGAGCGTATCCCAGGTTTTCAGCAAATCACTCCGCAGGTCTATGCAGGTATGTTCCCTGTCGATGCCAATGATTTTGAAAAATTCCGTGAGGCCTTACAAAAACTACAAATCAACGACGCCTCGCTTTTCTTTGAGCCAGACACCTCGGATGCGTTAGGGTTTGGTTTCCGCTGTGGCTTTTTGGGCATGCTGCATATGGAGATTATCCAAGAGCGTTTAGAGCGCGAGTATGACTTGGATTTGATCACCACTGCGCCGTCGGTGATTTATGAGATTGTCAAAAAAAACGGTGAGATTATCTATGTCGATAACCCATCGAGATTGCCTGAGCCAAACAACATCGAAGAGTTCCGCGAGCCGATTGCTCGTTGTCAGATTTTAGTACCGCAAGATTACTTGGGTAACGTCATGACTTTGTGTATCGAGCGCCGCGGCGTACAGGTCGATATGCGCTTTATGGGCAAGCAAGTCCAGCTGATCTTTGATATTCCGATGGGTGAGGTGGTCATGGACTTCTTTGACCGTCTAAAGTCAGTCTCGCGCGGCTTTGCCTCATTGGATTATAACTTTGAGCGTTATCAAGTCGATAAGCTGGTGAAAGTGGATGTACTCATCAATGGTGATCGAGTTGATGCGCTCGCGATGATTGTCCATCAGGACCAAGCACGCTTCCGTGGCAACCAGCTAGTGACCAAAATGAAAGAGCTGATTCCGCGTCAGATGTTTGATGTGGCAATTCAGGCGGCGATTGGTAGCCAAATTATCGGTCGTAGTACGGTCAAAGCCATGCGTAAAGATGTCCTAGCCAAATGTTATGGCGGTGACGTATCACGTAAGAAAAAGCTGTTGTCTAAGCAAAAAGCGGGTAAAAAACGTATGAAGCAGGTGGGTAGCGTCGAGATTCCACAAGAAGCCTTCTTAGCCGTGCTGCAAGTGGATAACTAAGAGTACATGCTGCTTTGGTAAAGGTTTGATAAAAAATACGTCACATATGGTTTGATCTTATCGATGCTGCAATAAGATAAGCCGCTCGTTAATAGGCAAGTTATTATGGATTTTGATTTTAATTTAATTTTAGTGCCATTAACCATCGGCTTAGGTATCATTTGGCTATTAGATAAGTTGACCCTCAAACAGCGTAAGACTCGCGGACGTGGCAAGGAGGGCTTATTGGTCCGCTGGGCCTATGACTTTTTCCCCGTGTTGGCCGTGGTGTTAGTGGTACGCTCATTTTTGATTGAGCCTTTTAATATTCCCTCATCATCGATGGTGCCTACGCTGTACACAGGCGATTTTATCGCGGTCAATAAGTATGCGTATGGTGTGCGTCTGCCTTTGACGTACAATAAAGTATTGGACACAGGCGAGCCTGAGCATGGCGACGTGGCCGTGTTTCGCTATCCAGAAAACCCAAGTATTTACTACATAAAGCGTGTGATTGGTCTGCCAGGGGATACGGTGAGCTATGATAACGGGACGCTTGCGATCAATGATGTACCAGTAAAAACCAAGCCTGTCAGCTTTACGGCCAATACAGATCTGACGTCTCAGCTTTATTTGCCAGGACAGATTGCCCCCGGTCAAATACTCACCGAAGAGAGCGCTGCTGCCATGGGCCAGCAAGAAGAGCGTGAAGCGCAGTATTTTGCCGAAACCCAAGGGGATACGACGCATCTTGTGCGCTATTTGACCGATATGAATAGCGCGCAATATGCGCCTTTTTTGCAGCAACAAGCGCCAGAAGTGGTCAGTTCTGAGGGCACACAGTGGCGTATCCAGGTACCAGAAGGTCAGTATTTTGTGATGGGTGATAACCGTGATCGCAGTGCTGACGGTCGGTTTTGGGGTTTTGTGCCCGAACAAAACCTAGCGGGCAAAGCGGTCTACATCTGGATGCATAAGCCGCCTGGTCTAAACCTGCCCACTTTTGCACGTAACGGTACGATTCACTAACCGTAAAGGCTGACTAGAGCGCCTCTTCACTTAGGGTTTGGTTTGAGGCAGCGCGTACAAGCATGATATGTCTGCTGATAAAAAACAGCAGCGCCGCTACTGGTTTTTTTATCGATAATAGTTTTGTGCTAATATTGTTACTGTCTAATCAACGATCGCCTCATAGGTAGGCGGCGGTTAAAAATAGTGATTTATCAATATGGACCAGTAGAGGAAAAGGATCATGCAGCAGATATCTGGCTTGGCAACGCAGCGCGGTGCAAGTGTGACCAGTATCGTTTTAGTCATTATGGTTTTGGGTGTTGCTGCCAAACTCATCGTTGCTATCGTACCCGCTCACATCGGTGATTACCAGTTAAATAAGACTTTGAGTGCCCAGCTAAAAGAGTCGAATAATAATAATGAAACCGCCAGACAGTACGTCGAACGTGTCAATCGGCAGCTATCTATCAACGCTGATTATGACACCAAAGCAGAAGATGTCTTTACCTTTACCAATAAAAAAACGGGTCAACTGGCGATTCATAAGCAGTATGCGGTCACCAATAACTTCTTTGGCAATGTCGATATCGTCAATCGTTTTGAGGCCGATATCGATATGAATAGCGCAGAGTAGCGCAGCTGAGCCGCCGATGATTTTTATAGCGCATTTATCATTCTAACCATTCACCACCTCAGTAAAAACAGAAGGGATAACCATAAGCCACGCATGAAACCAACTTCGCAGCATTCCCAAGCGGTTACTACTCCCAAAAAAAATAGCACGTCTGTCGACAACCACGTTGTGAGTACAGAGTTTGCCCAACGATTAGCGGTTTTGACGCGCAAATTAGGCTATGTGTTCAACGATTTGAGCTTGCCAAAGCTTGCGCTGACGCACCGCTCTTTTGACAGCAAAAAAAACTACGAGCGTTTAGAGTTTTTGGGTGACGCCCTGCTAGGGATGATCGTCGGAGAAGCTTTGTACCATCGTTATCCGACGCAAAATGAAGGGCGATTGACGCGTATGCGAGCCACCTTGGTACGGCAGGAATCGCTGGTAATCATCGCGCAAAATCTTGAGCTCTCCAACCATTTGATTTTAGGCGTGGGCGAGCGTAAAGGTGGCGGACGCAATCGCGCTTCTATCTTGGCCGATGCTGTAGAGTCTTTGATTGGGGCGATTTACCTAGATAGCCAAGACATGGACATCACGCGCCAGTGCGTACTGTCGTGGTATGGGGATTTGATCGACAATGTCAACGATCAAAAAGCCTTAAAAGATGCCAAAAGCCGTTTGCAAGAGTGGCTACAGTCCAAGCAATTTGATTTACCGCATTATGAGCTATTAGAGACTCGAGGGAATGCGCCGCATCAGATATTTGTGGTGCGCTGTCATGTCAATATCAATGAATGCCCTGACATTACTGAGTCTGGTGAGAGTCGCCGTATCGCTGAGCAAAAAGCGGCCGAGCTGATGATTAATCAGTTGCACAAGCTGCCAAACTCTGCCAAAAAACGCTTATAGCAAGTAATAAACCCACAGCCTGACATATAATATGGTTATTGCAAGGCAGTTTGTCCACGTTGATTTTACTCGTCTTGACCGCATATATTATAAATGTTTACCTATTTATTAGCCCATAACGCAATGGATGTTTTAATATTGGTGATAATGCACCATTTAACGCCTAGTGATTTTTTATCAAACACCGTTTGGCTGGTGATAAACCCTACAGGATTACCTTATGAGCAATCATTCTGATTTGCCATCACGCAATGCAGATAATACTGACAATATGACTGAAAACACCCCCATGCCCGCAGACCAAAATCAGGTAGCAATGAGCACAGACGAGATCAATCAGTCAGAAGATGTCTCATTAGAAAACGATGCCGCCATTGAGGCGTTTTTTGCCCCGAGTAGCCAGACGCGTATCGCGGAAGATTTCAAGTCGGGCTATGTGGCGATTGTTGGTCGTCCAAACGTGGGTAAATCGACGCTGATGAACCACTTGCTTGGGCAAAAACTGTCTATTACATCGCGCAAGCCGCAAACCACCAGACATCGTATCCACGGTATTTTGTCAAACCATGAGATGCAAGCGGTGTTTGTCGATACGCCAGGTATCCATCGTAACGAAGTACGGGCAATCAATGAGCGTATGAACAAAGCCGCGGTTTCGGCTTTGGTCGATGTTGATTTGGTACTGTTTGTGGTCGACTCGGATCAATGGCGCGATGATGATCTGCTTACCTTGCAAAAACTTGGTGAGACAGATCTGACCGTGGTATTGGTAATCAACAAGGCCGATACCTTAAAGGATAAAGGTACGCTACTGCCCTTGATCGAAACGTTCCACGAAAGCTTTGACTTTGCTGATATCGTTCCTGTGTCTGCGCTAAAAAACCAAAACCTCGATCGCTTACAAGAGGTGATCGCCTCACACTTACCAGTGGCGTCGCCTATTTATGACACCGAGCAAATCACCGACCGCTCAGAGCGCTTTTTGGCCAGTGAAATCATTCGCGAAAAAATCATGCGCAGTGCAGGCGATGAAGTGCCCTATGATTTAACCGTGCAAATTGATGAGTTCAAAGACGAGCCTGCGCATACAGATGCCAAAACTGGCCGTCCACGCAAAGCTTGTACCTTTATTGATGCGACCATCTATGTGGAGCGTAGCGGACAAAAAGCCATCGTCATCGGAGATAAAGGCCAGCGTATCAAGCAAGTCGGCATGGATGCTCGCAAGGATATGGAGCAACTGTTTGACAAAAAAATCATGCTGACCTTATGGGTAAAAGTCAAACGTGGCTGGTCTGATGACGAACGAGCCTTGACCAGTTTGGGCTATTGATGCGCAGCGATACCGATAGGTATAGCCGTTTTTAAGCCACCTGATAAACATGGGTGCTGAGGTAATAGACATGCGTAACGAAGCGTTGACAGGTTACTTATTGCATCAGCGTCCTTATCAAGAAAAGCGCGCATTATATTGTCTTTTTTCTCAGCAGCATGGGGTCATACATGGGGTTGGCAAAAAAGGCGCACCGCTATTTATGCCTTTGCAGCTATTTGCCAGTGGCAAGCGTGATTTAAAGACGTTTAGTCAAATCAACATCGCTGTGCATAGTAACAGTAATAGACATGAAAAAGTCTCTTTAGATGCTCATTCCGATGATACAGCGGTAGATGACGCTCACACGCTTGCTGCCATGCCTTATGAGACAATCACGGGTCAGCAGCAGTATTCGGCATTGTATCTCAACGAGATATTGTGGCGTCTTTTGCCAACCGAAGACCCAATGCCGGTACTGTGGCAGCACTATCAAAACAGCCTATACCAACTCAAACAGCCTTTGACCCAGCAGCAGCTGCGTCTATGCTTGCGTCAATTTGAAAAGCACCTATTTGATGAGCTTGGTTTTACCCTGACTCTCAGTCATGACAGTATGCAAGACGCGATTGTGCCTGAGGGACTATATCGGTTTTTGCCAGATGCTGGGTTTTTGGCCATATCGCGTGACACCATAGAGTCTGAGCATTTAACAAGTGCCAGTGGCTATGCGGTGTTTTTGGGTGCAGATATCATAACAATGGCGCAGTCAGGCATCACTACCACGACGCTAAACGACTGGTCAAAACTACATCGTCATCTGATTGATCATTTATTAGAGTATCAGCCCCTGCAAAGTCGATTGTTGTGGCAGCAGCAGCGGCGCTATCAATGATTACGTCTAGCGGTAGTCACATTTATCAATCAATCGTTACGTCTATCAATAGTCATGCCTGTCTATTAGGTCTCGTTATTAAAAGGATGTCTTATGACCACTTCTTCATTGTCCGCCGCTCATGGTACTTTGCAAAAACCTTTGTTAGGCGTCAATATTGACCATGTAGCGACATTGCGTCAAGCACGCGGTGTCAATTATCCAAGCCCTTTGGCAGCCGCTTTACTGTGTGAAAAGGCGGGCGCTGACGGTATCACGATACACCTACGCGAAGATCGTCGCCATATTCAAGATGCTGATGTCTATGAGATAGCAGAGCAGCTGACGACGAGAATGAATTTAGAAATCGCTGCAACAGAGGAGATGCTAAAAATTGCCAGTGAGGTCAAGCCATACTGGGTATGTCTGGTACCTGAAAAGCGTGCTGAGCTAACCACAGAAGGCGGTCTTGATGTCGCAGGACAACTGGCTTGGTTGACCGATTATATCGGCAAGCTACAAGCGGCGGGTATTAAAGTGTCACTGTTTATTGACCCTGACGACAAACAAGTCGCAGCAGCCATCGAGTGCGGCGCGGATGCCATCGAGCTACATACCGGTGCTTATGCCGAAGCAGGTTTGGCCGGTGATGTAGATGCCCAGCAAAATGAGCTTGCGCGCATCAAAGCGGCGGTTGCGACCGCGCAACGTCTCAATAACCAGCTACTGGTCAATGCAGGTCATGGCCTCACACTTGACAATGTCCATGCCATTGCACAGATAGAAGGGATTTATGAGTTAAACATCGGCCATGCGCTCATCGCAGATGCCGTATTTTCCGGACTAGAGCAGGCCGTCGTGGTGATGAAGCAGGCTATGCATCAAGGCGGCTAATGCATATATAGCCAATCCGATATAAAAAGGATACAGCGAGCGGCGTCGTCACAGCACGCAAGAAAAACAACTCTTTATTGAGCCGTTTTTAGCCCACTTAGATAACTATCGAGATAACTATCGAGTGAATTGAAGGCACGCCCTAGCTATTACACTGCGTAGGATGATGCTCATTGTGCTTTTGCTTGATGATACCTCGTTGATTAAATGAGATAAGATACATGGCTTTATTATAAGTGGCCGTTGGGCAGTATTTTATATGACCAAAGTGCCCACGCGGTTGCCACTATCTCCCCAAAACTTAGTATAGTGGCGTCTGCCGCCTACGCGTAACATCACCTTACTGTATTTTAGCTTCAGTGACTGCTGCACCAACAGCTGATCGACCTGCGCATCGAAGTGCTTGTTGTTATTTTTATCGATAAATAATAAAAGGGTTTTGTCACTGTTTCTATGACAGCGGCCACCTGCGTTTGATAAGCACAGCAACACGTTTTGTCTTCTGATAAAACTTTCAGCCTTGGCTAATGCAAGTGTATCCTCTAGTTGGTTTTTGACGCGTTCAGCTTCCATCCGCGCCAGCTGCGTCTGTATGGCTGGCACCGCCATCATCGCTGTAATAGCCAGTATCGCAACTGTGATAATCAGCTGAATTAAGGTAAAACCCTGACAACCTTTATACACGTGCGGACAATTCGCGATTTTGGGTTTATCTAATAAAGTGATTGGATATGGTGAGCGTGGCGACCAAGCTATACAGTCTTTACCTCTCTTGTCTTTATCTCTCTTATAAAGCAAGTAACGTCTTACTTTGTCAAATAACAGTGCGCCTAAGACCAACGTTACTTTACCAGCGCGACCAACGCGGCAAACTCTAAGTAGCTCTATCCTAAGTAGCCAGTTCATGAGGCGTGTAACCTATACTAAGTGAAGGAATCTAATAACGGGGTCCCACTTATTTCCTTGTTACTTCATTTTATATTTGTATTTTTAAATATATTGCTAGTTTTTTATCAAAGTGCCATTATTTTGCTTTACATAAAACTGTATAAATACACTACAATATACAGTAAATAAATGTCGACTTATGGAGTTTAAACAAAATATATGTCTACTGTCAAAAAATGTTTCAATTGGTGAATGCTGGGTTTTAACAATAGAGAAAAATTACTAACTGTATTAAAATACGTTCAGACAGTAGGTATTGTTAAGTGAACTATCTATTGCGAACTGACATACAAAAGATAAAAAGCGTAAGGTGTGTTAGTTCTAGGTAACTTAAGCTGGTTATTGTGTTTTAGTTACGACATTATCGTGTAATAATGTGTAGCTCGTTAACGAAAAAAGTTGTAAACTGAATTGATAATCGCTAAGCTACTCCTTAATTGGTTTTGCTTTGTAACTTAAAATTCGTAAGAGATGTTTATTTTAGAGCGTCTTGAGAAGCGGTTTTGCTTAACGCATCACTAAAATTATCCTTTGGAGGAAGTCCATGAAATTGAATAAAATTGCTCTAGCTCTGGTTGCTGTAGCAGCTGCGCCTTTAGCAGCAAATGCTGGCGTAACAATCAGCCCACTATTACTTGGTTATCACATGACTGAAGAGTTCAGCGATACTAGTGATAAGCAACGTGAAGTCCTTCGTACTGGTAAAAACTTGTATGAAAATGCCGAGGGTCAACCAATTGGTGACGGTACTCGCGGCAATGATAATGGCGGTATTGCTAAAGAAAGTGGCCTTTATACTGGTGCTGCTCTTGGTATCGAATTGACACCTTCTACGCAGTTCCAAGTTGAGTATGGTGTTTCTAATACCAATGGTGAAGCGTCAGAAGATTCAGCAGATGCTGGTGTCAACCGTTTTGACGTAGAACAAACCATGCTTTCTGGTAACTTCTTGATCGGTACTGAAGAGTTCACGGGTTACACCGACAGCGCATTCAAACCATATGTATTGGTTGGTGCCGGTCAATCTAAAATTGAAGTAGAAAACCAAGAGCAGTATGTTAACTCTAACGGCGATGACGTTGAAGCTGGTACTGAAGTATCAAACTCTAAAGATACCATTGGTAACCTAGGTCTAGGTGCTATGTATCGTATCAACGATGCACTAAGCCTACGTGGTGAAGCTCGTGCGATTCACAACTTTGACAACAACTGGTGGGAAGGCATGGCATTGGCTGGCCTAGAAGTTGTACTTGGTGGCCATTTAGCACCTACAGTAGCAGTACCACCTATGCAAGAGCCAGTAGTTGACAACACGCCAGTCGTGGTTGTTGATGACCTTGATTCTGATGGTGATGGTGTACCTGATAGCATCGACGCTTGCCCAGACACTCCAATGAACGTTGTCGTTGATGAGCGCGGTTGCCCAGTTCCAGTAGATATTACTGATGAGTTAAAAATGGAACTACGCGTATTCTTTGACAACGACAAGTCAACGATCAAAAACCAGTACAAGCCAGAAATCGCTAAAGTTGCTGAGAAGATGCGTGAGTATCCTAACTCTACCGCTCGTGTAGAAGGTCATGCTTCTAAGACTGGTCCTTCAGCACGTTATAACCAACGTCTATCTGAAGCTCGTGCCGTTGCGGTTAAATCTATGCTAACTAACGAATTTGGTATCGCGCCAAACCGTCTAACCACTGTTGGCTATGGTTACAACAACCCAATCGCGCCAAACGACACTGAAGAAGGTCGTGCTATGAACCGTCGTGTTTATGCCATCATCACTGGTGACAAAACAATGACTGTTGAGCAAACTAAAGACATGGTTGTTCAGTAAATAACAACTGATAGACTCAAGTCTTGAGTGAAAAACACTCATATATAGTTACAAAAAAAGCTGCCCATAGGGTGGCTTTTTTTTATTTATGTATTGAGAAAAGCAAGTAATTACATAAATTTATCGGGCAATAATGTTATACTAGCAGCCCAAACATTCTGTAAATTGACAGAGTGTACATTAGCATAGCTATCTGTATGATGAATTTATCAGTGTAGATATTTGATTCTCTTGAAATAATTAGAAAGTCGATACTTATTGGACGACTTTTTAAATCAGTATTAAATACCTGTCTGATTGATGATAAAAGTTTATCCAGCGGCGCTTATTGCTACTGCATTTTTTTAAGACGAAACGAGCATTTTATATGGCGAACGATATCAAACACCTGCGTAACATTGCAATTATTGCCCACGTTGACCACGGTAAAACCACTTTGGTTGATAAGTTATTACATCAGTCTGGTACTTTTGGCGACCGTGCAAACATTGCTGAGCGTGCGATGGACTCAGGTGATATTGAGCAAGAACGTGGTATTACTATTTTGGCTAAAAACACAGCCATCCGCTGGACAGATCAGACTGATGGTACCGAATACCGTATCAACATTGTAGACACCCCAGGTCACGCCGATTTTGGCGGTGAAGTCGAGCGTGTTATGTCAATGGTTGATTGCGTCTTGTTGGTAGTGGACGCGGTTGATGGCCCAATGCCACAAACTCGTTTTGTGACGCAAAAAGCATTTGAACAAGGTCTAAAGCCGATTGTGGTTATCAATAAAATCGACCGCCCAGGCGCGCGTCCTGACTGGGTCATGGATCAAATCTTTGATCTATTTGATAATTTGGGCGCAACCGATGAGCAGCTTGATTTCCCAGTAGTATATGCTTCAGCGCTAAACGGTATTGCAGGTTTAGATGCTGATGATTTGGCAGAAGACATGACGCCGCTATTTAAAACCATCGTTGATGTGGTACAGCCACCTCAAGTAGATGCAGATGCGCCATTCCGTATGCAAATCTCAAGCCTTGATTACAACAGCTTTGTTGGTGTTATCGGGGTTGGTCGTATCCAGCGCGGTAAAGTAAAGACCAACACACAGGTCACGATTATTGATAAAAACGGTAAAACACGTAATGGCCGTATTTTAAAAATCATGGGTTACCACGGTCTTGAGCGTATCGATGTAGAAGATGCGCAAGCAGGTGATATTGTTTGTATCACGGGTATCGATGCACTAAATATCTCAGACACCATCTGTGATCCAAACCATGTAGAAGCCCTGCCAGCGTTGACGGTTGATGAGCCAACGGTATCTATGAACTTCCAAGTAAACAATTCACCGTTTGCTGGTCGTGATGGTAAGTTTGTGACGTCACGTAATATTCGTGAGCGTCTAGAGCGCGAACTGATTCACAACGTCGCCCTGCGCGTAGAAGATACAGAGTCTCCTGATAAATTTAAAGTATCAGGTCGCGGTGAGCTACACCTTTCAGTATTGATCGAAAACATGCGCCGTGAAGGTTTTGAGCTTGGGGTATCAGGTCCTGAAGTTATCGTAAAAGAAGTCGATGGTAAGCTACAAGAACCGTATGAAAACGTGGTTTTTGATATCGAAGAAGAGCATCAAGGCCCTATCATGGAGCAAGTTGGTCTACGTAAAGGCGAGATGACCAATATGGAGCTTGATGGTAAAGGTCGTATGCGTATTGAGGCAACGATGCCTGCGCGCGGTTTGATTGGTTTCCGTTCTGAGTTTTTAACGCTAACCTCAGGCACGGGTATCATGACATCGAGCTTTTCTCACTATGGTCCGCAAAAGATTGGTGATGTCGGTGGCCGCGCTAATGGTGTATTGGTGTCTATGGCCAATGGCGTATGTCTAGGTTTTGCACTATTTAACCTACAAAAACGTGGTAAGCTATTTGCTGAGCCACAGCTAGAAGTCTACGAAGGCATGATCGTCGGTCTAAACTCACGTAGTGATGATATGACTGTTAACCCAACGACGGCAAAACAGCTAACCAACGTTCGTGCTAGTGGTACTGATGAAGCGTTGACATTGACGCCAGCTGTGAAGTTCACCCTTGAGCAAGCGCTTGAATTTATTCAAGATGATGAGTTGGTCGAGGTGACACCAAAAGCCATTCGTATCCGTAAGCGTTATTTGACGGAAAGTGAGCGTAAGCGTCACAGCCGTAGCAAAAAAGCGTAAGACAAACCAGAGCTTAAACACTCAGTGCTAAAATATAGTACGAAAGTTTGTTTAAGCTAAAAGTTCAGTAATAAAAACGGCTAACCCTAGGGTTAGCCGTTTTTTTGCATATGCGTTAGGACAAAGATAATAAGATTTAGAGCAAAGAATAAAGTAAGGAGTGTAGAGTAAAGCAGCAAAGACTAAGGGGTTACGACCACATAATCATTGGTATTGATTAAGATCTCTGATGGCTGGTCTACAACGATACGTACGACGTTATCATTGACGGCTTGTGATTTATAATAGTTGTCTTCGGCGACGGTACAGCCTAAGCAGCGACCCATGGCACTCCACGGCTCAACGAACAGCTTTTGCTGCGCTTGATCTGGGTTACCCCCGATGATAGAAAATGGCAAACTGACGATATAAGCGGCGGTGCCAGCAACTGCATTGACCAGTTGCAAAGGCTTGCCCACAACGGTATCCACGACCATGGTTTCATAAGAGGGGCCAAAGTCGCTTTCATCAATCTCTATCGCTGCCAACGCAGGCTGCATGCTAGCCGCCATCAAACCTAAGCTTGCGACTGCTGTAAAAAGTTTCTGCTTAACGGCGCGTTGGTTGTTGGCTCTAACAGTCATAATGATATCCTAAAACTCATGATTAATATGGTTTGCTGGTGCTTTTAAAGCAACTAGGAAACCGCGTCTCTATAAAGTTATCGCAATAATAGACAGCTTGAATATTACAGATAGATGAATGATTTGCACAACTTATGTAAGTGCTAGCACTATTAAAGCAAGATGTGCGTCAATAAGCAACAAAAATGCGTACAATCGCGCGGCGGAAATATAAACGGCGATTGTATTATCGATAAACAGTAGAGCATTATGAGTGGTTGTTTAAAGCCAATGAGATAACAGTCAGCTGAGCTGCTAACAGGTGAGCAGCACTTAAGGATTTAGAGGCTGGCAGTTGGCACAATAGACACTTGCGCGGCCATTAAGTTTGATGTTTTTGAGGAGTGTATCGCAGTGTGGACAAGCTTCCCCTTGTCTGCCATAAACATTGAGTGTTTGCTGAAAATAACCTGTGGTGCCGCTTGCCACCGTAAAGTCGCGTAGAGTCGAGCCACCAAGCTCTATGGCTTTTAATAAAATATCTTTGATATGAGCGACCAAAACCAATAGCTGCTCATAGGAGAGCTGATGGGCTGGGGTGGCGGGATGAATACCTGATAAATATAGGCTTTCTGTCGCATAGATATTGCCCACACCAACGACGACCTGCTGCTCCATAATCACTGATTTAATTGCGCGAGCTATCGGCTGCTTCTTTGATTTGGTGGTGCTGGCAGCCGCTGTACCATTGCTGTCGTTAGGTGCAGTTGTTCGCTGAATCAGATGGTACAGATAGTCAGCGGTGAACGCCTCTGACAAAGGCTCAGGGCCTAAGTGATCAAGCAGCTTGGTGCGATAGTCTCGATACCAGAGCACCGAGCCAAACCGTCTAGGGTCATAGTAGTGCAGCTGGGTTTTGTTGTTGTCAGTATCGCGAAATGTGATCAGCAGATGATCGTGTTTGCGTTTTTCGGTCGCATGCTCGTGTTGTTGCAGGCTGCCTGACATACCCAAATGCACTAATAGCTTTTTTGGCTCCTTTATATGAGCGTGCTGAGAGCCATCATCAGAAGTAGAGGGTGAGAAGTTTAGGATCAAGTATTTGGCGCGGCGCTCCACACTGACTAAGGTATGATGAATCAAACTTCCCAAATCATCTGGCATAGCCCAGCGCAGTTTTGGCTGAAACACTTGTATGTCAACAACTTGCTGACCATGTAAGGGGCTTAGGCTGGTCTTGGTGGTTTCTACTTCAGGCAATTCCGGCATGATGTTTTATGATAACTCTATGATTAAGGTAAGTTTGTAGGCTCAGGTCAAGGGACAGGCTATAAAAATACGCGCCTTATGCGACGGCACGTCTGGCATGCAAGATACCGTGCTGCTGCTCGAGCTTGGCCAGCAGTTTAGACAAGTGCGCCAGTCCTGATACTTCGATATGGAACTTCAAAAAAGCGATATTGTCGTCATTACTTAACGTCTCAACTTGGCGAATATTGACGTTTTCTTTGTCAATAATCTGTGTCAAATCGCGTAATAACCCTCGTCTGTCATAGGCCTCTATATGTATATCAACTGGTTGATAGCGGCCAGGTTGGACGCGCCAGCTGGCCTCTACCTCGCGCTCAGGATCACGCTCGATGAGACGCAGATATTCTGGACAGCCACGATTGTGGACACTGACACCGCGTGACAAGGTGATATAGCCGGCGATGGGTTCGCCATGGATAGGGTGACAGCAGCCCGCCAAGCTAATCTCTATATTATCCAGTCCATCGATTCGTATCTTATAGGCATCGAGCTTGCTTGTGTCTTTGGTATCGATGCTGGGTACAAAATCCTCTGGCGGTCGCTCTGGCTCTAGCTGTAGCTGACGCGAGATATGACTGGTGAGCTGGTTTAAGCCGATGTCACCGGTGACCAACCCGACGATGATATCATCGGTATTATTGACATTAAAATGCTGGGTATAGTCATTGAGATCAATGCTGTTGGGATGTACGGACAAGCGCTCAAGCTCTTTGCTGAGCATTTGTCGCCCAATCTCGATATTTTTGTCACGGTCTTGCTTGTTAAACCATTGGCGTAGTTTTGAGCGTGCACGGTTGGTATGGATATAACCAAGCGAGGCCACCAGCCAATCACGATTAGGCTCACGTGAGGCTTTGGTGATAATCTCTACTTGCTCGCCCGTTTTGAGCTGGTAGGTCAGCGGCACATAGCGCTGATTGACTCGCGCTGCCTGTGCGCGGTTGCCCACCTGCGTATGGACATAATAGGCAAAATCAAGGACGGTCGCGCCTTTTGGCAGCTCGGTGATATCGCCATCACGACTAAAGATATAAATGCGCTCCAGCTCATCGAAATCGACTAACTGTTCTTCTTCATCAAGCTCCAGCTCTTCTATTTCTTCGCCTGCTAAAACTGCCGAGCGCGGCTGGTTGCGGGTTTCGTTATTAATGGACAAAAGCTGCCGCAGCGAGCTGATTCTTTGATTGAGGTAATTGTCTTTTTTGTTTTTTAGGCCTTCTTTATAATTGACATGCGCGCACATGCCAAGCTCGGCCTCGAAGTGCATCTCGCGCGTTCGAATCTGTACTTCCAGTGATTTGTTTTCGGCAATGACGGCAGTATGCAGCGAGCGATAGCCGTTGGACTTCGGGTTGGTGATATAGTCGTCAAACTGCTCTGGAATATAACGCCATAAGCCATGTACGAGCCCAAGTACGTGATAGCAATCTGAGGGGCTGGTGACCAAAACCCGTAGCGCCCGAATATCATAAAGCTGATCAAACGATAAGCCTTTGAGCTTCATTTTTCGATAAATCGAGTAGATGTGTTTGACGCGTCCCGACACTTCTCCTTCGATACCGGCGTCTGCCAGCGCCTCATTGAGCTTGTCTTGCACGCGCTGGATATAAGACTCGCGCTCACTGCGTTTTTCTGACAGCAGCTTAGCGATTTCTTTGTAGCGCTCAGGTGCCAGATAGCGAAAAGCCAAGTCTTCTAGCTCCCACTTTAATTGGGCGATACCCAATCGGTGCGCTAGTGGGGCATAGATGGTCATGACTTCTCGCGCCACGCGATTTTGCCGCTCCTTACTAGAAAACGTCAGCTCACGCATGGCAAAGGTACGCTCGGCAAGCTTTATCAGTACAACACGGACATCGTTGGTGACCGAGATGAGCATGCTGTAGATGTTAGAGAGCTGGTCGCGCTGGTTGTTGACAAAGTGGTCTTCTAAACGCTTGTTGCTCTCGATGATCTCCGACAGCTTACCCATCGCTAGGGTATCTTTGACCAAGGTGGCGATGTCTGCTCCGAAGTTTTTTTCGATATCTGTCAGGCTAATGATAGACTTGCGCGCGCTACGATAAAGCATCGCTGCCACCAAGGCATCTTCGTCTTGATACAGGTACGTCAAAATATCGGTCATGCCAATACCTGTGACATAAGCGCCTGAGCGCTCGGACTCACTGGTATTCATATGGCTGCGAATAAACTCACAAGCCGCGCTGAGATTGGGCACCGCATCTTGGCCGATACGTTTGGCGACATTGTCCAGCCACGTTGGGACGTCGATGTTGACTTGATCTAGATTAATCGCCTCCAGCTCTTTTTTGGTTAAAGTGTTGTTTTTGTCCAAAAGCGGATTTTTTGCATACTCATTGGCAAGTTTTGGGTCATGTGTATGCAGCGCATGATCGGCGGAGCGATCAAAGGTGGTGTGCAGCTTATGAGTGGCCAGTTGGTATTTGATATCGAGAGGAATTTGGGCATAGCTATTGGCAGATTGGTGAGAGCGCTGGCTCGCAACCAGTTGCGCCGCTAGTGTGGCACTGTCAGCTTGAGTGGTTTGTCCATCCACCAACGGCAATCCTTCACGAATTTTGACCATAGCCGACTCCTCTTAGCTATCTTGAATTGATTATAACTTCATCTACTCTGCACGCACTTTGGATGAGATCACAAAGTGTCAGCTATAAACCAATACAACTGCTAAAAAATCCTTTTTTAGCAGCTATAAAATGCAAATAAAATATATAAAGCTATGAGTGCAAGTCTTCGCCATGTGCTGATAGAGTAGACATAGGAAGATTGTTTATTATTATCTCATTTTGAGGCGACAAATCAAGCGAGGCTATGTAATGTCTGTTGTTGATAGGTTGAACTAGCGGGTTTGCCTCGCGATATTATCTATAGTTTTAATAAAGACAGCGTGTTCTTTTTTGATAAAGACACGCCGGTAATATCAAACCGCAACCTTCTCAAAACGGGCAATGGACTCTACATGACCGGTATGACAAAACATATCCATCACCCCAGCATGTGTCAGGCGATAGCCTTGCTCTAATAAAGCCTTGGTGTCGCGCGCGAGCGTCGCTGGGTTACAAGAGACATAAACGATGCGCTCAGCGTTGAACTTGGGCAGATACTGCATAATTTCCCACGCGCCAGAGCGTGGTGGGTCGATCAAGAGCGCATCAAAGCCTTGGTTGGCCCACGGCTGATCTGAGCAATCATGCGTCAAATCCTGACTATAAAATTCTGTGTTGTTAAGGCCATTACGGCGAGCGTTGTCTGCGGCGCGCGCGGTCATTGCGTCACTGCCTTCTACGCCAACCACCGAGCCTGTCTCTCCGACAAGCCGCGCTAAGGGCAGACTAAAGTTGCCCAGTCCACTAAACAAATCCAGTACCCGTTCGCCTGCTTTTAAATCCAACAAGTCGCAAGCAAGCTTGGTCATTTGACGGTTGACGGATAAGTTCACTTGCGTAAAGTCAGTTGGAATAAATTCATACGTCAGGTCAAACTCGGGTAGCTGATAATACAAACGTCCAAACTGCTGACTCATATCATCATCAGCGCTCAAGGCGATACGCTGAATGCTATCAGCACCTTTGGGCTGTAGATACAACTGCCAGCTGCGCGCTGCAAAAAACGCCTTTAGCTTTTCTACATCCGCCTCTGACAACGGCGCTAAATTGCGTACGATCAAAGCAACGGGCTGATTGCCGTCTGGTAGCCCGTCTATTTGTTCACCCATCGCCAGCTCAAGCTGGGCAATCTTGTCACGGCTCTCTAAAGTACTAATCAGCGCTTTTAGGTTTTCAATCTCAAAACCGATACGCGGGTCTAGAATATGACACTCGTTTAGCTCCGCCAAAAAGTTACTAGAGCGCTCTCGAAATCCGACCAACGCTGTTTCTTTTTTGGCGACATAGCGTACGCCCAAGCGCGCTTTGGTGCGATAGCCGAGGCGATCACCGACCACAGGCGCCAGCCAAGTATCAGGCTCGGCATTGGCCTGATGGATGAGCATCTCTGCCAGTACAGACTGTTTAAAATTGATTTGCCCATCTGGCTGCCAATGCTGCAAGCTACAGCCGCCGCAGACGCCGAAATGCGGGCAGGGCGGAACCGCGCGCTCAGGATTTGGATTGGCCGTAATACTCACAGCGTCGCCTTCTTCAAAGCTGGCACGACTGTTGGTCAACTTCACTAAAGCGCTCTCACCTGGTAAGGCAAAGCTGACAAAGACTTTTTTGCCGTGCTTGTCTTCGATATGGCCGTCATCTACGCCAAAGCCATTACCATATATCGCCACGCCGCGACCATCATGTGATAGACCATCAATCGAAAAAGGCAGCGGCTCGGCTTCTTTTAACCGTCGACGTGTCTTTGAAGAGGGTTTGGATTTTTTTTTGTTGGGCGGAATGGTGATTGTTTGGCGAGCGCTCTCAGGCGTCGTCGCCTCGGGTGCCGTAGAAGTCTTTGAATCGGTGGGCTGCATAAACCTGCCTTAATAATAAATGATAAATAACGAAAAATAAGATAAGGGTGAGTGCTACTGTGTATAGCTCTACTCATAGCACTGCGGTAATATCGGATGGTCAATCACAGGGTTTAAGCGTCGGGTGCCGACGACCAATCAGCGATAAACTCATGATGACGTGGGCGACCATCTGCTTGGGTATATTGTCTTAAATAAGTCAGGCTCTGCTGCTGCCATATATCAAAATCCTGCAAAGACAGCTGTCCAGTTAGTCGTAACCAGCGCAAATAAATCAGCCACGTATTCATGACATCAGACTCGCAATATATCGACAGTGTCTGCCAATCTGCCTCATTAACCAGATCGCCCACCATGCTACCATCGACACTGGTCTTGCCAGGCAGACCGTAGAGGCTTGCGACCACATCCATGGCTTCGCGGCGACTGGCACCATACTGGCTAAATCTATCCATCAAGTCTAAATGGCGAGTATGAAAGCGATTGACATAATTATCAAAACGCATGTTTTTGATGCGCTCGCCTTCTTCAAATAGCCACGGCGCTGCCAAGTCATACTGCATGGCGCGATAAATAAGCACCGGAATATCAAAGCCAGAGCCGTTCCAGCTGATCAGTTGCGGCAGTTTTTCAAGATCATTAAATGCCCGAAAAAACTTAGCAAGAATGTCTTTTTCGCTAAATTTGTCCGCCGTCAAAGAAAACAAAGAAAACTGACCGTCCTTGATATACAGCGCTGATATACAGACGATACGCTGCAGCGGCAGACGCATAAAATCATGTCCTGCTTCTTGTGTGCGTATCGCTATCAGTGCGCTGAGGGCATCGGCATCGTTAAGCTCAGCCAACTGTGGATAGATACGGCGCGCCGCATCAGTATCGGCAACGGTCTCGATATCGAAGACCAGTATCGGGTCGGATGGTAAGGCTTGTGACATAGGTAAACCTAATTAATTGTTTGCTTATTGTGCGGCGTTTTCTGTACCGTTAACGACATTGTTGTCATTAACCTTGTCGTCATTAACCTTGTCATCATCTACATTGTATAAACCAGTCGATAAATAACGATCACCGCGGTCGCAGACGATAAAGGCGATGACGGCGTCTGGATTGGCTTTGGCGACTTGTAGCGCCGCCCATGCTGCTGCCCCAGATGACACCCCAGCGAAAATGCCTTCGGTTTTGGCCAGTTTGCGCATATAGACTTCGGCGATACGTTGATCGACATCCATCACCTCATCGACCAAATCAGCATCAAAGATACCCGGCATATACTCAGCAGGCCAGCGGCGGATACCTGCAATAGAGGCGTTTTCATCAGGCTGTAGACCAATCACCTTAATATCTGGGTTTTGCTCTTTTAGATAGCGAGACACCCCAGTGATCGTGCCTGTGGTCCCCATAGAGCTGATAAAGTGAGTGATTTTACCGTCTGTTTGTGTCCAAAGCTCAGGGCCTGTGGTGAGATAATGCGCTTGGCTATTATCAGGGTTGTTGAACTGGTCCAGCACAATCCCTTTGCCATCGGCTTGCATCTGCAGAGCCAAGTCGCGCGCCGCTTCCATGCCTTCATCGACCTCGATGAGGGTGGCACCATAAGCCGTCATGGCGTCTTTGCGCTCTTGGGTTGAGTTGGTCGGCATGAGTAGCGTCATCGGATAGCCGCGCATGGCGGCAACCATGGCGAGCGCAATACCAGTATTGCCGCTGGTGGTCTCAATCAGCATATCACCTGGCTTGATATCACCGCGCAGCTCTGCTTGATAAATCATGTTAAATGCTGGGCGATCTTTTACCGAGCCTGCTGGGTTATTGCCTTCTAGCTTGGCCAAGACCGCCGTGCCACCAGCAATCTGCTCTTGCTCAGGCAAGCGCTGCAATTTCACCAAGGGTGTCTGCCCGACGCAATCGGCAAGGGCGGTAACTTGAGAGATGAAGGTGGCGTTTGACGTGGCCGTAGCTGACATAAGATACCCTTATTGTTAATATGAATGTTCAAACCTGATTTATGCACTTGCAAAGCGTGACCGTGTTGACCTTGATTGCTTAAAATCAACGACAGTTTTTTATCGTTGTCGCCGTGCATGCAAACGCTCGTCTACTGATGCATACGATGAGACTGTCGCCAAACGGGCATGACAGCGCGCAAAAATAGCGGCAAGTAAAAAGCTGCGTCATTATATCATTTTGTTTTTGCCTACGCTGAATGCATGCAGAGATTTTGGTAAATGAATGATGCTTATAAATGGTAGTTGAGACAAATACTGTTAAAATACTTGTATGATTCAGAGACGTTATGATGCAGCCACCACACTTATCGCCACGACTGATACCCAACGACTGATAGCTATAGCCAAGTGATAACGATAGCGCTATAGTACAGGACGCGATGGCGCAAAGTCGCTGTGATAAACCTAGCGTATGTCCTCCATTCAATTGATAGTCATCTTATCTTGTTTTTATCATTGTTTTAAAATGAGGACACGCCCTAGCAAAACATTGAGATGAGAGCGAGCTTGCATGGCACACAAAAAACGTTTTGATACCAGTAGCGCCTATGGTCAGCTGATCATATTGGTGTTTTTGCCGATATGTATATTGGCCGCTGTCGGCGGTATTTTGGTGTTTCATGAGACCATGCGTGCCAGCGACTCTGAGCAAGAAGTGTTGGCCGAGGCGGTGCTGATTCGTTATACCCCAGAGATTGCAGATCTGATTCCTGAGCTGTTAGAGCAAGAGCGCCAGCAGGCGGGCAGTGCCTCCAAGGCTGCCGTCTCGACGCTAGAGGGTATTCGTGACAGGCTAGGCCGCATGCAGTCCGAGCAGCACGTGCAGCGCATCGCGATTGTCAATGAAGACAATAAGGTGCTGGCCACGGTCGGTTATGGGCTCAATGAGCCTTGGCCATTGATTGATGCTTCAGCGCAATTTATCTCGCAAAAACCCACGCCGATTGGCACTGCTTATGGCAGTGTGCTTGGTGAATTTGAAGGACAGCGGCTGTGGTTGCTCGTCGATATGGACAACGAGCCGCTGTATATCGCGCGTTATCGCATCGCCATGGCGCTAGTGATTACGGGGTTGTTTACCATCCTGATTTTGCTGTTGAGTTTAAATATTTACTCAAAACGCTGGATCGCACCGATTTATGAGCTGCGCTTGCAGTTGCAGCGCACTCACGTAGACAATTTATATCAGCCGATTCCGGTGGAGTCGGATGGCGAGCTAAATTTATTGCAGCAAGATTTGGTCAATACCTTGCGCCGCTTGCACAGAAGCTTTCAAGACCTCAAAGACCATGCCGAGCAGACTGAGGATGACTTGCGTTTGGCGTTTGATGAGATGGAAATGCAAAACATCTCGATCAGAAACGCGCGTGATGCCGCCATCTCAACCAGCCAAGCCAAATCGGCGTTTTTGGCCAATATCAGTCACGAGCTACGCACCCCGCTCAACAGTATTGATGGTTTTATCAACCTACTAGCGCGTCACGGCGAGCTAAATCCTGAGCAAGACTTGTACGTACAGACCATTCGTAAATCCTCAGCGCATCTGCTGGCGCTGGTCAACGATGTCTTAGATTTTTCTAAAATCGAGGCGGGCAAGCTGGTGCTTGATCGTCATGAGTTCGATCTTTATGACACTATTTATGATGTGGTCGATATGCTCTCGCCAGTCGCCGCCGAAAAAGGCCTGCGCATGGCAGTGCTGTTTTATAACGATGTGCCGATGCGTATCAATGGCGATGCCTTACGCCTCAAGCAAGTACTGACCAATATCGTTGGCAATGCGATTAAGTTTACCGACAGTGGTGATGTGGTGGTGCGGGTCAGCCTTGATGATCACCGTGATAATTATCTGATGATAAGTGTGCAAGACAGTGGTAAGGGCATCTCGCTTGCTGATCAAAAAATGCTGTTTCAAAGCTTTAGTCAAGGCGATCCTTCTATCACGCGTCAGTATGGCGGGACTGGGCTGGGTTTGGTCATCTCCAAGCAGCTGACGCGATTGATGGGCGGTGATATTGGGTTTTATGACAATGCGCAAGAAAACATTGCCAATCAAGGCGCGACGTTTTGGTTTCGCATGCCAGCGCACGTCGATGTGCTCGAGGCGGCGACAGGGCAGACCATTGAGCTGCCTGTGCTCGCGCCGCTTGCTAGCGAGACTGATGAGTTTAATGTGCTGGTGTGGATCAACCATCCAGCCTCGATACAAGTGCTCAAAGCCAGTTTGCAATATCTACCAATTCAGCTGACCCAAGCCAACTCATTGCCAGGCGTGCTTGAGTCGTTAAAAGAGCGTGGTAACTACTGGGACTGGGTCATTGTCGATGATGATACCCAAGACGATATGATGGCACTATTAAAACAAATTCGTCTGCACTATCAGGGCAAGCTTGCTGTCTTTGGCTATCAAGTGGCCGCCGATCAGGCTCTGCTCAACCGTTATCATGCCAATATCTTATATGAGCCTTTGGATAAAAGGCAGCTGTATGCCATGCTCGATACACAAAATCGCCGCCAGCCAACGAGTCTGCAAGAGCCGCGCTGGAAAGGGGTGACGGTATTGGCGGTGGATGATCATCTGCCCAATCTCTTGGTACTCGATGCGCTGCTTAGCGAGCTGGGTATTCATGTCGTCACCGCCAGTAGCGGCTTTGACGCGATAGAGATTATCAGTAAGCAGCAAACCAAAAACCTGAAAACTGCCAAAAACCAAAAGCAAAGCCTGTCAAACAAAACCCAGCTCTCTAAAGCCGAAGCGCGAGATGACATGAGCAAAAAGTCAAATTCTGTGCTGTATGCAGAGGAGACGGTCAATGAAGATAAAGGCAGCAACCAAGACAATTATGAAGATACCCACAAAGACAGCATCGACTTGATATTTATGGATATCCAAATGCCGCGTATGTCTGGGCATGAAGCGGCCAAGCAAATCCGCAGTATCGAAAGCGATGACAGTCACATTCCTATCATTGCCTTGACAGCGCATGGGCTAGCTGATGAGCGTGACAAGCTGATAGCCAGTGGTATCAACGACTATGTCGGCAAACCTATTAGTCAGCCGCAGTTGCTGCAAGTGCTGCAAAAATGGCTGGGCCGCACCTCGACTACGCCGCAACTAACCGCGCTGTCTGAGGCCAATCTACATGGATTGGGCTTGCAAGACACGGATGCGGCCTCTAGTCGCACCGACGCGCACACAGATACTGACACGCAAACCTTCTCTGAATGGCCGCTGGGCGCGACGACCAGCACGTATCCTGTCAGTAAAAGCGCGCGCACCACCGATGCCAGCGAGCCGCCAAAAATAACGCGACCATTATCACTCAAAAAAATCCGTGATGACTATTTGCGTGACAGTCAGCCGCGCGAAGACTATAGACGAGAGACTCAGCCGCGCTACGACAGCTTACGCTTACAAAAGCAAGGACAGGCGCCGTTGCTGAGTCCGCCATCAGGGTCGATGGATCATGCCAGCGAACCAAATACTGATCTAGCCGCGCGGCCGCAGGAGCAAAAGTATACAGCGATGGACAGCCCGCATTCAGAGATTTTGGACTGGCAAGATGCGCTGACTCGCTCAGCCAACAAGCCTGATCTGGCAGCCAAGCTGATCATCATGATGCTCGACACCATCAATGATGAAAAGCAAGCGTTGACTCAAGCATGGGAGGCGCGTGACCGTAGTATGCTGGCGCAGATTGCCCATCGTATATTGGGTGGTAGCCGTTATACTGGCGTGCCGCAGCTGCGTCAGGCCAGTCAAGATTTAGAAGATAAGTGTTTATTAAATATCCAGCATACCACGCCTGCGCAGTTTGCCATGCTCCAGCCTTATTACGAAGCGCTACTGACCGCATTAAATAATTTGCAAACGCTGGATTTGTCCGCTTATCCGCAGCTCAATTACCATCGTCTAAGCGAAAACGACATGACGTGGAAAATGATTTAGGAGCAGTGACTAAGGAATAGTGACTGAGAAACAATAAAAAGCGCAACTTCATGTTGCCATGCTCATATAATCGATCCACCATAAAATAAATACCGTGCGACTGGGAGTGATTTTGCGCAGCATCTACCTGCATCGCACAGCAAGCAAAACTGATACCAGTCGCGCGCAAAAAATCACGTACTTCTTTTATTTGATATTGACAATACAGTCTCGCTATAAAGTATCGTGGCAGTCAGTTATTGCTAAGGTAGGATATGGATAAGCCTGCTAACATTATCGCTATCAGTCTATCTTTTACCCATTCATAAATAAGGATCGTTATGAACGCCATTGCAACTTACCAATACGAAACGCTACAAGTGAGTGTCACTGATAATATACTCACTGTGACGCTAAATCGTCCGCACAAAAAAAACGCCATGAGTTTTCAAGTCATCGATGAGCTGATCGCTGTGGCAGGCCGAGTGAGCAAAGATAAGACGATACGAGCGGTTATTTTAAAGGGTGCAGAAGGGACGTTTTGTGCCGGTATCGACTTGGGCGATTTAAACCATCCAAAAAACCAAGCGTTTGCAGTGTGGGAGCTGATTAAGCCATGGCAAAGCTCGTTTCAGCGTGTTTGCTTGGTCTGGCGTGATGTGCCAGTACCGGTCATCGCCGTCTTAGAGGGCTACTGTATCGGCGCTGGGTTACAGCTGGCATTGGCCTGTGATGTGCGTATTAGCCATCCTGAGTGTAAACTGTCTATTATGGAAGCCAAATGGGGGCTGGTACCAGATATGGGATTGACGCAATCGGCGTATGGCGTGGTACGAGAAGACGTTCTCAAAGAGCTGGCAATGACGGCGCGCATCATTAATGCTAATGACGGCAAAGAATTAGGATTAATCAGTCATTGTAGTGAGACGCCACTTGAGCAAGCACAGCAGCTCGCCGCTGAGTTTGCCGAACGCTCTCCTGACGCTGTGCTCGCCAGTAAACGCGTCATTAATGCCATGTATGAGCAGCCTACAACCACGCTCTATAAAGAAAAAATCTGGCAGATTAAGATGATGCTGGGCCGCAATCGCAAGCTGGCCCTTAGAAAAGCCAAGCAAGCAAGCACCATCTTTGCCAAGCGACAGTTTCGCTAGTCTTTTATAATGAGTCATAAATCATAAGGGTTTACATCAGAGGTAGAAAAATTTAGACAGAGTCTTATGCTTTATATTGATTGTTTTTAGTTGTTAAGTCGCGTGTTATGGCTATTGAAATACGAGTGGACAGCACGATATAACACTGTCAGCTTGCACAGATTTGGATAAAAATGCACTATTGTCGTTAAAAACATCTATTTCATGCATCTTATAAGTGCTTAAGTAATCATCACTATATAAACGGTCTAACTATGTCTGCCCCAAAATCCTCTCTTTCAAAGAAACCTATCACCGCTGAACGAGTACGTTCTGCTGATCTGCCTGTTGCGTGGATTATGATGCTGGGGTTGATAGTTGCGGTAGGACCGTTATCCATTGATATGTATCTGCCTGCGCTACCATCAATGGCAGATGATTTTGGCGTATCTACCGCATTTATGGCCAACTCAGTCCCAGCGTATTTTGTGGGTTTGGTATTTGGTCAGTTGTTTTACGGCCCCTTTAGCGATCGCGTTGGTCGAGTCAAGCCGCTGTATATGGGCATGACGCTTTATGTGATTGCCTCTGTTATCTGCGCGACCACGGATAATGAGTATGTGTTGTTTGTCGGCCGTACCATGCAGGCTCTTGGTGCCTGCGTTGGGGCAGTGGTAACTCGAGCTGCGATTCGTGATCGGCTAACGGCTAAACAAACCGCAAAAGCTTTTTCGATTATGATTTTGGTGATGGGTCTGGCACCGATACTCGCGCCGTCTTTGGGCGCACTGTTTTTACAGTTTTTTAATTGGCACTCTATCTTTTGGTTTTTGGCCGCCTTTGGTGCTCTCAATCTATTACTGACGAAGTTTTTCTTTTTCGAGACATTGACCGAAGAAAATCGTAACGTACGCCCTGCCAGAGAAGTGCTGAGCCAGTATTGGGACTTATTAAAAGATCCCAGCTTTAACTACCCTGCGATCGGTGGCGGACTGTTGATGGGTGCGATGTTTGTCTATATCAGCTCAGCTTCTGAATTAATCATGGACACTTATGGCGTCTCGGCCACGCATTTTGGCTGGTTGTTTGGGATGAATGCGGCAGGGTTTGTGGGTTTGACTCAGCTGAATCAGTGGTTGACCAATCGCTTTCGTATCTTGAGCATATTACGTTTCGGGGCGATGATGCAGGTGCTCTCTGCAGGCACGTTGTTTTTTGTCGGTATATTTTTGGGGACCGATGCTTGGTTGCCACTGGTGCTGGCGTGTATTTTCTTTTGTATTGCAGGCTTAGGATTGACCCAGCCAAACGCCTCGGCGATTGCGCTGGCTTTTCAAAAGCAGCGTGCGGGTATGGCAAGCGCGCTGCAAGGCTCGCTGATGTTTTCAGTGGGTATTTTTGGTGGTTTATTATTAAACTTATTCCCTCTTAATCCAGTGTTAAAAATGGGTATTGCACTTTTTGTCCTGATGAGTTTGGGTGCGTTTTTAATCTGGCAGATAGATCGTAATTTAGACCTCGATGACGCAGAGTAGCGGCTGCAAGTTTTTGAGACACCCAATATTGGGTGTTTTTTTTGTCTTAATAAAAAGGTTCTTGACACGAGTCTTGTGTGCTTTTGACTTAAAGATGGCCAACACCATCTCTGGTAACGCTCGGACGGAGTTTGGGTCAGAGTTTATTATCTCGCCGCCGCATATCGTCGAGAGCGCGCCTGACGTGTCGTATCTACCCAAAGATCGGCAAAGCTATATCACGCCCTTTACCTGGCGTGGTCACAAGGCCGTCATCGGTATCTGCATCACTTAATGACAATTAACTGATAGCGTCTCGTTTATCACTTTGCCTCAACGAAAAGCGACAAAAAAGCGATACAATGGTATCGCTTTTTTGTTGATACGACGATTTGAGGCGTGAGGCTCACGAGTTGTTAAATTGCGGTTTATCCTCATAAAGCGCTGGAGGTTGTGAGGCGTTATATGATAAAATACGGCGCAGCTATTTCTATAATTTGCTTTATAGGAGGGGTTTGAGTTTTTTGCTAAAACCCAACATGGCTTCTTTTTTACACCAACCAATGACACACACATCATGGCAAAAAATTGCTGGGTGTTTGGCGACTTGATTAATTTGCAAGTTAGGTCAGTGCCATGATTATAGGCATGATTCACAGGCAGATGCGTGTTGCTAGATAGGCAGTTTTTGTGATGTGGAGGCATAACCCAACCAACAGGATATTTCACATGGCTACAAACAACCCAACCAAAATCGAAATGCGCGACTTACTACAAGCCGGCGCTCACTTTGGTCACCAAACACGTTTTTGGAACCCAAAAATGGGTCCTTATATCTTTGGTGCACGTAACAAAATTCATATCATCAACCTAGAGCACACCGTAAAAGCGTTCAACGAAGCGTTGACTTACGTAAACGGCCTAGCTGCCAAGAAAAACAAAGTATTGTTTGTTGGTACCAAACGTGCCGCTAGCGGTATTATCCGTGAGCAAGCCCAGCGCGCTGGCATGCCATACGTCGACCATCGCTGGTTGGGTGGTATGTTGACCAACTGGAAAACGCTACGTCAGTCAATCAGCCGTCTAAAAGAGCTTGAGAAGCAATCAGAAGACGGTACTTTTGCTAAGTTGACCAAACGTGAAGCGCTTGAGCGTACTCGCGATATGGAAAAACTTGAGCGTTCACTAGGCGGTATCAAAGACATGGGCGGCCTACCTGACGCTATCTTTGTGGTAGACGTAGATCACGAAGCAATCGCTATCAAAGAAGCCAAAAACCTTGGTATCCCAGTAATCGGTATCGTTGATACCAACTCTAGCCCAGACAATGTTGACTACATCATTCCAGCTAACGATGATGCTATCCGTGCTGTGACTCTATACGTCACGTCTATGGCTGATGCGATCATCGCTGGTAAAGAATACGCACAGACTCAAGCGGGCGGCAAAGCTGAGCAAGCACCTGCCGAAGAAGCCAATGCAGAAGAAGCAGCAACGCCAGCTGAATAATTCGCTGCATTTAAAGTGTTACTTTGTAAGGATGTCTTGATAGCACCGCTAGCAGCGTCCATATAAAGTCATTAATGATAAGCTCGTAGTAGGCATGATGCAGTTTTACTCGTCATGCCTTGTTGTTAAATAATAGCGCTGAAACCATGGCTATTACATAACGTGATGAAATGATGGCTGTCAAACGCCCTCAATCAATAACTGCTATTACATAAAGTATATTAAATACATGCTGATGACATGATCGTCATCTATCATAAACTGGCCAAACGAGTATTATCGTTTACTCCAGTGGGTAGAGTTGCTGGATGTCATGATTTGTTTTTATTAATAAGCAGATAATACGAGCGTTTTTCTTAAGTCATCAGCAGCCTTGAGAAAAATAGACATTAAGCCCTCCTATACATAACTATACTAAGGTGACTCTTATGACAGAAGTAAAAGTATCTGCCAAAATGGTAAAAGAATTGCGCGACCGTACTGGTCTTGGCATGATGGAATGTAAAAAAGCCCTACAAGAAGCCAATGGTGATGTTGAAGTTGCCATCGATAACTTGCGTAAATCTGGTCAAGCAAAAGCGGCCAAAAAAGCAGGTAACATCGCAGCTGACGGCGCTATCATCATCGCTCAAGGCGACAATAAAGCGTTTTTATTAGAAGTAAACTGCCAAACTGACTTTGTGGCAAAAGACGCCAACTTTACTGCTTTTGCAGAAAAAGTAGCCAACATCGCGCTAGAAAATAACGTCACAGACGTTGCTGCTATCTCTGAGCTACCATATGGCGATGGCCAAACCGTTGAAGAAGCACGCGTGGCTTTGGTACAAAAAATCGGCGAAAACATTCAGGTGCGCCGTGTAGAAACCCTAGAAGGTGCCAACCTAGCATCATATCGCCACGGTCTACGTATCGGTGTTGTGGTATCGTATGAAGGCGGCAGCGAAGAGACTGGCAAAAACCTAGCGATGCATATCGCAGCGTTCAACCCTGTAGCGGTCGACGACGAAAGCGTTGATGCTGATGTGTTAGCTCGCGAAAAAGACATCATCGAAGCCAAAGCCAAAGAGTCTGGCAAGCCTGACAACATCATTGAAAAAATGATCGAAGGTGGCCTACGTAAGTACCTAGACGAAGTCACTCTACTACGTCAGCCATACGTCATGGACAACGACAAAAAAGTTGGCGATGTCCTAAAAGCGGAAGGCGTAAAAGTACTAAGCTTCAAACGTCTAGAAGTGGGTGAAGGTATCGAGAAAAAGCAAGAAGACTTCGCAGCTGAAGTTGCAGCGGCTCAAGCGGCTAGCAAGTAATATCCAAGTAACATCTCTGTGCACTTGCACTGATGAGGACGGTTAAGCCCTTGGCTTTGCCGTCAGACACAAAAAAGCCCGTTACTCGATAACGGGCTTTTTTGTGTCTGAGTTTGACCAACTTTATGGACTTACTAGCGTAAGGCCTCGTAGGCAGATTTGATATAACTTGGGCTGTTGCTATTATTGCTCGTGCCATAGCTGACGTTTTGTAGCCCATTGTTTGTACTGTTCATATTGACTTGATTGCTGGCATTGATACTGGCGCCAGACAGGCCAGCGTCATTTTTGTATAAGCTATGATAGCGGCTCATCACTCTTTTGACATAGTTGCGCGTTTCTTTAAAAGGCGGGATGCCGCCGTATTTATCGACATTGCCCTCGCCTGCGTTATAGCCTGCCACAGCGTGCTCGACGTTGTTATTAAAACGGCGCATCAGCCAGGCGATGTATTTGGCTGAGCCTTCGATGTTGTCGGCAGGGTTCCAAGGATTGCCCACATTAAATCGCCGTGCGGTAGCAGGCATTAGCTGCATCAGCCCTTGAGCGCCGACTGGTGAGCGAGCATTTGGATTAAAAGCTGACTCAGTATGCATCATGGCTTTCATCAAGGCAGGATCGACGCCATGACGTGCCGCGGACGCGCGAATATAGCTATCATAGGCATTGCGACTGGCACTACTACTCGCCGGACTGCTGCCATAGCCATTGCTGCTGCCGTCATACATCTTAGAGTCTTTATAGTAAGTGACTTTGACTTTTTTGGTGAACTTATCAAAGTTGCCACTGGGGCTAACGTTGGTCAAGAGCACCTGACCGCCTTGGTCTTTGTAGATATACATATTGCCTGCATGAGCACTCACACTCAAGCTTGAAATAGCAAGGATACTGGCAATACCAGCGGTGGCATTTAATAAAAACGGAGACAAACAGCGAGTCTTGATGGTAGTCGTATTTATCATAGAGATATCACTTTTTATCGAGTAGTCGCAAATGACTGTCGCTGATGAGTCGGCCAGCTTATAAAGGCAAGTGCTTATTTTATCTGCCGTGTTTTGTCGCCAGCTACCTAGCAACAACCCTGACGTCTTCATGTTTTGTTAAAATCATTTGCAATAGATACAAAAAATAATAGTTGTTTACTATAACATATAATAACTTTTTGACGCATGGGATTGTCAAAATAATAAGAAAAAGTGAGCATTATTTTGTAAATAATACGAAATAAATCAATAAGCTATCATTTGCAGTGTACGCATGTCAGTGCCAGCTCAGCTGCCGCAAGGGCTGATGATGATAGTAAGTGGCTATGATAAGTGAGTAGGAGCGGTGGGATAAGAGCAAGAGGATAAGAGCGGCTAATGCTTTGAGCTTGTCTTTAATTGATGAGAGGTCAGGGAGTAGCTATAACGCAACGGCACTAACAAATATCGGTACCCAAATCGCGGTCACCAGCCCATTGACTGCCAGTCCAAAGGCTGCATAGCGTCCGGCGGTATGACTGATCTGCCACGCTTCGACTGTACCAAAAGCGTGAGCGGCCAAGCCAAGTGCTAAGCCTTTGGCACGGTCATCATCGACACGGCCAAATAAAAAGCGCGCCAAACTACCCCCAAAGATACCTGAGACAATGATGATAAGGTTGGCCATCGCCAGCGGCGCTTTGATCAAATCCGCCACACTAAGACCGATAGGGGTGGTCACTGAGCGGGTGGCAAATGCCAGTATCGTCTCGTGACTGAGTGACAGCAGATAGGCGAGCGACATTGGCAGCAAAGCACCGACCACGCTTGCAATCATGACGATAAGGGTGAGTTTTTTGACAGGTAAGCCTTTAAAGTTCATGGCGGCGAGTGGCACTGCCAATAAAACCGTGACGTATCCTAAGAGATGGTCAAACACAGGCTTTGCGACGCTATAGTAGTGATTGTACTCCCACTGCAGCACAAACAAAAACAGCAAAACCAGCGCTAAGGCCGTGATGACCATCGGTAGCCACGATAGCTTACGCGCTAAGATACGGGCAATGACATGGGCAACCAAGGTCAATAATATCGCCGCAAGGGTTGCTGTCAATACGCTATCAAAAGTCATAAGTCTGCCTTGTTCATTCAGCTGAGCGCTGCTTTTATTACTTGCTAGTGCTGCCGGTGTTGCCAGCTTGCGAGTCACTATCAGTGTCTTGATTGAGCCAGCGGTTGGCCAGCAATGCTAATCCCCAAAGCGGTATCAAGGTGCTGATCAGAATCGTCAGCATCACGCCCCACAGCTCGTCTCCTAAGGCAAATAACAATAAACCTGCACCAGCAGAAACGGGCAAAAAAGCAAAACCGCTATCAACCAATAACGTATTGCTGGCTTGAGTGAGCCAGATAGGTAGGCCTTTTAGCAAACGCCACGCCATCAACACCACAAACATCGCCACCAAACCGACGATATTGGCCGCTTTTTCGATACCCGCCCATTGACAGACCAGCACTGCTGTTTCACGGACAAAAATAACCATCGCTAATGTTAATATCAGCGCCAGCCATAGCGGTAGGTTGGAGGAGTGAGTGGACTTCATAAGCAGTTTTGGCCAAATCGGAGATGGGTAGGCGCAGTGATAACGGTTGGCGCATGGCTATGGCAGCTGCACCCTTATAAGTACATTGTGTCGTTATGGTATTTTGTATATGGCATATCGTATAGGCGATTATATAGAGAGTTACGTAACTAATAAAGCCTATCGTCGTGACTAAATAAAAGAGAGATAAAGAGATACATTGCATACATTCGCTAGACTGGTACAAAATTTTTTGCGTGCTGTGCTTGCGCCGACAGATGCTACGAAAAATTTATTTCAGTCTCGCTGTATCCTTTTTTTATTGACCTGACTATAGGTATAACCGCCCTAGTATCATCGCGCTATTTTGTCTTATGGTATTAGGGAAGGTGGCTTTGAGAGAGACGGCTTTAAGCGAGGCAATAAAAAACAGACGATATCAGCGATACCGTCTGTGTGTAGGGCGTTGTCTGTAGGTATATCAAAGCGGTTTGCAAATAAAAGCTGAGCCGCCCGCCGTCTGCTCTTATAAGTTAAGAGTCCGGTAGGCTGCTTTTTTGAGGCGAGGACGGTGCTGTGTTTGTCTCAAACTCATCAAAGGCTTTTTCTTCGGCCGCAGTCAAGGTAGGCTCTACGTTCTCATCTGGCTTTTCAAACTCCTCAAGCGTCGGCATCAGTAGCGTCGCTTGCGCCAGTGGTAGGACATCTACAGGATCGAGATTGGCTTGTCCAAGCAGCTGTTTGAGCCGATCGCTTGGCAAGCGAATGGTTAGGCACTCGTGGCCTGTGTCATCGTAGCTTTCTTCTAAGATGACGCCTAGCTCATACAAGGTGTTTTTAAATTGACCTGCACCATAAGGCAATGTCAAATCAAAGGTGGTCAGTGCGCCAGTGAGCAGCTGCTGTACGGCAAGCGACAGCGCTTCTATTCCGAGGTTTTCTTTTGATGAGACGTAGACGCGGTTTGGCTGGCCTTCGCTGGCATAACCAATATGAGCAGGCTCACCTGTGATATCGATTTTGTTATACACATTGAGCACGGGTACGTCGTTATCAATTTCGGCCAACACATTTTTTACCGCTTCGATTTGCTCGTGCATGTCTTCGCTAGAGGAGTCGATGACGTGTAGTAGCAAGTCCGCCTCTAGCGTCTCTTCTAGTGTCGCGTGAAACGACTCGACCAGCTCGTGCGGCAAATGACGCACAAAACCGACAGTATCGACCAGTACCACACGTCCCACGCCTTGCCAGTCAAGGCGACGTAGCGTCGGGTCGAGGGTAGCAAACAGCTGGTCGGCGGCATAGATGTTTTCGTCGACCAAGCGGTTAAACAGTGTCGATTTACCAGCGTTGGTATAGCCGACTAGCGAGATGGTCGGTACGTCAGATTTTTGTCGACGGGCGCGGCCTTGTGCGCGGGTTTGCCGGACTTTTTCAAGCTTAGATTTGAGCTGGTTGACTCGCGTTTGTAGTAAGCGGCGATCGGTCTCAAGCTGGGTCTCACCCGGCCCGCGCAGACCGATACCGCCTTTTTGCCGTTCCAAATGCGTCCAACCACGTACCAGCCGTGTCGATAAGTGGTTGAGCTGCGCCAGCTCCACTTGTAGCTTACCCTCATAAGTGCGGGCGCGCTGAGCAAAAATATCCAAAATCAGTCCGGTGCGATCCAGCACGCGGCATTTGACCACCGACTCGATATTACGCTCTTGTGAGGGCGATAAGCTGTGATTAAAAAGAACAATATCGGCGTCGTGCTCACGCACTAGCTCTGCAATCTCTTCTGCTTTGCCGCTACCCACAAAAAACTTGGCATCAGGCTTTAAACGTGAGCCTGTCACCAATGCCAAACGATCAGCACCTGCTGAGTCTGCCAGTAGCTCAAACTCGCTAAGATCGTCAGGGTCTTGGATTTGCCGAATATCTAAATGTACAATGATGGCACGCTCGCCACCTTCATGTCTTTCAAAATAATCCAAAGAATATCACCTATTTAATAAAGTAAATAAATCGCTACCATCTGTCTGTCAACTATCGAGGCGGCGTTCATATGACCTTTTATATGTGGTCTTATCTGTTGATATTAAAGCGTAACGGCACAATTAGCGATAGATTTATGTTACACAGGTTTGTGTTTTCTAGCGCGAAGAGCGGCTGGTAAGTTAGCGCGTTTATAAGCGGCTTTATTGCGCGTTTGTATAAAACTTTGTATAAAACTAGGCACTGACTCAGTGAACAGGCTATCACTGAGGCGCATAACTTTGCTATACTTAGCTCGTTTTTTTGTTGATATAAACAGCAGTTATTTAATCATGAGGGCGAAGATGAGCCAAGCTAAGTCAAAATTTTCACTCAGACAACAGCTAGGACGCGGCAAGCAAATCGCTGGTATGACCACAACGATGGTCGGTGGACTGCGAGCCGCTCAGCGTCTTGGTGCCTTTAAGCAGCCGCCACGCGAAAAGCTACCCCGTTATATTCAGGCGTTTTGTCGTAAGATGGCAGGCTCTTTTGGTGTCAAAGTCATCGAGGTTGAGCCAGTACAGCAGCATCATGGTCTGTGGGTGTCCAATCATGTGTCATGGATGGATATCCCTGTCGTGGGCACGGTAAGCCCCGCGTTTTTCTTGTCCAAGGCGGAGATTGGTGAGTGGCCTGTGTTTGGTAAATTAGCGCATGCTGCCGGCACGCTCTTTATTGAGCGCGGCTCCGGTGATGCAGGCTCAGTGGCCACGCAGATTGCTGAGTTTTTGACCAAAGGGTTTTCGGTTATCTTCTTCCCTGAAGCGACTACTACTGATGGCAAAAAGGTCAAGCGTATCCATGGTACCCTGCTACAAGCTGCGATAGACGCAGATGTCCCTATACGACCGATCCTTATCGCTTATGTCGACAAAGATGGAGCGCTCAGTGAGGCACTGCCGTATTATGGCAAGATTACCATGAAAGAGAGCTTAAAAAAGGTGCTAGATAGTAAGGATGTGACGGCCTATGTGCTACCATTAGAGCCGATAGACCCTAAAGGCTATAGCAAAAGCGAACTGACCGACTTGCTGCAAAGAAAAATGCAAGAAGGATTGGCCGATCTGCATGCGCGGGTACTGAGTGTGCCGCCTAGTCAATAATCAGCTGAGCTGTACAGTCAAATGAAAAGTCGCTGAATAAAAAAGGCGCCAATCGTAGCAATATTTACCGCGATTGGCGTCTTTTTTGTGTTTTGTCAGTGACACATTGGGCGCCGCTTATTAAGGTGACGGATTGGGCTGGCGCGTGTGCACTGCTTCAATGGCCTCCAATACATCGTCAGTGAGTGTCAGATCAATGCTATCGATATTGGATTTTAACTGCGTAAGTGTGGTCGCGCCAATGATGTTGCTGGTGACAAACGGGCGTGAATTGACAAAGGCCAGCGCCATCTGCGCCATATCTAGTCCGGCATCGCTGGCAATCTTAGCGTATTGCTCAGTGGCTGCTAGCGCTTGCTCATTAATATATCTTTGGAATCTATCATACATCGTCAGGCGCGCGCCAGCTGGGCGTTTGCCGTCCAAGTACTTACCTGATAGTACGCCAAACCCAAGCGGCGAGTAAGCAAGCAAGCCGACGTTTTCACGATGGGCAATCTCTGCCATGCCGACTTCATAGAGACGGTTGAGGAGGCTATACGGGTTTTGCACCGTCAGCGGCGCGATTAGACCGTTTTTGTCCGCTTCCCACAGATAGCGCATCAGTCCCCACGCGGTATCATTCGACAGCCCATAAGCACGAATACGGCCTTTTTTAATCTCATCATTCAGCGCTTGGATGGTCTCCAAAAATGGCGTTAAGTCATCAAGCGATTGCGCTGACATCTCGCTGTCATAGCCGCGCTGCCCAAAGAAGTTGGCTTGTCGCTCAGGCCAATGCAGCTGATAAATATCGATATAATCGGTTTGTAGACGCTCAAGGTTGCTATCGATAGCGCTGCTGATTTGCTCAGCATTAAAGCGCGTTTTACCGTCACGCAAAAAGCTCAGGGGTGACATTTTACTGGCCAAAATGACCTTGTCACGCTGCTGGGTCTTGGCAAACCAAGTACCGATATAACGCTCGGTATCGCCTTGCTTGTCTTTATCTGGTGGTGATGGATACATCTCTGCTGTATCCCAAAAGTTGACGCCTTCGCTCAGTGCCATATCCATCTGGGCGTGCGCCTCAGCCTCGGTGTTTTGCTGCGCCCATGTCATAGTGCCCAGACAGATTTTAGAAACCTGTTCATCGAGTTGCGGCAACGTTGTATATTGCATGTCAGTCTCCTTGTGGACTTTGATTTTAGGGTTGAGCATTGAGTATTGAGCGTTGTCAGGGCATTACATGATTTGGATGCCGGTCACCCCAGGCGGGGTTACTTTAAAGACTTTGACCTTAAACAATACCGATTGGCCGGCCAGCGGATGGTTAAAATCGACCTCAATCTCATCCTCATTAATCGCGCTAATAATACCGGGTAAGGTATTTTTGCCTTTATCCTCAAACTCAACCATCATGCCGACTTCTGGATGATCGGCGATAAGAGCAAACTGCGGACGGCTAAAGTGCTGAACGTTGTCAGGGTTCCACTCACCAAATGCCTGCTCTGGCTCAAGGTGAGCTGTGCGCGTGTCGCCTGCGCGTAGATTCATAAGTACTTGCTCAAACCCTGGCAACAAGCTTTCATCGCCGACCGTCAGCGTCACTGGTGCCTCACGGCCAAAGGTGGAGTCAATCACCGTGCCGTTTTCTAATGAAACTTCAAAGTGTAGGCTAACAAGGCTACCAAAGGTGATGCGTGTGTCTTCGTTGGGGTTGATAAATTGTGATTCAGTCATAATCAAAAGCCAATTGTCGTAAATATAATAGAGAAATGATAAGTCATTTTGCTGGGTGTGTAAGCGCAAATAGTGTAACGCAAATGGTGTAATATATCTGCCATATCTTAAATAGGGCAGAATTATGGCAAGTCAAGCACCCAGCAAGCAACAGGGACACGTGCATAAATGGCAAGACGACAAAGGCTTTGGTTTTATTGAAACATCAAGCGGGGCGTCGCTGTTTTTTCACATTAGTGAGTTTAGAGCGCAGCGCCGTCCTGAGGTTGGTGAAGCGGTGGTCTTTGATGTCGGACAAGATAGCCAAGGTCGCCTGCAAGCCAGACAAGTCCAAGAGCTGAGCTTTGTCCAACAAAAAATGGCAGAAAAAAACCGCCAAATCCGTCAGCGTAATCGCAAACGTAATGCCCAAGCAGAATTTGCAGCAGGGCAAAAGAAACGCTTGTTTCTTGGTATTGGTTTTTATGGGGTTTTAATTTTATTGGCGGCAACTCAAAAGCTCAGCTGGCTGGTGGTTGCATGGTACGCTGTGCTAGGCATCGTTACTTATATTACTTATGCCAAAGACAAAGCCGCTGCCCAAAATGGCGATTGGCGCACGCCTGAGTCCACACTGCACGTGTTGAGCGCACTTGGCGGCTGGGTCGGCGCATTGGTAGCACAGACGTATCTACGGCACAAATCACAAAAGCCTGAGTTTCGTATCGTTTATTATTTAACGGTTATTATCAACTTAGCAGGATTACTCTTTGTCATCATGGGCGGCGGGCTAGCGCTTTTAAGCGAATTAGGATAAAGCGTTAAATTAAATCTGCGCCAGTATTTGCTTATACACAGCGGCATCTGAGGCAGAAAAACAGCAAAAAATCACGTCGTGAATGGAAAAGCCATCCATTTGTTCTAAGCCGTTTTGCACATATGCTGTGACTGTATCGATTGCAACCTTAGCTGCCTTATCAATGGGGTAGCCGTAGACGCCGGTACTAATAGAAGGGAAGGCAATACTGCTGAGACCGTGTTGCGCTGCCAAATCTAAAGACTTTTGATAACAGCTGGCCAGTAGTGCTTGCTCATTACTACGACCGCCATGCCAGATAGGGCCTACCGTATGAATCACGTACTGACAAGGCAAATCAAATGCTGGGCTGATTTTGGCATCACCAGTTTGGCAGCCATTTAATGTACGGCAATACTCAAGCAGCTTAGGCCCTGCTGCTCGATGAATCGCACCATCGACACCGCCGCCACCGAGCAAGCTTTTGTTGGCCGCATTGACAATGGCATCGACATGCAACGTGGTAATATCCGTCTGTAACACTGATAGGGTCACGCTGTGAGTACCACTGCTGTTACCATTATAATCATTAGACACTGACAGCTGCTTTTGAGCAATAGGCGTTATTTTGCTATTCGTCATTTGATTGTTCGTCACTTGATTGTTAGGCATGGCTACATCCTTTTTATAGTGAACGTATGGTACTTTAGCGATAAATATTAATAGTTTCAATCTACAAAAACACGAAAAAAATAGGCCACCATTTGGTAGCCTATTGATAACCCTGTTGTTTTTAGGATGTGTCCTCACTTTAGTCGATAGTCATCTAAATGCGTTAAAAATAGCTGACTAGGGCGTGTCCTCAATTCAATCGATAGCCATCTAAATGGGCTAAAAATGGCTAAATCTGGCCAAACGGTGTCAAATAGCTGACTAATATCTCGATATTATCTGCGCTATTTTCCTTGTTTGACTGCGATTTATCTCATTTTTATCACCATTTTTAAAATGAGGACACGCCCTAATATTTCGATACTATCTGCGCTATTTTCGTTGTTTGATTGCAATGTTTTGCGGCCATTTATCTCATTTTTATCACCATTTTTAAAATGAGAGCATGCCCTAATGTTATATTATTTAGGGCTGCGTTTACCTTCCAAAAACAGCATGTCGATGACAATGAACACGACGCCGATACAGATAGCAATATCGGCAATATTAAAAATCGGATAATGCCAAACATCGGCATAATGCACATGAATAAAGTCAATCACATGACCATGTAGCAAGCGATCAATCAGGTTGCCAATGGCACCGCCAAGCACCAGCGCAAGGCCTGTCGATAGCAGCTTGGCTTGCCGTGGTGCTTTGATTAGATAGCCGATCAAAAACAGCGACATCACCAGCGCCAGTCCCGCAAAAAACCACTTTTGCCAGCCGCCTGCATCGGCCAAAAAGCTAAACGCGGCGCCATAGTTGTAAGCCAGTGTCCAGTTGAGAAACGGCTCTAACACTGGCACAGGCTCAAGAAAATTGAGCGTGGTCTCAGCCAGCCATTTGCTCCACTGGTCGATGATGATCACCACCAGCGATAACGCATACCACATAAAGGCGCGACTGCCATTGGCGACCATCTTAGGGGTCTTAGTTAGGCGACCTCTAGGCGTCGATGAGCTGCCAGTGGTTGCATGTGCAGGCTTGGGGGAGCCGTCGGCCTCAACTTGCGGCGACTTGTGAGGTGAGTCTGACGGGTTAGGCGCAGAATTAGGCATAGTGGCGCACCTCGCCTGTACCGCTCACGTTGGTCACGCAGCGCGCGCATAGCTCAGGATGGGCGCGATCGACGCCGATGTCATCACGGATATGCCAGCAGCGTACGCACTTGGTACCTGTGGCAGCACTCACTTTGACCTGCAAGTCGCTTGACTCATCGGCATGGCTCTCTGCTGATACTGAGCCAGTATCCGCGCTCTGAGCAGGGGCCTCACTCATCGGCTGCAGGGTCGCGCTACTGGTAATCAAGACAAAACGTAGCTCTTCGCCAAGCTTGGCCAAGCTCTCTTGCATCGCGCCGCTGGCATACAGATCGACGCCCGCTGATAAGTTGGCGTTGATGATTTTTTCGCCGCGCGCTGTTTCGATATGTTTGTTGACGATGTCTTTGGCCTGCATGATGCGTTGCCAGTCGTCGCTTGTGATGGCGCTTAGCTCAAAGGCTGGGAAGGTGTACCACGCTTGGGTAAATATATAACCTGCGTCTTGTCCGTTTTTGCCTTCTAGTACTTCCCACGCCTCTTGGGCCGTAAAGGACAAGATAGGCGTGATCCAGCGAATCAGCGCATGAGCGATATGATAAATCGCCGTCTGGGCAGAGCGGCGCGGCTGTCCATCAGTCTGAGTGGTGTACTGGCGATCTTTGATGATATCTAAATAAAAGCTGCCCAAGTCTTGCGAGCAAAACGCGGTGACGTGCTGGGTGACTTGGTGAAAGTCCATCGCATCATAAGCACTGATGATTTGTGCTTGCACGGTTTGTGCGCGCTCAATGATGAATTTATCAAGGCTGACCAGCTCATCCATCGCCACGCTGTTGGTCGCTGGATCAAAGTCATCAGTATTGGCAAGCAAAAAGCGCAAGGTGTTACGGATACGGCGATACATGTCGATCGCGCCCTTAAACACGGTCTTACCCGCGCTCATCTCATAACGATAATCACTTGAGGCAATCCATAAGCGCAGCATGTCCGCGCCCGTTTTGTTAATCTCGTCTTGCGGCGTGATGATGTTGCCAAGCGACTTACTCATCTTGCGGCCGTTTTCATCTACCACAAAACCATGGGTCAATACTTGCTTAAATGGTGGACGCTCGTACATCGCCTCTGAGGTCAGCAAGGAAGTCTGGAACCAGCCGCGATGCTGATCTGAGCCTTCTAAATACATATCCGCTGGATTGGTCAGCTCATCGCGCTGCTCAAGTACAGCAAAATGCGTGGTCCCTGAGTCAAACCACACGTCTAGCGTGTCGGTCGCTTTGTCATAGTCAGCAGCCTCATCACCCAAAAAGTCCTCACAGCTGGCATCAAACCACGCTTCCACGCCGCCATCAGCGATTTTTTGTGCCGCCGCTTCCATCAGCTCTAGCGTGTTTGGATGCAGCTCACCGGTTTCTTTATGCGTAAAGAAAGTGATTGGCACACCCCAAGTACGCTGGCGTGAGATACACCAGTCAGGACGGTCAGTCATCATCGCCTCGATGCGGTTTTGTCCCCAAGCTGGCGTCCATTTGACCGTTGGAATATCGGCAAGCGCTCGCTCGCGTAAGCCTTTGGCTTCCATATTGATAAACCACTGCGGGGTGGCGCGGAAGATAATCGGCGACTTGTGACGCCAGCAATGCGGGTAGCTGTGCTCGATTTTGGTATGGCTAACGAGGTGGCCGTTTTCGTGCAAGGTGGCGATGATTTTTGGGTTGGCTTTATAGATATGCTCTCCGGCAAATATCGCAGCGCTGTCTAAATACACACCCGTACCGCCCACAGGGTTTTCAACCGGCAAGTTATATTTTAGGCCAACGATATAATCGTCAAGACCATGACCCGGCGCGGTATGGACGAGGCCTGTACCGCTATCGGTGGTGACGTGATCGCCTAGGATAAGCGGCACTTGACGCCCTTCAATCAATGGGTGCTGGGCGTGCAGACCTTCAAGCTTGCGTCCTGATACGGTCGCCAAGATACCTTTGTGGTCAAGCTTTAGCTCGGTCAGCGCAGTTTCGATCAAGTCTGTCGCCAATAAAAAATGGCCTCTGTCTGTTGCCACCACGCTATAGTCGTGCTCAGGATGCACGGCAATGGCTTGGTTGGCAGGCAGCGTCCATGGCGTCGTCGTCCAAATGATGGCAGCAATACTGCCGTCGATGCCATTTAGCGCCTCTACCTTGTCTGTATCCACTATATCAAAGCTGACGTAGATGGCGTCAGAGACTTTGTCTTGGTATTCTACTTCGGCTTCGGCGAGGGCAGAGCTACAGTCCAAGCACCAGTTCACAGGCTTCATACCGCGGGTTACGTGACCATTATCATAGATTTTTGCCAGTGCACGGACGATATTGGCTTCCTGCGCAAAGTTCATGGTGAGATAGGGGTTGTCCCAATCACCAAACACGCCCAGACGTTTAAAGTCGGCTTTTTGTAGCTCGATCTGGGTGCGGGCATACTCGCGGCACAGACCACGAAACTCAGTGGCCGAGACTTTTTGACCGACTTTGCCGACCTTGGTTTCGACTTTTTGTTCGATAGGTAGGCCATGACAATCCCAACCAGGAACATAAGGCGCATCAAACCCCGACAGCGTTTTTGACTTAACGATGATATCTTTTAAAACTTTATTGACCGCATGACCTAAGTGAATCTGACCGTTGGCATAAGGAGGGCCATCATGCAAAATATACTTTGGCGCACCTGTGCGCGCCTTACGAATTTTGCCATAGACATCATCGGCTTCCCACGCCGCTAGCCAGTCAGGCTCACGTTTGGCGAGGTTTGCACGCATGGCAAACGGGGTGTCGGCGAGGTTTAATGTATCTTTATAATCGTGGCTTGGGGTGTCGGTGCTTTTGTCAGTCATAAAAGGTATCTTATAAAATGATGGTTAGAAGTGGGAGAAAGAGCCGAGTACATGCTGATCTAAAATAGCGTGCGGATGTTAAGTGAACGCTACGCTTACTGTGTCACTATTAATACTGGTATTTGGCTGCGGCGCTAGTTAGTAATATAGCGGCTTCCAACTACAATCACTTTATGTCGTCACAAGCAGATAAAAGCGTCTGCCTACATCATAAATACTAATGAGATGATTGCAATGCCATATACCGATATTAAAATAATAAGAAAAGTGGCGATAATAATGACAGCTATTATATGACAAAACCAGTGGGGTAAAAAGAGCTGGCCGGTATCGTCCTGTTTTTAGCCAAAACCAATAGTTTATACCATCAAACCAAGACTAAAAAAGAACAAGGCTAAAAAAACAAGAGCTAAAAAACCGATGACAGCCATAAGCGTAGTTTTAGTGACCACAATGGCTGGATGCCCGTTAGACCTTGCGCCATTTCACCCTCTTTTAAGATGACATAAGAGGGCGTTACTTGTCCTTGCCAGCCAGCGAAGATTGCGCCGTCTTCGTCGTTGATAGTGGTGAAGTCAAAATTATTTTGCTGCATATACTCTGCAAGCCGTTGGTTGGAGCCTGACTTAATGGCCACTGTCACTACCGGATAGCTATCACTAGCGGCAAGCTTATCGATAGTGGGCGAGGTATAAGTACATATCGGACACCAAGTACCCCAAAAATACACTAGCGTAGGCTGCTTGTGACTCATCGCTGCTAAGTCTAGTGTCTGTTCTTGATAGTCGGTCAGCTGCAATTGCGGGTTGGCAGGCATGACTGGCTGACGCCACCAATTAACCGCGGTATAAATGACGGCAAACATCAAGCCATATATCAGTATCGTCTTGATAAGCGACAGCGCTTTTTGCTGTGGCGTCTTTTTAGGCTTTGCCGCTGTGGTATCAGTATCAGTTGTCATAAGGTCTGCTTTTTATGCTTGTCATGGTATCAAAAAGTGTCTGGTCGTTGTTTATTATCGCGTGTGCTAGGCTGTGTCCTCATTTTTATCACCATTTTTAAAATGAGGACATGCCCTAGATAAAAATAAACGGCTGAATGCTCAGCCGTATGATTCCTAAATGCTTTAAAACACCAATTCTTTAGAACACTGTCAAAATATCGTCCATCGCTATTGCTGTACCGATTTTATGTCGGAGTGACGATAAGCGCTTAAGGTTTTTGTGCGCGGTCTTGTAGTGGGTCGCCGGTCAGCACGCTGCCTGTGTTTTCTCGGCGCTCGCTTGTGCTGAGCTTACTGGCTAGTACTTTCGACTTTTTCTTCCATTTTAGGCTAAACAAGTCATCGCGGCGGTCAAGCAAGTTATGTACCGAGCCTTCGTGACGGACGTGAATCAGCTTGTCCAAATCTAAGTCAGAGAAAAAAACCATCTCAGTGTTTGCGGTGGTTTCTGCCATAATTGCGTCATGAGGAAAGGCAAAATCTGATGGCGAAAAGATAGACGACTGGGCGTACTGAATATCTAAGCTCTCAACCTGTGGCAAGTTGCCAACAGAGCCGCAAATCATCACGTAGCATTCGTTTTCGATAGCACGCGCCTGAGCACAGTGGCGTACGCGCAAGTAGCCATTTTGAGTGTCTGTCCAGAACGGCACAAATAAAATATCCATGTCATCGAGTGCCATGAGGCGCGCAAGCTCTGGGAACTCAACGTCATAACAGACTAAAATACCAACGCGGCCGGCATCCGTATCGAATACTTTTACCTCATCGCCGCCCTCAATCACCCAAGCGCTACGCTCGTGGGGGGTGATATGGATTTTGCGCTGCTCTTCTACCGTCCCGTCACGGCGACACAAGTAGCTGACATTATAGAGGGTATCGTTTTCATCGAGTAGCGGCATAGAGCCAGTGATGACGTTGACGTTATAGCTGACGGCTAAATGCGAGATTTCATTCTTAAACCATTCGGTATAGTCTGCCAAAAATCGAATAGCAACGTTTTGATCCGTCGACTCGCATAGTCCCATCAAGGGCGCGTTAAAGAATTCCGGCAGGCAAGCAAAGTCAGAGTTGTAGTCGGCCATGATATCGACAAAAAACTCCACTTGCTGTAGTAGCTCTTCAGGCGAGTCAACTTCACGCATCTGCCACTGAATACCGCCGATACGCACCTCTGACTTGCGGGTGCTGGGCTTGTATTCTTGTGGTTCATAATAGATATTGGCCCACTCAAGTAGTGTAGCAAAGCCCTTGGACTGGGCATCATCTGGTAGGTACGCGGTCAAAATACGCTTGACGATAAAGCCATTGGACAGCTGAAATGATAGCGCAGAGTCGTGAATCTCACGAGACTCGACAGCATCGATATACTCGCCAGGGGTCAGGTCTTGGTGGTTGTGATAATTGGGAATACGGCCACCGGCCAAAATCGCGCGAAAGTTAAGCTGACGGCATAGCTCTTTGCGCGCATCATACAGCCGGCGTCCGAGGCGATACCCGCGATAGTCAGGGTCGATCAGCGCGTCCAAACCATAAATCGCATCGCCTTTTGGATTGTCTTTGATGATCTCTTTGTGACCGATCAAATCATCATAGGTATGCGGGTTAGAAAACTTGGCATAGTCAACGCGCATCGACAGCACGATGCCGATCAGCTGATCATGGTCAAACAGCGCAATCTGCCCTTCAGGAAAGGCGTCTATGAGCGTATGAATGGTGTTTTTTGACCACGCGCCGCCTAGGTTGGCGTAGACGCGATCCATCAAGGCTTTTAACTGGGGGTAGTCTTTTTTCTTAATCTCGGCAATCGTCAAATGAAAGTCGTCTGTTTTTTCAATCTTGCTCATAAGGTTCCTATCTGCTGTTTTTATAAAAACTTTTCGTGTAACAAAAGCAATAAAAATATTCCTATTAGAGAATATTGTCGTTACAATCGTTTATTGCCATGTTTACAATGGGTTAGAATGATATAGTCCATCTGATATAAAAATGATACAACGCTTCATTGAGCGACTAATAGCCATATATCTGATTTATTTGGATGCGATTATACTCTTTCATCTGCCCTGCTGAATTTGCCAGTAGTGTTGTAGATATCGTGGTGCGTTTTTATCGTCATAAAGGCTATATTGCTGGTTATGATAGCAAGTCACATGGGCAATGACAGTCTAACGTGGTAACTATTTGCTACGTTTTTGTGAGCCGGCTTTGATGTCAGTGATGTGCACTCAACTATTGTTATCACTCAAGCAGCGTCTTGTTTGGCTTATTTGCTTCGGCTATCGGCACAAGTGCCCCTTTAGGATTTTTATTATGCCCCTCACTCATACCACTGCATTTAGCCAACTAGATAACATAGCAGATGATGCGTTGGTACAGTTGGTGTATGTCAGTAGTCTGACGCTGCGCTCGCGCTTAAGCGCTTCGATATTTGATGAAGTAGAAGGCCATGCGAAAGATTTTAATGAGCAGCATGGTATCACCGGTACGCTTTGTTATGGCAACGGCCATTTTTTGCAATGTATTGAAGGCGAGAAGGCCGAAGTGGCGGCGCTGACGCAGCGTATTTTTGCCGATGAGCGCCATAAAGACGTGCAAGTGCTCGTATTACAAGTGATTACGCAGCGTGATTTTTCAGACTGGCGCATGCGTTTGCTTTTTTTGGAGCGCTGGCTTTGGTCGCCTGCCACCAAGCAGCAGGCGGCGCAGTTGTCACCGTATCTGCCATTTGCGCCGCATGGCTGGTCGCCTGAGCGTACCGAACAGTTTTTGCAAATTATCAAAACCTTTGACACCCCGCCACATATCAAAGCCACTGGTATTACTTATAATGCGCTGGGCAATATGGTGCGTCATATCGCCGCCCCGCATCAAGCGTTTTTAGTGGTGCAAGGGTTTTTAAGTGTGCTATTAATCGTTGGTTTGGTGCTGTTATATTTATAAGCGGTGCTATTGTGCGAAAAGATAATAGAAAAATGACGCTAAACTCTGAGGTTTAGCGTCATTTTTTATGGTTATAGATGGGTTGTTTTGATAAAAAACTTCTTACACATCAAAGACCTTACCACGATTCATAATATTATTGGGATCAAACACCTTCTTAATCTCACGTAAATACGCAATCTCAGTCTCACTGCGGCTATAGTGTAGATACGGTTTTTTCGTCATACCCACCCCATGCTCTGCAGACACCGAGCCGCCATATTTTTGTACCGTTTCAAACACGTATTTATTGACAATTTGACACTCACTAAAGAAATCATCTTTGCTCATGTTTTCAGGCTTTAGAATATTGAGATGCAAATTGCCATCGCCGATATGACCAAACCAGCACACCTCAAAGTCTGGATAGTTGCTGGCGACGATATGATCAATCTCAGCGATAAATTCCGGCACATAGCTGATGAGTACCGACACATCGTTCTTATAAGGGGTAAAGACTGAGATAGTCTCAGAGATATATTCACGTAGCTTCCACAGCTCTGCCGCTTGCGCCAGACTTTGGCTCATGACACCATCGACGACCCAGCCTTCAGTCATACAATGCTCAAAGATGGCCATGGCTTTATCCATGATAGGCTCATAGGGCGCTTCAAACTCAAGTAAGGTATAAAACTTGGTACGAGACTCAAACGGCTCTTGTACTTGACCATGGGCCATGAGTTTATCGATAGCGACGTCATCAAAGAATTCAAAGGCGGTCAGATCAATCTGCGCTTGAAAGGCGGATAACACCTTCATGACATCATTAAAGCTGTCCATGCCCAGTACCATGACGTTTAAGTCTTGTGGCTGACGCTCAAGCTTGATTTGGGCATGGGTGACAAAACCTAGGGTGCCTTCACTACCGATAAACAGCTGACGCAAGTCGTAGCCGGTGGCGTTTTTTATCATGCCGCGGTTGAGTTGCAAGATGTCGCCTTTACCGGTGACGACGGTGAGCCCCATGATCCATTGACGGGTCATGCCATAGCGGATGACCTTGATGCCGCCGGCGTTGGTGCCGATGTTGCCCCCGATTTGACTGGAGCCTGCTGAGGCAAAGTCGACAGGGTAGTATAGGTCTTTTGACTCTGCGAACTGTTGCAGCTGTTCGGTGATGACGCCGGCTTCAATCTCGACCATACGATCGGCAGGATAAAAGGTGCCGATTTGGTTCATTTTGTCCATGCTGACGACGATTTCGCCATTGGCGGCAACGGCACCTGCCGACAGACCGGTACGGCCACCACTAGGGGTGAGGACGATGTTGTGCTCATTGGCAAGCAGGACGATGGCTTGTACTTGTTCGGTGGTCTTTGGAAAGACGATGGCAGAGGCGGCTGGGGCGAAGTGTTTGGTCCAGTCTTTGCCCCAATACTCAAGGCTTTCAGGGTCGGTTTTGATTTGGGCTGGGTCAAACTGATGGCTTGCAAGCAAACAGTCTAAAAGGCTTTGGACGGCGGCGGTACTAGGGTTAGACGGGCTTTGGCTAGATAAAGAAGTCATGGTCAACTCTCGGTATAAACGGTAAGTACTATGCATAAAGGGGATTATTATATCGCTAAATGGATATAACGCGGCAGTTATAAGTATGTTTATATAAGGGGAGGTCGCCCTCAAAAAAAACAGTTCAACCCAGTTTGGCAGCGTGTCGCTACCAGCGTTTACTATAGCATAAATAGTTTTCAGGCTAGATAATCAATAATTCATCTAATCTGCTAACATCGAGACGGAATTTTGTGTAAGATATCTGAACTGTTTTCGTTTCACCCATCATAGATTATCGAGCAGATAATCTTATAAGACAATCATAGGACAGTTCTCATATGGCGTTATCATTAGAAAAAGACAAAATTCGTTTTTTATTGCTTGAAGGTCTGCACGACAATGCCCTAAAAGTATTAAAAGACGCGGGCTACCACAACATCGAAAATATCAGTCACGCTTTAGATCAAGATGAGCTGATCGAAAAAATCAAAGATGCGCATTTTATCGGTATTCGCTCGCGTACGCAGCTGACACGTGAAGTGTTGGAGCATGCGCACAAGCTCATCGGTATCGGCTGTTTTTGTATCGGTACCAACCAAGTCGATCTAGACGCGGCTCGCGACCTAGGTATCCCCGTCTTTAACGCGCCATACTCGAACACCCGCTCGGTGGCTGAGCTGGTATTGGCAGAAGCCATCATGCTATATCGCGGTATTCCAGAAAAAAACGCCACCGTTCATCGCGGCGGCTGGGGTAAATCTGCCACCAACTCGCATGAAGTACGCGGCAAAACCATTGGTATCGTCGGTTATGGCTCTATCGGCTCACAGTTGTCTGTACTGGCCGAAAGCTTTGGTATGAAAGTCATCTATCATGATGTCGTGACCAAATTGCCATTGGGCAACGCCGTACAAGTGGGTAGCCTAGAAGAGCTGCTATCGACCGCTGATATCGTCACCTTGCATGTGCCTGACGTCCCAAGCACCCGCTATATGATGAAAGCTGAGCAGTTTGCACACATGAAAGACGGCAGCTACTTTATCAACGCCGCTCGTGGTACTTGCGTAGAGATTGATGACTTGGCGGCCGCGCTTGAGTCTGGTAAGCTTTTGGGCGCTGCGATTGATGTGTTTCCAAAAGAGCCAAAATCGGCGGACGAAGAGTTTGAATCACCACTACGTAAGTTTGACAATGTGATCTTGACACCGCATATCGGTGGCTCAACCCAAGAAGCACAGGCCAATATCGGTCTTGAAGTGGCTGATAAGTTTGTCAGATACTCAGATCAAGGTGATACGGCGACCGCGGTGAACTTCCCAGAGGTTTCTATACCGTTTAAAGAAGGCTCACATCGTCTGCTACATATCCATAAAAACGTGCCAGGCGTACTGTCACAGATCAACCGTCTGTTCGCCGAGGCGCATATCAACATCTTGGCGCAGAGCCTGATGACAGAAGGCGATGTTGGCTATCTCGTGATGGATGTGGATTATAACGATTCAACCGCCGCGCTTGATCAACTAAAAGACGTTGAAGAAACCATTCGCGTACGTATCTTATTTTAATAGATTATTCATAACGCTTAAGACTGACGGTATAAAGATACGTTTAACGTCTTAAAGTAAGTTCAATGAAATAGCAGATGACCTTGGTGGTTGTCTGCTATTTTTTTATGTTGGGTATCGTTATAAGTAGTAGAGATTTGGTTTGCTTTGCTTGATTTTGCTGCGTTAGCGACCTTCAACCACGATAGTCCTACAAAAGTCCTAATGATTGAGCAAGTTCAAGCTGGTTAATATTGAGTGAGCAAAACCATTGAACCATTCAAGACCATGCAACATAAGACGACAACAATAAAATTTAAAAACAATAAAATTCAAAACCTCAACGCGACAATGCGACAATGCGACAACTCTATAACGGCTTAACTCATGACCACCACATTTTATACGATTGGACATTCGACCCGTAGCCTTGCTGAGCTGATTGACATGCTTCAAGCAGCCGATATCGAACTGCTCATCGATGTGCGCAGCTTTCCTCGTTCTCGTACCAACCCTGATTTTAATATCGATACTTTTCCAGAAGCGCTTAGTCAAGTTGGCATCAGTTATCAGCACTGCCCCGACCTTGGCGGGCGACGTCCAAAACAAAAACAAGTCGACGAAGACATTAATAGTCTATGGCGCGTGCAAGCTTTTCATAATTACGCAGATTATGCGTTAAGTGATACTTTTCAGGCAGCTCTCGACCAACTCATTCAACTTGGGAAAAAACAGCGTCTTACCCTTATGTGTTCTGAAGCAGTATGGTGGCGTTGCCATCGGCGTATCATTACCGATTATTTACTGCTTAGAGGCGATAGGGTAGAGCATATTATGGGCGTTGGTCGCTTAGATCCTGCCAAGCTAACACCAGGGGCTGAGCTCAACAGTCAAGGCCAAGTGGTTTATCCGGCAGTATAATATAATTAAAAGAGACAAAAAAAAGAGGCGCTAGTGACCTCTTTTTTGACAATTCTTATTTAATAGACCTCTTGCAAAAGTACCGTTTTATCGACCTTCGTTAACGGAGTATCAACGGCTAGCAATGACTTATGCAAGAGATCTAATAAGCCTTATTTAATAAATCTCAATGCCGTTAAGCTTTGGCTTTATTGGCCGCTTCTGCTTGTTGGCGCGCTTCCATTTTAGCCGCTTTACGCTTTTCGATGATGTCCATCACATCGCTACCAATATGCGCTTCACCACGTTTTTTGGCCAGCTGCATTTGATGCTCGCGCTCACGGAATCTAGCTTTTTGTTCCTCAGTCGCTTTGTCGATACAATGCGGGCACGACTCACCTTTGATATAGGCGGCGCTTTGCATGTCCTCGGCTGTAATCGGCATACGACAAGCAAAGCACTGCTCGTAGTTGCCTTTTTCTAAGTTGTGATTGACTGACACACGGTTGTCAAAGACAAAGCAATCACCTTGCCACATAGAGTCACTGGCTGGGACTTCTTCTAGGTATTTTAGAATACCACCTTCTAAATGGTAGACCTCTTCAAACCCTTGCTCGCGCATATAGGCCGTGGACTTCTCACAGCGAATACCGCCGGTACAAAACATTGCCACTTTTTTGTGTTTGGTTGGATCGAGCTCTTTTGCCACATATTCTGGAAACTCACGGAAGGTTTCGGTGTGTGGGTTGACGGCGTTTTGAAAGGTGCCAATCTGTACTTCGTAGTCGTTGCGGGTGTCGATTAGGAGCACGTCAGGATCAGAGATCAGCGCATTCCATTCACTCGGCTTGACGTAGCGGCCGACAGATTGCAGTGGATCGATATCTTCTACGCCCATGGTGACGATTTCTTTTTTGAGCTTGACCTTAGTACGATAAAAAGGCTGGACGTCGGTATAAGACTCTTTAAACTCAAAACGACCAATCGCTTCAATGCTACGCAAATAATCAAGGACCGTATCGATGCCTTGGCGGCTACCAGAAATCGTACCGTTGATGCCTTCATTGGCCAGCAATAAAGTGCCTTTGACGTCATTGTCCAGCATGGTGTTTAAGATCGGCTCACGATACTGCGCAAAGTCAGCAAAGCGGGTAAATTTATAAAGTGCAGCGACGACGATATTGTTGGTTTCGCTGTCGTATTCGGTGGCGTGTTGCTGATTATTTGTGCGGTTGTCAGTGGTCATGCAAGTCTCCTGCTGGCTGAGTCGTAAACCCAGTGCATTGATTCATTTAGGATAGCTATCTGATACTAGCAATAACACTAGCGCAATTGTGGAATTGGGCCAGTGCGCGCGTAGTGTAGCAAATTTTGCTGATGTTTTGAAGATTTTGTGAGAAGGGCTGTGTTGTGATTGATACGATTTTAAGGAGAGTTATCTGTCTCTGAAACGGCTCGATAGCCGCTCTAAAAAGAACAAAAAATCCAGCGCATCGGCTGGATTTTAATCGCTGAGAGAGTCGGTATAAAAGCTATTTGCTTTGGAACCAACGATCCGCTTGGCTACGAGCATTGGCGATGTCTGAGCTGGATAAGTTCAACGCCAGCTGACCGATTTTGCCACGGGCTTTGTTGCGTACTTTTTCATCGAGCATACCGTCACGGGCAGCCAAGTCATACCACTTATAGGCATCGACCAGATTCTTTTGTTTTTCATCGAGCAAAGCTAGCGTGTAGCTGGCGCGATTGTCACCGCGCATGGCCGCTTTTTCTAACCAGTGGCGTGCTTGCTGAAGATTGGGCTTCACGCCTTCACCGCGTAGATACATGATGGCCAGATTTAGCTGGGCTGGCGCAACACCTTGCTGCGCGGCTTTGGTATACCACTGAATGGCTTGCTGAGTGTTTTGTGCCACGCCTTCGCCTTTTTGTAGGCGCTTGGCTAAGTAAAACTGCGCATGGTCATTCCCTTGCGCCGCACGGTTGGACAGCTCACTGACAGGCATCAGCTCAAAACGTGAGGTATCAAGCGGTACGTTTGATATTAACTCAGCATTGGCAAGACCTGCGCAAGAAAATAAGGCAGTAAACAACGCAGCTTTTAATAGTTTCATAGCAGCTCCAAAATTAGGCAGTTAATAAGCAAAAAAAATGTACCGCTAAAGTATCTTAGGCGGCGCTAATGATAAGGGAGCGTCGTATCAATGACGTGTTATCCAAACGTCCCAAACCATCCATTAAGTATAGTGAGCCCTTTACCTGAACATCTTGCTCAGCAGTTGCTGTCAAGTCAAACAGACGAACGGTGCAAATACGGGTGTCAGTGACATTATTTTGCTAGCTTAACACCCACACTTACGAAACTCAAATACTAATTACAAGAAATCATGGCCGATTATACCTGAGTGTCTTCAATAAAATCATAGAGTTACTTGCGCGTAAGAATAAATCAATCATTTTATAAAAATCAGACAAGGAGGATTAGGGCCGTTTGGTTTTTGAATATTATGCAGGCTTCCTTTTGGTGACGCGATAAATAGCGACATCTGCCAAGAGATTGGGTGCTTGACGGATTAAAGATGTCATCAGCGGTGAATGGCCTTTTTCTGAGTCGCTAACAGCAAAGCGGTTGATGATATGAATGTCATGCTCAGCACACAACTGCTCAAAGTCTTTAAAGGTACACAAATGAATGTTTGGGGTGTTGTACCACTCATAAGGCAGGGCTTCTGAGACGGGCATCAGGCCTTTTAGTCCAAGGTGAATACGGTTTTGCCAATGGGCAAAGTTGGGAAAGGTGATGACCGCTTCACGGGCCACGCGTAGCATATCGAGCAGCAAAACGTCGGGGGCTTTGACCGCTTGGAGCGCCCGTGCCATGACGACGGTGTCAAAGCTGTCGTCAGCAAAGCGCGCCAGCCCATCGTTGAGATCTTGCTCGACGATAGAGAGACCCTTGCTGATGGCTTCATTGATTTTGTCTTCATCAATCTCTAGGCCATAACCCGTCACGCCCAGTTTTTGCTGCAAATGCGCGAGCAGCTCACCATTACCACAGCCCAAATCCAGTACATGCGATTGCGGCGCGATCCAGCGCTCAGCCAACTGATGGTCCATTCTCATGAGCGTTCTCCTGTGCCGGCCATGTTAGTGGTCATAAAAGGGGCGGTCAAAAAGCCTTTGATCGCGCCCATATAACGGGGGATATCAAATAAAAACGAATCATGACCATGTGGGGCGTCGACATTGATATAGCTGACCGGCTTGCCTGTGGCCATCAGGGCATCCACGATTTCTTGTGAGCGCTCAGGGGCAAAGCGCCAATCAGTGGTAAACGACACCACCAGATATTGGCACTTGGTATGGGCAAGGGCGGATTTTAAGGCGCTCAGCTCAAGCTGGCTGTCGGTATCATCGCTGTGCTCAGCAGTATGGTCGCTACCTGTGCTACCTGTGTGCTCGTTATTGATGCTGGTAGCCAGACTATCATCGATGGCTGTGTCGTCGGCAGTATTCGCATAATTGGCATAGTCGCGCGTAGGATCAAAGTAATCTAAAGCTTTGGTCATGAGCAAATAGGTATTGGCATCGAAGTTTTTGCTAAAGCGCTCGCCTTGATAGCGCAGATAGCTCTCTACTTGGAACTCGACATCGTAGCCGTACATAAACTTGCCCGATTTTAGATCGCGGCCAAACTTGGCCTTCATCGCGTCATCGGTCAAGTAGGTGATATGGCCGACCATACGTGCCAATATCAGGCCGCGGCGTGGATAAGTGCCGGCTTGGATATAGCGGCCGTCTTTGAAGTCTGGGTCAGAGAGAATGGACTGACGAGCGACTTCGTTAAAGGCGATATTTTGTGCCGATAGCTTGGGCGTGCTGGCAATAATGACGCAGCGTTTTAGCCTGTCTGGATAGTCGACTGACCATTGCAGCGCTTGCATACCGCCCATAGAGCCGCCGACGATGGCATGCCAGATATCGATGCCTAAGCGGTCTGAGAGCAGCGCTTGGGTTTTGACCCAGTCTTTGATGGTGATCAGCGGAAAGTCAGGGCCATAGACTTGTGGCTCGCTGCCATCAGCTTGATCGAGGGTATCAGGGTTGATGGTGGTGGGTCCTGTCGAGCCAAAGCAGCTGCCGATATTATTGACGCACACCACATAAAATTGATTGGTGTCGATGGCTTTGTTGGGTCCGATCATATTGTCCCACCAGCCCGCTTTTTTGTCATCATGGCTATAATACCCTGCTGCATGATGGCTGCCAGACAAGGCATGGCAAATCAAAATAGCATTTGATTTGTCTTGATTGAGGGTGCCGTAAGTCTCTACCATCAAATCAAAAGACGGCAAGGTGCGATTGCACTCAAGGGTAAGCGGCTCGGCAAAATGGATTTTTTCGGGCGTGACGATTCCGACTGAGCCTGCCTGATCGGCCAAGCCTTGTGGGTCGAGTGTATCTGTTGGGAGTTGGTCACTGGTACTATCAGAGCGTGCGTTCAAAGCTACCTCGCAAGACAACAATCATCTATAAATAAGCGTCAATTAAGCGTCAATAAAATCACCAGCCACACAAGCAAAATAGCATGTATGTTCTTATACGGTTTTGGTGATGGTTGGCTCTATTGTATGGCGATGGGCGTAGGAGTACAACCTCCGTACGCAGTCTTTATTTAACCTGCGTAGCAAATTGTATAAAGACGGCCTTTACCATGCGTTTTTTGGCGATAAAATGCTACACTAATCAGATGCTAAATGAATAATGCCTTCACAATCCTTTTTATCACTTATGAATCACACACGACTTTTATGAAACCTAAACTGCCGCCGCGTATAGCCGTCTTATTGGTCAACCTTGGGACACCTGATGAGCCAACAGCGCCTGCTGTCCGTCGTTATCTCAAACAGTTTTTATCAGACCCTCGGGTGATTGAAATCCCTAAGTTTTTGTGGGCCATCATTCTTAACTTGTTTGTCCTGCCTAGTCGGCCGAAGCGCGTCGCAAAAGCTTATGCCAGTATCTGGGAGGGCGACTCGCCGATCCGCAAGATATTAAACGGCCAAGTGGCATTATTAGAGCCGCGTCTGGCCGACAGTGCAGCGCCGTTTCGTGTGTCGGTACATGCGGCGATGAGCTATGGCAATCCTGGTCTGCCTGAGGTGATGGACAATCTACGCGATGAGGGCGTGGATCACTTTGTCATCTTGCCATTGTTTCCGCAGTACTCCGCCACCTCAGGCGGTGCTGTCTATGATGCGCTGACCAAATGGACGCTGACGCAGCGCAATTTGCCCAACTATACCATTGTAAAGGACTACTTTGCCCATCCACTGTATATTCAGGCACTAGCAGACTCGATTCGTCGCTTTCAGGCAGAGCATGGCAAACCTGACAAGCTGATGTTTAGTTTTCACGGTATCCCGCAGCCGTATGCGGATAAAGGCGATCCGTATCCAAAGCGCTGTAAGTGTACTGCCGCCCAAGTGGCACATGCGCTAGGTCTAAGAGATGATGAATGGATCATCAGCTTTCAGTCGCGTTTTGGCAAACAAGAATGGGTCAAGCCATATACCGATGTGGTACTAGAGGAGTGGGGTCAGTCTGGCGTGCGCTCGGTGCAGGTTGTCAGTCCTGCATTTTCTGCCGATTGTCTGGAGACGCTAGAAGAGCTGGCGATTGAAAACCGTGATAACTTCTTAAACGCTGGTGGGCAAGAGTATCATTATATACCTGCACTTAATCTTGACGAGGCGCACATTGACTTACTCGAAGCGCTTAGCAAACCATTGGTCAAAGGCTGGGCGGACACGCTTGATGGTTGGGCGTAGTTAAGCCTTTTGATCTTAATGAAAGCCTTTTGATCTTCATGAATAATAAAAACACCGGACGTGATGTTCGGTGTTTTTTTACCAGTGTTTGACGTCATTGATGCTGTGCTGAGCAGATAGGGTTAGAAGTTATCGTCGTTACTGCGCCCAGCAGCGTCGGTATCAGCGATATCGACGATGTCTGGATAATCCTTGTCATCTAGATTGTCCTCGACCAATACCTCATCGACACGGGCTTCATCGATATTTTGGTGATGCATCGGTGTGAGGCCTTGCGTGGCCTCGCTGCCTGCTTGTGAGTTGTCAAACCCTGCGCTATTGTCAATGACGTCATCGTCATCAATCGTATGCAGCATTGGATTGTCTAAATCGACTCGCTGGTTGTCATCGCCATCGATACGGTCTTGCGCCTCTGGGAGCGGGGTTTTTGTATTATCCATCTGACATTCCTTTTATCTTATGATTGGTTTTTATCTGTATGATGAGGATTAGTGTGCCGTGTTAGGTCGAGCTCGACTAGTAGTAAGGTGTCACAGGATGTTCAAAAAATGTAAGACAACTCGCAGTGAGCATTATTTATGCCCCTTGTTTATCGCCTAAAATATGTCAATGTATGGTCGGTCATGGTCGGCCTGATAACCGCTATGAGCTTAAGCGCTTGTGACGATCAGCCAGTCGTCAGTCAAACGGACGTTATAAAAAAGCCGTTGGTCATGGAGGCCAAGCTACCAAGTACCGCGACCGTGATAGAGTGCGCGCAGCTGACGCCCAAGCAAACTGTGACGATAAAAGGCCATCAGATCCTGAGCAAAAGCTGCGACTTAACAGGTCAATCGATACGTTTTGAGCTCAGTGACTCTCATAGCTCGCTTGACTGTCAAGGGGCGCAGCTTAGCCCCAGCGCCGATGATTCATCAAAGGCCAGCGCTATTATGATTAAACCAAAGACGGATGCTGCTATTGAGAATATCACTGTTGCTAATTGTCATATAACAGGCTACGGCCATGCGCTGCACATTCGCCAATACAGCCATCCCAATCAGCGTTATACGCGCGGCGTTATCGACCCTACTGCCAATCGCGCGCTGGCACCGAGAGATATCCGCGTCATCAATGTCAGCAGTCAGAATAGTATTAATAGCGGCATGTTTATCGGCGATCACGTACACGGCGTGAGCTTTGAGCGCGTGCGTATTCAAAACGCTGGCACGGTTGGGTTATATTTAGAGTTTGGTAGTCGCGACAATGTCATCAAAGACTCTGTGTTTGTCGGTAATGGTTTTCGCACGTTTAAGCCCAATCGTGAAGCCATCGCGGTGGACTCATCAAGCAACAATCGTATTGAGAATAATCAGTTTTTTCACAATGGCGCAGGCAGTATCTTGCTCTATCGCAACTGCTTTGAGCATGCTGATGACCCGTCGCGCAGCAATCATTTCAAACGCACTGAGTCGAGTCGTGACAATATTATTCGCGGTAATGTTTTTCAAAATGAGCCAGTGGGCGTGTGGGTGGCGTCAAGGCAATCGCGCAACCTAAAAGGGTTTGAATGCGGCGCGTATTTGGTCAAGCAAACGCTGTTTGCCAGCTATCACTTAGACAGTGCTAAAGACAATCAAATCATCAATAATCAGTTTACCCAAGTCGAGCAGGGCGTTATTGTGGAAGATGATGGCACGCTGATAAGGGATAACACGTTCGCCGCCGACGTTCGTTTGCCCATTCAGGTTGGTTCAAAAATTCGCGAAGACACTGCCGCAGGGCCAGTCAAAAACACGCTTATTAACAACAATACGTTCGCTGATAAAACCATAAAGCAAGCAATTGACATTCGAGCCGCCAGCAAAACGGCCACCCAGATTGAGTAGCCGTCAGGACAATAGGATAAGCATTTGGTAAATGGGCTGTGCTTTATTTGGCACCCACTTTGGTATTTACCCAGCGGATCACAGGATCAGGCGTGACTTGTGAGAGGGTCTGAAAGACTTTGGCTGGCATGCCGACCGAGTAGTGCGTGCTTTTGAGTTTACGATTGGGGCGGGTGGTCAGTTTGCACAGAGTTTTTGCCACATCATTGACAGTCAAATTGATACCCAAGCGCTCAATACTGGTGACACTAAGATCCTCTGTCATGTCTGATTTTACCCACAGCGGCATGACATCAATGACCTTGATACCAAGGCGGTCATACTCGATATTTAGCCCTTCGGTAAGTCCACGGACAAAAAACTTGCTGGCAGAGTACGCTGCAACCTCGGGCTGGCCGTAAATGGCCGAGGCCGAGGAGACATTGACGATTTTACCATTGGTGCTATCCGCCAAATAAGGCGCAAGCTTATGACAGCCGATAAGCACGCCTTTACAATTAACATCGACTAAGGCCAGCTGCTCTTGCAAATCAGTCGTCGGCAAAGTGCCACTGACCAACACGCCTGCGTTATTGATTAGCGCATCGATACTGCCAAAATGATCAATCATTTGTGTGATGGCGTCGTCCCATAGCTCAGGCTGGGTGACATCTAATTTGCCGATAATGACACGGTTTTTTTTCAGCGCTTTTTTAAAGGCTTTGTCGCCGATGGCATCCTCAAGCGTGGCCGTATTGGTCGCAAACAGGCCGACGTTGTGGCTTTTTTCTGCCAGTTTTTTTGCGGTGGCCAGACCGATACCACGTGAGGCGCCAGTGATTAAGATATTCATAATAAGTGACTCGGTGATTTGGGTGTGTCCCCATTTTTATTACCCTTGTCAAAATGAGGACACGCCCTAGCAGTAATGGATAAGTCGAGAGCAAGTGGATATCAGAGATATGTGCGCTCGGGCATTGATCCAGTATAGCAAATCTGGCGGCAAGTATTGATAGGCAGCGCGGCACAGCGGCTTTGGCCGAGGTTAGATCAGATATCTATGCTGAATGTGACACCGCGTGAGAGTGCGATAGGTCTGCGCGCGCTGAGGGACAGTCATAGTCGCTTAACGTAAAGCGCCATAGGTATATCAAGGTAATGGCATAAATGGCGGTTTCTGATAGCTCCTCGATCACCACGCCAAGGGTTTCAGGTATGCCAATCATGTTTTCGCCCATGTATTCTAGTAGTGCCAGTACCGCTACCGTCAAATATAACGATACGGGCACACGCTTTAATACTGCCAAAAGATAGCGCCATGAATAAGCCAGTAGCCCAACAATCATCAGGTAGACGACGGTTAGTACACAATCTTCCCACCAGTCATAGGGCTGGCTTAGCAATAAAAAATCAGCTGGAATAAAAAGATCGGGTAAGTAGTTTAGCTCGCGGCGTATGACCGCAAAAAACACCAGCACTGCCGCCAACCAAAACGCTTCAGTTTTTTTGCTATGACTGCGCCGAAAATACTGTAGACAGCGTATCCAGCAAGCAAGCAATATAATAATGCCAGGGGCTTCGATAAGACCATCTGTAATCAAAATAAGGACTCCAGATTTTGCAATAAAAAAAGCGAGCGCTAAGGCTCACTTCCAATCACAAGTAATATAAAAACAAAGATATGAAATAGAGATACAGCGTTATTATACGCTTGATTATCCATAAATGGGATTATGAAACATAACTAATTGGTCATAAGGGATTGTTAATATTTAAAAAATAGTCAACACCGTTTCACAGGTAGCAACATACTATTTGTCTTGTGCCGGCTGCCAAGCGAGACAGCAATGAGCTATCGCGGACTAAAACAGTGCCTCCATGCGTAATAGTGCTGATGGGTAGTGGTCTTTGTTTTCTGTTTTGTCATTATAATAGTTTAGCTCTGTCTGCACGTAGAGCCACTCCCGCCAAATCGGCTGACGGTAGGTGATGGCTGGGCCATAGCTATTGAGCAGTGATTTGTTTTTATCGAAATAACCACTGATCGAAATACCATAGGCCAGCTGCTTTTCTTCACCGAGCTGATGGACTTGTCTTAGATCATGGCTCCAGTCGGTATCCTCCCTGCTATCCTGATTGCGGTAGCGCACGGTAGTACGGTTGTTAAGAAAGCGTGCTGGATCAGCGCCATATCGCAAGGTGAGTCCGCCTTTGGCGTAGTGTTCGCTGTCGAGGCCATAACGATAAAAGCTATCGGTGGTTACTTTTAGCTTCTCGTTTTGGTACCAATCTCGATCGACACTGACTTTGACATACAGATCATCAAGTGAGCGTACGCCGACATCGACATCTGTTTTGACGCCCAGTTGCTCTTCGATCTCATCGTTGAAGCGTGACCAGCGCAGCGCAATAGAGGCGTTGTCTTCACGAGTCTTTTTACTATTGATTAATCTATCAGAGCTTTCGGTACCATCTTGATAAGCCGCTCCTGTCGCGCTTTGTCGCAAAAAATCATCATCATCCAAGTCTTCATCACCGATAATCAAGCTTAGGCGGCGCTCTAAGACTGGTAAGCGTAGACGTCCACGAACCCGAGGCTCGACGCTCACATCACTGCCTGATAGTGGGTCATTGGCCCAGCGCGTGTCTAGGACCAGTCGTAGGCTCGCGGTAGCAGGCGCTTTTGGGTCAGGCTCACCAAACCACCCGTCCATTTCGTGCGCCCATTCGTCTAGCTGCGCTTTTGCGTCTTGTCGCCGCTCATCGGCCCAGCCCCATTGTGCTGAGGAATCAAAGGGCTGTGGCGCGGCAAGTGGTGTGCGCGCTTGATAGCCTAGCTGTTGATAGGCTGTGTCTGTTGTATTGACATCACCGATCTGAGGACTGGATGAAGGGTGGGCGGTGTCTTGATATTTTGCCGGTATGGCGGCGCTATGATCAGCCAACGCTGGCGTGCATAGGTTTAGCGCAGCTAAAGCGGCATAAGTCAAAGTATGACGAGTCGGTGTGGTAAGGCTTGAGGGTTTCATGATGGCAGATAGTCGCCTGTAGGCAAAATTGAAAAATAATCATGCTATATTGACCGATTTCCCAACAGTTGACAAGGCGTATGCGGTCACGCGCATCGATATGTGGTTATAGGGCGGCGATGACTATACTGACAAATAAAAGATAACAAATAACAAATCAGAAAGAGGCCAAGCAGGCCGCTCAGCCCTTTTGTGGGTCAATGGTAATAGATGCTATATAGTGAGTTCAGTATAAAAACGATACAGTGGGACTGGGATAAATTTTACGCAGCATCGAGCAGCGCAGGCACAGCACGTAAGGAAAATTTATACCAGTTCCACGTTGACATATAATGTATCTGTTTTATTGAGAATCGACTATAGTCAATCCGCCATAAAATGAGTACAGTAGCACGCCCTAATTCGATAGTATTTATCGTAGCGGGTGCGATATCTTCTTTGGGCGATTAATGTGCCTCGTCCCAATTGGCGCCGCTATCTGTTTCTACCAGTAATGGTACGGCAAAGTCGACTTGCCAGCCTTTTTCAGCCGCAGTGGTCGTTAACACATCTTGCATCGCATCGGTGATAAGCTGACTAATGTCATCGACCTTATCGCTATCAACTTCAAATACCAACTCATCATGGACTTGCAGCAGCATTTTGGCTTGATCTTTGGGCAATACCTTATCGACAGCAATCATGGCAAGCTTGATAATATCAGCGGCAGAGCCTTGTAGTGGAGCGTTGATCGCGGCTCGCTCAGCGCCTTGCTTGACCATGCGGTTGCTATGAGTGATATCGGGCGTGTAGAGCTTACGGCCCAATATCGTCTCGACATAGCCTTGCTCATAAGCGCTGGCTCGCGTGTTGATCATATAGTTTTTGACACCAGGATAGCGCTCAAAATACATGTCGATATATTCTTGCGCCTCACCGCGGCTCATCTGTAGCTGTTTGGCAAGGCCAAAGGCGCTCATGCCGTAGAGCAGACCAAAGTTAATGGCTTTGGCATTGCGGCGCTCGGTCGCAGTTACCTCAGCGACTTCTTTACCTAGCACTTCTGCTGCGGTGGCCGCGTGAATGTCCAGACCTTCGTTAAAGGCTTGCGTCAAGTTTTTGTCGCCTGAGAAATGTGCCATCAGACGCAGCTCAATCTGTGAGTAATCCGCTGCCAAGATAACGCGACCTGCTGGCGCGATAAAGGCTTGGCGAATCAAGCGGCCGGTGGCGGTGCGAATTGGGATGTTTTGTAAGTTAGGATCTGTCGATGACAGACGACCGGTACTGGTCAATGCCTGATGATAGCTGGTATGTACGCGGTCGCTTTTGGCGTCTGCCACATTGGCCAGCGCATCGGTGTAGGTGCTTTTAAGCTTAGACAGTCCGCGATACTCAAGGACAATCTCGACCAATGGGTGATCAATCTTTGACAGTATCGCTTCGCCAGTCGAGTATTGGCCTGACTTGGTTTTTTTGCCGCCAGGGATGCCCAGCTTATCAAACAGCATCTCACCCAGCTGCTTTGGCGAGCCAAGGTTAAATTCTTCTCCAGCAATTTCATAAGCGCGTTTTTCTAGAGCGATGATTTCTTCATCAAACCGTTCTGATAGCTCATTTAAAAACGAGCGCTTGATTAAGATACCGTTTGCTTCCATTTGGCACAGTATCTCGGCCGTTGGAATCTCTAACTCGTGCAGCAGTTTGGCATTATTTTCGTCATCAGACAGTTTTTTATGAAACATATCAAACAGCTGATAAGTGATATCGGCATCTTCACAAGCATAGTCGCTGGCGATATCGATGGCCACCTGATCAAAGGTGACTTGTTTGGCGCCTTTACCCGCGACATCTTCAAAGCTGATCGTTTGCGTCTGTAGATAGTGGCGTGCCAGATCATCCATACCGTGGCGAGTGATGGCGGCATTGATGACGTAGCTTGCCAGCATGGTATCCATCGTCCAGTTGTTGGGGCTGGCGTGAATCGCGCCGATCAAGTCGATATCATAATGACTTAACACATGAGCGTCGTATTTGAGGTGCTGGCCGATTTTACCGATATTTGGGTTTTCTAAGATAGGCTTTAAACGCGCCAACACCGTATCGCGATCCAGCTGCTTGGCGGTCAGCTCATCCCCTTCTAAACTATGAGTTAGCGGTACATAGTAGGCTTCGTGCGCTTGCAGTGCAAAAGACAGGCCGACGATTTCGGCTTGTCGCCAATAGACGCTGGTGGTCTCGGTATCGATGACGAAGTGCGGCGCGGCTTCTAGTCGCTTGACCAAGCTATCAAAAGCAGGTGCGTCTAAAATCGTATGCCATGCGCTATCGCGACTTTTGCTATCGGTGATATTGTCGATAGTGCTTGACTGTAAGGATTTAGCGATTTGCGCTTGTGATTCACTATCGGCCTGAGCGTGCGCCACGCTTTGTGAGCCATTGGCAGGGTGGTTTGGATGATCAAGCGAGGCCAGCTCGTTTCGAAACTCAAGCTCTGTGTACAGAGCGCGTAACTCATCGATATGGGCGCACGGGTCGGTATTGATTTTTAGATCGGTCCAGTCTTGGCCAATCTCTAAATCGGTGACGATAGTGGCCAACTGCGCGTTGAACGGAATGTCATCGGCATACTCGACCAGATTTTTGCCAGCACGGCCTTTGATATCGGCGACATTGGCCAGCATGGCCTCGATATTACCGTATTTATTGAGCAAATCTTTGGCGGTTTTTTTGCCGATGCCCGGTACGCCTTTGATACCATCTGATGAGTCGCCCATCAACGTCAAAAAATCGATCATCTGATGCGGCTCAATCCCGAATTTTTCGACCACGCCTGCGCCATCAGTAATTTTGCCCGTAAAACTGTCTTCTAGTATCACGCAGTCATTAATCAGCTGCATCATGTCTTTGTCACCTGTCGAGATGACCACGTGATGCCCTTCAGCGACGGCGCGATAGGCTAGCGTACCGATGATGTCGTCGGCTTCTGCGCCCTCGATACGCAGTAGTGGAATTCCAAGCGCGGCAACCAAGCTATGAATATACGGAATCTGCTCAGCCAGCTCTACATCCATTTTGGGGCGATTGGCTTTGTATTCTTCAGACATCGCATGGCGAAAGGTCGGTGATTTGGTATCAAAACACACCGCCATATGGGTGGGGTGATAGCGGCGCATCAGTTTTAATAGCGCATTTAACGTACCGCGTATGGCGTTGGTGATGAGGCCTTGCGAGTTTTGCATGGTTTTTGGCAAGGCATGATAAGTGCGAAACAGGTAGTAAGAGCCGTCGACCAAGATAAAAGGCGGTTGCTCTTTATCCACATGACTGGTGTCCATCGTTGCGACGTTGGGCATACAGGCAAAATTTGGCAGGGTGTTTGGATTGATGGGCGAGTGGGAATTGTGGTCGTTGTCAGTCATAGAGGGTCACTTATCAAGTATTTGGCAGCAGGTATTGGATAATAAAATATGGGATAAAAACAAGCATTAGGTAAAAAGATAGCCTCATTATAACGATAAAATACCTTCTTGCCGAATGAATGACAAACGAATAAGACGAGCCAATAAAAGTCGCGATGTGTACAAGATGCGTACAAACAAAAGTGCCAGACAATAAAAAAGAACCCAGACTCGCTGCGTTCTTTTTATGCTTTGTGATACTATAATCAACTGAAAATAAAACTGTTATATAAGTTTAAACGCGCTACTGGTATAAATTTTACTTGCGTGCTGCGTTCCCAGAGGCTGCGCAACCTACGTTTAAAAATAGCATCCCAGTAGCGCTATATTCTTTTTAGAGTGCATCGGCTATACAGTAGAGTAGCCGAGAACTTATTGAACCTCTGATGTCACCTCGACGTCGATATTGCCGCGTGTGGCTTTTGAATATGGGCAGACTTGGTGGGCTTTTTCGACCAGCTTTTGGAACTCATCAGCAGATAGCTCAGTGTTTTTGCCAATCACGTGGATTTTTGCCGCCAGCTTATAGTCGTGCCCTTCGCCTTGCATCAGATCCACTTCTACTTCGGTGGTGGAGTCAAATTTGGCTTTTTCCATTTGTTTGACCGCGCCTAATGCGCCATCAAAACAAGCGCTGTAACCCATGGCAAATAGCTGCTCTGGGTTATTGCCGTCTTTGCCAGAGCCGGGCGGTACCATATTGATACTCAGATCGCTATCAGCGAGACTGGCTGAGCCTGCACGGCCGCCGGTGGTTGTAGCTTTAGTAGAATATAACGTTTTCATAACATATCCTTTGTTGTTGGTTTTGTCGCTCGAGGTGAGCTTTATTGATTTAGAGACTATTGTATTAAAATTGATTTAGAAACTTATGTATTAAAGACTTATATAAATACGATTGTAGGTGCGAGCGTCGAATAAAGGCTGGTAAGCTCGTATTGTTTTTATCCATGGTAGCAAGCTATTTGATGCGCACAATAGGTCAGGCGTAAACATATATAAAAAGTTTGTAAATATACAAACAGTGTGCGCATAACAAAACAGCGTTGATATATAAATAATGAGGGTATTGAGGTAAACTAATCACATCAATATCGCTGTTTGATCCTCAGTATAGATGACAACCGACCTGACCATGACAAGGATACTATTTAATGAGCAACTCTATAAAAAAACGGATGGTGATTCCCAGCGTATTGTCTGTGTTGGCGTTGACGATGGTTGGCTGCGGAGAAGATGATGGTGTGTATGGTTCGGGGAATAGTAACGAGCTTGAAATCAATCATTTTGAGCGCGTAAACAATAACATCGCACGTATTGAGATTGAATATAGTGATGGAGAGCGTGATATTGATGTCACAAACATCAAGGGTGCGCTGATCTCGCCAAGTATTAATAATTTACCAGTTGCAACCGTGTTAGGAAACAACTTTGAAGGCACCCTCGAAGATCGCTATATTGAAGTCGATGGCCGCACAGTAAAACGCCCTATCTATGAGAAGGGCAGTAATAAACAATTGAACTATCAAATACGCTATAGAACGTTGAACCTATCAGGAACAGATGCTAGTAGCTACCAAAAAGGCAATCGTCCTAGTGATGATCGTGGTATTTTCACTGATTTGAATAATTTCACCAATATTCCTACAAATGCTAGCTTCCCTACTGGTTCCGTGTGTTATATCCCTGTGACTAAGAGCGAAGAAGCGTTTTTTGTGTTTAATGATAAAAATAAAACACGATATCAAACCCTAGAAGACTGGATTGAGGTAAATGAGAATAGGTTTGGTGACAATCAGCGATATTCCACTACCACAGTCAAGGTAGGTAAAGATAATAATGCTCGTGCGGCGCAGGTGACGTTTTTTGCTACCGATGAGCGGCCTGAATATAACTACTATGGTGCTGAATATGGCAAGTCGGTTTTTGATGCAAACTACATCAACAAAAATGAACAGCGGCCTAATGAAGACAGCTTTCGCGGCGTAGTCGATTGCACGTTGGTCAACGACGTAGCGGCTGACTTTTTAGAGCAAGAAATCAAACGCTATTATTAAAAAAAGCCCATAATTTAGGCCAAAAACATCGTAACCTCCAAGGTCGCACGCTCTATTGAGCTATCATAGAGCGTGTTTTTTTATGCGCTAATTCTGCAGCCTGGCGCTAAATCCGTTACAATACGCTCATATTTACCCTATTTATTTAGACTAATCTCTAAATGACCCAACTGCTGAAGCCGAACATTATGAGCGTAGACCCAAAAAAACTAAATCAAGAAGTTGCCAAGCGCCGCACCTTCGCCATTATCTCGCACCCTGATGCGGGTAAGACCACCATGACCGAAAAGCTGCTCCTATGGGGACAAGCCATTCAGGTAGTGGGTGAGGTCAAAGGCCGTAAAACCGACCGTCATGCCACCTCTGACTGGATGAGCATGGAGCAAGAGCGTGGCATCTCTATCACCACCTCCGTCATGCAGTTTCCTTACAAAGACCATATGGTCAATCTACTAGACACCCCAGGTCACGCCGACTTTAGTGAGGATACTTATCGTACTCTGACCGCCGTAGACAGCGCGCTGATGATGGTCGATGGTGCCAAAGGTGTCGAAGAGCGTACCATCAAGCTGATGGAAGTCTGCCGTATGCGTGACACCCCCATCATCTCATTTGTCAACAAGCTCGATCGTCAGATTCGCGAGCCGCTTGAGCTACTGAGTGAAATCGAAGCGGTACTAAAGATTAAATGCGTGCCCGTCACATGGCCGATTGGCATGGGTCAGGATTTTGTTGGGGTATATCATCTTGCAGAAGACAAAACCTATCTTTATGAGAAAGGCAATGGCGGCAAGATGAGCGTCTCTGAAACGCGTGAAGGCTACGATTATCCTGATATACGCGAGCGTCTAGGTCAGCTGATGTTTGATTCTTTTGAGGAGTCACTTGAGCTGGTACAAATGGCGCTCGAAGAGTTCGATGTAGAGGCGTTTTTAAAAGGCGAGATGACCCCTGTGTTGTTTGGTACCGCGCTGGGCAACTTTGGCGTCAATATGGTACTTGATACCTTGGTGAAGTATGCGCCGCCGCCCAAAGCGCACCCGACGCATGAGCGCGAAGTGGCTGCGACCGAAACGGCGTTTAGTGGTTTTGTCTTTAAAATTCAAGCCAATATGGATCCACGTCACCGTGACCGCATCGCGTTTTTGCGGGTCTGCTCAGGTAAATACGAAAAAGGCATGAAAATGAAGCACGTGCGCCTAGGGAAAGACGTGCGTATTGCTGATGCCTTAACCTTTTTAGCGGGCGACCGTGAAGCGCTAGAAGAGGCGTATCCGGGTGATATCATTGGCTTACACAACCACGGGACGATCTCTATCGGTGATAGCTTCACCGAAGGCGAGGAGTTGAACTTTACGGGGATTCCGCATTTTGCCCCTGAGCTGTTTCGCCGTGTGGTATTAAAAGACCCGCTCAAATCCAAAGCGCTACAAAAAGGCCTACAGCAGCTCTCCGAGGAAGGCGCCACGCAGGTGTTTATGCCGCAGATTAATAACGACTTAATCTTAGGCGCGGTCGGTGTCCTGCAGTTCGAAGTTGTCGCTCATCGTCTGAAAGAAGAGTACAAAGTACAGTGCAGCTTTGAGCCGGTCTCTATCGCTACCGTACGCTGGATTCATTGTGATGATGAGGCTGCGCTGGCGAAGTTTAAGAAAAAAGCACATGACCAGTTATCGATTGATGGTGGCGGTTATTTGACTTATCTAGCACCGTCACGGGTGAATTTACAGCTGATGCAAGAGCGCTATCCGGAAGTGACGTTTAGTAATACCCGTGAGCACTAATACACACTGTCGTGCCGCGCTTGCTATCTAAAGCGGTACGACTGACAACCATAAAAAGGCACGACTTTCGTGTCTTTTTTATTTACTTGCCTCTGACCTGACGGGCTGACATAGCACACAGGTCATGCGCTAACACCTCAAAAACACAAACAGTGTTCCTACAATATATCGGTATTGTTACGATAAAATATCAAGTAGCGTGTCAGTTTATAAGATGTCATTGATAAAAGCCTGCCGCGAAGCAGAGCGCTTTGGCAGCTCGATTTTGCATACTGCTATTTTAGATAGCTTGAGCTTTAGGATGTTTTAAAAGCTGACACTGTAAAATCTGATATTTTCAAAGCTTGATAGATAAAAATAATAGGTATAAAAAGAGGCTATATGAACACCGTGTCTGGTTTTATCGTAACTTGCGCCCATAGCATACGCTCGCTGGTATCGGCGCGGCTGCCTTTGCGGGCAAGACCTTTGCAAAAGACAACTTTGCAGACAGAGCCTTTGCAAGCGAGTTTGTGGCGTGTGCTGGCGACGGGCGTGTTGTTAGGGTCGCTTGCCATGCCAAGCTTTGCTGCCAGCTTAATCAGTGAGCGTGACTATCTGGATTACCAGCTACCAAAAACGCTACAAGATAAGTGCGCCAAGCGTGACAATTGTCCAACGATAGAGGTTCAGTATCTACAAAGCAACCATGCTTGGATAAATGATGTCGTCAACGCCCGTATTGATGCGCTGGTGGTCAATAGCAAACCTAGTGAGTCAGGCGCACGAGTGGTAAAAACGCCTGACGATGTCAAAGCGGCGCTTGATGAGTTTGTGACCTCACAGTTTGCGGAGGTGCCAGCAGACAGCGTGTTTGTCTATAGCCTTATGGTCACGCCAGAATACTTAGGTCACGTCAATGATTTTGAGCTGTTTGAAATACACTCATACGTCTTTACGGGCGGCGCTCACGGCATGCCCTATAGTGAGTACTTAATATTTGATCAACAAACCAAAAAACCAATTCAGCTGGCAGACATGCTACAGCCCAACAAAAAATCTCGCTTTAACGCCTTAGCCTATAGCGCTTATAAAGAATGGGTCAAGACAGTCGATGAGGATGTTGCCAGCTATGAGAAAAGCTGGCCGTTTACCCTAAGTGATAATGTCACATTGACAGATCAGGGCATCGATATTCGCTATCAGCACTATTCTATCGGGCCTTATGCTTATGGTATGCCAGTGCTGAGCATCCCTTATAGCCGGCTTCAAGGGGTTATCAAACCGCAGTTTTTGCCAGCGCCCCTGCCGAGTAAATAGTTATAGTTGATGTGTCTGGCACATTTGGCCGATCATCGATCAAATCTGAGAGATAGCTGAATACATTATATGTAAAATTTCATAAAAAATAAGGAGTCATAGCATGATGAACCATACAGATAATGCACATACCACCGCAGACGCAGACAGTTGGCGTCTCAATGCCCTAACCGAAGCGTTGGGCGATTTGACATTGACCGTCACAGATAGCCTCTCGATTGGCCGTGGCAGCGATAATGATGTGGTGCTAGGCAGTAAAGCGGTGTCACGCAACCACGCAGTACTGAGCGTGCTGGATACTGAGCTTTATGTCAAAGACTTAGACTCCTCTAACGGAACCTTTGTTAATAATAAGCGTATTGAGGCGAATAAAACGGTTCAGCTGAACGCCGACGATAAGCTTGGCTTTGCTAGCTTTGAGTTTCAAGTAATGGCTTTAGCTGCCGAGGATATAGAGTCAAGCGCCATTGATCCAGCCACCAAAGAGCCGAAAGCAAAAGAGCCAGAAGAGATAGTAGGCTCAGTGCAAGAAGATCTAGAGAGCACTAGCACGCCATCGAAGCAGTCAGCAACAGAGTCATCACTGCCACCTGCCGCTGTTGAAGAAACGATCCCAGCAAGACCTGCATCACCTAGTGAGACAGTTTCAGTAGAAGCTACGCCAGAGCCAGTGGTAAAAGAAACTATCGTCGAGGAGGTGCTCGCGGCTAGTGCAGGCGAGGCCGCTATGTCCGCCGCCCCTGTAGAAGAAGATATTATTGCCCCTACGCCAGCTCAAAATGAACCTCAAGAAACTGTTGCGACAGAGCCAGTAGCCAAAGAACAAGTCGCTGCAACGCCAGTAGTCGAAGAGCCAGTAGTCGAACGCCAAAGTCCTGAGCATGACAAAACGACGACCACGTCTCTACAAGAAGAAGCCGATCCAGAGGTCTTACGCGCCAAGCAAGCGGCGACCGCTCAGTTTTCAGGAACTGCCAATCTCGGTCAGGAGCGCGACCTTGGTACCGAAGGCAATAATGCCATGGAGCAAGCCATCAATAATCCTGCCAATGCTGGCCAAGTAGAGAAAAAGTCCAGCGGCGGCTGGTTTGTATGGGTGTTTATTGCAATTTTGATTATCGGGTTGGCGTTATGGTTGTTTAATATGGGCGGCGCTTAATTTTAATGGCGTTTCATTTTAATATAGTACTGGCCAGTCCGTTTGAGCCGCTATAACCCCAGCGGGCTTTGATATAATTAGCGGCTACCAGTTATCCTTACTATGCCACTGATAATAAACTAAGCCACCAATCTGCCATTTTTATAGCGTCAACATTCAGTAGAGTGTTGACGCTATCTTGCATTTGTATTGTGACTATCGTTTTTACTGTTCTTATCTTTTGCCAATCGTTTGCTAAGAGAGTTTCATTATGATGACCTTTGAAGAATATCAAGCTTTTCAAGACCGTGGTTTTAGCCATGCGCCACTGATAAAAAAACGCTTGATGGATGCCCAAACACCAGTCTCGGTGTTTTCCAAAGTACGTGATTTGAGCGGTTCGGCCTACTTGTTTGAGTCGGTGGCAGGCGGTGAGCGTTGGGCACGGTATTCGATGATTGGTCTGGGTGGTGATCTGATCGTGCAATATATAGATGGGGCAATGACGGTCAAAAAAAATGATCATATCGACGTGGAAATGGTAGACCAACCATTTGAGTATATTCGTACCCTGATGGCAGAGTATCAAATGCCAACTTCAACAGACATGCCGGCACTGCCGAGCTTTAGCGGTGGTCTGGTTGGGTATTTCGGCTACGATATGGTACGGGTGATCGAGCCGAGTATGGGAGAATGTGAAGCGCCCAACCCAATGACCATGCCTGATATGTGGCTCATGCTATCGATGAATGTGATAGTCTTTGATAGGCTAGAAAACACCCTATCTATCATCGTCTATGCTGACTGCAGAAGCGATGACGGCTATAGCCATGCCATTCGCGAGCTAGAAAAAATAGAAGACAAGCTGACAGAGATGCCAAGCTTGTACGCCCCTATCATGCCCACACCTAAGTTTAAATCGCATACTGGCATGGATAAATACAGTACGGATGTCAATAAAATCAAAGACTACATTGTGACAGGGAATGTGCAGCAAGTGGTGCCAGCCCAGCGCCTGACCGCGGATTATAAAGGCAACTCGCTGGCAGTGTATCGTGCGCTGCGATTTTTAAACCCATCGCCGTATTTGTTTTTAGTGCATGGCTACACGTTAGATGATCACAAACGTTTTGATATCATCGGTGCCTCTCCTGAGATGCTATCTCGCGTAGAGGATGGCCGTGTCAGCGTGCGTCCGCTGGCAGGCACGCGCAAACGTGGCCAAGATGCCGCCGCCGATTTAGCACTTGAGACGGCGCTGCTCGCTGACCAGCAAGCGGTCGCCGAGCACTGCAAGCTCGTTGACTTAGCACGTGATGATCTTAGCTGCGTCTGTGAAGATGGCAGCGTTGAGGTCAGACAAAAAATGGCTGTCGAGCGTTATTCGCAAGTGATGCAGATGGCCTCTCATGTTGAGGGTGCGATAACTGCTGACAAAGATGCGCTCGATGTACTGTGTGCCACTTTTCCTGCAGGCTCACTGTCAGGTGCACCCAAAATCCGCGCGATGCAAATCCTCGATGAGATTGAGCCGGTGCGTCGTAGCGTCTTTGGCGGCTGCGTTGGTTATTTGGGCTGGCATGGCAATATGGACACCGCGATAGCGGTGCGCACAGCAGTGATGCGCCGCGGCAAGATACATATCCAAGTAGGCGCAAGTGTGAATGACAGTGCTATTGCAGACGCGATGTGGGAGGAGACCAACCAAAAAGCCCAAATACTGATAAAAGCCGTAAAAATGGCCTGTAATGGATTACGTATTCGCTAACGGCTAGGCTTACAGCGAACGGTAAAACAAGCACAAATGCTATGACTGCGATAAAAGCGGTTTTATGGACAAAAAAACAGTAACATAATCAACCGCTTGACAATTAATGTGAAATTAATCGCAAAAAAAATAAAAAAGGGCTTGCGTCTCCCAAAATATTTGATAGAATAGCCACCACTTTGAGAGAACAAGCCGACTTAGCTCAGTTGGTAGAGCAACTGACTTGTAATCAGTAGGTCGCCAGTTCGATCCCGGCAGTCGGCACCATCTCTTTCAAAGTCGCTTTTTATAAAATTGCCTTGTTTTAAAGTCATTTTTGTTCAAAGCACCCTAAGGTGGGATTGGGGAGCGGTCAAACCCAACAGACTGTAAATCTGTCGCGAAAGCTTCGAAGGTTCGAATCCTTCTCCCACCACCATATTTTAAGTTTTTCATAGCGCCAAGCAAGCTCTTATTATGATAGACTCTCTATTAGAGTCAGCCAAAACAAGAGTAATTGCGGGTGTGGTATAATGGTAACACCTTAGCCTTCCAAGCTAATGACGCGGGTTCGATTCCCGCCACCCGCTCCATTTATACACCATAGCAAAGACTATCAATAATACATCACGACAGTCAGTTATCATCGCTGCATCGTGATATTTTTTTTAGTAAATCTACAGATTTCTGCTGTAGTTATTAGAAATATGCTCATATAGCTCAGCGGTAGAGCACTCCCTTGGTAAGGGAGAGGTCTCGAGTTCAATTCTCGATATGAGCTCCATTTATTGTTTTAGCTTTTTGTGTTTGCTTTGAGCTTTAATACACAGCTTTACGTCGATATCGAAATTATAGAATATTGAAAACTATAAAATTAGTGTGGCAGATTATAATTCAAAGGTGACACTGAGGTGTTGCCTTTTAGTGCTGTCAATTGGTTAACAAAGCAGTAACGCTTCAGCTGATAGATTGGTTAGGGACTCGTAAGATATCGTAACGTAACAGCCATATCGCGATACCATGGATGATGGGCAATCGCGCAAAAAGCAAGTATAATAGCCAAACATATAAGTGTAATCAAAAATAAGCTTGAATAAAAACAAGTTTGAATAAAGCATTGAAACGTACCGTGTTTAGAGGCAAATGAAGAGTCTTGTGTTTGCGATAACACGTTAAGCAAGGTCGTTTTAGTAGTTAAGCCATAGCGTCAACGGTTTGATGGTTGAATATGCATCAGAAGCCGTCAAACAGCTATTCACTGATCTTTTATTGATAAAGATTCAACAAAAAAAGAGGAATTACCCATGGCAAAGGCCAAGTTTGAACGCAACAAGCCACACGTCAACGTCGGCACCATCGGACACGTTGACCACGGTAAAACAACCCTAACCGCCGCTATCGCAACCGTAGCAGCAAAAACCTCAGGCGGCGAAGCAAAAGACTACGCGTCAATTGACTCAGCCCCAGAAGAAAAAGCACGTGGCATCACCATCAACACCTCACACGTAGAGTATGACACCGACACCCGTCACTACGCCCACGTTGACTGCCCAGGTCACGCCGATTATGTTAAAAACATGATCACCGGTGCCGCACAAATGGACGGCGCAATCCTAGTCGTATCAGCAACTGACGGCCCAATGCCACAAACTCGTGAGCACATCTTGCTTTCACGTCAGGTAGGCGTACCATACATCATCGTCTTCATGAACAAATGTGACCTAGTAGACGACGAAGAGCTGCTAGAGCTCGTCGAAATGGAAGTACGTGAACTCCTAAACGACTACGACTTCCCAGGTGACGACACCCCAATCATGAAAGGTAGTGCCACCCAAGCCCTAAAAGGCGACGACGGCAAATACGGCGAACCAGCAGTCGTAGAACTACTAAACACCCTAGACACCTACATCCCAGAGCCAGAGCGTGACATCGACAAAGCATTCCTAATGCCAATCGAAGACGTATTCTCAATCTCAGGTCGTGGTACCGTTGTAACTGGCCGTGTTGAATCAGGTATCGTAAAAGTTGGTGACGAAATCGAAATCGTCGGTATCAAAGATACCCAAAAAACCACCTGTACAGGTGTTGAGATGTTCCGCAAACTACTAGACGAAGGTCGTGCTGGTGAGAACTGTGGTGTACTACTCCGTGGTACCAAGCGTGAAGAAGTCCAACGTGGCCAAGTACTAGCTAAGCCAGGTTCAATCACTCCGCACACCAACTTCGACGCCGAAGTATACGTACTATCAAAAGAAGAAGGTGGTCGTCATACTCCGTTCCTAAACGGCTATCGTCCACAGTTCTACTTCCGTACCACTGACGTAACTGGCGCAATCCAATTACAAGACGGTACAGAAATGGTCATGCCTGGTGACAACGTTGAGATGAGCGTAGAGCTTATCCACCCAATCGCTATGGACAAAGGCCTACGTTTNCAGTTCTACTTCCGTACCACTGACGTAACTGGCGCAATCCAATTACAAGACGGTACAGAAATGGTCATGCCTGGTGACAACGTTGAGATGAGCGTAGAGCTTATCCACCCAATCGCTATGGACAAAGGCCTACGTTTCGCTATCCGTGAAGGTGGCCGTACTGTAGGTGCTGGTGTGGTAGCTAACGTAAAAGACTAAGCGATACTGATCTCAGCGCAAGCTGACACCGAGTATTGAGTAGTGAAAAGCCATCCTTTATAGGGTGGCTTTTTTTTGGGCGCTTATAGAGGGTTATGGGGTTTATTGGAAAGGGGGCGGCATGACTGTAATACAAATTTTGTCAAAAGACACTCAAGACTTTAGGCAAGTGGTGCAAGCGGTAGCTGCTATCGAGTCTATCGTCCAGCCGCAGGATGCGTGGTCGTATCAGGCGATAATTGATTTATTTGAGCAAGACAGTGTCCATCTGCTGATCGCTTATGAGTCAGCAGAGTCGGCTGCAGCCGTGCAAGGTTACTGCCTATATCAAAGCGTCTTTGAACAAGCAGAAATTTTACGCATTGGCACTCATCCTGATTATCAGCGCCGCGGGCTTGCGTCGCAAATTTTTGCGCAGTTACACTTAGCGCTGAGAGATAAACAAGTAGAGAGCCTGCTATTAGAGGTGCGAGCGGACAACGCGCCTGCGATTGCGTTATATAAGCAGCAAGGCTTTGAGGTGATCCATCAGCGTAAAAACTATTACCAGCTAGCCCAGAAGCCAGCTGTCGATGCCCTGATCATGCAGCTGACTTATCGTGATTTTAAATGATTGGTTCATGATTTTAAATGATGGGTAGATGATACGTAATGCGCTTGTTTAGCAATGCAGCTGTGCAACCTTATAGGTCTGCGGGGAGTTTTCTTTTGCAAACGTCGACGTTGGGTTTGTAGTCACTGTCTGCTTTCATGCGCTCAAGCACCTCAATGCGTTCGGTGAGCAGCTCAACCATGACATTGATATTGGCTTGTTGTTTTTTTACTTGTGCCAGTTTTTGCTGTGTGAGGAGTAATTGTAGGTCGATGTCTAATTGGCCATCATAATAAGCATTGAGGCTGTCTCTGATTTCGGTGAGCGTAAAACCGATGGCCTGCGCGCTTTTTATCAGCTCAATACGTTCAACACATTCAGGATGAAACTCAGTATATAGCCGTGAGCCTGCCTGACGTTTGCGCGATCTGAGTAGGCCTAGCTGGTCATAGTGACGCACCGTGTCTTTGGTGGTATTGGCTTTGGCAGCCAGTTTTCCAATTAACAAAAATGAGGTATCAAGTGCCATAATAATCTCAAAAGTGGGGCGCTATTTGCCGCTTTGCCAAGGGTGTGGTGTATCAAGCAGCGAGACTGCTAGCGGTTGGTGGGAGTCACTGTGCCAATGTTCAGCATCACTTACGAGCAAGCTATCTAACTGATGCAAAAAGTCAGCACGAGGTAAGGTGGTGGCGCCCAAGCTCATGAGGTGCTCGTTTGGCAATTGGCAATCGACCAGTGCGACCTGACTTTGCTCGCATAAACGCATTAAACCCCAAAACGCCATCTTGGATGCGTTTGAAGCACGGTGAAACATCGATTCTCCAAAATAAATACCGCCCAGCTTTAGACCATATAGACCGCCAACGAGCGTGCCTTGTTCATCCCAAACTTCGATACTATGAGCAAAGCCTTGGGCGTGTAGCTTGCCATAAGCGTCGATCATCTCTTGATGAATCCAAGTATGCTCGCCTTCAGGCAGACCATTGCTACGCGGTAAGCTACAAGCATGGATGACTTCGTCAAACGCTTGATTGAGGGTGAGTTGCCAGCGCTCTTTTTTGGCCTGACGGCGCAAAGACTTACTGGGTATATATTCAGCCGGCACCATGACGCAGCGCGGCTCAGGACACCACCACGCGATAGGCTCGTCTTCATTAAACCAAGGAAACAGCCCCTGCGCATAAGCAGAGATGAGCGTCTCGGAGGCCAAATCACCACCCAGCGCCACGATGCCGATGCCATCAGGGTCGATGGTGGTGGGGTTGGGAAAGTCATAACGCCCAAGACTTTTTAGGGTCTCAGGCGTGATGGGATTATGGTTTTGTTGCCAAAGATGACTCATTTAGGCTTCTTTATCAGCAGTCAATGTCGAGGCGTAGGTATGGTCAGAAGCATCTGCCTCACCGATGGCATCGAGATATTTTTCTGCATCAAGGGCGGCCATACAGCCGGTACCTGCTGAGGTAATGGCTTGACGATAGACGTGATCGGCGACATCACCTGCCGCAAATACCCCTTCGACACTGGTCTGGGTGGCGTTACCATTTAGGCCGCTATTGACGACAAGATAGCCGTCTTTCATAGCTAGCTGACCTTTGAATAGGTCAGTGTTTGGCTTATGACCAATGGCGACGAACATGCCCATTGCATCCAGTTGTTTGGTGCTGCCATCGACGGTAGATTCGATCAACACCCCATTGACACCCATGTCGTCACCAACCACTTCTTTGACTTGATGGTTCCACTCAATTTTGATATTACCGTTTTTGGCTTTTTCAAACAGCTTGTCTTGCAGGATTTTCTCGGAGCGCAAGCTGTCGCGGCGATGCACCAAGGTCACCTCAGAGGCGATGTTTGATAGGTATAAAGCTTCTTCGACCGCGGTATTGCCGCCGCCGATGACCGCGACTTTTTGGTCTTTATAAAAGAAACCATCACAAGTAGCACAAGCAGATACGCCAAGACCTCTAAATTTGGTCTCTGACTCCAAGCCCAAATACTGCGCCGAAGCGCCCGTTGAGATGATAAGCGCATCACACGTGTAGCTGCCATTGTTGCCCGTCAATTGAAACGGACGTTCGTTTAGATTGACGTCATTGATATGATCATAGACCAACTCGGTACCGAAACGCTCGGCATGTGTCTTCATACGTTCCATCAACGCAGGACCTGTCAAATCGTACGCATCGCCTGGCCAGTTATCAACCTCTGTGGTGGTGGTCAGCTGTCCGCCAACTTCCATCCCCGTGATCATGACAGGCTTTAGGTTAGCGCGCGCAGCATAGACAGCCGCGGCATAACCGGCAGGGCCTGAGCCTAAAATAATGAGCTTTTCGTGACGTGGGGCAGTAGTGTCAGTTGCCATGAGTTGTTCCTTGCTAAATATACGAATTAAAAATATACGAATTAAAAATGTAAGTTATAAATATAATAAAAGACGAATATCAAAAATGACTACAAATATGCTTCTTCTAATTGCTATGTGATAATAACATAAGGGCAGTTGGCAAAAAGTGCAAGTTTGCTAAAGCAAACATGGGTATCATTACAATCAAAGCATCAAACCCTTGAATTCTAGGGTGCTAAAGGTAGGCGCTAATCGGCCAAGTCTTTATCAAATCCGGTGTAATGGTGATGATAAAGGTGTATTGTTTTATTTTCTTAAGAAGACTGTCGCCACTGTACCTATGTATTTGTTATTATAAGAAGTTATGCCAAGCGCAGTAAGGGCTAAGTGATCTTGTCATCTATTTTGATAACCGCACTTATAATTGTTTTATACAAGTAGCCATTGCCGCTGCGCTCGGTATCTTGGTACAGGTTGATCGGTACCGTTTATGTCAGCACTTTATGCCAGCATGGTTAGCGTTAATCATGGGCTGGCGACCATTTAGTATTATTAACAAGGCAGATCTTACGTGATATCAGCACCGCTAATTGAGTATTTAAAAAAAGGAATATTTACCCTGCTTGGGTTAATACTGACCGTTTATCTGTTTGTCATTTTGATGACGTATACGGGTAATGACCCTAGCTGGTCGCATATCAGCAGCGATATGACCACGATCAACAATATGGGCGGTAAAACTGGTGCATGGTTGTCAGATTTGCTGTATCGGTTTTTTGGTTTTGGCGCGTGGTGGCTACTGGCGTTTATGGTCTATGAGTCCATCTTGATTTGGTGGGACAATAAGCCAACATTTTGGCTGATGCGCTTGGTCGCTTATGTGTTTTTGTTATTAAGTGCCAGTGCACTGTTTGCTCAATTGGTCGCGCTGGTGCAGCAGGTTGCAGATCCTGTGGCCACTGAACTAGAAGGCGTGGCCGGCGGTATCATCGGCCTTGAGCTTCAAGCTCGTTTGGCGCAGCTATTATCGCAGTGGGGGAGTGTGGTGTTTTTGACCGTGTTTGTCACCATCACTGCAACCTTTGCGTTTAATATTCACTGGCTGAGCATTTATCAAAAAATTACCACGCTGGCTTGGCTTGGCTCAGGGGTCAAAAACAAAGAGGCGACCGCTGTTGATGACCAAGCGGGCAAGCAGTACAGCGCTGCTGGGTATAGTGATGACCAACAGGCGCTCAAAACACCAGCAGCATCAGAGCACGAGCAGCTAGCATTAGAGCTGCCCACTGCTGATGCTACGGATGGCGCACAGTCTGCGGATAAAAGTGGCCGATTTGGCAATGTGTTGTCCGAGTTTTTGACCACATCAGGACTGGCTGATAGTGTCAAAGCCTCGGTGGCTGCCGCGACACAAGCTGCAAAAGCGACTACATCGCCTGACAGCGTAGCGCCGCCTGCCATGCCAACGCAGTCGAGCGCCGAGCTGCAAAGCCCCGTAGCCGCTGCTAAAAGTGGCGCGGTCAGTGCCAGCGATGCAGCCGCGGCGACGGCCACCCCTGTGATGACTCGCAAAGTAGAGCCAAGCTTTGCATGGAATGATGCGAGCACGGTGGATGATTTATTGGCCAGCGAGCAGTCGCACTACCATACTGATGGTAGCTTTGTTGCTGGTGATAGCTATGTTAATGGCGATAGCTATATGGCAGATACGACCGACGATATCTCTGAGACTGCATCTACCGTATCCGCCTCTTATGACAATAGTAATGAAACGCTAGATAGTGAGGCGACCTCTGTGACGTCAGCTATAGAGACTCCCGATACTGATGATACGGCCACTGACGATGTCGATACCTTGGCTGAGGCGTGGTTGGCAGAACACGCAGAGACGCTCACCCCTGCTACTGCAGCAGTCGATGACGTCGTATATAAGGAATCGACGTCAGATGCTGCCGCGCCCAGCTCCGTATCTATGGAGAGTCCGGCAGCTGGTAGACCAGCGGCAGAGGCAAGAGAAGCAAACGTATCACATAGCTCAGAGGTAGAGCCTGTCGAGCCATCATTCAGCTCGGCGTCTACCACGCAACCCTCTGCTGTAGAGCCTACCTCAGAGGTCGCTACCTCTATCGCAGACACTGCGGATATGACCCCGACCAACACGCCGCCTGCCAACCCCAAACAAGCACCAACAGTGGCGGCGCTGACACCAGAAACAACCAAGCCTGCGGTGAGCTTTGCGGTACCAGAGGGAGATAGTAGCAATCATATCACCGATATGATGCCAGATGGTGATGCAGAGACAGTTGCAGCCGTCATGCCAGATATCAGTGATGATGCCGCATTTAGTAAAAAGTCACGCTCAATGCAAACAGCGGCATATCGTAATAGCCTCACGCCGATACCTGAGATGTCTATCTTGGACAAGCCAGACCCTGAGCGTAAGCCCAGCTATACCGTCGCAGAGCTTGAGCAATTGTCTGAGTTATTAGAGATTAAGCTGCAGGAGTTCAATGTCAAAGCAAGCGTGGTGAATGCCATACCAGGGCCGGTGGTGACCCGCTTTGAAGTCGAGTTGGCACCAGGCGTCAAAGCCAGTAAAGTCACGGGTATCTCGCGAGATTTGGCGCGCTCGCTATCGATGGCGTCTTTGCGTGTGGTCGAGGTGATCCCAGGCAAGCCTTATATCGGTATCGAAGTACCCAATAAAAAACGCGAAATGGTGCGTCTGATTGAGCTGCTTAATACGGAAACATACAAAGACCCTAAAGCGCAGGTTAGCATGGCGATGGGTAAAGATATCGGTGGCAATCCGATCATCACCGATCTTGCACGGGCGCCGCACATGCTGGTCGCCGGCACCACAGGCTCTGGTAAGTCGGTACTGGTCAACTCCATGCTACTGTCCATGCTCCTCAAATATACCCCCAATGAGCTGCGCCTGATTTTGATTGACCCAAAGCAGCTTGAGCTTGCCAACTACAATGATATCCCGCATCTGCTGACGCCAGTGGTCACTGACATGACTGAAGCGGCCAGTAGCCTCTCGTGGTGCGTGGCGGAGATGGAGCGCCGTTATCAGCTCATGAGCCTGCTGAAGGTACGTAAGCTGGGCGAATTTAACAAAAAAGTCGCCGCCGCCGAAAAAGCAGGCAAGCCTATTATCGATCCGCTATGGCGACCCAACGACAGCGTCAGTATGAGCCAAGCGCCTAAGCTCAAGACATTACCGATGATTGTGATTGTCGCAGATGAGTTTGCTGATATGATTATGCAGGTCGGTAAACAGGCCGAAGAGCTGATCACGCGGTTGGCACAAAAGTCACGCGCGGCTGGTATTCATTTGATGCTCGCCACTCAGCGCCCGTCAGTCGACGTCATTACCGGTTTGATCAAAGCCAATATTCCAGTGCGAGCCGCCCTCCGTGTGAACTCAAAGGTCGATTCGCGTACCATCTTGGATAGCGGCGGTGCAGAGGATATGCTGGGCAACGGCGATATGCTGTTTTTAGGGCCAGGCCAGATTGAGCCGGATCGTGTGCATGGCGCTTACGTCAGTGACGAAGAGGTCAACCGTGTCTGTGACGCATGGCGTGAGCGCGGCGCACCCGACTATATTGACAACATGGCGGGGAACTTTGAGCTGTCTAGCCCTGGCGGCGGTAGTACTGGCAATGCATCGGGTGAAGACGACGACTTATACGATGAGGCAGTCGCCTTTATTATGGAAACGCGCAAAGTATCAGCCTCTAGTATTCAGCGTAAATTTAGTATCGGCTATAACCGCGCCGCTCGTATTGTCGACTCCATGGAGGAGGCTGGGCTAGTCAGCTCGATGGGCAAAAGCGGCAAGCGTGAGCTGTTGATGTGACAAAAAGCGAGTTTGATTGAGTGACAAAAAGCGAGTTACAGTAAGTAGCTCGCTTTTTTTATGAGCGTTGTTTGCCATCACAACGTACAAATTTGCCGTCCTAAAATAGATGACATGATAGATTCAGTAGATCAGGCCGCCCTGCATATATAGACATCAGATATGGAGTAAACACAGCAGTGTCGATAAGGTGGTTACTATTGAAGCGATGAAACCGATATACTAAAAGTGATAAATAACTTAAGAACAAGGAAGCTCGGTTATGTTTAAAGAATACACCCAGTATGATGCGATAGCGCTAGCGGCATTGGTCAATGCCGGAGAGGTCAGCGCCAGAGAGCTGCTGGATGCGGCTGTCTATCAAGCCAATAAGCTCAACCCTAAGCTAAATGCCATCATTCATCGTTTTGATGAGCGTGCCTATCACGCAGCAGCGCAAGGCCTACCGGCAGGCGCGTTTACAGGCGTGCCTTACTTGCTCAAAGATTTGTCGTTTAGCTTTGAGGGAGAGCCTGTCACGATGGGCAGCCGTAGTGTCAATATTGTCTCAAAAGACGACAGCGAAATCGTCAAGCGTATGAAAGCCACTGGCGTCAATACCTTTGGCAAGACCAATACCCCTGAGTTTGGGTTGATCATCACCACCGAGCCCAAGGCGCATGGCGCAACGCATAATCCCTTTAAAAAAAGCTACAGTGCTGGTGGCTCCTCAGGCGGTAGTGCAGCGGCGGTGGCAAGCGGTATTGTACCGATGGCAGGCGCTGGTGATGGTGGCGGCTCGATACGCTTTCCTGCGGCGTGGTGCGGCGCGTTTGGCTTAAAGCCTAGCCGTGGCCGTAACCCCATGGGCCCGACATTTGGGGAAGGCTGGGAAGGCGCTGTCGCCGATCATGTGATTACCCGCTCCGTTCGCGATAGTGCCGCGATGCTCGATGCCACCAGTGGCGCTGAGATTGGCGCGCCCTTTATCATTGCGCCGCCAGAGGGGTCGTTTTTGCAGGCTGCGATGCGCGCACCGCGGCAGCTGACCATTGCGCTACATCAGCAGCCACTGATCGCAGGTACGGTGGTGGACAAGGAAGTGCTGGCGGTCCTTGAACAAACCGCCAAGCAGTTAGAGACCATGGGGCATCGCGTGGTGCCTGCCGAGCCTAACATCAATATCGAGCAATTTTGGCATGATTTTATGGTTGTGGTGTGCGCCCATACAGCATTTACCATCGATAATATTGAGCGTGATTTTGGGTCGCAGCATATCAAAAAACTAGAGCCACAAACCTACAATATGGCGCTTTTGGGTCGTTCATTATCAGCGGTAGACTTGGCGCATGCCAAACACGGCTGGCATCACAGTCAATATCAGACAGGCTTATTACTAGAAGAGTACGATATGATTTTGTGTCCGACCGTACCGACACCAGCGGTCAAGCATGGCGTACTACCGCCTAGCCGTATGGATGAGATGCTGATGCGTAGCGCAGAGCTGCTTAATAAAGGCATAGATATGGGGAAATACGCCTTTAGCTCAGGCATGATAGAAAAGCTGAGCCAGCCTGTGCTGAGTAAGATGGCTTTTACCTTACTAGCTAATGTCACAGGTTTGCCCGCGATGTCACTGCCGGTAGGCATGAGCAAAAAAGGCTTGCCGATTGGTATGCAGCTGATCGGACGGATGAATGATGAGGCGACGTTGTTTAGTATCGCAGGTGAGATGGAGCGTGCAGGGCTGTTTACGAAGTCAGCGTTTGAGAAGTAGCTCAAGCTATTCAAAACAACGTCGTCAAAACGCAGCAGCTAAGACACCTTAGTCGAAGCGATAAATATCCATACCTAAGCTATGGTGCGCCATGCTTTGATGTATCACTGAGACGCGCTGGCCGGCACCCAAAGCAAAAAACAGCGGCAACAGATGCTCATCACTAGGATGGATGTCTTTATAATTGGGATAACGCTGCCAATCAAGAGCGCTTGGAATGTCGGTTTTGAGCTGCTTGAGTAGCCATATTTTAAAACTATTGGCGCTCTGATCGATGCTGTCCGCCTGCCAGCGCAGGGCTTGCAAGTTATGAGTGATATTGCCTGAGCCGATGATCAGTATCTGCTCATCACGCAAACGCGCCAGCTGCGCCCCTAACTGATAGCAGGCGAGACTGTCATAATGCTGCGGCAAAGAAATCTGTACGATCGGAATAGTGGCTTCTGGATACAGATGTTTGAGCGGCGCCCAGACGCCATGATCAGAGGCGCGCATGGGGTTTAGTCTGCAGGTAATACCGCGCGCGCTGAGCTGCTGCGCAAGCGACTCGGCAAGCAGCGGATGACCTGCGGCAGGGTATTGTATCTCATACAGCTCAGCGCCAAACCCAGAAAAATCATGCCAAGTCTTTGGCTGAGGATTGCTGCTGATCTCAAGCTTTGCTGATTGCCAATGTGCCGACATAATAACGATGGCACGCGGCACAGGCAGGTTTTGGCCGATACGCGCCAAGGCACTGGTCGTCGCTGACTGCTCTGTGGCTAGGCTTGGCGCGCCGTGCGAGACAAATAGCGCAGGCAGCTTTGCGTGCTTAGAGAGGGTAGAAGTATCGGGCCACGCATCAGCGGCACTAATGGGCGCTGACGTGTGGCTGCCTGATGGTTGCTGCTCGGCGCTCGGCGCCATAGCAGTAAGTGCTGTGTTTTTTGGATGAGTCATGTAGCGTTTATTAGGGCTTGCAGCGATATTTCAATCCTGCCTGTCTGTTATCTTACCAAAAGCCTGATCTGTCTTGTGAGCATTTAGTTGCCACGGTGATAGGGGTGGTTGTGATTGATGCTCATGGCGCGGTAGAGCTGCTCCATCAATACCACGCGTACCAGTGGATGCGGCAGTGTCAGCGCCGATAGTGACCATTTGACATCGGCCTTTGCCAACACTTCTGGCGACACGCCATCAGCGCCGCCAATGACCAGTGCGATATCATCGCCTTGCTGCATCGAGTCTGCCAGTTTTTCCGCCAGCCCTTCTGTCGAGAGCATCTTACCTTTGACCTCTAATACCCATAGCTGCTCGCGGCTGGATGCTTGGTGAGCGGCCAATATGGCTTGTCCTTCTTGCTCGCGGTACTGAGCGAGGTTGGATTTAGAAGGGTTCTTTGCCCGCTTTGCCGCCGCTATCTCGACAATCTCAGTACTGAGCATGGGCTGAATACGTTTAAAGTACTCATCAAAACCAGTTTGTACCCATTTTGGCATCTTAGTGCCCACGGTCAAGATTCTTACCTTCATATGATGTACCACTTCGATAATTAAAAAATATAACAAAACAGAATGTAACAAAAGAATTCTACGCTTAAGATATTGTAACAAACAAGCCTTTTACCTCGTATTTTTTTGTGCTTTACTAGCGTTTGATAAACAGTTGTTCTTTCTATTTGTTTTTTAGTTCTCACTTATGTGACTACACATTCAGGTAGACCGTTTTTAACGAAAGGAGTCGTTTATGAACCGTATTACAGCCAGTACGCTCACCCTTATGGCAGGAGCCTTATTGCCCCTATCTGCGCAAGCAGCCTCACTAGATGGTACACAGTGGCAAACCATCGATGATAAGACAGGGGAGAAAAAAGCCATCATTCAGCTAAACGAAAGAGGTGGTAAGGTTTCAGGTAAAATTATTAAAGTGCTTAATAAAGAAAAAGCCAAAGCCGTCTGTACTAAATGTCCTGGTAATCTTAAAAACCAGCCAGTGGAAGGCTTGCAGATTTTGACCGGTCTCAAGGCAGAGGGCAACAACCAATGGAGCGACGGTAAGCTGGTCGATCCTGAGTCTGGCAAAGTGTATTCAGGAAAAATCACCTTAAGTGACAATGGTCAAAGTCTTGATCTGCGCGGTTATGTCGGCACGCCATTGTTTGGCCGCTCACAGACGTGGCAACGCATCAAATAGAATGCTTACTGCATTAGTCATCTCAAAATCAGTCACTTCAAAACCCCTCACATCAAAGGCTTAATGGTTTGCGAGATATTGTTTTCTTTGCCGTGCGTGTCATCTGTAGGTTTGGGGATAATGGTCAGCTTGGCGTCAGACTCAAAGACCACCGCTTCGACATCATCAAAGCTGTTGATACCTTGAGAGCGCATCGCACATTCTATCTCTTGACGGGTCAGGCGCTCAGACCGCATGGCATCTGGCAAAAACTGGCCTTGATAAAAGACGATACGCGGCTCTGATAAAATAAAGTTGCTAAACTGCGGTGATACCGAGGCGTATTTGGTGACCAAAAACTGCAACAGATAAAGCACCAATATCGAGGAGACCCCTTCGATAAACGGAACGTCTTTGAGCAAGATGGTGCTGGCACCCAGAGACCCGATCATCACCGTGACGATCCAATCGAAGTTGTTGAGCTGCGAGGTGGAGCGTTTGCCTGAGACTTTGGTCACCAGTACGATTAAGACGTACACCATGACGCTCGTCAACACGATACGGCCAAGCTTGTCTATATTGTCAAAAAAAATCATGTCCATAAAGCTAGCTCCTATTGAAAATACCAAAGCAAGTCGCTTAACACTGTAGGCGTTTACCTTAGCCTAACGGATTTTGTTCAGCAATAGAAAAAAACTTTGTAGCACCGTGTATAGTCAGCGTTTTTTAAGGCACTCATATAGTCAATCCTAAATAAATTGACAGGCAGGATAGCAGGTGCCACGCCGTCATATTTTACGGGTATTTATTTTGCATAGCATCTATCGGCGTAGGCTCAGCATGTCATCGTGTTTTAAGTGAACAGAATCCTGTCGGGTCGTTTAGGGTTTTAGAGCATCTTATAGGGTTTTGGGCGCAGGATCGAGTAGGCGGTTAAATGCCCAGATGCTGATGCGCGCGCTGACCAGTGACAGCACTACGATCATCACTAGCGCAGAGAGTAAGGGTAATGGCTGCTGCTTGGCCATCGCCAGCAAAACCTCACGGCTGATATCGTCAAACAGCAAAAACCATAACGCTAAAAAATACAGCCCCGTCAATAGCCAGACGACCATGATACCGCCCAGCATCAAGCGGTTGACTTCGTCTTTGTAAAGAGCGCGCTTCTGATGTTTAACAAACTTGCTGACTGCGATATAGGCTGCAAGGATGATGGATAGGACGGTGACCAGCTGTGCATTTAATGCCAGTTTGGTCTGAATCAGCATAAATAGAGCGCTGGCCAGTACATAACCGATCGCAAAGTATCCAATGTATGGCGGCAGCTGAGGCTGAGTGCCCGCGCGTGTTGTGGCCAGTCCGTGAGGGTCGGTAGCGGGGCTGGGTTTATTGAGATTGGTGGTTTTGCGTGACATAAGCGCGCCTTATTCAGATAAAAAAGAGAGTCGCCGTATTAGGGTGTGTCTTCAATTCATTCGATAGTTATAGTCGATACACTCTAAAAATGTCATAGCGCTACTGGGATGAATTTTGTGCAGCCTCTGGGAACGCAGCACGCAAGTAAAATTTATATCAGTAGCGCGTTTAAATCCATAACAGTTTTACATTCAGCTAACTATATCTAAATGGGCTAAAAATGGCCAAATTTTGCCAAACATCGTCAAATAGCGGGTTTATATCCCGATATTAACGGCGCTATTTTCCTTGTTTGACCGCAATGTTTGACCGCAATTTATCCCATTTTTATCACCATTTTTGAAACGAAGACACACCCTAGTGCTGCGCGGTCCAGTCCAGCATCGCATCGAGTACGGGTCTTGCCGTATAAGCATTGACCGCTTGCTCGCTATTGATGATACCCACGACCACATAGTCTTGCCCCGATAGGCCTTTGACATAGCCTGCCATAGAGGTGACGTTATTGAGCGTACCTGTCTTAATCCAAGCGCGGCCAATGGCGGCTGACTCAGGCAAGCGGTCACTGTGCGCGCTAATGGTGCCACTGACACCAGCGATGCCGAGCGAGTTGACATAAGCGTCAAAACTTGGGTGATCGTAGGCATAGATTAGCAGCTCGTTTAGGTTGGCCGCGGTGATCGTGCAGTCACGGCACAACCCTGAGCCGTTGGTCAGATATGGCGCAGGCGTGTCTAGATGGTGTTGCCACCACTGGTTGATGGTCTGTAAGGCTACCGGATAGTTAGTGGTTGCAGGTTTGCCAAACTGATAGAGACTCGTCTTGTTGCCTCCTGCTTTTTCTTGTCCTTTTGGCTTGCTAACGGCAGTTTGAGTGGGTGTAGCAGTGTCAGCCGCGGTCGTCTTAGTATCAGATGGCGGGGCGTAAGCGGCAATGGATAATGCCACTTGCTCAGTCATGACGTTGTTTGAAAAATGGTTGATGTCGTGGATTTGCTGAGCCAAGTTTAACGACGGATAGCTGACCTGTGGCAGCGGTGACATCGGTAGCGCACGCAAACCTGTTTTTGGCTGTTTATGAGATGACGCATTATAGGGCGTCTCGCGGCTGAGCACATCGCCTGTCAGGGTATTGCCCAGTGCTTGCCATTTGACCTTAATGACCCGCGCGGCAAAGTCTTTGGCATCAGGATAAGCCACATAAAACGCGTGCTCTTGACAGCTATTTGGCAAGTTTTGATGAAACACCAGTTGGCTGGCTTGCCATACTGGCGCAAGGCTATATCGCGCCTGTCCACAGCTCGCTGAGCGAGTGGTTATGGTGGTGGGCAATTGATAATCGGCCAGCTGCGGTGTGTAGGTGAGTCGCGCGCGGTCAGTGTCCAGCGGATAGCTTTTGATACCGATGGTACTAAAATTGACCAAAAAACCATCAGGACTTGCGTTATAAGGACGCAACGGTGCGTTGTCAAAGGCGGCAGGGTCTTTGCCCACCTTATCAAACACTGCGCTGTCGACGATGATATCACCATCGATATGACGAATACCTGAGGCTTGCACGTGATAGAGCAGCTGCTGTAGGCGCTCATGCGTCATTTTTGGGTCGCCGCTGCCTTGTAGCACCAAGTCGCCATACAGGCGCTCGCCGATGATCACGCCAGTATGATAGACGCGGGTATGCCAGACAAAATCCGCCCCAAGTGTATCTAGCGCGATAAAGCTCGGTACCAGCTTCATGGTGCTGGCAGGGGTGCGCGCTACCTGAGCTTGATGACTCAGTAAGGGTGAAAAAACTATCTTGGTCGTTGTATGTGCGGTGCTTTTTTGCTCGACATCCGCGCCGTCATTGACGCTACTATCGTCGGTGCTACTGTCTTGGCTTGTTTGCATTTTAGCGTTTGGCCACTTGGCCTCTGACGGTAGGGTAGGAATGCTCTCTAAGCTTTGATAAGTAGAAGGGTCGTCGGTATAAGCGTGTAGCTGCCGCTCATGCTTTTGGATGGTTTGTTTTTCTATGGTCACAAGCGCGCTTTGATAACTGGCAGCGTTGTTTGAGCGCTCTGCTGGATGCTGGCTGTCGGTGATTTTGATAGGCGCTGGTAAGCGACTGGCGTTTTTGTCGCCCACTGGCGTGATGATGATACTGATGTCGGCGGCGCTCAAATCTGCACGTGACAAGGCGGTTTGGATGGCCTCTGGTAGCGCCGCTTGGGCAACAAGCGGTGCCGTCAGCGCAGTGGCCAATAATGCTTGTCTGACCAAGTGCGTGACCAAGCGCCTGCCAAGTCGATGCAGTCGTAACGGCGCAACCGCAGCGTGCGGCGGCGTATCAAAGGCAGAAGGCTTGTCATGATAATGGGGGGTAGAAGTGGATTGCATGAGTATCGTTCATCAGGTAGCAAAAATAGCCTATGGTATCATGAGTTCCGCTTGTCGCGTAGATGGGGCGTGTTGATTATCAAGGGCATGTATCAGTCTAGCGCACATGCAAAAACGCCATGGCGGTCATGGTGGCATCATTATAGGCGTCATGAGCACCCAAATCAGGAATCTGATAATGCGCTAAGATGTTGGTCAGCTGCTGCGCTTGGCTGGAGAGCCCTTGGGTTTGACCACTCATACGCCGACTGTATAAGTGCCGAATATCGATGATTTTATTGGGCAAGGTGGTGCCCATGTAGTCTTTTACCAATGGGTTTAAAAACCCCATATCGATCTGCGGACAAAACCCCACAATCGGACGGTTGCCGATAAAGGGCAGTAGCCGCGCCAGCATCTCATCATAGCTCATACCATGCTCGACATCAGCGGTACGTAGACCATGGATTACGATGGTGTCGCGGTCAGGCATGACGGGCGGGCGACAGACCAGATGGATGCCATTGCCCGTATCGATGCTAGAGCCATCGATATGAATCGCGGCCACCGATAGTAGGTGGTGCTTTTTGGGGTTTAGCCCCGTCATCTCACAGTCGAGCGCCACCCACCGCTCAGTGGCAGGTTGATCAAACATCGCCGCCAGCTCAGGCCGCTGCAGCTGCATTTTTTGCCATTTGCATGATAGTTGGGTCAGCCAGCTCATATTCTCTCTTTGCTGCTTTGCGCCGCTCTAGGCGATCTCTAATTGATAATGCTGCCGCAGCTGGTTTTTAAAGCTTTTGACAACAGCCAAACATTCTTTTAATAAATCACGCTCAAGCGCGGTCAGCGTCATGGGGTTGACCTGCCGTGCATGTTTGTCATCGGTCGAGAGCGCCACAGAGAGTCGCTGCGCCATAAAAAACTCCAGCGCTTCTAACAGCGTGTCAGCCCGCTCTTGGGTCAGTGCGCCCACCTCGACCAAGGCTTTTAGGCGGTTTTTACTGCTAGGGACGGCCAAGATGTCGTTTTCTAGAGCGAGGGCGCGAATACCATGTACTAACGGAAAAATCCCTGCTTTTTTTAGATCGATATCTTGCGAGGCGCTTTTACCTGCTAATAATGGCACAAACTTTTGCCACCATTGATGGACATCGCCAAACTGTAGCGCTGCCCGCGCAAACTGGCGCACAAACATAGGGTCTGAGCGTCTATGCGCGGCCTTGAGGTGCTGACGAACGTGCTGCAAGAGCGTCTCATCACCGCAGACGTATTCGCCATCGAGAATGGCAGACAAGTAGATGGCGTGCATGGGATCGGTGTTTTTAAACCATGAGCTGATTTGGGCATTAAACTGTTGTAATGGTTGTCGCCACATCGGGTTGGTCATCATGATATTGCCGTCGCACAGCGGATAGCCAAGTTGCGCCAGCCGCTCATTAAAGCGCGCAGCAAACTGCGGTAGATCCGGATGAGTATAGCCATCACGGATGATCAGTGCATTGTCTTGGTCGGTGCGCATGATTTGCTCGCCGCGACCCTCGGAGCCCATGACGATAAGACAGGTGTGGCTCATCACCTCATCAGGAACGAGCAGCTGCCACAGCTTGGTAAATACCTGAGCGTTTAAGGTCTGTACCATGCGGCTGATGTTACCGATTTTTACCCCGTTTTGGTGCTGGGCGCGGATATAGCGTCCTATCCTCTCGACGGCCGTGTCCAAACTGCTAAAATCTTGGGCTTGCTCGATTTGAATACTGATGAGCTGCGAGTGGTGGCTGATGTGCGCGAGCATGTCGCTTTGACCAAGCACACCTGCTACCGCACCATGGTGATCGATGACCGGCAAGCGATGAATACGGTAGCGCGTCATAGTCAGCAGCGCATCACCGATCTCATCGCTCGCCTTGATGGTACGTAGGTTAAAGTTAGTATAACGCTGGCATGGCGTGGTGGTAGGATCTCTCTGCTCACTGACCGCGCGGCAAATATCGGTATCGGTCAAGATGCCCAATGTCTCATCGATGCCATGTTGCGCGTTTGCTATGGCTAGTCGATGCGCAGGTGCTCGCACCAGTACGTGCTTTAATCCAGCATCCGTCATCGTGCGCGCCGCTTCATGTAGGCTGGTATCAGCATCGACGATATGTACAGGCAGTAAACGAACAGCGATGACCGGCTGCAGCATGATCTGCTGTACTTCTTGCTGGTCATCGTAGGCGGCATGGACAGCAGATTTACGATTGCGGCGCTGCTGCAGGGCTTTTAGCCGCTCAGGCAGTTTGTCAGAGAGCATTTGCCGCACCAGATGATTTTGTGCGCTGATTTTATCGACCGCTGCACCCTTAACTTGTAGCAGTAACGTGTCCTCGGTGGCGCGAAACTGATAACGCTGTCTGTCTTCGTCCGTCAGCTGCGCATCTGAGGCGGCTGATAGCTGCGGCGCATTAGAAGACTCAGGCAAGCGGCGGCTGTCAAACCAGTCGTTGTTATTGGGCTCATCTGAGTGATTGCTACCCAAGTAGGCCGCGACAAAATGACCTGCCAATAACTGCTCAATCTGGCCTTTGATGACCACATATAAGTATGACATCTCGTCTGCAGACAGGCTTTCGCCTTTGGCAAGGTAGCGGATTTTGGTGTGTTTTCTGATGCTTTGGCGCTCAGCCAAGCTCAGCACATCAAAAGGCGGCTGGGTAAAATCAAGATTGGGCATGGCATCATCCTTGATGGCATCGTTGCGACAGTCTATTTTACTATAGCACTATTTAACCAAAAAACCTTTAATAACCAGCATCCTATCATGGTTATTAAAGGGTGTTGATGGCTATAAAAACAGCCGCTCTGTGTATCACTCAGGCTAAGGAAAATGGGGCTGCTTGCCGGTTTTACACCTCAAGCAACGCCCGAATACGGCGGATGGCTTCGCGGCTTTCTTCTACACTGGCCACCAGCGCGATACGCACATACCCTTGCCCGGGGTTGTGCCCAGCGACCTCACGCGACAGATAGCGCCCTGCTAAGGCATGGATATTGGCCTGCTCATACAGCGCTTTGACAAAGACTTCATCATCACCATCGAACTGCTCAGGGACTTTGACCCAAAAGTAAAAGCCAGCCTCAGGCATACGTAGCGATAATACATCGCCAAGCTCTGCCATCCATAGCGCAAATTTTTCTTGATACAGCGCGCGGTTGTGCGCCACGTGTTTTTCGTCTTGCCACGCGGCGATAGAGGCCAGCTGATGCGGTATTGGCATCGCACAGCCTTGATAGGTGCGATATTGCAAATAGGCCTGCAAAATCTCAGCGTCGCCAGCGACAAACCCTGAGCGTAAGCCCGGTAGGTTGGAGCGCTTGGATAACGAATGAAAGATGATACCGTTTTTAAAGTCATGTCGACCGAGCGCGGCGCACGCTTGTAGCAGGCCTATCGGTGCTGTATCAAAATACAGCTCGCTATAGCACTCGTCGCTGGCAATGATAAACCCATACTGATCTGATAAGCGCAGCAGATATTCCCAATCTTCCATCGTCATCACCGAGCCTGTCGGGTTGTTGGGGCTACAGACAAAAAGTAGCTGCGTGCGCGCCCACACATCTGTTGGCACTGCCCGATAGTTACCCTTAAAATCATTATCCGCAGTACAAGGCACAAAGTACGGCGTCGCCTGCGCCAATATCGCCGCACCCTCATAGATCTGATAAAACGGATTGGGCATGATGACAGTCGGGGGTGCGCCAGTTGCCGGTTGTGCGTCATCACACTGATGATCGATGACCGCTTGTACAATGCTAAAAATCGCTTCACGCGTGCCCATCACAGGGAGCACTTGGGTGCGAGGATCGACATGATGCAAAAAGAACCGCCCCTCCAACCAATGCGCGATGGTCTGACGAAGCTCAAACAGACCATTGGTGGTCGGATAAAGGCTTATTTTGTCCAAGTTTTCGTGTAATGCGTCCAAGACGAAGCTCGGTGGCTGATGTTTTGGCTCACCGATGCCTAGCTTTATCGCACTGTAACGGGGGTCTGGTGTGCTATCGGCCAACAAAGCAGCCATCTTGGCAAAAGGATACGGATGCAGGTGTGTTAAGTTGTGATTCATAGGTAGGGTAACTATAATAGACAATTAATAATAAAGTTATAAAAAAAAATTACATTTGAGCAGTGTAGCACTTCTTATATTTTTTGTCTTTTGCTTCTCTTGTCTATAAAGACGCATTTATTGATAACTTTTCATAATAAAAAACAGCGGTCGGCGCGATATGTTGGCTGATAGTAAGGGTAATTTGATATGTCTAGTGTCCTAAATAATGACCAACTTCACGCTAAAGATATCAACAATGACGTTGATAATAGTGTAACGCGTGTCAAATTATACGAGCTGCTACAAGAGCGCGAGCAGTGCTGGTGGCAGACGCGTCAGAATTTGATTAACCTAAAAGAGCGACAGATGTTTTGGTATGGCGAAAACAGCCTGATGATGTGGCTGATGTGGCAGCTGGTCAGCTATGTGCTGGTGGCTATGACGCTAATGCTGCTGAGCCGATTTTTAGACCTCTCGCTACCGCTCTGGCAGTATGTGGGGTTGTTTGTCATTCAGACGGCGATATTTGTCGTCATCTTGATGAGTAAGGGGCGACTCGCCAACAAGCTGCAACAAAAAATCGATAATGATGAGCTGCTCCGCGAGCAGGCGCTCAACGAGATGGCAATACTGGCAGAAGACTGTTTGTACCCTGATGTGCATGCCAAGTCGCCTATTTCGTTAGAGCAGCTGTATGAGGCGTTAGATGGGCGCTTTCATTTAGCCAGCTTACAATGCTTGCTACAAAAAGAAGTCGATGCGGGGCGCTTGATATTGACGCAGACGCAAGTGGAGGCGGAGGTTTTGCCACTAGAACTGGCCGATGATGAGCTAAAAGAGCATGCTCGTGAGATGGTATATAAAAGCACCTTATAAGTGACGCTATAGCGATAAGCCCCATCAATGTATTATCAATGATGGGGCTTGTTTTTACGTAACAGTAGCGGGGTTTACGATGGTTTTAGGCTGGCCACTTTATCCTCTACTCGTGTCTTTTGGAGCTGTCAGGCTGGCAAGCAGCGCAGCTTTTAAGGCGCTTAGCCTATCAGCGGACAGCGGCTCATCGTTTTGATCACTGATATAAAACATATCTTCTGCGCGCTCGCCTAACGTGGTAATACGAGCAGCGTGCACTTCTATTTTTTCTTGCAAAAACACTTGTCCAACGCGCGCCAGCAGCCCCGGCTGATCTAAAGTCTCTAGGCTCATGATATGCTGATCTGAGGCGTCATTAAACTCAAAGCTAATCTCCGTTTTTACCTCAAAATGGCGCAGCTGCCTAGGGATGCGTTTATGCACCAGCTTTGGTAAGGCAGGGGCTTTGAAGGCGTCAATCAGTCGCTGCTTGAGCTCTTGCTGGCTGTCTTCATCGACCAGTAACGTACCACTCGGATCGAGCAGCACATAGGAGTCCAAGGCAAAGTCGCGAGTGGCGGTGATGATGCGCGCATCGAGCACATCTAGGTTCATCTGATCAAAGACGGCCATGGTTACAGCAAACAGATTCATCTGATCTTGGGTGTAGACAAAGACCTGAACGGCATCAAGCGCCAGCTCACGATGCTCACGCAATACCACCAGTGGCGGGCTATCGGCATTAGATGCCAGACCGATGGGCGGATGGTTTAGGATGGCTTCGGTGTGCCAAAAGATATCCTCTGGTATCTCGCGCAAAAAGTACTCATCGCCCAGATCGTCCCACAGACGTAACACTTCCTCGCGGTTCATATGCTGATTGTCGACATTGTCGAGCATCTTTAGCGCTTGTTTACGCGTGGCGCTGATCATATCTTGGCGGTTGGTCGGGGCGTCGATATCGGCGCGTAGGATACGGCGTGTCTGCGAGTAGAGCTGTTTCATCAGGGTCGCCCGCCAGCTGTTCCAGAGCTGCGGATTGGTGGCGTTCATGTCGGCGACAGTCAGGACGTATAAGTGATTGAGGTGGGTGACATTGCCGACCAAACCCGCAAACACTGTGACCACCTCTGGGTCTGAGATGTCCTTTTTTTGGGCGGTCATCGACATCAGTAAATGGTGACGGGTCAGCCAGCCGACCAGATGCGCGTCGGCTTTGCTCATACCATGTGACAGACAAAACTCAATCGCTTCTGTCTCACCCAGCAGGCTATGGTCGCCGCCGCGGCCCTTGGCGATATCATGAAACATCGCTGCCAGTACCAATATCTCTTTGCGCTCAATACGCTGAAAGATCGCACTGACCAAAGGAAAGTCCTCAAAAAACCGCGGATCGGTAAAGCGGTGCAAAATACGAATCAAAAACAACGTATGGGCATCGACCGTATAGCGGTGAAATAGATCATACTGCATCAGTCCGGTGACTTGGGCAAAGGCTGGAATGTAATTTCCCAAGACCCCATAGCGATTCATGGTGCGCAAACGATGGAACAGATAGTTTTGCTCTTTTAGATTAGATAAAAATAAAGCTTTGTGAACGGGGTTGTCCCTATAGATTTGATCGATGCCGCGTGCTGCAATTTTTAGCGCCCGTAGCGTATGGGTACGAACCTTGTCGATACCGTGCTGACCCATTAATAAGAACATCTCTAAAATAGATTCAGGATGCTGAGCAAACACCCGATGATGCGCTATAGCAATATGATCGCCAACACGGTTGAATCTTGCATTGATCGGCTGCTTTTTGGGGCGCTCATCATCGGGCAGTTGCGGCTCGATAATGGTTTCATAATAGTGGTTGGTCAACATCTCAGAGAGTGTCGATATTTGCATGGCGCAGCGGTAGTAATCGCGCATAAAGCGTTCAACAGCCGCATTTGGCTGATCATCTGGCTGGGTCTCGTAACCCATTAATTGAGCAATCTCGCGCTGATAATCAAACAACAGCTTGTTTTCGTTACGTCCGGTCAGCACATGCAGATAATGCCTTATCTGCCATAGATAGCCTTCTGCAAAGCTGAGCTCATCGAACTCTTTTTCTGTCAAAAAGTTTTGTTGCACCAAGTCATAGAGCTTGCCTACACGAAAATAGCGTTTGGTCACCCAGCCGATGATATGAATGTCACGTAATCCCCCAGGCGCCGTTTTGATATTGGGTTCCAGATTATACTCAGTTGCATTATGTTGTAGATAACGGGCCTTAGACTCTTCCATTTTTACATCAAAAAAGGCACGAGGAGACCACTGCTTGTTAACGATTTGGATGGGCATATCTCGCAGTGCTTCGTTGCCGATTAACAATCGAGCTTCGAGCTGGGCACTGGCTATCGTATGGTCAAGTGCAGCTTCTAACGCATCGTTGACGCTACGCACAGATAGCGCAGGCTCCAGCCCGATATCCCACAGCAATGCGACCAATTTATCAATCTTACCACTGGCATCAGCGCCGATTTCGTCAGGAGATAACAGCAGGATATCAATATCTGAATAAAGCGACAGCTCACCGCGTCCATAGCCACCTGTCGCAAACAGGGCCAAATCCGTCTTATCCAGCTCAAACCAATAAAACAAAGCAATCAGCAGCTCATCAATCGCCTCGCTACGCGCGCCAACCAGCTGACGAATATTGACACCGCGCTCAAGGGCACGGCTGATATCCTCATTGATTTGGCTCAGCCATTCAGGAATACCCAACAAAGCAGGCTCTGAGGTGCTATCGGCGCTGGTACTTGCTGGCAGCGCGTCGGTAGTCACTGATTGCTTGGAAAATAGGGGTAAGGGTGTCAAATCGATAGAGGCGACATCGCAATTAAACATGAGGATATCCAATTAATAGGGTAAAAAAATTGTTGATACCAAAAGTATCGCAATTATAGTCCAAAAAAAAGACCGCCTAGGCGATCTTTTCTTGTCTTACTGGGTCAAAAAGCTCAGGTCTTCTTCAGGGCGCGTGGTAAACACTTCACAGCCATTGTCGGTCACGACCATCGTATGCTCCCACTGAGCCGACAGCTTACGGTCTTTGGTAATCGCCGTCCATTCATCAGGTAAAATCTTGGTCTGCCATGTGCCTTGGTTGATCATCGGCTCAATGGTAAAGGTCATGCCCGTTTTTAGCTCAAAGCCTGTGCCTTTTTTGCCGTAGTGCATCACTTGTGGCTCGTGATGGAATTCATCACTGATGCCATGACCACAAAACTCACGGACGATACTAAAACGCTCAGGCTCGACCACTTCTTGAATCGCTGCACCAATATCACCAAGACGCGCGCCGTTTTTGACGACACTCATACCCGCATATAGCGCGTCTTGTGCGACTTTACAGATACGCTGCGCCATGATAGAGCCGTTACCGACGATCCACATCTTTGAAGTATCGCCATAGTAGCCGTCTTTGATCACGGTCACATCGATGTTGATGATATCGCCATCTTTGAGTAGCTTGCTTTCGGTTGGGATGCCGTGACAGACCACGTGGTTGACGGATGTACAAATCGATTTTGGAAAACCGTTGTAATTCAGCGGAGCAGGAATGGCTTTTTGCACATTGACTATATAGTCATGAGCGATTTGGTTGAGGGCTTCGGTACTGACGCCAACTTTGACATGCTCATCGAGCATGACAAGGACGTCGCTGGCAAGTTTGCCGGCCACACGCATTTTTTCTATGGCCTCTGGGGACTGGATAAGGGATTTTTTAGTCATCATTGTGTGTCTTATAATTATGAGGTTAATGTGGAGAGATTATACCATAAATGGACCGATGGCAGTTTTATGATAAGTAATATTAAATCTATCATTATTATTGACAATAGTTGCTTTACAGCCCCATTTGAGCCGTTATGACCCTCCAGTCACGATAATATATTCATATTTTGACAATTTAGTTGAATCTTGTAAAAGATAGAAGTAATGTAATTTTGCATGCTAAAGGGATTAGCAGCAGTCTTTGCCGACGTTATGAGGTAAAGGCACTCACCATTAATGATGACAAGGATGTTGTTATGACGCTCTCCTCGTACGTTCGTGCTGCGCTCACGCCGCGCACTTTTTTACCAATACTGGGCTCTATCAGTACTGGCGTTTTATTAATGACCATGCAAACCACTTCAGCGCAAGCGGCAGGGCAGTACTATAATTGTGCCAACGCCAATGGCTGCACGCTAGTCGATAGCAAATACTTTACCTCCAATTATACCAAGACTCAGTATCCAGTGGTCATGGCTCATGGGCTTGGCGGTTTTACCAAGATGTTTGGGGTCTTAGATTATTTCAACGGGATTCCTAGTGAGCTGATGAAAGGTGGATCAGAGGTGTACACCACCAAAACATCAGCGGTGAATAATAGTGAAGTCCGCGGCGAGCAGCTATTACAGCAAGTCAAAACCATCACTGCCATTTCAGGCGATCCAAAAGTCAATTTGTTTGGGCACAGTCAAGGCGGTATAGACATCCGCTATGTCGCTGGCGTTGCACCAAAATACGTCGCCTCGGTCACCGCCGTATCAAGCCCAGAGCAGGGCTCAAAAACAGCCGATTTTGTCAAAAACGTCCTTGAACCAAACAATGACACAGGTGAGCCATCAAACGTCACGACACAGCTGGTATCAGGGGTGTTTAATTTGATTGGCGGCTTTACAGATGTGGGATCAGGCATCAGTTTTAAAGAGATACAAGCGCAAGATGGCTGGCAATCACTCATGGCGCTATCAACCGATGGTGCGGCCAAATTCAATGCCAAATTCCCCGCAGCAATGCCAACAAGTTACTGTGGTCAGCCAACCAGTACCTCTGCAAACGGTATCAAATATTACTCATTTAGTGGGGTAGGACAAGTCGTGAGAGCCCTTGACCCTAGTGATTATCTGCTTGCAGCAACAAGCGTACCGTTTTTATCTGACGCCAATGATGGTCTGGTCTCTGCCTGCTCAAGCCGACTCGGGTATGTGATTCGTGACAACTACATCATGAACCATTTGGATTCAGCCGATCAGGTGCTGGGTTTGACCGCATGGGGCGAGTCTAAGCCCAAGTCCATTTATCGTACTCAGGTCAATCGCCTAAAAAACGCCAATCTCTAACCCCAATGACCATCTATTTAATGACGATCTATTTAATGATTACCTAAGAACTCGTATCTATGTCAAAACATCGCCGCCCCGCTTATCTACCGATTGTTATAATCGCTGTGGTCATCATAGTCATCGCGGCGGCGGTGATTGTGTGGTTTAAACCAGATAATAAACCGATGGCGACTCAGCAGTCGCTATCTGCTTCACCCACTGATAAGTCTGAGAGTACACTGTCCACAGCACAAAGCAATACTCAAGCTGAGGCACCATTTGCTCAAAGCGATGCTTTATTTGTCACTGGGTTAGAGCGTTTGCCGCGCTCATTAAGAGGCACGCAAGTGGACGGCGAAATCATCATCGATGAAAACAAGCAGTTGGTCGTCACGGAAGGCTTACGGCGTTTATTCGATTATTTTTTATCAGCAATAGGAGAGGAGGATGAAGCCGTCATTTTTGCGCGTGTTGAGCGTTATATTCGCCACCACACGCCAGAGCCTGCTGCCAGCCAAGCGGTCGCTATCTTTGGTAACTATGTGGCGTATCTCAAAGCACTGCCTGATATAGAAAAACGCTATGGCAATCTGCAATTACAAGCGAGCAAAAGCGGTGAGCTGGATTTGAATGCCATTGCTCAGCAAAGGCAAGAGGTGGCGAGTTTACGTCAGCAGTATTTTGACAAAACAACCATCGAAGCCTTCTTTGGTGCAGAAGATAACTACGATGACTATAGTATGGAGATGGTCAGAATCAACCAAAACGAGCAAATGAGTGAGGCAAAAAAACAGACTGCCAGACAAGATTATGTGAGCCGTCTACCAGATGGTGCGATCAAAACCAATATCCTGCAGCAAGCCAATCTTAATGAGCTTATGGCTCGTACTGAGCGGATGAAAGCGGCAGGTGCCAGTCCTGAAGCGCTATACAATATGCGCCGAGAGTTAGTGGGCGCACCAGCGGCCGAGAGACTGGCGCAAGTCGATCAAGAGGATGCCAATTTTGACCAGCGCTTTACTCAGTATGAAACGCAAAAGGCGCAGCTATTGAGTCAAAGTGCCAATCCAGTAGAGGCGCAAAGTCAGATCGAGCAGCTTGAGCAGCAACTGTTTGATGACGCTGAGCGCAAGCGTCTGTCTGGCTATGCTGCGCTGCAAAAAACAAAGACTCAATAGATGTATTTTATTAACATTAAATAGCTTACCGTAATGTAAGGGACAGGTATGCGAAAAGTGTGAATCAGCGATGGTGATTGGGAAAAGTACGATCCAATGGCTGTGGCTTTAATACAACGATAGTGATACTTTGCTAAAACCAACCGTTTATTAAAATTATTCTAGCTTATATGAAAAACTTAACCAAAGCATTGATGACAGGCATTGTCATGGTCACCGTACTGGTCGGTTGCCAGTCGATGTCAAGTATGACAGCGCCCGCTACTGAAGAGCCAAACATTATTGGTACAGATGTGATCTAAAATAGTGGTACATACGCTTATCAAGACTGACGTTGTATCTACCGTTTTGATAAGTGATATCAGTTATCAGATGCGATAGTTGCACGATAAAAACACCTCACTATTTAGTGGAGTGTTTTGGTTTGAGAGAAATATCACCAGCCAAAACCATCAAAAGTTATCGCGCTTTTGGTGAGTTGATGAGTTGGATGACTGGAGCTTACCCTCAATTGCCAACATTGTCGCGATTGTATCGGGCAACAAATATCTGCCAAGTAATAACTCAATTAATAATGACAGCAAGCGCTGGGTGAGACACTATATCGCGACTGCTCAAGATCATTCATAGCAATAAAAAAATTTTGATTGGGTCTTTAGCAGTTGCCCTAAGCGCAAGCTTAAGACGCGATAAACTTGTTGAATTCAATAGAAGGAATAAGTATGAAAAATATGACAAAAATGATAATGGGTGCCACCTTTGTTGCAGGTGCGCTTACTGCTGGTTGTCAAACGACGGCGACTCTCCCAGCGCCAGTCAGTCAGCCAGTGACCGAAACGGCGCTCCAAGCGCACAACTGGCAGCTGGTTGATGCCAAACGTATGAATGGTGAGCGAGTAACTGCACTATTTTTTGATCCAGCCAAGCCGCTCACTTTGAGCTTTATGAATGATAACGGTAGAAACTACGTCGCATTTATGAATACCTGCAACAACATGAGCGCAGGTTACAGTGTCGTCAATGGTGATGTGCAGATCAAAAATGGCATCAGTACAATGATGGCCTGTCCTGAACCGCAAGCCAGCTTCGATACAGCAGCAGTCGCCACAGTACAAGGCAAGTATAGCCTCAGCAAAAACGCCAAAAAAGTGCCAATCTTAACCATCAAAAATGACAATCAAGTGGCTTACTTTAAAGCTGTGTCTAAATAAGCTAACGATGTATAAGAGCAATATAAACATTCTGTTTAGATTTGATAAGGCCTCACTCATATGTGGGGCCTTTTTTATCCGAAGTTTGTCGAACTTTGCGCTACACTAGCGTAAAGCTGCTGTTATGCCTTATAGATTTCACTGGATACTACTTTATGTCTAAAACCATTATGTCGAAACCAACCACGAATAACATCATGATAAAAGGGGCTACGACGATCGCTATACTGGCAGCTCTCACTGGCTGTCAGACATTGCCTAGCACTGAAATCAAAAAGCCGAACAATATAGTAGTGGATAGTAACCCGTTAACTGCTGCTATGCCTGCCATTGATCGTCAAGGACACATTGCTTACGTAGAAGAGCAAGGGGTAGGAAGCGCCAAAGTATCGACACTTTATAGTATCCGTCCTGATGGCAGTGATCGTCAGCGCATTGATCAAATCAATGGCTATATCTATGCGCCAGCGTGGTCAGCTGATGGTCAACAGCTCGCCTATAGCAAACAAGTGCCAAACCAGCACCCAAATATCTATATCCATGACCGTAACCGCGATACGAATAACCTAGTGGTCAATGCGCAAGGGAGCAATCTGTCTGCCTCGTTTTCACCAGATGGCCATCATCTGCTATATAGCTCAACGGTCGCTGGCAATGCAGATGTTTATAAAAAGCGCCTCAGTGATGGCGACACCCGCCAGCTGACGACGTTGCCCAGTACCGAAGTGCAGCCAAGCTATGCGCCTGATGCTCAGAGCTTTGTCTATGTCAGTGACAAAGTACGTGCAGACAGTCCTCGTCTGTATCGTTATTACTTTGCCACCCAGACGGCCGTGCCTATCACCACCGCTGGCTATGCTGCCAGTCCGCAGCTGAGCATGGATGGACGGCATCTGGCGTATCTCAATGGTCGCAAGGCTGCGGTGATGACGCTGGCGACTGGGCACGTGCTCAATTTGGCAGATACGGGGCTCGATGAGCCAGCGCGTCTGTCGCCTTCGGGTACGTACGCCGTTTATCCAGCGTATGCGCCAGATGTAGACGGCTCGCAGCGCAGTCATGTGGTGATTCACTCACTGTCTGGTCATCCAAGCTATACCATCAGCAGCCAAGATGGCGGGGTGATACGCTCGCCAGTTTGGGGGCGTTGACGACAAAAGTTGTATATTGAGCCTGATAAATAGGTATAATCGGTAATAACGAAACATAAGTCGGTTGCAACAGCCTGTTTGGTTGCAGGATAAGGAGTGTGCGTTTGATGCAGGAGTCTTTTGCGGTATTTATCACTAAGATAAGTCTTTATCCGACAGTGATCTTTACGGGTTTGGTGATGTTTGTCACCTTGTATTGGCTGGTATCGTTACTTGGCATGGCCGACATGGATACGGTCGAGCTTGGCGACGCTGGCGGTGAGGCAGATATCTCCGATCTGTCATCGACGGGCTTTTTTACCGGTCTTATGCTCAAATTTGGTCTTTATGGCGTGCCGCTTATTATTATCTTAACCCTTATTAGCCTTATCGGCTGGCTGCTTAGCTATCTGTACACCAGCTTTTTGCATCAATACTTTCATTCAGGTGCGCTTTATTATGTGTTTGGTACCGGGGCGTTGGTGTTTGTCTTGGTGGTATCGATGTGGCTAACTGGTCTTATCATCTCGCCCATCCGCAAGAACATCGCCAACATTCCCAAACGCAGCGCCGCAAGCAACATCGGTAAAGTTGCCATCGTGCGGACGCTAAGCGTGACCGACAAGCATGGCGAGGCTGAGCTGGCTGATGGCGGTGCAGGACTGATTCTCAAGGTGCGCTCACAGAGCGCTGACAATCTATTGAAGCAAGGCGATAAGGTCATATTGGTTGAGTATATCGCAGACGCCAATGCCTACTATGTGACGGCGGCCGAAGACGAGTAACGGCGATATATTGTATCGATGACAGGCGATAAGCACTGAGCTTTGTCTTGATTAGGCTTTGTCTTGATTAGGCTGTGTGTTCATTAGGCTTTGCGTTTATTAGACTAAAGAGTATGGCAGTGAGACCAACTGCTAACTATCCGTCAATCAATACCCACCAATAAATACCCGCCGCTGTGGCGATACCGCAGTCAAATTTTATGAAAGAGACGATATATAGCTTTACATTATATAGTTTTACACTTGCGTTTTATTAGAGGAATAAATATGGACATACTTATCATCGTCGGCGTGGTTGTGGTGCTGGCGTTTGTTTTTATGATGGTCGCACTTTTGATGCTCAAGGCCTTTTATTTTAAGGTAGAGCAGGGCAAAGCACTGATTATCAACGGCGTGAACAAAATCGCGGTGCGTTTTGATGGTGGCTTTGTCTGGCCGGTCATCAACAAAAAAGAGCTGATGCGTATCTCGCTTATCACCTTAGAGGTCGATCGCCGCGGCAAAGAAGGGCTAATCTGCGCTGATAATATGCGTGCCGATATTACGGTGGCGTTTTATTTACGAGTCAACGAAACCGAAGAAGATGTGCTCAAAGTCGCCAAATCGGTCGGGGTGGAGCGCGCCTCTGATAAAGTGGCGGTCAATGAGCTGTTTAATGCCAAATTTTCTGAAGCACTAAAGACGGTCGGCAAACAAATCGACTTTGTCAAACTCTTCGAAAACCGTAGCGAGTTTCGTGACAGCATCGTGCAAGAAATCGGTAATGATCTCAATGGCTATGTGTTAGAAGACGTGGCGATTGACTATCTGGAGCAAACGCCAAAAGTGTCGCTGGATGCCAGTAATATCTTGGACTCTGAAGGCATCAAAAAAATCACCCAGCTGACCGCGATGCAAAACGTCATCACCAATGAGCTTGAGCGTGACGAAGAGCTGGCGGTGAAGAAGAAAAACGTCGAAACCGTCGAGGCGATGCTGGAGCTGGAGCGTCAGCAAGCAGATGCCGAAGCCAAACAAAAACGCGAAATTGCGTCAGTCATCGCTCGTGAAACAGCCGAGACGCGCAAGATTGAAGAAGAAGAGCGTAAAAAATCAGAAACCGCTATCATCATCGTCGAGCAGGATCTGGCGATTCAGCGCGAAAACCAGCAGCGCGAAATCGAGGTTGCAGAGCAAAACCGTATGCGCGCCGTCATCATCGAGCAAGAAAAAGTGACGCGAGCGCAGGATTTAGAGATCGTCTCGCGTGAGCGTGAAGTTGACTTGCAGCGCATCGAAGCTGAGCGTGCCATCGAGCTTGAGAAAAAAGAAATCGCCAACGTCATCCGTGAGCGTATCGCAGTCGATAAGACCGTGGCGCAAGAAGAAGAGCGCATCAAAGAAGTCCGCGAAGTCAGTGAGGCGGAGCGTGACAAGCAAACGCGCGTCCTTGCCGCTGAGGCAGATGCAGAAGAGCTCAAAGTGCGTCAAGTCAAAAAAGCCGAAGCTGAAGAGCTGTCAGCGAAGCATAAGGCGGTGGAGATTACCACCCTTGCCAACGCCAATTTAGAGGCGGCAGCCAGAGATGCTGAGGCCAAAGTTAAGCTGGCTGAAGGAATCAAGGCCGAAGAGTCGGCGCATGGTTTTGCCGAAGCGGCGATCCAAGAAGCCAAGGCTATATCGCTAGAAAAAGAAGGCATCGCCAAAGCCAATATCATCAAAGCAACAGGGCAGGCCGAAGCGCAATCTGAGCGCGAAAAAGGTCTGGCTGATGCCGAGGTAATCGCCGCTCGCGGTGAGTCAAACGCCAAAGCCGAGCGCGATGTCGGCATGGCTAATGCGCAAGTCGTTGCCGCTCGCGGTGAGTCGGATGCCAAGGCTGAACGCGACGTCGGTCTGGCCAAAGCCGAAGTCACGCGTGCGCACTTCCAAGCCGAAGCAGATGGTCTGGTTGAGAAGTTCAATGCCATGGGCAGCATGAGCAAAGAGGCTCGTGAGCACGAGGAGTTCCGTATGGGGCTTGAGACTGCCTTGCAAGAAGCGATGGCTTCTATCGATGCTGGTAAAGAGATTGCCAAAGAAAATGCTGACGTATTGGCAGTGGCACTCCAAAAAGCCAAAATCGATATCGTCGGCGGTGAAGCCCACTTCTTTGACAACTTTGCCAAATCACTCTCTATTGGCAAAGCCATCGATGGCCTTGCTGGTAAGTCAGATACCCTAAGCGGTATCCTCAATGGTGTGCTGGCCAATCAGGCAATGAATAAAGCCAATAAGTCAGATAACGCGCCGACTCAATATAATGATTAGTATGTTTGATAGTCAAAAATCTGCTGCTGTGGCGGCAGGTTTTTTGGTCAGCTCATGACAGTACCGAGCTGGCTGGTCTAAAAAAGCTTATCCACGTCTTTGTCGCTTAACGTTACTTTTCGTTTTTTTAGACCAGTCAAGATTTTCTTAGATTTATCTCATCTTTTCTTATTGCCCAAAATTCTCTTATTATATAAAAACAGAAGTGGACGACTCACGATGGCGGATACGCAAAACCCAACCAATCTAGATAGCACCGACAACGATAGCCAAGCCAATCAAGCCCAGCCCAGCAGTCAAGCCGATCAGGCCGTCGCTTCAGGTAACGCCTATGAGCTTATAAAAAAACGCCTTACCGAGCAAGGCAGCCGCTTAGAGCAGCAAACCGCGACTTTAAATAATGCGCGCCTACAAGAGTTTGGCAGCACACAGATGCAAGTGATTGCCCGCACGCGCATTCGTACCGAATATAACTGCGTGGCGCAAGATATGGTACAGGTCGGTGATTATTTGCTGTTTGGTTACAACGTATTTATGGGGCTTAAGCGCGCCAGTAGTATCAAGGATGTGCTATCGCTATATCGTCTGAGCAAGGCAACTGATGGTGGCGATACGGCTGAGGAGGGCGCGCAGAAAAGCCAAGCCAATCAAGAAGAGGCGTATCAATTAGAAGAAGTCGAGTTGGCAGGGACTTTTTTAGATCAGCAAGCTTTTGTGCAAGACTTCAACGAGCTATACCGCTATTACAAGCAAACGCGCCTTATGCAGCTGACGGTCAAAGACAGCAAGCTTTTGCTGGCGTTTCAGATCGGTGAGCGTATCAGCGATATTCGGGTGTTTCGCTTTGCGCTCGATTTTAGCGAAGGCACACCAAGGGCTGCGCAAGTGGCTTATGTCGACAATCGCGGTGAGCGCGATATTGAGCTACCACCTGCTTATGATTTTGAGTGGATAGAGACCACGCGTGAGCAGATGATCAATGGCAAATATCCGCACATGAATATCCTAGACACCATATTTGTGGAAACGGTCGGCGGTGACTTGACCATCAAAATCGAAAACAATACCGAGTCAGGGCAGGGCATCTATAGTGAGCCGGTCGATGACCGTACCCAGTCGCTTACCGATGCTCAGATTGATTATGCCAAGGTGGGCAGCTTGATTTTGCTCAAGATATTACCGTATCGCGAGGACAGCTATCGCTACTTTGTTTATAACACCTTGACCGAGGCTGTGCTGCGGCTGGATGCCATCGGGCAGTCGTGTGTACAGCTGCCTGAGGATCACGGCATCATCTTCCCTGGAGGCTACTATCTGCAGACAGGCGAGTATAAGCTGTTTGATGCTCATAATGGCGATGCCAATACCAGTACGGGTAGCGGCACGGGAAAAAACCTAAAGTTTAAACGTAAGATCATCTCGCCCAATGGCGAAGATGTATTGTTTTTGTTTTATGACCGAGCACTTGGCGTCACGGGGTTATTTCCTTACAACCTTATCAAAAAACAGCTGGCAAACCCCATTTATTGTAACGGCATGGCGCTGGCTGAAAACGGCCGTTTGGTGCTGTTTAGTGCGCAAAATGAGCCGTCACGCATTCATCCAATGCAGATATGGCATACGCCGTATGCGTCGCATGAGCATGTCAGCGAGTTGCCTGAAAGCACGAGCTTTTATGGCAAAATCGGTAACAAAGAGCTGGTACGTGGTATCTCAGATCTTTATAGTATCACTCGCCTCATTGACAATCAAAGCGTCTCGCAAAAGCTTTATGAAGAGCTCGCCGACAATACCAGCCGTCTCTTTGATAGCTATTATTGGTTGTCCGAGCCAGAGCTGGGCGATATTGCAGGCAGTATCAAAGACGTCACCGCCACCGCCGAGCTGGTCATTGATGAGTTTGCCAAAGTCCAAAGCATCCAAAAACAAACCCAAGCAGCACTAGCGGATGCCGACGCTCAGCAAAATGATATCCTACGGCAAATAAAAATCACAAATTTTGAGTCAGCCAGTGACTATGTGGCGCAGTTATCGGCGCTCAGGCGGCAAAAAGGTCGGCTGGTCGGCTTAGAGGACTTGCGTTATTTAGATAGTGATAAGTTACAAGCATTGCAAAAGCAATTGGAGGAAGCAGAGAGCGAGCTGGCCGAAAAAACCGTGACGTTTTTAAGCGGTGAGGAGGCATTATCCAGTTATGAGGATATCTTAGCAGATGTCAGCGAACGTCTAGACACCGCCGAAACCAATAGCGAGCTCAAACCGGTGCTTGAGCAAATCGACGATACCGCTGCAGGGCTGGACTTGTTGACCGAGCTGCTGGGCACCCTCGATGTCGCTGATGCCACCGTCCGTACGCAAATCATCGATGACATATCGTCCATTTACTCGCGCCTCAATCAAAACAAAGCCAAGCTCAATCATAAACGTAAAAGCTTAGGTTCTGCCGAAGTGATTGCGCAATTTGGGGCGCAGTTTAAGCTGTTTGGTCAGTCGATTGCCAATGCCTTGTCGATTGCCAATACGCCGGAGAAATCAGACGAGCAAATGGCCAAGCTACTGGTGCAGCTAGAGGAGCTTGAGAGTCAGTTTGCTGATCCTGAGACGGGGGGCGGCGATCAGTTTTTGGCAGATATCATCACCAAGCGCGAAGAGATTTTTGATACTTTTGAAAATCATAAACAGCAGCTGCTCGATGCCCGTAATCGCCGGGCGCAAAACCTAGGCGATGGCGCACTGCGGATGCTTGAGAGTATCAAAAAACGCACCCAAAGCACTGGTGTCACTGGGTTTGCCGAGGAAGAAGCGCTCAATACTTACTTTGCCTCTGATGGTCTGGTACAAAAAGTACGGAGCATCGCCAAAGACTTACAACAGATGGGGTTTAGCGTCAAAGCAGACGATATCGACGCACGCCTCAAAGCCATTCAGGTTGAAAGCTATAAGAGTTTCAAAGACAAGTCGGATCTGTTTGAAGACGGTGGGCAGATCATCAAGCTTGGCCGTCATCGCTTTTCGGTCAACACTCAGCCGCTGGACTTAACGCTGCTCAGTCGTCAGCAGTCCGATGGTACGCGCGTGCTTAATTTGCATCTGACGGGTACCGACTATTATGAAGTGCTCGATAATGCAGAATTAAATGCGCTGCGTCCGTATTGGGACATGAGTATCGCCTCTGAGTCTGATACGGTGTACCGCGCTGAATACTTGGCCTATCGCATCATCGAGAGCGCGAAAAACAATCAAGACGGCCTGACGCAGGCGCGTCTGTATCAGGCTTATGACGACACGGTCAGTATGGCCAATGCGGCTCATACGATAGATAGCAGCGGCGAGATTACTGCCAGCAGTCCACTGGCCGCATTGGTCAAAGCTTATGCCACGCCGCGTTATCAGCTTGGGTTTGACAAAGGCATTCATGATCATGACGCCACATTGCTATTGCTCCAAATCCTGCCCACGCTACGCGATGCCGGTTTACTTATTTATACGCCGCAAGTGCGCGCGCTGGCGCAGCTGTTTTATTGGCAACTGTCCCTTGTACAAGCGCTTGGCCTAGAGGCTTTGCGCCCCTTTGGCTATGACACTTGGCTAAATGAAAACGTGCTGATACAAGTCGGCAGCTGGCTCGATAGAGCAGTAACTGCCGAGCAGCTGCGGCGTAGCCTTGGCAGCGATCGGGCGCAGGCGCTATTAATTGCTGATATGACCATGCTCATGCGCGAGTTTGTTACGGCTTATGATGGCAGCCATACAGGCAGTAATAGTCATCATACTAGCAATAGCAATGACGCCACTATCTTTCAACACCAGTACGTACAGCAAGCCTGCGAATACTTGGTCAGTGTCATGGGGCAGGCTGGCACTGATGCAAGTGGGATGCTCGCCAGTGGTCTAGATAGTGATACTGTCGATCACAAGCTATCATTATCATGGCAAACCAGCCAGCAAGCACAAGCGCTGTGTGATCAGCTGCGCCAAGCATTGGATGCTACCCCAAGCGGCGGGCAAGCTACTCAAAGCATGACGCAGCTGCAGGCCTCTATTGGCAAGCTGACCTTGCAGCCCAAATCTGCCTATGAGCTACTAGCCACTTGGTTTTATGCTTTGCTAGATAGCATAGCTACAGATCAGACTACAGATAGTAGCAGTGCTGATGATGACGCTGATGATGCGCCTAGCGAAGATGTGCGCACTAAGCGAGCAGAAGAGGAAGCGCGGCGTCAGCAGCAGGTGGAGATCGGTCGCCATTATGTACCTGAAGCGATTGCTATCATGCTCACCCAGTTAGATGACCCCATGCGCTCATCTTTATTGCAGCGCTTGAGTACGTCGGGCGTCAGCGTTGATGCAAGGGCGCCGGAGCAGGCCTCGGCATCGACTTTATCCTTTATAGCAGCATCCTCGTCTTTATCCAATGGCAAGCACTCGCTAAATCAAGTACAAAGCTTTGCACGTAGTACAAGTAAGGTGGCGCTTGAGATACAGGTGGGCAGCTTATTGGGCGAGCATCAGCGTATTCATCAGCAGACCCTCACCTTTGCGGTCGATGATTTTTTAAGCCGTTTGCATCATCACGACAGCCAAGTCATTCCGGCCTATAGGCGCTATCTGGCGATGCGTACTGAGATATTGCATGAGGCAAAAGACGAGCTGCGGCTAAATGAGTTTATGCCGCGTCCGCTATCATCCTTTGTGCGTAACCGCCTGATTAATGAGAGCTATCTGCCATTGATTGGTGACAATCTTGCCAAGCAAATGGGTACCGTCGGTGAGGACAAGCGTACCGATCTGATGGGTATCCTTATGATGATATCACCGCCAGGGTACGGCAAAACCACCTTGATGGAATATGTGGCGAGCCGCTTAGGGCTTATTTTTATGAAGATAAACTGTCCCTCGCTCGGTCATGATGTCACCTCCCTCGACCCCGAAAAAGCGCCCAATGCCACCGCACGCGAGGAGCTAAACAAGATTAACCTTGCCTTTGAGATGGGCAATAACGTCATGCTCTATCTGGATGACATCCAGCATACGCACGCCGAGTTTTTACAAAAATTCATCTCACTGGGCGATGGCACGCGGCGCATCGATGGCGTTTGGCAAGGCAAGACCAAAACCTATGACATGCGCGGCAAAAAGTTCTGTGTGGTCATGGCGGGTAACCCCTATACTGAAAGCGGCGAAGCCTTTAAAGTCCCTGATATGCTCGCCAACCGCGCCGATATCTATAATCTTGGCGATATCATGAGCGGTATGGAGGAGGTGTTTGCGCTCAGTTATATCGAAAACGCCTTGACCTCAAACAAGGTACTCGCGCCCCTTGCCAATCGTGATTTAAGCGATGTGCATCGACTGATTAAAATGGCAAAGGCCGACAATGCAAACCTCGCGCAAGCCCAAGCTAGCGAGCTGAGCTATCCGTATAGCACCTCAGAAGTTAATGAAATTGTTGCTGTCTTGCGTCATATGTTTGCCGTACAAGCAGTCATCCTTGATGTCAATCAGGCCTACATTGCCTCTGCCTCGCAAGATGATAAATACCGCACCGAGCCGATATTTAAACTGCAAGGCAGTTATCGCAATATGAATAAGATGACCGAAAAACTATCGGCCGTCATGAATCAAGCAGAGCTGGATCAGCTAATCGATGATCACTATTTGGGCGAGTCGCAGCTACTCACCCAAGGCGCAGAGAGCAACTTGCTTAAGCTTGGTGAGATGCGTGGCGTGCTGACAGAGGATGAAAAGGCACGCTGGGCGCAAATCAAAGCCGACTTTTTGCGCAACAAAGCCATGGGCGGCGAGGATGGCGATATCGGCGCACGTATCGTCGCGCAGCTTGTCGATCTTGCTAGCGGCTTTCATGCCATTAGCAGTCAGTTTGAGAGCTATGTAACGAAAAATGATCCTGAGCAGCTGGCGCGTTTAAACGAGTCAGCTGAGCAAATAAAACGAGACGCCCAGCTTGAGTCACAAAAAATCCTTGCCGATAGCTTTATTAACAATGCTAAAGTCGTCAGCGATAGTATCGACAATGGCTTTGAGAAAAGTATGAACCAGCTAACACAGCTCTACAAGCACGACCATAAAGCCGAAGGCGAGTACCTCAAACAAAACCAAGAGATGCAAAAACAGCTGATGGTACAACTGGTGGGCGCGCTCGAGCAACTGGCACAGCAGATGGCTCAGAGTCTATCAAGCCGTACTGACGATCAAGCATCGACCACCAATGTCACAGAGCAGGCCGCGCTGATAGCACACGCTCTCAAAGATGCGCTTGCACCGCTAACGATGCGCATGGATGAGAAGCTGGCGATTGACAGCAGCACCGATCAATCAGGCAAGCTGATCGTCAATAGCCTAAACAGGTTGAATAAAATATTTGATGATTATGAGTAATCGGTAAGGGTCATCATGGCACATAAAAAAGTAAACCTACCGCAAAAAACTTGCCCCGTCTGCCAGCGTCCGTTTACGTGGCGTAAGAAGTGGGAGAAAGATTGGGACAATGTGGTGTATTGTTCGGAGCGGTGTCGAAGAAGTAAAGATAAGTAGGGTAGTGCTAGACTTGTCAAATTCTCGTAGAGAATGCAGACGAGGCGTAACCTACCTTATACAACTATTCATGTTATGACTAATGTACAGAGTATAATCCAAGGATATAAACAGGGTTAAAAGCAAAATAAAATAAGTTAATAAAGTGACACTCTACTGCTTCTGTATAGTGTGTGCATGTATTAAAGTAACTACATGCTTCCCTACTGTTGATGTACATTATAACGGATGAGTCATCACTGTATTACAAACTAACTTTCAAATGTACTCAAATTGGGTTTAAGTTATAAGAACTTCCGCTGAAAACAGCGTAAACAGACAGCAAAGTAGAGTGTCATTAACAAGTTAACAAATCAATAAGCTCGTCTCAACTGTTTTCTAAACAATTTATTTAAAATATCTACCTCCTGCCAGTCAACGAACCAATAATATTTACTGAAAAACTCTACATGATCCTTGATAGTTTGGGTTCGTCTATTTTGGCTAACACTGTGTATAACTATATTTGTAATAGATTCTTTATCGTGTTTATCTATATAGGGACAACTCATAGAGTCCATATATAAATGCATTGCTTCTGAAGACTTTTTAGGGTTGGGAAGACTTTCTAATCTAAACTTTATGTTTTCAATAATAAAATTAAGAATGTTTTTGTATTTTGATTTTCGTTTTACAATAAATAGACCGGTAATTAAAGAAAAATAGTTGAGATTTTCGTAACTTTCATTGAATAAATACTTTTTTAAATCTTGTTCATTTGGTAAGTAATATTCACCAATATCATTAAGTAATAATAATATATTCAACCTTTCAACCATGCATGTACAATCTCTAGATAGTTCATTTTCTAGCAGGTCAGTCAGACCCGTATGAATCCTATGTGCAAGTTTTTCATGGTAGTCTTTTAGTTCGACTTTACTAAGTCGGGTCATAACTAGAACTAAACGTGAGAATGTAAACGATAGATTTACCTTAGGTTCTAAAGAAAATGCATATAATGCTAGATCGAAAATAAAAATAAGATAGTTTATAATTGTATCTAAACTTATATCCTCAGGTTCAGTGTGTATTATATTAAATTTATTTACGAACATTAAAAGCTGTTCATTTAATGCCCTTAGAAGATAGTTTGAGAAGCCAGTTTCATATTCTCCTTCAACATGCCAATAACTTTTTATATCCTTTATAAAGTATGTAGAAGACCTCGTAGGATTATACATTAACGTTTTATTGGGGAAATAATAGTAATCCTTCAGACTATTATCTTCATTAAATATATTTACTTTTTCAAGTGTATCGCTCATTTTATTTTTAACGAGTCGCCTAAGTTCAGTAATATTTCTGGAGCGATTAGTTATGAAAGGTCTTGAAAAATATTTAGTTTTATTGGTATTAATATATAGCTTGTAAGAATTAAGCTCATCTGCGACTACATCAGTTACTTTATCTGCTATTTCTTTGCTCTTAGCAAATATACAAAAATCATCAACGTACCGTCTTATCGTATAATCTGAATTGTTAAATATTCCTTTGCTATTAAGTGAGTCAAGAACTTTTTGATCTATATCTTGAAGTATTATTTCAGCGAATATTCTAGCAACTTCTGAACCTATAAGAATACCATTTGTTTCCTGATGATTTGCATTTTGCATCAACTTATCAAAATCTTCATCAAAGGATTGGTTTGATCCACCTTTATTAACTTTAATGTAATCCTTGCTTCTAATTGCCCAACTTATACTGTGCGTATAAAGGCTATCAAAACACCGAGATACATCAATCATTTTTAAGTTGGAATATCTTCTTTCAAGTTTAATAAAATCGTTTGATTCATAGAACTTATAATTAAAATCATATTTTTTATAAGCAAAAAAAGTAGAAGCATATTTAAACTCTTTGTCCTCTGAAGCTAAGTCTGGATGATCCGATTTGAACTGTTTAATCAGCTTTTCATATACTTTTCCGCGCCTTAAGGTATATACGGTACTATTCTTCTTTGATGGGTAACGTAGTGAGAACTTACTTTTGCTACAGTAGTATAAAATTAGTGAATAATAATTCTTATAGAAATCAACGAAATTCAATTGTTGGTATGGATGTATTAAAGATAGCTCTCTAAGTGAGTTTGAATTTTTACTTATATAATAAAAGAAAGGAACAGTAGCGTGTCTGACTTCAAATTTTCTTAAATCCTCACTATCTAGACTTTTATTAACCTCATTAAACCTATTGTTCGACTTAACTGCTTCATAGAACCCTTTATTACTAAATATTAAAGGCATGTGATAAGGCTGTAAATCTGATAATAATACTCTGTAATAATCATCAGAAGCTAAATGATATTTCCTTTTACTCACTAGAAGCTCCAACATGATTTAATTTGCATCATTTTTCTATACCCGAACTTATGAAAAAGTTTATTATTATAACCCTTTGAAAAACTCATCTTTATAAGAATTTTGCACTGTTCATTCGAGAGACTATGATTTTGTCCTATAATGCGCTTACATAAGCTTTTATTAAATAATAAATTTCTCATGAAACTATCTAAGTCTTTAAGTCTGCATTGTAGAGGATGGCTAATAAATAGATAGTTATAGTAGATTCCACTTCGAATTTTAGTATCACGATACTTATTATGAATGTAGTAGTTATGAGTTAAAAAACTTAATCTAGATTTTAACAATATAAAGTCGCTAGTTCTCTCGAAGTCTAATAGAGCTTTAACAATCTTTGTTTTGATGCTATTGATTTTTACATTAGAAAAATCTACCCTAGTCTCAAGCTTTCTTCCTATAATTGTAATAGTAAATTCATACCCTAGGTAATTGAAGCTTAGATTTTCATTACTATTTTTATGTCCTATAGGTACTTCAATAACTGCTCTCTTATTATTTTTGCTATGAAACTTTAAACCTAATGGTAAATTATTTTCAAGAGTTGCTATTATCTCATGTTCAGGTCGTGTAGTAAAAACAATGATATCGTCTACAAACCTTGCGTAGTAGAACACACCATCAATTCTTCGCGTACTTTCATCAAATTCTCTAAGGTAATATTCTGCTAGACTGGCGCTTATACTTAAACCCCTTGGTAAACCAAAAACCTTACTTTCTTCAAAACAGTTAAACCATTTTCTAAGAATGTTTGTTGTTGATTTACTATAAGCTATATCCTGTTCAATACTTTGTAGAATAGTGTTTCTATCTATACTTTCATAGAAATCTTTAATGTCTAGTCTAATAATATTGTAGGGTCTCTTATCTTTTATTAAGGCTACAATTGAAGAGACTATTTCGTTACGATTAGCTTGCTTGAGTGAGTTGATAGTTTTAAAAGTTAAATTTAAACGTTTCAACAAATAATAAGAATATATGTCACAAACTGTATATGCTGTCTTCTTTCTAACTTTTATAACCTCTAGTGGTGGAAAAGGTTGATTTTTACTATACTCCTGAAGTAGTTTACAAACCACTGCATCATCGCCTTCACTAAAGTCATCCTTGAACTTAACCTTCTTCTCAAAGTCATTAATTATATATTTTAAACTGCTTTCATTAATTGATTGATCTAACATCAAGCACCATCTTATTGAATTGACTACTAATAAATTTAAGCCCTGAAAATATTGAAGTTTTAAGTAGTTTACGGTTCTAAACTACAGTTAGTTTACTATATCTTTAGTTACAAGGGTTCGCAATATATACCTTACGGTTGGGTGAATTTAATTTTATAGCCAAGCTTCTAATTGGAGGAGCGGTCTAGCCCCGATTGTTGCGTATATCCTGGCGGGCTAGGCGAGTTGCGGTAGCTAGGTTTTGAGGCGGTATCGAGGCAACAGGAGCGGCTTAAAACTTAGTCACAGAAAATCATAGGTTTCCTCTTGCGTCAGGGCGAAGCAGTGTTTCGCTTGATCCATCCTCACACCTAGACTGGCAGATAAAAGCAAAAAGCGGGATTAGCTACTAAAGCCAACCCCGCTCAAAATAGTCTGAATATCTCTTACCGAACCTCTTATGAACTTATAACAAGTTACAAATTCGGATTTAACCACTTCTCAGCCGTCTTTATATCCCACTCTTTACGTTTGGCATAATCCTCTAACTGGTCGCGGCCGATTTTACCGACGTTGAAGTACTCACTATCAGGATGCGAATAATAAAAGCCACTGACCGAAGATGCTGGCCACATTGCAAAGCTTTCCGTCAGTCTTGTACCGATAGCGTCCACTGTACCCAGCCAATCGAACAATTTACCTTTCTCCGTATGCTCAGGGCAAGCCGGATAGCCAGGCGCTGGGCGGATGCCAACGTATTTTTCTTTAATCAGCTCATCATTGGTGAGGGTCTCATCAGCCTGATAGCCCCAATAGTCTTTACGAATGCGCTCGTGCAAGTGCTCGGCAAAGGCTTCGGCGAGGCGATCAGACAGCGCTTGTACCATGATGGCATTATAATCATCGCCTGCCGCTTTGTACTGCTCAGCGAGGTCTTCTGTGCCGACGATGGAGACGGTAAAGCCGCCTATATAATCAGTGTGCGTGTCCGACGGTGAGATAAAGTCGGCCAAGCTAAAGTTTGGCTTGCCGCTGGCTTTGTCCGACTGTTGGCGCAGATGCTCAAAGGTATGCGTAGGTTGGCCACCATCTGTAGGCGATTTGTCATAAACGCTAATCGTATCTGCGCCAGTGCGTTTGGCTGGAGCAATTTTAAACACCCCTTTAGCGACGACTAACTTTTCATCGATCATTTTTTGCATCAGGCTCTTGGCGTTATCGAACAGATCATGCGCCGCTTCACCAACGACCTCATCTTGCAAGATTCTTGGATACTTACCTGCTAGACCCCAAGAGATAAAGAACGGCGTCCAGTCGATGTAAGGCAGCAAGGTTGCGATCGGATAGTCGTCAAGTATCACTTGGCCGAGTGTATTTGGTATAGGTGGCACATAGTTATCCCAATCATAGTCAAAACCACGCTTGATGGCGTCAGCGTATGATATCTTGGCCGCTTTAGGCTGGCGCTTGGCCAGACGTTCACGTACCTTGATATATTCTTCGCGGGTCTCATCGATCAGGCCTTGACGGTGCTCTTTCGACAGCAGCTTGGTCACCACGCCGACCGAGCGCGAGGCGTCCGAGACGTAGATGACCGCATCGTTTTGGTATTGCGGCTCGACTTTTACCGCGGTATGCGCTTTAGATGTGGTGGCACCGCCGATCATCAGTGGCAGGGTCATGCCGCGCTCTTGCATTTGCTTGGCGACATAGACCATCTCATCGAGACTCGGGGTAATCAGTCCTGATAGGCCGATGATATCGACTTTCTCTTTGATAGCGGTATCGAGAATCGTCTCGCACGGCACCATCACGCCCAGGTCAAGGATGTCGTAGCCGTTACAGCCGAGGACCACGCCGACGATGTTTTTGCCGATATCATGGACGTCGCCCTTGACCGTTGCCATCAGGACTTTACCTTTGACTTCGCCCTCGACTTTTTCTGCTTCGATATACGGGTTGAGCCAAGCAACCGATTGTTTCATGACGCGCGCCGACTTGACCACTTGCGGCAAAAACATTTTACCCGAGCCAAATAAGTCACCGACGATATTCATGCCATCCATCAAAGGCCCTTCGATAACGTCGAGCGGTTTGGGGTATTTCTCCCATGCTTCTTTGGTATCGGCTTCGATAAAGGTGGTGATGCCTTTGACCAGTGCATGGGCGATGCGCTCTTCTACCGTGCCCTCGCGCCAGCTCATATCGACGGTGCTGTCTTTTTTCTTACCGCCATCTTGATAGCTCTCAGCAATGGTCATCAAGCGTTCGGTGGCATCCTGTCCACTCTCGCCTTGATTGCGATTGAGCATCACATCTTCAATCGCCTCGCGCGCCTCGACAGGGATGTCGTCATAGACTTCAAGCATCGACGGGTTGACGATACCCATGGTCAAGCCGTTTTGGATCGCATGATAAAGAAATACTGAGTTGATGGCTTCACGAATGGGGTTACCACGGAAGCTAAATGAGACGTTGGACACACCGCCTGACACCATGGCGTTGGGTAAATTTTCGGTGATCCATTTTGTCGCATTAATAAAGTCAGCGCCGTAGTTATTGTGCTCGGTGATACCGGTTGCGACCGCAAAGATATTGGGGTCAAAGATGATGTCCTCAGACGGGAAGCCAACTTCGTTGACCAACACGTCATAGCTACGCTGACAGATCTCGATTTTGCGCTCATAAGTATCCGCTTGCCCGTCTTCATCAAAGGCCATGACGATGACTGCAGCCCCGTAACGCATACACAGCTTGGCATGCTTGACAAATTCGTCATAACCTTCTTTTAACGAGATGGAGTTGACGACTGACTTGCCTTGAATACGTTTAAGCCCTTCTTCGATGATGTCCCATTTTGACGAGTCTATCATCAGCGGCACACGGCTGATATCTGGCTCACCTGAGACCAAATTGACAAAATGAATCATCGCCTGCTTGGAGTCGAGCATGCCCTCGTCCATGTTGATATCAACGATTTGCGCACCGCCTTCGACCTGATCGCGCGCGACATCTAACGCTTCAGTATAGGCTTCGGTTTTGATTAGGCGCAGGAACTTCTTTGAGCCTGTGACGTTGGTACGCTCACCAACGTTGACAAACAGACTGTCGGCGGTGATATTGAACGGCTCAAGCCCAGACAGACGACAAGCAGGCGCAATCTCTGGGATGGTGCGCGGCGGATAGTTCGCCACCATATCTGCAATGTGGCGGATATGCTCAGGCGTCGTCCCGCAGCAGCCGCCAACGATGTTTAGGATACCCGCTTTGGCAAAGCCTTCAAGCAGGGCAGCGGTTTGCTCGGCGGTCTCATCGTACTCCCCAAACTCGTTTGGCAAGCCGGCATTAGGGTGGGCTGAGACATAAGTATCGGCGATGTTTGAGAGCGTCTGAATATGCGGGCGCAGCGCATCAGCACCGAGCGCACAGTTAAAGCCAACTGATAAAGGCTTGGCGTGACGGATAGAGTTATAAAACGCTTCCGCCGTCTGACCCGATAGCGTCCGACCTGAGGCATCAGTGATGGTGCCTGAGATCATAATCGGCAGCTCAAAACCAATATCATCAAAGACGCCGGTGATGGCAAATATCGCCGCTTTGGCGTTTAGGGTGTCAAAGATGGTCTCAATCAATAGAATATCGACGCCGCCTTCGATCAGTGCCAGTGTCGCCTCGCGGTAATTGAGCACCAATTCATCAAAGGTGATATTGCGAAAGGCAGGGTCGTTGACATCAGGAGAGATCGAACAGGTACGCGAAGTTGGGCCGATGACCCCAGCGACAAAGCGCGGCTTGTTAGGGGTTTTCGCGGTAAATTCGTCAGCTGCCGCCCGTGCTATCTGCGCTGCGGTCTTGTTCAGCTCTGGTACCAGATATTCCATCTCGTAGTCAGACATCGATAGCCGCGTACCATTAAAGCTATTGGTCTCGATAATATCAGCGCCTGCTGCGAGATGATCATGATGAATGTCGCGTATCATCTGCGGCTGCGTGAGCACGAGCAGATCATTATTGCCGCGCACGTCTTGCTCTATATCGGCAAAGCGCTCACCGCGATAGTCGGCTTCCTCGAGCTTATATGTCTGAATCTGCGTTCCCATCGCCCCATCAAGCATCAAAATACGCGACTGCATTTGCTCAGTGATACGCACGCGCGCGGTGAGCTGCTGCTCTTTATAAGGAAAGACGGCAGGTGGCGTTAGTACAAAGCCGTCGTCCGCTGACGGTACTGATTGATCGGTTTGCGAAGAAGCCTGAGAGGTTGGCTGTTGAGTCGTCGGCTGTTGATTCATAGGAGCGCTACTTATTTCGTCAATATTTTAAAAAAGGAGAAGGCAAAAAGGTGTCAGTACATAACGCGTATATAACTACCGGTTATTACCACAAAGTAGAATAGGCAAATTCGCATTATTTTAGCATGAAAAATCTATCGCACACGGGCAGGCCGATATTCCTTTGTGTCATATGATAATAAAGCGTTTAAGCATGAGTGATCAAACGCTGCACAAGAATCACGCCCTCATATAGTTAGCTGAATGTAAAACTGTTATGGATTTAAACGCGCTACTGGTATAAATTTTACTTGCGTGCTGCGTTCCCAGAGGCTGCGCAACCTACGTTTAAAAATAGCATCCCAGTAGCGCTATGACATTTTTAGAGTGTATCGACTATAACACTTATCAGCTGAGCGGTGATGTTTGAGCTGATAGCAGTTTAGGCCATTTGATAAGGCGGTACAAATGAATATCATTTCGCTTAAAGATTACATAAAGCTTTGATTTTGACCATGGAAACTTAAAAACCTGCCCAAAAAACTGACAAAACTTACATCCATCGCACAAAAAATAGCGTAAATATGGATAGATGAATGATTGCCATATGTTAATTTGTATACATAAGGATTTGCATTTTATAAGTAATACTAACAAGCCTTTTGACAATGTGGTTTATCAAAATGCGGTTTGTCAATCAGTTGTCATATCAGTAGATATCGTAAAGAGTGGATAAACAAAGTAGCGTGTTATGTTATCCAATAGGTATTGTGCAGCACACCGTCATTTTTATTTATTGCTATACATTCATTGCTATATAAGTATCTGACGTTGGTAATATCAATAAAGGGTAGTAGTGGCTTATGGATTAGCAGGCCTTATGAGTAAATCACCAATCTGACAAAATTCATAATCAAGGATGTTTATATGAAATTCTCTAAAATCGCTACGATAGGTACATTGGCCGTTTCAATCGCTGGTCTTAGTGCCTGTAATAACATGATGCCGACCAAAAGCGCGCAGATGAAAGCGCCGATGCACAGCCAATCTATGAAAAAAATGAACGTCGTGCAAATCGCACAAAGCAATTCTGATTTTTCGTTATTGGTAGAAGCGGTCGTAGCAGCAGATTTGGCCGGTGCTTTATCTAATCCCAATGCTCACTATACGGTATTTGCGCCAACCAATGCCGCCTTTATGCAGGCATTAAAAGAAACTGGCATGACAAAAGAGCAGCTATTTGCCAACAAGCCATTACTGACCAAAATCTTAGGCTATCACGTAATCAATGGCAATATGGCCATGTACGCCAAAGATGTCAAACCAGGCAATGTCACGACCGTGAGTAAGGATACGCTGATGGTGACGCCAAAAGGGCAGCTGATGGATGAAATGGGTCGTACCATCAATATCATCAAAACCGATATTGCGGCGAGCAATGGGGTAATACATGTGGTGGATCGTGTGTTGATGCCCAAATAACCATAAACATTGATGGCCGTCACGACCATGTGCGCTGTGCTTATACGCGACAAACGTTATCAGCGCAGTGATGGTCTGGACTCTCGCATCCCGCCCAATCCTATTATTCAGCTTATATTTATCCAGCTTTTATTGAGACTGCTATTTATAAAGTTGCTATTAATCAAACAACCAAAACTCTACCCGTTAAATAAAGGAAGCATCATGTTAAAAAGGAATCTATTATCTATCGCTGTCGTTACCGCCGCAGTATCACTGGCTGCTTGTAATGATACTGAAACTGTGACCGAGCCGGTGGTCGAGCCTGATACCACTACAGAAACAACAGAAACCATGAGCGAGCCTGTAGAGATGACAGAGCCAATGGCTGATACTGAGACGATGGCCGAAACGGACGCTATGGGTGAGATGGCCGCGACGCAAACCATTGGAGAGATGGCTGCCAGCAATGAAAACCTGACAGTCTTGACCGCAGCGCTGCAAGCGGCTGGGCTCGACTCTATGCTAATGGCTGAGGATAAGTACACCGTATTTGCACCGACAGATGAGGCATTTGGGGCATTGCTGACCAAGCTGGGCATCACAAAAGAGGAGCTACTGGCGGATCAAGAAACACTCAAAAGTGTACTGCCATACCATGTGGTTCCAACGGTCGTAAAAGCCGCTGATATCCCGTATGGTACAGACATCGAAACCGCCAATGGTGCGACGATTTCTATCAGTGAAGCCAATGTTATCACTGATGAAAATGGTAATACGGCTAATATCGTCGGTACGGATATGATGGCGACTAATGGGGTCGTACATGTGATTGATACCGTTTTATTGCCCAAGTAATCGCAGCGTTATATCATTTTTAAGTGTATTAAAGGCGGCTTTTTAAGTAGCTGCCAGCTCTTTTAGCCTAAAGCGTTTTTATGGATAAGTATTAAAGATAATGCAGTCAAATAACGGCTAAAAAAACCCGAGACACTGGTCTCGGGTTTTTTTTATTGTTAAGACTCAATACAATCGAGCGATTATTTAGGCTCTTTATGTAATGGGTCCGCATTCACTCTTTGTTGCCCTTTTAGATGGCGCTCTTCCCAATAAGTGGCGTTTTTGATACCAAATTTCTTAGGATCAAAGGTAAACCTATTAGAAGTAGTACCGCCGCCTGCTTTGAGCTGGGCTTCATAGTCTCGCAAAATATCGATAGCAGGACGTGCCACAAAGAAGATAACGATGATACCAACGATGTTGAGCCATGCCATAAGACCAACACCAACATCGCCGAGGCCCCAGATGTAGCCTGAGCTGTTGAGCGCGCCGTAAGCTACCATAAACATGATAACGAGCTTCACGATAAACTGACCTGTCTTACTCGCGCCTTTACCCATTGAGCGGGTTAGGTATGAGATATTGACTTCCGCGATATAGTAGTACGCCAAGATAGTGGTGAAGGCAAAGAAGAATACCGCGACAGCAATAAAGGTGTCACCAAAGTTGCCGTAGACAGACTCCATCGCCATTTGGGTGAATGATGGAGAGTTGATCTCAACATCAGCGGCGACGTTTTGGACGATAAACTGCCCTTCAGCCAGCTCGCCTTGGATGTTGTACATGCCAGTTGATAAGATCATAAAAGCAGTGGCAGAACAAACAAGCAAGGTATCTACATAGACTGAAAACGCTTGTACCAAACCTTGCTGAGCTGGGTGATCGACCGCAGCGGCAGAGGCGGCGTGAGGACCTGTACCTTGACCTGCTTCGTTTGAGTAAATACCACGTTTTACGCCCCAACCAATGGCAGCACCAAAGCCTGCTTGAGCAGTAAAGGCATCACCAATGATTGCGCCAAATACTTGCGGGATCATGCTGAAATTGGTCAACATGATAAGTAGAGCTAGGATAATGTAGCCTAGTGCCATAAATGGTACCGCATACTCAGTAAAGGTTGCGATACGCTTGATACCACCAAAGATGATAAAGCCTAAAACCACCAAAATGATAGCAAGAGCGATCAGGCGCGTGGTACCCGTCTCTATGCCAGCTAGAGTCATCGCCGAGCCTTCACCTGCGACCTGCGCGACAGCGTTGATGACACCGTTGGCCTGTACGCCAGGTAAGAACACACCACAAGCGACGATAGAGGCTATGGCGAATAAGATACCATACCATTTTTGGCCAAGGGCACGTTCGAAGTAATATGCAGGGCCACCGCGATATTCGCCAGTAACGACGTCGCGCTCTTTATAGATTTGACCCAAAGTCGATTCGACATACGCGGTAGATGCGCCCAAGAATGCCACGATCCACATCCAAAATACCGCACCTGGGCCACCGAAGCCGATCGCGGCTGCCACCCCAGCGATGTTACCCATACCAACGCGGCCTGCGAGTGAGACGGCAAGTGCCTGAAATGATGAGATACCATCATTGTCTGGTTTGCCTTTAAACAACAGTCTTAACATCTCGCCGAATAAACGCACTTGCACAAAGCGCGTCATTATAGAATAAAAAAGCCCGGCGCCTAGGCATAAATATACCAGCGCTGGGCTCCAAATAATTCCATTTGCTAAACTGACTAAACCTTCCATACCATGTATTCCTAGTACTGTCTCAAAGTGGCGCTGTATGCTAGGCGTAAACTAACTGGTTAACTTACTTATTCAAGTTAAGCAGTTAAATTATCAGCATCGACTTACCTGTGCTAGCGCAGTCTCATACGTTGTGTCACCACTAAGAATGGACTGTAGTTGTCTGTATTTGTCCGTAGGGCTGATCAGCAAATCATTCTACTGCTCGCCGCTATCTGTATCACATCAGTCACGGCTACGATTTATTGCTGTCTGAGCATAAGGCACGGCATAAATGACCAAGCGCTCAGATACGTTATAAGTAGACCCACAAACAAAACAGGCGGTTATATAATTAAATAGCCATCAAACTGATAGCGGGACTTGCTATGAGCAGCACGGTGCAATGACAGGGTATTGAACCAATAACAAACAAATCTGTTTAGTAAGTATTACGCAGTTTGTCAACGTTTTTATCAAGCTATCGATGGGCTGCTAATACTAAAAGAACCATATGTCCACTACCAAATGTATTCAAACCGTACGGCTACGTAACTGCAATTTGCCATATTTTTCTATTAATTACTAGAATTTTCTTTATATATAAGCGTATATATCCATATTTAAGAAAGCTGCTTTTTCTAGGGTGGCAAGGGAGTAGACCTATGTTTGTGTTTATCCTAGCAGAAGCTTTTTGTTAAAAAACGATACAGGCGTCTGCTTACCAGCGGCATCGCGGTTGTGTTTTGGTAACGATGAATTGTAAAAGCAGTACGATAGCGCCATTATTACTACCATATCTTATAAGCTATAATGATAAAAATAGACGCGGAATAGACGTGAACAGGTAGCGCAAAAAATGAAATTAGGAGAGAAATGATGACACGTAAATCTATGGTAAAACCCATGCTGATAGCAGCGGTACTAGCGACGTCTAGTGCCGGCCTCAGCGGCTGTGGCTATAATAATTTGCAAGCGCAAGATGAGCAGGTGACTGCATCGTGGTCAGAGGTGGTCAACCAGTATCAGCGCCGCGCAGATTTGGTGCCAAACTTAGTCAAAGTGGTACAGCAGTATGCTGAGCAAGAGCAAGAAGTGTTTACTCAAGTGGCCGAAGCGCGCGCGCGTGCCGGCAGCATTGCCGTTACGCCAGAGGTGCTAAACGACCCAGAAGCGATGGAGCGTTACGCCGCCGCCCAAGAGCAGATGACAGGGGCGCTGTCGCGTTTGATGGCAGTGTCTGAGCGCTATCCTGAGCTCAAGTCAGATGCGTTATTTCAAGATTTACAAGCTCAGCTAGAAGGCACAGAAAACCGTATCGCCGTCGCGCGCAACCGTTATATCCAAGAAGTGCAGGGTTATAACACCACCGTGCGTCAGTTCCCGACCAATATCACTGCCAAAGTATTTGGAATGGATACTAAGCCAAACTTTAGCGTGACCGACGAAGAAGCCATTTCGACTGCGCCAAGCGTCGATTTTGGTGACTCGGCGAACACGAGCGTTGAGTAGCTTCTAAGTCGCCATAAAATAAAGCGGTGTTGACCGCTTTATTTGTTTTAGGGGTTGTGGCACTGGTGTTTATGACCCAGAATTTTACGAGCCTAAATTTTAGTGTTTTATAATTTTACAATAAGTACAGCGGTCACTTAAGGTGGTATAGATTAGATGAATCATTCAAAAGCAATCTTATCAGTATTACTATTTACACTGAGTCTGGGCGGTGCACCGATGCTGCACGCCGCGCCCAACGACGCTGCTGATAGTGCGGTCGCTGTAGATAATGGCTCAAACGTGCAGAGCCGCAGTGTCGAAGAATTGGTGGCAATTGCCAAAGCAGGCGAATCCAATGAAACCATTAATGAGGCAGTATTGGGGAATGAGGCGATCAACGAAACCATTCTTAGCAATGACGCTATCAATTCTAATGCAGCGCAAACGACTGCTGCGCCAATACAATCAAGCGCCAAAAGCGTCGATGCTGACAAACTGATCCTAAACTCGCCTGTGGTGGATCAAGCTAATATCTTAAACCCGCAAGAAAAACAGCGCTTAGAGGCGCAGCTTAAGAGCATCTATCAGCAAGGTCTGGCGCAGGCGGCGGTTGTGATTGTACCGACGACCAACGGGCTGCCGATATTTGACTATGCGTTACAAGTGGCAGAAAAATGGCAGCTGGGCGACGAAGATATCGATGATGGTTTGCTGATGGTTGTCGCGGTCAATGACCGTAATATGTATATTTTGACCGGTTATGGGCTTGAGGGCGTGTTGCCTGATGCTGCGGTCAATCGCATCATTCGAGAAGACATCACCCCTTTGTTTAAACAAAACAATTATGGCGCTGGTATATTGGCAGGGGTAGACGCGCTAAAGACACGCCTGAGCGCTGATCCTGAGGTGCTGGCGCGTGCCGATGCCCAAGCAGCAGAGCGTAGTGCGCAGCAGGGAGGTGATGAGGTACCATCGCCGATCTTTTTGTTTATCATGGCGATGATTTTCGGTAGTTTTATCACCAACATATTTGGCCGTGTGTTTGGCTCTATCCTGACGGCTGGCGGCTTTTTTGCAGGCTCACTGGCGCTGGGTGGCGGGTTTTTTATGACCGTCATTATGGCGATATTTTTGTGGATGTTCCTTATCTCACGTGGCTCAGGCGGTGGCCGTGGTGGCCGTGGTGGCCGCGGCGGCGGTGGTGGCATGATTTTCTTACCGGGCATGGGCGGTGGTAGTGGCGGCAGCTTCGGTGGTGGTGGTTTTGGTGGCGGCGGCTTCGGCGGCGGTGGTGGCTTTGGCGGCGGCGGTGCCGGTGGCTCTTGGTAGCCTTATACAATGAAAAAAACAATCGTGAGCAACGACGTATTTGAGGAAGTAATATAATGGCAGAAAACAATACTGCACATCCCAGCTTTGCCCGCTGGTGGCGCCAAGTCTTGTTTGTGCCTTTGATGCACAGCAAGTGGCTGACAGCGGCTGCCAAAGCGCGCTTGACAGCAAAAGTAACCAGCGCGGAGCGTGGCCATCGCGGCGAGGTATTTTTGATTATCGAAAACCACCTTCCTATTCAGCAGGCTTATCATATAGGCTGCCGTGAGCGCGCCATTGATTTGTTTAGTGAGTACCGTGTGTGGGATACCGAAGAAAACACAGGCGTGCTGGTCTATGTCAATATCTGTGAGCACAGTTTAGAGATTGTGGCAGATCGTGGCATCAGCGCCCATGTCAGCCCGACAGTGTGGCGCGCCATGTGTGACAAAGCTGTCGCTGGTATTGCCAACCAAAAAACAGAAGAAAGCTTGCTTGAGCTGTTAGATGAGGTGGGGCAAGTGCTGCGGCAGTATTATCATCTCGAGCATGACCCTGCAGGCAACGAGCTGTCTGATACAGTGGTGTATTTGAAGTAAGTTTGCTATTTTTTACTTGCTAGTTTTTAAAAAAGGCCTGATCAACACGCCCTAAGCATTTTTACTAAATGTTTTCACTTAGGAGCTTTTACTGAGCAGGCTTTTGTTAAATTCTTAAAGCGCTGTGCTGCTCACCTATTCACCTGTAGGGTTTGTCTATAGGGTTTTTGCGTCAATTCAAATATAATATCGTCTGTCCTAAGACAAACCGCCCTTACTGAGATATTATGATTGAATTAATAAAAAAACTGCCAAAAGCTGAGCTACATTTGCACATCGAAGGCTCGCTCGAGCCTGAGCTGATGTTTCGATTGGCGCAAAAAAACGACATCCAAATACCTTATAAAGACATAGACGACGTCCGCCGCGCCTATAACTTTACCAACCTACAAACCTTTTTAGATATCTATTATGCTGGTGCCAACGTCCTTATCACCCAACAGGACTTTTATGATTTGACGTGGGCCTATATCCTAAAGTGTGTCGAAGACAACGTCATTCATACCGAGATATTTTTTGACCCGCAGACCCATACCGAAAGAGGTGTTGAGTTTGCAACCGTCATTAATGGTATCAAATCAGCGCTGGCAGATGCCAAGGCTGAGTACGGTATCAGCTCTTGTATCATCATGTGTTTTTTACGGCATTTGTCGCAAGACGCAGCATTTGAAACTCTAGAGGCGGCCATGGCATTCAAAGATGATATCGTCGGAGTGGGGCTTGACTCATTCGAGCTGGGCAATCCGCCGTCTAAGTTTACAGAAGTGTTTAGACAGGCCAAAGCCGCTGGCTTCAAAGTGGTCGCCCATGCTGGCGAAGAGGCAGATTTTTCTTATATTTATGAGGCGTTAGACGTTTTGCGCAGTGACAGGATCGATCACGGCGTGCAGGCGATACATAGCGCGGCGCTGATGCAGCGCCTAAAAGCGGAGCAAATGCCGCTGACCGTATGCCCGAATTCAAATATCGAGCTTAAGGTGTTTGAGAGCTATCAAGATCACAATATAAAAACGCTGTTAGACTATGGGCTAAATGTCAGCGTTAACTCTGACGACCCTGCGTATTTTAAAGGCTATATCAATCAAAACTTTATCAATCTGGTAGAAAACTTGCCGCTGACAGAAGACAATATCGTCACTTTGGTAAAAAACTCCTTTAGAGCGTCATTCATAGACGATGATCTAAAACGAGCGTATTTGGCACGAGTGGATCTTGCGCTGCAATAAGCACGGCTCACGATGTCAAAAAAGGGGGAGCGCTTTATATAACGCGCTCCCCCTTTTTATTGCGCGACTTGATAGCGACGTATCTGATTTATTTGGACTCAACGATATCACTGGCCGCACTTATAAATCAGTAATCGCTTCTATCAGCGGCGGCAGTATCACGCCTGCTTTTTCTGCAAATGTGATATCGACGATGGTGTTTGGTGTGGGATTGGGATTTATCTCCATAACTTGCGCGCCGTTTTGTTTGGCTAACTGCGCCAATCCCGCAGCAGGATAGACGAGGCTTGAGGTACCGATACTGATAAACACCTCGCAATTAGCCGCAGCTTCTTCGGCAGTCTGCCAAGCCTGTACAGGTAGGGCTTCGCCAAACCAAACGATATCTGGTCTGATATAACCACCGCAATGCGGACAGGTGAGTAGGGTATTGTCAAAGCTCATATCGAGACGCGTATTAACGCTCATAGTGTTTTGCATAGTGTCTTGATGGTCGGATGCGGCGCTTGATTGCTCCTGATAGGGCGCATTACACTGACCACAGCGGTTGCGCCACAGATGCCCATGTAGATGAGTCACCGAGCTACCCGCTTGTTCATGCAAGTCATCGACATTTTGGGTGATGAGTGTCACTGTTTGATCGGAGGTTTGCGCATGATACTGCCATTGAGCCAATGCATGATGAGCTGGGTTTGGTGCTTTATCAGCTACCAACTGCCTGCGCCACTGATACCACGACCATACAAGCTTTGGATCACGAGTAAAGGCCTCAGGGGTTGCCAAATCCTCGACGCCGTAGTTTTCCCATAACCCTGTTTGCTTATCTCGAAACGTTGGGATGCCGCTTTCTGCAGAAATACCAGCCCCAGTCAAAATGCAAATACGTGATTTCGATTTCAACAGTTGTGCTGCACGCTGTACTTCTGTTATGAGTGCGGGTGTTAATTCTGCTAACATGAGCCAACCCTTATTAATGATGGATATGTTTTCTTATGATAGACGGAATGTGGTGGCTTGTCATACTCTTCACTGTGATTGCCGCCTTGTGGCTATTGGCAAAATCACGTGGCGCAAAGACGAACACAGGGCGCAGTGGTAAGCAGTCAAACCAGCTGCCCTCTAATGACGCGCTACAAAAAACCTCAGTGCTGTTTAAGCAGTTTTTTCCTGATTATCAAGTCACGCGTAAAGCCAAGCATTTGCTCATCTGTAAACAAGGCAAAAAAATCGCGATGATTACCATTGATAAAAAAATTGCTGAAGGTAAGCGTCGTTTGGGTGAAGTACCTGTGATTAATTATCACCGCGTGCCCAGCCGCGCCCAGCTCGCTACTCATTTGCAAGAGGCAGAGTAGGCGGCGCTTGTATCAGTGGATAAAGAGCAAGTGGGTATTCTAAAAGAAAGTTTCTTAGAGCTGGCCGTTTAACAAGTTGACCGTTTAAAAGAGGCGGCTTAATTAAATAGTCACGTGACGAATAACAAGCGAGAGGCTGCGAGTAAATTTAACAACACTTGATAGAGGCTACTAGGTCATGATAAATAACATCAAAAGACTTGAAGTTTTGATATTAAAGGGCTTTAGAGGTTTTAGGTAATGCTGAGGAAGGGTGAAACATAGTGATTGGTGCGCTCGGCGGGAATCGAACCCACGACCCTCGGCTTCGGAAACCGATACTCTATCCAACTGAGCTACGAGCGCATAAAACAGACTTAAAAATCAAGACCGCTTAGTCTAACAAATAAAAGTCAGAAAGCCAATAAACGAAGGCAGAGATTGAGGTTTTTTAAGAAAAAACAGGATAGTCATCAAACAAGCATGGCAATCTACCCGCCTTTTCCCTTATAATGTCAGGGAGAATTCATATTTATAATCACCGATTGCAAGTGTGCTGGCACGCGGGATGGCTGTTTGCTATTGATGACGAGCGGTCGTCAAAGGAGGACAGACAGAATGTCCAAGCCCTGCCAGCCTTTGTATACGTAATAAGAGAACGTGACGAATGAGAAAAGTAGTTATGTTATCGGCAGCTGCCATTCTAGGAATCGCTAGTATCGCGGTGAGCCAAGCTGAAAGTGTTGTCGACACGCCTGTGACTGTCTCTGATGTAGCAGAAGCGCAGGAAGTGGTAGAAAACGCACCTGAGCAGTTGGGCGATGACCCACAAGCTGCTGCAGATACCACTGATGGCGATGCTGCGACTGATGCTGCGGCCTCAGAAGATGGTCAAGCAGATGACGCAGTAGAAACTGCCGCTGCCGCACCTGCCGCCGAAGAAGAGATTCCACAAGATACGCCGCAAGTGCAAAAGCTGATCGCGCTATATCCAAACTTGATTGCTCGTATTCAGCCAGTTGCCAAAGTCTGTTTCGAAGACGACGAAGTGTGTGACGTGACCCCGCGCGCCGCTGGCCCAGCCGCTGGCGATGGTCCTCGCGACGGCAAAGCTGTGTATAATGCGGTATGTCAGACATGTCACGGTGCAGGCCTGCTTGGCTCACCTGTGTTAGGCGATGTTGGCGCATGGGGTCCACGTATCTCAAAAGGTAAAGACACCCTATATACCCATGCCATCAATGGCTTTAACGCCATGCCTGCCAAAGGCGGTGCGGATATCCCTGATGAAGAAGTCCAAAACGCTGTCGATTATATGGTTGATGAAGCAAGCTAAGCATTTGCTTTTATCGGCTTGGGGTGTCTGATGTAGATTAAATAGGCACCCGTAACCTGTCACGGTCTATTGACTTGTCGTGAGCGACTTGCCGCAAACTATATGTATCTGTAAGCTATATGTATAAAGCCCATAACTCGCCTATTTCATTTTATGAGGTAGGCGTTTTTTTTATGATGAGTATTATCAAACGGATGGTTCTGGTATAGCACCGTTGAAATCCGACCCTAGTAGCCTCATTTTATGAGATTACATCGTCTCATTTAGCTGTTTTTCTCTTCTCAAACGCTTTTACATCGATAATCAATAAAGAGGTATTCATGTCTGAGGTACCAGCACTTGCTATCCAGAATTTATCCAAAACCTATGGTAATGGGTTTTCGGCACTCAAAGATGTCAGTTTAACCGTCCCGCAGGGTGGTTTTTTTGCGCTGCTGGGGCCAAACGGTGCTGGTAAGTCAACGATGATTGGCATTATTAGCTCACTTTTTAAACCCACCACTGGTAGTGTCAAAATCTTTGGCACCGATTTGCTCGAAAACCCAGCGCTGGCCAAGCAGTATCTTGGCGTGGTGCCGCAAGAGTTTAATTTTAATCAATTTGAAAAAGTCCAAGATATCTTGATTACGCAAGCAGGGTATTTTGGTATCCCGGCCAAAGAAGCTCGTCCAAGAGCCAAGCGTTTGTTGACCGCGCTTGGGCTGTGGGATAAGCGCAACAGTAAATCACGCGAGCTATCTGGCGGGATGAAACGTCGTCTGATGATTGCTCGTGCTTTGATTCACAAACCAAAACTATTGATTTTGGATGAGCCGACGGCTGGGGTCGATATCGAGCTGCGCCGATCTATGTGGGAGTTTATGCAGCAGATCAATATCGAAGAAAAAACCACCATTATCTTGACCACTCACTATCTTGAAGAAGCAGAGCAGTTGTGTAAACGCATTGCGATTTTGGATCATGGTGAGATACGCATCAATACCGAAATGAAAGATTTGCTCGCTCAATTATCGGTGGAGACATTTGTTTTTGATCTTGAAACCCCGTTGATCCAGCCGCTAGAGCTGAATGGGGTGACAGGGTTGTCGCAGCCAGATGAGCAGACCCTAGAGGTAACCTTAACAGAAGGCGAGTCGTTAAATGGTGTGTTTAACCAATTATCTGCTCAAGGCATTACGGTGGCCAGTATGCGCAACAAAGCCAACCGCTTAGAAGAGCTATTTATGCGCTTGGTAGAAAAAAACATTCAAAGTGCAGACAGTATGAAGGAGGCGGGATTATGAGTCAAAAGGCCGTTGATCGAGATCAGAGTATCGACTATCACAAAACCATGTCGTGGAATAAAAGATGGATCTCTTTTCGTACCATCTGGCTAAAAGAGGTGCGCCGAATCCTACGTATCTGGCCGCAGACCCTACTGCCACCTGTCATTACCATGAGCCTGTATTTTGTCATCTTTGGTAAGATGATCGGCTCACGTGTCGGTGAGATGGGCGGGGTGCCGTATATGCAGTTTATCGTGCCTGGTCTAATCATGATGGCGATTATCACCAACAGTTACTCCAACGTTGTCTCAAGCTTTTTTAGCGCCAAGTTTACCGCCAGTATTGAGGAGCTTTTGGTCTCACCGGTCTCCAAGCATGCGATTTTGATGGGGTATATCAGTGGTGGTATTTTCCGCGGGCTGGCGATCGGTTTGATTGTCTCGATTGTGGCGTTGTTTTTTACCGATTTGGGTATCGAGCACTTGTTTGTCACGGTGTTTACCGTCCTTGGCACCTCGACTTTGTTTTCATTAGGCGGTTTTATCAACGCGGTATTCGCTCGCTCGTTTGATGACATCTCTATCATTCCAAGCTTTGTATTGACGCCGCTTACTTATCTGGGCGGGGTGTTTTATTCGATGGAAAACCTCTCACCGTTTTGGCAAAACGTCTCGTTATTGAACCCGATTGTCTATATGGTGAATTCGTTCCGTTATGGGATCTTAGGGTATTCTGATGTCAACGTTTGGTACTCGATGGCGGCGATTTTTGTATTCTGTGCGATATTTTATACCATCGCTTATCGTTTGTTGAATAATGGCTCACGCGTGCGCTTGTGATGGTCAGCGTGTGAAGCGATAGCGATGCTCAAAGCGCTGTCGGTTGAGCAGTTAGGGTTTAACGATTAAATAGTAGGAAAGTAAATGAGCATACATGGCATCTTAGGTGAGCAAACCACCGATTATCCGACGCAGTATAGTCCAGAGACGCTATATCCGATTGCGCGCAGTCTGGGTCGTGACGCGATTGGTTGGCAAGACGATAAATTAGCGGTGGGGGTGGACTGGTGGCAAGCCTTTGAGATGTCTTGGTTAAATAAGCAAGGCGTCTCGCAAGTTGCCATTGCGCGCTTTGGTATTCCTGCCAGCTCGCCATTTATTGTCGAGTCAAAATCGTTGAAGCTTTACTTAAACAGCCTAAATTTTACCGAGTTTGCCAGCTGGGACGAGGTGCAAGCGCTGATAGCCAAAGACTTATCAGCCTGTGTGCAAGCTCAGGTAACCGTTGAGTTGTTTCGCTTAGATGATGAAACATCAGGGCTACATATTGCTCAGCCTGATGGCGTCTGTATTGATGATGCCTTGTTAAATAGTAGCGAGAAGGTAACACTGTGTGCGCATCCCGATGCGTCATTGCTGCGTGATAAAGCAGAGGCGCGTGGTGAGAGTGTGATAAGTGATGGCACTCAGCCTTATTGTTTTTATTCTAATTTGCTGCGTAGTAACTGTCCGGTGACCAACCAGCCAGATTGGGGTACATTAGTTGTGTCAATCACAACGGAGCAGCCCATTCATACGGCCAATCTGCTGCGCTACCTCTTAAGCTTCCGTCAGCACAATGGTTTTCATGAGCAGTGCGTCGAGCAGATATTTGCTGACTTGAGCCAACACTATCAGCCACGCGCATTGATGGTTCGCGCGTGGTACACCCGCCGCGGCGGTATCGATATCAATCCTTGCCGCGTCAGTGATATGAGTTTGTTGCCGACGCCGAGTCGTTTGCTGCGTCAATAGAGCCATCGTTTAAAATAGCTTGGCTGATACAAAAAAAGCGCCTATCTTATTGAATAAGACAGGCGCTTTTTATTGCATAAGTTTTACTAATAAAACTATTTGCTACTTACTTTTGCCATGACTTCTTCGCGGCTGAGCATTTGTTTTTCTGATTCACGGCGATTGACGTACTCAAATTTGCCTTCGGCCAAGTTACGGTCAGAGACCACGATGCGATGCGGGATACCAATCAGCTCAAGATCGGCAAACTTGACCCCTGGACGCTCGTTACGGTCGTCTAGCAATACGTTGACGCCCTGCGCTTTTAGCTCTTCGTATAACGCAGTGGCCGTTTGCATGACGGTTTCTTCTTTAGATTTCATCGGAATGATAGCAACTTCAAAAGGCGCAATCGAGTCCTCAACGGTCGGCGTTTGTGGCCACATGATGCCGTTTTCGTCGTTATTTTGCTCGATGGCTGCTGCGATGATACGGCTGACGCCGATACCATAACAGCCCATCATCATGGTCACAGGCTTGCCATCTTCACCAGAGACGGTTGCGTTCATCGCTTGTGAGTATTTATCGCCCAACTGGAAGATATGACCGACTTCGATGCCGCGTTTGATTTTGAGCGTGCCTTTACCATCAGGAGAAGGGTCGCCTTCTTGCACATTTCGCACATCAACGATACGCGTAATGCTCGCATCACGTGCCCAGTTCATGCCGATGGTATGTTTATTCACTTTATTCGCGCCTGCCACAAAGTCTGACAAGGTCGCCGCTGAGCGATCGACAAATACCGGCATATCCAAATCCACACCGATATAGCCTTTATGCAGGCCAGCGGCTTTTAGCTCTTCATCAGAGGCCAGGGTCAATGGTACGTTGGCTTCTTCGATTTTCTCAGCTTTGATGGTATTAAGCTGATGGTCTCCGCGTAGTACCACCGCAATCAGCTGCGGTGTGCCATCTTCTTTATGACCATGGACGATCAAGGTTTTGACGGTATTGGCAAGCGGAATATCTAAGTGTTCCGCCACCATCTTACAAGTGGTCATGCCTTCGGTGAGCACGTCTTCGCGCTCTTGCTTTGGCGGTTGGCGTTCAGCCATATTAAATGAGATAGATTCGGCAAGCTCGACGTTGGCCGCATAGTCTGAGGAGTCAGAAAAAGCGATATCATCTTCACCGCTGTCAGCCAACACATGAAACTCATGCGAGGCAAAGCCGCCGATAGAGCCGGTATCCGCTTGTACCGCACGGAAGTCTAAGCCTAAGCGGGTGAAGATACGCGTATAAGCCTCATACATATCATGATAAGTCTTTGCGAGCGAAACTTGATCGACATGGAACGAGTAGGCGTCTTTCATGGTGAACTCACGCGCGCGCATCACACCAAAGCGGGGACGAATCTCGTCGCGGAATTTCCCTTGGATCTGAAAGAAGGTAATCGGTAGCTGCTTATAGCTGCGGAGCTCGCCTTGGGCCAGATTGGTGATGACCTCTTCGTGCGTCGGGCCTAGCACAAAATCCCGATCGTGACGGTCTTTAAAGCGCAATAGCTCAGGACCATAGTCATCAAAACGCCCGGTGGTCTGCCACAGCTCAGCGGGCTGCGTCATCGGCATCAGGACCTCTTGAGCGCCTACATTTTGCATCTCTTCACGAACAATACGTTCGACCTTTTGCAAGACGCGTAGCCCCATGGGCAACCAGATATAAAGCCCCGAGGCGATTTTGCGAATAAGACCGGCGCGCACCATCAACTGGCTTGAGACGATGTCGGCGTCGCTTGGGGTTTCTTTTAGAGTGGCAAATAAAAATTGACTGGCTTTCATAAATAAAGCGTAACCTTATCAACGATAAAAAAATAAGAAATAGTGGGGTGTTGAGCATAGGGCTATCGTTTCATGGACGCCGTAAGCTTACCTTTATCACTTAGCAATGAACTAGGGGCTTCCTAGTAGATAATGTGTCGCAACTGGTCTCTAACCACTAATCGCGGGCAACTACGCTTTTGCGGCAAAGACACTGGTAAAGCAGTATCGTCACAAAACCGCTCTCACAATAAAAGGGCAGATTTGGATTGACGTATCGATAGAGTAGACGGCGACATATCGGAATTGAAAAAGTCACCAAACGTGTGATGAAAACCTATCCTGCAAAAAACCTGACCAATAAATCTGTGCCGACATTTTATCAATACAATCTGTCTATGTTAGGTAAAGTTCGCCCAAGACGCAATGACTTTTTGTTTTTTCAGCCGTAACTTCGGTCAAAGAATGGCAGATGATTATTGAGACTCGATTATTTACCAGTGTTAAGCTGATTTATGGCAAATGGCGCGCGTGTTTTTACTCATAATCTGGTTGCAGGTTATGTTGCGTCTTGGTAGCTATTACTTGAAGTAATAGGTGATTAGTAGCATTTATAGACAGACAGGCGGATGAGATAGGCATGTGGTATTACGCAGCGAGATAAAAGTACGATTTGATAATAGCGAGGCAATAAAAAGCGCTGTTAAGTCGCTGTCGCTAAGGGACTCATCTGCTCTATATAACTGATAATACTGAAGGTGGTGTCAATGAATCATCCTGATAATAAAACGCCTGCGGATAACGCGCGCGACAACAAATATCCAGCGCCAAATCCACCAACAAAAAAGCCCATTGCCTTTATGTCGTGGCTGATATTGCTGATTGGTTTGGCCGCGCTGGCGTTTGCTATCTATAGTATGCAGCCGGCAAGTGAAGAAGCGCCTATCGAAACCATCAGCCGTGAGGGCGTGGTGACGCAGATTCAGCAGTTAAACCGCCTACAAACGGTGGCTTTTAGCGTGGATACAGTGATTACCAGCGAGCGGCAAGGCAGCTGGATGAAGCTGTGGCAAGATGAACAAAAGGGGCTGTTTATCGCGCGCGGGCGAGTCGATGCGGGCATAGATTTGAGTGCGCTGACGCCTGAGATGGTGCAAGTCATCCAGCCCGATCCAGCGACTGACAGTGAAGCGCTGCGCAAAGCTGCTCAAAATGACACGCAGGCCACAATCGCCAATACCGCCGCCATGATGCCGCAAATCAATATCACCTTACCGCCGTCAGAGATATTTTCAGTATATCTGGATGATATTGAGATTTATGACTGGCAGACGGGCGCATTTGGGTTGATGCAGGTCGATCCAAAGATACTTGCGCAAGCACAGACCATGGCAAAAAAAGAAGTGCTAGAGCGTGCCTGCCGCGGTGATGTGATGAATATTGCCTTGCAAAACGCTCAGACGCAGCTGCAGCAGTTATTTGCCATGACGGGCGCGGTGGTGACGGTGACCACCCAAGGCGCGGGCGCGTGTCAGTTGCCCTCGTAGCACGTCAGTCGACTGTATTACGATTTTTTAAACTCAGCAATGGCCAACTGACGAGCCGCTTTATGCTCGACCATCGGCACAGGGTAGTCGATATCAGCAAACTTGCCGCCCTTTGCCAGCTCTTTACGCATCTTGTCTTCACTATGCAAGATGCTGGCAGGAATGTCTTTTAATTCAGGCAGCCAAGTTTTGATAAACACGCCATCCTTGTCATGTGTTTTGCCTTGGCTAAAGGGATTCATGATCCGAAAGTAAGGCGCAGAGTCTGTACCGGTTGAGGCGCTCCACTGCCAGCCGCCATTATTAGAGGCAAAGTCGCCATCGATGAGCTGCTGCATAAAATAGCGCTCGCCTAAGCGCCAATCAATCAGCAAGTCTTTGGTCAAAAACATCGCGGTGGCCATACGCAGGCGATTGTGCATAAAGCCAGTCGCATTTAGGCTGCGCATCGCCGCATCAACGAGTGGCACGCCTGTCTTGCCAGTACACCATGCCTCAAGGTCATCCTTGTCATACGACCAATCAATCTTCTTATCTGTCTCTTCTTTATAGGCCTTGTGGCGGATAAGAGCCGGCTTGTCCACTAGCACATGGCGATAAAAGTCGCGCCAGGCCAGCTCACTTATCCAGCGATTGATGTCTTCATTGTCGCCATCGTTGCCGTGTAGCTTTTCTTGCGCTAGGCTTGCCTGTAGATAGCATAATCTAGGACTGATGACGCCAATGGTCAGGTAGGCGGATAGCTGACTGGTGGCCTCGAGGCTAGGTGTATCACGGCTGATATCATAGTCGTCGATGTCGTCGGCAATAAAGTCGTTTAGACGCTGACAGGCAGCTGTTTCGCCTGCAGGGTAGGCGGCGCGGGCTTTTGTTAATTGAGCATCCATATCGAGATGCTGCGATAAATCAGCCTTTTGTCGTGCGTTTTGATAAGTGCTGACCACCTTGTTACTCAATGCTTCGATGTCTTGTAGTGTGGTGGCGCTGTCTTTTGATAATTTTAGCTTGGTTTTATTATTATTTATGGCGGTGGCTTCATGCATTTGTATGCTGCTGATATCCAAAGTATGCCGCCATTTTTTATAAAACGGGGTAAACACTTGATACATGCTATCGCCATCATTGGTGGTGATACTTTGTGGTGGCAAGATACATTGGTCATGCCAGCGTACAAACTCGATATTGTCTTTTGCTAGCTGCTTTGCTAATTTTTCATCACGGTCGATCTCATTGCCTTCGTACTCATGATTGGCCATGATACAGCGGATGTTATTGTCCTGACATAGTGTGCTGAGCGCGTCGATACAGTCGACAAAGCTGGGGCAAAGTTGTACAGTCAATGTGATGTTTAGCTGCGCTTGTAGCGCCTTGGCAAGTATGGGCAAGGTGCGGGCGATATGATCCACCTGTATTAAGGAAGTATCGTGCGCATGCCACTGCTCTGGCGTCAAAAAAAACACCGCACTGACGCGCGCATGATCTGCCTGCGCGCGCTCGCAAAGTGCCGTCAGCGCTGTATTGTCATGCAGTCGTAAATCTCGGCGAAACCACATTAGATAATGCGGCATATTCATATCCGTATTATCATCGTTATCGCCATTAGCAGACGCAGTCTTAGACATGCAAGTACCCTTATACCAATCAATCGTAATCATAAACAAAACTATGAATAAAAGTATGCTAGGATAAGTTTTTTGATGCAATGGGTCTGGCAGACAAGTAACAAAACAGCATCATAGCGTCAGGTCGATATAAAAGGGATACAACGAGATTGGGAGCACCAGGCTCTCAGTACAATGGTAGATATTGAACCTATTAAATCTTTTAAGCGTTTCAAATTAAGGTCAGACAATGCAGGTGAAGTTTTGCGGGTTTACCCAGCTCAGTGATGTTCAGACCGCTGTGCAGTTGGGTGTGGATGCGGTTGGTTTGGTGTTTTACCCACCAAGCCCGCGTGCTGTCACGCCCAAACAGGCGCAGTCATTGAGTGCCGCTGTACCGGCGTTTGTCAGTGTCGTGGCACTGGTGGTCAATATGACTCACGATGAGCTGCTGGCGCTGGCAAACCATGTATCTTTTGACATCATTCAATTCCACGGCGACGAAACGCCTGAGCAGTGCCAGCAGCTGGCAAGCGCGGTCAATAAACGCTGGATCAAGGCGCTACGTATCGATGCCGAGCAAGACACGGCAGCTAGCGTGCGCGCGCGTATCGATAGCTTTGCCGTGATGGGCGCCAGTAGTATCTTGCTCGATGCTTATCATCCGCAAAAATACGGCGGTACGGGCGCGCGCTTTGATTGGAGTTTGATACCACAGGGCAGCGCGTTACCGATTGTTTTAGCCGGCGGCCTCGCTGCTGATAATGTCGCAGGCACACTTGATTTACCTATCTATGGCGTCGATGTCAGCGGTGGTATCGAATCTGCTAAAGGCAAAAAAGACGCTGCCAAAATGCGCGCCTTTATGAAGGCAGTCAAACGTGACCGATGGCAAAACGAGACGGTCACTGACGGGCTTTAAGATAATTGCTATATTGGTGTCTATGTGATGTCTATATATTGTTATTTGCTCGTTATTCCGAATTTTTGCTTGTCGCCTAGTTATATGACGATATGGCGGCAAGCGTAGACGCTTTATCTCCTTCATCTTTATATTAAAAGCCCCCACTTATCGTAGGAATTATCATGAGTCATGCCTCAAACAAAGCGCTATCTGATGCTGCAAAATCTATCAATACTTTTACCAATCCAGCAGATGTGCAAGACTTTAATCAATACCCTGATGCACGCGGACACTTTGGTGTCCATGGCGGTCGTTTTGTTTCTGAAACGCTGATGGCGGCATTAGAAGAGCTTGAAACCTTATACACCAAAGTCAAAGCTGATCCGGCTTTTTGGGAAGAATATCACAATGATTTGGTCAATTATGTCGGTCGCCCAACCCCGCTTTATCATGCCAAACGCCTGAGTGATGAGATCGGCGGCGCGCAGATTTATTTTAAACGTGAAGACCTCAATCACACAGGCGCACACAAGGTCAATAATACCATCGGGCAGGCACTACTTGCCAAGATGTGCGGCAAAAAACGCATCATCGCCGAGACGGGCGCAGGACAGCATGGCGTGGCGACAGCGACAATTGCCGCGCGCCTAGGCTTAGAGTGCATCGTCTATATGGGCGCTGATGACGTCGAGCGCCAAAAGATGAACGTCTATCGTATGCGCCTGCTTGGTGCGACAGTGGTGCCAGTGACGTCTGGCTCGCGCACTCTCAAGGACGCGATGAACGAAGCGATGCGCGACTGGGTGACCAACGTTGACACCACTTATTATATCATCGGCACCGTTGCAGGGCCGCATCCTTATCCGCTACTGGTACGTGATTTCCAAGCGATTATCGGTAAAGAAGCCCGTATTCAACATTTAGAAAAAACCGGCAAATTGCCTGATGCGTTGGTTGCCTGTGTTGGTGGTGGCTCCAACGCGATTGGGCTGTTTTTTGATTTCTTAAATGATACTGACGTCAAAATGTATGGCGTCGAAGCAACGGGCGACGGTATTGAATCAGGTCGCCATTCAGCGCCATTGGCCGCTGGTCGCATCGGCGTGCTGCATGGCAACCGCACTTACCTGATGGCAGACGATGAAGGTCAAATCCAAGAGACGCACTCTATCTCAGCGGGTCTTGATTACCCTGGCGTCGGTCCTGAGCATAGCTTCTTAAAAGACATGAAACGCGTCGAATATGTCGGCTGCACTGATAAAGAGTCGTTGCACGCCTTTCATGAAGTCACGCGCAAAGAAGGCATCATACCTGCATTAGAGTCTGCGCATGCTGTCGCCTATGCATTGAAACTGGCGAAAACCATGACCCCTGAGCAGAGCATTGTCGTCAATATGTCGGGTCGCGGTGATAAAGACTTGCATTCAGTGATGAAGGCAGAAGGGATTGCGTTGTAGTGGTGAGCCTTGTTTTGCGACAAACCCACGTTGATGACATACATTGAGTGGCTCTTTGATTGAATGATAAAGCGCCACTGTAGCCAGTTTTTATTAATTTTAGAGACGATTATGACCCGAGTTAAAAGTATGACCAGAATTGAAAGCACTTTTGAAACTTTAAAATCACAAAACAAGAAAGCCCTGATTCCTTATGTGATGGCAGGTGATCCAAATCCTGCGACGACTGTAGGTCTATTGCATGACTTAGTCAAGCATGGCGCGGATATGATCGAAGTGGGTTTGCCGTTTTCTGACCCCATGGCTGATGGTCCAACCGTATCGCTAGCGGGTGAGCGTGCATTAGCTGCAGGTACTAGTACGCGTGATGCGCTAAATATGGTGGCAGAGTTTCGCAAGCAAGACACGCAAACGCCAATTATCCTGATGGGTTATCTAAACCCTGTCGAGATCATCGGTTATGATAATTTTGTCACCTTATGCGAGCAGGCAGGCGTCGATGGTATTTTGATGGTGGATTTGCCGCCAGCGGAGGCGGGCAGTTTTACTCAGCATTTAACTGAGCACGCGATGAATGAGATTTTCTTATTATCGCCCACCACTTTGCCTGAGCGCCGTGAGCAAGTGCTGACCCACTGCGGTGGCTATATTTATTATGTGTCGCTCAAAGGCGTGACGGGCTCAGCGACGCTCGATACCGATGATGTCGCCATTCAAGTACAAGCTATCAAAGCAGAGACCGATTTGCCGGTCTGCGTGGGTTTTGGTATCCGTGATGCGGCCTCTGCCAAAGCGATCGGTCAGCATGCTGATGGGATTATCGTTGGTAGTGCGCTGGTACAAAACTTCGCCGATATCGATGCTAGTGATGCGGTGGCAGTGGCCAATGCTCAACAAAAAATCATGGCAAAAATGGACGAGCTGCGCGGTGCTTTAGACAGTTTGACAGTTTAACGGACGGTATCATAGGTAAGCGGTGAGTTGTTCAAGGTGTCCCTAGGGGTGATGAGCTGAGGCGACGGCGCGCTGGACGAATGACAAGGTTTATCATAACAGGGTTTATAATAACAATGTCTATAAAGACAGCACGAAATGGCTTTGCTAAATTTAGTTTACGTGTGTAAACTAACCTCACATATAAATTGTGACCGTCTCGCATGAGCGTACCTGCTGATGGCTGATATCATCGAGTGCTGTGACGATTAAGTTGATTTTATAAATGGACTCTTAGGGACAAGTAAACGAGCCAACTTGCCTGTAAGCCTTTGATAATGGCGAATACTATGACTGATACAATAACCAAAGCTGATATGACAACTCCAAACAATATCGAAAAAACCGCAACTGACAAACCCAGCGCCGAAAAAAACGGCAATGCTGCTGGCCAATCGTGGTTTAATCGCCCAATACCTGGTATTAAGCAGCAACTTACCGCTCCATTGACTGCGGTTGAGACTGAACCATCGACCAAGTGTAGCAACTGCCACTCGATGATTACCAATACCGCGCTGATTTTTAACTGTTATGTGTGCCCGCATTGTGACCATCATCTACCGATGAGCGCCCGTGAGCGTCTAAACTGGCTGCTCGATCAAGTAGATGGCGAGATGGGGCAAGAGTTCAATGCAAAAGATCCATTGAGCTTCGTCGATAGTAAGCCGTATCCACAGCGCATGAGCGAAGCACAAGACAAGACAGGCGAGTCTGAAGCGCTGATCGTGATGTATGGCAAGCTGCGCAATCTAGACATTGTCACTTGTGCCTTTGATTTTCGCTTTATGGGCGGCTCGATGGGATCGGTGGTCGGTGATCGGTTTGTACAAGCCGCTGAAAAAGCCCTTGAGGAAAAAATACCACTGGTTTGTTTTGCAGCCTCAGGCGGCGCGCGTATGCAAGAAGGCTTGCTGTCGTTGATGCAAATGGCGCGCACCGCCGCTGCGATTGAGCGCTTGCGATTGGCGGGCGTACCGTATATTGTGGTGTTGACCAATCCCGTCTATGGCGGTGTGACAGCCTCGCTGGCGATGCTAGGAGACATTCATTTGGCAGAGCCAAAAGCGATGATTGGTTTTGCTGGCAAGCGCGTGATCGAGCAGACGGTACGCGAAACCTTAGAAGAGCCGTTTCAGCGCGCTGAGTTTTTGTTAGAGCATGGGGTGGTGGATGAAGTGGTGCATCGTCATCAGCTGATCGATACCATTTATCGTCTGCTGGCAAAACTGTGTCACGTCACCAATGTGGATGCGTAACGCCGCACCGGTTATGGCGTTTATCGCATAGGCACAGCTACAAAACTGCTCTTAAAAATAGCATTTATCGTCAATCACGGTAAATGCTATTTTTGCTTTTTGGCTGGGTAGTTATATACTGTCTTCAGTTTTTATTTGATTCTTTTTTGATAGGTTTTCTTCATGTCTGACTCCTTAGTTGCTACCTCAAGTACGCCCGATAACCAGTCTAGTTTGACCGAATGGCTCAATTATATGCAGCAGATCCATGTGTCGGCGATTGACATGGGGCTGTCGCGCGTGTTGCCAGTGGCTGAGGCGCTAGGCTTGGTACAGTCCGCCAAAAACGATGCGTATGTATTTACTGTAGCGGGCACCAATGGTAAAGGCTCAACGACCGCAGTGATTGCGCAAATGTGCCAAGCAGCAGGGTATAAGACGGCGCTGTATCAATCACCGCATTTAAGCGTTTTTAATGAGCGGGTGCGCATCGATGGCGAGATGGTCAGCGATGAGACCTTAATCAATGCCTTTAGTAAGGTGGAGGTAGCGCGGCTGCAGTGCGATTTGACATTGTCGTTCTTTGAGATGACGACACTTGCTGCGTTATTGATATTTGCCGAAGCAAACTGCGCGGTATGGGTATTAGAAGTGGGGCTGGGCGGGCGCTTGGATGTGGTCAATATCATCGATCCTGACATGGCGGTGATTACCAATATCGGCATCGATCATATCGATTGGTTGGGCGACAATGTCGAGGATATCGGACGCGAAAAGGCAGGTATCTTGCGTGAGGATATCACGCTGATTTATGGGGCGACTACGATACCAGATAGCGTGCAGCAGGCGATTGATCAGCATCAAGCGCGCTGCTATCAGGTCGAGCAGGACTTTGCTTACCAAAGCCTCGACTCAGCCACATGGCAGTATAGCAATGCCGCTGTCACGATGCAGTTACCACGCCCAGCATTGTCGCTTATGAACACTGCCAATGCCTTATCGGCTGTGCTAGCCAGTCCATTAGATATCGATATCAGTGCCATCGAGCAGGCGCTGCAGACAGTCAAGCTGGCAGGACGGTTTGATTACCGCCATACCCAGCAGCGTCATTGGCTATTTGATGTGGCGCACAATGAGCAAGGTGTCGAGTTTTTATTGACGCAGCTTGTACCGCTTTGGCAGCAGCACCTCGCCGAGCAGCACGAGTCTAAAGACAGTCATAGCGGCAGCCAACCTGCCAGCATCAAAATGCTGTTTTCTATGTTAGGTGATAAAGATATCGACCATGTCGTCCAGCGCTTAAGCCAAGCTGGCTTGCCGATCAGCGAGTGGTTTATCGCGGAGATTGACTATCCACGTGCCGCGAGTACCGAACATTTATACAGCGTCCTGTCTCGCCATGTCGAGCAGACGCAGATACATCAGTTTGACAGATTAAAAGATGCCACGCAGGCGGTGATGCAAGCGAGCAGCGCACAGGATCTCATCGTGGTGTGTGGCTCGTTTCATACCATCGGTGAGGCATTAGCGGCATTGACCACCGATCAGTGATAATTGATGAAGTGACGACCCGTGATTGATTAAAAGGGCTTTGCTTTCGTGTTACGCTTAGCACAAGTGTGATAGCAGACAGCGCGAAAAATATGCTTTATAATCAAAGTGATTGAAATATAGCGTATAACGCCAAAAAACTGACGGATGGGTAAACTTTTAGAGCCTTGCCCGCCAAGGTCTTAAAGCGATAGCTGCGCCGCTCAATCAACCTTATTACCAACTAAGAGACGTAAACGGATGAACTTTTCGAGACAAGCCTTATTGGGCATTGGGATGATTATCGGCGGTAGCGTGATGCTATACGCTATGGTGCAACAAATCGGCGATAATAGTCAGCCTGCGCCGACCTCAGCGATGGTCGAAAGCTCAAGCACTGAGCAAACCACGCAGCCGCCATTGACAACAGACATCGAAACAGAAAAACGCATCTTGGCACAAAAACAAAAAGAGCGCGCCGCTCGCGTCGCAGAGCAAGAAAGACGTGCTCAGCAGTTTTTGCTTGAGCAAGAAGCCGCTGAAGCTGAAGCACTGGCCAAAGCGCGCGCAGAAAGCCAGCAATATATAACAAATACTACCGCTGCTGACGATAGCGACAGCGCCGCGGCTAAGAAAAAAGACGATACCGCTTCGGCGACAGCAAGCCTTGAAGGTACAGAAAGTTCTGAAAGTGCTGATAGCAATACGGCGCAAGCCGCCGCAGCCGAAAAATTAAAAACTGCCCAGCAGCAAGAAGCCAAACGTCAAGCCGCTCTCAAAGAGCAACAAGCCGCCAAAGAATTGGCACAGCGACAACAGCAAGCGGAACAAGCAAAGCAACAAGCAGAAGCTGAGCGTCAGGCTGCCGAGCAGGCCGCTGCAAAAAAGCAAGCGGCTGAAAAAGCTGCCGAAGCCGCCAAAAAAGAGCCGCCCAAATCCCCCACTGACTATGAAGTCAAACGAGGCGACGGCCTGATTAAACTTGCCAGACAGTATAACGTACCGGTGGAAGCGCTGGCTCAGGCAAACAATATGTCACCCTCGACCTCACTGCAGCTGGGTCAGACACTGACTATTCCCTCACGTAAACAAGTACAGCGTCTAGAGCGAGAAGCAGCGGCAGCCGAAAAAGCGCGTGAAGCGCAGCGCAAAAAAGAAGAAGCATTGGCAAAAAAGTCAGCAGAGGCCAAACGTGATGCGCAGCAAAAACTGCGTGATGCTCGCCAACAGGTCAAGGAAACCGATGCCAAAGGAAGCTTTGGGGTGCAAGTCGCACTTGCCAATGATCAGGCCAAAGCAGATGAATTGGCCAAAAAGTTTCAGGCAGCAGGGTATCAGGTAAAGACCAGTCCGACCAGTCGCGGTGTCCGCGTCATCGTCGGTCCTGAGCGCGGTAAAGTGGCAGCGCTGGCGCTCAAAGACAAGATCAACAGCGACCCTAAAGTAAACACCACCAGTGCTTGGGTATTATACTGGCGCTAAACCGCGACTAATGTATCGCCACTGGTAGTGAGTATAGACGCCTTCGCTGTTTCGATGATATGAGAAAACACGACACTAGATGTCGTGTTTTTTGTTTTATTGATTGCTCGGCTGGGTAGGTTTCGCTACCATGCTGCGCATTTATTCTGTTTTTGTATCACCTGTCAGCCTAAAAAGGTTGACCTGCCGTGATTATTCAAATGCCCAGCTATGCTTGTGAACCTTCGCAGCTGGAACTTGGGTAATCACTTGTTTATTTTATAAGGTAAAACCATGTCGTTTGGCGTTGTATTTTTAATATTGGCTGTTGGGTTTTTAGGGCTAATTACGTTACCAAAACTATCCTCAAAGCGTCAAAGCACCGAGCCTGAGCCAAAGCCTGTGCGCGGTGATGAGTTGGCCATTTGGCCATTTACACCGACGCCTATCATGACTGATACTGAGGTGATTTTTTTTAAAAAATTAAAAAACGCCTTGCCCGAGTATCACATATTTGTGCAGGTGCAGCTGTCGCGAATCATTGAAGCCAATAGCGATGAGACCTCCGAGCGTAGCTTTTGGTTTAACCGCATTTGTCGTCAGAGTGTCGATTATGTCATCGTCGATATCGACGCGCAGACCACCTTAATGGCTATCGAGCTTGATGATTGGACACATAGCAGCAAATCACGCCAAAAAGCCGATGACAAAAAGGACAAAGCCCTTGCTAGCGCAGGTATTCCTATCGTGCGCTTTCACGCTGAGCGTATGCCAAGCGCGGATATGCTCAGATATGAGCTGATGCAGGTGATTGAGACGTACTGATAATGATGGTTGTTGGTCGTGATTAAAACTGACCTCTCGGATTGAGGGTGCGGGCTACTCACACTGCCTCGGATAGATGACAATTGGTCTGTCACCTTCAAAATATAGCCCTGTCTTTGGCAGGCTCTTCTCTGACCAAGCCTGTGCAAGCGCTCGTCTGGCGTAACGGTCATAAAAGCTGCGTTTGGTAAACCACTCAATATAGTACGCGCGCCGCAGAGTGCCCGTATCGAGCGTCGCAAGACTGACGGCGTCGCTTTTATCACACCATTCATGCAGCGGAAAGCTGGGCGTTAGCCAATCTGGTTTATCAAAGCCATAGATATTGAGCGGCAAAAAAAAGCGGCCTTTGATAATACCGTAGCGTTTGTCGATTTTTACTTGCCCGTGATTAGCGGTATCGACCCACACAGCGCGGAACTGCTTGGTCTGCATGTGGGTCATTTTGCGCTGTAAGTTGTCATTGGAATTGATACCGACCCAGTTTGCAGGCTCAAACGGCGGTGCACCCATAAAAAACTTGATCGCCAGCTCCCAGTGTTCGGTCAGATTGTCCTGATGATTGTATAAAATCAGATCCAGCTCGCCCGTCGTCTGTTTGCCGTTATACAACTGCACATTGTTAGCAAGCGTCTCGTACGGATGTAATTTGCGCACAAAGCCATCTTCTAGCCAAAATGATAACAATCCCTCAAAGTGAAAACCTAAGCGATTGGGACTGGGACGTGCCAGTAGATATCGCGTCAGCGCCTGATACGCATTGGTGGTATCGAGTTCCTCTAAGCGTGCCTGATAGGCTGCAAACTGCTGCTGCCAAAAGTGCGCGCTATGGACCGACACGGTATGTGTGTTCTGATGCGGCGCAACGTCCAACCACTTTGTTAAGACAGTGGGGCAGGCCAGCACATAAGCCAAATCGCGCACATAAGGGCGCCGATAGGCTTCCCACGGTGCGGTATGTAGATAAGTAAACGGGCCATGAGCCGTCGGCTCGATCATAGGATAAACCATCATTACAGTGTACGTTTACCCTAGCGGCTCATGTACCAAAAGTCTATAGTCAATCGATGACGTATTATAAGTCTAAAGTGTTTGTCATCAATGAAGCGCTAAGCGCAATTACGAAGGCATCTTTGTAGTATTTAGTAAGAAGTTATTAACTATAAAAAAAGCCAACCATTGATAGCAATGGTTGACTTTTTCTTTAACTACGATGTTTGGTCGGAACGGCAGGATTTGAACCTGCGACCACCACACCCCCAGTGTGGTGCGCTACCAGACTGCGCTACGCCCCGAATGACTGACTATTTTACGCAAAATTAGGCATATTGCAAGGGCTATTTATCTTGCTACCCATTTGCCCCAAAATTTTACATATCCATAGCCAGTATGAGCGCCATATTAGCAGGGCTATCCCAGCAGCTCTTTTAAAATTTGGTTGACTTGCTGCGGGTTGGCGCTACCGCGGCTGGCTTTCATCACTTGCCCGACCAGACCATTAAAGGCTTTTTGCTTACCGCCTTTATACTCATCTACCATCGTTTGGTTGTTGGCGATGACCTCTTCGACCATGGCTTTGATAGCGCCAGTGTCCGTTTCTTGTTTTAGGCCCTTTTCTTCGATGATTTTATCTGCCGCATCATCGCCGTCGCCGCCTTCGCGCTCATATAAGGCGCTAAAGACTTTTTTGGCCAATTTGCCAGATAGCGTATCGTCTTTGATACGAGCCAGCATACCAGCCAATTGCTTGGCGCTGATAGGGGAGTGGGTGATGTCTTTATCGTCTTTATTGAGGGCGCCGAGCAGGTCGCCCATCACCCAGTTGGCTGCCATTTTGGCATCTTGCTGGCCCACTTCTGCCACCACAGCTTCGAAATAATCAGCAAGCTGACGGCTGCCTGTTAGGATGCGAGCATCGTATTCTGACAGATCAAGCGCTACCTCAAAACGGCCACGGCGAGCCACAGGCAGCTCAGGCATGGCAGCACGAATGCTGTCAATCGTATGCTGCTCGATACGGACAGGCAGTAAGTCAGGGTCAGGGAAATAACGATAATCGTTGGCGTCTTCTTTGGTGCGCATGGTGCGGGTTTCATCGCGCTCAGGATCATAGAGCATCGTTGCCTGCACGACTTTACCACCGTCTTCGATGATGTCGATTTGACGTTCGATTTCGCGGTTGATGGCGCGCTCGATAAAACGGAACGAGTTTAGGTTTTTGAGCTCAGTACGGGTACCGAGCTCGCCGCCAGGTTTGCGCACAGAGACGTTACAGTCGCAGCGGAATGAGCCTTCTGCCATGACCGCATCCGAGATACTCAGCCAAGTGACCAGTTGATGAATGGCCTTGATATAAGCCAGCGCTTCATCCGCTGAGCGCATGTCAGGCTCAGAGACGATTTCGATGAGCGGCGTACCCGCACGGTTGAGATCGACACCCGTCATGCCATCGACGGCATCGTGGACTGATTTACCCGCGTCTTCTTCTAGGTGCGCGCGGGTGATACCCATCCGTTTTGGGTATTCATTTTTTTCGCCTTCATTGACCACCACATCGATATAGCCGGTACCCACGATAGGGTTGGCCATTTGGGTGATTTGGTAGCCTTTGGGCAAATCAGGATAAAAGTAGTTTTTGCGATCAAAGGTGTTAAAAAGACCCAGCTCGGCATTGACGCCCATACCGAACTTCAGTGCGCGCTCGACCACGCCAGCGTTGAGTACCGGTAGCACGCCAGGTAAGCCTAAATCGACGATGTTGGCTTGGCTGTTTGGCTCGTGGCCGAAGTCAGTTGGGGCGCTAGAGAAAATTTTACTGTCAGTGTTTAGCTGGCAGTGAATCTCAATGCCGATGACCACTTCGTAACCATCAACAAACAATTCGGGACGAACGCTGTCGTTATGAGCGGTATTCTCAGTCGTAGTAGCTGTGTTCATTATACCGTCTCCTTTGCGACGAGTGAGTGTTGTAGATGATGATCGGTATGCTGCTGAAACAGATGAGCGGTCGTTAGCAGCTGACTTTCTTGCCAGTGCTTACCAATTAACTGTAAACCGATCGGCAGACCGTCTGAGGTCAAACCAACGGGCTGACTAAGTGCAGGCAGACCCGCTAGGTTGACTGCGATGGTATACACGTCGCCTAGGTACATGGTCGCAGGGTCGAGGTCTTCTGCCAGCTTGTAAGCTGCGGTCGGCGCGGTGGGACTGGCGATGACGTCACAATTGGCAAAAGCATCATCAAAGTCTTTGACAATTAAGCGGCGCACTTTTTGCGCTTTGGTGTAGTAAGCATCGAAATAGCCTGCCGATAGTGCATAAGTACCAGTGAGGATACGGCGCTGTACTTCAGGGCCAAAGCCTTCAGAGCGTGAGCGCGTGTATAGGTCAATCAGATCTTTTGGTTCTTCACAGCGATAGCCAAAGCGCACGCCATCAAAGCGTGATAGGTTGGAAGACGCTTCGGCAGGGGCAAGCATATAGTAAGTGGCCAACGTGATATCAGGATCGGTGATATTGACCTCGACGATGGTTGCTCCCAGCTCTTCGTATTTTTTGAGTGCGGCACGGGCGGCTTGTTCGACTTCGCGGTCGAGGCCTTTGCTAAAGTATTCTTTGGCGACGCCGATACGTAGTCCTGCAAAGGGTTTGTCGCCTGCAGCGGCCTCTGCATCATGGATGTCTTGTACATAATCTGGCATGTCGTGCTTGATGGAGGTGGCATCGCGCGGATCATGACCGATCATCGGCTGCAGCAGATAGGCACAGTCTTTGGCGCTTTTGCCCATGCTGCCGGCTTGGTCGAGACTTGAGGCATAGGCAATCATGCCAAAGCGTGACACACGGCCATAAGTGGGTTTGATGCCGGTGAGGCCACAAAACGAAGCGGGCTGACGAATTGAGCCGCCCGTATCACTACCGGTCGCCACAGGCACAAAACCGGCGGCGACAGCGGCTGCACTACCACCAGATGAGCCGCCAGGGACGCGTTCCAAATTCCATGGGTTTTGTACTGTGCCATAGTAAGAGCTGCTGTTGTCCGAGCCCATTGCAAACTCATCCATATTGAGCTTACCTAGGCTGATCATGCCCGCTTTTTCGATATTGGTCACGATGGTGGCATCATAAGGCGAGACAAAATTGTGTAGCATCTTTGAGCCACAAGTGGTCAGCACGCCTTGGGTACAAAAAATGTCTTTATGCGCCATGGGCACGCCAAGCAGGCGACGTTTATCGCCTTGGGCGCGCATCTCGTCCGCAGCTTTCGCTTGCGCGCGCGCCGTCTCAGGGGTGTGGGTGATAAAGCTGTTGATCTTAGTGTCTAGGGCGTCGATACGTTTGATATAGTGTTCGGTTAATTCTGCGCTGCTAAACTGTTTTTCTTGCAAGCCTGTAATCAGCTGCTCGGTACTTAATAGATGAATCTCAGACATAGGGTGTCGTCCGTCAAAGTGTTAATAGCATAAAATAAGATAAAGCCAATAAAGTCATGCAAGTCGTTATTCAATCACTTGTGGCACCAGATATAGGCCGTCTTCGACTGCTGGTGCGACCGACTGATTGCGTGTGCGATCGATATCATGTTTGGCGACGTCAGCACGCAGCTCTTGGCAGGCTTCATGGATGTTTGATAAAGGCTTGATGCCTGCGGTGTCGACATTGCTTAGCGTGTGCATCAGTTTTAACACTTTGCTGATGTCGTCCGCGTAGCTGCTCGCCGTGCTGTCATCCACGCCCAAACGGGCAAGGTTGGCAACTTCTAAGATTTCTTCACGGCTGACGTTGTTGTCAGACGTTGCTGGTTGCTGTGACATAGTTTCTCCAATGAAGGACAGTTTTGGTTAGTTTCAATTTGGGTGGTGTCAAGACGTGACCACTAAAAATAAGAGGATTGCTAAATAAGATTGTATCTTGAGTTGGCTTATTATAAAGCATCTGACCTAAGTTTACAGAGCACAGCATTTGATTGATGCATAATATCAACCAAGTTAAAATGATTTACAAAACTGACCGTATAGTTAGTGTTTCATTTTTAAATGCTCACCCATTGTTCGCTGAAATACGTTACAGTATGCACCTGCTACTGAGCAAAATCATCATCTGTCTGTAGCGCCTTGTTAGTTATTGAATTAAATGGTCTTTCATGAAGTCAAATGGTCTTGCTGACGATTTCAAACTTTGTAACAACTTTTAGCATTTAGGACCAAAATCCTGACTTACTGACGCAAATATCTATGTTTTTTTTTGAGCCAAATCGGTATAATTTGCCTCAGTTTTTTCATTTCATTATTATTGCTTAGGTTTGACTTGTTGCGAGGTTCAATTTTCGCCACAGGTAATGTCTATCGACGACCTGCTCAACACTGACGAGGAACGCCTCAGTCACTCTCATTCGCCTCATTCGCCTCATTTGTAATACGCTGGAAATATTAGTCATGAACCTGTTTGGATTTTTATCAAATAATATCGCTATCGACCTCGGTACTGCGAACACCCTCATTTTTATTCCTAATAAAGGCGTCGTGCTTGACGAGCCTACGGTGGTCGCGCTACGAAGTAATCGTACTCAAAACCCTACCGTCGCCGCTGTTGGTATCGATGCCAAGCAGATGCTAGGTCGTACACCTGCCAACATCACCGCCATTCGTCCACTAAAAGACGGGGTGATTGCAGACTTTGAGGTGACCCAAAAAATGCTAAAGCACTTTATCACTAAGGTAAAAGCCAAGCGTTTTATGGCGGAGCCAAATGTGGTGGTATGTGTGCCATGCAAGTCTACTTTGGTAGAGCGTAAAGCGATACGTGAGGCGGTGTCATCAGCGGGCGCCAATAAAGTATTGCTGCTTGAGGAGCCAATGGCAGCAGCAATCGGTGCTGGCATGCCTGTCCATGAAGCCAGCGGTTCGATGGTGGTGGATATCGGTGGCGGCACCACTGAGATTGCCGTGATTGCATTATCAGGCTGCGTCTATGCCGAGTCGATTCGTATCGGCGGCGATATGTTTGATGAGGCCATTATCACCCACGTACGCCGTACCCATGGCTGCGTCATCGGTGAGACGACGGCTGAGCGTATCAAACAAGAAGTGGGCTCGGCACTGAACGAAGACAGCCAGCTAGAGGTAGAAGTACGTGGTCGTAGCATGGCAGAGGGTGTGCCAAAGACCTTTACCGTCAATTCAGAAGAAGTGCAAAAAGCTCTTAGCGATCCATTAAGCGGTATCGTCAGTGCGGTCAAAGCAGCACTCGAGCAAACGCCACCTGAGCTATCATCAGACATCGCTGAGCGCGGTATTGTCTTGACAGGGGGCGGTGCGCTATTACGTGATTTAGACAAGCTTATCTCCAAAGAGACCGGTCTACCAGTGACAGTCGCCGAAGACCCATTGACCTGCGTGAGCCGCGGTGGTGGTATTGCGCTTGATTTTATCAATAACAAAAGCCTAAACATGATTTTTGTCTAAACAGCTTTAGCAGGCGCATGGCTGCGGTGGTACTAGTCGTGCGCTGATGAGGGCGGTAGAGCGCGTGGCAGTATCCATCATGTTCAAAAGACCCTAATAAGGGTATAGCTTTATAGTGAAGTGAAAAAAGGTGAAAGTAAGGTGGCCAGATGCGCGGCCTGTCATCTCAGTAATAAGTACAAAGTACGCTCAAGCCATGAAAAGCAAGGCCATATCCTTGCTTATTTTAAAATTGCTAATTAGACCTCTTATGATTCCAAGTATTTTTGCCCGTCAGCCGTTATCACTTCGTAAGACTGCCATTGTATTGATAGTCGCTTCGATACTGATGTGGTTTGATAGCAAAAACGCAGAGTGGTTTAACCCTGTCCGTAATACCAGCCATGCCGCCATGCAGCCCATCTATCAGCTGTCACTGTTGCCGAGTTATGCTCAGCACTGGGCTAGTGGTAGTTTGCAGTCCAAAGAAGCCTTGCGCCGCGAAAACATGCAGCTAAAATCACAGCTGATCCACGCGCAGGCCAAGCTGCAGCAGCAAGACTATATTTTGGCACAAAACGCTCGCTTGCAAGGCATTTTGTCGACCACCAAGCCTGAGCAGTTTGATCTTAATTTGGCGCAAGTGATTGGTACCGACACCAACTTGCTCAGGCAAATTGTGGTCATCAATAAAGGCGCGCAAGATGGCGTACAGGTGGGTCAGACGGTCATCGACGAAGATGGTATTTTGGGGCAAATCATCAATGTCTATCCCAACACCAGCCGATTGCTACTAATCACCGATGAGCAGCAGTCTGTGGCGGTGACGGTCAAACGTACCGGTCAGCGTGCCATCGTGACAGGCAAAGGCATCCCGACGTCTTTGAGCTTGGATTATGTGTTTAAAACCTCAGATGTGCGGGTGGGGGATGAGCTGGTGTCGTCAGGGTTGGGTGGCCGTATCCCAGCAGGGTATCGCGTTGGCCGTATCGCTCAGATCGAGGACACGCAGGCGGATAACTTTAGAAGCATCGAGGTCACACCTACTGCCAATTTTATTGACAATGCCTATGTACTGATATTGCAAGACAAGCTGATCAATAAAAACAATACCGTCATCAATTAGCCATCGCCTAAGCCTAAGAAAGTATCTCATCGTTTGGCGTTTGCAGCCGCTACGTCTCATTAAGGTAAGTGCTCATGTCGTATCCTGATTCTGAGAATGAAACAGTACTGCTGATTGCTGTCATTATTGTCAGTATCGTCGTGGCCTCATCCCTCAATGTCTATCCATTAAGCCCCAGTATGGCCACCTTGCGACCCATGGTCATGATTATGGTGCTGATTTTTTGGCTGTTGTTTCAGCCGCGCTATGTCGGTATCTTTACTGCCTTTACGGTGGGTATCATTGCCGATTTGTTGATGGATACCCATTTAGGTCAGCAAGCCTTTGCTGCTGTGCTGGTCGCTTTTGTTATCAAAGTCACCAGTATTTATGTCAGACAATTAAATACATGGAGCGCGTGGCTACTTGCCAGTCTTAGTTTGCTGATCTTTCAGTTGACGCTGTGGATATTGCAAATGTTTATCCAAAATGTGTTTGTCGTTCAGTCCGCTTTGTCATTAGTCATGAGTATTCTTAGCTGGCCTTTGGTGCTTTTGGTGCTACGTAAGTTTGCGCGTTGATACGTTGATACTGACGCATCCATGAGCGAGTCGATCACCCTATAAGACAAGCGTGCTCACTGTGCGTGCTGCTAGCAAAATATGCCCTCATGAAATGTTAAAACAAATCAACATGACCGTATTTATGACCTTATCTGCAAGCGTTGTCAGCCCACAAGTTTATACAATCAGACAAATTTATATAATAAGAGATGAATAATGGATATTATTTTAGCGTCCGGCTCGCCGCGTCGTCGTGAGCTGTTGTCTAGAGCGCAGCTGGACTTTACGGTCATGAGTGTCGATATCGACGAAACCCCGCATGCCAATGAATCCCCCAAAGACTATATCGAGCGCATGGTCACTACCAAAGCCGCCGCCGCGGTACAGCAGCTAAATGCTAACAGTAGGGAAGAGAATGTGGATAAAGACGTTGAGCCGCGTCTGGTGTTAACAGCCGATACCATCGGTGTCCTAGCAGACGGCAAAACGGTGCTGGTCAAGCCTACAAGCCGTGAGCAGGCGTATGAGATGTGGCAGCAGATGTCTGATACGGTGCATGAAGTATGGACAGCGGTGCAAGTGACCCTTATCGCCCGCTCTGCTCATCTGGTGCCCTGCGATAACGCCGCTGCGCATGCAACAGCCGCCCATGCACTCAAGCAGCCTGTATGGCAGGTCGTTTCTCAGCAGCAGCTCACGGAGCGCACGGCGGTGACCTTTATCCCCTTAACGGCGCAGATGATGCGTGAGTATTGGGACAGCGGCGAGCCTCAAGACAAAGCAGGAGGTTATGGCATTCAGGGGTTAGGCGCTGCTTGGGTGAGCCGTATCAACGGTAGCTATACCAATGTCGTCGGCTTGCCACTTGCGCAAACGTTGGCTCTGATCAATACCGTCAGCCAACACAGTAGTGCAAGCGTGTCGTGATAATCAGCTGCTGAGTTGTTTTTTTTACGCACACTTTTTATCCACATAATGACACGCTAGGATAATGGGCAAGCACAAGGCGCATTTGTTACACTGTAAGCCTAACAGGCGATGAACGTCGAATAAGAAAGCTGAGAGATAAGAGAAAAATATTATGTCCGAAGAGCTGCTGATTAATATTAGTCCAATGGAGTCGCGTGTCGCCGTGCTAGACAACGGCATTTTGGGCGAGATTTATATTGAGCGTCATCATAAATTGGGGTTGGTGGGTAATATTTATTTGGGTACAGTGGTGCGGGTCCTGCCAGGTATGCAGGCCGCTTTCGTTGATATCGGTCAGTCACGCACAGCGTTTTTACACGTCAACGATATGCAGCGCGAGCCGCGTCCGGCAGTAGATAAGACAAACGCAAACGCAATAGCCAAAGACAGTCATGCCCAAGCTGGTGCTACTGTCGATGGTATGGCCAATGAGCGCGCGATTAGCGATGATGGCGTGATTGGTGCGATGGACGATCTACCAGTGACGCCGCCTGTGGTCGAGGTGCAGAGTACAGAGGTCGTACCAGCCGCCAAGACCTTGATTCAGCACCGTTTGCATGAGAGCCAACGTATCCTTGTGCAAGTGACCAAAGATCAGCTCGGCAGTAAAGGCGCGCGCTTGACCACCAATATCTCGCTGCCTTCACGTTATTTGGTTTATCTACCATCGAGCGACCATATCGGCATCTCACAGCGTATCGATGGCGCTGATGAGCGCATGCGTCTAAAAACCGAGCTAACCTGTCTGATGCAGACAGTCAATCTCAAGGGCGGCCTGATTGCACGTACGGCCGCTGAGCGTGTACCAGTCGCAAAACTAGAAGAAGACATCTATTATCTGTTGCAGTTATGGCGGACGATCTGTGCACGCCGTCAAGAGATCAATCATCATCAAAGCTCAGAGCTTATCTATCAAGAATTATCCTTACCGCTACGCTCGATACGCGACTTGGTACATAGTGATACCGAAAAAGTCGTCATCGATAATAAGCAGGTGTATGAGCAAGTCAGATACTTTGCCAAAGAGTTTGTCCCCTTTATCTATGATCGCATCGTTCACTACACGGCAGAGCAATCACTGTTTGATGTGCACCGAGTCGAAGATGATCTGAGAGATGCGCTCAAACGCCGTGTCGATCTCAAATCTGGCGGCTATTTGATTATCGATCAAACCGAAGCCATGACGACCATTGATGTCAATACCGGCTCTTTTGTCGGTGGTCGCTCATTAGAGGATACGGTCTATAAGACCAATCTTGAAGCCACCCATGCCATCGCCCGCCAACTACGATTGCGTAATCTGGGCGGTATCATTATCCTCGACTTTATCGATATGCTCGAGCAGCAGCACAAAGATGACGTATTGACCAGTCTGCAAGAGCAGTTGGCGCAAGATTATGCTAAGACCAAAATCACCCAAGTCAGTGAGCTGGGGTTGGTTGAAATGACGCGCAAACGTACCCGTGAATCGCTGGGGCAGCAGCTCTGTGAGCCGTGCTCTACCTGCCAAGGGCGCGGCTTTGTTAAGACCGCTGAGACCGTCTGCTTTGAGATTTTCCGCGAAATCATGCGCTGCGCTCGCACTTATAACTCTCCAAAAAAGTTTACCGTGGTGGCTCATGCCGCTGTGATCGATTTACTGCTCACCTCAGAATCAGATACCGTCGCTGATTTGGAGTATTTATTAGGTCGGGTTATCACCTTCGATGTCGAAAACCTCTACACTCAAGAGCAGTATGATATCGTTTTAGACTAGTGAGTGAATTGAATACAGACCCTAGAATAACAGCCATTATTGAGAGGTTTTATTGATGTTTTATCAGGGTGTAAAAGAGACTTCAATAAAAATATTATCGATAAAAACGCTTGTTTATAAAGGGTAAAATCTCAAGCGCCCATTGATATTACTCTTGCAATGACCAAAATTCTATGTATAATACACACCACTGAATTATATATGCGCAGCCAATAAAACAGCTGGCGCTATGACAGCTAGAGCATCGTTTCTAGCACTATTTCATTATGCCTTTGCTGACATCCATAAAAGTGGAAGGGTTGGCGGGGCTTTAAATTATTTTGCTTTTAGCACGCTGCTGGTTCTCTCGAAGAACAGATTCTGCAAAGAATGGGAAGCCGCTTGAAGTAAATCTTTAACCAAACGGCTTTTGATCATAGTCTTGCAGCGCAAGAATGACAAAGGCACATATTAGGAGCTTGCTGGCATGGCTAACCAGAGAATCCGTATCCGTCTCAAGTCATTTGATCATCGTCTGATTGATCAGTCGGCCCAAGAGATTGTCGATACTGCAAAGCGCACCGGTGCGCAAGTTTGTGGTCCTGTACCGTTGCCGACTCGCATTGAGCGTTTCAACGTTCTAACCTCACCACACGTCAACAAAGACGCACGTGATCAGTACGAAATTCGTACCCACAAGCGTATGGTTGATATTGTTCAGCCTACTGACAAAACTGTGGATGCGCTAATGAAGCTTGATTTAGCGGCGGGTGTTGACGTTCAAATTGCTTTGGGTTAATGCAAAACACACCCAACCCATTAATATAAGATATAAAGAGGTCTAAAATGGCGATCGGTTTAGTCGGTAAAAAATGCGGCATGACCCGTGTCTTCACTGAAGCAGGCGCATCTATCCCTGTCACAGTGGTTGAGGTCGATGCAAACCGCATTACTCAAGTAAAAAATACTGATGTAGATGGTTATCAAGCCATCCAAATCACCACAGGTACCCGTCGTGACAGCCGCGTAACGGCCGCACAAAAAGGTCACTTCGCGAAAGCTGGCGTTAAAGCTGGCCGTGGTGTTTGGGAATTTCGTGTCAATGATAGCGAACTTGAAGGTCGTGAGATTGGCGGTGAGATCCTAGCTGACTTGTTCGAGCAAGGTCAGATGGTTGATGTCACAGGACAAAGTAAAGGTAAAGGCTTTCAAGGCGGCGTAAAGCGTCACAACTTTAGCATGCAAGATGCGACTCACGGTAACTCAGTATCTCACCGTGCCCTTGGTTCAACTGGTCAGAACCAGTCACCAGGTAAAGTCTTCAAAGGCAAAAAGATGCCAGGTCAAATGGGTAACAAGCGCGTTACCGTTCAGGGCCTAGAAGTGATATCAGTGGATGCCGAAAAAGGGTTACTTGTCATCAAGGGTGCTATCCCAGGTGCCACCGGTGGCGATGTCATCGTACGTCCGTCAGTCAAAGCCTAAGCAAGGGGATTAACGTGGATTTAAAAACAGTTACAGGTGCGGCGGTTGAGCTTTCTGATACGGCTTTTGGTCGTGAATTCAACGAAGCATTAGTGCATCAGGTCGTCACCGCATATCTTGCAGGTAGCCGTCAAGGTACACGTGCGCAAAAAACCCGTGCCGAAGTTTCTGGCGGTGGCATTAAGCCATGGCGCCAAAAAGGTACTGGTCGCGCTCGTGCAGGCTCTATTCGTAGCCCAATCTGGCGTTCAGGTGGTCGTGCATTTGCTGCAAAACCACAAGATTGGTCACAGAAAGTAAACCGTAAAATGTATCGCGGTGCGATGCAGTGTATCCTAGCCGAATTGATTCGCCAAGAGCGTTTGATTTTGGTAGAAGAGCTAAGCGTTTCTGAGCCAAAGACCAAAGAGCTGATTGCAAAGTTAAATGAGCTTAATGCACCTCGTGCACTCATCGTCACCAAAGAAGTTGACGAAAATTTATACTTAGCCGCTCGCAACATTCCACACGTCAATGTACTTGGTACAAACGAAGTGGATCCAGTGAGTTTGATCGCATTTGATAAAGTGATCATGTCAGTTGAAGCTGCGAAACAATTTGAGGAAGCACTAGCATGAATAACGCAAGACTTTATCAGGTCTTAAGAGGGCCTGTATTCTCAGAAAAATCTCAAATGCTTGGCGACTCACTTGGTGTGCAGGTATTTAAAGTTGACTCTAACGCTACTAAGCTAGAAGTCAAAAAAGCAGTTGAGATGATGTTCGAAGGTGTTGAAGTTACTAAAGTGAACACTTTGAATGTTAAAGGTAAGACAAAGCGTTTTGGTAAGAGTATTGGCCGTCGTAACGACTATAAAAAAGCCTATGTTACCTTAAAAGCTGGTCAAGATGTACAAATGGCTGATGCTGGTGAAGAAGTTGCAAACGCGACTGATTCTACTAGTGAAACAGCGAACAACGAATAAGGATTACACTCATGCCTATCGTAAAAGCAAAGCCAACATCACCAGGCCGTCGTTTTGTTGAAAAAGTGGTGCATCCACACCTTTACAAAGGTCGTCCTTATGCAGCGCTTGTCGAATCAAAAAGTAAGTCAGGTGGTCGTAACAATAACGGTCGTATAACCACTCGTCACGTTGGTGGTGGTCATAAGCACCATTATCGTGTTATCGATTTCAAACGTACTAAAGACAATATCCCAGCGACGGTCGAGCGTATCGAATACGATCCTAACCGTACTGCTCATATTGCACTACTTAAGTACGCTGATGGCGAACGTCGTTATATTATTGCACCAAAGAAACTAGCTGCTGGCGATACTGTACAGTCAGGCGAAACTTCTCCAATCCGCCCAGGTAACTGCTTACCGCTAAAAAACATCCCATTGGGTACTGTGATTCACAATATCGAGCTTAAAATCGGTAAAGGTGCACAGATTGCTCGCTCTGCGGGTGCTAGCGTTCAGCTACTAGGCCGTGATGGTATCTACGCAATTCTACGTCTACGTTCAGGCGAGACTCGCCGTGTACACGTGAACTGCCGTGCGGTTATCGGTGAAGTATCTAATACTGAAAATAACTTGAAATCACTTGGTAAAGCCGGTGCTTCACGTTGGCGCGGTGTTCGTCCTTCAGTTCGTGGTGTTGCTATGAACCCGGTTGATCACCCACATGGTGGTGGTGAAGGTCGTAACAAAGGTCGCCATCCTACTAGCCCTTGGGGTCAGAAGTCTAAAGGACTTAAAACGCGTCACAATAAGCGTACTGACAGTATGATCATCCGTCGCCGTCGCGCCAAGAAGAAATAAAGGAAGAATTTCATGCCTCGTTCATTGAAAAAAGGTCCATTCATAGACGCGCATTTGTTTGCCAAAGTTGAGAATGCTATTGACACCAACTCTCGCAAGCCAATTAAGACTTGGTCGCGCCGCTCGATGATTCTGCCACAAATGGTTGGCCTAACTTTATCTGTTCACAACGGCCGTACTCACGTACCGGTTATCGTAAGCGAGCAGATGGTTGGTCATAAACTAGGTGAATTTGCCCCGACTCGTACATATCGTGGTCATGGCATTGACAAAAAAGCTAAGAGATAAGGTGCTTACCATGGAAGTAACTGCAAAATTACGCGGTGCCGCCATATCGGCACAAAAAGTTAGACTCGTTGCTGATGAAGTTCGTGGCAAATCGATTGAGCGTGCTTTGGATATCCTAACGTATAGCAACAAAAAAGGTGCTGTGTTTGTTAAGAAATGTCTTAACTCAGCCATCGCCAATGCCGAACACAACAACGGCTTAGATATCGATACTTTAAAAGTATCAACCATCTACGTTGATGAAGGCATCACGCTAAAACGTATCCTACCACGTGCTAAAGGTCGCGCTGATCGTATCAGTAAGCGTACTTGTCACATCACTATAAAGGTAGGAGAATAAGTTATGGGTCAAAAAGTACATCCAATCGGAATTCGTCTTGGTGTTGTAAAAAAGCATAATGCAAACTGGTATGCTAACCCTAAACAATACTCAGAATACCTCATCAACGATATTCAAGTTCGTGAGTATCTGCGCAAAAAGCTAGACAACGCGATGATCAGCAACATCATGATCGAGCGTCCTACTGGCGCAGCTAAAATCACCATCGCCACTGCGCGTCCTGGTATCGTGATCGGTAAAAAAGGCGAAGATATCGAAAGACTTCAAAAAGAATTGACCAAAATCATGGGCGTACCTGCTCAGGTCAACATTGAAGAAATCACATCGCCTGATCTAGATGCACGTTTGGTAGCAGACGGTATCGGTAGCCAGCTTGAGCGCCGTGTTATGTTCCGTCGTGCCATGAAGCGCGCCGTACAAAACAGCATGCGCTCTGGTGCTAAAGGTATTAAAGTTGAGCTGTCTGGCCGTCTTGGCGGTGCTGAGATTGCTCGTACTGAATGGTACCGTGAAGGTCGTGTGCCATTGCATACACTCCGTGCTGATATTGACTATGCGTCAATTCGCGCCGAGACAACTTACGGCACCATCGGTGTTAAAGTTTGGATTTTCCGCGGAGAGATCCTTGACGGTATGAACAGTGTTTACAATCCCGTCAACGAAGAGAAGCCTCGTGCGCCAAAACGCCGTGGTCGTGGAAACCGTCGAAACTCAGACAGAGGTTAAACTATGTTACAGCCAAAACGTACCAAGTTTCGTAAAATGCACAAAGGTCGTAACACAGGTCTTGCTCATCGTGGAAGCACCGTTGCATTCGGACAAATTGGTCTAAAATCACTGACGCGTGGTCGTATGACAGCTCGTCAAATTGAAGCAGCACGTCGTACCATCACTCGTAAAATCAAGCGTGGCGGTAAAATTTGGATTCGTGTATTCCCAGACAAACCAATCACCAATAAGCCTCTAGAAGTACGTATGGGTAAAGGTAAAGGTCCTGTCGAGTATTGGGTATGCGAAATCAAACCTGGTAAAGTGCTATATGAAATCGAAGGGGTCTCAGAAGAGCTTGCTCGCGATGCATTAACGCTTGCTGCGGCAAAACTGCCCTTTAAAACTACCATTGTTAAGCGGACGATAATGTAATGAAGATCAGTGAATTACGTGATAAATCATTAGAAGAACTGACCCAGTTACTTGATGAAAAGCAACTTGATGCTTTCCGTATTCGTATGGCTAAAGCAACTGGTCAGTTGGGTAATACCCATGAAGTACGTGCAAATCGTCGTACGATTGCTCAGCTTCAGACTTTGATTAACGAGAAACAACGAGGCGACTCATGAGCGATAACAATCAAACAGCTACCAATGCTAGCGTATTGACAGGACGAGTTGTCAGCGACAAGATGGACAAATCCATCACAGTTTTGATTGAGCGTCTGGTTCGTCATCCTTTGTATGGCAAACAGCTTCGTCGTTCTACAAAAATCAAAGCTCATGATGAGAATAACGTTTGCCAACAAGGCGACCTTGTCCGCATCAAAGAAACGCGTCCAATCTCAAAAACTAAGTCTTGGACTTTAGTTGATGTGGTTGAAAAAGTAGAAAAAATCTAAGTAAATTGCATTAAAAGCCAGAAGCTGTTAAAATAGCCGCCTTTTTAAGGATGCTGATTGCGCCCGTCGCATATCACTCACATTAAGAGTAAGTCGCGGTTATTTATAAAAAATGCCGTCTACTCATACTGTGCTAGCGGCAGCAACTGGTTTTTATTGCTCATACGTGTGGAGTAACGCTATGATTCAGGTTGAGTCAATGCTGGAAGTTGCAGACAATAGCGGTGCAAGGCGAGTTCAGTGCATTAAAGTACTGGGTGGTTCTCATCGTCGTTATGCATCAGTTGGCGACATTATTAAAGTAACGGTTAAAGAAGCCATTCCGCGTGGTCGTGTCAAAAAAGGCGACGTGATGAATGCAGTAGTTGTACGTACCAAAAAAGGCGTTCGTCGTCCTGATGGTTCTGTCCTGCGTTTTGATGACAATGCTGCGGTATTGTTGAACCAAAATAAAGCACCGATTGCAACTCGTATTTTTGGACCGGTAACTCGTGAACTACGTGGTGATCAGTTTATGAAAATTGTATCACTAGCACCAGAAGTATTGTGAGGTAATCCATGTCAAAATTACGTAAAGGCGATACAGTTATCGTGATTGCTGGGAAAGACAAAGGCAAGCAAGGTACTGTACAAGCTGTAAAAAATGATCGTATTAAAGTTGAAGGCATTAACATCGTCACCAAGCACCAAAAGCCAAATCAGGCGACTGGTACTGAAGGTGGTATCGTTAAGCAAGAAGCTTTTTTGCATATTTCAAATGTCGCAATCTTAAATGCGCAAACCCAAAAAGCAGATCGTATTACTTATCAGTTTGACGAAGACGGCAACAAACAACGCGTCTATCGTTCAAACGGTGAAGTAGTGGCGACTGCGTAAGACACTAAGGGTGTAATGGTAATGGCAAGATTAAAATCTTTATATAACGATAAATTAAAACAGCAAATCAAAGAAGAGCTTGGTTTGGCAAACGTGATGCAGGTGCCTAAAATCACTAAAATCACATTGAACATGGGTGTAGGCGGCGCGTCTCAAGACAAAAAATTGCTTGAAGGTGCTGTGTCTGACATGACCGCTATCGCTGGTCAAAAGCCTGTTATCACCAAAGCGCGCAAATCAGTTGCTGGTTTTAAGATTCGTGAAGAATGGCCAATTGGCTGTAAAGTAACGCTACGCGGTGAGCAAATGTACGAATTTTTAGATCGTCTCATTGCCATTGCAATTCCTCGTATTCGTGATTTCCGCGGTTTTTCGCCTAAAGCCTTTGACGGACGTGGCAACTACTCATTGGGTATCAAAGAACAAATCGTATTCCCAGAAGTAGATTTTGACAAGATCGATCGCATCCGCGGTATGGATGTGACCATCACCACGTCAGCAGGTACTGATGAAGAAGGTCGTGCGTTGCTTAAAGCATTCGGCTTCCCATTTAAATAAGGTAAAGACGTTATGGCAAAGAAGAGCATGATTAACCGCGAATTAAAACGCGAAAAAATGGTTGCTAAGTATGCTGAAAAGCGTATCAAGCTAAAACAAACTATTAGTGATATCAACGCATCAGACGAAGAGCGTATGGACGCGATGTTAGAGCTACAAGCACTACCACGCAACGCCTCACCAGTACGTCTACGCAATCGTTGTGCTATCACCGGTCGTCCTCACGGTTACTTCCGCAAGTTTGGCTTATCACGCAATATGCTGCGTGAGCGTGTCATGCAAGGCGATGTGCCTGGTGTTCGTAAAGCAAGCTGGTAAGGAGTAACTACATGAGTATGCAAGATACCGTTGGGGATATGCTAACCCGTATTCGTAACGCACAAATGGCCAATAAAGTGTCGGTAGCAATGCCGAGCTCTAAACTACGTAAATCAATCGCTGATTTATTGGTTGCTGAAGGTTATGTGGCGAGCGCAGTTGTGACAGAAGAAGAAAACAACAAAGCGACACTAACTATTGAGTTAAAATATTTCGAAGGCCGCCCTGTCATCGAAACGATCCAACGTTATAGCCGTCCTGGTCTTCGCCAGTTCCGCGGCAAAGACGCTATCCCTACTGTTAAGCAAGGTATGGGTGTTGCTATCGTATCAACCAGTCAAGGCATCATGAGCGATCGTGCTGCACGCGCTGCTGGTATCGGTGGTGAAATCGTCGCATTCGTTGCCTAATTAGCATTTGTTGCTTAGGTAATCGGACGATAAAGTCTACTTGAACCCATTAAGCTTGTCGTGATTTATAGTGGTATATGACAAGCTTAGAAAGCTAAACATCAGATTTTAATAAAATTGTATGGTGTTTAACGGGGACAATTATGCTAAACTAGCAGGCTTTTTAGCCTGTTAGTTTTTTCGCTAATAAAAGCAAGTTAATTTTTTAAGGAATATTCCTATGTCTCGTGTGGCTAAAGCCCCAGTGACGCTGCCAAACGGCGTAAGCGTTACTTTGAACGATCGGCAGGTCGAAGTTAAAGGCAAGAACGGCACTATGTCTTTACGCCTGCATGAATTGGTCGAGCTGAAACAGGAAGATGATGCTATCATTTTCTCACCTGCAGTCGATTCAAAAGAAGCTATGATGCACACAGGCACCATGCGCGCACTGTTAAACAACTATGTGACAGGCGTGAGCGAAGGCTTTGAAAAACGTCTTCAGCTAATTGGTGTTGGTTATCGCGCACAAGTTACTGGCAACAAAATAACCCTAAACGTTGGTTACTCACATCCAGTAGAGTATACGCTACCTGAAGGTGTGTCAGCTGAAACCCCAACGCAAACTGAAATCGTTTTAAAGTCAAACGATAAGCAGCAGCTTGGTCAAGCAGCGGCTAATATCCGTGGTTTCCGCCCACCTGAGCCTTATAAAGGTAAAGGTATTCGTTATAGTGACGAGCATGTGATTCGCAAAGAAGCTAAGAAAAAATAAGGTGAGTTGAAATGTTTGATAAAAAAGCAGCTCGTCTACGTCGAGCAAAGAAAACCCGTGCGCATATCCGTCATCTAGGCGTTCATCGCTTAACGGTTAACCGTACACCAAGACATATTTATGCCCAGATTATCTCTCCAAACGGTGGTGAAGTGATTGCTCAGGCATCTACCTTAGACAGCAGCTTACGCTCTGGCTCAACTGGTAATGTTGATGCAGCAACGTCTGTAGGCCAAATGATCGCAGAACGCGCAAAAGCAGCTGGTATTACGAAAGTTGCCTTTGACCGTAGTGGTTTTAAATATCATGGTCGAGTAAAAGCTTTGGCTGAAGCTGCTCGCGAAAACGGATTGGAGTTTTAATCATGGCTAGAAATGATAAAAATGATAAAAATGAACAGACTGACGGTCTAGTAGAACGCTTAGTTACCGTTGATCGTGTTGCAAAAGTAGTTAAAGGTGGTCGTATTTTCTCATTCACTGCCTTGACGGTAGTGGGTGATGGTAATGGCCGTGTTGGTTTTGGCCGTGGTAAAGCACGTGAAGTGCCAGCTGCTATTCAAAAAGCACTAGAAGCTGCTAAGCGCAACATGATTACTGTTGAGCTAAATGATGCAACTTTGTATCATCCGATCAAAGCACGTCATGGTGCTAGTAAAGTCTTTATGCAGCCTGCATCTGAAGGTACTGGCGTAATCGCCGGTGGCGCAATGCGTGCGGTATTAGAAGTTGCTGGTGTCAAAGATGTTTTGACTAAATGTTATGGTTCTACCAACACTGCTAACGTTGTTCGTGCAACGTTTAACGGTTTACGTGATATGTCAACTCCAGAAAAGATGGCAGCAAAGCGTGGTAAATCTGTAGACGAAATCTTGGGTTAACTTAGACTAGGTGAGTTACGATGAAAAAAATGAAAGTCACTCAATTTAAATCGGGTGCCCATCGCCTAAAGAGCCACAAAGCGAGCTTGAAAGGATTGGGTTTACGCCGTATTGGTCATAGTGTGGTCGTTGAAGATACTCCTTCAACCCGTGGTATGGTTAATCGCGTCAACTACATGGTAAAAGTGGAGGAAGCGTAATGGGTCTTAGATTAAATGAATTATCACCAGGTGTTGGCGCAAAGAAAACTGCCCAACGTCGTGGTCGTGGTATCGGTTCAGGTCTTGGTAAGACTGGTGGCCGCGGTGTAAAAGGCCAAAAGTCTCGTTCAGGTTCTAGCATTCGCTCAGGATTTGAAGGTGGTCAAATGCCTTTATATCGTCGTCTACCAAAATTCGGTTTTACCAGTAAAATGGCAATGACAACTGCAGAAGTTCGTCTGTCTGAGCTGAACAAAATTGAAGGTGATGTGGTTAGCATTGAAACACTAAAAGCAGCCAACCTTATCCGTCACGATATGAAACGTGCTCGCGTTATGCTATCAGGCGAAGTTACTAAAGCTTATACCTTCAAAGGTATCAAAGTAACAAAAGGCGCCAAGCTTGCAATCGAAGCTGCTGGTGGTAGCATCGAGGAGTAGTAACGTGTCAAAACAATCAATGACCTCAAGTGGTATACCGCTCAATCCATTTGCCTTCATACGCAAGTATGATGAGCTATGGACGCGTTTGTTATTTTTGATTGGCGCATTGATTGTTTATCGTTTAGGGTCGCATATTCCAGTACCGGGTATCAATCCGGTCAACTTGGCTGATCTGTTTTCGCGCAACGAAAACACCATTTTGAGCATGTTCAATATGTTTTCAGGTGGTGCGCTAGAGCGTATGTCGATCATGGCACTTGGCATTATGCCATATATTTCGGCATCGATTATTGTACAGATGATGTCTGCAGTATTGCCATCGCTTGAAGCCCTCAAAAAAGAAGGTGAAGCAGGACGACGCAAGCTAAACAAGTATACCCGTCAAGGAACGCTTGCTTTGGCTCTAGTACAGTCATTAGGAATGTGTGCTGGCTTAATCAGCCAAAATCTTACTTTATCTACCGGCCTGACTTTTTATATTCCAGCGGTTACTTCGCTGGTAGCAGGCGCTATGTTCTTGATGTGGCTTGGTGAGCAGATTACAGAGCGCGGTGTCGGTAACGGTATCTCAATGCTGATTTTTGCCAGTATTGTAGCCGGTACGCCAGGTATGATTTCGCAGTCTATCGAGCAGGTCAATCAAGGTCAGATGAATTTGATTGTACTGTTTATTTTTGTGTTACTAGGCATCGCGGTGACCGCTGGTATCGTTTATATTGAACGTGCCCAGCGCCGTGTCCCTGTCAATTACGCACAGAAACAGCAGCAAGGGCGCAAGATTTATGCTCAGCAGCAGTCACATTTGCCGCTGAAATTAAACATGGCAGGGGTTATTCCCGCCATTTTTGCCAGCTCTTTATTGTTGTTTCCAGCCAGTTTAGGGCAGTGGGTCGGTCAATCAACAGATCCTACTTTTACACAAAAAATATTACAAAATATGGCATTGGTACTGTCGCCAGGACAACCGCTATATTTAGTACTGTTTGGCGCAATGATTATTTTCTTCTGTTATTTTTATACGGCATTGGTCTTTAGCCCGCGTGAAGTAGCAGAAAACCTTAAACGTAGTGGTGCGTATATCCCAGGTATTCGCCCCGGACAACAAACTCAGCGTTACCTCGATCATGTATTAAACCGACTGACCTTTATTGGCGCGATGTATATGACGGTTATTTGTTTAATGCCAATGGTCGTCCAGTCATCGTTTGGTGTACCTTTCCAGCTTGGTGGTACGTCTTTGCTGATTATGGTGGTTGTGGTAATGGATTTCATCTCGCAAATTCAAGCGCATTTGATGACCCATCAATATCATGATCAGACGTTAATTCAATCGCCCACTCAACCTTAAATGAGCGGTACGATATCTCAAAGGAGCATGCTATGAAAGTTCAAGCATCAGTTAAAAAGATTTGTGGTAGCTGTAAAGTTGTGCGCCGTAAAGGCCGTGTACATGTTATTTGTACAGCAGAACCTCGCCACAAGCAACGTCAAGGTTAATATCTAGTAGCAACAAACCCTCGGTTTTGTTACTATATCAATTAATACTTGAAAAATAACGGCGGATGCGATATCATCCGCCACTTGCCGTAGTTTATGCAAAACTTTTATAATACTGTCGATGAATAGGCTTGTTGATGAGTCAAAGCAGCGATAGTCATTATAAAAGCTTTCGTATTGACAGCAACAAATCTGAAAAATACAGCCTTATTGATAAATAACGCTTATTTTTCTTTAATGGAGAGAAATCAATGGCTCGTATTGCCGGCGTAAACATTCCGGATAATAAGCATGCTGTTATTTCACTAACTTACATCTTTGGTGTAGGCCGTACCACTGCTCAGAAAATTTTAGACGCAGTTGGCATCGCTCCTACTACTAAAGTCAGTCAGTTAGATGATACACAGTTAGATGCTATCCGTGCACAAGTTGCAGAATACATGACTGAAGGTGATCTTCGTCGTGAAGTGTCTATGAATATCAAGCGTTTGGTTGATCTAGGCTGTTACCGTGGCATCCGCCATCGCCGTAACCTACCTGTTCGTGGTCAAAACACCAAAAACAACGCTCGTACTCGCAAGGGTCCGACACGCCCTCTCAAAAGATAATTAACTTAGGAAGCTAAAAGATGGCTAAAGACACTCGTAGTCGCAAAAAAGTGACTCGTCGTTCAGTATCGGAGGGCGTTGCCCATATCCATGCGTCTTTTAATAACACCATTGTTACGATTACCGATCGTCAAGGTAATGCACTGGCTTGGGCCACTTCAGGTGGACAAGGCTTCCGTGGTTCACGTAAATCTACACCATTTGCAGCCCAGGTTGCAGCTGAAGTTGCTGGTAAAGCCGCTCAAGAATATGGTGTTAAGAATATCGATGTTTTGGTCAAAGGACCAGGACCGGGTCGTGAGTCTGCGGTAAGAGCACTAGGTGCATTGGGTTATAAAGTAAACAGCATTTCTGATGTAACCCCAATCCCACACAATGGTTGCCGTGCGCCGAAAAAGCGCCGCGTCTAATATTAAAGACGAAGCTTTTTATCATAAGAGCTTATAGGAGACATAACAATGGCCCGTTATATTGGACCAAAACTCAAATTATCACGTCGTGAAGGCACAGACTTAGGCCTTAAGTCTGGTGTTAAGCCATATGACGTAAAAACAAAGAAAGCTGCTCGTCCACCTGGTCAACATGGTGTGAGCCGTAACAAAAGCTCAGAGTACTCTTTGCAGTTACGTGAGAAACAAAAAGTTAAGCGTATCTACGGTGTACTAGAGCGTCAGTTTGCGAACTACTATAAAGAAGCTGCTCGTAAGCGTGGTGCTACTGGTGAAAACCTACTAGCCATGCTTGAGAGCCGTTTAGACAACGTAGTATATCGCATGGGCTTTGGCTCAACTCGCGCCGAAGCACGTCAGCTAGTCAGCCATCGTGCTGTTATGGTCAAAAAAGCTGGCCGTGATGAGTTTGTTCGTGTGAACATTCCATCAATTCAGTTGCAAGATGGTGATGTCATCGCTATCCACGAGAAGTCTCGCGAACAGCTACGTATCAAAAACGCTATCGAACTAGCGACTCAGCGTGGCATTCCAGAATGGTTAGATGTTGATCACAGCAAACTACAAGGCACGTTTAAACAAGCGCCTGATCGTATTGATCTACCTGCTGACATCAACGAAAGCTTGATCGTTGAGCTATACTCTAAGTAAATGACGTACCGCTCAATGTCATAATCATGGCGCTGAGCAATGAACGTTAATTAAACCAGTTTAATAAATCGAGGTGACATCATGATGCTAAATGCAACTGAGTTTCTAACGCCGAATGCCATTAATGTGGATACGGTGAATGAAACGATTGCGAAAGTCACGCTCGAACCGTTAGAACGCGGCTTTGGGCATACCCTCGGGAATGCTCTACGTCGCATCTTGTTATCTTCATTACCTGGTGCTGCAGTCATTGAAGCTGAGATTGATGGTGTTGACCATGAGTACTCAACGCTTGAAGGACTACAAGAAGACGTACTTGACTTGCTTTTGAACCTAAAAGGCTTGGCGATTACCCTTCATGACCAAAATGAAGTATTTTTGACCTTGGATAAACAAGGTCCAGGCACTATTACTGCTGCAGACATCACGCTACCGCATAATGTCGATATCATCAATCCAGATTTGGTGTTGGGTACATTAAGTGACCGTGGTCATCTTAAGATGCGTTTGCGCGTAGTAATGGGTCGTGGATATGAGCCAGCAAACCAGCGCCGTGAAGATGGTGACACCAAAGCAATCGGACGCTTAAAGCTTGATGCAAGCTTTAGTCCTGTGCTACGTGTTGCTTATCAGGTTGAGAACGCTCGCGTAGAGCAGCGTACTGATCTTGATCGTCTTATCGTTGAGCTTGAAACTAATGGCACTATAGATCCAGAAGAAGCAATTCGTAAAGCAGCCACTATTTTACAACAACAGATTTCTATCTTTGTTGACCTAGAAGCTGAAGAAGCGCCTGAGCCTGTGAAAGAAAAAGAAGAGGTCGATCCGGTGCTATTACGCCCTGTGGACGATCTTGAACTAACGGTTCGCTCAGCCAACTGCTTGAAAGCTGAAAACATTTACTATATCGGTGATTTGGTACAGCGTTCAGAGACTGAACTACTAAAAACCCCAAATCTTGGTAAGAAATCATTGACCGAAATCAAAGACGTGCTAGCGTCTAAAGATTTAGAGCTTGGTATGCGCCTAGACAACTGGCCGCCAGCTGACCTTCGTGTCGATGATCGCTTTTCTTATCGTAGCCGTTAAACTTTAAGGATTTTTGACTATGCGCCATCGTAAGAGTGGAGTCAAGCTGGGTCGTACCGGCAGTCATCGTAAGGCAATGTTTCAGAACATGACCAACTCATTGTTTGAGCATGAACTGATCAAAACTACTTTGCCAAAAGCTAAAGAATTGCGCCGCGTTGCTGAGCCATTGATCACTTTGGCTAAAGAAGACAGCGTTGCTAATCGCCGTTTGGCATTTAGCCGTATGCGTAGTAAAGCTATGGTCGGTAAGCTATTTGGCACGTTAGGTCCTCGTTACCAAACGCGTCCAGGTGGTTATTTACGTATCGTAAAATGTGGTTATCGTGACGGTGACAACGCGCCAATGGCTTATGTAGAATTGGTTGATCGCGACTAATTTTGCATTGACGATATAATGTATAAAAAAGGCTTCAATTCAATTGGAGCTTTTTTTTATGTTTCGAGTTTGTCGCTGATTACAATAATAATGAATCAACATCGGCTGCACCTTGTCTGATGGTTTCAGGCATCCCACCAGTCATATCTACAATGGTCGTCAGCTTGGTGGTCTTGATACCGGCATTGATCAAACCATCAATTTGATTGCTTAATAACTCCTCGATTTCAAAGGGATCATCAAGAATGTCATCACGCTCAGGCAGTATCAATGAGCTGGTCAAAATTGGTTCATCCATGGCTTCTAATAATGCTTGAGCGATAGGATTGCTTGGTACACGGATACCAATGGTTTTTTTCTTAGGATGCGCCAGTTTTTTGGGGACATCTTTTGTCGCATTTAGGATAAAAGTAATTGGGGCTGGGGTATGCGCTTTTAGTTGTTTATACTGAGCATTGTCTACGGTCGCATAGGTGGCAATCTCGCTTAAATCGCGACAAAGTAAAGTAAATTGGTGTTTGTCATCCAGTGCGCGGATTTGCTTAAGTTTGTCCAAGGCTTCTTTTGCGCCCAAACGGCACCCAAAAGCGTAGCTGGTATCGGTAGGGTAGATGATTAGTTGATCTTTGCGCAACAGCTCGGCTGCTTGAGCGATCAGACGAGGTTGCGGATTGTCGGGATGAATATAAAAAACTTGCATAATCGTTCCTTATTTTATAATTATAATAGTATCGATGATCGGTACTACGTCGCCTTATTGTGAGTCATACTACGGGTCAATGACTGCTGACGCGGGGTGTGATATGGGGTGATAAAGACAAGTACAGAGTAACCCTTATGGCTATTAATACTTGTATCAAACCCATACCTTATAAAGGCGCTTTACTGGTTTAGTATAACGCAAGGCAAATATAAGTTTAGTGGCAGGGCGTTACGATGCGTAGAAAATCGTTAACGGTTTATGATGATATCAAAAGCGCCTGCTTTATTTTAGCCACGCTTATGGTGACTTTATAGACGATACTGCGTGAGATAAATACCAGCAGCACAGAGCACATATACTATGTGTCCGTTTTATTTAAGGTGAATTATAAATTAATTGCACACGCACAAAAAAGTATGCAATAAGGTTTTAGCATCGCGTGGCAGAGTATGAGGGCGGGCGATATAGTCCTCAGCTTGCTGATATACGTCGAGTGCAAAGGTGCTACCGCTGGTATCGAAGTCCGCAAACAAGTTGTCTTGTGACACTCGAAACACGCGCCCACATGCTAAGGTGAATAAACACTCTAGGGCTTGCGGTTTGATCTCTACGCGCTCAAACGCTTGCTGCTGCGCTTCACTACGGCCATCTGGGGCATACCAGTAGCCAAAGTCTGCCAACTGCCGACGTGCCTCACCAGCGATGCACCAATGGCTAAGCTCGTGCAGGGCGCTGGCAAAGAACCCATGCGCGAACTCAATTCTCGCTGGTAGAGTGGCTGTTGCAGGGAAGTATTCTGGCTCACCCTGACCACGAACCAATACAACCTTTTGATGCGCAAACACTGTATTAAACAAGTCAATCAGCCAATCAGTCACCGCTTGTTCACTATCTGCTACTGAAGGCTGCTGGTCACTGTCTACCTTTTTAGTAGATATTTTTTGCCAGCCCTCTTGCCAGATTGAGAGGTGCGCGTTTGTCATGATTGATGATGGCGCATTATCTGGGTGGCTAGAGGCTATTAAGCGGCTCAGACGCTGACGTAATATCGGCGCATAAATACGGGGCTGAAGGGTAGAAAAATCCATTGAATGGGTAAAACAAGTCATAGATCGGGTATAGAGTAAATAGAGAATAAAGACAAAAGACCTTGTGAGCGAAGGCCAAGCGGCAGGGTGAAGCGGTAATGCGGTAAATATAGCCGGTATCAAAAAATAGTAACATACTAGCGCTGGCACCCCTCGGTGCTTTCCGTTAGTATGGCAGGCAATATTATACACCGTTTTGATGAATGAGGCCGCGCATGTCAAACACTTTAGAAAATAAGCCGTCAGCAAATAACACTGACCATAAAAAAGCGTCCGTATCAAGTGTTATGCCTGAAAATATCTCGTTAGATAAATGGGCCGACAGTGGGTTTGAGTGGGCAGGAGAGGTGGAACCACGCAGTTTTGAGCGTTTGGCTGCCATATTGACCACAGAGCATGAGCAACAAATAATACAGCTAAATACTCAATTATACCGTCATAATAATGTGCTGCATCTCGCCTTTACCTTGGCGGGCGATATCTGGCTCACCTGTCAGCGCTGTTTGCAGCCAATTGCCATTGATTTGTCTGATGATTATGACATCGCGTTGTTGGATGATGACAGCCAAATAAGCTTGGTCGATGAAGAGCAAGATTATTTATTACTTGATGAAATCATTCCTGAGCAATCACCAGAAAACTTGCTGCCATTAAAAAAGCTGGTAGAAGATGAGATATTGCTCAAAACACCCATGGCCCCTAAGCACGATGATTGTGAAATGAGTGTTGAGCAGTTTGGTGAGATTCCAGAGGAAGAAGAAAACGAAAATCCTTTTGCAGCATTGGCATCGCTCAAAGGCAAACTATAACCGCGGTGGCAGATGAGCCTATGGCAGATTATGATGCCTTTTATCCGCTTTCTATCAAAGAGTGAAAGGCAGGGCTTTATTAATCCATCAAACATGCGTATAATGTCCGGTTTATTGCATTCTAGCAACAAGTTGCTTGCTGATAGAAGCTGACTGGGCAAATTTTCTATCGATTTTAGACGTAGTCAGCACTTTATGTAGGTGGCAATCTATTTAACCAATGATGCTTAAGACTTAGGTTGTTGTGATTATATAGCCTCTGTCAGTATCGACTAAAGCTGAATTTTAAGCTTATCCCTTTAAGTATAGGAGCTATATCATGGCTGTTCAAAAAAGTCGTAAAAGCCGTTCTCGTCGTGACATGCGCCGTTCACACCATCGTATGGAAGTGGCTGAGCTAAGCGTAGATGCTACCACTGGTGAAAAACATCGTCGTCATCACATGACCAAAGATGGTTTCTACCGTGGCCGTCAGTTATTTAAGGTCAGTCAAGACGCTTAAGTCGTTGGTTCTATAATGGTCAATACAAAATAATGATAGTACAGGTGACTATCATTATTTTTGTGTCGCTGTTATGAAGCAATTCGCTTTAAGCCAAAAAAAAGCCAAGTTATTTCGCTATCATAAATTATGTGGCTGGATAACTTGGCTTTTTGCTATCGTTTTTTAGACTTTTTGTCTAAAAAGCGTATGATGTTACTCTCTTTTGTAGACAAGCACCGATGCAGCTACCATCCATTAAGTCAGGGTTTTGCTCAGCTTTGCCGCACCACCTACTATGATAATAGCGTGTGTCAGTGTATAGTTTACGAATGTTCCGTTTTTTAGACCAAACGTCAAATCAACGGCTTTATACAGTATTTAATAATATAATAACCCCCATTGATTTAGGGATATTTCCAATTAAATAAGGAATATTGGTTATGGCCTCTGTACCCGATATGGTAAAAAAGCAGCCGACTCGTATGGCGGTGATTTTTCCTGGACAAGGATCGCAAGTAGTCGGGATGACTAGCGAGCTTGCTGACATCTACCCAGAGATTCGTGAAACCTTTACCGAAGCCAGCGACGCGCTTGGCGAGGACTTATGGGCAATCTGTCAAGACGAAGAAAAGCTCAATCAAACCCAATATACGCAGCCTGCGCTACTGACAGCAAGTATAGCAATTTGGCGTATCTTACAACAAAAAATCACCACGGCGCCTTGCTACCTAGCGGGTCACTCGTTAGGTGAGTACAGCGCCCTTTGCGCCGCTGAAGTGATCTCACTTGCCGATGCCGTCACCTTGGTGCATAAACGCGGCCAGTTGATGCAAGAGGCTGTGGTCGGTGTAGATACCGCTATGGCAGCTGTGTTGGGGTTAGAGGATCACCGAGTCGAAAACCTCTGTGAGCAAGCGACCGAGCATGTCGATGATGCCATCGTGGGCGCTGCTAACTTTAACAGTCCAGGGCAAGTGGTCATTTCGGGCAACGCAGCTGGGGTGAATGCCGTTATCGATAAAGTACAAAATACGGGCAAAAAATCCATACCTTTGAAGGTCAGTGTACCGTCTCACTGCGCATTGATGGCACCTGCAAGTGACGCCCTAGCCGAGATATTGGCAGGTATCAAGTTTGATCAAGCCACCATTTCTGTGATTCAAAATCGCCATGCGCGCGTTGAAACCAGTGTCGCTGGCATCAAACAAGCACTGACTGAGCAACTAAGCCAACCGGTCTTGTGGTCACAGACCATGCAAGAGCTGGCTGATAAACAAATCAATGTATTAATCGAATGCGGCAGTGGCAACGTACTCAGCAACTTGGCCAAGCGCCAAGCACAGCCGATTACCAGCTATCCTACAGATAAGCCTGCTCGTCTAGATAAGTTAATGGAGGTGTTATTATGAGCCGCACAATTACCCTAGTCACTGGTGCCAGTCGTGGTATCGGTAAAGCTGTCGCCAAGCGGTTTGCAAAAGAAGGACACTTTGTGATTGGCACGGCGACCACCGAAAAGGGCGCTGAGCTGATTGATGAGTATCTACACGATACCGGTGGTATCGGCCGCGTATTAGACGTCCGTGATACCGCGCAAATCGAAAAGTTATTTGAAGAGATTGAAAGCGTCTACGGTGCCGTACAAGTATTGGTCAACAATGCAGGTATCACCCAAGACGGGTTGCTAATGCGTATGAAAGACGAGGATTGGGAAAACGTCGTCGATACCAACTTAACCTCAGTCTATCGTATGAGCAAACGTGCGGTACGCGGCATGATGAAAGCACGCCGTGGACGTATCATCAATATCACCTCTGTGGTGGCGCAGATGGGTAATGCAGGTCAGTCCAACTATGCTGCTACCAAAGCGGGTGTCGAAGGCTTTAGTCGGACGCTGGCGCGCGAGATTGGCTCAAGACAGGTGACCATCAACTGCGTCGCACCAGGTCTGATCGAAACGGACATGACGGACGAGTTGGACGAGCGTTTGCTCAACTCGATGCTAGACGCTGTCCCTATCAGCCGTTTGGGTCAGCCAGAAGATATCGCTGCTGCTGTACACTTCCTAGCCAGCGATGAGGCCAGCTATATAACTGGCGCGGTCATTCCAGTCAATGGCGGGATGTATATGTAAAGTGACCCACAAGTGTTACATAGAAATAATAAAAAACTGTGTGAACGAGTGTAAACTATAATAAAGGGTGTTATAATGACGGACACTTTTATGTCAAAGCACTGTATCATGACAGGACTTTAGTAGACATTAGACAGACTGTATCAGGTGTCATAGAGTACTCAGACGGCGATGTCGCTGATCTGGCAAATCCCATTTTATATACCCTGCTATAGAGTGTAGACTGCACGCTATAGCAGTTTATTAAAAATAATAGATGATAAAGGAGCAATCTACATGAGCAACGATACCGAGCTAAGAGTTAAATCAGCTGTGGCTGAGCAATTGGGTATGAACGTTGAAGACATCAACAACGACGCCTCATTCATGGAAGATCTAGGTGCAGATTCACTAGATTTGGTTGAATTGGTAATGTCATTTGAAAGTGATTTTGGTATCACTATCCCTGACGAAGACTCTGCAGAGTTGACGACGGTTCAAAAAGCAATCGATTACGTACAAGCCCAGCTATAATGCTGTAGTCATCTGATTGGCTCAGCCAGTCTAAAAAGCCGCTTGCCCTATGGGTTGGCGGTTTTTTTGTGCTTGTCGCATTTCATATATGGACTTCAATGGTACATTTGAGTGTTTAACAATCTCAAAGTATTAACATATACTTTATGAAATTAACATTACTCAACATACTCTTACTATTTAAATGAAGCGTTTTTGTTATACTCAAAATGTCTACGTGATGCAGACATCGTTGTATATGGCTTGATGCTGTGTATGAATTAATTGCATATGAAGTCATCGTATTAACGTTTATATACGAGGAAGATGACTGACATCACTGATAGTGAGACATTATCTACAACAATAACGATGCATAACAAATAACAATAGTTCAAGGAGTAGTTAGATGGGTATTTTTAGTTTTGCAAAAGACATCGGCGAAAAAATCTTTAACCGTGATGATGCCAAACATGACGCCAAATCAGAGACCAAAGCAGATGCCAACACCCCAGTACAGAGCACTGAGCCTTCTGCCCAGTCAGTAGCCAATATTTTGCTTCGCCGTATTCAGCAGCAAAATCTGAATATCAGCAATCTAAAGATCAAATATAATGGTACGACAGATACTGCAGAAATCAGCGGTAATGCCAAAACACAAGCAGACCGCGAAAAAGCCATTATCGCCATCGGTAACGTGCAAAATGTAGCAAAAGTCATCGATAATATCGATATCGAAGAAGATGCTCCAGAATCAACCATGTATACGGTAAAATCTGGCGATAGCTTATCGAAGATTGCCAAAGAAGTGTATGGCTCATCTGGGGATTACATGAAGATTTTTGAGGCCAATAAGCCCATGTTATCTGACCCAGACAAAATTTACCCAGGCCAAGTCTTACGTATTCCAAAACCTTAACGTGATAGCTTAATACAATAGGCAGATAAGCCTGAGATTACTGTATTAAAAAGATTGCTCATTCAAGAAAAAGCGCCTCTTATATAAGAGGCGCTTTTTCTTGGGTAAGAGGTTGTCGACATCACTGGTTAACGTTACCTGACTAAGCAGCGACTCGCCATAAGAAGTGACTAACCATAAGCAGCTGTGATGAGACAGGATATTAAGCATCAGTATCGCTGAGCTTTTGTTGTTGTTCAGCGATTGCCCAATGTATATGCTCGTCTAGCATGGCGTTATGGGTCTGCAGCTTAGCCTGCAACTGGGTAATGACCTCTTGACTGCCGTTGGCATTGCCAAGTGCAATCGCGATATTGCGTAAAAAATTAACGTAGCCTGTGCGTCTAAGCGGGCTGCCTTGAGTTTTTTGCATAAAATCCGCTTCTTGCCATTGCCACAGCTCAAGCAAACTGCTGTTGTCAAGACTGTGCCGCGGTGCAAAGTCTTCGACAGTTGTAATATTGGCATAACGGTTCCACGGACAGATGAGCTGGCAGTCATCACAGCCAAAGACGCGATTGCCAATGGCGCGGCGATATTTTTCATCAATGATACCATCATGTTCGATGGTCAAATAAGAGATACAAGCAGAGGCGTTTAGCTCATAAGGCGCGACAATGGCCTGAGTGGGGCAGACATCAATACAAGCGCTACAACTGCCGCAATGCGACTTGACAGGAGCGTCGTCTGGTAGCTCGAGACTGATGAACAGCTCTCCTAGTACAAAAAAAGAGCCTGCTTGTTTGTTGAGTAGCAAAGTATGTTTGCCTGTCCAGCCAAGACCAGCGGCATCTGCGATTGGCCGCTCAAAGATGGGGGCTGAGTCACTAAATGGCCGAAAAACAAACTCTTGCGCCGAGCCGATATTCAGGTGTTGCCATTCAGGAAGCATGGCTTCGATTTGTAATGCCAATTGCTTTAGACGACTGCGCATGGTTTTATGATAGTCGCGCCCTCGTGCATAACGCGCTATGATGCCTTGATTGGGAAAATCGTTATCAGCGACTGTCCGCGGCGTAGGCGTTTGCGTCAAATAATCCATACGCACACTAATAATGGTTTTGGCACCTTCTACCAGTTGATCGGGGTGAGCGCGCAGATGGTGATTATTGTGCATAAACTGCAGCTGTCCTTCATAGCCTTTTGCCAGCCACTGCTGTAGCTGCGTCATCTGCTGAGCAAATAACGGATGATGCACGGAGAGAAAACCACAGTCCCCAAACCCCAACGTCTGTGCTTGAGACTTAATCCACCGCTTGACATCCTCGGCACTTGTGAATGGTGAGTCACTTTTGATGTCGATTTTTTTGCTAGGTACCTGCGATAGGTGAGCAGGCGTCGCAGCCGCTGTCTGGCCGTTAGAGGTGTCGGGTAAGTCGGATTTTGAGAGAGTAGACATAAAGAATAATAAAAATCAAAGAAGTATCGCTATGATAAGGCAGTGAGTATGGAGTGCAAGCATAAAAATGAATAAAGGAGCAAATATGAAACCAGATTGTCATTTAGCAGCATTAGCGTCAATAATGCCCAATGAGACCACGGCACTGTATAACAGTGATCAGGTCTATGCCATGGAGCAGGCTTGGTTTGCACAAGGGCATGATAGCTTTGGGCTTATGCAGCAAGCAGCGTGGCAGATGGCGCAGTATATACAAAAGGCACATGAACAAAAATGCGCGACGGCCTCTATTAACGGTACACCTGCCCGTCGCCATAGGTATCAGCAGCGGGCAAGTATCTGGGTAGGTAAGGGCAATAATGGCGGTGATGGCTGGCTCCTTGCGCATTATCTACAGCGCATGGGCTGGCAGGTACAGGTCGTGACAGTTGGTTTTAGTAAAGACGATCTTGAGACAGATAGCTCTAAAATACAGGATACTGATATAAATAGTGCGACATCTATCTCTGATGCCGAAAGCGCAAAACAAATAGCATTGGCAAAGGGGTGTCGTTATCAGCGCTTTGAAGAGATGTGCGCTGAGTGGGACGCTAGCTCTGATATCGATGCTGATGCGAGTACATGGCAAGCGAGTGGTTATGCAGCGGATGCTGATGTCTATATCGATGCAATCTTTGGCATTGGGTTGGACCGTGCGCCAGCAGGCATCTACCAAAGCGCTATTTATTGGTTTAACCAATTGGCCAGATGCTATAAGCCGTTTGTGATTGCGGTGGACATTCCTAGTGGTTTGGTCGCGGCGACAGGTGAGGTGTTTGCTGGTGCCGCGATACAGGCAGATATGACTCTGTGCTTGGTGGCGCGTAAGTTTGGTCTGCATACCAAAGACGGTATGGATTATAGTGGCCAAGTCGTCGACATCGCGCTGATACCTTATGCGCTGGAGGATAACGCTCTTAAACCGGTAGCAGAGCTGGTCACAAGTGCGTACGCTCTAACCCCTCGCCAGCAAAACAGCTATAAAGGCAGCTATGGCCATGTGCTCATCATCGGTGGCAACCGTGTGGATGGCTCGCAAGGGATGGGCGGTGCGGCGATACTATCAGCTTCTAGTGCCATGGCAACGGGAGCAGGTAAGATCACTGTGGCATGTCATGAAGCTTTTCATGCAGCCTTGCTGACCTCACTGCCTGATGCCATGACGATAAACTTACATGATGCTGATGGGGTAAGGCAATTGCTTAAGGGAGCCAGCGTCATCGCTATCGGTATGGGCTTGGGACGTGATGATAAGGCCAAAAAATTATTTGTCTGCTATCTAAAAGCTGCCATTACAGAAAAAAAACCAATCGTCATCGACGCTGATGGCCTGTATCATCTGGCGGATTTGCATAAGGAGCGTCACCCGCTTATCGCCGCCTTGCAACAGCATAGCGCCCATCACTCAGTCTGCCTAACACCGCACAGTGGTGAAGCCGCAAAGCTATTAGGTATGGAAGTCAGTCAAGTAGAGAGTGACAGATTGGCTGCTATTAGACAGTGTGCGACAGATTATGGTGGTGATTGGGTATTAAAGGGGGCAGGGTCATTGGTGCTAGAGCAAAGAGAGCAGCAGGCACAGATTTATGTCTGTGCGGCAGGCAATGCAGGCATGGCGACAGCAGGCATGGGCGATGTCCTATCTGGTCTGATCGCTGGACTGCTGGCGCAAAAGGACTTGATAAGAGAGTCGCGCGGTCTACAGCAAGCAGTGCTTCTACACGGTATGGCAGGCGATATGTTGATCAGCCAAACCGATAAAACGGCGTTATTGATTGGTCAACGAGGGCTACAGGCGCAAGATATGCCGGTGGCCATTCGTCATGTCATGCAGGAACTTACCGTCAGTGATGACAGCTGGTAGTAAGATCAACAATAAGACCGATAACGCTATAGGTAGGGCGTGTCCTCAATTGAGTCGATAGTCATCTAAATGGGCGAGAGCTGAAGGCACGCCCCAATCCACTGGCATAAGCGGCGAACCGCAATGCCCAGAGCGTCAGTTTATAAGGCTGCAGAGTTACCACAATATTGATCGATTGCTTGCTGCACCCGTTCACGTTTTAGCTCAATCTCTCGGCCATCCAAATATTGACGTTTGCCATTGGCATCCATTTCATAGATACGGCCACCGACATTGAGGTTGGTCAAGTTATTACGTAGTGACTGACAACGCTGTGCATTGGCTTGTGCCTCTTGCTCTTTGATGCGAGCCTCTAGCTGTGCCACGCGTTGCTGCTCGGCGGTCTGAGCATTGCTACTTTGACTGGCATCTGTTTTTCCGGCCATTTCTCCTGCGTTGTTTTGCCGTCCATCGCTGCGAAACTCAATCAACTCGACATTTTTGCCATTTTGCGGTGCATGTTGGCTATATTTTACCTCACCATGCGCGCCGATAGACTTATACACTTGAATAGCATGACTGGCGCTCATCGACAGCATTAGCATACCTGCCATACTCGCACTGACAAGGAGTTTGGTAGCAGTATATTGTGAAAACGCATATGCCATAGCAGAGTTCCTCTTAAGCGGCAAAATAAAAATATTGGTATAAATATAACACTTTAGTATTTGGATGATACTAAAAATGTACCGAAGTTTGATTCTATCAAATAATTCTTATCAATGTATATTATTTAATAACCAATAGTTAGGGATAGGGGATATAAGTTTTTCTTGACAATAGCTGATAAACCATCGAATATAAGGACAGTTGATTGGTCAGTGAGCGGCTTTTATGATATTGCCGTGGCACTTGAGGACAAGGACCACAGGTTACTTATCGGTAGCTTGCACGGTTTTGTTTTCTTTGTGATGATGTGTGTTGTAAGGGTGGTCAGGAAGACCATCACAAATCACAAAATACATTGTCTCCGGACTTATCTGTCTACAATGACTAAGATAAACTTGTTATTTGAACCCTACTAAGTGTTATGCTTACGTTTGTCTCAAAAACGGCTTGATATGTAGTGATAATACGAAATCAATAGTCGGTTATAGGACTTAACGACCTTGTTATCCGCCACTAACCATGAGTGCTATCTGATTTGTTTATGATGATTTATGTATATTGTGTCAACGCCTTTGCATTCGTTAGTCTGACAGATGCTAAGTTTTGAAAACAACGGTTTTTAAAACAAAGGTTTTGAGAACAGCTGCTTGGTAATCCCCTTCAATAATAAGATTCTTTTATAGATGCACTCGTATCTTGTCATCGTACATCGATAACTTCCTGTCACAAACTGACCTCAATACCTTGCTGTATTTGAGTCTGATGCTGTGTCCAAACAGTATGACTTACGTATGGTGGGCACACATTCTTGATATGGATAAGAGTTGGCGCTTGTTTTATGGTGCTAAAAATCACACCAGTCGGTAATGGTTTTTATTATAAAACACCGCAATTCTCGCCGCAAAAAAAGGTGATGACAGTGACGCAAACCACGCAAAGTCCGAATATGACCGGACATACCCAGACGGGTAATGCCGCAAAAAACTTCGAAGAAAAACAGCAACGTCTTGCAGAGGGTAGTGCGCAGCCAGTGATGCTATCTGGTGCTGAGATGTTGGTGCAATCGCTGACCGATGAAGGGGTTGACTATATTTTTGGTTACCCAGGTGGCGCGGTACTTCATATTTATGATGCTTTGTTTCAACAAGACGCCATTGAGCATATTTTGGTACGTCATGAGCAGGCCGCAGGTCATATGGCAGATGCCTATTCACGCGTGACAGGCAAGACAGGGGTGGTGCTCGCCACCTCAGGCCCTGGTGCGACCAACACGGTGACGGCCATCGCAACCGCCTTTATGGATTCAGTTCCGATGGTGGTGATTTCAGGTCAGGTGCCAAGCAGCTTGATTGGTGAAGACGCTTTCCAAGAAACAGATATGGTTGGGGTATCACGCCCTATCGTCAAGCACAGCTTTCAGGTGCGCCATGCCAGCGAAATCCCGATGATCGTCAAAAAAGCCTTTTATATCGCCCAGTCTGGACGCCCAGGTCCTGTGGTTATCGATGTGCCAAAAGACATGACGGCTCCTAGTGAAAAGTACGCTTACGAGTATCCTGCTGAGGTATTCTTGCGCTCGTATCAGCCATCACAAAAAGGCCATAGCGGTCAAATCAAAAAAGCGGTTGAGACCCTATTATCAGCGCAGCGCCCTGTCGTCTATGCTGGCGGCGGTGTGATTTGGAGTAAGGCCCACGCAGAGCTGACCGATCTTGCTCATCGTTTAAACTTACCTGTGACCAATACCTTGATGGGGCTTGGCACCTTCCCAGGCTCCGATCGTCAGTTCTTAGGTATGCTAGGTATGCATGGCACTTATGAGGCCAACATGACCATGCACCACGCGGATGTCATCTTGGCAATTGGCGCACGCTTCGATGACCGCGTGACCAATAACGTCAAAAAATTCTGTCCAAATGCGACGATTATCCATATCGATATCGATCCGGCTTCCATTTCTAAGACGATCAATGCCCATATTCCAATCGTCGGGGATGTCAAGGCGGTCTTGACAGATATGCTAGGTATCATCGGTGATGACAAAGAGCTTGAGCAGCACGCCTTGCAAGATTGGTGGTCACAAATCAACGAGTGGCGTACGCGTCATGGCTTGCGCTACGATACCAGTACCGATGAAGGTATCAAGCCGCAAAGCGTCGTCCAAGCACTGTGCAAAGTGACAGATGGCAAAGCCATTATCACCAGTGACGTCGGTCAGCATCAGATGTTTGCCGCTTTGTATTACACCTATGATGAGCCGCGTCAATGGCTAAACTCAGGTGGTCTTGGCACCATGGGTGTAGGACTGCCTTATGCAATGGCGGCCAAGCTTGCAAGGCCTGAGCGCGATGTGGTGTGCATCACTGGTGAAGGCTCTATTCAGATGAATATCCAAGAGCTATCGACTTGCTTGCAATACAATCTACCTGTCAAAATATTAAACCTAAACAATGCTCAGCTGGGTATGGTTAAGCAGTGGCAAGACATGCTGTATGAAGGCCGTCACGCACAGTCTTATATGAATTCACTACCAGATTTTGTGAAGTTGGCAGAGAGCTATGGTCACGTCGGTATCAAAATCACCGATCCTGCGACGATGGAGGCTCAGTTGGCCGAAGCCATGGCAATCAAAGACAGACTGGTATTTATCGATGTTTATGTCGATCGTCATGAGCATGTATATCCAATGCAAATCGCGGGTCAATCCATGCGTGATATGTGGTTAACAAAAGGGGAGCGCACCTAATGCAACAACAACATCTGATTTCGGTATTGATGGAAAACGAAGCGGGTTCGTTGTCGCGGTTGGTCGGCTTGTTTTCCCAGCGTGGCTATAACATCGAGACGCTAAACGTCGCGCCCACTGATGACCCAAGTATCTCGCGTCTGACCGTGACGACCATTACCTCACCTGAGCGAATCGAGCAAATCACGAAACAATTGCATAAATTAATCGAAGTGGTTAAGGTACTGAATCTGACGGATAATGTCCATGTCGAGCGTGAGCTGATGCTGATCAAAGTGCGCGCGACTGGCAGCGTACGCGAGGAAATTAAGCGTAGTGCTGATATCTTCCGCGCACAAATCGTGGATGTGACATCCAATCTATATACCATCCAAATCGTCGGTGATAAAGCCAAGCTCGACGGCTTTATCGATGTGATTGGCCGCGAGCGGATTATGGAAGTGGTTCGCTCAGGCGTCATCGGTATCGCACGTGGAGAAAAAACCCTAAGTCTTTAGTCGGCAGTAGTGACTAATACTGTAAACAATGTAGTTTATTATCAACAGCGCGCTCATCTTAGCCCACACTCTACGAGAATGGTTGAAGTAGGAGCGCTTACTATCCATGGCACGCCATGATTGAGGAAAAGGACTCTATTTATGAACGTTTATTATGATAAAGATTGTGATCTATCGATTATCCAAGGCAAAAAAGTGGCCATCATTGGCTACGGCTCACAAGGTCACGCCCACGCGCTGAACCTACAAGACTCAGACGTCGATGTCACCGTGGGCCTACGTGCCAACTCGGGATCATGGAAAAAAGCTGAAAATGCTGGTCTAAAAGTCGCTGAAGTCGAAGAAGCGGTAAAAGCGGCCGACGTTGTCATGATTTTGACGCCTGATGAGTTCCAAAAAGAGCTTTATAATGAAGTAATCGAACCCAACATCAAAGAGGGCGCTACCTTAGCTTTCGCGCACGGTTTTGCCATTCATTACAACCAAGTAGTGCCGCGCGGTGATCTTGATGTCATCATGGTCGCACCAAAAGCGCCAGGTCATACTGTTCGCTCAGAGTTCACCAAAGGCGGCGGTATCCCTGATCTTATCGCAGTTTACCAAGACGCATCCGGTCAAGCCAAGCAGTTGGCGCTATCTTATGCAGCAGGCGTGGGTGGTGGCCGCTCGGGTATCATCGAGACGACGTTTAAAGATGAGACAGAAACCGATCTATTCGGTGAGCAAGCAGTGCTTTGTGGCGGCGCAGTAGAGCTGGTCAAAATGGGCTTTGAGACGCTAACTGAAGCAGGTTACGCGCCAGAAATGGCCTATTTTGAGTGCTTACATGAGCTAAAGCTTATCGTCGACCTCATGTATGAAGGCGGTATCGCTGACATGAACTACTCAATCAGTAACAACGCTGAATACGGCGAATACGTCACTGGTACAGAGGTCATCAACGAGCAATCACGTGAAGCCATGCGCAATGCCCTAAAACGCATCCAGTCTGGTGAGTACGCGAAAATGTTTATCTCTGAAGGCGCGACCAACTACCCATCAATGACTGCCCGTCGCCGTAACAACGCTGAGCATCAAATCGAAATCACTGGTGCCAAACTGCGTGCTATGATGCCATGGATCGGTGGTAACAAGATCATCGATAAAGACAAAAACTAAACCAAAGCACTAAGCCTACGCTTACTTATAAGTAGCTATACGCGCTATCTTTATACTGGCTGCGTGAGACAAACCCATGTTATCAATAGATAGCGTGGGTTTTTTGTAGGTGGGTATGGGCTAAGAATACATGATATGGGTTGAAAAACAAAAAACGCTACCCAATATAGGCAGGCATTACGGTCTTAATTATGGTGGCTAATAGTGATGATAATCGGTGCGTATAGCAGTTAGCTGCCGCGCATTTTTTGTTGATGGTTGCCGCCATCAGTATTGTGTTTTTTTGTCTTTGTCTTATTGTCGCAAAGTGCTTCTTTTTTCTAGAATACAGGTTGTCTGTTGTGCAAATATCTTATCCTGACTGGCTAACGCCGCAATTCGTTTACATTACTCTGAGCGCTGTGGTAGCAGTTTTGATTTGGATAGAAGGGGAGATGCTCAAAAAAACAGACGGCAAACTGCCCAAATCAAAGTTTTTTCAGATCAGCTCATTATTGGATACATCGTGGTTTTTTGTCTCTGTCGTCATGCTTTATGCCATAGACCTAACGCCACTGGCCATTACCGTCCCAGCGGCCTATGGTATCTATACCACCTTTGGCTGGGTCTATGGCACACGCCTGCTCAAACGTAAGGGTATTCCAGACTCACCGCAGGATCTGGTGGTTCCGGCCAAATACATCGCTTATAGCCAGTCGTTTTCATTGATATTTTTTGCGCTTTGTTTATTGGTACTAAGTGCGCCATGGCTCCCGATATCGCAGGGGTAGGGAGCTATTTAGTTATCTCGTTAGAAAGATGATTAGAAGAATAAAAGGATGGCCAAGTAAAAGTAACGTCAATCGTAACGAAAGCAGTTGATGTTATTATTGATAATTCCTTTGTTATCAAATTATTATGTTGTATCAGTACTGCCGGTGATCATTGGTTTTTATTCCTCATAACTATTTACAAAAATCATCAATTTAAGCTGTTGCCGTTAGGAAAAGCTGTTATAATCGGCTTGTACCCAGAGGATTTAAAGCAATAACTTTGCTTTATTTAACAGGAGCTTGGTGGTTTTTGCCAGTCCGCTGCAACAAAAGTCATTTGGGTATATATCAATTAATCGGTGACGACACCAGTCTCGCCAACAGTTAAAGAGTTAGGAAAATTTATGTCAGATAAAGTTGAAGGCACTGTAAAGTGGTTTAATGAAGCTAAAGGTTTTGGTTTTATCGCTCAAGACAACGGCGGACAAGACGTATTCGCTCACTACAGCGCCATCCAAGGTAGCGGTTTCAAAACTCTAGCCGAAGGCCAAAAAGTGTCGTTCATCTTAGGTGAGGGCAAAAAAGGTCCACAAGCTGAGCAAATCGAAGCACTATAATCTCTTTTCTGTTTGGGCGCACTGATGTTCAGTACGCTCGATGACAGTTAGAGTGACGATATGCATAAACTTTTTGTTTATAAAAACAATAAAAATACTGTTTAGACTTTAAAAAAAAGCAACCTCTTATCAGGTTGCTTTTTTTGTGGGGTTTGTTTTTCGGTTATTTGCGATATAGGATTGATTGAGAATAGCGATATAAGGTTGATTTATGAAGTGGCAGACATGGTTTTCGATCGATTGGCAGCAGCTGGTGGGCATATCTTTATCTGCTGCGGGGTTTTATGTGGGCTTGATGCTCTTTACTCGCTTGATGGGGCTGCGCAGTTTTTCAAAACTATCTAGCCACGACTTTGCCATGACGGTTGCTATCGGTAGTATTTTAGCCTCTACGGTGTTGTCTGATTCGCCATCACTGATGCAGGGTCTATTTGCTGTGGCGGTGTTATTTGTCATGCAAGGGCTGATTTCTATGATCAGGCGTAAGGTCAAACCACTCAAATCGTTGATTGACAATAAAGCTATTATATTGATGGCTCACGGCGAGTATTTTGCAGACAACTTGGCCGAGGCAAATTTAAGCACCAGTGATGTACAAGAAGTGCTGCGCAAAAACGGCCTAAAGTCCAAGACAGAAGTGTTTGCGGTGATTATGGAGACGACAGGAGACATGAGCGTCATCAAAAACAACGATGTCCCGCCTGACTGGGCGTTGTTTGATGACATACGTGACAGCGAGCTGTTGATGAGACCGAGCCACCATGAGTCAAGCTAAGCTCAGGCTGCTTTGATGAGCAATGGCGTGCCAAACACTGGTAGGGTAAGAAGTCATAACAAAGCCTTAAGCAAGCTGTATGCTAGCAATGCTATAACGGAGTGAAGAATAAAGCTTGAGGTCAAAAAAGGAAGAGGACATCAGGGGGATTGTGCGTTTATAAACTATTTATTATAGAATGGTGACAAATTTATGACGCATTATTCACGGCGTTGTCTTGACCTTGGGCCTGTGCTCACGCAAGATACGTAGGTCTGATAATAGCGGCGGGCTTAGCCTTAGTGGATTTTATTAATAAGAAATATGCGACAAATATGCGTTTTGGTATTGTTTCATCTCTCTTAATTAACTACTATCTATTGACGCAGTATAAACCTTGAGTAGTATTTTGAACGACAGTTTGAATAACCATGAACCTTTGGTTCTTAACTGGCAATTTTTTAATTCATAACATTAATAAACGAGGAACGTATGAAAGCATTAGTAGCGGTCAAGCGTGTCATTGATTACAACGTAAAAGTTCGTGTAAAAGCTGATAACTCTGGCGTTGATTTATCAAACACCAAGATGTCAATCAACCCTTTTGACGAGATTGCAGTAGAAGAAGCAGTTCGTCTAAAAGAAGCTGGCGTCATTGACGAGATTATTGTTGCCTCTATTGGTCCTAAAGAGTCACAAGAGCAGATTCGTGCGGCCTTGGCACTGGGTGCAGATCGTGGTGTTTTAGTATTGACTGACGACAAGCCATACCCTCTACAAGTCGCTAAAATCCTAAAAAATATCGCCGAAAGCGAAAGCACCGATATTATTCTTTTGGGTAAACAAGCGATCGATGATGACAACAACCAAACAGGTCAGATGCTGGCGGCATTGATGGGTATCGGTCAGGGCACCTTTGCATCAGAAGTAAAAGTCGAAGGCGATAAAGTAAACGTCACTCGCGAAATCGATGGCGGCTTGCAGACGGTTGCGCTTGATTTGCCAGCAGTCATCACCACTGACTTGCGTTTGAATGAGCCACGTTATGCCAAATTGCCAAACATCATGAAAGCGAAGAAAAAACCGCTTGATGAAAAAACGCCAGCTGATTTTGGTGTAGATATGGCATCTAAGCAAGAGATTATCAAAGTCGTACCACCTGCTGAACGCAAAGCTGGTATCACAGTGGGCTCTGTTGATGAGTTGGTCGATAAGCTAAAAAATGAAGCAAAAGTAATCTAATGTCTCAATGACTGGATACTTCGCGGCGGCACATTGTGTACAAGGCTACGTCTATAAAGCTGCGTCTATAAAGACAAGTCATAGGGCCATATAGACCACGTTGTACACAAACCCCTTCATTAATCGATGATACGAACAAATAAAGGATTAAAACAATGGCAATTTTGGTATATGCAGAACATGACAATGCCAGTCTAAAAAAGGCAACTTTAAACACCATCGCAGCAGCAAAACAAATGGGCGATGACGTTCATGTATTGGTCGCAGGTAGCGGCGCGCAAGCAGTCGCTGATGAAGCAGCAAAAGCTGAAGGCGTGACCAAAGTATTACTGGCAGACAACGCAGCATATGAGCACCAATTAGCAGGTAATGTGGCTCTATTGGTTGCTGATGTGGCCGGCGATTATAGCCATATCGTTGCTGCAGCGACCACCACTGGCAAAAACTTTATGCCACGTGTGGCCGCATTGCTAGATGTGAGCATGCTCTCTGAAATCTCAGCAGTCGTAGATGCGCAAACCTTTGAGCGTCCTATCTATGCTGGTAACGCGACCGCTACCGTGAAAACATCAGAAGATAAAGTGGTCGTTACGGTTCGTACCACAGCGTTCGATCCAGTAGCTGCTGAAGGCGGCTCGGCGACGGTTGAGACTATTGACAGTGTGCAAGAGACGGGCAAAGCAAGCTTTGTCAATGAAGAGATGGCGCAATCTGACCGTCCTGAGCTGACGTCAGCGAGTATCGTTGTCTCTGGTGGCCGTGCATTGGCAAACGGTGAGAACTTCACCAAATACATCGAGCCATTAGCTGACAAGCTAGGCGCTGCGGTTGGCGCATCACGTGCCGCTGTGGATGCAGGCTATGTACCAAACGATATGCAGGTCGGTCAAACCGGTAAGATCGTTGCGCCGCAGCTATATATCGCAGCTGGTATTTCAGGTGCAATTCAGCATTTGGCCGGTATGAAAGACTCTAAAGTCATCGTGGCGATCAACAATGACCCAGAAGCGCCAATCGCTAGCGTTGCTGATTACTTCTTAGAAGCAGATTTGTTTGAAGCGCTTCCTGAGCTAACCAGCAAAATCTAAGCTTATATGACTAAGCACTTGTCTGTGCTTATACATAGTTAATGGTAAGTTAAAGGCCTTCGGTTTCTTGGATCGGAGGCTTTTTTATGAGTGTTTTATCACAACTGCAAAAGACGATAATGTCGTGATGATTGGCTGATAACATGCTATGTTATACGGCTGAGAGGTAACGATAGCAGTGATGACGCTGTCTATCAATGGTTTCATAAATCAAAGGCTTTATAAAACCAAAGCATCAATCAAGGTACGAGTAATCTAAAGGATTAGAAGATACCAATGAGTGCAGCACTAAATACGGCAACAGCTTTGCCCCAAGAGTGGCAAGAGTGGGTAATGACCAATATCATGCGCGGCGTACAAACAGATGCCATCATCGACACCCTAAAAAACCATCGCTTTTCTGATGCTCAGATCAAAGCTGCGTTAAGCGACGAGCCAGAGCTGGCAGCGAATGAGAGCAAGCAGACCATACGCAAGCTGCCAAATAATTGGAAAGAGTGGGTCGCTAGCAATTTGCTTGCAGGAACGAGTAAGGCGGGCATAGTTAAGACGCTGGCGCAACAAGGGTTTAGCAGCGCTGAGATTGCGCTAGAGATACAAACCGCGAGCAAAAGCCCTTATCTACGAGCAGCGGCAAAAACCGCTCAGACCCTCAAAAAACGTGAATGGCTACTTGCGACTTGTGACCACCTCGCGCGGTTAGATCCTGGCTATAATCAGCAGCTTGATGTCATCGATACGCCGGCTTTTGAGGAGTTTATTAAAAACTACTACAGCAAGCACAAACCCGTCGTGCTCCAAAACGGCATCGAGCATTGGCCAGCGCTCAAAAAATGAAGCCCACAATACTTTGCTGAGGTCTTGGGCACGGCTGAGATTCAAGTACAGTTTGACCGTGAAAGTGATGCGTTGTTTGAACGCCATTCTGATAAATACCGCAAATCGATGCGCATGTCTGAGTTTGTCGATATGATAGAAAATGATGGCGAAAGCAACAATTATTATATGACTGCCAACAATACACAGCAAAATGTCGATGCCATCAAGTCTGCATTTGCCGATATTGGGGATTTTGGAGACGGCTATCGCCAGCTTTTCGCTGATGATCCAGCCTTTAGCACGTATTTTTGGATGGGACCAAAAGGTACCTTTACGCCGTTACACCATGATTTGACCAATAACATGCTGGTGCAAATCTATGGCCGCAAAAAAGTCACCTTGATTCCAGCGTGGCAAGTGCCATGGATGTACAACGATTTGCATGTCTATAGTGAAGTGGATTTTCCTAATGTGAATCTAAAAACTCACTCGCTAATGCAGCATGTCACGCCTGTTGAGGTGACGATTGCGGCAGGCGATGCGTTGTTTATTCCGATTGGATGGTGGCACTGCGTGAAAGGATTGGATAAGTCCATTAGTATCAGCTTTACCAATTTCAATGCACCGAACAGCTATGCAGAAGGCTTTAAAAAAGCACAGGGCTGAGTGGCATCATAAAGGTTTTTCGGTTTTGTGACTTCAACGAAAAAGGACCGATAACCCACTGCGTTATCAGTCCTTTTTATGCGTATCTCGAAAGCTGAGGCACGCGTTTTAGCACAAAGACAGGTGGGCTAAAGGGTAGCGTATTTTCGTTGACGTAATGTCTCATATAGGCATAGTGAGCCTGCGATGGCGACGTTGAGGCTTTCTTGACCATTGGGCTGTGGTAGGGCAATGGGCGTGGCGCATTGCATCAGCTCGGCAGACACCCCTTGACCCTCATGACCCATAATCCAAGCGATAGGCTGGGTCAAATCGTGCTGATAAATAAGCGTATCAGTGTGGGAGCTGGTGGCAAATAACGGCGCTTGTACATGATCTAAAATGTCTTGAATACTCAAGCCTTCATAGATATGTAGGGCAAACTGTGCGCCCATACCTGCTCGCAAGGTCTTAGGCGACCAAGCCTGCGCCGTCGCGCTGGTACATAAAACATGAGGGATACCAACCGCTGCTGCTGTGCGTAGCAAGGTGCCCACATTGCCACTGTCTTGTACGTCATTGAGGATCAAACAATCCTCTGCAAGCATCGGTAAGCTGGGCGTGGGTATGGTAATCAGCGCCATGATGTCGATACCCGTACCAAGACTACGAATACTCTCGTACAGCGAGTCTGATAGCGTTATGATCGGCGTATGACTTGGTAGGCGTGTCAATAGTTGCCCAACCTCAGGATGCGTATGCGCTGATTCAGCCAGCAGGATTTGGGCAAACGGATAATCACTACGCAATGCAGCATCAATCAGATGTACGCCTTCGAGTACGGTCTGGCTGTGTTTTTTGCGCTGGCGGGCTTGCGTCAACAAACCTTTGACCAGCTTGACGGTATTATTCTTATCTGAGGTAATCAGCTCGGTGGGATTTGCTACCATAATAGATCGCTTAGAGAAAAATATAAGTGAAGCAATCAGGATAAGGTGCGATTAAACAAAACAAGCGTTATCCTGATTGCGATAAACCGATGGGTGAAGCTTATGAGTGAGCGTGCTGTACGTGCAAGTCTTTGACATAGTTGACTTCGTTTTTGCTGCCTAATACCACCGGCACACGCTGGTGAATGTCAGTCGGCTCGATATCCAAAATACGGTTGATGGCATCTGTCGCCGCGCCGCCTGCCCGCTCAATCAGCAAACTCATCGGATTGGCTTCATACATCAAACGCAGCTTACCTGCCTTGTTAGGGTATTTGGTGTCGAACGGATAAGTAAAGAGACCACCGCGGCATAAAATGCGATGAACATCGCCGACCATTGCAGCGACCCAGCGCGTATTAAAATCACGGCCGCGAACGCCCGTCTTGCCCGCGATAAGCTCATCGATATATTGCTGCATCGGCGCCAGCCAGTAGCGATAGTTTGAGCTATTAATAGCATATTCGCTGGTATCGGCGGCGATTTGCACATGGTCATTGATAAGAATATAGTCGCCACTGTCTGGGTCTAGGCTAAACATAACCACATTATCAGCGATGGTCAGTGCCAGCACCGTAGAGGTGCCATATAGCAAGTAACCGGCTGCCAGCTGCTTATTGCCCGCTTGCAAAAAGTCACTGTTTTCGCTGTTCTGCCCTTGACGCTCATACGGTAAGATAGAAAAAATGGTGCCAACCGCCATGTTGATGTCGATGTTTGATGAGCCGTCGAGCGGGTCAAACAACACCAATAGGCTGCCATTTGCATTGGCAGGGGTGGTATCATCTAACTCTTCTGAGGCGACGCCTGCGCAGTGAGTGTTTTTTGCTAAGGCGTCTAGCAGTAAGTCATTGGCCAGCACGTCTAGCTTTTTTTGCTCTTCGCCTTGGACGTTTTGATTGCCCGCTTCGCCCAAGATATCGGCGAGCGCGCCTTTTTTGAGCAGCCCAGAGATGGTCTTGCCCACCTCCGTCACGGTGGTGATTACGTCGCTAAGCGCAGGGTCTTTAGCATGCGCGTCTAGATAATTTGCTAAGGTGCTCATAAGGCTTCCTGATAAGTTATATGAAGAGATAAAATAAAAAACGGATCATGATAAAAAGATGTCGTGGCCATGGCTCAACGGCTAAGCAAATTTTGAAATAGCTGATAGCGCGTCTTTGTCCTGACCATAAAATCAGCTACACTATGTGCATTGTTAATGATTTATGGTTTGACTCGGCGGCGTCCTGAAGGCGACAAGATATCTCACCGATAAGACGCTTGTGTCATTAGGGTAAATTGTAGCAAATAAGCGCTAAAAAGTCCCCGTGTCTGCCCATGCCAGCACCAAATGATCGAATAAAAACCAATAAAGACTGACGGGCTGTGTATTATGGTCGTATCTTATACAGTCCTTTATATAACCTCATATCAACTCACAATAAAGACGTGTCCTTATGCCAAACTCTATCGATAGTTCCTTAACGCAGTCGGTCTCACCCACTGATTATGCCAAGTTTGACCCCAATACCATTCATCAAAGGCTCAATAGCTCATTGAGTCGTCCGCAGCTCAATGCAGACAATCGTATTCGTCACTTTTTGGGCGTAGAGGGACTCAATAAGGCTCAGCTGCAAGCAATCATCGCCAAAGCAGAGACTTTTTTTGATGAAAATGGGCAATTGATTAACCGTCCTGAGCTTGACGGCTATACGGTGATGAACTTATTTTTTGAACCATCGACGCGTACCCGTACGACCTTTGAAGTGGCCGAAAAACGTCTTGGTGCCAATGTGCTCAATATCGATATCGAACGCTCTAGTACCAAAAAAGGCGAGAGCCTACGCGATACCTTGTGGAATCTGCAAGCCATGACGGCAGATATCTTTGTGGTGCGCCATTCGGCCTCGGGTGCAGCGCACTTTATGGCGACAGAGGTGACGCCTGATATTGCTATCATCAATGGTGGGGATGGCTGGCATGCGCATCCGACTCAAGGTATGCTCGATATGCTGACGATTCACCGCGAAGCACCGCGGCCGTTTGAGGCGCTATCAGTAGCCATTATTGGTGATATCAAACACTCTCGGGTAGCTCGCTCGGACATCAGTGCGCTGCAGACCTTAGGCGTAAAAGACATTCGTGTCTGCGCACCGCGTACCTTACTGCCAAAAGGTATTGAACGGTATGGTGTCAAGGTCTATGAAGACATGAATGCGTGCGTCAGCGATTGTGATGTCATCATGGGCTTGAGAATTCAAAATGAGCGTATTGGCTCGCCGCTACTGGCATCATCTAGCGAGTACTACAAACATTATGGCATCACCCCAGAGCGGGTGGCATTGGCCAAGCCTGATGCCCTCGTCATGCACCCAGGGCCGATGAACCGCGGGGTAGAGATTGCCTCAAGCGTGGCTGATGGCGCTCAGTCGGTCATCTTAAAGCAGGTGAATAATGGTATTGCGATTCGTATGGCGGTGTTGGCATTGGCCATGGAAGGTCAGCGCGCCCATCAGGCGTCTCGCCTATAAAGCCCAAACGATTATTTTACTCTTTTTTATTTTCATTTTATCGATACGGTAATAACGCTCATGTCTACTACACTCAATACAGATGCGCCGATATTTGACCACCTGCCGGCCGCCATCAAACAATCATTACCAAGCACTGTCTATGATAAGCTCGCAAGCTTAGAGGCGGGGCGCGAGATGTGGCTGCTCCCACCATTGGTCGATCTGTGCGCGCGTTTGCGCGAGCCAGGTCAGCAGCAGCATGGCACCTTACAGTCAGAAGGGTCGGCGGCGCGTGGCAATGGGTTTTTGCATGTGGTCATTCCGCCTGACACGACCCCCATTTTAGAAAACGGCTCATTATTAAAAGGCCTACGTGAGCGTGCGCTGAGCGATGGTGGCATTCATTTGCATATTTTAGGCGCATTGACAGCAGGTCTAGAAGGTGAGCGCCCTTCTAACATCGCTGGCCTAAAAAAAGGCGGCTGCATCGCGGTTTCTAATGCGCGCAGACCCTTTAGCAATGATCTGGTGCTGCTACGTACGCTTGAGTACGCGGCCACGTTTGGTATGAAGGTATTCTTTTATCCCAATGAGCCAAGTCTGGCGGGAGAAGGGGTGGCGCATGAGGGCTATATTGCATCTTATCATGGCTTACAAGGTATCCCGTGGATCGCTGAGACAGTCGCTTTGTCTACGCAGCTGCTGATGGTGGAAGAAACAGGCATTGCCGCCCACTTTAGCCAGCTGTCTTGCAAGTCTTCGATTGAGCTGATGCGCTGGGCAAAAGATAAGGGCTTGCCTGTCACGTGTGATGTGGCCATGCATCAGCTTTATTTGACCGATGATAACTTGGAAGGTTTTAACGCCCAAGCGTATGTGCTGCCGCCGCTGCGTAGTAATACCGATCAGCAAGCCATCCGCCGTGGCCTAAAAGACGGGACCATCGATGCCATCTGTAGCCATCATGAGCCACTCAATAGCACCGCCAAAAAAGCCCCGTTTGCTGAGAGCACCCCTGGTATCTCAAACTTTGATACCTTTATGGCGCTGGCTTGTCAGCTGGTACACGACGAGGTCTTAACGCTCGAGCAACTGGTAGATAAAATCTGTCTCAATCCTGCTAAAATCGCAGGCATCAGTGAGCAATATGAGCACATCGGTGGCGCGGTATTGGTCGATCCTACACTAAAATGGCAAGTCACCAAGGAGTCTATGCTCTCAAATGGCAAAAACACGCCATTCTTTAACCAGCAGTTGCAAGGCCGCGTCGTGGAGACTTTCTTTGGCTAATCTGCCTCGATCAGATGATCGTTTGCCGCCATCTATCGAGGATGGCTCTTCTCATGCGCCCCACCGATCACACAAGTCGGCGAGCACCGCCAGTGAATCTATCAAAGCAGTGGCCATCTATGAGGTGGTCAAAGGGACGGGGGCTATTCTTGGCGCTGGGGCGTTATGGTCATGGCATGCAAGCCTTGAGTACTGGCTAAGCCATGCAAATGACGCTTGGCAGCAAAGCTTCGGTCAGCTGCTAGCGCCGCAGATCGAAAGTGCGGTGCGCATTGCCCAGCAGGCCAGTAAAAACTGGCCCATGTTTTTGCTACTGATCGTTGCGTACGCCAGCTTGCGTTTTTTGGAGGCGTATGGCTTGTGGCAAGATAAGACATGGGCGTATTGGTTTGGTGTGCTGGGCTATGGCATATTTATACCTATCGAGATTTACTATTTGCTAGCCCGCCCGTTTGATTGGTTTAAGCTTGCGATACTGATCTCAAATATCGTTATCGTGTTTGTGGTTTATCGCAATATGAAACAAAAGGGGTTGATATAACGATTTTATTTAGCCCATCAACTCAGTAGTACCGTCAAACATAGTCGAGTCCAAGTAAAACAGATACATGGCTATCAAGTCGCTCAATGAAGCGTTGTTTTTCTTGGGTGCTGTGCCTACGCCGACAGAGGCAACGAAAAACAACTTTTCCTCTCAAGATATCGTTTTTATATCGGATTGACTGTACAGTAGACCAGCATAGCAATAAATGCTTATGCTGGTCTTTTTTTATGATGATAATAAAGGGACAAACGACTTTTAAGCGAATTATAGTGTGGTGGCCTGTTTATCAGGCGCAATGCTTTTTGCGACCTTACCAACGCTCAAGCCTTGTACCAAGATAGAGAAGATGACCACCGCATACGTGAGCGCCAGTAAAATGTCACGCTCTGCGCCCGTTGGTAGCTGCAGCACCAGTGCCACCGAGATGCCGCCGCGCAGTCCGCCCCATGTCAGTACTTTCCACGCTCCAGTTGGCAAGTCAAGCTGCCGCTGAAGGGTCTTTGTGGTCATACCGACAACGATAAAACGGGCAAGCAAGGCAATAACAATCGTCAAACCTGCAGCGATAAATAAATTGCCAGAATATGCAATCATTACCACCTCAAGTCCAATTAAGACAAATAAAATCGCATTGAGAATCTCATCGATCAGCTCCCAAAATAGATCGATATAGTGTCGTGTTTTATCACTCATCGCCAGTGCTCGTCCGCGATTACCGACCATCAATCCCATCATGACCATGGCCAGTGGCCCTGAGAGATGCCAATGACTGGCCAGCGCATAGCCGCCGATCACCCCCGCCAGCGTCAATAGCACCTCTTCTTGATAACTGTCAATGCTCTTTAGCATATAGTATAAAATCGCCCCAAGCACCAGACCAAACACAATGCCGCCGCCAGCCTCAACGGCCAAGGTATGGGCCACATAGTTGGCTGTTGGGATATTGCCGCTGGATAAAATACCAAGTAGCAGGACAAAAATAACGACGCCGATACCATCATTAAACAACGACTCGCCTGCGATGACGGTCTCTAAGCTTTTTGGGGCGCCAGCGGATGATAAGATGCCCATCACCGCGATAGGGTCGGTCGGCGAGATTAAAGCGCCAAACAACAAACACCAAAGAAACGGCAAGCCAAATCCAAAGAAGGGCAACATAAGATAGAGCGCAGTGGCGATTAGCAGGGCCGAGACTAGGGTACCCACGCAGGCGAGAATACCAATGGGCAGTCGATAGCGTTTTAAGTCACTGATATTGACATGCAGTGCCCCTGCAAATAAAAGCATCGAGAGCATACCGTCCAATAGCACCTCGGTAAAATCTAGCTGCTCTAGTAAGCTCACTTCATAATCAATGAGCTGGTCGAACCCCAAAAAACCCAAAAAAATCGCACCGATAGATAGGACAATCGAGATGACCATGACTCCAATGGTCGTGGGCAGACCGATAAAGCGATGATTGACATAGGTCAGCAAGGCAGTAATCGATAAAAAGATAGCGCTGATTTCAAGTATGGTCAGGCTGGTTGCAGATGCCATAAAACAGGTCTCTTATGAGTGATAAGTAGTAAAAGTAATCAGTACAAATTATTTAGTGTGCGCCTGTAGACTTTGGCGAATGCTGGCGGCAAAGTCACTGACATAGTGAAAGTGTTGGTGCTGCGAGTTTTTATCAATAATAAAGGCTTTGGCTTGCTGACACATCGCGCTTAGGTCATCGATAAGCTCTTGGTAGCTTAGGTTTTCTTCTCCTGCGCGCTCAATTAGCTGTAGCTCATGCAGCAAGGTCTGTTGCTGTGCTTGATTGATACAGGCATAGTTGAGATTGACCATCGCTTGACACAGCGCCTTTAGGACCATGGTATCAGCTGCAGCATAGCGCCGAATCTCTCCAAGTGAGGTATTGATGAATTCTGATATTTTGGGCGTATAAGTCACCACGGCCAAGATAGCCACGCGCTGCTGCGCCACCACTTGTTTTGGTGTGGCGGTATACGGCGGTTTGTCACGGTGCTCGGCAGGTACATAAAAATGATAGGGGCTAGGAGGCTGACGACGCATCATAATGCTCAGGCAACTGGTGAGCGATTGTACGCAGTTGACGGCTGTTTTTGGGTCATTGATACCAGGTGAGAGGGCGCGCACCGCAATCTCGGTCATCTGCCCCAGACTATAGGCGATATCATTGGAGAGTGCCAGTCGCTGCTCGATACGAATACAACCGGCAAAGCGCTGCCAAAACATACCATCAGGGGCACGTGGCACCACGGCCAACTGCGGCGTTGCGGTTTTTTGCCGATTATTGGGATGGTATGTCGGACGTTGATAAAAATGCCCAATGACGTTTTTGTCAGTGACATAATCACCGAGGTTACTCTGTAGATGCACCACACCGCCATACTCTTGAGTCAGGATGATTAATGACTCCAAATAAATGTGCTGCAGGTAGCCGGATTGCGGAGGATAAATCGGCGTTGCCTGCCACTGGTGAAACTGCTCGACATCGTGCTGCTCGACATCGCGCTGATGCTGAATATCACAATAATCACCATACCAGGAGTGAATATTATTAATGGCATCGTTGCTGGCGTTTTGAATGACGTGCGAGGCCTGAATAGAGTGGACCATATGCTGGACAAAATAGACCAATAACAGCGCACAGATGATCGCCATGATAATCCCAAAGGTCACCGCCAGTTGCGGTACGCCAAAGGCCACATCATACTTATGAATCGACTTGAGTACCAACAAGCTATAGCTAAAGGTGCCAATAAACGCCCCTAAGACAAACTGGTTTGGTGTGTCTGTCAAAAAGTTGCGTAATAGCCGTGGGCCAAACTGGGAGGAGGCCATCGAAAGGACGGCGATAGTAATTGAGAACGTCGTACCAGCAACGCCCAATACAGCGCCAGCAATCGAGGTCATGATGGCGCGCGCCGCATCGTCATCACCCGTAAAAGCAAAGGTAATCTCTCGAACGGTCTCGCGGTCAAAGTGCTGATCTATCGTCACCAATACCGGCGCCAGTAAGATGCCGACGATGACGCAAGCAGTTGGAATAAACCAATAAGAGCCGATCAACTCCTGCCACAAGTTTCTTAAACGATCGGGCAGGTCAGCCAATGTCTGTAACGACCAAAGCTGCGAAAACGCCTTCATTCTCTGCACTGAAAATAAGAGTAGTCGCTTAAAAAAGCCATTTTCAGGATGTTTGTCCAATGTTCGCGCTCCAAAAATGACTGACGAGATCGTATATAGTTAATCTATTTTAAAACAGGTATCGTCCTACAGGGATTCATTGTCCTTGCGTGCTGCGTCTACGCCTTATAGCCGGTTCAAAATAAAATGGTGATAAATTTAAGCGTAACGCTGGAGTAATCTTTTGACTATTTATTACCTTATCATACAAATAATAACGATGAAAAATGTTAGTAAACATAAGCCCCTATCATATAGTTAGCTGAATATAAAACTATTATGGATTTAAACGCGCTACTGGTATAAATTTTACTTGCGTGCTGCGTTCCCAGAGGCTGCGCAACCTACGTTTAAAAATAGCATCCCAGTAGCGCTATGACATTTTTAGAGTGTATCGACTATAGGAGCTTATTTTATCTATTTCAGCAAACTAATTTCTATTGCTAGAGCCGTGTTTAGGGTTGTCCGCTTCGGTGATGATTGTGCTTTTGTGTCCCCATCTGCTGGTTTGTGGAGACGGCGGCGTTTTTGGGTCTATAGGAATGATGATTTCATTATCATGTGCATCACATTCAACCTCACTGTCCTTGTCATAAGCTGCTGGATCAAAGTGCGGGGTCGCTGTTGTATCAGTTGACTGTTGAGCTAAGCTGTTAGGAGCGGCTTGCGATGTTTTTCTAAATTCAGGTTTTTTAAACAAAGGGTGTGGGGTGTTTTTATTCGTGCCTTTGTCATCAGGGTTTTTGCGCGGTTCGGCGTTGGTAAAGATAACATTCAACGGCAAATCTAGCTGCTGCTTGGCATAGGCTTCCGTATGCTCAAATCGATCCACTAGGAGGCTGAGCCATGGCTTTTGCTCTTCTACTCTCATCTCATCGAGCTCGTCTTTGATCGGCAAAGGATAGGGCAGAGTGCGATAAAAATCCCACAATGTCATCTTGCTCAAGTCTTTTTTGAGTACATAGTCCTCATCTTCGGTCATGGTGATGAGGTTGCTGTCTTGGAGGTAGTTGATATAGGTGTACCATTTGGGTAGCTCTTTGCGGCCCAACACATTGCGCAGGGCTTGCTCACTGACCGCTTCGCCTTTTAGATGATGGGTGTACACAAGGTTTAACATATCGAGTAAGCTGAGCAGTGGATGGCGCGGGTAGACTTCTTCGGTCTCAAAAATCGTCAAGGTATAGCTGATCTCAACGCCTAACAAAATCAAATTCCAAGACAGGTATATCCATAACAAAAAGATAGGCAAGGCGGCAAAGGCTCCGTAAATGGCCTCATAGCTGGTAAAGTTTGCCATCACTGTGCCAAACAGATGCTTCATCAGCTCAAAGATAATCGTCACAAAGACCCCAGCGATGGCTGCATTTTTTGCGGGCACACGAGCTTTGGGAATAAACCAATACATCCCTATAAAGCCGGCCATGGTGATACCAACCGACACCACTTGTACCCAAAACCCCCAATCAATACCGTAGCCTGCTATTTGGCGATTTAAAAAACTCAAGCTTTGTACCGTGCTTGAAGCGATAAACGCCGTACCCAGCACCATAGGCCCCAAGGTCACAATCGTCCAATAGCGCAGCAGACTCTTTATACCACCTGAGCGGCTCTCCACCCGCCAGATTTGATTAAAGGCACGCTCAATGGTGGTCAAGGTCATGATGGTGGTAAAAAATAGCACCATGGCGCCGATGATGGTAAGGTTCGATGATTTTTCAGCGAAGCTATTGATATACTCACTGACTTGCATGCTCGATTGCGGCAATAAGTTGCTATAAATTACCTCGTATATCTGCGCTCTGACGGATGCCAGTGCCGGTACAGAGGACAATATCATGAGCAAAACGGTCAATACAGGCACGATCGACAGCATGGTGGTATACGTAAGGGAAGCGGCTTTTTGCTGGCAGTTGTCTTCAAAAAAGTGCCGCGTCAAAAACCGTAAAAACTGGAACCAGCGCTGATGTAAAAATGGGAGTCTTTTGCTTAAGTTTTCCATAGTGACCATTTAGCAGGAAGTAGAGAGACAATAGTGTAACAAAGATGCGTCGTTATCATCTGCCGTTTAATTGTGTCAAAATGCACAGCGGCTCTTTGATAAGGCATCACGTAGGCGTGGCTGGAGTAAGTGGTCGTAAAATAGTCGTCAGCTGGTTTGCATGTCGGTGAATGACTGGGGCATAATGAGCACATCATCGCATCGCCTATCGCGGACGATATCGTTATTGATCGATAAATAATGATATATAGATAATACTATCAATGATTTTATGAGGAAGGACGGTTAATGAGTCAGGCCAACCCTTACGTTTTGGTGCTTTATTATTCAAATTATGGCACGACAAAGACATTAGCATACGCCATCGCTCAAGGTATCGAAGAGGCTGGGATGACAGCGCGCATCCGTACAGTGCCGACCGTCGCGCCTGAGACCACGGCCAGCAAACCTGCGATTCCTGATGAAGGCGATCTGTATTGCACCATGGACGATCTCAAAGACTGTAGCGGCCTTGCACTCGGTAGCCCCACGCACTTTGGCAATATGGCCGCGCCCATGAAGTACTTTTGGGACAATACGGTCACGCTCTGGCTGGCAGGAAACCTACAAAACAAGCCTGCCTCGGTATTTACGGCGACAGGTTCGATGCATGGTGGCCAAGAGTCCACATTGCTCACGATGATGTTGCCATTGATGCATCACGGTATGATAATCGTTGGGGTACCGTATGCTGAACCTGCATTAAATCGGACGCATCGCGGCGGGACGCCTTATGGTGCCAGTCATGTGAGCGGTGCATTACATGACCAGCCAGTCTCTGATGATGAGCGCGAGCTCGGTATCGCTCAAGGTCGGCGTTTGGCGATTAGTGCTCGCGCATTGGCGCAGGCCAATTGGCAACGATAAACGGCTTTTGTCTTCTACTATCTTTTATCTTCTACTATACTGTCAGTAGCCCCCAACTGTCGCTGCTGTGAATGAGGAAACCTGTATCTCTAATGGCTACCAACCGCTCTGATAGCGACACCCATAGCAACGCGCCAACTGTAGAGTCTGGGCGCGCGGCCACCCCGCAAAAACCTATTACGCCCATGCGTCAGCGCTTGATGATGACGTGGCTGATTTGGTTGGTGTATAGACTGCTTGGGTTGCCCATCTTGATCAATGTGTTTAATGCCAGTCGCCCTGATATTGTGGGCGGTATCGCATGGCAAGCACTATGGCTTTTGCCAGCTTTTATACTGACGCCATGGATCGTGCGCGGGCGCTCGCCTTATGCGTTATTGGTCGGTAGTATGTTTACTCTAGTATATTTGGGCGCAAGTGGCGTGGTGCTGTTTACGCGTGCGTATGGCAGCAGCTGGGCGGAAATAGCGGTATATCTGTTTGATTTTGTCTTGTTGTTTGCCATCAACGTTTGGTTGTTTATTTTACTAAAACGCTTGCCGTCGATGAATAATGTCGTCAAGAAGCCGCGCGCTCGCTAGATTGGTTTTTTACCTCTGCTGTTGGCATAAAAGATCTTAGATCACAAAAAGATTGGATAACAAAAAGCGGCACTCTCATGTAGAGTACCGCTTTTTTTTAAGACTCGCTCAGCGTCAAGTGAGCGATAAGCTGAAAATTAATTGACCTTAGTCAGCTCTAGATCCATTTTTTTACCATCGTTAATCTGACTGACTTTTATGGGTAAATAGTCCAAGCTCGGCGCTAACCAAAAACTGGTTGAGCGGTCATTGTCGTCATGAATACGGTCAATACGGACAGTATCAAAGGTACCGGCTGGCACCGTGATTTTGGTATTGCCCGATTTTTTAAATGGCGTTTTTTCTACCTTGTCTTTTTTGGCCATGTAGTAGTTACCAGAGAACTTACCGTTTAGTAAATCTTGACGAATTTGCACTTCAAGACTTAAGTCATCAAAGGCTTGCTGCGCCATATCCATGGTCATAGTTTTGCCTTTATAGGTACTGGTGACTTTTTTGCTGCTTGGGTTAAAGCTTAGCTTGTGCGTACGGCCAAGACCCAGCAGTTTATAAGTGGTGCTGGCCTGCGTCGGAATGACGTTGTTACCCTTGATGGTAAAGGTACTGCTTTGCGACGCATTGGCAACACCTGCCACCCGTGCTTTGACATTATACTTCCAAGTATTGCCCGATTTGCCTAGCGTACGGGTGGCAGTGCCTTTGTATTTGTCTTCTACCGTAAAGCTATAATTGGCACTAGAGGGCTGGACGGTTTTGGCGCTAGCGAGGGTGGGTGCGGTCATACTCAAGGCTCCAATAGCAGCAATGCTCACGCCTGTGGTGAAGGCGGACAATACTGTCGACTTGCTGCGGGCGGGGTTGTCAATGTTAGATTTAGATATAAAGCTCATGGATAGTCCTTAATACATTCTGTTTAACACTGTCTGTTTAACACTGATTGAGCAGTGGTAACTTATTGCTATTATTATGATCTCAGAGACTATGATGGTCATACTCTATTACACTTTCAAGGCAGGTACTCCCAAGTGACGTTTGCCTCTTGTAGTCAATGTCGCTAGCCACGCGGTCGCCCTATAGTTAGCTGAATGTAAAACTGTTATAGATTTAAACGCGCTACTGGTATAAATTTTACTTGCGTGCTGCGTGCCCAGAGGCTGCGCAACCTACGTTTAAAAATAGCATCCCAGTAGCGCTATGATATTTTTAGAGTGTATCGACTATATCTGTACGTAACTTGCTGTAAAACCAGTAAAGCACAGCGCTGCCTACAAAGTTGCCCAATAACGCTGCCTGATAGCTAATATACGAACAGGATAAAAAATTCTTGTAAATTTTTGGTTTTTACACTTGAACCAAATGCCTCCTGCCCCCACTTTTTGATACAAGCTCAAAGCTTATCTATGAGATGTCAATTTTTGGTCACATTTCTTATAGATACTGGTCTTGAGACCATTAATTCAAATAAACCCTTTAACGTTATAATCAACTTTTGGAGTCATATCGATGAACATTCGTCCTTTACATGACCGTATCGTCGTTCGCCGCGTAGAAGAAGAGCAAAAGACTGCTGGTGGTATCTTGCTACCTGGTTCGGCACAAGAAAAACCATCACAAGGTGAAGTGTTGGCAACAGGCAATGGTCAGATTCGTGACAATGGCGACATTCGCGCGTTAGATGTAAAAGCTGGCGACAAAGTCTTGTTCGGTCAATATGCTGGTCAAACCGTGAAAGTTGACGGCGAAGAACTACTTATTATGAAAGAGTCTGATGTATTGGGTGTGCTAGAAGGCTAGTCCTTTTGAGTATGATTGAGTACTCAGCATATCTTTGACCATAGGCGTCTGTAATGACCTGTATTTAATGACGCTCATTTAAAACGTCAAGTTGGTCAATACACTATCGACTCATTTAAATGTATTTTTATACTTATAATAATGGAGTAAATTAACATGGCAAAAGATGTAAAATTCGGTATTGATGCTCGTACGCAAATGATGGACGGTGTCAACGTTTTGGCAAACGCCGTAAAAGTCACGCTAGGCCCTAAAGGTCGCAACGTGGTGATCGACAAGTCTTTTGGCGCACCAACCATCACCAAAGACGGTGTGTCGGTTGCCAAAGAGATTGAGCTTGAAAACAAATTTGAAAACATGGGCGCACAATTGGTTCGTGAAGTCGCGAGCCGTACCAACGATGTCGCTGGTGACGGTACCACGACGGCAACCGTATTGGCTCAGTCGATCTTGCAAGAAGGCATGAAGTCTGTCGCTGCTGGTATGAACCCAATGGATCTCAAGCGCGGTATCGACAAAGCAGTACGCGAAGCGGTTAAAGAGATTCATAATCTATCTACCCCAGCTGATGATCACAAAGCAATCGCCCAAGTAGGTTCTATCTCTGCCAACTCAGACACCAAAATCGGTGAGCTGATCTCGCAAGCGATGGAAAAAGTTGGTAAGCAAGGCGTGATCACGGTTGAAGAAGGTTCAAGCTTTGAAGATACCCTAGAAGTGGTCGAAGGTATGCAGTTTGACCGTGGTTATATCAGCCCATACTTTGCCAACAAGCAAGACAGCCTAACAGCTGAATTTGAAAACCCATACATCTTGCTAGTTGACAAAAAAATCAGCAACATCCGTGAAATCGTGCCACTACTTGAGCAAGTGATGCAGCAAAGCAAGCCATTGCTAATCATTGCTGAAGACGTAGAAAACGAAGCATTGGCTACGCTAGTGGTCAACAACATGCGTGGCGGCCTAAAAACTTGTGCCGTTAAAGCACCAGGTTTCGGCGATCGTCGTAAAGCCATGCTAGAAGATATCGCAACGCTCACTGGTGGTACGGTCATCTCTGAAGAGATTGGTCTGAGCCTTGAGACTGCGACTCTAGAGCAATTGGGTACTGCGAAAAAAGTCACTGTTGGTAAAGAAAACACCGTCATCGTCGATGGTGCTGGCAACAAAGCCGACATCGATAATCGTGTTGAATCTATCAACCGTCAAATCGCAGAGTCTACCTCTGACTATGATAAAGAAAAGCTACAAGAGCGTGTGGCCAAACTGTCAGGCGGTGTAGCCGTTATCAAAGTCGGCGCGGCTACTGAAACAGAAATGAAAGAGAAAAAAGACCGCGTTGACGATGCGCTACATGCCACTCGCGCTGCGGTTGAAGAAGGTGTCGTCCCTGGTGGCGGTGTTGCATTAGTCCGTGCGATGAGTGCCTTGTCTGACTTAACTGGCGACAACGACGACCAAAACGCAGGTATCAACATCCTACGCCGCGCGATGGAAGCACCACTTCGTCAAATCGTCACCAACGCAGGCGAAGAAGCGTCAGTGGTCGTCAATGAGGTGAAAGGCGGTAGCGGTAACTATGGCTATAACGCTGCGAGTGGCGAGTATGGCGATATGCTAGAGATGGGTATCCTTGACCCTGCCAAAGTATCGCGCTCAGCATTAGAAAATGCCGCCTCTGTTGCAGGCCTCATGCTCACGACTGAAGCGATGATTACTGATCTGCCAGAAGGTGATGACCCAATGGCTGCTATGGGCGGCGCTGCTGGTGGAATGGGCGGTATGGGTGGAATGGGCGGCATGATGTAATTCTACTTCTGCTACAAAGCGATTTCTCTTTGTTAGACGCGCTCAATGTACAATAGGTACTATTTTCGCTCGTCTTCCTTGATAAATCGCTTTTCGCTGAAAGTATGAATAATATCACGTACCTGTAAAATCTAGTCCAAATAAAACCCCCGATAGGCTGAGCTTATCGGGGGTTTTTTTATGCAAGATAAGTATGTTTTGGCTAAAAGATTACGCATCTGCCTCATCACGACGAAATGTCCACGTTTTGTCGTCAGACAGCTCATCGACATAGTAATATCCCGCCAAATCAAACTGCTTTAACTGCTCAGCTTTGGTCAGTTTATGGTCAGCAGCATATTTCACCATCAATCCACGGGCTTTTTTGGCATAAAAGCTAATCACTTTATAGTTGCCATTTTTCTCATCCTCAAATCTGGGCGTGATAACCTTAGCATTTAATGCCTTCTTTTTTACCGACTTAAAATACTCATTAGACGCTAAATTAATCAATACCTTGTCTTCGCTATCAGCCATGCGTGCATTGATAACATCAGTCACTTCCTCGCCCCAAAACTCATATAGGTTGTCACCGCGCTCATTTTTCAGCTTAGTACCCATCTCTAAGCGATACGGCTGAATCAAATCTAGTGGTTTCAATACGCCATACAGCCCCGACAAAATACCTAAGTGCTCGTTGACGTAGATGGCAGTGTCCTTGTCCATACCATACATATCCAGACCTGTATAAACATCACCATCAAATAGATAAGCGGCAGGTTTGGCATTTTTGGTGGTAAAAGGTTTGTCGTTATCCCATTGCCACTGCTGGTTGCGCGCCGCATTGAGCTGCGCCAGATCATCCGAGATACTCATCAGCGCTTGCAAATCAACCGGCTCTTTTGTCTTTAGTATTTTCATTAGTGCCTGTGCGTGGTCAATCAGCTCAGGCTGGCTATAGTAGTTGCCTAGGTTGACAGGGATGTCGTCTGTTTCATTTAAAGACTTGGCAGGAGAGAGTAAAAAATACATGGCTAATCCTTATTCTGTGAAATCAATGATCTGTCTATCGCGGTGTCAAGTGCTCTGATTATACCTTATATGTAATTTTAACGTGATTTGACGTCATGATTGAGGGGGGAGTGATGCTTAATTGACAAAAAAGCAAGCATTTGAAAGGTAGTTAAGATGACCAGTAGGCTATATTCGGCAAGGGGTTAGCTTTCGTAGAAAAATAAAAGTTGTTAATATAACAATAAAAGTTATCCAGATGGTGTAAATGCCTAACTTTTAATTTTACTTGTTGGTCACCATTAGGCAATGAAAGTTGCCGGATGATGTCTCTATAATAAAAAGACATGATGGCGATGTAGTCGTCATTTATTAAATTGATAGCCTTTGGTCAAAATCTTGAACCAACAACGACCAAAGGTTTTTTTTGTCCCCTGTGCTTTTTAAATGTGCGTTGAGGGTATTAAAGGTAGTCATTGAGACGTAAATAAAGTCATTAGACGTAAGTAAGGAGACGGTATGAAAATCGGTGTAATCAGTGCAGATATCGCAAGCGAGAGCCGTGTCGCGCTAACCCCAGACGCGGTCAAAAAACTGCGTAAGCTTGGGTTTGAGGTCGTCATCCAGTCAGGTGCAGGGCAGGCAGCCTACTATGCTGATGCGCTGTATCAGGCGGCAGGAGCCGACATTGCCAGCAGCAGCGCCGAGGTGATTGCCCAGTCTCAAATTATTACCACCATTCACGACTTGCCCGCCGAAGTGGCAGAACATTTGAGTTCAGGCCAAATCGTCGTCGGTATGCTAGACCCTTACCGCAATACGCAGCTAGACACTTATGCTGCTAAGGGCGTTACGGCCTTTGCGATGGAGCTATTGCCTCGCACACTGTCACGCGCCCAAAACATGGATGTGCTGTCGTCACAAGCCAACCTTGCAGGCTACAAAGCAGTGCTGCTGGCGGCCAATGAATACTCGCGTCCATTTCCGATGTTTATGACCTCGGCAGGGACAGTAAAACCTGCCAAAGTGGTGATCTTGGGCGTCGGTGTTGCAGGGTTACAAGCCATCGCGACAGCCAAGCGTTTGGGCGCAGTGGTAGAAGCCAGTGATCTGCGCCCTGCCGCAAAAGAGCAGGTGGAGTCGCTGGGCGGTAAATGGCTGGATGTGCCAATGAGTGACGACGAAGCACAAAAAGCCAAAGCGACGGGCGGCTATGCGTGGACGCCATCAGAACAATATATCAAAGACCAAGCTGCAGTCGTCGACAAAGCATTAAGCAATGCCGATATTGTCATTACCACAGCACAAATCCCTGGTCGTCAAGCGCCGCGCTTAGTCCATCAGGCAACCCTTGCCAAAATGAAAGCCGGCTCGGTGCTGATCGATATGGCAGCTGGAACGGGCGGTAACGTCGAGGGCAGTGCGCCAAATGAGACCGTCACCACAGACAATGGCGTACGTATCGTTGGCGCGGCCAATATTCCATCACAGCTAGCGGCGCAGTCTTCAGACTTGTATGCCAATAACCTTGTCAACTTTATCACCACCTTAATTGCACCAGCTGCTACAGATGACGCGTCAGCAAACAAACTGGCACTGAACTTAGATATGGAAGATGAGATTCAGGGTGCACTGGCAGTGACCCACGACAACCAAGTGCGCTTGACCAAACGCTAGCCCTTGCTGGTCGCCATACATTTGCCAGACACGAATAAATTTTTAGGAGGATAAGATGATTGCCACCATTTTAGCGGCAGCGCCTGCCGGTGCAGCCATGAGTAGCACACCATTTGTCGCGATTTTTACCGTATTTGTACTCGCTATCTTTGTTGGATATTACGTCGTCTGGGGCGTGACCCCAGCGCTACATACGCCATTGATGGCGGTGACCAACGCCTTATCAAGTATCGTGATCGTCGGTGCGATGCTACAGACTGTCCATATCGACGGCTCGATGTTTACCCCGACCAGTTTGCTTGGTGCTTTTGCGGTATTTTTGGCCAGTATCAATATCTTTGGTGGTTTTGCGGTGACTGAACGTATGCTCGCGATGTTTAAGCCCAAAGCAAAAAAAGCGCCTACTCTTGAAGCCAGCTCGACGAAAAGCGGAGGTGATGCATGAGCGATTTAACCCAATTTATTGCCACCAATGCAGATTGGTTTTATTTAGTCGGCGCTATCCTCTTTGTTTTAACGTTACGCGGATTGTCGAGTCCAAAGACAGCGATTCGTGGCAACCGCTTTGGTATGGCAGCGATGGCGATTGCTGTTATCACTACCTTTTTCTTAGCAGAAGGCCCTGTACTGTGGTTAATCATCGGTGCGATGATCTTAGGTGCCATCGTCGGCATGTGGAAAGCAAAAACCGTCGCGATGACGCAAATGCCAGAAACGGTAGCGTTGATGCACTCATTTGTCGGTTTGGCAGCGGTGGCGATTGCGCTGGCCACGGTACTGCATACCGAGCAGCAGCATGGCGCGGTTGCCCGTGTTGAGCTATTTATCGGGTGCTTTATCGGTGCGATTACTTTTTCTGCCTCTGTCTTTGCTTTTGGTAAGCTTGCGGCAAAAAGCTGGGCAAAAACAATCACTGGCGGCTGGGTAAAACCTGTCCAAGCCTTGCTATTTATAGCGATGATTGGGTTTGGCGGGGTGTATTTTGTCACGGATTCCTTGCCTGCGTTTTATGCGATGACAGTGATTGCAGTGATTTTTGGCTGGATGTGGATTGCGCCTATCGGCGGCGGTGATATGCCAGTGGTCGTGTCGTTACTGAACTCATTTTCAGGTTGGGCGGCAGCAGGTATTGGCTTCACGCTGGGCAACTCAATGCTTATTATCGCAGGTTCGCTCGTCGGTTCCTCAGGTGCGATTTTGTCTTATATCATGTGTAAAGCCATGAACCGCTCTCTACTAAACGTTTTGTTTGGCGGTATGGGCACGTCAGCGGCCGCTGCAGGCGGTGATGATGGCGCACCAAAAACATACAAATCAGGCTCAGCAGAAGACGCAGGGTTCCTTATGTCCAATGCCAGCAATGTGGTCATCGTACCAGGTTACGGTATGGCACAAGGCCGCGCGCAAAACGCGGTAAAAGAATTGTACGAGCTATTAAAAGACGAAGGTGTCAACGTTCGCTTTGCCATTCATCCTGTTGCTGGTCGTATGCCAGGGCACATGAACGTACTATTGGCAGAAGCCGACGTGCCTTATGACGATATTCTAGAGATGGATGAGATTAATTCCGACTTTGCCAGTACCGATGTGGTCTTGGTCATCGGTGCCAACGATGTTGTCAACCCGTCAGCAAAAGACGATCCGACATCTCCTATCTTTGGTATGCCCATTTTAGAAGCCAACAAAGCGCAAACGGTGATGGTCATCAAGCGTTCGATGAGCACCGGCTATGCAGGTCTTGATAACAGCCTCTTCTATATGGACAAAACCATGATGATCTTTGGCGATGCCAAAAAGATGGTTGAAGAGATGGTACGTAGTATTAATGGCGGCGGTCATTAATCGCTAAAATCAGCTTTTCGGCATAAGTTTTGAGTATGTTTTCTTAAATAAAAAAGTCACTTAGGTGGCTTTTTTGCGTTAAGGTAAGCCATCTTTCTATTCAGTTAGACTTTATACAAAATCAGAATTAAGAGAGTCATTTATGAACATGTTGATACGTTTTTTTATTATGATTAGTTTGCTAAAACAGCAGCTAAATAAACAGTCAGTAAAACAGTGTCTGAGCGCCGAGATGTTGGCCGCACCGATAGTGCGTCAATACCGTGTCTTGCCGCACGATATGGGGTTTCGCGATCATCTGCCCAATTATCGTTATTTATCTTTTATAGAATTAAACATCACCAACTGGCTGATGACTTGCTGCCATCAAAAGGGAATAAAAAATCTTGGCTGGATTATCGCCATGCAAGAGATGGTCTATCTTAAAGAAATTAAATTTCTTAATAAAATGACAGTAAATAGCGTGCTTGTCGGTTGGGATAAAAAATACGTGTATTTTGAAACGCGGTTTTTTGTCAAACATCAACTGATGGGTATTGGGATGACGAAGTTTGTCTTGACCGATAAAAAAGGTAAGTGCGCGCCGGCGGTATTGGATATGCTCGGCGAGCAGACCAATGACGTCATCGACTCATGGAATGCGCATCAAGTAGCGATTAAATCTGTAAAGTCTGCCAAATAGGCTGATTAATCAAAGCCGTTTGTATAAAGAACTTGGCTATAATCAGTTAGCGAAGTTTGGTAGGATAGAGGTGAATAAACAGGCTGATAATTTAGCCGATCAACGTCTTGAGAAGACTTTTTAAATGATAACCGCTAAGGAGATACCATGACCCCGCAAAAACTAAAATGGACAGACAGCCTCGATATCGCCATTGAGCTTTATGAGAAGTTTCCAGAGGTCGACCCGCAGTACATTCGTTTTACGGATTTGCACCGCTGGGTGACTGAGCTTGAAGGCTTTGATGATGATCCGCAGCGCTCAAACGAAGGTATTTTAGAAGCCATTCAGATGAATTGGATCGATGAAGCCGATTAAGGTGATTTTCTTCTTTAACAGTACATCCAATAACAATAACAGAGAGCAACAGGGCAGGCAGCATCATGACGTCTCAAATTAAAGAGTTAGCCGAAGCGATAGCGTGTAGGGGTATTAGCATTCGTACCACCAATCACGCTGAGATTAGCCACGACACTGCCAAGCTTGGTAGATTGTGGCAGAAGTTTTACCAGAATTACGCAGGACAGTTGCCTGAAGGCGAAGATATTTACGGTATTTATCATAACTATGAGAGTGATGATTTAGCAGGCGCGTTTGATGTTGTCGCTAGCTGGAAAACAGCCAGTGAGGAGGATGACCAATCAGACAGTGAGCGTGCCGCCAGCACTAGTAATCTGGTAGAAGTCACCATTCCTGCAGGAAAGTACTTAGTATTTTCTGAAGAAGGCCATATGCCTAATACCGTCATGAATGCATGGGAGAGTGCTTGGGAATATTTCAATGCGCCAGATTGTGAGCATACCCGAACGTTTGCTGTAGACTTTGAGCACTATATCGATGGGAATTTAGAGTACGGCCAAGTCGACCTTTATATAGGTATTAAATAAAGCCGTAACTATAGTCAATCCTAAATAAAACAGATACATTATATATCAACGTGCAACTGGTCTAAATCTTCCTTGCGTGCTGTACCTACGCTGCTCGATGCTGCGTAAAATTTATCCCAGTCCCACTGTATCGTTTTTATACTGAATTCACTCTAGCTAACAACTTAAATGAGTTTTGAGCCAAAGCCACCCATAAAAAAGCGCCAGTCATCTAAGACTCGCGCTTTTTTACTTTTCGGTTTTATCTACACAGTTACTCTAACAATAGATTTTCCAAAATCCCTTCGTATATCTGCGCAAGCTTACCCAAATCATCTACTTCCACTTTTTCATCTACTTGATGAATCGTCGCATTGCGTACGCCAAGCTCCACAACTTGCGCGCCTGTTGGTGCGATAAAGCGGCCATCAGATGTACCGCCTGATGTCGATAGCGTCGTGTCTGTACCTGTGACTGACTTGATCGCATTTTGACAGGCTGAAACCAGCTTGCCTTCAGGGGTCAAAAACGGCTGACCGGATAATTTCCATTGGATATCATAACTGGCTTTGCTATCAGCAAAATGCTTATCGAAAATGGCATGTGTTTTTGCTTTGAGTTCTTCTTCACTGGTCTCGGTCGAGAAGCGAAAGTTAAAGACGACCTCTAAGGTTTCGGGAATGACGTTGGTTGCGCCCGTACCACCATTGATATTTGAGACTTGTAAAGTCGTGGGCGGGAAGTAGTCGTTGCCGTTGTCCCAAGTTGCTGATGTCAGCTCGCTGAGCGCCGCCATCGCCGCATGGATAGGGTTACAGGCCAAATGCGGATAGGCAACATGACCTTGCTTACCTGTGACCGTCAGCTCTGCGCCTAGCGAGCCACGGCGGCCATTTTTGATGATATCGCCTAGCGTATCAGTACTTGACGGCTCACCAACGAGACAATAAGTAATTTTTTCTTGACGAGCCTCTAAGGTTTCAATGACTTTCACCGTGCCATTGATAGAGGGGCCTTCTTCATCTGAAGTGATTAAAAAGGCAATCGAGCCATTGTGCTCAGGGTGACTCGCGACGAAACGCTCGGCGGCAATGGTAAAGGCTGCAATGCCTGTTTTCATATCTGCCGCACCGCGCGCCCATAGATAGCCATCTTTTATGGTTGGGGTAAAGGGCGGGTAAGTCCAGTTTTTTTCGTCACCCGTCGGTACGACGTCGGTATGGCCAGCAAAACATATCACAGGGTCGGCTGTACCACGGCGTGCCCAGAGGTTTTTGACTTCTGCATGCTCGCCGCTTTGTTCTTTATTACCAAAGTACATAAACTCGCAGTCAAACCCTGCTTGCGCTAGGCGAGACGACAAAATATCTTGGCAGCCATCATCATCTGGAGTGACGGAAGGGCGCTCAAGCAAAGCGATGCTTAAGTCCAGTGTTTGCTGCTGATGAGTCATGTTTTGATTGTGAGCGTCAGACATGAAAAAACCTTTTTATTATAAAGTGAGAGGATAAGATTTTGGATTAAAGACTAGGGTATGTTGAACATTCAGCCATGGTACAAGCCGTAGCGGCTTATGATAGATTTATATCTTTTACATATTACATACTATCTTCAACAAACGGCACCAAACCATCTCGGCGCATCCATGTTGCGATAGAGTAGCGTTGCCGGTGAGCGATTTGTACTTGATGTTGCAGATCGCTATCAAATATGACCAGTCGATTGGCAACAGGCATGACACTGTGATGGCTGCCGTGTTTATCAATGATTTCTAACGCGCCGCCATCGCTGGCTGTCCATTCATCATTAAGATAAAAAACCGCTGAGATAACACGCTCATCACGGCCTGCCGGATTGTCACTGTGCCACTTATAGCCAAAGCCGGGTGGATAGCAGGCATAGTGTGCTTCACTATGGCGAATACCCGCGAATAAGCTACGATTAAACAAAGCCGCTAGCGCGTTGATGGACTGCAAGTAATAAAATCCAGCAAAAAAGTTTTTTGTGATCCAGCGTATTCTATCACCGCGAATATCACTGATACGAATGCCAGCGGTTAGCGCCGCATCACGATAGTCAATAAAACCACTTTCAGCCTGTAGCGCAAGTAATGCGGTCTTATTAAATACATTATCAATAGTGAGCCAGCCATCAGTGACAAATGTATCAAGCTGCTTATCCGTCAGCCTATCTTCCCAGCTGACTGCAAAATCAGACAGTTGCAGTACCTGCTGGGTAAGCGCGTCTTGGTCATCGTTATGACTGTCTGGAGATAGTAACGGAGGATTGTCCTGTCCTATCGGATGATCGACCACCAGCTTTGTCACATTTAGGTTGCTAATAATCTTAGTCATCTCACCTCGTTATTATTAATCAGCTGGCATTCAAAGCCCTTTTATTAAGAGCATTTACCAAAACCACATTATCTTTTACGCTGCCTATGCTACCATAGATGCAATTTTTCTTACTTTAAACTTTTGAGATTATGAACTATAAACACGCTTATCACGCTGGTAACTTTGCTGATGTGGTAAAACACATTTTATTGGTGCAGCTGCTGAATCAGCTGAGTCAAAAAAATAAACCCTTTTATGCGCTCGACGCTTACGGTGGTCGCGGTCTTTATTCACTCAGCAGTGAAGAAGCGCGCAAAACTGGTGAAGCCGAGGGCGGCATCAAAGCATTGTTGAAGCTTGATGACACCAAAATGGCACAAGCCCCAGCGGCTGTCAAAGACTATCTAGCAGGCATCAAGCAAGCCAAAGCCACTTATGATAATAAAGTCTACCCAGGTTCGCCATGGTGGATCGCCCATCATATCGAAAAAAACCCAGACACTGGCGTACGCGGCGAAGCGTTTGAGGCCAAAGCCAGCGAGTATGACGCGCTCAACTACCAATTGTACAAACTGCCCATTGGCATTCATCATCGTGATGCGTTTGAAGGCGTCACCGCTGTGATTCCGCCAGCCGAGCGCCGCGGTCTTATTTTTCTTGATCCTCCTTATGAGCAAGAGCATAAAGACTTTACGCGTCTGATCAATTTACTCGTCGCCGCCTATAATAAATGGCCACAAGGCACATATGCACTGTGGTTCCCGATCAAAAACATCGAAGCCGTTGAGCTGTTTTACAAAAAACTCAAGCGTACCGAGATGAGACGTCAGCTGGTCTGTGAGCTAAATATCTATCCAAATGATGTCGCCGTGGGTCTCAATGGCACAGGTTTGCTCGTCATCAATCCGCCATGGCAATTTGACAGTCATGCCCGTGAGATATTGCGCTTTTTGCAGCCTGCTCTAAAAGTAGCTGATGCGCCAGAGCTGACACCTGATAGTGCCACCAATGTCCGCTGGCTAGTTGGCGAATAAGGATACCGTTATGACGACTGAGCAACCATCTCATCATAGTTTAAATGATAATGCCGCAACTCAGCCGCCTTTTGTTGACGAGCATGAGTTCAATATTCGCATGGCGGATAATGATAATTACGATGGCTTAACGTTTGAGGTGATTGAGACAGAAGTTACAGAGGGTCAGCCGGTGGTCAGCCGCGGTGTCTATTTGGCTCCCAATTTGATTACCACCTTGTCGTTGTTGTCTGGCTTTTATTCGATTTTGGCCAGTACCCAAGGATCGTTTTACAAAGCCTCACTGGCTATATTTTTGTCGGCGATTTTAGATGGGGCTGATGGCCGCGTCGCACGCATGCTCAATGCGCAGAGCCCCTTTGGCGAGCAGTATGACTCTCTAGCAGATATGCTGGCCTTTGGGGTTGCGCCTGCGATTTTAGTATATAGTTTTGCGTTGCAGCCGCTAGGCCGCATTGGTATTGGCTGTGCTTTTGTTTTTACCGCTTGCGCCGCTTTTCGTCTAGCGAGGTTTAATGTACAGATAGGCGAAGTTGATAAAAAATACTTTGTCGGTTTGGCCAGTCCACTGGCGGCTATATTGGTCACGTCCGCTGTCATGGTCGCGGTCGATCATAATGAGTGGGTCGGACAGTATGATACCGCTATTATACTCTTGTTTGCGGTGTGGGTTGTTATCTGTGGTCTGCTGATGGTCAGCAATGTCAAATACTATAGCTTTAAAGAGTTTGATAAAAAGAAAGTCCCATTTGTGGTACTTATCATTGGAGTGTTGATCATGAGCATCGTTCTCTATGACATTCCTATTGGTATTTTAGCCATTGGCATTCTCTATGCGTTATCGGGCATTTTTACGACGATTAAAGCAAAAGCAAAAAGTTAGAGCTGCCTTTAGGCTTTGTATCTAGGGATTTACCGATAGGTAGATCCCCTTTTTATGTCTTTAAGCACGGTGCTAAGCCTAAGGATATAGACTGAGATGAACAAAAATAATGATGAATAGATATTAATAGTAATAACAATTAGTTAGGAGGAGTCATCGGAGATATAATTAAAGAGTGCGAATTATTTATCAGTTCCCCCTTGACCCCCACCCAAATACGCGTATAATGCCACCCAGTCGAAAGGGAAGGCGGATTAAAGAGTGACTCATTTAAAGAATGATTCATCATTTTAAACTCTTAAACTCCAAGCCTAACCAACTAATTTAAAATAAACCAAATTAGTTCTTGACTTACCAAATAAAGCGTCTATAATACGCACCTCATCAGGATGAGCTAAGCATTACTAGGGTAAATTACATAGTAATAACGCAGCGAACCTTGAGAAACAAATTATAAAAAAGCTTGACAAACCAAATCGTTATGATATGATAGTCGGCTCGCTAATAACGATAAGCACATTGCTTAGTTATTAGATATATAACTCTTTAACTGGACGACAGTGAAGAGACACTATTTAAAAGCACAACTAAAGAACAACTTGTGTGGATTTTTGCTGATACAGAATGCTAAAAAATAAAGTTGGTTTTGACTTCTTTTCGGGAGTTAATTCTAACTATAAAAATTATCATTTACTCAGCAGAAAAACTCAAAGTTAATTCATTACGAACATAATTTTAAGCGATTTGCTAGATAAATGAGCCAAGATTAGAAGTCATCTTCCTATTTATAGGTAAAGGCTTCAGATAGATTAAACTGAAGAGTTTGATCATGGCTCAGATTGAACGCTGGCGGCAGGCTTAACACATGCAAGTCGAGCGGAAACGATGGGAGCTTGCTCCCAGGCGTCGAGCGGCGGACGGGTGAGTAACACTTAGGAATCTACCTAGTAGTGGGGGATAGCTCGGGGAAACTCGAATTAATACCGCATACGACCTACGGGAGAAAGGGGGCAGTTTACTGCTCTCGCTATTAGATGAGCCTAAGTCGGATTAGCTAGATGGTGGGGTAAAGGCCTACCATGGCGACGATCTGTAGCTGGTCTGAGAGGATGATCAGCCACACCGGGACTGAGACACGGCCCGGACTCCTACGGGAGGCAGCAGTGGGGAATATTGGACAATGGGGGGAACCCTGATCCAGCCATGCCGCGTGTGTGAAGAAGGCCTTTTGGTTGTAAAGCACTTTAAGCAGTGAAGAAGACCATATGGTTAATACCCATATGCGATGACATTAGCTGCAGAATAAGCACCGGCTAACTCTGTGCCAGCAGCCGCGGTAATACAGAGGGTGCAAGCGTTAATCGGAATTACTGGGCGTAAAGCGAGCGTAGGTGGCTTAATAAGTCAGATGTGAAATCCCCGGGCTTAACCTGGGAACTGCATCTGATACTGTTAAGCTAGAGTAGGTGAGAGGGAAGTAGAATTCCAGGTGTAGCGGTGAAATGCGTAGAGATCTGGAGGAATACCGATGGCGAAGGCAGCTTCCTGGCATCATACTGACACTGAGGCTCGAAAGCGTGGGTAGCAAACAGGATTAGATACCCTGGTAGTCCACGCCGTAAACGATGTCTACTAGTCGTTGGGTCCCTTGAGGACTTAGTGACGCAGCTAACGCAATAAGTAGACCGCCTGGGGAGTACGGCCGCAAGGTTAAAACTCAAATGAATTGACGGGGGCCCGCACAAGCGGTGGAGCATGTGGTTTAATTCGATGCAACGCGAAGAACCTTACCTGGTCTTGACATATCTAGAATCCTGCAGAGATGCGGGAGTGCCTTCGGGAATTAGAATACAGGTGCTGCATGGCTGTCGTCAGCTCGTGTCGTGAGATGTTGGGTTAAGTCCCGCAACGAGCGCAACCCTTGTCCTTAGTTACCAGCGGGTTAAGCCGGGAACTCTAAGGATACTGCCAGTGACAAACTGGAGGAAGGCGGGGACGACGTCAAGTCATCATGGCCCTTACGACCAGGGCTACACACGTGCTACAATGGTAGGTACAGAGGGCAGCTACACAGCGATGTGATGCGAATCTCAAAAAGCCTATCGTAGTCCAGATTGGAGTCTGCAACTCGACTCCATGAAGTAGGAATCGCTAGTAATCGCGGATCAGAATGCCGCGGTGAATACGTTCCCGGGCCTTGTACACACCGCCCGTCACACCATGGGAGTTGATTGCACCAGAAGTGGTTAGCCGAACCTTTTAGGACGGCGATCACCACGGTGTGGTTGATGACTGGGGTGAAGTCGTAACAAGGTAGCCGTAGGGGAACCTGCGGCTGGATCACCTCCTTATAGACAGCATTCGGTCAGCAAGAATTCACAACAAGTTGTTCTTTAGTTTAAGCTTACGTTTTAGGACGTACTAGGGTCTGTAGCTCAGCTGGTTAGAGCACCGTGTTGATAACGCGGGGGTCGGTGGTTCAAGTCCACCTAGACCCACCATTATACATGGGGCCATAGCTCAGTTGGTAGAGCGCCTGCCTTGCACGCAGGAGGTCAACGGTTCGACTCCGTTTGGCTCCACCACTACAACCTCGGTAGCTTAGAGTGCAAATAAATACAATAGGTATTAAATAGAAACAAGTGATTTATCTTTGAACAAAGACACGATTACTTCTTTCTGTTTTATACGGAAATCTATGACTTGACGAGAGCATAGAGACTATTTAAAAACATAGATATGAGTCTGGGTTAGCAATAACATTTCACATGTTATTGCTAACCTGAAGACTAGCCTTTTAACGACATTGTTTGTTATCCCAAGGGCTAGTCTTCAAAGTAAAGAGAACTGAATCAAGCGTAAACATAGGTGATATCGTTATAATTGCTGACAAAGACCCTTTGGGGTTGTATGGTCAAGTAATTAAGCGCACATGGTGGATGCCTTGGCAGTCAGAGGCGATGAAAGACGTGACAGCCTGCGATAAGCTTCGGGGAGGCGGCAATATCCTGTGATCCGGAGATTTCTGAATGGGGAAACCCACTTACCATAAGGTAAGTATCTTGTACTTGTACAAGAAGCGAACGAGGGGAAGTGAAACATCTCAGTACCCTTAGGAATAGACATCAATTGAGATTCCCCTAGTAGCGGCGAGCGAACGGGGAGAAGCCGATTAATGCTAATGTAGAAGAACAGCGTGGGAAAGCTGACCATAGTAGGTGATAGTCCTGTATTCGAAACATTAGCGTTAACATATTAAGTAGAGCGGGGCACGAGAAATCCTGTTTGAAGATGGGGGGACCATCCTCCAAGGCTAAATACTCCTGACTGACCGATAGTGAACCAGTACCGTGAGGGAAAGGCGAAAAGAACCCCTGTGAGGGGAGTGAAATAGAACCTGAAACCGTGTGCGTACAAGCAGTGGGAGCCCACTTGTTGGGTGACCGCGTACCTTTTGTATAATGGGTCAGCGACTTATATTCTGTAGCAAGGTTAACCGTTTAGGGGAGCCGTAGGGAAACCGAGTCTTAATAGGGCGTCTAGTTGCAGGGTATAGACCCGAAACCGAGTGATCTATCCATGAGCAGGTTGAAAGTGCCGTAACAGGCACCGGAGGACCGAACCCACTGTCGTTGAAAAGCCAGGGGATGACTTGTGGATAGGGGTGAAAGGCTAATCAAACTCGGTGATAGCTGGTTCTCCCCGAAAGCTATTTAGGTAGCGCCTCGGACGAACACCATTGGGGGTAGAGCACTGTTTCGGCTAGGGGGTCATACCGACTTACCAAACCGATGCAAACTCCGAATACCGATGAGTGATATCCGGGAGACACACGGTGGGTGCTAACGTCCATCGTGGAGAGGGAAACAACCCAGACCGCCAGCTAAGGCCCCAAATTCCTAGTTAAGTGGGAAACGAGGTGGGAAGGCATAGACAGCTAGGAGGTTGGCTTAGAAGCAGCCATCCTTTAAAGAAAGCGTAATAGCTCACTAGTCGAGTCGGCCCGCGCGGAAGATGTAACGGGGCTCAAACTAGGAGCCGAAGCTGCGGATTTGAATTTGTTTTCAAGTGGTAGGGGAGCGTTGTGTAAGCCTGTGAAGGTGTGTTGTAAAGCATGCTGGAGGTATCACAAGAGCGAATGCTGACGTGAGTAACGATAATGCGAGTGAAAAGCTCGCACGCCGGAAGATCAAGGGTTCCAGTCCAACGTTAATCGGGGCTGGGTGAGTCGACCCCTAAGGCGAGGCCGAAAGGCGTAGTCGATGGGAAATCGGTTAATATTCCGATACTTGTTTATGATGCGATGGAGGGACGGAGAAGGTTATGCCAGCTCAGCGATGGTTGTCTGAGTGGAAGGATGTAGGTTTATAGCTTAGGTAAATCCGGGCTATTTCATACCGAGATCTGATAGCAAGTCCTACTTGTAGGACGAAGTGGCAAATACCATGCTTCCAGGAAAAGCTTCTAAGCGATAGTCATAAACGAATCGTACCCTAAACCGACACAGGTGATCAGGTAGAGAATACCAAGGCGCTTGAGAGAACTCTGCTGAAGGAACTAGGCAAAATGGTACCGTAACTTCGGGAGAAGGTACGCTGCTGATGGTGAAGGACTTGCTCCGTAAGCTATTGGCAGTCGCAGATACCAGGCTGCTGCAACTGTTTATTAAAAACACAGCACTCTGCAAACACGAAAGTGGACGTATAGGGTGTGATGTCTGCCCGGTGCTGGAAGGTTAATTGATGGGCTTAGCGTATGCGAAGGTCTTGATCGAAGCCCCAGTAAACGGCGGCCGTAACTATAACGGTCCTAAGGTAGCGAAATTCCTTGTCGGGTAAGTTCCGACCTGCACGAATGACATAATGATGGCAGCGCTGTCTCCAGCAGAGACTCAGTGAAATCGAAATCGCAGTGAAGATGCTGTGTACCCGCGGCTAGACGGAAAGACCCCGTGAACCTTTACTACAGCTTTACATTGAACTTTGACCTGACTTGTGCAGGATAGGTGGGAGGCTTTGAAACCGAGACGCTAGTCTTGGTGGAGCCATCCTTGAAATACCACCCTGGTCATGTTGGGGTTCTAACTCAGGTATAACAATACCGAGGACAATGTATGGTGGGTAGTTTGACTGGGGCGGTCTCCTCCTAAAGAGTAACGGAGGAGTACGAAGGTGCGCTCAGAACGGTCGGAAATCGTTCATAGAGTATAAAGGCAAAAGCGCGCTTAACTGCGAGACCCACAAGTCGAGCAGGTACGAAAGTAGGTCTTAGTGATCCGGTGGTTCTGTATGGAAGGGCCATCGCTCAACGGATAAAAGGTACTCTGGGGATAACAGGCTGATACCGCCCAAGAGTTCATATCGACGGCGGTGTTTGGCACCTCGATGTCGGCTCATCTCATCCTAGGGCTGAAGCAGGTCCTAAGGGTATGGCTGTTCGCCATTTAAAGAGGTACGCGAGCTGGGTTTAGAACGTCGTGAGACAGTTCGGTCCCTATCTACCGTGGGCGTTGGAAATTTGAGAGGATCTGCTCCTAGTACGAGAGGACCAGAGTGGACGAACCGCTGGTGTTCGGGTTGTCATGCCAATGGCATTGCCCGGTAGCTACGTTCGGATGGGATAACCGCTGAAAGCATCTAAGCGGGAAGCCCACCTCAAGATTAGATTTCCCTAAAGAGCCGTTCAAGACTAGGACGTTGATAGGCAGGGTGTGGAAGCGCAGTGATGCGTGTNGCCCGGTAGCTACGTTCGGATGGGATAACCGCTGAAAGCATCTAAGCGGGAAGCCCACCTCAAGATTAGATTTCCCTAAAGAGCCGTTCAAGACTAGGACGTTGATAGGCAGGGTGTGGAAGCGCAGCGATGCGTGTAGCTAACCTGTACTAATTGCTCGTTTGGCTTGACCATACAACACCCAAGTGGTTTGTATCAAGCATTATATCGATATCACCTTAATCCTTGATTCAGTTAGGATAAGTGATACTTAAGTCATTAAGTAAAACAAACACAGACTCATATCTAACCCCCTTTGCTGACGACAATAGCACGATGGCACCACCTGATCCCTTCCCGAACTCAGAAGTGAAACATCGTTGCGCCAATGGTAGTGTGGCTCCGGCCATGTGAGAGTAGGTCATCGTCAGCTCCCTATTCCTAAAAAGCCCCCTAACGATTAAGTTAGGGGGCTTTTTTTTGTGGGTTAAAGCAGTGCTCTCATGTATTGATTGGCTACTAGCTACTAGTTATTATTCGTTCATTCCATTACACTATTTATAAAGTGCGTTTAAGCTATTTAAAAGGAATGAAAATGATAACCTCAAAAGTAACCTATCAAGGCGACTTGCGTACTAGCGCTATTCACTTGCAATCAAACAATGAAATTATTACCGATGCACCGACTGATAATCAAGGCAAGGGTGAAGCTTTTTCACCGACTGATCTATTAGCGACAAGCTTAGCCAGCTGTATGCTAACGATCATTGGGATTAAAGCGCGTGATATGGAAATTGATATTGCAGGTACTACCGCTGAGGTGACCAAAGTGATGACAGCTGATCCAAGACGTGTCAGTGAAATACATGTCGCTATCTCTTTTAAGCAGCAGCTCAATGAGAAAACGCAAAAGATATTCTATAACACAGCGCTGAGTTGTCCAGTTGCGAAAAGCATCCATCCTGATATCATGCAAAAGGTGACTATTTATTCTAAGAACTGATATATTTTATAATGGTGATTAATATGGCTTCCAAGACTTTACTTATCGTCGCGCATGCACCATCACCGAATACTAAAAAGTTGGCGCAAGCCGCTCATGACGGTGCCAACCATCCCGATATAGCTATCAATGTCCTTTTAAAGTCACCGCAAGATACGCAGCCTGAAGATATAATGGCAGCCGATGCCTTATTGTTAGGTACGACTGAGAATTTGTCTTATATGGCAGGGCTGACCAAAGACTTCTTCGATCGCTGTTATTACGCGGTATTAGAGCACAAACAGGGGCTGCCTTTTGCATTATATATTCGCGCTGGGTTTGATGGGACGGGAACTAAACTGGCTATGAAAACGATTATTACTGGTTTGCGCTGGAATCAAATTCAAGATACGCTTATTTTAAAAGGTGATTGGCAAGAGGTGTTTGTGGAGCAAGTGGAAGAGCTTGCGATGACGCTAGCTGCTGGAGTGGAAGCCGGTATTTATTAGACTGATTTATTGAACCTTTATTAAGATAGTATTATGAATAAAAATAACTTAGGTAATGCGGATATTAGTAGCCAAGATAGACTACCTTTTTCACAAGCTTGTGAAAATAATAAAGCACCTATCCTAGAAGTACTACAAAAAGAACTGCAAGACTCTACTCATGTATTAGAAGTAGGCTCAGGAACCGGTCAGCATAGTGTGTATTTCGCGCCAAATTTGCCGCACCTACAGTGGCAAACCAGCGATGTAACTGATAATCATCAGGCGATCCAAGCTTGGCATGATGCCTATCCCGCATCAAACCTGTATGCACCGTTGGCTTTTAATTTGTTAACAGATTCTATTCCAAAAACTAATACTGGCGAACCTTACGACGCTATTTTTACTGCCAATACCTTACACATTATTGCTTGGTCTTTGGTTGAGAGGCTGTTTGAGTTGGCCGGAGAAGCATTACCCTTCAAGGGAAAGCTAATAGTATATGGACCCTTTAATGAAAATGGGCGTTATACTAGCGCCAGCAATCAAAGCTTTGATTCATCATTAAGGCAGCGTGATCCTAATAGCGGTATTCGCCATAAAGAAGATATAATCGCTTTGGCAAAACAGCATAATCTAGAGTTAAGTTATGAATACCAGATGCCAGCGAACAACCAAATTTTGATTTTTCAAAAAATAACCGCTAACTAAGTCAGCGGTTATTTGCGTTTTAATATCAGTATCAAGTTCTAACCAGTATTACGTAGTCCTGCTGCAAGGGCATTGATACTGCGAATTAGTGGATCTTCTACCGCCAGTTTGTCGGTACTTTTAGCATCCTTATTATCAGGTTGACGCATGCGTTTGAGCAGCTCGATTTGGATATAGTTGATCGGGTCTAAGTAAGCATTGCGCCATTGTAAAGACGCTGCCAGCTCTTGCTGCGTGGACAATAATGAGGTTTGCTCGAGCAGGGAGTTTAGGCCAGAGTGAGTAAGCGCGTGCTCGTGCTCGACAGCCTGCATGACTTGTGTGCGTAAGTGCTCGTCTTTGCACAGCTGACTGTAGGCGTGGGCGATATTCATCTCCGATTTGGTAAAGGCCATTTCGATATTGCTGATAAAGGCGCTAAAAAACGGCCAGTTTTTATTCATCTCTTTCATCAATCCTTCGTTTTGTTTGACACTCTCTAATGCCGTGCCCACGCCATACCACGCAGGAAGGGTAAAGCGGGCCAATGACCAGCCAAACACCCAAGGTATCGCCCGAATTGTTGATTTGCTTGGCAAGCCTTTTTTGCGGTGGGCAGGGCGCGAGCCGATATTTAGCAAAGAGATCTCTTGTACGGGCGTGGCCTCGGAGTAAAACTGATAAAACCCGTCTGTATTATCCGTCAGTGCTCGATATTGCTGCTCGCCTGCATCGGCTAAATCTGCAAACAGTGCTTCATAGCTATCGAGCTGGGCCGGCTGCGCCACAAAGCGTGACGAGCTGGCTTTTAGTGCGCCTGTGATACCCATGGTCAGCTCAAACACTGCTGTATCTGGATTGGCGTATTTGGCATAGAGCACTTCGCCTTGCTCGGTAAACTTGATTTGTCCGTTTAATGTACCAGCAGGCTGCGCGGCAATGGCCTGATGAGTTGAGCCGCCGCCGCGACTGACAGAGCCGCCGCGACCATGGAACAGACGGGTGCTGATGCCGTATTGGTTGGCAATACGAGTGATGGTTTGCTGGGCGCTATACAGCTGCCAAGCCGAGGTGATAATGCCGCCGTCTTTAGAAGAGTCGGAGTAGCCCAGCATAATCTCTTGAATATTGCCTGAGTGCTCAAGTAGCTCGCGATACAGGGGGTTGTCCAGTACTGTTGGCATGATTTTATCGATGTTTTTTAGGTCTTCGATGGTTTCAAACAGTGGCGCTACCGGCAAGGCGGCAAATAAGTGTCCGTCGTCATTGATGCCAGACAAACCTGCAAAACGCATCAGCAGCAGTACTTCTAGTAGTTGACTGGCGTTATTGGTCATCGAGATGACGTAGCTGCCAAAAGTATCGTCGCCGACCAGCTTGCGCAGTTTGGCCACCGACTGCATCAATGCCAGCTGCTCACGGGTTTGTTCGCTTAAATTATCGGTATAAATCAGCGGTGTGCCTGGTTTTTGTAGTAGGCGGGTCAGCCACTCTTGGCGCTCTGCTTCGCTTAGCGCCTTGTAATCGGGCAAGTTAGAGGCATTGGCAAAAATATCGGCAATGACCTCGCCATGATAGCCTGAGTCTTGGCGAATATCGAGCGCGGCCAGATGAAAGCCGCAGGTTTTGACCAAGCGGATGGTATCTAGCAGTAGCCCTTCGGCATGGGCGCTATCATGCGTGTTGACGCTCTTGCGGATAAGGCGTAAGTCATCTAACAGTGCGGCCGGCGATAAGTACGCGTCTTTTGCTGCATTGTCGTCTGTGCCTTGGCTTTGGATATACTGGTTGGTGGCTTTTATTTTGGCAAGGATGAGTGATAACAATCTACGGTATGGCTCATGATTGTAGTCATCAGGGTTATAACAAAACACCTGCTGATCCAGCTCGCTATAGTCTTTAATTCGCTCATAAATCTCGGGCGCGATGGTGACGATGCTATCGCTATGAATCAGCTCGCGGCGCAGCTTTCGGATCAATACTTGGTAATGGCGCAGCACGGTATTGGCATGCATCAACACGGCCATTTCTGTGGTCTCATGAGTGACGAAGGGGTTGCCATCTCTATCGCCGCCGATCCAAGAACCAAAATTGACAAAAGCGGGCAGCGCATAGTCACTAAGCTCTGGATAAATCTCTACGATTGCGTCTTTGATATTACGATAGACTTTCGGTATGGCGGCAAAAAGACTGGCATCAAAATAATGCAGGCCATTATTAATCTCATCATAGACTAAGGGTTTACGAGTCCGCACCTCATCTGATGACCATAGTAGATCAATGGTTTCTGCGGTTTTTTGTTTGGCCTGCTCAAAGGCGCGACTGCCCTCAGGATAGACACCCATGGCATCGGTGTGCTCATATAGCGTTTGCAAGATATTCATCGTCGTACGGCGACGCGCCTCGGTAGGGTGCGCGGTAAAGACTGGAATAAATCTTAGCTGATCGATGAGCTCTTTGATTTGTTCAGGTTCGATCTGGCGCTCACGGCATTCTGATAAAGTGCGACGAAAAGAGCCTTCCCAGCTTTGGTTGGACTCTGCGCGCATCACTTGCCGCTGCTCACGTAAGTAGTTTTCTTCGGTCAAATTTGCCAAAAAAAAGTAAATAGAAAACGCGCGAATGACGTTTTTTAGTGTCTGATTGTCTAGCGAGGCGATGAGCTCGATAAGTTTTTGTTTTTGTCCGTCGTTATGCTCGCGGCGCTCTTGGATAAAACCTTGGCGCAAGGTCTCGATGGTATCTAAGGTTTGTTGCCCAGATTGACGAGAGATGGCCTCACCTAAAAACGATCCTAATAAACGAATGCGCGCACGCAATACGTCGTTATCTAATAACATAACTGTCTTCCTTGTCTATAACTAGGGAATATATCCAATAAAGCTTGGATATGGCTATTTTTCTTACTTAACGAACAATACGCCCTAGACGGATGAATAAAAACGGCCCGTAAATACAGTTACGAACTGCCTTATACAAAGTGATGCATCAAGCCTTTTATGATGACTATAAGCGATGGTTATAAAAATTTTGCTTGATCAGAACTCGCCGCTAGTGTTTGCCACAGCTTTGATGCTGGCTGACTTTATTTTATGCCTGTCCTTATAATTTAACTGATAATAGGCCCGAACGCTATCGATATTCTTTAGCCAAAAAATCCAAAGAGTGCTGCCATGAGCGTTAAGGACTTAGCAATATATTTGATGATAGTAATGTGCTAATAGTTTGGCTCGTTGGTTTAACCAAAAATCAACAAGCTTCACGATATATGTGACATAAATCGCGAAGTTTTTAAGTAAGATGAGTGATGAACACCATGGTTGGCAATGCGAACGGTTGGCACTGCCAGTCATAGTAGCGAAAGAGCAACAATAAAAAGTTAGATCATCAACCGCCGCGTAACCCATAAAACATGAAGCGACAGTCGAAGTTACTATATAGATACAAGGATATAAATACTGGGTTTACGCGCTTTGGATAGTCTCATCAGAGGCCATTTCATTCATCAGCTAGGATATATTATGAAAAAGAACCTTGGTCATACTGACCCCGCAAAAGACATGAACCCAACTCGCGGCAATGGCGGCGAGACTCACCAACGTGCAGACGATGACACAAAAGCGCTCACTACGCAGCAAGGTGTCGTTATCTCTGATAACCAGAATTCTTTAAAAGCCGGTAGCCGAGGCCCGAGTCTTTTAGAAGATTTTGTATTACGCGAAAAAATCAACCATTTTGACCATGAGCGTATCCCAGAGCGTATTGTCCATGCGCGTGGTAGCGCCGCACATGGTTATTTTGAGCTGACAGAATCGTTAGAAGAATATACGACCGCCAAAATTCTTACAGAAACAGGGAAGCGGACTCCTGTATTTACCCGCTTCTCAACAGTTGCTGGTAATAAAGGCTCAAAGGATACGCCCCGTGACGTACGCGGATTTTCAGTCAAGATGTACACAGAAGAAGGTAATTGGGATTTAGTCGGCAATAATATGCCTATCTTCTTTATTCAAGATGCGATGAAATTCCCTGATTTGGTACACGCGACGAAACCAGAACCAGATCGTGGTTTTCCGCAAGCGACGGGTGCCCACGATACCTTTTGGGACTTTGTCTCGCTAAGCCCAGAGACGATGCATAACCTGATTTGGCTTATGAGTGATCGTGCATTGCCGCGTAGCTTTAGCATGATGGAAGGTTTTGGTATTCATACCTACCGTTTGCTCAACAAAGAAGGTAAGAGTACTTTCTTCCGTTATCATTGGAAGCCAGTTGCTGGCGTGCAATCATTGATTTGGGATGAAGCTGTAAAAATATCTGGTGCTGACCCTGATTATAACCGCCGTGACATGTATGAAGCGATTGAAAATGGTATGTATTTTGAGTGGGAGCTTGGTGTACAGCTCTTTACCGAAGAAGAGGCCAATGAGTTTCCATTTGACCACTTAGATGCCACTAAGCTGATTCCAGAAGAGCTAGTGCCAGTTAAAATCATCGGTAAAATGGTCTTGAACCGTAACCCAGATAATTTCTTTGCAGAAACTGAGCAGGTAGCCTTCTGTCCATCGCATATACCACCTGGTATCGACTTTAGTAATGATCCTCTACTGCAAGGCCGTCTATTTAGTTATTTAGATACTCAGTTGTCGCGCTTGGGCTCACCAAACTTTGCTCAGATTCCTATCAATGCGCCTAAATGTCCGTTTGCCAATAACCAGCAAGACGGTCATATGCAAATGCAAGTGCCTAAGACTCGTGTCCTTTATGAGCCTCAAAGTCTAGATCTAGACCGTCCACGTGAAAGTCCTCAAAAAGGTTTTAACTCGTTTCATGAAAAACTGGACGATGGCGTAAAAGGTCGTATCCGTGCTGAGAGCTTTGCTGATCACTATAGTCAGCCGCGTATGTTCTATCGTAGCCAAACCCCTGCTGAACAAGCACACATTGCATCAGCCTACGCGTTTGAGTTGGGTAAAGTAGATACTCCTCATGTACGTACCCGTATGCTCGGCCACCTGCTGCATATCGATGAAGATTTGGCCAAGCGCGTGGCAATTGCCTTGGGTATGGAGTTGCCAGAGCCTGCTGATGCGGCAGCGCCTGTACAAGACATGGCGACATCAGAGGCTGTACAAACCATCGGCCGTACGCCTAAATCACTAAAAGGCCGTTTGGTGGGTATCTTAGTGGCTGAAGGATCAAACCATGAGCAAGTTAAGAAGTTTGAAGATGCTATTAACGCTCAAGGCGGTATGGTAAAAATCGTTGCGCCGAGTAAAGAAGTCAAGCTTGACGACGATACGCGTATCCAAGCAGATGAGCGTGTCGCTGGCGCACCATCAGTATTCTTCGATGCGGTAGTGAGTATCATTATGCCGAATCAAGCCAAGAAACTGGCGGAGGATAGCTCAACGCTAGATTGGTTCACTGATGCTTATGTACACTGTAAAGCCATTGCTTATTGCGGTGCAACGGATGAGTTTATCTTAAGTAAACTTCCTGTAGAAAAAGATGAGTTTGTCACACCGCTCGCTGAGCTTGACAGCTTTGTAGAAAATGCAAAATCTCGTCTATGGGAGCGTGAGCCAAAGGTTCGTGACTTGGCTTAATCCGATTAAGCTGTAATTATGATGAAGAAAAACTCAGCCTAAGTGCTGAGTTTTTTTATTTTTTAGCGCAAGAACACCACATAACCTTGAAAGTGTGGATTGTCTTCTAAAAATGCAGCCCCTTGCCATTGACCACCTTCAATGATGCCCACTTTAAAATCGAAGGGCAGGTCTTTTAGCCGTATGAGGTGCTGCGCATAATTCGTCAAGGTGGTCGTGCCCTGATAAGTTTGTATCACCAGCTCGTCGATGGCGTTATTAAGCTGAATAAACTGAGAGTCTTCGGCTTGGTTTGACCAGTCCAGCAGACCTGTCACACTGAGTTGATACTGCGCGGGCAGCTGCTGACGAATCTGCTTAAGCAAAGCGGCGTATTCGCCCAATCGGTAGGTTGGCGCATCATAATCTATTTGGATACCCATGACGTGATTGCCTGCGCGTTGCCATTGCTCTAAGCGCTTTATAAGCTGTGGCATGACGTCCTCAGACCACGTCTGACTGGTCGCACGGTAGACCAGCCACATTTTTTTACCGCGTAAAGGTCGCACACCTAGTCCCTGCGTTATCAATGTCGCTGGTAATGCCTGAGCATTATTGTCATGGGTATCAGGGCGATAATAGGGCATGTTGGGCGCACGTATCTCACCTTGTAATAGATACAACGTATGCGCTTGGCTGAGCTTGGTACTGTCTTTGGGCGGTGTCCACAGCCAAAACTGCTGGTAATCATTGGCTTGGATATTGGTAGTGTTCGTGGGCATGGTAATAGAGCCAATTTTACTGGAATCACTATCCTGTGATGGTATCTGCTTAGATGGCGCAGATGAAAAACGGCTTGCACCTTGATAGTAAACCAAAGCGGCAAATATAATAATACCCAGACCCAGCAAGCCTAACAGCCATCGCTTAAACGTAAATTGCTGATACTTTTGTAGATGATTACTCACACCAGTAGCTCGTCATATTTACCAGTAGTATTTTTGGTTTTTTGCCCAAGTGGTATGGCTAAAGTCAGATTTGAGACGTTTAAACCATGCTTTGCGCACAGACAAATCAACCTGCTTATCGCCGCACTGGTTGTTACCCGAGCTGGCAAAACAATCTATCGCACGATGCAGCGCATAGGCGGACAGCTCGTCATCTTGACTGTCTGTAAATATGGAGCGGTAGATATCGAGTCTGCTGAGCGTTTGACCTGCGAAGCGACTGGGGACGTCACCTAAGTACGGATAGGGCTTACTTGGATCATCGTCAACAATATAGCGAAACTCTTTGTCGTAGTCATCGAGGTAGCTGGTCAAATCGGTATCATACATAAACTCGGTCAGACACAAGGTTTGTAGTCTGTCGTTAGGGCGTTTACTGAGGCGCGTCACCGTGGTTGTCAAGTTTTGACACTTGATATGAGGGCTGATGTGTTTACCTTGCCAGTTAAATTGACTAAAAGTAGGGAGGTGCTTTAAGGTCTCATCCTTACTGCTATAGCCCTGATATTTTTGGGCGTCCTTTGGCAAATAACGCTGCTGGTAGGTTAAATAATCGTCGTAGCGTCCATGTATCAGTGATTTGGCGAGCAGCGCGTAACGCGCCTCAGCACCCAGTGCGTTTGTATTTGCATGATTGTCTGCAATTTGCTTTAGCAAGGTAGGGTCGGCTGAATATTTGATGACGCGCATCTTTAAGGCTTGTGATTGTATGCTGGTATCAGTAAACAATGAACGGTAATCATTGGTCTTGTCAGCATGCAGTGCTAATGCCAGCTCAGTGACGGTGTTTTGAAACGGCTGCTTGGGCAAGGTATGTAGCTGCTGCCATAGGGTATTGGCTTCATCGGTGCGTCCGAGTTGCTGTAATGCTTTTGCTTTTAAAGCGTATTGGCTAAATTGAGTATAAGATAGCTTACCCGTTGGCGCAGCGGTGGGCAAATAGGTTAGGGCGCGTTTTGGATTATTTTCTTGCACAAAATAATAGGTCGCGATCAGATACTGATACAAGTCCATACTGCCTTTAAACTTGGGCTTTAGACGCTCAAGCGCTGCCAATGTTATGGGTTTGGTGTTCATGAAGTCGCTGGCAGGTCGTAGACGATATAAGGCAAAACTGGTCAGCAATATGGGGTCATTAAGCACATTGATATCGACTTGTTTATCACTATCTGGAAAAAACAATCGTCTCTCAATCTCTTCTGGCAAGCGGCGACTGTCTAGGTTAAAGGCCAATGACTTTGTATGCTCAATTTGCCATTCTATTTCATCAACCAATTGTTCTTGCTTCCCTGACAGCCAATAGAGTCGGCGCTGTAATCCGCGAGCGGATGCCGTATACTGCCCTTTTTTAAAGCGGCTGAGATAAGTATTGATGGCGCTTTGCGTGCTGGCAAACAGTCTTGGGTCAACCGTTTTATGGTCATAAACATAATCTTGCGCGCCTTGCTGATAAATACGATTGATACCTGTGCGAATCAGCATATAGTTGACCGTATCGAGTAGCCAAGCGCGTCCTGCATTATCCCCCGCATCAAGCGTGGTCAACGCACTATACAGGTTATGCGCGCTGTCAAAGTCTGATTTTTTGCCCAAATAAAACAGTTGTGTCGCCATGATGTAGTCCGCGTAGGGCTGTGCGTGGACAGACCACTTTAACGGAAAAGTAGCAGTCTCTTTGAGCGCAGCGGCCTCATCATCAAATGAATCGGCACACTCACTGCGAATGGCGTCACGAAATTGCATCAGTTGTGCGCGCTCTTTTGGGGTTAATGCCTGATCTAGTGTTAGCGCGTTTTCTAGCGCTGTTTTACCTGTATAAAAGCTATTACAGTACTCAGCATAATTGCTGGTTTCAGAGGGCTCTAAAAAAGACTGATTGGGATTTTGTACTTGATTTACTGCCGCGTGCTTTAATGTGCGTAAGTTAAGCGGAAAGTCATAATAATAACCGCTGGTATGTAGCGTGTCAGGCTCATCAAAGGTGATTAAGCCCTTATCGGCAAGTAATAAATACAAATTGGTCTGGGTGTCATTGCCAGTATCTAAGGTGGGGAAGTTAATCTGACAGGCATTGTAGTAGCGATTGTCTAACGAAAAGTTAGAGCCACAGTATTCGCCGCCACCTGCTTGTGCAGACATATCAACGCTCATCAGACTGGCTGTCAACAAGCCTAAAAGCAAACTTTTGGGAACAGAGTTCAAAAAAGGTGAGGGGTGTCGTGTTGTATTGTCTGCGGTAGATTTCATAGCCAACTCGTGAGCGCGTACTGGATTGGAGTCTGTAATCATAACAGAGTTTTATTTTATCAATGTTATTTTTCCCCACAAAAATCAGCTTATATACCACAACGTGTCATCAACTAGTCCTAAGTCTGATACCTAAAATTTTAGCAAAACGCCTAAACGACGAATTGCAAGGAGCAAACGGAGTACAAGCGTTCATTGAAAGTCGAGCCGTACATAAGCTCCTGTACTACAATCAAAACAAGGGGTGTCATCAGCCCGCAGGGACAGGACTCTTTTTTGCCGCTTCATCGTTAAAAATAAGCGCTTAGAGTGACTAAACTTATTATTTTTAACCTCGAATCGTCTAAAAAATAGTCGCTGTCAGTGCCATGGTCGAATGTTCGACACGCCCTAAGCAAACACTCAAGGATGACTTATGCGCTTAGATAAGATTGTGCGATTGGACGGTTATATTCAAAGTATTTATTTGGCGGTATATGCTAATAAGTTGCTGCTGCTTGACGGCTGCTGCCGTGCTGATGTACCGATGGTACTGGCGTACATCACAGACACACTACAGCGCCCTATAAGCCAGCTCAAGGTAGTCATGGTGACACACATGCACCCTGATCATGCTGGCGGTGCTCTGCAGTTTAAAAAACAAACAGGCTGCCTAATTGTATCAGCAGACAAAAAAACTCAGTGGTATGGCGGTATCGGCGGGCGAGCCATGCATCTCATCGATATGAATTTGGCGCATTATGTGGCGAGACGGCAAGGACGCTCGGCCAAAAATCTTTATTACTCGGCACATCTGAATCCTGATGTGATGGTAAAAGATGGCGACCGCGTGCCTGAGTTTGATGAGTGGCAAGTGCTTGAAACGCCAGGGCATACAGATCGTGACTTATCGCTATTTCATCTGCCAAGCCGGCAAGTATATACAGCAGACTTGATTATCAAGCTGCGTCACAAGTTTGTCGCACCATTTCCTATTTATGATCCAAAACTCTATATCCAGTCGCTGCAAAAAATCAAAGCGTTAAAGCCCTCGGTGGTGATGATGGCGCATGGCCGCGAGCTGGCGATAGACGACGCCACTTTTGATATGCTCATCACGCAGGCACCCAAGCATCCGCGTACCATCAAAGACACCATCAAACATAAGCTGCTATGGCGCAAAGACGCTAACTTTACTGTCTTTTCGCGTCGCCGTAACCCTAAACGATAGCGGTAACAGGCACGCAAAAAAAAGCCCCGTCACTATTAAGTTAGTGATGGGGCTTTTCAAATATGGTGGGCCGACCGCGACTCGAACGCGGGACCAATTGATTAAAAGTCAACTGCTCTACCAACTGAGCTATCGGCCCTAAAAGGGTGTGAAAGAAAAAGTGGTGGGCCGACCGCGACTCGAACGCGGGACCAATTGATTAAAAGTCAACTGCTCTACCAACTGAGCTATCGGCCCTAACTTTTTTCTCTCGTTTAAGAAGTTCTGTATCCCTAAACGTGAGAGCATAGTATATAGATAATTTTGAGTAATGCAACCCTTAATTTAAGAAAACTGCCTTTTTTCTTAGTTTACCGTGATTTTGAACATATTTATGTCCCATGTTGCTTTAATCGCGCGACAAGGCATCGACAGGGTCGAGCTTGGCGGCGTTGCGCGCAGGTAAAAATCCAAAAACCACACCAATCAGGGTCGAGCAAACAAAAGCTGCGATAATAGAGGTCGGTGAGTAGATAACCTGAAAGCTGTCACCGCCCACACGATTAATCACCTCACCAATGGCAAAGGCCAGTCCGATACCCAGCAAGCCCCCCAATACGCACACCAAAATGGCCTCAATCAAAAACTGCTGCATAATGTCGCTTTGACGCGCGCCGACAGCCATACGCACCCCAATCTCATTGGTGCGCTCGGTGACAGATACCAGCATGATGTTCATTACCCCAATACCACCAACAATCAATGAAATGATAGCAATCGAAGAAATTAATAGCGTCATGGTCGAGGTCGTGGACTCAATAGTCTGGCGAATAGAGTCAGAATTGCGGGTACGAAAATCGTCTGCGCCGTGCCGCTCTTCAATCAGCTGCGAGATGGCTGACTCTGCCGCTGACGATGAGATGCTTTCATCCACTAAGGCCACGAAATTCTCAATATAGGCACTGCCTTCAATACGCGACATGACAGTCGTGTAGGGCATGTAGATGGTTGGAGAATCAGAGCTTGGGCCAAAGCCACTGTCTTTGGGTTCAAGGACACCTATCACGCGCCCTGGTACTGCGCCAATTAGTAGAACCTCACCAATAGGGTTGTCATTATCCGCGAAAAAAGTATTTTTTGCATTGTCATCTAAGATGACGTCTTGTGTACGCCGCAAAATACTTTGTTCATCAAAGGCTTGTCCTTGTGCCAGCGTTTCGCCCGTCACATCCAAATAGTCTTTACCCACACCACTGACGGTCGCTGATTCTTGGATACTGCGATAGCGAACGGTAGCGCTGCCATCTAACTGAGGACTGACGCTGACCACATAAGGCTGCGCGGCAACGGCATTGGCGTCATCAGGGGTTAAGTTGTCATCGTTGTAACTGCGCCTTGGGTCCCCCCATGGGTAGCCATCGATGACAGTGATGGTATTGGTGCCAAGCGAACTGATATTGGTCAAAATTTGCTGCTGTGAGCCCTTACCCAAGCCCACGACTGAGACGACGGAGGCAATACCAATAATAATGCCCAGCATGGTCAGCAAAGTGCGCATTTTGTGCGCGCGCATGGCCAGCAGCGACATTTTAAAGGCTTCAAGCAGGCGGTCAATAAAGCTACCGATGCGGCTTTTTTTGTGCTGTTCTAAGATGGCCTCAGGCTGCTGTGTGCTATGCTCATAATGGTCATTGTGATAGTCATCAATAATATAGCCGTCTTTAATCTCGATGACACGCTCAGCTTGCGCGGCGATGTTGGGGTCGTGCGTCACCATAATGATGGTGTGCCCTTGCTCGTTTAACGACTGCAAGATTTGCATCACGTCTTTGCCCGATTGACTATCGAGCGCGCCTGTCGGCTCATCGGCAAGGATAATCTCGCCCCCATTCATCAAGGCGCGTGCAATAGAGACACGCTGCTGCTGACCGCCTGATAGCTGACTGGGACGGTTGCCAACCTTGTCTGCTAGACCCAAATCACCGAGCAGGTGTGCGGCGCGTTCGCTACGTGCCTCTTTGTCCATACCTGCATAGACGGCAGGCACGGCAACATTGTCGCGTGCGTTAATGTCGCCAAGCAAATGATAGCGCTGAAAAATAAAGCCAAAATGTTCACGGCGTAGGGTCGCCAGCTCATCGGCCTCAAGCTGGTTGACTGACTTGCCATAAATCTTATAGTCGCCTGCGCTGGCTTTGTCCAAGCAGCCCAAGATATTCATCAAGGTTGACTTGCCTGAGCCTGATTGCCCGATGATGGCGACCATCTCACCTTGATAGATAGTCAAGTCAATATCATGCAGTACCCGCATTATCTGTTCGCCTGCGCGAAACTCCCTAATGACGCCTGTTAGCTGCATTAATGGTGGCGCATCAGCCGTTTCAGCGTGCATTTTTTGGGTATTCATAACCAGCATCTACCTTTATCATCTCTTTTTAGTACGTCTTCATTGTTGACCTGTGTTGCCGTTAAAATGGTCGGCGACCACCGCCAGATTGGTTGCCTTTACTGCTACTATTGTCTTCGCTTAAGATGACATCGTCACCTGCTTTTAAGCCGCTAAGAATTTGCGCATTGACGCGGTTATTAATCCCAACCGTAACAGGCTGTTCTTTAACCGTGCCGTCTGCTTGTAGTACGCGTACGGTCGCAGTTGTCTTACCGCTAGTATCGGTCTTGCTGTTTTTAAGGGCGGTAGAGGGTATCAATAGGGCATCTTTGGCTTGGTCAATGACCACGTACACCTGCGCAGTCATATCAATACGAAAGCGGCGCTCAGGGTTGGGCACTTCTAAATAACCGATGTAGTAGATAGCGGTGTCGGTCGAGCTGGTCTCACTGATTTGTTCAGGAGCAGGTTCAATAGCTTTGAGCGTGGCATCAAATTTCTGCTCAGGATTACCAATGATGTTAAAGTACACTGGCATGCCTGCTTGTACATTAATCACATCTGCTTCGGAGATTTGCGCGTTAATACGCACGGTGGATAAGTCGGCTAAGGTAACGATGGTTGGTGCGGTTTGATTGGCATTAACGGTGCTGCCTTGCTCAGTGGTGATAGAGACAACTGTACCTGACATGGGCGCGCGGATGGTGGTATAGCCCAAATCTTGCTGAGCAGTATTGACGTTGGTTTGTGATTTTCTAAGCTCGGCTTGTTGGCTACTGATATCGGCATTGGCAGTCACGATAGCGGCCTTGGCAGTGTCAATCGCCGCGCGTGCATTGTCCACTGCCGCTTTAGCCGTTTGAACCGCTGTGGCTTGGGTGTCGTATTCTTGCTGACTGATGGCGTCAATTTCTACTAAGGATTTTAAGCGGGCAAAGTCAGATTGTGCCTGTTTAAGCTCAGATTGACGACTGGCCAAATCGGCATAAGCGCTTTTTAAGTTGGCACGTTTACTTAATACATCTGCCTGTGCGCTTTTTAGTGCTGCTGCGCTTTGCTCTAGTGTGGCTTGTTGATTGTCTAAGGCATTTCGTTGCGTGACTTGGTCAATTTGAGCAATCAAATCACCTTGCTGGACTTGGTCGCCAATATCGACATACAGCTTTTTGACTTCACCAGAAACCTGCGCGCCAACCTCAACCGTATTTAGCGCTTTGACCTTGCCTGATGCCATGACATTGTTTTCGATATCACCGATTTCGGCTTTAGCGGTCAGATAATTGGGTTCAGCGGCTTTTGGTTTTAACTGTTGATACGCAAAAACCCCAAGTAACAGCACAACGATTGCGGCAACCCCCCATTTTATTGCCGTTTTTTTACTTACCTTTTGCATCACACTTGCCCCGTAACCTTGAATCAAATGCAGTTATAGTAAAGGGTTGCTTGTCAAAAGGGAATGAGAATTAGTTTAAGAAAGGTTAAGGAGGATCGAGAGAACCAAAATCTGCCACTCGGCTGTGGCGGATTTGGTCGTCTTTTATACAAGTAAGTCGTTTATAGAAGTAAATTAGGTAGAAGTAAATTAGAGATGGCGGTCAAACGAGAGGTGTATCAAGCGATAAACAAGCGTTTGCCGGACAGCTCAAGCGCTGCTTGTAACAACAGCTCCCAAGCAGGCTGACGAATAAGTCCTTTGATGGCTTGGTCGCAGCGATAAAGCAGCGCCGGCCACTGCGCGGTCTGCGCCTTTGACTGGCGACGACACGCCTGCTGATATAAGCCTTGTTTGCTGCGCCAAATGCCGAGCGCCTGCGGGTCTTTTCCATCTAGCAGCTGCATAATCTGGCGCATGTCTTTACTGATTGCCCACAGTATCAACGTTGTCGGCTCATCGGTGGCCTTGAGCTGCGTGATGATTTTGACTACCTGCGCGCTGTTGCCAGCCAGCATGGCATCGGATAGATCAAAGACACTAAACTGAGCATCACTGACCAGCGCGGCTTGTAGATCATCAATATCTAATGCGACGTTTTCGGTATGAGTCCCGCCGTCAGTTGAGCTGGTAGAGTGATGGGCTGATTGTTGATGAGGAGTCGCCGCAGGTGCGAGCTGCGGCGCAAACAGATAAGAGAGCCGCCATAAGGTTTGATAGGCGCTTAGCAGATGGTGCTCGGTATGCGACATCAGCAGCTGCCATGCTTCTTGTGACAGCGTGAGGCCAAACTGCTGGGCCTGTATCTGTAATAACTGCTGACGCTGCTGCTCATTGTACAAGTTGCAATCAATCACGTGACCGTATTGAGTAAACGGCGCAAACCATTTGCTGCTCTGGCTGCGCTTGTCTTGCTTAGGCGTGAGCCATAGCAGGCTGTGACTGTGCGTGCCTGCTTGTGCTTCGATAGCAAAACGTTCGAGCGCGGCAATGACGGCTTTATCAGGTTTGTGATTGCCTGTCACAATCAGCGCACTGGCATCGTCAAACAACGACTGACTGCCAAGCTCGGATAGCACATCTTGCCAGCTTTTGACTGACATCAGCTCGATGCGTTTGATGGCATAGTTTTGCGCGCGCCAGTGCGGACGCATGGCATCGATAAGCCATTGACTGAGTAACGGCTCATCACCGTGTGCCAGCCACAAGCCAGCTACTGCCGCCGCGGGTTGTAGTAGTTTTGGATAGGCTTGGATAAAAGTATCTTGCATAGGCTGAGGATACACAGGTTAAAAAAAAGAAGAAAAGAGCGGCGTTACATGATCATGAAGAATAGGAGAGCATTCCTACAGACTTATAAAATTACTGGGCGTTTGGCACCATCACGGTGGGTGCAGTGGCGCTGTTTATCATGGGTACTGCCTGCTTACCAGCAGGTGGCACTTTGGGTAAGGAGATAGCGACGTATTGATCCGTGATACGGCGAGCCAAGCGCTCATAGAGCCAGTCACGAATCTGATCACCTTGCTGATCGTCAGTGCTGACCGAGGCTTCGTTGTACTGATAGCTGCGATCGACTTGGATGGCATTTTTGAGTATCACAGGTTTGCCATTTTCAAAGGTCTGATAGCTGACATCGGCTGAGAGCACCAAACGGATTTCTGTCAAAACCCCAACCAGCTCATAACGCTTAAATCGCACATTGCTGATATCGATGACGGCGATGGGCTCTGCATGTGCTTGTCGATTGTTACGTGCCACATCATCTAAGGTCATATTGCTCATGACTTCCGCGCCTAGGGTTTTTAGGCGCTGGGTCAATGGCAGCTTGAGCGGAAACGACGTGCGATCATCTTCGATAATGACCGCTGTTTTGGCCACATCGAGCAGCATTGGTGTTTCATAACCGCGCAGCTGAAAGCCGCAGCCACTCAGTGCGGTGGTGGCACCGAGCACGGTCATCATCGGCAAAGCAGCCAGTAACGCTGTCGCAAGTTTTTGTCCGCTGGTCGATGATTGTGACGGTACTGCTCGGTGCTTATACGACATAATCGCTATCCTTTAATGATAAAAAGCTTGGGAGGTGCCCTCAAGTCCTCGTCTTTGGCCTAGTGAAGCAGTAAAGGCCGCTATCGAATAGAGGTGAGGGCCCGCCCTAACGTAATAAAGACGCATCGCAGAACAGCGCTAGCGGGTAGCGCCTAGCTAAAGATGATGTACTAGCCTGCAACCACGATATTGACCAGCTTATTGGGTACGACGATCTCTTTTTTGATGTCCCCTGTCAAAAACTTGGCCACACCTTCAAGTGCGCGTGCTTGCGCTTTTAGCTGCTCAGGGTCGCTGTTGGGGGCGACATCCATTTTGCCGCGCATCTTACCATTGACCTGCACCACCATGGTGATGGTATCTTGTACCAGAGCGCGCTCGTCGACAGCAGGGTAGCTTAAGTTGACCGTATCGACACCCAGCTGCTCAAGCAAGTTCTCGCCGACGTGCGGTGCGTAGGCAGATAGCATGATTAATAAATCAATCAATGCTTCGTGCTGTACTCGCAGGTCTTGCTCACTGCTGGCTTTAAAACCAGTCAGCTCATTGGCAAGCTCCATAAGGCTTGAGACGGGCGTGTTTAGCGCCAAGCGCTCGCCTAGGTCACTGTCAATCTTGGCGACGGTTTCATGAGTCTTACGGCGTAAGTTTTTCGCCGCTTTGCTAAGATGCTCTGTGTTTAATGCTTCGTTATTGAGCGTGGCTTTATTTAATGCATCAGGGCTTAGGCTTGCAGCCGCTAGGGCTTGCATATGGTCGGTTGCGATGCGCCATACTTTTTTGACGAAGTTATAAGGGCCTTTTAGCGCGTCATCTGACCACTCAAGCGTCTGATCGGCAGGGGCGGTAAATAGCGTGTACAAACGTACGGTATCCGCGCCATACTTATCAATGGTGATTTGTGGATCGACACCGTTGTTTTTTGATTTGGACATTTTTTCTATTTTGCCGATGGTGACAGGCTGTCCATCAGATTTTAAAATCGCTTTAACTGGCTGACCGCGCTCGTTGTAGTCGATATCGACATCTTCGGCGAAGTAGTAAGTGGTGCTGCCATCAGCGTTGCGGCGGTAAAAAGTACCCGCGAGCACCATGCCTTGCGTCATCAAGTTGGCAAATGGCTCATTGCCTGATACCAAGTTTTCGTCGCGCATGAGCTTATGGAAGAAACGCGCATAAAGTAGATGCATGACTGCGTGCTCGACACCGCCGATGTATTGATCGACAGGCAGCCATTTATTGGCGGCAGATTTATTGACCATGTTTTGCGTGTCGTTTGGACTGGCAAAGCGTGCGTAGTACCAGCTCGACTCAACAAAGGTGTCAAAGGTATCGGTCTCGCGCTCAGCTGGGTTGCCGCACTTTGGACAAGTGGTGTTGACAAACTCTGGCATGCTTTTGAGCGGGTTGCCGCGGCCATCAGGGACGACATCCGTTGGCAGTACGACAGGTAGGTCTTGCTCTTCGACAGGCACCGTGCCGCAGTGCTCACAGTTGATCATTGGGATAGGGCAGCCCCAATAGCGCTGACGCGAGACGCCCCAATCACGCAGACGATACTGGATTTTTTTCTTCGCAAGCTGTTGTGGCTCAAGTTTGGCAAGCATTGCCTCAAACGCTTGATCAAAATCCAAGCCGTCAAATTCGCCTGAGTTCACCAAGATGTTGCGCTCAGTATAAGTAAGATTTGGCTCAGAGCCGTCCGCTTGAGCCGCAGCAAGGACGGATGCTTCAAAGTCTGCAGGCGACTGGATGACTTGCTTGATAGGTAGGCTGTATTTGGTTGCAAACTCATAATCGCGCTCATCGTGCGCTGGTACCGCCATCACTGCGCCTGAGCCATAGCTCATCAAGACATAGTTGGCGACCCACACAGGGACTTCTTCACCAGTGAGAGGATGGGTCACGGTCAGGCCTGTATCCATACCGATTTTTTCGGCTTTGGCCAGATCCGCTTCGGCGACTGAGCCTGTTTTGCACAGTGCACAAAACTGAGCGATGGCGTCATCATGCTCAGAGGCGTACTGAGCTAACGGATGCTCAGCGGCAACGGCGACATAAGTGACGCCCATCAAGGTATCAGGGCGAGTGGTAAACACTTCTAAGGTGTTGCGCTCGCCGGCAAGCTCATAAGGGAAATGTACTTCCATACCCGCGCTACGGCCGATCCAGTTGCGCTGCATGGTCAGAACTTCAGATGGCCAATGACCCTCTAGCTGGTCTAAATCATCGAGCAGCTCATCGGCATAATCAGTGATATTAAAGTAATACATCGGGATGTCGCGCTTCTCAACGGGCGCGCCACTACGCCAGCCTTTGCCATCGATGACTTGCTCGTTGGCAAGAACGGTGTTGTCGACCGGATCCCAGTTGACAGTAGAGAGCTTTTTGTAGACCAAGCCTTTTTTGTAGAGCTGCAAAAACAACCACTGCTCCCACTGATAATACTCAGGGCTACAAGTGGCAAACTCACGTGACCAGTCGATAGAGAGACCGAGCAATTTTAGCTGGGCGCGCATGTTGTCGATGTTGGCAAATGTCCAAGCAGCAGGCGGCGTTTGGTTGGCGATGGCGGCGTTTTCTGCTGGCAGGCCAAAGCCATCCCAGCCCATTGGCTGCATGACATCAAAGCCTTTGAGGCGATAATAACGGCTGAGTACATCAGAGATGGTATAGTTACGCACGTGTCCCATGTGCAGCTTGCCACTTGGGTACGGAAACATCGACAGCATATAGCGACTTGGCTTGTCGCTTGGCGTATTGCTCACTTCATAGCGTTTGTCCGTTGCCCATTTTTTTTGTTGTGCCGCTTCGATCAGCTGCGGTTGGTATTGGGTAGGGTCTATAGAAGTATTGTTGGTCTGATTGGTATTAGCAGTTTCTGCTGTCACGGCGTTGCTCATAGTCGGCTCGAAATTGATGATTACAGATAAATTGGGTAAAACAAAATAATGCCATAGCATAGCGTAATTTGGCAAAAATTGCGATGGTATGATGACGCGTTTGCGCGCTGTCAGGACGACAGGTTGGCAAGTTGGGGGGGAAGGCATCATAGCAGCGACAGGAGGTCTTTGTTTAACAAACCAAAAATTAACCGGCTTCGGTATAATACAGCGACTAATGATTATAGATTGGGAGTTTTTATGAGCATCACTGTTTATGGCATCAAATCTTGTAGCACCATGAAAAAAGCGTTTACTAAGCTTGATGAGTTGGGTGTCAGCTATGAGTTTCATGATTATAAAAAGCAGGGTATTGATAAAGAGAGCGTAGAGCGTTGGGTAGATTCGCTAGGTATCGATAAAGTGCTAAACAAGCGTGGTACCACATGGCGTAAGCTGACCGATGAGCAAAAGCAAGCAGCTGATGACAGTATAGATAAAGCGATAGATTTGCTGGTAGAAAATACCAGCATGATTAAGCGTCCGATTGTGGAAGGTCAGATTGACGATAAAAATCAAGGTCAGCCAATATTGGTGTGCGGCTTTAATGAAGCTGAGTTTGAGGCGGTTATTTATAAATAGTTTTTATAAAAAAGCTGTCACTTTGACAAATAATAAACTATGCTCTCATAGGTAGAATTAAGTTTACTAATTCATAGGGTTTATTGAATATTCAGATGTGCTACCAGCACGATATCTGAATATTCAATAGACCCTAATGTTCGAGGATAGAATGATGAAAAAATTATTACTGATGGCTACGCTTGCAGCAACACCTATAATGGCCACAAGCGTACAGGCGGCAGACTCATCAACTAAAGTAACCTTTGCAAAAGACAGCTATTGCGGTAACTTTACAGGCAATATCAAAGATGGAAAAGTGTTTCGTTTATGGCTTGCAGCAGACCAGAATTTAGTAATTCGTAATGTCGGCGATGATCGCATCAATGTGGCTTACGTCTCAGGGCCAAGTGGTCGATTGGACGGTGACCGCTATGATAATGAAACGTCTTATATTACTGAGAGCAAAGGCAATCACTATATGAAGGTTTATGGCAATAGTTACCATAGTGCTGTTGAGTTCTGTGCTTATTAAATTCATCTTGTTTGAATGAATGTTGATGGGTCATAAAATTGATAGACAGTTAAAAAGCCCAAGCTTAGAGTCTAAGCTCGGGCTTTATAATACCTACGACAAACCAAATCGCGCTGAAGCACCAAATAATGAGCACGTAAAGACGAATTTGCTCTGCTGTCCAATCAAGCGCAAACCACTCAATCATAAAGAACGACTTCCAGCCCTCTATCCAGCGCGCACCGCCATAGCCAATAATCCACCAGCAATATAGGCTCTCTAAAACAAACAGTAGGCACCACAGCCACAGCGGCATGATTGACTCCTCAAGAAGCTAAAGCATGGCCGCATTAAGGTCACGACTGATTAAGGTACCGACGCCTTCGTTGGTAAAAATCTCCAGTAAGGTCGCATGAGGCACACGGCCATCGACGATAACCGCACTTTTGACACCGCTACGCACCGCATCAAGTGCACATTGAATCTTGGGAATCATACCGCCTGAGATCGTACCATCTTCAATCAAGCCATCGACTTTCTTAGGTGTTAGTCCAGTCACCACTTCACCGTCACGGCCCAATACCCCTTTGATGTTGGTCAATAGCATCAGCTTCTCTGCTTGCAAAAACTCAGCCACTTTACCGGCGACCAGATCGGCATTGATGTTATAGGTATTGCCTTCACTATCCACCCCAAGTGGGGCGATGACAGGGATGAAGTCGGAGGCAATAAGCATATTTATCACGTCTTTGTTGACGCTTACCACATCACCGACAAACCCCAAATCCACAGGTACAGCGACGCCATCGGTACCTATTTTGTCCATCATCAGTTTTTTTGCTTGAATTAAGTTGGCATCTTTACCAGTTAGGCCGATAGCGCGGCCGCCGTGTTTGTTGATGAGACTGACGATAGATTTGTTGACGCTGCCGCCTAGTACCATCTCGACGACATCCATGGTGCTTTTGTCAGTGACACGCATGCCATCGATGCGATCAGACTGCCGCCCCAACTCTTTTAGCAGGTTGTCCACCTGCGGGCCGCCGCCATGAACGACGACAGGATGCATGCCAACGGTTTTGAGTAAGACGATATCACGGGCAAAGGAGCTCTCAAGCGCAGGGTCAGTCATGGCGTTACCACCGTATTTGACCACGATGATTTTATCGACAAAGCGCTGAATATAAGGCAGGGCAGTGGTCAATACTTCAGCGGTGATTTTGGCATCGTCTAGATTAAGCGTCATTACAAACTCCTACGGTAAAGGTACAGGGTCAAAAATATAAGCCAAAAAAGTGGGGGTGATAAGTTATTCAGCAGCAATCGCGATGATTTGCTCTGCCAGTCTGTGATCAAAGGGTCGGCATAAAGCGGCAAATCTGTTTTGTACTTCTTTTAAATTGTCAAGACTATCACCTGCAAAGCGCGCGGTCAGGTGATGACTGGTATTGGACTGCCGCAATACGCCAAAACCATGCGCAAAATCCAAGCGCACACCGTCGATACAGCTCAGTCTCGTGCCGATAGGCAATAACTGCCGCGCCTGCGCTAAGGTGATAGCGGGCTGTTGCGCTGTACAATCACAAGACGAGCGTTCATTAGCAACTGTGTGGCTGCAGGCGGGATTGACCAAGCAATCTTCTTGAGACTCTGCTATATCGGACTGCTCGCAGGCCGCATCCATGAGCTGCTGTATATACTGACAAAAAACCTGTAGCTGCGTCACGATAGAGCGCTCGCGCGTGAGGGCATACGGTACTGGCAGATAATGATCGGCGGTACTGACCAGCGTAGGCAGGCTTTGGGTGATAGCTGCTAAGGAGGTTTTGGTAGCATCGTCCGGCTGAGCGGCCAATCCATGCAATAGCCGTAATGCCGCGTACATGGCATCATCATAAGCGATAAAACGCTTGTCATTAAAAATAAAATGCCCCGATAACTCGCCTGCAAAGACAATGCGGCTATCGGTATGCTGCATCTGCTGGCGCATGAGACTGCTCCCCGTCCGGCTCACGATAGGCTCAGCGCCCAGCTCGGCCAGCAATGCAGGCAGATGGTGGGAGCACTTAACATCAAACAGTACTTGAGGTACCACGGTTGAAGCTGGGTTAGGCGCGCTATCGCAGAGCGCGGATTTTGCCAGTAGATACAACAGATGATCTGGCATCACCGTCTTGCCATTTTCATCGACGACCATCAGCCTATCGCCATCGCCATCGAACGCCAGTCCGATATCGGCTTTGTGCGTGGTGACCGCTTGCTGTAACTGCTTGAGCCGACTTGGCTCTGTAGGGTCGGGGTTACCCAAAGGAAAATGACCGTCTGCTGTATCGTTAAGCATGACAACGCTCTGGCAAAAACGCTGAAATAAAGGCTGAGCGATGTGACTGGTCGCCCCGTGCATACAGTCGATCACTACCGTCAGCTCAAGCTTGGGCGCAGCATAGCACCAGTCGCTGCATGGCTGCTGGGCTGTGCTGTATTGTCCGTGATGGGGTGATGCTTTATCACAGGTCTGCTCACCACTTATAGGGTATAGAGGATATAGCTGGCTAAAAACATGATAAATGGCGTCGATATAGCCATGACTCACTTGCTCCGTTGGCAGATGCCCCAGAGAACCTATCGCTGCAGTCAAAGCAAGCTGCGTATCAGGAGGCGCCAGCTGCTGATAGAGCGCTTGAATCTCAGCACAGCTAGGGGAGTGATGGTTTACCAGCCATTTTACGCCTAAGATGTCTTTGGCCGAGTGACTGGCGGTCACCATGATGCCATGTCCCTGATATTGCGCCGCCCAATATGCCATCATCGGTGTGGTCACCAAACCGATCTGAATGACATGTAGGCCATGCTGTGCCAAGATAGTCGCTAAGGTATGTGCGATGTCATCACTGCTGCAGCGCACATCGTAGCCGATGACGACGATGCTTTGTTTGTTGGTGTTGTTTATGGTATTGGGAAGGATATGCTGCTGACTGATGCTGTGCTGATCCGTGTTTGACTGACTGATATTTGACGGATCGACGTTTGCCAAAGCATCCATATCAGCGCTGGTGTCTCGGTATTCGGCAGTTTGATATAGATGGGCAAAAGCGTGCCCCAATGCCTGAATAAAATCGGTGGTAAAATGCTGACGCGGCCCGCGAATATCATAAGCACGAAATAAGGATTGCTGCGCAGCAAAAGATGGCATCGCTTACTCTCCTTATGGCGTGATGGTTAAAATAGTAGAGGTTTTCTAGAGCCTGTCTTCCATTCAAGCGACAGTTATTAAATAGTCAAAAAAAGCAAGTCGGTCTACTGGCGACCTGAATGACCAAAACCGCCTGCGCCGCGCGCACTGGTATCACTAAACTCTGACACCACGGTAAACTCAGGGCGAGCGACAGGGACGACAATATACTGCGCCATGCGCTCTGCTGGGTTTAATACAAAATCCGCAGCGCTACGATTCCAAATACTGACCATCAGCTCGCCTTGGTAGTCGGCATCGATCAAACCCACCAAATTCCCTAAAACAATACCGTGCTTATGGCCCAGCCCTGAGCGCGGCAGAATCATCCCAGCATAATTAGGGTCCTCGATATACACAGCCAGACCTGTACCGACAAGATGTGTTTCCCCTGCTTTGATGGTCAAAGGCGCATCGATACAGGCGCGCAAATCAATACCAGCACTGCCATCGGTTGCACGTGTCGGCAAAGAAAATGCCTTGTCTTCAACGATTTTCGGGTTTAACACTTTTACTTGTACAGCTTGCATAACGCACTCACTCAACGATTGGATAGGTTGTAAATTAAATTCAAAAAAAATGCCTGATTCAGGCGACGCCGATTGGCTTTGTAAAAACAAAAAAGTCAATGACTGCTACATGACTGCTTTGGTGCTCACTCACAGTATCAGCACACTTGCTAGGCCCAAAAACGACATAAAACCGACAATATCAGTGACGGTGGTCAAAATCACCGACGCTGATAGAGCAGGGTCGATATTCATGCGTTTTAGGAGTAAAGGAATGCTAATGCCTGAGACATTGGCTGCAGTCATATTGATGGCGATTGCCAAGCCAACGACCGCACTGATCTTGATATCATGAAACCACAATTGGGCGATAAACGCCATGATTATTGCCCATATCATACCGTTTATCGCGCCGACCCACAGCTCTTTGTTTAGTAGCCATAGGCGGTTGGAGCCACCAATTTGACCCATCGCTATACCACGAATGACGACTGTTAATGTTTGCGAGCCAGCGATACCGCCCATACTGGCAACCACGGGCATTAAAATCGCCAGCGCCACCACTTTTGCCAACACCGCCTCAAACTGACCGATGACCGCCGCCGCCAATAGCGCGGTACACAGGTTGATACCGAGCCAGATACTACGGCTTTTGGCGCTGGTCAAGATAGGGGCAAACAGCTCCTCATCTTGGCTGACACCTGCGAGGTTTTTCATGGTGCTATCGACATCATCTTGGATAATTTCCATGATGTCCTCGGCATTCAACTGACCGACCAGCTCGCCATGGCTGTTGATGACAGGGGCAAAACGAATGTCTTCTGAGCGAAAAATCGCCGCCGCATCGGTGATATCGAGGCGATCATTGATGGTGATAGCAGGGTCGATAAGCTCTGAGACCAAAGTGGTTTGATCATGTTTGATCAAATCCACCAAGCTTAGCAGTCCAAGCAACTGCTGGCTTTGATCGACGACCAACAGCTCTTGGCTTTCGTCATCGAGCAGATCGTCATTGTCGCGCAGCCAGTCTTGTACCTCAGCCAGCGTAATGTCGTCTCTGACCTGAATGGTATCAGGGTCCATATAGCTACCGACTTCCCAATCGGCATAGGTGTCGAGTTTATTGACCTGCACACGGATATCTTCGTCCAGCGTCGCCATCACCGAGGTGCGGACGCTGTCGGTCACCGTGTCCAAAATCTCCGAGATGTCTTGGGCATCTAGATCTTGTGTAAACAGCGATATCTCTTTGGATGAGATGTTTTCCATCAACGGCTGGCGCGTATCGACTTCTAGCTCGGCCAGCACCTCACCTTTGATATTATCGGGTACTTGCTCCCAAATCAGCAGGCGGTCTTGTGTTGGAAAAGACTCAAGTAAGCTGGCAATTTCATATTCTGATTGCTTGTCTAAAAACGCAGTAATGTCCTCAAATGCCCTGTCAGCCACCAGACTTTGTAGATACAGCAGCTTGTACTCAGCGCTATACTCTGCAGGATTGTAATCTCCTTGCAGGGTCGATGGTCGTTCTTGTTCAGGCGGTGGCGTAGGCATAAAGGTTCCAATGTTTTTTACAAATGCTAGGACAGGTACTAGGGCGTGTCTTCAATTTACTCGGTAGTTGTCTCATCACGCAGCCATGTCGATGTCTTCTGTGCTGTGCTCTTATGATAACAAAGATGGGGACGAACTGCGCTCGCTGAACGTTTAGTAACCGTTAACGATTGCCCAATAATGCTCGAATATTGGCCAAATATTCATCAGCGACTTTTTCAGGGTCTTTGCTGGCTTTTTTCTTTTTGGCTTTGGCAGGCCAATCGATATGATCCTCTGGCAGCTCATCTAAAAACCGCGACTCGGAGGTGACGCGCATTTGTCCACCAGCGCGGCGCTGAGTTGCCAGCGTCAGCGTCAGCTCACGGCGCGCGCGGGTGATGCCCACGTACATCAAACGCCGCTCTTCTTCGATGGTCTCACTGATGATAGAGTTGCGATGCGGCAGCATCTCTTCTTCTAACCCCATGATATAGACAAAATCAAACTCCAAGCCTTTGGCCGCGTGCAGGGTCATCAGATTGACTTTATTGGTGTTTTCTTCTTCTTGCTGTTGCTCGAGCATATCGAGTAATACCAGTTTGCGAATGATGGTATCAATGGTGCGATCTTCATCGTCTTCTGCGCGGTTGATCAGTGACTGAATACTGGTGTAGAGCATGTCGATATTGTCAAGGCGGTTTTTTTCTTGCTGCGGCGTCTTGGCATCGCTACGGACAAAGTCGATATAGCCTGTCTCATCAATCATCTGGCGCACGATGGGCACAGGGTCAGGGTGCTGATCCAGCTCGCGGGTATAGTGCTCGATAAACTCGCCAAACTCCTTTATCGTACCATAGGCTTTGGATGGCAATACGTGCGAAAGGCCCGCATGGGTACAAGAGGCAAGTAAGGAGATACTATGCTCTTGGGCAAATAAGCCTAACTTCTCAAGCGTCGCAGGCCCCATACCGCGTTTGGGTGTATTGATGATACGCAAAAACGCACTGTCGTCTTCTGGGTTTAATATCAGGCGCAGATAACCCATGATGTCTTTGATTTCACTGCGCGCAAAAAACGACTGACCGCCAGAGAGCTTATAGGGCACTTGCAATTGGCGCAATTGTGCCTCGAGCATACGTGCTTGGAAGTTACTGCGATAAAGCACCGCGTATTGCTCCCACTCGTTGCCAAAGCGCAGCTTGTGCGTGACGATTTCTTTGGCGACGCGCTCGGCCTCATCATCGTCATTACGGCAGTTGATGATGCGGATTTTTTCGCCTTGGCCTTTATCCGACCAGAGCTTTTTTTCAAATAAATGCTCGTTGTTAAGAATCACCGCGTTGGCTGAGGTCAAGATACGGGTGGTCGAGCGGTAGTTTTGCTCAAGCATGACGATTTTTAGTTTGGGAAAATCTTCTTTGAGCAGTGCCATGTTTTCAGGTTTGGCACCGCGCCACGCATAGATCGACTGATCGTCATCGCCGACCACGGTAAAGCGACCTTGCGGCCCGACCAAGTATTTGATCATCTCATACTGGGCGGTGTTGGTATCTTGATACTCATCGACCAATAAGTAGCGAATGCGGTTTTGCCATTTGTCGCGCAGCTCCCTGTTTTCACGCAGTATCTTGGTCGGCAAGACGATCAAATCGTCAAAATCCACAGCGTTATACGCACGCAGATTGCGCTCATATAAACCATATAGCGTGGCAAAAATCATGTCCTCTGGATCGTCCAACGTCTCCATCGCCTTATCCGGCTCAATCAAGTCGTTTTTCCAGTCTGAGATCATCTTGATGGCTTTGCCGACCAGCTCACGACTCTCAGCGCCGCTTAGGTTGTCGCGCATCATCAGCTCCATCAGCAGGCGCTTACTGTCGTCGCTGTCCATGATAGAAAAATTGCCCTTGAGCGGCGTATGCATCAGCTCATAACGCAAAAACTGCAGACCAAATTGGTGAAAGGTTGAGACTGTCAGACCACGCATCTTTTCGCTAGGGAGTAGCTTGCTGACACGCGCCTTCATCTCGCGCGCCGCCTTGTTGGTAAAGGTCACCGCGGTGATACGCTCCGCTGGCATGTTGCACTCTTCAATTAGATACGCAATCTTGCGGGTGATCACTGATGTCTTACCAGAGCCGGCACCCGCCAGCACCAGTAGTGGGCCTGAGACGTAGAGCATGGCCTCGGATTGTTTGGGATTGAGTTGACTCATAACGTGACCTGTAAGACAAAAGCAAAAGATAAAATATCGTCGATTCTAAATAAAAGCGTCATGCGTTTATTGACCAAAAAGGCCGATAAAAATTTTCTGGCGTGCTATGCCGCTGCAGACAGAGGCTGCAAAAATTTCTATCAGCCTTGCTATAACATTTTATAGTGAACTGACTATAGCGGTATAAACACTGTACCGACAGCCACTGGATAAAAATAAACCATCACTGTCATCTAAGAGGGACAAATAAATATTGCCAACATAGGCTAAGATTTTTCATCAGATATCGTGCTGTAGGTTTATCATTACCAAAGATGATTGAGACGCTGCCAAAGGTGTCTTTGTGCCAATGGCGAGACATCATTAAAACTCGGTGAAGTATTATAAAGCAAAAACAACGACTTTGGGGAGGAGATGGCCGCGCAGAGATGCCGAGTAAAGCCAAGTGGTTTTGCTCAATAATGATATGGTATCAATTCTAAGTAAAATTTATGGATTTGGGGTTAATATAAGGTAATGTCTATATCATAATTTATAGTAAAAAAAACATATTTTTTTTATAGAGAAAGTGACCGTCCAATACAGTTAAAAACTAGCTTTTGGGCACTGAAATGCGTATAGTACGTAAATAATTTATGCCAGTTGTCTCGTCCATTGTTGACTACGTGTAATGAGTTATTAAATCAATTAAGTAAGCAGTGCGATATGATATTGATTTAATAAGTTGATCTTACGTTGTTACAAGCGAGGTTAGACGACCAGCTTGCTCCGTATGTCTAGCGGAACCTCTACAGTTGGTCATGTCTGACATCGTCGTCAATACACTTGATAATTGGCTATTACCAGCACAGTACCTAATATGGTTATTTAGTCGTTACTTAAATACAGTGGCTCAATGACAGTCGCTTTGTGTTTTCGTCTGCGTCAAGCCTGCCGCTCACCAACCCTTGTTGGTCAGTCTCTGCGCGGCGCTTGATACTCGATTGGGTGAGGAGCACGTATTATCATGTCTGCTTTTAATTGGTCAGCAATTGCTTTTATCTTAGCCGCCATTGGGCTAGTTGTTTTTATGCTGGTCGTGCCGCGTTTGCTTGGCGGTCGCTCTCAAGGCTCACAAAAAGAAGAAATATTTGAAGCGGGTGTTGTCGGAGCAGGCAACGCCCGTATTCGTCTGTCTGCCAAATTTTATTTGGTGGCGATTTTCTTTGTGATTTTCGATTTAGAAGCGCTTTATCTTTATGCGTATGCCGTTTCAGTGCGCGAAGCCGGCTGGTTAGGGTTTGCTGCCGCCGCCATCTTTATCACAATCTTAATCATCGGTCTGATATATGAGCTGAGTTTGGGCGCGATGAACTGGGCACCAGCGGACAAGCGCCGCAAAAAACCTCGGCTACATGTCGCGCCAGCTGGTTTTAATTTGGCAGACATCACTCGTTTTGATGGCGCGCACGAGCTGATGGTTGATCCGACAGGTAAAGTCCCAGCGCAGTCATCAGGGCAGATCAATGTCTCAAACAATATCGAGACCAATCGTCGTCATCTACAAAATATCGATCATATCAATACCACGGGCAATGTGACTTCCGTGGATTTTGCCACGTCTGCGCAAAAAGACAGTGTTGAGCGTTAAGACGGTCAAGCTGTACAAAACCTTAGGGTTTTATGATGGTATATCAATGATCACTTATGAATAATGGGCGCGCGCGGTGGCAAGATGATTGTCCTGCAGTGCCCCATATAAAGGTTGTATGTTATGAAATACACATTAACAAAAGCCAACCCTGATGCAGATACCTATCCTGCTCAGACCAGTCAAACGGTCAATGACCCTATCGAAGATGAAGTCAATAAAAACGTCTTTATGGGTCGTCTCGAAGACCTTGTCCATTCAACAGCAAACTGGGGTCGCAAGCACTCGCTTTGGCCATTTAACTTTGGTACCTCTTGCTGTTATGTCGAATATGCCACCACGTTAACTGCGGTTCATGACTTGTCGCGCTTTGGTGCCGAAGTCATTCGCGCCTCGCCGCGTCAGGCCGATGTGATGATCGTTGCTGGGACTTGTTTTGTCAAAATGGCCCCTGTTATCCAGCGTCTTTATGAGCAAATGCTAGAGCCAAAGTGGGTCATATCAATGGGTGCCTGCGCCAACTCAGGCGGTATGTATGATATTTACTCTGTCGTACAAGGTGTGGATAAGATTATCCCTGTCGACGTTTATGTGCCAGGTTGTCCGCCGCGTCCAGAAGCGCTGATTCAGGGGCTGATGCTGCTACAAGAGTCTATTACCAAAGAGCGCCGTCCGCTGGGTGTCCATGTCAATGAGCAGGGTATCTACCAGCCGCAAATGACGCCTGAGCGCGACCGCAAACAGGCAGACCGTATCGCGGTAAAAAACCTGCGCAGCCCCGACAGTATCTAAGCGCGCTGTTAGCGCCAGCGGTTATGTAGTCTGGCGAGGGTTTTATCATTAATAATTCGTAGACGTGCTCAGTACGCGTACGCCCATCACAGTTCGGTTATGATTAACATCGTTTAGTTATGATTAATGAAGGAATACATCATTCATGGTCACGGTAGTCGAAAACACAGATCCTAACAATAGGGGTCCTAAGAGCAAGCCTGCTCCAGCAGTCATCCAAGAGCTTACCCATAAATATGCTGGCAAGTTTGTGGTGCAGCATACGGTTGATGAGATTCCAACGGTGTGGGTGGCGCGCGCAGATTTGCTTGAGATATTGTTATTCTTGCGCAAGTTGCCCAAGCCCTATGTCATGCTATTTGACTTATCCGCGATAGATGAGCGGTTGCGCCAGCACCGTGCAGGTCTGCCAGATAGCGACTTTACGGTGTTTTATCATTTAATGTCGCTTGAGCGCAATAGTGATGTGCGTATCAAAGTGGCGCTAGATGAAGACGATTTGACGCTGCCGAGCGCCACGCAGATTTGGCCAAATGCCAACTGGTATGAGCGCGAAGTCTGGGATATGTTTGGGATTGTCTTTAGCGGCCATCCACATCTGACGCGCATCTTATTGCCGAAATACTGGGAAGGCCATCCACTGCGCAAAGAGTATCACGCGCGCGCCACTGAATTTACGCCGTACTTCCTAAACGCGGCAAAACAACAATACGAGCAAGAAAACCTGCGCTTTGTCCCAGAAGAGTGGGGTATGAAGCGCTCGGGCCGCGATGAAGACTTTATGTTTTTGAACATCGGGCCTAACCACCCCTCAGCGCATGGTGCCTTTCGCTTAGTACTACAGCTCGATGGCGAGGAAGTCGTTGATTGTATCCCTGATATTGGCTATCACCATCGCGGTGCAGAAAAGATGGCTGAGCGTCAGACGTGGCACTCATTTATCCCTTATACCGACCGTATCGATTATCTGGGCGGGGTGATGAATGAGCTGCCCTACATCATGTCGGTGGAAAAGCTCGCTGGTATCAAGGTGCCGCCGCGCGCTGAGACCATTCGCGTGATGATGAGCGAGTTTTTCCGTATTACCAACAACCTATTGTATGTGGGTACCTTTATTCAGGATGCCGGTGGCATGACGCCGGTATTTTATATGTTTACCGACCGCCAAAAAGCCTATGATGTCATCGAAGCCGTCACCGGCTACCGAATGCATCCAGCGTGGTTCCGTATCGGCGGCACGGCTGCTGACCTGCCGCGTGGCTGGCAGCGCTTGGTACGTGAGTTTTTGGAGTGGATGCCCAAGCGTTTGGATGAGTATGTCAAAGCGGCACTACAAAACAGTGTGCTCAAGGGCCGTACTCAAGGCGTGGCACAGTACAATGCCAAGCAGGCTTTGGCTTGGGGTGTCACTGGAGCTGGTCTACGCGCGACAGGGGTGGACTTTGATTTGCGTAAGGCGCGTCCATACATGGGCTATGAGAATTTTGACTTTGAAGTGCCAGTTGGCTACAACGGTGATGCTTATGATCGCTGTATGGTAAAAGTCGAAGAGATGCGCCAGTCGCTGCGTATTATCCGCCAGTGTATGGACAACATGCCGCAAGGCCCGTACAAGGCTGACCATCCGCTAGCGGTACCACCGCCAAAGGACCGTACGCTAAATGACATTGAGACGCTGATCAACCACTTTATCTCTGTCTCTTGGGGCCCTGTGATGCCAGCTGGTGAGTGTGCCACCATCGTAGAAGCGACCAAAGGCCTCAACAGCTATTACATCACGTCTGACAAAGCCACGATGAGTTATCGCACTCGTATTCGCACCCCGACATTTGCTCATTTGCAGCAGATGCCGTCAGTGATTAATGGATCCTTGGTCTCTGATGCCATTATGTATCTGGCATCGATTGATATTGTGATGGCAGACTGTGACCGCTAGCGCTGTGATTTGAGATGAGTGTTTTTTTAAGATAAGTCAATCAATATATTATTGCCTGATGGCACGCCAAAATGCGATCACCTGTCAATATCATACAGTGTCTTTATGTCAGTGAGGATAAGGCTGTAGTGGCTAGGTGCTTAGCATGATGAGTGAGGAAAGATAGAAGATTATGAAAATTGTTTCCGACAAAATGCCAAAAGTAGATGTGGCCAGCATCCTCACCCCTGAGGAGATTGCTGCCATTCATGAATATATGCATCACTATCCCCATGCGCGCGCCGCCTCGTTAGATGCGCTAAAAATCGTGCAAAAGCGCAACGGCTGGGTCGATGATGCGCAGGTCAATGCTATCGCCAATATATTAGACATTCCGATGTCGGATATGGACGGCGTTGCGACTTTCTTTAACCGTATTTATCGTCAGCCTGTCGGCCGTCACGTTATCCTGATTTGTGACTCAGTGGCCTGCTATCTAACAGGTTATGAGGCATTATCGGCTGAAATTCGATCACAGCTGGGTATTGAGTATGGGCAGACCACAGCTGATGGCCGTTTTACGCTATTACCGATTTGCTGCTTGGGTAACTGTGATAAAGGCCCTGCGGTGCTGATAGACGAAGACACTTATGGTCCTGTCCAACCATCTGAGGTCGCGCAATTATTGGAGCTATACGCATGAGTTTAACGATTTCAGAGCAGATTGCTCGTCGCGGTCAAGGTAAAGCGCCAAGCCAGCTAAACGAACAGCGTATACCAATTTATGGTGATAAGGCGACCGCCACCAGCGAAACCAAACCATTGACTTGGCGTTTGGCGCATCATGATGCCGTTTTGGATTTAGCGACTTATGAGTCTCTACAAGGCTTTACGGGTTTAAAAAAAGCATTGTCCAAATCACCAAAAGAAGTCGGCAATATGATCAAGGCGGCCAATGTCAGAGGACGCGGCGGCGCAGGCTTTAACGCTGGTCTAAAGTGGTCGTTTATGTCGCCGCCAGATGGCTTGCCGCGCTATCTCATCTGTAATGCCGATGAGATGGAACCGGGCACCTTTAAAGACCGTTTATTGATGGAGCGCCTACCGTTTCAGCTTATCGAAGGTATGCTCATTACTGCGCATGCGATCGGTGCCACCGATGGTTATATCTTTATCCGCGGCGAGTACATCTTAGCTGCTGAGCGCTTGGTCACAGCTATTGAAGAATGTCTAGCCAACAACCTGATGGGCGACAACATTCTTGGCTCAGATTTTAGCTTTAATCTGCACGTACATACGGGTGCTGGCCGCTATATCTGCGGTGAAGAAACCGCTTTAATCAACTGCCTAGAAGGTCGCCGCGCCAACCCTCGTACCAAGCCGCCGTTTCCGCAAATCTCTGGGGCGTGGGGCAGACCGACGGTGGTCAATAACGTCGAAACGTTAAATAATATGCCTGCGATTCTCAATCATGGTGTCGAGTGGTATCAGTCACTATCAAAGATCAAAGGCAAAAGTGAAACCCCGGGTACTAAGCTCTTTGGCTGCTCAGGATTGGTCAATGACCCAGGTCTATGGGAGCTGCCATTTGGCTATACCGCTCGCGAGATCATCGAAGAGTTGGCTGGCGGCATGAAAGATGGCAAGACACTCAAAGCATGGTTGCCTGGTGGTGCCTCGACCGACTTTTTGACTACAGAGCATTTGGACGTGGTGATGGATTTTGACACCATTCAAAAAGCCGGTAGCCGTATGGGTACTGGGCTGATTATGGTCGTCGATGAAGCGCAGGACATGGTGCCGCTGCTGCGCAATCTTGAGATTTTCTTTCAGCGTGAGTCATGCGGTTGGTGCACGCCATGCCGTGACGGTCTGCCGTGGGGTGTCAAGCTGCTTACCGCCATCAATGATGGTGAGGGACAAGTCGGCGATGTGGAAAAACTAGAAGGCCTCACCCGTGACTTGTGGATCGGCAAAACATTCTGTGCCCATGCGCCTGGTGCGATGGAGCCACTGATGAGTGCGATTAAATATTTCCGTCCTGAGTTTGATCAAAAAATCGCGCAGGCGGTTGGTGTCGATGTCATTGATGCGGCAGCCAACCAACAGCCAGAAGTGAAATAAGGAGAGCGGCATGGCAGTCATACATATTGATGGTACCACTGTCGAAGTAGATAGCAGCGATAACTTGCTGCAAGCCTGCTTATCACTCGGCATTGATGTGCCGTATTTTTGTTATCATCCAGCCCTTGGCTCGGTCGGCTCGTGTCGTCAGTGCGCAGTCAAGCAGTTCCAAAACAAAGACGATATGGAAGCAGGGCGCGGTCGTCTGGTGATGTCTTGCATGGTCGCTCCTGGCGATGACATGTATATCTCAGTGACGGATGACGAAGCCAAGGCATTCCGCAAGTCGATGGTTGAGCTACTCATGACCAACCATCCGCATGACTGTCCAACCTGTGAAGAAGGCGGGCATTGTCACTTGCAAGACATGACCTATATGTCAGGTCATAGTCGTCGTCGCTATCGCTTTACCAAGCGCACGCATCATAACCAAGACCTTGGGCCATTTATCGCTCACGAGATGAACCGCTGTATCGCGTGCTATCGCTGTGTGCGTTTTTATAAAGACTACGCAGGCGGCGAAGATTTGGGCGTTTATGGCTCAAACAACCGTGTGTATTTTGGCCGTGATAAAGACGGTCAGTTCGAAAGCGAGTTTTCAGGCAACTTAACCGAAGTGTGCCCAACTGGGGTATTCACTGACAAAACGCATTCTGATCGCTACAATCGTAAATGGGACATGCAGTATGCGCCCAGCATCTGTCATGGCTGCTCGGCGGGCTGTAATATCTCGCCAGGTGAACGTTATGGCGAGCTGCGTCGTATCGAAAACCGCTATAACGGTGACGTAAACCGCTATTTCTTATGTGACCGTGGCCGCTTTGGTTATGGCTATGTCAACCGCGCTGATCGTCCAACCCAAGCGCTTGAGCGTATCAATGACAAACACGTCAAAATCAATATTGACTACGCGCTTGATGAAACCATCAAACGCATCAAAGACAAAAAAGTCATCGGTATTGGTTCACCGCGTGCCAGTCTCGAGACCAACTTTGCGCTAAAAAATCTGGTTGGATTTGATAACTTTTCAACCGGCCTCAATCATCAGCAGCAAGCATTGGTCAATAAATGTATCGAAGTGCTCAGCACTGAAGGTATCTATAATCCTAGCATGGCTGATATCGAAGCACATGACGCTGTGCTGGTGTTGGGCGAAGACATCACCCAAACTTCATCACGTGTCGCACTGTCAGTACGTCAAGCCGCGAAAAACGAAGGCTTAAAAATGGCGGCGGCGCTGCAAACGCAGCCTTGGCTTTCCGAGCCTGTCAAGCGTATCGCCCAAGACGCGTTAAGCCCAGTATACGTCGTCGATGTGACCCAAACCAAGCTAGAAGACATCAGCAAAGCCAGCGTGGTAGCGACTCCTGAAGACATTGTTAAACTTGGTTTTAAAGTTGCTGATGAGATTGCAGGTCTGGCAGATGATTTGACGCAGATTGTAGCGCCGCAAGCGGATACTGCCGAGCGCGAGACCGATGCGATGCAGGCACTCGCGCAGCAAATCGCATATGATTTGATTCAAGCCGATCAGCCGCTGGTGGTTTCGGGTAGCAGCTTATCTTCTACCGCACTGATAGAAGCAGCGGCGCAGATTACCCAAGCGTTGACCCAAAAACGCGCGGCAATCAAAGCGACTGAGCAACAGCAGGTTGAGGCACATAATGCCAAAGTACAGGCAGCACAAGCGAAAGCGGCTAATGACCAGCCTGAAGAAGACCAAGATTTATCTGCTAAGCCGAACAAACCTGAAACAGGCGTGAATACAGAAGCGCAGGATGATGTCGAGCGCGAGCCTGCTGAAAACCTTGAGTTAAAAGAAGTAAATAACAGCTATCAGGCACAAGCAGGTATCTATCTAACGGTACCTGATGCCAATAGCATGGGCGTTTGTATGCTTGGAGGGCAGTCAGTTGAAGAGCTACTAGCCACTGACTTTGATGTGGTGGTGGTTGCAGAAAACCAGCTGACCGATGCCATTGATGCCAATAAGTTGACGCAGTTACTCGCTGATAAGACCGTCATCGCCCTTGATCATCAGCTGCTTGATTGGCACAAAGACGTCGACATCGTCTTGCCAGCCGCCAGTTTTGCCGAAGCGGATGGTACGCTTATCTCTGCTGAGGGCCGTGCGCAGCGCTTCTTCCAAGTTTATGATAATGAATATTATCATCCAATGAGCAGTATCAAAGAAGGCTGGCGCTGGTTACATGCGGTGCATAGCAGTATCGAAGGCCGTGATGTCGATTGGACACAGCTCGATGATGTCATCAATGCATTGATCGCCACCCATCCAAAGCTTGCTGGTATCAAGGGCGCCGCGCCCGATGCGGACTACCGTATCACGGGTCTTAAAATTGCGCGTCAGCCGCGGCGTTACTCTGGTCGTACTGCCATGCGTGCGCCGATTTCAGTGCATGAGCCAATGCAGCCAAAAGACTTGGATACAGGATTGACTTTCTCTATGGAAGGCTACACGGGCAAACAAACACCAAGCTCGATGATTCCTTTTGCTCATGCTGCTGGCTGGAACTCGCCGCAAGCATGGAACAAATACCAAGACAAAGTCGGTGGTCATCTAAAAAACGGTGACCCAGGCGTGCGTTTGTTCGATATGCTCGAGCGCCTACCGACACGTCAGTATGTCGTACCAGAAGCCCTGTCTGCGACCACGACTGACATGCAGCAGGGACAAGCCAAACTGGTGCCTATCTATAACATCTATGCCAGCTCAATGATGGCATCGCGCAGTCCTATCGTCGCCGAACAGCTGCCGGTGGCGGCATGGCGGATCGGTATGGATGATGCCAAAGACTGGAATATTGCCGCTGGTGATTACTTAGCAATCGAGATTGACAAACAGCAAATCACCCTGCCAGTACAGATTGTCGGTTATCTAGCAGAAGGCTGTATTGGTTATCCTGTCGGGCAGGTGAGCATCATTCACCCTTCGATGCCAGCCTCAGTCCGTAAAGTCGATGCGCCCGTGACAATGAGGGGCGATATGGCGGATAGCGCTGACGATACCACCAACCGCGCAGCGTCAACCAGCACCGCGCCGACCACCACACAGGAGGTGTAATATGCAAGTTACCCGTATTATCCCTGATGTGCCAAGCTTTTTGGCCAGTAGTATGAGCTTTGATACTTGGTCCGTTTTATTTATGGTGGTGCAAGCACTGGTCATATTTTTGGTGGTCGTTATCGTGGCGGCGTTGATGATTGTCTATGAGCGCCGCATGCTGGCATTATGGCAAGATCGTTATGGCCCCAACCGTGTCGGGCCGTTTGGCTCCTTGCAGCTGGTCGCTGATATGCTCAAAATCTTCTTTAAAGAAGACTGGACACCAAACTTCACCGATAAGTTTATGTTTACCTTGGCACCTGCGGTCGCCATGTTTACCGCATTGGCCTCATTTGCCATTATCCCTATCTCGCCGACCCTTGGGGTAGCGGATTGGGACATCGGTATTTTGTTCTTTTTTGCCATGGCAGGTATCGCCGTCTATGCGGTGATGTTTGGCGGCTGGGCGTCTGCCAACAAGTTCTCGCTATTGGGCGGCCTACGCTCGGCGGCACAAACCATCAGTTATGAAGTGTTCTTAGGCTTATCATTGATGGGCGTGGTGGCCTTGACCGGCTCGTTTAATTTGCGCGAAATCGTTGAGTCACAGATTGACGGCTGGTATATCATTCCGCAGTTTTTTGGCTTTTTGACCTTTGTGGTCGCTGGTGTGGCGGTGACCCACAGGCATCCGTTTGATCAGCCAGAGGCCGAGCAAGAGCTGGCTGAAGGGTATCATGTCGAATACTCCGGTATGAAGTTCGGTATGTTCTTCATTGGGGAATATGTCAACGTCGTCCTGATTTCAGCCTTGATGACCTGCTTGTTTTTTGGCGGTTGGCTGGCGCCGTTTAATTTAGATATTCCATTTATTCCACCAGCTTTTTGGTTCATGATTAAGACGCTGTTTTTTATGACCCTATTTGTTTTGGCTCGAGGCTCACTCATGCGTCCGCGCTATGATCAGGTGATGAACTTTGGCTGGAAAGTCTGCCTGCCAGTGACGCTGATTAACTTAATCGTTACTGCTGCAGTCATTTTGATCTTTTCCCCAACGTTGTAATCATTACTAGCCATCATTGATGAACTAGGGTAAAGCTGATAAGGATAATAATCCCATGTTTACTACCATAAAAAAGACCGTCATTGGTATCCTTACCATTGTCCGCAGCATGTGGATGGTCAACAGTCATGCGCTTAGGCCACGTGACACCATTCTTTATCCTGAAGAGCCAGTGCCAGTGCCGCCACGCTTTCGCGGGCGTATTGTGCTGACGCGTGACCCTGATGGTGATGAGCGCTGTGTGGCGTGTAACCTATGTGCCGTCGCCTGCCCAGTAGGCTGTATCTCACTACAAAAAGCCGAGCGTGACGATGGACGCTGGTATCCAGAGTTTTTTCGTATTAACTTTTCGCGCTGTATCTTTTGCGGAATGTGCGAAGAAGCCTGTCCGACGACAGCGATTCAGCTGACGCCAGATTTTGAGCTGGGTGAGTATAAGCGCCAAAACTTGGTCTATGAAAAAGAGCATTTGCTCATCTCAGGTCCAGGCAAATATCCTGATTATAACTATTATCGTGTGACCGGTATGGCGGTAGCGGAAAAACCAAAAGGCGCTGCTCAAAACGAAGCGGCACCGATTGATCTAAGGAGCTTGCTACCATGATGACTATTTTAAACAGCCCTGAGCTGGCAGGGTTTTATGCGCTGGCTGCTGTGGCGATATTTGCCAGCCTGCGCGTGGTGACGCAGGCCAATCCAGTACATGCCATCTTGTCGATGATTGTGTCTTTGCTCGCCATCTCAGGTATTTTCTTTGTCTTAGGTGCGCCGTTTGCAGGGGCGTTAGAGATCGTCGTCTATGCTGGCGCTATCATGGTGCTGTTCGTCTTTGTCATTATGATGCTCAACTTGGGCATGAGTAATGATGAGCGCGAAGAGCGCTGGCTCGATGCTGGCACGTGGGCGCTGCCGACCGGCCTGACGGTTATCATCGGCGTTGTACTGTATGCGATGATAGGTATGGGACATGATGACGCGGCGATGATTGGTGGTACCACCATCTCTGCCAAAGCAGTCGGTACGGTGCTCTTTACCAAATACGTCATGCTCATCGAGGTGGCGGCCCTACTGCTGCTAGCCGCTTTGGTTGCCGCCTACCACTTGGGCAAAGAGACGAAAGATGATGAGATCATCGGCAATGGTAGCCGAGACGTGCAGCCAGCTGTCGGTAGTATCAAATCATATGATAACGACGATAGCCATGCAGCACAGATGGCGCAGCCTTATGAATACAAAGATGTTGACCCGCATGACTATGTCGGTAAGCAAGTAGGTGTACAACGAGTCACGCGCAAGGAGTCAGACTGATGGTACTAGCAGCAAGCGTGGCACAAGATGTGTCAAACGTGCCGTTTGCCCACGAGGTAGCAGGCTTAGTACAGCCAGCTGCTGAGGCGCAAAATGTACTGGGTATGATACCCATGAGTCATGGACTGATTTTGGCAGGTATTTTATTTGCCATCGGTCTGTGCGGCGTCATGGTACGACGTAACTTTTTATTTATGCTAATGAGTCTTGAGATTATGATGAACGCGACGGCATTGGCATTTGTAGTAGCAGGCAGTCGCTGGGTCGATCCAGATGGGCAGATTATGTTTATCTTTATTTTGACTTTGGCCGCGGCTGAAGCTTCAATCGGTCTGGCAATATTATTGCGGTTTTATCATAAGCGTGGGCATCTCGATGTCGATAGCGCCAATGAGATGAAAGGATGATGTCATGAGTTTATTACCATTAACCTTTATATTCCCGCTCATTGGCTTTTTAATCTTAGCCTTTATGCGCGATAAACTCACCGAGCAGGTGGCGAGGATAGTCGGTGTCGGTAGTATGCTGCTATCTGCGCTTTGTACGGTCGTCGTCAGCTATACTTTTTTGACCAGTTACCCTGCAGGTACGGTCGTCGAGATGCCGCTGTGGACGTGGTTTCAGGTCGGGGATTTTGCTCCGAGCTTTGGGCTGAGTTTTGATGGCTTGGCATTGACCATGACAGGCATCATCACGGGTATCGGTTTTTTGATTCATATGTTTGCCGCTTGGTACATGAAAGGCGATACCGGCTTTGCCCGTTTCTTTAGCTATATGAACTTATTTGTCGCCAGTATGTTGTTACTGGTGTTAGCAGATAACTTGTTTTTGCTGTATCTGGGCTGGGAAGGCGTGGGTATTTGTTCGTACTTGCTGATTGGTTATTACTACCACGACAGAGCCAATGGCCGCGCGGCGATGAAAGCCTTTACAGTCACGCGTGTCGGTGATGTGTTTTTAGCCTTTGGTTTGTTTTTATTGTTTCGCGAGTTCGGCACGCTGCATATTCAAGAGATTATCACCCGCGCGCCCGAAGTCTTTGACCTAAACAACCCCATAATGATGCTCACCACTATGATGCTGGTGGGCGGCGCGATGGGTAAATCAGCCCAGTTGCCACTACACACATGGCTTGCTGATGCGATGGCAGGTCCAACACCAGTATCGGCATTGATTCACGCCGCGACGATGGTCACCGCAGGGGTGTATTTAATTGCCCGCCTGCATCCATTGTTTGAGCTGACCCCTGGTATTTTATTGTACTGGGTCGGCGGTGTCGGGGCGTTAACGCTTGTGGTCGCTGGATTTTGTGCGCTGGCGCAAACCGATATCAAACGTATCCTTGCTTACTCGACCATGAGTCAGATTGGCTATATGTTTTTGGCCTTAGGCGTGGGCGCGTGGCAAGGGGCTATCTTTCATTTGATGACCCATGCTTTTTTTAAGGCGCTGTTGTTCTTGGCATCAGGTGCGGTCATTCTAGCGGTACATCATGAGCAAGACATCTTTAAGATGGGCGGCTTACGCAAAAAGATACCTTTGGTGTTTTGGTGTTATATCGTCGGTGGCGGAGCACTCGCTGCGATACCTTGGGTCACCGTTGGTTTTTATTCTAAAGAAGCGATTCTTTGGGAAACTTATGCCACCGGTCACTTAGTACTATTTTACATGGGTGTTTTTGGTGCATTCTTAACGGCAATTTATACCTTCCGTATGATCTGGGTTGTCTTTTTTGGTGAAGAGAAGACCCATGCGCATAAGCTGTCAGGGGTGTCATATTGGTTACCACTTACCGTGCTTTTGGTACTATCGACCGCTGTCGGTGCGTGGATTACGCCGCCATTGCAAGGTGTATTGCCCCAGAGTGTTGGGCATCTATTAGAAGTGGCTGGTCAAGCAGAGGCCAAGCATACTGCAGAGTATATCGCCATGGGTGCGATGCTGGCAGGTTTGGTATTGGCCGCGCTGTTATATGTGGTCAATAAAGGTCGCCTGCTTACTAGCTTTAAGCGCTCGCGTGTTGGCGGCGCGCTGTATCACTGGTGCTATCACGGCCTAGGTTTCGATGCGCTATACGATTTACTTTTTGTAAAACCCTTTTTGTTCATCGGCCGCTTATTAAAAGCCGACCCTATCGATAAAACGTGGTATGTCTTACCTAAGCTGGCATCAGCAGGTAATAAGGTATTGTCTGCGACGCAAACAGGGTCACTTCGAGGTTACGCTGCAAGCTTTGGCTTAGGCGTTGCTGTATTGCTCGTGCTGGTAATGATAACGGTGGTATAAGATGATTGAGTTACAACAAACGTGGATGCTACCAGCATTGATTGCAATTCCTTTTATTGCAGGGTTGCTATGCTGGCTGGTAGAGCGGATTAATAAACGTCTGCCGCGCTGGATCGCCTTAATCGGGATGATCATAACCTTTGCTTTGTCACTCGTGCTATGGCAGTACGGCGACTATAGCGGTATGAGTAAGCAGGTGATCGCGCCAGATGCAAACGTGCCATGGGTCGCTGAGTTTAGTGTGCCGTGGATACCAAGCTTTGGTATCAGCTTTCATTTGGCGCTAGATGGTTTGTCGCTGCTGATGGTGGGTCTAACAGGGCTGCTCGGTATTGCCGCTGTCGCTTGTTCGTGGAACGAGATTCAGCGCCGTGTGGGTTTTTTCCATCTCAACTTACTATGGAGCTTGGGCGGCGTCATCGGTGTGTTCTTAGCCATTGATCTGTTTTTGTTCTTCTTCTTTTGGGAGATGATGCTGGTTCCTATCTACTTCTTGATCGCGCTATGGGGTCATGATGTGGTGGGCAAAACCAAAGAGTACGCAGCGACCAAGTTCTTTATTTATACCCAAGCGTCTGGGCTAATCATGCTCATCGGTATCTTGGTGTTGGTCATTATCAGCTATGCGCAAACTGGGGTGGTCAGCTTTAATTATAATGACTTGCTCGGTACCTCGCTTGGCGGCTGGGAATATCCCATTATGCTGTGCTTCTTTATCGGTTTTGCGGTGAAGTTGCCGATTGTACCTTTTCATGGCTGGTTGCCCGATGCGCACGCTCAAGCACCAACAGCAGGTTCGGTGGATTTGGCTGGGGTTCTAATTAAGACTGCCGCCTATGGTTTGATTCGTTTTGTCTTGCCATTATTTCCAGCCGCGTCGCAAGAGTTTGCACCGATTGCCATTACCTTGGGGACGATTGGTATCTTTTATGGGGCGTGGCTCGCCTTTATGCAGACCGACATGAAGCGTCTATTGGCATATACCAGTGTCTCGCACATGGGCTTTGTGGTATTGGCCATCTATGCTGGTACGCTCATCAGCTTACAAGGCCTGATGATTCAGATGCTGGCGCACGGGCTTAGCTCGGCGGCATTGTTTATCATGGCAGGACAGCTGTATGAGCGCTTACATACGCGCGATCTGACTTTGATGGGCGGTATGTGGGGTCAGTTCCGCTACTATGCACCGATACTGATGTTCTTTTGCGCCGCTTTATTGGGTATCCCAGGTACGGGCAACTTCATTGGCGAATTTATGATCTTATTTGGCTCATTTGCTCAGTATCCTGTGTTTGTGGTTTTTGCTACATTCAGCTTGGTACTTGCAGGCCTATACTCGCTCATTTTGATTCACCGCGCCTTGTTTGGTAAAAACAATATCGAAGCGCTGGCGATACACGAAACCAAATCGCACGGACTGCCGAAGCGTAGACTAAAAGATTTGGGCAAACGTGAGCTTTCGTTGCTGCTTATGTTAGCAGCAGGTTTGGTCTGGCTAGGATTGTATCCGCAGCCATTCCTCGATACGTCAAGTCACGCCATGCAGTGGATCAATAATGCATATATATACAGTCAAGTCACACAGGTAGATGCCATGCAACTGCTTGATGCAATGGAGGCACGTTAAGTCATGAATGATATTACGATGAATGATTTGATGGGATTGCTACCTTACGCACCGATCATCGCCGTAGTGATTACGGTGTTGGTGGTGATGATTGCCATCGCGGTAAAACGCTCACATATGGTGACAGGTACTGTTACGGTGGTGGGCTTAAACATTGGGCTATTTACCTTGCTGGCGCAGATGGCTGGTATCGTCAGTAGCGGCGCGGCTGCGCCTAGCGCTGAGCAGTTATTTATCATCGATAATTTTGCCCAGTTTAATATGGTGGTGATTTTTATTTGTGCATTGGCGTGCTGTACGCTGTCTTATGCTTATCTTGCCAACCTAAAAGACAATAAAGACGAGCTGTATCTGCTGATGTTGCTATCGACAATCGGCGCGCTGCTGATGGTCAGTGCTCAGCATTTGGCGGCGTTCTTTATGAGTCTTGAGATGCTATCGATACCGCTATATGGCTTATTGGCCTATACTTATATGCGTAATCGTTCGCTTGAGTCGGGGCTGAAGTATCTGGTGTTATCAGCGACCGCATCGGCCACACTGCTGATGGGCATGGCCTTTATCTACGCTGAGGTGGGCGCGCTGGCGTTCAAACCGATCAGCTTGGTATTGGGTAATGTATTTGAGTCGCCACTCTTGATACTTGGGGCGGCGATGATGCTGTTCGGTATTGCCTTTAAACTCTCAGCAGCTCCTTTTCATATGTGGACCCCCGATGTCTATGAGGGCGCACCAGCTCCTATCGCTACGTTTTTGGCGTCTGTCTCAAAAGTGGCGATGATGGCTTTGGCCGTGCGTTTCTTAATCGATACTGCGTTATTGGCGCTGCCGTCTGTACAGATACTGCTGATGGTGATGGCGACCTTATCGATATTGGTAGGTAACTTACTGGCCGTACGTCAGACCAGTCTCAAGCGCTTATTGGGTTATTCATCCATTGCGCATATGGGTTATGTGCTGATCGTTATTGTTAGTATCGGTACCGCAGCCGATAGCATCTCTAGCATGTATATGGCGGTCTATGCCTTTACCTCTATCGGTGCCTTTGGGGTAGTGACCTTGATGTCGAGTCCTTATCGCTTGGCAGGTGAGGCTGATGAGCTGACTCACTATCAAGGGCTGTTTTGGCGTCGTCCAGTATTGACGGCTGTGATGACTATCATGATGTTGTCATTGGCTGGTATTCCATTGACCGCCGGCTTTATCACCAAGCTGTTTGCGATATTGGCAGCGGTACAAGGGACCAACTGGTTCTTGGCTGCGATGATTATCCTAGGCAGTGCCATCGGTCTGTTTTATTACTTGCGCGTGTTGCTTACTTTATTTAAACGTCCTAAGCAATTCATCGAGTTTGATGTGGCAGGACAGTGGGGTATTCGCACGGGTGGTATCATGGTCATCGCCGTCACAGCGATTATTTTATTCTTTGGTATCTTGCCAAACAGTATGATTGAGTGGGCGAGCATGGCACGTATCTGGTAATGTACTGATAGTAATATGCTGATAGATAGGTAGCAAACAAACCGCTACAGTGCAGCAATCTATCGTGCCGCACGTCCGCTGTGATGGTAAACCACCCAAGATGCGCCAGCTTTATGATAAGCTTGGCGCATCTTTTGGTTTGACCCCTTTAAAAACAAATAAACACAACCATCAATAGAAGTATTAAAAGAAAACGACTAATAAAAACGAGAGTGATTAACGATTATGAGTGACAATATTCAGACAGTAACGGTACTCAGTAAGACCACTTGGACGCCCAATTTATTTAGCTTTACGGTCAGCCGTCCTGACAGTTTTAAATTTACTGCAGGGCAGTTTGTGCGTTTGGGGGTCAACCCCAGTCGGCTGAAGTATTATCAGCAGCAGGACGAGGCATTAGCAGCATTGGACGAAGACATATTTCGTGCCTACTCAATTGTCTCCTCACCATTTGATGAGGTGTTAGAGTTTTTCTCTATTGTCATTCCTGATGGCGCTTTTACCTCGCAGTTGCAGCACTTAGAAGTGGGTGATGAGCTGCTGCTCAATACCATGCCATTTGGCTTTTTGACGTTGGCTCGCTACCAAAAACCCTTGCCCAAAGACTTATGGTTATTGGCGACAGGTACAGGCTTGGCACCGTTTTTATCGATGCTCCAAGACCTAAAGACATGGGAAGACTACGAGCATATCGTACTGGCTTACAGTGCGCGCTCGGTGGAAGAGCTGGCTTATATTGAGCTGATTGAACGCTTGCAAGCAGACTTTGGTTCGTTGGTGGACAACCCTGCCAAGCTGATTTTTATCCCAATTGTCACCCGCGAGCCCGTCGACGGCGCATTGACGGAGCGCCTGCCAAAGCTGCTATTGGACGGTACGCTACAAGAGCGTGCAGGTATTGCGCTGGATGTCGACAGCACCCATGTGATGCTCTGCGGCAACCCTGAGATGGTAGAGGACACCAAAGAAGCCCTAAAGACATTAGGGCTGGTGATGAACCGTCGCGGCGAGGGCAATATCGCGGTAGAAAATTATTGGTAAAAGCTATTGATGTATTGATAAAAGCTGCCGCTACAGGTGTTTGCTTAAATCTGATAAATAAAAGTTGTATTGCCGTTGTACAAAAACGCCGCTACTTGATAGACGAAAAGTAGCGGCGTTTTAATGGTTTATTACGTACGATTGATAGCCCATGTAGTTGGAGATCAAACCTGACTGGGCTCGGTGGCATCTGCGACAGGGTTGATCGGGCCTTGCATCAGTTCAGGCTCATCGGCATCGCTAATGATATCTTCATTGCTACTGGCGGCCAGTAGGTCACGATAGTTGATCTGGGTCTTTAAGATCATCTGCTCTTCTTCAAGCTCGCCATAATTGACCTGCACCTTGTGCAGTGTGCTGATGATTTTTTTGTTCTTTTTTAGCCAGCGGTTGATATCGAGGTAGATAACCTCGTCTTTGGCACGAGCAATGTTGATATACGATAAGATAAAGCCGAGCGGGTCTTTTTTGAGGATACGATGATAAAACCAGATAAACAGCTTGATGCCTTGGCGCTTGATAAAAGACTCGCAGCGCAGGTTTAGCACATCGGTATAGGTCTGCTGGCCAAAGACAAAACGCTGCACATTGCGATCGAGCTGTACATGAATCAAGCTAAAGTTACTGGCGACCTCGATATAGATACCCGAGATATCAATAGTACAGTATAGGCGAAACCAGTCGTCGTGCATCTCAACGCGCAGCTCTAAGATGGCCTTTACATTGTCAGTGACAAACTTTTGCAAGGCATCGTTGACGTATTGCTGCGCTACCGGCAGCGATAGCTCGTTTTCAAACTTATCGGTGGTTTTGTTATAAAGGTTTTTAACAGATTGGGTGAGGCGCTCCCAGCCGTCGCTAAATGACTCATCAAAACGATAGCCAATGTTTTCAAAGTACTCATCAAAACTGTCTGAATTGTTTACGTTATCACTCATGTTATCAAAGTCACTCAAACGTATTATCCTTATAGTGCGCTATTAAAGTATGCACTTCTTGTTGTGTTCCTGCATATTATTGAAAGCAAGCATCCCAATGATAGGGTATTTGTTTTATAGTATCTCGACTATAGCATTTATAAAGCAGTATATAACAAATATCGTGGCTTCAAAATGAACACAGGCGTTTTATCGTAAATGATTTGTTTGCAGTGTGGATGGCGCGCCTGTTTGGCGGTTGTGCTGGCGACGCAATTCTATGTCATGTTATGATAGCCTCGGCACGGCATGAGTCAACCGCTTAGCGGTGCCTATTCATTGATACATAGATGAGCGGCAGACTTGTGTTGCGACGCTCATACCCTTAAGCTGAGAGCAACTGTGGCCTATATTAAAGACTCACAAAGTTATCATTTTTCAGCGCAAGCCCCTAAGCGCGATAGAAGCCTGCCTATGGCGATCGTCATCGCTGTGAGTGTGCATGTGCTGATTATTTTTGGTATCAGTTTTTCTATGGGGCAAGATCCGGCAGCGATGATGCAGGATGTGGCCAAGGCCTTGACGGACAACATGCAGCCAAATGAGGACGCGCACTTTATCGCCAACGCCTCTCAGGTCGGTGGCGGCACGATAGAAGAGCAGCTCAGGCAAGAAACCGATCAGGTCAGCCCGCTGTCAGCTGAGCAAATGAGCGAGACACAAGATGTGATCAACTTGCAGCGGCAGACCCGTCAGCAGCGCTATCAAGAAAGCTACCTGCGTACCACCTTGAGCTGGCGACAGGCAACCGTCGAGTCTGATAATGACAGTACGCAAGAGCAAGATGATATCTTGGCGCAAGAGGAGCGTCTGCGTAAACAAATCGCGACATTAGAGGCGCAGTTATCCCAGCGTCAGCAGATCTATGCGACCAAATCAAAAGTGGTGACGGTCGATAGTAACTCAACGACGCGCGGCGCTGCAGCGGATTATATCAATACGTTTCGTGAGCATGTCGAGCGGGTCGGCAACCTGCATTATCCAGCGCAAGCTCGGGCGCAGGGTATCACCGGCGACGTACGCTTGATGGTGGTTATCAGTAGTGATGGCAATGTCAAAGCCATCCGTTTGCTAGAGAGCTCAGGCTCGACGATATTGGATGAAGCGGCAAAGCAGTCAGTGCGTCAAGCGGCACCCTTTGGCAAATTTACCGAAGACATGAACGATATTGTAGAGCTGCGCTTGATACGTACTTATCAGTACAGCGATACAGTCAATGTGACGTATTAGCGGATGAGGTATCAATAAGCGACGTATCAAAAAGCGATACAGCAAATCAAATAAAAGCCGTTTGCCAGCAAAGGCGAACCGGCACTTAGATATCACAATACACTTAAACAAAAAGAGTCAGTATGGAATTTTTAGGTTTTACAGTCGATGTTGCTGCTTTGACCAGTAACGCATTGAGCTTGGTAATCAAAGTGGCTTTTGCCATCGTTATATTTGTGGTCGGGCGCTGGCTGGCCAAAAAGGCCGTTACCTTTGCTCATGGTATTATGCGCCGCAGTCATTTAGATGATACGGTGGCCAGCTTTTTAGGGCGCTTGCTTTATGGCGTATTACTGGTGGTAGTGGTGTTGGCCGCGCTGAGCAAGGTTGGGGTCCAAACGACATCGGTCGTTGCCATACTGGGCGGTGCAGCGGTCGCGATTGGTCTGTCGTTAAAGGATCAGCTATCAAACTTTGCCGCTGGTATCATGGTTGTTACTTTTCGCCCCTTTGTGCGCGGTGATTATGTACAGATTAGCAGCTACACAGGGACGGTGGCCGAGATTACATTGATCAACACCCACCTAACCACGATCAATAACCACGATATCATCATCCCAAATGGCGATATCACGACCTCTGCGGTGACCAATTATACGGCGCTGCCCAATCGCCGCGTCGATATCACGGTTGGGATCGGCTACGATGCCGATATCAAAACTGCCAAAGAGGTGATGCTGAGCTTGGCCAGAAACAACCCAATGGCCTTTACCGACCCTGAGCCTATCGTACGCGTGACCAATCTGGGCGACAATTCGGTAGATTTGACCCTCAATGTCTGGACGACCAATGCTGATTGGTGGACGATGCAGTGTGATTTGCTTGAGCAGTTTAAATACGCTTTAGACGATGAAAAGATTGAGATTCCATTCCCGCAGCGTAGCGTCCATGTCAAAGGCTTGGATCAGATGATTAATCAAATGGGTCAGTCGCAAAAACTGCCCATGACTAAAGACTGAGCATATAACTAAAGAATGAGCCCACGACTAAAGACTGAATAATGGTTGGTTATTCGGTGCTTGTTCTAAGGGATTGGTTCGGTCAAAAACCATCTCGTCAAATTCAAGCGTTTGGTAGATAGGGGTTTGGTAGGTTGAGACTTGCTAAAATCTCTATCTCAAATCCTTCCATCTCCTCTTGCTCAGCTCGTCCAAGTTCGTGATCAAAGCCTAGTAGATGCAGCATACCATGTACCAGTAAATGACTGATATGCTGCGCGATGCTCTTGTCTTGTTCGGCGGCTTCTCGTACCACGACTTCATGACAGATGATCAGCTCGCCGAGTGGTAGGGCCGGCATTAAGTCAATAATGGCGACGGGTAAGTCGCTTGGATAGGATAAGATATTGGTCGCATAGTCCTTGCCCCGTGCTTCCAGATTTAATTCACGACCTTCAGTTTTGTCAGTAATATAGATATCTAGCGCTTTGATTTTGTGCTGCCACGTCTCAAGACTAATATCTGTAAAATAAGGGAGCATCAGACCGTTTTCTATACGTCTATCTATATATTTCAAAGTTGCAGCCATGATTGGCAATAGACGATCTGCACTGTAGTAACGACTGATTAACCCCTTATCGATACTATCAAGAGCGCTGACATCAAGCTCAACTTTGTCTAGATTATTTATCTTTAGGGCGTTTATATTATCGTTGTTAGATTGGTTCATAGCGTCACCTTAGGGGGAGATATAGTCGATTCTAAATAAAACAGATAGATTGTATGTCAACATGGAACTGGTATAAATTGTTCTTGCGTGCTGTGCCTACGCCGACAGAGGCTTCGAAAATTTCACTGCGCATTGTCTGAAAAATAGCCGCCGCCAGTGCCACATTAGAATGTTCAATACGCCCTAACGAAAAGACCAGATAACTATGTTTAGTAATCCGGTCTTTTGGGTTAGACATAACGGTTTAATGACGTTTAGCTACAATTTAGAGGCTGCATCTGCCACCGCCTGTCTGCGCTCTTGCTCTTTGATGCGCTCAAACTTACGTTTTTCTTGTAGCGCGATTTGCTCTTCATCAAACACATCATAGGCTTCGACGATTTTTTGTACCAACTGATGGCGCACCACGTCTTTTGAGTCAAACTTAGTAATATGAATCTCCTCGATACCGCTTAAAATATCCATCGCCTGTGCCAAGCCTGATTTGGTACCGCGTGGCAAGTCGACCTGTGAGATGTCACCGGTGATGACCGCGCGTGAGCCAAAGCCCAGACGCGTCAAAAACATCTTCATTTGCTCAGGTGTGGTGTTTTGTGCTTCATCCAAGATGACAAATGAGTTGTTTAAGGTGCGGCCACGCATATAAGCCAGCGGCGCAATCTCGATGATTTGCCGCTCGATCAATTTGCCGACCTTCTCAAAGCCAAGCATCTCATAGAGGGCATCGTAGAGTGGGCGCAGATAGGGGTCAATCTTTTGTGTGAGATCACCGGGTAAAAACCCAAGCTTCTCCCCAGCTTCTACCGCTGGACGTACCAGCAGTATGCGCTCAATCTCATTGCGCTCTAGCATATCGACCGCGCAGGCCACCGCCAGATACGTTTTGCCGGTACCGGCAGGCCCAATACCAAAGGACACATCGGAGCTGAGCACGTTTTTTACATAGCGCTGCTGGTTGCCCCCGCGCGGGATGATACGGCCTTTGCGCGTGCGCAGGCTAATGGGGGTAAACTCATTTGCCGAATCCAAATCAGCTGTATCGCTCTCATCATCGGCAGACTCTTGCTCATCGTCTGCCATGTCTTCATCGCGGGAGACGCTCGATTGGATAATCAAATGCAGCTCTTCTGCACTGATATCCTTGGTGTTTTGCGCTTCATCGACCAGTTTATAAATGATGCGTTCGCCGCGCTCGACCGCAGTCACATCTCCGCTCAGGCAAAAGTCGCCTTGGCGTTGAATGATCTTGATATCGAGGCGATCTTGTAGGTATTTCATGTGGTTGTTGTATTCACCAAGCACGGTTTTGAGCTGTGCTGGGGTTAATGATTCAAACTTTATACGGCGGCTCATAGAATCAGTCAAGCGATTATCCTTGTGTTGTGTACCCGCTGCTATCGCCTAGTCTGATGAGATCAACATGGAGAGCGCTACGGGCTTCAGAGATAAAAAATAAAATGATAAAAAATAAAATGGGTAATAAAAATCGTTCGTCAAAGTGTCTGGGCGGGCAGTGTGTCACGCGCCTTTTAACACGCAGGTGGCGTATCTGCTAGCGATATAGATAACGGTAAATTATTATTGGTTTTGGGGTTAATGATAAATCAATGTCTTTTCTTCATTATGGTAGATAGTTTTTAAAATTCAAGCCATCGCCTGCCCAGATGGCGGGGTTTTTGTATGTAGATTGCAACCACAGGCTGGTGGGCAAACGGCTGCAATGGTGAGGTATGCTGTGGCGTAGCTCACCCTCAGGTCAGTCTTTTATGATATGACCGCAAACAGGCGAGTACACGCTTTGCATACGTGTCAGGACACAGAAACACAAGCAAACTGTGGTAATCTAGGGCATTAATAAATAACGCCTGAAAAATAAGAAAGCACACCATTAAAAGCAATATGATTAGGAATAGCATGATGCAAAATACCAATGCAACGTCATCAACTGTCAAAAAAAAAGCAGCAATCACCGACCAGCAAGTGCTGATCGCAGGCGGCGGTCATGTGGGTCTGTCTTTTGCCTTGCTGCTCGCCCATCACGGCATCAAAAGTACTTTACTTGAAAAAAACAGTTACCCAACCATCAGCCCGCAAGATGACCGCACGCGCAGTCATTATTTGGACAGTCGCAACACCGCTCTGTCGCGGCGTACCGTACAGATTTATCAAGAGATTGGGCTGTGGGATGAGCTACAAAGCCATGCCTGCCGTATCGATGCGGTACAGATCAGCGAGCAAGGCAGCTTTGGCCGCGCGCAATTAAATAAGGCGGACGAGCAAGTCGAGTCGTTTGGGCAAGTGATGGAAAACGCTTGGCTGGGGCGTAAGCTACTACTGGCCGCGCAGCAGGAGCCGCTGATTAGTATCATTGATAATGCCAACGTCATCGCTGTCGAGCAGCAGCCTGATGGCGTGACGCTCAGCTTTAGCTATTACGGCGAAGAAGAGCACGAGCAGCAGCTGCAGGCCAGTCTACTGGTCGCTTGCGATGGTCGCGACTCTACCGTGCGTCAGTTATTGGACATTGGCACGACGACGTATGACTATCAGCAGACCGCCATCGTCGGAGTGGTAGAGACGGATAAGCCGCACGACCATGTCGCCATTGAGCGCTTTAGTCCAGCAGGGCCACTGGCGGTGCTGCCATTGACCGACCCAGAAGGCGATGGCAATGAGGAATATCAACAAGGCTACAGACGCTCGGTGGTTTGGGTCTGCCCAAAAGGCGAAGAGACAAAATACCTAGAAGATGATGCGCATTTTTTGGCGACATTGCAGCAAGCGTTTGGCGAGCGTGCTGGCACGTTTGTCAACGCTGGTCGCCGCGGTGGCTACCCGCTGACGCGAGTGCTTGCTGACAGACAGGTCAAAGGCCGCTGCGTCATCATGGGTAATGCCGCCCACACCTTGCATCCTGTGGCAGGTCAAGGCTTTAATCTGTGTATGCGCGATGCTCAGGTACTGGCAAAAATGCTGAGTGCGCAAGTGCTGCGAGGCGAGGATATCGGTAGTCCAGCATTGCTCACGCGCTACGAAAAAGCCCGACAAACCGACCAAAAGCGCGTCATTCGTTTTTGTGATGCGGTCGTCCATGGCTTTACCCATTCCAATCCAGCGATTAAGCTAGCACGTAACGTCGCCTTAGTGGCGTTTGATAAACTGCCCAATATCAAACCGCTGGTGGCAAATTATGCCATGGGCTTAAAATCGTAATACCCATAACTAAAGTGATGCGCTATTTTTAGCCCATTTAGATAATTATCAAGTGAATTGAAGATACGCCCTAACACGTCCTGATATCGAGAGCTAACTTATGACAAACAACCATACACTCATTATCGGCGGCGGTATCGTCGGTGCGACGCTGGCGCTAAAGCTGGCGCAGGCCAAAATGCCCGTGACCTTAATCGATGCGCGTCCTGCTCGAGATGAGTCTGCATGGCAACAAATGCTTGGCAAGCGCGATGCCCGTGTGTATGCGCTGAGCCTCGGCAGTATTGCGCTGTTAAAAGACATAGGCGCTTGGCAAAAGATAGCGATATCTGAGCGCAAGGCGGATTACTCGCAGATGCAGGTATGGCAGCTAAATGGTATGGGTGAGCTATTATTTGGCGATAGTGAAAGCAGTACGCCAGAGCTGCTTGGCAGTATGGTTGAACCAGCGGTCATCGAGTATGCCTTGTGGCAGCGTCTGTCTGAGGAGGATGTCAGTGATTATCTGACCGTCATCGCAGGGCAAAAAGTCGTCAATATGGACTGGCGCGGGACGCAGCAGGGCTACCGTGTGACGCTAGCGGACGGCGCTGCTATCGATACGCATCTGCTCGTCGGTGCCGATGGTCGCGGCTCGTTTGTCCGTCAGCAGGCGGCGATTGGGCTAGATACGCTTGATTATAACCAAACCGCGATTTGCTGTGCGATTCAGACTGCCAAGCCCCATCAAGCAACCGCACGCCAAGCCATGCTACCGACCGGCACGCTGGCTCTGTTGCCCTTAGCAGATATCACTGATGAGGATAAAGCTACGCCGCAGCATTGGCAGTCCATTGTCTGGACACTGCCGCGCAATGACGCACTGGCTTTGCTCGAGGAAGACGAGCGCGTGATCGCTGATAAATTGGCCGCTGCCAGTCATTATGAGTTGGGCGCAATCGAGCAGATAGAGTCCATCGCCAGCTTTCCACTGACCGCGCAGCAAGCGAAGCGTTATGTACAGGACAATTTGGTGCTAATAGGCGATGCCGCCCATGGTGTGCATCCGCTAGCAGGTCAGGGGTTAAATCTAGGTATGCTCGATGTGAAGGCGCTAAGTGAGCAGCTGATGCACGACTATGCGCGTAGCGGCGATAAGCTGTGGGGAAGTAGCCAAACCTTGCGTAGCTATGAGCGTCTACGCCGACCGCATAATAGCCTGATGATGCATAGCTTTTCGGCGCTTAATTGGCTGTTTGCAGGCCCGCTTGCGCAGATGCGTCCGATTCAGCAGATTCGCAGCGAAGGCATGTACCGCGTTGGCAAGATAAAGCCACTCATGCGATTGTTTGCGAAGCAGGCTAGTGGGGTTTAGGGAGGGTTGTGACAATCAAATAATAAGAGTATTTCGATGAAGCATATTTTAATTGATTATGAAAACATTCAACCCAAGAGTTTTGAGGGCATGGATACAAAGGAATGTCATGTATGGTTGTTTTTGGGCATACATCAGCAAAAGAGCTTGCCACTTGGGTTGGTCGAAGCATTACTCGAATTCAACAGCGATAATGTACATATCATCAAGATGCAGCATGCAGGTAAAAACGCTTTAGATTTTTACTTGTCTTTTTATCTTGGCAAGATATCTGAAATCGATGCACAGGCGGATGTGTGTATTTTGGCAAGAGATAGTGGTTACGATATCTTGGTTGAGCATCTCAACACTGTGTATGACGGTATGGCCATCACACGCGCAGGAGATGCCAATCAATTAAGCCTCGCCTATGAGGTAGAGAACACGATAGAGACTGATATGGAACAAACTCAACTCATCGTTGATACCAGTCAAAACGAAGTGTTCTATGACGATACTAACAGCGATGGTCTGATAGATACGAAGACCGCTACAGTACCAATCAGTGAAGAAAAAACGCCTCAATCTATAATTCATGACTGCTATGTTTTGGTGTTCGATAGCATAGTAAATCGCAAGATGTTTTTGCCAAGCTATAAATCAAACCTACTCTCTGCGATGAAGAAATACGCGTTAGCAGAAGCTTTGGTTAAATTTGATGAGGCCGAACAAAACAATATCGTTGAAAAAGTTTTTGATAAATTTATCAAGAAAGGCCTGATAGAGCTCGATAGTAAAAACGAAAAACTCTGCTACAACACAGACAGTCAGGGTGTACTAAATTTAGTAGCCGAAAAAGTATTACTAAGTAAAGCTAAGACTATGACTGGATTAATCAACGTCATCAAACAAAAACTTGCCAGCTATCGTCAAAAAAACGACGAGTCACAAGTAAACCTAGTTATTACATGGCTAAAAGATCAAGGACTGATAAAGCAAAACAATCAAAAAGTTTGTTATCCAACCTTAGATGATTTATCAGTCCATAAAACAAAAACCAGTGTCAAAAACGTAAGCTCAAAGACGATAGAGCAACGTACCGTATATCAATGCGCTATTGCATCTATTAAGGATCGGCCTGTCAGCTCACGACCTGCAAAAAAATCGAGTTTAATCAATTACCTTAACAGTCATCTGCGCGATGAAGACCCTAAAACAATTGATAATATTGTCAAACAAATGATTGGCAATCAGGTTGTCACGATATCTAGTAACAACAAGCTTAGTTATAATATATAGTCAACTCACCGTTCCAAAAATCTTACTCAAACCTAGCCAATATTGACTATTAGATAGGTTTGACGTTTTCTTTCTGCTTCATTGTCACGCGCTATTTCTCATTTGAGATTTAGACTGACCACGACTCCACAGACTTTTTTAATTGGCGATGGAACTCACCGTCCAATAAACAGGATTATGCAGCTGTTAAAATAACAGTCGCGTTATTTAAAATATTGATGCTGGCGTTGAGGTCACGGTCATGAGAAACCTGACAGTTAGGGCACAACCACTCACGCATTTTCAATATTAGCTCATCTTTACCAAGGATATGATTGCAGTTTGAACAGGTTTTTGAGCTTGGGTAGAAGGGTCCGACTGATTTCACAACCTTGCCTTGCTCAGTGGCTTTGTAGATAAGCTGTCGCTTAAACTCAAAGAAACCCAAGTCACTGATAGCTCTTGATAGCCGCCTGTTCTTAACCATACCTTTGACATTCAAATCCTCAATCGCAATCACATCGAACTCATTAACCAGACTTGTTGTGATTTGATGGAGAGAATCTTGCCTAATACACCTGATCTTATAGTGCAAACGAGAGAGCTTGGTTTTCGCTTTTTCTCTGTTTTTACTGCCTTTTTTAGTGCGACTGAGCGCTTTGTTTAGCGTTCTTAGTTTTTTAAGGTTTGCTTGAAGTGGTTTTGGCGCTTTAATTTTAGTGCCGTCTGATAAAACCAGTAAGTCGGTAATACCAAGATCAACACCAACGCTTTTACCTGTCTTTTTAGTAGGAATTACAGCTTTTTGTATTTCAACAGCCACACTAACAAACCACTTACCGCCACGTTTAGAGATGGTGGCTGACATGATCTTGCCGTCAAAACGTAAAGCTTCTTTTAAGCGAACCCAGCCCAAGTTTGGGATACGAATGGATTTACCTTTAATGGCAAATTGGTCGTTGGATAAACTGAATCTATCGTCACGGCCTTTTTTACGAGCGGTTGGGTATTTCGCTAAGCCTTTAAAGAAGTTGTTATAAGCATCACCCAACTGCATGATTGCCGCCTGCGGAGCGCATTTGGTCACTTCCAGCATATAGGGGAATAATTCACGCTTAATGGCGTTCAATTCGCGTCTGAGCTTCGCCTGTGAGGGCTTGTTTAGATTTTTAGTATCAACCTCAACGCCTGCGGCCAAACACGCATCACGGTACGCTTTGTCAAGCGCATACTGCCGCTGCCACTCATGCAAAGCCCAGTTGTAGGCTTTTCTCGCCACGCCACAAGCACGAGCAAGGTGATTTGCCTGTACGTTGTTTGGCTTGAGTTCGATAATGTGTCCACGGATCATAATGCTTTTTTAACCGCCTCTATTAATTGTTGGTTTTTCTTGCTGCAAGAGCCGTATAGCCTCGCTGAAAATACGGTGATAATCTCCAATACATCTTGGGCTAATTCTTGCTCAAAACTCAACTCTTCACCTTGATTGATTATTACCACTTCAACGTCACGAGCCTCACACAACATGAAAACCAGTTCTGCACCAAATCGTAAAAGCCTGTCTTTATGGGTAATTACCAGCCGTTCAACTTTATTGCTCAGTATGTCATCAAGCAGGTTTTTTAAGCCTTTCTTTTTATAATCCATTCCACTACCAAGATCGGTAATCGTCTCAAAAGTCCAGCCTTGCCTGGCACAATAAAGTTCCAAAACTTGAGACTGGAGAAGTAAGTCGTCTTTTTGATCACGACTCGACACACGAGCATAAGCAATGGTTTTTCGGTCTAATTTAGGTGGTGTATTCAAGGAATGCGGTCTGATTTCACTTAAATCATATCGCCTATGCCCGTTTTCGGTTCGCTTGGCGACTAACGTACCATCCTCATCCCAACGTCTTAATGTGGATTGAGCAACCCCGAAATGTTTGGCAGCCTCCCCAATACTAACCAGTTTCCCCATAACTTGCTCTCTATATTATAGATATAATCTATCTATTATAGTAATAAATAGGTAGGTTTGTATATATTTTATTTGACTGTTTGCAACCCCAACGCCGAAAACGCCACCATCAGTACGGGCGAGACAATATTAATAATAAAGCCAAAACTAATTGCCAGTGGCACGACCTTGAGACCGCCAGATTGTTGAATAATCGGCAAGGTAAAGTCTAAGCTCGTTGCGCCGCCAAGTCCAACCGCTGCTGACGGATACTTACGCATAAAGACGGGAATAAATAGCAGCGCAAAAAACTCACGTATCAAGTCATTAAACAGCGCCACGCTGCCCCAAATCGCCCCATAAGCATCGGTCATGACGATGGCCGATAGCGAGTACCAGCCAAATCCAGACGCCAGCGCCAAGCCTTTGGTCCACGATACATCGCTAAACATCAGCGCAAAGACAAGCCCGCCTACCAATATCGAGAGGGTAAAGATAATACTCATTTCCACCCCGCGCTTATTGAGCAAGACTTCTTTTAGGGTGATACCCGAGCCTTTGAGACCGATACCGACCAATAAGATCAATATCATCAGCATGACGGTCATGGTGTTTTCAGGCGGCATATAACCTTCGGGCAAAAAATACCCAATCACCATGCCAATCACGACACAAACCACTTGTGCCAAGCTACCGCGGATACTGACGCGGTGCTCTTTGGATTTGACGCTGGGTTTTTTGGCATGCCACGGGCGCAGACGGTCAAAAAGCATAAGCGCAAACAAACCACTACCAATCGTCAAGATCGATAAAATGGTGACATATAGCGCAATCTCACCTATCTGACTGCCCAGCCCTTCCACTTGTGACAGCTCGATACCGATGAGCGCCAAGATAATAAACACCAAGTACGACAAGCCTTTATCCGCAAGCTTGGTCATTTTGGGATTTGAGGGGATGGCAAAGCCAATAAACATTGGCATTAATACCAGGACAAGGGTAATCAGGCTTTGCATGTCGGCAGGCTCGCAGCGGTTTTAAACAAGCCGAAGATTGTATCATATTCACTTATAAATACGGCTATCCGCGCATGATATTCATCATAGAATAGAACGATACTGGCCGCGAGTAGTATTTTTATATGCTTGGCTTATCTTTACCTGATCAACTTTTGTTGTTACATTAAGGCACTCAATCTCTGTGGTCAGCCCTATGTCGCTCTATCAGCTCAAATCTCAGTTTCAAGACCAGTTGCGTCCCATAAGCGACACATTGGCTAAGTTAGGATGCAGCGCCAATCAAGTGACGATATCTGCTGTGATACTCAGCCAAGGGACGGCCTATGTGATTGCCAAGCCTGCGGCTCACTATCAGGCGCTTTGGGCGCTGCTACCGTCGTCGCTGTTTGTGCGTATGGCGCTCAATGCCATCGATGGCATGATGGCGCGTGAGCATGCACAGGCATCTGCGCTGGGCGGTGTGCTCAATGAAGCAGGTGACATTATTGCCGATACGGCGCTCATCAGCAGTTTGCTACCTCATAGCGCTCAGCCAAGCTGTCCATCTAAAAATGTGATTGACCAACAGGCTCATCAGCAGCGTCATGTCTTTGGGATGATGATACTGAGTGTCAGCACTGAGCTGATAGCCATCGCCTGCGATGCTGCGGTGGGCGCTCGAGCCAATCAAGGACCGCTGGGCAAAAGTGACCGTGCGTTTGTGCTGGGCATGCTTGGGGCGGCAAAAAGCCTTAGCGTGCCGATATCATTGTCTCATCGCTCAGCAAGTCCGTTTTTTATGCTAATAGAAATACTACTGCTAAAAACGTGCCTCAATCGTCTGCGCTATATGGCCGCATTGTATCTACAGCGTCAGCCGCCTGTACCGCGCTCAGCCCATACTACTTTGGAGTCCCAGACCATGTCTTCTGATTTTATAAATATAAATGATACAGCGGCGCAGGATATACCAGCCTCTTCTAGCGCGGCTACAGAAGTATTACAAGCTGCCGTGATAGAAGGCGAGAGCTGCTATAACGCGTATGATGGCACGGCGATTTATTACCGTTATTGGCTAACGATGCCTATTGAGCAGTTAAAAGACGCCGATCAGTGTTTACGGCAAGTGATTTTGTTGCACCGTGGTCATGAGCATTCAGGACGTCTGGCAGAGCTGGGGCAGCAGTTTGCAGCGGCAGGCTATCAGGTGTTTGCGTGGGATGCGCGCGGCAATGGCCGATCAGGCGGTATCAAAGATCATGCCGAGAGCGTCACCGAGCTTGAGCGCGATTTAACAAATCGTGCGTAATTCTCCACCTATAATCTTTGATTTAGGTGGAGATGTAAGCACGAGCAACCTAATCAGGGCGCTCTTGTTTTTCGATATATTGCCTAATAGTATCAATCGTAGCACCACCAGTCGTCAGCAAACAATATGCTCTAGTCCAAAGTACAGGCTTCCAGTAAAACGTTGCCAAATGCTTCGCAAATTCCTTTCTCATCAGTCGGCTAGTGACCGTTTTTAGATTATTGATAAACTTACTTGGCATGATATTGGGGTGCATTTCAATTAGTAAATGCACATGATCGGCTTCTCCGTTGAACTCTAATAGCCCAACCTCCCATTTTTGACAAAGGTCAGTTATGATTTCTTTTAGCCTATCAAGCATAGCCGCAGTAAAGCATTTTCTACGATACTTTGTGACTAACACCAAATGATAAGTAAGTTTATAAACACAGTGATAATGGGATTTTAGTTTATTATTCATAATTGACGCTAAATGTAGATGATGCTAAATTATAACCATATTTCAATCAGCTAACAAGCGATGCTAAAAGCCTACAAATACAGAATTTACCCAAATCTTGAACAGCAAGTGCTTATCGGAAAGCACTTTGGCTGTAGCCGTTTTGTGTTCAATTGGGCGTTGGCTTTGCAAAAACGTTACTATGCCATGTTTGGTAAGTCTTTAACACGAACCAAGATTCAAAGTCACTTGGTTAAAAAGAAGAAAAAGGCTAAATTCTCATGGCTTAGTGAAGTTAATAGCCAGTCGTTACTAAATGCTTTGCTCAACGTACATACCGCTTTTACTAACTTCTTCAAAGGTCAGGCTAAGTTTCCACGCTTTAAATCTAAAAAGGTACCTCAGCGAAGTTACCAATGTCCTCAACATTGCACCGTAAACTTTGCACAAGGCATGATCAACCTACCTAAAGTAAAGGGTATTAAGACCGTATTTAGTCGTGAGTTTGAAGGTAAGATTAAAACAGTAACGATTAGTAAGACAGCAACAGGCAAATACTATGCAAGTGTGTTGGTTGATAATGGTGAAGCACTACCGACACCAACTACCATTGAGTCCAGCTTGACGGTGGGTATTGATTTAGGCATTAGCCATTTGCTAAACCTATCTGACGGTAGCAAGGTTGATAACCCAAAGCATTTAGCCAAAGCCAGTCAAAGACTTGCCATACAGCAAAAAATCTTTTCTCGCAAACAAAAGACCAGTAAAAACTATCAAAAACAAAAATTAGCCGTTGCTCGCATTCATGAAAAAGCACGCAACGGGCGCTTAGATTTACACCACAAAATCACCCATAGCCTTATCTGTGAAAACCAAGCGACAAGCTATGCACTTGAAGATTTAGCGGTGAAAAATATGGTAAAAAACCGAAAACTTGCTAAAGCCATTAATGATGTCGGTTGGGAGCAGTTTGTTACTTTGCTTACTTACAAGGCTAAGTGGTACGGCAAAAATGTTCTAAAAGTAAATCGGTTTTTTGCTAGTAGTAAAATTTGTTCGCATTGTGATCATAAGTTAGATAGCCTAGCGCTATCAGTTAGAAGTTGGAGTTGCCCTAATTGCCAAACCACCCATGATCGCGATATCAATGCTAGCAACAATATACGCTCTAGGGCGTTAGCTGATGTAGCAGGACTTGCTACTGTGTAAAGAGTTCCCCTATACCCAAATCTATCAGCGTAGATGGTATAGCGAAAGGTGGTGGCTTATACTAGCACTATGGGTCGCAAAGATTCCCCCACCAAAACCGTTAGGTTTGGTGGTGGGAGTACGTCAATCCTAACTATAGTTGATAAACTATATGGTATTAGCTGATATTAACCGGACTCCCGCATGGCTAAAGATGGTACAGTTATTTTTTGCACATCCGCTGTTGTTATATGGGCTGTTGTGTCTATATCGTCAATAGTAGCAAATGCGGTCAGCGAGGGCGGCTCAATGACACTGGTCAAAGGTTTGTTCGCTAAGTTTGGATAGTCTTGTCTATAATGACCGCCGCGACTCTCATGACGCTGATAAGCCGACTGGATAATCAAAGCCGCTAACTGCAACTGCCTAGTTAATTGAACGTAGGGCAGCGTATAGTAAGAGATGACGTGGTCTTGGCTTTTAGTATCTATATGATCAAAGCTTCTACCACCGAGCTGCTGTTGCCACTGGCAGACTTGCCCCAGCGCTTGCTCAAGCTGCGCGGCGCTACGAGTGATGCCCAGATGCGAGGTCATTAACGCTTTTAATTGGGTGGTTATGCCAGCAATCTCAGTATTTGTACTAGTGCCGACGTTGACGTTGACGTTGTGATGGTCGTTAGCATGGCGTTGGTACTCAATGGGCGATGGCAAGGTAATACGCTGATAGTCTGCCAGCATCGGCGGGGTCCAAATATCATAGATGGATTGCTCTGAGTTAGTATAAATGGACGTGGCGTCTGGTTTTTTAGTTGCGTGTAGATAGCGCGGGATATCGGCGGCGATGTGGCGCCCGACCACCACGCACTCCAGCAGCGAGTTACTGGCCAAGCGATTAGCGCCGTGCAAGCCTGTATAAGCAACTTCTCCTGCCGCATAAAGCCCTATCACATCGGTCAAGCCATTAGCAGAAGTGACCACGCCGCCGCAGCTATAATGCGCGGTGGGGGCTACTGGGATCGGGTCGGTGGTGATGTCGATGCCAAGGTCTAATAGTGTCTGATAAATCTGCGGAAAGTGTGCTCGGAGAAATGCCGCTGGTAAGTGACTGACATCGAGATGAACGTAGCCAAGTCCATTGATGCTAATTTGCTCGGCGATAGCACGAGCGACGATGTCTCTTGGTGCCAGCTCTGCGCGTGTATCAATCTCTAGCATAAAGCGTTTGCCTGTCTGCGGGCAGTACAGCCGTCCGCCTTCACCGCGTAGGGCTTCAGAGATTAAAAAACTACTATCACTAAGCGCCAAACCTGTCGGATGAAACTGGATAAACTCCAGATTTGCCAAGCGGCAGCCTGCTTGCCAAGCCATCATCACGCCATCACCGACACAGACATTGGGCGCGCTGGCACGTTTAAACAGCTGACCCAGACCGCCACTGGCCAGTACCACCGCGCGACTATAAAAAGTCAGCGTGCGCTGGTTGTCATGAGAAAAAACGTATGCACCTCGGCAATGATTGTCAGTATTTTTTAGCAGATGAAACGCTTCATGATAGGGCAGGATAGTGATATTGGATGCCGCTTGCGCTTTTTTAACTAAGGCTTCCATAATATGTCGGCCAGTGGCATCATCAGCATGAGCGACGCGCCGGCAGCCATGACCGCCTTCTTTGGTCAAGTGTAAGTCGCTGGTTTGTAAGGCGGCTGTCTCAAGGTCTTCCTCATGGGGGTATTGAAAATTGTCTAATGTCGCTGTTTTTTCTGCTGGCGCGTGTTGTTTTGGGAGGCGAGTAAAGGGTACGCCTTGCTCGCACAGCCATTGCACCGCTTGCTCGCCTGAGCGTAGGATCTCTGTGGTGTTTTTTGCCTCGCACAGCCCTGCGCCTGCGATGAGCGTATCAGCGATATGATCAGCGGTGCAGTCTTTGGCATCTAAACTTGCCGCGATACCGCCTTGGGCATAATGACTGGAGCAAACGTCCAGCGCCGCTTTACTTAGTATCGTCACGTGGAGTGTTTGCGGTAAGGCCAGCGCCGTGCTCAATCCAGCAAGACCTGCGCCAATGATCAACACATCTGTGTGTCTGACGCCATGGGTATCATCAGCAAGGGTGCTTGTATTAGCGGCTGTATGCGCCTTACTCATATTAGGCAGCTCCCACATTGGCAAATAGTGCGCGGTCTTGGGTGATATCACCGCTTGCAGTGACACGCCGCTTTTGCGCTTCGGCAAAATCCAGCATGCGTTGTAAAGGTTTTTTGGCGGCGGCTGCCAGCTCAGGCGTCAACATGACTTCACCGCTTCGCTGCATCAGACACTGCTCGATGCCTGTTAGGCCATTCATCGCCATCCACGGGCAAAACGCGCAGCTCTTACAGCTGGCGCTTTCGCCAGCGGTCGGTGCGGCCAAAAAACGCTTGTGTGGAGAGCGTTTTTGCATCTCGTGCAAGATACCCAAATCGGTCGCTACGATAAAGGTCTCGGCATCCATCTCATAGGTTGAGCTGAGCAGCTTACTGGTTGAGCCGACGACATCAGCAAGCGCGACCACGCTATCAGGCGACTCTGGATGTACCAGTACTTTGGCGTCTGGGTGCTCCTCTTTTAATTGCAGCAGCTCGGTCGCTTTAAACTCATTGTGCACCAGACAAGAACCTTGCCAGAGCAGCATGTCTGCGCCAGTCTCACGAGCGATATATTTACCCAAATGACGGTCAGGCCCCCAAATGATAGGCTCACCTTGCGCGTGTAAATGACGGACGATATCGATACCGACAGAGGATGTCACCACCCAGTCGGCACGCGCTTTGACCGCGGCGCTGGTATTGGCATAAACCACCACGGTACGCTCAGGATGGGCGTCGCAAAATGCGGCAAACTCATCTGCAGGACAGCCCAAATCAAGCGAGCATTCCGCTGCTAAGTCAGGCATCAGGACGGTCTTTTCCATACTTAGAATTTTTGCTGACTCGCCCATAAAGCGCACGCCTGCCACTACCAATGTCTGTGCCTCATGGGCTTGTCCAAAGCGCGCCATCTCAAGCGAGTCACCGACACAGCCGCCAGTCGCCAACGCCAAATCTTGAATAAAAGGATCGACATAATAATGAGCGACGAGCACAGCGTTATGCGCTTTTAGCAAGTGCTTGATGTTTTCTTCAACTGCCAGTCGCTCAGAGCGTGGCAGCTCGGTAGGTATCTTTGCTCTGGCGTATTCGATGGTCATCTGAGTGGCGATGCGCTGGTCGGTACTCATGATAGGGGCGTCGTACGGATAAGTTTTCATAGCTACAACCTTTCCTTTGGTGCGATAGTGACACATCATATGTCGTAATATTGGAATGACTCGCTAAAGCAAAATCATAAATTGTTCTAATTATGCTCATTTTGAGCATAAAAACAAGGGTTTTTTATGATTTTTCTACCTATAGTCAATCCTAAATAAAACTGACATGCTAGATATTATGTTTACGTGCTACTGGGTGCCACGTGCTACTGATATTTATTTTGCGCAGCCTCTGTCGGCGTAGGCACAGCAAGCAAGAAAAATGAATACCAGTAGCGCTGTACCTGTTTTAAAGTAAATTAACCATATTAAGGCGTGCGGCTTGGCTGATGTTACAGCGACAGACTGTGATCGTCTTAGATTCGAGCTATACTAGGAAGTGTTACTGTTTGTAGATAAACAGTGCTAACGACTACTGTAGCATGGCTGTTTTGATTGTATACTGAGTTTGTTTTTGTACTCAGCTTGTTTTTGTACTACGTTTGATTTTCTATCGAGGATGATAAATACACTTATGACGTTGTCTTATTCACATGCGCATCAGCAAGGCAGTGGTACCACCGAGGTGGTTGCCGTACTCGTTGCGATTACCGAGCATACTGCCCGTGTCCTAACGGTCGATCAAGGTAAGCTATTGCCCAATGGGCCACTGATGCCGCTGCATCGCTCGTTGCAAGCAGGGGTGCGCCAGTGGGTGGAAGAGCAGACGCAGCAGCCACTTGGGTATTTAGAGCAGCTTTATACCTTTGTCGATACCAATAGACGCAACGTCGATGGTCATGCTTTAGTGTATGTCAGCTATCTAGGGCTGGTGCAGGAGACGCAGACGCCAAAGCTGCCAAGTCAAGCGCTATGGCGAGATTGGTATGATTACTTTCCGTGGGAAAACCACTTAGATGGCGCGCCAACTATCATTACTTCGTTTATTGTGCCAGCGTTATTGGCATGGGCACAGGAGGCAGATGACGCTATCACCCAGCAGCGGCGACGTCAGCGTATTGAGCTGTGTTGGGGCGTCGTTGAAGCGCATGTGATAAGCCAACAGCCGCCAAGCTTGGGTGCCAGCGCGGCCAGCTGGGAGCAGCTGCCAGAAAATAAAGAATGGGTCGCCGAGCATGTACTGCTGCGCTATGAGATGCTTTATGAAGCAGGGTTGATACCTGAAGCGCCAAGCTATCCGCCAAGCTACTTAGCCAATGTGTCCACCGAGCTGCCCAAACACTGGTCGCAGCTGATAGGCGAGCCGATGTATTACGATCATCGCCGCGTGATTGCCACCGCCATCTCTCGATTACGAGCCAAAATAGAGTATCGGCCGCTGATTTTTGGTTTGATGCCCGAGGTGTTTACTTTATCGCAGTTACAGCAGAGCGTAGAGGCGTTATCAGGTGTGCGCCTGCATAAGCAAAACTTTCGCCGTTTGCTGGAGGCACAAAACCTAGTGGTGGAAACAGGAGAGAGCAGTAGCGCTCAGCGCGGCCGGCCCGCCAAGCTGTATCGTTTTCGGCACGATATCGAGTTACAAAGCCTGCTCATGGATAGCAAGCTGCCCAAACGCAAATAATCAAATGACATTATTGTATTGCAGGGCGGGGTGCTTTACGCTATATTTATGCTCATTTTGAGTCTAATAAATGACCGTGATGCCAGTGATATGATTGCTATTTGTGGTGTTATCACTGGCGATGGCACATTTATCAGGCAAATGCGCAACGATAAGGATAACCGATGACAGGCAAACAAGAACCAGCATTAAATGAGGTGTTGCTACGCCCATTAATAGAGACCGCTCTCACAGAGGATTTAGGCAGGCGCGGCGATGTCACCTCACAAGCAACCATCCCAGCCGATATGCAAGCGCAGCTACAGATCAAAGCGCGCCAGGCTGGCGTTATCTGCGGTATGGATTTGGCGCGATTGGCCTTTGATATGGTCGATACGCAGATTGGTTTTGACGCTCAGGTCGCTGATGGTGAGAGGGTTGAGGCGGGGACAGTGCTGGCGACCGTGCGCGGTAATGCGCGTCATTTGCTCACTGCTGAGCGTACCGCGCTCAATTTTATGACGCATCTGAGCGGTATTGCGACCGCGACACGGCAGATCGTCGATAGTGTGGCTGCATACCCTGCGCAAATCACCTGTACGCGCAAAACCATTCCTGGCCTACGGACAGTGCAAAAATACGCTGTACGCTGCGGCGGCGGGCGCAACCATCGCTTGGGGCTGGACGATGCGATTTTGATCAAAGACAATCATATTGCGATTGCAGGCGATATCGCAACTGCCATCAAGCAAGCGCAAGACTTTGCCGGTCATCTGATTCCAATTGAGGTAGAAGTCGACACCTTAGCGCAGTTAGCGCAGGCACTCGATGCCGGTGCAAGCTTGGTATTACTGGACAATATGACGCCTGATGTTTTGGCGCAAGCGGTGGCTATGTGCCAAGGCCGCGCCAAGACAGAAGCCTCAGGAGGTATTACCCCTGAGACGGTGCAAGCGGTCGCCCAGGCAGGGGTGGATTTCATTGCCATGGGTTATCTGACGCACAGTACCACCGCGCTCGATATCGGTCTGGATTTTATGGTCAGTGATAATACGGGAAATTAAGCAAAGTTAATGATTTTATTGGCTTATCTGCCTATGTTACAATGGGCGCTTATGCGGTGGTTAGCCGCCTAACAGGTCATCGCTGTGTGCCGTAATGACCTGACTTTAGCATCATTGCTGCAACAGATAAGCGAGACTGAGTGAACACTGAAATAATCAAGATAATCTTAGCCTTTTTGGTGCTGATCAATCCATTTAGCGCATTGACGTTGTTTTTGGATTTGACCCGCGGTTATTCGATGAATAATCGGCGCAAAGTGGCGCGTGTTGCTTGCTTGACCATTTTTATTACCATCAGCTTTTTTACTGTGGCAGGGGAGACCTTGCTTAAGCTGCTGGGTATTTCTATCGGCTCGTTTCAGTTGGCGGGTGGTATCTTGGTGTTTTTGATTGCGCTCAACATGATGAACGGGGAAGGTAACCCCGTCAAACCCGATCAAGAAAACTTCGATGTCGAGTATGACAAATACTCCGCGCCAAGTACCGCCTCTGCTGTTGTGCCGCTCGCTATTCCGATGATGATCGGTCCTGGCGGTATCTCCACCGTCATCATTTACTCTTCGCAAGTCTCTGGGATTTTGCAAGTCTCAGCCATTCTTATCGCTGGATTGTTTATCAGCTTGTTTTGCTATTTGGCCTTAATGGCGGCAGGCCGTATCAGCCGGCTGCTGGGCGATACTGGACTAAACATCATGAGCCGCATCATGGGCATGCTCTTGGCTGCAGTATCTATCGAAATCATCGTCAATGGCTTGCGTACCTTGTTTCCTGCCTTAGTATAACCGCTTATCTGACGCTTAAAAGCATGTGCGCTTGTGTAACCAATCACCAAAGACGCTGGCAAAAAACTCCATTAATGAAAATATGTTATAGTAGTGATTCACTATTTTTGACAGGAGTTGATCTTGAGTAAGAAAAGAATTGCTATTTTAGGAGCAGGTCCAAGTGGTTTGGCGCAGTTGCGTGCCTTTGAAGCAGCGCGCTTGGCAGGTGTAAAAGACTTACCTGAGATAGTTTGTTATGAGAAACAAAACGCCATTGGCGGTATGTGGAACTATAGCTGGCGCACAGGTCTAGACAGAAATGGTGAGCCCGTCCACGGCAGTATGTACCGCTATCTATGGTCAAATGGCCCAAAAGAATGCTTGGAGTTTGCAGACTACTCGTTTGATGAGCATTTTGGTGAGCCTATCCCTTCATACCCTCCGCGTGAAGTCCTAAAAGACTACATCATGGGCCGTATCGACAAACAAGACATTCAAAAATATATTCGCTTTGAATGCCCAGTACGCTGGGTGGCTTTCGATGATGACACGCAAAAATTCACCGTCACGGTGATGAACCATAAAACCGACGAACAAGAAGTCGAAGAGTTTGACTATGTTGTGGTTGCGACAGGGCACTTTTCGACGCCAAACATGCCGTACTTTGAAGGTCTCGAAGCCTTCCCTGGCCGCATCTTGCATGCTCACGACTTCCGTGATGCCCTAGAGTTTAAAAACGAAGATATTTTACTTGTCGGTAGCAGTTACTCCGCCGAAGACATCGGTACGCAGTGCTATAAGTATGGCACCAAATCAGTAACCATCAGTTATCGCAGCCAGCCACTTGGCTATGAGTGGCCTGAGGGCATCAAAGAAGTGCCACTGGTGACGCATTTTGAAGGAGATGTGGCGCATTTTGCTGATGGCACCAGCCAGAGCTTTGACGCCATCATTATGTGTACCGGCTACTTGTTCCATTTCCCGTTCTTGCCGGATGAGCTGCGTTTGCAAACGCATAACTGCTTGTACCCTGCCAACCTTTATAAAGGTATTTTTTGGCAGCCCAATCCCAAGCTTATCTATTTAGGCATGCAAGATCAGTACTTTACCTTTAATATGTTTGACGCCCAAGCGTGGTATGCGCGTGATGTCATCATGGGTGAGATGGCGCTGCCGGATTTGGCAACGCGTGAGGCTGACGAGCAAAAATGGCTGGAAACCTATGCCAAATGCGTCACGGTCGACGACTCCATCGACTTTCAAGCCGCTTACATTCGCGACTTGACCGATGCGACGGATTATCCTGAGTTTGCTGTAGAAAAACAAGGCGATATTCTAAAGCAGTGGCAAAAGGACAAAGCAGAGAACATCATGACCTTTAGAGAAAAGGCCTACCGCTCGACGCTGACGGGCACGCTAGCGCCTGAGTTGCCAGAGCCGTGGCTGGATGTGTTAGATGACTCGCTTGAGCACTTTTTAAACTTGGCATTTGTCCAGCCCAAAAAGCACAAAAAAGCCTCATAAGCAGTTTTTATCTATAAGTGTTTATTGTAAAAACCAAACCTTCAAGTGAGGGTTTGGTTTTTTTGTTTAGGATGAGACATCCATCTTTGGTGACTAGCTTTGATGATTAGCTGTGATACAAATGCCATGCCAGATAGAGCATCAAGATACCGACGAGAGCGTCCAAAATATTCCAAGCTTTTGGTTTGGTAAACAGCGGCTTGAGTAAGCGCGCGCCATAGGCCAGCGCAAAAAAGAAAAAGAAAGACGCGCTGACGGCACCAGCGGCAAACACCACTTTGCTACTAGCGCCTGTTGAAACCATGCCGACGAGCACCAATGTATCTAAGTAGACGTGCGGGTTGAGCCATGTAAAGCCAAAACACAGGAGCAGCGCTTTTTTTAGGCTGCTGACCACTTGACCCTCGACGGTCAGTGCCTGTGATAGGCGCACACTGGCATATAGGCTTTGTAGGCCATAACCGAGCAAAAACACCACACCGGCGAATTTTGCGACATCGACGATGTGCGGATAGCGTGCTGTCACGGCGCCAAAGCCGCCGACGCCTGCTGATATCAAGATGGCATCGCTAAGGGCACAAAACAAACAGACAAAAAAGATGTGCTCGCGCTTTAGTCCTTGTTTGAGTACAAAGGCGTTTTGCGAGCCTATCGCAATGATGAGCGATAGCCCAAGCAAGAAGCCAGAAAGAAAGTCAGGGGTATACATAATTAAGTGCTTAATCGGTGGTGGAGCGGGGCGGATAGTGCCAGCGGCGCTGACATTTTGCGTACTGGCAGCATCACAAAAAGCTGTTAAGATACGCTATTGATTGCACCGATGCAATAAAGCAAAGACCCTTACTGTAAAATGGGTATGTAACAAGAGGCGTGTATAACAGAGAGGTAAGATCGGTCATGGTGGTAAGTTTGACAAGAATGCTACAATCATTTGGGCAAGCCCAAGACGATCTGCCAGCGCAAGCGGCCTTACAGGCGCAAAAGACAGCGAGCCACTATGATGGCCAAACAAAGAGCAAAGGCGGCGAGCAAGCAGATGACGACAATAGCAAAAACCCGCGTACTACGCTGACGCCCCCTGAGCGTGCCGACCGTATCTGTGCGGCATTGGCGCAAGTGAGTGATGCGCGTTCGGCCACACCGCTCACCGACCGCTATCTGGCCAATCATGCACAAATGCGCCCAGACAACAGACCCCCTTTTGACCCTGATACCTTATGGTATCTCAAACATGGACGCTGTCCGATTATGACTGAGCTTGTAGATGTGGTCGATGAAGCCACCTTAAACGCCATGCCTATCGAGGCGGTGGCAATACTCGATAGAATAAATGGTAAGCTAAAGCGCTACCGTGAGTGGAGTCAAGAGCTCAACGATGAGCAGCAGCAACAGCATAACGAGCGGCAGTTCGTCATCGATAAGCTGGTTTCTGAGAGTATCCCCGAGGCGCTGCATCATTATGAGCAGCTGCAACGATTTAGCCCGCACCGTACCAGAAACCATGCAGCACAAGGTAAGATGAGCGCAGGTGATATGCTGACGGATTTGTTTTTAGAGATTGACTACGAGCTTGATGAGCTGCTCGATGAATTGCACAACACCGTGATGAGCCGCCTTGCTTCCACGCATCGCTATGTCAAAAGCCGCACGCAAAGCTAAGCTAAGGGCGGCGGTTGTGACTGCGAACCTGCTCTCATTGATACCGCGGTGCTTGCCAATCATTTTGCCAAAAAAAACTGCCAAAAAACTTGCCATAAAATAAGGATCAGCCAATGACCCAAATGACTGCGATGTTTATCATGTTTGTATTGTATGGTGTGCTACCAGCGGCTGGGTTGTACTTGGGATATCGTGGTATCAAAAAAATGACCGCGCCCAAAATGCTGGAGTATAAGGCGATGCCGCAGCTGGGCTATATCCCCGAAAAAAGCTTACCGGCTGATATCAAGACGATGCTGGCGCAGATCAACGAAAAAGGCGAAAAGCTGCGCGTCATTTATGGTGATACCAATAATGACGGTAAGATTGATGACAAAGATACTGTCAATGAGACCTATATCATGATTCAAAATCTCATGGACAGACATGTGCCGCTGGCGGTGGCGGACTATCGGCGCTTGCATGACTTAGATGTGGGCGATGGTGCGCGCGCTGATACCACCAAAATCAAGCATTCCAATGTGACAGGCAAAGAAGCGCTGCTTGAGGTGCTCACCACCATTGACGCGCAGTTTGATGATTTGCTCAATGCCTCCTATCATCAAGACGGGCAAAAGCTACTCGCGACCAATCGCTATCTACAAAAACGCTTTAGAACGCCTGCTGTCAGTCATGAAGGACAAAACCTCGATGACGGTGCTGATGATGAGGCAGGTATCCAAACGCTTGAAACCCCAGCTGGTGCTGCGGCCAAAAAGGCGCGCGCTGACGATATCAAACGGTAAAGATTAAAAGCTAAGCGCAATAACGGTAAAAGAGTAAGATATATGAGTGTGCTCATTGGTGTCGGTATCGTGACGACCATCACGACCATTTATTTGGGTAAAAAAGGCTGGCAAGCGCTGCATAAAGCCGTCGGCATCACCCCAGGCGTGCTTACATATCAAGATGATCAAGCGCCTTTGTCCTTGTCTGCGGTCACATGGCGGCATCTGCGTTTACAAAAAAAACATCTACAGCGTTTACCAAATGATCAGCTGCGCCAGCTGCAGCGTATCGACGATAAGGTGAGTCGCTATCAGTCTTATCAAAAAACACAACAGGCTAATGATAAGACGCCGACGGTGACCGAGTCGCAGTTTGTGTTAGAAAAGCTGCTGTACACGCGCTTGCCTGACACACTAGCCAGTTATGATTATCTGGTCAGTATCGATAGCGCCGACCTATCACAAACAGAAAAAAAAGCAGAAGCCAGTGAGCTGTTGCAGCAGGTATTAGACTATATCGAGCAGCGTCTAGATGCGTTATTGGACCAAGCGCAGACGCAGCATCTACAAGCGTTACGCGTGATGAAAAACTATGTCGAGAGCCACGATCGTTAAAGGGTAGGGCAAAACTACAGCAAGTGGCGCAAAAAAAGCTGCCTGTGATATCTCTCACAGGCAGCTTTTTTATCATCTAACGCCGTAAAACCACATCCTTCTAGGGCGTAGATATCAGGCGTCAGCCATTGTCGTACAATATTGCGAATGCCTTGATAACCAACTGCATTGAGATCATAATTATTCCATGAAAACGCTCAAGCTACGCATCAAAGACAAACATGCCACTCAGCTCAATATCTTAGCTGGGGTGGTTAACTTTGTCTGGAATTACGTTAATGAGCTAAGTTTTAAACATTTACAGCGCACAGGCAAATTCTTTTTAGCCTATGACTTGGCCGCTTATACCAAAGGCAGTGGCGAGTATTTAAACTTGCACAGCCAAACCCTACAAGCCATCTCTGAAACCCATGCCAAAAGCCGAAAACAGTTTAACAAAGCCAAACTCAACTGGCGCACCAACAACCCAAACGCTAAGAGAAGAAGTTTGGGCTGGATTCCTTTTAAAAAGACAGCCATAAAACACCTTTCAACCCGTCAATCAGGCAAGAAAAGCCTTAAATCTACGATTCAGCTAAGCCTTGCTAAAGGCAAAAAACTAATCATTGATCTGTGGGATAGCTATAACCTCTCGCTCTACAGCATCAACACCTGTGAGTTGGTACAAGATGCACGAGGCAGATGGTATGCCTGTATCACCGTTAAAGAATTTCCAAAGATTAAGTGCGGCACTGGCCAAGTCGGTATTGATTTGGGCTGTAAAGATTCAGCAGTCAGTAGTGATGGTGATGTTCTAACCACTAAGCTAACCCATCAATACGCCGAAAAACTGGCCATTGCTCAAAGAGCCAAGAATAAAAATCGGGTCCGTGCGATTCACGCCAAGATTAAAAACACCCGTCAAGATTTGATCCATAAATTCACCAATAAATTGGTCAAAGCCAACAGCCTAATCGTTGTTGGTCAAATTAAATCAACATCATTCACTTCATCCAAACTGGCCAAATCCGTCTATGACGCTGGTTGGTTTGAGATTAAGCGGCAACTGGATTACAAATGCGCGAACGCAGGTTGCCACTATATCGAAGTCAATGAAGCGTACAGCACCCAAACCTGCTCGTGTTGCGGCTCTCGCCAAGACAGTCCGAAAGGTAGAGAAGGTCTTGGTATAAGAGAGTGGTTTTGTCGTTCTTGTAAAACGACCCATCAACGTGACGTTAATGGAGCAAAAAACATTCTCGCGGTCGGGCTTGGCCGTCTTTAGTAGGTATCCCCTCACTTTAGGGAGGGGAGGAAGTCAAGATCTAGATGTATGAAGCCTCAATAAAACTAACGTTTATCGCCGCGGCCACGAGTGTGCCGAGTGCCGCGACTGGCAGGGCTGCCGCTGCTTTTCGGCTTGCTACTGTGCGACTTATCGCTACGACTATCGGCACGGCGCGCTTTGAGCGGTTTGCTTTTGATACGTTCTTGCTTTTCTTTGGCCGCGCCGTGTAGACCTGTACCATAACGCGGGCGCAAGCTGACTAAGTCGGTTAGGGTGTTGATCTCTTTTTTGTCCAGCTCCAAGAAGCGGCCTGTACGCAGCTCTTTGGGCAGTGAGATCGTACCATAGCGGGTGCGCAATAGGCGGCTGACCTTGAGGCCTTGCGACTCAAACAAACGGCGCACTTCGCGGTTGCGGCCTTCTTTTAGTTTGACGTGATACCACTTGTTGACGCCTTCACCGCCGCCTTCTTTAATGTCTTCAAACTGCGCCATGCCGTCCTCTAGCATGACACCAGCGGTCAAGTTGCGAGCGATATCAGGGGTGACCTCACCCAAGACACGTACCGCATATTCACGCGTGACTTCACTTGAGGGGTGCATCAAGCGATGGGCCATCTCGCCATCGTTGGTAAACAATAACAGTCCGGTTGAGTTGATGTCCAAACGGCCAACCATCACCCAGCGATCGTGGGTCAGCTTTGGTAGGCGCTCAAACACAGTCGGACGACCCTCAGGGTCTTTTGCCGAGCAAACTTCCCCTTCAGGCTTGTAGTATGCCAAGACGCGGCGGCGCTTTTCGTTTTCAGCGTTGTATTTGATCTGACGACCATCTACCCGTATCTCATCGCCTTGCTGCACGCGATCACCAATGGTTGCAGGCGCATTATTGACAGACACACGGCCTGATCTGATGACTTCTTCCATCTGACGGCGTGAGCCAAGACCCATACGGGCGAGTGCTTTTTGTAATTTTTCATCTTTCATCTTAATGTCCTTGAGTCGGTGGGTTTACATTTCTCAATGTATAATGATTCACAATTGTTTATACTAGATTATAAATGATAATAGGTAAGAAAATGCATTGTTTGCTGTGAGCAGCATTATACTAGTAAAAGACTGCTTATACTGTATTTTTTGACTTATTTCTTTGACTTATACACCTCGCAACTGTACTCAAACCAACCTGAACAACATCCTGCATTTCTTCATTGGGAGTGCTTAATAGCTTTTAGGTAGCCGTACATATGCAGCAACATAGCAGTGTAAGAATTTAGTATAAATTCAATCAATTATCAATATACGTAATATATTTAGTTGTAATTGATAAAAAGAATTTATATGCTACATGGAGTAATTAGTTTAAAAATAGCTTTTTGTATCAATCAATAAGAACATTACTGTATAACAGATAACTTATGTTATGATGCCGATTATTTTTGTGAAAGATGTAAAAAAATAACATCGATACAAATTTATTAATACAAAACTGTTTTTAGTCGTTTTATGTGATTGCAGTAATATAGTCAGCTCAAAATAAAATTGTTATGGTTAGGACAAACATCATAAAACAATTTGGATAAGTCGTTTTCCATCCAGCCTTGGCGTAGAAACTTCACCTGAGCCCATTTCTTTTCGATAGGGTTTAGGTCTGGGCTGTACGGCGGCAACCAAAGAATACGATGCCCGTGCCTGTTTAGTAGCTTTTGAATGCGTTTGCTCTTATGAAATCTGGCGTTATCCATCACAATCACGCATTTGGTTTTAAGACTTGGGATTAGTTTGTGTTTGCACCAGTGATAGAAGACGATGCTGTTGATGTTTGTCTCAAAGTAATCAAGCGCAAACAGCATCTTTTCATACAGAGCACCAATAACGTTGGTTCGCTTTTTACCTTGCCAGTTGTAGCTATCGATACAAGGCTTACCAATCGGTGCATAACCATGAGAGCAAATGGTTTCAGCCTCAAAGCCGCTTTCGTCCATATAAACGATGGGATAGCCTTGCTGCCTAAAGCTATCAAGCTTTCCCTGATACACCGCTCTTTTTATTGGGCAAGCTTTTGGATGCTCTAATGTCTTTTTTTTGACTGATGCCTAGGCGCTTTAGGGCATGATGAATGCCTGTTTTACTACAGTTCAAACGACGGGCTCGCTCATACTGGTAATCATCAGGATGTTCTTTAACATCATTAAGTAGCACGTCATCTGGTATTTTATAGGGTTTGGTTTGCCTGGTTGTTTTACTATGAACACGTCTCTTCCAGTTTTGTATGGTGGTTGGGCTGAGGTTATAGAATTTAGCTGCCTCGGCAAAGGTCATACCCTCGTCTAAGCTTTTTAGTACTTGTTTGCGAAAATCTAGTGAGTAAGTCATGGTCTTTATAATAACAATTGGGTTTGATAATTAGTTTATAACACTTTTAGGTGAATTTGACTATAGAAGAGGCTTTTTGATATGAGACAGACAACTAAGTTGTTGAGTGCAGTGTGTTTGTTAGCTAGTAGTATGCTCTATGGATGTGCTACTACAACCATCAATTCTGGGCTTCAAGCTGGTCAGTTACCGCCCAGTGGATCTTTTACTGCAGAGAATGGTATTAATTTCAATGTACTGCCATTGACTCTCGCCACATTGCCACCTAAACAAATCGCTCGCTCACAAATGAGTGCCAACCTATCTGACCTAGTACGATCGTCTAATAGGATGAATTACCGTATTGCATCCTCTGATGTATTAAGTATTATTTTGGTAGATTATCCTGATATTAATGCTGCAGGAGCATCTGGTTATCCTGTTGATCAGCAGGGGTTTATACAGTTTCCGTTGATAGGTCGTATACAAGCTGGCGGGCTAAGTGTTCCACAGTTCACCGCAAACCTAAGTTCAAGATTGCAACGCTACCTAAAGTATGCAGATCCGCAAGTGAAAGTTGCTGAGTATCGAGGCAATAAGTTTTTTATCGATGGTGAGGTTAACAAGCCTGGTCAATTCAATATTGCTGACAAACCTGTGTCATTGTACAGTGCAATATCTATGGCTGGTGGTACGACGAGAGAAGGTAACTCAAACAGTATTGTATTGAGAAGAAATGGTATTGATTATCGTATGGGATTACAGTCTCTGCAGCAGGCGGGATTATCAGCCAATCAAATTTATGTACAAGATGGTGACTCTATTCGTGTCAGTAGCGAAGACATCAATAAAGTGTATGTTTTGGGAGAGTTTGGCAAAGTTGCACCTGTACCTATTGTTGACCAGGGGTTGAGCTTAGCGCAGGTGATTGGGGAGTCAGCTGGTCTGAATTCTAATACGGCTAATGCGGCTAAGATCTACGTAGTACGTGATCAACCTGAATATCAGCGTACAAATATATACTATGTAGATATGCAGGCGCTCACTAGCTTTCCACTGACTAGCCGGTTTGAGATGTTGCCTAATGATATTGTCTATGTCGACCCAACTGGTCTGACGCGCTGGAACCGTGTTATCAGTGCTTTGTTACCATCAACTTCAGCAATCAGAAGTTTTTCAACTTTATAGGAAGTGATAAGCATGGCGTTTGATAATATTTTGGTTGTTTGTGTAGGTAATATTTGCCGTAGCCCAATGGCAGAAGCTTTATTAAAAGAGCGTTATCCTAACAAAGTAATTGACTCTGCAGGCGTTGGAGCTCTAATTGGGCATCCTGCAGATTCATCTGCTCTCAAAATTATGTCTGAACAGCAGATAGATATTACAGACCATATAGCCAAACAAATCGACGAAAAATTAGTAAAAAAGGCTGATCTTATTTTTACTATGTCAGATAGTCAGACTAAGTGGATCGAAGAACGCTGGCCGTTTTGTCGTGGTAAAACCTTTAAGTTAGGTCATTGGACAGATAATGATATTGCTGACCCCTATAGGCATGAAATTACTGCTTTCGAAACTGCATACCAAGATATCGTTGATGGTCTTGAACAGTGGGCAGATAAAATTAGTTAAATAGCTACTATTAACTACCTAGCCTTTAAACGAATAACCTTAAGTGATGAACATACCGTTATGAATACAGATTCCAGAAACTTATCAAAGCCTTCTTCTAGACAAGAGGATGACGATATTGATCTAATGGCGCTGCTGTTTGCCATTTTGCGTGGCTGGAAAGTCATCGTATTTTTTGCTGTATTGGGTTTGATAATAGGGATTTTATATAGTAGGTACGTCAACCCTACTTTTCAGTCAGATGCACTTATTCAAATTGAAGAAAGCTCTCAAGGTATTGCAGCATTAGGTAGTGATATTTCAGAGTTAATTGGGTCAGAAGCGAGTAAAGCGCAGACAGAGGCTGAGCTCATAAGATCACGGATGATATTAGAACCCGTCGTCAACTTATTACATCTGCGCATTCGGCTTTCTGACCCTACGATCGGGTATTTGGATCGAATAAAAAGCAACGTTACGAGCACCCAAATAAACACTCCTGAAGGAGTCGCAATTGAAACCGAAAATGGCCAAGCCTATATCAGTCAATTTAATGTATCGCAAGCTTACCTAGATAAATCATTTACATTAACGAGATCTGCTACAGGTTTTATATTAAGTAATGGTTTCGATGAGTTCAAAGGTCAGTTTAATCAACCACATCAATTCAGCGGCTCAAATGGTCGGATTCAGATTACGGTTGCAGATCTTCCTGTTAATGCCCACCCTATTAGTATCACGAAGCAATCATTACAAAATACCACCAACGCCATTAATAGTGCCCTTACTGTCACAGAAAAGGGTCAGCAGACAGGTATTATCCAGTTGTCAATGACCGGTTTACGTCAGCAGCAAGTGACTTTAGTATTAAGTCATATTGTTTTATCTTATATCGATCAGAACCAATCTCGTGGCTCTCAAGAAACCACAAAAACGATTCAGTTTATGGAAACTCAGATTCCAACACTAAAAAAGAAATTAGAGGATTCTGAAAGGACTTTTAATAAATTTCGCGAAAAGTCTGGAACTATCGATGTTGGTCAAGAAGCAAGTATATTATTAAGTGAAAATTCGCAAATTGACGCACAGCTTAATGAATTAAAGCTTAAAAAAGCGGATCTCACGACTTATTATACCGAAGATCATCCATTGGTGATCCAAATCAATGAGCAACTCGACGTACTTAATAGTCGGAAGCAAGAGATCGATAATACTATCGCCGGTCTACCTGAAGTACAACGAGAATTCTTGCAATTATCAGAAGACACGGCTATTAACAGAGAGATTTACCTCACTTTGCTTAAAAACTATGAGCAATTGAAAATAGTAAAAGCTGGTCAAATTGGTTTTGCACGTATTATTGATTTGCCTATTAGCACCTTTAAGCCCATCGCTCCCAAAAAGTTACAGATCATCATACTGGCGATGTTATTAGGCGCGATGCTCGGTACGATGTTGGTGCTGCTCAAAAACCTGTTAAAAAACGTGGTCAAAGACCCAGAGCGCTTAGAGAGCAAGACAGGTGTGCCTGTTATTGCGACGATACCGCACTCACCGCTGCTATCAAGACTAAGTAAAAACAAAAAAAGTGCCAAGCGGATGCTAGCGCATGTCGATCATAACAGTCTGAGCTATGAGGCAATAAAAAGCTTAAGAACCAGTTTGATGTTTGCGATGCCTACAGACAGCAGCACCAAGCAGCAAGGCAAAGTCATCCTTATCACAGGTGAAAGCCCAGGCGTTGGTAAGTCGTTTATTGCTGCCAATTTGTCAGAGGTGTTTGCGCAGCTCAATAAAAAAGTGTTGGTCATAGATGCAGATATGCGCCTAGGTGAGCTGCATGAGATGTTTGGTATGACGCAGTATGACGGTCTCGCTGATTATTTATCGCAAGGTACTGGTCGCCAAGATACTGGCCGTATAGCAACCACCAATGCCCAAACGGTCAGCTCTGAAGCGAATGACCATATCGAAACAGCATCTAAATACCCTAGCACAGATATAACGGCCGTTATTCATCCCACTACCATGGATCATATCGACTTTATGCCACGCGGCAAGCATCCTCATAATCCTGCTTCATTATTGGTGAGTGAGCACCTAGGACAGATGATGGATGAGCTAAAAACACAGTATGATTACATCATCATCGACTCACCGCCGGTACTGGCGGCATCAGATGCTATGGTCCTAGCGCAGCACGCGGACAAGGTACTGATGGTCACCAGATATGAAGACTCGATAGAAGGCCAGCTGGTCTATGCTATTAATCAGATGAATAAATCTAACATACAAGTAGACGGCATCATTCTCAATGATGTGCAGCAAGGCATCATGAGCAAATACAGCTATCACTATAGCTATGCTTATGGTAATAATAACTAACTGTACTTTTGTTAGTCTTGATTATTTAAGCCTATAAATAAAATAGTTGTCCATTATGTCGATAGAATCCAAGACTACTAGCACTCAGCAGCACCAAGAAGCGACCAGTTGGTCGCAACGGGTTGCTGAGTATCTATTAGCGCTACCGCGCGCTAGTAAGCAAGCTATCTTGATGACGGCTGATTTTGTGATGTCAGCGGTATGCTTGTATTTCGCTATTGCAGCACGCTATGGCTATATGGGCAATCATATTAGCCCAGTTGCGCTATGCTTTTATGCATTAATCCCGGTGATTGGTTTATACCTTATAGGTTTTTATAAAGGTGTTGCCCGTAGTTTCTTTGATTCGGCGATGGGCAAAGTACTACAACTGTTCTTATTGCTGATCGTCATCGCTCAAGGGGCTCTTTATCTTGATCTGATACCCGGTATGCCACGTGCAGTACCTATTCTATACTTGTTTTTGTTTTTTATTTGGCTTTGGAATAGTCGTTTAACTATTCGCGAGCTGCTTGCACGTTGGCAAGGTCAGCGGCCGCAGCGCCAGCTCAATGATGACTCTGATAATGTCATTATTTATGGTGCAGGTGAGGCAGGTAAAGAGCTGTTAGAGGGTCTTAAAAACTCTCATAAGTATAATGTCGTGGCTTTTGTTGACGATGATGTTCAGCTTACTGGTGCTTATGTGTTAGGCAAGCGCATCTATGGTGCTGATGAGCTAGTGAGAGTCGTATCTAAGCTCGATATCTCGCAAGTGTTTTTAGCTATTCCTTCTATCAGCCGTGCTAGCAAGCGGCAGATCATCGATAAGCTAGAAGGTATCTCTATTAAAATTAAAGAACTACCAAGCCTAGAAGAGATAGTCGATGGTAAAGTCACTGTCAGTAGTATGCGCAAAGTTGATATCTTAGATGTACTCGATCGGCAGACGGTCGAGCCTGATGAGCGCTTATTACGATATAATATTACTGGTAAGTGCGTACTAGTCACTGGTGCTGGTGGCTCTATCGGTAGTGAGCTGTGCCGACAAATCATCATAAATAAGCCCAAAGTTTTGGTACTCTACGAGCTATCTGAGTTTGCGCTCTACAGTATTCATCAAGAGCTTATCGCTAGAGTGACCAGCAAAGAGATCTATCAAGGCATTGAAGTCATCGCCGTCATCGGTAATGTCACTAATGAAGCCAATCTATTGCGTGTGCTTAAACGTCACCAAATCCAGACCGTCTATCATGCGGCAGCCTACAAGCATGTGCCTATCGTCGAGCATAACCCTTTTGAAGGTGCGATAAATAACAGTAAAGGTACGTATCACTGTGCCCGCGCTGCAATCGAAGCCAAGGTGGAGACTTTTGTCCTGATATCCACTGATAAAGCGGTAAGACCTACTAATGTTATGGGTGCGACGAAGCGTTTAGCGGAATTAGTTTGTCAAGCACTGAGCCAAAAAAATAACCCTAATAATAATCATACCCTCATCAGTATGGTACGCTTCGGTAATGTACTCGGCTCATCAGGCTCAGTAGTGCCCGTGTTTACCAAGCAAATCGCGCAGGGTAAGCCGATAACCGTAACTCATCCTGATGTGACACGCTACTTTATGACGATACCGGAAGCGGCAAACTTAGTCATTCAAGCAGGAGCAATGGCAAAAGGTGGGGAAGTGTTTGTGCTCGATATGGGCGCGCCAGTAAAGATTGTTGATCTCGCCCGCCGTATGATTCAGTTAAGCGGCTTTGAGGTAAAAGATGAAGAGCACCCTTATGGTGATATCGAAATCACCTATACCGGACTACGCCCAGGCGAGAAGCTTTATGAGGAGCTCATAATCGGTGATGACAATGTGGAAGATACCGACCATCCGCTGATCATGCAGGCGATGGAGTCGAGCTTTCCTTTGGCGGATATAGAAAAGACATTGAACGAGCTTGCGCAAAGAGCGCAGAACTATGATGTTGATTGGCTTAAACAAGAGTTTCACTATTTTGTCGCAGGGTATCAAGATGGTACTCCTGCTGAAGAATTAGCATTTAATGAAAATAAGACTATTAAAGAGGTTAGTTAACCATTCACTATGATAAATATTAATGAGATTAAAATAGCAGTGATCGGTCTTGGTTATGTCGGTCTGCCTTTAGCAGTTGAGTTTGGTAAGCATCTACCAGTAATAGGCTTTGATATCAATGCCAGTCGTATAGCAGCCCTATGTACAGGTACGGATCATACTTTAGAAGTCAGTGATGAAGAGCTGACCCAAGCATCGCGTTTGAATTATAGCTCCGATATTGAAGCGCTGAAAGATTGTAACTTTTTTATTGTTACGGTACCGACGCCTATCGATGATTATAAACAGCCCGATCTTACGCCTTTAATTAAAGCTTCAGAAGCTATTGGTAGTCTACTTAAAAAAGACGATATTGTGGTTTATGAATCGACCGTCTATCCGGGTGCCACAGAAGAAGTTTGTATTCCGGTTTTAGAAAAAGTTTCTGGATTAACCTTCAATCAAGATTTTTATGCCGGTTATAGTCCTGAACGTATTAACCCGGGTGATAAAGAACACCGTGTTACCAATATTTTAAAAGTAACGGCAGGCTCAACACCTGAAGCCGCTGATTTTGTGGATGAAGTATACAATTTAATTATTACTGCCGGCACTCATAAAGCAGCAAGCATTAAAGTAGCGGAAGCGGCAAAGGTGATTGAAAACACCCAAAGAGATGTCAATATTGCCTTAATTAATGAGTTAGCCGTTATCTTTAATAAAATGGGTATCGATACCCAAGCAGTCTTAGAAGCGGCCGGTACCAAGTGGAACTTCTTACCTTTCCGTCCAGGTCTCGTCGGTGGTCACTGCATCGGTGTAGATCCTTATTACTTGACTCATAAAGCGCAAGCGATTGGTTATAATCCAGAGATTATATTGGCTGGTCGTCGCTTGAATGACAGCATGGGTGAGTATGTGGTCACGCATTTGGTCAAAACCATGATTAAAAAGCGTATTCAAGTTGAAGGTGCCAAAGTATTGGTCTTAGGGCTGAGTTTCAAAGAAAACTGCCCTGATGTGCGTAATACCAAGGTCATTGATATTGTCCATGAGCTAGAAGAATATAATATCGAAGTTGACGTTTATGACCCTTGGGTAGATAAAGCAGAAGCTGAGCGTGAATATAATGTGACGCCTATCAGCAAGCCCGCTGTAAATAACTATGATGGTATTATCTTAGCCGTCGCTCATAATGAGTTCGTTGATCTGGGTGTAGATCAGATTAGAGCATTTGGAAAGAATGAACACGTGCTTTACGATTTAAAGTATGTTTTCACTAAAGAAGACGCTGATATCCGCTTATAAATTGATAAAAAATACGGAAAGTAATGGTTATGACGTTAACTGCATATGAAAAAGTTCAAAAAGTATTAATTAATGAACCAAAGACATGGCTGATTACTGGGGTCGCAGGCTTTATTGGCTCTAACTTACTAGAAGAGCTATTGTTACTAAATCAAAAAGTAGTAGGCCTAGATAATTTTGCGACTGGCTTTCAGCATAATCTAGATGAAGTACAAGGTTTGGTAAATGAAGATCAGTGGCAGAACTTTACCTTTATAGAAGGCGATATTCGTAATCTAGATGACTGTCAGGCAGCATGTATAGGCGTAGACTACGTACTGCATCAGGCGGCATTGGGTTCGGTGCCGCGCTCTATCGCTGATCCTATCAATACTAATGATACCAATATCTCAGGCTACTTAAATATGCTCGTAGCAGCTCGTGATGCTACGGTAGCTAGCTTTACTTATGCGGCGAGTAGCTCAACGTATGGCGATCATCCTGCTTTACCAAAAGTCGAAGATGCTATTGGTAATCCGTTATCACCCTATGCGGTGACTAAATATGTCAATGAGCTGTATGCCGATGTGTTCGCACGTACTTATAACTTTAAAACGATTGGTCTGCGTTATTTCAATATTTTTGGTAAACGACAAACACCTGATGGTGCCTATGCAGCGGTAATACCAAAATGGACGGCTGCTATGATCGCAGGTGATGAAGTATTTATTAATGGCGATGGTGATACCAGCCGCGACTTTAACTTTATTGAAAATGCGGTACAAGCTAATATTTTGGCAGCGACTGCTACTGAAGAAGCCAAGAACCAAGTATATAATGTAGCAGTTGGTGGTCGTACTACCCTTAATACGCTGTTTTCAGCACTTAAAGAGCATTTAAGTATTAATGGAGTTAGCTACACTCAAGAACCAGTCTATCGAGATTTCCGTGAAGGAGACGTGCGCCATAGTCAGGCTAATATTAGTAAGATCAAAAATGTGTTAGGCTATGAGCCACAGTTCGATATCATTCAAGGTATTGAGAAAGCGATGCCTTGGTATGTTCACTCACTTCAAAATAAACTGTAGTTGAAATTATATGTTAAGCGTCATAAAAGAGCTATTTTCTTTACTTTCTGAGAAGCAACGTAAGCATTTTTACATATTACAGTTTCTAGTCATTCTTATGGCCTTTACAGAGCTAGTAGGTATTGCCTCTATCGCTCCCTTTATGGCATTAGTAGGTGATATAAGTTTACTACAACAGGAAGGTGTTTATTCCAAGCTTTATCAGTTTTCAGGGATAAATAGCCCTGTTGACTTTGTATTTGCTGCCGGTTGTCTGGTGCTTTTAATGCTTACAATATCTACTATAGTGTCTATGCTCACTACTTGGCGTTTAGCGGTGTATGCGGCAAGTGTGGGTACAGAGTTGGCAGACCGCTTATACTCATACTATATGCAGCAATCTTGGTTATTTCATGCCAGTGGTAGTAGCGCCCAGCTTACCAAGCAAGTGTCTACTGAAGCTAATAGAATCAGTGGAGGTATTATTCAGCCTTTGATGAGTCTTAATGCTAAGTTAGTATTGGCCTTATTTATTTCAATCAGTATCTTTATTTATAACCCTATCATCGCACTAGCGGGTATCTCTGCCTTTGTTTTATCTTATATGCTTATGTACAAGCTTGTGCGTAAGTCTCTTATACTTAATGGGCGTAGACTATCAGCCGTCTCTACGCAAAGATTTAGATTAATGAACGAAGGCTTTGGTGGTATTAAGGATGTATTGCTATTAGACCGTAAGTATGACTTCATAGATAGGTTCACAGAGGAAGGTGGGTTGCAAGCTCGCGCGCAGGGAACGAATAAGACGATTAGCCTAGTGCCAAGATTTTTTGTTGAGCTGCTGGCTTTTGGAGCTATGATTAGCTTAGTACTCGTCTTAATAAAGAGTTACGATGGAAATTTAGGGCAGGTGCTTCCGGTATTAGCTATTTATGCATTAGCTTGTTTTAAACTACTGCCTGCTTTACAGCAAATTTACTCTAGTATTACGCAGATTAAAGGGAACTCAGCAGCTTTTGAAGCTGTCAAAGAGGATTTACAGCAATCGAAAATAACTCAGAATAAACTCAATGAAAAAACAGTATCTCCAAAACTAAAGTTTGAGCAGCAAATTAAGCTTGATAATATTACTTTTGCTTATCCCAACAAAGAGAATTACGCTCTCAATAATGTCAGTATCTCTATTCCTATTAATCATGTCATAGGCATCGTGGGCTCTTCCGGCTCAGGTAAATCTACTTTAATCGATATCATTCTGGGTCTGCTGCCCCCTCAATCTGGTCACATTTATATTGATGACACGCTTATCACTGAAGATAATATAAGAGGCTGGCAAAATAACTTAGGTTTTGTGCCCCAAAGTATATTTTTGAGTGAAGGTAGTATTGCTGAAAATATTGCTTTTGGGATATCCGCTAATGAGATTGATTATAATCAAGTGCTGAAGGCTATTGAGCTGGCACATTTAACTGAACTGGTTGAAGAGTTACCTAAAGGACTTCATACCAAAGTGGGTGAGCGTGGAGTACAACTTTCTGGCGGTCAGCGCCAGCGCATTGGTATTGCTCGAGCCCTTTATAATCAAGCAGATGTTTTAATATTTGATGAAGCGACCAGTGCGCTTGATGGTATCACTGAGAAAATAATCATGGATGCTATTCATGATTTTAGTGGCCAAAAAACTATTATTATGATTGCTCATCGCTTAAAAACGGTAGAAAAATGTGACATCATCTATCTTATGGAAAAGGGAAGTATTATTGACCAAGGTACTTATAAAGAGCTTGTAGATAATAGTCCTAAATTTAGAGAGATGGCTAAGCATTCTTAGCTTCCTATAATAGGGCATATATAAAGGTTTAATCATGAAAATACTCGTTACAGGTGGCGCAGGCTTTATCGGCTCTGCTGTTATCCGTCATATTATCCATAATACGGAAGACGAAGTCTTAAATATTGATAAGTTAACCTATGCGGGTAACTTGGAATCCCTTAAAGAGATTGATCAAAATCCAAGATATACGTTTCAACAGATTGATATTTGTGACAAAGAAGCGTTAGAAAAAGCATTTAATAGCTTTAAACCCAATCTTGTGATGCATTTAGCAGCAGAGTCACATGTAGATCGCTCTATCGATGGGCCTGCTGAATTTATTAATACCAATATCGTCGGCACTTATCATTTATTAGAGGTTGCTCGTCAATACTGGCAAAATCTTGACGACCTAGATAAACAACAGTTTAAGTTTCATCATATCTCTACCGATGAGGTTTATGGCGATCTAGAAGGCACGACGGATTTATTTACTGAAACTACCCCTTATGCGCCAAGCTCACCTTACTCTGCGTCTAAAGCAAGTTCTGACCATCTAGTCCGTGCCTGGCATCGTACCTATGGTTTGCCTATTTTAGTCACTAACTGCTCTAACAATTATGGTCCTTATCATTTCCCTGAGAAGCTTATTCCGTTAGTCATTTTAAATGCTCTAGATGGCAAAGCTTTGCCTATTTATGGTAGAGGCAATCAAATACGTGATTGGTTATTTGTAGAAGATCATGCACGTGCGTTATATAAAGTAGTCACTGAAGGCAAGGTTGGCGAAACTTATAATATCGGCGGACATAACGAAAAGCAAAATATTGAAGTAGTCAAAACGATTTGCCATATTTTAGATGAGTTAAAACCACAGGTGAATGGTCAGCTGTACGAATCTTTAATTACCTTTGTAACAGACCGTCCAGGGCATGATTTACGCTATGCTATTGATGCTAGCAAAATTGCCAATGAGTTAAATTGGACGCCGGCAGAGACTTTTGACAGCGGTATCAGAAAAACGGTTGAATAATATGGAATGGTGCAGCCGCGTCCAAGATGGCAGCTATCAACGTGAAAGACTAGGAGCAGGTGAATAAATGAATACTAAAGGTATAGTCTTAGCAGGTGGTTCAGGTACGCGTCTTTATCCAATTACTAAGGGTGTCTCTAAGCAGCTTCTGCCTATCTATGATAAGCCTATGGTTTATTATCCTCTATCAGTGCTAATGCTTGCTGGCATTAAAGACATATTAATTATTAGTACGCCTGATGACATAGATGGCTTTAAACGCCTACTAGATGACGGTAGTCAGCTACTAGGTATCAATATTAGTTATGCGGTACAACCGAGCCCTGATGGTTTAGCACAAGCTTTTATTATCGGTGAAGAATTCATAGGCGATAGCAATGTGTGCTTGGTGCTTGGTGATAATATCTTCTATGGCCCAGGTTTCTCTCCCTTACTACGTAAAGCGGCCAGTCAAGCTTCTGGCGCTACTGTATTCGGCTATCAAGTTAAGGATCCAGAGCGCTTTGGGGTGGTTGAATTTGATAAAAACAAGAAAGCCATTTCAATAGAGGAAAAACCGTCCAAGCCAAAATCTAATTATGTAGTGACTGGACTTTATTTCTATGATAACGATGTCATAGAGATTGCTAAACAAGTTAAACCTTCTGATCGAGGTGAGCTTGAGATTACCACGGTCAATCAAATGTACATGGAGCGTGGTGACTTAAACGTTGAGCTATTAGGCCGTGGATTTGCTTGGTTAGATACAGGTACTCATGAGAGCTTACTAGAAGCTGCGCAGTTTGTTGAGACTATTGAAAAGCGTCAAGGGTATAAAGTTGCCTGCTTAGAAGAAATTGCTTACAACAATGGTTGGCTGAATAATGATGACTTAAAACGTGTTGGTAAAGAATTAAGTAAAAACAGCTATGGCCAATATTTGCTTCATCTAGCGGGAGAGCTTTAATTATGATTCCTGTCACCAAGCCTTACCTTCCGAATAGAGAAAAGCTTAATCAATATATTGATGGCATATACGAGCGTAACTGGCTAACAAATAATGGCCCATTAGTACAAGAATTGACTCAACGCTTAGAGAGCTATTTAGGTGTGGAAAACCTTCTACTGGTTTCCAATGGCACACTTGCTCTTCAGGTAGCTTATCACGCTTTAGGTATAACAGCTGCTGATAAGCCTGAAGCCCTCACTACTCCCTTTACGTTTATTGCCACAGCAAGCTCATTAAAGTGGCAAGGTGTTGAACCTATTTTTGCAGATATTGATGCTGATACTTGGTGTTTAGATCCGGCTAAGATTGAAGACAAAATAACTGTAAATACTAAAGCAATAGTACCGGTACACGTTTTTGGTAATGCTTGCGATGTAGAAGCTATTGATACTATTGCACAGAAATATAACCTAAAAGTTATCTATGATGCAGCACATGCATTTGGTGTTACTTTCAAAGATAAAAGCCTACTCAGCTATGGCGATGCAGCCACTTTAAGCTTTCATGCTACCAAACTCTTTCACTCTATTGAGGGGGGTGCGATTGTATTTAAGCATAAAGAAGACTTAGAACGTGCAAAGAAAGCAATCAACTTTGGTATTGTCGGCCCAGAAGAAATTGACAGCTTAGGTATCAATGCTAAGATGAATGAGTTCCAGGCAGCGATGGGCCTATGTGTCTTAGATGAGCTAGAGAGCAATCTTAATTCTAGATCTAAGGTCTGGAATACTTATGCAGAGGCATTGGGCAGTCACTATCAGTTGCAAAAGCTACATCCTGAAATCCAGTATAACTACGCCTATTTTCCAATTGTTTTTGATACAGATGAAAAAGCGACACAAGTTCTGAATGTGTTAAAAGAAAATGACGTTATTGCAAGGCGATATTTCTTTCCTTCTTTAGATACTATTGAATACTTCCAACTAAGAACCTATCAGCCAATATCTAAAGATATTGCAAGTAGAATTTTATGTTTGCCTATTTACTCAGGGATTAATAAAGAACAATTAAATAAAATTATATATTTGGTTAATAGCTCTACGATTGATGTAAAAACTAATAAGATATCTACAGAGAAATTATATAACTATCTAAATACTATTGATGCTGATTTTTCTCCTAAATTATCATCACGTATTGAGTTATATGAGCTTGCCGAAAAGATAAATAAGCTAGGTCATTATCACTACATCTATGATGACAATAACAACATTTCTGCTTTTCTTTCTTATTATCTAAACGATGAATATGCTTATATTAATATCGTGCATGTAGATCCTATTTCTAGGGGTAAGGGTTTAGGAAATAAAATTTTAGAGTCTATGATTCTATCAACTAAAAACTCGAAGTGTAAGTTAATTAAACTGGAAGTTTCTAAAAGTAATACTGCTGCTCTAAAACTCTATAAATCATTTGGTTTTATAGAATCCGAAATTAAGAACGCCCATAAAACGAAAGTTTACTTGGAAAAACACTTATGATAACTAGTATTTACAATCATATAAAAGTGTTTAGTGACTCAAGCTATCCATATTTGTTCGGTGGTTCTAAAGCAAGAAAGCTTAAATTCATATTAAATAATGCTAAGAGCAAAAATGCTAATGCTGTCGTTTCGGCTGGTTCAGCTAGTTCTAACCACGCTCGTGATTGTGCTCTAGCATGTGCACAGCTTGGATGGCCATGTACCCTTATTATCCATGATAGAGAAGACTATACAAAAGATAATTTGTTCCTGATGAAGCTAAGTGGAGCTCATCTTATATTCTGTGAGTTAAAGGACGTTTCACATTTAATGGATCAAGCCATGCTTGACTATCAAGAACGAGGACTTAATCCATATTATATTTGGGGAGGCGGCCACTCAGTTCATGGCAGCTTAGCTTTGAAAGACGCTGTCAATGATTTTGTTAAATACTCTAATGGTTGGGTGCCTGATTTTGTTGTGGTGGCTAGCGGAACTGGGGGCACACAAGCGGGTCTACATGTCGGCTTCGAGCAGCTTTTTCCAGAAGTACAAGTTATTGGCATCTCAATAGCTCGTGAGAAAGAACGGGGACTTGAGGCAGTAACTAATGCTGTTAACGAATTAACTGATTTTTGCTCATTACCATCAACAAAGAATCATATTGAGTTCATTGATGAGTTTGTTACAGGCGGCTATGCTAAAAGCTCGAAAGATATAAATGAGACTATAAAACAATGTGCTAAAAGAGGGTTATTATTAGACTCGACTTACACTGGCAAAGCCTTTTACGGAATGAAAAAGCTAATTAATACTCAGAAAATCCCTTTAGGATCAAACGTTTTATTCTGGCACACCGGCGGCATATTTAATTTACTAACTAATAAAAATCGACTTTTAGAGGATTTATGAATATTTTACTCACAAGTGTAGGTAGACGAAGCTATTTAGTTGAGTATTTTAAAAAAGCTTTAAATGGCAATGGGTTAGTCATTGGAGCTAACTCTGATATCAATACTTCTGCTATGAAAGTTGTTGATAAAGCATTTGAAGTGCCAAACGTTAATTCTGATAGTTATATACCAACCCTTTTAAATATATGTAAATCAGAAAATATCAGTCTGGTTTTATCGCTATTCGATATTGACCTACCTTATCTGGCAAAGAATAAAGATAAGTTTGATGAGCTTGGTATATGTCTTGTAGTTAGCGATAAAAATGTTATAGATATCGCTAATGACAAATGGTCTACTTATAATTTCCTAGTTAAAAACAACTTACCAACTCCACAAACATACAAATCGTTATTAAGCTTTAAGGATGCCGTAGCTAAAAAAGAGATTGGCTTTCCTGTAATTATAAAGCCTAGATGGGGAATGGGATCTTTATCCGTTTATAAAGCAGATAATATGGAGGATGTTACGTTTTTCATCTCCTATTGCCAACGTGCCATTCAATCAAGCTATTTAAATATTTTAAGCACTCAATTGGATGAGTCTGTTCTTATACAACAATATATTACAGAAAAAGAGTTTGGTGTTGATGTATTTAATGATTTAGATTCAAATAGGTTGGTTACGGTTGCTAAAGAAAAAGTTGCTATGCGTTCTGGTGAGACTGATGCAGCGACTGTTGTAGATAATTCATTAATTCAGGATTTAGCTAATAATTTAGGAAGTAAATTAGGTCATATTGGTAATTTAGATATCGATATTTTATTAGATCACCTAGGAAACCCTTATATTCTAGAGTTCAATGCACGATTTGGAGGTGGCTATCCATTTTCACATTTGGCTGGAGTTAACTTTCCTGCTCTCCTTATCCAAATGGCTAAAGGTGATAAATTAGAACCTAAGTATCTAAAGTATGAAGTTGGAACAAAAGGAATGAAGTTTATTGAGCCAACTAAAGTAAGTAATAGTTAATAATTTTATAAGCTATTACTTCTAGCTCCGATAACTACTTTTCACAAATGAGTTTTTATATATGCACCTGTTTATCTTATCCGCAAAAAACATGCACTCCTATACACTAGTATATAATTTAGTAAATACATATGGCATAGATTCAACTAAGCTAAAGTTTATATTTTATGATGCTCAGTCAGAAAATGATTTAGAGTCAAATCTAGGTAATTTTAATATCTTGTTTGCTGATGATTTAACAAACCCTGATATATATAGGGATATCCAGACTGTCACAATTACCTCATTACACTCTTTTAATGCAAAGGTCATATACGACCTTATTCATTTAAAACTAATTACCTATAATCAACTAATCATTAGAATTACTGATGATGAGGTAGAGCGTTGGCATAATCTTTATCAAGCAAATGGAAGATTAACTGTAGACAATAAGTCACTTGTTGATAAGTACACATTAGATATATTAGCTAAAGTTTCTAAGTTTATATGTCTATACGATCCTTGGGGAAGACTTCTTGAAGAAACCTTAGGCAGAAGACTGACTATCTATAATATTAATATGATAACTAATAAGTACTTAAATAATAATATTCAGGATTGCTTTAAAAATGAAATCAGTACAAGTATATTAAGACAATTGCAACTGCAAAATACTGTTAGGATTTTAGTTTTCACCAAACCAAAGCCTTTCGAGTTGTTTCAAGAAGGCATATTACCTGACTTAAAAAACTTTATACTAAATAATTCAGAATCTTTGAACTCTAGGACTCTGGAGATTGCTTTTTTCGCACCATTAGGTGTACGTGTTATACCTAAACTATTTTCGACTATCTTAGTTTTAAATATGCTAGCAAGGTATAAGAAAGTTAGATTAAAAACAACCCTTTTGAATGATATGCCTAGAGAAGTGTATTTTTCTTATCTATATTCTACTCATATTATTATTGCACAAGATCGGGGAGGCTTAGGGGGTATTTATGAGGCTGCAGTAGGTGGAAGCTTAATAGTCGTCAAAAAGGACTCCCTAAATTCAAATGTGCTTTCTAATTTAGATGGGTTAAAGTATATAGAATACGATAATAAAGTAGGTCCTATAAGTGAGTCAATACAGCTACTTTCAGATAGGAGATTCGAAGACTTGAAAAAAGAACTATCAGAAAAAATGGAAGTCACCTTAAAAGAAAACTTAGGAAAATCAAACGAAACTTTTTCACTAATTTATAGTTAATTGCTCATAGTAATATAGGACAAAATTATGCTAACAAACAAAACAATTTTAATCACAGGTGGTACAGGATCATTCGGCAACACCTTTGTACCAATGACCTTGGCTAAGTATAACCCTAAAAAAGTTATCATTTTTTCTCGAGATGAAATGAAACAATGGGATATGGCAAAGAAGTTTGAAGGCGATGACAGAGTTCGCTTCTTTATCGGTGATGTACGTGATAAAGAACGTCTATATCGTGCTCTAGATGGCGTTGATTATGTCGTGCATGCCGCAGCCACCAAAATTGTGCCTACAGCAGAATACAATCCTTTTGAATGCGTGAAAACTAATATTAATGGTGCAATGAACCTTATTGATGCCTGTATCGATAAAGGCGTTAAAGGCGTGGTTGCGCTATCTACTGACAAAGCCAGTAGCCCTATTAACCTTTATGGTGCTACTAAACTTGCCTCTGATAAGTTGTTTGTAGCAGCTAACTCTTATTCTGGAGAGCATGGTACTAAGTTCTCAGTCGTACGTTATGGAAATGTAATGGGCTCTCGTGGTTCAGTTATTCCATTCTTTATGTCTATTAAAGACAAAGGTGTGTTGCCAATTACAGACGACCGTATGACCCGCTTTATGATTTCTTTAGAAGATGGCGTTGAGTTAGTATGGCATGCCTTTGAAGATATGGTAGGCGGTGAAATTTATGTAAAAAAAATCCCGTCTATGAAGATGACTGATTTGGCTAGAGTGGTTGCTCCTGAAGCGAAGCAAGAAGTCATTGGTATTCGCCCAGGTGAAAAATTACATGAGCAAATGATTAGTGTTGAAGATGCTTATTATACTTACGAGTATCCAGAGCACTTCAAAATTTTACCTACTATCAATAAGTGGGCAACAGATCCAGCACGAATAAAAGACGGCAAACGTGTCCCTGAAGGGTTCGAATATGCCAGTGATAATAATAGCGAATGGATGAGTGATGCTGATTTGCAAGCGTGGATAGACACCAACCGTGAAAATATTGGGAGTATCTAAATGATTCCTTATGGCCGCCAAGATATTAATCAACAAGATATTGATGCTGTTGTTGAAGTCCTTAAATCGGATTTTCTAACTCAAGGACCTAAAGTTCCTGCATTTGAGCAGTCAGTAAAGGATGCTTGTGACGTAAAATATGCCTTGGCAGTCAATAGTGCCACATCTGCACTGCATATTGCTTGTCTTTCATTAGGCTTAAAAGAAGGTGATTGGCTTTGGACGACGCCCAATACTTTTGTTGCTTCAGCAAATTGTGGACTGTACTGCGGTGCGCAGGTTGATTTTGTAGATATTGACCCTAATACCTATAATCTATGTGCGAAAGAGTTAGAGAAGAAACTGATTGATGCCGAAAAATCGGGAAAATTACCCAAAGTAGTGGTTCCGGTACACTTCAGTGGTCAGCCTTGCGATATGGAAGCGATTTATAATTTATCCAAAAAGTACGGCTTCAAAATTATTGAAGATGCTTCGCATGCCATCGGTGGTAAATATAAAGGCGAGCCTATTGGTAATTGTCGATATAGTGATATTACTGTATTTAGCTTCCATCCTGTAAAAATAGTGACTACCGCTGAAGGTGGCATGGCAGTGACTAATAATGCTGAGTTGGCAGAAAAATTAGACCTATTTCGTAGTCATGGTATTACGCGTAACTCTAGCCTCATGACCAAACCTATGGATGGTCCTTGGTATTATGAACAAATAGAGTTAGGTTTTAATTATCGCATGACAGAATTGCAAGCAGCGTTGGGCGTCTCTCAGATGCAGCGCTTAGATGATTTCGTTGCTAAGCGTCATGAGCTAGCTGAACGTTATAATGAATTACTGAAAGACTTACCTGTAACGTTACCTTGGCAGCATGAAGATGGTTATTCAGGTTTACATTTATATGTCATTCGCTTGCAATTAGATAAGATTACTAAAACGCATCTAGAAGTTTTTGAAGGAATGCGTGAAGCGGGTATCTTAGTTAATTTGCATTATATTCCTGTACATTTGCAGCCTTATTATCAAGAAATGGGTTTTGAAAAAGGTCAGTTTCCTCAAGCTGAACAATACTATAAAGAAGCAATGAGTATTCCGATGTTTCCGACAATGACAGAAGAACAGCAGGATAAAATAATTGCCACCCTGAAAGAGTTATTATTATGAAGGTTGCCGTGATTCCGGCTCGTGGTGGTAGTAAACGTATACCGCGCAAGAATATCAAAGAATTTTGTGGTAAACCAATGATTGTTTATTCAATCGAAGCTGCCTTACAATCTGGTTGTTTCGATAAAATCATTGTATCTACAGATGATAGTGAAATTGCCCAAGTTGCTAAAAGTTATGGCGCTGAAGTACCGTTCATACGACCAAAAGAGCTGTCTAATGACTATACTGGTACCATTCCCGTGATACGTCATGCCATTGAGTGGCTTGTAGAGCATGGAGTTGATACCAATCTAGTATGCTGCTTATATGCCACGGCTCCCTTTGTTACCGCCGAATACTTACAGCAAGGCTTGCAGCAACTAGAGGATAATAATGCAGCTTATGCTTTTACAGTGACAAGTTATGCTTTTCCTATTCAAAGAGCTATTAAGCTTAATCCTGAGTTAGGAGTAGAGATGTTCGATGCGAATAACTTTAATACTCGCTCTCAAGATTTAGAAGAAGCTTGGCATGATGCTGGTCAATTCTATTGGGGTAGGGTAGATGCTTGGGTAAATGAAAAAACAATCTTTGGCGCTGAATCTACTCCCGTTATTTTACCAAGACACCGTGTACAAGATATTGATACTCCTGAAGATTGGGAGCGCGCAGAATGGCTATTTAAGGCGTTACAAGGATGAGAGTCGTTTTCCGTTGCGATGCTTCGATACAGATAGGTACTGGTCATGTGATGCGCTGTCTCACATTAGCGGATGCTTTGGCTAAAAAAGGTGCAGAGTGCTGCTTCATTTGCCGTGAGCATGAAGGTCATTTGCTTGAAGTGATCAGAAAGCGTGGTCATCAAGTTTATAGCCTACCATTTAAAGCTGATGTAGAAAAGACTGATAGAAATGGTGCAAAGCTTTCACACGCTAATTGGCTAGGAGCTACACAGCAAGAAGATGCGCAGCAGTGCATTGATATAATTAAACTTATAGAGCCGGATTGGCTAATCGTTGATCATTATGCTATCGATATAGTATGGGAAAAAACGCTGCGACCATATTGTAAAAAACTTATGGTCATAGATGATTTAGCTGATCGTGCTCATGATTGTGATATATTGCTTGATCAAACATTTGGGCGGCATATAAAAGATTATCTTGATTGGATTCCTGATAACTGTCAAGTCTTATGTGGTTCAAAATATGCATTGCTGCGCCCTGAATTTGCTAAGTGGCGAGATTACAGTCTCGAACGTCGAAAAGATGGTATGCTTAAGCATTTGCTTATAAATTTAGGCGGTGTTGACAAAGACAATATAACGTCAAAAATACTCAAAGGCCTTCAAAATAGTTTTTTACCGGAATGTTGTAAAATAACGGTAGTTATGGGTTCAACAGCACCGTGGATTGAAAGTGTAAAAGCTCAGGCAAAAGTACTGCCTTGGAAAACTCAAGTAAAGAGAGGTGTAAACAATATGGCTGAATTAATGGCTAATAGTGATTTAGCCATTGGTGCTGCTGGTTCAACATCGTGGGAACGTTGTTGTTTAGGACTACCTACTATAATGTTCGTTTTGGCTGAAAATCAGCAGCAAATAGCCTTGAATTTACGAAATGCAAATTCAGTATTTGCTATCAGTTTAGAGTCTGACTTAGAGTCTATGATAGTAAAAGCAATAAAATATTTTACCGATACACAAAGCGTGCTTGAAGAAATGAGTGTGAACGCTTCACGAATTCTTGATGGTCGTGGTTCAGCCCTAGTAATAGAGAATATGGAAAACCGATATGATGACTGATTGGAATTGTCAAGTGCGACTAATGGTAGAGTCTGATCTTGAGCAGGTACTGGAATGGCGTAATCATCCTGATATAAGCCGTTATATGTATACTCAACACAAGATAACATTTGCCGAACATGCTAATTGGTATAAAAGAGCTAATAATAACCCAGATCATTACGTGCTTATTTTTGAACTGAGTGGCAAACCTACTGGCTTTGTCAATATCAACAAGCTGACGCATACTAGCATTGCTGATTGGGGTTTTTATATTGCGCCAAACTCAGAGAAGGGCACTGGAAGAAAATTGGGTGTGACGGTATTAAATTATGCTTTTGAAAACCTCAAATTACATAAAATTTGTGGTCAGGCGCTAGCTTATAATATACCCTCAATCAAATTCCATACTAACCTTGGGTTTACTCAAGAAGGAGTATTAAGAGACCAGCACTTTGATGGACAATCTTATAACGATGTAGTGCATTTTGGGCTGCTAGCAAACGAATGGAAAATGGAATAGTAAATCTATGACTAAAAAAAATATTTCAATAGCTGGACGTAATATTGGTGCAGAGTATCCTCCATATATCATTGCTGAGCTATCAGCCAATCATAATGGATCTATAGAAACTGCATTAGAAATCATTAAACAAGCTAAGCGGTGCGGTGCTGATGCTGTAAAACTACAAACCTATAAAGCGGATACCATCACTTTAAATAGCCGAAATGAAGAATTTATGATTCGTGGCGGATTGTGGGATGGTCAGTCTTTATATGAGTTATATGAAAAAGCACATATGCCTTGGGGTTGGCATAAACCTTTATTTGACTATGCACGAGAATTAGATATTACTATTTTTAGTTCACCGTTTGATAATACAGCAGTAGATTTATTAGAGGACTTGAATGCGCCTGCATACAAGATTGCCTCTTTTGAAGCGGTAGATTTGCCCCTTATTAAATATGTGGCAAGTACTGGTAAACCCATGATTATTTCCACTGGTATGGCTGATGCTGAAGAGATTCAAGAAGCAATCGATGCTGCACGTTCAGGAGGCTGTAAAGAACTCGCTATTTTGCATTGTGTCAGCGGTTATCCTGCCCCTAGCGAGGACTACAATCTACTTACGATTCCAGATATGATAAATCGTTTTGGTTTGGTGACAGGCTTATCAGATCATACGCTTGATAATACAACAGCGATCACTAGTGTGGCACTAGGTGCTTCTATTATAGAGAAGCATTTTACACTCGATCGTAATGCTGGTGGTCCTGATGATAGCTTTTCACTAGAGCCTGCAGACTTAACTGCTCTTTGCCGTGATAGTAAGACCGCTTGGGCAGCTCTTGGTAAAGTAGATTATGGTCGTAAGGCTAGTGAACAAGCAAATGTGAAGTTCCGTCGCTCGTTATACTTTGTTAAAGACTTGAAGGCAGGTGATGTCATTACTGAAGATGCTATTCGTAGTGTACGCCCCGGCTTCGGGCTTGCGCCTAAATTTTATGATGAGGTTGTTGGGAAGCAGGTTTCGGTGGATGTGAAGAAACATACCGCTGTTAGCTCAGACTTAATAAGTAATAAATTACAAGCCTTGTAGTTTAGGATTACTAAAAACAAGCTCAGTAACGAAGCAATAAATAGACTTAGAATAGAACATTTAAATGTACTAATTACTAACTTTGTAAATATCTATAAAGGTTAAAATTAATTCAGCTGTATCAACACCATTTGAAATTTTTAAATTAAATAGAACCCAATATATGAATAAAAAAAATAAAAGCTTGTTACTGTGCACAACCCCCCTTCAAATGCTAATTGCTGAAAAAATTATCAAGATTAATTCACATGAGGAATTTGACTTATTAGTAATCAATCCTACACGAAATGACAAATACAATTACTACTTTAATAGGGTTAGTAAACTATGTAATAGTAGTCTGTATTATGAAGGAGATATTGATACTAGTAGAGACTCGTTGTATATAAAAAAATTTCATCATTTAATTTCATTTATGAGATTCAACCAACTGCTTAAATCTCATAACATACACAAACAGTACTCCAAAATATATGTTGCAAGCATCGATGACTTGTACTTTAGATATATTATTTCTAAAAATAAGGATACACAAATATATACATTCGACGATGGAACAGCAAATATTATTGATTCTAGTGTATATTACACAAAAAAAAGACCCAAACTTGCTCAAAGAATAAAGTGGAGAATATTGGGGCTTAAATTTTATGAGCAAGATTTGCGTAAGCTAACTACGCTTCATTATACTATTTATAAAGATGTTCCTAATATTACTACAAAGACGAAATATATAGAGCTATTTAATGAGCCTATGTATAATGCTATAGGTGTTCGTAATACTATTAGAATATTTTTAGGTCAGCCTTTGAAAAAGATATCAGATAAATATAATGGGTCTTATATCGATAAAATAATGAGAGAGTTGAAAGTAGATCTGTATTTTCCTCATCCAAGAGAAACCGACTATCCTAAAGGTAAATACAAAATACTGAATAGCCCTCTAATTTTCGAAGACTATTTAATTCAATATCTAACTGATAACCCAACAACTTATATTTATGTATATAGTTTTGTTAGTGGGAGTCTATTAAATATTGCTCATTTTGATAGAGTTAAGGCTATATATATTCATGATAAAGACTTATACTTTAAATTCAAAGGTTTCTACAAATTTTCACAAGAGAAGCTAAACATTAAAAGCTTATTTATAGAAGAAGAGTAATTAACTTAGTTATAAACTTAGATTTAGATAGTCACTACTAAAGGTCAAGCTATTTATGACACAGAACGTTTGCTTTCTTATATCAGATTTAGAGAAGTCTGGAGGTACTCAACGTATACTAACTTTACTATGTAATTTATTGGCTGATCACTATAATGTATACATAATAATTACTCATGAAGGTGAGCCCTTCTTCACTCTTGATAATAGAGTCAATATTATCAGCCTTCCTTCCATGAGGTTTAGCCATCTCCAAAGAAGTTGGGATATTTATAATATATTAAAAAAATTTAATATAGACGTTTATGTAAATTTAGATTCTAACTCAATACTTTTTTATAGCCTATTACTCCCCAAGAATACTAAACTAGTCTTATGGGAGCACTTTTCTCTCGCTAATAACTCTAACAAACCGCATTTTATTGCCTCACGTCATTATGCTACTTTACGCTGCTCAAGCTTAGTTTTAATATCTAAGTACGAAATTTCTGAATGGAGTAAATACAACCCTTTAGCAGAGAGAAAAAGTAAACTCATATATAACCCACTAAGTATTGATGAAAGCAAGATAGATACTTCAAATAAATATCAGATGAAATCTTTCCTTGCTATCGGTAATAATATTGATGTTAAAGGTTTCGATATTTTAGTGAAAATTTGGCACAGAATTAAAGAACCTAGCTTACTGAGAATTATTGGTCTAGAGGAAGATCAAATCGTTTTTCTACAGAACATAATTGACCAAACTAATATTAAAAATATTGAGCTTTACGGTAGAGTTAAGAATATAAGTAACTACTATAGCACCTCTTCTGTACTTCTATTACCATCCAGAAAAGAAGCGACGCCTCTCGTCTTAATTGAAAGTCAAGCTTATGGTATCCCAGCTATAGTATTTAATCATCTTCCTGGGGTACTAGAGCTTATAAACAAATCAGCTACTATTGTAGACTATGACGAAAGCGGAGAGTCGTTTCTAGATGCTATCAATACTATTAATGAGAATGAAGATTTATATACTACATTACATCTAAACGCTATTGAAAATGCTCAGAGATTTAAAATTAAAGAGTTTCGAGATCAATGGATTAGGGTCTTATCATGAAAAGAGTGCTACATATAGTTGGAAAAATGGACCGAGCTGGTGCTGAAACTATGCTTATGAATCTATATCGTCAAATTAATCGAGATCAGTTTCAGTTTGATTTCATCACCTTTACTAATGATAAAGGTGATTATGATGATGAGATTACTAAGCTAGGGGGTAGAATAATACCAATTATTGCTAAAGACCCTATTAGCCGTACACTGAAGCTAACTAGCTTTTTAAAAAAGAACCCTGAATATAAAATAGTACATGCTCATATGCTATTAAGTAATGCTTTTCACTTATTAGCTGCAAAAAATGCAGGAGTAAGGCATCGTATATCTCACTCACACAATACTAGCAATGGTAAAGGTGGCGTTCTTAATAAAGCATATGAAAGATGGTCTCTATTAATGAACCGTAACCTCGCTACTTTTAGGGTAGCTTGTGGCATAGAAGCCGCAGAGTATTTATTTGGTAATAATAGTAATGTACTTATACTTAAGAATGCTGTTGATGTTGATAATTTAAATCACATCGCAGATAACTCACGTAGCTATATACAAGAGCAAATTAAAGGCTATAAACCAGACTCTTACTTAAATATCCTACAAGTGGGTAGACTGAGTGATGTAAAAAATCATAAATTCTCTTTGGAAGTTATGAAAGAGCTTAAAAGCTTAAGAGTTAAATTTAACTTCTTGATAGCAGGCAAAGGACCTTTAGAATCATACCTAAAGGAACTAGTTTCAGAAATGGGCTTAGATGATTGTGTCAGTTTTTTAGGAGTTCGAACTGATATAACCCAGCTAATGGCTAGTGCCGACTTGATGATTATGCCATCTAAACATGAAGGATTCCCTGTAGTTTTAGTTGAAAGTCAGTGTACTGGACTGAAATCTCTTGTCTCAGATCAGGTTTCTACAGAGGTAGATTTAGGGTTAAACTTAGTAAAGTTCCTTCCAATTAAAGATCCTAAAATATGGGCACAAAATATAATTAAATCGAAGACAATTTCTTCTCCACCTGCATCAATTATTAAAAATAAATTACAACTCGCAGGTTTCGACGTTAAAGCTAATGCTATTAAGTTAGCTCAAACTTACAACAGCTTCCAATGAAAACTAGGCTTATAACTTAAAATGCTTCCATATTTTATCGTCTTAGTGCTCGTAATATTTTGGGTAGCTCTAGAGAACGCATCTTTAAAGAGAAAATCCTTTTGGTTTCCACTCTTAATACTATCGATATTCTCAGGTATAAGAAATTATAGCGTTGGAACAGACTCGCCTGGTTATACAAGGATGTTTAGAGATAACTTTCCTATTAGCGATTACACCTTTTCTGAACATGTAGAACCAGGTTATCAGTTATTAAGATATTTTCTATTATCTTTAACACATAATTACTTTTGGTTGTTTTTTACCACAACTCTAATTATTGTCGGTAGTTATTTATTTACTATAAAACGCTTAAGTACAAACTATACACTTTCCGTCTTTTTTTTTATCACACTTGGAGCCTATACGTTTTCCTTTAATGGGTTAAGGCAGGGAATAGCTGTGGCTATAATGGCACTTGCAGCCCCCTACCTTATTCAAAAAAACTTTAGAGTTTTTTTATTAATAGCTTTAATAGCCTCAGCTTTTCACTCTACGGCATTAATTTTACTACCTTTTTATTTTCTATTGCACTGGAAAATTAAACTGCCTTTTAAAGCTACTGGTATATTCTTAACTACTCTCTTAATAAGTAGTACGGTTATCTCTTATCTAGCAGCAAATAATCCTCGTTATGAAGTTTACACTGAAGAAACTAAAGCTGGGGGACTAGTAGTTTTAAGTTTTAATATTTTTATAGTTATAGCTTTATACTTAGTTAATTATTTATATAAAATAAGAGATAACAACTTTCATCTATTACTTCAATTTTATTCTTTAGGAGTTGTGTTTGTAATACCTTTTGCCATACTGGGTACAAATCCTTCAGGTCCTCAAAGGATGCTTAATTATTTTTCTTGGCTAATAGTAATTTTATTACCTATAGCTCTTAAGAAGGTAAATAATATTATCATCTACTTAATTGCGATTATGCTTAGCTTAGTCTATTTTGGCTTAACTACATCAACGTTTAGTCATTTAACGCCCTACACTCTTAACCCTATATTCGAGATCTTATAAATGAATAATAAAGATTATATTTCAATAGGAATATCTATTTATAATGCTGAGCAATATTTAGGTTACGCTATTTCTTCTGTTTTAGCTCAGACTCATAAATACTGGGAGCTCATACTGGTTGATGACGGCTCTACTGATAGATCATTAGAAATAGCTAAAGATTTCGCAAAGCTTGACGATAGGATTAGAGTCATTTCAGACGGAAACAATCGGAAGCTTCCATATAGATTGAACCAAATTATTGATGAAGCTAAGTATTCTTATATAGCTAGGATGGATGCTGATGATTTAATACATCCGGAACGATTAGAAAGACAACTTAAATTCTTAATAGAAAACCCTAACTATGATTTAGTGTCAACTGGTTTAGTATCCATTGATAATAATAACAAAGTTTATGGATATCGCTCCCCTAGCAGTCTAGATGTCGACTTTAATATTGTTAATTCAACCTACCCAATTAACCATGCGACAATATTGGTAAGAAAAGAATGGTACCAACGTAATAAATATAATGTTGATTTTCCAAGATCTCAGGATTATGAACTATGGTGTAGAACTTCCTCAAATAAGGATTTAGCTGTAGCTATAATACCGGACTTGCTTTACTACTATAGAGAAGAGGGCGTTATTAGCTCAAAAAAATTAATCAAATCATACAAAGCAGGATATGAAGCTTATAGCAAATATTCAGGTAGGAATAATCTCAAGAAGTTTGCCACCATGCGACTAAAGATAGCTACTGTAAAACTACTTGATCGTCTAGGACAATTGCAACTATTAGCTCGTAAGCGAAATCGTTCTGAACTAGACTTATCTATTGTCAAAGAACATCAGAAAGTTATTGATACACTTTTAGAAAATGCTAGCTTAGGAAAATAATATCAAATGTCTATTTTATTTAAAGCTTTTAAGGTTGCACCAATTCAGGTACAAAACCTTGCTATTACAATTGTTTCTACTAACCTTTATCGTGTCCGTCATGGGAGAAAATACAAAAAATATAAAAAATATCATAAAAAATGGGAACAATCTAATGCTTCTCAACTTAAAAAGGAAGTTGATAAACGATTTTACGAGTTTCTAAAGTACTCTCGTAAAAACTCTAAGTGGTTTAATAAAGCACTTACTAGTGATATGGTTGATAATCTTGATATATACTCTCTCCCTATTTTAGAAAAAAGTGACTTAATCAATCATTTTAATGAAATCATAACAGTTAAAAAAAGAAGTAGTATCGTCAACCAAACTAGTGGCACAACAGGCAGTTCTTTAACAACTTATATGACTAAAGAAGATATGCAAGAGCGTTGGGCTATTGTTGACGCGCACAAAGAAATGCATGGCTTTAAATTTGGCAAAAAAACGGCATGGTTTTCAGGAAAAAACCTTATAACTGATCGAGATATATCTAAAGGTATATGCTCTCATTATGACTTCGTTAATAAAATTCGTTATTACTCAACCTTCCATATTAATAGTAAAAACTTCGACGTTTACTGGGAGTCATTGAACTCTTATCAACCTGAATTTATCGTTGGCTTCCCTTCAAGTATTTTTACTATTTGTGAAATTGCTGATTCCAAAGGCTTAAAAATTAATAAGCCTGTCAAGGTGTTTTTCTCAACATCTGAAAACCTAACACCAGAGTATAGAGAAGTAATCAGCAAAGTCTTAGGATGTAGAGTTGCTGACCACTATTCAGCTTCAGAAGGCGCCCCAATCATTATTGAATGTATTGCTGGATCTCTACATTTAAACCCTCTTTCTGGAATTATAGAAGTTTTAGATAGCGACCTTCTTCCTACTACAGAAGGTGAGCTCATCGTTACATCCTTCACCTCTCACGGTACACCACTAATAAGATACAGAGTCGGAGATATAATCCGAGTAGCACCTAAAGACGCGACCTGCACATGTGGCTCTAATTTCCCATTAATTGATAGTATAGAAGGTAGATCTAGTGATTACATTTATTCCCCTGAAAAGGGCAGAATCAATCAAGTTAACATTGGAAACTCTGCAAAGGGAGTTAGTGGCATTATCTGTTTCCAAATTATCCAAAATCAAATTGATTCACTCAAGGTTATGATAGTTAAGAATGATAGTTTTACACCTGACTCAGAGAAAGTCTTTTTACAAGCACTACAACAAAGAGTGGGAAATAAAATGCGTATAGAACTTAGCTATGTAAAGGACATTCCTCGTGATGAAAGTGGAAAGTTTCGAATTATTAAAAACAATCTTAACCACGATGATTTATAGCTTTCTTAAATTATTACTTCAAACTTTTCGTCTACTTCTAATTAATATAAGTGATATCATTTATGCAGAAGCCTAACGTATGTTTTATCCTAACTGACGCTATTTCTTTCCAAATGCTTTGTCGAGGTCAGTTTGAATATTTTAAAGAGAACTCTGATTTCGATATGACCTTTGTCTCAGGGGGGGATGAACACGATTTTGCTAAGTTAATTAAGCGAAAAGTGGGTAACGTTTTTGATGCTAAGTTAGTACGTAAGCCTTCAGTAATTCGAGACTTTAAGTCTTTGATCACTCTTATCTCATACTTTTCAACTAATCGCTTTGATTTAGTCGTTTACTCGACACCAAAAGCACTTTTACTTGGCAGTATAGCGACCTCAATAACACGACATAATAATACAATCGCTATTATTAGGGGGAGAGCTTATGAGAACTATTCTGGAACAAAAAGAAAAATTTATCAATTACTAGATAAAATATCGCTACTAAGCTCAAAAAAGGTCATTTTTATCTCTGATTCTTTACGAGAATCTTATCTAGAAGAAGGTCTTACAAGTCGAAGCAAATCATATTTGCTGGGCTCTGGTTCCTCGAATGGTGTCGATACTACTAGGTTCCAACCTAATAAAGCTACTAAGAACGACTCCTTTACGGTTTTAGTAGCCGGACGTATTTGTATCGATAAAGGCATTCAAGATTTGGTAGAAGTTATTGCGAATATCAAGAGTAAAAATATCACTTTCAAACTTGTAGGTCCAGTTGAGAACCCTACTTCTGAAGCAATACTATCTTCCTTAACATCTAATTATCCTAATATTGTACATGTTCCTTATACTGACAATATTGAACAACACTTTATGGAAGCCGATCTACATTTATTCCTAACTCATAGAGAAGGATTTGGTAATGTCGCCATTGAAGCTGCCAGCTGCGGTATTCCAACTTTTGCTTATGATGTCATTGGCGTCAAAGATAGTGTAAAAGAAGGTATCAGCGGCAAAAAATTTAATTTCAAGGATACAGCCTCTATCGCACAGGCTATCGATGAAGCTTCTACTGATCCTAGTTTTGACCAAAGATATCGTTTAGCAAGAGAATGGGCTATTGAACACTTTTCTCAAGAAAAAGTTTGGAATGATTTACTGAAGTTCTATAAAGATAATTTATAATATATTGATTCTCTCTATATTATCCCCTATGAGATTAGAGAATCATTACTACTAAAGAGATGCGAATGAATATTTTAGTAACTGGTGCCAATGGCTTTATTGGCGGAGCCTTAGTTTCAAGTCTACTTCAAACATCACATACGCCTATAGCTTGTGTAAGGCAGTCTGTTGAGACTACTCTAGACTGTGAGTATCGCTTCATAGATACACTCGACTCTATGACGGACTGGGGTGATATTCTAAAAGATATCGATGTTGTCATTCACTGTGCAGCCAAGGCAAGTATTGCAAAAAAAGATGCAGACAGCCGTAGATCATCATTAAAAGAAGTTAATACCTTGGCAACGCTGAACTTAGCGCAACAAGCAGCAAAAGCTGGTGTGAAAAGATTCATATATCTAAGCTCGATTAAGGTAAATGGAGAGTTTAGCCTGCCTAACCAGCCGTTTACACCAGAGGTGACGCAGCCTCCAACTGACCCCTATGGTTTAAGTAAGTATGAGGCAGAAGTTGGACTACAAGATATTGCCAATAATAGTGCTATGGACTATGTCATAGTACGCCCGACTCTAGTTTATGGTAATAAAGTAAAAGGCAATTTCCGCTCCTTAATGAAATGGACTTATAAAGGTATCCCCTTACCTTTAGACGGTATTAAAAATAACTTACGTAGTTTAGTCTTTGTTGAAAACTTAACTGACTTTATCATTAGTAGTATAGAAAATCCAAATGCTAAGAATGAGGTATTTTTGGTTTCTGATGGGACAGATCTCTCAACAGCAGCCCTATTAAATAATATTGCTACAGGATTAGGTGTCGAAAATCGAGCACTACCTATCCCTCCACTACTCATTAAAACCGGTGCACGTTTGTTAGGTAAAGAACATATTGCTCAAAGGCTTTGTGGCTCATTACAGGTTGATATATCAAAAACAAGAAACACGCTAAACTGGCAGCCTAAAATCTCTACTGAAGAGGCTATACAACAAACGGCTCAATACTATGCTTCAAGCCTTTTTAACTCAAAAAAAAATACTTGGCAAAGACCTTTAGACTTAGCACTCTCTGCAACAGGCTTAGTTGCTGCCTCACCTCTATTGCTAGGTACAACTATCATAGGCTACTTTGATACTGGTTCTCCATTATTTATTCAAGAACGAGTTGGTAAAGACAAAAAACCGTTTAAATTAGTTAAGTTTCGTACCATGTCTTTAGACACAGCATCAGTTGCTAGTCACTTAGCAGATAATAGCTCAATTACCAAGCTGGGACGCATCTTACGCAAAACAAAACTAGATGAGCTACCTCAGTTAGTAAATGTATTAAAGGGTGAAATGAGCCTCGTTGGCCCTAGACCTAATCTATATAATCAGCAAGAGTTAATCGAAGCACGAGACGCTCAAGGTGTGTATGATGTTTTGCCTGGTATTACTGGATTAGCGCAACTGAGTGGCATAGATATGTCTACTCCAGAGTTGCTAGCAAAAACTGACAAAGAAATGATCGATAATTTAACGTTAAATAAATACTTCAGCTATATCATTCGTACTGCCTTGGGTAAAGGTAGTGGCGATGCTGTTAAGTGATTTAACCTACCTAAGTATAACTAGGCTCTTGATGACTTAATCCTAGTTTTATTTAGCCTCTTTTTGTTATGAAAAAAGAGGCTTTTTATACAGCACTTCACCCTGTGAATACTCTTAATATTCAAGTACTATACTCATACTTAACGCTTAAGTTAATAAGTCACTATCAAAAAGATTACATAGATTCTATATCCCGTTATTTTCTGTCGCCCTTTTTACTTTAGAGTACTCCTATTATGAAACTCTCAAAACTTTCATTTAAAACCAAAAAGTTAGCCAGCTTATTACTAACAGCTGGTTTATTAAGCAACCTAGCCAGTGCCCAAAATCTACACTTGAATGACATGAGCTTAAAATCAGAGCTAGATTGGTTAAGAGCACAAGGTGTGATTCAAATCAGCACCAGTACTTGGCCGTTGACAGCCAATGAGATTAATAGAGCCTTATCTAAAGCTGATATTCGCACTGCTGAACAACAGCAAATTGTGCAATCTATTCGCTATACACTGAGTAAAGAACCAAAGTCTTTAGTTAATACTAAATTCTCAGCGTACGCCCAAACCGATAGAGAGCAGCTACCTCAAAGCTTCGCTGATGATAAAACAGCCAATTTCCAAGCCACTGCCCAAGCAAGCTTAAGTGAAGAAGATTGGGAAGTTAACCTTCGCGCCAATGTCAAAGACAAAGACATGATTGATGACGAGGATTTAAGCTTTGAAGGCTCATACTTAGCAGGTAAATATGCCAACCAGTGGCTTATTGCGGGCCAGATCCCTACTTGGTGGGGACCAGGTCATGACGGCAGTCTTATCCGTGGTGACGCTAGCAAGCCTGTCATTGGTGTCACTATGCAGCGTGACACACAGGGTGCACCAAGCCATCCTTATCTAAACTGGATCGGTCCTTGGCAGTATCAGCTTTTCGCTGGTCAATTAGACGACTATGAGGCAGCCAAAGATGCCAAACTGATTGGTATGCGTCTAACAGCAAGCCCAACAGACTGGTTAGAAGTCGGTGCTTCACGTACCTTTATGTGGGGCGGTGAAGGTCGACCCCAGAGTTTTAGCTCTTTTACTGATGCTTTATTAGGAACCAAAGATAACGAAGCAACTAATAGTATAGAGGCGGCTGATGACCCAGCTAATCAACTGGGTGGTTTTGATGCGCGCTTAAATTTAGCACCATTGGTGAATATTCCTGCAGGTGTTTATGCTCAATATGTGGGTGAAGATGAAGCAGGCGGCTTGCCTGCTAAAAACATGTATTTAGCTGGTGTTGATTATGCGTCTGCTGCTTATGGTAAACCTTACCAGCTGTATGCAGAGTATACAGACACTCGTTCTAGTGGTGAGGTAAAAGGCGTTTCTTATGACCACTTTATCTATACAGACGGCTATTATCAGCAAGGCTTTCCATTAGGCTATGCGCTAGGCGGCGATGCGGAAAGTATCGCGCTTGGAGGTCGCTTATGGCTCGATAACCGTAATTTTATTAATGCAAAAGTACAGCATGCTAAGGTGAATCAAGCCGATGAAGCCATTAATCAAGCCTTCCCAACGATTGATAAGCTGACTGGTATTGATGTGGCTTGGGAGCATCAATACAATCCAAAGACGCTGATATCTAGTAGACTTTGGGCAGTTGACTCTGATACCCAGTCCACTGATGTTGGGGTAGGCGTAGGTATAGAATTTAATACTTATTAAATGACTGTTTCATCAGTTTAAGGAAGTTTTCGAACATAAAAAGTCGGTCTAATATAATTAATAGGCCGATTTTTTATAGTGAGTTTACAGATTTTAAAGTAAGGACTGTTAATAGGGCGCTAGGATTTCTTAGCTCAGACAGGTACAATATAGTCTCGATCAACGGTCAAAAAGAATTGACCGAGCATAAGACAGGCATGCAAAAACTTGCAGGCGCTGTCTTTATTTTTATCGCACCCTATTTTTTATCGCACCCTTTATTGGAGTTACTATGTCAACTGCGTCTATTACGTCAACTGCCCAAGGATCTGCTACCGTTTTGGACGGTAAAGCACTTGCTAAACAAATAGAACAGCAACTGAGTGCGCGTGTAGACGCTATTAAAGCGAAAACAGGCCGTACTCCAAGCCTCGCGACGATATTGGTCGGTGACGATCCTGCTTCTGCGACTTATGTACGTATGAAAGGCAATGCGTGTAAGCGTGTCGGCATGGACTCTATACGCGTTGAAATGCCAAGTGCGACGACGACTGCAGAGCTGATGGCAAAAATAGACGAGCTAAATAGCAATCCAGACGTGCATGGTATTTTGCTGCAGCACCCAGTACCGGCTCATATCGATGAGCGTGCTTGCTTTGAGCAGATTGACTTGGCAAAAGACGTCGATGGTGTGACCTGCCTTGGCTTTGGTCGTATGGCGATGCAGCAGTCTGCGTATGGCTCTTGCACGCCGCAGGGCATCATGCACTTATTGGCGCATCATGATATCGAGTTATCAGGTAAAGAAGCCGTGGTCGTTGGCCGTAGTGCTATCTTGGGTAAGCCAATGGCAATGATGCTATTAAATGCCAACTGCACAGTGACGATGTGTCACTCAAAAACACAAGATTTGGCCGCTCATATCAAGCGTGCTGATATCGTGGTCGGGGCAGTGGGTGTGCCTGAGTTGATTAAAGCTGAGTGGATCAAAAAAGGGGCTGTGGTAGTCGATGCAGGTTTTCATCCCACCGACAATGGCGGTGTTGGCGATATCGAGCTGACAGGCGTTGAGAGCATTGCTAGTGCTTATACACCTGTGCCAGGCGGCGTAGGCCCGATGACGATTAATACTCTCATTCGCCAGACGGTAGAAGCCGCTGAAAAATCAGCAGGCTTGGATATTAGCTAAAAAATAGCTATGTGAGTGCTGATTGCCGATAGATAAAGGGGCCTGATTGATAGAGTCAGGCAAATCAACCACCTCTTCGTTGATAGGATCTAAAAATGGCTAAAAAAGACGTAGGTATTCATGAGCGACTACAAGGTATTGGTAGAGAGTTTGTCGATGTCTGTCATTACGTTATTTTATTTTTAATCAGTGTGGTGGTGGTCTGGACGGCAGGTAAAGAGTTCATTTATATTGTCCAAAAAGGCTCAGCGGATCTAAAAGATATTTTGATGCTGTTCATTTATCTTGAGCTACTCGCTATGATAGGGATTTATTTCAAAACCCATCGATTGCCCGTACAGTTTTTGATATTTATCGCCATCACCGCATTGTCGCGACATCTGGTCGTTGATGTGCAGGCAGTGTCAGATTATTTTCATCTATGGCTATTGGCAACGATCTCTGTGGCAATCATGCTATTGAGTGGTGCTATTGTCATATTGACTTGGACGGCAAAAACCTTTGGTCGTCCAGAGGACAATCTTGATAGACAGTATGCAAATTTGACAGTCAATGCCATGCTGCCTGACAATGCGCAAGCCCCAGACAGCCATACCAAGCACCGCCGTGAGTAATGAGGCACAATCAGCATAAAAAAGGGCTACCAGTGGTAGCCCTTTTTTATGTATGAATGAGTTATCACAACCATTTGAGTTTCTTAAAGTTGTAATACAAGAAGCTACACAACGCGATGATGATAATCATAATAACGAAGTAAGCGTATTTCCAATGCAGCTCTGGCATAAAATCAAAGTTCATTCCATAAATGCCAGCAATAGCGGTTGGGACGGCAAGGATACCCGCCCAGGCGGCAAGTTTACGTACCACCTCGTTTTGTCCCATATTGACCATGGCCATATAGGTATTCATCACCACACTTAGCATCTCATTCAGACCGTTAATGGCATCCAATGAGTGTAAGAGGTGATCATTGACATCACGAAAGTAGGGCTTGGCTGCTTGAGAGAAGCCAGAGACCAGCTCGCTTTTTTTGTGATTGATAAAAAAACTACAGATGTCTTGCACCGGTAAAATAATCGCCCGCATATGTACCAGCTGTGACTTGAGCTGATATAGGTTTTTTAATGTGCCTTTATCGAACTCATAGGTAAATACGTAACGCTCTTGCTCCCGCAAATATCGACCCAATCGATCGGTAATCGGCATATAGTTATCCACGATAAAATCGAGAATAGCGTGCAAGACAAATATCGGTCCCATTCTGAGCTTTTCTGGGCGGCGATGGCAGTGCTCGCGGACAGGTGCGTAGGAGTTGGATGGACCATTGCGAATGGTGATTAAGTAGTTTTTGCCCATAAATATCGCCGTGGTGCCGTAGCGAATGACGTTGTCTTCAAGCTTGGCGGTACGTAATACCACAAACACCATGTCGTTGTCGTAATTTTCGACTTTGGCACGCTGATGGTCGGCAAAGGCATCCTCGATGGCAAGTTCGTGCAGACCAAAGGCTTCTTTGACTTTAACCATGGTCTGGAGGCTGGGGTCATACAAACCCAGCCAGATAAACTGGCCATTGTTACTCAGCGCCCGACTGACATCATTTAGCGCCACTTTATCGAGGTTTTCGCCGGTCTTACGAGAGTAGGCGTAGCAATTGACGACCTCATCTTCACTGGATAGATCGATATCTTCATAGCGCTCAGAATCAGGGTCATAGACCGTCATGGTCTCGATGGTGTCTTCTCTGGTGGCATCGGCATCGCCGTAAATATAGCTATCATCATTATCGAGATACAAATGCTCATCATTCATGTCCGCATAAAGACGGTTGATGTCGGAGTTAGGTTCAATACGCGCGGTTTTTTTGAGCAATTGATCGTTATTGTGGTCCATACCCCCTCCCGTGATAAAGTAAAAAATGTCTCACAAATAAAACGCGGCGCCGTCATTAAAGCGCGTGGCTTTTTAAAGTCTCAATATCGACCAAGCTCAGCAGGCTTTCGTGACAGGCTTCGAGCTTGATTGGCGGGGCGATATCGAAGTCCAAGGCCTCGACCCAGCGTAGCGCACAGATGCACCAGTAGTCGCCAGGTTTTAATCCAGCAAAACCATACTCAGGCAGAGGCGTGATTAAGTCATTGCCGCGACTGGCAGAAAAATTCAAAAACTCGCTGGTCATCTTGGCGCAGACGGTATGCTGGCCGACATCATGACTGCCAGTATGACAAAAACCATTGCGATAATAGCCGGTAATCGGGTCAAAACAGCAGCTGGCAAGCGCCGTCCCTAAGACGTTGGTTTGGTTGATGGCTGGGTTTGGGTGGTAATCAGATGACATAAGGCTTCCGAGATAAAAATATGTGTTAGTGTAACATGAGTCTGTCTGCATGGCGCTGTTCTTGCTGGGGCAATTCGCGCACGTTTTTGTCAAGTAATGCAAGCGCATAGCGGCTATTTCACGGGCGCTATTTGTTCAATACGAGCAGATAGCCGTCGCCGTAGCTACTGATGCTCATGATGCCATGGACGATAATTAGATAGTAATTGTGCCCAATTGTCACTAGGCGAACCTTGAGTGCTATGCTAAACTAAAGCATAAAGTGCCTTGATTATTTATCTCTGTTTATTAGCGCATAAAGATACTCGTCTTATCATCCTAAATTATACTTATTACTCACCCTGTTGCGGTTACCTAGTTTGTTTATAAATAATTGGGTCAATGATGTTGTGTGTTAAAAACACAACGATACGATGTCAATGCCCTTATAAATACAACCTTTTAGTACCGCATCAGTACCGCGTTTTTTGGTAAGCGATACGCCAAACAAGGATTTATTGTGTCTGTCAGTTCTGATTCTGCAAAACCTGCCCAGTTAAATGCAACAAAAAATGCGGCCACTCAGCCTGCCGATAGCGTTGCTAAACCCAATAGCATGCCCTACCTAAACCATTTTGCCAGCGATGTGGCCAACAGTTGGCTGTTGCCTGATGGCGTGGTGGATGTGTTGTTTGAAGACGCACATAAGCAAGAGGTGCTTAGGTACCAATTGACGCAGCAGCTGATCACTCATGGCTATCAGTTGGTCAATCCGCCGATGATTGAGTTTACTGAGTCACTGTTAAGTGACGCCTCAGAAGATTTGAAACGTCAGACGTTCAAGATCATCGATCAGCTGACGGGTCGTTTGATGGGCTTGCGTGCCGATATTACCCCGCAGATTTTGCGTATTGATGCGCATCACGGCGGTACAGGTATTGCGCGTTATTGCTATGCAGGCGATGTGATTCACACCTTGCCATCAGGACTGTTTGGTTCACGTACGCCCTTGCAGTTAGGCGCTGAGATATTTGGCTGCGCCGATTTGGCAGCCGATATCGAGCTGATTGATGTCTTGTTTGGGATGGTCAATACACTAGATATGAGCGCGGCACTGCATATTGACTTGGGTCATGTGGCGATATTTAAGCGTTTGGCTGAGATGGCTGCGCTATCTGACAGCGACGCTGAGCAATTGATGCATTTATATGCCAATAAAAACCTACCAGAGCTCAAACGCATTTGCCAAGCATTGCCGATGGGCGATGACTTTTATGCCTTAGCGCGTTTTGGTCACGATATCGATAATTTGCTGACCAAGCTCTCTACTGCCGCGCAGCAAGATAAACAGATATCTACGGCTATCGATGAGCTACAGCGCCTAAAAACGCACCTAAAAACGCAGTGGCAGTGTCCGGTGAGTATCGATGTGACTGAGCTATCAGGCTATCACTATCATACTGGCATTGTCTTTAATGGCTATATCAATAGCGAGACGCAGCCGCTGGTACGCGGCGGGCGTTTTGATGGTATGCAAAGCGGTGGCCATCTGTCCGCCAGCCAGCCACGTGAAGCCACAGGATTTAGTATGGATGTCAGCCGCTTGCTGGCGCACACGCAGCTTGAAGCGCCAAGTATCGTGCTGATCGATTATCAAGCCGCCATTCAAGCAAGCCCTGAGCAGCGACAAACCTTGCTCCAGCAGGCCACCAGCTTACGCGAGCAGGGCTACCGTGTCACCATGCCACTAAACGCGGACGATCGTCCCGATGGCGTGACACATCGTTTGGGTTTTGCTGACAATCAATGGCAACTACAAACTATCTAGCTTAACTAGATTCAGTTTGGCTGACTTATAGGTATAGTTACAGTGGCATCTCCGTTTGGATAAAGACTTTAAGATAAAACATACTTGGTTTGGCGCGGCAATGATAAGCGCGCTGAGCACAAGCATCAAACACTGCTAACATCACGTTAGTTTTGCAACCGTTATTGCACACATCTCAATACATAAAGGTAAGGATTGATCATGGGTAAGAATGTCGTAGTTTTGGGTAGCCAATGGGGCGATGAAGGTAAGGGTAAAATCGTTGATTTACTTACCGAAAAAGCCTCAGCCGTTGCTCGTTTTCAAGGCGGTCACAACGCTGGGCACACACTGGTTGTCGATGGCAAAACCACCGTCCTACATTTGATCCCATCTGGTATCTTGCGCGAAGGCGTCACCTGCTTCATCGGTAACGGTGTGGTACTAGCGCCAGATGCCCTACTAAAAGAGATAAAAGATCTAGAAGCCAACAACGTACCAGTACGCGAGCGTCTACGTATCTCGCCAAACTGCCCACTCATCATGCCATATCACGTGGCACTTGACCAAGCACGCGAAGCCAAACGCGGTACAGGAAAAATCGGTACCACAGGTCGCGGCATTGGCCCTGCGTATGAGGACAAAGTGGCGCGCCGTGCCATCAAGCTTGCTGACTTGTTCCGTGATGATTTAGAAGAAAAACTACGTAACCTAATCGAATATCACAACTTCCAACTGACACAGTATTATAAAGTCGATGCCATCGATTTTGATGAGACCTTTAAGCTGTGCCAAGAGTGGCGCGAAGAGATCAAAGGCATGGTTACTGATGTGACCGAAGACCTCAATCAATTGCGCCTTTCTGGCAAAAACCTAATGTTTGAGGGTGCACAAGGCACGCTACTTGATATCGACCACGGTACCTATCCGTTTGTGACCAGCTCTAGCGTCACTGCGGGCGGTGTATCGACTGGTACAGGTATCGGTCCCTTGTATTTAGACTATGTATTGGGTATTACTAAAGCTTACACTACGCGTGTTGGTAGTGGTCCATTCCCAACTGAATTGTTTGATGATGTTGGTGCTCATTTGGCCAAAGTCGGTCATGAGTTTGGTGCAACCACCGGCCGCGCGCGTCGCTGTGGTTGGTTTGATGCTGAGGCATTACGCCGTGCGGTGGTATTGAACTCTATGTCAGGTATCTGCTTGACCAAGCTTGACGTCTTAGACGGTCTTGAAGAATTGCTAATCGGTGTGGGTTACAACCTCCCTGAGACAGAATGTGCTGGCGCGCACGACGCAGAGTTTTATGAGTCTGTCACACCGAAGTACGAAACGATGGAAGGTTGGAGCGAGTCTACCGTTGGTATTACCAACTATGACGACCTACCAGAAAACGCCAAAAAATACATCAAACGTATCGAAGCATTGATTGGCTGCCCAGTAGATATCATCTCAACCGGCCCTGACCGCGAAGAGACCATCGTACTTCGTGACCCGTATGATGCTTAGTGCTTACTATAAGTCTTGGTGTTATAAGCATTAACTGGCTTGTAGTATTCATCAAGTAGTATCAATTAAACGAACCCCAGTGCTGAGCATTGGGGTTCTTTTTGGTCAATATGATGACCGTATTAACAATTAGCGGATCATAAATTTACTTTTATGCAAGGTATGGTCATAAATTAATCCTATCATTTATAGCCTCAATCATTATAATAGGCAACAATCCTATGTTGACGCTCGTGTTTTGCTATCGATAAATCATGAGTTATCCGCTTCGTCGACATGGCGGCCAACGTTAAAACAAAGCATTTACCCCTTTATTTTTACCAAACTGACCCCCTATTAGGAGTTTTTTTATGGCTAACGAACGTACTTTATCTATCATCAAGCCTGATGCCGTCGCTGGCAACAACATCGGCGCTATTTATAGCCGTTTTGAAGAAGCGGGTTTAAAAATCGTTGCTGCAAAAATGTTGCATCTTGATGACAAAAAAGCAGGCGGTTTTTACGCTGAGCATGCCGAGCGTCCATTTTATAATGCTTTGGTCTCATTCATGACTTCAGGCCCTGTCGTCGTTTCTGTATTAGAAGGCGAAAACGCCATTGCTAAGCACCGTGAAATCATGGGCGCAACCAACCCAGCCGACGCTGCCGAAGGCACTATCCGTGCTGACTTTGCTAGCAGCATCGACGAAAACGCGGTTCATGGTTCAGATTCAGCTGAGTCAGCAGCACGTGAAATCAGCTACTTCTTTAATGATGATGAAGTATGTGCACGTACGCGCTAAGAGCAGCCAGTTATTGATAGCAGCCGAGAGGTTGGTTATGAATAATTTGTGTCGCAAGACGGCTTATATCTGATGGGTATAAGCCGTTTTAGCTATTTTGGTTTGTCTGTTTTTTCGCCGTCTTTGTGTTATTGAAATTTTTTACTATTTGCCTCATTATTGTCTTTATCTAGCATTATCAATCCTTTATCAGTATAGCTACTCATTTTTTGTGCTTGTCGCTATGTATGATTGGCATAAGTACAAGAGACGCTGCGCTCATAGTGGATTGCTAATGGCCATATTTGCCATAAGGCGTATGGAGAGCAACACTCATCGCTTATATCAACAATTGCCACGCTTAATTTAGCTGATGCAAAAAGGTTTCCTATTATGTCCACTGTTCAATCTCCGATCCAGCATGTCCCTGCCACCTCCAAAGCCAGCATCAAGCTGGTCGATGAAGCGCAGGCCAAGACCAATCTTTTGGGGATGACCCAAGCACAATTGGCTGACTATTTTAAAAGCCTCGGCGAAAAGCCCTTTCGCGCGACGCAGGTGATTAAATGGATATATCAGCACGGGGTGACAGATTTTGAGCAGATGACCAATCTGAGCAAGTCACTGCGCGATAAATTGTCGCTGAATGCCTGCGTGACTCCGCCTAAGGTTATTCATCGTCAGTACAGTGATGATGGTACGCGTAAATGGGTGTTTGAAGTGACGGGCGGCTCGCTGGTGGAGACGGTATTGATTCCGGCGGATGATAATAAATCAAATGGCCGCAAAACTTTGTGTATCTCTTCGCAAGTCGGCTGCGCGCTCGACTGTAGTTTTTGTAGTACCGGTAAGCAGGGTTTTGAGCGCGATCTGACGGCGGCTGAGATCATCGGGCAGCTGTGGGTGGCCAATGCTTCCTACATGAGCGATGATAATGACAGCTTAGAGGCTGTCGATCATAGTGCTTGGGAAAACCATGTCACCAACGTGGTGATGATGGGTATGGGTGAGCCTTTATTAAACTACAAGCCTGTAATCGGCTCGATGGAGATTATGCTCAGCGACCATGCTTATGGCCTCTCAAAACGCCGTGTGACATTGTCGACCTCAGGCGTGGTACCCAAGATGTATCAGCTGGCACAAGATCTCGATGTGGCTTTGGCGATATCCTTGCACGCGCCCAATGATGAGTTGCGTGATGAGCTGGTGCCTATCAATAAGAAATACCCGTTAAGTGAGCTGATCGCCGCGGCAAAAAACTATGTGTATGATGTCAATCCACGCCACAAAAAACACGTCACCATTGAGTATGTCATGCTTGATGGCGTCAATGACAGCGATGAGCATGCGCGGCAGTTGGTGGCGTTGTTGGATGGTCTACCAAGTAAGATTAATTTGATACCGTTTAATCCGTTTCCGCATGCACCATATGACAAATCAAGCAACAACCGCATCCATGCGTTTAGCAATATCTTAAGTGAAGCTGGGTTTGTGTGTACCATTCGTCAAACGCGCGGCGACGATATCGATGCGGCTTGCGGCCAGCTGGTCGGGCAAGTCGCCGACCGCACTCGTCGTTCAGCGGCATGGCAGCAAAGCATCAAAGCGCGTGAAAACGCTGAGTTGTGATTCATCATACAATTAATCACAACTAAATTGTACTTATGGGGGCTAAATCTATTAAACTGATGCTTCGATTATCGAACGCATTGAATCCAGTTTTATGATGGCGGCTATGATGACTTCTAAAAATTCTTGTCAAAATAAGTATCAAAGCGTGTGTTTTTTGACTGACAAACCATGGATGACAGCCACGTTGCCAGTCGTGGCACAGACGGCAGTGACGTCCAAACGGCTACTGCTTGGTATGGCGATGGTGGGGCTGTTTTTGACGGGGTGTCAAAGCACGCCAACCGATGATTTATTGGGGGATACCCCTTATCAGACGTCGACGCGGCCGAGCAATGATCGCAACTTGGATCAACAAGAAATTGCGCGCGTACGCACCTCGCTTGCCGCGCAATATATCCGCAAAAACGAGCTTGATACCGCCCAACGCCAGCTTGAAAAAGCCTTCGCTGCCGATAGCCGTTACGCGCCAGCCTATGATATGATGGGCGTTTTGCTGCAGCAAGAGGGCAGCCGTATTAATCTGCAAAAAGCCGATCAGTACTTTAAAAAAGCCATCGCGCTTGATAAAGACTTTGAGCAAGCTCACAATAACTATGGCGTGTATTTGTCGCAGATGAAACGCTATAAAGAAGCGGCTGAGCAGTTTGAGATTGCAGGGGCAGCGCTTGGCTACGAAGGTCGTATCGGCGCGCTGGAAAACCTAGGCCGAACCTACCTACAGATGGGCGACCGTACTGCTGCGGCCAAAGCGTTTTTGCGCGCGCTAGATGGCAACCGCAATAGCATCATCGCCCATATCGAATTGGTAGATTTATTGCTTGAGCAGCAGCGGGTGGCCCAAGCGCAAAAACTTTATGACGAGACACTGATCTTGGTACAAGGGCAAGGTATCAGCCCGCGTTTGCTATTACAAGGCATCAAACTTGCGGCGGCTCAAAACAACATAACCACACGCCAGCAATTGGCACAGCAGCTTTTATCCGCTTATCCACTAAGTGATGAAGCAAAACAACTGAAGACTTGGCTTAACAATCCAGAGGCACCATGGAAATGACCACCCCATCATCAAACACTCAATCAAACACTCAGGGATCATTTGGTGCCATGTTGCAGCAAGCCCGCAAAACAAAGCAAGTCAGTCTAGAAGAGGCCGCCGCCGAGCTGTTTATTTTAAAGCGTCACCTAAAAGCCTTAGAAGACGAGAATTTTGCAGATTTGCCGCAAGCCGCGTTTGCTCGCGGTTTTGCTATCAACTATGCCAAGTTTTTGGGGTTGGACCCTGTAAAGATCGCCAGCAGCTTTGATGCCGCCTATCCCAATGAGCTAAAACCGTATTCAGTCAACAACATTGATACACCGCTGCGCCCGATGGGCACCTTGCAGCGCGACACTCATAACCGTATTCGTTTCAATCCGTTACTGATTATCGCGGTCATTGGCGTTATTATCTTAGCGGTTTTTTTATTTCGCATGGTCAGTAATGCCAGCAAAGAAAACACCCAAGCACCGACCAACGCTGTCGAAGACATCTCGGCACTCGAGCAGGCTCAAGGCGCTGCTATCGATAGCGAGACAGGCGTGGGTGCCGCAGGCTCTGCGCTTAATATAGGCGCGGCGAGCAGCACCGCGACGCTAGAGGTGATGTTGAGCGACGAGGCGGTGGTGGTGATTACTGATGCGTCAGGGAGCAATCTGATGAATGGCGCTCAAAGCACGGGTAGCTATAAGCTATCTGGCATGCCGCCATTTAATGTACAGATCGATAATGTCGATAATGTCAGCTTAATGCTCAACCAAGAGGCGGTGGCATTAGAGGCGTACGCCACTGATAAGCAAGCCAGTTTTGAGCTTGCGCCATAAGTGATAAGTGGGCAAAAGCATAATGCCGTATCGTTAGGTATCATTGTCAGGGTTTGTTTTTATTTTTTTGCTTTAACCAAAGGGTTTGTCTATGTCAACGTCAGCGCCTATTAACCGTCGTTTTACCAAAAAAATATATGTCGGTGATGTCGCGATTGGGGGTGATGCACCGATTAGTGTGCAAAGCATGACCAATACCGAGACTTGTGATGTGGCCGCGACGGTCGCACAAATCGAGCGCTGCGTAGAAGCAGGCGCTGATCTGATGCGCGTCTCGACCCCGACGATGGATACGGTCAACGCCTTTGCCGAAATCCGTAAACAGGTCAGCGTGCCGCTCATCGCCGATGTGCATTTTGATCATAAGATTGCTTTGGCAGTGGCCGAAGCAGGCGCTGATTGTTTGCGTATCAACCCAGGTAATATCGGTAGTGATGCCAAAGTACGTGAAGTGGTTGCCTGCGCCAAGCATCACAATATCCCGATTCGTATCGGTGTCAACGCAGGCTCGCTAGAAAAAGACATCCAGCGAAAGTATAAAGAGCCGACGGGTGAGGCGATGCTAGAGTCCGCGATGCGCCATATCGATATTTTGGAGCGTCTCAACTTTGATCAGTATAAAGTCTCAGTCAAAGCCAGTAATGTGTTTTTGACATTAGAGGCGTATCGTCTGCTCTCAGCCCAAATTGACAACCCGCTACATCTGGGCGTGACCGAAGCTGGTGTCTATCGCACCGGCGCGGTCAAATCTGCCATTGCATTAGGGGGGCTGCTTCTAGACGGCATCGGCGATACCATTCGTATCTCCCTTGCGGCAGAGCCTGAAGAAGAAATCAAAATTGGCTTTGATATTTTAAAATCGCTAAATATCCGCTCTAACGGTGTCAATTTTATCGCTTGTCCTAGCTGCTCGCGCCAAGAGTTTGATGTGATCAAAGTGATGACAATGTTAGAGTCGCGTCTCGAGGATATTCGTGAGCCGATGGATCTGTCAGTGATTGGCTGTAAAGTAAATGGCCCAGGGGAAGCCAAAGAAGCCGATATCGGTATCGTCGGTGCTGCGCCAAAGTCATTGGTCTACCGTATGGGCGAAAAAAGCCATTTGATCAATACCGAAAACCTAGTCGATGAGATTGAAAGTATGGTGCGCGCCCATGCTGAAGACTTGGCAAAAAAGCGCGAAAATGAGATTATTCGCGTTAAATAAATACCAGTAGCGCTAACGGATACCAGTAGTGCTGTCGCTGTTTTTAGGTTAACTATATAAAAAAGAACTTGTGATAATTGTAAGGATATGACCGTACCATGATCAAAGCTATCAAAGGGTTTAATGATATTTTGCCTACCCAATCGGCAAAATGGCTACAATTAGAGGCGATATTGGCGGATGTGCTGGGTAGGTACGGTTATGAGCATATTCGCCTGCCTATCGTTGAGCAGACTGATTTGTTTGCCCGTGCTATTGGCGGGGCCACCGACATCGTCGAAAAAGAGATGTATAGCTTTGCCGATAAATCTGAGCCGCCCACTCCTTTGACCTTGCGCCCAGAGGGCACCGCAGGCGCGGTAAGGGCTGTAATCGAGCACAATCTACTGCGCGGTGATACGCCCAAACTATGGTACATCGGCCCCATGTTTCGCTATGAGCGTCCGCAAAAAGGCCGCTATCGTCAGTTTCATCAATTAGGAGTCGAAAGCTTCGGTAGTGCGCTGCCCGATGCCGATGCTGAGCTGATCGCGATGACGCATCTGATGTGGCAAGCGCTGGGTCTCAAAGACGAGATGCGCTTGCAACTAAACAGCTTGGGTGAAATCGACGAGCGCCATGCTTATCGTGAGGCCCTAGTCGCTTATCTAACCGACAAACAAGATCAGCTTGACGAGGATAGCAAGCGCCGTCTGACGACCAACCCGCTACGTATCTTAGACAGCAAAGAGGCGAGTACGCAGGCGTTATTGAATGATGCGCCAAAGCTGGCTGAGTTTTTGGGTACGGAGAGTATGGCGCACTTTGAGCAAGTGCAGGCATACTTGACCGCGCTTGGTATCGATTTTGAGATCAATCCGCATCTGGTACGCGGTCTGGATTATTACAATAAGACCGTCTTTGAATGGGTGACAGACAAGCTAGGTAGCCAAGCCACCGTCTGTGCAGGTGGTCGTTATGATGGTTTGATTGGCCAGCTAAAGTCTGTAGGTACCGACGGCAGTAAACCTGCCAAATCTGAGCCTGCCGTTGGATTTGCCATGGGGCTTGAGCGTTTATTATTGTTACTAGAGGCGGTCGCGCCGATGGCAGACGTTTCGGCCTGCGATGTCTTTGTGGTCGCTCATCCAGAAGTCTATAGCGCAGGTATCAAGTATGCCCAAAACCTACGTTATGAGCGTCCAGATATCCGAGTCAAGATGGCAAGTGCCACCAGTCTAAAAGCGCAAATGAAAAAGGCGGATAAATCAGGGGCTGCGCTCACGGTGATTATTGCTCAGCAAGAGCTCGATGACAATTTGGTGAGTATCAAAGATATGCAGACAGGCGAGCAGCGTAGTGTCTCGCAAGACTGGCTATCGAATGCAGACAATTTTTCGCGCCAGTGATGAATGGGTCGATCGATTAGTCAATCAATTAATAGGTTAATCATTTGATATCGGCTTTCGCCTCAGCATTTTTATAACACTTTTATTAGGTAACCCTTTATGGCTTTGACACCCAATTCGCCAAATCCAGACAATTCAATGGACGCGTTAAAGCAGTATGGCAGTTATATCGTCACTGCGATTTTGTTGGCGTTGGCCGCTTATTTTGGTTGGACATACTGGCAAAATAACCATGCGCGCGTTGATACAGTCGCAGCAGATCACTACGCGGATATCCAGCGGCTTAATGAAGAAATCAGTCTGGCGGCGCAAAACCCAGATTTGGAAGCTGAGGCGCAAGAAGCGCTGGCACAAAGCCGCACACAACTGGATAAAGATATCGATGCATTGGTTGCCGCCCACGGCGATTCAGTCTATGCGTGGCAAGCGCTGATGATAAAAGCCCGTCACCAAGTGGATAGTGATGATTTTACCGCCGCGGCAAATACCCTGAAGCAGGCATTGGCAATTGACTTGAACGACGCTGGCCTAAGCGCCATTACCCGTCTACGTTATGCCAACACGCTACTGGCAGCAGGTGATACTGAGGGCGCACTGGCAGAAGCCAAACAAGACATGCCAAGCTCATTTGAAGCCAGTCAGCAAGAGTTGCTAGGCGATATCTATCTAGCACAAAACGATAAAGATTTGGCCATCAACGCTTACAATAATGCGTGGGAGCTGTTACGTGAGCGTCAAGAAATGCGTGCAGTATTGGCACTGAAGATGGAGAGCTTGGGGGTAATGCCTGAGCCCATCGAGGCGCAAGCCAGTCTGATTCAAGAGCCTGCTGTACCAGGGCCTGCGATATCTGAGCCGCCACCAGTGGTAGAGGGCGCATCGGCCGAAGTTACACAGTAGTGGTATTGTATTAGGCGCTATTAACGAATAATAGCGCTGATGTTTTATCAGCACCCTAGGCAGTACCAACAGAATTCTATATGCTAGATTGGCGGCCAGTGGGCTGATCGTGAGAGTAGAGTTGATAAGTGGCTGTTATCTATTTAAAAAAATTTATAACCGTCACCAAGACAATTAAAACCAGGCAGCACTGTGAGCAGATCATTGATGGATGAGCCACAGACTGACCGCCCAATCCACTAATCCATAATAATTTTTGTAGTGAGAACCTATGATGACTCAATCCATTCGCTCGAGCAACATGTCAACAGCCAATATTATCAAAAAGACAGTCATGCATGTGGCCGTACTGGCAGTAATGAGCACTGCAGTGATTGGGTGTAATCGCGGTATCAAGCCTGTCGTCAATGATCCTGTCGATTTGGTACAAATTGCAGAGCCGGTCACTGTGCTACAGCCTGTCTTTAGCGCAGATGTTGGCAATAAAAAAGCCAGTAAAAAAGATCCTTTGGCGCTGCAAGTTGGCTATGCCAATGGTCAAATGGTCACAGCCTCACGCGGTGGCGACTTGATAGGGTTTGATAATGCAGGTGAGCGTCTGTGGTCAGTCAATGTCGGTGATCAAATCACCGGCGGCGTGACAGTAGATGCCTTAAGCCAAACAGCAATCATTAGCACACGTGGCGGTCAGGTGATGGCGTTTGATAGTACAACGGGTGCCAAACGCTGGCAGCAGCAGCTATCAGGGTCGGTATTGACGCCAGCTTTGGTCAGTAATAATCGCGTGATTTTGTCAGCGAATGATGGGTTTTTGCACGGCTTATCTCTACAAACCGGCCAGTCCGTATGGCAGTTTGCCACTCAAGTGCCTGCCATCAGTGTACGCGGTAGCGCTGCGCCAACCCTACTAGACAGCAAGACCGCGTTGCTGGCGACCGCAGATGGCCGTTTGCATGCGGTGACGGTTGATAGTGGTCTGCCGCAGTGGTCGAGACGCGTCGGTGTCGGTATGGGCAGCAGCGAAGTTGAGCGTATGAGCGATGTCGATGGCACGCCTACTGTTGATCAAAACCAGCTGTTTGCAATCAGCTATAGTGGTCAGTTATTGGGTATTGATTTGGCCTCGCGTCAGGTTTTATTTGTCAATGAGCTTGCCAGTCTCAAATCCCTTGCTGTCAATAATCAGCAAGTCATCGCCACCAGCCTAGATGGTAAAGTGGTTGCGTATGATCGCAGCAATGGCGAGATGCTCTGGGAGAGCGATGAGCTGGCGTATCGTCACTTGACCAACCCTGTGATGATTGGTGATTATATCGCGGTCGGTGATTTAGAAGGTGTGGTGCATTTGTTCAACCCTGCCAATGGTCAAATCATCAGCCGTGTACAGACCAAGGGGGCGTTGACCAACTTGCAAGTACAAGGAAGTCGTTTGCTAACGCAGAGCACCTCAGGTCAAGTGGCTATCTGGCAGCTGATACGTTAAGTATTATAGACTGTGTCACGCGGCAGCTGATGAGTCGTGATATTGTTATCAGCCAGCCATTAGACTTGCGGATTGATATCACGATCACTGCTATTATCACTCACGCTGCTAGGTCAGCGTTTTGTGCTTGGTTGTAAACTGCTTGTTTAAACGCAGGCTTTCGCGTACTCTATGCGACCGATATGCGGTAGGTTTACCATATAGACGACATCATTTGATAGATCCGATAAAATGGTGTCTGAGAGATACAATCATCACTGTAGGCTTGCTTATTATAGAGTTTATGTCATAGGGTCGATGATTGTATCTGCTGTCGTTTTATCATTTATATTAATTTGCGGTCACGTACAACAATATTTGCGACTATGATTTTAGTCGCTGTACGGTCTGCCATTGTGCCTTTCACTGAGAGTAACCCATGAGTATCAAGCCTGTGGTCGCCTTAATTGGTCGTCCAAACGTCGGTAAATCCACCTTATTTAACCAGTTTACAAAAAGTCGGCAGGCATTGGTTGCTGATATGTCGGGGCTGACGCGTGACCGTCAGTACGGCGATGCTACCTACGAAAACAAATCGTTTATCGTTGTCGATACGGGTGGTATTGGTGAGGCAGATGATGGCAGTGGCAATATCGATGATTATATGTCTGAGCAATCGCACACAGCGATTCATGAGGCAGATATCATCGTGTTTGTGGTGGATGCGCGGTCTGGGATGATTGGCGCTGATGCTGAGATTGGTAAGTTTTTGCATACATTGGGCAAGCCTGTCTATGTGGTCGCCAACAAAGTCGATGGCGTCCATGATGCCGCGCCTGCGGAGTTTTATGCGCTTGGTTTGGGCGAGCCGTATCCGATGGCCGCCAGCCACGGCCGCGGTGTCGGTAACTTGCTAGAAGTGCTGACCGCTGATATGCCTGAGCAAGAAAACGTCGTCGAACCAAATGGCTTAAAACTTGCCATTGTCGGTCGTCCAAATGTCGGCAAATCTACCTTAGTCAACCGTTTGCTTGGCGAAGATAGGGTGGTGGTGTTTGATATGCCAGGCACCACGCGCGACAGTATTTATATTCCTTATAAACGGGATGGTAAGGACTATGTCCTCATCGACACCGCAGGCGTGCGCCGCCGCGGCAAAATTGATGAAAAAGTAGAAAAATTCTCCGTTATCAAAACCCTACAAGCCATCGAAGACTCCAATGTGACAGTGATTGTCATCGATGCGCAAGAAGGCATCGTCGATCAAGACTTGCATATGATAGGCTATGCGCTCGATGCAGGTCGGGCGCTGGTGGTCGCGATAAACAAATGGGATGGTCTCAGCCAAGACCAAAAAGACTATATCAAGCTTGAGATGGATCGCCGCTTTAGCTTTATTCCTTTTGTGAAAGTGCACCTGATCTCAGCGCTACATGGTACCGGCGTGGGCAACTTATACCCGTCGATTTTGCGCGCTTATCAGTCATCTATGTTTGAGGTATCGACCAATCGCTTGACGCAGATATTGCAAGACGCTGTGACAGCCAACCCACCACCGACCGTCGCAGGTCGCCGTATCAAGCTGCGTTATGCGCATATCGGTGGTCACAACCCACCGGTCATCGTCATTCACGGTAACCAAACCAGTGCGCTACCGAAGAGCTATCAGCGTTACCTCGAAAACCAATTTCGTCAAGTCTTTAAGCTTGAAGGCACACCGCTGAATGTCATCTTTCGACAAAATGACAACCCCTATGCCAATAAAAGCGACACGCCGACGAAAGCAAAAGCGCAGCAGTTACGCCAACGTGAGCGCAATCGGGCAAAAAAATTCACCACCAAAGATAAAAAACCTCGCTAACTTGCTAATGGCTAATTTGCCAGTGGCGAGTGTACGAACCAGTCGCTTTATGATGTCGCCTGTATCGTTGTCACGATAAGGCGGCATAGTCCTGCGCCGCTGTTTTTATTCTCACCTCGTTGTGTATAGTCATCCAATATGAAATTGGCACATCTGATGCCAGTAGGACGGTACTTGCCCAAAAATATCTGCATGTTTTTCTTATCACTTCTGCAAAATACCTGTAGTATGAATAAAAAGTTGTCTTGGCTTCGTTGAGTGATATGAACAGCCCTCGATCTCGCACCATTCCTATGCTTATCTGGCGCTCTGTCGTACAGGTCATTACGCTGGCTGTGTTGGCAGGATTTATATTGTCTTTTGTCTATGGTCTGACTTATCATTACAAAGAAACGCATCGGCATATAGATCAGCTTGCCGCGGTATTGACCGCCAGCGCCTCGACAGCAGAAGGGGCAGATATCGTAGCGGAGCAAGTTGCCTTTTTATTAGAAAATGAGCCAAGTATTCAGAGTATTTTATTTTACTCAACCCCTCAGCCTATCAGTGATACCAGTCAATCTAGAGGCGACTGGAAAAACGCCCTGTTTGCCGATACGGTCAGCTTTAATTACCCAGTCGTCAGTAATGACTTGCAACCAGATAGTCTCAAGATTGCCGCTACGCTCTCTGATGCTGATGGTTTACCGCGCCAGTCATCAGACCTAGCGGCGTCCTCAAGCACCACAAAAAATGCCAAGAGTACGCTGGTCGGTTATATTAATATCACCTTAGATGTCAATAAACTGCGCGCAAGCTGGTTTCAAAGCAATGCTTTATTGTGGCTGGTTACGATTTTGCTGGTTGTGATCTGGGCGCTGTATATCTTACGCAAGCTCAACTGGCCGGTTAGGGATTTGGACGCACTCACTGAAGGATGCGACATCATCATTAGGACGCCTGAGCTTGAAAAACTGCCCGTTATTGCTCAGCATTTTAATTTTCAGGAGCTGGTGCAAATCAAGCAGGCTTTGATTGTACTGTTTAAACGCTTGCAAGACGTCAAACAAGACTATGAAGCGGTGGCGATCTTTGAGCAGCAGCTACACAGCAAAGATGTATCGCTCGATGTGCAGCTGCATAATTTTCAGAGCATGATAACCCACGAGCTAAAAACCTCATTAAATGCCATTGTCGGCGGCTTACAACTGCTAGATTATGAAACCTTGAGCCGAGAGCAAAAAGACGCGGTCGATATTATCAGTAGTGGCAGTGACAAGCTGGTGTCTTCGCTTGAGCATATCATTCAGTTGAATCAGATACAAAAAGGTCAGATGACCATTCATCTTAGTGAGTTCAACCCACTACAGCTGATCGCTGATCTGTTGGCAGAGTTTGAGCCTGTCGCTAAACGTAAGGGCTTAGAGCTGATTAGCCAAGTGCATCATATAGATTATGGCCTACAAGGTGATGTAAAAAAGATACAGCAAATACTCTCGATTTTGCTAAGTAATGCCATTAAGTTTACCTCAGCGGGGCAGGTTACCATTACCTCGCAGCTCACGCATTTTGATAAAAGTAATCGCTGGCAGATTAGCGTAAAAGACACGGGCATCGGCATCGATAATAATCACATCGACGATATTTTTAATCCGTTTTTTCAGGTGGATTCGTCACAAACGCGGCAATACGAAGGCTCAGGAATAGGCTTGCCCGTCGTCAAACAAATGGCCCAGCTGATGGGAGCGAGTATCGATGTCCATAGTGAGCTGGGCGTTGGTACAGAGTTTGTCTTGACCATTCCTCTGCCCAACCAGCAGCAAGTCCATCAGCAGCAAGTGCTGGCGGGGCTGAGTATTATTTACTATTATTATCACGAAGTGGGGTTTTTGGTGGAAGAGCTTGAGCGGTTAGGCGCGCAGGTGATCTGCCATCAGCATGAGCAGCTGGCGCTAGATGAGATATGCCACAAAAAAATCGACATAGTGATGTTTGCAGAAGACGTGTATCCTGCGAGGGCAGAGGCATTGGCCACTCGTATTCGTCAGATAGAAAACGCTGATATCACCCATCGGGCGCTATTGATATACTGGTATCCAAAACACCACGTGCGCAGCTTAGAGAGCTTTGAGCATGGGCTAAAAGCCGCTGGTGTCGACTATTGCCACATGGTGATATATAGTGATAAAGGGTTGAGCGATTTGATAAAACGCTGGCTCGTTTGGACATGATATGGTGGGATTAACTACAGACATGGCGAGATGAGTGTGATGCTACAAGCCTTGATTTTATGCAAACAAAAAAAGACGCTCCGATAGATGAGCGTCTTTTTTTTGTATATAAGTTATGCCAAATGCTTAAAAAAAGCTTTGTACCCAGCGAACCACATGCTGCCACGTGCGGCTCAAAAATCCTGATTGTTCGATATCACTGGTGGCAATAATAGGCACAGATGCCACTGCCTTGCCGTCGATGACCGCCATCATTTTACCGATGTTTTGTCCTTTTTTGATGGGGGCTTCTAAGCTTTCGGGGATGTCGACCACGGTGGTTATTTTGTTTTTTTGCGTCTTACTGGTCAGTATTTGCAGGTTATCGCCTGTGACCAGCTCAATTTCGTCGGTCTCGCCAAACCAGACAGGTACTTTACTGACAAACTGCCCAGCAGGTGCTTTGGTGACGGTGGTGAAGTGACCAAAACCCCAGTTAAGCAGCGCGCGCGACTGGTCGGCACGGGCTTGCGGGCTTTCGGTGCCCATGATCACAGAAATCAGACGCATGCCATCACGTTTGCTCGAGGCGGCCAAGCAGTAGCCTGCAGCATCTGTATGCCCGGTTTTTAGACCGTCGACCGTGGGGTCAGTCGCTAGTAGGGCGTTGCGGTTGCCTTGTGTGATGCCATTGTAGGTAAACTCTTTTTCGGCATACAAGCCATAGTAGTCGCCGCTGTTTTTGATGATAGCGCGCGATAGCTTGGCCAAGTCCAGCGCTGAAGCTCTATGGCCTTCGTCAGGCATACCTGTCGAGTTGACAAAATGGGTGTTTTCCATGCCCAGCTTTTCTGCTTGCTCATTCATCAAGATGGCAAACGAAGCTTCGCTACCAGCGATATGCTCTGCCATAGCTTTTGAAGCATCATTACCAGATTGAATGATGATGCCGCGCAGCATGTCGAGGACACTGGCGGTTTTATTGACAGGGACGTACATACAAGACTGACTGCTACTGCCGCGGCACCACGCATTTGGGCTCATCAGTACTTGATCGTCTTCTTTTAGGTCACCTGAGGCGAGGCGCTGCTCGATGATGTAGCTGGTCATCATTTTTGTCAAAGATGCTGGCGGTAGCGCTTCATTGGCGTTTTTTTGTGCCAAGATTTCACCAGTGTTGTAGTCCATTAATACATAGGCGGTATTGTCCATCTCGGGTGGCTGAATGGCGGCATTTGCCATCATCGCACTCATAGAAACACTTACACCAACGAGCAGCTGTACCAGCTGATTTTTTACACGCTTTACTGTCATATATCGTTACACCGCATCATAAAACCAAATGTATCTGCCGCTTGCGACTCGCCCCAAACCTCGGTCATTTTTTTCGTATGTCTTAAATATTATATTCAAAAACAAGGGATTAATGATGGCAGTGACGATGGTGCGACAGACATAAAATTAACGCCTTATCTTAGCAAAATGATAACCGATGGGGAATCGATAACTGCAAAAAATAAGGCACCACCAAAAATAAAAAGCCCTGCTTGTATCTATGTTCGCTTATTGCGTTTATCACGTAACTCAGGCTATCTTCACCTATCTATAAGGTATCTTAGAAAACAAACCCAGCGCGATATTCGGTTGCAAAAAAGCCTGCTGCATGGCCCATCTTCTGGCAATACAGCAAGCTTTTATGTCATCTATCACTCGTCAGAAAAATATTAAAGACATTAAAAATCTTGACGCTTTGTCTCGCTCTGGACGCCCGCTTGTGTCGTTTTTTATCATCTAACGCCGTAAAACCACATCCTTCTAGGGCGTGGATATCAGGCGTCAGCCGTTGTCACCTAAGATTTAGATTGCCTTGATAACCAAACCCATTGAGATCATAATGATTCCATGAAAACGCTCAAGCTACGCATCAAAGACAAACACGCCACTCAGCTCAATATCTTGGCTGGGTCGGTTAATTTTGTCTGGAATTACGTCAATGAGCTAAGTTTTAAACATCTTAAGTGTACAGGAAAATTCTTTTCAGCCTATGATTTGGCCGCTTATACCAAAGGCAGTGGCGAGTATTTAAACTTGCACAGCCAAACCCTACAAGCCATCTCTGAAACCCATGCCAAGGCTCGTAAACAGTTTAAAAAAGCCAAACTCAACTGGCGTACCAACAACCCAAAGGCCAAGAGAAGAAGTTTGGGCTGGATTCCTTTTAAAAAGACAGCCGTAAAACACCTTTCAACCCGTCAATCAGGCAATAAAAGCCTTAAATCTACTATTCAGCTAAGCCTCGCTAAGGGTGAAAAACTGACCATTGATCTGTGGGATAGCTATAACCTCTCGCTCTACCGCATCAATACTTGTGAGTTGGTGCAAGACGCACGGGGTCACTGGTACGCCTGTATCACCGTTAAAGATTTTCCAAAGATTAAATGTGGCACTGGCCAAGTCGGTATTGATTTAGGCTGCAAGGATTCAGCAGTCAGTAGTGAGGGTGATCAGCTACAAATCAAAGTCACCCATCAATATGCTGAAAAACTGGCAATTGCTGGGCGTGCTAAAAACAAAAAGCGGGTCAAAGCCATTCACGCCAAGATCAAAAATACCCGCCAAGACTTGATCCATAAATTCACATCAAAGCTTGTTAAAGCCAACAACTTAATCGTTGTTGGTAAGATTAAATCAACATCATTCACTTCATCCAAACTGGCCAAATCCGTCTATGATGCTGGTTGGTTTGAGATTAAGCGGCAACTGGATTATAAATGCGCGAACGCAGGTTGCCACTATATCGAAGTCAATGAAGCGTACACCACCCAAACCTGCTCGTGTTGCGGCTCCCGCCAAGACAGTCCGAAAGGTAGAGAAGGGCTTGGTATAAGAGAGTGGTTTTGTCGTTCTTGTAAAACGACCCATAACAGAGATGTTAATGGAGCAAAAAACATTCTCGCGGTCGGGCTTGGCCGTCTTTAGTAGGAATCCCCTCCGTTTAGGGAGGGGAGGAAGTCAATGTCGTTGATGATCAATGTTATTTTGGCGTCAAAAGCACAGTGGCACGTTTTTGTTTATTTTTTTAAATCGTCTGTCTTATCATGCTTATCGTAAGTGGTGATGAGAGGGTACTAGTATTCAGCATTGGCCAAATCTTCGCACAGCGCTCGGTTGTCTTGCTTAGAAAACCCCATCGTCCAGCTACGGATGCCTTGGAGAATTTGGCGATAGTCTTGCTGCGTTGATAGGTATTGAATCGCCGCTTTGGGGTCTTCTAGTGACGGCATCAGCTCGTGCAACTGCACGTTATAAGACTTATAAAAACGCTGTTTTTGCTTACCGTTTAGCATCGGCGGACAAATCTCTGAAAGCACTTGCATCACAGCGATTTCATGCTTGGTGATGTTGATGCCAGACATGTCTAAAGGAATGGTCGTTGCAGCATTGTTTGCCGCATAGGAGGCTTGAGACAGCATGGCAACAGACGTTATCAGTCCTGCAAGACCTACCTTGGATGCGGTCTTCGCTAGCACAGAAGCTATAGATAATATCGATTGATTTTTCATTCTGTATTACACTCGCTTATCTTTATTTGATGGTCATATGTTAATGGGTAAAAAAACAAAAGTCACATAAAATATTGATTTATGTGTAGATATATTGTGAGCCAAAGCCATCTTGCAGCAACATATCAGTAGCATCGTCAGCTAAGTTACGTCCGCCTAAAAGTATAAGTTTGTATTGTAGTGCGTTGTTGCCTATTGTAACCTAATGGCAAGTTTTTGCTTATCATTTAATCTGTACTGTCGGTATGACGCTCTGCCATAAATAGTTCAGGATAATTCTGCTAAAGCTGTAAAGTCTTGAATACTGTAGGCTGTGAGCCTTCATATTTGTATCTATTGCATCTATGGTTTGGTCTGCTATGTGTGCGTCAGTGTATGATTGGGGTATAATCGCCATTTATTTTTGCCCTTTTGCTTTTTTGCGCTTTTACTTACGATACCAGCAGGGCGCGCTGATGATCTTTACCATGGGTAGTGAGTTAGCACAATTTATAAGTATAAGGAAGAAGGTATCCTTGGGCGATAAATTTTACCAATCAACCGTTTGCGCTGTCGCTCTTTACTCTGTAGGCTAAGGCACCCCGCCGTAGGGGTCGGGGCCAAACTGAGCAAATAAGCAGATTTGCCAAGGGAAACCACGTGTTTATCATCTTCATGATGGCCTATCATCTAGGCAATGCTGCGCCGAGTATAGCAATATTATGACAAAAAGGCTGAAAAGCAGACAAACGGTTAAAGACAAAAACAACGAGCAAATATGAGATTTTTACTTAGCAATGATGATGGCGTACACGCGCCAGGACTATTGGCATTGGCTCAGGCACTATCGACCATCGGTGAGGTCGTCGTCGTCGCCCCAAGCGAAGAGCAAAGTGGCTGCGCAAGCTCGCTTAGTGTCTCAAAGCCGCTGTATGCTCATCAGTTGCCGTCAGGTTTTGTTGCTGTCAATGGCTCTCCTGCCGACTGTATTTATCTGGCATTGCACGAGCTGTACCGTGATACGGACTTTGATTGTATCGTCACCGGTATCAATTCAGGCGCCAATTTGGGACAAGATGTCTTGTTTTCTGGTACCTTTGGTGCAGCATTGACCGCTCAGATTTTTGGTATACCCGCGATTGCCACTTCTTTGGTAGGCGGCGGTGTCAAAGGAAAAAAGGCAGGCAAACGACGAGGGCAAGAGGATGCCTGTCACTATAAAGTGGCTGCTGAGGAGATTGCCAAGCTCATTCGTGAGACCGCCATTTTGTCGATGTGTAAAAGTTTGCCCTATCACGTATTAAACGTTAATATTCCTGATGTGCACAGTAGTGCTGAGATAAAAGGCCGAAAAATCACCACGCTTGGCCATGCTCAGATTGCGCGCCCCGTCCATCACATGGTGGATCCGCGCGGGCGAGATGCGTATTGGCTGTCGTTACGCAAACGCAAAAACGCCCACGCCGCATCAGTGCGAAATGATGAGGAGGGTGACGAAACGACCCGATTACCAGATCGTCAGGCGCTTAACCCCTTATACCAGCAAACCTATGAGGTGGCAGGTGTGATGACCGACGATAAAGCTGTGGCCGAAAACTATGTCAGCCTATCGCCTGTGCGATTGCACCATGCGCCAAAAGCAGCGTTAGAGACGTTGTCGAGTTTGGCCTTATGAAGATAATTGAGGCGATAAAGGCAGGAGTAATAGCACAAATCATAGACAGCTGAGGTCTGTGGCCATATGATAGATAACCCAAAAAGCATAATACGTATGAGTGGCACACAAACCACTCAATGAGACAAAAACTGATGAGTGAGAGAAAGAATAGGAACCTTGTATGAAAAAGCTTAACACAGGATCGCACCTTGCAACGTCGGTGTTGATTGGTAGCATGGCCGCCGCTGCGCTAACGATGGTAGGCTGTGCCACCAAACCTACTTATCAGACAGCAAACCAAGCTGCGCCCAAGATCGTCACCAACGCACAAGGGGTTCCTAACTACCATTTGGTCCAGCGCGGTGATACCGTCAGCCAAATCGCCGCCCGTTATCGCCTAAATTATCGTCAAATTGGTGCAATCAATGGCTTAGATAGCAAATACACCATCTATAGTGGCCAATGGCTAAAGCTCTGGCAAGGACAGCCAAATGCTGCCAATAACAATCGCTATAACGCGCCTGCTCAGACACGGCCACAGCCTACTTACAACCCGCCTGTTACCAGCACACCTAATAACACCAGCCCTGTCTATGAAGTCACGGCAAACGCCACGTCAGGCTATGAGTACCCGAGCCGCAACCAAGTGACACGTAACTTTGATGCGGCGGCTGGCACGATGGGCATGTGGTTTGCTGGCAACATCGGCGACCCTGTACTGGCGAGCCAATCAGGGACAGTGCTATATGCAGGTAACGGTCTGCCTGAATATGGCAATCTGATCATGATTCGTCATAGTGACAACTATATCACCGCCTACGCTCACAATAGCCAGCTTTTGGTTAAAGAAGGGGACGCGGTGCAGCGAGGCCAACGTATTGCCAATATGGGGAGTAGTGGCCAAACCAATCAAGTGGGCCTGGAGTTTCAAGTACGCTTAAATGGCAACCCTATTGATCCACGGGCAGTATTGGGACGCTAGTCTTTGTCAGTGCCATGATTGATTGTGCAGCACGGCCTAGCATTGCTGCTCTACCGCTGCTGGTTTTTATTTGCTAAGTTATCCCAAGCCCTAAAAAGATGATAAACGACTGATGAGTGATATATAGTTACTCTATGCTCATTACTCTGATTTTTGGCAACGGTATGGCTTACCGATAGTACTTATTCACACCTGAGACTTCTTATGATTTTAAAAAAACACTATATTGCTCTTTTCCCAGCGCTAGTCATGGTGGGCTGTACCAGCCAGCAAGCGATGCAAAAACCTAGCAAACCTGTGCGTCAGGCTAACGTGCAGATTACTCAAACTCAGACCATTCAGGTCAAGCCGACCCCCAAGCCTGCTGTCAAACCCCAGCCAGTCGCAAAACCAAGCTATGGCAGTTTTTCTGACTGGAAGTCGGATTTTTCTATGCGCGCCATAGCGTCAGGTCATGATGCACAGACCATCCGCCGCCTGCTAGATTTGGCGTATCTCAATCAGCAAGTCATCTCTTTAGACTCAGGGCAGCCTGAGTTTTCTAAAATGCCGTGGGAGTATGTGGATTCGGCGGTATCAGACGGCAGAGTCAGCACAGGTAAGCGTAAGTTTGCAGAGCAGCGGGCGTTTTTGTCCCAGTTACAGTCGCAGTATGGCGTCAATGCCGAAATCATCGCGGCAATATGGGGGATGGAGTCTTCGTATGGCGCGGTGACGGGCAACAGTAGCATTCCAAGCTCGCTTGCCAGCCTTGCCTATGACGGTCGTCGCCAAGAGTTTGCCGAAACTCAGTTGTTGTCGCTTGCTTCGTTATTGCAGCGCGGTGATGTGTCATGGTCACAGCTTGATGGCTCTTGGGCGGGCGGCATGGGGCAAACCCAATTCATCCCTGATACTTGGCTCAAACAAGGGGTAGATGGCGATGGTGATGGTCACCGCAACCCTTGGGCAACGGGAGATGCATTGGCGTCTACTGCCAATTATCTGAGTAACTCAGGCTGGGTACGCGGCTTAGCGCCTTTTTATGAAGTGAGAATTCCTGCATCTTTTGATTATGCCGTTGTTGGCAGCAAACAGTCGGCGGCCAAATGGGCGGCGCTTGGTATCGATACCATCGATGATGTGTCTTTGGATGCCAATACCCAGATGGAGTTGTGGCTACCGGCTGGCAAAGATGGTCCTGCACTGCTGCTCAGTCCCAATTTTGATGTGATCAAAGTCTATAATAATTCATCAAGCTATGCCCTAGGGGTCAGCTTGTTGGGCAAAGCGCTGGCAGGGCAAGGCGGTCTATATAAATCATGGCCACGTTATGAGCGCCCATTATCGACTGTGCAAGTACGCAATCTCCAGCAGCGCCTGACCAGCATGGGTTACGATACCAAAGGTGCTGACGGTATCGTAGGCACCAATACGCGTAGGGCGTTTCAGCGTTGGCAAGCAGATAATGGCCAGACGCCAGATGGCTTTATTACTCAGCGCAGTGCTGCAAGCCTAGCCTCATGGTGAGCTAGGCTGTTAAACTGGCTGTGTCATCTGGTTGGCTACTAAGGTTAAGCTGTTAAAGAAGGTATTTTGCCCACGTTTTTGCTAGGCTCTACAGTAAGCCGTTAACAACTACAACAAAAAGCACCTTATTAGGTGCTTTTTTTGCGCTAATCTAGGATTGCTATATCAGCTATAGTCAATCTGATACGCGAGAAAAATAGCTGCTCATTGAGCGATTTAATAGCCGTCAAAAAAAGAAGAGTACCCTTTTATGATTACCATGGAAGCCTTGCAATTAGCGATAAAAGCGCGCGTAGAAGATTACAATAATAATGATTTTTCTCTAAGGCAAAGAGCTATTAGGACGTGCGCTTTGCAAGACAGCGGCAATCAGATACTGGCGCAAGATATCGCCTCGCCTTTTGATATACCTAGACAAAACCTATCGGCGATGGATGGTTATGCTATCGCGCAAGGCAGCGAACTATCGGCAGATAGCACTATCGAGATCATCGGCGAGTCACAAGCGGGCAGCGCTTATACAGATCGGCTTGTAGCAGGGCAGGGCGTACGGATTTTTACAGGGGCGGTGGTGCCTGATAGTTGCGACACCGTCATCATGCAAGAAAACACCAACTTTGCAAAAATAAAAGACACAATCGACAAATCAAAGCCTTATCGGGTAACACTGACCCAAGCGGCCAAAGTGGATAGCAATATTCGCCGGCAAGGCGAAGAGATAGAGGCAGGTGAAGCGGTATTGACAGTCGGTAAGCGCATAAACCCTGCTGATATTAGCCTACTTGCAAGCTTAGGTATCAGCCAAGTCAGCGTCTTTGCGCCGCTTATCGTCGGGCTACTGGCAACGGGCGATGAGCTGGTGGCTGTCGGTGATGAGCTGACAAGTCTAGCGCAAATATACAACTCCAACACCCCAACGTTAAAGACTTTGCTGGCTGGTTTGCCGATTACCATTCGCGACTACGGCATTATCCCTGATGATTTGGATAAGACCACGACTGCTATTAATGAGGCTATGCAAGACTGTGATGTGCTAATCTCGACCGCTGGCGTGTCGGTGGGTGATTATGATTTTTTGACTACCGTCATCGAGCAGCTCGGGCAAATTAACCATTACAAAGTGGCAATGAAGCCTGGTAAGCCTTTTGTGTTTGGGGAGCTTGCTAAAGATTTGGATAAACCAGTACTGTACTTTGGCTTACCTGGTAACCCTTTATCGACAGTCGTTGGTACGCTACAGTTTGTGCTACCGGCACTATGGCAATTATCAGGCGCGCGCGTATCTGAGCAGCCGATGCAAATACATATCAAGGCTAAACTAACAAACGACATCAAAAAATCAGTCGGTCGCAAAGATTTTCAGCGCGGCGTATTGACGCAAAACGCTGCAGGCGAGTATGAAGTGGAGTGTTTTGCCAGGCAGCAGTCGCATAGAATCAAACAGCTTAGCCTCTCCAACTGCTTTGTCGTGTTGGACAAAGACAGTGGTGATGTCGTAGCAGGTAGTAGAGTCACGGTGCAACCTTTTCCTTGGCTCCATCAGACGGATAGATGAGACGTATAAATCGCAATTGGCAGTAAATTATGAATGATGACAAGCTTAGCATCGGCCGTGCTCAACCGACTATATCAAAGACCGACCCATCACTTATCGCTTTATAGAGTTTATGCAGACAAGCGACAACAGCGATCTGTTTTTTGCCCAGCATGCGCATTCGGATAGTATTATCGATTATCGATTATCGGTGGGTAGGTCAGTTGTCACTTTTTTGATTATTTAAATCTGTATGTGAAGGAGTTTTTATGAGTAAGCCTGCCGCCCATCTTATACCGCTTAATATTGCTATTTTAACGGTTCCTGATAGTCGTACGCTGGCAGAAGATACTTCGGGTCAGTACTTAGCAGACAGCCTGACCGAGGCAGGTCATAACTTGGCTGATCGCAAGCTCATTAGCGATGATATTTATCAGATACGAGCAGTGATTAGCGGCTGGATTGCCGATCCAAACGTGCATGCGGTGATTACCACGGGCGGTACGGGGTTTTTTATCAGAGATAGCATGCCAGAGGCGGTGAAGGTCTTATTTGATAAATCGATCGATGGTTTTGGTGAGATGTTCCGCCTGATCTCAAAAGAGGAGATTGGCATGTCAACCGTGCAGTCGCGCGCCGTTGCAGGCATGGCAAATCATACCGGTATTTTTTGTTTGCCAGGCTCATCGGGCGCGTGCCGTACAGGGTGGGAGAGTATCTTGAAAGAGCAGCTCGATAGCTGTACGCGTCCGTGCAACTTTGTACCGCATTTTATGGCACAAAACCCGACTCATAATTCACATGACTGACGTTATAAAAGACTCGGCTCATTTGGCAGGTGTGGTCATTTTAGCAGGCGGCGCGTCCACACGGATGGGCGCGGCAAAAGCCCAGCTTAGATTGCCGACAGGTGAGCGTCTGCTGAATTATCACGTCAGACACACGCTGAATTTGGCTACGTTTGATACTGGCAATAATAAAGATATCCCTATTATGATTGCTGATAATGGTCGCGGGTTTGACGTTGATTCAGCTTTAAAGAATAGCAACCCGCAAGCCGCTATCATGCACATTGCTGATTATACTAGTGCTGATAGTCAAGATAAAAACCAAGATGAGAAGGTTAATAAAAGGATTGATGATAAGATCAAGACGGGCGGGGCATTGGTCGCTATTGAGTCGGCTTTGCAAACGGTAATAAAGTCTCAATCATTAAATGCGTTAACAGAAAACCAGTCATTATGGTTGTTGGTGATTAGCTGTGACAGCTTGATACCAGCCACCGACTTATGGCAAAAGCTGCAGCCGATAGCGACTCAAATAACCAAAAACCAAGCAGCTGATAAAAAGGTGATTTGTTTAGCTGATGACAGTCACTTATATCCGCTGTTAGGGCTTTATCCATTAAGCCTTGAGCCTGACTTAAAGGCCTATATCGATAATGGCGCGCGGCGAATTATGCCCTTTATCACACCTTATTTACAAGCGGTATCCTTTCCAAACAGTTGGCAGTATTTGACCAACTTTAATACGCCTACAGACTTTGAGCGCGCCTGCCACTCGCTAAGCACTCTATAGCGTGGTATTTATCACCCCAGTCGCAGGCGGCTAGGCAAGGGGGGGAGAGATAGTAAGTAGAAACCATGAGTAGAGATAACATATGATAGACAACGTCCACAGCCATTCTATGACCATCAAACGCAGCGTTGATGAGGTCTATGCCCATCGTTATCCCGCGTTTGATGCCTGCCGCTGGATACTCGATGTCATTAAGGCCGATATTCCTGTGTGGAAGCAAGGGTATTACGAGGGTGCGCCCTTTAAATGGCTGAGCAACAATGGTTAAAGTAGCCGTTTTATGTGGTGCGCTATTGGCCTTAAGTGCTTGTACGTCAAAGAGTGCTACCGATACCTCTACTGATAATGAATCTAAGCAATTGCAGACGCTACGTATTGCCGCCGCTGCCAATTTATCGGATGTACTGCCTAAGGTTATTGATGGCTATCAAACCGCTAATAAGATGTCCAAGGACAATATAGAAGTCACGTATGCCTCATCTGGCAAGTTGTATGCGCAAATAATAGCAGGCGCGCCTTATGATATGTTTTTATCAGCCAATCAAGAGTTCCCTGCTAAGCTTGCTGATAAGATTCCCAAAGATAGTACGACGCATCAACCTTTTACCTATACGCAAGGTCAGCTGGCGCTATATAGCGTCAACAAACCTTTGGATGAATTCAGTCCAAAAGTGCTGAGTGATATGTTGATAAGCGCCAGCAGTAGCAAGATTGCTATTGCCAGTCCTGAGCTTGCACCTTATGGCGTGTCGGCACAGTCTTACTTGCAGGCGCAAAAGTTATATGACCCTTTAGTGCAGCAAAAACGCATAATACAAGCAGAAAACATCGGGCAAGCCTTTCAATATGCGCATACAGGCAGTGTCGATTATGGCTTTGTCGCGCAATCACAAATTAGCGCTATCAATGCGAAACCTGAGCAATTTATTACCTTAGCGCCTGAGTCTTATCCGGCTATTTTGCAAGATGGTATTATCATTAGTGATAAACCTGCTAACATAGATTTTACGAACTATTTGCGTTCAGCCGAGGGGCAGCGATACTTCTTACAAGCAGGGTATTTAACCGTGCAATAGCAATCTCTTAGATACAATAAACCTTTGTGAATACAATGAGCCATGAGAAATGACATCATGATAGATTCATCGCTAATGTCAGACATGCTCGCGCCTTTCTTAGTCAGTCTTAAGCTCGCCACCGCCACCACTTTGTGTCTACTGTTTTTTGCCACTCCTGTGGCCTATTGGCTAGCCAAGCCCAGTCGTGGACGTATCATTGCACGGGTAAAGGTAGTGCTGATGGGTCTTATCGCTATGCCGCTGGTCTTACCGCCCACTGTGATTGGGTTTTACTTACTGCTTTTGCTCAGTCCTAGCGCTGGTATCGGTCACTATCTTCGTGAGCACAATATTAGTCCGCTTATTTTTACTTTTGAAGGTCTAGTGGTTGGGTCTATTATTTACTCACTGCCTTTTTATATACAGCCGGTTTATGCGCAGTTTTTGCGTATTCCGCAAAGTGTCACGGAAGTCGCGCATCTGTTAGAACCCAGTCGTCTGCGCCGCTTCGTCAAGGTAGCCTTACCGCAAGCGCGCGTGGGTATTATTTTGGGTGGTTTAATCAGCTTTGCTCATACCATTGGTGAATTTGGTGTGGTTTTAATGATAGGGGGGAGTATCTCAGGTGAGACCAAGGTAGTGTCGATTGCGATATATGAGCAAGTTGAAGCGCTCAACTATGAGGCAGCGCATATGATGTCTGGTATTTTGATTATCATGGGCGTAGTGATGGTGGCGTTGATTGCTAGTGTGAGTCGCATGAGTCAGCGTCCATAGTATTAAAATACCTGCACGCCCGTTGGATGATTATAACTATTGCGAATACAAAATAGATGCTTATCGAGAGGTAATTATATTAGAAGGAACATAGACAAAAAACGCAGACAAAAAAAACCTCAAACAATCTAATGTTTGAGGCGAAACTTGATTAAACTTAATTGTTTAAATTCGTTTTAAATATGGCGCAGCGGACGGGACTCGAACCCGCGACCCCCGGCGTGACAGGCCGGTATTCTAACCAACTGAACTACCGCTGCTTAGGTCGTCTTAGCATCTTGCCTTTATAAAAGGCCCACTTGCTAATAAGTGGTGGGTGATGACGGATTCGAACCGCCGACATTCTGCGTGTAAGGCAGACGCTCTACCAACTGAGCTAATCACCCGCTCTGTGGGTGTGTATTATATAGATTTAGATATGGCTGTCAAACGATATTTTGATTATTTTAGCAAATAATCGAAAATATATTTTTAAGCCGTTGATTTATTGTCATAAAATCTAAAAAAACAACAGTGTTTTCTGTAAAACACTTATGATAGTTATCTGTTGTTTGAAGATTAAAAGCTACTATACTACTGAATGTTTTATAAAGGTCATTGATTTTATCTGAATGGTTGGAGGCGAGCATAGATACTTTTGCTATTGAACAGTACTTTACGACTTGGTCTTGGGGCGATTTTGCCGGATTGGGTCTGGTATTGCATATTGTGCTGATGATAGTAATGACGCTGCGTATCGTATCTGTGCAGCGTAATATCGGCGTGTCTATCGCTTGGGTTGCGGTTCTTTATACGTTGCCGGTGTTTGGTTTTATCGCCTATATTTTGTTGGGTGAGCCGATGATTGGCCGCCGTTATCGTGAGCGGGTGGATCAAGCCAGTCTATTGATGAATGACATGGCACGGCGTGAGCATTTGGTGTTTGATCAAGGTCAAGAGCTGCTACCGCCCAACTATCGCGGCGTCAGTCAGATAGGAACGCGCTGGACAGGGTTTGGTGTGTTTCCAGGTCACAATATGCAGCTGTTGACAGAGCCGAGTGCGATCTTTAACAGCTTAATAGATGATATCAATGCCGCTCAGCGGACTGTTTTGATGGAGTTTTATATTGTCTATCCAAAAGGGCAGGTACTAGAGCTGATAGAGGCGCTGGCTGCGGCGGCGCGGCGCGGGGTAGAGTGTCATCTGTTGGCCGATAGTGTGGGCAGTTTTAGCTTTTTTAATAGTAGCGCGCATCGTACGCTTGAGCGGGCGGGGGTGTTTGTCCATCAGTCGCTTCCTGTGGGCTTATTTAAGACGCTCTTTAAGCGCTCTGATTTGCGCAATCATCGCAAGATTGTGGTGATTGATGAGTATATTGGCTATATCGGTAGCTTTAATCTGGTGGACCCAAGGTTTTTTAAACAAAACAAAAACGTCGGTCAATGGATTGATGTGGCGATTCGGGCGACCAGTCAGCAAGCGATTAGTATCGCGACGGCGATGGCAAAAGTGGTGGCGACTGATATCGGCGCCGAAAACAACGAAAACCTAGATGCGCTCAATCAGCGAGTCAATAACTATACGCGAAAGCTCTATGTGATGGATCCGACCATCAACGACTTAAACAGTCGCGTAAAAGTATTGAGCGATCACATTGATTATCACGAGCAGCCAGATATTGGCTCGACGTCGATTGTGATACCCAAAAAACCAATCGTAAAAGGCGTGTTGGCGCAGCTCATACCCTCAGCACCGCAAGTCACAGCGCATGTGATTTATAACACTTTGGTGACGGTCATTCATCGCGCCAATAAACGCATTCGCATTACCACGCCGTACTTTGTGCCTGATGAGGCGCTATCAGGAGCGCTGACCATCGCCGCAAAGCGCGGGGTCGAGGTGACGCTGATTGTACCGGAAAAGGTCGATTCGTTTTTGGTGCAGCACGCCTCACAAGCGTATTATCAAGAGCTGCTAGAGGCGGGGGTCAACATCGCTTTGTTTACAGGCGGGCTGTTGCATACCAAAACGGTGGTCGTCGATGATGACTATTGCCTCTTTGGGACGGTAAATATTGATATGCGCAGCTTTTATTTAAACATGGAGGTCAGCTTGGCGATTTATACGCCAGAGATGGTCGCACAGGTGGCAGACTGTCAAGAGGTGTATTTACAAAGCTGTCGCTATGTGAGTCTTGAGGCGTGGCAGCAGCGGCATGGTGCGGAGCGACTGTTTGATAACGTGGTGCGTCTGTTTAGTCCGTTATTGTAGCCTGTGATATTTTAGGATAAGGTAAGCAGACGCTCGCTGCCGCTTAGTAAGTGAGCTGGTCGATAAATGCGCTGTGTTACCGATTTTTGACTAAATTTTTGAATATTTAAATAAAGGACACGCTGGTTTATGGCTGCATCGCCCGTAACGCCCCTTGATTATATGGCAGCTGGTTATTGGCAGGATTTTTTGGCCAATCGTCCTATCGCAGGCGGTATGGCTTATGAAAGTCAGCTGCGCGCTTGTATGCTGGATGAGTCGCTGGCAAGCTTGCAGCGCGTCGATACCTTGCTGTCTCAGATACGCCGCGATCTGATCAAAACAGAGCGCTGGTCTGAAGAGATGCTGCTGGTTGATGAGCACTATCGCAATTTGATGGTGTTTTTGGCGTTTTATGCAGGTCGCGTGCTGGCGCAGCACTGGCAGCAGACGCCGCACTGGTACGGGCAGTTTGAATTAGGCAAGCGTTATCCTGAGCTTGCGCTCATTCGTGAGGATTTTTATCAGCATATGGCGGTCATCTATCGTGAGGATAATGAGGCGACTGAGGTGACTGAGGCGAATAAGCCGCCGTTGTTTTTTGCGTTAGAGCCTATCGGGCTGCGGCTGTTTGGCCATATCGATCGCCCCTTTGTTGCTGTGCAAGGCGATCAGGTGGCAAGCGGACTGTATCAAGCGGTGAGCGCCAGATTGCCTGCGGTACATACGCCCAGCATTCATGGCACTGATGCACTCGATACCACACCATCTTTTATCAAAGACAGCATCACTACAAATAAATATGCTGACAGCCGCAATAGCGCTGCTGGCATCGATAGTATAGACCGCCAAGTCAGTATCGATAATGACACAAAAGCAGGCGCGCGCGTCAGTACCGTGCCCACGGCAGATAGCCAAATTGCCTTCAGTGAGGTATCGTTCGATAAAACACAAACGCCAATTAGTAACTTATCCCATGACGCATCAATGATAACGCAACCTGCCTCGCCGCGCACTCAGCAACCAGCACCTCAGCCTTCAAAACATGAATCACCCCAGTCATCCCAAGCACCCCCAGAACCATTGGCACCGAGCGCCAAACTAGCGCCTACGCCCGAGCTGTTTACTCAGCTAATGACTGAGCTAAAGGACATTGAGGTCATGCAGAGCGCTGGCGAGTCAGACTATCAGCAAGCCAGTCGCATTCTAGAGCAGTTCGAGCAGTATATCGCCAAGCAAAACACACCGCGCGCGCAGGTGAAATTTGCCCCAAAGCATTTGGCTGTAAAAAAACAAGCACTACTCAAATTACAAACCGCAGCAGAGGCGGGTAATACTGCTGCCATGCTACGCCTGGCAATGTATGAGCTGCTCGGCGAAGGCGTCACAGCCGAGACAGAGGCAGCGCTGGCAGCGGGCGCTGAATGGGTCAAACAAGCGGCAAGCAAAAACGACAGCCGTGGTCAGCGTTTGCTAAGTAAGATGTACTACCAAGGGCTAGGGGTGGCGCAAGATATCGACAATGGTAAATATTGGCTCGAGCAAGCGGCAAAAAACGGTCATGCAGAAGCGGCAAGTGTGCTCGAGCAGTGGCAGCAAGCGCAAGCGCTGATTACCACCCAAAAACAAGAGCAACATAGCAGCAAGCGCTATCAGTTACTGCTCTCTGCTGTCGTTATGGTGGCGATACTGATATTTATCATTGTTTAACATATAGTCGTTTCAATCTAAAAAGAACACAGTACTGCTGGGATGAATTTTTTGAAGCCTCTGGAGTGCAAAGCGCACAGCAAGCGAGAAAAATTTATACCAGCAGAACGCAATTTTTAACGTTTCCCTTTTATTTTGGACTGCTTATACTTATGGCGGGCAGTGATTAAAGGCGTGTTGTTCAGTGTCAAATTGAGGTAGAATTGGCGCGTTTTTTATTGGCATTTTGTCATCATTGATTCAATCAAAAAAATTGATAGCAGCCAAGTACAGACATATACGAGTGTATCGGTATGTGTAATACTTCAAGCGCGTTTAATACTGTCATTCTTTTATAGTGGATTGACCATATAATCTGATTCATTACCAATCTGGGCGACGCTATGTCATCTTCTCCTACGCCATCTGAGCACGTTTCGCAGAGATCTGATTCAGTATCAGGGCTTAATCATGCGGTGTATCAGCCGCCGTTTTATTATCAATGTGCCATCAATGTCCTAAAGCCCTTGTATCGACTGCAAGTATGGCGACGCTCGCACCAGCGCGACAACTATCAGCAAGAAGTGGCGCAGCGCTTTGGTAAGCATTATCCCTCGCCTCCTATAGCTGTGAGCGATAATATGACGCATCATGGCGTCATTTGGTGTCACGCGGTTTCCTTGGGTGAGACCAATACGGTCGCGCCGCTACTGGAGGCGTTATTGGCAGCGGGTTATCAGATATGGTTGACCAATACCACTCAGACGGGTTTTGCCCGTGGTGCCAGCCGTTTTGCTGATGAGATTGCCCAAGGCCAGATGAGCCATAGTTATGTGCCGGTCGATAGCCCTGTCGTGATTGAGACGTTTTTGGCACATGTACAGCCTATAGCGGCATTGTTTGTTGAGACAGAGCTGTGGGCAAATATCTTATCTAAATTGGCCGAACAGCGTATTCCCAGTATTTTGGTCAATGGCCGGCTCTCAGCGTCTTCTTTTGCCAGTTATCAAAAAATTGCTGCTGTCAGTCGTAGTATGATGAAAAACCTTACCTTAATCATCGCGCAAGACAATGAATCTGCTAAGCGCTTTCGGCAGCTCGGTGCCAGCAGTGCCCAAATCCGTGTGGCAGGCTCGCTAAAATGGGTCATCAATGCGCCAAAGCAGGACAGCAGCGCCAGTGAGCCGCGCGTAGATGAGCAAAGCAATTCGCTGCACGGTAACATCAGCGATCAGATGAGTCTGGCCGAGCGATTTGGAGTCACCGGTCGTCCGATTTGGGTGGCGGCCAGCACTCACAGCGGCGAAGAAGAGATCGCCCTGTCACTACAGCAGCAATTGTTGTCACAGGCGGCACTGACCGATACGCTGCTTGTACTCGTGCCCAGACATCCTGAGCGCTTTGATGAGGTGGCCGAGCTCGTCAAAAAGTCGGCATTGACGATGGCGCGGCGCAGTCGTGATGAGGCGATTGAGGCAGCCACGCAAGTGTATGTGGCAGATAGTATGGGCGAGCTGATGATATGGTATCAGCTTGCTAATGTGGCATTGGTCGGTGGCTCGCTTGTCGATATCGGCGGACACAATCCTGTGGAGCCGGCAAGTGTGGCCACGCCTGTCATCATGGGGCGCTATACGCAGTCGTGCCAAAGCGTGGTCGACAAGCTCGCTGAGGTTGGGGCGCTGTATCAGCCGTACAATGCTTTTTATCGTCCTGTGACGACCTCTCACGCGCATACTTCTCCTGACACGGCGGCACCAGCTAATCTCACAGACGCGGCATGGGCGTCAGCCGCCCATACTGCTGGCGACATCCGTGCGGAAACCACGCTGATTTACCAGCAGTTAGCCGCTTGGCTTTATGATCTGGCACTGGCCAAACGGGCAGGGCTTGCAGGCGAGCGGCTGACCAGACAACAACAATCGGTACTGACCCGTCAAGTGACCATGATAGAAGAAGTGATTGCCCAGCAGTCGCATCAAGAGCCTTTATGAACTGTATCTTATTGCCCAGCGACAACTTTTCGGCAGACACCGCTTATATCGATGACGCGGCGCAAATCACGCACGTCACTCAAGTATTAGCCGCCACCGCCGGAGATAGGCTGAAAATAGGCCAGCTCGGTGGCCAGCTCGGTACGGGACAGATAGCAAGCATGCACTCTGATAAAATCGAGCTATGCGATGTACAGCTGAGCAGCGAACCGCCCAAAAAGCTTGATTTGACGGTGGTGTTGGCGCTGCCACGGCCAAAGGTCTTACGCCGCCTAATCATGGATATGACGGCGCTAGGTGTGCGACATATCGTCCTGATTAATAGCTACCGCACCCAAAAAAGCTACTGGCAAAGCCCGATGCTCGATCGTTTGGATGAGTTTGTCTTAGAGGGGCTACAACAAGGCGTCGATACCATCGTGCCGCGTATCACGTTGGCCAGGCGTTTTAAGCCGTTTGTCGAAGATGAGCTGGGGGGCTTGATCACTTGCCGTGCCATCGTGGCGCACCCGTACAGTGCGCAATCATTTGCCCAATACGTCCAGCCGTCATCATTGGCGCTACCGAGCTTGGTTTGTATCGGTAGCGAGGGCGGCTGGATAGATTACGAGATTGACTTACTTGCCAAGCAAGGCTGTACGGCGGTCACCATTGGTCCACGTATCTTACGTACTGAGGCGGTGGTCAATGTCATCTTGGGTCAGTGGTTGCTCTAACTGCTATGTTTGTGTTGGGAAGACACGGCCCAAAAATACGGCAAAAATGAGCGGAGATGGAGGCTAAATCTCGCTCAAACAAATTTATTGATAATTAATCTCATTTCTATTAGTATGTTGTTTCCATATATTTAAGGGTTATCAATCGCCAGTAACGGAACTTGCTAGTAGCTGGCATGACTATTCTGACATGCCTGACATGCCTGACATGATTATTAATGTCTTGTGTCAGCGCTCTGTATTGCAGCAAGTGTTGTTATTGATAAAATACCCATTTTATATCGTCGCCATCTTATCTATCTCACCTTTTTTATAGCACTATTATGGGGAAAACTATGTCATTGAACACCATCAGCGCTACGCGTTCTGCTTCTAAGCTTACTTTACCTGTTGTCGTCTGTGGCATGATGCTCGGACTAGCGGGTTGTAGTAATTCCTCAACGACAGAAGAGAGCGCCGAGACTACGGCCAGCGAGAGCACTGCGCCGCAAGCGACCACCGATGATGCCACAAGTGCAGATGGGCAAACCATTACTATTTATTCTTCTCGTAATGAGCAGCTGATCAAGCCGCTGCTTGATCGTTATACCGAAGAGACAGGCGTAAAAATTGAGCTGGTAACGGACAAGACAGGCCCGCTAATGGCGCGTTTGCAAGCAGAAGGCCAAAACACGCCAGCTGACATGCTATTGACCGTCGATGCGGGCAACTTATGGCAAGCCGCGCAGCAAGGCCTGCTCCAGCCTGTGGCTTCGACGGTACTTGAAAACAACGTCCCTGCCAAATATCGTGACCCAAAAGGCCAGTGGACAGGGCTGTCACTACGCGCTCGTACGATCTTTTATGATCCAAGCAAGGTCAGCGCCGATCAGCTGTCAACTTATGCAGATTTGGCTGATCCAAAATGGAAAGGCAAGCTATGCTTACGTACCTCAAAGAAAGTCTATAACCAATCATTGGTTGCTAGCATGATTGAGCACTTGGGCGCAGAAAAAACCGAAGAAATCATCCGCGGCTGGGTAGATAACTTAGCCACAGATGTGTTCAGTGATGACACCAGCATGCTAGAGGCGATCGCGGCGGGTCAGTGTGAGGTCGGTATCGCCAATAGCTACTATTATGGCCGTATATTGGACGAAAAACCAAACTTCCCAGTAAAAATATTTTGGGCCAATCAAGGCACCACTGGTACGCATGTAAACGTCTCAGGTGCCGGTGTGGTCGCAGGCTCAGACAATCCAGATGGTACGCTAAAGCTGATCGAATGGTTGTCCTCTGATGAAGCCCAAGGAATCTATGCCAGCTCGGACAAGGAGTTTCCGGTCAAAGAAGGCGTGGATGAGTCTGAGATGCTAAGATCATGGGGTAGCTTCAAGAAAGACGACATCAATGTACAAAAATTTGGTGAGCTGCAAACCCAAGCCATTCAGATGATGGATAAAGCGGGTTATAAATAGATCTCGATGACTGATGCCAATCTCAAATTTCTTTGGGATTGGTATTTGTTGTTTTGTGGACTCTATAAGTATGACACGGTAATAATGATATGATCACAACGCCAGATGCGTCTGTAAGTCAAAGCGATATCGTCGATGGTGATATGAGTGACGGGCATTCAGCAGTCAGTCAAGACCACACTTTGCGTAAGCGCATTCTTTCAAAATCAGTTTTAGGACTGATTTCGTTGTTTATGCTGGTGCCAATTTTGATCGTGCTGTTGTCTTGGACGCAGCCTGTCGCTGATATTTGGACACACATGCGTGAGTATGTGCTGCCACAAGTGCTCAAAAACACCGCTATTTTATTGATGATGGTCACCGTTATTTCTGGGACAGTCGGTACTGCCTTGGCGTGGGTGACCAGTATGTACCGCTTTCCTGGCCAGCGGTTTTTTTCGTGGGCGTTGATGTTGCCGCTGGCGATACCTGCCTATGTTTTGGCGTTTGTGACCGTCGGTATTGTGGATTTTAGTGGGCCGTTACAGACCGCCTTACGTGATTTGGGCATAAGTATGGCGATTCCGTCCGTGCGAAATGTCTGGGGCGCAGGGCTGGTGTTGTCGCTGGCGTTTTATCCTTATGTATATCTGCTGGCGCGTCAAGCGTTTTTATCTCAAGGTCGGCGGGCGATTGAAGCTGGTCAAATGCTGGGGCTGAGCCGTCGACGGGTGTTTTTTCGTTTGGCCTTGCCGCAAGCCTTGCCGTGGATTATCGGCGGTTTACTGTTGGCGAGTATGGAGACCTTGGCGGACTTTGGCGCGGTGTCGGTGTTTAATGTCGATACCTTTACCACAGCGATCTACAAGGCGTGGTTTGGGTTTTTTAGCTTGACCACGGCCGCGCAGCTTGCCGCGTTATTGATCGGTGTGGTCTTTGTCGTGGTGTTGTTTGAGCAGTATTGGCAGGCCAAGCGCGGCACTGCGGTCACCCAAGGCAGCAGTCATCGTTTTGAAGCGAGCAAACCTGCTAAGTGGGGTATGGCGCTGCTGTGTACGCTAGTGTTTGCGCTGGCTTTTTTGATACCGTTTTTGCAGCTTATCTACTGGACGGCGGCCAATTTTCGTCAAGACTTCGATGCTCGTTATATCGATTTTGTCACCAATAGCCTGATGATTGCGAGTATGACCACGATGTTTATTGCTTTTTTGGCGATTGTCATCGCGTGGATCAAGCGTCAGTATCCTGACAAAACAACCAAGCTGATGACGACCTTGGCAAACCTAGGCTATGTGGTACCAGGTACGGTACTGGCGGTGGGGATATTTATTCCCATTGCATGGCTTGACAATCAGATGATTGCCTTTGGTATCACCTCGCAGCAGATATTGTCAGGCAGCGTCATTGTGATGCTGCTGGCTCTATCGACGCGCTTTATGACGGTGAGTTTTCAGCCTGTCGATCGCCAGTTGCAGCGCCTGACGGTCAATCAAGAAGCGGCGGCCAAACTGCTCAGTGACAGTGCTTATCAGCGCTGGCGACAGGTCATGCTGCCGGTATTAAGCCCCGGGGTTTTGACAGCGTTGCTCATGGGTTTTGTTGAGGTGATGAAAGAGATGCCCATTACTTTGATGACGCGGCGGCAAGGCTGGGATACGCTGGCGGTGCGGGTGTTTGAGATGACAAGCGAGGGCATGTGGGGGCGAGCTGCGCTGCCAAGCCTCTTAATCGTGCTGGTTGGGCTGCTACCAGTATGGATATTGCTACGCCAAAGTGACAAACAAGGCTAACAGTAGTTTTGGACAGTGTGACTTATGCACTTTATCAGCCTGCGGTCTATGACTTGTGTGGCCTGAGTCCTTTAAACCTGCTACAGTACGATTTTAGTCTTTTTTAGCACCCATTTGTATGTGCGCGCAGCATGCCTAAGGTTTTATTTTTTATCGCTAACTGGTACCTTTTATGTACACTGATTCAACCCATGATCCATCAGAATCTAAACCTATCCATACCAGCAGTCTAAAGGCCAAGTCTATACAAGCCAAGACGCGTCTTGAGCACCGAAAAAACGCCTCAGTTATCAAAGCCCATAATCTGGCGCATGCGGCTGTCGAGCGAGATGCATCAAAACCCGATGAGGCACCGCAAAAGATAGACACCCGCCAAGACCATAAAGTTAAAAACACAAATTCCCAAAAAAAACAAGTAGATAGCGCAGCGTCGCCGTATTTTAGTGTCCAAGATCTCATCGTAGGTTATGACGATACGATCGTCGTCGATGGTTTGTCGTTGACGTTACAGCAGGGCGAGATTGGGTGTTTTTTGGGGTATAGTGGCTGTGGCAAAACCACGGCCTTACGTGCCATTGCAGGACTAGAGCAAAGCCGCGGTGGTAGTATTTATCTGAGCAATCAACGCCTGACAGATAAGCGCGCGCGCAAGTCGTTTGCCGTTGCGCCAGCCAAGCGCGGCATGGGTATGGTGTTTCAGGACTATGCGTTGTTTGGTCACCTAAGTGTGGCAAAAAACATCGCGTTTGGCCTGAATAAATGGTCTACCGCCGACAAAAAAGCCCGCGTGGCTGAGATGCTAAGTTTGGTTGACTTGACTGAGCACGCGGACAAACGCCCAAATGAGCTATCAGGCGGTCAGCAGCAGCGTGTGGCGCTTGCAAGAGCGCTGGCACCAAAACCTAAGCTACTACTGCTTGATGAGCCGTTCTCTAATCTAGACGTGGTACTGCGTGAGTCGCTGGCGATGAGTGTACGTGATATTCTCAAACGCACCAACACCACTGCGATACTGGTCACGCATGATCAAAACGAAGCGTTTGCTATTGCTGATAAAGTTGGGGTGATGCATCAAGGTAAGCTGGTACAGTGGGCCACGCCAAGTGAGCTATATCATGAGCCAGTCAGTCCTTTTGTTGCTGAGTTTGTCGGTGAAGGGGCGATGATAGATGGCATCATCAAAGAAGGGCACGTCGAGACAGCGCTGGGTGATATCTATCGCCGTATGGAAGTCTACGACGAAGCCGGCTATCCGCAGTACTGTGAGTATGATTATCCAAATGGCACACCGATCAAGGTGCTGGTGCGCCCTGATGACATCATTCATGACGATGACAGTACGCAGACTGCATTGGTGGTTGGCCGCGTGTTTCGCGGTGCAAACTATTTATACCGTTTGCAGTTGGATGATGGTCAGACGGTATTGTCTTTGGTCGCCAGCCACCACAATCATGAGATAGGCTCACACATCGGTATTTTGCCCATACTCGAGCATGTGGTTGTCTTCGATGAAACGGACGTCAATGCCACCACATGGTCAGAGTACGATGGCGTAGAGCGGTTTGCAGATATTCGGCAAGACTGAGCAAGCGAGCAGGCAGGTTAGGCTTGCTGTGTTGCCAGTATATGCAGGTAGCGTCCCAGCCATTTGTAGGGCTCGTACTGTGAATAGCGTAGCTCCATACGTATCACCGCCTCGGGGTCAGTGTGTCCGCCACGTTTGAGCGGGGCATAGTCATGAAACACGCGTAGACCACTGCTGCGTATGACGTGATAACGATGCGCGCCGAGCCATGTCTCGACCTCTTCTTTTGCGACTGGATGATTGGGCGTTAGGCTCTTGACGTTGTCTGCTTTATAGTCGCTATTGTCGAGTAAATTAAAATTCCCCATGATTAAATTACGATAATCAAAGCTCGCTGGGTTATAAAAACACAGTGATAGCGCGCCTTTGGGCATCAAATACTGATCAAAAAAGTCCATCACACCGGCAGGCTCTGCTAGCCATTCAAGCAGCGCATGACATAGTATTAAATCAAACTTTTCTGTATCTAACTTTTCTGTGCTTAGCTTAGCTGGCAGCTCCTGATAAGGGCAGACATGCCAAGTGATATCAAGAGGCGTGTCTGTCTGCGCTGCATGAGCCTGTGCTTTGGCAAGCATGTTGGCGGAGATGTCATTGATTACCACAGTATGCCCTTGGGCGGCCAGCTCGATGGCGATTTGTGCCAGACCTGCGCCCACATCCAGTACACGTAGTGGCCGGCCAAGGCGCTGGCGCATCTGGGCGCTGTACTCAAAAATGTCACGGCGTAGTACCGCCAGCCTAATCTCACCCTTTAATCCGCCGTAGACTTTTTTTTCAAAATGATCGGCGATGGCATCAAAGCTGCGATCTGTGCGCTCGCTGCGGCTTTGAGCGGCTGTTGCTGGTTGGGCGGTGGCTTTAGTGGTGAACTTAGTGGTGGCTTTGGTTTTTACTTTGGAAGATGCGTGCATGTCGCTGAGACTGAGGTCGTTGTCGTTTGCCATATTTGTCATATTATTATCGGTAAAAGGTGATTGTGGGCGTTGAGTGTGCTTAAGCGCTTGGTATCATCGGCTACGGGATGAAAGGCTGAGCAGGCTTGTCGATACTCAACGCGGGTATGGCTGGTGCTTGTGATGCGCTATTGTGTCTGTTTTCTGGTAGCTTTTCGGTAGTGTTTGCGATATAAAGGTATCATTACTTGCCAAGGACGCACGGCGCTTTTTTTTACAATTTTTCACCGCTTTTGACTGCTAAGGATAGCCATTATGATCACTCCCCACTCACGGCGCGGCCGCGCAGCGACTCACAAACCGATAGCGATGCGCAGTGTCTTATCAGTCGCCATCGCCAGTAGTATATGGCTGGTCGGCTGCGGCGATGACAATGACTTTGATAATGATGTTGATATCGTCTCATCAGCCACTGCTGAATTTGTCAACTCCTTTAGCGCCTCTCAAGTAGACAGCAGTTTTGGGCTGGGTAGTACAGCAACGCCCGCAGCCAAATGCGGCGTCACGATAGAAAAAGTCAGCTATGATACCAAGGGTGCTGCAGACGAAGATACCAATGCTACCGCAGCTTTGATGCTGCCAACGGGCGATGCTCCTGAATGCCAAGGCGCGCGACCGCTGCTATTATATGCCCATGGTACGACCACCGACAAGTCTTATGACTTTGCGCAAGTGGGTAATATTCAAAATCCTGCGGTAAGCGAAGCCAACTTAATCGCTGCTAATTTTGCCGCACAAGGCTATATCGTTGTCGCACCCAATTATGCAGGCTATGATGACTCCACGCTTGATTACCATCCTTACCTTGTGGCTCAGCAGCAGTCGACAGACATGGTCGACGCCCTAGACAGCGCGCGCGATATCATGGCACGGCAAAAGCGTGCCAATGCGGTCAATTACCGTGATATTGCGGATTCAGGCAAGCTATTTATCGCTGGCTACTCGCAAGGCGGCTATGTCACGATGGCAACGGCCAGATTGCTACAATCCCAAGAAAAACCAGTGACAGCCATCGCGCCATCTTCGGGGCCTTATGCGCTCGCAGCGTTTGGTGATGAGATATTTAGAGGTAACGTCAATATCGGTGCCTCAAGGTTTGCGCCATTACTTGGCAGTGGCCTACAAGAAAAATATGGCAATATTTATAATAAAAAATCAGACATATTCCTAGATAAATATGCGGATGCACAGCTGCCAAATGCGTTGTCGTTTGGTCAGCTAGTCGATACGAAAAAACTGCCTAATAATGCGCTGTTTCAAAAAAATCCTAGTGACCCTAGGCTGGCAGGGCTAGAGCAAGGTAAACTGTTTTCTATCTTGGGTGGTTATGATGAAAATGACTATCTGATTAAGACAGATTTTCGTGCCGCCTATGTCGCTGATACCGACAAACATCCTGATGGACTGTGGGCAGAGAACGGCGATGGTCTACCAGCAGCCATGCCTGAAAACACTCTACGTAAGGCATTAAAAGACAATGACTTACGTGGTTATGTGCCGACCATGCCGACACTGCTTTGCGGCGGCAACCAAGACCCGACGGTTTATTTTGATACCAATACCGGCTCGATGGTCACGCTACTGCAAGCAGCGGCAAAAGAATCAGCCAAAAACCTCAATGTCACCGTGCTCGATGTCGATATAGACAATGCTGACGAGCGCCCAGATCAGCAGACCTTGAGCTTGATTGGCCAAGCTGCCATGAATACTTGGGATGCAGAGGCGGTCAGAGTCCGCGTACAGACTCGCTTTAGTCAGAGCGTAGAAAAGGTAAAAGCTGACGCTGAGGCGCAAGGCAATATACCACTCCTAGCATTTTATACCAATTATCATGGTGGTCTGGTCAGTCCAGCCTGTACTGAGGCCACGCGTGCGTTTTTTGATCAAAACTTTAAGCCGGTAGTCAATCCAACATGACATCGGCAGCCTTTAGGTCATGTACTACGGCTGCTATTTCGCAATAGGTTAACGATACTCAAACGGATAAATCGTCTGACAATCCACCAAACTGTGTCCATAATATTGGACGCAGTTTTTTATGCCGCTTAACGAGACGTCAATAAGAGAAACCCTATGAAATCTATCTTGTTATCACTACTGGCTTGCGCTGTTATCACTGCGCCCATCAGCCAAGTACAAGCTCGAAATACGCCTTGTTCAGGGAAAATGGGCGGGGTGTCACACTGTTCAAAAGATGGCAAATTTGTTTGTCATAACGGCAAGATTAGTCAGTCTAAAAAGATCTGCCGCTGACACACAAAAAATAGAGAAAAAAAGTCAAAAAAACGACCGCTAATCTCCTGATTCGCTTGGTTTTAATCCTGTGCAAATGCCCCTAATACGGCAAATTTGTGCTAAAATAGCTTCTTTTATAAAACGTTACTTTTAACAAAAACCGTATCACTATTTTCTTGTTGTTTTGTGCGCTGAGTGAGGGTTTTTTGGAGTCTATATTTCAATGATAGCTGCATTTTTTTGCAGCTGTATTTTTGTATGACCCAAAGACATCTCAAGCAATGTTGACAGCATCAGAAAAAAGTGAGTGAAGGAGTGTATATGAGCGAATCGGTCAGTCCTATTGGCATCGTAGATGAACTAAAGCAGTCGTATTTGGATTATGCGATGAGCGTGATCGTCTCACGTGCGCTGCCTGATGTGCGTGATGGGTTCAAGCCTGTACACCGCCGTGTGATGTATGCCATGCACGTGCTATCAAACGATTATAACAAACCCTACAAAAAATCAGCACGTGTGGTCGGTGACGTCATCGGTAAATATCACCCACATGGTGATAGTGCGGTTTATGATGCTATCGTGCGTATGGCGCAGGATTTTAGTCTGCGTTATCCGATGATCGATGGCCAAGGTAACTTTGGCTCGATCGATGATGATCCACCGGCGGCCATGCGTTATACCGAAGTTCGTATGACCAAGCTGACTCACCAGATGCTTGCAGATTTGGATAAAGACACGGTCGATTGGGAAGACAACTACGACGGCTCTGAGCGCATGCCAAGCGTGATGCCAGCGCGTATTCCCAACCTACTGGTCAACGGGGCGACAGGTATCGCCGTTGGTATGGCGACCAATATGGCGCCGCATAACCTGACCGAAGTGATCAATGCTTGTCTTGCTTATGCTGCAAATCCGCAAGTTTCAGCGGAAGAGCTGATGTCGCATATCTCAGGCCCCGATTTCCCAACGGGCGGTATTATTTATGGCCGCGCGGGTATTTTAGATGCCTATCGTACCGGTAAAGGCCGCTTGCATATTCGTGGGCGCTATCATATCGAGCCGATGAGTGACACAGGTGTCAACCGTGATCGCGAGCGTATTGTCTTTACCGAAGTGCCGTATCAGGCCAATAAAGCCAAGTTGATTGAGCGTATTGCAGAGCTGGTACGAGACAAAAAAATCGAGGGCATCACCGAGATTCGCGATGAGTCGGATAAAGAAGGGATGCGTATCGCCATTGACTTGCGCCGCGGCGAGACGGCTGAAGTCATTGTCAATAATTTGTTTTTGCAAACGCCGCTAGAGTCGAGCTTTAGTATCAATATGGTGGCGCTGGATAATGGTCAGCCAAAACTGCTGACTTTGCGCCAGCTGATCGCCGCCTTTGTTCGTCACCGTCAAGAAGTGGTGACGCGTCGTACGATTTTTGAGCTAAACAAAGCGCGCGTCCGTGGTCATTTGCTCGAAGGTTTGACCGTTGCGCTCGCCAATATCGACGATATCATCGCCACTATCAAAGCCTCGGCCAACCGCGGCTTGGCACGCGAGAGCTTATTAAATAATACATGGGGCTCCGGTAGTGTCGTGGCGATGCTAACAGCGGCTGGTAGCCAGTCTGTGCGTCCTGAATTTATCGAAGGCGAGGACCCAAAAGCGCCGTTTGGTTTGATCGAAGGTGAGGAGCGCTATCGCTTATCACTTGAGCAGGTCAATGCGATTTTAGACATGCAGCTGCACCGTTTGACGGGACTTGAGCAAGACAAGTTGACCGAAGAGTATCAAGATTTGCTGCGTGAAATCGCTCATTTGGAGTCGATTCTTGGTGATTTTGATAAGCTGATGAGTATCATCTCTAATGAGCTTATCGAGATTCGTGATAACTTTGGTGATGAGCGCCGTACCGATATTATCGACTCGCGTATGGACTTTAACCGTGAAGACCTCATCCCTGAGCAGACTGTCGTGATGACTGTCTCGCGCACCGGCTACGCCAAGACTCAGCCCATTGATGATTATGTGGCGCAAAAACGCGGCGGCAAAGGCAAGTCGGCAACTGCTATGAAAGAAGATGATGTGATAGATCACTTGGTAGTGACCTCGACGCATGCGACCGTGCTGTGCTTTACGGACAGCGGCCGCGTCTTTAGCCTACGTGGGTTTGAAGTGCCGATTGCTAGCCGAGGCTCACGCGGTCGTCCATTGGTCAACCTCATCAGTTTGGATGCTGACGAAACCGTCACCACCATTTTGCCTATTCCAAAAATCGTCGAAGAGCTGTCTGGCAACACTGTGAGCGATGGCGATGATGATAGCTCAGAGAGTAGCAATGAGGCCGAGCCGCCGTTTGTTTTCTTTGCCACTGCCAATGGTACGGTGAAACGCGTAGAGCTCAAGCAGTTTGCCAATATCCGCTCCAATGGCTTGATTGCCATTGGTCTAGAAGACGGTGACAAACTGGTGAGCGCCCGTATCACCAACGGTAGCCAAGAGGTGATGCTATTTGCATCGAGTGGTAAAGCCATTCGTTTTGATGAAAACGATGCCCGCGCCATGGGCCGTACTGCCAAAGGTGTACGCGGTATGCGTTTGGCTGATGATGAATTTATCAAATCACTAGTCGTTATCGAAGATGATGTACGCGAAATCCTTATCGCTTGTGAAAACGGCTTTGGTAAGCGTACCTTTATCGACGAGTTTAATACGCAAAACCGCGGTGGCGGCGGTGTGATAGCCATCAAAACCAGCGCACGTAATGGCGCACTGGTGCGAGCGACCAAGGTTGACCCTACAGACGATATCATTCTAATATCGGACAAAGGCACGCTCGTGCGTACGCCAGTTGAGCATGTGGCCAGCTCTGGTCGTAACACCCAAGGCGTCACCTTGATTCGCCTATCAAAAGAAGAAAAGCTGGTGGCGATGGCGCGGGTCGAGCACGAAGAGAGCGACGATGAACTGGTCGATGCCATGCGTGAAGATGGCACCTTTGAGGTAGCAGGCCAAGCGCAAATCGATATCGATGCGGCGACCGACGTTCACGATGTTATCGACATTGCCAACGATCCTGTATTAGATGAAACAAACACTGAGGGTGACAATACCGACGATAAGTAACGGTTTCAGTAGTTCGCTTTTGCTCTAGTTTGGCATTCTTGCTCTAGAAAAAGCCTCTGACGTTATCGTTGGAGGCTTTTTTTTGGATGTCATTTATCGCTTATAGGATGTTGTCTTTGATAATCCTTTTTATCTTTTATTACCACTGTTTATGCTGATCTTTGAATGATACTTACTTATACCTAAAAAGTGCTAAATTGAGGCTGTTGTTATGCTGACGACCAATCAAACCTTTCAGGGGTTGCAAAAAGTTAAATAAAACATATACAAACCTACCTATTTATTACTATAATAGATAGATTATATCTATAATATAGAGAGCAAGTTATGGGGAAACTGGTTAGTATTGGGGAGGCTGCCAAACATTTCGGGGTTGCTCAATCCACATTAAGACGTTGGGATGAGGATGGTACGTTAGTCGCCAAGCGAACCGAAAACGGGCATAGGCGATATGATTTAAGTGAAATCAGACCGCATTCCTTGAATACACCACCTAAATTAGACCGAAAAACCATTGCTTATGCTCGTGTGTCGAGTCGTGATCAAAAAGACGACTTACTTCTCCAGTCTCAAGTTTTGGAACTTTATTGTGCCAGGCAAGGCTGGACTTTTGAGACGATTACCGATCTTGGTAGTGGAATGGATTATAAAAAGAAAGGCTTAAAAAACCTGCTTGATGACATACTGAGCAATAAAGTTGAACGGCTGGTAATTACCCATAAAGACAGGCTTTTACGATTTGGTGCAGAACTGGTTTTCATGTTGTGTGAGGCTCGTGACGTTGAAGTGGTAATAATCAATCAAGGTGAAGAGTTGAGTTTTGAGCAAGAATTAGCCCAAGATGTATTGGAGATTATCACCGTATTTTCAGCGAGGCTATACGGCTCTTGCAGCAAGAAAAACCAACAATTAATAGAGGCGGTTAAAAAAGCATTATGATCCGTGGACACATTATCGAACTCAAGCCAAACAACGTACAGGCAAATCACCTTGCTCGTGCTTGTGGCGTGGCGAGAAAAGCCTACAACTGGGCTTTGCATGAGTGGCAGCGGCAGTATGCGCTTGACAAAGCGTACCGTGATGCGTGTTTGGCCGCAGGCGTTGAGGTTGATACTAAAAATCTAAACAAGCCCTCACAGGCGAAGCTCAGACGCGAATTGAACGCCATTAAGCGTGAATTATTCCCCTATATGCTGGAAGTGACCAAATGCGCTCCGCAGGCGGCAATCATGCAGTTGGGTGATGCTTATAACAACTTCTTTAAAGGCTTAGCGAAATACCCAACCGCTCGTAAAAAAGGCCGTGACGATAGATTCAGTTTATCCAACGACCAATTTGCCATTAAAGGTAAATCCATTCGTATCCCAAACTTGGGCTGGGTTCGCTTAAAAGAAGCTTTACGTTTTGACGGCAAGATCATGTCAGCCACCATCTCTAAACGTGGCGGTAAGTGGTTTGTTAGTGTGGCTGTTGAAATACAAAAAGCTGTAATTCCTACTAAAAAGACAGGTAAAAGCGTTGGTGTTGATCTTGGTATTACCGACTTACTGGTTTTATCAGACGGCACTAAAATTAAAGCGCCAAAACCACTTCAAGCAAACCTTAAAAAACTAAGAACGCTAAACAAAGCGCTCAGTCGCACTAAAAAAGGCAGTAAAAACAGAGAAAAAGCGAAAACCAAGCTCTCTCGTTTGCACTATAAGATCAGGTGTATTAGGCAAGATTCTCTCCATCAAATCACAACAAGTCTGGTTAATGAGTTCGATGTGATTGCGATTGAGGATTTGAATGTCAAAGGTATGGTTAAGAACAGGCGGCTATCAAGAGCTATCAGTGACTTGGGTTTCTTTGAGTTTAAGCGACAGCTTATCTACAAAGCCACTGAGCAAGGCAAGGTTGTGAAATCAGTCGGACCCTTCTACCCAAGCTCAAAAACCTGTTCAAACTGCAATCATATCCTTGGTAAAGATGAGCTAACATTGAAAATGCGTGAGTGGTTGTGCCCTAACTGTCAGGTTTCTCATGACCGTGACCTCAACGCCAGCATCAATATTTTAAATAACGCGACTGTTATTTTAACAGCTGCATAATCCTGTTTATTGGACGGTGAGTTCCATCGCCAATTAAAAAAGTCTGTGGAGTCGTGGTCAGTCTAAATCTCAAATGAGAAATAGCGCGTGACAATGAAGCAGAAAGAAAACGTCAAACCTATCTAATAGTCAATACTGGCTAGGTTTGAGTAAGATTTTTGGAACGGGACTATCGCGTCGATATCATCGAGTGTTTTATTTTCGATGATGTTTTTATTTGGGTTATTTATGCAGCCTTTGACGGGCACGCAAGTGGCGTCATGGCGTGTGTTGATGATGCTACTCAGTCTGGTGCTGCTGGTCAGTGTGAGCAAGCAGTGGCAGCATGTTTTTGATTATCTAAAAACGCTCAAAACCGCCAAAGACTGGCTGATATTTATACTGCCAACCCCGATATTGGGTGGGCAGATTTGGCTGTTTATGTGGGCACCTGTGAACGGTTATGGCCTTGATGTCACTTTGGGGTATTTTTTATTGCCGCTGGTGATGATCGTTCTTGGTCGCTTTTTTTATCGTGAGCCGATGAGCCTGCTGCAAGGAGCGGCGGCGCTACTGGCGGCTTTTGGTATTGGTCATGATATCTTGCAATACGGCTCGATATCGTGGGTGACGCTGTTTGTATGCTTGGGCTATCCGCCGTATTATCTGCTCAGGCGGACGATTGCTGTGCCACCGATTACGGGATTGTTGTCTGATTTGACGCTGCTGACGCCAGTGGTGCTACTGATGCTCTATACCAGTGGCGGCTTTAGTATGGCGGCGCAAAATATGAAGTTTTGGTATTTATTGCCACTGCTAGGCGCTTTTAGTGCACTGGCGATGTCGCTGACGATGCTGGCCAGTAGCAAGCTGCCCGTGTCGCTATTTGGCGCGCTTAGCTATATCGAGCCTATGCTATTGTTTGTATTGTCCATCACCGTGCTCAGTCAGAGCTTAGATGAAGGAGGCTCATTGTTTATGTATGGCATGATTACGGCAGCGCTGCTGGTGATGATTGTCGATAGTGCGATAGGTTATCTGAGTCGGCGCCGTAGCGATCATTTGCATGGCTACCGCGAGCCACAAGTAGGCGGCTTTCCACCACGACGCCGCCTGATAAATCGCCGTATTGATGGCGCACTAAAAGCGCATCGGTTTCGTAAAATACGCCGTTATCAGCGAAAAATGGATAAAATCCAGCGAAAAATAGAGCAGTTAGATGCCAAATAAAGCGCCAAACTCGTAACGATATAGTCGATCCGAAATAAAAATGGCGTGCAAGATACTATGTGTCAGGCGCTACTGGTATAAATTTTCTTTGCTCGCTGTGTGACTTCATCACGCCAGAGGCGGCATAAAATTCATTTCAGTAGTACGGCACCTGTTTTAAAGTAGGTCGGCTATATAAAATTCAAAGACTCGTCAAGTGGATGTATTGCTTATCTATTCTGACTTTGACATAATGCTGGCTATGATATAAGTATGAGTCATTTCAAGCGTTTATCTTGTGATATGTAACGACAGATGATTGTATTAGTCTGCTTTTAAAACCGAAGGGTTTTAGCATGATTGGCGACGTACAACCTGCGTGTACAATGAGATAGACAACAGGTCTTGTAGACAAAAGCCTCCGACGTCCGCGTCTGAGGCTTTTGTTTTTTTCTAAAATTGCCAAGGACGTGCGCTTATCTCAAAAGGCTGTTTTTATGCTCACCACCACCCAAACGTCGCAGGGCACCATCGCTGCCGTGGCAGCAAACTTTTTATACTCATTGTTGTTTTTATTTGGTCTATTGATGCAGCCGCTATCTGGGACGCAAGTCGCCTCGTGGCGTGTGCTGATGATGCTGTTGAGTTTGGTGCTGCTGGTCAGTGTGTTAAAACAGTGGCAGCATATCTTTGATTACCTAAAAACCCTAAAAACATCCAAAGAGTGGTTTTTATTTATCTTGCCGACGCCGATATTGGGCGCCCAGATTTGGATATTTATGTGGGCACCAGTCAATAATCTGGGGCTTGAGGTGACACTGGGGTATTTTTTGTACCCGATGATTATGATCATGGTGGGTCGGTTTTTTTATAATGAAGCGATGACGCCGCTACAGTGGGTCGCCACCATCTGCGCAGCTCTGGGCATCGCGTATGATGTCTGGCAGTACGGCGCGATTTCTTGGGCGACATTGTTTGTCTGTCTGGGTTATCCGCCTTATTATCTGCTGCGTCGCAAGCTGGCAGTACCGCCCATCACCGGCCTTATCTCTGATTTGGTGCTGCTGACGCCAGTGGTGATGATTGCCCTGTATATGAGTGGCGGGTTTGCGCTGGCGATCACTACCGATAAATTTTGGTATCTGTTGCCGCTGCTGGGTATCATCAGCACCGCGGCGATGTCGCTGACCATGGTCGCCAGTCAAAAGTTGCCCGTCTCGTTGTTTGGCACACTATGCTATCTTGAGCCGATTTTTTTGTTTATCTTTTCGATTACGATATTGCACCAAAGCATCAATGAGGGCGGCTCATTATTTATGTACGGCATGATTTTTGTCGCGTTACTGATTATGATTGCTGATAGTGCGCTTGGCTATAGGGCGCGTCGCCGTGATGATCGCCTGCATGGTTACAACGAGCCACAAGTCGGTAGCTTTCCACCGCGTCGCCGCCTGACCAACCGCCGTATCGAAGGGGTGCTTGCGGCTCATCGTTTTCGTAAAATTAAACGCTATCAGCAAAAAATAGACAAAATGACGCGCAAGATAGAGCAGCTGCATTCGAAGTAAGGCGATCATATGGCGGATGATAGGTTTGATTTGTTAGCCATGGTTTTTTAGCCATAGTTTTTGCCCGTGTGCACCGCAGTTTGTGTGTTAATAACAGATGAATTGCGCTATTATCGAGCAGTATGCACGCCAAGCGCTGTCACGGACAAACGCCGTTACTGCCAAGCGCGTCAGGCGCAGGACACTTTGTCTATATGCTATTGCTCACTCACATGATAACTAGGACGGTTTATGTTACATCTTCATCATTTAGCAAACTCACGCTCGTTTCGTATTATTTGGCTGTTAGAAGAGCTAAACACCGATTATGAATTGACTTGCTACGAGCGCAACAGAGCGTATCGTGCGCCTGATAGCTTAAAAAAAGTGCATCCAATCGGTCATGCACCAATGCTAGAGGTCAACGATCGCGTGCTGATTGAGTCAGGGTTTATCATCGAGTATTTAATCAAGCATTACGATACCGACAAGCAGTTCAAACCTGCTGATGACAACGAAGCGGCGTGGGAGGCTTATACCTTTTGGTTACACTTTGCCGAGGCATCATTGATGCCGCCGCTAGTGATGCGTTTGGTGTTTAGCAAAGTTGTTGACCAGTCGCCCATGCTCATCAAACCAGTCAGCAAAAAAATCCAAAGCCAAGTGGAAAAAAACATGATTAGCCGCAGCCTAGACAGTATGCTGGGCATGATGGAGCAGCACCTACAGGACAATCATTGGTTTGCTGGTAGTGAGTTTAGCGCCGCTGATATTCAGATGCATCTTGCCGTCGTCGGAGCCAATGCAGGCTCTGGTTTGGATAGCAGTAAGTACACCAATATTTTAAACTGGCTAAAACGCTGCGAAGAGCGTGAGGCGTTTAAACGTGCCGAAGAAAAAGGCGGGCGTTTAAAATTCTAAACAAAGCGAATGGTATAAATGATTAGGATACGCCCTAATTATTGATTTAAAATCAACATAAAAGGTTTTGTTTATTTATAGACAAAACCTTTTTTAGGATAAGACATGACAGACTTGAATAAACCCAACAGGACACCGACTGACAGTGAGATTGCAGCCAAACAGCATACAGAGGCTACAGAGGTGCATCGCCAGCAAGTATCTATCAAAGCATGGTCACAAAAGCTGCTGGTGGTGATTTTGTGTGTTGCCAGCTTTTATGGCGGCTGGAAATCTTATGAGTCCAATATGGTCAATGAATGTACGGCTAATGGCGGTAAAATGATTGAAGGTCAAAGGACCATGCTATGCCAGTCGTTACAGTAGATAAGGATTTAGCTAAAAGAGGGCGTTTATGTTAAAGCTCACCTTTTTGGGCACCTCCGCTGGCGTGCCAACCAAGCAGCGTAACGTCACAGCGCTGGCGATAGAGTGCCTCAATCCTTATAGCTCGGGGGCAAGTCGACAGCAAAACAAAAAGTCGCGTCCTTGGGTTTTAATTGATTGCGGTGAGGGCACACAGCATCAGCTGCTTTATACCAAGCTATCTTTGCATCAGCTACAAGCCATTTGTATCACTCATGTGCATGGCGACCATTGTTATGGTCTGCCGGGGTTACTTGCGAGTGCGGCCATGTCAGGACGTACTGCAGCGCTGACGCTTATTGCGCCCAAAGCCATTGCCAAAATGCTTGAGGCAATGAGGCTGACAACCGAGCTGTATTTGCCATTTGCCATTGATTTTATGGCGATAGAAGATATATTGTCTGAGCCAAATGATGAGCACAAAAGTGATGTAACTATCAATGTAGATCACCAACATCAGCTGGTTATAGACATTCACCCGCTGTCGCACCGCGTCGCCTCTTATGGTTTTGGTATTACTCAGACGATCAGCCGCCGTACCCTGAATACTGATAAATTGACAGCTGATGGTATCCCAGCCAGTGCGCTGTGGGGCAGGCTGCAGCAAGGCGAAGATGTTGTGACAGAAGACGGACGCATGCTGTCGTCTGCTGAGTATGTCGATAATGACAGCCAACGTACTCGGGTAGTGATTGCAGGCGATAATGATACGCCAGAGTGCCTATATGCGGCGGTCGTTGATGCAGACTTGCTGGTGCATGAAGCCACTTATACCCATGCGGTGTTAAATAAGATACAGGCAAAAAACCCAGACTTTGATCCCATGCACAGTAGCGCGCAGCTGATCGGCAAATTTGCCCAAGAGAGCGGACTGTCAAACTTGATATTGACCCATTTTAGCGCACGTTATCAAAGCTTTGATAATCCGCAGAGTCGTACGCCAAACATGGCGCATATTCGTCTGGATGCCCAAAGTGTTTATGTAGGCAATCTATGGCTGGCCGCAGATTTCGACCAATATATAGTAAATGGCGCAGCGAATTTGGTAGATGAAGAAGCGGGTAGCCGCGTGCAGTACTTAGGTTCTGCACGCGCTCCTAAAAAATGACAGGTAGCCGATGTTTAAGACTGATTGTCCTCAGCAGCTAACTGCGCTTGTCCTATCCAGTAGCGGCTAAACTGATAGGCCACTCGCCCCGAACGCCCGCCACGCTCTGATGCCCAGCGTAAGGCAGCGGCTCTGATATTGTCAGGTAGCGCTTTATTTTCTTCTTCATTATTGTTACTTTCTTTAACGTCATTCGCATTATCTAGATTGCGATTTGATGCAAGTGATAAATAATGGCGAACGATGTGTAAGTAAGTATTTTGATCCATCGGGTGAAACGACAGCCACAAGCCAAAGCGATCAGACAACGATACCGTCTCGTCGATGGTCTCATAAGGATTGACTTCATCGGTTTGCCCATTATAAATATTGACATTGTCTTTCATCAGCTGCGGTAAAAGGTGCCGACGGTTACTGGTGGCATACACCAGTAGCTTGTCTTGCTCGGAGTCCAGCGCCCCGTCTAACACACTCTTTAACGTCCGGTAACTCTCGTCTTGACCGTTAAATGCCAAATCATCACAGTACACGATATAGCGGCAATCGGTGTCCGCTGGTAGGGCGCGGATGGCGGCGCGTATCTTATCAAGCACCCGCAGGTCATCACGGGCGATTTCGATGATACGTAGCCCTTCGCTATGGTAGGCTTGTAGCAATGCTCGAATCAGCGATGATTTCCCTGCGCCGCGCGTCCCTGTCATCAAGACGTGATTGGCCGGATAGCCCTTTAAAAACTGCCGTGTGTTTTGCACCAGTTTTGCCTTTTGCGTATCGATACCATGCAAATCATCCAGACTTAAAAACAAATTGACTGCCAAAGGCTCCAAGCGCCCGCGGTGGCCACCGACCCAGCGATAGGCCAGCTGCTGCGGATCGATATCGATCTTTGGCGTGACTTGCTCTTGCAGATACTGCCCCAGTAACTCTAATAGCGGCTCGGGCAGGGCATAATTTATAACGGATGTGGAAGACTGGGACATAATACTGGGTCGCTTATAACAGAAAAAATATTAACGAAAATAGGTACCGTCCTACTGGCATTTATTTTCCTTGCGTGCTGTGCCTACGCCGGCAGATGCTGCGCAAAATGAATACCAGTAGCATATGATATCAAGTGTGCCAATTTTATGTTGGGTTGGCTATATAAAATGACGATATACAAATACAAAGTAATTCTAAATAAAGGCCTTACTTTAGCATGAAAGACAATGCCAGTAATTCATCGCTAAGACAAGCGAAGACAGCGCCAGTATGGCAGGCTGATGCTCAGCAGATATTGCCTGTACTGACAAAAGAATTGGTAAAGTTGCAGTATCGTCAGGTATCGCACTTGCGCATCGGCGTGTATGCAGGCGACTATCAGGGCTTGAGCCGTGCCATGCACTCACAGTTTGGCCCAGTGCTACTTAAGTGGCAATTAAGCAAGCATCATTGTCAGCAGAGCGCTCAAGCGGTATCTAGCGGCGTCTTTTATGAGTATGGCGTCATCACCGCGCTGTCTGCTTTAACGCCATATCAGCGCGTGGCACCGCCACTACTGGCGCATTATGAGTTACGTCTGCACATTGCAGCGCCGCCGTCAGCGCTCATCGTTGTGGTGATGCCCTATTATAAAAACGGCAGTCTATCACAGTATTTAAAGCGGCCGCTGCCCGCCCGTCAAAAGCATCAGCTTATCATGCAAGCGGCACAAGTAATCACGCAGCTGCATCGCGTAGGCTGGCTGCATAATGATATTAAACCCAGTAATATCTTGCTAGATGATTTGTCGCCACCTCATTTTTTGTCAAGTCAGACAGATGATAGCAGCCTCAAGACTGACTTGTTATTAACTGATTTTGCTTTGGCCACTCGTGTGGAGGCGTCAACCATAGGTCATCTTGCGGGTACACCGGCGTATCTGGCACCTGAGCGCTGGCAAGGACACGGCGCATCGGTGCAGAACGATATCTATGCGTTTGGGATTATGCTGTATGAGATATTGGTGGGGGTGCGGCCGTTGCAGATTGATAAACAAAGTCGTGAGCCGCTCAAGGCATGGGCAGTCCAGCACTGTCAGCAGCCAATTCCAAGGCTACCGCCAGCATACCGCCATTATCAACCCATTATTGATCAAGCATTGGCAAAGCGAGTAGAGAAAAGGTATCAAAGCATGGCGCAGATACTTTTGGCGTTAAGACGTATGTGAGATTAAAGAGAAGGTCGGTTAGGGAAGAGTATTGAGAAATAAAGCGTATAGTGAGTTCAGTATAAAAACGATACAGTTCCACGTTGATATATAATGTATCTGTTTTATTGAGAATTGACTATAGTATAGATTGGAGCAAACGCTGAGCGCTAAATACTGAAGCTGCTATACTTCGATAATAGCTTCGATGCTTGGCGTTTAGTAAGAGCTTTCTAATTAGCAAGCATATAAGCATAAAAACTAACAGGCACAAAAAAACCTGCATCAAGGCAGGTTTTAATATTTGGTCTAAGATGTACTATCCGAAAATGGTGGGGCTGGAGAGACTCGAACTCTCACACCTTGCGGCGCCAGAACCTAAATCTGGTGCGTCTACCAATTCCGCCACAGCCCCATTTTCGTTACTCTATCATCAAAAGCATATGAACTCAAATGCTATCGAAATAGTTAACTGATTCGGTAGTGCGTCTCAGTGGTTGGCTATTATATAGAGTTTAAATTGTTTGGCAACCCCTATTTGCAATTATTTTTGATATTTTAGCAATTATTTTTCATGTTTTTCATAAGTTAATGATATAAAAAGACTTTTATTTTAAGTTTTTTTAACGTTTTAGTGATATTTATTTTGATCTTGTGCTGGCGTGAGGTTTAGTTGCTGCAATTTGCGTGTCAATGTATTGCGTCCCCAGCCTAGCAGATGGGCCGCCGCTATTTTTTTGCCACCACTATGGTTGAGGGCGGCGGTGAGTAGTACGCGTTCAAATTCAGGCGTAGCTGTTTGTAGGATGTCGGTTTCGCCGGTCTGTAGCGCCTGCTTTGCCCATGCGGCTAGAGGCTGTTGCCAGTCGGTCTGCGTCGTCATAGGTGGATTGGGGCTAATAGCGCCAGAGTCGATCGACCCTTGGGTATTCATGTCTATCTGCGGCGGGATTTGGGATGAGCGCGCTGCATGAGGTGGCTGTGGCTGCTGTGTTATATCCGCTGGCACACTATCGAGCAGCTCTGGTGGTAAGTCCTCTACCATGACCGTGTCACCGGTGGCCATCACGGTCAGCCACAGGCAGACATTTTCGAGCTGACGCACATTACCGCGCCACTCAAACGCCTGCATGACTTGCAGTGCTGCTGGATGCAGATGTTTTTTGGCAGTATTCATCTGCTTGGCGGCGCGCTGCATAAAGTAGCTGGCGAGGGCAGGGATATCTTCACGGCGTGTGCGCAGGGGCGGCAGAGGCAAGCGTATGACGTTAAGGCGATAAAACAAATCTTCGCGGAACTTACCTTGTTTGACCAGTGCTTCTAAGTGTTGATGAGTGGCGGCGATGATACGCACATCGACTTTGACAGGCTGCTGCCCACCAACGCGATAAAACTCGCCATTGGCCAATACTCGCAGCAAACGTGTCTGCGTACTAAAGGGCATGTCACCGATCTCATCCAAAAACAGTGTCCCACCATTGGCCTGTTCAAACCGTCCTTGCCGTGTGGTCGTCGCCCCCGTAAACGCACCTTTTTCGTGACCAAATAGCTCAGATTCGATTAAATCATGCGGAATCGCTGCCATGTTTAAGGCAATAAAAGGCTGCTGTCGCCGCGGTGAATGCTGATGCAGGGCGCTGGCGACCAGCTCTTTACCGGTGCCTGATTCGCCTGTGATCAACACTGTGATGGGAGAGTGGGCCAAACGGCCAATCGCGCGAAACACCGTTTGCATCGCTTGTGACTGCCCGATGATGCCACTGGGGTTGTCGGTCGCGGCGGGTGGTGTCGGAGATGTCTCTTTGGCAGCTGGTTTGATCGGCGCGGTGGTTGGTGAGGTTTTGGATGCTTGGTTTGTATGGCCAGTCGGCTTAGTAGGTTTATTGGGCTCGTTGGGCGTCGCATCCGATTTGACAGCGGATTTTCTGGTGTTTTTTGTCTTAACATCGGTATGGGGCTGATAGTGAATGGCTTTATAAATCGTTGTCACCGCTTCATCTAAATCAAAGGGTTTGGGCAGATACTCAAATGCGCCAGTCTGATAGCTACTGATGGCAGAGCTTAGATCAGAATGCGCCGTCATAATGACGATGGGCAGCTGAGGGAAATGCTGATGTACCCAGTCGCTAAAGGACAGACCATCCATCATAGGCATACGAATATCAGTCAATATCACATCAGGGAGCTGGTCTGCAGGTGTTTGCTGCTGCAAGATATCATTTAGGCGTGTCCATGCCGCTTGCGCTTGCGTGAAGCTAATCACAGTGAGCCCTGCATCTTCAAAGGTATCGGCCAATATCAGGCGTAGGGCGGCATCATCATCGATAAGCCATAACGTAGCAGCGGCAAGACTGCTGGGTTTGTCCGTTGGAGCAGGTATTGGCTGATCGCTTGAGAGTTGATGGTCATGTAAAGCGTGGTTGTCATTATACTCAGTCATATCTTGGGCCTAGTGGGCGATAACATCAGAGGGTGTATTGGTTGTCATGAGGTTATTATAGGATTGTTATGAGGTGTTTATAGTAAGGTCTGGCTGGCTAAAGGGCAAATACAGGGCAAACTGAGTTTGGCGTGTGTGATGGGTGTTCGATTGGGCAGAGCTGACATCGATCATACCATGATGGCGGCTGATGATATCTTGGACAATAGACAGCCCTAGACCCGTGCCTGCTGCGCGGCTGGTGACCATCGGAAAAAATATCTGGCCAATGAGATCGTCATCTATGCCTGAGCCATTATCGGTGATGGTCACTTGCAAAACTTGTTTGTGCTGCTGGCTGCCGATGGTGTGCTGAAAGACCACTCGTGTTTGTAGATGCAGTATGGGCTGATAAGTAGAATTGCTATCCATTTGCATGGTAGCTTGTGGTGGTTCTTGAGACTCTGAGATTTTATGCTGTTGTAGCGTTTGTTCAAACTCAGTCATCGACTCACAAGCATTATTAATGAGGTTCAAAAATACTTGAATCAGTTGATCCTTATCAGCGCAGAGCTCAGGCAGTGATAAATCATAATCACGCTGTAGCGTCACCTGTGGATATTGGTTGACGATTAGAGACAAGACATGCTCTAGCGGCTCATGAATATTGAGCATTTGCCAGTTTGGTAACTGATTGGAGCCAAGAAACTGACCGATAAGTTGAGTCAGACGGTCGGTCTCTGCGATGATGATATCGGTGTAGCTGCGCAGTTTTGCCGCGTTTTTTTGTTTGTCAGGAGGGGGGCTGGCAGCACTTTGTTGAGTGTGCGCTGCATCAGCCAAAAAACCGCCCTCACTAAACTTGATAAATTGCCGCTGCAACAACTGCGCTGCCCCGCGAATACCGGCCAATGGGTTTTTTATTTCGTGAGCGACCGAGCGTAGCATCTGACGCGCGACGTTATATTGCTGCTGCTGGCGCTGCTCCTCTGAGATACGGCTTTGGCGATCCTTGCCCCACATCTCAATGATAAAACCATGCTGCTGCTCGTCAATGACCGGCGTCACGCTATAGTCGATCAGCAGCGCTGTATGATTGTTCAATTGTGTGCTCACAAGATGATCATGATCAATAAATGGCTGTTGATACACTCTGGCTTGCCGAAAGCGCTCGGTCAAGGAGCAAGCGACATTCTTTGTTTTTTTAGAATTGTAAGTATCGCTATGGGTTTTGAGATGGTCTTTGGGGTGGTCTTTGAAAGTCGATGTTGAGGTTTTTGGGGTGAGCAGCGCCAAGATAGATTGCCCCAGTAGGCGGCCACTACTGGTCGCCAGCAGTTGCTCTGCTTGAGCATTTAGCCAAGTAATGGTCAGTTCCTCATCGACCCACAAGATAGCCGTAAACAAATGCTGAGCCATAAAGGCAAAATTGGGGGCAGGTTTTGTCACTACTACATCAGCTGTCATGAAGTACGCCTAACATAAAAAAGAAATCTACCAATATTTAATCATAAATCAACGCTATAGAGCGGCAAAACTGGTGATTATCATAAAAAAAACGTACAATGCGCACAGCCAATTTATCTCAAGCAAGGTCAGCCATGCCCAAAACCTCTACCGAGTCGGTAAATACGACGATATCTTCACAGCCAGCTTCTACTGCTCCAAAAAACACAGCCACTATCTTTAATCCTGCTAAGCCTGCGCAAAAGCAGTCAACGAGTCAGGCAGACGGTACTCAGCCCTATCACCACAAAGCCAATCATAATCAAAATCGCAGTATCGCGCAAAGTGGCGATGCCACAGTAGCCCGTACAGCTGCGAGCGATGCGCCAGTTCAAGCCGCGCCAAAGATCGGTTTTGTGTCGCTTGGTTGCCCAAAGGCACTGGTCGATAGTGAGCGGATCATCACAGAGCTTAGCCGCGATGGTTATCAGGTCGCAAGTGACTACGATGGCGCAGATTTGGTGGTGGTTAACACCTGCGGTTTTATTGAGTCAGCGGTACAAGAGTCGCTCGACGCCATCGGAGAAGCCATCAGCAAAAACGGTAAGGTCATCGTTACTGGCTGCTTAGGAAAAGAAGCGGATAAAATCCGTGAGATGCATCCAGCGGTGCTATCGGTCACAGGCGCACATGCTTATGATGAGGTCATCACTGCCGTCTCGCAGCATGTGCCCAAGCCCAAGCCCAAGCGCGACGTAGATAGCCATTACGATCCAAAAATAGATCTGATCAATGAAGCGGGTATTAAGCTGACCCCAAGCCATTATGCTTATCTAAAGATATCAGAAGGCTGTAATCACCGTTGTACCTTTTGCATCATTCCAAGCTTGCGCGGTGACTTAGTCTCGCGTCCGATTGATAATGTCATGAAAGAAGCACTGGCGCTCAAAAACGCTGGCGTGAAAGAATTGCTAATTATCTCGCAAGACACGTCAGCTTATGGGCTCGATCTAAAGTACAAAACCAGCTTTTGGAATGGCATGCCGCTCAAATCCAAGTTTTATGATTTATGCCAAGCACTAAATGACTTGGGTATCTGGGTGCGTCTGCATTATGTCTATCCGTATCCGCACGTAGATAAAGTCGTCGAGCTGATGGGCGAAAAAAAGCTACTGCCGTATTTAGACATTCCGTTTCAGCATGCCAGTCACCGCATCTTAAAGGCCATGAAGCGTCCAGCGCATAGCGAAAACACCTTGGCACGTATCAAAGCGTGGCGTGAGATTTGCCCTGATATCGTCATTCGCTCAACCTTCGTCGTCGGCTTCCCTGGCGAGACCGAAGAAGACTTTCAATGTCTGCTCGATTGGCTCGTCGAGGCACGCCTTGACCGCGTCGGTGCCTTTACCTATTCAGAGGTCGAAGGCGCGGTAGCCAATGACTTGCCAGGTCATGTGCCTGAAGAAGTGAAGCAATCTCGCTATGAGCGCTTGATGACGCTACAACAAGACATCTCAGCACAAAAGCTGCAAGAGAAAGTCGGTAAAACCTTAACGGTGTTGGTCGATGAGATCGATAGTGCTGAGGGCATTGCGATTTGTCGGAGTTACGCCGATGCCCCAGAGATCGATGGTCATGTCTATGTCGATGACATCAGCGCGCAAGTCAAGGTTGGTCAGTTTTTGACCGTCACCATTGACGAGGCCAGCGAGTACGACTTATTTGCCAGCTATCAAGGCTAGGGCGTGTCCTGATTTTAAAAATGGCGATAAAAATGAGATAAATCGCCGTCAAACAAGGAAAATAGCGCAGATAATATCGAGATATTAGTCAGCTATTTGACACCGTTTGGCCGGGTTTGGCCATTTTTAGCCCATTTAGATGGCTATCGATTGAATTGAGGGCACGCCCTAAGCCATCACAATGATAGATGAGTGAAAATTGCCCAATCGCGGGCAGTTTTTGCTACAATTAGCGCAATTTGGCCTTTTTATCTACTCAGCACGGTTTTGTCTGCTCAGCACTGCATCACGAGTAGGGCGCTGCACGCAACCTAGCGATACGCAGACACTGGCTTGCGTATCAACGCTGGCTGTACATAAATCAGAAGGCAATCTTCATTTGTATTTTATCGATGACTTTAATTATAATTTAATGCTAACAAGGTGACCTCATGTCTGACAAAAACCCGCGTTACTCTCGTATCTTGCTAAAACTCTCAGGCGAAGCCTTGGCTGGTGGCAAGGACATGGGTATCGATACCGAAGTGCTCGATAAGATGAGCCTATCTATCGCCCACTTGCGCGGCCTTGGTGTGCAAGTTGGTATCGTCGTTGGTGGTGGTAACTTATATCGCGGTGCCCAGCTGCAACAAGAGGGCCTAGTCGGCCGTGTGACCGGCGATCAAATGGGTATGCTTGCGACTGTGATGAACGGTCTGGCCATGCGTGATGCGCTTGAGCGCCGCAATATCAAAACGCGCTTGATGTCAGCCTTACCGATTGGTGAAGTCACTGAAAGCTATAGCAGCCGCAATGCCATTCGCTACCTAAAAAACGGTGAGGTTTGTATCTTTGTCGCCGGTACTGGTAATCCTTTCTTTACCACTGACACAGCAGCATGTCTGCGCGGTATCGAGGTTGAAGCAGGCTTGATATTAAAAGCCACCAAAGTGGATGGCGTCTATGACAAAGACCCAAGTTTGCATGCCGATGCCAAAAAATACGATGGTTTGACTTTTGATGAAGTCTTAGAGCAAAAGCTTGGCGTTATGGACTTAACCGCTATCGCCTTGTGCCGTGAGCACAATGTACCGCTACAAGTGTTTGATATGACCAAGCCCAACGCCTTATTAAATGTGGTCATGGGCGAAAACGAAGGCACGCGCGTTTATCATTAGTATTAATTGGCATAATATTGCCCAATATGCGCGGTCAAGCGCCATGCTACGAGTGATGAGTTGCCGCAAAATAACTATCTATTAACAACCATGAATGATTTATCGACAGCGATAAATAAGGATGCACAATGATTAAAGAGATTAAGCAAGACGGTGAAGCCCGTATGCAAAAAACCTTAGAAGCGCTTGAAAACACCTTTAGTAAGGTACGTACAGGCCGCGCCCATCCAGGCATGCTATCTGGCGTGATGGTCAGCTACTACGGCGCAGACACACCGCTCAACCAAGTAGCCAGTGTCAATGTCGAAGACTCGCGCACATTGCTTGTACAGCCTTTTGACCGCACGATGGTACAGGCTGTGGACAAGGCCATTCGCGAAGCGGATTTGGGATTGAACCCGATGACCGCTGATGTGATTCGTGTGCCGATGCCAGCACTGACAGAAGAGACCCGCCGCGATATGCAAAAGCTGGCGCGCGGTGAAGCAGAAAACAGCCGCGTCTCGATTCGTAATATCCGCCGTGATATGATGAATGACATAAAAGATCTGGCAAAAGAAAAAGAGATCTCAGAAGATGACGAGCGCCGCGCTAGTGATGATATTCAAAAAATCACTGATAAATACATCGAGACCATCGACAGCCGTTTGAGCAAAAAAGAAAGCGAGCTGATGGAAGTATAACGATTGATGGCAGAGCGCGACTGGGGTGCTGTTTTTAAATGCAGGCTGTGCCGTATCGAATGATAGCAGCACGCAAGTAACGTTTATACCAGTCGCGCAGCCCTATCTATAAAAGTTTTATTTCCAATGGACTATATGTCGTTTAGCAGCCACTGCGCCAGTGCGATTGGCTGCTTATTATTGTGTCGTCAATCATAAAGCCGTAGCAGACCGCTTTATGATAAGTTTGTGAATAATTACCACATCTTATTTTTTTGGCTTTTTTGCCGTCATGACACGCGTTATTATTAAACCATCTCAACAATAAGCAAGCTAGCCTATGTCTACTTCAGCCGCCTTGGCTCCTGCTCTTCTACCCCGTCATATCGCCATCATCATGGATGGCAACAACCGCTATGGCAAAGCCAATCATCTACCCAAAGGCCATGGACATGTGGCAGGCAAAGATGCGCTAGACCCTATTGTCGAATACTGTGTCGATACTGGTATTGAGGTTTTGACGGTATTTGCTTTTTCTAGCGAAAACTGGCAACGTCCGCCGAGTGAAGTGACGCTGCTCATGCAGCTTTTAACCTCAACCATTCATGAGCAAATGCCGCGGATGGACAAATACCGTATTCGCTTACGGTTTATCGGAGATCGCAGTCCGCTCAGTGCAGAGTTACAAGCATTGATGGCCGATGCAGAAGAAAAAACCGCGCATTTTGATGCCATGACATTGGTCATTGCCATCAGCTATGGTGGACAGTGGGATATTGCCCATGCTGCCAAACAGTTGGCCAAACAGGTGCAGGCAGGGGAGCTGTGTGCTGATGATATCGATAAAGACTTGCTTGGCCGCCATGTCCAGTTAGCAGACGCCCCAGCGGTCGATATGCTGATACGGACAGGCGGTGAGTACCGATTATCGAACTTTTTATTATGGCAGTCCGCTTATGCTGAGTTGTTTTTTACCAAAACCCTATGGCCTGATTTTCGCGCAGCAGAGCTGGCATCGATGGTTACAGAGTTTGCCCAGCGCCAACGCCGCTTTGGTAAAACCAGCGAGCAAGTCGCTTGCGCGCAGCAATTACCCTAAACAACCCTAACGTCTTATCTTATACTTGCTTGTCCGATACTTGCTCGCTGCTTGTCTTTTTTGTGCTTTAAAAGCCTGCTACGCTTTTAGTAGTGATTATTCACAGTGGTTAAGGCCGCGTGCTTATGAAATAATAAACCGCTTTTGTTGCAGTCAGTAGCAATGAGTGGGCTATTGTGGATTAGCTGCTATAATGCATTTTTTGACCATACGTTTTTCATTATTATAAGGCTCAATGAGTATGTGGCAACGGATTAAGACGGCAATTGTTCTCGTTATTATCGTTGGTATTGCAATGTTTGCGAGCCAAACACCGATTTTGTTTGCGCCGCTGTTGGCGATAGGGGTAATCATCGCCGCTCACGAATGGACCAAGCTGATGCCCAAATGGCGTCAGCCAGCGTTATTTGTGCTTTTGGTTTTGGCGCTGACTGTGGTGTCACTGCTGTTTAAAGTGACGTGGCTGTTTTGGTGGGCCGCATCGCTCGTCATATGGCTGATGGCGCTGTCTTGGGTTCGGGTCTTTCCGACGACGACCAATTGGTATGGCAAAAAGCTGGGCTTGATGGGCGCGGTGATATTAACCGCCGCCATCACGGCTATGTTTTATCTGTGGCAGCTATCAGCTTGGTGGCTGCTGTATGTGTTTTTATTGGTGTGGTGCGCGGATAGTGGGGCATATTTTGTCGGGCGCAAGCTTGGTCGCCGCAAAATGGCACCAAACGTTTCACCCAATAAAAGTATGGAAGGATTGGCCGGCGGCATTGTCACAGGGTTGCTCGTCGTCGTGGCCATCAGCGTCTTTAAGCTACAGCTGACAGGGGTGCCACTGATCGCCTTTGCTGCGCTATCGGTACTGACGATACTGGCTTCGGTACTCGGCGATTTGTTTGAGTCAATGCTCAAACGCCGTGCTGGTGTCAAAGACTCAGGGACAATCTTGCCAGGGCATGGCGGTATCCTTGATCGTATTGACTCCTTATTGTCTGCCACGCCGATATTTGCGCTTGGCTTTTGGGCACTGCAATACTTTGGTTTGATAGTGGTATAAAAGTGTCTTGCTTGGATTTATCCAGTTAGGCTTTATTTTTATTTTTTTTGTATTATTGATAGGCAACGATGGTTATGATGCAACGTATCGCCGTATTAGGCGCAACTGGCTCGATTGGCGATAGTACGTTGGCGATTTTGGCGGCCCATCCGCAGCAGTACCAAGTCTATGCCTTGTCGGGTTACCATCGTTTGGACAAACTGTTTGCGCTGTGTCAGCAGTTTTTGCCAAAGCGCGTCAACGTACCGGCAGCCGCAGTCGATGATTTTGCTCAGCGTCTAAGCGCAGCGAAGCTTGATATCGAGGTCGTCGGCGGCGCAGCAGGGCTTGTAGATATCGCCACCGATAGCCAAACCGATACGGTCGTTGCTGCCATTGTCGGTGCAGCAGGGTTGCCTTCTACATTGGCCGCCGCGCGCGCAGGCAAGCGTATCTTGCTTGCTAATAAAGAAGCGCTGGTGATGGCAGGACAGGTGATGATCGATGCGGTCAAAACCCACCACGCCACTTTGTTGCCGCTTGACTCTGAACATAACGCGATTTTTCAGTGTTTGCCGGTAGATATCCAACAAGACAGCCGCCAGATTCACCAGCCAAAGCACGGGGTGCGTAAATTGTGGTTGACAGCCTCTGGTGGGCCATTTTTGCAGCAGTCATTTGCGCAGATGCAGCAAGCTGGCGTCGCTGAAGCTGTCAAACATCCCAATTGGTCGATGGGACAAAAGATATCGGTCGACTCGGCAACGATGATGAACAAAGGGCTTGAGCTGATAGAAGCCTGTCATTTGTTTGATTTGAGTGAGGATAAAATAAATGTGGTGATTCATCCACAAAGCATCATTCACTCAATGGTAGAATATAGCGATGGCAGCTTTTTGGCGCAGCTGGGCAGCCCAGATATGAAGACACCCATTGCTCATGCACTCAGCTATCCTGCGCGTATCGATAGCGGCTCGCAGCCTTTGGACTTGTATGCGCTAAGCGGCCTAGAATTTATCGAGCCTGATTTACAAAAATTTGCCTGTTTGCGTTTGGCGAGACAAGCCATGCAAGCGGGTACGCAGGCGACCATCGTACTCAATGCCGCCAATGAGATTGCCGTGGCCGCGTTTTTGGCAGGACAAATTCGCTTGACAGATATTGCTGATATCAATGAGCAGGCACTCAGTGAGATACAAGTACCGCTGTTAGCGGCGTCGGCGGATATAGAAGATATATTGTCGATTGACCAGCTAGCGCGTCGGCATACTGAGGCATTGGTGGCCAAGGTGGCAAAATCCATATAAGTGGCGCAGACGCTATAAGAATAGAAGTCTTGCAAATCAGCCTTGTACGAGAGAACTTGCTAAAAAACCATATTGAGAAGACATCATGACGTTTTTATTGACGCTCCTTGCGGCCATTTTTGTCTTAGGTCCGCTCATTGCCCTGCATGAATGGGGGCACTATATCGTGGCGCGCCTGTGCGGTGTTAAGGTGCTGACATACTCTATTGGTTTTGGCCCCAAAGTCGTAGGCTGGACCAGCAAAAAAAGCGGTATTGATTATCGTATTTCGGCGCTGCCACTGGGCGGCTATGTCAAAATGCTCGATGAGCGAGAAGGCGAGGTGGCAGCCGATGAGCAGCACTTGGCATTTAACCGCCAGCATCCGCTAAAAAAAATCGCTATCGTCGCAGCAGGCCCTATCATGAACTTTGTCATTGCGATTGGTTTGTTTTGGGTGTTGTTTATGACCCCGTCTGAGCAGCTGGCGACAAAGATTGGGCAGGTGTTGCCTGATACGCCAGCGGCCACCGCTCAGCTGCCCGTTGGCGATAAGATCGTCGCCATCGATGGTCATGAGGTACAGACGTGGGAAGGGATTAATTACCGTCTCGCTGGACGCATGGGCGAGACGGACAATATAAGTGTCACGCTACAAGCTGATGACAACGCCGCCAAGACTTACTACGCGCCTGTGAATGAGTTCATGCAAGGCGATGACCATGGAAAAGATGCGCTGAGCAGCTTTGGTATGCTGCCATGGCAACCGACGATTGCCCCTATCGTCGGTGAGTTGACACCTGATGGTGCCGCCAATCGTCAAGGCCTCAAGGTCGGTGACCGTATCACGGCGATTAATGATGTCGCCATCGCAGACTGGATCAGTGCCACGCGCATCATTCGCGATAATCCTGAGACTTTACTCAATTTTACCGTCTTAAGAGAGGGTAATCCTGTACAATTGGCCATTATGCCGCAGGGCAAAAAAGACAACTTAGGTAACGACTTTGGGCAAATTGGTGCTATGGTGGCACAGTCTGAGATTGTCATTCCTGAAGATTATAAAACCACAGTGGTCTATGGTCCAGGCGAGTCACTGGTCAAGTCGTTTGAAAAAACCGAACAGTTGGCGGTGATGACGGTCAGCTCGATGGGCAAAATGCTCTCAGGTATGATTGGTCTCGATAATTTATCAGGCCCGATCACCATTGCCAAAGTCGCCAAACAAAGCTTCGATATTAGCTGGCAGATGGTATTGTCTACCGCCGCGCTGATCAGTCTGAGTCTGGCAGTGCTCAACCTTTTGCCTATTCCTGTATTGGATGGAGGGCATATCGTCTATCATCTCATAGAGCTGATTCGCGGTAAGCCGCTCTCAGAAGGCGTGCAAATGGCTGGACTTAATATCGGTTTACTCTTGCTGGCAGGTTTCATGGTGTTAGCAATTGGTAATGATATCAGCCGACTTTTTTGATGGTTTGCCCAAGCGTTTGGGTGATAAGACAAGATGCACTAATGGTTTTACGCGTATCGGGCAGCGATTGCGGGTGTGGCGGCAGAGCAGCTTTGTGCCGCCGTCTCTGTACTAATCGTAATTTTTAGTTTATTTTATGATGCGTTTTATATAAAGTGTTCTGAGTCTTGTCCGCCGAAGTATGCGACTTTATGGCAAATGGACAAGACAACATGTGCTTTTTAACTTAACTTAAGCAATTTTTTTATTGACGGATAGTGTTTATGCGTACGCCTTTATTTATGAGCGCGGCAGGGTTGCCGTTAGTGGTAGCGATGATGAGTATGCCGGTACAGGCTGCAGAATTTGTAGTGACTGACATCGGTTTTAATGGCTTACAACGTCTAACCCCCGATAGCCTCTATCCGGTTCTACCTATCACGGTAGGAGATACGGTAAATGACAGCAGCTTGGCGGCCAGTATTAAGGCGCTATATGCAACCGAAAACTTCGCGGACATTCAAAGCCGTGTCGAAGGCGGTCAATTACGCTTTGATGTCGTTGAGCGTCCTACCATCGCCGAAGTTAACTTTGAGGGCAATAAGCTCATCCCAAAAGAAGGACTAGAGCAAGGACTGAGCAACGCAGGTTTGTCTGTCGGTGATGTGCTCAAGCAAGCGACCTTACAAGGCGTCGCCAACGAGCTGCAGCAGCAGTATATCAGCCAAGGCTACTACAACAGTAATATCGAAGTCGACCAAACGCTACTCGATGGCAATCGTGTCAAGCTCGATGTACGCTTTATCGAAGGCAAGCCTGCCAAAGTCGTCGATATCAATATCATCGGTAACAAGCACTTCAGCGATGATGAGATCAAAGATGTCTTTGCCGTAAAAGAATCTTCTTGGACACGCCTGTTATCTAAATCTGATCGCTATGCCAAAGAAAAGCTGGCGGCCAGTTTGGAAAACTTAAAAGCCTTGTACCAAAATGACGGCTACGTGCGTTTTGCCGTCGACAATGCGGTACTTAATATCAGCGAAGATAAGCGCAGTGTGTTTATCGAAGTCAGCCTAAGCGAAGGCGAGCAGTACCAGTTTGGTGAGGTCAATTTTTTAGGCAAGCCAACGTTTGAGACGACTGAGCTACAAGAGCTGGTCACCTTTGCCCCAAACGAAAAATACTCGCAAGCCAAACTCGATGAAACCACCGCTGAGCTCAAGCGCCGTTATGGCAACGAAGGCTATTATCTGGCCCAAGTTAGACCAGTACCACGTATCAATGACGATACCAAAATGGTCGATGTGGATTACTTTATCGATCCTGCCCGTCCTATCTACGTGCGCCGTATCAACTTTACGGGCAATATTAAAACCCAAGACGAAGTACTGCGCCGTGAGATGCGCCAACTAGAAGGCGCGCTTGCCTCTAGCGAAAAAATCCAATTGTCACGCACGCGTCTGATGCGCACCGGTTTCTTTAAAACGGTTAATGTCGATGTAAAACCAGTGCCCAACCAGCCAGACCAAGTAGACGTACATTACACGGTAGAAGAGCAGCCTTCAGGTAGCTCGACCATTGCCGCTGGTTATTCACAAAGTGGTGGTGTGACCTTCCAGTTGGATTTGACCCAAAACAACTTTATGGGTACAGGTAACCGAGTCAAAGCCGCGCTGTCTCGCTCAGAGACCCGCGACTCATATAGTTTGGGCTATACCGATCCGTACTTTACCGAAAACGGTGTCTCTCAAGGTTTGAGCGCGTATTATCGTGAGACAAAGTACGATGACAGAAACGTCAGTAACTATGTGACCGACTCCTATGGTGCCACGCTCAACTACAGCTATCCTGTCGATGAAACCAAACGCGTCAGCGCAGGTCTCAACGTGGATAATACCTCAGTACGGGGTGGCCGCTTCTTAGGGGTTTCAAACGTCCAGCAGTTAATCGATGATGGTGGATCTTTTGAGCAGTTCACCTTTATTGATGAAGAGGGTGAAGAGCAGCTTTCAGGCCGTACTGGCTTTAAAAACGACTATCAGACCTATAATCTACTATTCGGCTGGGACTATAGCACCCTAGATCGTCCTGTATTCCCAACCAAAGGTATGAGCCATACCGTTGATGCGACTATCGGCCTTGGTGATGCCAGCTATCAAAAACTTGTGTACCGCGGCAATATTTATTATCCGATTTATAAGGATTGGATAGCACGTGGTTATACCAAGCTTGGCTATGGTAATGATTTACCGTTTTATGAAAACTTCTACGCTGGTGGTTATGGCTCTGTTCGTGGTTATGAAGCCTCAACACTTGGACCAAAGTCACAGACGTATTATGATGCCATCAATGATGATGTGCGTTATAAAGACGAAGAAATCGGTGGTAACGCGCTGGCCAGTTTTGGGGCTGAGCTGGTATTGCCCATGCCATTTAAAGGTGACTGGGCTGACCAAGTACGTCCTGTACTATTTGCAGAGGGCGGGCAAGTCTTTGATACCACCGATAAAGAAGACCGTACTTTCGTAGACCCTGATACGGGTGCTGATACTGGCGTACCATTATTGACTCAAGACAATGACTTGCGCTTTAGTGCTGGTGCTGGTATCACTTGGTATACGCCAATTGGCCCTATCTCCTTGAGTTATGCGATGCCTATCGGTGATAAAGAAGGTGATGAGACCGAAAAAGTACAGTTCCAGATTGGTAATACGTTCTAACGTAGCAGCCATCTGAAGCGCTTTGGCTTTGATCTTATTTGTACGGCACAATAACTTGTGTGGTATAAATAGAAGGTACTAGATAAATTGGTCATCAAGCTGATATAGCAGCTTGATGACTGTCTTATTTATAATACGACTTTTATTCTTACTTCATACTAGGGTGTGTCCCTAATTCAAAAAAGTGAAAAAATACCAAAATAAGCTCATAATAAATAATTTTGAGTCTAGAGACGATGGCCAGAATAGTACTAACTGACGAATTATGGCAACAACTACAAGAAGTTATGAAGCAGCACGGTTGTTATATAACTAAAAATACTCGCACTATTATGGAAGCCATAATTTGGAAACTCAGAACAGGCGCTCCATGGAGAGACATACCCGAAGAACTTGTGTCGTGGAAAACTGCCTATAACCGTTTTAACCGATGGTCAGAAAATGGGTTATGGGAGCGTTTTTTTTTAGCCTACGAAAAGAAATTGATACGGAGTGGGTTTTCATTGATGGAAGCTACATACGGTGTCATCAACATGCGTGTGGAGCTAGGATTGGTGAGCCTCGAGCAATTGGACAAAGCCACGGTGGACGAACTACAAAAATTCATTTATGTTGTGATGCCAATGGATATCCGCTCAATTTTAAAATCACTGGGGGTGAAGTCCACGACAGTCAGGCTGCACCAGAGTTAATTGAGTTGGTTGATAAAGCTGATTACTTGATTGCTGATAAAGGTTATGATTCTGATAGTATCAGAGACAAGGCTTGTGAGCATAGCATGAAACCTGTTATACCAAAGAGGAAAAATGCTAAACAGCCCAATCCTGATTTTGATAGCTACCTGTATAAATTACGCCATTTGGTAGAAAATATGTTCGCAAGGTTAAAGCAGTTTCGTAGTATTGCAACAAGATACGAGAAACTAGCTCGTAATTTCGAGTCAATGCTTTACCTTGCCTGTACTATTATCCATGCTAAAGTGAATTGAGGACACACCCTAATAATAACTATGATAACGATTGAGCAACTTATCACCCAAATTGAGCAGCGCCAGCCTGTTATAAATAAAGCAGAGCTGAGCGCTGAGCAGTTATGCCAACAGCTTGGCGGTATCGGTAGTCTGACGACAGCCAATGACACGCAGCTGAGTTTTTTGGCCGATCCTCGTTACCTCTCTAGTTTGGCAGACAGTCAAGCAGGAACTGTGTTAGTCACAGCAGATTATCGCCAGCAAGTACCCGCATCAACCTTGGCGTTGGTGGTCGCAAATCCATACTTGGCTTACGCCAGCGCCAGTCAGTTATTTGCTTATCAGTCAGCCTCGAGTCGTATTCATCCGAGTGCGGTGATTGCCGATAGTGCCATCATCGGCGAGCAGGTGAGCATAGGGGCGTTTTGTGTGATAGGCGAGCAGGTGCAGCTGGGAGCGCGAACAGCGCTGGCTGCCCACGTGACGATTGAGGCAGGTACGAGGGTTGGCAGCGATTGTGTCATCAAATCACAAGTGGTCATTGGTCATGATTGTACCATTGGCGATTATGTCAGAGTGCATGCTGGTACAAGTATTGGCTCAGAAGGTTTTGGCTTTGCCCCGACCAACGACCCAAGCACCACCGGGTGGGAGCGTATTGCGCAGTTAGGCCGAGTCATCATCGGTGATCATGTCCGTATTGGCAGTCAGACTTGTATCGACCGCGGTGCTATCGATGATACCGTCATCGGCAATCATGTGATTATCGACAATCTGGTGCAAGTGGCGCACAATGTGCATATCGGTGATGGGACGGCCATCGCCGCGCACACCGGTATCGCTGGGAGTACGCATATCGGTAAACGCTGTATTATTGGTGGCGCGGTCGGTATCACTGGCCACATCGAGATTGCTGATGATGTTACGTTGTCGGGTATGACGATGGTGACCAAATCCATCAAACAAGCAGGCTCTTACTCTTCAGGTACCGCTGCCATGCCAACTGCCAACTGGCGACGTGCTGCTGTTAGGTTTCGCCAGCTCGGTCGCGATGAGCGCTGATTTGACTGGCCACAAGATATCACTCTATTTCATAACCCTTAGTAGTTAACCATATAATATTCCATACTTTAATCCTTAACCTTTTAATCCTTTTATACTTAGCAATGAGCAAGGACGCGGCATATGAGCAGCAAAGACATAGATGTTTTAAATGATACCGACATGAAAAGCTTGGCTGAGCAAGGCCTGACTTTGCCTCTGACTTATCATACGCTAAAGCACTACTTACCGCATCGCTATCCTTTTATGCTGGTCGATAAAGTGATCGACTGTATCCCTGGTGAATGCATCACTGGGGTCAAAAACGTCACCATTAATGAAGAGTTTTTTAATGGGCATTTCCCAAATGAGCCTATCATGCCAGGCGTGCTGATGGTCGAATGTATGGCTCAAGTGTCAGGGGTGCTTGGGTTTATCAGCGCAGGATTGACTGGCGAAGATGGTTATCTGTATTTGTTTGCTGGGGTGGATAAGGTTCGTTTTAAGCGCCGCGTTATCCCTGGTGATCAGCTGATTATTCGGGCAAAAACTGTGATGCAAAAGCGCGGTATTTATAAGTTTGACTGTACCGTCCATGTCGAAGATGAGCTGGCGGCGAGCGCACAGGTGATGATTGCTCGTCAAGAGCAATAAAATTGGCTGATAACTTTTAGGCTCATCGGTATCTAAAGAGTTATGTCAAAACAGGCAAGAAGAATTATAATGAGCATCGATATTTTGTCGCAAGACTGACTTTGGTTTGTTTGATAAGTTATGACTGACGGTCAGTGTTTTACCATTTATTCGCACCAGAAGATACAAAGGCCCACATTATGAGTCAGATCCATCCAACAGCACTCATCTCACCCTCCGCTCAGATAGATGAGACTGCCATCATTGGCCCGTACTGTATCGTCGGGGATGAGGTCAGCATCGGCGCGCATACGGTATTGCATCGTCATGTGGTCGTGACCAAGCTGACTCGTATCGGCGCGCACAATCAATTTTATCAGTTTGCCAGTATTGGTGAAGATCCGCAGGATTTGAAGTATGCAGGCGAGCGCACTTGGCTTGAGATTGGCGATTATAATACCATTCGTGAGGCCTGCAGCTTGCACCGCGGCACCGCTCAAGACAGCGAGTTGACCAAGATTGGTAGTCATAATTTGTTGATGGTCAACACCCACGTGGCTCACGACTGCGTGATAGGCGATCACAATGTGTTGGCTAATAATGTGGGGGTAGCGGGTCATGTCACTATCGGTAACCATACCATCATCGGTGGCAACTCTGGTATTCATCAGTTTTGTACGGTAGATGACTATAGTCTGATCGGTGGGGCAAGTCTGATCTTAAAAGATGTGGCCGCCTTTACCATGGTATCTGGCAATCCTGCCAAAACCCATGGTCTCAATGTCGAAGGTATGCGCCGCAAAAACTGGTCAAAAGAGACGATTGATGTTTTGCGTCAAGCGTATCGTACGATTTTTAGATCGGGTCTGACTACTGTACAAGCGCTTGAGGTGCTGCATACCGAGCTACTACCGAGAGAGCCAAAGATTCAGCTGCTTATTGACTCCTTACAAAACAGCCGCCGCGGTGTCGTGCGCTAAGTGGTTAGTAGACAATTGATTAGGCTTAGCCACAATTTATGATAAAAAGGATTGTTGATAGTCCAAAAACTCTTGTTAGTTAGAGGTAAAATGATAAAAAGCCATAACCAATTGTTATGGCTTTTTATATTTATGGGCACTTGACTTTTTTGGTTGCTTAGCAGAAACTGAGCGTTTACGGTATTGTAAACAATTTTTTCTTAATGTTACTGGACGCTTCATATTGGGGCGTTTAATAATTCGTTTACGCATTATGATGGGCGGATTATGATAATCAAGGAAGGTTATCAGTGGTATTAATTGAAGCAAGAGGACGGAAAAGATGGCTATGAATAAACAAGAACATGCACAATGGAGCTCAAGCTTTGGCTTCGTGCTAGCAGCGGTAGGGTCGGCAGTTGGGTTGGGAAATATATGGAAATTTCCATATATGGTCGGTGAAAGTGGGGGTTCCGCTTTTGTTATCGCTTATTTATTCTGTATCGCGTTAGTAGGTTTTCCGATTCTAGTCGCTGAGTGGTTGATCGGTCGCCGCGGACAAAAAAACCCAGTCAATACCTTTGCTGATGTGGCCGCCAGCCAAGGCAAGTCACGCAGCTGGGGTATCGTGGGTGCGTCAGGTATTTTGGGCGGTTTCTTAATTTTATCGTTTTATAGTGTCATCGGTGGCTGGGCGCTAAACTATATCACCAAAATCGCCTCAGGTGAGTTTGCTGGCCAAAATGGCGACGCAGTTGGTGCGACATTTGATGCTATGCTGGCCTCAGCCGGCACATTGACCATTTGGCACACTGTGTTTATGGCGCTGACGGCTATCATCGTCGGTATGGGGGTGGCAAGTGGTATCGAAAAAACCGCCAAGGTGTTAATGCCATTATTGGGTCTTATCTTGTTTGTCATCGTCGGTTATAACGTCATGAATGGAGGATTTGGTGAAGCGGTTGCTTATCTATTTGCTCCAGACCTTAGCAAGCTGACTGCAGACGTGATGCTTGCTGCGCTTGGTCATGCGTTCTTTACTCTATCTATCGGTATGGGCATTATGATTGCGTATGGCTCTTATTTGGGCCGTGAAGTTAACTTACTCAAGACCGCCCGTACAGTGGTTATCTTGGATACCGTGATTGCCTTGGCCGCTGGTCTGGCGATCTTCCCGATTATCTTTAGCAATGGCTTAGATCCTGCCTCAGGCCCTGGTCTTATCTTTGTCAGCTTGCCAATTGCCTTTGGTAGCATGGGCGCAGGTACGATCATCGGTACTTTGTTTTTCTTATTGATTACCTTTGCCGCTATCACTTCATCGATTTCGCTACTTGAGCCGACGGTGGAGTTTCTAGAAGAGCGTACCTCGATGAGCCGTACAGTATCGACCATCGTGGCGAGTATTGTGATTTGGCTACTTGGTATCGCAGCCTTGTTGTCGTTTAACCTATGGGCTGATTTTACGATCATGGGCAACGGAGTCTTTGATGCTTTAGATAAGCTCACCAGTAAGTTTATCCTACCACTTACGGGTCTGGCGGCGATTATCTTCCTTGGCTGGCAGATGGATCAGCGCAGTGTCCAGCAAGAGCTTGGTCTGTCTAATGGTACGTGGACGCTATGGCAGATTATCTCCAAGTTTGTAGCGCCAATCGCAGTGGTTATCGTGTTTGTGACCACATTGATGGGTTAAAACGTTTGGCCATTAGCCTTTTTTAATGGCGCATACATCAGTCAAGTAGCAAAAAGGGCTTAAGAATTTTCTTAAGCCCTTTTTTGGTCTGAATGATAGATAAGGATGCAGAGAGATAGATAGGCGTTTAAAGAGTTAGCGTAGGTTTAGCTCAGGCACCGTTTGACCACGCTTGGCATAAAACTCACTGACAAAGGCATCAAAGGTATCTTGCTCGATGGCGTCTCTGATGCCTTGCATCAAGCGCTGATAATAACGCAGGTTATGAATGGTAGCCAGCTGCGCGCCTAGCATCTCTTTACATTTATTGAGATGGTATAAATAGGCACGGCTAAAGTTTTGGCAAGTATAGCAATCACACTCAGGGTCTAGTGGGCCTTCATCGTTACGATACTGGCTATTGCGGATACGCACTACGCCTGCATTGTCTGTATCACCTGTGACAAAGTAATGGCCATTACGGGCGTTACGAGTGGGCATGACACAGTCAAACATATCGACCCCACGGCGTACCGCCTCAACGATGTCCTCAGGCTTGCCAACGCCCATCAGATAGCGCGGCTTGTCTGCTGGCATCGCCTCTGGGATATAGTCTAGTACATCCATCATTTCATCTTTTGGCTCGCCGACAGATAGGCCGCCGATGGCATAACCATCAAAACCAATCTCAAGCAGGCCCTCGAGCGATTGCTGGCGTAGCTCTGGGTACATACTGCCTTGAATAATACCAAACAGCGCATTGGTGCTGCCTAGTCTATTGTGCTCATCAAAGCAGCGCTGGCCCCAACGTAGCGACAGCTCTAAAGACTTTTTGGCCTCGTCGTGAGTGGCAGGATAGGGGGTGCACTCATCAAACTGCATGACGATGTCTGAGTTTAAGCTGTACTGAATCTGCATCGACTTTTCTGGTGACAAAAACACCTTGGCACCGTCGATGGGCGACTTAAAATTGACGCCTTCTTCGGTGATTTTGCGCATCGCACCGAGGCTAAAGACCTGAAAGCCACCTGAGTCGGTCAAGATAGGCTTATCCCAGTGCATAAACTTGTGTAGGCCGCCGAACTTGTCGATGACCTCAGTACCAGGACGTAGCCATAAGTGAAACGTATTACCAAGGATGATATCAGCGCCAATGGCTTCGATATCACGCGGCAGCATGCCTTTGACCGTACCATAAGTACCGACAGGCATAAAGGCAGGCGTTTGTACGTCGCCATGATTGAGATGGACAGTGCCACGGCGCGCACGCGTCTCGCCGCTGGCCGTTTTGTGTAAGACAAATTGCATATGATAACCGCTATGTAAGCTATGGAAATGGCGCTAATTATAGCATTGTTAAGGGTTTATTGGGACAGGGATGCGAGTCTCAACTTTGCTGCTATTTATATTATGCGCGATTATGTACGGCTCATAGCGCGTTATGAAGAGTGAACCTAAAATCGCCATAAAAAAAGACAGCCATCTGCTGTCTTTTTTGTACTTCATAGTTGAGTTGTAAAATTAGGCGTTTTGCTCGCGGATGATGTTTAGCATACGGCGTAAGGGTTCGGCTGCACCCCACAGTAGCTGATCACCCACAGTAAATGCACCGAGATATTCAGGCCCCATGTTTAGCTTACGCAGGCGTCCTAGCGCCACAGTTAAGGTACCTGTTACGGCAACAGGTGTTAAGCGGTTCATCGTGGCTTCTTTGTCGTCTTCGACCAAGTCCAACCACTCATTACCGCTATTTTTTAGCGCCGCTTCGATTTCCTCTAGCGGGATGTCTTTTTTGAGCTTGATGGTCAGGCCTTGAGCGTGGCAGCGCATGGCACCGATACGCACACACATACCATCGATAGGGATGGTGTTGGCTGCTGAGTTGCCAAGGATTTTGTTGGTTTCGACGCCGCCTTTCCATTCTTCGCGCGATTGCTTGTTTTCTAATTGCGCATCGATATAAGGGATCAAGCTGCCTGCGAGCGGTACACCAAAATACTGCTTAGGAAAGTCATCTGCGCGCTGGGTCTGCGCGATTTTTTTGTCGATATCCAAGATAGCACTTGCAGGATCAGCCAGCTCGTCCTTGACCGCATCACGTAGTACGCCCATGCCTTCGATGAGCTCGCGCATGTTGTTTGCGCCAGAGCCACTCGCCGCCTGATAAGTCATGGCGCTGACCCATTCTACCCAGCCTTTATTAAACAGTTCACCGATCGCCATCAGCATCAAGGATACCGTACAGTTGCCACCGATAAAGTCTTTTTTGCCACTGGCGAGCGCGCTATCGATGACATTGCGATTGACTGGATCAAGGATAATGATGCTGTCATCTGCCATACGCAAGGTACTGGCCGCATCGATCCAGTAGCCATTCCAGCCGCTATCGCGTAGCGGCTGATGCACCTTTGCAGTGTAGTCGCCGCCCTGACAGGTAATAATCACATCACAAGCTGCGAGTGCGTCGATATCATGAGCGTCCTTTAATTGGCTGGTCTGTACGCCATCGAAGCTTGGCGCATCGCCACCTGCGTTACTGGTCGAAAAAAACACGGGCGTAATACCATCAAAGTCTTTTTCTTGCTGCATGCGCTGTATTAACACTGAGCCAACCATACCGCGCCAGCCCACCAAGCCTACTGTTAAATTACTCATGAAATTTAATCCTATTTACAATTATTTGTTGCATCGCCAACCAATAACAATGCCGTGAATGCTCCCAAAAAGCAAGACGTTTTGGCGATTTTTAGCGGTTTTTTATACACTATTTGCTATGTTTACTATAACGTGATGTTATTAGTATGCAGATGCTGGTTATTGCGGTTTTATGGTACAAAAGCCTTATCAACAAAAGCTTGTCAACGAATCACCAACACCACACTGCCAGATACTTGACATTGTAATGTTTTATAGTTGTTGTCATATAATTCGACTGTAGCAGTAGGCGTCACTGGATTGAAGTGCTAAAGTAATCGCTAGCATCAGTATCGTGAGCCGTACGCCTAAAGATGCCTGAATACCCAACATATCTTATGCAGCGGCAAACCAAAATTTCAACCAACGGTTAATACATACTATGGATCTTTCACTACTATATTATTCTGTCCAGTGGCTAGCAGGGCTCGTCGCGTTTGTGACGATTTGGGGCTGGCTGCCGCTAGATAATTGGTGGGTGCGCGGTGTCGATTTTCCTCGTATTCAGATCATGGTGCTGGGGGTAATCGCTTGGGTTGGTATGTTGATGTTTTGGCCAGACTGGCAGCTATGGCAGTGGTTGTTGTTTGTGGTTTTGAGTCTCACATTGGCGTTTCAGCTAAGAATGGTGTTGCCCTATACCAAACTATGGAAAAAAGAAGTACAACAAGCAAAATCCAAACCTGCAGGGCAAGCGCATCAACTAAAGCTCATGGTGTCAAATGTCCTAACGCCCAATGATCACACCAAAAAGCTGGTCGAGCTGGTCAAGCAAAAGCAGCCCGATATTTTAATCACCTTAGAGAGTGATAAAAAGTGGGAAAAAGCACTGGAGCAGATTGAGCCAGACTATCCTTATACCGTCAAGGTGCCATTAGACAATTTATATGGCATGCACCTGTACTCGAAACTTGAACTGATCGACCCTGAGGTCAAGTATTTGATGATAGATGACATACCGTCGATTCACTCACAGCTGCGCCTGCAAAATGGTCAAGTGATTTGGCTATATTGCTTGCACCCCATGCCGCCCAGTCCTACTGAGGCCGACAAATCGACCACTCGCGATGCCGAGTTGCTAATGGTCGGCAAACACATTAAAGAGCACGATCAAACCGCCATACTGGCAGGCGATCTTAATGACGTGGCCTGGTCGAAGACGACGCGCCGCTTTCAGCGCATCTCGGGCTTGCTGGACCCGCGTATCGGTCGCCATTTTATCAATACCTTTCATGTCAATTATCCATTTTTGCGTTGGGCGCTTGATCATATTTTTCACAGTGCTTGCTTCACAGTCGTTGATATTCAGCGTTTGCCGTCTATAGGCTCTGATCACTTTCCAGTCATGACGACGCTACAGTATGAGCCAGAGGAAGCCGAGCAACAACAAAAAAACGCCCCAACGGCCGAAGCAGACGACATCAAAGAGACAGATAACAAAATAGAAGAGGGCAAAGAAGAAGGCGAAAAAGTCTCTAAAGAGCATGCTAAAGAGCAGCAGTTATTGGGATAGAATAGGGTTGCAAACAGTCAAATAAAATATATACAAACCTACCTATTTATTACTATAATAGATAGATTATATCTATAATATAGAGAGCAAGTTATGGGGAAACTGGTTAGTATTGGGGAGGCTGCCAAACATTTCGGGGTTGCTCAATCCACATTAAGACGTTGGGATGAGGATGGTACGTTAGTCGCCAAGCGAACCGAAAACGGGCATAGGCGATATGATTTAAGTGAAATCAGACCGCATTCCTTGAATACACCACCTAAATTAGACCGAAAAACCATTGCTTATGCTCGTGTGTCGAGTCGTGATCAAAAAGACGACTTACTTCTCCAGTCTCAAGTTTTGGAACTTTATTGTGCCAGGCAAGGCTGGACTTTTGAGACGATTACCGATCTTGGTAGTGGAATGGATTATAAAAAGAAAGGCTTAAAAAACCTGCTTGATGACATACTGAGCAATAAAGTTGAACGGCTGGTAATTACCCATAAAGACAGGCTTTTACGATTTGGTGCAGAACTGGTTTTCATGTTGTGTGAGGCTCGTGACGTTGAAGTGGTAATAATCAATCAAGGTGAAGAATTGAGTTTTGAGCAAGAATTAGCCCAAGATGTATTGGAGATTATCACCGTATTTTCAGCGAGGCTATACGGCTCTTGCAGCAAGAAAAACCAACAATTAATAGAGGCGGTTAAAAAAGCATTATGATCCGTGGACACATTATCGAACTCAAGCCAAACAACGTACAGGCAAATCACCTTGCTCGTGCTTGTGGCGTGGCGAGAAAAGCCTACAACTGGGCTTTGCATGAGTGGCAGCGGCAGTATGCGCTTGACAAAGCGTACCGTGATGCGTGTTTGGCCGCAGGCGTTGAGGTTGATACTAAAAATCTAAACAAGCCCTCACAGGCGAAGCTCAGACGCGAATTGAACGCCATTAAGCGTGAATTATTCCCCTATATGCTGGAAGTGACCAAATGCGCTCCGCAGGCGGCAATCATGCAGTTGGGTGATGCTTATAACAACTTCTTTAAAGGCTTAGCGAAATACCCAACCGCTCGTAAAAAAGGCCGTGACGATAGATTCAGTTTATCCAACGACCAATTTGCCATTAAAGGTAAATCCATTCGTATCCCAAACTTGGGCTGGGTTCGCTTAAAAGAAGCTTTACGTTTTGACGGCAAGATCATGTCAGCCACCATCTCTAAACGTGGCGGTAAGTGGTTTGTTAGTGTGGCTGTTGAAATACAAAAAGCTGTAATTCCTACTAAAAAGACAGGTAAAAGCGTTGGTGTTGATCTTGGTATTACCGACTTACTGGTTTTATCAGACGGCACTAAAATTAAAGCGCCAAAACCACTTCAAGCAAACCTTAAAAAACTAAGAACGCTAAACAAAGCGCTCAGTCGCACTAAAAAAGGCAGTAAAAACAGAGAAAAAGCGAAAACCAAGCTCTCTCGTTTGCACTATAAGATCAGGTGTATTAGGCAAGATTCTCTCCATCAAATCACAACAAGTCTGGTTAATGAGTTTGATGTGATTGCGATTGAGGATTTGAATGTCAAAGGTATGGTTAAGAACAGGCGGCTATCAAGAGCTATCAGTGACTTGGGTTTCTTTGAGTTTAAGCGACAGCTTATCTACAAAGCCACTGAGCAAGGCAAGGTTGTGAAATCAGTCGGACCCTTCTACCCAAGCTCAAAAACCTGTTCAAACTGCAATCATATCCTTGGTAAAGATGAGCTAACATTGAAAATGCGTGAGTGGTTGTGCCCTAACTGTCAGGTTTCTCATGACCGTGACCTCAACGCCAGCATCAATATTTTAAATAACGCGACTGTTATTTTAACAGCTGCATAATCCTGTTTATTGGACGGTGAGTTCCATCGCCAATTAAAAAAGTCTGTGGAGTCGTGGTCAGTCTAAATCTCAAATGAGAAATAGCGCGTGACAATGAAGCAGAAAGAAAACGTCAAACCTATCTAATAGTCAATATTGGCTAGGTTTGAGTAAGATTTTTGGAACGGTAGATTGGTTCTAGATAAGTCACGAGCCGCCAAATAAGGCGAGTGGGGCAGTAAGCGGGTGTACAAATGTAAGCATATGCTTACGCGAAATAAGGTCTTTAGCCTCTAGGCGCATCAAAGTGATTGCCCTACAATACAACCATCAACACAAGGAGAGGCAAGGATGCAGTGTTGAGGCAGTATCGATAAAAGCACAGGTCAGCCCGCTGTCTTATAGATGACTGTTTATGACTTAGGATAAGTCGACATGGAAGAAATAATAATAACAACATGAAGCGCCGTAAGCCCTGAACCAATCGCCCTAGGTTCGGGGCTTTTCTTTGTCTGCCATCTGGTATTTATTTGCTGATCCTAGCCGCCATACCACCGAGGCGTTACACTCCTTAAATTCCATGCTACAAGCGCCGAGCTAAAAGAAACCAAACTGCTGACGAAGCCAAATTGCATAAAAAACAGACGACCATAAAAAAACCCTCATCAAAGTGATGAGGGTTTTGGCAAATGCCATAATTGAATTAAAAATAATTCAAATTTTTACAACTAAAATGTGGCTCTCCAACCTGGGCTCGAACCAGGGACACACGGATTAACAGTCCGTTGCTCTACCAACTGAGCTATTGGAGAATAGGCTGTACGTACATGATACGTGACAACAAGACTTAGAAAATCTCTAATGAGTTCTTGCTAAGTGGGGCGTATTCTAGCAAAGATAAAAAATACGTCAAGCCTTTTTTTGCATAAATTGCAAAGATTGTCATTTTAATGAAAAGATAGAGCGTTTTTATCAAATCAAGCCGTCATAAAAAAACGCCCACATAACAAATATGGAGCGTCTTTTTTTATAGTTTTTAACAATCAAGCTATTTAGCTTAAAAGCCTTTTTGCTTAGTGAGTTGCTTATTCAGCAACGTCCAAGTCAGCCACGGCTTTTTCGATACGTGATAGCGCATCTTTTAGCGTCGCTTCGTCAGTGGCATAAGAGATGCGCATATAGCCGCCAAGACCAAAGGCATCACCAGGGACGACCGCTACGCCAACTTTATCCAGTAGCCATTCTGAAAACTCTGTACATGAAGACAGGCCAGCGGCTTTGATTAATGGCTTGATTTGAGGATAGACGTAAAATGCGCCATCAGGACGCAGACACGTGATGCCTTTAATGGCATTTAGACCATCAACGACCAAATCACAACGCTTCTCAAAGGCTTCTACCATTGGTGCCAGTACGCTTTGGTCACCACTGATGGCGGCTTCTGCAGCCACTTGGCTGATAGAGGTTGGGCAAGAGGTCGACTGCGACTGTACTTTTTTCATCGCGCCGATGAGTTTGGCAGGGCCACCAGCGTAGCCGATGCGCCAGCCTGTCATGGCGTAGGCTTTTGATACGCCGTTTAGGATGATGGCGCGCTCTTTTAGCTCAGGTGCGGCGTTTAAGATATTGTAGAATTTATCACCCGTCCAGCGAATGTGCTCATACATATCATCTGAGGCCACATAGACGTGCGGGTGTTTTTTCAATACTTCCGCAATGGCTTTTAGCTCATCCAACGTATAGATCATACCTGTTGGGTTCGATGGGCTGTTTAGCACTAGCAGTTTGGTTTTGTCTGTGATGGCGGCTTCTAATTGCTCGGCGGTGATCTTGAAATCTTGCTCAGCAGGGCATTCTACGATGACCGGCTTACCGCCTGCGATGATGACCATATCAGGATAGCTGACCCAGTAAGGCGCTGGAATGATGACTTCGTCGCCTGGATTGATAAAGGCTTGGGCAAGGTTAAAGAAAGACTGCTTACCACCGACCGATACTAGGATTTCATTTGGCTCATAACTGATGTCGTTATCACGTTTGAACTTGTCGATGATGGCTTTTTTGAGCTCTGGTGTACCATCGACAGCGGTGTACTTGGTAAAACCGTTATTGATTGCATCAATGGCTGCCTTTTTGATGTGCTCTGGTGTATCAAAGTCAGGTTCGCCAGCACCTAGGCCGATGATGTCTTTACCAGCCGCTTTTAGCTCTTTGGCTTTATTGGTAATCGCTAGAGTCGGTGATGGTTTGATGCTATTGACGCGTTCAGACAGTTGCAACTCGCTCATGAGGGATCCTTTTTATAATGAAGGGTGGTTGGGGTAGCTGATGTTAATTATATAACGTTTTTATCGTCATCAGGGCATGATGTCGGTATATAGTCAATCCTAAATAAAACGGGCAATTACTATATAGGCGGGTGCTACAGATAGGTAGTTTGCACAGCCTTTGTCGGTGTAGTGCCTATTGTAAAGTAGCTCAACTGTAAAGAGGCTCAACTATAGACTGAATATTGTAGCACGCTGATATTTCGCTGTCGCATGGGGCTGGTAACAAAAATTATGGTGATGCTGCATAAAATTCATCCCAGTAGCGCTTTGGAACTTATGACAGTTTTGTTTTGAACTGACTATATATTAAATTAACTATATTTACCGATGGGCTATTATTTATATTTTATTTACACAATGTAGACCATCTGATGACACAGGGGCGTTTGTGATATATAGCAAGCTGCGGTATAAATGATAAGCAAGCTAAAAACATAAATACGTGTACAACCTTTTAAGGAACATTATGCCGCAGTTCAACACCAGCTCCACCGCCAAAAAAGCCCCTTTAAACCACGAATTGTATATGTCGGTGCTGATGACGCCTGATATGGCAAATTTTATCGGCAATGTCCATGGTGGCGATTTGCTTAAGATGCTCGATCAGGTCGCTTATGCCTGTGCCAGCCGTTATAGCGGCAACTATGTGGTGACGTTATCGGTCGATCAAGTGATGTTTCGGGAGCCTATCTATGTCGGAGAGCTGGTGACGTTTGCTGCTAGTGTCAATTATGTGGGTACCACCTCAATGGAGGTGGGTATTCGCGTTGAGGCCGAAGATGTGCGTGCGCGTACGGTACGCCATACCAATAGCTGCTACTTTACCATGGTTGCAATCGATGACAATGGTAAGCCAACGCCAGCGCCGCCTCTTGAGATCAAAAACGAGATGCAGCAATGCCGTGCCGATGCAGCATTAGAGCGAAAAGAAATGCGTATGGAGAGCGCACATCGTCCTAGTTGCGATATCGATAAGATGACTGGCGAGCGAGGTGGTGAGCCGCGTAGTTAGAGCACGCATGGCAATCTGCACGGTAGGCGACTGTTTTCTTTTTATTTCACTATTTTTATCTCACTATCTTTGTATCACTGACCTATATAACCTGTTTATATGAGTCAGTGATAACGAGGCTAACATGACCAACAAGCCAAAAGACACCACATCGAATGACGCGTTAGCACCGAGAAGCCGTACTCGCGGCACAGGCACTGTCAAAAATCAGTCTGACGACCAGACACATCGCCATGCTAAGCCGGCAGATAAAAAGCCTGCGGGTTCATTGATTACGGTCTTAATCGCTGTTGGGGCAAATCTGATTATCGCCATTGCAAAGACGGTCGCGGCCTTTATGACTGGTTCTGCCTCTATGATTGCTGAGTCTGCGCACTCTTGGGCGGATGCTGGCAATGGGGCGCTGCTGATAGTCGCCGAAAAAAAGTCCATCAGACCTGCCGATAGAAGCCATCCACTCGGCTATGGTAAAGAGTCCTATGTTTGGTCGATGATTGCGGCTTTTGGCGTGTTTATGGCAGGCTCTATCGTCTCTATCTACACCATCTACACCGGTATCACCGAATGGAATACCGCTGAGAGCGAGACCAACTATACCATCGGCTAATGGGTCGGTCCCAAAAAGATATTTATGGTCGCTGCAGTCGATATCGCAGGCAACCAAAAAGAAGAAAAAATAGCGCAAAAATTTGAAGATATCGAAAATCAGTTTCGAGACAATCCCCTGTTTCAAGAAGCGATTCTCACGTTATCTGTACCAAATGCAGCCGTGTTGACACCTCCTAGTGATGTGGATAAAGCGCATCTTTCCTAGCATGTTTTACGACATCAGCCAGCATCTCAACCAGCGCATAAATGACAAAGTGCGATTAGGTTGACCTTAAGAATAAATATCGCTTATTTATCACCACAAAAGTCATACCCATAAAAAAAGCCACCTTTATTGGTGGCTTTTCTATGATTATTTCTCATTAATTATAATTATAATTATAATTATAAATTGATTTAACCGCTATAGATCAAGCCCTTATCACTTCTTTGGAGCGTTGGCACCGATAAACCATGCGTCTTTGTCGACGATACGGCTCACCTCTGTTAATAAATCTGCCGTGTCTTCATCGCCTGCATCACCCGCGGTATCGATTGCTTCGCGCAGTGAGGCGGCGATGGTTTTGTAGCGTTTGGTGAGCTCGCGCACGTGTTCATCGACCTCCGTGATATCGGTGGGATACGTCTCTAAAATCGAGTCCTCAACCACCCGTTTTGAGATGCCGTTGGCTTTACCGCCCAAGATTACGATGCGCTCAGCTACCGTATCATAAGCTTCTGTTAGGCGCTCATAGGTCTCGTCTAGTAACTGATGCACGCCGATAAATCCAGTACCTTGTAAGTTCCAATGGCACTGCTTGCTATCCATACTTAGGTCGATCAGGTTGGCCAAGTTGGCGTTTAGTAAATCCACCATTTTTTTGGCAGTATCATCATTGATACCACTTGCATAACGTTCTCTCATATTTTACTCCATTATTATCATTGTAAATGAAAAATCATTGGTTTAAGACGGTCTTAAATAGAATACTGAACTTGTTGTTATTGATGTATTCGTGGTCTTGCTGAATGAATCGTTATAAATGATAGCAGTTTGTCACGCAGTTGGAACCGTTAAGCATAGGCTTTATGAAGGGGTCATGTAATGGGTTTGTTAATCATGAAAACCTTTGTAAAGTTTGCAGGCGTTCTGTGAATTTTTATATTCAACTCTATTCAACAAGGGTGACTGACACCGAGATCATGGCAGCAAAATATATCGCCACTTCATCATAGTGTGACTAGGGCGTGTCGTAAGTTCACTCGATAGTTATCTAAATGGGCTAAAAATGGCCAAATTTTGCCAAACATCGTCAAATAGCGGGTTTATATCCCGATATTAACGGTGCTATTTTCCTTGTTTGACCGTAACTTATCTCATTTTTATCATCATTTTTGAAATAACGACACGCCCTAAAAAAGAGCCTTTTGGACGCAAAAAGCTCTAATGGGCAGCGATTGGTTCACCTTTAAAAAAGGCGGATGGGGCCCCATATTGTTATAAACCTTGAGAAGAAGAAAATCAATATGCGAATGCCCGAACCGCGCTCGTCGCGTCAGTTAAATCAATTGGCCTCTCAGCTACAAGGCGAAGCTGAAATCAGTGGTGTCAATGCGTCAGGGACACAGATATCAAGCCGCGCCTTTGAGATGGTGACCGACTTTGAGCCTGCAGGCGATCAGCCACAAGCGATTGAGAAACTGGTCAATGGTGTTAATAAAGGAATGGATGAGCAGCTGCTGCTTGGCGTAACGGGCTCTGGTAAGACTTATACCATGGCTAAGGTGATTAGTGAGTGCCAGCGCCCGACCATTATCATGGCGCATAACAAAACTTTGGCGGCGCAGCTATATGGCGAGTTTAAGTCGTTTTTTCCCAATAACGCCGTTGAGTATTTTGTCAGTTATTATGACTATTATCAGCCCGAGGCGTATGTGGCGGCCAGTGATACCTTTATCGAAAAAGACAGCGCCATCAACGATCATATCGACCAGATGCGTCTGTCGGCAACGCGCGCCCTGCTTGAACGCCGCGATGCTATCATTGTCGCATCCGTCTCTTGTATCTACGGTCTGGGTGATCCTGAGAGTTATCTTAAAATGCTCTTGCACGTCGTCGTCGGTGACAAAATCGATCGTACCGCGACCATCAAACGTCTGGTCGAGATGCAATATACCCGCAACGAGCTGGATTTTGGCCGTGGTACTTATCGTCTGCGCGGTGAGCTACTTGACATCTATCCTGCAGAGTCTGAGCAGCTTGCAGTACGTATTCATCTGTTTGATGATGAGGTAGAAAAAATCACATGGTTTGACCCTTTGACAGGCAAAACCGTGCGCAGCGTACCGCGTATTACTATTTATCCAAAGTCGCATTATGTGACACCGCGTAATCGCCTTGAGGCCGCCAGCGAGACCATTCGTGCTGAGCTTGAGCCGCGCCTTGAGTATTTTCGTGACAACAACAAGCTGGTCGAAGCTCAGCGCCTCAAAGAGCGTACCCAGTATGATCTAGAAATGATTCAGCAGCTCGGTTACTGTAATGGTATTGAGAACTACTCGCAGCACCTCTCTGGTCGACCATGGGGAGAGGCGCCGCCGACGTTGTTTGATTATGTGCCAGAGGATGCGCTGCTGTTTATCGATGAGTCGCATGTGACGGTCTCGCAGATTGGAGCGATGTATAAAGGCGATAGATCACGCAAAGAAAACTTGGTGAACTATGGTTTTCGCCTGCCAAGCGCGATGAATAACCGGCCGATGAAGTTTGAAGAGTGGGAGCGCATCAAGCCCAAGACCATTTATGTTAGTGCGACCCCGGCGCAATACGAGCTTGAGCACAGCGAGCAAGTCGTCGAGCAAGTGGTACGTCCGACGGGGCTGATTGACCCTGAGATTGAGATACGCCCTGTATTGACCCAAGTCGATGATGTGCTCTCAGAGATTACCAAACGCCGTGAGCTTGATGAGCGTGTGCTGATTACCACCTTGACCAAACGCATGGCGGAGGACTTGACCAGCTATCTTCAGGAGTACGATATCAAGGTCGCCTATCTGCACTCAGACATCGATACGGTGGAGCGCATGCAGATTATTCATGAGCTGCGTACGGGTGTCCATGATGTACTCGTCGGCATTAACCTGCTGCGTGAAGGGCTTGATATGCCTGAGGTGTCATTGGTAGCGATATTTGATGCCGACAAAGAAGGGTTTTTGCGCTCTGAGAGATCTTTAATTCAGACCATCGGCCGCGCCGCGCGCCACTTAAATGGTAAGGCAATTCTTTACGCCGATCGTATGACGCCGAGTATGGAAAAGGCGATAGAGGAGACCAATCGTCGCCGCGAAAAGCAGATTGCCTTTAACATAGAGCATAATATCACGCCAAAAGGTGCGCGCCGTAGCATCACCGATAAGATTGATACCGGTGAGAGTATGGATGCCAATGACAATCAAGTGATCCCAGTCAAGAGTAATCTGCCTGATGTTGATATCAGTATCTTGCGTAGCCCTGATTTGCTCGCCAAAGAAATCAAACGTTTAGAGAAGCAGATGCAGCAGCTGTCTCGCGATCTCAAGTTTGAGGAAGCCGCAAAAACGCGTGACAAAGTCTTAGAGCTAAAAGTGCATTTGATCTAATAAATTATTTGTATTGTCATTAACATCCCTTAGTATTTAAATGTTAAAAGGTGAGCTGCATATTTGTAGCTCACCTTTTTTATAATCTGCTAAATATTTGAAAAAATAGGGATTTTTGCCGAATGAAATTAATAACTTATATTTTGGTTTTGGAAAACTTATAATCATACCAAATGCCACTTAATATGAGAAAGGATTAAATTTGATCTTATTCTCCACTGACAGTTAGGCGTATCGTCCATCATGAAAAATAATAAAATGATAGAGTCAAATGCGAACGAAAACTCGCTAGGCATGTCGGATTCTGCCAAAAAAGCCGTTACAGAGTCTTTAAGTGAAGGTTTTCGTTATTCAGATCATGCACGTGCTGCACTCATCAGCAAAGTTGCCAGCATTCACGGCGTGGCAGAAAACCAAATCTCATTGGGCAATGGCTCGACTGAAAATATGCGAGCTACCATTCAGATGCTGCAACATAAAGCATTTATGGAGGGCTGAGAGTTTCAGATGGTAATCCCTGTACCAACGTTTGATTGTGCAGAAATGTATGCAAACTCCATTGGGGCATCCGTAGTCAAGATACCATTAACTGCCGAAAACTATGACTTAGATCTGCAAAGACTGCAAAAAGCGGCCGACGATTTTAACGGTATTAGCTTGTTATATGTTTGTAATCCTAATAACCCAACCGGAACCATTACATCAACGAACCAGCTTAAAACATGGATAGGTAACGCACCAGACAACCATTACTTTTTATTAGATCAGGCTTACTTAGAATACGTGAATGACCCAAGCTTTGAGAGTGGGGTTGAGTGGGTAAAACAAGGATTATCAGACAACCTTATTGTGATTCATACTTTCTCAAAGTTATGTGCCTTGGCTGGTATGCGAGTGGGCTATGCGATTTCTAACCCGCAAACTATTGAAGCTGTCGAAGCATTTATGTCTATGGATAACACCAACTTATCAGGTGCAGTCGCCGCCATTGCGACATTGAATGATGCAGAATTTTTAGAGTTAAGTTTGCGCACGACCAATCAGTCGCGCCAGATGGTTGAAACAGTATTGGACGAGCTTGAACTTCGCTACTTACCATCCCAGACCAATTTTATTTTTCATGAAATCAAAGGTGATTTAAAAACCTACATCGCTAGAATGCGAGACAGTGGCATCAAGGTCGGTCGCGATTTTCCACCTGTCACGGGGTTCAACCGCGTAACGCTGGGCACGCCTGATGAGATGGCAGTATTTATCAAGGTGCTAAAGTCGTTTCGCAAAAAAGGCTGGGTGTGATAAGCCTCTAAACAAGCCGTCCACTTTTACCAACATCAAACGCAGTTTTACATATCCCGCCTTAAAAAACAGCCGTGTCTCTTATAGGATAAAGAAATCAGGCGCGACCTAGCCACCCGATGAAACAAAACCAGTATTGGGCGCTCGTCATAAAAATAAGTATAACGGCAGGGGCAGGCGTGCGACTGTATGGTTGAATCCTATAAAACTGATGCCAGTAGTATTGGCAATATCAGTATTTTTAAAATAAGGACACGCAACAGTAAAAGCTATTAAGAATAAAGGATGGATGTATGTTTGATATCAAGTCATTTTTTAAGCGAGAAGTAGAAAAAAAGCTTATTGATGTGGATGATTATATTTTTATGCCCGAGCGCGTCGAGATGATGCTCGAAGGCGGTCAGTTAAATTGCGTGCTAAACAGTGATGGCCGCGTCGATATTTTTTATAGTAAGCAGGGCGTGACAGAGGTCAGCTCAGCGGCGCGCAAGCATCCCTTTACCGCATTTGAGACCGAGTTACATCACGGTGTTTATGATGATGTGATTCATGATTTGATCAAAGAAGTCGATAAAATCATCGATAGCTCGTCCAAGTATTTTCGCCGCAGTAAAATATTGCCAACGACGGCGGCTTTGCCTAGCAGCTCTGCGGCGACTGATAAGTAATGAGCAGTGAATGCAGCAGATGAGTTGTAAGTTGCTATAAGTATAGAATTGCTAGATATGCTTAAAAACCACAAATAGTAAAAGGGTGCGCCAGCTAACGCACCCTTTTGCTGTTTATATCAAGGCGGCACTGGTATAAATTTTTTTGGCGTGCTGTGTCTGCACCGCTCGATGTTGCATAAAACTCATCCCAGTCTCGCTGTTTCGTTTTTATACTAAAATACTGAACTCACTGTCGTTCAATAGTTCAGTGGGCGCTAAAAATTTACGCCTCGCTCATCGCTGCAGGGTTTGTTGTCGTCTTTTTGACGGATACGGCCTTGTTCGCCGCGGCTAGGGCAGCCACATTGCTGATAGGGCGAGATTGGGCTGCATCAACTAAATGATGGGCGCGTGATTGTGTGACCAATCCTTTGGCAAACTGGGTGCTACTATCACGGACGGTAAGCGTATCGGTATAGTACCATTCACATTGAAACGCCTGCTCGGTGATGTCTAGTAGCATATAGCCGTGGTCGGTTTGGTTGTTAAACTTTTGGTGCGGGTTGACGTCGGGGCCTGTATTTGGCTCAGTAAAGGCTAGTGAAGTGAGGGCGGGGCAAACAAACTCAACCGCCAGCACACCTGCACCAGTTGCTGGATTATAGCTGTCGCTATCAAAAGGATTTTTGGCGACATCAAAGGCAAAAGAGGCGTGATAGTCCCCCGTCAACACGACGGTGTTTTTGATGTCGTTATTGTCAATATAGTCTAATAGGCGATTGCGCGCACTGGCATAGCCGTTCCAGATGTCACCTGAGTTGCTGGCAAAAGCGCCTTTAAAAGGAGACAAAATCACTTGCTGACCCAATATCTGCCATGTAGCGCCGCGGCGTTTGCTCTCAGACATATTCAGATAGAGCCAGTTTTCTTGCTCAAGCCCCAATAGCTGGCGTTCTGGCTCCTGACTGGCGGCCGCATCGAGCTTTTCGCGGCCAAAGATGCGCGTGTCGAGCATGTTTAAATCAAACAATTTACCAAACTCAAAACGCCGATAAATACGTAGCTGGCTGTCAAGCGCATTGCTCTTATCGTCCCGAATGGGCATCCACTCATGATACGCACGGACAGCCGCCATTTTGCGCTCTAAATAGCTGCCTTTGCTGTCGTTATGAAAGCGCGCGCCCCCTTTCCATGAGTTATCAGCGATTTCATGATCGTCCCAAACCGCGATAAAAGGATGCTGGCGATGGCATTCTTGTAGGTCGATATCCGTGCGATAACACGCGTAGCGTTGGCGATAGTCGTTTAAGCTGATGATCTCGTTTTTGGGAAACAATGGGCGCTCTTCTATCAGTGACTGATCGCGATAAAACCCTTCCTTGTATTCATAGATATAATCTCCCAAATGCACCACGGCAGAGATATCGGCTTGTTTGGCGATATGGGCATAGCCATTAAAGTACCCAAAACCATAGTTGGAGCAGGACACCACTGCCAAGCGCACACGCTCTATCTCGCTCGCTGTCATATCAGACGGTGGAATGGTACGGGTACGGCCAGTAGGCGAAAGATAGCCCAAAGCTTCAAAAGCATAATAATATGTGGTATCAGGCTGAAGGGAGGTGGGATCGACTTTGATAGTAAAGTCAGAGGCGGCGGTGGCAATGGCGCGACCTTGGGCGACGATATTGGTCAGATCAGGGTCTGTGGCGACCTTATAGCCGACAGGGATGCTGGTGGCCTCAATACTGCCATCATTGGTGATACGGGTCCACAGTATCACCCTATCTTGTAGTGGGTCGCCACTTGCGACGCCATGTACGAAGGGCTGGGCACCTTGGTAACCCAAGTCATCGACGTCGTCTAGTGCCACCACGGGGCGCTCGTCATCGTCTGATGAGCAGGCGCTCAGCTGTGTCAATAGAGTCCCTGCCACGGTCGCTTGACCGCCTATTTTTATAAAATCACGTCTTTTCATCATTCATCCTTGATCTGATACAAAAGTAAAGTCCATTGACCGATAATCTATCGTAATAGACAGCGTGACGCAATCGTTAACCTGCCTATTGGCGTTATATCTACTGATAAAGGATTTTGATTAATGATAAAGAATTTTGACTAACGGGAGGTATGCTTGAGTAAATCGCATTCCATGACAGTCTGACTATTTCATAAAACTTGCATAGCAGCTCTGCAGTGATTTTGCGACGACTCGGGTAACCAGCTGCGTGCGGTAGCTGGGGTCGATGGCCGCGTTGCCCAGCTCAACGAGGCTAACTTGCTGCGGGGCTTGCTCACTGACGCAGCCACAGACATTGCTTTTTATGGTTTCTTGCTGCGTCTCGGTCATGGCAACGCTAGCGATACGCCACGCATTTTGTTTTTCGATTTGGCTGCGACATTGGTTGTCAATGGCTGCGCGAAACACATTCATACCGATCTCATTGGCGGTACCAATGGCAGTGCCAGCGTCATTATTGACGCTACCTGTGGTGGTACAGCCGCCCAAGGCAAGCGCAGTCAGTAAGGCAGTAGATGCCAGTATTTTTTTTGTAGGCCCGTGTTTTTTCACAGAATACTCCTTGGTATGGTTATAAAAATAATGGTTGTAAAGGCAATGGTTATAAAGACAAACATGGTGCCACGATAGCCCTAAAAAAGCACATAAAAAAACCAGCGAAGGCCATTTATTTTGGTATTCGCTGCGTGTTAAGATCGCGCAGAGCATCAAAGCGAGACTGAAACAAGTCGATCCCAGTCTAGCGAACTGATGCAGCGTATCTTTTTTATTTAGTTCTTTTATTTAGTAATGCCGATATTAGACGTTTTTACCGTGCTGCTTTTGCTGAATGTCTTTGGCCAACTTATAGCATTCGTTGATATGGTCGGTGGCGATTTTCTTAAAAATGGTATAGCCCATCGTTGCAGCCACCAACTGCCCACCCAATGGGATAAATTTGGTCACTTGCTTGGCGGCGATACGACCACCAAAACCTTGAATGGTTTTTTTGACGAGACCGCGCGTCGCTACCAAACCTGCAAAGTCAACCGTACGGTTTCTAATCGCGCTCCAGTGCACTTCGCGTGACTCCAAGTCAATCGCTGATTTACGGTCTTCGATCAAGCCAAAGCGCTCACTGATCTCAGGGATGAGCTGGGTCAACATGCCTGCATCGACTGCCACATCAAAAAACGGCACAGGTACGATGGCGACACCAGCTGAGACTCTGGCACGTTTTTTGACCAAACCCAGACACTCTTGTTTGACTTTATCAAGATCAAGATTGGGATCGATGGTGTTAGGGAGTTTTTCAGCGACTGGTGTGGTTTTCATAAAAGGTCCTTGTACGTTTTTTTAGATAATGGAAAATAGGGTTTTTATATCACTCATGGTGAAAATATATTGATTGACATCTATTTTATGGATTTATCGTTAGCATACAATCATCGCTTTGTAGCAAAATGCAGAAAATTACAGTCACTGTGCACCGTTTTTGTAAATTTAGCCTAAGCCAGAGGTGTGCGCAGACATGGAGCGCAAGCACTGTATGATCTGCTGAAGGCTGACAAAGTGTTTTAAACAAATGTTTTAAGAAGTCAAAAGCAATCGTAAAGAATAAACTTGACCGCTATAAATTGGCATTGTGACCCTGCATGAAAGCCAGTAGAATACCATCATGCTAAATTTAACCCCCCGTTATACCAGCACTCGCATCGACGAGTTGCCCGCCGCTTTGCAACCTCTTGCCGCCCAGTCACCGACGCTTGCCCGACTATACGCTGGTCGCGGCATCACCAATCCTGAGCAGCTGGAGATCAGTCTCTCTGGGCTACTGCCCGCTGAGCAACTGCATGGTGTCACCAAAGCTGTGGATCTGTTAGATGCTGCTATTGATAAAGGTCAGCGGATTTTGATCGTCGGCGACTTTGACTGCGACGGCGCGACCAGCACGGCGCTGATGATGCGCGCGTTGACTCAGATGGGCGCGCAAGTCGACTTCTTAGTGCCGGATCGCTTTAAGTACGGCTATGGCCTAACGCCTGAGATTGTCGAATTAGGAATTGAAACTTATCAGCCTGATTTGATTGTTACCGTTGATAATGGTATCTCCAGTCATGAAGGTGTCGCCCGTGCGCAGGCCGACGGCATTACGGTGATTATCACCGACCATCACTTGACCACCAAAGCGACCCCGCCAGCTGAAGCGGTGGTCAATCCCAATCAGCTCGACTGTCATTTTGCCAGCAAAGCATTGGTGGGGGTTGGCGTGGCATTTTATGTGCTGGGCCGCTTGGCAAAACGACGCCGTACAGCTGGTAAGTCCACTGTACAAGTCAGCCAGTATTTAGATTTGGTGGCGCTTGGCACGATTGCTGATGTTGGCGTACTGGACAAAAACAACCGTATCTTGGTGCATCATGGGCTAACTGCCATTCGTCAAGGGCGCTGCTGTATGGGTATCTTGGCGCTCCTCGAGCAAGCAGGCCGCGATCCAAAGCAGCTGCACGCGCAGGACTTTGGGTTTGTCTTAGGCCCACGTATCAACGCTGCTGGGCGTATGGACAACATGCGTATCGGCATTGAGTGCTTGTTGACCGAAGACTGGCATACCGCGCAGCGTTTGGCGCAAGAGCTAGAACAGCTAAACCGTACGCGCCGTCAGGTAGAAGGCGAGATGCGGGCGCAGGCGGACGATATCGTACAGACGCTAGCAGGCACCGCCAGTAGCACCGATAAGCGCAGTATTATTTTGTATCAAGACGATTGGCACCAAGGCGTCATCGGTATCGTCGCTGGCCGCTTAAAAGAAACGCATTATCTGCCCAGCATTGTCTTTGCGCCAGCAGATACCGAACGTACGGGAGATGACGACGCAATCAAAGGCTCGGCGCGGTCGATTGCAGGCGTGCATATTCGTGATGCCATTGAGCTGGTCGCTGAGCGCTATCCTGACTTGATCAGCCACTTTGGTGGCCATGCGATGGCGGCTGGCTTGACGATCAAGCGTCGTCACTTTGACGGGTTTGTGGCGGCGTTCAATGAGGTCATGGCAGAGATAGATGACAAGGTGTTTGCTGAGCAAAAACTCACCGATGGGCCACTGCAGGCCAGCGACTTTAGCCTATGGTTTGCCGAGCATTTGGCAGATGCCAGTATCTGGGGTCATGGCTTTGCACCGCCGATATTTGATGGGGTGTTTGAGGTATTAATCTTTAAGGTTTTAAAAGACAAGCACTTGAAGCTATCACTGCGTTATCCTGACGTGCAGTATCCGATTGATGCCATTTATTTTAACTTTGATAGCGCGGCGTGGGATTATCGCGCCCAGCAAGTGCATGTATTGTTTGAGCTCGATATCAACGAGTGGAACGGCAAACAAAGCTTACAACTTATGATCAGAGACTTGGCAGTGGTAGCAGCGGCGTAGCGCGTGAAGCGCTTTTACCGCCAGTGCTTTGACTGCTTAGCATTGAGACCCGCGTGCCAGCGCCGTGTGATTAATATCGCCATTCTATGGTCGGAAACTGCCAATCATAACGTATCGCCAGCATACGCAAAATAAAAATCGTACTCATCGCTGAGACGTCAGCCACCCAAGGCATCACGCCGAGATTGTGCAGCGCAAAGTAGAGAATGCCGCCTGCCAATGCCGCGGTGATATAAATCTCTTGCTGCAAAACCAGCGGTATCTCATTGCAGATCATATCGCGGATAATACCGCCGACCACGATGGTAATCACCCCTAGGAGTAACGCCACTGGCACGTTGGCGCCCATACTGTCTGCGACTTTGATGCCGATGAGGGTAAAGGCTGATAAGCCGATGGTGTCTGAGAGTTTGAGAAACGTATCGACGCGTCTGGAGTTTGGATGAAAAAATATCTGCATCACCAGTGAAGACAAGGTAATGACGGTCAAGTAGCTCATATCGACCATCCAAAACAGCGGATGACGGTCTAAAATGACATCACGTACCGTACCGCCACCGATGGCAGTAACAATAGACACCAGTAGACAACCAAAGACATCGAAGTTTTTGTGCTTGGCCAGTATCGTACCTGAGACGCTACAAGCGACGATACCGATCATATCAAACAGATATATCAGCGAGCGCGGATCAAACGTGGTGATCAGAGCAGCAGGGTCTAATGCGATGGTCAACATGCGCAAGTCTCATTAGGTGATGATGGGGCAGCGGGCCGAATCGGTAGAAGAGGATAAAGGCTATCTACAATCAATCTGACAATCTGATATTAATGATAGTGAGTTCAGTATAAAAACGATACAGTGGGACTGGGATGAATTTTACGCAGCATCTGTCGGCGTAGGCACAGCACGCCAGAAAAATTTATACCAGTTCCCCGTTATATTTTATTTAGAATCGACTATAGCCGTTAATCTACCGTCAATCAACTAGGCGAATAGACGGCAGATGCCAGTCAAACCTCAGTGCCAACATCCGAACAGCAAAAATCACAAACAGCATAATAAATTCATTGATGCCAGCATCGACCCCCAAATACTGCAGCAGCAGATAGGTCGTAGAGCCTATGATGCTGGCCGTGATATAAATCTCACGCTGTAGCACAAGCGGTATCTCATTACAGATAATATCACGTAATAGCCCACCGATAATCGCGGTCCAAACCCCCATCATAATCGCAATGATTGGTGACATATCTTGCGTGAGCGCCACCTTAAAACCAATGACACTAAATGCGGCCAAGCCAATAGCATCAAAGAGCTTTAGCGCATTATCAATCTTATGATAAAGGTGAAAAAATATCTGTAAAATAAGCGAGGTCAGCGTGATGACGATTACATAATTGAGATCCGTCATCCAAAACAATGGATGACGATCAAGCGCCATATCACGTAGTGTACCACCGCCGATGGCATTGACCAGCGATACCAAAATACAGCCTGCAATATCAAAGCCTTTGTGCTGCGCCAGCAAGGTTCCCGCGATTGCGCAGGCTATCACCCCTACCATATCCAGTAAGTACAACAAGATATCAGGGAAAATCAAATCATTAACCATCGTTATAGTACCAAGTCGTGACCGTCAAAATGAGATGACTGAGCGCAATAAAGGCTATTGCATTCGTCGTGTAGCAAAAACATCAACGAGACAGCTGTATACGACTTAGCCATCCTTGGCAAAAAATATCAGCCCGATAATGATCAAACCAATACCGAGCAAACCCATCGCTGAAGGTACCGAGTTACCCAGTAATAATATTCCACCGATAAGGGCAAATATCACCTCACTGGCTTGGGTGGCATCGACGCCAGCCACTTCGCTTGAGGTCACCGCCTGACCGCGCGCGTACAAAAATATAGTAGTAGCCGCCACCCCGGCCAACAAAGCCACCAGCAATGTATTAAACACCTGTGTGCTATCGGGCAGCTCGGGTCGCACTATCATGCCCAAAAGCAGCCAAAATGGCAAACTCCCCAGAGTCATTAGCCAAACTTTGTTAAAGGCATTGTGTAGTAAGGTAGTCTCAATCGAGGGGATACGATGGATCAGAGTTTGCAGTAGTGACGGCGCAGGTGCGGCGGCAGGCAGAGCATTTAGAGCGGTGCTGGTGGTACTAGTGTCATATAAAGTAGGCGGCAGATCATAAGCTTCAGAGGTGAGTGGCTCGTCATGGGTGTCGGCAGTGCCAGATACGGCGTGCGACTGATCTGCCAAGTCAGCGGGTAACGCTGGCGTGCGGGAGTTATGAGTGACTTGCCAGACCAACTGATTGCCAATCGGGTAGCTAAAGGCGGCAATAAGGGCGGGCAGTGCGCCATAGAGCAGCATCTGTGCCATAGGGACAGCATGGGCAATATCAGTGTCGGCAAGTGCAGCGGCGTGCAAGCCCTCACTGACATTGACCATCACCACGCCAACAAACACCAAAAGGGCATAAAGGATGAATTTTTTATCAAAACGCTGGCCAAAGACCATCAGCACCAATAAGCTGGTAACGACGGTAAACATAAAGGTCGCCGCGACCACCCAGCCTGCCACATGATCGGCGGCATAGCAGATACCTGCATAAAACAGCCCAAAGCCAATACTGCCTGTGAGGCACCAAAAAACCCAGTGCTGAAAAAAGACCGCTGTCAAAGCTTTGAGGCGCCCCATCCCTTGCTGAAACAAGATGATGCCGGTGATTATCAGCCACATAAAGACATAGCGCAGACTCGCCGACCAAAACCAGTGGCCGCCTGCCGCGCTCATCATCTCATTTAAAATAAATGTCGAGCTAAAAAACGCCCCTGCCAATAAGCCCAGTAGTATTAGCTTGATCATCCTTGTGCACTTATCCTTATTTCCGTGTCGTGTGAGCGATTTATACCGTTTTTCTTGTGCCCTTGATACAGCTATTTAGCTGTTTATGATAACGCCGAGGCGATGCCTATCGTTATTTGCCTTTTTACTGTTTGCCTTTTCTCTATTTACCTTTGGCATCTGCCCAAATGATTTTGTGCAATTGCAGCTGAAAGCGCACGGGCAGGGCATCGGTCAGTATCCATTCAGCAAGCTCGCGGGCAAGCACAGGCACCTCTGGACTGACCGCGTCATCGATATCATCTGCAACAGTAAACATCGGCGAAAACCAAATCGTGCCGACGCGTTTATCCAGCTGATGCTCAATGAGTGTGGCTTTTGCCCAGTCATAGTCAGTGCGGTTCATAATGACAAACTTAATCTGATCATGCTGGGTTAAGTGGTCAAGATTTGACCAAAGGTTTTTAGCAGCTTCGCCTGAGCTTGGGGTTTTGAGATCCATCATTTTGCTGACCGCCGCGGGCACGTCTTTGACACTCAGCGCTCCTGCCGTCTCAAGGGAAATCTCATAGCCATCGCTGAGCAGGCGTTGCATCAGCTCGATGGCATTGGGCTGCGCCAATGGCTCACCGCCCGTCAGACAAATCCGCTTGCACGGATAGGTTTTGATCGTCGCTATGATGGCATCTAATGACTGACGCTCGCCACCTGTAAAGGCATACTCAGTATCGCAGTAGACGCATCTGAGTGGACAGCCGGTTAAGCGGACAAATATGGTCGGTAAGCCTGAGGTCAGCGCCTCACCTTGTAGCGAGTAAAAAATCTCTGTCAAACGCAGACCTGCGCTCGGGTCGGTGACAGGGATGGCGGCGGTGCGTAACGGCGACTGGTTCATAATGGTTTCAAATACGATATAGTTTCAACGACAATTAAGAGCTGATAAGACGATAGGTTGATAAAGCGCTCGGCGATAAGCTTGTGCAAAAAGTCAGGTCGTAGGTGCGGCCGCTTTATGCGAGGATAGCGCAAAAAATCACGGTGAATTATAACGTAACCAATGATATTACGCTGCGGCTAATACATAAAAAATTAAAACATAAAAAAAGATGCTGAAGCCATGCTCCAGCATCTGTATATAAAGCTATTTTACTAGGGCGTGTCCTCATTTTAAAAATGGTGATAAAAATGAGATAAATCGCCGTCAAACAAGGAAGATAGCGCAAGTAATATCGAGATATTAGTCAGCTATTTGACACCGTTTGACCAGATTTAGCTATTTTTAGCCCATTTAGATGGCTATCGATTGAATTGAGGACACGCCCTAAAAACGGTTTGGTATAAAAACCAACGTATACGCGAGCAGATTAGTCTAAGCGTAGCAGCTCATTGACCGCTGTTTTTGCGCGCGTCTGTGCATCGACTTTTTTGACGATGATGGCGGCATAGAGGCTATGGCTGCCGTCTTTTGATGGCAAGCTACCTGGTACGACGACAGAGCCTGCTGGTACGCGGCCGCGATGAATCTCGCCTGTCTCGCGATCATAAATGCGCGTTGATTGACCGATATACACGCCCATGGAGATGACCGCGCCTTCTTCGACGATGACACCTTCGACGATCTCAGAGCGTGCACCGATAAAGCAGTTGTCTTCAATGATGGTCGGGTTGGCTTGTAGTGGCTCAAGCACGCCGCCGATACCCACGCCGCCTGAGAGATGCACGTTTTTGCCGATTTGGGCACATGAGCCGACCGTCGCCCATGTATCAACCATCGCGCCTTGATCCACATAAGCGCCGATATTGACGTATGAGGGCATCAGCACCGCGCCTGCCGCGACATATGAGCCTTTACGAGCGATAGCAGGTGGCACGACACGTACGCCAGCTTCTTTAAACTGCGCTTCGGTCCAGTCAGCAAATTTGGTCGGTACTTTGTCATAAAACTGCACATGGTCGCCAGCGGCTTGTACGTAGTTGTCGTTTAGGCGAAATGACAGTAGTACTGCTTTTTTGGCCCACTGATTGACGACCCATTCGCCATCCTTTTTTTCTGCTACGCGCAGGCTGCCGTTATCTAATTGCTCAAGCACTTGCTCGATGGCATCGCGCACATCTTGCGGCATGGTGCTTGGGCTATATTCGTTGCGGTTTTCAAAGGCTTGTTCGATGGTTTGTTGTAATGACATAAAGGTTCCTAAAGTTAATAAAAGAGAAATCTTATAAAAAAATAAGGGCGTAAATGTGGTGAAAAAACACGTTCGCTGTATTGTCGCTAATTTGACCGCTTTTAGCAAACGTCCGCAGTATTATCTTCTATCCATTCTAGGATATCTTGATAAACGATTTGATGATCTTTTTCATGGAGCGGCTCATGACGCATATTTGGATAAAGCTGGATATCGACGTTGCTAAAGCTTTGCTGGTTTAAGCGGGTGACGATGCGACGAATGCCGCGACCCATATTGCCGATAGGGTCGTCCTCGCCGCTGATAAAGAGCATCGGAAAGTCCTTGGGAATGGTGGCGGCCCAGTGTTTATTCAGCCCCGTTTCCATCAAACAAAACAGCGTCATAAAGCCGTTATTGGTAAAATCAAAGCCTGTCAATGGATCAGCCTCATAGTCTGCGATGGCTTCAGGGTTTTGACTTAACCAAGCAAACTCAGAGTCTGATTGGCGGTTCTTTAGCTTGCTATTGAGGACTTTATTCATGACCGTGGCAAATACAGGATTTGGGGTTTTTGGGGCGACTTTTGCCAAGAGTTTATTGGCAGGTACCAGCATTTTGGTCAAGGGGTTGGCATCTGCACTGCCCATCAAGATAGCACCTGCAAAGCGATGAGCATGATGTTTGAGGACATTGCGGACGATAAAGGAGCCCATTGAGTGCCCCATGACAAAGTGTGGCACCTCCGGATGACGCGCTTGTAGCTGATCTGCCATCACGATGACGTCTTTTAGCAATGACTGCATAGGATGCTCGTCAGCGAAAAAACCTAAGTCCGCTTGGGTTTTGACGGTTTTACCATGGCCTAAATGGTCATAAGTGGCGACGGCGATACCGTGATCGGCCAAAAACTGTGCAAAATCTGCATAGCGGCCACTATGCTCGGCCATACCGTGTACGACGAGTAGGGTGGCCTTGATATGGGTTTGTGTATCGCTTGGCACAAAAAACGTATGATGCAGATGGTGGATATTGTCTGAGGACAAAATATGCTCGTGACTGCTATCGGTGCTACTACTCATAAAAAACTCCTATGATTCGGTAAAATACGGGGCGCATGATTGTCATAAACATAGAGGGCAAATCGCACGATATAAGCTGCCTGATATCGTGCATGGGCCATATCATTTGGCTGCTATTGTACTGGACGCTGATAAATAGTGTTGCCTTCTTTGATGGTTTTTACTACTTTAATATTGCGGATATCGGCTGGTTTTATGGTCAGTGGGTTGTTATCTAAAATCACCAAATCCGCGAGTTTACCAGCAGCCAGTGTGCCTTTGGTGTCTTCTTCAAGATACTGATACGCCGCGTTGCTGGTGATGGCCTTGAGAGCTTGGTACGGCGTGATGCGTTCATCAGCACCGATGACTTGGCCTGTACGTGAGGTGCGATTGACCGCTGTCCAAACAGAAAACAGCGGATCGACTGGCGTGACAGTGTCGTCGGAGTGATTGGTATAAGGGATGCCCATTTTATCAACTGTGGCAAGAGAGCTTAAGGAGTTGGCGCGTTTTTCGCCCAAGTTTTTGATATGGACATCGCCCCAAAAGTAAGCGTGGTTGGTAAAAAATGACGGCACCATATTGTGCTTTTTAAACGCCGCTAGCTGGTCTGGCCGTGCAAACTGCGTATGAATCGGCACGATACGGCGGTCTTTATCAGCGGCTTGCCCCGTTTGTTTGACCGCATATTCGTGCGCTTTGAGGATCATATCAGTGGCCGCGTCACCATTATTATGAATAAATAACTGATTGTCATTTTTATAGGCTTTGACAAACATCTCATTCATCTTCTCTTGGCTGATACTCGGCAAGCCGCGGCAGTCGCTCTCGCAGTTTGGTACAGGCGTCAGATAAGGCTGAGTAAAGTAAGCGGTCTTGCCTTGCGGGGAGCCGTCTTGCGCTGTGGTCACGCCGTACTTGGCGTAGTAGTCTTGGGTTTGATCAAAAAACTGCGCTTGCTTGGGCTCAAGCGTCTTAAGTAGTTGATACATAAGCGGATACATCGCCGTCTCTTGTAGCAGACCATTTGGCTTGTTTGAGCCTTTGACTCGGGCGATATTACCGCCTTCAGGTGACTGGCTATCAGCAGTGATGTCCATAGCAGCCAGCGCACTGGAGTTGGCAACCCCCATATGACCACTGGTGTGCTGCAAATACACTGGGTTATTTGGCAAAACGCTATCAATCTCTTCTTTGGTCGGATGGCGATCCTCAGTGAGCTGAGTCGCATCATAACCCCAGCCAAATATCCACTCGCCATCAGCGATATTATTGTCCTTTTTATAAGCCTTTAACGCTCGCAGCATTTTATCGATATTGTCTATCTTACCAATCGGCGGCGCGCTCAGATCCACCTGTCCCATAGTGTTGGACACCAAGCCAAAATGACTGTGCGGATCGATAAATCCTGGCAGCAGCGTCTGATGTTGCAAATCGACGGTCGCGGCGTTTTTATAGTTGTCTTGCGCGTGTTTTAAGCTGCCAACATAAGCAATCTTACCGTTTTGGGTAACCAATGCTTGCGCCAGTTGCGGCTGGTCGCCCTCCATGGTAATGATATTGCCGTTATAATAGATGGTTGCTTGACTGGTCGCTGCTTGTACCGCCACCGTGCTGTCTTGATTGTCTGCTGTCAGATTTGCTGCACAGCCGATCATGCTCAATAGGCCCATGCCTAATAAGACCGGTCTTATAAATCGATGTGTGCTCATTTTCTTCCCTAGTCTTATCTTTTCTCATGAATGATAGACGTACTGTGCGCTTTGCCAAAAGATACCGATAGAACCAATCTAACTATAATGCCAAATGCGGTCAATATCCTTGGGCGATTTGTTGCTTTTCTATCCTGTGGGAGCCAGTAGCGCCTAGAGCATGCATTAATGCTGATATGGAATAAGCAGCCTTAACGTCCTACAAGTCAATATGGGCTATCTGTGCAATATGTCGTGTGTGCATTGTCATGTCGCAGCCAGCCCATACCGTACCAAGATGATATAACGCATAGCTAGCATTTTTGGCGCATAGATATTGGTGCGGTATGGCACCTCGGACGGCATGAATTTATGACTCTGACCATGACGGGGCAAAAAGGCGACGGTAGTGCCGGTCAGCTCGCCCAATACAATGTCATCAGACGGCTCACCGACAGGCGTCTCAAGTTTAACGCGACGTTTATTGGTCAAGTCTGCCATCTGATACAGGCCACTGCCGCCGATAATGGCGATATCAGCGGTTTGCTTTGTTGCTGAGGTAGTAGGGCGCTCCCTGATGTTTTGCGATAAGTATTTATTGAGAATATAGCACTCTTCTTACGTAGGAATGTCATTACTCTGCATCGCTATCCTTGGGCAGAGAGTCACATAGGGTCCTTTGCAGTTATTGATAGTCATCGTGTCTCTTATATCTGTCATAAAGGTTTACAAAAAAGCGAGGTTTTGTTTAAATGGTTATATATTGAAACATGGTTTCGCATATCAAAACTACGCGTATTGAAGTAGTGTGTAGCAAACCCGCGTGTACTAAAACCGTATGTATCAAAACTACAGTTTTTGTATATAGTTGATCCACTATAAAAGAAATGCAGTAAGACAAGAAAGCATTTTACGCAGTATTTGTTTGCGTTGCCACAGGCAGTTTATTTACCATAAGAATTACTATAGTATTACAGGTCTGTAACGTATCTATTTTTAAAGACTATGCGTTTAGACAAACGTATAAAACATTTCAAGGATGAATGCCATGCTCAACTCTTTAAAATCTCCTTTGCTTTTATCAGCGATGTTAAGTGCTGTTTTAGGCCTAACCGCGTGCTCTTCTCCAAGCTCAGAAAACACAGACAATGCAGCGGCAGAAAGTAGTGCCACTGCAGACGATAAGCTGGACACAAAGTTTGTCACCATCGCCACAGGCGGCGCATCTGGCCCTTATAATATTATTGGTACAGCATTGTCTGAGGTTTATGCCAAAACCTTTGGGGTCAACTCAAAGACGCAGACCACAGGCGCATCAGTTGAAAACGTCAATTTATTAACCCAAGGCAAGGTAGATATGGTATTGGCGCTGAGCGATGTCGTCACCGATGCCGTCGATGGCAAAAATAACTTTGAGCAGCCAATTGACAATATTCAGCAGATCGCTGTGTTATACCCCAATGTCGTGCAAATCGTGACGTCGCAACAGTCGGGTATCAAAAATATCGAAGATTTGCGTGGTAAGCGTATTGCGGTTGGCGATCAAGGTTCAGGCACAGAGGTGAATGCGCGCACCCTATTAGAAGGCTTTGGTATTACTTATGATGATATCACCGTCGACTATTTAGGCTTTGCTGAAGCGGCTGATGGTATGAAGGCTGGCAAAATCGAAGCGGCGTTCTTTAGTAGTGGTCTACCAAACTCGTCATTGATGGAGCTAGAGCAGGGCTTGGATTTGCAGCTGGTCACTATCGATCAAGACAAGTTGAATGAGATCATCGCCACCAAACCGTACTTTAAAACCTTTGAGATACCAGCGGGTACTTACGGCAACGATGCCGCGATACCGACGGCCGCGATTATGAATGCGTTGTTGGTGCGTTCGGATTTATCTGAAGACGATGGTTATAAGCTGACTAAGGCTTTGTTTGATAATTTGGACGGCCTAAAAACCGCGCATCAAGCAGCCAATGATATCAGCTTAGAGTCTGCCAACACTGGTATGGTAGCCCCAATTCATCCTGGCGCTAAAAAGTACTACGATGAGCAAGCAGCCAAGTAAACGTCTATGGTTATTAACTAGCGCGGCACTGATGGCTGCGCTAGTTTTTTTTGTGCTATGGGCCAGCGTATCCCAGCAGCCCGTTGTCGAAATGCAAGTCGATGGCACCACCTGTTATTTTACTGAGCCAAACTTTGAGCTGCGCTGGATCCATTCTGTAGAAAAGCAGTGGTGGGAGGAGCAGTATCAGCGTACAGACGACGGTCTGCTGTTGACCACTACCTATTTTGAAGCGTTTGGTGCAGGTACGCCGTCGACTGAAGCGCTAGCCCCCATACAAAAACCTGGCTATTTGGGTTATCAAATCAACGAAACACTGCCTAGTCTTAATTGGGTAGTGTCTAGATTGACCAAGGGTGAGCTAAATTATGCCGACCATCGGCTTTTGATTCATGAGTGGGCGCCAGATTATTCTGAAGTAACGGTTACGCCCAAGACGTATCATTTAATTGACAGATTACAAAAGGACTTTTGTCATGAACTCGCAAGTGACGGATCACGATAATGTGACCACGATGTCAGCCAATCATGCTGATCTGCCTATCCATGCCAGCACCCATGCTGCTACCAATGTAGATGCCGAGCTTGACGCGCAAGCTCATAATCAGGCCATATTAGAAAAGTATGATCGAGAGTCGATCACCCGTCACATCACTCAAGGCCCAGTCAAGTATTTTATCGCTGGAATTTGCATTTTATATTCTATCTTTCACTTGTATATCACCTTCAACCCAATGCCAGCACTATTGCAGCGCTCTGTACACGTCGGTGTTGGTTTTGCTCTGATATTTCTGATATTTCCAGCCAGTAAAAAAAGTAGCCGCAAGCACGTCGCTTGGTATGACTGGATTTGGTTCTTGCTATCATTGTCTGGCATGGCTTATCTGATATACGAGTATCAAGATATCGTGACCTCACGTGGTGGTATGGCCAATCCGGTCGATGTGATATTTTCTATCATCACCGTCATTTGTGTGTTAGAGGGCAGTCGCCGTATCACCGGTTGGATTTTGCCGATCTTGGCATCGATATTTTTGGCTTATCCATTTGTCAGCCATCTAGATTTTATGCCTGATCGATTGCTCACGCGTCCTTATGATATGGGCGATATCTTTGGTCAGTTGTTTTTAAAAACGGAAGGTCTGTATTCTGTGGCGATTGGCGCGTCGGTGACGTTTATCTTTTTGTTCATCTTATTTGGCGCGTTTTTGGCGCGCTCTGGTATGGGTCAGCTGTTTAATGATTTGGCATTGGCTATTGCTGGGGATAAAAAAGGCGGCCCTGCCAAGGTTGCAGTCATCTCAAGCGGCTTTATGGGCAGTATCAACGGCTCAGCATTATCGAACGTTGTCAGCACCGGCGCGTTTACTATTCCGTTGATGAAAAAAGTCGGCTATCACAAAGACTTTTCGGGAGCAGTAGAAGCCAGCGCGTCAGTTGGTGGGCAGATATTGCCACCGATTATGGGAGCCAGTGCCTTTATCATGGCGGAGACCACAGGGCTACCTTATAGCACCATTGCTTTAGCGGCTTTATTGCCGGCAGTGCTCTACTATCTGGGCGTTATTGCTCAAGTGCATTTTCGTGCGGGTCGCCGCGATCTAAAAGGCATCGCCAAAGAAAACCTGCCCGCCGTCAAAGAAGTATTAAAAGCGCGCGGTCATATGCTACTACCGATTGTGTTTTTGATTTATTTATTGATTGAAAACGTACCCGTCGGCTATGCCGCGGCCTATACCATTGGCTTCACGGTTGCCATTAGTATGCTACGCAAAGAGACCAGAATGGGGTTTTCGGACATTTTGGGTGCACTAGCAGATGGTGCTCGCCAGTCGCTGGCGGTGATGGCGGCCTGTGCGGTGGTCGGGGTGATCATTGGCGTTGTCAGCTTAACCAGCTTTGGGACGGTGATGACATCATCCATCGTGACATTGGGCGCTGGATCGTTATTCTTAACCCTAATATTGACCATGCTTGCCTCTATGGTACTCGGCATGGGGCTACCGTCTATTCCTGCGTATATCATTACCGCAACGATGGCAGCGCCTGCACTAGCAGGTTTTGATATTCCTATTTTATCAGCGCATATGTTTGTGTTTTATTTCGGTATTTTTGCCAATATTACGCCGCCTGTCTGTCTGGCAGCCTTTGCTGGTGCAGGTATATCTGGTGGTGACCCGATGAAGACAGGGTTTTTGTCGTTGAAGCTGGCATTGGCCGGATTTATCGTGCCGTTTATGTTCATCTATAGTCCGACAATGCTGATGATAGATCCCACGGGTCTGGCAGTCACGGCAAAAGACTTTCCGCTGCCGCCTATCCTTGATATCGTGACAGTGGTATTGACATCGGTAACAGGGGTTATTGCTTTAGGGGCGGCGCTAGAGGGCTATTTTAGGGGCGCTATGAGTCCACTCACGCGTGGCATATTGGCCATCGGCGCGTTACTACTGATTTATCCTGAACTGACTACAGGGGTTATAGGTGGGATTATCGTGCTAATTATCGCTGTTTGGAACATAAAAACAGCCAAAAAGCCCACACCGACCTTAACGGTTTAAAGCGTTAGGTATCTATATTAGGGCGTGTCCTCAATTCAATCGATAGCCATCTAAATGGGCTAAAAATGGCTAAATCTGGCCAAACGGTGTCAAATAGCTGACTAATATCTCAATATTATCTGCGCTATTTTCCTTGTTTGACGGCGATTTATCTCATTTTTATCGCCATTTTTAAAATGAGGACACACCCTAAGAGATTGGTTTATTTGTAAAATAAAAAAGGGTGAGTAACAAAATCTGTTACCCACCCTTTTTCTATTAAACTCACAGGGCAACGGTTGCTCAAACCTGATTCAAGCATTAACAACCAAGTTTACCCTCAGCCTCGAGTGCTTTTTTACTACGGATTGGCGCCGGGCAGTCTTCACCGTAGTATTGACGATCGGCAAAGTAGCTGGAGCGTACCATCGGGCCTGCCCAAATGCTAAAGAAGCCAATCTTTTTGCCATAATCCATATAGCGCTGAAACTCGTCTGGATGCACGTAGCGATCAACAGGCGCATGATCCTTACTGGGCTGCAGATACTGACCGATAGTAATCATATCGACATCATGGGCTTTTAAGTCATCAAGCAGCGCATAGACCTCCTCTTCTGTCTCACCAAGACCGACCATAAAGCCGCACTTGGTGGCGATATCAGTACGACGCGCTTTGTACAGTTTAAGCAAGTCGAGTGAGTGCTGATAATCAGAGCCTGGACGGAAGGCTTTGTACAGACGCGGAACCGTCTCGATATTATGGTTAAAGACATCTGGCGGGGTTTCCGTCAATAAATCAAGCGCAATCTCCATACGACCACGGAAATCTGGCACCAATATCTCGATCAAGCAGTTTGGGCTTAGCGCGCGAGATTCGTTCAATACTTCTACAAAATGCCCAGCGCCGCCGTCCTTTAGATCATCGCGGTCGACAGAGGTGATCACCGCATATTTAAGACCCAAGCCTTGAATGGTCTCAGCAGTGTGGCGCGGCTCGTCTTTATCAAGCGCATTTGGACGACCATGACCCACATCACAGAACGGACAGCGACGGGTACAGATATCGCCCATAATCATAAAGGTCGCGGTACCATCGGCAAAGCACTGCGGCAGGTTAGGGCAGGCAGCTTCTTCACAGACGGTATAGAGCTTTTGTTCGCGCAGTGTGGCTTTGATACGTGCGACTTCCGCAGGGGAAGACATCTTGACCCGAATCCAGTCAGGCTTTTTTTTGGCCTCGACCGTTGGGATGACCTTAATGGGAATACGGGCAACTTTATCATAGCCACGTAGCTTTTCGCCTTGCACTGCTTTTTTTGGTTTGGCCTTGGCAGCAGGGACATAGGTTTGTACGGCAGTCGTCATAATCAATGATCTCTTAACCCTTTATAGTATAAGGGTTTATGGAATTATCAGTATGCTTTATAGGTGTCTTTATTATAGCAGATATTGTGCTCAGGGTTTATTATTCAACCCTTTGTGCTATGGCTTTTTATTTAAGTTATCAATATCTATACCCATCTCATTAAATACTTCGATAGCCGCGCGAAAAGCCTCTTGAGTGGCAGGCGCGCCGCAGTAGGGCAAGCTGTGCATCAGTACCTCTCGAATCTCGGCAACGCTCGCCCCGTTATTGATGGCACCGCGAATATGGCCTTTTAGCTCGGTCGGGCTTTTTTGTGCGACCAAAAAGGCGATGGTGATTAAGGAGCGGTATTTGCGCGGTAATACCGAGTCATCCTGCCACGTACTGCCCCAAGCATGCTCGATGATCCAGTCTTGCAGCGGCTGGGTAAAGCCAGTGGCGTTATCTAATGAGCGTTTGACATGTGCTTCGCCCATCACTTCAGTGCGTACTTGTAGGCCGTTTTCATAAGCGGTGTTGTTTGCCATATTGTGGTCGTCTCTGTTGTTTATTGTATAATCAATTGAAAATAAAACTGTTATATAAGTTTAAACGCGCTACTGGTATAAATTTTACTTGCGTGCTGCGTTCCCAGAGGCTGCGCAACCTACGTTTAAAAATAGCATCCCAGTAGCGCTATGACATTTTTAGAGTGCATCGGCTATATGTGGTATGGATATTTTAACTTCTTATCTCTGAGATTTTTTGCCGTGTTTTGTATTTAGGCGTATGCGCAGTTTTTTCAAGTCTGTGTTGCTCTATAAGCGGCCATCTGTACTTTTAAAATCGCGGTTGTTATGTCATTTATGTTGATTATACAGGCAAAAAATGACCTCTAAGACAGCCGGTTATTTTTAGACAGATAAGGGGATAATCAGTCCTCTGATTGATGGTACTATTTTTATAATAAATGTCCAATATGGCCTTATTCTGAGCCTTTTAAAGCCATAGCCATTAACATTTAGAGCGTTTTAAGCTATGATTGCACGGATAATTATTTCATCTAGTACACAGACGTAGGCGGTCATGCTGACTCCCACGTATTGTGCTAACCCCAACTGACGAGGACGACTATTGTGTTAGAAGCTTATCGTAAACATGTCGAAGAACGTGCCGAGCTAGGAACTGTACCGCTACCACTGAATGAAAAGCAAGTAGCAGAATTGGTTGAACTATTAAAAAACCCACCAGCAGGCGAAGAAGCGTTCTTAATGAACCTGCTAGAAAACCGTATTCCTGCTGGCGTTGACCAAGCTGCTTACGTTAAAGCTGCATTTTTGGCTGCTATCTTAAAGGGCGAAACCTCGTCACCACTTATCAGTAAGAAAAAAGCGGTCGAAATCCTAGGTACCATGCAAGGTGGCTACAACGTACAGCCATTGGTCGCCGCGCTTGATGATGAAGAGGTTGCTCAAGAAGCAGCTGATGCACTAAAGAAAACCTTGCTCGTATTTGACGCGTTCAACGATGTCACCGAAAAAGCCGAAGCGGGTAACGCTTTTGCAAAAGAAGTAATTCAGTCTTGGGCTGACGCTGAGTGGTTTTTGAATCGTCCAGAAGTACCAAAAAAATCAACTTATACGACGTTTAAAGTCACAGGCGAGACCAACACTGACGACTTGTCGCCAGCCCAAGACGCATGGAGCCGTCCTGATATCCCATTACATGCGCTTGCTATGCACAAAAACTCTCGTGACGGCATCACTGCTGACGAAGAGGGCGTGCGCGGTCCAATGAAGCTTATTGATGAGCTAAAAGAAAAAGGCCACCCACTTGCGTACGTTGGTGACGTTGTCGGTACCGGCTCTAGCCGTAAGTCTGCGACCAACTCAGTGCTATGGCTGATGGGCGAAGATATTCCGAACGTACCAAACAAACGCGGCGGCGGTCTGGTACTGGGTAACAACATTGCACCGATCTTCTTTAATACTATGGAAGATTCTGGCGCCTTGCCAATCGAAAAAGTGGCGGTTGATAAGCTAAACATGGGCGATGTGTTTGACATCTATCCACATGACGGCAAAATCACCAAGCATGACTCAGACGAGATCATCTCAGAGTTCAAACTAAACTCGCCAACGCTACTTGATGAAGTGCGCGCTGGTGGCCGTATTCCATTGATCGTTGGCCGTGGCCTCACCAACCGTGCGCGTGAGTACATGGGTCTGGGTCATTCAGACGTATTTGCGAAACCAGAAGAGCCAGCCGATACTGGTAAAGGCTTTACCCTTGCACAAAAAATGGTCGGTAAAGCGTGTGGCCTACCAGGCGTACGCCCAGGCATGTACTGTGAGCCAAAAATGACAACCGTTGGTTCTCAGGATACTACAGGTCCAATGACGCGTGATGAGCTAAAAGACTTGGCGTGCCTAGGTTTCCAAGCAGACCTCGTCATGCAGTCATTCTGTCATACGGCCGCTTATCCAAAGCCAGTTGACGTTGAGACTCAGCACACACTACCTGACTTTATCATGAACCGCGGCGGCGTCAGCTTACGTCCAGGTGATGGTATCATTCACTCATGGCTTAACCGTATGCTACTGCCAGATACCGTTGGTACTGGTGGTGACTCGCACACGCGTTTCCCAATGGGTATCTCGTTCCCAGCGGGTTCTGGTCTGGTAGCCTTTGCTGCAGCCACTGGTGTGATGCCACTAGATATGCCTGAGTCTGTGCGTGTCCGCTTCGTCGGTGAGCGTCAGCCTGGTATCACGCTACGTGACCTCGTCCATGCCATCCCTTATCAAGCCATCAAAGAAGGTTACTTGACGGTTGATAAAAAAGGCAAAATCAACGAATTCAACGGTCGTATCCTTGAGATCGAAGGTCTAGAAGATTTGACCGCTGAGCAAGCGTTTGAGCTATCTGATGCCTCAGCTGAGCGTAGTGCTGCTGGTTGTACCATCACGCTATCTGAAGAGTCGGTGACTGAGTACCTAAACTCAAACATCACCCTGCTTAAATGGATGATCTCTGAAGGCTATGGCGATGCACGTACCATCAGCCGCCGTATCGAACAAATGCAAGACTGGCTTGCCAACCCAAGCCTGATGCGTGCTGACGACGATGCAGAATACGCCATCGATATGACCATCGATATGAGCGAGATCAAAGAGCCAATCCTGTGCTGCCCGAACGATCCAGACGATGCAAAAACTTTGGCTGACGTGGCTGGTGACACCATCGATGAAGTATTCATCGGTTCGTGCATGACCAACATCGGTCACTTCCGCGCGGCAGGTAAACTGCTACAAGACGTTCCAGCAGGTAGCCTCAAGACGCGTCTATGGATCGCACCACCAACTAAGATGGATGCCCGTCAGTTGATGGAAGAGGGTTACTACAACGTCTACGCACAAGCTGGCGCTCGTACTGAGATGCCAGGCTGCTCACTATGTATGGGTAACCAAGCACGTATCGCACCGAAGTCTACTGCGGTATCGACGTCGACTCGTAACTTCCCGAACCGTCTCGGTCAAGGCGCGAACGTTTATCTCGCGTCAGCTGAGCTTGCAGCAGTAGCGGCGGTACTGGGTAAACTGCCAACTAACGATGAATACCAGCAGTACGCTGGCATGCTCAACAGCATGGGCGATGAAGTGTATCAATACATGAACTTCGATCGTATGGAAGAGTACACTGAAGAAGCGGATAAGATTAACGTTGCTCAGTTGACTTAATCTTTACAGTGGAATGTTTTTAAGTTTCACCACTTTTGTATAAATAGAATCCCGTATCAAAATGATGCGGGGTTTTTTTATGAAAATAAAATACCTTGAATAGTTTGCAAACTTTTTTTTGGAGTTTATACTTTAGTGAACTAGGCAAACTTTTGGTTGGCGACTTAACTCTTACAGATACATGAAGACAAACCCTATGGAAAATAAAAATATGCTCGATAAAGTAACGCCGCCACCTCTGCCAGATGCTGCGGTGAACAATCATAGTGCCGAAGCAAACTATGGCATACTCGATTGGTTTAAAAAATGTCTTAGAAATTATAGCAACTTCTCTGGTCGTGCTAGACGTAAAGAATATTGGTATTTTGTGTTGGTACAAATGGGTTTGCTTTTTATAGCGATAGTGTTAGATAGCATGATATTTGATGCAGAAACAGGGCTGTTTTATATCGTAGTGGTACTTGGCCTGTTTTTGCCAAGCTTGGCGGTGACGGTGCGCAGGCTGCATGATACCAGTCGCTCAGGATGGTGGTTTTTCATCTCTATTTTACCTTTGATAGGCTCTATCATCCTACTGGTATTTTTGGCGAGTGATACCAAGCCTGAAAGCAATCAATGGGGTCCACCCGCCAAATAAACGCTTCTGACCAAACGGTCGATAAGGGCAGCTGCTGATTTTTTTATTATTTTAGGTATAATATAAGGGCAGGCGGAAACCGTGGCTCTGCACGTTCTTATTTTCTTACTTTGTTATCTCGGGACGGACCGATACTTTGATTATGCACTTATCATTCAGGTGCTTTGGAGTCTTGGTTGATTACTTTATCCCCTCTCAAACGTCGCATCGTCTATGTGACTGTCTTTGAAATCATCGCGATTATCTCATCCACCTATATATTGATGATGCTCAGTGGTAGTGATGCCGCAGAGTCGTTACCAGTGGCGGTGATGGTGTCATTGGCGGCGGTGATTTGGAATTTTTTATACAATACCGTATTTGAAGCATGGGAGCGCCGCCGGCAAGTGGCAGCGCGTACACTGCTGATTCGTAGCGTTCATGCTGTTGGGTTTGAAGGCGGGCTGGTCTTGATTTGCTTGCCATTGTATATGCTTTGGTACGATGTTGGTTTGGTGGCAGCCTTTATGATGGAGGCAGCGTTATTGCTGTATTTCTTGGTATATACTTTTATATTTACCTTGGTATTTGACAAGATATTCACGTTACCACATCACTATAAGCCAGCTGCTACCTCTTCATAAAAGCCCGTGTTATCTCATTTCATCCAAAAAAGGCTGCCTGATGGCAGCCTTTTTGATGATAGTACTTCTCGAGTGTTATCAGAGCCTTCCTAGCGGATTAGCGACCGATATAAACTGGTTTGCGCTTTTCAATAAATGCGGTAACGCCCTCAATGAAATCATCAGTTTTAGCCAATCTTGCTTGTTGGTGTACTTCCATATCAAGCGCTTCATTTAGCCCTGCGTAGGCGTGGGTGTTTAGCATATGTTTCATGCTGGATAATGCCTGAGCTGGCAGGTCGCTTAGACGAGAAGCGAGTTTTGCTACCGCATCATCTAATTCAGCAGGCGCCACAACTTGATTGACCAAGTTTAGCTCAGCCATGTCTTGCGCGCTAATTTTGTCGCCCAGCATCACAAGCTCAGTGGTCTTTGCCGGGCCTACTAGCTGGTTTAGTAAATATACACCGCCTGCATCAGGAACGAGGCCGATGTGGACGAACGCTTGCACGAATTTGGCGTTGTCGGCGGTGATACGAAAGTCACAGGTGAGTGCTAGGTTCATGCCTGCACCGGCCACCGCACCTTCTAATTTAGCAATAATTGGCTTATGAATATGGCGTAGCTTTAAGCTAACTTCGCCTGCGCCTTCGACCATGCCCTTTATTTTGTTTGAGATGACGGTTTTGTCGATACCTTCAGACAGCATTTCTTTGATATCACCGCCGCTAGAAAAGTTACCGCCAGCGCCTTGTAGGACAATCACTCGAACGTCGTCATCAGCGTCGGCTTGCTCAAGGGCGGTCAATACGCTTTTTTTTAGTGGTGTGCTAAAGGCATTGAGACTCTTTGGGTCATTTAGGGTGATGGTGGCGATATGGTTTTCGCTTTGATACTCAACAAGAGAGGATGACATTGGATTTCCTTATATGAATGGTCTTATGACGTTGGCTAATCGTATCGCTAGATGAATCAGAAGATAAATCAGACACATGGCTAGCAAGCTGCTCAATGAAACGGTGGTGTTCTGGTGTGCGATACCTACGCCGCTCGATGCGACAACAAACAACTTATCATCTCGCGGTATCATGTATAGCGATTGACGATATTGGCTTGTAGCGTCCGCCTTTGTAGATGGCGGCGGCATGGAACAGCGGCTTCGATTACTTACTATAGCAGCTTGTTCTGATTATAAAAGCAAGTTTTGTGGGCGCAAAAGACACGGCTATATAAAGGTCAAATATGCTAAACTGTCAATACCCAAAATAAGTCACCAACCTCTCTTATTTATCAGACAAGGAAGTGGTTATGCCAACGATCCATATCAATAACACAGACATTTATTACGAAGACAGCGCGCCAAATGATACGCAAAAACCAGTCATGGTGTTTGCTCATGGATTGTTATGGAATACCCAGATGTATGACAAGCAAGTGGCATACTTCCAAGAGCACTATCGCTGTATTGCTTATGATTTTCGTGGCCAAGGCCAATCGCAGATTACCAAAGACGGCTATGATATGGATAATTTAACTAAAGACACCATTGGCTTACTTGACGCGCTAGATATCGATAAGTGTCATTTTGTTGGCTTATCTATGGGCGGGTTTGTGGCTCAGCGTATCGCCATCAAAGCCCCAGAGCGCTTACTATCACTTATCTTACTGGAGACGTCTGCCGATCCAGAAGACCCGAAAAACGTGCCACAGTATCGCAAGCTGGTTAAGGCCATACGCTGGATGGGTATCAAGCGCGTCAGTAATAAAGTGATGCCGATTATGTTTGGCAGTAGTTTTTTGGCAGACAAGTCGCGCAAGTCTGAGCGTAAAGAGTGGCTTACGATGCTACAAGGCAATCGTAAGGGTGGCGTCATCAAGGCGACGATGGGGGTTATTGAGCGCTCAGGTACTTACGATCAGCTAGGTGCGATTACCACGCCGACCTTGATCGTTGTAGGGGATGAGGATGCGGCAACACCGTATGAAAAGGCCGAGCGTATGCATTTTGCTATCAAAGGCTCAAAGCTTGCGATTGTCAAAGGTGCAGGCCATACCGCCACTGTGGAAGAGCCTGAGCAGGTCAATCGCATCATTGGCCAGTTTTTAGAGTGCTGCGCCTAGTATCGCCTTAGCGTTTGCATTGGTACAACACCCAAAAAGCCGCTATCATAGCTGTGATAGCGGCTTTTTTGATTGATATGTGCGCGCCATTTATCTTGATTTTATCAGTGCATGTACAATAAAGACACGCCCCAATCTCTAGAGGCGAGCGCGATACTCGCTATTGCTATCATCTATCGTGCCAAACACCTCAGCGCGGTTGACGATCTCTGTCGCCCAAGCACGATGCGTGGCAGGCTCGAGCATGGTGTTGTTGTACTTAAATACCGCTTTGGCCTCGCTATGCAGTATCGCTTGTGCTTCATCTAAGGTGCTAAGAGAGACGCAGTACGCCTGCTGCACCAACGCAATTTGGCTTGGGTGTATGACGGTCTTGCCGACTAAACCCAAGCTGACATCGCGGGTCAGCTCTTGCATAAATAGCGTTGGCTGATCTAGATACTCAAAGACGGGCGCTGTCAGATAAAACCCGTGCGGTACAAAGCAGCCGAGTAGCTGATAGGCCAGTGTGCCAATAGGGGTGTCATAGACGATGCTGTTTTTTGGGCGACGTAAGCGCAGCGCAGCAAATAAGTCATTGCCGCCGATACGTAGGGCAAAGACTGGCTGATTAAAGGCTTCTTTAAAGCCGATGGCCAGCTCTTGATTATGCCGCGGATCAAAGAGTGCTGCAGTCTCGAGCGTCGGCATCAACAGCTGGGTACTGCTAATATTTTGACAAGCCAGCCGCCAGTTGGACAAGCTATACATATCCACTTTTGGCAATACAAAACCATCGATAAGGTCGATATGAGCGTAGTCTGCGAGCTGTTGTAGCATCGCTGGGCTGCGCGGACGCACAAAGACCAAGGGGCGTGTCGGCAGCTGGGCGGGCGGCTGGGATTCTAGCGACGCTCGTTTGCAGGGCTGATTGATTGTATCGACATGCTCGGCCCACGTGTTTAGTAAGTCTTGTAAGCGCTCGAGTGCCAGCTCGACATCGCTATGACCGACAGCGTCCTCTAAACAAATGATAATACTATTAATCGTCGGTAGCTTGTCGCGTTTGATGACCTGCCAGATGTCTTGGCGCGTGGCCGGCATATAAAGGCTAGCACCGAGCTGATAAGGGTGATGCGTATGTGGTCTCACCATGGCATGGCGCTCGGTGATGAGGTGGGCATAAGATTGAGTATACGCGTATCGGTTTGATTGGTTTTTGGGGATATCGGACATAATGGGCATCGTAGTTGTGATGAATGAAAGGATAAAACGTTATCATCGTCTCACTCAAAAAAACAATACAGGATGGCTGGTCTATGTTTTTACTTCTCACACGATAGGCTGAGTAAGCAAAAACGTAGACCAGCGTAGCGATGTTATTAGGATAGCGCTTTTTAAAACTGGCTTTAGCGTGTGTCTGCAACGGAACTATGAGGTTAAAAATGAGATATATTTTTGTCCAGCTAGGGTCAGATCAAAGCTCATATCAGTATATTAGCTAAGAATGAGACACCGTTTGGCATAAATATAGCCATTTTTAATCCGTAAATCACGAAAGTTGTCATTGAAGACACGCCCTAGTATAAGCGATATGACTATGTATATTAACAGTCGTCTTTGCTGCGTTGTTTGATAAGAGTGATGGCGTGATAGGGTAGTATTTTATCACCTAATACACTGATATGGATATCTCGCTCGTGACATAAATGTCGTAATAGGAGCGTATCGGGATGATCGGCGCAGGCCAGCAAGATACGCTCAGGGTCTCGGCGTAGTATCGCTCTGGTAGCCTCGGCAATGGTTGGCTTGATGCGATTGCGGTTGGTGATGTGATAATCGGCGGCAATGCTATCGATTAAACCTGCGGTCCGATAGCGTGGCTGCTGATACATTGGCAAGCACTGCATGGGGCGCTGGAGGGTTTGCCGCGCACGATCGATTTGCTCGATGAAGGCAAGGCTGTGATCGATTGCACGCAGCTCCTCATAAAACACGCTGCGGTGTAGCCCTGATTGCGGCTCGGTATACAAACTGCGAGAAATCAGCCCCGACACCGTACTGTTTAATAGTCCCGATGGAATCAGCCAGTCCTCACTGCTTGCTGCCAGCCACGCCACCCCTGCAGGGTCGGCCAACGTCAGTAGGGGGACGACGCCTGCGCCTTGATGAAAAATATTGGCAAAGTACGGCTGATTGGGTTGATTAAAAGGCCGCAAGCTGCGCTCAAGCTCTCGATAAATCGCGCCTTTTCCCGTCCAGCCATCGACAAAGACAATCGGGCTGCTTGGATGCGCGTCCAGTATCATCTGCAGCGCGACAGGGTCAAGCCCGCGATCTCGGATGATACTGATACCATAATGTACACTAGGCAAAGCGTAGCTGCTATCGCTATCTGACCTTTCATCATCTGATAGGGCACGCTGTAATAACACACCAATGGGCAGTCCTGCCCGCACTAAGCTGACCAGTACCAGCGGCTGCTCATTATCCACTGTCTGCCCAAAGATATCGTGCAATGTATAAGCCAAATTAGTAATATCGTTTGCCGTTCTATCTGCGCCCTGCGCTAGTGCTTGCTGATACAACTGCTCATGCATGGCGGTCGGTGCCTGCTCTAGTGTCAGCATATCAGAGTAATGACGCTGGCCACTTTGGATCAGCGCTTCTTTTTGACTGACAGGGATATCGGCGACTGTTTGTTTGTCGACGATGTCGAGTAGTACGGTGACATCAGAGGGCAGGTAGCTGCCTGAGCCGTATTGTGCGAATGTCTGCATGTTGGGATAGGTCATAAAGATAGTTACTTATATAAGCGATTGTCATTATTCACGATATCTACAGGCCGTTAGAGGCTAATACTGTCATGCATCTGACCGTGATTTGGCATGCCATACCAGTCTAGTAGCTGCAAAAACGGCAAATCGGCTAAGCTATCACCAAAGCCAAAGCTTGGCCTGCTGCTCTCTAAGTGCTGCTCTAGCAAGAACTCTACCGCATGACGCTTGTGCACAGCATGCGGCAAAATGGCTAAGTTATTTGCATTGACATGCACATAGAAGTCTTGATCAAAGTTTCGTATCAATTTAGGCAACTGCTCAGCGAGCTGTATCAGAGCTTGATGATTTTTTTGCGCGTGTTTGATAGCAAGATAGATGGTCAGTTCTTTGTTTTCAGTGCCGTTATTAAAATAATCTTTATGCGCGGTAAACTTTAAATGGTTGTTGTCGCTGCTGCTGTGCTGAGTAAATAACTGGCTTAGCTGCCCCAGCTTCTCCTGCAAGGGCGCAAGCTTGCCATACATGCGCTGCTGCCACTGCGTCTCAAGCTTGCCCTCTTGAGTTAAAATAATCGCCCCATGAGTCAATACCTGCCAACTATCAAAGGGCAGTCTCACCCGTTTGATCTCTTTGCGATCGCGGGCAGTGACCACTATCAATTCAGTACTCGCTAATAACCAATTAACAAAGCTTGCTTGTCGCTGACTCATAAAGCTCAGCGGCTCGCCCTGTTTATTGACACTCGCACACACTAAGTTTTCAGATTTAGACGTTGGCAAGTTCCAAGCATCTATTTTGCGCTGCGTCTGAAATAGCGTATCGTCTAAATCCATGAGCGCGTAGGGCTTTATTATATCAGGACTCGCTTGAAAGAAAGAGATAGTCATAGATCTGCCCCTACAACCAATACATTATCTAAACCTTGCCACATACTATCAACGCTATCGCTAGCGGTCTCTACGCATAGCACAATCAAGTCCCAGTCTTTTGGCTCGACGTTATATACAAAGTTGGTCATGCCAAGACCATAATGATCACGAAAGCTTAGCATTGTACCGATCGCGCCGCCAAGAGCAATCGGTGAGCGTGTCAGCGCGCCAAATTTGACGGCAGCTTGCGTTTGGCTTTCTAGCCACTCTGCCAACAAAAACGGCAACCAAACAAACTCATTACTGCCTAATACCAATATGCGCGCAGGCCACTGAGGCTGGCTGGGTGATACCTGCTCGCGAAAGCGTGTAAATACCGTTTGGAAGTGCGCGAAATAACGATCAAACCCCTCTGTACTATCGAGCGTTGGGAAGCGCCCCCAATTGCCGGTGTCACCTAACGGCTGGCTACCAGCTTCGGTGGTATCGACGGCTGGCATCGTGATCGGCTCAGGATTGGGGGCATCTGTCCAAGTCCATGCGCCAGACAATAAGTGATGACGATAAAAATCAATATCAGGCAGGCGGCTAGATATAGCGTCCGCAGTATCCGTGGTTTCTTGCTGTTGATTGAGTGACCAATCAACCAGCGTGGTCAGATGTACTTGCTCTAGCTGACTAAGACCAGCGTGACGTAGGGCAGTGACGACATTGACGCAGGTGTTGCCTGTCGAAGCCTCGTCATCGACCATAATAAGTGTCTTACTAGCAAGTAATTGCGCTTGCGTTGCTTGCTCTGCACTTTGGTAAATCAAGTGCTGGCTGGCGTGACTGTGATCTTCGCTAAAAGTCGTTAGCAGGCAGGCGCTGTCGTTAGGTGCGGCGTCAGCGCTATGCTGGGCGTGACGGGTGGAGTTGAGCAGTAGCGCGTTGGGGTAGCGGGTTTGCAGCGCTTGATGCACGCCTGCCGATAGTCCTACCGCCGTTTCTGCCATACCAACGACCAAAATAGGCTCAGGCAAATGGCTGGGAATCAACGCAGCCAAATCAGTAAAAGCGGTACGCATGGTGCTGGGAGCGATAGGAATATGGCGACCTAAGACTTTTGAGACAAACAAAAATGCGCGCTTAGGATTGATGCGCTGAGCAAAGCCCAATAAATCATTTAATTGATACGCTGCATGGCCGTTATGGCTATTGGTTTGATACGTGAGATCAAGGATACCGCGAGGTAGCTCGATGGTGGTACGCTGCTTTGGCATTCATTTTCCTTTTAGAGTTATTCAAATATACTTAGGTTTATATTTGATTTTTATATAGTCAATTGAAAATAAAACTGTTGTATAAACTTAAACGCGCTACTGGTATAAATTTTACTTGCGTGCTGCGTTCCCAGAGGCTGCGCAAAATTCATCCCAGTAGCGCTATGTTCTTTTTAGAGTGCATCGACTATAGTTGGTTTTCATACTGAAATTTTTACACTCAGGCCTTTTCAACTGTGGTGCCCTTGATGGTGATATGAGCCTTGAGCCGCGTTTTTACAATCAATAAATATAGCCAATCCGGCATCATATTGGCACACTTTATGTCATGTGCGACTGGCATTCATTTTGCGCGGCATCTGTCGGTGTTGGCACAGCACGCAAGAGAAACAAATACCAGTAGGACGGTACTGTTTTAAAATAGGTTAACCATAGCCGCATGATAACTGAAATCAGCGGTCGCCGTTTATGTTTTGTAGACCTCTATGATGACGGGCGGGCGCTGTCATTTTTTGGCTGTTTTTTGACCGTTTTTTTAACCAAAAAGCGAGTTTTCAATATCTCAATCAATTCAATTGAAGGCATGCTTTCAGCAAAAAGGTTTTTAGAATACACTCTAAAAACCTTTTTTTATGCTGCCGCTTTCTTGATGTTGACTATCGGATATGGCTTATTTTGCAAGCAGCGTTTTTAAATCAGCGTCTTTACAGTAATTGTCTTTAAAATAAGGGTCTGCATCAAGGGTAATAAACAACAGTTTTATTTAATTTTGACACTGGTCATCAAAGAGCGAACCTGACAGGGAGTGATTTGCCCGATGACGTCAGCCAGTTTGGGCTTGTCGCTCAGACCCAACCAATAACCAAAACCAATTTGAGTCAAGTCGACAGCGCTGTGCGCCGTATAGCCGATACCACCTGAGGGGCGGCTGTTAATCTCAAGGACACGGTGCTGGCCGTCGCTATCGGCCTTGGTCTGGACGCTAACGATACCATCGCAGCCAAAGGCGCTAATCAATGGAATCACCACTGCCATCACCTCCTGATCGTAGCCGACATGCTGGATTTTTCCTGTCTTATGGCGTGTAACGGCCGCCAGCACCTCACCGTATTCACACACCACGTCGATAGAGTATTCTTGGCCTGATAGATAGGGCATCAGTAGCATAGGGATAGGACGCTCATGCACCATCTGGCTATGGCTATATGCCTGCAAAAACTGCTCGGTGCTGATTTTTTTCTCTTCGGTAAAGTACAGATGCTCAAAGCTGTCATAAAGATCAGCTGCTTCCTTTCCGGTATCAAGCCGCCAAAACCCTTGGGCAAAAATACCTGTGACCGGCTTGACACACAGCGGCTGATCGCCGTATTTATCCAGCAATGCTTCAAGCTCGGCTAGGGTATCAAACCGCCACGCCTCGGCTACAGGAATGTTATGCGCCTGACAGTGCTGCATAAAGGCAAACTTATCATCGATGGACGCTAGGGCGTCGACACTGGTGGCCCCTGTCAGTAGGCGGATGCCAGCCGCCGCAAACGCGTCGCGCTTTGCTTCGTAGTCTATGCTGTTGCGCCCTGTCAAAAGGACTTTGACCTGCTGCTGCTGGGCTTGTTCGAGCACAAACTGCCAGCGCGGCATATCAAGAGGGGGCATTTGCTTAGGAACATCACTTGCGGACGCTAAAGGCTCACGATAGACCGTATCGGCCAGCGAAAAGATTTCAGGTCTATCATGGCGATGTGAAGCAATGATATGCAGTGGCGCGCTCGTTTTGGTTTTTAGAGCTTGCAGGCTAGCGAGCATATCGCGCTGGCTGGATTGACCTTCAGCCAACCAGACGGCTAGGGGCGCTGAGTGAAGAGTAGCGTTTGCAGGGTTGTTCATGGGTCTCTCAGATGCTAAGGGTTAGGGGTAGTATCGTGGTCCGATCGTCACTGTTTCTCAAGCACTTTATTATCAGAGCTTTATTTATCAGAGCTTTATTTATCAGAGCTTTATTTATCAGAGCTTTATGGCATAGGAATAGTGAGCGCACTTTAATATCAGTAGCACTGGGCTTATTTTCAACTGACTGCTACTATAGAGCAATGTGCAGGGCATGTCTTCGATTCACGCGATAACTATCTGAATGGGCTAAAAATGGCCAAATCTTGGCAAGCATCGTTAAATGTCGTCAAATAGCAGGTCAATATCCCGATACTAACGGCGCTATTTTCCTTGTTTGACCGCAATTTATCTCATTTTTATCACTATTTCTGAAATGCAGACACAGCCTAGTATGATCCATTAAGCAATAAAAAATAAGCATTATTACTTATAAGAAGGACAGAATATGAGCCAAAACCAACCGCAACAATTGGTGGCGGGTGCCAACGCGCCATTACCCAATGACCATATCAGTATTCGTATCATAAGCCAAAACGCGGTAGATTGCGCCGCTTATCGCTTAACTAGCGATGGCAAGGTACGCGGTGATGGCGACATGATATTTTATGGTCAGACCCGCAGCGACGACGGCAATGTCAGCTTTCGCGGCCATGACAGCGATGGGTTTTTTGATATCAATTTGCCCGCGCAGCCTGCCAATATCGACAAGATTGCTTTGGCATTCTCTAGCGAGCAAACGCTGGCGCAAATCGGTGATGTGGATATTCAGGTATTGCAGGGCAGCCAAGTATTATTGACCTGCCAGCTAAATAGTACTGGCCGCTCCGAAAAAGCCATTATCTTGGCCGAATGCTACCGCCGGCAGGGCAGTTGGAAGTTTCGTTTTATCGCGCAGGGGTTCAATGGTGGTCTCAAGCCATTATCTGAGCATTTCGGGGTCGAGATTGCTGATGAAGCGCCAGCACCAAGCCAAGCAGCACCTCAAGCACAGACGATCAATGCACAAAAACCCAATCAACCTGCTCAGGCCACCCCGCCGCCGATACCCGCCAGTCCTACGGTAAATTTAAACAAAATCACCTTAACCAAAAATCAGTCCAGCATCAATCTAAAAAAACGCGACAATTTTGGCAAAATCGCGGTCAATCTCAACTGGAACCAGCGGCCAAATGCCGATCAAAAAACGCCCAAAAAAGGGCTATTAGGCGATTTATTTAAGCAGCACAAATCTGGCGGCATCGATTTGGATGTCGGTGCGATGATTCATCTAAAAAATGGCGAAAAAACCCTGATTCAAGCACTGGGCAATCGCTTTGGTAGCTTGCAGTCGGCGCCTTATGTGTGCTTGCGGGCTGATGATAGAACCGGGCAGGTGAGTGACGGTGAATGGCTCGATATCAATGGCCAACAGTGGTCGCAGATTGAGGAGGTGTTTATTTTTGCCTTTATTTATGAGGGTGTGCCAAACTGGGCCCAAACTGATGGGGTGGTGACCATTCACGTGCCAGAGCAGCCACCGATTGAGACTCGTCTGACAGAAGGCACCAGCAACCTGCCTATGTGCGCCATCGCGCGGCTGGTCAATCAGCAAGGCAGCATCAATGTCGAGCGTATCAACCAATATTTTAAAGGTCACCAAGAAATGGATAAGGCCTTTCATTGGGGCTTTAGCTGGAAGCGTGGACGTAAGTAAGACCTAATCCCAATCTTCAAGTATCAGTATTGAAGCATCAGTATTCAAATATCAATCAGCCCGTCTATGATAAATAGACGGGCTGATTTTTTGTAAACAAAAACAGTTATAGTAAATACAAGTAGCACCTATTAAGCATGCGGGGTAATCGCAGGCATCAAGTCATGAAAGGTACGACCAGAGGCAGTCTCGCCGATGGCGTGCATCTTCCACTCGCCGTTATGACGATAGACCTTGGCCATAATCATCGCAGTATGGCCGCCTTGTGCGGATAAATTATAGCGCGCCACCTCAGCGTTGTTGCTGGCGTTGACGATACGGCAAAACGCATTTTCGACGGTCTCAAACGTCTGACCGGTAAAGCTATTGACCGTAAATACCAGTGACGTCACATTGCTTGGGACGCGCGCGAGATCGACGTTGATGACTTCATCGTCGCCGTCACCATCGCCAGTACGATTGTCGCCTGTATGGACGATGCTGCCGTCTTTTGATTTTAGCTGGCTAAACCAAATCGCATCGACGGCTTGTTTGCTGCTATCGAACATGATGCAAGAGGCATCAAGATCGATAGAGTCGCCGCCGCTACCACCGCCAAACAATTTACCCAAAAACCCGCCTTTTTGTGCTTGAGGCCCTTGAGCCACATCCCAGCCGAGGCCCAGTTTGACTTGTGTCAGCTCGCCGCCAGCTTCTTTGCTTAAAGAGATTTTTTGCCCTTTTTGTAGATTAACTGCCATGAGATTGTCCTTATAATAATTGTGAGTAAAAACGAACAGCGCCGCGCTATAAGATATTGTCTAAAAAGCCACCGCCGCCGCCGCGACCGCCTGAGCTGGTGCCTAGGATGCTTTGTAGCCAGCCTTGGTAGCTGTCACGGTTGCGTGAGCAGATGATGACTTTGCCGCTACCTGAGAAGTTTAGCACCATACCTTCGCCGCTGGTGACGGAGTTGATGATATTGCTCATGATGCCTTTTTTCTTACTGGTCGACACCGACAGTTTATAGTCCAAGTTTGAGTCCCAGCAGACCACGTGACCGTTATCAATGATGACGTCTTTGTCTGGTGTCACCTCAATCTCAAACAGCGAGCCAAAACCTGATACCACCACTTGACCTTGGCCTTGGGTCTGCATCACCATAAAGCCGCCGGTATCGCCAAATACTGCGCCGCCAAGGTTGCGCTGAATATTGGCTCTGATATCGACGCCTGTTTGCGCGGCGACAAAAGCTCCATCACTGAGTGTGTATTGCTGCTTGCCGACCTCGATGATTTGCATGTCGCCATCTAGCGTTGGTGCAAGCAGGCAGTCTCCTTCGCCGCCCGTCGCTTCTATCTGCTGCTGAAATAGGGATTCGTCATTGGCAAAGCGGCGCATCAACGACTGCATCAGCCCGCCTTGTAGCTTGCCTTTTAACTCAAGATTGGACTCCATCATGACCATGGCGTTGGCTTCACAATAAATAGAGTCACCCTTTTTTAGATTGCAGTGCAAAAAAGGCTCAATGGTACCGATTAAGCTAAATGTCGCGGCCATAGGGGGCAAATCCTTCTTTTAATCTTTTTGATAGAGGCGATGTCACAGGGGCTGATTTATAAAGCTTTATGCTGAGTAATAAACATAAAGCCATCAAATGTGAAAAATGAGCACACTTGATGGCTTATTTGCTGCCGCAGTCCTATATAGATGGTGACTGCGACGATGGAGGGTTTAACCCTTGATAGATTTAAACCATGATAAGTCTAGATCTTGATAAGTTTAAACCCAGATAAGGTTAAACGATGGCGTTATACATTTACGCCATAAGAAGCCGCTAATGGGCCAAGACCGCCATTAAAGCCTTGTCCAACCGCGCGGAATTTCCAATCGCCGTTGTGGCGATATAGCTCACCGAAGATCATAGCCGTCTCGGTGCTACCGTCTTCTGATAGGTCGTAGCGAGCGATTTCGGCTTGTCCATTATCATTGACCACGCGGATATAAGCGTCGCCCACTTGGCCGAAGTTTTGGTTACGGGCTTGGCCTTCGTAGATGATGGCACAGATGGCGACTTTGCTGACATCCGCTGGGACATTGGCTAGGTTGATTTTGATTTTTTCATCATCGCCGTCGCCTTCGCCAGTACGGTTGTCACCGGTGTGCTCGACCGCGCCGTTGTCTGACTTTAGGTTGTTAAAGAAGATAAAGTCTTGATCGTTACGGACTTTACCCGCTTCATTCAACAAAAAGCCGATGGCGTCTAAGTCAAAATCTTGACCGTCGGTCGCCCGCGGATCCCAGCCAAGACCGACTGTGATGTTGGTCAAGCCTGGCGCTTCTTTTGATAAGTTTACGTTGCCGCCTTTTGTTAAGCTAATAGCCATATAAATATCCTATGAATTAATAATTAAGAGTTTTTGGTGTTATAAGTCAAAAATAGGGCAGTCATGACTATCTGGGCACAAAAGATCAATAAATCGACCTGTACGCCATATCCTGCCTATCGTTACGTCTAACTATACTAAGCGATTGCTGAGTAAGCAAGGCGTATTTTGTGTGACTATACAACATGTATCTTTCTGTCTACAAAAAAGTAAGATTATGACCATATCCATCGTCGTTTCGCTATTTATCTGATTATCATTTATAATAGCGCGCTCAGGTTCCCTCTACCCTGCTGTAAAAAAAGGCCGATTTATGAGTATTAGTACTGTTTTGACAACCCCGATCGAACCCATTCGCTATCGCCGCGCGCTATTTTGGCTGGTCAGCCTGCATATCTTTATCATCGCCAGTAGTAACTACTTAGTGCAGATACCTGTCGAGCTGTTTGGCTTTATTACCACATGGGGCGCTGTTACTTTTCCCTTTATATTCTTGATTACTGACTTGACCGTGCGTATCTTTGGTCAGCATTTAGCCAGACGTATTATCTTTTTTGCGATGATGCCTGCGCTGATGATTTCTTATTATTTTTCTGTGGTGTTTTCAAATGGTCAGTTTATTGGTCATGAGCATCTGCTGGATTTTAATTTATTTGTCTTTCGCATTGTACTGGCCAGTTTTAGTGCTTATGTGGTCGGACAGCTGCTGGATATCCAAGTATTTAATAAACTGCGCCGTTTGAGTATTTGGTGGGTTGCACCGCTCGCATCGACGTTTATCGGCAATTTGGTCGATAGCTTTTGCTTTTTTGCCATCGCTTTTTATAAAAGCCCAGATCCTTTTATGGCGTCGCACTGGATTGAGATTGGTGCGATAGACTATTTGTTTAAGATAGTGATGGGCGTGTGTGTTTTTTTACCGCTCTATGGCGTGGTGTTGGCAAAACTTCAGAAGATGCTGGCAGGGAAGTAAACACCAGCAAAGATAGTGAGCACCTTAATGCCAGTAGGACGGTACTGATTTTAAAATAGATTAACGATATAAGGCTGTGGATATCACGCTAGATAATGAGCGAAGTCTGCAAGCGCACATAAAAAAACAGGTTATACCAATTGCTTGATATAACCTGTCATTTGACCACTTAATGAAATCGAATGCTGACACTAAACACAGCTGCGTTATTCAAGTGCTTGGCGTTTACGGTAGTTGAGTGATGCTACAAAGGCCCAACCAATAAAGGCAATACCGATAAGACCAGTGATCAGCTCTGGCACGTGGAATTTCACCGACAATAGCATGATGATGGCCAAAGCACCGATGGCATAATGCGCGCCGTGCTCTAGATAGACAAACTCATCGAGCGTGCCTTTATCGACTAAGAAAATAGTCATCGAACGGACAAACATCGCACCGATGGCAAGGCCTAGCATGATGACAATCACGTCATTGGTAATGGCAAAGGCGCCAATCACACCATCAAAACTAAACGACGCATCAAGGACTTCTAGGTATAAGAAACCGATGATACCGCCTTTCATGATGGCGCTGGTGGCCTCAGATCCTGAGGTGCCGCCTTCGTGCTCTAGCTCTTCTTCTAAATCGCCCTCGAGCATACCTGATACCACTTGGACACCAAGATAGACAAGAATACCCCAGACGCCTGCGATTAATACCGCCGCTGATTGCTCAGCACTGGCCCACGATACCGCAACCATCAAAACGATCAGCGCCACAAACACGCTCATGGCATCGACTTTGCCCAGCTTTACCAAACGGCTCTCTAACCATTCAAACCAATGCACTTCTTTATCATCAAAGATAAAGTTTAAGAACACCAGCAATAAGAAAATACCACCAAAGGCAGAGATCTCTGCATGGTGTGCCATGAGTCTGGCAGAGTATTCTTCTGGGTTATACAACGCCAGATTGATCACTTCCATCATACCAAGGTCAGCAGTGACGGCAACGATGACGATTGGGAATACCAAACGCATACCAAATACGGCGATTAAAATACCAACCGTTAAAAAGATTTTTTTCCAAAATTCGTCCCAGCCTTTGAGGACTGAAGCGTTGACCACCGCATTATCAAATGATAATGAAATCTCCATGACGGCCAAAATAGCAGTAATAGATAGGGTGGTTATCATACCGCCCATACCGCCGTGTGAATATCCCCACCATGCCGCGATTGCAAGGGCAATAATGGTAAAGATAAAGTCTAAATAAAAATGTCTCATGACACATCCTGTCTGGTTGCGTAAAGCTAAGGTCGGCCTATTATAGGCACAAACTGCAAGAAAGTGGTTATCGCTAACCACTTTTTATGGATAATTTTAAACGAAACCTAAAGTATTGCTAGTCGTTTGCCGATGAAAAATTGTGACTGTTTTGCAACCAAAATTTGTACGTATCATCGTGTCTGACAGTGCGCTATGACTGTCTGATCGCTAGGGTAGAGGGTTATACTCAAAATTAGATATCGACGCCATATTGATGACACATCGCCTGCAAGCCGCCTGAGTAGCCCTGACCGACAGCGCGGAATTTCCATTCGCCATTATGGCGATATACTTCGCCAAATACCATGGCGGTCTCGACCGAGTAGTCTTCTGCTAAGTCAAAGCGAACGACTTCTGTACCTGTTTCTTCATTAACCACACGGATAAAGGCGTTGGCCACTTGACCAAAGTTTTGATTGCGCGCTGCCGCATCATGAATGGTGACTGTGACCACGACTTTGTCGATATCGGCTGGGACTTGGGTGAGGTTTACTTTGATGACTTCATCATCGCCATCGCCTTCGCCTGTACGGTTGTCGCCAGTATGCTCCACTGCGCCATTGTCAGATCTGAGCTGATTGTAGAAAATAAAATCATGATCACCGCGTACTTTGCCCGCGGTATTTAATAAAAATACACTGGCGTCCAGATCAAACTCAGCGCCAGAGGTAGCGCGCTCGTCCCAGCCAAGACCGATGAGCAGTTTGGTTAGGTTTGGGTCAGTTTTGGTAAGCGATAAGTTACCGCCTTTGTTCAGTGATAAAGCCATGGGATTGTCCTTATTATTAGGGGAGGGAGGCGCAGGATAAAAGCACGGGCCATGTCATGGCACATTTGAGTAGATTAAGCCGAGCAAAACCTATGATGGGATTGGTATTTGGACAGCCTGCGCTTTTTCGCCGCGTAGTAGTGCTCTATCATAACAACAAAAAATGGCCCAATCAAAGCCGATTGGGCCATTGTGATATTTGCTACAAAACACTACGAAAGCTGGGCAAACAAGGCGGGTATAGGCCTTTTTTATGCCTTAACGATGACGAATCTCAAAGCTTTGGTGGATGGGTTTTTTGATATTAAAATCGAAGCCGATGGTCTTTGGCGTGATATTGACAATATCGTAGCGCTCGCTTAGCTGCTCATCCAACTCAAAACGGGTGAAGTTATTAGAAAAATACAACACGCCATCAGAAGTTAAGCGGTTCATGGCGCGATTGATAAGGGCAGCATGGTCGCGCTGCACATCAAAGGTGCCTTGGAATTTTTTTGAGTTGGAAAAAGTCGGCGGATCGATAAAGATAATATCAAACTGCTCAGTATTGTCCTTGATCCACTCAAAAATATCGGCAGCGACGAACTGATACTTGCTCCCACTGACATCCAGACCATTTAAGGCAAAGTTTTGCTTGCCCCAGTCGAGATAGTTTTGTGACAGATCCACGCTAGTGACTTTTTTGGCGCCAGCGAGTGCTGCGTGTACACTGGCCGTACAGGTATAAGCAAATAAGTTAAGTACTGACTTGCCGCGACTGTTGGCTTTGATACGGGCGCGCATGTTGCGATGGTCGATAAACAGGCCGGTATCGAGATAGTCGGTAAAGTTGACGTAAAAGTAAGCGCCATCTTCGCGTGCGATATAAAACTTACCGCGCTTTTCGCTACTGCCTTGTTTGCTGTATTGCTCATTACCTGATTGACGGGCGCGGGTTTTGATAAAGACCTGCTCGCGGTTGATATCAAACACCTCACGGATACCCATCAGGGCGAGGTTGAAGCGTTTTTTTGCGGTCTCAGGCGGGATGGTTTTGGGCGGTGCGTATTCTTGCACGTGCGCATAATCACCATACAGGTCAATGGCAACTTTAAAGTCGGGCAAATCAGCGTCATAGACACGAATATTGCTGACATTGTCTTTTTTGGCGAGTTTTTTAAGCTTGGCGAGGTTTTTTTGTAGACGGTTGATAAAGTCTTGCCCGCCCTCTACCGTGATGTCACGCCTCTCAAAACGACTGACCAGATGGCCTATTTGTCCAGCGATAAGGGTCCCATAACGAAAATAAACCGTAATGGCACCGTTGTGACAGCGCAGGGTTTTTGGTTCTTTGATTGGTAAGATATCGACCTGTTCGACACGAGCGGCCAAGATGCCAAGCATTGGATTAATGCCACTACCTGCAAAGCTGTCTTGCAAAATAAGCCCGATTGACTGGTATAAAGGCTTGATAATGTCTTCATCGCCCAAACGCTCGCCATAAGGTGGATTGGTAATGACAAGCGGATTGCTCAAGCGGCCGTCATCGACCAGCGGCTTTAGCACACCGCCTAGTTGATTGAGCGCGCGCGTCTCGATATCAAGCAGCGGCAACAGTTCTTGCAACCCTGCGGCGATCAGGTTTTTTTCTGTGGCGAGTATCGCACCGCTATCAGCATCAAAACCCAAAATCAGCGGCAAGGTGTCTGGCTGCTCTTGAGCAATGGCGAGCGCCTCGCGAAAACGGTTTTGGGCATCCTCAATCATCTGCTGCCAGAGCGCATCATCATGATGTTGCCATTCATAAAATCCGAATTGATTGGCTGCTTTATCGATACCGACAGCATAATCACAATGCATCAAGAGCGCTTCGATAATAAACGTACCTGAGCCGCACATAGGATCGATAAGAGCGTTATAAAAAGGCGCGTTGCCTGCGTCGTTTTTCTTATGCCAACCTGCGCTATAGAGTAGCGCTGCGGCTAGGTTTTCTTTTAAAGGCGCGTCGGTCATGGCCACACGATAGCCGCGGCGATGCAAGCTGGTACCAGATAGGTCTAGATACAGCTCGGCTTGCTTGTCATTGACAGTAGCAAACACAGAAAAATCTGGGTTTTTGCTGTCGACGTTGGGGCGGCTGTCATATACTTCATTGAAGGTATCGGCGATGGCGTCTTTGATACGCAGCATCGCAAACTGCTGACTGACCGCCACGCGCTTATCGACAGACAGACGGATGGCAAAGGTTTGCTCTAAGTCAAACTGCTCAGTCCAGTTGACAGACTTTGCCAAACCATAGAGCTGCTCGGCCACATCATATTCGGTATTGATGTTTTTGCGTTTGATTGGCAGCAGTACCCGTGAGGCCACGCGTGACCAAAGACAGATGGTATACAGATCACGCAAGCCGCCAGTGACGGCCAGACGACCGGTGCTTTTGATATCGCTTTGAATACCAAAGCTGGTCAGCTCAGTCTGTAGCGGCGCTTCGAGCCCATCGGCACAGGTAACGATAAGCTCAAGCGACAACGCTGGCGAAGATGCTGTGGAAGATGCTGGCGAAGTGGTTTCGGTCATACGGATACCTGTGGTCTAAAAGGGTAAATGAGGCACATCAGCAATGGCGATGTTTAACCCGTGATTTTATCATATTTCCAGGTAGGATGGTTTAAAGTGGTGGGTATTGAGCAAGATAGTCGCGGCTTTACTGCTCATTTTTTGTCAGGGGTAGCGGCACTGATGACTGTGATACTACCTGCGTGGTGGTGGCAAAGGGCTTGGTGGCGATAGGATAATCGACGTCCTTTGGCATCAGCAAACGCATATGTGGATAAGGGGTAGAGATGTTGGCAGCATCGAACGCGCGTTTGATGTCCTCTTTGAGACCTTCTTTAATTTTTGGCATACGGGCGACGGCAGCAGGTTTTACCCAAAAACGCACGATAAAGAAAACTCCGTACTCACCAATTTCATCGACTGTCGCCGAAGTCTCAGGACGGCTGAGCACCACATCGGTGTCACTTAGGACTTGTAGGATCTCTTTGCGAGCGGTATCGATATCGTCTTCAAAGGCGATACGCACACGAATATCAAACCGTATAAAGTTTTTGGAGGTTAAATTGGTCACCTCAGAGGAGGCAACATTGGAGTTTGGAATAATGACGGTTATGTTGTCCCGCGTCAAGATATGCGTGGTACGCAGGGCGATGAGTACCACTCGGCCTTCATTTTCATTGATATGAATCCAGTCACCTACTTGAAACGATTGCTCAAGCAAGATGGTGATGCCAGCGATAAAGTTGGCAAGGGTGGACTGAGCGGCAAAGCCTACCGCCAGACCGACGATACCGAGACCGGCGACCAGCGAGACGATATCAAAGCCAAACTGCGCCATGACACTGGCCAGACCCAGCACCAGTAGCAGCACAGACAAGATGTTTTTTAGCAGCTGCTCTATCGAGGCATTCAGACCATAATGCTGCAAGACTTTGTGAATGATCTGCCCAGATGAGGTCCAAAGCACATAATAAATACCTGCCCATGTGCTGGCCTTGGCAGTGGCTTTGATGGTTTCAGGCTCAAAGTATATCTGACTCATAATGGCAATCAAACTTGCCACAATCCAGATATAGCGCAGTACCGAGCGGACAATCTTGGTGCGCCGCTCATTCAAGTGTAGCTTTGTTTTGCTTTGCTTGAGAATATAAATCGCCAACCAATAAAAAAACCCAAGTACCGCAAGTAAGATCAGGATTTTGATGGCAGTACTGGCCAAATAGACCACCTGTGAGGACCAGTCGATTGACTCTTCATCAGCAGAGCCGCCAAGCGCCAAATAAAGGCTAGTATGCAGATCACGAATGATCTCTTGAAAAAAATCGGTAATACTAGCGATTGGCATTTTTTGGTCCATGCAGTGATGAGTACATGTAAAGGTATTAAGTTACCTGAAATTAGGGAGGCAAGCAAACACAAGATACGCCCTGATCGCCTGCAATGCTACCTTTTTTGTCAGGGTTTTTATGAGGGCGTGTCCTTCCTGTAAAACAGTCCAAATCCTTAAAAATTGTCTTCTTGCGTATCGTGGTACTGATAAGGGATTTTCATCTTGTGCTGTACATCGCGTAATGCTGTCCGTAGTCCTTCTAATATCGTAGGGTGATAAAATGGCGTGTCGAGCATGTCTTTGATATTTAAGTCATTGGTAATGGCTGTCGCCAAGATATGACCGATATACTCAGCATCAGGGCCAATCATGCTGGCGCCCAGTATTCTGTCGGTTTTTTTGCAGCCGTAGATATGGAGCAAGCCACAGTTGACTCCCATCACTCGACTACGACCTTGATTGTCAAAACTGACACGGCCGACGACGTACTCTAACTCTGGGTCTTGCTGAATCTCAGGAAGCGACATGCCGACGTTGACGATCTGCGGTGAGCAAAACACGATAGAAAAAGGCAAGGCAGGCGGACGTATATAGGCGTCTTTTTCATTGCCGCAGATCATGTTGCCTGCGCTGTAGCCTTCATCACTAGCAACGTGTAACAAAGGTATGTGTGCATTGGCATCACCCACGATATAGACGTTTAAGTCGCCAATTTGGCCGGTTTTTATACTGAGGTTTTTTGGTCGGTTTTTATCATCAAGCTCGACGCCCAAGTTTTCAATGCCCAGCTGCTTGATGGTATTGCGTCGACCGGTGGCGACCAGTACGTATTCGCCTTGCCACTGGCGCGCTTCGCCAGCACTGTCTTCATAATTGATAAATGCGGTTTGTTCTGGATGGTCTTGCGTATCGGTATGTCGTGTACCGACGTCTTTGATATCGCTACCTAGGTGCATGGTCAGCTCATGACTCAAGCAATCAATGGCTTTATTGTTGATGTCGTCGTCTTTGAGACCGGCCACGCGCTTGACACGATTAAATAGTGTGACCTCGGCGCCCAACCGAGTAAAGGCTTGCGCAAGCTCAAGACCGATGGCACCTGCGCCGACGACGGCCAATGATTTGGGTAAGTCATTGAGCTCAAAGACGGTATCAGAGGTAAGCAGGGTCGCACCCAGCTTATCTGCCCAGCCGTCTGGGATAAACGTCGAGCTGCCAGTGGCGACGATGATGTTTTTGGCGTCGATTAGCTCATTATTGACTTCGATCAGGCCTTGCTGGTTGATATAAGCGCGACCATCGATTTTTTTGTCCTCAGGCCAGCTCTCGACTTGTTTTTTGATATAGCTGGCAAAGTGGCTACGCTCTTCACGGACGCGTTCCATGACCCGTTTGCCATCGATTTGAGCGGTGGCATGCACCCCAAAGTCTGCAGAGTGATTGGCCTCATGGGCGCGGTCTGCAGCAGCAATCAATAGCTTGCTTGGCATACAGCCGACTTGGATACAGGTGGTGGTCCAAAACCCTTCATTGATAATGACGATGTCATCACGGGTTTTGCTGGCTTGTCTAAAGGCATTTTGACCAGCTGTGCCCGCGCCAATCACAGCCACCGATACGGTACGAGTGATTTTTTGCTCGGCACTATCAGCATTAGACGGTTGATTCATAGTATTCTCAAGTGTTAAGAAATGATTATTTAACCTAGATATCACAGGTGATGTCAGTGATTATTATCTTGTCAGCTGGTTAAGGCGTTAATGTTGCTAGCAGACGATCGGTATAGCCTTTGGCACGCAGGTTACGCTGTGCATGGGTAAGGGTGCCATTTTTGTCAAACACAAAGGCAGAGCGTACCAGCCCCAAGGTGATTTTGCCGTACATGTTTTTTTCTTTGATTACATCAAAATACTGGCAAAGCTTTTCGTCAGTATCGCTAATGAGCGGGATGTGTAAGTCATGCTTGGTGATGAATTTTTGATGAGAGTCGATGCTATCGCGTGAGACGCCAACGATATCGTAGCCCAAGTCATCAAACTCGTGGAGGCGCGCGGTAAACTCGGTCGCTTGTGTGGTGCAGCCAGGTGTGTTGTCTTTTGGATAAAAGTATAAAATTAGGCCTTTGTCGGTATGGGCGACCATCTCTTTTAGGCTGATGTCATCATGGATGAAGTGGCCGTCTAGCGCTCTGACGATGGTAACAGGAAAATCAGGTAACTTGATGCTCTCTGTGGTAGGCTTTGCCATGCTAATGTCCTTATGGTGTTATATAGTTAAATGAATGTAAAACTGTTATGGATTTAAACGCGCTACTGGTATAAATTTTACTTGCGTGCTGCGTTCCCAGACGCTGCGCAACCTACATTTAAAAACAGTATCCCAGTAGTTCTATGACATTTTTAGAGTGTATCGACTATAGAGGGTTTGTATAGTATGTATATCGCAAGTATAGCGAGCTTTATCAGCGTTATCATATTCTTATTATAAGCAGATTAGCAAAAATGAATAATCAGTTTTACACTTTGTCTATTTATCCTCAACAAAAAAGACTGGCAATGGCCAGTCTTTTGTACATCGTGCACCCGTTATCTTAAGCAGGTTTTTGTGGCTGCTTGAGGTCTAGACCGACTGTGCATTGCTGTAAGTCTTTTTGCATTTTTTTGACATATGGCAGATTGGAAGGGTCTTTTTTATTCTGTGCGTAGCTTTCGATTTCCCACATTTGACCGATGGTCATGTTGCTACGGACGTCGATGGTGCAATTGCACAGTTTGGTGGCGGTACTTTTGTCAGCGACTTTATATTTGACCGCGCCATTGACGCAGGTATTGATATTGTCTTGCTTGATATCAGCCGCGTTTGCTTGGGGTAACGCAAAGATGGCAGCTAGGGCTAGGGGTAATACTGGCAACAACTTCATAAATATCCTCTTACAGATGGCGTTTGTTTTATAAATTTGGTATGCGTCGCTGTTATCAAGGTACAGCGATATGCGGATGATATCGTCACTTAGGTTTTGTAATTAATGTCTTGCAATCGATGCAATCGCACATACCATAGCAAGGATAGGGCGCAAAATACAATGATGGCATGCTGTGTTAATGCAAGCGAATGTTTCGCAAATGTTGATTGTTGGGCTGCGCGCCTACAAAAACTGCGCTATCTGCGCTTAGGGCTGATAGCGGGTAGGGTCGACGACGCCTGCTTGGGCAAACCCTTGGCGGCGCAGCGCGCAGCTATCACACGTACCGCAAGCCAAGCCGTTGGCATCTGCGCGGTAGCAAGAAATCGTCTGAGCATAATCGACACCCAATGATAGACCAAGCTCGATGGTTTTGGCTTTAGACAGCTGCTGCAGCGGTGTCTGAATCGACAAATGATGACCGGTTACGCCTGCTTTGGTAGCGAGGTTGGCCATGTGTTCAAAGGCCGCGATATACTCAGGGCGACAATCTGGATACCCTGAGTAATCGACGGAGCTGACGCCAATGACGATATGATTGGCATCGGTCACCTCGGCCACGGCCAGCGCATAAGATAAAAAAATCGTATTGCGTGCGGGCACATAAGTATTGGGAATGGCGTCATTATCGACATCATCGTGCTGCTGATTGGGAAATGTGTCGGTAGCGCCATCAGGGATCGTCATACTGTGGTCGGTCAAAGACGAGCCACCCAACTGCGCGATATCGATATCAATGATACGGTGGCTGACCTTGGTAGTTTTGGCGATGGCTTTTGCAGCGACAAGCTCACTGTTGTGGCGTTGTCCGTAGTTAAAACTGACCGCTGTCACCGAGGCGTAGCGCGCCTTGGCCCAATACAAGCAGGTTACCGAATCAAGTCCGCCTGATAGTAGTACGACGGCGTTTTGCTGATGCAAATCTGTGACTGACTCGTCAGCAGCTTGAGAAGAGGAGGCGGGCGGCAAGGTAGCGTGAGTCATAGTGGCGTCTGTTATTGGTTGAGAAATAGTGAGTAGCTTATCAATGGTGATGAGCAAAAGTAAAGACTAACACCATAGTGATGGAGGCTATCTGGCTATTTTAGCAAAAACACCTGCCTGACAGAACCTTCAGGCGTCTTGTTAATGATGCGTGCCTAAAGCTAGCCACCGCTCGCGCCTGTGACAAGTTGCGCGGATAAATTAACGTCATCTTTTCAATCTGTTAGCAAACTTTGATATAATCGCAGCCGTCAGGGCACCTAGGGCTTCCAAAGTATCCAAAGTTTCCAAGATATCTATGTCAGCGCAGGCTCTAACGGATTGCCGATGGATAGATTGCCCTTTATGATAGCCATATAATTTTAGTAAAGATATTGAGTAACTTATGACCGCAGCGACCATATTCACGCCAAACGCCATACCAGAGCTTGTTGATACAGCGGCCGATGCAGGCTTGGGCAATGATGACTTGTACCCTGAGCACGATAGCATAGAAGATGCTGCTGACAATAGCGTGGATGATGACGGTAGCACGTTGGAGCCTACGCAAACAGCGGCGTTTCGCAAACTACAAAAAAAGCTGCGCCGCCAAGTGTCGTGGGCGATTCGTGACTTTAATATGATCGAAGATGGCGATGTGGTGATGGTATGTGTCTCAGGGGGTAAAGACAGCTATACCCTGCTAGACATCTTGCTGCTACTCAAGCGTATCGCGCCGATTCACTTTGATATCGTGGCGGTCAATCTGGACCAAAAGCAGCCAGGTTATCCTGAGGATATTTTGCCCGCTTATCTGAACGAGCAGGGCATCGCTCATTATATCTTAGAAAAAGATACCTATAGTATCGTCAAAAGCGTGGTACCAGAAGGCAAAACTTATTGTTCGGCTTGTTCGCGCTTACGTCGCGGCTCGCTATATGGTTTTGCCAAGCAAATAGGCGCGACCAAAATCGCATTAGGCCATCATCGTGACGATATGCTTGCGACGTTCTTTTTAAACCTCTTTCATGGCGGCGCGCTTAAATCAATGCCACCAAAACTGCTCAGTGATGACAAGCAAAACTTGCTCATTCGTCCACTGGCCTATGTCGAAGAAAAAGACATCATCGAGTATGCCAAGCTCAAAGAGTTCCCCATCATTCCTTGTAACTTATGTGGCAGTCAAACCAATCTACAGCGTGCCATCATCAATGACATGCTACGTGAGTGGGACGATGCCCATCCGCAGCGTTTGGCGTCTATTTTTAAGGCCATACAAAACGTCGCACCATCACAGCTCGCCGACCGTGAGTTGTTTGACTTTGAGACCTTGAGCCTCGATCGTGATAATGAGGAGCGTCTGTTTGAGGGGGATAATATCCAAGCAGGGCAGACTCAGAGCTTGGCCGATATTGGTCTGCCTATCGCGCCTGAGACCCAAACGTTTAATCCTAAGTTTGCCAGCAAACCGCCAGCAGAGAAACCCACAGACAGCCGCTCTACCGCACAGAAGATTCCAACGATTAATCCTGTGATTTAAAGAGAGCCGATTTACTCACACTCGTGTCAGAAAAAAACCAGCGCATTATTGATTAATGGCTGGTTTTTTTTTGGTATTGGCGCCAGTTAAGAGCCAACCCTGTGGTTAGCTTTCTGAAAAGACGGGTAGCGGCTCAAAGCTTACCTCGGAGCGCGGTAGCCGTGCCACATCCTGCATACGCCAGTCATCCTTACCATCATTACTCACTTGTAGATAGTATTTGGCTTTTACAGGATGGATATCGACATGAGCACGGTATTTATTGCCTGCTTCGTGCTGGAGCACCACATCGCGATCTTTTTTGATATCGGTGGCATGAGAGATAGACAGCGCCAGCGTCTCAGGATAGGTGAGAGGTGTGCCGTTTAGGAGCTTGCCCGTCTGTAAGCTTTGCTCAGGATAGTTTAAATAAAACACAATATCGCCATTATCGGCAAACTGCATTTCGCCATGCAAGTCCAAATCATGCGTGAGCTTATCACGAGAGATATCATGGTAGAGGGTCTTGCCATCCATATACCAGTCGTCACGTACCACACTGTCACGGATTTGGTAGGAGTAATACACAAACCAGATGCATGCGATCACGACCAGCGCTGGCATGCCAATCACAAAGATGACGACCATGTAGTTTTTATACCATGGCTGCGTATCTTGATGCTTAAAGTTTGGTGCTGGAGTAGACATAAAATACCTATTAATCAGATAACGGTTTAGCAGATATCATATCATCAGATACCGTAAACGCTATCACTGGATAATCTAATGGCACACTGCTGCCAAGTGACAAATGACTCATCCGCCAATCGCTAACCAAACCAATTGTGAGCGACTAACGGATGAGCGTTATAAAAATAGCCGGACCAAGCACGGCGTCTTGGTACTTTTGAGCGCCGAGCCTTGACTCTCAGCGCTTTGCAGCATAAAAGCTTTTGAATCTGAGCGCTTTCAAATATAAGTGCTTTGAAAAATCAAAGCCTTTAAAGCTCTTGCTTACTGACCTTGAGTGGTAAAAATGTTTTGTTTGCTTACCTGATATTTGCCATCTTCGCTGGTCACTGTCAGCGTCACTGGTGTTTGACCAAATTCGATCACATCTGGATCGCCATAGATGCTCAGTGGCATATCAAAGCTTTCGCCTGCTTCTAACGGTACATCGTTGAAGCGTACGCCTAAGCTCAAGCCCTCTTGTGGCTCAAGGCTTATTTTATAAGTGTGCGCACTTTGAGTTTTGTTGGTCAATTTAACGATATAACTGTTTTCAATCATGCCTTGTTGGTTCAATGACGACAACTGATTACGGTCACGGCGAATATCAATCTCTAACGGTACGCGATCTGTCAATGCATAAACCACACCGCCACAAAGTACCGCAAGCAAGGTTAAATAAGCAAAAAAGCGCGGGCGCAATACACGGCTTGGCTCTTTTTCGACCAATTGACGTTCTGTGGTATAACGAATCAAGCCACGTGGGTAGCCAACTTTATCCATTACATCATTACAAGCATCGACACAGGCGGCACACTGAATACAGGCAACCTGCAACCCATCACGAATATCAATACCCGTCGGGCATACTTGCACGCACATCGTACAGTCAATACAATCGCCTAAATTCTCAGGATGGGTGCCTTTTTTACGGGCGCCGCGAGGTTCACCGCGCTCATAATCATAAGAAACAATCAAGGTATCTTTATCAAACATCACGCTTTGGAAGCGGCCATACGGACAGATTTGAATACACATCTGCTCGCGCATATAGCCTGCATTGACGTAAGTTGAAAAAGCGAAAATAAATATCGATACCCATATCCAAGTTGACCAGTCAGGGAAGGGGATAATACCCCCTAACATTTGCCAACTACCATATAGAGCTGCAGTCCCTGATACATAACTGACAAACGTCATCGCCGTAATCATCGAAAATACAAACCAGATGAAGTAGATTAAGAAACGCTTGAAGACTTTTTTAGCATTCATAGGTTCTTTATCAAACTTGATACGTTTATTGCGATCGCCGATGACTATTTTTTCAACGTATTGGAACATATGCGTCCAGATGGTTTGCGGACAGGCATAACCACACCAAACCCGCCCTGCATATACCGTCACCATAAATAGCGCAAAAGCCGCAATAATCGCAAAGACGGCAAGAAAGTAAAAGTCCTGTGTCAGAAACGTCATACCAAAAATATAATAATGCTGCGACGGCACATCGAACCAGATAGCTTGCCTGCCGTTATACCTTATCCACGGTAAAATCAAAAATAATGCCAATAACGCATACATGCTAATCACGCGGATATTTTGGTAAAATCCGGTGATAAACCTAGGGTGAACGCGTTTTTTATTGGCGTTAAGATCCACCTCAACGACAGGAATTTTATTGGATGGTTGTGCTGACATAAACGTGCCTCTTTAAAAAAAGAATCAGTCTGCTGGCATGATGAACAAATACCTTCAATACCTGGGTATATGGATGTGCGATGTTATCAATGTCAGTAAGTAGCAAGTCTCATACCAAAAAAAGTATCCAAACTTGCTACCAAATGAGCGATTGTAAATAAAGGATTAAGATATGCTTAAATAGATGATTCTATAGTGTTTCTACTCGATTGCTATTTTAGCAGTTTCCCTACTATAAATGGGGTGAGAATGTTAAAAAGCAATACTTATCTGCGACTTATTGATAGACAAAGTGCGTATCACTATTAAGCTTGATAAATATCAAAACCAGTGGTGATAGAGCATAAAAAGTATTAAATCTATCGGCAGTTTGATTTTGCGAGTTGCTCGTAGGCAGAGTTTATTAATAAAACATAAAGCTGATAAATAACTAAAAAGGGAGAACTGCAATCACAGTCCTCCCTTTGTCAAATACTACTTATTTACGATATACAACTGACTAAATGTGCTTAGTTTGCAACTGCCGTTTCAGGTGTGGCTGCTTTTGGTGCAGCGGCAGAAACAGGCTGCGCTTTAGCAGGCTGAGGCGTTCTGTCTGATAGAGAATAAACATACGCAGCAAGCAGCATAATACGCTCATTACCTAGTTTGGTTTCCCACTCTGGCATCACACCGGCACGGCCATAACGGATGGTATCACGGATACTTTCGCGATCGCCGCCATAGAGCCAGATATCGTCTGTCAGGTTTGGCGCACCAGTAGAAATCATACCTTTAGCGTCGTCACCATGACAAAGCACACAGTTGGTCGGCTCGTTAAAGATGACTTCACCTTGTGCCACTTTGGTCTGATCTAGATCATAACCTTGTTGGTTACCAGAGATCGATAGGACATACTCAGAGACTGCACGTACGCCATCTTCACCGATCTGATCACGCCAAGCTGCCATACCACCAACACGACCATTATGTAGCGTCGTTAGAATATGTGAAGCTTCACCGCCATATAACCAGTCATTGTCGGTCAAGTTAGGATAGCCTAGCGCACCTTTCGCATTAGAGCCGTGACAGACAGCACAGTTCTGTAAAAACAAACGGCTACCCACTTTTAATGCATTTGGGTTTTTAGACAGCTTTTCGACATAGGGCGCCAGCTCTGCAACTTTTTGGTCGATCTGAGTTTGCAGGTCAGCTGGCGGGTTGTCGCTACGACGCATGGTCGCTTGCATATCAGCCAATGTTGCTAGCGTCGCTGTTGCACCGCTGGCATCTGCTTTAGCCAAAATGTTTTGCTCAAAGTTATCTGTAAATACTTTGTTGTTGCTCTCAAGCTCACTATATAGCTCGTTTTTAGAGGTCCAAGGCACGGTTTCGCCATCTACTTCTACCGTGGCAAGACCTTCCCATTTCGATGGAAAGATAGCAGGGAAAAATATCCAGTAGGCAACAGCCCAAATAATCGAGCCAAAAAATATCACTAACCACCATTTAGGCAGTGGCTTATCGTATTCTTGAATACCGTCGTAAGTGTGCCCAGTAGTACCGTCTTCTTCTACTTCTGGCTTGTATTTCAACACCATTAGTAAGACGCCGAGGATACCCGCCCAACACATGATACTTAGTATGGTAATCCAAGAACTCCAAAAAAATGTCATCGTTTATCCTTATTGCGCTGCTCTTCAGACAGAGACTTTACATCCTCGTCATCAAGCGCAAGTTGTGCATCTTCTTCGAAGCGTTTTTTGTTTTTTGGCGAATACGCCCACCATGCAACACCTACGAAGGCAACAAAGGCAGAAACGGTCGCAATTGTTTGTAATTCACCAATACCCATTAGCGCTGTCCTTCCATCGCGGTGCCTAGTTGTTGTAAATAGGCAACCAAAGCATCAAGCTCAGTGGCACCAAGAACAGCATCTGGCGCGCCTTCGATGTCTTCTTCAGTGTAAGGCACACCAAAGCGATCGCGGAATAAACGCATTTTAGCTTGAACATTTGCACCGTTTACTTCATTGGTTGCAAGCCATGGGAAACCAGGCATGACTGACTCTGGTACCAATGAACGCGGTGCGATTAAGTGCTGTTTTTGCCAGTCTTCAGAGTAGCGTCCACCAACACGTGCCAAATCAGGTCCAGTACGTTTTGAACCCCATAAGAATGGGTGATCCCACGTTGACTCAGCAGCGCGTGAATACGGTCCATAACGCTCAACCTCGGCACGTAGTGGGCGCACCATTTGGGTATGACAGACGTGACAGCCTTCACGGATATAGATATCGCGACCTTCAAACTCTAGTGCCGTCCACGGCTCCATAGAGGGAAGGGGAGCGTTGACCCCGCCTTCCTCAGGACCCTTGTTATCATAAATCAGTGGTACGATTTCAACTAGCGTTGCAAAGCTAATAGCAATAACGATACCGATGACCAACAAGCCTGTATTTTTTTCGATAATTTCATGCGGTGTACCAGCCATGATCGCTCCTTATACGTTAGCTGTCGATGGTTTTTCGACACTAGGTTCATGATCCGTTGGGTCAGCAATATCGACAGGCTTACCTTCTGGCATTTGCAGTGTTTTATAGCAGTTATATGCCATAACAAACATACCCGATACATACAATAGGCCACCAAAAGCACGACCGATATATGGGAAATGTGAGAACTCAACCGTATCAACGAAGCTGTATACCAACGTACCGTCTGGGTTGGTCGCAAGCCACATCATGCCTTGGCCAATACCTGAAATCCACATAGAGACGATATAGAAGATAGTACCCGCTGTTGCCAACCAGAAATGCGTGGTGATTAAGCTGATTGAGTACATTTTTGGTTTGTTATAGATACGTGGTAACAGTACGTATAGCGAACCAATGGTAATCATACCAACCCAGCCAAGCGCACCTGAGTGTACGTGACCTACAGTCCAGTCAGTGTTATGAGATAAAGCGTTGACGGTCTTAATAGACATCATTGGACCTTCAAACGTCGACATCGCATAGAACGATAATGCCACAATCATAAAGCGAATGATCGGATCGGTACGTAACTTATCCCAACTGCCTGATAGCGTTAGTACACCGTTAATCATACCACCCCAAGATGGTGCAAATAGGATGATTGAGAATACCATTGCTAATGACTGCGTCCAATCTGGAAGCGCTGAATAATGCAAATGGTGACCACCAGCCCACATATATGAAGCAATCAATGCCCAAAAGTGAACTATAGACAAACGGTAAGAATAAATAGGACGACCAATCTGTACTGGAACGAAGTAATACATCATCCCAAGGAAAGCGGCCGTTAAGTAGAAACCTACCGCATTATGTCCGTACCACCACTGCACCATCGCATCAGTTGCACCGCCAAATAACGAATAAGATTTAAACGCACTAACAGGGATAGCCATACTGTTTACGATATGCAGTAGCGCAATGGCAATAATAAACGCGCCAAAGAACCAGTTAGCCACATAGATATGTGAGGTTCTACGTTTGATGAGCGTACCGAAGAAAACGATGGCATAAGAAATCCATACCAACGCAATCAAGATATCGATTGGCCACTCAAGCTCAGCGTATTCTTTAGTAGAGGTCAAACCTAATGGTAGGGTAATAACGGCAGAAACAATCACTGCCTGCCAACCCCAAAAGGTAAACCAAGCTAAGTACGGTGCAAATAGGCGCGTTTTACAGGTACGCTGGACCACATAATAAGAGGTCGCGAACAGGGCAGAGCCACCGAATGCAAAAATAACCGCGTTGGTGTGAAGCGGTCTTAAACGACTAAATGTCAACCATGGAATGTCAAAGTTTAGTGCTGGCCATGCCAACTGAGAAGCAATGAATACACCAATACTCATGCCGACGATGCCCCATATCACGGCCATTATCGTAAAGAATCTTACGACAGTGATTTCGTACTCACGGTCAACTGGGGCGACTGCTGTGTTTTGTAAACTCATTGGATGATTCCTTTACAGCCTGAATTATCAACAGAATTAACTAATTCTGCGCAGCTTCTATATTATAAAGTTATAAAAAATTATAAGCAGAAAATGGCTGCGCTACATGCTGTTTTTTGACTGAGCTTATCATTGATAACTTATCAATTATCAAGGTTACTTTATTAACTATCAAGCTAGGGCTATGCTAATTAACAGCTGTCGCTGATAAGTAGAGGACGGCGATACAAACGCACTGCGCTCACAGCTAGTCGATAGTAGGATTGTTAATAAAGGGTCAGATTTGATAAGACAAAGTGCCTTCTTTGAGCATCAAACATCTATTGAGGCTGAGTATGTATCTTAATTATTACTAAAAGCAGTATGAACGAAGATAGATACTGATATTCAACTGGTGACAAAAAGCTTATGCACCATAAATGTATGCTAGCGGCGGCTGACAAAAAACATCTTTACGTAATGTTTAGTTAAAACTCCCGACTCTGTTTAAGGGTATTGTAACGCAAACCTAATCAAATATCATCAGAACTATGCGCCAAAATACAAACTCTTTGGTAAAAATAGTTATGAACGATATAATCTTTCAGCGTTATACACCTATTTTATACCCAATTTCCCTACTATTCTAGGGGTGAAAAAAGATAGTGCTTTTTGGCGCAAAAAATACAATTAAGCGGTGGTTTTGTAACAATAGCAGCATTTGCGCTATAAATAAGTTTTACTTATCATCGAATCGCACCTTATAATGACGCCTTGTAGTATCGCTAACCAAGTGCTTTATACTGATATTAACGAATATTTTGAACTTTTAAATAGTGGTTAGGCTTAGCCGTATGCTGGCACAAGCCTACCTTCATAAATAACCTCATAAATAATAGGTATTAAGGATAATAATATGGCAGTTTTTTTGACAGACGAATGGTTTGAGCAAGTAGAGCAAATGAGCAATGACGCGGGTGAGTTAAACCTGCCGCCTGCCTTGGCAAATATGGTGGTCAATCTAAAAGTGTCTGATGCTGAGCAAGATATCGAGGCCAATTTTGCCAATGGCCTACTGCACCGCGGTCTAAATGAATCGGCGACAACGACCTTGCTGTTGGATCGTGATATTTTACAATCTATCATCACCGATTTTAATACCAATGAAATCATGGGGGCGTTTATGGCAGGCAAGATTCGTGTCGAAGGCGATATGTCACAATTGATGGCAGTACAAACCGCGCGTCCAAGTGCTGAGCAAAAAGAGCTATATACTCGTATCAAGTCTATGACGACGATGGCGTAGATCTTATATTGAGTGGTTTGTACTCAAGCCATTGATATACAATTCACTCAGATATACAAAAGCCCCTATTTATTTAGGGGCTTTTTATTTGCTCAAACATTCAACTGTCAAAACAGCGGGACAATCATCTGTTTATCGGACTACTGTCTTGTTTCATTAGATTGTATCAATTTAATTTTATCAGCTGGCTTTAGACTGCGCCGACGCTTGCTGGTTTTCTTTATAGATGGCGGCTTGGAGCCAAACGTTTGCTTGCACATAGTCGTGAACAGCAATCGCGGCAGTTTCAGGGGTATTGAGGGCAGCGATACGCACGACGAATGGGTCGGCATCTTGCTCACGCAGGATCACTACATCAAACAACAAAATGGATTTGTCATTAAAAGTCGTTTCTTGCTTACCGAGCACTTGACCTTGGCACCATGCCTCGTCCTCTTGGCCTAAGGTGTCGCCAAATAAATACGCGCACATATGACCAAGGTTGATTTCGACAGGTGCCATCTGCTCTTTGGTCTCAGGTTGCCAGTTGCTGATTTGCTCTTGTAGGTCATCTGGGATTTGGCCGTCATTGGCAGCGACGATGTCATTAAAAGCACGGTGATAACGAATCGATTCTTCATCTTCCACCATCACCACTTCGTTTTGTTCGCTTAGCTGGATTTCGTGCGCCCATGCGCTAAAATTGACAAAATAACTGGTGTCTTGCTGATATAAATGGCGATTGGTGGTATAAAGTTGGTCAAAGGCATAAATGATACTGCCATCAGCCGTGCGTAAGCGCAAAACGGCGTCGTGCGAGTGATCGTTGGCAATGATACGCTCGATTTTACAATGCAGCCCGTATGGGCTATCGACGCAGGGGTAGGCATTGATAAAGCATTCAGGCTTGCCATCTTTCATGGCCAGTACTTGATTGATGTGGCAAGGCTGGTCTTCTGAGAGCAGCAGACAGCTGTCTTTGGCACTGATGTTGTTGTTTAGGCCCTTGGGCATCGCCGCATGTTCGATCATCTTCTGTAGCCACTCTGGGACGTCGTTACTCATATCGTCTGTCAGAATACGCCAATGATCAGCATGGCCGGCTGATTGCTCGTCGCTCAAGGCGACTTTGGTGGGGGACTGGATGTTTTTATATTGGTAGTTGATGGTCATGAGATACTCAAAATTAAGTCAGCGTGGGGTTTGGACCTAAAGTGACGGGCTTATATACCAATATATCATATCAAAATTGGGTGATGATAAGCTGCGACATTTTAGCGAGAGGTCAACAAACCGCAATGAATGAGGGGTTAATGACAATTGTCTTTGGCATATAATATATAGGTATTGCCGCAAGCAATAGCAAGCCCCCTCATAAAAAATAATAACAAAAGTGAGTTTTTTCGCAAAAAAAAATGGGCAGTTTGTGCGAATGACTGGCACATATAAGACAAATTGTGTCAAACTAGCTTCCTTTTGACGGCTGCGTTTGGCTCGTCTGAAACCCTATTTTTGTGTTTGATTTATATGTGGGTATGGTCCGTGTTCTTAGAAAATAGAGCGCGGTACCACCACTTGTTTTTATAACATATATAGAGTCGCACGTAGATAAGATAAAGAGTTTGAATATGTTTCGTCCTTTAGCGTTATTTATCGGCTTACGTTATACCCGCGCAGAGCGTAGTAATCGCTTCATCTCCTTTATATCGCTGATATCCATGATTGGTTTGACGCTTGGCGTTGCGGTATTGATCACAGTGCTTTCGGTGATGAATGGCTTTGATCGTGAGCTCAAGACCCGTATTTTGGGCATGGTACCGCAAGCCACGGTGGTGTCATCAGAGATTATGAGTGACTGGCAGGATCTGGCTTCTCAGATCAAAGAAGATCCTGAGGTCGCAGCAGTTGCGCCATTTATCCAGCTACAGGGGATGCTGACTTCAAACGGCCAAGTCGCGGGTATCATGGTTACAGGTGTCGAGCCTGAATACGAAAAAGACGTCTCTATCATCAATGAGCATATGGTCGAAGGCAGTATTGACACCCTACAAAGCGGCGAGTTTAATATTGTGTTGGGTGAGGAGATGGTGCAATCGCTCGGGCTGCAGCTGGGTGATAAAGTCACGCTGGTCTTGCCAGAAGCCTCTCCGTCGCCTGCTGGCGTGATTCCGCGGTTTAAGCGCTTTACCTTGACGGGGATATTTACCATCAGTCCAGAGGTCGACAGCCTGATGGCGTTTATCCCCATGGGCGATGGCGCCAAACTGCTGCGTCTGCCAGAGGGCGCGCAGGGCGTGCGCATGAAGCTCGATGACATCTTTGCTGCCCCAATGGCAGCAGAAAAAGCGGCGGCCATCGCTCCTGAAAGGCTCTATCCCAGTGACTGGACACAGACGCATGGCAATTTGTTTGGTGCCATCCAGATGGAAAAAGCCATGGTTGGTTTGCTGCTGTTTTTGATCATCTTGGTTGCCGCGTTTAATATCGTCTCAAGCCTTGTGATGCTCGTCACTGACAAAAAAGCCGACATCGCGATTTTAAAGACTTTTGGCGCGTCACCACGTCTGATTACGCAGGTCTTTATGGTACAAGGTGTGGTGATCGGCTTTATCGGTACTATTGCTGGGACGGTATTGGGTATTATATTTGCCTTGACGGTCAGTGATATCTTGGGCTTTATCAATCAAAGCTTTGGGCTAAATCTATTTGATGCCTACTTTATCAATTACTTACCATCGCAGCTGCGTTTGACAGATGTGCTATTGATTACTACGGCCTCGTTTGTACTGAGCTTTTTGGCCACTATTTATCCAGCACGCCGTGCCGCTAAGATACAACCAGCGCAAACGCTGCGTTATGAGTGATAAACTTACCCAACTGTGCACGATATAAAATCAATAGCGATAGCAATAAAATAAAGGAAATACCATGTCTGCCATCTTAGAGGCAAAAAATATCAATAAAATATATGATGAAGGGGCGGTCAGTACGCAGGTATTGACAGGTCTGGATTTGACCGTCAATGCAGGCGAGCGTATCGCCATCGTTGGCACCAGTGGCTCAGGAAAAAGCACGTTGCTTCACTTACTGGGCGGTCTTGATACACCAACCAGTGGTGAGGTTTGGCTACATGGCAAGTTACTCAATAGCATGAATGAGACTGAGCGCGGGGCGATGCGTAATGAGTACTTGGGATTTATTTACCAGTTCCATCACTTGTTGGCAGAGTTTACCGCGGTCGAAAACGTCGCTATGCCGCTACTGATGCGCCCAAAAGTATCGACGACTGATGCTCGAGATCAAGCCATTGCGATACTAAAGAGTGTCGGTTTGGAGCACCGTTTGACGCACAGACCAGGTGAGCTATCAGGCGGTGAGCGTCAGCGAGTGGCGATTGCGCGTGCGCTGGTCACCAAGCCCTCACTGATCTTAGCCGATGAGCCAACGGGTAACTTGGATTATGACAACGCCCAGAGTATATTTGGGTTGTTATCAGAGTTACAAAGCACCATGCAAACGGCGCTACTGATGGTGACTCATGATCGCAGCCTAGCGGCACTGGCAGATCGTCAACTGCTACTGCGTAACGGTCATTGGGAAGCCTACTAACGCCCAAGTAGAGGCACACCCAAGCCAATAATAGACTAGAAGAGCTGATATAAAATTCCAATCACAAGCTGATCACTGACAGCGTTGCTTATAGTTAAAAAGGTGACTATGATGAATAAAGATGACGACCCAATCGCTGCGTTTGGTAGTGCCGAAGAAGGCAATGAGCCGTTGCAGCCGTATATCGATCCGTCGCTGTTTGATACCTTAGATAGACAAGCGCAAATAGAGATACTCACACCAATCTTTGATGCGATCACCATCGCAGGCGTGGACTACGACCTAAAGGTACAAGACAGCGCCACAGGCAAGCGCTATGTACTGCTCAATGATGACAAAGTGATTGAGGTCTTTGTCATGGACAGTAATCTGACCGACAAGGTCAAAAACGCCATCGATGCGCACAAAGCGCGTAAAGGCGAGCTATAGCGCGAAGGGCTTGCATGGGACGGCGAATTAGCAGTATTAGCAGTATTAGCAATAATAGAAGGACGGTATGACAGAGGCCGTATTAGGGTTTATCATAAGGCGGTTGGTCTGAGGCGTCTTGTTGCCGCTTTTGCCAACTAACGACGGTTTTGTAGCGCCAAATAGCCTTGAACGCCAGACCGCAAATAAGACTACTAACCACGGCCAATATCATCAGGCCAAGACAAAAAGCGGTCAGTGATACCGTGCCTTTATAAGTGATAAAGGGGTTGGCACCGTCTGATAATGCCCATAAACTAAAATCAGCAATCATCCGACCGATCAATCGCAGGCTGATCATGGGTACATCAATGATTTTGGCACCGATATAATAGCCTGCATAAAATATCGGTAGGCTGGTCACAGGGTTGGTAATCCAAGTCAGGCCAAGCGCCATAGGGACGTTGGCACGAAAAATAAGCGAGCCGAGTAAGGCCAGCAGCATTTGCCCTGGCAAAGGAAAAAATGCACTGAGTACACCGATATAGACCGCCTTATTTAAGCTATGGCGGTTAAAATGCCATAGACGTGCGTCAGCCAGCTGCGGGGCAAACAGTTTTAAGGTACGGCTTTCTAGGATTTTTTCTGGTGTAGGGAGCAGGTCTTTGAGACGTTTTTGGGGCACAGGATCGCCTTTCATCGTTAACGACAGTCCGCTCAAGCGCATTGATGGACTGAGATAAAGTAGTAATTAATAATAAAAATCAGGCTAAAAGTTTTATTAGAATATAAAGGCTAACAATGTGAGATCATCCTTAGCGCAATATAGGCAATCAGTATAGGGTAATAGTCGTGTAAATGCTATTGCATGACGTGTCAGTCGTGATGGGTTTATGATCAAATCCTCGAGCAAGGAGTGCTGGTGTATTGGTTGGTAGGTGGTTTGATTATCGTCGTGATGATGGGAGTGCTGGCCGTTGCAGATAGCATGCCAAGCGTCTCATCACTGGTTGATATCATTAATCTTTCAGTATTAGCCCTCATACTAGTGATGATGAGCCTTGCGCTTATTATGCTCTCTCGCCTTTATACACCTGCCACTCCAGCCGTGCAATCAACGCCATTTTCTTCTCAGACCTCCTCACAGTCACCTGTTATTGAGTTATCCATTACCAAACGCCTTTTGCTCCTTGTCCGTCATATAGTGGTCGTGATACTGGCAGCGGGGCTAATAGGGGTTAGCGCGTTACAAGCACTGGTCAGTCACCAGCAAGCGGAGTCGAGCAAAATCACTGCGCCACTACGCGTGCAAGCATTGGTGACAATCGAAGGTATCAGCGATAGTGTTTTGGATGCAGCTGCAGACACTGGCTATCGGCAGGTGGCAGTCATCACCCACCTCTCGCCTTTGGTCTCTGAGCTGACACCGCAAGATTTGGATAATATCACCGCCAGCCACTTAACAGATGTACAACCACATACCAATAAAAATAGCCTAAGTATTAAAAGCAATTCAATCAATCTTGATACGCTGCACACCGATAGGCATCGCATATTGCTCAGTGCTTATCCTCAATCTTCGCATCGGCCAGAGACGGCCAAGCAGTTTGCCAATCTCTCTCAGCTAAAACCAGGGGAGACGCGGTGGATGAGCTTGGCGCTGTCTCCACTGGCGACGGCAAAGCAGGCAACCAGTAGCCCCTCTGGCTTTGACAGCTATCGCTGGTTGCGCGGTCGCCATATCGATGGAGTGGCGCGTGTACTGGTGACAGCGACGCAGCCTGTCAGTACTGCTGATACAGATCTGCTTGTAGCATCATCTTCTCTTTCTCATCTGTCGCGCGTGCGTACGTATATCGATCGCGGACGCTGGCAGCTGCGCCAGCATTTTTATCAAGGCTGGCATGTGCTTACTGGCGATGAGCAACAAGCAAAAGCGGTTACGCTCAGCTTGCTGACAGGAGATAGGAGCCTTATCAGTCGCGATACCAAAGAGCTATACCAGCTGGCGGGCATCTCGCATTTACTGGCAATATCAGGCACCCACGTTTTGTTTTTGGCCATTGTGTTGGCAGGTGCAGCGGTGATGATAGTCAATCAGTTATATCCCGCCTTGTATCGTTACGTACCGCGCTGGCAAGTGCGCTGGTGGGTGATGATTGGCGCGGCTTTTGTTTATGCGCTATTTACTGGGTTTGATGTGCCTGCTGCTCGTACCGCCTGGATGCTATTTGCTATAGGACTGATGCGACTGAGCTTATTGCCTGTTAGTACCATGCGGGTATTGCTGGCGCTGGCTGTTCTTATGGCGTGGTGCGATCCTTATGTATTATGGTAGGCAGGCTATTGGTTATCCTTTGTCGCAGTGGCGCTATTACTTAAGTATGAAGACAGATCACATCACCCTCATACATTGGCCAGCACGCAGACAAATACACCATCGTCGCATCAGAATGAGGCTGGCGGCAGGCTATGGCTGCGGCAGGGATGGGGCGTAGCCAAACGTGTCTTCAAGTTACAGTTTTGGTTGTTTATTGCTTTATTGCCCATCACATTGCTACTCTTTGGCAAGGCCTCATTATGGGGTCTTATCATCAATATGTTTGCCATCGGTTTATTCGGCTGGGTCATTGTACCGCTGAATTTATTGGCAGGCTTGATTTATCTGCTATCGCCGACGCTGGCAGATGGTCTATGGTCGTTTGTCACCGCCATTATCCTGAGTTTGCATCAGCTAATCGATTGGTTGACGACATTGCCTGCATTGTCTGCCGCGTGGTTGTACACACCCATCAACATGGCTATCGTGCTAATGATGGTATTGGTGATATTGCCTTGGCTGTTGCCACGAGGGTTCATCAGTCGCGGGTTAGCACTGCCGCCTTTGGTGCTGCTCATGATGACGGTTTATGCCAATCAGCAATCATTGATGGCTGTACCGACGCTTTACTTATTGCCGACTGGCGATCAGTATATAAGCGCCAGTGTGCTGCAATACCCCATGACGGATGACAGTGGGGAGAGTGGTGAAGATGAAGTCAGTTGGTTATTTTTGGCAGATCACAGACCAAGTGATGCACCGACCATGCCAAGTAGGCTTACCGCAGAGGTATTGTCTGCCACTGTGGCGCAGCAGCTGGGTAGCTTATCAATAAAGCGCTTGCACGGTGTCGTTGTACAAAGTAGCAGCGCCGCTTTGAGTCAAAGACAAATCAATGATGATCCGCCAAAGTCCTTGCAGGCTTCTACCTCTGAGTTGTTGCCTCTGACAGTGCTGCAGCTATCGCAGCATTTACCGACTTATCAGTACTGGCAAGCAGGGCGCATCGATCGATGGCCAGCCTTGCAAGCCGCTTATCAAGTCACTCATCCCGCCGCGGCAAAGTCTTCTATTAGTGTGCAGCGCTGTGAGGAGGGCAAAACATGGCAATCGGCCAATAACAAGTTGTCCATCACCGCGATGACAGGTTGGCGTCAGATAGAGGACGCTAGCGTGTGGGACTGTACGATAGCGATCGATCTTAGCGGTATAAAGGGTAGCCGTATGCCGATACAAGTGCTTAGATATAACGCGGCTGCACCGCTCAAATCTTCTACTGCTAGCGTGCAAGCACTTCTTGATCGCTTAGCGACTCAGCCGTCTGACTCATCACCGCCGCAGCGCCATACGCCGCCTGAACGCATCATCTTAAATGCCGATAGCCATGCACGAGTCTGGCAGTTATGGTCGCTGATGTGTACAGATGAGCGCGCAACGTCGGCACAGAGTAGGTGGCTCGGTCACAGCACGTCGTCTGTCACCGCTGATGTACTAGAGCGCCAGCGTGTCGGGGTAATTATCACGCATGATGATAAAATATTGCCAGCCGCACTGCCCTTAGAGACAAGAGATACAAGTATGGCGTCACCCTAATAAAGATGCTGCCATAAAAACAAGGTTTGGCCGATCAGTGTTACAATATGGTGATATTTCACCGTTATACTATATTTTACCGTTATGCTATTGAACCATGCTAAAAATAGCACCATACTTAGCAGCACTATTCACAACTGATATCAATGGATAAAGGCATCATGGGCAAAGTATCGCGGCCCATGTGTGCTTATATGCTGTTTTTTTTATCGTTTTAGATTGTTTCTGACTTAGGAAGTTATATGCCCAATTGGCCACCAGACCCTAACAAACGTCCTGATAATACCCCAAATCAGCCAACGCCAATACAGCAGCCAAGCCAACCAAGCGGGCAAGAATGGCGACTACTAGAAAATACCTTGTTGGCCAGTGTGGTTGAGCAGCGCCGCGCCCGTCGTTGGGGGATTTTCTTTAAGCTATTAACCTTTGGCTATATTTTACTGATATTTTTGACCTTGGGCCGTGGTTGCAGCAGCAAAGCGCCAACCGGGCTCGAAGGTGTCGATACCAGTAAGCCGCATCTGGCTGTGGTCGAGCTACAAGGGGTCATTAGCAGTGGCGATGTGGCCAACGCGTATGACGTCAATGAAGCCCTGACCCGCGCCTTTGAAAACAGCAATGCCAAAGCGGTCGCCTTAGACATCAATTCGCCTGGCGGCTCGCCCGTACAGTCTGATGAGATTTGGCAGACGATGATGGACTTGCGTCAAGAATATCCAGACAAGAAACTCTATGCCGTTATCGGTGATGTCGGTGCCTCAGGCGCTTACTATATCGCGTCTGCTGCTGATGAGATTTATGTCAATCCGTCAAGCCTCGTCGGCTCTATCGGGGTGATTATGCCAAGCTATAATATCGAAGGCTTGATGGATAAGTTTGGTGTCGAAGACCGTACCATCACCGCAGGCGAGTACAAAGATATTTTAAGCTTGTCACGCCCACTGACCGACTATGAAGAAAATCATGTCGAAAAAGTACTGGCCAACACTCATAAGCACTTTATCAACGCTGTAAAAGAAGGCCGCGGTGACCGTCTAAAAAACCCTGAACAAAACAAGCTATTTTCAGGCCTTTTTTGGACAGGTGAGCAGTCCATAGAGCTGGGTTTGGCAGATAAAAAAGGCAGCATCGCCAGCTTAGAGAAGCAGCTAGAGCTAGACAATGTCGTCAACTATAGCCCAACCGATCCGTTCCAGCTCTTTATGGACCGCTTTGCTGTTAAGTTGGGCGCTGGCGTGGGTTCGAGCATCGGCCTTGATGTGTTGCCACAATCAGAGGGTAACGCGCAGATGCGCTAAGTACTGTATGTTTTCATACGATTGTGTATGATGGTTGAGGCTGGGCGTATGCTCAGCCTCATTGGTATGTCACATTCATTATCTGCCATACCAATGACAAATAACGTAAACCATATAAATCATATAAACCACCATATAAACCACATTGTCACATTTGATCAGGATCTGATGAGAGCTTGCTATGAATGATGAAGTCGAATTGCAGACCTTTAGCGCCGCACTGCCCATCTCAAAAATAACCCAGAAGCCTGTGCTGCATTTTGCCCATGCCAATGGTATGCCAAGTGCGGTCTATCAGCCGTTTTTTGAGCATTTATCTGAGTTTTTTACCATTGAGTATATCGCCAGACTGGGCGATACTCCTGGCTATCCGGTGGATAATCATTGGCGCAGCCTGACGCAGCAGGTTATTGATAGCGTAAAAAACGCGTGTGACAAGCATGGCGTGACTCAAGTGGTGGCAGTGGGTCACTCGCTTGGCGCGATGTGTACCTTGCAGGCACTGTACCGCGCGCCTGAGCACTTTGCCCAAGCGGTGCTGATGGATCCGCCATGGATTTATGGCAAAACCAGTCTACTTTGGCATATGGCCAAAACAATAGACAGACTGCCGCTTATGAATAACCGCCTAATGGACGCATTGTCGCCCTCTGGGATATCGAAACGTCGCCGTGATGTTTGGGACAGCCGAGAGGCAGCCTACGAAAAAATGCGTCATAAAGGTTTTTTTAAGAATTTTGATGAGCGCAGCTTTCAGGGCTATATCGAGCATGGATTGCACGAGCGCGCCGATGGCAAGGTGACACTGGCCATCCCCAAAGCCAGTGAGGTGGCGGTGTTTCGTACCAATCCTTCTTGGTATTGGCTGACGCCCAATCGTGGCCTTAAGGTACCTGTGACGTTGATTATCGGCGAGGATAGCTTGTTTTTAAAGCGCCGCTTTCCGCAGCAAGTTCAATCGCGGCTGGGCATTGCGTACCAGACCCATGCAGGCGGTCATATGTTCCCACTTGAGTACCCAGAGTCAGTCGCGCAGCACGTACTATCATTGATTGAGCAGCAATTAAAGCCTAGCGGCGAAAACCAACCACCTACACCGCGACAGATACAGGCTATAGTCGATTCTCAATAAAACAGATACATTATAGGTCAATGTGGCACTGGTATAAATTTTCCTTGCGAGCTGTGCCTGCGCTGCTCGATGCTGCATAAAATTTATCCCAGTCCCACTGTATCATTTTTATACTGAACTCACCATATAGGCTCTCAATAGCTAGGCAGTGTGCTACTTTAAGTGACGATTTATGCAAAAAAACACGACCATCGCCCATCAAACCTCTATCACAAAACAACCGCCGCTGTTTTCGCGTTTGGGCGCGCTTGTGCTGACGGTAGGGGTGGTGATGGCGTTTTTTATCAGTCAGCTATTAGGGGTTTATATCGCTGGCAAGTTGGTATTGCCCACTGGTAAAAGCGCCAGCATGGCTGATATTTTTTATTTTGGCAGTAATGATGGTACGGTCGTCAGCCTCTCTATCCTCATAGGCTGTGTTTTGTTAGTCGCTATGAGCGGTTTGCTGATTGGTATCAGGGGCGGCAACGTACGGCACTATCTGGCACTAACGCCGTTTTCACTCGCAGTCGGCATAGGTATGCTTGGGGTGTTATTGCTGTTTATGATTGGCAGTCAGGCTTTGACGTATGTGTTGGGTGAGACGCCGCTGGTGTTTGTCGATCCGCTGTATCAGTCTGTCAGCTCGGTGTGGCTATTGGTGTTTGCAATGGTGATCGTCGCGCCTGTTTATGAGGAGCTGATATTTCGCGGGCTCCTGTGGTCGGCAATCGCTGAGCAGTTTATAGATACAGATAATTTATCACATTTATCGCCGCGCGGGGCAGTTGTTGCAAGCGTCGTGACCAGTTTGATATTTGCGGTCATTCATGTGCAGTACGGCGTCTATGAGATCAGTACCATTGTGGTATTGGCATTGATATTTTGTTATGCGCGTTTTAAGTCAGGCTCGCTGCTGCTGCCGATACTACTACATATCATCAATAATGGCGCTGCTATGTGGCAGTATCTGGCGCAAGTGCCTTAAGTAGTAATTATTAATTGCTAATTAATGCGCGAAACACCACATTACTTAAGTTCATGTGGTGTCAATCCATGTGGTCTTAATCAGTACGGCTATACATCAGGATTGAGCGCCAACACCTCATCAGCTGCCTGCTTGACATCGTCGAGCGTTAGCTGTGGTTTGCCGCTTAAGGCTTGTCGCCATTTACGCGCGCCCATCAGTCCTTGAAACAAACCCAGATAGTGCCGCGTCATCGTAGGCAGCGCTTCGCCTTTAGCGATTTGTGTTTCTAGATAGGGGAGGAGCTGCGCCAAAATCTCTGAGCGCTTGGGCGTAGGCGCACCCCACAGACAATTGGCCTCTGCCAGCAGGTAAGGGTTGTGATAAAACGCCCGCCCAATCATCACCCCATCGACGTGCTGCAAATGCGCCTCGATATCTTTGATGGTGTCGATACCACCATTGATCTCGATATCGAGCGTAGGGAAGTCTTGTTTGAGGCGGTACACATCGTCATAGCGCAGGGGCGGTATTTCACGGTTTTGTTTGGGGCTCAAGCCTTGTAGCCAAGCGGTACGCGCATGGACAATAAAGCGTGTACAACCAGCCGCTGCTACTGTCTCGACAAAGTCCACCATAAACTCATAACTGTCAAAATCATCAATACCGATACGGTGCTTGACGGTCACAGGAATATCGACCGCAGCCTGCATATGCTTGACCAAGTCAGCAACCGTCTCAGGCTCCGCCATCAGACAAGCGCCTATTTTATTGTGCTGCACACGGTCAGATGGGCAGCCCACATTGATATTGACCTCATCATAGCCATAATACTGGGCAAACTCAGCACACTGCGTCATCTCGCTATTGTCGGCGCCGCCCAGTTGCAACACCAATGGATGCTCAAGCGCATCAAAGCGCAGATGCCGATCGCGATTGCCATGGATGAGTGCACCCGTGCTGATCATCTCAGTATAAAGATAAACATGCGGATTAAACAACCGCGCAAAGTAACGATAATCTGTCGTTGTCCAGTCAATCATAGGGGCAACAGAGAGTCGTTTATTGCTCATATCAACCATAGGGGTGGGGCCTTAATAAAGAATCGTTAAATGTGTAGTAGTGGCTAAATGTATAAGCGTGGTTTGGTTTATGGGGTCTTAAGCGCATAAAAAAAGCGTCATGCAGCTACCATGACACCGTATGTATCATCCATCATCTATAAAGCTAAGACACGACCGAGGCTGCGACCCGTTAGGTCGCGATTAGATTACATGCTCAATCTTTTTAAACTCGGGCAAGTTGTAAAAATAAAGACCCATGATGATGCCGATAAAACCGATAAATGCAACGTAGAGAGCCGGAGAGAAACTCACTAGAGTCGTGGCATAGCCGAGTCCAAAAGGAATCGAGATACCGACGATGCCGTACGTGACATTATAACAAAGTGCCATGCCAGTTAGACGTACATTGGTCGGAAACAGCTGTACCAAGATAGCTGGCATCATGCCAATAATACCTGAGCAAAAGCCTAAGAGGGCGTACATGATTAAGATATAATCGCCACCAGCGTCTAAATGATAAAAGAAAGCAAAAATCATGGCGATAAGTAGCGCGGAGCCTGCGGCAAGAATTTTACCAAAGTTTTGGTAGTTCGATAAAATCCCATAAAAAACACAGCCAAAAATCATAAACACAATGCCCAGGCTGTGTGAAAACCCAAACAAATCCGCATCTAGGTTAAAGCGCAGCTTGATCAAGTCGGGCAGCAAAATGACAACGACGGTGGTGATGCTGGAGATGATTAAGGTCAAAATCATCCCAATAAAGACAGAGTGCTTGCAGTGCTTAGACAGCAGCGTCAAGGGTTTGGCGACATAGTTTGGTGGTTTTGATGCTAGCATGGCCGTAAAAAACGGCGTTTCACGGACCAAGCGCCAGGCCAATAGCGGCAAAAAGCTCAGTATGGCTGCCACAAAAAACGGCAGTCGCCAGCCATAGTCGGCCAATTGCTCAGTGGTCATAACGTTCGACAACCACATAAAAAACGCATTTGAAAACAACACACCCACAAAAAAACTGGCCGTGACATAACTACAAGCAACCGACAAATACTGACGGGGCACGTGCTCGGCCACAAATACCCAAGCCAAGGGCACATACAGGCCAAATGCCATTCCTTGTATGAGCCGCAGCAGGATAAACAAAGCAGGTGATATCAGTCCCCACTGTGCATAGGTCGGCAAACAAGCCATGACTAGCAAACTGATGGCACTGACGAGCATACTGACGAGTAAAGTAAACTTACGCCCTTTGATATCTCCATAGCGCCCCAGCAAAACACCGCCGAATGGACGAGCAAGATAACCGACGGCAAACAGTCCTAACCCTTGTAGCCGAGCAACATTGGGATTGCTATTGACGGGGAACAGCGCCGATGCCACGATATCTGAGATATATAAATAAATCAAAAAATCAAAAAACGCGACGGCGCTACTAAAGCAAATAAACAATACCATGTTTCTATCTTTCGTAGACATCAGGGCATATTGAGAACGATTAGGCATAGTAAATCACGCATCCACACCACAAGCTAATGTGGTCGTTAAGCCGATTATCCTCTAGATAATCCGCATGATAAAAACTGACACCTCCCGATAAAAAAGAGAAGCGTCAAGACAGTAATATTCAGAGTGTTTCGCTTAAGCGTTTCGCTATTTTTAACCCATTGAAATAATTATCGAGTGAATAAAAGCCCCGCCTGAGTACTATAATAACCAATCAATCGGCAACCAAGACATGATGGTCAGCCAGACATGATCGCTCATGTCGACTCGCGGCTCTGAGTCGTACACTACCTTTTCGCCGTTTTCCATGGTGTGCCACTGCAGGCGACCGTTATCTAGCAGCTTTACCTCATAAGCTTGATTGAGCAAGTCATCACTGAGCGCGCCATGCAGCTGTCTTGCCAGCTCGTCGTCGTTGATGATCACGCCCATCTCGGTATTGATATTGGCAGAGCGTGGGTCGACGTTATACGAGCCGATAAACACTTGATAGTCATCAACGGCAAAGGTTTTGGCATGGAGACTGGTTGAGGATTGACTGCGGGCTTTCCATAGCTTGTTTTCACGCTTTTCTTCACCAGCGGTGGATTTGAGCTCATAGATTTTTACGCCTGAGCGCAGCAGCGCTGGCCGCCACTGGCTGTAGCCTGAGTGCACAGCGGTGACATCCGTTGCGTCAAAAGAGTTGGTCAAGATTTTGATATCGATACCAGCATTGGCCAGCTGTACTAAGGTGTTGACGCCGTCTTTGGTCGGGACAAAATAAGATGAGATGATGGTCAGTTTTTTGGTCGGGCTACCGAGCAGGGTACGCAGTTGATGCACCAAATTGGTATCGGCAGGGACGGCCTTGCTCAGCTTACCGACATCATCACTCAAAAACTGCATGTCTGTCCAACGAAACGGCACCCGCTTGCTCACTAAGTCCTCATCTATGGTCGACTCTTCAATCGCTGCTTTATAGACGGTCAAGCTGCTATTGGCATGGTGTTTTTCATCTTGACCAATCTTGTCTAGCGCTGCTAAAAAATCAGTGGCTGCGCCATCGCCAAGGGTCGCGAGCGTCTCGATGTCAAACGACAGCGGCGACGACCAATAGCTGGCAAAACTATTATCAATATCGGCCACGACTTTGCCGATGAGCAAGACATCCAGATCAGCAAACTGGCTATTTTGATCGTTACTCAGGTATTCATTGCCGATATTACGTCCACCGATGATGGTAATCTGCTTGTCAAAGGTCATACTCTTATTGTGCATGCGCCGATTGATTCTAGGCAGGCCTGTGACGTAGTTTAGGGTTTGAAACTTACGGTGCATCAGGGGGTTGATGATGCGTACCGCGATATTTGGATGACTGGCAAAGCGCAATAAATGCTGATCAAATTCAGAATTATTATTAAAATCATCGAGTAGCAAGCGCACGATTACCCCGCGCTCAGCCGCTTCCCACAAGTCTTTGAGCATTAGCTGGCCGGCTTGGTCATTGTGCCAGATATAATACTGGGCATCGATGTTGCGGGTGGCCATACCCGTCAAGATGCTGCGAGAGGCAAAGGCATTGGCTCCAGTGACAATCGGGTGATAGCCTGATAAGTCTGGGTGGATATCGTTTTGTTCGCTGATGGCGGCGACCAAATCTGTTTGCTCAGAGGGTTTGCTGTTTTTTGCTTGATACAGTGCATGGATGCGTGCAGACAGTGCTTGACTCTCGGGCAGGTGCGGCTGCTTGGGTAGGCTCTGACAGGCACTCAGCCCCAATGTCAGTCCGAGGGTTAGGCTCAGTGAGAAGTTGGCTGGATCTATACTAAACATCGACATGACGGATTTACCTTAATGAGCCTGTATTTACGGATTAAGTCGTTTGCTGGGTGTGGTCGGACAGCGACCTTATCGCTACGCTGTCTATGACCACAAAAAATAGAGGTTTTGAAATAATAGCATTGATTAGCAAATCGATAATAGTACTGCGTCAGGTAAAATCTGAGACTAACTCGAAATCGACGCTAAGCTTAGCAGTTGTTGCTATATCTGCCTATTATAAATACGTTATTTTTGTTAAATGGCTCAGCATATTGCAGCGTCTCTCCCAAAGTAATAGTGGGTCTGGGGTACGCGCTCGTGTGCCGCTGGGCTGAGTATGCAAAAATACGATTTAGCTGGCCTTTGAAACCAGATGTGTGGAATAAGTTGACATGTTATGATAAGGCGGATGGGTAAGATCGACAAAGATATGCCGTCATTTTACCAATCACCCCTTATCAATTTAAGGCGTGCCCTCATCAGCCCGTGTAGGTGATAATCGACTGAGTGGAGGACACGCCACAGTACTCACCAAGGCAATGGAAGATATATGAGTCAGTCGAACACGCAGGATGATAAAAACTTAAATACACTGGATCCAAACTGGCGCAGCGATGCGCTCGATTTAGGCCTTGATTATGGTATGCAAACCATCGCGGTACGAGCTGGGCACCATCGCACCGATGAAGGCGAGCATTCAGAGGCTATTTTTACCACCAGCTCTTATGTTTATGCGTCGGCCGCCGATGCTGCTGCGCACTTTAACGGTAGCAAAACAGGTAACGTGTACTCACGTCATACCAACCCCAGCGTGCGTACTTTTGAGCGCCGTTTGGCTGCGCTTGAGAATGGCGAGCGCGCGGTAGCCACCGCTTCAGGCATGGGCGCGATTTTGACCATGTGTTTGGCCTACCTAAAAGCAGGCGACCATCTGCTGGCGGCCAATCAGCTATTTGGCTCATCGATTGGGCTGTTTAATAATTACATGACAAAGTTTGGGGTCGAGGTCAGCTATGTCGATTGCTTCGATAATGACGCGTGGGCAAAAGCGGTGCAGCCAAACACCAAAGTGATATATTGCGAAAGCCCAAGTAATCCACTCGCGCAAATTTGTGATATTGGCTATCTAAGCGAGCTGTGCAAAGCCAATGGTATATTACTTGTCGTTGATAATTGCTTTGCGACGCCGGCGCTACAGCGGCCATTAGATTTGGGCGCGGATGTGGTGATTCACTCGGCGACCAAATATCTAGACGGTCAGGGCCGCGTGTTGGGCGGCGCGCTGGTCGGTAGTGATAAGCTGATGCAAGATGCCTTTACCGTGGTGCGCTCAGGCGGTATCAGTATGAGCCCGTTTAACGCGTGGGTCTTTACCAAAGGGCTTGAGACACTAAAGCTGCGTATGCAGGCGCACTGCCAAAACGCCAATCAAGTGGCAGAGTTTTTGGCCAATCACCCCAATGTCAGTACCGTGCATTTTTCAGGCTTAAGCGATCATCCCGCCCACGCGCTTGCCACGCAGCAACATCATATGCAAGGTGGCTACGGCGCTATCATGGGGTTTGAGGTGAAGCCGCAAGCTCGCTCTGATGCGGGTATTAAGGATGCAAAAGCAGCTGCTTGGCATGTGATAGACGCCACTCAAATGCTCTCTATCACCAATAATCTGGGCGATGCCAAAACCACCATCACTCATCCTGCCACCACCACCCATTTTCGCCTGAGCGCTGAGGCGCGCGCAGAAGCGGGTGTCAAAGACAATCTCATTCGTTTGTCGGTTGGGTTGGAGGACGTGGCAGATATCATCAAAGATTTGGCGCGCGGCTTAGACAGTTTGTAAAGATAACGGTATAATCACCGTCAACGCATAAACGTGACGTGATGAAAACCGACGCATTACGATACGTATTTCCATAAAATACCAAGAGGCGATTATGAATATTCAAGCATTGATGCAACAAGCACAAACGATGCAAAAGAAAGTTGAAGCAAACGTTGAAAACGCCAAAAAAGAGCTGGCTAACAAAGAAGTACAAGCAGAAGCGGGCAGTGGTCTGGTCAAAGTCACCATGACTGGTCGTCACGTGGTCAAGCGTTTGACCATCGATCCTAGCTTATTAGAAGACGAGCCAGATATGATCGAAGACCTCATCGCTGCTGCGATCAATGATGCAGTACGTCAAGCCGACGAGCTATATGAGCAAACCATGGCGAGCGCGACCTCAGGCATGGGTCTACCACCAGGTATGCAAGGCTTGTTTTAAATAGCTCAAGGGCAGGCTAAGCAAAGCAAGTATCTGGCATGGTTTTAAAAAAAACATGTGAAATATAAAGCCTTTAGCCGCCAAAAACAGCACGCTGAATACAAAAATGGGGTTGTTATCGACACGATACGACCCCATTTTTATAGCTACGATTTATACATGAAGTTAAAAAAGGAAGACACTTTGCTGACAGCCAAATTTGATCAGCTGGTCAAACAGCTGCGTATCTTGCCAGGCGTGGGACAAAAAAGCGCCCAGCGTATGGCGCTCCATTTGCTGACCAAAAAACGCCCGCAAGGCATGGCGCTCGCGCAAGCGCTGGATGAGGCAATGCGAGATATCGTTGAGTGCCAGCGCTGCCATAGCTTCAGTGATGAGGCGATTTGTCCATTATGCCAAGATCCGAGGCGTGATGATGGGCTGTTGTGTGTGGTCGAAACCGCCGCCGATGTGATGGCGATAGAGCAAACGGCAGGTTACCGTGGTCGTTATTTCGTCTTAGGTGGTCATCTGTCACCACTAGATGGCATCAGTGCTGATGATTTAAACATCGATCAACTGGTGTGGCGAGTCAAACAGGAGCCAGTGGCGGAGCTGATACTGGCGACAGGTACCACGGTCGAAGGCCAGACTACCGCCCACTTTATCAGTGAAGCGGTCAGTCGTCATGTCAGTAAAATTACCCGTTTGGCACAAGGCGTACCGATGGGCGGCGAGCTTGAGTACCTCGATAGTATGACCCTCGGGCAAGCCATGCAAAATCGCTCTTTCTTATAGTATTTTCTATATCAATTTCATAAATTCTCTATAAAAGCCAAGTCTTGTCCATTTTATTTTGCGATATTGTTATAATGGTTTTGATATTCACTTTTATTAAGGCGCGGTTTAGCGTTTTATTTTCTTCTATTTCTGCAGGTATCTGCCCGTGTCCAACCATATCTCAACCGCTGTTAATCCATCCAATCATTCAGAGCCTGCGGCCACCGCTGACGAGCCGGCGACGCCAGTCAATACCGGTGCAGAGTCAGTAAACCTGCCGCCTGAGCCTGACATCGATGCTTTATTAGATATCGCTGAAGACGCCGATGTAACATGGGTACGTGAGCAAGAGGGTTTGGCTGACGTGATAGAGGCGTTGGCGACGTGCGGGCGCGTGGCGTTAGATACAGAATTTATCAAGCGTGATACCTACTATCCGCGTTTGGCTTTGGTGCAGCTCAACACAGGCGATCATATCTATCTATTAGACGCACCGCGACTACAATTGGACGATTTTTGGCAAGCCTTGACAGAGGTAGACGTAGCGATTTGGCATGCTTGCGGCGAAGATTTGGGTATTTTTTATCTGTTGTCTGGCTGTCCACCTCTCACCAATATCTTTGATACGCAAATTGCGCTGTCGTATTTGACGGGTCAATTACAAATGGGTTATCAGCAAGCGCTTGATGACCAGTTAGACATGCATATCGATAAAGAACAAAGCCAGTCTGACTGGCTACAGCGTCCGCTATCGGATGAGCAAGAGCAATATGCGATAGACGACGTGCGGTTTTTGCCCGCGCTTTATCTAAGTCTTGAATACGAGCTAAAAAAGCAAGGTCTCTTTGACTATGTGTGGGAGGATTGTCAGCTATATGCCCGTGATCTCTATGACACGCAGCACATGGCCGATGATGAGATGTATCTAACGATGGCGGATTATCGTTATACCTCTGAGCAGATGGCGATACTACAGGCGGTGGCGACATGGCGCGAGGAGCTGGCGCGGGCGACCAATCAGCCGCGCACCTTTATCATAAAAAAACAAGCGGTACGTGAAATTATCACCGAAAAACCCAGCAACATGCGCGAGCTTGCGCACAAAACCACCATGCACCGCAGCATGCTACGCCTTTATGGTGAGGAGTTGCTCAAAGTGATTAAGGAAGCCAAAAACCTGCATCCTGCTGAGCATCCTGCCTGCTTGTTACCACCATATCGCTCCAAAAACAAAGTCCTATCAAAAGCGGTGCAGCAAGCGATCGAGGCGCACGCAGAAAAAGTCGGTGTGCCTGCTAATGTCTTGATGCGCAAAAAATGGCTGGCGCAGCTCTATGAAATCATTGCCTTTGATAAAGACCCCACCGAGCTGCCAGAAGGGCTACAAGGCTGGCGGCATAAATGGGTGATACAAACCTTGATACCGGTGATTAAAGAGCATAAAACCGAGCTACAGCAAGGGATGGGTATAAAAGCTTAAGACATTCTCATCTATGAGGTTTGGTTGGGCTTAGTGTTTTTAATGTCGAGCATTTTTAGCGTTTAAACTGTCCATGTCGTAAAAAATATTGGGTCTGCTCGGCGACCGCTTTGTCGACCAGCATTCCTGTGTGCGAGACGGGAAGGACGATGTGATCCGCCGCCGCATCGATTTTGGTCTCTGAGACATATACCGTACCATCGTGTAGTAGATGTTCTGCTGATGGTATGTTGTCTGTCTGACGCAGTTTGCGATTATGATACTGTAAAAACAACTGACCCAAACCATAAGGGCGGTTGCCTGCTATCACGCCTAAGGTAATATGCTCCGGTAAGGGCGCGACCGTGCCATCTAGCGCATCGACGTACGAGCGTCCTACTACCGCTGGGGTCAAGCGCCAAATATAATCTGCACAAACACTACCCACATGCGGCGTGCCAAGCGTTACGCAGCGTCCAATTTGCCACTTGGGATACTGAGTGACGAAATCACGAATAATCAAACCGCCCAGACTGTGACCGACCAAATCGATTGGCTGGTCAGGATGGTGGTTTTCTTCTAGCCAGCGATTGAGCCGTGCGCTATTGGTTTTGATGCCATCACGCAGACTACGATAGCCAAATTGATGGGTGTCAAATCCTGCGACTTGCAAGCGTTTGGCCAATGGCCGCATGATCCAAGCGGTTTGATGCAGACCATGGATGAGAATGACGCGGTTTTTTTGGTGCATGCTGACTTCCATTAAAAATGATATCTATTAAAAACGTACGGTTAACAACTTGATGATATGAATAGTATAGCGCTAAATGTCTCAAGCCAAATAAAAACCTCCAAATCAGCTACTGACTTGGAGGTTTGTTTTTATGTTAATTGTTTATACTTAGTTGAAAACTACATATAGTTTTCGATGCTTGGGCAAGAGCACATAAGGTTTTTATCGCCATAAGCGTCATCGACACGTGCCACACTTGGCCAGAACTTATGAGCGCGGATGTACGGCAGTGGGAATGCAGCGGTATCACGGCTATATGGATGCGACCATTCTTCACTGGTAATCATCGCCGCGGTGTGCGGCGCATTGACCAATGGATTGTCTTCTAATGTCCAACCATCTTCGCCAGCTTTGGCCTTCATAGCCTCAGCTTTGATAGATTTAAGTGCACTGATAAAGCGGTCCAATTCCTCGACAGACTCAGACTCAGTTGGCTCAATCATCAACGTACCCGCAACTGGGAAACTCATGGTTGGTGAATGGAAACCATAATCCATCAAGCGCTTGGCGATATCGCTCTCAGTGATGCCAGTTTCTTCCTTCAATGGGCGAATATCGATGATACACTCGTGCGCAACGCGGCCGTTTTTGCCCGTATAAAGAACAGGGTAGTGGTCTTGTAGCTGAGTGGCGACATAGTTGGCATTTAAGAGCGCAAGCTCCGTGGCTTTTAGCAGACCATCGCGGCCCATCATGGTGATATACATCCAAGAGATGGGTAAGATACTCGCTGAGCCATAAGGCGCTGCCGATACCGCTGAGCAGTCTTTTTGCGCGTTGTGTACAGGGCTTAACGTATGGTTGGCCATAAAGGGGGCCAAGTGCGCCTTCATGCCGATAGGGCCCATGCCAGGACCGCCGCCGCCATGCGGGATACAGAAGGTTTTATGCAAGTTCATATGTAGTACGTCAGCACCGACATCAGCAGGCTGCATCATGCCGACCTGCGCGTTCATGTTAGCGCCATCCATATAGACCTGACCGCCATGCTTATGAATCAAGTCACAGATATGACGAATGCCTTCTTCAAACACCCCGTGCGTCGATGGATAAGTAATCATCAACGCACCTAGGCTTGCGCTATGCTCTTCACATTTTGCCGTCAAGTCCTCAATGTCTACGTTACCGTTTTCGTCAGTTTTGACGACGACGACTTTCATGCCCATCATCATGGCCGTTGCAGGGTTGGTGCCGTGCGCCGACTGCGGGATCAGACACACATCACGCTCTGTTTCGCCCAATGATTCATGATAGCGGCGAATGGCAAGTAGGCCTGCGTATTCACCAGAAGCGCCTGAGTTTGGCTGCATCGATACATCGTCAAAGCCGGTGATTGCTTTTAGCTGATCTTGTAAGCTATCGATCATGGCGATATAGCCGGTGACTTGGCTGCGCGGTGCAAAGGGGTGCACGTTGGCAAATTCAGGCCAAGTAATCGGTAGCATCTCACTGGTGGCGTTTAGCTTCATGGTACAGCTGCCAAGTGAAATCATACTGCGGTTCATCGCCAAATCTTTGTCTTCTAGCGACTTTAGGTAGCGCAGCATTTCGTGCTCGGTGTGGTGCGAGTTAAACACCGGGTGGGTCAGGATGTCATCGGTACGCAAGTGCGCGCTATCGAGTGACACGCGGGCTTCTGCTGGCAAGTCATGCGCTTTACTGACAAACAACTGCGTTAGCGCCTTAAAGTCTTGCGCGTCGCTGGTTTCACTAAAGGCCACGCTCAGCTTGGTCGTACCTAGACGCCATAAGTTGTAGCCGATGTTTTCTGCGTTTTCAAAGATTTGGGTGGCCAGCTTTTCTGAGCCGCAATCGATGACCACGGTGTCAAAGAACTGCTCATGCACCACGGTAAGATTGCTGTCAGCCGCAGATTTGATCACATCAGCAAAGGCAGTTGCAAACGCATGGATGCGAGTGGCGATACGTTTGACGCCGCCTGGACCATGATAAACCGCGTACATACCTGCAAGGTTGGCGAGCAATACTTGTGAGGTACAGATGTTTGAGTTGGCTTTTTCGCGGCGGATATGCTGCTCACGTGTCTGCAGTGCCATACGTAGCGCGGTATTGCCTTGCGAATCTTTTGACACACCAATGATACGGCCAGGTGCTGAGCGCTTGGCTTTGTCAGAGAAAGCAAAATAGGCGGCGTGTGGACCACCAAAGCCCATTGGAATGCCAAAGCGCTGGGTACTACCAAGTGCCACATCTGCGCCCATATCGGCTGGTGACTTTAACAACACCAAGCTCATGATGTCGCTGACGACGCTGACGTAGGTTTTGTTTTTCTTAACCGCGGCGATGACGTCGGTTAAGTCTTTTACATCGCCCTCAACACCGACGTATTGGAAAATCGCGCCAAAGTAGTCGCCTGATTTGGCGGTTTCAAAATCACCGACGATGACCTCCCAACCGAAGTACTTGGCACGAGTATTGATGACATCTAGGGTCTGCGGATAGATGCGCTCATCCACAAAAAACTGGTTTGATTTGCTTTTGCTCACGCGCTTTGACATCGCCATCGCTTCTGCTGCGGCCGTCGCTTCATCAAGTAATGACGCGCCTGCCATCTCCAACCCTGTCAAGTCGATACATACTTGTTGGAAGTTAAGCAATGCTTCTAGGCGACCTTGAGCGATTTCTGCTTGATAAGGCGTGTAAGCGGTGTACCAGCCTGGGTTTTCTAGCACGTTACGCTGAATGACTGCAGGCATACGTACTGGCGAGTAGCCTTGACCGATGTAGCTTTTGTTTACCGTGATGTCGTCTGCCATGGTGCGTAGCTTGGCAAGTGCAGCATGCTCACTCATCGCGACTGGTAGATCAAGCGCTTTGTGCAAGCGCACAGGCTCAGGCACGGTATCGTTGATAAAGCTTGCCATATCTTGATAACCAACGGCGCTGAGCAAGTCAGCTTGTTTGGCATCGTTTGAGCCTAAATGACGATAGACAAATTCAGCTTCGTTAAATAATCCTTGGAAGGTATCAAACGTTGGGTTTTGAGAGATAGTCATGACATTCCTTGGTTAAGGGAGTGGTAAAGGAGATGGCTAAAATAACTAATATTAATAACTAATGACGGGTTTAGACGTAATGAACAAATTGAGCTTGATCAAAGCGAAACTGGGTGTTGTAAATACCATTGTCAGCGCGCTCGCCTGCGCCAATCATCATGACGATATGGTGGTCGTCGCTTAAACCTAATAGTCGCTTCATCGCAGGCTCATCAAAGCCGCCCATCGGACAGCTGTCAAAGCCATGTGCACGTAGTGCCAGCATCAGGTTTTGGGCGGCAAGCGCGGTATTGTTGGTGGCCCAGTTTTTGGTGTCTTCAAAGGTGTAGTAAGGCGACTTAATCGGTCCTTTGAGGCGTCTTGCGACCTGAGTTGCACCCCATTTGGCTGCAGAGACGATGTTGGCAGGGCCGCGCAAAAAGTCTAAAGTGACGACTTTGTTGTAGTAGTCTTTTACCTTTTTTGGGACAGGTTTATCAGGGTATTCACGCAATATCTGCTGGGCGTGGTCTTGCCACACGTCAGTACGCGCCACCACTGCAATGAGACGCGCTGAGGTTTTTGCCGCGTTTTGGTTCATGCAGTTTTTTATCGCACGTTTGCGTGTGTCTGCATCATCGATGACATAAAACTCCCACGGCTGCAGATTGCTTGAGTTGGGCGCCAGCATGGCCAGACGCAGACAGTCTGCCAGTACGGCATCTGGTATCGGTGTGTCAGTGAAACGGCGCACCGAACGACGAGACTCCACGACGTCACAAAACGCCTGTAGTGTCGCTGTGCGATCGAGTGTGGCAGTGCCAGTTTTTTTGTCATTGTCAGGTGTCATAAGAGAGTCCATGCTGAGGGTTGAGTGACCCACTTGCGCATCATCAAAGCGGGGCTGGGGCTATAATCGCGAATCGCGTCCGCATCTAACAAGTAAGTCATCGTGATAAATCAGATTATTACCAATCAGGTTGTTTAGGGCGTTGTCTTCAATTCAATCGATAGCCATCTAAATGGGCTAAAAATGGCTAAATCTGGCCAAACGGTGTCAAATAGCTGATTAATATCTCGATATTATCTGCGTTATTTTCCTTGTTTGACGGTGATTTATCTCATTTTTATCGCCATTTTTAAAATGAGGACACACCCTAGCAGTCGTGTTTTTGCCGCTGTGTTTTTCAAAGCGGCTTAAAAACGGCCTAATAGTAGGATAAACAGATACCAGCTGCCGCCAGTATCCGCCGTGTTGCTTATATAAATTTAAACAAAGACTGAGTAGATTACAGCTCGTTTTCGTACTCTTCAGCGGTCATCAATGCTTCGTAATCGGCGATGTTGTCTGGTTTGATTTTAAAGAACCAGCCTTCGCCGTACGGGTCAGAGTTGATGATTTCTGGATCATCTTCTAGTGCTTCGTTGATCGCAACCACTTCACCTGAGATAGGCGCATAGACGTCAGAGGCTGCTTTTACAGACTCGACCACAGAGATTTCGTCGTCGACGGCGAGGATATCGCCAACGTCTGGTAATTCGACAAATACCACGTCGCCGAGTAGGTCTTGAGCATGGTCAGTGATACCAACAGTGATCGTACCGTCTTCTTCTAAACGCAGCCACTCGTGACTGGCGATGTATTTTAGTTCTGCTGGGATGTTGCTCATGGGGTCTCTCCTAAGTGAGGATGGTGAATAAAATAATGGATGTTAATGATAAAGTTTATCAGAGATATCAGTCAAACTGCTGTTTGCCGTTACGGACAAAAGGGAGTTTTACGACGCGCACATCGACGAACTTGCCTTTTCCGCGTAGGTCGACCTGTACGCTATCTTCATCTGATAAGCTGGCAGGCACGCGTGCAATCGCGATCGAATTTTTTAGGCTAGGGGAGAAGGTACCGCTGGTGATGATACCGGTTTGCTCATTGTCTGTGCCTTGGTTGATGGTCACGGTCATGCCCTCACGCAAGACGCCGCGGGTGGTCAGTAGTAAGCCGACTTGTTTCATGGCGGTGTTGTCATCTTTTGCTTGTTGACGCTTACTGACTAAGGCATCACGGCCGACAAACTCACGCTCGTCTTTTAGCGCTAGCGTCCAGCCCATGTTGCACTCATACGGGCTGGTTTCTTCGTCCATGTCATGACCGTAAAGGTTCATGCCCGCTTCCATACGCAAGGTATCACGCGCGCCGAGGCCAGCAGGCTTAATGCCATTAGCTTTTAATAAGTCAAAAAAGGCCGGCGCGTCATCACCGTGCATAATGACCTCAACGCCATCCTCGCCTGTATAACCGGTACGAGCGACAAACCAATCTGTGCCTTCGATATCGGTCAAATCAGCACCGACAAAAGGCTTAAGACCTGCTAACACCTCAGCCCAGCTTGGTTTGGCTTGTGTAAGTTTTTCGACCGCATTGGGGCCTTGTACAGCAATCATGGCCAGCTCTGGGCGCTCGGTGATGCTGATGTCAAAACCTGCTGCGACTTTGTGAAACTGTGCCATGTCTTTATCATGGGTGGCGGCGTTTGAGACGATGCGATATTCGGTGGCGTCTTCATTCATTAGATAGACGATTAGGTCATCGATGACGCCGCCTTGCTCATTGAGCATGCCTGAATACAGCGCTTTGCCGACGGTTTTTAGTTTGGCGACATCATTGGCTAGTAGCTTTTGTAGCCATGCTTTGGCATCTGTGCCTTTGATATCGGCGACGACCATGTGTGAGACGTCAAACATACCGGCATCGGTACGTACCGCTTCATGCTCTTCGATTTGTGAGCCATAATGGATGGGCAGCTCCCAACCAGAAAAATCCACCAGCTTGCCATCGCTATCGACGTGAGACTGATAAAGGGGCGTGCGTTTTGGGGCTGCGGTGTTTGTGCTTGGAGTGCTGGTATTGTGAGTATCGGTCATAACAAATCCTTATGGAACATCAGCCGCATTTGATAATCAGTCATAACTTATCAAAGTAGCAGGGCAGAGGTGCATTATCATAGTGAGTAGCGATATTACAGGGCGCAAGTATCGCAACCAAGGGTGGTACAAAAAATAGAGCAATCAGCCAAACAGACGCCAAACGTCGGTTTAAGCAAAAGCCCTATCTGTCCTGTCACCTGAGATTTTCAATACGGCACATCGTCGTGGTCTCTAGAGCCTTTGCTTTACTCTTGCCATCACGATGCTGTCGCATTTTCTCCCCTTCGGTGGGTAAGGCGTCGTCCGTCCTTACCGCTCTCCAGATTTGTTATGCCTTATGTTTGTAGGCAACGCGTTAGGTGTCGCCGCAAAACAATCATGACATGTGTTTTTCAGTCCTTTTACCTGAGCGATTGGCAGGGTGGATGCGCCTTCGGTGGTCTGTGGATAATGCTCAATAGGACATTACCACGATGGGCTGATACGTATCGTTGCCGGTCTTTTATTTCAATGACCTGATAGCAGATAGGTACGCCTGCAGACTCTCTCCTGAAAAACGTTTTTATTATGAAAGGTTCACCGCGCTTTTACAAGCCATCTGCGCCATTAAAGTCGATAATTTTGGCAAAAAGTCTTTTTTGTCCCAGCGATTGTCAGTAGTAAGGCATGGTGGCAGCGTTATATCGGTGTTTGTTCTCTTGAGTGCGTTGTTAGTTTTTAGTCGGTTTACCATAGCAGAACGTAAAGCGACTACTGATGTTTGCCCGAAATATGCTAACCTATGGCGATAGATTCTGATAGGTTGTTTTTATGCATTGCGATATTTATAAGTTTCCCAAACATGATGATATGTACATCTACATTGCGCGTCCTGATTATCCAGATGATACCGATGAGATTAAAGACTGGCTGGGGGTGTTGCCCAAGGAGTTTCGTGCGGGGCTAGGGCGTAGTCAGTTTGTCATGCATCTGGATTTGGCCGCCACCTCGAAGCTGGCTCGCGTCGATAAAGAAGAGGTGCTGGCAAAGCTCCAAGCACAAGGGTACTTTGTGCAATTGCCGCCACAAGATGTCATGCGCCGCCAAGCAGAGCTACGCGCCCGCGAAGCACAAGATAGTATTTATAACTGATGGCATTCAAAGCTAATGGCACTTAAGGCTAAAGGTATGCAAGACTCAGACGCGTGTCTTTGCCTTTATCGTATATCGTATCGATTGAGGACACATCCTAGGAAGTCATGATAAACTGATCTTCTGTTAAGTGCAGATGTCTATTATATATTTTGTCATATTGAGGACACGCCCTAGTACGGCAAAACTTACCCACTACCACTAGACGCTGCTGGCGCTACTGGTGATAAACGCAGGTAATAAAACACGCATGGACTGGTTAAAAAACATATTGCATCGCTTACCGCTTGAGAGTATCAGTGATATCTTAGGAGAGATTGCTATTTGGTGGGGACAGCTGGTAAAAGATGTCCCACCCGCCGATCTGCCCATGTATGCCTATCTTGGGGGAACGGTGATCGTACTGATATTATGGCTGCTGGTGGCGCGCATGTTGCCGCGTCCACTCGGCGGTATGAGCTGGATGGTGTTGTTTGCCGTATTGCTCGCGCCCGGTACCGCGCTCGATGACCCTAGCGAGATTGCTCCTGCCAGTATCAGTGTGGTGTATGCGATTATGATGAAAGACTACACAAGTGCCATTGCCAATATGTTGCCCATTATGGTGGTGCTGGTGGTGGGCTTGTTTGTTGGGTTTGTCTGGCAGCTGATACGCGGTGCTTTTGAGTCGAGCCTAGACAAAGCGCGGAGCCGCACCGCCGCAGATACGCAGGCGACCATGCAGCTGACCACAGGCAATTATCTGGCCGAAAACACTGATATAACTGAGCATGCGAAGGTTCATGCTCCCGCACCAGTAGCTGAGACTGACGAAACGCTGGATCTCAAAAAGCGCGGTGCCAAAAATGAGGGCATACTGTCTAAACAGGCCAATCCCAACGATACGATAGACAAAGGGTGAAGAGATGGGCGTCAATAGCGGCATGGTTTAATTTGCTCAATGACTATAAGCTCGATAACTATAAACTTAATGACTATAAAGTGACTGAAAAAAAGACACCATGTGTGTCTTTTTTTATGGCTAATCATTATGCGCCATATTTAGGGCGTAAGAAGCGCTGATCGGAAGGATGGCGAACGCATGAGTATTTTGGCAATCCATCAGCCTATGCTACTCTAAATCCATCAGCCTATGCTGCTCTAATTTGTGAGTGCTATTTTATAAAATACTTTATTGATAACGATAACTGAGACTTTACTATGACGACCAAGATGGACAAGACTAACCATACCTTTACCGGCACGCAAAGCTATATCGCCACCGATGATTTACAACTGGCAGTCAATGCAGCGATGACACTACAAAAACCGCTACTGATCAAAGGTGAGCCTGGCACTGGTAAAACACTGCTGGCCGAAGAGGTGGCGCAGAGTTTGGGGATGCCGCTGATTACTTGGCATATCAAGTCAACCACCAAAGCTGAGCAAGGGCTGTATGAGTATGATGCGGTCTCACGCTTGCGCGACTCGCAGCTCGGTGACGACAAGGTGTATGAGATTGGCAATTATATCAAACCCGGTAAGCTTTGGGAGGCTTTTACCAGTCAAGAGCGCAGTGTCCTATTGATTGATGAGATCGACAAAGCCGATATCGAGTTCCCCAATGACTTGCTGCATGAGCTTGATAAAATGTCGTTTTATGTTTATGAGACAGGCGAGACCATCACCGCCGAGCAGCGCCCAGTGGTGATCATCACCTCAAACAACGAAAAAGAGCTGCCCGACGCATTTTTGCGCCGCTGCTTTTTTCACTACATCGATTTCCCTGATGAGCACACCATGCGTCAAATCATTGAGGTGCATTTCCCCAATATCCAAGAAAAACTGGTCAATGATGCGCTGGATATCTTTTATAAGCTGCGCGGTATTCAAGGGCTTAAAAAACCACCATCAACGTCGGAATTGGTCGATTGGTTAACGTTATTGCTTGCCGATGATATGGCGCAACAAGAGCTAGAAGAAAACTTGCGCGGTGAAAAGTCGATCCCGCCGCTATACGGCGCGCTACTCAAAAACGAAGCGGATGTGAGCTTGTTGCAACGTTTTGCCAACATGATGCGTCGTTAGGCGTATGGACTGACAGCGTTATCTGGTGTCATATCGCTGTCAGCATGATGATGCCAATCAAACCTTATCAGCCAATAAGTGATGCGTATTTTATGTTTATCAAATTATTCTACACCCTGCGGACTTACGGCGTGCCAGTCAGCACGCGCGAGCTGCTCGATCTAAACGCTGCGCTCGAGCAGGGGCTGATGATGCAGCCGCATCCTGAAAACCCAACACTGTCTACCTTTGCCAGTCGCGAGGATATGTACCGACTGATTCGCCTCTGTATGGTCAAAGATGAGCGTCATTTTGATAAGTTTGACCGTGCCATGGCTGATTATTTTGAAGGTATCGATAGCCTAGATATCGATGAGCTGATGAGCAAGCTGACAGATATCCCAAAAGAGTGGCTCGATCTCAAGCTAGATCCCAAAAATTTGACCGAAGCGCAGCGGCGTTTGCTCAAAAAATACGGCTCGCTTGAGGAGTTGATGAAGGCACTTGAGGAGCGTCTAAAGGAGCAAAAAGAGCGTCATCAGGGCGGAAGCAAATGGGTTGGCACTGGCGGCACCTCACCGTTTGGCGCTTATGGTGATCATCCTGAAGGGGTGCGCGTCGGCGGTGAGTCGCGTAAACGCAGTGCGGTCAAAGTTTGGGAGCAGCGCAAATATCGTAACCTCGATGACGACAATCAGCTGGGTACGCGTCAGATTCAGATGGCGCTACGCAACCTGCGCCAGTTTGCCCGTACTGGTAGCGCCGACGAGCTCGATATCCATGAGACCATCAAGCGCACGGCCAAAAAAGGCGTACTCGATATTCATATGCAAGCTGAACGCCGCAATCGCGTTAAAGTATTGATGCTGTTCGATGTCGGCGGTAGTATGGACGTCCATGTCGAGGCGCTAGAAAAACTGTTTTCGGCAGCAAAAAATGAATTTAAGACCTTAGAGTTTTTTTATTTTCATAACTGTCTGTATGACTACGTCTGGAAGGACAATAACCGTCGGCACAGTGCCCCGATGCCGACTTTTGAGCTGCTCAATACCTATGGCCGTGAGTATCGCGTCATCTTTGTCGGCGATGCGTCGATGTCACCCTATGAGCTGTTTTCGGTAGGCGGTAGCGTCGAGTATATGAATAACGAAGCGGGGGTGGTATGGCTAAAACGTGTACTTGAGCACTTTGATAAAGTGGCGTGGCTCAACCCAGAAAACCCCGCGTACTGGCAATATACTCAGACCATCGGTGAAATCAAAAAGCTATTTGAGCATAAAATGTATCCGATGACGCTGCATGGGGTTGAAGAAATGACCGACTATATGGCGCGTTGATTTTATAGTAGGGTGTTGATATATATGGTTTTTTAAAGATAGTGAGCGGCTTTCAATGCTGACATTTGTCTTTATAAATCATTAGTATAGCTGGAATTAGTGTTTTTTTATAAGCAGTCATTGATATCATCATGGCTGCTTTTTTTTGCTTAAAAAACGGCTGAATAGCGATAGCGCATTGGTATACGTAATAAAATGTGTTAACATTCATTTAAAATGAATCTTATAAAGTATGTCAGCTAACTATTTAAGTCAAGCAATCTTTAATCACTTTATAAACATTTGTGAAAAGACTCATTTATCAGTAGCAACCTTTTTATATAGCAATCACTAAGAGAGTTATCATGGCTTCACCAAAAACCCTAGAAATCGTCACCGCCACCGTACCTGTACTCGAAGAGCACGGCACCGCCATCACCACGGTGTTTTATAAAAACATGTTTGCTGAGCATCCTGAGCTGCTGGATATCTTTAATGAAACCAATCAAAAGCTTGGGCGTCAGCAGACGGCGCTGGCGATGACAGTGCTGGCGGCAGCAAAGCATCTGGACAAGCTGGCAATGCTACTGCCGCAAGTCACCCAAATCAGCCATAAGCATCGAGCCCTGCAGATTTTACCTGAGCATTATCCTATCGTTGGCAAGCATCTCATCGGCGCGATAAAAGAAGTGCTGGGTGAGGCGGCAACAGATGAGATTATCCATGCTTGGACAGAGGCTTATGATGAGATTGCCTCGGTGTTTATCCAAATCGAGCAAGACATGTATGAGTCTGCGCTGTGGCAAGGCTTTGCGCCATTTACCGTAACACAAAAGACCGCGGTGGCGACGGATATTGCTGCCTTTACCGCGGTGCCCAGCAACGAGTATAAAGACGGCGATACGGCAAACCATCAAGCGATTGACTTGCATAAAATGCGCTTGAGTGCTGGACAATACATCACTGTAAAAACAGAACCCAAAGACAGCGATCACACCGCTTTGCGTCACTATTCTCTGTACTCAGCAAATACCGAAGAGGGCATCAAGTTTGCAGTCAGACGCGACAATCGCAACGCGCATCATGGCTTGGTCTCAAACCATCTGCATGACCACATAAACGTCGGTGATACGATTTTGTTATCTGCCCCTGCTGGCGACTTTGTGCTGGAGCAACACCTGATGACCCAAAATGAGGTACCACTGGTGCTGATGAGCGCAGGCGTAGGGGTGACGCCTGTACTGGCTATGTTGGAGGCGCAGATTATGGCCAATCCAAAGCGGCCGATCATCTGGGTATACGCCTGTCAAAACAAAGCCCATCACGCCTTTGCAGACAAGGTCGAGGCACTGCTAGCGAAAGCTGAAACGGTAGAGAGGCATGTTTTTTACTTTGAGTCAGGACAGCTATTGGACGCCGCATGGCTTGCCAACCTACCTAAGCCTGCGGACATTTATGTCTGTGGCTCAATGCCATTTATGGAGAGTATGATCGATGGGCTCATGACGCTCGATCATGGCGTGGATAGTGTACATTATGAGCCGTTTGGCCCCAAAATGAGTTTGGGTAGCTAATCTTGCATCGACTTTGACCAGTGGCGGCTTGGTCAATAAAATGTTAACGTTCAGCGCAGTCATGGGCGTGTCACATACAAAAGCACCTAAATATTTTTATTATTTAGGTGCTTTTTTGCGTTTGTAGTTTAGGTGTATCCTCATTTAGATGGCTAGCGATTGAATTGAGGATACGCCCTAATAGGGTCTAGTCAGAGCTGTCGACCAGTCCAATCATCACACCCATCTGTTTTTTATCGTGCCGATTGATGCTGGGCGCGTATAGAGCCGAGGCCACGCCGCCATCTAAAAACAAGGCATTCGGGCAGCCCAAGTATTCCTTAAACAAGGTCGCAAATTGATAAAAGGTCACAGGTTCGTCGCTATGGACAAACCGAATGCGGCCATCACGACAAACGCCAGCCCCGTTTCTGATTTTAGCGGATTGGCTTTCGGGGTTAAACTTTGGGTGTATCTGATCATGAATCACCAGCATCGGCCCTGATTGAGTGGCATACCATGGTTGCACTTGCCCGCCGTTTAGCTGCTCGCTGAATGCTTGAGATTCTGTGATCTGCACCTTGCCGTCACGCTCCCACCACAGTACACCATTGGGCAATAAATGAAAATTGCCACCGCCTGACTTTAGGTTTAAAGCGCGCTTTTCTACCCCTTCGATGACAGTATAGCCAATAGGGGCAAAGCGCTCATTATACATGCCAGCATTCATGGCAAAGCTGAGTGTCTGGCCGGCTGGTAGCGCCGCCAACAACTCATCAAAGCTGAGTAAAGGCTGCTTACTATCAGGCTTTTGCCAAAATAGCTGTAGTGCATGCCGCTTATCACCCAGCGCTGACGCCTCAATCGCACAGGCGCTATAAGCAAATGGTGCCTGCTGTATCTGACAGGCCCACTGCGATGAGTCGCTAGCAGCGTCAGTGGCCGCAGGGGCGCAGGCGCTGAGGCTCAGCGCGAGTAGGACCACGCTTGCTAGCGTGGCGAGTGAGGTGGCACTTGGCATCAGTCGGCGGCCTTTATTTGTGAGTACAGGATACCGCAGGTCAGCGGTGATACGCGACTAGTCATGATCAGGCGGTAAGTCGCGAAAGGTATTGTTGACGTTACCGATGAGCATGCTACCATCGATGATGTCCCCGGCGATAGCTGTGGTTTTTTCAGTTGGCGCATTGGTCTCTTTGCCTTTATCACGCGAGTCTTTGTTATAAGCGATAAGGGCGTCGTTGTTGGCCAAGAAGCTATCAGGATTGGCCATCACCCACATCTGATTAAAGACATCGGCACGCGCATTTTGTTCTAGCAAAGCCCCTTGGTCAGCAAAGTAAAAGAACTTTGAGAGAAGTTTGATTTGACCATCATCGAGGCGGCGCGCGATATGATACGGCTGCAATTGGCTTGGGTGCTGCAGACCGACTGCGCCGACGATACTGGCTAGGGACTTGAGTGTGTTTTTATGGAAGTTTGCCACGCGCTCAGCTTTGCTCGGTACATCCAGCGCTTTTTGACGATAAGGGTCTTGCGTTGCCACGCCGACAGGGCAAGTGTTGGTATGGCATGAGCGCGACTGAATACAGCCAACCGCAAACATAAAGCCACGGGCAGAGTTACACCAGTCAGCACCAAGGGCAATCATACGGGCAATATCAAATCCTGAGACAATCTTACCACTGACACCGAGCTTGATTTTGTCACGGATGCCTGCACCGACCAAGGTATTATGCACCAACAAAAACCCTTCGACCATAGGCATACCGACGTTGTCCATAAACTCAACAGGTGCGGCGCCTGTCCCGCCTTCTGCGCCATCGATGACAATAAAATCAGGATAGTTGTCGGTTTCGATCATGGCTTTGACAATCGCCATAAACTGCCAAGGCTGACCCACGCAGAGCTTAAAGCCAACTGGCTTGCCGCCCGATAGTTCACGCAGCTGCTGCCAAAATGCGACCAGCTCACGCGGCGTGCTAAACGCGCTATGTGATGAAGGCGATACGCAGTCTTGACCCATGGGTACTTGGCGGGTTTGGGCAATCTCTGCGGTGATTTTTTCGCTTGGCAAGACGCCGCCTTTACCTGGCTTGGCACCTTGTGAGAGTTTAATTTCGATCATTTTTACTTGGGGATCGACGGCTTTTTCGGCAAAAGACTGTGGGTCAAAGTTGCCATGGTCATCACGGCAGCCAAAATACCCCGTGCCAATCTCCCAAATCAAGTCGCCGCCAAACTTACGGTGATAAGGGCTGATGGCACCTTCTCCCGTATCATGGGTGAACCCGCCCATCTTGGCACCTTGATTAAGTGCCATGGTGGCGTTGGCAGACAAGCTACCAAAACTCATCGCTGAGATATTAAATACCGACATATCGTGTGGCTGCTGACAGCGCTCGCCGCCCACGATGATACGGAAGTCTTTGTTTTCTAAAGGTTGGCTGACCGCTGATTGCAAAAACCACTCTTTGCCTTGCGTATATAGATTGTCCAAAGTACCAAAAGCATTGGTATCGCTGACGTTTTTGGCGCGTTGATACACAAGGGCGCGCTGCTGACGCGAAAACGGCACTTGTTCTTTGTCGTCTTCTAACAAATACTGACGAATCTCAGGACGAAAATCCTCTAGCACATAGCGAATGTGACCTGCCACAGGGTAGTTGCTCAAGATAGAGTGCTTGGACTGAATCAAATCATAAATGCCAAGTGCCACGCCAAAACCACCAAAAAATATGAGCCACCAGTTGACTAGTAATAGCCCCGCCAAAAAAATCAAAATAGCAGCGCCAAAGGTGCTATAGCGCAGCAGCAAGCCCATCAAATAAGGTGAGCTGGTCTTGGGTTCTGGGTTCAAATTGGTACGAGATTGGGGCATAACGACACTCAACAGTGATACATAGATATTAAAAAAGCGATAACAATTCACAGAGATGGCCGACAAAAAACCACTCTGTTATTATCATCGCTATTAGATGTAGATAAAGCGCTCAAACTGCTCGCTTATATTATGCGCCTATGATATCACTGCTGGGTGTTAATTGGGTAACAGAGTGCTAATAACTGGCAGTTTAATGCGTCTCTTTTTTTGGGTGCGCATGTGAACCAATCCTTTGCGTCTCACTCGCCGCGGCCGATCTTGAGCGCCAGTGCTTGTAGTTTTGGTACGATCATCTTTGCATACTCATCAGCATCCCAGTTGGCTCTGGGCACGCTAGCATTTAGCGAATAAGCGTATCGCCCAGTAGCGACGTCAAATACCCCAACCGCGACCGCCAATATATCGGTAGAAAACTCTCCGTCAGACAATGTATAGCCGTGCGCATCATAATGTGCCACAGCGGCATCCAGCGCCGTTTGTGCGTGCTGATAGTCTGTGTCAGACAAATGCGCGTGTAGGTTGTCTTTGATGACAGCTTGCCGAGCTTTGGTGCTGACGGCATAAAACGCGCGTCCAATCGCCGTACGAGCCACAGGCACGGCAGAGCCGACTTGTAGATTGACAGACAGGCGGGCAGGGCTACGACAGCAAGCGTGATAGCGCATCTCTCCTTCGACTTCGGTGGCCAGATTCACCGATACTTCATTGCTACTGGCAAACTGCCGTAGCAGCGGCTCGGCGGTCGCCACCATATCGTGACGACTCCATGCCGTTGCACTCAGGCGCACGGCACTACTGCCTAGCTCATACTGTCCGTGTTCTGTCGTGCGCAAAAACCCAAGGGTGAGAAGCGTATGAATCAGGCGAGTCACCGTGGCTTTTGGTAGATGAGTCATCTGACAAAGCTGCTGATGGCTCAGCTGCTCGTGCTGTTCAAATGCGGCCAGTAGTATCAGCCCGCGGCCAAGCGCGGTGACAAATTGACGGTCATTGTCGTCTTTGCTTTGGATGAGAGCGTTACTCATACGCGTCAGTAAAGAGGGGGCGGCTGTTAAAGAATTAGACATTTTTGCCTCATTTTTTTGATAAAGGTTTACAGCGTGACAAAATTTTGCTTAAATAGTTTTTATTGTGAAACTAAGTTTCGCACAGCGGAATTGAAAAGTCAATAATTGGTTGAGTCCGGTTATCAGCGTTATTACCATCCATTTATTATTACTCATCGATCAGGAAGATCGATATCAAGGAGACCCACATGGCAACATCTACGCGTCCAAGTTTTGATTGGCAAGATCCGTTTTTATTGCGTGACCAACTCACTGACGAAGAACGTATGGTGACAGACAGTGCGCGTCAGTTTTTTCAAAAAGAGCTGATGCCAAATATCATCGACGCCAACCGCAATGAGCATTTTGACCGCAACATCATGCGCCAGATGGGCGAGATGGGGCTGCTGGGTGTCACCATCGAAGGCTATGGCTGTGCAGGTCTGTCGAGCGTCGCTTATGGTTTGATTGCCAAGGAAGTAGAGGCGGTGGACTCAGGCTACCGCTCGGCGATGAGCGTACAGTCAAGCCTTGTCATGCATCCTATCCATGCGTATGGCACAGAGGAGCAAAGAGAGAAGTATCTACCAAAGCTGGCAACGGGCGAGTATGTCGGCTGCTTTGGTTTGACCGAGCCGGATTCAGGCTCAGACCCTGCGTCTATGTCGACGCGAGCGCGTGCGGTTGAGGGCGGCTATGAGCTGACAGGCAATAAAATGTGGATCACCAACAGTCCCATTGCCGATGTGTTTGTCGTTTGGGCAAAAGACGATGCAGGCGACATTCGTGGCTTTATTTTAGACAAAGGCATGAAAGGCTTATCAGCACCAAAAATCGAAGGCAAGTTCTCACTACGTGCTTCAGTGACAGGTGAGATTGTCATGGATAAGGTGTTTGTCCCTGAAGCCAATGCTTTCCCAGATATCCGCGGACTTAAAGGGCCTTTCGGCTGCTTAAACAAAGCCCGTTATGGTATCGCGTGGGGCTCGATGGGCGCAGCTGAGTTTTGCTGGCAAGCGGCGCGTCAGTACACGCTAGATCGTAAGCAGTTTGGTCGTCCACTGGCCGCAACGCAGTTGGTGCAGCTCAAACTTGCCAATATGCAAACAGAGATCGCCCTTGGTTTGCAAGCGGCACTGCGCGTTGGCCGTTTGATGGATGAAGACAACGCTGCCCCTGAGATGATTTCACTGATCAAGCGCAATAACTGCGGTAAAGCGCTAGACATCGCTCGTGTGGCACGTGACATGCATGGCGGCAATGGTATCTCTGATGAGTTCCATATCATTCGCCACGTCATGAACCTAGAGGCGGTCAACACCTACGAAGGCACGCACGATATCCATGCCTTAATCTTGGGGCGTGCGCAAACAGGCTTGCAAGCGTTTTATTAATCAGTACCGCTGATCTTATGTATGTTACTGCTTGGCCTAGTGCTTGCTGAGCAGTGGCGTACATTTTTTAGTTGCGATGCGTCATTTGTTTATCTGGAGCGATAGGTCATGAGATGACGCATCACAATTGTATGTATATAAAAAATAGCGTATACGCGCACACCAAATGATAAGGGATGATTATGACTGAGATGGCAAAAGGGGCATTGCACGGTATCAAGGTGCTCGATTTATCAAGAGTATTGGCAGGTCCTTCTTGTACGCAGGTACTTGCAGATTTGGGTGCTGAGGTCATCAAGGTCGAGCGTCCCAATGTCGGTGATGAGACACGGCACTGGGCACCGCCTAAGTTCAGCGACGGCACATCAGCCTACTACGCCACCATCAATCGTAATAAAAAATCCCTAACGGTCGATATCACCACCGCTGCGGGTCAAACCATCATTAAGCAGTTGGCTGCTGACAGCGATATCGTCGTCGAAAACTTTAAGGTAGGCGGTCTAAAAAAGTACGGCTTAGATTATGACAGTCTCAAGCAGGGTAATCCGCGCTTGATTTATGCATCCTTGACAGGGTTTGGGCAGACAGGGCCTGATGCCAAGCGTCCGGGTTATGACTATATCATTCAAGGGCTATCAGGGCTGATGAGCATCACAGGGCCAAGTGATGGCGAGCCGCACAAAGTCGGGGTGGCGGTGGTGGATCTGTTTGCAGGACTGCAGCTGACCATTGGTATCCAAGCGGCACTACTGGCGCGTCAGCGTACCGGTTTTGGTCAGCATGTCGATGTGGCCCTGTTAGACAGCGCCTTAGCCATGCTGGCAAACGTCGGCATGAATCATTTGGCGTCGAACCAAATACCACCAAGGCTCGGCAACCAGCACCCCAATATCGTCCCCTATCAAGTGTTTGCGGGGGCAGGCGATGCACACTTTGTCTTGGCGTGTGGTAATGACAGTCAGTTTGCCAAGCTCTGCGCGCTACTCGGTGTGGATTGGCATACAGATAGCCGCTATATGACCAACCCTGCCCGTGTGACGCACCGTGACGAGCTATGTGAGGCGCTGGCCGAGAAGTTTGCACAGCAGCCGCGCGCATATTGGTTGGCGGCTTTGGAGCAGGCAGGCATTCCTTGCGGGGCGATCCATAATATCAGCGAAGCTCTAGCCATGCCGCAAGCGCTGGCCCGCGAGATGGTGGTCGATTTTAGCGAGCAAGGCAGTCCTGTGTGCGCGCTTGGTAGCCCGATCAAGCTGTCGGCGTCGCCGGTCAGTTATCGTACGCCGCCGCCGCGCCTGAGCGAACATACCGATAGTACGCTTGCAGAGTTGGGCTATGACAGCGAAATGATCACCAAACTAAAAGCTGATGGGATTGTTTAAGCTAGCCCCTTCTCTTAATTAAGAATAGAAGCAACTAAGTAGCTACTATGCTGAATGCTTCGCTTTAAAGCCCAAACGCTGCTCAATCTGTTCGGCCAGCTCAATCAACACGGTACTGACGTCAGCGCGCTTGGACTCGTACTCTGCTTGCAAAAAACTAACCGCCATGCCAGCGATAGCATGGCCTGAGGCGTTACGGATATAGGTGCCAAGACAATACATGCCCTCACGCAGTTGCCCATCATCAAGTGAGATACGGCTGTCTTTGATGGCGGACAGCTCGGTCGACAAATCAGTAAAGTTATCGACGCCATGCGGCGTGATAGGTTTAGGAAAGCCGCTGGCATAGATGGATTGAATGCTGTCCATCGACAAGGTTGAAAGCATGGCTTTGCCTGTGGCCGAAAACACTGCAGGCACGCGAACACCCGCGCGAAAAGTAAAACCAAGTGGCGCAGGCGCTTCATGACAAGCCAAAAACACCACTTCTCCCAAATCAAGCTTAGACAACGTCACGGTATGCTGGAGCAAGATGGGGTAATGTACGATAAGGTCTTTGAATAACTGAATAACGCCTTGCTGCTGCTCGTATTTACCCGCCCAGTACATCAGATATGAGCCTAAATGAAAGCGGTTGTCGCTGTCTTTATAGATGACGTGCTTGGCAAGTAAGCTTTGCAAAATATTGTGGGTGGAGCTGCGCGGTAGATCCAGCGCCTTAGCAATATGAGCAGCCGTCAGTGGCTGGCTGCTATCGGTGATCAAATCTAGTATTTGAAAGGTTTTGTCCAAGGCAGGAACGGCGGCTGTGCTCATAAGTAACCTATAAAAGTCAGTAAAATGAAGGTGATAAAAAAATAACACCATAAATTATCACGAAAATGATAATAGGGGTTGCAAATGGTTAGGCATCGTTCTTATAATGATGTCTCATATATAGAATGATTGTTCAGTATATTGAACAATAAAGCAGTTATCAATCATTATTTATATAGACTCTTTTTATATAGATCATATAAACCCTGTTATCGACCGTCATTTATGTACCGCGATAGAGTTGTAGTGTTTTCTACACTCTATCACTGACAAGGAGCGTCACAATGTTACAACAGCCACATACGTTACCACTCTCCAACCCAGACTTGCTCAAACAGCAGTGCTTGATTAAAGACGGCTGGCATGTCGCAAGCAGCGAAGAGACGCTGGATGTGAGCAATCCGTTTAATGGCGAGCTTATCGGTACGGTACCAAGCTTGACCACTGAAGATGTCAACGATGCCGTGGCCGCCTCTCACGACGCCCAAATCGCTTGGGCTGCCAAAACTGCACAAGAGCGTGCTACCTTATTGCAAAAGTGGGCTGACCTGATCGATGCCAATAAAGAAGATTTGGCCATCATCATGACCGCAGAGCAAGGCAAGCCCTTGACTGAGTCACGCGGCGAGGTAGGTTATGCCAACAGCTTTATCCGCTGGTTTGCCGAAGAAGGCAAACGCGTCTACGGCGATGTCATTCCTGCCAACCAAGCAAAATTGCGCCATGTCATTTTGAAGCAGCCCGTCGGCGTCTGTGCGGCCATCACCCCTTGGAACTTTCCAGCGGCGATGATTACCCGCAAAGCGGCACCGGCGCTCGCAGCAGGTTGCACCATGATCATCAAGCCTGCAACCGAAACGCCATTTTCGGCGCTAGCCCTTGGAGCATTGGCCGAGCAAGCAGGTATCCCAGCAGGCGTTATCCAAGTGGTGACGGGCAAATCTTCCACCATCGGCGATATTCTCACCGGTGATGCACGCATTCATAAGCTGTCATTTACTGGCTCTACGGAAGTGGGTCGTACCTTGATGGCACAGTGCGCGCCAACCATCAAAAAACTGTCGCTCGAGCTGGGTGGTAATGCCCCATTTATCGTTTTTGATGATGCTGATTTAGAAGCCGCCGCTGATGGCTTAATCGCCTCTAAATATCGCAACGCCGGTCAAACCTGTGTCTGTGCCAACCGCGTCTATGTACAAGAGAGCATCAAAGACAAGTTTCTTGACGTGTTTGTCAAAAAAGTCGCTGAGCTCAACGTCGGCAATGGTATGGACGAAGGCGTGGATATCGGCCCGTTGATCAACAAAAAAGCTTTGGAGAAAGTGCAAGCGCTGCTAAAAGACGCTTTAGACAAAGGCGCGACGCTTATCACTGGCGGCAGCACCAACGGTGCTTCAGAGCTGACTTACAACCCAACCGTCATCACTGATATCAGCGCTGAGATGGATATCGCCTCTGAAGAGATTTTTGGCCCCATCGCCACCATCTTTACCTTTGACGACGAAGCAGATGTCATCCGTCAAGCAAATGACACCATCTACGGCTTGGCCGCTTATTTTTATAGTGGCAGCTATGCGCGCTCATGGCGTGTCACAGAAGGGCTGGAGTACGGCATCATCGGTCATAATACCGGCCTTATCTCCACAGAGGTTGCTCCATTTGGCGGTGTCAAACAATCAGGTTTTGGCCGCGAAGGCTCAAAATACGGCATCGAAGAGTATGTAGTGACCAAGTACTGGTGCTCTGATGTCAGTGACTAATCGCACCTAGCATACGCTGCTTTTTATTTAACCATTTCATTTTAATGCGGCATCGTCGCAGCTCAAGGGACTCAGACGCTCGTCAGAGTGATGCGTCCCATCTATTGTTTGTACTGATCCCATAAACCGCCATGACGCAACTGGCACCTACGCAAAAAAGAAAGAAAAAGGACCTTCTTATGACAATCACCAATCAATCATTACTCGAGCGCCGTAAAGCTATTCTACCAACTGGACTTGGTGTGGCCTTTCCTGTCTTTGCAGAAAAAGCCAAAAACTCAGAAGTTTGGGATGTAGAAGGCAATCGCTATATCGACTTTATCGGCGGTATCTCTGTACTTAACACCGGCCACAGCCACCCCAAAATCACCCAGCGCGTCCATGAGCAGCTAGACAAGTTTACCCATACCGCCGCGCAAATCATGAACTACGAGTGCTATGTCGATCTGGCCGAAAAGCTCTGCGAAAAAGCGCCCATCAGCGGTGACAAAAAAGCCTTGTTTTTGACCACTGGCGCAGAGGCGGTCGAAAACTGCGTCAAGATTGCTCGTGCCAAAACTGGGCGTCCAGGTATTATCTCTTTTGTCGGTGGCTGGCATGGCCGCACCTCCATGTGCATGAGCTTGACAGGTAAAGTATTACCATACAAAAAGAACTTCGGTCCGATGCCAGGCCCTGTGTTTCATGCTTTATTTCCAGCAGAAGAGCTGAACGTCACCGAAGCCCAAGCCCTGCATAGCCTTGAGATGATTTTTCAAGCAGACATCGACCCTAGCGAAGTGGCCGCAATGATCATCGAGCCGGTACAAGGCGAGGGCGGTTTTCACCAAGTGACGCCGTCATTTGCCAAAGCGCTGCGCGAGATTTGTGATGAGCATGGCATCGTTCTTATCTTTGATGAAGTGCAGTGCGGTTTTGCTCGTACAGGCACCTTGTTTGCTGGTGAGCAATTGGGCGTTGAGCCAGATCTTATGACCAGTGCCAAGAGTTTGGCAGGTGGTTATCCTATCTCTGCGGTCATCGGCCGTGCTGATATCATGGATGCACCGCAAGTTGGCGGTTTGGGCGGCACATACTCTGGCAACCCGCTTGCCTGTGTGGCCGCTTTGGCCGTGATGGAAGTCATCGAAGAAGAAAACCTACTGGCGCGTAGTGTAGAGATTGGCGATAAAATCGCAACTTTCTTAAAAGGCTTAAATTTAAGTACTATCGGTCATATCCGCTACAAAGGCGCGATGTTGGCATTTGAATTGATCGATAGTGATGGCAAGCCGGATGCCGCAGCAACTGCTGCTCTAAAAGCCAAAGCCTTTGAGCAAGGCTTGCTGCTTGCCTCTTGCGGTATGTACGGCAATGCCATCCGTGTGATGGTGCCGCTGACAGTCGAAGATGAAGTACTCCAAGAAGGCCTAGATATCATCAAAAATATCTTAACCGCCTAGTTTATGTTTTTAACTCAATCGGTGGTCATCTACCTTGGCTTACGATTGAATCCTGTATGGTGTGATGTACCCTTGTCAATTAAGCGGTGTTCTTGGTTGGCAGCGCTAGGTTTATACAGCAAGATTGCCCATGATGGCACTCGCTTTGAGTACATTTTTTCTAACGGCGTCTTGCAAGTCAAGACGCCGTTGCTGTTTTTGTCGTTTGCCTATTAAGCAAGATGCAAACGACGGCATGGACAAAGAGGGATATATGATAATTATGAAGGGTTCTATCCCGCTAAACAAAAGATAGTGTAACCATCAAAGGTTCACACGGATGACACACAGACAAGGAGTAGGTTATGTCTGAATTAAAAAAATCGTTAGGGACGCTAGATATTATTGCCTTAGCATTCGGTGCTATGGTTGGCTGGGGCTGGGTAGTCTTGGCTGGCGGTTGGATTTTGTCTGCAGGAACGTGGGGCGCAATGCTGGCGTTTTTGATAGGCGGTTTGGCCGTGATACTAATCGGTGTGACGTATGCTGAGCTGGCCGCTTCTATGCCGATTACAGGCGGCGAGCATACTTATACGCATCGAGCGCTGGGGGTAAATATCTCCTTTATCTGCTCATGGAGCATTTTATTTGGGTATTTTTCGGTGGTGGCGTTTGAAGCGGTCGCCCTGCCAACGGTGGTCGAGTATTTTATTCCCAATTACAACCAAGGCTATCTTTGGACCATCGCCGGCTGGGATGTCTATGCCACCTGGGTAGGCGTCGGTATGCTGGGTTCGATTATTGTCACTTGGCTAAATATTCGTGGTATGGAAGTCAGTGCATGGTTCCAAAAAACAGCGGTACTGGGTATTTTATTTGTCGGTACGCTACTGTTTATCGGTGCGGTACTGTTTAATCCTGAAAATACAAACTCTGTACAAGCCCCCGCCTTTATCGCTGGTATCGGCGGTATTATGGCCGTCATCGTGATGGTGCCTTTTATGTTTGTCGGGTTTGATGTCATCCCGCAGGCAGCAGAAGAGATTGACCTGACGCGTCCCAATATTGGCAAGTTTTTGATTGTTTCTATCATTGTGGCGGTGTTGTGGTATGTGGGTATTGCGTGGAGTGTGGGCACCACTTTACCGCTGATACAAGCAGAGAATTCAACGCTTGCGACCGCAGATGCGATGACCAATGCTTGGCAGGGCAAGTGGGCTGGTATCTTATTGGTTATCGGCGGTGTACTGGGTATTTTATCCAGCTGGAATGCCTTTTTGATCGGTGGCAGCCGTCTACTTTATGCCATGTCAAAAGCACATATGTTGCCAGCGTTTTTGGGCAAGCTGCATCCTAAATATAACACACCCGCCAATGCGATCTTATTAATCGGAGGTCTTGCGACGCTTGCGCCATTATTTGGTCGCAAGATGCTGGTATGGATCGTCGATGCAGGCGGTTTTGGGATTGTCATCGCTTATAGCTGTGTAGCGATATCCTTTTTGGTGCTGCGTTACCGCGAGCCTGATATGGTACGTCCATTTAAGATACCTGCAGGTAAGCTGGTCGGTATGGTGACGATTGCGCTGAGCATTGGTCTATTGATGCTATATATGCCAGGCATGCCATCAGCGCTGACCGCAGTTGAGTGGTGGATCTTCCTTGGCTGGACGGTGCTGGGCATTGTGTTATATAGCTATGCACGTATCAAATACCCTGGTATCAGTGAGTCGATCATGGCAGAAGAGTTGCGTCAATTAAAGATCGTCAACCAACTGTGGCTCAAGGACAACCCGCCTAAACGCTAAGATCGGTAAAGAGAGCCGCTCTGAAAATAGAAAGAAAGCTTAAAAACAGAGGGTTTCTCATCGCCCAAAACAGCAGCCTGACAGTTCATGTTAGGCTGCTGTTTTGTCATTGGGCGTGGCCAAGGTGCATTAAGACTTGTCACGAATCAGCTTATGGTTTAAAAACTCAGTGATACCCAGCGTGCCAAGCTCGCGGCCAAACCCTGAGCGTTTGACCCCGCCAAATGGCGTATTTGCCTCGCTACCAGAAGGGGCGTTGATGGTCACCATACCGACGTCTAGCTTGTCGGCGATATCAGCAGCCAAGTCAGCATCTTGCGTCTGAATAGAAGCGCCAAGACCAAATGGCACGTCGTTGGCGATCTGGATAGCATGCTCGATATCACGCGCCTTATAGACGACGGCCACAGGACCAAACAACTCCTCACGGTAGACATCCATCGACTCATCGACATCAGTCAGAACGGCAGGCGTAAACCACGCGCCGGGTTTGTCTTTGATCATCCCGCCCTCGACCAGTACCGTGGCACCGGCTTTGATGGCGCTGTCTAACTGTGCTTGTAAGTTGGTCGCGGCGGCTTTTGAGGACATTGGGCCGATAAAGGTGCGCTCATCAAGGGGGTCTGCCAGTGTCATGTCGCGGACGGCATTGGTAAAGCCCTCAACGAATTTGTCATAGACCGACTCGATGATGATCAGGCGCTTGGCTGCATTACAGGCTTGTCCGGTATTGCCAAACCGCCCTGAGATTGCCCCTTTGACGGCTTGCTCGATATCGGCATCGGCCGCGACGATAAACGCATCTGAGCCGCCAAGCTCTAAGACGACTTTTTTGAGCGCGCCGCCAGCTATTTTGGCAACCGCTTGGCCTGCGCGCTCAGAGCCTGTCAGCGAGACGCCTTGTACGCACTCGTCTTCAATAATAGTGGCGGCTTGCTCGTTGGTGGCAAACACGTTGTTGTAGACGCCCTTAGGCAAGCCTGCGTCCTTTAGAATGTCGACGATGGCTTCTGCGGTTTTGGGGCACTGTGGCGCGTGCTTTAGGATAATGGTGTTGCCCGCCATGAGGTTTGGCGCGGCAAATCGCGCGACCTGATAATGAGGGTAGTTCCACGGCATGATGCCAAGTAACGCCCCGACAGGGTGCTTCTCGACAGAGGCGCGACCGCGATCGACCTCGATGATACTTGGCGCAAGTAGCTGCTCGGCATTATCGGCATAGTAGCGATAAATCTCAGCCACCAAGCCAATCTCACCTTTGGCCTGCGCTACGGGTTTGCCCATCTCTGTGGCGACGATGCGCGCCAGCGTATCTTGGCGCTCAAGATACAGATCAGCGACCTTGTGCAATAAAGCACTGCGCTCGTCAAATGACACTTGACGCCAGTCTTTATAAGCGTTATCGGCTTGCTCAATGGCGTTTTGGATGTCTTGCTCAGAGGCGGCCGGATAAGTGGCTTCTACTTCGCCCGTGGCTGGGTTATTTACTTGATAGTCGCTCATATATATTCCTTAGTTAGCGTTAAAATCCGTTTAGGTTTTTTGCCTAGTCGCTTAAGTTTATCTGTTTAAGCAAGGCATTTGGGTTGCTGCTGGGTAATACAGTGGATATTACCACCACCATAGACAATCTCTTTGGTACGTACGCCTACTAACTGATGCTGCGGAAAGATTTTTTCAAGCTGAGTAATGGCCAAGCTGTCATGGACATCATCATATTGCGGCACGATAATGGCATTATTGCAGATCAAAAAATTGGCATACGAGGCGATACAGACATCGCCTGCATGGCGCGCTTTGGCATCGTCAGATTGTTCAATCTCATAGTCACCGCCCTAAGCATTAAAGGTCCAATCACAAGCGCGCAGCTCACCTTTATCGTTGAGCAAAAACGTCGGCACGATATCACGCGCCCACGCGTCGTTGCTGGGCATAGCGATGACCTCGATATCGGCGGGTAAGCGTGCGCGGCAGGCGAGATAATCAGTAGGACTGACCAATACGCCGACGTCACAAAACTTACGAATCGCCCGTGCGACATCGGCATATGCGGCCTTTGCCGGTGCCGCGTTTTGCCGCCAGTTATCGGCCCTGTATGGCCAGATTATCCAGACTTTTTTTATCGGCGCAAACTCTGCTGGCATAAAAAAGCCGTCTTGCTGCGGCACAGAGTCTGTGATTAATAAATTGGAAGATAATGACATATAAACGTACCTCAGGTTCAGGCAAATCAGTTTGTAATCTTATGACAGTCTTATGAGCCAGTATGCCATTAGCCATGTGTGAGCAATGTGGCGCCGACGCGGTACGGAGCGACGCACCTCGAAGCCAAGCAAGATCTTGGGCGAGATGAGCTGAGTTTTAAGCTGCTCGCCTACGCCGACAAGACAAACATGCCGCTGCTGGCAGTGTGCCGTGGTCTGCAAGAGATGAATGTTCATTTTAAAGGCACACTTCACCCTGATTGGCGCGAGGTAGAAGGGTTTTATGAGCCGCACTTAGAAGACAGCAATCAGCCGCTCGAAGTGCAGTATCAGCCCGTCCATGACGTTATCATCGAGCCTGCAGGTAGGCTGGCGGCGTTTGGCAAAAAATGGCATGTGAACTCCTTGCACAAACAAGCCATCAATAAAGTCGGTGAGCGCTTGTTGGTAGAGGCGCTGGCACCTGATGGCCTAGTCGAGGCGATCAGCTTATCTGAGCATCCATTTATGATTGGTGTGCAGTGGCATCCTGAGTTAAACTATGAAAAAGACAACTTGTCCAAGTTTCTATTCACGGAATTTATTCACTATGCCAGCAAACAACGCACTGAATAACTAAGAAGATCATAGAGATACCAACACCCCTGATGCCAGCTGTGACGCCAGTACCGATACCGATAATGAGGCGAATAACGATGCCGATGCCAGTAAAGGAATCGATAATGAAGGCGATGATAAGGGGGCCGATGACGACAGTGTTTGCAGCGATGATGACGCAGGAGACGATAGTCTGCCGAGCGCCGCGCCCGCCGAGACAGAGGCGTCTGTTGAAGAAGATATCGGCAAAAAAATCAACCAATTACGCTTGGCTAAAGGCTACTCACAGCGCAAGCTGGCCAAGCTGGCAGGGCTGACCAATACCTCTATCAGCTCTATAGAGCGCAACAAAGTTAGCCCAGCGGTCAATACGCTAAAGGCGATTTTGACTGTGCTTGGCTCTGATCTGACCACGTTTTTTAGTGATGAATGGAAAGAGCCAAAAGCCCGTGTGGTGGTCACACCAAAAGACTTGCTAGAGCTGAGTGAGGCGGGTAGTCGGGTGTCGCTAAAACAAGTGTATAACTGCAGCACCACAAAAAACTTGGGGTTTTTGATTGAGACTTATTAGCCTAATAGTTCGACAGAAGAAAAAATCGCCCACGAGGGCGAGGAGATCGGCACGGTTATTGAAGGCAAGATTTTGATCCGTGTCGAAGAGACCACCTATCTGCTCAATCAAGGCGACAGCTATAGTCAGTTCAAAACAAAACTGTCATAAGTTCCAAAGCGCTACTGGGAGGAATTTTTCGCAGCCTCTGTGTATACAGCACGCAAGGAAAATTTATACCAGTAGCGCTATAACATTTTTAAATTGAATCTACTATATGTAATCGATACGATGAAGCCGCATACTTTTATTAACCCAAGCGACAGTATCACCCGTATCGTCAGTGCGCACACGCCGACGACTTACTAAGTCAGCGCTGCTGTCATGGTGGGTTGTTGTTTGATACTGTGTCGTCTGCTGCCTTAGCGCTTGAAGCGTCTGAACGTAAAGTGTCTGAGTCTAAAGTGGTCGGCTCTGACTGTGGCTGTGTCTCTGGTTTCGGCTTGGGCTTTTCTTTACTAAGTTTAATTTTTGTATGGTTATCGATTGGGTCGATTTTTACATAAGTAGACTCAGGGATGGATTTTGCTACTCGCTTAAGGCTTTTATTGATTCGTTTGACCGCTGCGGCGTCCTGTGCCGCTTGCTCCTCAGCCAGTGATGCGTCATACAGTGATTGATAAACCTCAAGAGTCGCCTCAATCATCTCACGCATGGTAAATTTGGTGGTCATCTCAGGGCGCGTGACACTCTCTAGCTGATTGCGAACCGCTTTACAAAGTGCCTTGGCATTGTACTTTTTGACCAGCCCTTGGGGATATAACGGCTGTAATATCTCACTGAATGCCGCTTGATCCCAGCCAATGACGGGGGTGCCTAGGTGAATCGCTTGTAGGGCGTTGATACCAATGGACTCAGGCTCATTGGCGAGCGCCATGACGATATTGGCCGCTGATAGCCACTCGCGCATGTCATTGCGCTTGCTACCCACGTAGGTGATGCGCTCGGCCAGCCCAAGTGTATTGGTACGCTGCCGAAAGTCCTCGTGTACCACGTCACCATCTCTATAATCATCGTCCATGATGATGACATGAATATTGGGAAATTGCTCCTGCAAATTGCCCAAAATATCAATCAGCCACTCTTGACCATATTCATTACCAATGATGGTGGGAAATACCAGCCATTTTTTGTGCTCAAGCTCAGGATACTCGGCAAAGGTGTGCCGTAGCCAATAGACAGATGGATTGTGCCGATAAGGGTAACGGCGGGTGTCGACGCCGCGGTAAATACGTTTGATGACCTTGGGTCCTGCGTCTTCTCGGCGCAGGCCTTTTTTTAGGTAGTTAGTGACACTATCGGAGACAGTAATCATGATGTCGACATCGAGCAGCGCTTGGGAGTATTTATTGATCGGATAAAAGCCGTACATGGTCGACACCAGCTTGGGCATGCGCTTTAGGCGCGCGCGGCGCAAGGCAAGATGTAGTATCCATGCAGGCGTACGCGAATGCAAATGTATCACATCGGGGTCGTATTTTTCGATCAGATGGCGTAGGGCGTTGACGCGCAGCAACGACAGCCACGATTTTTTGTTCATGTGCAGCTGATGATAATGGTTGCCATCACGCTTGAGACGTTTGACCAGATCGTTTTCTTCATCGGCGCTTGAGACGATGATAGAGGTGTGACCGTTTTTGACCAAGGCGCGGCCAAGATGAAAAATACCGCGCTCGGATTCATCATGCTTTAAAGACGATAATAAGCGCATCACTTTCATAGCAGCGAGGGTCACCAAATCAAATATTAAGTTGCTATTGTCAGTTAAAAGTGGCAAAAACTCAACCACGAAGATAAAGGATGGGAACGAAAAAACATTAGCGCCGCTTTTGGATATGCTCGGCATTGGGTAGTATTTGTTTTTCGCTCAAGTATTTCCAGTAGCGCTGCGGTAAGTATTGCCGATGCAGGCGTGGGTTTTTGCGCTCAGTTATATTGACGTTGGTAAAATAGCCTTGCCAAAACTGCTGATAGCGCCGCTCATCTGCGCTATGAATGCTGGCAGGGCGGCGCAGGACGGCATCATCTAGATCAGTGATGGTCTGCAAGGCGGCAGGGCGCGTGGCTGTACTGTTGCTTTTGTCATAATAAATGCCGTAGCCGCGCGTTATATCATAAATCGCCCAATGCTGGTCCTGATAGCGCTGCCGAAAATGCTCACCTATGAGTGGCAACACATTAAAGTCCGGCTCCACGCGGGCGAAGTAAATATCATCGGTGGTGTGCTCAAAGCGCACAAAGGCTTCCATGCGGTGTTTTTCACGGCCGACAGATTTGACCGTTTGCACCAGCTCGAGCACATGCAAATTGCCGACATCCTGCATGATATGGCGATTGGGATAATCGATGGCGTATTTGACCACCCAAAATAATGTTGTGCCGATGTGCTCTTTTTCTGATAAAAACCCCCAAAGCAAGTTGCGCATACCTGAGCGGCCGAGCAGCTGGTTTAGCTTGACTAGCACGCGCTCAGCATGTTCCTCATTAGGCACAACGCTGGTTGCTTGAGCAATCAATGAGGGTACATAACAGTCTTGGGCAATTAATTGTAGTGCTTCATCGTCATGTAATTTATTAGCATAAACATAGAAGACAGCACTTAACCACCCTTCAAAACTTGGCTCATAAAGCACAATACTGGGTGTCAATTGACCAACAGGGTACGCGGTGTTTGGGGCCAGCTCTAGCATATATGCTCCTTTTTAAAATAGTGCTAATTGCCCACTACGCTGATCCTTATATTTGGTCTGTGTTTGCGCCAGCACATATTGGCGGAAGTTCTCACGGGTCAGATGGGCGAGATGCTCGTTTTTACCAGTGGTGGCGATGAAATATTTGGCACGATTGACCGCCGCGCCCATTTTTTTGAGATGATAAAGGGTCAACTGATTAAACTTACGCGCTGTCACAATCTTTTTGGCGGTTTTGGTACCGATACCTGGGATACGTACAATCATCTCGTAGCTTGCCGTTTGGATATTGACAGGGAAATGCTCGCGATGACGGATAGCCCAAGCGAGCTTTGGATCACAGTCTAAATCGAGAAATGGCGACTCAGGCTCCACGATTTCATGCGCGCCAAAACCATAAAAACGCATTAGCCAATCCGCTTGATAAAGGCGGTTTTCACGCACCATGGGCACCGGCGTGCCTATCGCTGGCAGGCGATTGTCAGAGAGCATCGGCACGTACCCTGAGTAGTAGACGCGTTTGAGATCATAAGTTTGATAAAAATGACTCGATAGCTGAATCACTTGTAAGTCTGTCTCGTTACTAGCCCCAACTATCATTTGACTGGTTTGACCAGCTGGTGTGAACTTTGGTGCTTTTTTATGGGTTTTACGGCTTTCACGAATCGTGACGATTTCTTCTTTTACCGTCTGCATCGGCGCTTTTAGCTCGTCGTGAGATTTTTCTGGAGCGAGCAACGCCAGCCCTGATTTGGTAGGAATTTCGATATTGACGCTCAAGCGATCGGCATAAAGCCCCGCTTCTAACAATAGCTCTTTTGACGCGCCGGGGATGGTTTTTAGATGAATATAACCGTTAAAGCGCTCACGAGTACGCAGTATCTTGGCGACCTCGACCAGTCGCTCCATGGTGTAGTCGCCATTTTTAAAGATGCCTGAGCTGAGAAACAGCCCCTCGATATAGTTACGGCGATAAAACTGCATGGTCAAATCCACTACTTCTTCCACCGTAAAAGCGGCGCGCGGGGTGTCATTACTTTTACGTGACGTACAATAAGCACAGTCGTATATACAGTGATTGGTTAGCAGAATTTTGAGCAAGCTGACGCAGCGACCGTCTTCGGTATAGCTGTGGCAAATGCCTGTCTTTGAGGCATCACCGAGGCCACCGCCTTGATTTTTGCGCGTGCCAGCGGAGGAGGAACAAGACACGTCGTATTTAGCGGCGTCCGCTAAAATATTAAGCTTGCCTTGCAATCGTTCATAATTGATGGCTGCCATAAGCGTGATCTACCAAATCATTTATAGGTATGTATTTTAGCAAAATCAGGCTTAAGTCGTTGTATTTATAGGATAATATACAAAACAACACGTCAGATAGTGTCGCAAGATACGTCATAAAAAGGTCTTGCTGACTATAAAACGAACCGGCAAGACCTTTTATCATTTTCAGAGTGATTAAATAACCATACTCTAAAATATAGTCTTTACTGAACCTTTGCTCGTATGACAACGGTCTGAGCAGCATTTGGGCTTAGGTCAGCCAAATTCCACTTAAGACCAGAATAGTTTTCTTTGATGATCACGGTATTGCCAACTTGCTGGATGGTCTGATAGCTGTCGCCGCCAGTGGTGGCCTGCGTGGGTAGCGGGCTATTTAAGGACAGCAATTGCACGCCATTTGGCAGCGACACCATGGCATTGATGTCAGTGACGGGTTGTGTGGTGGTATTGAGATAAGTGGTGTGATATTCAATCACGTCACCAGGGGCGATATGGTTGGCAGGTACAGCTATTTCGCGGCCGTCGCTGTTTTTTAATATCTTCATGACCTTGGTTTGTGCATTGACAATGCCAGGGGTGCTAAAAGTTGGCGTCAATTGCAAGGTATCTACAGAGGTGGATACGATTTGCGTCGTTGCTGATGGTTGGGTTGTTGCTGGCGGGTTTGTCACGACGGTGGTCGTAGGAGCGGTGATGACATCGACGCGGCTGGTTTTTTGGGTCAGCTGCTCGGTGACAGGTACGCTAGTGACCGTGGTGCGGCCTTGGGTCACGACCGTATCGTTGCCACTTTGGTGCACCGTATAGCGTGGCACTGTGGTCACTTGCGTGACCGCATAGGGCATACCGTCTTTCATCGTAATACCGTTGGGCGTTGCCGTAATAGTGGCTGTTTTGCCATCAGCGTACTGCTCAACGACGGTCGTGCTACTGCCAGCAGATGCGTTGATGGTCACTTCAGGCGCAGCATGTACTAAGTTGGCCGCAAGCAATGCGCCGGTAAAAAAAAGAGAAACCGCCATCGCTGCAGATGCTTTTTGGGGGATGGTTTTGTGGGTAGTAACCACAGGTATCGATGTCAAGCTCATAAAAGACTCCTTAAAAAATAACAGTCAATATCACCAATCATAAAGCGGCAAAAGGTAACGGCCTAAACAAAACCCCCGCTAAATGACACGGTAATACATGCCAAATAACGGGGATATCGAGTACTGATAACAGTCAATTATAATCACGCTTTAACTGCGCTATTTAACTATCAAGCCGTCATTATTTTGAATAATAGTGCATCAATGAGCCACTTTACTTGAGATTTGCACGCAAACTTGTCATGATTATGCGGCAAAACAAATTGAGTATAAAAGTGGCATTGTGTAACTGCTATAAAAAAGGCTTCTATAATACCTGCTACTTATTAGGGCATGTTGAGCATTCACAAATAGTCTCTGTCAGTGCTATGGTTGAATTTTCAACACGCCCTAAGCAGATAAAAATGGGCGCTATTGGTCATAGATGACTTTCATGATTTCGTACTCCACCATACCTTTTGGCGTTTCGATACGTACTTCATCACCTTCAAACTTGCCAATCAGACCGCGAGCGATGGGTGAGTTGACAGAGATTTTGCCTGCTTTAAAATCCGCTTCATCGTCACCGACGATTTTGTATTGTTTTTCTTCTTCGGTATCCATGTTTTCGATGACTACGCTCACACCGAATACCACTCGGCCATCGTTTGGCAAGGTCGTCGGGTCAATGACCTGTGCGGCGCCGAGCTTGGCTTCAATGTCGCGAATACGCGCTTCACAAAACCCTTGCTGCTCGCGTGCTGCATGGTATTCAGCGTTTTCTTTTAGATCACCGTGCTCGCGGGCTTCGGCGATGGCGGCGGTAATACGAGGGCGATCGACACTTTTTAGCTGTTTTAGTTCGGCTTCTAGCGCCGCGTGTCCTTGGGGAGTCATGGGGTAACGTTGCATGTTTTTTCCTTAAACCAATAACACCACACCACCTCAGATGAGATGGTGTCTGTGTTGTTGCAATGGGTTTGATATATAAAGAGTTATATTGTATCAAGCATAAAGATACGATGAGCGGTGGCAAACGCAGCGCAGGCTACGACGGGTAGTCCTTACTCATGTCTGACTGGCTCTGCTGATCTTTATACATGGTACGAAAAGGCTAAACAGATCATGGGTCGGCGCATTTACCAACGGGCAGATGCGCGCGTGATCTTACATAATAAAAAGCATAGTCGCAGTTTAGCCACTATGCTTTTTGGGTCTATCTTGGTAAACGTCTTCTCAAGCATTATTGTCGTATCAAAACGCTTGACACGTTTTGTCGCTGCGTTTTATTTGCTTGACGATAATGCTTAATCTACTGAAATTATTGGGCCGCGTCAACCACCTTTGCTTGCTCGTGCAAATCTTGTAGCTTATAGACATCAAATGGCAAGTCGATGGCATAAGATTTACAGACAGCATCCGCTGCACCTAAGGTCGTGACATAAAACACTTTATTCTGTAGCGCGCTGCGGCGGATAGAGAATGAATCCTCTTGCGCCTGCTTGCCCTCGGTCGTATTTATAATAAGGTCGATTTTGCCGTTTTTCAAGGCATCAACGATATGCGGACGACCTTCGGTGACTTTGTTGATCTGAGTGCTGGCAATACCGGCTTCGCTGAGCACCTTTTGCGTGCCCGTCGTTGAGACGATATTAAAGCCAAAATCAGCAAGCTGACGCGCGATAGGGGCGATTTGTGCCTTGTCGCTATCACGAACCGAGATAAAGGCCGTTTTGGTTTCGCCTTCAACAGGCAGGCCTGGCAGGCGCTCGTTACTACCGATAATGGCCTTATAAAACGCTTCGCCAAAGGTTTTACCAACGCCCATGACCTCACCAGTCGATTTCATCTCAGGGCTCAAGATAGGATCGACCCCCGGGAACTTGGCAAACGGGAATACCGCTTCTTTTACTGCGTAAAACGAAGGAACAATCTCGGTAGTAAAGCCTTGATCTTTTAATGAAGTGCCAGCCATACAGCGCGCAGCCACTTGCGCCAATGAGGTGCCAATGCACTTAGAGACAAACGGCACGGTACGAGCGGCACGTGGGTTCACTTCTAGAATGTAAACGGTGTTACCTTTTACCGCGAATTGGACGTTCATTAGGCCGACCACGCCAAGCTCTTTTGCCATCGCTACCGTCTGCGCACGCATGGTATCGCAAAGCTCATCCGATAATGAGTAAGGCGGTAATGAACATGCAGAGTCGCCAGAGTGGACGCCTGCTTGTTCGATATGCTGCATGATACCACCGATCACCACATCAGTGCCGTCACAAACACAGTCGACATCGACTTCGATGGCATCATCTAAAAAGCGGTCTAATAGGACGGGCGCTTCGTTTGATGCTTGTACAGCGGTACGCAAGTAGTGTTTTAGCTCGTCTTCGTTATAGACGATTTCCATTGCGCGGCCACCCAAGACGTATGATGGGCGAACGACTAACGGATAGCCGACGTCTTTGGCTTTCACCAAGCCGTCTTCTAGGCTGGTCGCTAGCGCGTTTGATGGCTGCACGAGGTTTAGCTGCTGAATCATGTGCTGGAAGCGCTCACGGTCTTCAGCGCGGTCGATGGCATCAGGGCTGGTACCGATGATTTTTACGCCAGCAGATTCTAACGCGCGCGCCAGTTTCAATGGTGTCTGTCCGCCAAACTGCACGATGACGCCGTCTGGGTTTTCGATACGGACGATCTCTAGCACATCTTCTAGCGTGATTGGCTCAAAGTAGAGGCGGTCTGAGGTGTCATAATCGGTCGAGACGGTTTCTGGGTTACAGTTGACCATGATGGTTTCATAGCCGTCTTCGCGCATGGCGAGGGCAGCATGGACACAGCAATAGTCAAACTCAATCCCTTGACCGATACGGTTAGGACCACCGCCGATCACCATGATTTTTTTCTTATCGGTTGGGTTGGCCTCGCATTCGCTGTCATAAGTTGAGTACATGTAGGCGGTGCTGGTGGGAAATTCTGCCGCACAGGTATCGACGCGCTTGTAGACTGGATAAATGGCTAAATCCCAGCGTTTTTTGCGTAATTGCTTTTGTGATATGCCGAGCAGCTTGGCCAAACGCAGGTCTGATAAGCCTTTACGCTTAAAGCTACGCATGTTTTCAGCGTTCAAGCCGCCAAAGCCTAAGGTTTTAACCTGTGCTTCAGTTTTGACGATGTCTTCGATTTGTACCAAAAACCATGGGTCAATTTTGGTGTAATTAAAGACGTCATCGACACTCATACCGACGCGGAAGGCATCAGCCAGATAATAAATGCGCTCAGGCGTTGGGATGGTTAGACGGTTGATAATCTCAGAACGCGCTTTGTCAGCTGATACTTTTGTCAAATCGATTTGCTCATCAAAGCCGTCTGAGCCTGTTTCCATGCCGCGCAGGGCTTTTTGCATGGACTCTTGGAAGTTACGGCCGATTGCCATGACTTCACCGACTGACTTCATTTGCGTCGAGAGGATATTGTCCGCTTGTGGGAATTTTTCAAAGTTAAAACGCGGGATTTTGGTGACGACATAGTCAAGCGCCGGCTCAAAGCTAGCTGGCGTTTTGCCGCCTGTGATGTCATTTTGCAATTCGTCTAGGGTATAACCAACGGCTAACTTTGCAGCGATTTTGGCAATCGGAAAACCCGTGGCTTTTGAGGCAAGGGCAGACGAGCGTGATACGCGAGGGTTCATCTCGATGACGACCATACGGCCCGTGTCTGGGTTGATACCGAACTGCACGTTTGAGCCGCCAGTTTCGACGCCAATCTCACGCAGTACCGCAAGCGAGGCATTACGCATGATTTGGTATTCTTTATCGGTCAAAGTCTGTGCAGGCGCGACAGTGATAGAGTCGCCCGTGTGTACGCCCATGGGGTCAAAGTTCTCAATCGCACAAATGATGATGCAGTTGTCGTTTTTGTCACGCACCACTTCCATCTCATACTCTTTCCAGCCGATGAGTGATTCATCGATAAGCAGCTGATGGTTGGGTGATAAATCAAAACCGCGCTCGCAGATTTCGATAAATTCATCGCGGTTGTAGGCGATACCGCCGCCTGAGCCGCCCATGGTGAATGACGGACGAATGATACATGGGTAGCCCATTTTTTCTTGGGTAGCAAAGGCTTCTTCCATGGTTTCAGCGGTTTCGGCGCGTGGGCACTCAAGGCCGATACGCTTCATGGCTTGGTCAAACAGATCACGATCCTCTGCCATCTCAATCGCGTCTTTGGTCGCGCCAATCAGCTCGCAGTTATATTTGGTAAGGATGCCGTGCTTGTCCAAATCCAGCGCGCAGTTCAGCGCCGTTTGGCCGCCCATCGTCGGCAAAATAGCATCGGGGCGCTCTTTGGCGATGATTTGCTCGACTGTTTGCCAAGTAATTGGCTCGATATAGGTGGCATCGGCCATCACAGGGTCGGTCATGATGGTCGCAGGGTTTGAGTTGACCAAGATGACGCGGTAGCCTTCCTCGCGTAGCGCTTTACACGCCTGCGCGCCTGAGTAGTCAAACTCACATGCTTGGCCGATGACGATAGGGCCTGCGCCAATGATAAGAATGCTTTTTATGTCGGTACGTTTTGGCATAGTTAGGGCTACCTTCGTTTGGGTGATATTTTGAGTAATCTATAATATAACGATATTGTCAGTTCAGCTTATCGTGTTTGATATGGTGTAGCTTGAACCACCCTCGGTGCTTCAAGCGTTATATTTATTATTTATGGGTCAATATCCATTATTTAATCTTTGGCCGCTTAAGATTTAGCACCTGCCATCATCTCAGCGAACTTATCAAACAGCGGCGCAGCATCATGCGGGCCAGGGCTGGCCTCTGGGTGACCTTGGAAGCTAAATACTGGCTTGTCGGTCAGCTCAATACCTTGGTTGGTACCATCAAACAGTGAACGGTGAGTCGATTTGACGTTGTCAGGTAGCGTGTCTTCATCGACAGCAAAACCATGGTTTTGACTGGTAATCATCACCGTCCCTGTGGCCAAATCTTGTACAGGATGGTTGGCGCCATGATGACCAGTTTTCATCTTGATGGTGCTAGCGCCGCTGGCCAGACCAATTAGCTGATGGCCTAGGCAGATACCAAAGGTCGGAATATCTGTCTCGGTGATGATGTGACGTACCGCGTCGATAGCATAGTCACAGGCGGCAGGGTCGCCGGGGCCATTGGATAAAAAGATACCGTCTGGATTCATCGCCAGCACGTCTGCAATCGGCGTTTGCGCTGGTACCACCGTCACATGACAGCCGCGGTCGACCAGCATACGCAGGATGTTGGTTTTACTACCGAAGTCATAAGCGACGACGTTGTATTTAGAGTCGATGTGAGTGCCAAGCTGCTTAAAAAAGCCGCCTGTACCGCTATCATGGCTACCGGGTGCATCACGGTTTAGCAGTGTGTCAGACAAATCCCACGTCCCCGCTGTCCATTCGAAGTTTTCTTTAGTGCAGCACTCTTTTGCCAAGTCCATGCCTTTGATACCGGCAAACTCTTGTGCCAGTTTAATGGCTTGTTGCTCGTCATCAGGGGTGATGGTGTTGCCTTCGGCTGGAGTCATGATGCAGCCATGCTGCGCCCCTTGATCACGTAGGATGCGCGTCAGCTTACGGGTGTCGATATCGGCAATCGCGACCGTATCATTGCGCGTGAGGTAATCGGTTAATGATTCGGTATTACGAAAGCTTGAGGTTGCCATAGTGGCATCACGGATAATCAGACCTTCTGCCCATACTTTATGGGTGTTGCCAGATTCGCTGTCTTCACTGTTGGTGCCAGTGTTACCAATGTGCGGGTAGGTCAAAGTGACCAGCTGGCGCGCGTAGCTTGGGTCAGTTAGGATTTCTTGATACCCTGTCATGGCTGTATTAAACACCACCTCACCGACACGATGACCAAGGCTACCGATACTGACACCGCGAAAAATCGTACCGTCTGCTAGTGCCAAAATTGCTTGTATTTCTGCCGATGAATTCAAGGTTTGCCTCCGCTATTATTTGTGAGTTCTGTGACGATGCTTGTGGTTGGCTGTCGGTGTAAAGCCTTTGTTTTTAAGGTATTGGGAATAATAAACCTCAAGAAGAATATAGGCTACACACAAAAGTTGCCCACAAAAAAGCGAGAAGACATTATCGATGGAAACTACAAAACTCACTAGGTAGTGAATAGGTAACTTGCATCATGTCCGCTCGCTTAGGCACAGATTTTGCGCATTATATACAATATAGACGCAGATAGCTAGCTGATTTTTAACACAGTACAAGCGCTGTGGCAAGTTGTCAGAATTAAGTTGGCAAGATGGCGAGCGGCTACGATGAATAGCGCTGGATTTCTACAGTTGTCTTTGCCACAATGAGTCGTAACATCATGAACCGCAACATCGACCAATTAACCGAAGCGTTTTTTTAGTAGGACAAGGAACCGTTATGATTTACCAGTATATAGACAAAACCCCTGAATTTGCTAGCCCCTTTCATGGCTGGGTGGCTGATAGCGCACAAGTGATTGGTGATGTGTATTTGGGCCATCAAGCCAGCGTCTGGTTTGGTGCGGTGATTCGCGGTGACAACGAGCGCATTCATATCGGTGACTATAGTAATGTACAAGAAAACAGCGTCATCCATACCGATGCAGGTATCGAAGTCAAAATAGGTAACTATGTGACGATTGGGCATTTGGCAATGTTGCACGGCTGCGAGATTGGCGATAATAGTTTAATCGGAATCGGTGCGGTGGTGCTCAATCATGCCAAAATCGGTAAAAACTGCATCATCGGTGCCAAAGCCTTAGTCACAGAAGGTAAGGAAATCCCAGACAACTCACTGGTCATGGGCGCACCGGCCAAAGTGGTGAAAACCCTAACGGATGAGCAAGCAGCGATGTTAAAACTATCGGCCATGCACTATAGTGAGCGCTGTCAGAAGTTTAAAACTGGCCTCAAAGAAATAGCCATGCCTGAATGATAAGAAGTAATAAATGGCGGATATGAGTGGCTCATTTTGTCGTTTCTCATTTTATCATCCAGCGCCGTAAAACCACATCCTTCTAAGGCGTGGATATCAGGCGTCAGTCGTTGTCGCACAATATTGTGAACCCCTTGATAACCAAACGCATTGAGATCATAATTATCCCATGAAAACGCTCAAGCTACGCATCAAAGACAAACACGCCACTCAGCTCAATATCTTGGCTGGGTCGGTTAACTTTGTCTGGAATTACGTCAATGAGCTAAGTTTTAAACACCTTAAGCGTACAGGCAAATTCTTTTCAGCCTATGACTTGGCCGCTTATACCAAAGGGGCTGGCGAATATCTAAATCTGCACAGTCAAACCTTGCAAGCGATTAGTGAGGTTCACTCCAAAAGCCGAAAACAGTTTAAAAAAGCCAAACTCAACTGGCGTACCAACAACCCAAAGGCCAAGAGAAGAAGCTTGGGCTGGATTCCTTTTAAAAAGACAGCCGTAAAACACCTATCAACTCGTCAATCAGGCAAGACAAGCCTTAAATCTACCATTCAGCTAAGCCTTGCTAAGGGTAAAAAGCTGACCATTGATCTGTGGGATAGCTATAACCTAGCCCTCTACCGCATCAACACGTGCGAATTGGTACAAGACAATCGTGGTCACTGGTATGCTTGTATTACCGTCAAAGAGTTTCCAAAGATTAAATGTGGCACGGGCCAAGTCGGTATTGATTTAGGCTGCAAGGATTCAGCGGTCAGTAGTGATGGTGATCAGCTACAAATCAAAGTCACGCATCAATACGCAGAAAAACTGGCCACCGCCCAACGTGCTAAAAACAAAAAACGGGTCAAGGCCATTCACGCCAAGATTAAAAACACTCGCCAAGACTTAATCCATAAATTCACATCAAAGCTTGTTAAGTCCAACAGCTTAATCGTTGTTGGTCAAATTAAATCAACATCATTCACTTCATCCAAACTGGCCAAATCCGTCTATGATGCTGGTTGGTTTGAGATTAAGCGGCAACTGGATTATAAATGCGCGAACGCAGGTTGCCACTATATCGAAGTCAATGAAGCGTACAGCACCCAAGTCTGCTCATGTTGCGGCTCTCGCCAAGACAGTCCGAAAGGTAGAGAAGGTCTTGGTATAAGAGAGTGGTTTTGTCGTTCTTGTAAAACGACCCATAACAGAGATGTTAATGGAGCGAAAAACATTCTCGCGGTCGGGCTTGACCGTCTTTAGTAGGAATCCCCTCACTTTAGGGAGGGGAGGAAGTCAACGTCGCTGATATTGTGGTTGCGCATATTTACGTCATGAGCATCATGACCAGCTAAATAACCGCAAAGATAGCAATCCCGATCATCAGACCTCGAAAGATATCATGGCGTATAGAGTAGTCGTCGAGATAAGCGTTATTGCCAGCTTGCTGATTGTGTAAGGCATTGACGCTCTCGGCACCTGCGTTTTTGCCGACAAAAAACCCAATAATGGCACCCAAAACCAGCAGGATGGGCGTAAACAACCAAAAAATATCGCCCGTGCCTAGATTGAATAAAGAGCGAATCACGACGATAGCAAGATCGATAAACAACCCACCAGCGCCATACAGCAAAGCTGTCAAGAGCGCATATAAGCTACGTGCCATCGGAGACTGATAATCCTCTCCTCGTTGCCGCCGCCTAATTTCTTTGATAGAGCGGGCAGGGCGTCTCGGTCGACGAGCGGTGGTGGACTGGGGACTGGGCGTTTTCATAAGGTTCTCTGTTTTTATTATAAAGTTAGCATAATTTTGTTTGCTAAACAGTAGTATTCACCAAATATTACCGAATCATGGAAGATAGGATGTCACCAACTATCACCCAACTTTTAACCCTTCTTTACCAATCATCGTTTTATCAATCACCATAAGGTTTTATTATGCAGGCAGCACAACCGATAGCAAAAGAACTGGCGCTTTTTGATTTGGATCATACTTTGCTCGATGTCGATAGCGATTATCTTTGGGGCGAGTATATCGTCAAGCACAATCTGGTCGATGAAGCCGAATATCGTACGGCCAATCAAAAATTTTATCAGGACTATATCGAAGGCACGCTCGATGCCACTGAGTACAATGAGTTTGTCGCCCAGTTTTTGAGCAGCTTGCCGATGGAGAGGCTACACGCGCTACGCGAAGACTATATTAAGTCTGAGATCGAGCCGCATATCCGCCCAAAAGCGATGGAGGTGCTCTGTCAGCATGTGGAAAAAGGGCATGATGTGGTGATAATCTCCGCGACCAATGATTTTGTGGTGTCTGCCATCGCAAAGCGTTTTGGGGTCGAGGCTGACAATGTATTATCGACGCCGCTTGAGATAAAGGACGCCCGCTATACCGGCAAGCTCACCGACAAGCCAAACTTTAAAGAAGGTAAGATTTATCATCTCGATAAGTGGCTAAATAAGCAGCAGCTCGCTGGCGTTCGATTTGAAAAAACTTATGCGTATTCAGATTCTAAAAATGACATCCCGCTGCTAGAATGGGCGGACGTCGCAGTCTGCGTGTCTCCTGATGACGCGCTGCATGCTCATGCGCTGGCGCATCGTTGGGCGGTCGAAGATTGGTCGATTGAGGCTGGTCAATGAGCCACTACCAGACAGCGCATAATTAATCCATTATTTAACCGCAATCTCATTTAAAATAGCGCCCGAGGGCGACCTTTATTTTTAGCAAAAAACAGGACTATTTATGGAAATCAATCCGTATCAAGAAAAAATCAAAGACTTATCTGAGCGAGGACAGGACCTTCGGAGGTATCTTTGACTTCGATGGTAAGCAAGAGCGCCTAGAAGAAATCAATTTGGAATTAGAAAACCCCGAGCTATGGAATGATCCTGAGCGCGCGACCAAGATTAATAAAGAAAAAAGCCAGCTTGATGGTATCATCAATGTGGTGATATCGCTTGAGACTACCTTAGCAGATGCGTCTGCCATGCTCGAGCTGGCAGTAGAAGCAGAGGACGAGTCACTACTGAGCGATGTGCAAGCAGAGCTCGACGATGCTGAAGAACGTGTGGCAGATTTAGAATTCCGCCGGATGTTTAGCGGCGAGATGGACCCAAATAACTGCTACTTAGACATTCAGTCGGGTAGTGGCGGCACCGAAGCACAAGACTGGGCCGAGATGCTGCTACGGATGTACACGCGTTGGGCGGAGTCGCATGGCTTTAAGGTCGAAGTCATTGAAGTGTCGTCTGGTAGCGTCGCTGGGATTAAATCAGCGACGATCGAGATCAAAGGCGACTATGCGTTTGGCTGGCTGCGTACCGAGATTGGTGTGCATCGCCTAGTGCGTAAGTCACCATTTGATAGTAATAATGGCCGTCATACGTCGTTTGCCGCTGTTTTTGTCTCGCCTGAGATTGACGACAACGTCGAGATTGATATCAATCCGGCCGATCTGCGTATCGATACCTATCGCTCATCGGGCGCGGGTGGACAGCACGTCAACACCACTGACTCTGCGGTGCGTATTACCCATGAGCCAACTGGCGTGGTGGTCACGTGCCAAAACGAGCGTAGCCAGCATGGCAACAAAGCCACTGCCATGAAAATGCTGCGCGCCAAGCTTTATGAGCTTGAGATGCAAAAACGTATGGAAAAACAGCAAGCGGTCGAAGACAATAAGTCTGACGTCGGCTGGGGCAGTCAAATTCGCTCGTATGTGCTCGATGACTCACGTATCAAGGACTTGCGTACTGGCGTTGAGACGTTTAATACCAGCGCGGTACTCGATGGTGATCTCGATCAATTCATCGAAGCCAGCCTTAAAGCAGGACTGTAAGGTTTATCAACACATTTTAAACACCATTACTTAAGGAAAATTTATGCCAAGCGTAAATAGTTATTTTGACGATAAAGTCACGTCGATCGCCTTTCAGACAGCCACTCTGCCAGCGACTGTCGGCGTGATGGAAATTGGGGAGTATGAATTTGGCACCAGTGAATTTGAGACCATGAGTGTGGTGAGCGGCGCATTGACCGTTAAACTGCCAAATAGTAGCGAATGGCAGACCTTTGATGCTGGCGAGTCATTTACCGTTGAAGCCAATCAGAAGTTTGGCGTAAAAGTAGAGGTTGAGACCGCTTATTTATGCACTTATGGTAAATAAAGCTTTTTAGATTTGTCGTCGTCATATTGACACTAGCCATAAAAAACGCCAAGTATTAAATGCTTGGTGTTTTTTATGGTAATTGGACGGCTATTTACACAGTATTACACTTTGCTTGTGGCAAGCAAACAGCAAAAACTGCCGCAATTCATTATGCTAAAGCGTCTATTTTATCAATCGAGTATTTTTTATGGCGAAGTTAGACCAGCAAACAACCCCGCCAGATGTACGCCATGATTATGAACATTTAGCACGCTTGGCAAACCTGCGTTACGTCAGCGACGATGAGCCTGGGTTTACCCGTCGGCGTTGGGGTCGCGGCTTTACCTATCGTGATGCGGCGGGCAAGACGGTAAAAGACAAAGCGCTGCGTCAGCGCTTTGATGCGCTGGTAATACCGCCGATGTGGTCAGAGGTGTGGATATGCCAAGACGAAAAAGGCCATCTGCAATCGACAGGCCGCGATGACAAAGCGCGCAAGCAGTACCTGTATCATCCGGAGTGGAACCGCGTGCGCGAGCACGCCAAGTTTGCCGCGATGATAGGGTTTGCGACCGCGTTGCCCACGCTGCGCGAGCAAGTCGAAAAAGATCTAGAAGCTGCGCCGCTATCTCGCGCCAATGTATTAGCCGCCGTGGTCAAGTTATTGGAAACTACCCTTATTCGCATCGGTAATAGCCGCTACGCAAAGATGAATAAAAGTTATGGCCTGAGTACGCTGCGCAGTAAGCACGTAAGCGAGACAGATAACGGTCTGGCGTTTGATTTTGTCGGCAAAAGTGCCAAAGAGCACCATATCGAGCTGCAAGACGAGCGCTTGATTGAGATCGTGCAAGTCTGTAGTGAGCTGCCAGGGTATCAGATTTTTAAATATTTAGATGAAAATGGCGATAAGCAAGTCGTGGATAGCAGCGATGTCAATGACTACTTGCGCCGTCATCTGTGTGCGGCTACAGAGGCGCACAAACAGCCGAGCAGCGAGGACTTGGAGGGTCTTGCATCGGGCAGATTGTACAGTGCAAAGGACTTTCGTACTTGGATGGCCAGTGTACTGGCAGCGAGCTATCTGTATGATGAGTTGCAGACCTCGGCAGGCCGGACAATCTTAGCCAGCGCGCCTGCTAGCAAGGCGCGTCAGCAGCTGGTTACCGATATGGTGAAGAGCGTGGCCGAAGAGCTTGGCAATACGCCAGCGGTATGCCGTGCTTCTTATATTCATCCGATGCTTATCGAACGGTTTTTGGCAGGTCAGTTTTTTGAAACATACAAACACGCCCGACGCGGTCGTAGCAAAAAGCACCAAAGCTGTGAAGAAAAAGCGCTGTTAAGCTGCCTGTGTACTTGGCAATAACCTGTGGGATTAGCAATGAGAACGTTATGTCGCATAAGCCTGCCATGGCGATGAGATGATAAGTCATATGCAATTGCGCTGAACGGTCATGACTATATATAGTCGATACACTCTAAAAATGTCATAGCGCTACTGGGATGAATTTTATGCAGCCTCTGGGAACGCAGCACGCAAGTAAAATTTATATCAGTAGCGCGTTTAAATTCATAACAGTTTTACATTCAGCTAACTATAGAAATAATAATACCAGCAGAAAAAAAATAATATAAAAATGATACGTTATGTATTGAAATAATAAGTAAAATGCGTTACTAATAGCGTATAGACAATAAAAACCGCCCATAGGATAGGGCGGTTTTACAAGTGAGACAGTGGTGTTTTGATTCATGAGCATTTTTATCCATGATGTCATGCGCCGCTGTTGTCACTTGTCATCAATGACCTGCAAGTGCTAAAGGATTGGCTTATGACTACCTCATTGCCCCCAACGACAACTCACACCGATACGCGCCCACACTACCGCGATTATTATCAAAACTTTAATATCAATAACTTATTGACCGAAATATATGGCGAGCATCTGGACGACCAGCGAAATGCTTACATGGCCTGCTGCGGGCGCCATGTGCGTGATGGGCGGGGTGAGCATCTCGCACTCGTACACGAAGACACAGCAGGCAACGTCACGCGCCTAAGCTTCGCTGAGCTTGATAAGGCCAGTGGCCACGTTGCCAACTTGCTCCAGTCATATGGTGTGCAAGCTGGCGATCAAGTGGCGACCATGCTGCCGCGCACACCTGAACTGCTGACTATTGTATTGGCGACATGGCGTATTGGTGCCGTGTATCAGCCGTTATTTACCGCTTTTGGCTATGAGTCGATCAAATACCGTATGGATAAGGCCAATACCAAAGTGGTATTTACCAACCTTGAGAACCGCGGCAAGTTTGAGGATTTGGCTGAGCAAACCAAAATGGTCTTGGTGGGCGGCAATGAGAGCCAGCAGGACCATGGCTGGGGTGACGATCGTTATGAAGAAGTGGTAGCAGCGCAGCCATCTACGGCGGCGCCTGTGCTCTTGGATACAGATGCGCCATTTTTGCAGATGTTTACCTCTGGGACCGTCGGTAAATCTAAGGGCGTCAGCGTTCCTCTCAGCGCGCTCTCGGCTTTTTATCTATATATGCGTTATGCCATCGATTTGCGCGCCGATGATAATTACTGGAATATGGCCGATCCTGGCTGGGCCTATGGGTTGTATTATGCCATTACAGGGCCGTTGCTGATGGGCATCACCACCCATTTTAATGAGTCAGGATTTGATGCAGAAAACACGCGCGACTTTATGGCGCGTCATAAGATTACCAATTTGGCCTCCTCGCCCACTGCCTTTCGTATGATGAAATCCAGCGGCGTGTTTGAGCAGGCGCATGATGATAGCGATGCCGCGTTATTCCTACGCTGCGCCAACTCGGCAGGCGAGACCCTAAATACTGAGGTCGTCAACTGGGTGGAGACTTATCTAAACTGCAAAGTCTGTGACCAATATGGAAAAACTGAGACGGGAATGACGTGCTGCGAGCACCATGCTTTGATCCATGAGTGTCCTGTCGGCTCAATGGGTATGGCGCTTCCAGGGCATACCCTCGTCGTGTTGGATGATGACATGAATGTCTTGCCTGATGGTGAGCAAGGCCAGCTGGCGGTGGTGGTCAGTCAGTCGCCCGCGTTTTATTTTCGTGGTTATAGCTGGAATGAAAAAGACGCCTTTGTCGGTGATTACTACCTAACAGGCGATGTGGTCGAACGTCATAGTGACGGTAGCTATTGGTTCTCAGGGCGTGATGATGACATCATCATCACCGCAGGCTACCGTGTGGGGCCGACTGATGTCGAAAACACCGTGCTGGAGCATGATGCGGTGGCAGAGTCGGCGGCCGTCGGAGTACCTGATGAAGTGCGCGGTCATACCATCAAGTCGTATGTGGTGCTAAAGGACGGCATCGAAGGCTCAGATGAGCTGGCCAAAGAAATACAAGCCCTGGTACGCAAGCGTCTATCGACACACGCCTATCCGCGTGACGTTGAGTTTGTGGCAGCATTGCCCAAGACCCCAAGTGGCAAGATTCAGCGCTTTTTGCTGCGTAGTTTGTCTGCGGCATAAGCCAAGAAAAACGCGACGATATCAAGACGCGGCCATATTAAGGGCGACTGTACGTCAGTCGCCGCCTTATTGGCCATGTTAGCTTAAGATGAGCAATGCATCATGCACTGTCTCAAATATTTTTCCGTACACTATAAAGACTACATGCAAAGAATACTAGACAAATAAAAGGAAGGATTATGCAAATTGAACAACACAGCTTTTTGGTAACGGGCGGTGCATCAGGCCTTGGCGAAGCCGTGGTACGGGCAATCGTCGCTCAAGGCGGCAAGGTGGTCATCGCCGATTTAAATGAATCGGCAGGACAAGCACTGACTGATGAGCTGGGCGCAAATAGCCGTTTTGTACGCTGTGATATTACCAGCGGCGAGGATGTGCAAGCAGCAGTAGACATCGCCGAACGAGCCTTTAGCGGTCTGCAAGGCTCTATCAACTGTGCGGGCATTGCGGTGGTACAAAAGCTGCTCGATCGTGAAAACCAACCTGCCGATCTAGAGGCGTTTAGCCGCGGGGTTCATATCAATCTCGTGGGGTCTTTTAACGTCGCACGTTTGGTAGCGTCTAGCATCGCTAAGCGTGTGGCAGCTGGCGCTTACGCATCAAACGCAGACAATGGTATTATCATCAATACCGCCTCTATCGCCGCCTTTGACGGACAAGTTGGGCAAGCCAGCTATTCATCATCAAAAGCTGGGGTGGTCGGGCTGACCTTGCCGCTTGCACGCGAGCTGTCGCGCCACGGCATCAGAGTCATGACCATCGCGCCTGGTGTGTTTGCCACACCGATGATGGACACCATTCCCGAAAAGGCGCGCGAACAGTTAAAAGCAGGTGTGCCGTATCCTAAGCGTTTGGGTGCTCCAAACGAGTTTGCCAAATTGGTTACTCATATCATTGATAACGCCTACCTAAACGGCGAAGTGATTCGCCTTGATGGCGCGATTCGTATGGTGTAATCGCGCTTTTAGCGTATTCATACTTTTTGCACATATTTGACACAAATTTTTGTTATTTTATAAAAGCTCATTACTGGTGGATTGTAAAAGGCAAAGACTGTGTCATTTTTTCGTTTATACCCCAAAAAAATCATCCTGCTGTCCTTGGCGATGTTTATTTTGCTCGGCGTTGGCCTGACAGGCTACAAAGCGCTCGCTGCAGCAAATCACTTTGACAAAGGTCATCAAACTGACCTTGCAAATATCAAGATTGACAAAGTCTATGTCGATAAGTCCGAGCGGGTATTAAAGCTGATGAGTCAAGGTGCAGTCATCAAAACTTATCACATTGCTTTAGGGGATAGCCCAGTGGGACATAAGCGCCAAGAAGGCGATGAGCGCACACCGACAGGGAGTTATATTCTTGATTATAAAAACGAAAACTCTAGCTACTATCGCTCCATCCACGTCAGTTATCCTAACGCCGCTGATAAAGCCCAAGCCAAAAAACGCGGGGTCAGTGCGGGTGGTGATATTATGATTCATGGACAAAAAAACGGCCTTGGTCATCTGGCGGCTATTACGCAGCAGCGTGATTGGACGGACGGCTGTATTGCGGTGACTAATGATGAGATGGATGAGATTATGGCATTGGTTGCCATTGATACACCGATCGAAATCGTGGAATAAACTCCTACTTGGCGACCATACGACAATGCGTATAACGGCTTTGTTTTTAAGAATGGGTGTCTTGAAACGCACGGTATAAAACCTTATGAATAAGAATAAGTTTATATCATTGCTAATAGTAAGGTTTTTTATTGTTTTTCGCTTGAAATGACTGTCACTATACCTTATATAGATAGCAACCAAAGGCAAACGGGCTAACCTAATACTTATAAAAGCCTGTTGCCATGATAAATTATCAAAGGATAACAATATGAGATTTGAGAAATTCACCCAAAAGTTGCAATCTGCAATACAAGAAGCGCAAAGCTTAGCGTTAGGACGTGATCACACAGGCATAGACCCTGTGCATCTGCTTGCCGTACTGCTACAAGATGAGTCAAACATCGCGATCTGTCAGCAGGCAGGCGCATCCATTCCGGCGCTAAAAAATGGCGTGGCCAAAGCGCTCGATAATCAAGCAACTATTAGCGACCCAACAGGCGATGTCAATCTAAACCCAAACTCGGTGAAGATTTTGAACTTAGCGGATCGCCAAGCACAAAAAGAAGGCGATGATTTCATTGCCACTGAATGGGTGCTATTGGCACTGGCGGAGCAAGGCGAGACCAAAAAGATATTTGAAAGTGCAGGCGTGACAGCCAGTCAGTTAAAGGCTGTGATCGAAAAATTACGTGGAGACGAAACGGTGGACAATCAAAATGCCGAAGATCAGCGTGATGCGCTAAACAAATACACCATCAACTTAACTGAGCAGGCTGAGCTGGGTAAGCTAGACCCTGTCATTGGCCGTGACGAAGAGATTCGCCGTACCATTCAGGTGCTCTCGCGCCGCACCAAAAATAACCCTGTGCTCATCGGTGAACCGGGTGTCGGTAAGACAGCCATTGTTGAAGGTTTGGCGCAAAAAATCATCCAAAAGGATGTTCCAGAAGGGCTTCGTAATAAAGAAGTATTGTCGTTAGACTTAGGCGCGCTTATTGCGGGGGCAAAATTCCGTGGTGAGTTTGAAGAGCGTCTCAAAGGGGTGCTAAGTGACTTGGCCAAGCAAGAGGGCAATGTCATTTTGTTTATCGATGAGCTGCATACCATGGTCGGCGCGGGTAAGTCAGAGGGCGCGATGGATGCAGGCAATATGCTAAAGCCTGCACTGGCTCGCGGTGAGCTACACTGCGTCGGCGCGACGACGCTAGATGAGTATCGTCAATTTATCGAAAAAGATGCCGCGCTTGAGCGCCGCTTCCAAAAAGTGCTTGTCGATGAGCCAACGGTCGAAGACACCATCGCGATTTTGCGTGGTCTAAAAGAGCGTTATGAGCTGCATCATGGTGTCGATATCCAAGACAGCGCGATTATCGCCGCAGCGCGCATGAGCCATCGTTATATCACCGATCGCAAGCTGCCTGATAAAGCGATTGATTTAATCGATGAAGCAGCCAGTCGCCTGCGCATGGAGATGGACAGTAAGCCTGAAGCACTCGGTAAGCTCGATAGTCGTTTGATTCAGCTAAAAATGCAGCGCGAAGTACTCAAAAAAGAAGAAGATGCCGGCGCACAAGCAGAGCTTAAAGTGCTTGATAGCCAAATCGAGGAGCTAGAAAAAGAGTACGCCGATCTCAATGAGATTTGGCAAGCGGAAAAAGCGCTGGTCAAAGGCTCTCAGCAGCTAAAAGACGAGCTGGACAAAGCGCGTATCGCTTATGACAAAGCCAGCCGCGAAGGCGACTATGAGACCATGAGTAAGCTGCAGTACGAGACGATTCCACAGCTTGAGCGCCGTATCACAGAGTCTGATTTGGCCGAGCAAAAAGAGCTGGCAGGTGATAATGGCGGTGCCAAACTGCTGCGTAATAAAGTCACGGACAACGAGATCGCAGAGGTGGTGGCAGCCGCGACGGGAATTCCTGTCAGCAAAATGCTGCAAGGCGAGCGTGACAAGATGCTGGCGATGGAAGACAAGCTGCATGAGCGTGTCATCGGTCAAGATGAAGCAGTCGAAGCAGTCGCCAACGCTGTGCGCCGTAGCCGAGCTGGGTTGTCTGATCCCAACCGCCCATCGGGTTCGTTCTTATTCTTAGGGCCTACGGGGGTTGGTAAAACTGAGCTGACCAAATCACTGGCCAACTTCTTGTTTGATAGTGAGGATGCCATCATCCGTATCGACATGAGTGAGTATATGGAGAAACACAGCGTCAGCCGCTTAGTGGGTGCGCCTCCAGGCTATGTCGGTTATGAAGAAGGCGGCACCTTGACCGAAGCGGTACGCCGTAAGCCTTATAGCGTGATACTATTTGATGAGGTCGAAAAAGCGCATCCTGATGTGTTTAATATCTTGCTACAAGTGTTAGACGATGGACGTTTGACCGACTCACAAGGCCGCGTGGTCGACTTCAAAAACACGGTGATTGTGATGACCAGTAACTTAGGCTCACACAAAATCCAAGAGATGGTCGGCGAGAGCTATGAAGACATCAAGTCTGAGGTGATGGATTCGGTCGGACAGCATTTCCGCCCAGAGTTTATCAACCGTATCGATGAGATTGTGGTCTTCCATCCGCTTGGTATGTCGCAGATGGCTGGTATTGCTGACATTCAGTTGCAGCGTCTACGTCAGCGTCTCCAAGAGCGTGAGATGGATATCGAGCTGTCAGCTGATGCGATGAACAAACTAGTCGCTGTTGGTTACGATCCGGTGTATGGTGCACGTCCACTAAAACGTGCGATCCAGCAAGAGATCGAAAACCCGCTCTCATTAAAGCTATTGGCAGGTGAATTTGTCGCTGGCGATATAATCAAGGTCGATGTCGACGCAGATGATCAGCTGACTTTTAATAAGCTCAGAATGAGCTAATAGTCATTTTAAATTGAGAGCCAATCTCTAAGTAACACTAACCCTTTATCTGCCATAGTAGATAAAGGGTTTTTTATTGCATAATTTCTGGGCGAAGTTACATGAGGCTTGCTATATTAGAAGACAGATGTTAGCGATAAATAAAAATGAGATTAAAGATATTAAAGGATGAACGCTATGCCAATCGACAGCAAGATGAGTAAAAACAAGAAAGTTAGTTTACCGCTAATGGTAGCCGCTCTACTATTTAGCACTGCGGCCTGCTCAGAATCAGCCACTCCTGTAGCCAATACACAAGACGTTGACATTAGTACTAGCGAGCAAACAGAAGATAGCAAGCCTAGCTTTACTACCCAAGTGATCGCAACCTTTAATGAGCCTTGGGCGATGACTGCACTACCAACGGCGGATAATGAGTCCCCCAAGCTCTTGGTGACTCAAAAGACCGGCGAGCTGTTTGTCGTTGATACTGCCACGGGTAGCAAGACAGCCGTAGCGGGTATACCGGCAGTGGCTTATGGCGGACAGGGCGGTCTGGGTGACGTCATCCTAGCGCCTGATTTTTCTACCTCTAAGCAGATATATCTCAGCTATGCTGAGGCAGGTACAGGCGGCAATAGCGGCAAGTTTGGGGCAAAAGTCATCAAAGCGGCACTAACGGGGCTGGATACTGAGACGCCAAGCTTACAAGCGCTGATGCCTATTTGGGAGCAAGCCCCAAAGGTACGCGGTCAAGGTCACTATAGCCATCGTTTGCTCTTCTCCCCTGATGGTCAGTATCTATATATCAGCTCGGGCGATCGCCAACAAAAAGCCCCCGCGCAGGACATGAGTGGCAACTTGGGAAAAATCATACGGTTACATCCAGATGGCTCTGTGCCAAAGGACAACCCATTTACCGAAGATAAGCACGAGATTGCCAAGCAGTTTTGGTCGATAGGTCATCGCAATGTCCTTGGTATGGTATTTGACGATGCAGGCAGACTTTGGGCGCATGAGATGGGGCCGCGCGGCGGTGATGAGTTTAATTTGATCAAGAAAGGCCGTAACTACGGCTGGCCGGTCGTCTCAAACGGCCGCAATTATAATGGGACTGATATTCCTGATCATGATACGCGGCCTGATTTTGCTGCGCCTCATATCACTTGGACGCCTGTTATCTCACCGTCCTCAATGAGCATTTACGCATCCGGCCGTCATAACGACTTTCCTGCATGGCAAGGGTATGCGCTTATCAGTGGCCTGTCCTCACAAGCGCTGATGGTGGTGCGCCTTGACAGCAACAATGGCAGTGAGAAAGCAGGTGAGCGTTATCGGTACGATATGGGGGAGCGGATGCGTAGTGTGTTGGCTGTCGATGGGCGAGTATGGCTGCTCGAAGACGGCAAGGATGCCAAGCTGTTACAGTTGGTCCGTCGGCAACCTCTTTAATAAAACCAAAATAGAAATATAGTATCAGCTGTGTTTTAGCGGTATTTTTATTGAGTGAAATTTTGTAATTAATTGATAAATAAAGGTTGGTTTGTTAAGGTAAGCTTCTTTAGGAGGTGAGATATTAACGGAACCCCAGTTCGGGATAAGGGCTCAAAAAAAAGATAAAAAAAGAAGTCCGAAGTTGGCATGGTGGCTCTGGCTTTGGCTTACTTTCACTATCGCCGCGGCTTGCCGCTGGCTATCCGCTCGACTCTATATCCTATATTGGGCAAAAGAATCTATGGCGGCTGGGGCCATACTGTCGATGTTTTAGCGGTATTTGGTACGATGTTTGGGGTAGTCACTTCGCTGGGGTTGGGGTGATGCAGATCAACTCAGGCCTCGAAAACCTATTTGGTTTTCCTAATAGTGTCGGTGTGCAGTTTGCCATTATTGCCTTTATCACGCTGCTGGCTTGTGGTTCGCTGATGTTGGGCCTTGATAAGGGTATCAAGCGCTTAAGTGATATCAATATGGGTCTGACAGGCTTGCTACTGGCGTTTATGGTGGTTTTGGGCCCGACACTATTTATCTTTGATAGCTTTTTTGAAAACGTCGGAAACTATTTGGCCGCTATGGTGCCACTGAGCTTTTGGGGCGAGGCGTATAGCAATACCGATTGGCAAAGTAGCTGGACGATTTTTTATTGGGCATGGTGGGTTAGCTGGTCGCCGTTCGTTGGGGTGTTTATCGCACGTATTAGCCGTGGTCGTACCATTCGTGAGTTTACCCTTGGCGTGCTGCTCATTCCCATGACGATTTTGTTTTTTTGGTTTACCACCTTTGGCGGGGTGGCCATCCATATGGAGCTTCTCACTGCCCTTGATCCCGCTTTGGTGAGTCCAGGATTGGTCGACGCGGTAAATGAAGACTTCGGCAGTGCGATTTTTAGACTGATTGAGTACTATCCACTGACCAAGCCAATTACGTTGTTGATCGTCATCATGATTGTCCTGTGGTTTGTGACCTCCTCTGACTCGGCCAGTTTTGTCATCGATATGCTGACTGCTGGTGGTGATACCAATCCGCCCAAGATTCAGCGTTTGTTTTGGGCGACGATGGAAGGTTTAATCGCGGCGATTTTGTTGGCTGCAGGTGGATTGGACGCATTACAAGCCGCTGCCATCGTTGCAGGTCTGCCATTTGCATTGGTCATCTTTGTGATGATGTATTCGTTATGGCGCGGTTTGAGCCGTGATCGCTTGATTTTGTACCGCGCGCAGCAGCAGTATATTACGGATGAGTCTATCGATCGCAATACCGCTAATGAGTTTGTCGATGAAGAGTTACTAAAGGGTCCGCCAAAGATTGTCAAAGGTGACTAGTGTTTATGTGCAGGCTAGCGCCGCAAAAAACAGTGCTAATTCACTGTGTTAAGTCACCTATTAAACAGTCATGCCACAATAGCTCTGAGAATTCAGGGCTATTTTTTTGTATCAAAACTTAACAATTGAGGGTGAGGTTTGATAAATGGGTAACATATTGTTAAGGTAACTCACCCTAACATATTGGATAACTAAGATGAGTGAACTCAAAATAGGTCGCTTAGGGCCTTTTCCGCGAGTAAATAAACCGGTGTTTATTGCGTCTGCAATATTGATTGTGGGGTTTATTATATTCGGCGCTTTGTTTCATGAGCTAGCAGATACGATATTTACTAGTGCACAAAGCTTTATCACCAACCGCTTTGGTTGGATGTTTATTATTTTAATGAACGTGGCCGTGGCGCTGTGTTTGTATTTAATCTTTAGCAAATACGGTGATATCCGCTTAGGTCATCAAACCGAAACCCCGCAATATAGCCTGCCATCTTGGATAGGTATGCTGTTTTCAGCGGGTATCGGTATCGGTATCATGTACTGGGGCACCGCAGAGCCGGTCTATCACTTTATGGCGCCGCCACTGGGTGAGGCCGAAACAGTAGAGGCTGCCAAACAAGCGATGAATATCTCATTTTTGCATTATGGGATACATGCTTGGGCTATTTATGCCATCGTGGCGTTGTCATTGGCTTACTTTCATTTTCGCCGTGGCTTGCCTTTATCGATTCGCTCTAGTCTCTACCCTATATTGGGCCAAAAGATCTATGGCAAGTGGGGACATACGGTCGATACACTAGCGGTCTTTGGTACCATGTTTGGCGTGGTTACTACCTTGGGTTTTGGCGTATTGCAGATTAACTCTGGACTTGAGGGGTTATTTGGTTTACCTAATTCTGTCACCATGCAGGTGATCTTAATTGCCTTTATCACCATACTTGCCTGCGGCTCATTGCTAATGGGCTTGGATAAGGGTATCAAACGCCTAAGTGATACCAATATTGTTTTGACCTTTGTGTTGTTAGGGTTTGCTTTTATCATGGGGCCCACACAGTACATCATGGACAGCTTGGTCGAAAACACCGGCAACTATATACAAAACATCGTCCAGCTCAGCTTTTGGAGTGAGGCCTATAGTAAAGGTGATTGGCAGTCTTCATGGACAATATTTTACTGGGCATGGTGGATCAGCTGGTCACCATTTGTCGGGGTGTTTATCGCGCGTATCTCTCGTGGTCGTACCATTCGTGAGTTTTTGCTCGGCGTGTTATTTATTCCGATGATTATTTTATTTTTCTGGTTCACGACCTTTGGTGGTGTCGCAGTAGACATGGAGCTGATCGGTAACCCTGGGTTTATCGAGGTGGTACAAAACGATTATGGTAGCGCCATCTTTAAGCTGATGGAGTTTTATCCATTTACCAGAGCCACGACGATGTTGATCGTTCTGATGATTGTACTGTGGTTTGTGACCTCATCAGATTCGGCCAGCTTTGTCATTGACATGCTGACTGCTGGCGGCGATACCAATCCGCCTAAGATTCAGCGTTTGTTTTGGGCCATTACGCAAGGTCTGGTAGCAGCTATTTTGTTGGCAGCGGGCGGGCTTGGCGCCTTGCAAGCGGCGGCTATCGTCGCAGGGTTTCCCTTTGCTATCGTGGTATTTGTCATGTTGTATGCCATGATACGTGGGTTCAACCGTGATGAGCTGATACTGTATCGTGCCGAACAGCGCTTTATCACTGATGAGTCGATTGAGCACAATACCGCCAATGAGTTTGCGGATGAAGAGCTACTAGAAGGTCCGCCAGACATCGTTAAGGGTAACTAGGCCTGTCCGCAATTTGGCCGCTAGTTATCTATAATCAGTTCGAAATAAAATCGATACGTTCATATGAACGTATCGGTTTTAAAGTAAATTAACTATACATGGACTAAACATATTTTGATACGCGTTAAGACCCCAGTCTCTTTGGAAGCTGGGGTTTTGTTTTTAGTTTGGTTAGCAAAATAGGGGCAAAAACTCCCTAGCACGGCATCATATTTTATTTATATACAAGGGCATCATAGCAGCGTTAGATTTGATAATTCATCAATGTCTTGATATGGTGGCGCTCTTTTAATTTTGGAAAGATCTATGGATCATGTGAAAGTTGGCCGAGTCGGCCCTTTTCCGCGAGTAAGCAAACCTGTTTTTTTGACCTCAGTCATTTTAATTACACTATTTATTATTTTTGGCGCACTGTTTAATCAGCAAGCAGAAATGGTGTTTAATCAAGCAAAAGCTTTTGTGTCTTTGCGTTTTGGTTGGTTTTTTATTGTCGTGATTAATACCACCTTGTTGATGAGTGTCTATATGATACTTAGTCGATATGGTGATATTCGTTTGGGGCATCAAAATGAGGAGCCTGAATACAAACTGCTCTCGTGGATAGGTATGCTGTTTTCAGCAGGTATCGGTATCGGGCTGCTGTACTGGGGCACTGCTGAGCCGCTATATCATTATATGGCGCCGCCGCTGGGCGAAGGGGAGACAGTCGCTTCAGCTAAGCTTGCGATGAATATCTCGTTTTTACACTACGGTATTCATGTTTGGGCGCTTTATGGCATGGTGGCTCTGGCTTTGGCTTACTTTCACTATCGCCGCGGCTTGCCACTGGCTATCCGCTCGACTCTATATCCTATATTGGGCAAAAGAATCTATGGCGGCTGGGGCCACACAGTCGATACCTTAGCGGTATTTGGTACGATGTTTGGGGTAGTGACAACCTTAGGGCTTGGGGTGCTGCAGATTAACTCTGGTCTTGAGAGCTTGTTTGGTGTTCCGAATAACACCAGTGTCCAGATTGTCTTGATTGCCATCATCACTGTTTTGGCAGGGATGTCGCTGTTTTTAGGCTTAGATAAAGGCATCAAGCGTCTAAGCGATATCAATATCTTTTTGACCATTATCTTACTGAGCTTTGTGATTATCTTAGGGCCCACGCAGTTTATTTTTAATAGCTTTGTAGAAAACATCGGTAACTATGTACATCAAGTGATTCCATTGGGGTTTTGGACAGAGTCCTATGAAGGACAAGAAAACTGGCAGGCTTCTTGGACGATTTTTTATTGGGCATGGTGGATCAGCTGGTCGCCATTTGTGGGTGTGTTTGTCGCGCGTATCTCTCGTGGCCGTACCATTCGTGAGTTCACCTTAGGGGTGTTATTGATTCCAGTGGCCATATTATTGTTGTGGTTTACCGCTTTTGGGGGTTCTGCTGTTCATATGGAGCTACTAGCGGCGGCCAGTCCTGATTTGGTCAGTCCAGGTCTTGTGGAGGCGGTCAGGGCCGATACTGGTAGTGCGATATTTAAGTTGATGGAGTCTTATCCACTGACGTCGATGTTTAATTTACTGATTGTCATGATGATTGTATTGTGGTTTGTTACTTCCTCTGATTCGGCCAGTTTTGTGATAGATATGCTGACCTCAGGCGGTGATACTGATCCTCCAAAAGTTCAGCGTTTGTTTTGGGCAGGTACAGAAGGGGTGGTCGCTGCGGTACTGCTCGCGGCAGGGGGGGTTGATCGCGTTACAAGCCGCGTCTATCGTGTCAGGCTTACCTTTTGCTGTGGTGATTTTGGTCATGATGTATTCGCTATTACGTGGATTAAGCCGAGACCATCTGATTCTCTATCGTCAACAGCAGTGGTTTCTTACCGAAGAGTCAGCCGAGCACAACTCAGCAAATGAGCTGCCTGATGAGGATTTTTTAAAAGATCCGATTGAGCTAAAGCGAGAAGACTGATCTTCGTGCGCGACTATTTGCCTTTTAAGTATATCTTATCGCTTTACAAAATACCCAGCTTAGCACAAGCTGGGTATTTTTATGGCTGCCGTTATTAACAGCCAACAGTGAAGTGCCAGTAGTGAAGTGAGTGGCACGGTGCCTATCGGTATTTTGACAACATCGTCATAACGTCATCATAAAACCGTCGTTTATAAACACTCGCCTTTGACATAGCCTATCGCCTCAGGGGTGCTACAGGCAGAGCAGGCGTTGCCAGCGGTACGGTAGCTTATCAAGTTGCCAGTTTTACTCTTCACACAAACAGGATCGTACTGCGCGGTGCACATGGTTTGTTCAGGGTCAAAGGGTGGGCACTGCGAAAACACACCATCAGGTAGTTGGTGAGAGCGGGTAGGCTGGGCTGGCGTGCTCTCAGGCATTGTTATATCAGGCAAAGAGCTACAGCTTGCTAAGGCCAGTAGTAATGGCAGGCCGAGCATATGTTTGATAAATGGCCGCTTTGTTAGAAAAGTCCAAGCGTTGCTCATGAAGGGGGGCATCATTATATCTCCTTATATAAATGCAATAACGTCCGATTGTGTTACGTGGTAGCGTTGTCTACCGCTTGTTGTCTACCGTTTATAGTAGCGTATTTACCATCAACCATCCAGCCGATAGACCTGCAAAAATATATAGGCAATAAAAAACCCAAACTGATGATTCAGTTTGGGTCTGGTACTTATGATTATGATAAAACCAAGTGATGATTATTCCGCTGGTTGGTCATCTTTATTTAGCTGCACATATTTATCGAAGTTTTGGGCATAATCAGTGAGGTTGTCGCTGAGCATTTGACGATACTGCTTGACATAAAACTCGACGATATCATCTTTTTCTTTGGCAAAATCCTCACCCTTCACAAAGCCAATAGACGCAACTGACGCGCTATAGCGGGCGGCGGCATATAGTAAAGAAGCACCGACTTGGCCGGAATGAGCATTGGGGCCTAGCTGGCTGTTGGCAACCCCGATGATGGCATCAGCACGCTGATAAAACGCCTGCATTTCAGGGGTAATCTCAAGGCTTGCATCAACAGTGTTGTCTTGAGCGTTGTCTGGATTGGTATCTTGAGACATAAGCGACTCCTAATAAGTATCGGTGGTTTTAAATGGATAATATCAATATATCAATGCGACTCAGTCGGGCGATTACAAGCCTGCGTCTGCTTTTAATATCTCAGCTTTATCGGTTTTTTCCCACGTAAAGGCAGTTTCTGAGCCTGGACGGCCAAAGTGACCAAAGGTGGCAGTTTGCTGATACATCGGCTGCAACAAGTTGAGCATACGAGTAATGCCATAAGGACGTAAGTCAAAGTGTGTGCGAATCAGGCGAATGATTTCTTCGTTGCTGATCTTACTGGTGCCAAAAGTGTTGACGGAGATAGAGGTAGGTTCGGCGACACCGATGGCATAGCTGACTTGTACTTCACAGCGATCGGCCAACCCTGCGGCCACGATGTTTTTGGCGACATAACGTACCGCGTAGGCCGCGCTGCGGTCGACTTTTGATGGATCTTTGCCACTAAAGGCACCACCGCCATGACGTGCCATACCACCGTAAGTATCCACGATGATTTTACGCCCTGTTAGCCCTGCATCACCGACAGGCCCACCAATCACAAACTTACCTGTGGGGTTGATATGATAGCGTGTGCCCGCGTGTAGTAGGTCGGCTGGTAGCACTTGCTTGATGATAGATTCCATAACGGCTTCTTGCAGATCTGCTTGCGAGATGCTTGGGTCGTGCTGCGTGGACAATACCACCGCATCGATCGCCACCGGAAGATTGCCGTCGTATTTTAGCGTGACTTGTGCTTTGGCGTCTGGACGCAACCAAGGCAACTCGCCTGCGCGGCGTAGCTCGGATTGACGCTCCATCAGGCGATGAGCAAACTCAATCGGTGCTGGCATCAAGACGTCGGTCTCGTTACTGGCATAACCAAACATCAATCCTTGGTCGCCAGCGCCTTGCTCTTCAGGGCTGCTGCGATCGACACCCTGCGCGATCTCAGGCGACTGTTTACCCAGCATATTGATGACGGCGCAGGTCTCGCCATCAAACCCTAGAGCTGAATGATGATAACCAATACCATTGACCGTATCACGAACGATGCGCTCCACATCGATGTTTGCGGTGGTGGTGACCTCGCCGGCCAATATCACCGCCCCTGTCTTGACCAAGGTCTCACATGCCACACGGGCGTCTAGGTCTTGCTGTAAAATGGCATCAAGAATGGCATCTGAGATTTGATCAGCCATTTTATCTGGGTGGCCTTCGCTCACAGATTCTGAGGTAAATAAGTTGTATTCGCGCATAATTAGATCGCTTAATTGAATCGATAAAGGTAGGAAAAGCGGCACGGTTTAGCGTGGCTTTCATTCATATTGGCCGCGTGATTGCTCAGTTGGCGGATAATGGGTGTTGCTAAATAATTGACAATCAGTATCGGTCGTAATATTTATTAAAATCAGTTTGCCGCCGCATAGCGTTAACCATCGAGCAGTCATTATGGATAGCATAAATGGCGCTAAACCACCCAAAACACAGGCGTATAAACGTGCCACGCTTATCATCTCAACGCTTGTGCAGTCACGCCTGTATCCTCTACTACCGACGGTCACCGTCGTTGTCATCTGTTAGTTCAAAAATAAGGGTATTCTACCGTGAATCGAGGTAAAACTCTAGTGTCAGCCATGGCGGCTAACAATTGTAGAAATCATCGAGGCGGCTGTCTTGTTGCCAGCGGTACTCTGTATAGTTAGCGACTTCTTTTGCGCTATCGCGACCTTGTCTATCAGCAATAAAACCAAGCGCCATATCCATGCCAGCCGTGACACCTGAAGAAGTATAAAACTTGCCATCTACGATCCAGCGCGCCTGCTTTATCCAATCAACCTGATCTGATTGTTCGGTTACCCATTGCCAAGCACGCTTGTTTGACGTGGCTCGTTTATGGTCTAAAATACCTGCCTTCGCCAATAAAGCACTACCCGTACAGACGCTAAGCACCCAGTCGGCGTTATCAGCGAGCGTAGTCAGGGTCTGCAAAAACTTACTATCATTAATAAGTGGACGTGTACCTTTACCGCCGACGACCAATAATATATTCGTTTGATGGTCTAATTCTGCTACTGCGACAGTTTGTAAGGCAACACCGTGATGGTTATGAATGATACCACCTTTCATTGACGCAAACTGAATGCGAAACTCGTTAGGTAAGCTACCAAATAGCTCAATAGGCCCAAATAAGTCTAAAGTTTCGAAGTCGTCAAATACGAGTGCGGTCAAGGTCTGCATTCTGCTTCCTTAAATTAAAGTATTAAGGCGAAGTATTTAGAAAGGAGATGTTTGAAAATCTTTAAGGTGCTCAAAGCCTTTAAAGCTCTACAAATTTGGCTTTGTCTTTAAACATACACTCATCATAAACCGGGCAAGCACCGCATTTTGGTGTGCGTGCTTGGCAAGTATAGCGCCCGTGCAAGATCAGATAATGATGCGCATCAACGATAAAGTCATCGGGTATACGCTCGACCAGTTTGTTTTCGACGATGAGCACCGTTTTACCAGTAGCGAGTCCAGTACGATTGCCGACGCGAAAGATGTGAGTATCGACTGCCATCGTCGGCTGACCAAAGGCAGTGTTGAGCACCACATTGGCGGTTTTACGGCCGACCCCTGCCAGAGACTCTAAGTCTTTGCGGTTATCAGGGACAGTGCTATCAAACTTTTCAATCAGGTCTTGGCAGGTCTTAATGACGTTTTTGGCTTTTGAGTTATACAAGCCGATGTTTTTGATATAAGACTTTAGCCCTTCTTCGCCAAGCGCGAGTATGGCCTCAGGCGTATTGGCCACAGGATATAGTTGCTGGGTGGCGATATTGACACTCACATCCGTTGCTTGTGCGGACAAAATCACGGCAATGAGTAGCTCAAAATTACTGTCGTAATTGAGCTCGGTGACGGGCTCCTTAATCGTCTCGGCCAGCTTTTCAAAAAAAGGCCGCACGTCGCGGTTTGGCATGCGTCTGGAGGGCGGGGTCTCAGCCGTTTTGTGTTTGACCGTTTTACTCATGGTGTTTGACTTTATTTGATATGTTGTTGGGCGTGAATCATCGAATCACTCATTAGCATAATTGTGCCAGCTCGGCTTGTAGTGTCTCAAGCTCGGCTTGTTTTTTGTCATTGGCACGTACCGTAAGCTGCTTTTCTAATTTTTTGATTTTGGTGCGTAATTTGGCCGCAGCTATGGTGTTTTTTGCTTGAGCTTCGCTGATATCAACAGCTTGGCTGGTGGCGTTATTGAGTTTGGCCTCGACCATACTGACTACCGGCTTGGTGTTGCTGCTATCGCTTAGCTGCTCCGCGACGCGGCCTAAATGCGTATGATAACGCTGGCGCAAATCTTCTTGCTCAGCTTGCCGCTCAGCGTCACTAAGCGTACGCTCGATAGTGACCAGATCGATACAGTCAACGGGGCAGGGTGCTAGGCAAAGCTCACAGCCCGTGCACAAGTCGGTAAAGATGGTGTGCATGTGTTTACCAGTACCGACGATGGCATCGACGGGGCAGGCAGGGATACATTTGGTGCAGCCTATACAGTCCTCTTCGCGGATGACAGCCCGCACTTCAGTTGGGCGCTCGGAGCTGGCATCTATCGGCCACTGTGAAGGAGCAGCGGCGGGGGTTTGGCCTTGCTGATAACGCTCTGTATCGACAATTTTTGCGATCGCATCCGTCACGGGCTGGCCGCCAGGCACGCATTTATTATATGGCTCGCCATCTACAACGATGGCGGCCGCGTATGGCAAGCAGCCGTCGGGATGCTCGCACAGGCCGCACTGCGTCTGTGGCAGGCAGGCATCCACCGCTGCAATCTGCGACGAGACATCAGCAGGCAGCGTGTCAATCTGTAGGTCATCAAACAATATGGGCAGATTGATCAGACGGATAGGGGCGTTACTTTGCATGTTATTAAAAACCTTAACACCAGTACAAAAAGGGTGTTGGTATATAGTTGATCTCTCATAACGCTGCTGGCTGGTTTACGAGCGTTTCGCTTGCCTGTTTTCATGAGCGTGGTGAAAGTATGGCTATTGATGGGTGATAAACGACCATCGCTGCGTTCAGGTGGTCATTTTAAATGGATGATAACAAAATCACAATATTGGCGCATCCTCATCAGCGCATCATCCTGGCCAAAAAGTCTTGCTGAGATGGGCGGGCAAGGTTATAGCGCACTGGTCATGGTCAAACCATGGTCAAAGACGCTGGTAGTCATGCGTCATTAGCAAATTGATACATTGGGCTAAATGATGGACTCAATCACCTATGATGGCTAAGCCATGCCTTGCTCACGGAGGATCTGCTCAATCAGCTCATAAGCAATACTGCCTTTCGCAGGTATCTTGGGCAGGCTTGAGAGATCAAAGAAGTCTGCATGTGACAGCTCATCTTCTTGAATCATCAGCTCGCCACCTGCATACGTAGCACGAAATCCGAGCATCAAGTTTGACGGATATGGCCACGGCTGACTACTGACATAACGGATATCTGTCAGGTGAATATTGACTTCTTCATACACCTCGCGCACCACGGCGTGCTCAAGGCTTTCTCCCACTTCAACAAACCCTGCGATCAGGCCATACTGCAGCGGCTGTTTTTGTTGACCGTAGCGATGATGATGCGCCAGTAAAATTTGCATTGCACCTGTTTGCGGGTTGGGGCGGGTAATGGCAGTGATGATGCACGGCTGGACACGCGGGTATTGGCGCAGCTTGCAAGTCGGGCAGACCATCGCTCGCTCACCCAGTCGCGCATGAACGACTGGCGAGGCGCAGCGGCTACAAAACTGCGTGTCAGCTTGCCAGCGCAGCAGCTGTATGGCTTGGCTGAGTTGGTCGCTCAAGGCCATGGGAAGCTGGGTGAGCAGCTGGCGATACGGGATAAAGGCATTACCACTACTTTCAGCGATGAGAGGTAAGGCGATATGATGCGCCGTGGCATACTCATAGGTCATGGCACAGGTTGCGCGCGCAGTAAACGCATGAGTTGGCTTATCAAGCGTAGTATTATTGGCGTTGGCGTTATGACGGTTGTTATCAGCCTGCCAATGACTGGGCGCTAGGCTCTCAAGCAGTGTGACACATCCGAGCTGATAGGCGGGCACTGCTGCATCATCGGTGGCCGCAGCACCAGACGCCAGATAGTCAACGTGCCACGGCCACCACCCCTCAGGCGTTTGACGGCACAATACCGTATCATCACTAAAGATAAAAGCGCAGGTCATATCAGGGTTCCAAACGATAGCGAAAGCAAATAAAAACAAGTCTGTACCTGATGAGATACAGACTTATAAGACAGAAATAACGGTCTATTTTACCTAACCATAAAGCGGAAAAGCACAGCATATGGGCAGTAGGTAATGAGTAGCAGCCAGCTTGTCTTGAATAGGTTAGGCTGCTAGCAGCTGACTTAGGCTTTGCTGTCCGACATCAAGCGCTTGTTTACTCACAGGACGGTTATGTTCAAACCCATCTAAATGGTGATCGACTGCCATGATGACATCTGCAATACATGCCAGCGTACCGTCTTCGATGCGTCTGCCACTCTCGATACGCTGCTCGATATAGTTGGCTAATTGACTGAGCATGCTAGCAGGGGTCGGCAGCTGTAAGAAGCGCACAGCACCGGCCACTTGGCGCATCATCTCAGGGATGTTTTGGATATTTAGCATATCGCGCTCAGGCTCGGCCAGATAATCATTGATAGCTTGCTCTGCATTGGCGATGGCCGTACGGCTTTCTTGTATCAAGGTATCATTGGCTGTATTTAGCTGATGCAAAGAGATGTGAGAGTTGTTCAGCGGTAAGTAAATCGCCCCTGGTGTGTGCATTTCAGCCATGGCGATGGTGGCATTTTCAGCATGCATGAGCGCCAGCAATAGACGATCGAAGTCCTCAGGCGAGGGCGCTTGCCAACGGCCGACCTCCTCGGCTGCGGCGCGCAAACTGTCGGCAGCACTTGACAATCCAAGCAGACGAAGTGCTGAGCCCAAGGTCGCTAATTCTTCTATGATTTTGGCTGTTTGCATCTCAGCGCTATTGACAGAGTCGCCGCGCGCGTAGCTATCGACCTCTTCTTTGATGGTATTGATCTGCGTCTGAATCATAGTGTTTAGCGTATCAGTAAGGGCGCGGTTGGGACCAAATAAAAACCGTCTCATTTGCTCAAGTTGCGGCTCTTCTAGCCGGTTTTGCGCATATTGCTCGCGTAGCTGCTGTGCCGCTTTGTTATCGCGCTGACAAGCAAAGCTGACCAAATCAGCAAAACGTGTATCCATCACAGGCAGATAGCTTTGGAATTGCTGCTCTAGATAAATCAGTGTGTGCTTTTGGCTTAACGTGAGCGGTAGAATGGCCGCGATGTCGGCAGTAGCCGCAGCGGCCGCTTGCCAAAACAAACTGCTGGTCTTGGAGGCAATCAACGCGCAGGCCGCGCCCATGGCATTGAGCTTTTGCTGCGCATCTGCGCTGACAGTGCCATCTTGGTTTAATAAGGCAACGCCAAGACCGCTACGATAAGCATCTGTCAATAGCTCGTTGTTTAAGCCAAGCTCATGCAGTGGTTGGAAGTTTTTTTCTGGACTGGCAATGATGACGCTACTGCTACCAAAGGCTGAAAAGTAGTCAGCGGTGATAGGAGCGTGCTGGCCATGCGCGTTTAGTTTATTGATCACAGGTAACAATAGCGTCGGCTCTACCGACTCTGTCAATAAGACAAACTCGACATAGCGATCTAGTGTCATGATGGCCTCTGACAAGTCCATGATCAAATTGACATCGTTATTGTCGCCGTTATCGTATAGGCGCTGTAAACCATTGACGATGGCGGTGTTTAGCGCCTCAGCACCAACCAAAGAGATGAGTTTGAAAATACGAGACAGCTGCTTTAGGACGATGATGGAGTCTAGCAATAAAGGCGCTTGAGTATTGTCATCATTAAACTCGCTAAGATGGGTCTCGGTATCTTTAAGCGTCACGACAATCTCATCATGCAACAAATGCAGTGAAGGTAAGTTAAAGTCAGTAACACTAAGCGTTGGGGCGGTTAACTTCATTTGCGCAGACTGGTCCATAAGTGTGTTTCCATAACGTACTGATAAGAGTAACGATTGTTCAAATACGAAGTAACAAAGCGTTTGAATGAAAAAGCGTTTATTAGTAATGTTTTAACGCTTAATATAATAATCAAGACTATATTATACAAATATCGGATTAGAAAGTGGTTTTAGTGACCGCTACATATTGTTTTTGAGGGCAGGGAAGTCTTCTGCCAGTGACGCATACCAGTGTTGGCTTGCGCTCTCATCCATAGGCGACTGTAGTAATAGATCTGCCAGCTCCGAAAAATGGGCATGACCGGTCTGTCCGCCGTCGGTTTGTGTGTCTTCTTCGATGGCGAGAGCGACCTGTCCACCGGTCATTGCCAGATAGACCTCGGCCAAGATCTCCGAATCTAGTAATGCCCCGTGAAAAGTACGATCTTGTTTACCGACGTCTAAGCGGCGTACCAACGCATCTAGCGTGTTTTTTTGTCCTGGGTATTGCTGCTTGGCCATCGCCAAAGAGTCAGTGACCTGTATGCGCTCGGCGAAGTCGTGCAAGCCAACTTTGGCAAACTCCATGCTCAAGAAGTTGATATCAAAGGTGGCGTTATGCGCGATGACCTCAGCGCCATCCATAAAATCATACAGTGCTTGTGCGACTTGGTCAAAGGTCGGCTTGTCTGCCAAAAACGCCTCAGAGATACCGTGAATACGAATCACTTCTTCGTCCATCCCGCGCTGTGGATTGATATAGACGTGGAGCTTTTCGCCCGTAAACTTACGGCCGACCAGCTCGACGATACCCACTTCGATGATGCGGTCGCCCTTTAGAGGGTCAAGACCTGTGGTCTCAGTATCCATGATAAGCTGACGATCAGAGTCATGGCGATGGATGGGCTTTGGTAATAGTGGCCTAAAGTGAGGGTTAGCACGACTGGTGTCGCCATCAAACTTGGGCATCTCCTCTGCGCTAGCCATTTGTGTGTCAGCTTGGCTGACTGAGGCGGTGTCAGTATTTGGCATGTGCGTGTTTGGGTGGGCGTCAGTCATGGTTGCTTGCTCTGTTGGTCGCTGAGTGTGGCTAGAGATAATTGGATGGTCAGCAAGGCTACGGGTATCTTGGCTTTGCGAGCTGTCCGCTGGCGTCTCATCTGTATCGTCATCGATCATATCAAACCCTAAGGGGTCAAAGGTTAGCCAATCGTCATGGCGGCGCTGGCTTGCCTCAGCCGTCAAGGGGTCTTTTTTTTTAGGCAATTCAGTTGTCGCTTGTACCTCGCTGCTGGAGGTCACCCCCAGATTGGCCAGCTCGTCGGCTTTTTCGTTGCCAGCATGTCCAGCATGTCCTTTGACCCAGTGCCAATCGACATCGCGCTGTTGACAGAGCGCATCTAGCTGCTGCCAGAGATCTTGGTTGGCGACTGGTTTTTTGCTCGCCGTCTTCCAGCCTCTTTTTTTCCAGCCAGCGATCCAATCAGTGATGCCGTTTTTGACATAGCTTGAGTCTGTCCAAATCTCAAGGGTATGCGCTGGCGGGCTGTGCGTTAAGGCTTGTATCGCGCCCATCAGCTCCATGCGATTGTTGGTGGTTTGTGCTTCGCCGCCATATAGGTCTTGGGTGCGGCCATCACTAAATATCAGGTGCGCGCCCCAACCGCCAGCACCAGGGTTGCCCTTACACGCGCCATCGGTATAGGCAACCGTCGTGTTTGCTTTGGCCGCGAGCGGATCTGCCGCGTGGTCGGTGTGGGTATGAAGCATCGAATGCGGACTGTCTGACATAAAAGCTGAGCAACCTGATAAATGATAACGGCAAGAATAAAAAAAGCGAACGTAGCGCGCGTTTTGGTCGTTTTAGTACAAAACAGCGCTGCGTATTTTGGGTCTGAGTATAGCAAATATCAGCTTACTATGGGTAATTATGGGCGGCGCTGGGGCACAAAATCTTTGCTGAAAATTAGGGCGTGTCCTCAATTCAATCGATAGCCATCTAAATGGGCTAAATCTGGCCAAACGGTGTCAAATAGCTGACGAATATCTCGATATTATCTGCGCTATTTTCCTTGTTTGATGGCGATTTATCTCATTTTTATCACCATTTTTAAAATGAGGACACGCCCTAGATGGTCAGGTTATCTTTTTGGTTTTCTGTTAAAATAAGCCGCGTCACCGCCGGATAACGGTATAAGACGTATTGTCGCCCTTTATTTAATCCGTGCCTCTCACGCATAAATGCAGGATAACGCCCTCATGTTATTACGCTCAGCTAGTTTTTGTAAAAAACTCACCCCTCTGCTGGTTGCCACCGTCGTAAGCAGCGCTATGTTTTTGACCGCGTGTAATGACAACGACACGCTAGATGAGACGGCGTCGGTAGTGCCAGCAGATTTGTCGGTGTTTGAGGGGTGTTATACCGTCAGTCATGATGAGCCTGCCCAAATAAAAATCAGTCAACAAGCGGGCGCGTGGGTCATGCAAATGAAAGAGCCAGCAAGCAGTGGCCGCGTTTGGGACACGCCTGAGCCATTAGAAGCCATCGAAAACAGTGAAGTCCCGCAGTTCTTTTCGATCGATCCTGATAATGTCGATGCGGTCATCGGTCGCCCTGATAGAGTACTGGTCTTGGCACATGCCAAACCCGCTTATGCCAACATCGATCCGCTGCTAGATAGTGAGTATCTGTCCTATATTTACCGCGGCGCCAATACCATCTATCAGGTGGCATGTGATGAGGTCAATACCGATATTTTGGCCAATCCGCATGCCAATATTATCATCGATAATGTCAATGAGAGCCGATAAGCCGATCTTTGAAGAGTCTTTAACGAGGTCTTTTGGGCAGTTAAAAGCGCGCGATGACGGTTAATAGAGGCGCTTACAAACCTCTCAATAATGTGCTCGTCATGTCGCTGTATCATTATGTGTTTTTATTATGAATAGTCAGTTGAGTCAGGTCGTATGAATTTTTTTAGTTATGTGGTGTTGGGCGGGTTTTCTTATGCCGCTGGTTGGGCGGTCAGAACCTATATACTTGATAAAAAGCCCAAATCTGAGCAGCTTTATAACCTCAAGCACCCAACCATTTTAGCCTATCTTGGCAGTTTTTTTATCGTGATGTTGGTGGTTTCTTGGCTGATTGGTCGCTACTTGCTCGGCCATATCGCCATTGATTTGCCTTTTATCATCGTCAATAGCTTGGTGGCGACCTTTGTGTATTCATTTGGCCTAAATCCAGAAAACGCCAATTATGGGGTGCCTGATTGATAGGTCGGTCGTAGTACTGTTTATCATAAGCGGTACCGCTAAGACTAGAGCGTGTCCTCAATCGATAACCGTTCCAAAAATCTTACTCAAACCTATCCAATATTGACTATTAGATAGGTTTGACGTTTTCTTTCTGCTTCATTGTCACGCGCTATTTCTCATTTGAGATTTAGACTGACCACGACTCCACAGACTTTTTTAATTGGCGATGGAACTCACCGTCCAATAAACAGGATTATGCAGCTGTTAAAATAACAGTCGCGTTATTTAAAATATTGATGCTGGCGTTGAGGTCACGGTCATGAGAAACCTGACAGTTAGGGCACAACCACTCACGCATTTTCAATGTTAGCTCATCTTTACCAAGGATATGATTGCAGTTTGAACAGGTTTTTGAGCTTGGGTAGAAGGGTCCGACTGATTTCACAACCTTGCCTTGTTCAGTGGCTTTGTAGATAAGCTGTCGCTTAAACTCAAAGAAACCCAAGTCACTGATAGCTCTTGATAGCCGCCTGTTCTTAACCATACCTTTGACATTCAAATCCTCAATCGCAATCACATCGAACTCATTAACCAGACTTGTTGTGATTTGATGGAGAGAATCTTGCCTAATACACCTGATCTTATAGTGCAAACGAGAGAGCTTGGTTTTCGCTTTTTCTCTGTTTTTACTGCCTTTTTTAGTGCGACTGAGCGCTTTGTTTAGCGTTCTTAGTTTTTTAAGGTTTGCTTGAAGTGGTTTTGGCGCTTTAATTTTAGTGCCGTCTGATAAAACCAGTAAGTCGGTAATACCAAGATCAACACCAACGCTTTTACCTGTCTTTTTAGTAGGAATTACAGCTTTTTGTATTTCAACAGCCACACTAACAAACCACTTACCGCCACGTTTAGAGATGGTGGCTGACATGATCTTGCCGTCAAAACGTAAAGCTTCTTTTAAGCGAACCCAGCCCAAGTTTGGGATACGAATGGATTTACCTTTAATGGCAAATTGGTCGTTGGATAAACTGAATCTATCGTCACGGCCTTTTTTACGAGCGGTTGGGTATTTCGCTAAGCCTTTAAAGAAGTTGTTATAAGCATCACCCAACTGCATGATTGCCGCCTGCGGAGCGCATTTGGTCACTTCCAGCATATAGGGGAATAATTCACGCTTAATGGCGTTCAATTCGCGTCTGAGCTTCGCCTGTGAGGGCTTGTTTAGATTTTTAGTATCAACCTCAACGCCTGCGGCCAAACACGCATCACGGTACGCTTTGTCAAGCGCATACTGCCGCTGCCACTCATGCAAAGCCCAGTTGTAGGCTTTTCTCGCCACGCCACAAGCACGAGCAAGGTGATTTGCCTGTACGTTGTTTGGCTTGAGTTCGATAATGTGTCCACGGATCATAATGCTTTTTTAACCGCCTCTATTAATTGTTGGTTTTTCTTGCTGCAAGAGCCGTATAGCCTCGCTGAAAATACGGTGATAATCTCCAATACATCTTGGGCTAATTCTTGCTCAAAACTCAACTCTTCACCTTGATTGATTATTACCACTTCAACGTCACGAGCCTCACACAACATGAAAACCAGTTCTGCACCAAATCGTAAAAGCCTGTCTTTATGGGTAATTACCAGCCGTTCAACTTTATTGCTCAGTATGTCATCAAGCAGGTTTTTTAAGCCTTTCTTTTTATAATCCATTCCACTACCAAGATCGGTAATCGTCTCAAAAGTCCAGCCTTGCCTGGCACAATAAAGTTCCAAAACTTGAGACTGGAGAAGTAAGTCGTCTTTTTGATCACGACTCGACACACGAGCATAAGCAATGGTTTTTCGGTCTAATTTAGGTGGTGTATTCAAGGAATGCGGTCTGATTTCACTTAAATCATATCGCCTATGCCCGTTTTCGGTTCGCTTGGCGACTAACGTACCATCCTCATCCCAACGTCTTAATGTGGATTGAGCAACCCCGAAATGTTTGGCAGCCTCCCCAATACTAACCAGTTTCCCCATAACTTGCTCTCTATATTATAGATATAATCTATCTATTATAGTAATAAATAGGTAGGTTTGTATATGTTTTATTTAACTGTTTGCAACCCTCTAAATGGGCTAAAAACGGCTAAGTCTGGCAAACGGTATCAAACTCAAATAGCTGACCTCAATATTATCTGCGCTATTTTGCTTGTTTGGCTGCGATTTATCATATTTTTATCAGCATGTTTCAAATGAAGATACGTCTTAATAAAACAGGATCAATGACGCTTACATAGACCCTGTTTTGTTCAGCTAGCTATCAGTCATGATGGCTGGTAGTTGTGATTTATTTATCTTTGCTGGATTGTTCTTTGTCTGACTTTTTGGTGTCTGACTTTTTAAAGGTTGGTTTTGAGTCCTTGTCTGTGTCTACAGATTTGTCTTCGGTAGCCGTTTGTTCATCCTTCCATTTTTTGTATTTCGTTAAATCCTTGTCTATCATTTTAAGACAAAACTTGAGTACCAAAGCGTCATCGATATGACCGATAAAGGGGATAAAGTCAGGAATGATATCGATGGGGTTGAGGACATAAAGCAAGCCAACCACCGCCGCTGAGATGGTCTTATAAGGAATGTTGCGATAATTGCCCTGATAGTAGTCTTTTACTAGGCTCATCAGCAGCAATAAGTCTTTGGCATAGCCTTCAAGGCCTTGGTCTTTTTTGAGTTGGTCGTTTAGTTTGTCTTCTTTGCCTACGATGAGCTTTATACTATCCATCAGGCTTTTATTGTCTTTTTCTTTATCGGCCATACTAAGAGTCCTTATATGAATGTTAGGGTAGATGTTTTTGGCTAATGGTATTTTGATCTATTGTTGTCGTACCCTTTACTATAGCAAGAGTCATGACGTCATCCAAATAAGACGATGAGTGGTTCTGTATCATTTTGTTGACTGTGTGCGCAGCTGAAGATGCCACGTCAAGAGGCCTAAAACCCTGGCGCTAGCCAAGATCTGATGCTAGACAGAACCTGGTGGCTGTAACCTAGTGATTGTAACTTAACGACAGTTTTGAGCTGCGTTATAAGAAAATAGCGGTTTAATAAACCTCTTGCAAAAGTACCGTTTTATTGACCTTCGTTAACGGAGTATCAAAGGCTAGCAATGACTTATGCAAGAGATCTAATAAACTATTACGAAATAAAGTATTGCTGAATACAGTCGTCATCGATGACAATAAAGGTAGCATTATGACTAAGATATCCTTTGCCCTCAATCGTCGCCAGTTCCTGCGTCAAGCTAGCCTCTATGCAGGGGCGGGGCTGCTCGTCACGCGCGCCATGGCGCACTCATCTATACAGGTGAACCGGCCAGAGAGCCACCTGCCGCTGACCAAAGATGATCTACCAACGGCTGTAGAGGAGCGTGCTGCTGAAAAGACAATGGCTGAGAGCTTGCCGGCAAAGCGTCTTTGCATCACACCAAGTATTGAGACGCGGCTGTTTGCCAGCTCCAACGTCGGAGGTAGCCAGCAGCGTAATGCGCGGGCTTTAGAGCGCTTGGCCTGCGCGGGTTTTCAGGTAGATAATCCGGCGATTACCGAGCGGCAGTATTTGCGTTTTGCGGGTACGGACTCGCAGCGCGCCAGTGACTTACAAAACATCGCGACTGGTGCCATTGCCGCCCCCCAATTATTGCTTGGGGTGCGCGGTGGCTACGGTGCTATGCGCCTATTGCCGATGGTGGACTGGCCGACGCTTGGGCGTATTATGAAGGAGCGCGGCACGATACTCGCAGGGTTTAGCGATGTGACCGCCATCCAGTGTGCGCTGTTGGCAAAAGGCGGTATGAGCTCGCTTGCGGCACCGATGCTCTATAGCGAGTTTGGCAAAACCAAGCCTGATGAGGTTAGCTGCCGAGAGTTTGTAGAAGCATTAAGCAATCCTAATTTGACGATTAATATAGCAGATGCGTCGTTAACCAGTGTAAATTTACCCAGTATTCTGACAAATTCTGAGCCAAAAACGCTAACCGGCACTATGTGGGGTGGCAATCTAAGCGTGGTATCGGCGCTGGCAGGTAGTGAGTACTTACCGCGTATTGACGGCGGTATCGTATTTTTAGAAGACGTCGGCGAGCAAGCTTACCGTATCGAGCGTATGCTCTATGATTTGTATTTGGCAGGAGTGTTTAAAGGTCAGCAGGCGATTGTGTTTGGCGCGTTATCGGGTAGTGGTGAGGACAGTTATGACAAGCGTTATGATGTCGCCACCGTGATTCGTCAATTGCATCAGCTGACAGGATTACCGATTTATAGTGGCATGCGCTTTGGTCATATTGGACAAAAACACAGCTTTCCACTTGGCGCGATGTGTCAGATTAGTCCAAATACAGTTGGTGGCTATCAATTGGTATTTAATGATTACCCAACGATTAAAGCTGATGCCATTTATGTCGAAGGGTTATGGCAAAATGTTTAGTGGTTAAAAATATAATAAATAAAAGTCTAAATCGCCAGTCGTGAAAATTTATCTTGATATTCTTTCGGGGTCAGCTCGGTGGCGCGTTTAAACAGCCGCGTAAATGATGAGATATCATCATAGCCGACTTGCTCCGCTAGCGATTTTATTGTCACATCGCCCAATTCCAGTAAGCGCTTTGCCTGCTCAATACGCACTGCTTGAATATATTCAATTGGACGCATGGCGACGGCGGCTTGAAAACGTCTGTTTAAGGTGCGCGGGGTGATATTGACCATGGCGGCCAAATGGCTCACTTGTATCGCTTGCCTAAAATTTTCCTCGATAAATTCTTGTACTTGCTGAACCAGCTGGTCAGCGTGCGGCTTATGCAAAGTCACATTGGTATAGCTGTTTTGATTACCGCGTTTACTATCAATAATCTGGGTTTTTGCCACTTGGGTCGAAATCTCGCGCCCGCAATAACGCTCGATTAATAACAACCCTAAGTCATAAAAAGCGCTACCACCTGCTGCACAAAATATATTGCCTGATTGTTCTTTTGACTGGCTTTTTGATTGAGTGACAAATTGGTTTTCTTGCAAATCAACCAGTGGAAAATCTGCCTTAAACTTACCGGCATAGCCCCAATGGGTTGTCGCGACTTTGCCATCGAGCAAGCCCGCTTTTGCTAAAAAGAACGCGCCGCTACAGTTGCTAGCGATATCGGCTTTGGTATTTGCCAGTCGCTTGATATGTTCAATCAGCTCAGCGTTCTGACTCAGCACTTTATCGATGGAATCGCCAATCGTTGGAATTAATAATAAGTCGCACTCTGTGACTTCCTGAATATCGCAATGCGCTTGCATGATTAAGCGGTTGCTACATCTGATATCAACGCCGCCAAGACTGGCAATTTGCACATTAAATCTTGGTTCTACTTCTTCATTCAAAAAGCGCTGCCAGCTGACACCAGTAAATGAAAATAAATCTAATGCGCCTGTCAAAGCGCTGCCAAGCACGCCATCGAAGCCGATAATAATGACCTTAAAGGGTTTAAAGTAGGGCATAAGTGCTTATTTTCCTATGAAAAGACGTATTTAAAATGTCAGTTTATTAGCAGTTTTTCCCAAATTAGCATATTAATTTTGTCTTATTTGACCATAATTATGTCATAAATGACAATACGGTAAGGCGATAAATTAGATTAATATCAATGCATCACTTATTCATCACCGCTTATTTATCATTATCATAATAGGAAAATGACTATGGCAGCAGATACACTGATCAACGACTTTGAATTACCGTTCCAACTCTACGATGTATTGGGAGTTGAGCATTTAACCGAGCATGCAAAGTTTGTAGAACATAGCCGTGAAACTTTTGATGCGGTACTGGGCACCGCCAATAAAATCGCCACTCAGCTATTCTTACCGCACAACCACGTGGCGGATAAAAACGAGCCGCAGTTTGACGGCAAAAAAGTCAGCATGATAGACGACGTAAAGGTTGCTTTTGATGCCTTTCGCGAGTCGGGCTTTATCGCGGGTCGTTATAGCTTTGACGATGGCGGCATGCAATTACCTGAAACCGTGATGACGGCGGTAGCAGGCTATTTTATGGCAGCCAACCCATCGACCACCGCTTATCCGTTTTTAACCACGGCGGCGATTAATGTCATTTCTCATTTCGCCAGTGATGAGATTAAAAATGCCTTTATGCCGCGTATGCTAACCGGTGAATTCACTGGCACCATGGCATTAACAGAACCACATGCAGGCTCGTCGCTTGCCGATATCAAAACCACTGCCGTGAAACAAGAAGACGGATCATACCGTATCAAAGGCAGCAAGATTTATATCTCAGCAGGCGATCATGAATTGTCTGACAATATTGTGCATTTGGTATTAGCCAAAGTACCGGGCGGCCCTGCTGGCGTCAAAGGCATCTCTTTATTTGCGGTACCCAAGTATCGACTCAATGATGACTTATCAGTCGGCGAGCGTAATGACGTCCATTTAACTGGACTTATTCATAAACTTGGCTATCGCGGCGCAACTTCTACGGCACTGAGTTTTGGCGATGCAGGCGATTGTCACGGCTATCTTATCGGTGAAGAGCATTTTGGCCTGCGCTATATGTTCAAAATGATGAACGAAGCGCGTATCGCAGTTGGCTTTGGTGCGGCGATGATTGGCTATCGCGGTTATCAATATTCGCTCGATTATGCCAAAGACAGAACGCAGGGCAGAATTGCGCCTAATAATAAGCCTGAAGATGCGGCGACGGCAATCATTCAGCATGGTGACGTTAAGCGCATGCTGCTGGCGCAAAAAGCCTATTCCGAAGGTGGGATATCCTTGTGCTTATATGGCTCAAACCTAATCGACCGTATCAATACGTGTGAAGACGCTACGCTAAAAAATGAGCTCTCAGAATTGCTAGATTTGCTCACGCCAGTTCTCAAAGCATGGCCGTCTGAATATGGTCCAAAAGCCAATGATCTAGGCATCCAAGTATTGGGCGGCGCAGGCTATACACGTGAGTATCAAGCCGAGCAGTTTTGGCGTGATAACCGTCTTAATCCCATTCATGAAGGCACAAATGGCGTACAGGCACTAGATTTGTCATTCCGTAAGTTATGGCAAAACAAAGGTCTTGGTATTCAAATTTTAAAACGTGAAATTACTCAAGACTTAGAAAGTATCAGTACACCCGAGACTGCCAAACTTGCCGGTAAATTGATGCCTTATATGGGTCATTTGCATGAAGTATTGGTGCATTTAAGCAAAATTCTACAAACGGAAAAAGCCATGACGCTGACGGGTAATGCGCAGGCCTTGATGAATATCTTTGCCTCTATCGTGGTCAGTTGGATTTGGATTCGCCAAGCGAGTAAAGCGGAACAACTATTAAATGATACGGCCGACGTTGATAAGCAAAACTTCTATCATGGCAAAATCCAAGCGGCAAAATACTTTATCGACTGGGAATTGCCGTTAATCAATCGCGATATTGAGCTGCTAAATAATGACAATGCGGTCTGTACCGATATGCAAGTAGAATGGTTTTAATCAATTTTGCATCGTGTTTGGTATGAATAATAAATACAACGTTAAAGGAATAAATAATGACAGCTGATAACAAACAGATTAATAAACAATGGCGCTTAAAAGCAAGACCTGTGGGCGCACCAGACGCTGATACGTGGGAATATACCGAGACAGAACTGCCGACTATCTCAGATGGTGAGCTGCTGATAAAAATTGAATATATTTCGATGGATCCTGCAATGCGTGGTTGGCTAAACGATGCAAAATCTTATATACCGCCCGTACAGATTGGCGAGGTAATGCGTGCAGGAACGGTGGGTAAAGTCATTGAAAGTAAGCATGAGAAGTTTGCCGTTGGCGATTATGTCGTAGGTCATAACGGCGTGCAGTCGTATGCAGTCAGCGATGGTACAGGTCTACATAAAGTCGATCCAAGCCTTGCGCCATTGTCTTATTACTTGGGCGTGCTCGGTATGCCGGGTATGACGGGCTATTTTGGCTTATTAAAAACCGGCGCACCAAAAGCTGGCGAGACTGTGGTTATTTCTGGCGCTGCGGGCGCGGTTGGTAGCTTAGTTGGGCAAATTGCCAAACTCAAAGGCTGCCGCGTTGTTGGTATCGCTGGTGGTAGTGGAAAATGTAAGTTCTTAGTCGATGAGCTGGGTTTTGATGCTGCTATAGATTATAAAAACGAAAATGTGAAAAAAGGCTTAAAGCAGGCCTGTCCAAACGGCGTCGATGTCTTTTTTGACAACGTCGGTGGCGATATTTTAAATGATGTGCTGACGCAAATTAATCTGCATGCCCGTATCGTAATTTGCGGTGCGATTAGCCAATATAACAACACCACAGAGGTCAAAGGACCATCGAACTATCTGTCATTATTGGTCAATCGTGCACGTATGGAAGGCATCGTCGTCTTTGATAATATCAAAGAGTATCCGACGGCGATGAAAGATATTGCTGGCTGGATTGGGTCAGGCGACATTAAAGTAAAAGACCATATCGTTGAAGGCATCGAGACGTTCCCAGATACCCTGATGATGCTCTTTAAAGGTGAAAATTTCGGCAAACTGGTACTTAAGGTAGAGGGATAAATTATGACATTGAATACAAATGGAATTGCATCAGACGTCACTGGTAAACGAATTTTAATCACCGGCGGCGCGTCTGGCATTGGCGCTGCCAGTGCGCTACTGCTCGCCAGTCGCGGTGCGAAAGTCGTCATTGGCGATTTGGCAGAAGAGATGGGCGCAGGCGTTGCTCAGCAAGGGCAAGACGCGGGCAATAGCATCGTCTTTAAAAAAGTCGATGTGACCAGTGGCGATGAAGTGCGCGCTCTCTTTGCCTTTGCCATGGAAACATTGGGCGGCCTTGATGTGGTGATAAATAATGCCGGTATTGACCATAAACCGGCGCCGATGCATGAGCTAAGTGACGAGGACTTTGATCGTAATATTGCCGTAAATTTAAAAGGCGTCTGGCATTGTATGCGCGCTGCTGTTGCTTGTATGGCGACCAATGGCGGCGGTCATGTAATTAATGTCGCCTCCATTGCTGGTTTGCGCTCTGCGCCATTATTGTCAGCGTATAGCGCCGCAAAACATGGAGTCATGGGACTGACTAAATCCGCTGCTCATGAATACGCCCGCGTCAATATTCGTTTTAACGCCGTTTGTCCAAGCTTTATTGACACCCCTATGGTGCAAAACACCATGGCAAAAATGGACGAGCGCGCCCAGCAAGCGACCATCAAAGCCAGCCCAATGCGCCGTTTAGGCGAAGTTGACGAGGTATCTGGTGCGATTGCTTGGCTGGCGAGTGATGAAAGCAGCTTTATGAATGGTCATGCCTTTACCCTTGATGGTGGTATGTTGGCTTGATAATCAAATAACTGCCAAACCATGACGGCGTTAGCCTCGCTCGATGTATTATGCGTACTATCTATGCTCGGCTGCCTTGTAATGAGTTTGCAGTTTTTTGATCATAACTTATTAAGTATTTCTGATAAAAAACTGAATAGCTATTTCAAAATATAAGGAGTAATGATGAAAGATTTATTTGATTTAACAGGTAAGATTGCTTTGGTTACGGGTGCGAGCCGCGGTATTGGCGAATCTATCGCTCGTCTATTGGCATCTAGAGGCGCGCATGTGATTGTCTCTAGCCGTAAGATTGATGCGTGCCAAGCGGTCGCTGATAGCATTAAAGCTGACGGTCATAATGCCAGCGCTTTTGCTTGTCACGTTGGTGATATGGCGCAGATTGAGGCAATTTTTGAGCATATCAAGAGTGAATTTGGCCGTATTGATATCTTAGTGAATAATGCCGCGGCAAACCCTTATTATGGTCATATTTTAGATACCGATTTAGCCGCTTTTGATAAGACGGTAGAAGTTAACATTCGTGGTTATTTCTTTATGTCGACGGCGGCGGGTAAGATGATGCGCGAGCAGGGCGGCGGGGTGATTTTAAACACCGCTTCGGTCAATGGCTTGGTCGCCGGTGATAAGCAAGGTATCTACTCAATCACCAAGGCGGCGGTGATTAGCATGACTAAAGCCTTTGCCAAAGAATGCGGCCCATTAAACATTCGCGTCAATGCGCTGCTGCCAGGTCTGACCGATACCAAGTTTGCCTCGGCACTAACTACCAATGATAAAGTCTTAAAAATGGCGCTACATGCCATTCCACTAGGACGCGTGGCCGATCCGGACGAGATGGCGGGCACGGTGTTGTACTTAGTGTCTGACGCGTCGAGCTATACCACGGGTGCGACCGTGGTCGTCGATGGCGGTATGCTTGCCTAATTATTTGCTGAGTCACTGATAGCCAGTTGAAAATAATTAGTCATTTGCTTAGCTTTGTCTTAAATAGTAATGAGTGATTGGCCATAACAGCACAGCTTGTACGCAAAGTAAAAAACCGCCCAGAGGTGAGTCTCTAGGCGGTTTTTATTTTTTATACGGTTTATAAATGGCTTAGCGCTTCGCTCAGCTCGTTCAGTCTTTTAGCACTTCTGCCATGGCATTGGCGACATAGTCGACGTTGTTGACGTTTAGGCCTGCCATACACATACGTGAGTTTGAGACGATATAAACCCCAAACTCTGTTTGTAAGCGCTCGATTTGCTTGGGGGTCAATCCTGTGAAGCTAAACATGCCGTTTTGCTTGGTGATGTAGTCAAAATTGCGCGCTGGCACGTTGGCTTCTAGTACGGATTTTAGCTTAAGGCGCATGGCTTTGATGCGGTCACGCATGCCGTAAACCTCGCCGACCCACTGCTGGTGCAACGCTTCGTCGTTCATGACGATATCGACCACGCGGCCACCGTGTGATGGCGGGCTGGTGTAGATACGGCGTACGGCGTAATTGAGCTGACCAAAGACGCGCTCGGCCTCTTCTGCTGTAGGGCATACCACAGATAAGCCGCCCACGCGCTCACCATATAGCGACAAGTTTTTGGAAAATGAGTTGCTCACAAACACAGGTAAACCCAGCGCCACAGCTTTGCGAATAGCATAAGCATCGTGGTCCATATCTTGCCCAAAGCCTTGATAAGCGATGTCCATAAATGCAATTAGCTCATGCTGTTTCATGATGTCCAATAGCTCATCCCACTGGGCATGGGTCAAGTCCATACCAGTTGGGTTGTGGCAGCAAGGATGTAGTAGCACCACATCGTGCTTATTTAACTTTACAATGAAAGCTAGCATCTCATCAAACTTAATGCTGCTGGTGGCAGTATCGTAGTAAGGATAGGTGCCCACCTCGACATCCGAGCCTTCAAAGATGGCAATATGGTTGCTCCACGTCGGATCGCTCACATAGCACTTGGAGGCAGGAAACCATTCATGGATAAATTCAGCGCCGACCTTTAGCGCGCCAGAGCCGCCCAATGTGGCAATGGTAGCGACGCGTTTTTCTTGTAGCACCGCGGCGTCCTGACCAAACAGTAGATTTTGACAGGCGAGGCGATGCCCTGGCAATCCTGCCATCGGCAGATAAGGTCTGGGCGAGATGGGGTCAGCGATTCGTTGCTCGGCGGTTTTTACACACTCAAGTACTGGCAATTTGCTGTCTTCATCATAATAGATGCCGATGCCCAAATTGACTTTGTTTGGGTTGCTATCAGCAACAAATTTATCTACTAGACCTAAGATAGGGTCACCCGCATAATAGTCGACGCGTTCAAACATTTTGATTCTCTACAAATAAGATAAAATAAGGTCTCAAAAGCATAAACTACATTGCCACTGAACTCAATGTTAGAATGAAGGAATAATGACAAAATACGTATCAATATACATTAATGAGGGTTGGAATGACATCACGTACAGACGATACTGCACATACCGGAAACACCCACTATGCCAAAACATGGCTATTTGTACCGGCAACGCGCATGGACAGAGTGGCCAAAGCCTTTGCCAGTGGCGCAGATGCTGTCATTATCGACTTAGAAGATACCGTGGCTCTAGAGGATAAAGCGTCAGCGCGCAAGGCGTTACAAGAATATTATGCTCATGCCGACTATCGGCCCGTGTGGGTGCGTATCAGTCAAGCAGGCAGTGATGAGTTTGCCAAAGACATAAAAGCCTGTGAGCAGATGCCCAATCTCGCTGGCGTCATACTGCCCAAGGCGGCACAGGCCACAGATATTGAATACGTCCATCATTTAACTCGCCTATCTGTCATTGCACTGATAGAAAATGCGCGTGGTCTGTATCAAGTCGATACGATGGCAAAAGCGTCGGGGCTGCGTGCTTTTAGCTATGGATTTTTGGATTTGTGTAATGATTTGAACGTACAGGTAGGAACGCCGGCGGCAGATATTATCGCCAATCAGATTCGCTATCAGCTTATCCTTAGCTCTAAAATCCATCAGTTAGCGCCGCCCATCGATACCGTGTATCCTGATTTTCAGGATGCCAAAGGATTGGCCGCGCGTGTGCAGTTATGGTCGCAGATGGGGATGGCAGGGATGCTCTGTATCCATCCCAAACAAGTGGCCGTGGTACAACACGCGCTGATGCCGACCACTGCCGAGATGGAGTTCGCTCGGCGAGTGGTGACAGAGTACGAGCGCCATGGACAGGCGGTATTTAAGGTCGCGGGCGAGATGGTTGATGCGCCGGTGATTGAGCGCTGTCAGCAGTTATTAAAAATAGCCATTAAATAAAATGCTGATATCACATGGGCCTTGCGTTTAAGTGATGTTAAAAGTTATGTTCAACGCCATGTCAAAAATCTGTCAAAAACATGTCATAAAAAATGCCTAAACATAGTATCAATATACCGCTCAATGGCTTCTGTATCAGGGTTGACCTGTGCATAGGTACGCAAGCCGATGAGCTGGATTTGGAAATAGCGTGCCAGTTCGGCAGGGTCTTGATCACAGCTGATCTCGCCATGGTCGATCGCTAGCTCAAAGGTGTTGACAAAAGAGGCCTCTACCTGCTTTAAGATACTAGTCGCGTGGGTGAGCAATTCTGGACTATCGTTTTGTGTCAGCTCGCCGATGGTTTTGACCACCATGCAGATACCGCTGGGCGCGCCGCCTTTGCTGCAGATGGTGACGCTTCGAATAAAACGCTGTAGGCCTGCGAGCACGGTTTTTTCTTGGGCAATACAGTTGGCAAGATTGGCCGCGCCTTGCTCAGCATAGCGGTTTAAGGCTTCTGTAAACAAGCTGTCTTTGTTGCCAAACGCGGCATAGATGCTGCCAGGGCGCATATCGACGACATCTTGTAGGTTTCGCATCGAGGTGGCGTGATAGCCTTTTTCCCAGTAGAGGTTTTTGGCTTTTTCGATCACCTCATCACGATTGAACTTGGCTTGTGCACTCATGCGGCTCCCCTTAAAAATCTCTGTCTGATTAGGGCGTGTTGAACATTCGCAAATAGGCACTGCTGATCGCTAAAATTGTTCCAGACAAGGCACAAAGCGACGATAATGCAGATGCCTTAGCGAGATTTGTAACGCAGTATGGGGCAATTTTAGCATCAGCCCGCAGGGACAGGACTCTTTTTTGCCGCTTCATCGTTAAAAATAAGCGCTTAGAATGACTAAACTTATTATTTTTAACATCGAATCGCCTAAAAAATAGTCGCTGTCAGTGCCATGGTCGAATGTTCAACACGCCCTAAGTACATCAGCGTATCACTGTATCGTTTTTATACCGAATTGACTCTATATTATTGGTCATTCTTGTCTAAAAAAACGCCATTATTATAAAGTCATTTGCTTTATAAAGCGGCCAAAATTTGGCACAAATTAAAGCGGTTTTTGCGGCTGTAATAATAAAGCCAGTCCAATGGCGACAAAGGCGGCAATACCAGAGACCATATAACTGATGCGAAAGTCGCCCGTCAGCTCTGCAAGATAACCTGCTGCCACGGGTCCAAGCGCTTGACCACCGGAAAAAGCAAATGTCAGCGCCGCAAGCGCACTGGCTGCTGCCGCGGCACCAAAATAATCACCAGCGCAGGCGGCCATAATGACAGGTACGCTCCAGACCACGAAACCAAACAAGATAATCGACAAATATAACCCCAAATGCCAATCCGTCAAACCGACTAACAGATAAGCGATGGCAAGAAAGAAAAATGCCAGCGCGAGCCCGAGGCGACGGCCGATGTGATCAGAGATCCAGCCAAAAAGCATGCCAGAAAAGACGCTCAGTAGACCAATCCATGCCCAAATACCGCCTGCAGCTGCCTCACTGAGCTGATAAGAGCCCACCATACTGGTCACGATAAAGGTCACATAAACCATATAAGTCGCGCCATAGATAGCAAAGATAACGCCCAAATGCGCGAGTAGCTTGAGGTTACTGCGTTCCAGCTTTTTTTTGTTTTTCATGGGCGAAGTGGGTACACGCCCGAAAGGGCTGCACGTGACATCGTCTGGATGATTGCGAATCAACGCAAAAGTAAGGCATGCCACCACAATATCGATTAGCGCAAAAATCAGCCAACCCGTCTGCCAAGACAGTAAGCTAAAAAAGGGCAATAGTTTTGGGACGACAAAGCCCGATAGGATAATACCAAACCCAGGGCCTGCCATCACCAGCCCCAATGCCAGCCCGCGATGCGACGGAAAAAACCAGTGTGACATGACGCTCATCATCGGTAAGACCACGCCGCCGCTGCCAATGCCAGTGAGCACATAAAAAGCGCAAAGCATAGGAAAACTGATGGTAAAAGCCATACCAAGCATAGAGGCTGCGATGACAAAAAGACTGGCCGTACTGGTTAAGCGAGTGCCAAACCTAGGTAGAATAAGCGGACTTAAAAGCACAGCGACAAGATAACCGATCAGGTTGGCAAAACCTAATATACCGCTTTGGGTGTAGCTCAATGCCAAAGACGCCGACATCGACGGCAGCAGCATACCAAAGGCAAATCGCCCCAAACCCAGCCCGCAAAACATCGCTATAGAGCCTATAGCGGCGACAACCCAAGCATAATGTAACCTGCCTAAGCCAAGCGGCGGCGTGCGATTGCGCGGCTCTGATGGCAAGCTGTCCTCACGCATGTTGTTTCTCCGAAAGATCGAAGAAACTGGCGTTTATGTGTCCCATACGCATGATACACAAACCAAATAATACCGCCGTCTGGCGTAAAATATTGCCCATTTTACACTTATCCTTGTGTGGGTAATGCAGTAAAAAAAAGTCCGGTAGCAAAGAGTATAGCTTTGCCTGAACACTCGTTCAATAGAGGTTATAAAAGTTTATGAAAATTGCTGCTTATGAGAATTGCTGCTGTTTATGAAAATTACTAAGCTATGGTGATGATTGGCGTAAAAAACGCCAGACCGTTTAGTAGGCTGGCATTGTATTTGGGTTCGAATCATCTGGCTTTAACTAGCCGAGTCTTTTACTCAGTTCAGGAAAGCGTTTGATCATAAATAGCAGCAGTAGCAGCGCCGCACTAGCAATGGCCGCCCCGACATAGCCCACGCTTGATAGCGACAGATGCGTCACCGCGTATCCACCAAAGAGCGCACCCGTACCGATTCCTAAGTTGATAATACCCGAAAACATCGACATCAGCATGTCTTGGGCATTGACATCGACCATGATGACTTTGGCCTGCATGGAAATGATCAGTAGCATCAGCGCCGCGCCCCATAACAAGGCAATTAGGCTGAGCGCCCAGATCGAGGTCACCACATACAGCAGTACTAGCATAGATAAAAGCATCAGTATGGTCGAGACCAGCATAATCCGCGTGTTAAATCGATCACCCCAACGGCTAAATATGACACTGCCGGCAATACCTGCGACACCGAATAACAATAAAATGACCGTCGCTGAGTTTTCGCCCACTGAGCCGACCTGCCGCATAAACGGCTCAATATAAGAGTAGGCGCTATAGTGAGCGGTAAAGACCAGTAGGATAAGCAAGTACAGGCAGACCAATAGTGGGTTTTTTAGTAGTTCTGGTATTTTTCTAAAAGAGCCTTGAAACATACTGGGCAGGGTCGGTAATAGCTTGGCTTGTAGCACAAACACCACAAAAGCAATCATCCCAATCCCGCCAAACGTTGCGCGCCAGCCAAACCATTGACCAACCAAACGCCCCAACGGCACCCCTAGCACCATCGCCAATGAGGTACCCGTTGCAAGCACGCTTAGTGCTAGTGCTTTTTTGCCTTCTGGTGCTACTCGTATGGCAATCGCCGCGGTGATGGACCAAAATATCGCATGTGATAGCGCGATACCTACGCGGCTGATCAGCAGCACATCAAAGCTCCAAGCAAATACGGACAGTACATGACTGGCAATAAATACTGCAAATAACCCTAGCAGTAAGCTTTTGCGCTCAAAGCGACTGGTCAGTAGCATCAGCGGCAATGACATGACCGCAACGATCCACGCATACAGCGTCAGCATCCAGCCAGTCTCGGCAGTGGTGATAGAAAAATCTTGGGCAATGTCACTGAGTAGGGCGACGGGGACGAATTCTGTGGTATTCATGATAAAGGCACTGATGCCCATCAAAAACACTTGAAAATACTGAGTCCGGCGAGCATCTAAGCTCGCCTCAATGTTGTGTTTCATAAGATCCAATACAAGAAAATGCTAGGGCGCGTCCTCACTCAATGAGCAACAATAATTAAGTAAGAACAATAAGGACACGCTCTAATACGATAAGAATATTAGCCAATAATGGGGTAAAAATGCTGGGTGGTAAACACCTTTGGCAATATAAGAATGGCGAGGCAAGATACCAAGCCCGCGGCATTAGTTAAAGGGCTTTTTTGCTAAGGATTGTTAATTTGATATCGAACGGTTGATATCGCATCGGTCGCGCTCATCTAGACCGTATATCTAAAAACCTCTAAATAAGAGATAATAGCCGCTATAAAACCATCAACTCATACAACAAGGCCGTCCTGCATGACCAAAGAAAACCCTTATCACTTTTTGCCGTTACAACCCACTGGCAGAAACGAGACCGACAACGTAAACACCTATGCTCCTGAAGACATGATAAAAATATACGAGCAGCAGTTTCTCACGCACGTGCCTGAAGACCAGCTAAGCGAGTTTTTGCCCGCACTAAAGCAATTTTATGATATCGATGATAATACGTTGGACATCGCTGCGGTCATCTTTGATGCCATAGCGGATGCAGCGATTATCTATAATCACAAAGTAAAAGCAGGCGGTTATCAGATATTAGGCAGCTTGGTAACAGAGCAGCTGGAGTACGAGCAAGTCGAAGGCAGTAATGAAGGCTCAAACTCAAATGATAGCTCAGACAATCAAGCCTATACCATAGACTGTATGCGTACGTTTTTTATCAATGATATCGAAATACCGTACCACTTTAATCTATTTATCCAAGGCGACGGTTATTCTACCTTGACCGAAAAAAACACCGTGCTAGAAAAAATATACTGGCTGGTCCATGGTGAGTCTGAAGGCGATTTAGGCGATACAGCAACTTCTTTAGCATCTATTAACGAGGCGCTGGCCAGCTTAGGCATCAGAGCGATGGATCTAAACACCATCCATCAGGTGCTCAACTATATAGAAGATCATCTGCTCGATGACGACATGGTAGACACGCTAAATACTCTGATAGATGCCGCTGAGTAGGTCTTGTCTTATGAGTGTGACTCATGACTCACCGTAAATGTGAATACGCGACAGCCGTTGTCGCAGATGATAAAAATACACTGTATTTTTATCAATCTTTATATTATAGTTATAGTTATTGAGTCAGGCAGCAATAATTCTAAAAACCATAACCGGATATGGTTGGTTCACTTTAAAAACGATACAATGCAGCTGGTATGAATTTTGCGCAGCATCTGTCAGCGTAGACACAGCAAGCAAGGAAAAATTATACCAGTTGCCCGTTCATATGAGCGTATCGATTTTATTTAGAACTGACTGTAAACAACAACTGGACAAACAGTGAACCCTCGGGGCGCAATGCCTCACCTTTTAACTGAGTTGTCTTTAATGATGCTATTTTCGTTTTATCTTATCTTCCTTTGCTTATACAAATCCAAAAAAACTTAGTTATTAACACACATAAAACTAAAAAAACGCTCGTGAGTCTGACAAACATGTTGACGATACGACGATAATAGCGAACTGCGTCAAAAAACCCGCTTCATAAAACAACTGCTTTACCAAAGCAATTAATCTACTTCCCTTTATAAATACTAACTGATAGATAAGCGACGTCATTTAATAAAATGGCGAACAGACTCGGCTTGCCGAAAACAAGGATATCGCCAAGTGCTGTCAAACAATAAAACCAGCAATTCGACAAACTATGTAACAAGCAACGCAAAACTAAAATAATAAGGATATGACAATGACAAAGTTAACGTATGAATTTGAGCAAAAACGCGTAGACAATATGCAGTGGGTAGGTCGCTCAAAACTGTCTGGGTTAACGGCATTGGCCAGTGATGAGCAAGGGCGAGTACGAAAAAAACCCTTGTTTTATCTCGAAAGTGTGTCGGTAGACAATTATGTAGATGACATTTACTTTGTGAATAATAGCGATGAGACGCTGAGCTTTGTCGCGCCATTTATGCCCTATCGAAACATAATAGAGGCAGGGGCCAAGCTCGGTGATATCAGTGAGGAAAATCTAAATAAAGTAAAGCTTTATAGTGATGACATGGCGCGTGTGTACACCGATGTACTGCCCATGCAAGGCGTGCGTATCGGTAGCAGTCATATCATTTATGACAGTGATGCGCTGATGCAGTGGCTGATACACCTGCCCTTTAAGGGGGCTAAGACGCATTACGCCATTTGGCGCTTTAACGTGGTGGAGAAAGGCGGTATTGGTGGGTCTTATCCACTACTGTGGGAGGATTTTAGTAAGCCCTCGCACATAGTCAGTGCTGATTGTCTGTTTGAAAAGTCCGAAATGCCGATAGAGGCCAGTGTTTATGAGGAACGCTGTGCGCTGTTTGAGCGGCTGATTGACGCCTTTGGGGTGGCCAATGCCATATTTGTCTTAGCGATTAACGATGTGCTGTATCGTTACTGCGTGGGCTGGAGTGCGCCTTATAGCGAGTCGGATATACAGGCGCAAGACATTGCTCTTAAGCTAAAAAAGCAAAAGCCGAAGGATGCGCAAGCGATAAAAGGTATTATCCAAGCTGTTTATGATTTTTGGTTTAATGAGGGTTTTGCAAAAAATATCTCAATACAGGCTTGTGAGGAGATTTTGGCTTTATACCAAGCGCAAGTCGCTAGCCAAAAAGCAGTTTAATCTAATTTAAATCTATAAGCCAAGCTGTTGAAAAAATTAAATAATTATTAAAAAAGGAGAACGCTATGATGTTTCCTATCGAAAACAATGACACGTTTTTGTTGTTTTTTCATGGTCTCGACTCAAGCAATGAGACCAGCAAATATACCTGTATCACCCGTGAGCCAAAGTATTGCCAAACGGTCAATTACCGAGACAACTTTGCAGAAGTATTTGAGATTTATGATGCCTTGATTTGTGAAAAAATAACACAGTATCCGCGCGTGGTGCTGGCAGGGCATTCACTGGGTGGCTGGTTTGCCAATCATTTCGCTCATCAATACAACTTGCGAGCGTTATTGATTGCGCCTTGTATCTATCCGAGTGAGGTGTTGGCCGATCGTATTCCAAACATCTCTGATAGGAAGCTGTCTTTTCCGACATCAAACACCGAGATGATGCGGGTCATGGTAGAGGTCGACGATGAAAGCTTGGATGTGGCGGTGGCCAGACGAACCTTGGTCAACCTGCCTGAGAGCTGGGCAGTCGATTACTTCGACGGCGGTCATCACCGTATCGCCCGCAGTAGTGATATCTGGTATCACTTGGTTCACCTGTGCGAAGATCCCATCGTTTGGATGGATGACGCAACCTACTATGGAGAGGACTAAAGAGTGGGGGTGAAGGTTAAAGGATGGACTTCATCTAAAAAAAGCAGATATTTAAGGGTAAAATAATTATTCACAAACAGACACACGGTTCCGTATTTATTTACGCTTATCTGATGTGCTATCATCATAAAACGATTTATCGTGGGTTTAACAGTTTTGTATTGCCAATCGCTACTGACGATGATGATGTCAGTTGAATGATGGTGTGCAACCCTTGCAACTTCCAGCACGATATAAAACAACTCTGGTAAAGCGCATGAGCCTGTACTCCGACATCCTCATTTGTGCCTGATTTTATTATTTTTCGTCGGAGTTATAGGAATCTAAGGTGTCCACCATCATGAGCCACTCATCTCATCTTTCTAAATACACTCGTCACTATCGCCCGCAGCACCCGCTTTCTCAGCACATTATTGATCAAATCAACACCTTAGAGATGCGTGCGCCAGATATCATTAGAGCCATGGGCTATCCGTTAGGCCATACCATACCTGCTTGTGAGCGCTTGCGCCATGTCTTGTGTCATCGCCATCTTGGCCTTGATGACAGTTATATGGACAGATACTTTAGTGCTGATGCGTTTTTGGCCACGCTGTTTGAGATACTTGAGCTGCCTTATCAGGCATATGCAGAAGATATCGCCCAGATTAAAGCTCAAGTGGCGCAACACTCTGACTCTTTGCCTCACTACCGCCTACGAGCGCAGGTCGATTTTGCGTTTATTGACGGGGCCAATTGGCTGTCTCGATGGGGGTCGGCGTTGGCAACTGAGGTGCATTTGCCAAGTGGGTTTACGACATTAGATGAGCGCGAGCGCAAGGCGGCGATCAAGCAGAGTATCCGTGAGCATTATCGGCAGTTTGATGGTCATTTACCTTACAATGGGGTGATTCAAGGCTATGAGCTGATGGTGCTGCAGCAAGATGAGGTCATCGAAAAAGTAGCCTATGGACTGCCGACCTCTAGCAGTGTGTAAGAATTTACTCAATAATCTTTAAATGTCGATCAATACCCCTTTTGACGCAGCTAAACAGTATCAAAAAAGGTCAATCGCGTCCTGATGGCTTTGAGCGCACGATCACCAAAAAAGTTGGTATTTTGGGCGCGGGCATTGCTTATGTCACCGCCAAAGCGGGCATCGAGGTGGTACTGCTCGATACCGATCACTGGATTGGCTCAGGCCAGTACGCGCCCCAAGCAGTTTATCGGGCTGAATTTATATCCACCACGCGCACAGCAACCATCACAACAAGAGCTAATTCGATCGCTTGATGTTTATTCAAGCCAATGAGTCGGCTAAATGCTATCAAGAAAATATCGTGCGCTCTGTCGCGGATGCCAATATCGGTGCTATCTTTGGTTGGGGTTTTGTGCCGCATCACGGTGGTACGCTCCAATTTATCAATGCCATGGGGCTAGAGGCGTTTATCACACGCAGTCGTGAGCTTGCTGAGCAATACGGCGAGTGTTTTCAGCCAGCGCAAATAGTGCTCGATATGGCGGCTAAAGGTGAGGTGTTCTCTGATGACTAGGGCGTGTCTTTATTTCAAAAATGGTGATAAAAATGAGATAAATTGCGGCCAAACAAGGAAAATAGCGCCGTTAATATTGAGATATAAACCCGCTATTTGACGATGTTTGGCAAAATTTGGCCATTTTTAGCCCATTTAGATAACTATCGAGTGAATTGAAGACACGCTCTAATGTAACGACTGACTTGATGACTGATTCAATCATAAACTCCATGGCAGACTGCTTACAAGGGCTGCGAGTGGTTGATTTGACGCGTAACCTGCCAGGGCCATTTGCCACGCGCCTGCTGGCCGATTTGGGTGCAACGATCATCAAGATCGAACCCAAAAATGGCGACCCTGCTAGAGCCTTCGGTGAGCTGTTTGCCGCATTAAACCATGGCAAAACTACCGAAAGACACGACTTTCGGGACCCCAAAGGCATTGCGGCTATCAAAGCGCATATCAAAGATGCCGATGTCATGCTCGATAGCTTTCGTCCTGGTGTGTTAGCAGGCATGGGATTGGATGCCAAAACGCTGCATACGCTTAATCCAAAGCTTGTGATGGTATCAATCACTGGCTACGGCGTGACGGCTAAAGAGGCCAATGAGAGCGCTGCGATAGATGCGAGTGCGATCAATCACCCACGAGCCAGTCATGATTGGGCACATAAAGTTGGCCACGATATCAACTTTATGGCGATGAGTGGTGTCCTTGACCAATTAAAAACCGCAAGTGGTGAGCAGGCCATGCCCAATGTACAGTTTGCAGACTTGGCAGGCGGCAGTGATACCGCTGTCATTGCGCTGCTCGCTGCAGTATTTGCCGCGCAGCGTACCGGCAAGGGTCGTCATATCGCGGTCAGTATGACCCACAGCTTATACCAGCATCTGGTCATGCCCAAGGAAACGGGCGCGCTGGTCAAAAGCTTTTCAGGAGACATGCCTGCGCCGCATTTTGATTTTTTGGGCGGGCTATTGCCTTGCTATCGATTGTACAGAACCCTTGATAATCGCTATATGGCGGTTGGCTCATTGGAGCTGAAATTTTGGCAAGGGCTGTGCGAGGCGTTGGCACTGCCAGCACTAAAAGACAGCCATTGGCAGCTTGACGTTATGCCAAACTCCCCTGAGAGCCAAGCAGCAGCGAAGGCTGTGAGTGATGCCTTTGCCAGTCAGACACTCGCCCATTGGCAGCGGCACTTCGCACCCATTGATGTTTGCGTTACCCCAGTGCTTAGCTTACAAGAAGCCAAAGCGCATCCGTTATTTGCCCATCAAGACAAGTACTACTCAACGCCTGGGTGGCAGCTGGTCGAGTGAGACTGTATGCAATGTGTAGCGGTTGAGGAAGATAGACGATAGGCTAGATAAAAATAACAGTGACCAAGGACGTCTTTAAATAAAAAGGAGTTTACTTATGAAAGCAATTACCCGTTTTTCCAATAGCTTGATGGAAAAATACTTACCTGATCCATTCTTGTTTGTGCTGATATTAACCTTAGTAATTTTTGTGATGGGCTTAGGGCTCACTGAGTCATCTCCTATAGAGATGGTCACGTATTGGGGCGATGGGTTTTGGGCACTGCCGGCTTTAGCCATTGCAGGACTCAAAGCCAAAGACATCATGGGTTTTTGTGTCATCGTGCTGATAGTCAGTGGTGTGGTGATTGGGCTGGGTCTATTGTTTTTATAAATGCTGCTTTTATAAATATAGTGAGTTCCGTATAAAAACGATACAGTTTCACGTTGACATATAATGTATCTGTTTTATTTAGAATCCACCATGTCATTTGTATAGACGTTTTCTGCATAAACGTTGTTTGTATAAATAAAGCCAGACCTTGCCTGCTTTAGGGGTGAGGTCTTTTTTATGTTAGTCTAGGGCGTGTCATCGATTAGCACGTATAGTTGCTTGAAAAAAACGGCTAAGCCTTGCAATCTAAATGATGACATACCCAGTGATTTTGATTTTATTGTGAGAAACATGATGAGACCTTCCTTGCCGCTCTTATATTCTTTTCGCCGCTGTCCTTATGCCATGCGTGCTAGGCTTGGCCTTGTGTTTGCAGAGCAGCAAGTGGTGCTGCGCGAGATTGTCCTAAAAGACAAGCCGCCGCAGATGCTAGCGATTAGCCCAAAAGGCACGGTGCCTGTGCTACAGCTTGCTGATGGTACTGTGATTGAAGAGAGCTTTGATATCATGATGTGGGCGCTAGGCCAGCATGATCCAAGCCGCTTGCTTGATGCTCAGACTTTGTTTCAGGCTAATGCCCTAATCGATAAAAATGATAATGAGTTTAAGCATTGGCTGGATCGCTATAAGTATGCGGATCGTCATCCTGAGATGAGCCAAGAAGAGTATCGCCAGCGCGGCGAGGCGTTTTTGCAGATATTGGAGACGCAGCTGACCGATAGCACTTATCTACTCGGAGATGGCATCAGCGTTGCTGATATTGGTATCATGCCCTTTGTCCGTCAGTTCGCCCATGTAAATCGCGAAGTATTTTACCACTTGCCGTATCCACACCTGCAGCGCTGGCTGAAGCATTGGCTGGCGCATCCGCTGTTTTTGCAAGTGATGACGAAGTATCAGCCATGGCAAGAAGGAGACGAGGTGGTGATTTTTCCATCCTAACTCATCTTAGCCTTGTCCAAGCCCAGTCCTAGTCTGGGATTTAGTCATGTCGCCAATATACCTTGACCACCACATCGCTACGCTCAAGCCCCAGTCTTTTTTGTAATAAAGGGCGGAGCGCCTTTGCGGTTTTTGCCTCTAGCGCGCCCCATACTTTGTCGATCTGTAAAGGCTGCTTGGCTAAATAGTCCGCCAGTTGTCTGTCGATCTGCGGCGCGACGTTTTGCCCTACCGAGGCAGGATCCATTATCATAGGCAGTACGGTAAAATGACGGTCGATATGATGTCGGGCACTGTTTTTGCTGCTGTCTTTGGCATCGATGCTCAGTGTAATGTCATCAAAATACTCTTGGTCAGCGGCATCTTGGGTGACACAAATGATCAGCGGCGGCATTGGGTTGTCCCATAGTTCTAATAAACGTGCTGCTGTGGGCATGGAGGTCTCATCGACGATCAGTAGTGTCTGTCCTGTGTGTAAATGCGTCACTTTTTCAGGAAACTCTTGTTTGGTGACCACAGTATCACCTGCCTGCAGTGCCATGGCCCAGTTGCCGCCTGAGGTATCGCCATGCAAAAAAACATCGACCCATGCTCGTACGCCATCAGCGCTCCGCCATGCTTTTCTTAAGGTGTAGTAGACCTGCGCTCGGGCGGGCGGCGCGGTGTTTTTGCTAGGCTGGCTGCTGCTGGCTGTCATCGCGTTATGCGCCAAATCGAACAAATACGCGTAGCCTGCCTCGTTTGTAGGCACGGTATCTGGGCTAGAGCTGTCATGACGATGGCTTTGTGAGTCCATACTAAGCTCAAGACGCAGCATGTTTTCACTGACTTTATAGCTGCGCTCTACGACAAAGACCTGCCGAGTCAGCTTGATGGTTTTTTTGCCCAGTTTTTTATCTGCTCGCTGCCGAAGCAAAATATACTGCTCTTGTAGCTCATCGACTTGCGTGAGGGGGGCGGCAAAACCAATAAAGAAAGACCGTGGTTGCCGGTGGCTGTCTTTGGAGTCGATAGGCCGCGTCGCCAAGGGTTTGGCTTGCAGGCAGATACCTTCTGCATAAATCGCAGTTAATTGCACCTCTGTATGCTCAAGTTCAGCTGACGATAATGGGCTAAATGCCCGCAAAAACCCAAGCAGCTCATCGATGTGTTCTTCATTGATGTGAGCGATGATGCCCGCTATCTCAGGGTCGTTTAGATCGGTATAGAGCTGGGCTTGATCGTCTAAGTCGGGGGTAGTTACAAAAGAGGAGGCGAGGGTCATAGGTATACTCACAAACAACAAATATTCAAAAAATTATTTATATTAAATGTAATGATAATTGTTTTTGTTATCATTTACGAGTTGAAATTTACTAAATTTCTAAAAAGTAGACAGACTGGCAGGTAAAACGATTTATATCGTCTCTTATAACTGGGATAATGTGGTTATAGTCAAATCTAAATAAATCAGATACATGGCTATGTTTATTTTAGAAACCTCTTTTACTGATATTTCGAATGAGAACCCATAAGTTATGAGCACTGATGTTAAGACCCCTTTGGCTTTTAGAAGATACCCATCGACGACCGCTTTGCAGTGTTTTGAGACGGCAGCTCGGCATTTGAGCTTTACCAACGCCGCGCAAGAGATGCACATGACGCAAAGCGTTATCAGTAAGCAAGTCGCGCAATTAGAGGAGATGCTGAACCTGTCGCTGTTATATACATGTTGCTGATCTTGTTGCAAGCCACCAATTACAGCAGGCTAAATTGACTCTACCTTTAGATGTAGTTAACAAGTTGATTGGCACCAGTCGTATGGATCTAAAGCAGCATAATCCACTTGCTTTAGAGAGTAGAGATGACAAGGTTCATCTCAATCAAATCAGACCATACGTGAATCGTAAAATTGAGTGTAAAAAATTAGCCTTTACTCACAAGGTAAAAGCGCCTTATCCAACTAGCCATAATAGCAACACTGTCAAAAAACAGCCTTCAGCCGTATTTGGTAGCTATAGCCGTGAGGTGATAGAAAAGCTGTTATGCGACATAGAAGGTGGGCAAACGCTAGGAGAAGCTAGTAGCTTAAACTTTAGGTATGATGATGCGTTGATGATTTATGAGCGTGCATTGAGCTTGGTAAAAAAAGACGATGGAACGCTTAATCATAAGCTCATCTCTAAAAAACGTAAACAACTCTCTGATCATGTTTTAATCTCGCCAACACCGCTGCATTATCGTGAAGAGCAAGCGCTGGTGTATCAATGCTTTGATAACCTTGAGGCGCTTTATACCTCTAAAACAAGCAGACGTGAAATAAAGCAAATACTGGAGGTGTTTTACGAGAAAACCAATACCTCAAAGAGTGACATTCGTTTTACCTTTAAGCAAAAAAAGCTGTTTTACAGCTATCTAAAAACCATGTGTCAAATTCTACCCAGTAAACATTGGCAGGTAAATATCAGCTGTATTGAGTCTGAGCCTTATATCAATGAGAAGAATAAAAAAGCGTATCGTCCTGTTGTCAATAAGGCTGCTCAGCTTAAACGTATAGAAGAGTTTAGACAAAAAGTCCCTAGTTTTGAAGGCGAGGTTACAAGCACAGGTAACTATAATGGTTATGCACTAACGGTTATTAGTCCGCTTAAGCAGAAAGGCAAGGCAAAGCTGTCTTCGGCTTTGATGAGTTATGTGTTGCATTTTTTGCTTATAGTTGAGGGTTTGAGTGATTGATATGTACCAAGTTTGAATGTACGGGATTTACGGCAGGGGTCATACTTAAACGTAAGATTTAAAGTGGCACCTTATAGAAAACCTCTTAAAGTTATTATTAAATGCTACACGTAAAAAAGCCAGGCAACCTAAGCTGTCTGGCTTTAACGATCAACATTCATTTATTTTATTTGCTTGTTCGCCAAGAAGTATGCCCGCATATTGCACATGTTTGCGCGCTCATGGTTATGATGATGTTAGACTTGATTTGTTTAAATAGCTCTAAAGCATTTCTCTAATAGAAAAAGAGGCTTATTGTTTTAGTCAATCAAACACAGCGCACACTAAAGCGAACATACGGCACAATTAGATAATGACTGCTCTCACTGCCTTGATACCCAGCTTTTTCGTACCAAGAGACATCTTGCTGATAGAATAGGGTAGTGGTAAATCCTGTCATAGCTAAGTGCTGATTACCTTGGCCTTGAGATGAGTACTGCTTAGCAAAGGCTTTCGAAAACTGGGCAATTTGTTGACCTTTAGATGAGTAAAAACCATCGCTTTTTTTATCTTCTTTATAGCAAGCAACGTTAAACAACCCTGTTATATTGTTTCGTGTTTTTGTCCAGCTATTACTACAAAACGTCTCCTCTACAAACTCTCGTCCCGCGTTATTTACTAGATCACACGGCGTTAGCATGAGTTCATCCAAGCGCATAAAGCGATGAAAGGTTAACATGGTAGGCGGATTGATCATAAGTAAGTCAATTCGTTCGCCATGGATAGATAGGGTTTTGGCAAGGGTAGGATGATGCGATTTATGATGTAAAAGCAGACTCAGGGTTTGCTTGGCTCGCGTTAGTGCTACATAAAGGGGCCTGTCATGGCTATGATCGGTTGCAGTAGACGACTGCTCATCAATCACATAGACGTGATCAAACTCCATGCCTTTGGCGCTATGATAAGTGATCAATATAACTTGGGTTTTATCATCATATAAAGTCGCTTCAAGCGTTTGGAGCACCTGCTCATAAGTCACATCTGCCATCTCTTGAGTACGATTGATAATCGCATCCCACGCTTTATCTAATGGATTTAGCTTTTGTTCGCTGCGCCAGCGCTCTAAAAATGTCGCTACATTACCTTCTATCACATCTAACCGTTTGGTACTCAAATGAGTAAACAACGCTTGTCCTATAAAGCTATTGATAGGGGTTACTTGCTCGTTTTCATTGTAGCGCTGACTACTAATACCCAATGCTTCAAGATAATGCTGTATGGCATCAAAATGTGACCATTTGGGGGCAAGCACAGCTATGGTTTGTAATTGTTGTTGAGTATTAGTTCTGCCTTGCTCAATAATAGCTAGACGCTGCTCAATATCAAAAGCTATCCAAGCGGCCATATCAACCCCTTGGGTTTGCTTATAATAGCCATAGCGGATGGGCCTGTCTGGATAAGGCTGTGTGGCCTTGATACTATGCTCAGCTTGTTTCAGACGCTCATTGCTTGGTAAGCTAGACGCGATAAACGCATTGGCAAGATCGACGATGTTATCAGCGCTGCGATAATTGTCTAATAAATAAAATTTTTGCTCAGTATTAACGTGGTAGTTATCGGCAAACTGTTGAATATATTGGATACTGGCACCGCGAAAGGCGTATAAGTTTTGGTCATCATCACCGACTACCATGAGATAACCGCGCTGCTCAAAGTTGCCATCATCAGTATCACTATCAGCGTCTATAGCAATATAGCTATCTTCTGCGTCATTACTATGGTCGTCTTGTGATTGAAGATCCGCTAGTAGCCCGATCATTTCATACTGATACTCATCAATATCTTGGAACTCATCGACCATGATGTATTGAAAATGCTGTGGCCGCTCCTGCAACTGACTGATAGCTTGCTCAATCATCCACTGATAGCGTGCATTATCACGACGTTTTTGTTGATTTTTCTCCTGACCTAGATGCTCAATACGCGCGGCAATCTCATCGAGCGCCGTATCGGGAGCGTCTTTTTCACTAAGTCCAGTAATTTGGCGCGCCAGCCCATGAAAGGTCTGAATGGTAACGTTGATTGCATGATAACCGATCAAAGTGAGCAGGCGCGATCTAAGCTCAGCTACTGCCAAACGGTTATATGCCAAGATCAAAATCTTTTCAGGCTTGATTTCCTCTAGCATAAGTAAGTACGCCACTCTGTGTACCACAACCGTGGTTTTACCAGAGCCAGGGCCGGCGAGGACCATAGCGGCGCGGCTGGTTTCTTTGATAATTCGTTTTTGAGTAGCGCTAAAATAATCAGGTAGGATCTCTTTTACATAATCCTTAATATAAGGTTTATGTACATCAACGCCATTATCAATATAGGTTTTAATTACTTGAGCGAGTGGCTGAGTAAAGTAGTCCTCAATAAGCGCTTGCTGAATGCTTGCCTCTGCTTGTAGCCAAAAGCTGAGCATATGAATACGGGCGCAGCGGTCCTGATAGTGGGTTTGCAAATACTGATAGGCGTTTTCATGATACTTAGTAGTGGGCTTTCGATGTTTCCCGATAAAGAAAATAGCATCTTGACTGTCGTCCAAACGGCTAAGCTCAATCAGTTCCAAGCGCTGTAATTGTTCAAGCTGGGTCAAGATAGTGTCAGGATCGCGCTGTAGCGCTTTGGCAAGAATGTCTAAATTAAAATCTTTACCATCACCGTCTTTTTTGTCCGGTAGGGCAGGTAGCAATTGCTCTTCAAACAAAGGTGTCAACTCGGCTATCAGCACTTTTGCATAATGAGTCCAGCTCAGCCAATCATCGGTTAGCTCTGCATCGATTTGCCATAATTTAGTGTTATTGGTAGACGACACAAACACTTGCGTTGCGCTATGATTGCGCGTTTTTAGGATCCCCAATGCCCGAAACATTGGCAAGATATGACGTTTAGTCGATAGATTGTGGCGCTGCTGAGCTAGCCAATTATCAAGCGCTTTGGTATTGAGTTGGGTCATGCCTTGCGTCTCTAACGCTTCTATCGCTTCAGTGCTACCGAGTGCCCCATAACTGCTATTAAGACACTCTTCCATAGCAGCAATAATTCGGCTTAACCGATTAAATTCGCCTTTTAGATAGCGATGAGTATATTTTAGTCGCACGCGCGCTATCACCTGCCACTGAGCGTGGCCTTGATTGACCAATTCGCGCAGCCCTTTTAACAGCGACTTGACTGAATAACCAAGCGCTAGTGCTAATTCCGGTAAGTGATAGCGGGTCAGGCCAGTATCGTTATTACCGACACTATTACTATTAGAGCTTTTATCTTTGTTGTTTGTGTTTCGATTACTATTTGACTGTGCTGCTGTATTTAAAGAGTCATCGGTAAGCTGCTGTAACTGCCCATAGAGCTTAGCCATACTGGTGTGCTCGCTAGCAGGCGCTTGGCTTGAGAGTTTAATGCTAATCCAAGCCGGTTGCTGGTCTTTTTCAGTCAGTAAGCCATAACGCTCAAGGGCAAGTAGCGCTACCCTAACTTGAGTGTTCAGCTGCTCGTCCTCACCGTCTGGCGCAAGTATCGGCGCAAGTACACTGCTTGGGAACCATTGGTCTTGCATGGGTTTAGTGAGCGCTGGACGTATAGCGGTCCAGCAGTCTCGCAAGGTATTGGTATTGGGTATGCGCGACTGTCGCTCCTGAAAGAACAGGGCTTCGATGTCCTTTTGATCCCAAAGCATATAGGCGCTACCGACCTCATAAGACTTACGCGCCGCCCGGCCAATCTCTTGAATATACGATTCTAAATTATTTGGTGGGCCACTATGAATGACGGTATGAATGCCTTCTTTATCGATACCCATGCCAAAAGCATTGGTACATACCACCACGTCCAGCTCATCATTTTTGAACTTCTCAAGTACACTTTTTTTCTGAACATCACTTAATTTTGAATGATAAGCCGCTGCCGCTAAGCCTTGCTGGGCAAAATCATCAGCGTATTGGTCGCAGGCTTTACGGTTACGCAAATAGACAATAGTCACGCCTTTTTCGGGATGCTCAGGATATTGGCCCTCATACCAAGCTTTGCGCTCATTAACTATTTTATAACTATGCGCTTCGCGCTCATCCTTGCTGACTTCTATAAAATGAGCGCTGATATCATCACGCCAAATCTTTAGGTTTTCAATATCCGTGCCATACTGCACCAAGTCTTTGTTATCGGTCAAAGTGGTAAGCTTATCTACCAGCTCACTTTCTAAATCGTCTTTTACGCGCGCGGAGGCGGTGGCAGTTACCAAGCTAATAGTTGGCGGCACAAATTCTGACAAGTTGCTACTAGGGGTTTTAGATGAATTAGGATTATGCTGATTAGACAAGTCACTTAACATATCCAGCTGGGGTTTGTCTTTATTGGTACTTCGCTGCTCAAGCTGCTGTGTAAAGCGTCTTTGTAGCTCATCGCTATAACAGGCCATCATATGATCGGCGATGCGCAAAAAGTCGGGGCGAAAATCAGTACCCCATTGGCTAAGCGTATGCGCCTCATCTAATACCCAAAATGCTGGCGGGCGGTTCTTCAAAAGTTGCCGAATACTGTGAGTACGTAGGCGCTCGGGACTCATATAAATGATATCGATATCGCCTTGCCAAATACCATCTAAAATCTCTTTTTGGGTATCTATTGATTGACCTGAGGTCAAATAAGCAATACGGCTGGCGTAATCTGGCAAATCGGTATGTAGATTAACCACCTGATCTTCGATTAACGCCTTTAGCGGTGAGATGACTACCGTTAACTGACGCTTATATTTGCTGAGTATCAGAGCAGGTAACTGAAAGGTTAAGCTTTTACCGCCGCCTGTGGGCAATATGCCAAGGGGGATATCTTTATTCATCAGCACCGCTTTGACGATGGATAGCTGTCCTTCTCGCAAACGCTCAAAGCCGAAAAAATGCTGGCATTGCTGGTTGATCCAGTCGGTACTTGGCGCCTGCAAATGCCAAAAAGCCTGCTCAGCTTGATTAAAACTACGGCCGTGAATCGGATGCTTGGTCAGCCATACGGGACGGCGTGCTTGCGGCTTATCAAAATAGCGTAGCCAATTTATAAAAGTAGCGATACCCATATTTTGCCATAGTATTAAGTGCTCCTTATTATCGTGAGTCTTATAGCCCCCATTAGCTGAATGAGCATCGGTAATGCATTGCTCTAATAGGGTGATAAGCGCCGTCTGATTACCAGCGGACAAGTTAGCAGACAGCTCGTTAAAGATAGTATCTATATCAAAGATATTGTCTTTATCGATAGCAAAGTAGCCTTGGTTAGCATTTTGATCGTGATTTTGACTGCTAAGCTGGTTTAAATGCTGAAGCTGCGGTAATAGCTTATGAAAGAGTATTTGCATATTAGCGGGTACAATCTGCCACGCCTGCGCGCAAAGCTCAAATACACAGCGACTCTCTAAGCAGTCAAGAACAGGGTTGTTATAATCGGCATTGGCTTTATAAATTTTGGCTAAAGCATGGCTGGGCTGATGCGGAATAAACAGGCAGCTTAGTATCAAGGTATCCCAAGATTTGGCTTGCCAGCTTTGTAGTGTTTTATGAGTAATATCAAAGTCAGTAACAGGAGTAGTGAACGAATTAGTTGAGCGCCAATACTTATTGTCAGTAGTCGCTAAAGCGTCCATTAATAGTGTAGACAAATGCGGCACATCAAATTCAATAAGGTGATGACCCCCTAAAAATTTAGCTTTTTGTAGTAGATTATAAATAAAATCAGCATACTGCTGGAATTCTTGAGCGTTAAAGTGCCAGTAGAGGTTGTCAACTAAAAAAGCACCATCAATGAGCGCATTGCTTTTAGGATTGATCTCGAGATCCAGCCAAAGAGTTTGAACCTGATCTAATTTTGATAGTAAAAGCGCAGGGTGATCAACGGCTTGCAATTGCTCAATGTTCTTTTTTGCATTGAGACGCAAGTATTCAGGCAAGCTGCTAGGTTTAGATGGTGAAGACAAAGGAGGGGTAGGTTGAATAAAATCTAGTAGGTCTGACATGCTTTTAGCTTCTGAATAATGAATAAAAAACTAGACGATAGTATATAGTTGGCTGTTATTTATAGGGATATTAGCATTAGAAAGTAATCTAAGCTATTGAATTAATCTATAATCTTAAGGTGTTTCTGATTCTCATATGACAATACTATTTTTGTACGCAAAACTTAGCAAGTAGAAGAGTTAGATGAATTGTTCAATCCTAACTATAGAAGGTCAAATACATCTAATGACGGTCCACGGTTCACGGTTGCGGTGTTAGAAATGTAGTGGGCATAAATTCTATTAGTTAGGATAAGTAAGTGTTCGAGGACAGTCACTCTAAGCGCGAGGCGTAGAGCTATATTCGGAGTATGAATTGACATTCAAGTTTTTACACTGCTTAGCACGCACCCGTGATGGGTGCGACAGCCCCTTTTTCTAAATCTTCAAAAAATTGGGTTTGGTTAAATGCCATGGAAGTCTCTTTCGATGAATTACGGGTGTAAATTAGCAGGCTAATGTGCAATTATAGCGCTATCTTAGAAGATTGAAAGGTTTAGTTGCTCTGAATGTGGTGATAGGTTGTCTTATCAGTTGCAATAATAAGACTAGAATTTTATTAATGAGATCTAGTAATGATAGTTAGTGACTATTTTCACGGAGATTCTATTCGTATAGGAATGATCCAGCATGATTGCTATGGAGAAGCATTACGAATCATCGTTGACTTTGCTAGTGCTAAGCATCGTGAAGCTGAAGCCGTGGTTAATGTTCGTACAGAGTTGAGTGATTTACGTGATGAGCTGAATAGTTTTGATCATAGAACTTTGCAGTGGCTGCATGACTGTATGACTGTATGGCAGCAGCGTTTCGTATGGAATATTGTCTTAATGCAGATTTATTTACTTATAGTACGCCAGATCCACACACGCCTGCACAGACGGTGTCATTTTGGCTTGAGTTTTTAAGAAAAGAGCTTGCAAGGGTGTTTTCTCATCACTTAGAGCTACCCCGATTGATACTTACTGCTGCGGCTTATCCAAACCCTGATAAGCGAGGGATGAAGGCAGAGGATGAGATTTATGAGCTTACTAGGCGACTATATCCTGATTTGAAACGCTTTCAGTCTAGATAATTCAAAAGGATTTTCGGTAGTTTGCTAGCTGTACAAATTTATCACTATATTCCTGTTCACCGCGAGTGCGAGGATGAATCGATTTAGTATCAGTCTTAAAAGAAGCAGATTTAGGATTACCTGCCAAAGAGATATGTCGTAAATACAGTAGCATGTAAGTGGACGTTGCGAATTTATCAAACAACATGTAAGGATAAGTCATGGTGCTAAAGCCAATACAAAAGACTCTGGCTAGTTTGACAGAGAAAGAGTGGATCACATCTCTACAGCACCACTATTTAAGTACAGAAGGGCCATATGGCGATTCAGAGATAATTAATTTGGATGTAACTCCAGCGGGCTTAGCAGATGCAATAGGTATGAATGGATACTCCGATGAAGAAATTCAAAATGCATTCATGTCAATCTTTACTAGAAAATCAGTAAGGAGCTTTCTAGGAGAAAAAGTAAACAAGGTTCAAGGAGTAAGAGCATATCATCATTTTCATTTTTTAATATTATCTTGTTTAATCGCTGCTACGACGACCAATGCAGGGGATAGCAATCAATATCGAGAAAGATTAGGCGCTTTACTTGCTGACAATCAAGGTGCTGAGCAAGGTGTAAGCGGCATTAATAGTTTATGGCTGGCTTTAACGAAATGGATAGATAGTCAAATCCAGCAAGGTAAGAGTTATAGAAGAATTATTTTACCTAAAGATATAGGAAATATGACCGTTATTGTAGTGGTCAAATATTTTTAGACAGTACTTAAGAGGTTTTTGTTGAAATAAAGTCTCTCTTTCTCGCTTGGTGTTAAATACTCATTAAAGCTGTGTGGTCTTACACTTTGATAATAGCCCCAAATATAATCATTTACTGCCTGCCGAGCCTCATCAATATTGTCATAGCCGTTTTTTGGCATCCACTCTGTCTTAAAGCTTCTAAAGAACCTCTCTGTAGGTGCATTGTCCCAACAGTTGCCTCGTCGGCTCATACTATGCGACATACCATTGCACTTGGCTACGCATTTAGCATACTCTTCACTGGTATAATGACTGCCTTGATCTGAATGAAACAGCACGCCTTTAGGCTCAAGTCTTATGTGATATGCCATTTTTAGTGCAGATGTGGTCAGCTGAGTATTCGGGCTATCTGACAAGGCAAAACCAACAATACGTCGAGCATATAAATCCATAACGATGGCTAAATAACACCATCCGCCTTTGATACGAATATAAGTAACATCACCTGTCCACACTTGGTTTGGTGCAGTGGGCGCAAACTGACGGTCTAGTATGTTTCCATAAACTTTATGGAATTTTTCACAACGCCTGTACTTATGTGATTTTATCTGTCGACTAATCAACCCCATTTGTGCCATCAGCTTACCTGCTCTGTAGCGTGTGAGTTTAATGTCATGTTGATGCGTGACGATAGCAGATACCGTCCTTGCACCAGCCGAGCCATTTGACTGTTCAAATACTTCTCTGATTAAGGCTTTGAGCCTTATAAGTTCAATGTCTATAGACCTAGATTTAGTACTGTTATAATAGCTACTTCTAACAACCCCAAACAGTTCACATAGCTTGTGTTTGCTAATATGCTTATGATGCTCTGCAAGCTTGGTTATTAGCGATAGACGCTGAGATTGTCTTGGGCTAGCAGAGCAGATGCCTTTTTTAATATATCTCGCTCCATCTTAAGCTGCTTGACCTGTTTTTCAAGCTCTTGTATACGCCGTAATTCAGGCGTTAGGGCTTTGCCTTCTGATGGCATGACACCTTGCTGTTCTTTACGGTATTTATATACCCAATTCTCTAAGGTGGTTTTGCCGATACCTAATGAGTTGGCTACTTCTGGTATCTTCCTGCCTTGATCTTCAACCAGTTTAATGGCTTCTAGCTTAAATTCTTGGCTGTAGCGTCCGCGTTTGGTGGTCATATCTTCTCTCCAGTCTTGGTGATAGTATAACCTTGTATCTTGAATAACCGCTTAATACTGCCAACGAAAGTTGATAAAATAAAGTAATTATTCATGAGCATTGAGAGTATGAGTATAACCTTAGTGCCTAGACACTGTGTAAGAGATTATGCCCAATGCTCATCCCATCATCTTCATATTCTGAATGGTATCCAAGTGCCTCGCCATCTACCAAGGTGTCATGAGTGACACTGCATAGACAAGGGAAGACAATAAGATGACACACTATATCGGCATAGACGTCAGTAAAAACAAGCTAGATATCGCCTGGCTCAAAGCCACTGATAATCTCAAATTTAAAACCAAAGTCTTTAAAAATGATTACAGTGACTACGCTGCTCTTATCAACTGGCTCATTGCTAACATCACTGACGACTTAAGTAATATTCACATCACGGTCGAGGCCACAGGAGTCTATCACGAGAACATCGCCTACTACCTATTTGATAAAGGTCTTAACGTCAGTATTATCAATCCTGCTTATATCAAAAGCTATGCTGCTAGTTTAGGAAGTCGCAACAAGACGGATAAAAAAGACAGTATGTTATTAGCCCGCTACACCTATAGTGCTAAGCCTAAATTATGGACACCGCCGCCAGCAGAGGCGCGTCACCTCAAGTCATTATTGTCGCGCTTAGACGCACTACAAGAAGACTTACAACGTGAGCTGAATCGATTGGAAAAAGCGCAGGCCACAGACACCGCTCCTATCGTTAAAGCTTCTATTGAGCATATGATAGCCTCTTTGCAAGCCGCTATTGTTAAGCTCAATGGTGATATTGATGACCATATCGATCATCATCACAATTTAAAGCAAGATCAGACTCTACTACAAACTATTAAAGGCGTCGGCCCTGTTGTCTCAAAGCAGATGGTGTCGCTGATGCATAATAAGCAGTTTAGTCAAGCGTCACAAATGGCCGCCTTTTTAGGCTTAGTTCCCAAACATAGTGAATCAGGGCTATTTAAAGGCAAGTCTCGCTTAGCAAAGAATGGCTCAAGTGATATCAGAGCCAAACTGTATATGCCAGCGCTAGTCGCCATTAAGCATAATCCTGATATTAAGGCGCAGTATGAGCGACTGCTTGCTAATGGTAAGTGCAAAATGCAGGCTGTCTGTGCAGCGATGCGCAAGCTTGTGCATATCTGTTTCGGTGTGATTAAACATCAGCAGTCTTACCAAGCAAAAGTTGAGCTAATTAGTGCTTGATTTGGCTTTTTTAAGATGGTATCTCTTATCTACTGTCCTATTTCATTATGCCACTACAATGATAGTTTTAATTATTCCTGGGATATGGTTGATGAGAAAAGCTCGATCCGAAGAGAAAGCTAAGTTAACTGATACACCCATGTTTAGTTTAAAAGAGGCAGGTATCATTGTAGTCACACTTACTATTATTCAAGTACTTGTTTATGGTTTAAGTTTATGGCTGGGTGACGCCGGTCTTATCGCAGGAACCGTACTGAGTTCTATGTTTGAGGTGCATGCAGCAATGGCTGCTGTAGTCATGCAAGGGAACCCAACTAACCCTATTTTATTGCTCGCCTTATTATTGGGTTTAGCGACACATGCAATTTCTAAATCAATTAATGCGGCAATTACGGGTGGTTTTCAATACGCACTTGCTTTTGTTCCAATCCAAATTATTCATATGATTGTTTTAATTATCTTGATATATACTATGACAAATAATTAAAAAAACTCAATGAGTAAGGCTCATTCACCCGCTTTAGAAACCGATTTTCGGCCTTGTTGATGGTATAAAAGAATTATAAAAACAACAAGTCATACGAATTAATAGCTACGACCGATAGTTTCGCTTCAAACAAGAGATGCTGTATAAAAAAGCCAGGTAACTTGGGTTGCCTGGCTTTTTTGCATCTATGGCTTTTATCTGAAATATAGCTGAAAGATTAGGCAATAAAGAATATACATATTGATATATAAAGAAAAGTTGATTACTATTGTTGCCTAAATTTAATATCCTTACTAGCAGTGTTGTATAGGCCAGTTTTTATCAATGCTATATCGCTTCCACACCTTAAATCGAGATTGAGATGAAAATATATAATAAAAAAATAGCACTGGCTTTGGGCTTCTGTGGCGTATTTGCGACATTACCTGCTGTAGCTGCATTGCAGAGTTTTGAGGTAGAGAATAACAATGACATTAAATGTGGCTATAAAAATGATAACGGGAAGATTGTTGTATCTGCAAAATATTATAGTTGTGGGGATTTTTCAGAAGGTATGGCTCGTGTCTCATTAATGAAAATGGGCACAGTTAAAGGTTACGATGGCGTTGAGGATTATGAAGACTATTTATACATGCAAGGCTACATCAATGAAGATGGCAAACTGGTCATACCGGTTGAACATCAAGCACCGCTTTTTTATGGCGTGATTATTGACTATCGTGACTTTAAAGAAGGTTTGGTTGCCGTCTACAAAAACGGCAAATATGGCTATATGAATAAAACGGGTAAAATGGTTATACCTTATGCTTACCAAACGGCAGGTGATTTCAGTGACGGTAGAGTAGTCGTCAGCAAAGATGATAAGTATGGCGTCATCGATAAAATAGGTAAGACCGTAGTGCCGTTTAAATTCAATTGGTTAGACGATTACTATGAAGGTCTGGCTAGATATAATACCTCGGTGCAGGGTGACGATGAGGGTAAGATTGGCTTCGTTGACAAGTCTGGCAATATAGCAATCCCTGCTAAATGGGATGAGGCCATGGAATTCTCTGAAGGACTGGCTGCTGTAAAAGTTGGAGCATATAACAACGGCAAATGGGGTGTTATAGATAAGACTGGCAAGGTTGTTGTCTCACCAAAATATGATATGGCTTATATTGAGCCGATGGGAGATGCCGAAGACGTCGATGGTGGTCGCTATGAAGGTGGGAAGTTAGATGTTTATAATCTGAACACTAAAGGCGCTAATGCCTATAACGATGGCTATGACAGTATCACTCGCTATACCTTAGATCGCCAAGGCAAGGTACTCACTAAAAAGACTTATGCAGACTGGAATGAGATGGACGAAGAGCGTTATCCACAAAATTATCAGTGATTCTATAAAGGTTTGTAGAGCCATTTAATCTAAATTGAGAGAAAACTTATTATGTTAAAAAAAACGAGCCTAATGTTCGCGGCATCTTTGGTTATTTTGGGGCTATCTTCTACTTCTAATGCAGCACCTAAAACGAAATACGGTGTGACAGTGGTTGAATGTGACTTTGATTATGAAGATGAAGAGTTTTGTACTGATAGCCGCTTAAAAAGCTACGCAAAGGTGATAAAAGAGCGCAAGCCTAACTTTGATGGTAATAAGATTATTTATATCTTTGAAACAAATGCCACAGGTTATGTGAACAAGAAACCATATCGATTGGTTGTTATTGACCCTGCTAAGAAGAAAGTCATGCCTTTTGGTTATGCCTTATCAGCTGCCAGCGGTAGTGGAGGCAAGGCGGTAGCCGTGAATAATAGAGGCGATACTATGCACTATGATTTTACTCTTAAATCCAACCGCTTTTGTTTCTCGGGCGATATTGATGCTTACAGAAATTCCTACGGCTATCAAGACGGGCCTTTTTGTTTTAAATATGATAAGACTGAGCAAGACTTGGTGAGAGAGTATTAGGTTTATTTTTATATACATCTTATAGATCAGAGGCTGTACGTCAAGTCAGCCTTTGCATACTGCTAAATCTAAAAGTGATAGTTATAGGACTCTAGGAGTTTATAACTTTTACAACTCGAAAATTATCAATCATAATCTTAGAAATGACTATTAGGTATCAACCTAAAATTTCCAAGTATCCCTACTTAACAAGGACCGTTGCATTGAAACCTATTTATCTACCCTTAGTTTTTAGCCTTCTTGCCTTATCAGGATGTAGTGACAAAAAAAATACTGAAGTGACGCCATCGTCAGTCAGTGAAAAAAAGGCAGCCGATACTGCTGAAGTCGAAAGTGATAAAAAAGAGGAAAAGTGCGTTATACCTGATGTAGAGGGCTACGATAAAGTCGGTTGCTTAAGAGACGGTCTTGCAGGGGTGATTAAGCAGAGTAACGATGAATATGATAAAACCAATAGAGTAGGCTATATCGATAAAGACGGACAATTAATTATTCCGTTTGAGTTTGATGCGCTAGTAGCAGGAGAGGGTGGAGAGTTATTAGAGTTTAATGACTTTTCAGAAGGCTTAGCGGCTGTTAGTAAAAATGATCAATATGGCTTTATTGATACCAAGGGCAAAGTTGTTATAGAACCAAAGTACGAGTGGGCAAGCAATTTCTCTGACGGAGTCGCTATCGTGAGTACTGAAGGTCTATATGGTGCGATTGATAAACAGGGTAAAACCGTTATCCCATTTGAATATGAAGCTTTAGCTGATTTTCATGATGGCTTTGCCACAGCTGCTCGTCCAGCTAAAGATCCGGAAGATTATGAAAGTAAATATGGACTAATTAATAAGCAGAATGAGGTGGTCATACCTTTCATGTATGAAAGTATGGGCAACTTAAGTGAGTCGCTCATCGCCGTTAAGAAGGACGGTAAGTGGGGTTATGTTGATACAAAAAATAAAGCGATTATTCCGATAAACTTAGCATATGAAACGGTCAGTGATTTCTCAGATGGCTTGGCTGCTGTCTTTAGTTATGAAGAGAACAGTGACAACCTTAAATACGGCTATATCGATAAGACAGGTAAGCTTGTAATACCAATGCAGTTTACTAAAGTTTATTGGGATGATAGTGAAGGTCTAATAGATTTTAATAACGGTATTGCTGTCGTTAATGATAAAGAGGGTCGAACCTTCTGCATTGATAAAAAGGGTAAGGAAACACAATGTCCAGATGGTAGAGGTGATGTTGATAACCAACTTACTGACGAGGCTGAAGCCTTAGAGGCGAAGAGTAATGGAGCGCCGCAATTCATCGCCATAACCGATTATATTGCCTTAAAGCCTAATGAGAATTGGACGTGGGATAAACTAGCGGCAATACCTGAAGTGGAAAAATGGCAAGAAAAAATCCCAGTCAAAAATGACGATTCTGGAGCCTCAAACTATTCTATTAGTGCCGATTTAAGTGATACCGGTTGGATGGCAGCTTATGGTAGTCAAAATCAGCCAAATATTATCGTCATATCATCAGATCAAAGTGCATTAGAAAGCGAACACCTTGAAGGAGTTTATCATGCTAGTGATCTTTTTAATCAAAAAGACCTAAGTCTTATTCCCTCTAATTGTAATGTTGATTCAATCTTTAGTCAGAAGTTCTATAAGTGGCAAAAGAAAGGATTTCAACCTTTTTATATTTACGATGTCACTATGCTTAATACTTCGAGTGCGCGAGCAGAACTTGGTATAGCAAGAAGCTTAGAAGAGTTTTTTAAACCTGAAAACGAGAATCTAAACTTAGAAGTACGAAGCATAGATGCGAATGATGATGAAGTTACTTGTACCTTTAAGCAATGAGATCTTATAAATGAGCGGTACTCTAACTTCTAAAAGTATAATTAATAAACCAAAGGATTGAAAAATGACTCTTAATCTTAAACTAGCTATCGCGACTATCACTGCTGTGACATTATTGTCAGGCTGCGCTGAAAGCCAGACCTTTGGCCAAGGGGTAAACACCGTGCTCAATAGTACGGTACAAGATATCCAAACGGCTCTGATGGGCACCAGCAATACTACTAACACTACTAAAGGCTCTACCGATCAATTAACCAATCATAGCACTGATTGGACGCCCTATCTGCGTTCAATGCAAGCTGGATGTAAGATACCTGATTTAGGGCAGATACCAAATCAGTATCGATCGTCGATTGGATCTATACAGAGACAAGGTGATCCAAATCGTGAAGGTGAAGATGTGACCATGACTTATAATTTAGTGAATGCCACTGCTTTTGGTTATTCATTACAAAAGATTGAGCAACTGCAAGGCTATGAGTGGGGGCATGTTCGTCTCTACTTTAAAGATAGTAGCTTCACCGCGTTACGCTCACAGTTTAAACCGCCACAAAATGGCAGTTACGATAAGCTCGAGAGAAGCGATGCTAGTGGCTATCAATTTGGGAGTGAAATGGGTGCAGTAGTAATGACGTTTGATATGCAAAATCGCAGCATAACCTGCGCTTATTAGGCAAAGTGTTCGCCAAATGAGCCTTTCTTAATGTCTTTGAGAGAGCTGTTTTAAATGAGAGAGTCTGGGACGTTCAAATAAAGAATATTATTTGAATGATGATTTATAGTAAGACTCTGGTCAATACTAATTGAGAAATAATTATGAATAAATACCTATTGGCATCACTATTTTTGGTACCGACGTTAAGCTTTGCGAGTAATTTTTCTGAAGTTTTTGATACACGCCCAGTGATACCAACCGTCGAAAAAATGCGTAACAATACTTGGACGTGGAAAAACTTTGCTAATTTGCCAAATATGGGAAAACTAGAACGGGATAGCGAAAATAAAAATCGTTATACAATGACGCAAACTATTCGTGAAGATAATCCACAAACTACGATTACTTTTTACGGTAGCAAAGAGCGTCCAGAAGTTGCCGTAATAGAATCTCGTACATGGGGAGCGGGCAATACCCAGAGCTCAAAATTCGTTAGACTGGATAAACTAAAAGGTAATACTCCATTAAAAAGTAACTGCAACTTTAAAAACGTTTCCGTTAGCGAAACTAGCGATGACGGTGAAGGTCGTAGTTATGAAACAGGAGCGTCAGTAGACTTCCAACAAGCTTATCTGATGCCAAAAAATATTGCCTCACTCTCTCCTGCTAAAAATGACTTATATTTAGCCAGCTCACAGATTGAGAGCTATGTGGTAACAAGTACATTTCAAACCCAAGGTTACACTATGTCTATAGTCACTCCTGAAAAAAATAAATTGGGTCAGTTTATTAATAAATATGGCTGGGATACCAATAGCAAAGGCAAAAAGATAACTTGTAATGTAAGTTAATTAATCCCAACGAATGTCGAAACCTTGTATGTATTGAGGTTAAAAAAGCCAGGCAACCTAAGCTGCCTGGCTTTAAAATTTGAACGACTTATCTATGATTATGTTCCCGCCATACAGCATGCTCACATACCTCACAGCACCAACTGTCTTTTGCCCGCATATATGCAATATCTGCTGGTATCTGTAAAGGGCACACATAACCACAGTACTCGCATCGTACATCATCTAAATAAGCGAAACACTCACCGATTGTCTCGAAAAGTACTTGAGTGCTAATCTCATACTTTTCACAGACCGCTTCTACATGTACGATATAATCACTTTCGTTATCATATGACCAGTAATCCTCACAGACTCTTAGATCTCGTGCGTTCTGTGTCATATTCGGCTGAAGTTTTACATTCATCATGTTCTCCTTAGTAGCCGACATAGTCAGAGTGCGGTAATAGCTCATAAAGCTCGCTCTGAAGCTGACAACGCATATCCTCAATCACATAGTCAAGATTCGCATCCAAGCGCTTCTGTACCCATACACGCATCGCCATATCATTATCAAAGCAGCGCTTCACTCCCAAGAAGCGTGCGAGGTTATGACCCGATGAAATATACAACTCACGCATCAATGCATTAGCAATAAGGTTTGCATCTGTACTGATTGCACCATCCCGTTTAAACTCGCTAAACAGCTCTTCATAATTGATAATTGTCATTGTGACGTCTCCTTGTCTGCTTGTGTGCTGGTAACGACTTCTTCATTCTCAGAGCTATTTGATGCACTAGTTAACTTCTCCTTACTCGCTAAGAGCAAGTTATCCATCGCTGAGCCATCCTGACGGGTGATATCAGGCACATAACGGCTATACACCCGAAACAGCATCTCCGTACTACTATGACCCATCTGCCGAGCTATCCACTCAGGGTTCTCACCAGCAGCGAGCCAAAGCGTCGCTGCCGTATGCCGAGTCTGATAAGCACGCCGGTGTTTGAGACCGAGTAGGGCAAGCGTAGGCTTCCATACCCGCCGGTTCACATTACGGTACTCCATCGGATTGCCTTGTGAGTTGCAGAATACAAACTCTGACTTACCATAGGTACGTGCTTTCTGCTCCAATAGGGCGTCATAGACCAACTGCGACATCGCAATATCACGTTGTGAGCCTAACGTCTTAGTCGGGCCCATCTCACCGTTTACTAACGCACCACGGATACTGATTTCACGCCGATCAAAGTTAATGCAGTCCCATTTCAGCCCATCAATCTCACTGGTACGCATCCCGGTAAAGAAGCGAATGGTGTAGTAGGGCTTATAATCTGCACGGACATGCTTTAAAATCAGCCATACCTCACTCAATGTAAACGGGTTTACATCCGGACGAGCTTGCTTGAGATTCTTAATATTTTTATAAGGCATCTCAAACTCATGGCGATCTGACGCTTCTTCTAGTATCATACGAAGAAGTATCATGATCTGGTTGATCCGTGCTACTGACAGGCTTGACTGACCATCTTTACCGTAACGAACTTTGGCGAGAGAGCTACGGAAGGTCAGCAAGTCTGGTTTTTTTATGGCATGTACTGCTTTACCACCAAACTCAGGTAACAAGTACTTATCCAAGATAATCTGCGTCTTTTGCCGATAGCTCGGCCGCCATTCAATCTTCTTCTCCTCATACCAAATCTCTGAAAACTGCCTAAAGGTAGGGTTGCGACTGATACAAGCTTCCGCTCTATCAGCCAGTGCATTCATTTCCTGCGCTCGTTCACTCTTTGGGAAGTAAGTAGCGTAATCAAAGATACCTAGGGTTATTTCAGCTTCCATTTTTTTCAAGACTTGCGCTAATTTTTTACGATTAGCTGGATTGTCTTCTAAACTGGTTTTCTCTCGACAGCGCTTACCTAAGTAGCGGAAGTCTACGACCAGCTTGCCAAACCGTCCTCGCATAGTAGCCATAGTAATTCTCCTTTTATTACTGAAGTGCCATACCGTTGATGGCGCTCATAACTGGCTTACACATATCCTCTTCGATACGCTCCCATACGTACAAAATCTTGCGACCGCCGAAAGGACGAATGTAATGGATGTTTTCAATCAAAACGGTGTCTTTCATTTGATTGCGGATAGTACGTGCGTCGTACTTGATGCGTTCGGCTAACTCATCAGTTGTTAAATAAGTATTGCTCATAGTGTTTACCTCTTTTCAGTTATTAAGTCATTGCATTAAGTGATAGAATAGAAATTATTTTATCAGCCTTAAAAATGCACCTTTGAAGTATCAGCTGTTATTTACCTGCTTAGAGGTAATTAGTAACCGATTTGTGTACTATATTATCTTTTTACCTCAATGTAAAGCATTTTTACCCGAAAAGAGGTATTAATTATGATTGTGTCTAAACTTCCTGTAATTTTGGCAGAGAAAAAGTTGCGTGTAGCAGATGTTGTAAGAGCAACAGGTATGAGTAAATCAACCCTTCATAAGTTATACAATGAAGAGTCATCAAGAATTGACTTCAATACCATCGACCAGTTATGTGAGTTTTTAGATGTGCAGGTGGGTGACTTATTTATTTATAAGCCAAATAATAAAGATAATGAAGAGTCTTGAGGATCTACAAAGTTGAAAGAAATTCTCAGATGAATAATTGGTAGAGCCTTATATATATGACGTTCCAAGGCCTACAATTAAGGTTGGGGTTATTTTTAAAACTTACTTTTTCATGATTTGGTCACGTTTTGGTCACGCTATGAGCTCAACATACAAAAGCAGTAAAAAAGGAAAAGCGATGTTAAGAAAATATTTCTTAGCATCGCTTTTTATAAAGATAAGAATAATAAGTTGGGTTCAATTACGAAATCAGTGTTTATAGCGTGGGCACGAAATGGTCACGTTTTGGTCACGGTGCTGATTTTTGAGCTTTTAATATGTTAGATAAACTTAGCAATTAGACTGAATAGCTCATGCTGAAAAACGCTACAGCCCTTAAAAATCGGACAAAAAAAAGCCTCACTATTAAGTGAGGCTTTTTAAATATTTGGAGCGGGATAAGAGATTCGAACTCTCGACCCCAACCTTGGCAAGGTTGTGCTCTACCACTGAGCTAATCCCGCTGATTCATCGTTTGATTAACTATCATCAGATGATGAAGGCGTATTATACGCAGTTTTTTTGAGGTGTCAACACCCTTGACGAAAAAAAGTAAAAGTTAGCAAGACAGGTATGTCATCTGCTCATAAATGTATGTTATAACGGTTTCTTATAATATGCATTCCAAAAGCTTTGCATTGAAAAATAAGCTGGGATACATTTTATAGTTTGTTTTTATGATGGTTTTCATCATAGATACCTACCAATCATACATACTTATAATGACAGGTCATAAGGATAAGGAAATGAGTCAACAATATACCATCGCAGATTATTTGTTTGATCGCATCGCAGAGGCGGGTGCAAGTGATATATTCGGTGTACCAGGGGATTTTAACCTCACGTTTTTAGACAATATCATCGCCTCTGACAAGCTGCGCTGGGTGGGCAATACCAATGAGCTAAACGCAGGTTATGCCGCTGATGGCTACGCACGTGAGCGTGGTTTTGCGGCCATGGTGACGACTTTTGGCGTAGGCGAGCTGTCAGCGATTAACGCGACCGCAGGCTCTTTTGCTGAGTACGCGCCAGTGCTGCACGTCGTCGGTGCGCCGAGCACAGCGCTGCAAGATGCCAAACGCCGTATTCACCATACGCTTGGAGACGGGGTATTCAATCACTTTATCAAGATGGTAGAGCCTGTGACCGTCGCACGGGCACAGATTACGCCAGAAAACGCCGCCTCAGAGATCGACCGTGTGATCCGCGTGATCCTCAAAAAACACCGCCCAGGCTATCTTCTGTTGTCGCCAGATGTGGCAAAAATGCCGATTTATCCACCGACGACCAAGCTCGATGACAGTCAAGAAGATATCACCAGTCAAGCGGCGCTGGCAGACTTCAAGCAAGCGCTCACCGAGTTTTTGCCCAACAAGACCACCACGCTGATGGCAGATTTGATGGTGCATCGTTTGGGGTTACAAAACCAGCTAAAAGCGTTAATCGCTGAGACCGAGATTCCTTATACTACGCTGTCATGGGGTAAAACACTGCTTGATGAAAACAGCGAGCGCTGGGCGGGTACTTATGCTGGTGTCGCCTCACGTCCTGTGGTAAAAGACGCCGTAGAAAACTGTGAGTGTTTGATTAAAATTGGCGTGCAATATACTGATACGACGACGGCAGGATTTAGCCAAAATATCGATCAAAAAACAGTGGTCGACTTGCACTATGAGCGGGCGTCTATCAGTGGTCGAAACTTTGCTCCGATTGCGCTAAAGGACTCGTTGCAAGTGCTGCATGAAGTGATGACTTCTGGTATCGAAGTTGTACCCAAGCCATTTTGTAAAGAGATGACGCCGCATGAGCAAAACGGCAAAGATGATGAGGCTATTCGTCAAGACGATCTGTGGCATATCATCGCTGATCATTTAGATCATAATAATCTGGTGTTTTCGGATCAAGGCACCTCGTATTTTGGCATCAGTGATGTGCGCTTGCCAGAAGGAGTGACGTCTTATGGCCAGCCGATGTGGGGATCCATTGGTTATACGCTGCCGGCCAGCCTAGGCGCTGCCATTGCTTCGCCAAATAAGCGTAGCGTGCTGCTCATCGGTGATGGTTCAGCCTTACTGACGGTACAAGAAATCGCGGTCATGATTCAAGAGCGTATCAATCCTGTGATTGTGCTGATCAATAATGATGGCTATACCGTTGAACGTGCGATCCATGGCGAAAACCAGCACTACAATGATATTCCTCGTTGTGACTGGCAGATGATGCCAAAAGCCTTTGGTGCTACCGAAGACAACAGCTTACTGCTCAAAGTCACCACGGCAGGTGAGCTAAAAGCCGCGCTCAAGCAAGCGGCTGCTACCACCGATAAGCTGGTGATGCTAGAGGTGATGGCTGATAAGCATGATATTCCGCCGCTATTGGCCGATATCAGTGCGGCGCTAAAACCAAAAAATGACTGATGGCATGGTAATGCTATACGATAGCTGAAGCAGTCATCTGCTCGCTTGTATTTACTCGCTACCTGACCTCACTTGGCATCTGTGCTAAGTGGGGTTTTTTGTGCACTTATCGATACGTGTCGATAGTTAAGATTTATTATCAGGTATGGTGAGCGAGGCGGGTATTCTCATGATAAATTAGACGGTTAACAGAGGATAAGAGAGGCCGTATCATGATTTGGCTAAAAATGCTTATGGATGAATTGAAGGTATGGCTGACTAAAATAAATAGATATGAAAAGTATTTTTTAAAATAGGATTTTTGCTCTCGCTCGTAGATGTTATTCTTAGAGGCGCTTTGAGCATTTTATTTGCAGTATTATCGATCGCGTCACCATCTCGTCAGGTCAGTGCTATCGCACGCGCAACATTTGTCATCACCGATAACCATAGGGCTTAAAATAGATGGATACCTTAAATATCCTATATCTCGTAGGAGCATTGTTGATTTTTGCCAGTATCATGGCAAGTACGTTATCCGCGCGTTTGGGTGTGCCATTATTGTTGTTGTTTTTGATAGTTGGCATGCTGGCAGGCGAGCAAGGTATCTTAGGCATTGAGTTTTCTCAGTATGGTATTGCCAATTTTGTCGGGCAGGCGGCGCTCGCTTGTATCTTGCTCGATGGTGGTCTGCGTACCTCTTTTAAATCATTTCGCGTCGGACTCAAGCCGGCGGTGACGTTGGCCACATGGGGCGTGCTGACGACGGTGATGGTGCTTGGGGTCTTTGTCACTTGGCTGCTTGATGTCGATTGGCGTTTTGGGCTGCTGATGGCCGCTATCGTTGGCTCAACCGATGCCGCCGCAGTATTTTCGCTACTACGTAATGGCGGGGTCAAGCTAAACGACCGCGTACAAGCCACGCTAGAGTTGGAGTCGGGTGCCAACGATCCGCTGGCCATTTTATTGGTGACAGGGCTGATTGCTTTAAATGTCGATCCGGCAGGTCAGACCGTGCTTGGTTTTTTGGGTTTGCTGTTGCAGCAGCTGGGCGTGGGTCTGGGCATGGGACTGTTATTTGGCTACCTGCTAGCGCGTCTGTTGCCAAAAGTGCATCTGGCCGAGGGTATGTATGCCATTTTGATACTGTCCGCGGGCCTTTCGGTCTTTGCTGCGACCAATTTGCTTGGCGGTAGTGGCTTTTTGGCGGTCTATCTGACGGGCGTACTGATCGGCAACCATAAGGTGCGCTCGACTGAGCATGTCATGCGCGTGATGGATAGCTTTGCTTGGTTGTCGCAAGCGGTTTTGTTTGTGGTACTGGGGCTGTTGGTGACGCCATCAAACGTCATCAACGTCTGGCATTATTCGGTGGCGATTGCAGCCTTTATGATACTGGTGGCACGTCCGATTGCGGTCTATACCAGCGTCAAGCCCTTTAAGTTTAAAGACAGAGAGATTGGTTTTATCTCTTGGGTGGGCCTGCGCGGGGCAGTTCCGATTACCCTTGCTATTTTGCCTGTGATGGCTGGCATAGAGGATGCCTTTATGTTGTTTGACATTGCCTTTGGGGTAGTGGTGCTGTCATTGATCCTGCAAGGGACGACGATTCCTTTTATGGCCAATGCATTTCGGGTGCGTATTCCGACCAATAAAGACCCAAAAGAAGAGCATGAAGTTTGGGTGTCAGACAAGGCCAGTATTACCCTGTATGAGTTTGAGGTGCAAGCAGGGGCGTTTGCGATAGGTCGCCATCCGCTCGGTATCTCCAACCGCATCAGCCCAGATGAGATCAGTGTGTTTGCCTTGGTGCGTGGTCAGCAAATCGTCGTGGTCGAGGAGGACACCAAACTCAGATATGGCGATAGCGTCTGGTATGCCATGCGCGGCAACCACGCCAGCAAAATCGCCAAGATTTTCCATGACACGACTTTAGACCGTAAAGCCATCGATGACTTTTATGGTGACTGGCTGCTATCACCTAGTGTCAAGCTTGGTGATTTGCCCTTTTTTACCGACATGGCGACCTCAGAGTCGCTGGCAGACACTCTCAAGTATAAAAACCCAAAAAACACTGAGAGCAAGTGGGAGCAGACCGTCGCTGAGTATGTCGCACAAAGCTTAGAGACCGCGCCTGTGTCGGGGGATACGGTAGAGATCGATGATGTGTGGTCATTGGTGATCAAGGAGGTTGATGACAAAGGCAAGCTCAGAACAATCGGCCTAAAACATGAAGAGCCGGAAAAAGCGCTTTAGTCGTTTGCCGGCTGTGATAGCAGACTCATCATATGCTGCAAAAAATCCGCGACATGCTTATGCAGGTTTTGCCGATATGCCCAGTGATGCTTGACCTCGTAGCTTGCTTCTTCGGGCAATAGTATTTTCATCATTCCTTTCTCTTCATAGCGCTTGGCCAAATCATTGGGCAGATAGCCGACGTGATGACCTGCTAAGATAAGCTGCGCGGTCGCCTCCATATGGTAAGTGGTGGCGCTTAAGGTTTTTGGCCGGATATGATTGATACTCAAGTCGGTAATATAACCGCGTTTTATCCAAGGATGGTTTTGTTCCAACGCCTCAAAACTCAGGCCTTCTGACTCATAAAACAGCTGATGCTCACACCCGCAGCAAACCACTTGTTTCTCAATAAAGGCCGGCTGAAAGGTCAGCAAAGGCGGAAAACTGCCAAAATACCCCACGCCAAGATCACTCTCATTACTCAGCAGCTTATCTAGCATACTCTCAGGGCTTTGCACATCGATAGAAAAGTGTATCAATGGATTATGACGATAGCTGGCCGCCAAACACTGACGTAACGCTTCATAAAAAAACGTCGGCATCTGATCGATAAGGCACAGGCGAATATGGCCGCCGCGTACGGAGTCTAGTTGGCGAATATAATGCAGCTGATGCTGAAAGCTGGCCACCGCCTCGGTGAAGCTCAAACATGCCTCATAGACGGCTGCGCCATCCTCGGTCAGCTTAAACCCTGCGCGCCCGCGATGACAAAGCGTCATCCCCAAACGATCCTCTAAGTGCGTTAAGTGACCACTAATGACAGAAGGCGTCACATTTAAGCGCGACTGCGCTGCGGTTACCCCTTGGCACTCTACAATGGCCATAAAGCTGCGCAAGGTTTTGATGTCTATTTTTATCAGCTCATCTAGCATATATACGCCTCTCCCATATCAAATCCTTGTGATAAATCTTCTAATAATAACGAATAAATCGAAGTTACTACGAAAAACCAGAAGTTTACTTCTGAATTTTACCATGGTCTGTGTTCGGATATTTCGGTATTGTCAAAGCATCTGACAAACTGTCTATGACACCAATCAAAACAAGGATGTGAGTGATGAAATTTAATCAACCATTAAGCGGCAACGATATGCCAAGATTTGGCGGTTTTGCCTCTATGATGCGCCTGCCGACACAAGCAGACGCCAAAGGCTTGGACGCAGCCTTTGTAGGCGTGCCTTTGGACATCGGCGCATCAAACCGTAGCGGTGCCAGACTGGGCCCAAGACAGATTCGTGATGAATCGCGTATGATTCGCCCTTATAACGTCGCCACGCGCGCCGCGCCTTTTGAGTCTTTGCAAGTCGCTGACATTGGCGACGTACCTATCAATACCTTTAACCTGCAAAAAAGCGTCGATATCATCGAAAAATTTTACACCGATAATATCGTCAGTCATGGCGCGATTCCATTAACACTGGGCGGTGATCATACCATTGCCCTGCCTATCCTACGTGCACTTGCCAAAAAACACGGCCCTGTCGGGATGGTGCATATCGATGCTCATGCTGATATCAATGACGAGATGTTTGGCGAAAAAATCGCCCATGGCACGCCGTTTCGCCGTGCTGTCGAAGAAAATCTAATCGATGGCAACCGCGTGGTACAGATTGGCCTGCGCGGCACCGGCTATAGTGCTCAAGAGTTTGATTGGTCAACTCAGCAAGGCTTTCGCGTAGTGCCAGCCGAGGAGTGCTGGTACAAGTCGCTGACACCGCTCATGGCAGAAGTGCGTGAAAAGCTCGGCGATGGCCCTGTCTACTTAAGTTTTGATATCGATGGCATTGATCCTGCGTTTGCACCTGGCACAGGCACGGCTGAAATTGGCGGCTTAACCTCCACCCAAGGCATCGAGATTATTCGCGGTATGCGCGGCCTTGACGTAGTCGGTGGCGATTTGGTCGAAGTGTCACCGCCCTATGACCCGTTTGGTAACACCTCGGTACTCGCAGCAAACTTGCTGTTTGAGATGCTTTGTATCTTGCCAGGTGTGCGCTATGACGATAAGGTCAAAGCGTTATATTAATTGGCCTGTGTTGGGCAGGATGCTACTGCAGGCCAAATAATATTTAGGCCGTAAATACTATTGAAATTTTTAGGATGATCGACTCATGACGCAATCAATGCAAACGCCTTCTTTATCGCCAGACACCTCGTCTCTGACCTGTGGTGAGCTACTCGTGCAGTGGCTGGCGTATTATGGAGTGGAGACCGTATTTGGTATCCCCGGAGTGCACACGGTCGAGCTATATCGTGGCCTGCCGAGTACCAATATTCGCCATGTGACCCCGCGTCACGAGCAAGGTGCAGGCTTTATGGCGGACGGCTATTACCGCGCGTCTGGCAAACTCGGGGTGTGCTTTATCATCACCGGCCCTGGTATGACCAATATCATGACAGCAATGGCGCAAGCGTTGGCAGATTCTATTCCGATGCTGGTGATCTCTAGTGTCAATAAAGTTAAAGACACGGGTAGCGGTGAAGGGCACTTGCATGAGCTGCACGACCAGCAAGGTATGGTCAGTAAGGTTGCGCTTGCAAGCAAAACCATCTGGCAACCTGAATCCTTGCCTAAGGTCATCGCCGAAGCCTTTGCCATGTTTGATGGCGCGCGTCCGGGACCGGTACATATTCAGCTGCCTATCGATGTGATTACCGCTGATGCCAGTCATGTCGCCAAGCCGCCTAACAATGATAATAGTGTAGCAAGTTTGGCGCGACCGCAGGTCACAAGACCGCTGCCCAATCCTGCGCAGCTTGATTTGATCATTGAGCAGCTAAACCGCGCAAAAAATCCAGTGTTGCTTTATGGTGGCGGCTGCGTCGATGTCGATCAGGACGCGCAAAAGCTGGCAGAGCGTATCGATGCGCCGACATTTTTGACCATCAATGCCAAAGGTTTGTTGCCGCCTAGTCATCCGCTGAGTTTGGGGAGCAATCAGTCGTTAGAGGCGGGGCGCGCCGTCATTAGCGAGGCCGATGTGGTATTGGCGATCGGTACCGAGCTTGGTGAGACCGATTATGATGTGTTCTTTAATGGCGAGTTCCAAATCAATGGCACACTCATTCGTATTGACTGCGACGCTCAGCAATTGCAGCGGCCATTTCGAGCGGATATCGCGGTGTTGTCTGATGCGCAAATGGCCATTAGCGGCCTATGCACACGTTTAGAGGATCATCATCTAAATCATCAAGCCGCCGCACGCGTAACCGAAGCAAAGCAGGCGTTGATCAAAGCGATGACACCTGACTTTGCCGGTCAAAACGCCCTGCTTCAGCTGATTCGAGATGAGGTGGAGGATGTCATCTTCGTTGGCGATTCGACGCAGCCTGTCTATAGCGGCAACCTTGGCTTTGAGGCGCGAGCCACGCGTCGATGGTTTAACTCGTCGACGGGGTTTGGCACCTTGGGTTATGGCTTACCTGCCGCCATTGGCGCCATGATTGGCTCAAGTGCGCCCGTTATTAGCCTTATCGGCGATGGCGGCATTCAGTTTACCATTGCCGAGCTCATCTGCGCCGCCGAGCTTGAGCTGCCACTGATCGTCCTACTTTGGAACAATCAAGGATATGGTGAGATTCGCCGCTATATGGAGGAAGGCGGGCTGCCACTGATTGGCGTCAATATCAAAACACCTAATTTTGAGCCATTGGCCACAGGGTTTGGCGCGGGCTACCGCCGAATTACTGATAAGCAGCAGTTATTAGAGGCTTTGCAAACAGACATAAGTGGCAAGCATCCAATGGTTTATGAGGTGGATGAAAGCGATGCGTTTTTGTCAAAAATGAGTCAAGACTTTACCTATTTTGGCTAATCATTTTTTGGTTAATCATTTGCATGGATTAAAAATAACCAACAAAACCGTATCAAGCTGTTTTTTCGCTGAAATGAGGGATCGGGCAGGCAGCAGAAAGGAAAGCTGGCGTCGTCGCCTATCAAGGAGGAATTAAATGACGAACTATATCGATAAGTCGCAGCAGCCGCTATTGGGTAATGATGCTGTCGAACCTACCACTCCACAAGGGGAGCGGTGGCGCGCCTCAATGTGGAAGTTCTTACTGTTTTCTGCGCTGGGTTTGGCGCTGTTTATCATCCCGTTTAAATGGGAGGGTAAGGTCACCATTTTATTGGGCGTGCTGACAGATACTCTGCAGGCCTCACTTGGGGACTACGTGGTGTATGCTGCACTGGCCATCGTGACTTTGTCTTTGGTTGGGGCGCTGGCAGTCAAGCTCGTTAGACCAGAGATTCATGCAGACTCCATGACGGCAAAGCTTTTTGATGTCGATTGGTTTTGGCTCGCCGCGCGGTTTTTTGGGGCGCTGTTTGCCTGGATGATTTATTTACAAGTCGGTCCTGAGTTTATTATCAATCGCAATACTGGCGGGGTGATTTTTGAAGACTTAATTCCCATTTTGATTCCTTTATTCTTCTTTGCCATTTTATCTCTACCTTTTCTCACCGACTTTGGTCTGATGGAGTTTTTGGGGACCTTGGCCAGCAAGGTGTTTGTGAAGTTGTTTAGATTGCCTGGGCGCTCTGCAGTCGATGCCATGTCTTCTTGGTTTGGCGCGGCCTCTATTGGCTTGCTGGTGACTATGCAGGAGTACAATAAAAGCTACTATAGCCAGCGTGAAGCGGCGATTATCGCTACCACTTTTTCGGTGACATCCATTGCCTTTACCTACGTCGTTGCCAAAACCATTGGCGTCGATAATAACTTTATCTTCTTTTATCTGACCATCGCCTTGACAGGGTTTATCGCCGCTATCATTATGCCGCGCATACCGCCATTATCGCTAAAACCAGATACTTATCATTCTGGCAAAAGCATGCTGGATGAAGGCATTCCTGCGCAGTATTCTACTTACCAATGGGCGGTCAATCGTGCCGTCACGCGCGCGCACTCTATGCCAAGTTTGGGTAGCGTGTTTAAGCATAGCCTAAAGAATTTGTTTGATATATATTTTGGTTTGATTCCGGTAATTTTCGCTATCGGTACCATTGGGCTTGGTTTAGCAGAGTACACCCCTGTGTTTGATTGGCTGTCTGCACCGCTTGTGCCGTTGCTTGAATTGTTGCAAATTCCAGAGGCGACTAAAGCTGCGCCGGCGATGATTATGGGCTTTGCTGATATGTACTTGCCAGCCTTGGTCGGCAAAAGCATCGAGAGTGAGATGACACGCTTTATCGTCGGGGCGGCTTCTATTACCCAGATTGTTTATATGTCCGAGGTGGGCGCGCTGATATTAAAATCAAACATTAAGCTGAACGTCTTAGAGCTGTTTATGATTTTTATCTTACGTACGCTGATCAGCTTGGTGGTTATTACCTCAGTGGCGCATCTACTGTATTAGTCGTGATGGCAACCATCATTTGGCATTAAAAAAGCAGCGAATATTTAGTGTAAAGATAGATTTATCAATAATATAAGGTAACTGAGTATCATGGAAACGAACAATTCTTTATCTTTAACAAGAGCCGCCGCTCAGCAAAGCATAAAAAACGAAGTAAGGTTAAACGCGGCCTATATCGATGGTGATTGGGTCATGGTTGAAGCCTCTGAGTCAGTAAGTGATCATGCTTTGTATGACCCAAATACCGGCGAGGTCATCGCAACGACCCGTTTGTGTCATAGCGCACAAGTAGAGATGGCTGTCACGGCTGCCGCTCGCGCTTATCCGTCTTGGTCACAAACCAGCGTGGGCACTCGGGCGCGCTATTTACAGGCGATTGCCGATACGATGGAGCAGCAGTTTGATAAGCTGGTTGCACTGTCGGTATTGAATAACGGCAAGCCGATTGCAGAGGCAACGATAGATGTCGGAGATGCCATCGCCTGTTATCGCTATTATGCCAATCTTATCATCGAGCAGGAAACATGGTCTAAGGTCAGCACCGACGAGACGGGCATCCGCTTATTGAAAACTTACGCGCCTGTTGGTATCTGCGCCCTTATTGTGCCTTGGAATTTTCCGATGGTGACTACCGCCTGGAAGCTGGCACCCGCGCTGGCGGCAGGATGTACCGTTATTCTCAAACCGTCAGAGATGACACTATTGCCAGAGCTGATGCTGGGTAATATATTGTCCGCTATACAGCTGCCAAAAGGCGTGGTCAATATCCTCCCTGGCGCGGCAGAGGTGGGCGCTGCGATGACCAGTCATCCGCTGATTGATAAAGTCTCCTTTACCGGTAGTAATAGCGTCGGCGAAAAAGTGATGCGCCAAGCTGCAGCAGGTATCAAAGACATCAGCCTAGAGCTGGGCGGTAAGTCCGCTATCGTGGTATGTGCAGATGCTGATATCGACTATGCCTGCGATTTGATCATAGGCGGTATCTTTACCAATGCTGGGCAGATTTGTTCAGCAACCTCAAGGCTGCTTGTCCACCAAGACATTGCTGAGTCGTTATTTGCAGTATTAAAAACAAAAACAGAAAGTCTGAAAATAGGTGATGGTTTTGCGGCGGACACGCAAATGGGGCCATTGGTCAGTGCTCAGCAGCTGGCGCAGGTCAAAAAATATATCGATATCGCAACTGAAGAAAACCTGCACTGCCTAACGGGAGGCACCCTCTTAGCGCGTCAAGGATATTTTGCTGCGCCGACCATTTATACCGAGGTACCAGCGACCAGTCGCTTGTGGACAGAGGAGGTGTTTGGGCCTGTGTTGGTGAGTGCGACCTTTGCAGATAACGCGCAGGCGATTGCGCTTGCCAATGACAGTAAATATGCCTTGGCTGCGAGTATTGTCAGCACTGATGAGCATGCAGCGTTAGAGATGGCACGGCACATTCGAGCCGGTCATATTTGGGTCAATGAGCAGCAAATCGTTGTGCCCGAAGCGGGCTGGGGCGGGTTTAAGCAAAGTGGTATCGGCCGAGAATTAGGGACTGATGGCTTATCTGCTTATCAAAAGAGTAAGCATGTTTTGCTACCGTCTTAATTGTCGTTTTGATGACAGTCTTTATGAGTGCTCTTATGTCTCTGTCAAAAAACCCCCTGTATAGAACGCCTATATAGGGGGTTTTGGTTAATGCTTAGTCAGTAGCAATTGAATAACTGCGACCTACCACATCAAGTCATCTGGAATCACGTAAGCGGCATAAGGATCGTCTTCTGCCAACGCGTCTTCGGCAGTATCGTTTGATACCACCATAAAGCCTGTCATCTTAGCATCTATACGGTCAGCTAGTGAGCGTGGTAGCAGGGCATAGCTGTCCTCTAGGCGTGCTATGACCACATGGCCTGCGACGATTTGATCATAGAGCTTTTGGGTGATATAAATCTTTTTGATTTTCGTATCATCCACAAACTGATAAGTAATCTCACCTTGTGTATCAGTGAGCTGATGCTGCTTAATCATCTGAATGATATTGGCTTTTCGTGTTTTTTCTTCTAACGCTCGTTGTTTTTCTTGATTGAGCTTTTGGTCTTTTTCCAGCTTTTTTGCTTGAGCTTCTGCCAGCGCCTTTTTGGCTGCTGCGCTGTCTGAGTCGCCAGTACGTTTGGCATGCTCTGTTTGCTTGCTGATTTTTTTGGCCTTTTTGCTATCGACCAAACCAGCTTTTAATAATTGAGCCTGAAGGGCGTTTTTTGCCATAATTCACTCACCTAAATCCACTCATTGAAACCGCGATATGTCACTTACAACATCCAAGCCCTGTATTGTAGCAAAATTTGCTAAGAGATGGGGTGTGAGTCTGTCAGACGTCGCTGGATGATATAGGCCAAATTGGGTATCATCAAGGCAGTGGCTGAGGTTTTAGCGTTTGGCCATATTAAAGAGCTATATAGCTATAAATAGTGGTATCGGGATAAATAACGATGATTAAGGACAGATTATGACAACATCGCAGCACATTTTGGCTTGTATCGATGGCTCGGCCGTGACCGCATCCGTCTGTGATTATGCCGCATGGTACGCCAATCGAATAAACTTACCCGTTGGTCTGCTGCATGTCAGCGATGTGCCAGCGTCGTTTAGACGTGATCTGTCAGGGGCGATAGGGATTAATAGCCGTGAGTTTTTGTTAGAGGAGCTGGCGCAGTTAGATGAGCAAAGAGCCAAGGTGGTCAATAGCTATAGCAATGCGCTGGTGCAGGATGCCAAAAGCCATATTCGTAATAAGTTTGGTGATCTTGAGGTGCTTATTTATCAAAGACGAGGCAAGTTACTGCCAGCCATTGAGCATTTTGCCACAGCAAACCGCGCCATCGTGATGGGTCGCCGCGGAGAAGATCACAAATATAGCCGCATCAATATTGGTAGTCAGATAGAGACGGTCGCCCGTGCCTCTGATATTCCCGTGGTGATTTGCTCAGAGACGTTTAAAGAGCCGCGCTCGTATATGATTGCGTTTGATGGTAGCAAAACTGCCATAAAGGCGGTACAAATGGTGGCTAAAAGCCCTATGTTAAAAGGTCTCGATAGCCATGTCGTGATGATCGGCAATCATAATGATGCCGCCAAACAAAGCCTAAGCGCGGCCGCTGCCCAATTACAAGAGGCGGGTTTTAGCGTAAAGGCGCATCATTTATCGGCCTCCGATGCGGTCGATGGTCTATTAAAGTTTCAAGTAGACAATGACATCGATATTATGGTGGTGGGCGCATACGGTCATTCAAAACTACAGCAGTTGTTTTTGGGCAGCACCACCACAGAGATCATCGCCAGCACGTTGTCGCCTGTGGTTTTGCTACGTTAGCCATTTGCCTTTTTGGGAAAATACGCAGTTTTTGGACTATGCTATGTTGATTAATGCAGATTTTACTCGCGTCGCCACCTCACTACCCAAGCAGCAGCAATGGGTAAAATCACCGCAAAAGGGGGTAGAACGCATCATGCTCGATCGTGTGGGTGCAGAAAAGGCTCGTGCCACCAGCTTTGTGCGTTATGCCCCTCAGTCTGACTTTCCGCATCACCGCCATCCGGGCGGCGAGGAGATATTTGTAATGGCAGGGACGTTTTCTGCCGATGACAAGCATTATCCAGCAGGCTGGTATTTACGCAATCCGCCAGCCTCAGGTCATAGGCCTTATAGTGATGAGGGAGCGATGATCTTTGTGAAGCTATGGCAAATGCCAGCAGATGAGACACGCTACGTGGCGATCGATACCAATAAAGCGAGCTTACGTCTACGCAGGCACCGTGTTTGGCCGAAATGGGTGATCGGAAAGAGTTTGTCATAAGCCCAATTATAAGAAAACGTATAAAACAAATAAAAGCCCACCAACGACGCATCCATGACAAAAGCATGCCATAAGCTGATATTTAGATACCATGCCACCATGGGCAGATACAGTACCAGTAATCCGCCTTCAAACAACACAACGTACAGCACTCGTATCCGTCGTCAGCTGGCAGGATTTAAAAAGACACCGGCAATTAATCGTCGCCACACGTAATGACAGTAAAGAAAAATCACGTCTACGTGTCGCCGCCGATGTGTGGTGGGTTGAGAGCCAGTGGATCATCATTGAGCTGGTCCAGCGCAATCTAGGGTGGGCGCTGGTACCTGAGCATATCGTGGTTGATGCTCTAAAAGAAGGCTCACTGGTATCGCCAACACTGGATTTTGATAAGCACAGTTGGCCTGTGGCCGTTGAGCTGGTTTGGCATAAAGAAAAGCCTTTGGGCAAGGCGGGGACTTGGTTACAGCAGGCCATCATCGCCTTAGATCGACAAATCTAATCTGTACTGCTAATCAATAGCATACGCTCAAACAGTCTATCGTCTAGCGCGCCTCATCGACACGTTTGACATTATCCGCGCATGCTTGGTAAATCAAATCTAGCGTCTCTGTGGTCAGATAAGTCTCAGCAAGCGGAAATAATATGCGCTCCTCAAAACGAATGTGATCGTACAATAGGGTACCAAGCGCTTTGACGTGCGCTGCGGTGATGGTCTGTTTTTGAGAGGTACAAATTAGCTTAAGTAACAACAGATGCTGTTTGTTAAGTGTCTCTAATGCGGTGGCAACATCAGGGTTGGTATTTTGATAAGGTTTTAGCGCAGTGGCAATCAGATGGTCTTCGATCTGAAAATGGGTGCTCATGTCTTGGATATATGAGGTCAATTTTTGCCAGTGTTTATCGATGTGATGGCGCTCATCGCTACAGTGTTTGGCATGATGAGACAGGTTTAATCCAAGATGATGCTGGCGTGATAGGGGCTGCAATTGGTGGGCGCGTTTCATGACCGAGTACCTCCATGAGTGAATAAAGTGACAGCGCATGCAAGACAATGACGCACTGAGCATAAATATGATGTGTCTTATCAGCGGATCGTTAAATATTCTGTTTTTTAATAACCGTATTCTACTTATGACACAATGAGGCGGCAAAACGCAAAGGGTTTAATGCTAAAATCGCCAGTCAGTCATGACGCAGTAAGCAGCAATGCCTTAATAGACACCCAGTACGTGACCCTGTCTATCATTGTTCAACCCTGTGTTTGATGCCGCGTACACTACTTTTAACACCATAGGACACTGTCATGATCGTTTGGCAAAAACCGAATGCATTTAGAATACTTTTTACTTTGCGCGGCTCCGTTATTCCTCATATCTTTCCACAAGTTTTATTGATTAGCTTACTGAGTACCATCATCTCGGCCATCCAGCACTGGATCCCCAGCTCCTTTTCTTCTTATGGCGCGGCGCCTTTTACTTTACTTGGCATCGCTCTGTCTTTGTTTTTGGGTTTTCGTAACAATGCCAGTTATCAGCGTTGGTGGGAGGGTCGGCATTTATGGGGGCAGTTGGTATATGATGCGCGCAGTTTTACCCGTCAGGTGCTCTCATTTATCGAGGACGATAGCTACGCGGGACGACACATGCAGCAGGAGCTGGTGCGTCTGACTATCGCGTTTACTCATGCGCTCAGGCATCGGCTGCGAAGTACCGCGCCGTGGGAGGATGTTGAGCGTTTTGTGGCGCCTGAGTATCATGCAAGCATGCGTCAAGCGGGCAATTTGCCTGAGTATCTATTGCGCCTGTTAGGCAAAAAACTGGGGCAGGTTCGACGCCAACAGCTCTCCTCTGATCTGATGATACAAAACATGGATGAGCGCGTCACCTCGATGACGATTGTGTTGGCGGCTTGCGAGCGGATTCATAATACGCCACTACCCTTTGCCTATACGCTATTGGTGCATCGTACCACTTATCTGTACTGCTTTATGCTGCCGTTTGGTTTGGCGACGTCCTTAGGCTGGGTGACACCGTTGGTGTGCGGCGTCATTGCTTATACGTTCTTTGGATTGGATGCGCTCAACGAAGAAATCACCGATCCGTTCGGCGTTGCGGCCAATCACTTGCCACTGAGCGCCATCTCACGCACCATCGAGATAAACCTATTAGAAGCTTTGGGAGAGACGGATTTGCCGCCTGAATTGATGTCTCAGGGTGGTTATTTGCAATAATAACACTTGCACGATTGGGGTCATCAAGAGCTGAGCGCTGTATGCATAGCGCTCAGTTTTTTGTTTTGTGGTGACAGAGATTTTTATATCGAATTAACGATAACAGGCAGATTTTTAGTTAATGATAATTGTTTTCGTTATCATTCGCGTGTAAAATCGGCCACAGTGAGCGCGCAAGTGATGCGATAAATATGTGCGTCTATCGCAAAATGACAGGTAGCGCTGAGACATTGATAAGTAAAGAAGAGCCGTTATGTTACGTGTAGAGCAGATGACCATTCGCCGACAAGACAATACTTTGTTAAATGACGTCAGCTTTGAGGTAGGGGCGCGGCAACTGATTGCCTTGATTGGGCACAATGGCTCAGGAAAGTCGACTTTGATTAAAGCCTTGGCAGGCGAGATGGATTGTACGCAAGGCGGTGCGACTTTGGATGAGCGAAGCATTCATGAGTACGGGGATAAAGCACTGGCGCGTAAGATGGCCTATTTGCCACAGCAGCTCCCAGAAGCGGCAGGCTTTAGCGTGCGAGAGCTGGTGATGCTCGGCCGTTATCCTCATCAAAAATGGCTACAAAAACCCAGTCAAGCGGACCATGACAAGGTAAGTGAGGCCATGCGAGTGACACAGGTTGAGCAATTCGCTGATCGCCTTACCAATACATTGTCAGGGGGTGAGCGTGCGCGGGTATGGCTGGCAATGTGTCTGGCGCAAGACACCGATTATCTGCTGTTAGACGAGCCGCTGGCTGCGCTTGATATGCACTATCAGATTGAGGTGATTGAGCTGATACGCCGCTTGGTCGATGAGCGGGGGTTGAGTGTGGTTATCATCATTCACGACATCAATCTGGCCGCGCAGTATGCCGATCGTATCATCGCCCTAAAAGACGGACGCATCTGTCACAACGGCGATGTGCTCAGCACCATGCAGCCCAGCGTTTTACACGATATTTTTAATGTCACCATGCAGCTTATGACGCATCCTGTGACAGGGCGGCCGGTGGCTGTCGCTTAAGCTGTGTTTGCTCTTGTCGCTGCGATTTGCGCGGCGCTTCTGTCGGCGGTATGACGATTGTGTTAATACTCTGCTACTACCGTATCTTTTTTTCTAAAGACCATCTGCTATGTTTGCTCATTTTATATTTGCTCTTTTACGTGCTGCGCCATCGTTACAAGTTAAGCGTGCTTTTTTGTCAGCTTTATCAATCGTCTCGTTTGACTCTCAGTCACGCTCAAAGACAGCAATATCACTGACACTAATAACGTTGGTCATGACCATGAGCGGTTGTGATCACGCGCAACCTGTATCCAAGCTGTCATCTGCCGAGTCCAAACCATCTGCTAATAGCCTTAAAAATGATACCTCACAGCGGGTGGTCAGTCCCGATTGGGGCAATGCTGCAACCCTGACGGCAATGGGCTATCCTCCTGTAGCGACGGGCGATGTACGTCTATGGGACAGATGGGTCGACACGCCTAGTCTGCCACCAGATATTGTCGATTTAGGCGGCCGCTATCAGCCGAATGCCGAGCTGGTCGCACAGTTGCCAATAGATATGGTGATTGATAATCCATTTTATGTGCATGCGCGCCGTTTGTATGGCGATGTACCTACCGAGTCGGTGATGTTTTCGGCCAGTGGCAAGGTGGCGACGTGGGCGGATTATACTGAGCCGACGCGTACATTGGGCAGATTGATTGGGCAACCTACCGCCGCTGAGGCTTATATCAAACAAAGCAAGCAAGACATGGAGCAGGCTGGCGCTCAGCTGCAAGCCCGCTATCCTCACGTAAATAAGTTTGCCGTTGTACAGTTTTCTGATGCCAATAACGTGCGCATGTATGTCAATAACAGTCTGTTTAAGCCTGCATTTGCCGCAATGGGCAAAGAGCTTGTGGTCTTAGGTGAGGGCAATAATTACGGTTTTGTATCTAAGCGGGTCGGTGATTTGGCGGCGCTCGATGATGATGTGTGTTTGCTGATTGTGGATCCATTAAGCCCCATTACCCGCGCTGAGATGAAGGACAGTCTGATCTGGCAGCGCTTGGGCTATGGTCAGACGCGCTGTATAGGAGAACTGACGCCTATTTGGATCTATGGCGGGATGTCATCGTTGGTCAGTTTGGCCAATCAACTATCAACCGTACAACTACAAGGCGGGGCAGCATCATGAGTACGAGCAGCAAGCGCGCCAGCAGCACTTACACAGCGGTAAGTGACACAACACCTAGCAAACCGCAGCAGATGCCGCCCAACCCCGTTAGCACTCATGCGCACTTTGGGCGATTGTGGGTGCTGTTTGCAGTCCTATGTGCTTTGGTCATAGCTAGCAGTTGGGCACTGATTGCGCGTGATTGGCACAGGCCATTGATGGACTTGTTTTTGCCCAGTATGCAGCTGGACATGGGCAGTATGGTGGTACAGATGACTTTGTTGGCCAGCTCATTGGTCGCGTTATTGGCTGGCGGGCTGTTGGGGGCAGTCAGTATTTTATTACAGCAATTGGTCAAAAACCCGCTGGCGTCAGATACCACCCTCGGCGTCGGTGCCGGTGCGCAGCTGGCGATATTGCTGGTGAGTCTATTTATACCGAGTCTGGCAATCTACGGCGGCATGTATGTGGCGTTTGTAGGGGCGCTGATTAGCATGGGTTTGGTGTTTGCGCTGGCGGCCGCCAGTCGTTTTAATGCGCTGATTTTGGTATTGGCAGGCTTGGTGGTCAATATCTTATTGGCCGCATTTGCCAATGTCTTATTGTTGTTTTTTGCTGAGCGTAGTAATGGCACATTGTCATGGGCAGCAGGATTTTTGACGCAAAACAGCTGGCATACTACAGCGCTATTGTCCTGGGCGGCAGTGGGGTTTGTGATGGCTTGCTTACCTCTGCTAAAGCCGCTTGGCATGATGAGCTTGGATGACTGGCAAGCCAAGCGCTTGGGCGTGCCTGTACAAGGTATTCGCGCGCTGGTGGTGCTACTGGTGGCGCTGGTCACAGCGCTGGTGGTCAGCGAAGTGGGTCTGGTGGGTTTTGTAGGCTTGGGCGCAGCAAGCATCGTCAACGCTTTGGGTATTACCGCTATTGGTAAACGATTGCTCGCAGCCTTTGGCTTTGGGGCACTGTTGTTATTACTGACCAATCATGCCGCGCTCCTGCTTGAACCTATCATAGCGATGCCGATTCCTGCAGGGGCGATGACGGGCGTACTGGGTGCACCATTGATTATTTGGCTCATTTTGCGCCAGCGTCATGAGCGGCTCGAGACGGTGTCTGCGCCCATGGTCAATCGCACACAAACCCCTGTGCATCTATGGCGCTGGGTGCTTGGAGTGGTAGGTTTGCTGCTTATCACCTCGCTGGTGGTACAAGATATCAAGGGCTGGACGCTGCTCAGTACGGATTGGGCCATCACTCAGCAATACCGTCTGCCACGCAGCCTCAGTGCGGCTGCGACCGGACTGATGCTGGCGGTGGCGGGGGTGTTGCTGCAAACACTCACGCGTAATCCGATGGCCAGCCCTGAGGTACTCGGTGTCAGCTCAGGCGCTGCACTTGGCGTCATTGGTGGGTTTTTTTGCTTACCGCTGCTGGGGTTGTCAGCAGGTGCAGGTACTCTGCTAGCGGCTGGCCTGATGGGTGCTCTTATAGTACTGTTACTGGTGATTTGGCTGGCGCGGAAAGTCAGCTCAGGTTATCTGCTCTTGGTGGGGGTCGGTATCGCCGCGATGATGGATGGGGTCATGCACATGGTCAAGCTCTCAGGCGACCCGCGGCTTGAGGCGATGCTCAGCTGGCTGTCAGGGACGACCTATAGTGCCCAGCCCCATACCGTTTGGTATTTGATGGGGATAGCGCTGGTTTTGTTTGTACTGAGTTTATTGATTATCAAGCCGCTTAGGGTTTTGGGGTTGGGGGCTAGCATGGCACGCAATCTAGGTGTGGCAGTCAATCCTGTGACGCTCGCGCTTTTGATATTGGTGGCGGCGCTTAGTACGGCAAGTACGCTTGCAGTTGGGCCACTTAGTTTTGTGGGGCTGATGGTGCCCCATGTCGCGACTTCTGTAGGGGCGGTAAAACTGGAGCATCAATTGCCCTTAGCCGCCATTTTGGGCGCTGGTGTGATGGTGTTAGCTGATTGGTTTGGGCGTTATGTGATATTTCCTTATGAGCTGCCAGCAGGTACGATCGCTGCGCTGATTGGCGGGACGTATTTCTTGTGGCTGATTGGCAAAGTGCCGATGACTGCGCGTTAAGAATACAATTAACCTATTTCAAAATAGGTACAGCTCTACTGGCATTCATGAATTTCTGAGGGAAATTGAATTGAAGACACGCCCTAACACTTTTAAATGTCTTTACTGAGCATTTGTTCCATACGTATACTGAGTTATATTTGCCAAAAACTTTACTAAAGTTGTCCAAGTTAACTGTTCCCCGTAAGCACGGGGATTAACCGTACGCTTAGTAGGGTCTTTAGAATATTTCTAGTAGGCATCTGATAATCAGAACTGTATTTAGACAATAAAAAACCCTTACAAGCAAACGCTTGTAAGGGTTGCAAACAGTCAAATAAAACACATACAAACCTACCTATTTATTACTATTATAGATAGATTATATCTATAATATAGAGAGCAAGTTATGGGGAAACTGGTTAGTATTGGGGAGGCTGCCAAACATTTCGGGGTTGCTCAATCCACATTAAGACGTTGGGATGAGGATGGTACGTTAGTCGCCAAGCGAACCGAAAACGGGCATAGGCGATATGATTTAAGTGAAATCAGACCGCATTCCTTGAATACACCACCTAAATTAGACCGAAAAACCATTGCTTATGCTCGTGTGTCGAGTCGTGATCAAAAAGACGACTTACTTCTCCAGTCTCAAGTTTTGGAACTTTATTGTGCCAGGCAAGGCTGGACTTTTGAGACGATTACCGATCTTGGTAGTGGAATGGATTATAAAAAGAAAGGCTTAAAAAACCTGCTTGATGACATACTGAGCAATAAAGTTGAACGGCTGGTAATTACCCATAAAGACAGGCTTTTACGATTTGGTGCAGAACTGGTTTTCATGTTGTGTGAGGCTCGTGACGTTGAAGTGGTAATAATCAATCAAGGTGAAGAGTTGAGTTTTGAGCAAGAATTAGCCCAAGATGTATTGGAGATTATCACCGTATTTTCAGCGAGGCTATACGGCTCTTGCAGCAAGAAAAACCAACAATTAATAGAGGCGGTTAAAAAAGCATTATGATCCGTGGACACATTATCGAACTCAAGCCAAACAACGTACAGGCAAATCACCTTGCTCGTGCTTGTGGCGTGGCGAGAAAAGCCTACAACTGGGCTTTGCATGAGTGGCAGCGGCAGTATGCGCTTGACAAAGCGTACCGTGATGCGTGTTTGGCCGCAGGCGTTGAGGTTGATACTAAAAATCTAAACAAGCCCTCACAGGCGAAGCTCAGACGCGAATTGAACGCCATTAAGCGTGAATTATTCCCCTATATGCTGGAAGTGACCAAATGCGCTCCGCAGGCGGCAATCATGCAGTTGGGTGATGCTTATAACAACTTCTTTAAAGGCTTAGCGAAATACCCAACCGCTCGTAAAAAAGGCCGTGACGATAGATTCAGTTTATCCAACGACCAATTTGCCATTAAAGGTAAATCCATTCGTATCCCAAACTTGGGCTGGGTTCGCTTAAAAGAAGCTTTACGTTTTGACGGCAAGATCATGTCAGCCACCATCTCTAAACGTGGCGGTAAGTGGTTTGTTAGTGTGGCTGTTGAAATACAAAAAGCTGTAATTCCTACTAAAAAGACAGGTAAAAGCGTTGGTGTTGATCTTGGTATTACCGACTTACTGGTTTTATCAGACGGCACTAAAATTAAAGCGCCAAAACCACTTCAAGCAAACCTTAAAAAACTAAGAACGCTAAACAAAGCGCTCAGTCGCACTAAAAAAGGCAGTAAAAACAGAGAAAAAGCGAAAACCAAGCTCTCTCGTTTGCACTATAAGATCAGGTGTATTAGGCAAGATTCTCTCCATCAAATCACAACAAGTCTGGTTAATGAGTTCGATGTGATTGCGATTGAGGATTTGAATGTCAAAGGTATGGTTAAGAACAGGCGGCTATCAAGAGCTATCAGTGACTTGGGTTTCTTTGAGTTTAAGCGACAGCTTATCTACAAAGCCACTGAGCAAGGCAAGGTTGTGAAATCAGTCGGACCCTTCTACCCAAGCTCAAAAACCTGTTCAAACTGCAATCATATCCTTGGTAAAGATGAGCTAATATTGAAAATGCGTGAGTGGTTGTGCCCTAACTGTCAGGTTTCTCATGACCGTGACCTCAACGCCAGCATCAATATTTTAAATAACGCGACTGTTATTTTAACAGCTGCATAATCCTGTTTATTGGACGGTGAGTTCCATCGCCAATTAAAAAAGTCTGTGGAGTCGTGGTCAGTCTAAATCTCAAATGAGAAATAGCGCGTGACAATGAAGCAGAAAGAAAACGTCAAACCTATCTAATAGTCAATACTGGCTAGGTTTGAGTAAGATTTTTGGAACGGTGTCTTGTTTTTCAATATATGGCGGGCCCAGTATCAACCATATTGAAACAATAAGTTTTTGATTTATATATTATTATTTAATAATAATTTTATTTATACCCAACCATTGCCATGATTTTAGTGGTCATACCGCCTCTTGATTTGCCAATTGCCTGATGACAAGCCCCCCTTTTGCGCCTTGTCCATGACGATGTACCTTAACAATAGTGCCATCAATCATGCCATACTCTAAATCTGAGTCATTCAGAGCATTAAATAGCTTGCTGAATCTATCGCTTTTTACCCATCGACGGTAGCGCTTATAAACACTGTTCCAGTTACCAAATTCAGGGGGTAAGTCTCGCCACGGACTACCTGTTCGGACAATCCATAGAACAGCTTCGATAAATAGTCGATTATTTACCGCTGTTCTACCAACATCGGTCTCTTTACCTGAACAATACGGTGCTATCTTTGCCCACTGGGCATCACTTAGGGTTAATCTAGTCATAACACTATGATTATCAATTATTTTCTATATGTCAACAAGCCTAATAATGCCGTTACATAAGTAAACAGTACGCCAAACTGCTATATCCTCGCTCATCGATAAAACCTATTCTACTTTTAGTAAGCCAATAGTAAGGTCTGTGCTTGATGCTGAGAGCTGAATTCATCGCTCTGTTCTACTCTCTTAACGCCAAGAGAGTAACATTTACTACACAGACGACCCAGTCTGCTGCTTCTACTATTTTATGGAGACTTATTAGTTATCCTTAAATTTAGCCATTATCTGCCAGCGGGAAGCCAGCATGAATACCTTGACTCTAAATATCAATAATCAAGATTACTCCTTTGACGATCTTGATCCGCGCACGACAATTCTAGATTTATGTCGTCAACATCTACAAATTACCGGACCCAAAAAAGGCTGTGATCACGGTCAATGCGGCGCTTGCACTATGCTTATCAATGGTGAGCGCATCAACTCGTGCTTGACCCTTGCGGTTATGCATGACGGCGATGAGATTACCACGATTGAGGGCATCGGAATGCCTGAGTCGTTATCAGCCTTGCAACAAGCCTTTAAAGATCATGATGCCTTTCAGTGTGGGTATTGCACGCCAGGGCAGATTTGTTCCGCCACGGCTTTAATAGAAGAGGTGAAACAAAACTGGCCAAGCTATGTGACGACAGATCTCAAAAACCCGAATGGGTTGTTAGTCCAAGAGATCGCTGAGCGCATGAGTGGCAATATTTGTCGCTGTTCTGCTTACCCCAATATCGTGGATGCTATCTCACAAGTGCTTGAGAGCGAAGTGTCAAATAAGCGTACTTCTTCTAGTGAAGAGACGACTACAGGTTCGCTGCAAGACTCAGCAGTGACAGGTATTTGGTCACCGCCGCCTAGTCAGTCCCAACTTGGTAATCAATCAGTAAACCATAATAAAAATGCCAGTAGCACAGCAGGAGGCCGCTCATGAAACGCTTTGAATATATCCGTGCCCTTGAACCGCAGCAAGCGGTAATGTTTGCTACTCCTAAAGAAGCCTCGTTTATCGCAGGCGGTACCAATTTGCTTGATCTCATGAAGTTTGAGATTGAAACGCCAACCAAGCTGGTTGATGTGACACGCTTAGAGCTTGAACAGATTGAAGACACTGCCGATGGCGGCCTACGTATCGGAACCTTAGTAAGCAATAGTGATTTGGCCGCGCATCCTAGTGTGATTGCCAATTATCCGGTATTGTCTCGTGCGATATTAGCAGGGGCGACCGGACAGCTGCGCAATAAAGCGACGACTGGCGGTAACTTCCTGCAGCGTACGCGCTGCTACTACTTTTATCATACCGATAGCCCTTGTAATAAGCGTGAACCGGGTACTGGCTGTCCTGCAATTAACGGTGAGAACCGCCCCCTTGCAATTTTAGGCACAAGTGACACTTGTATTGCTCAGCACCCGTCCGATATGGCGGTCGCTATGCGTTTGCTTGACGCTACTATTGAGACTGCCAAAACCGATGGCTCGACTCGCAAGATTCCAGTAAAAGACTTTTATTGTCTGCCAAAAGACACTCCCCACATCGAAAACGTTTTAGAGTCAGGCGAGCTTATCACGCATGTCGTGCTGCCAGCGCCTATTAAAGGTATACACACTTATGACAAAGTGCGTGACCGCGCCTCTTATGCTTTTGCGCTTGTATCGTGTGCAGCTGTGATAGACGCTGATGATAATGGCAATTTGACGACAGTACGCTTAGCATTTGGCGGTATTGGTACTCAGCCATGGCGCAATGAAGATGTGGAAGATTTGTTGACGGATACGCAGGGCGACGATGACACTATCAAGCAGGCAGCAGATCTGTTGTTAAAAGATGCCAAAGGTGGCGGTCAAAACGATTTTAAAATACCACTAACACGCCGTTTGCTAAAACAGGCCATTAAGCGTGCATTAGCGGGCGAGGGAGCATAATCATGTCATTATTAGATTCAGTACTACCGGCAGAGCCCACTAACAAAGAGAAGATGGATAAGCCGGTTGAGACGTTATTCGACAAAACAGCAAGTAATTTGGTGGGTAAACCAATTAACCGCGTCGAGGGCTCGTTAAAGGTTAGTGGTCAAGCTCATTATTCGGCAGAGATTCAACTAGACAATAAAGTGTATGGTGTCTTGGTTGGCTCAACCGTCGCCAAAGGAAAAGTTGAAAAAATTGATAGCGACTCGATTGCCCATATACCAGGTATTATTAAAGTCGTCACTGACCCTAAGCGCTTCTTACGGAACTCACAGCAAGGCACTGAGACCGAAGCACCGACTCAGGGCGTGAGTGAGATTTTTTATCATGGTGAGCCCATCGCAGTCGTTGTCGCTGAAACTTTTGAAGCGGCGACCGAAGGCGCCAACGCACTTAAAGTCACTTATAAAGACGAAACCGATCAAGCGGCTTTGGATTTTACTAAAGAGCTGCCTAACGCCCACGAGGTAAATGAGAAAAAAGGCTCGGATAAGAATGCTAAGCACGGAGATCCAGAGCAAGGCCTTGCTGATTCGGCGATAACCATTGATAGGTTGTACCATACCCCAAGTCAGAGCAACTCCCCGATGGAACCGCATGTTACGTTGGCTCATTGGGAAGAGGACAAGCTGGTCTTATATACTTCAAACCAGATGATCGCCTCTTGTAAGCAGCAAGTAATGGACGCATTAGATTTGAAGAAAGATCAAGTCGAGCTGATCTCATACTATGTCGGCGGCGGCTTTGGTAGTAAGCTAGGTATCGCACCAGAATCTATTGCTGCCGCTATTGCTTCTAAAGAAGTCGGTCGTCCGGTACTGATTACTATGACGCGCCCGCAAGTGATGGAGGCGACGGTAAGACGCTCAAACACCCGTCAGCGTATTGCTATTGGTTGTAATGAAGAGGGTATTATTAATACCTTTATTCACGATACCACGACCAGCAACTTGCCAGGCGAGGCGTTCTTTGAACCAACAGCACTATCCACTCACTTTTTGTACCGCGGAGAGAATCGCCGCGTCAGCTATCAGATGGTGGATATGAATCACGTATTATCAGGCTCTATGCGTGCTCCTGGTGAAGCGGTGGGTATGATTGCTGTTGAGTGTGCGATGGATGAGCTGGCGACTAAGCTTGAGATGGATCCTATTGAGCTGCGCCGCCGGAACGAACCTGAAGAAGACCCTAGCGAAGAGATGCCGTTTTCCACACGTCAGCTGGTCGCCTGTATGGAAAAAGGCGCTGAAGCATTTGGTTGGGATGAGCATAATCCCAAACCTGCCAGCCGACTAGAAGGCGACTGGTGGATAGGTACCGGTATGTCTGGCACTTCTCGTGGCAATATGCTGAAGCCTTCTGAAGCGCGGGCGATACTACAAGTCGATGACTCAAAAGAGCTTGGCGTCAAAGCCATCATCGAAACCGATATGACAGATATCGGCACTGGCTCTTATACCGTATTTACTCAGGTCGCCGCCGATTTGTTAGGACTACCTATCGATCATATCGAGATGAAACTTGGCGACAGTGATTTACCGCCAGCATCAGGTTCTGGCGGCAGTTTTGGCGCGGCCAGTGCTGGTAGTGGGGTTTATTTGGCTTGTGAGCAGCTACGCAAAATGCTTGCAAAAAAAGTAGGTCTACATGCCGATACGATTCGTATAGATAACGGTCAAATCAAAAAATCAGGTGAGCATCAGCCTAGTAAGGCAGAAGCCGCTATTGGCGCAAGTAGAGAAAAAGTAGCAGATTTTGTCGATAAAAACTTGGTGGAAAAAGGAGTAGTCGATAAAAGCGAGGTAGATAAAGTCTCAGGCTTGGTAGATAAGGCTGTAGACTTGGCAGATAAGGTGTCGGCAAAGACAGGTATGCCGCTTCCTGAATTAAAACCTGCAAATGAGCAATACGACTTTGATGATAATCAGTCCTATGCACTAGCTGATATTATTGCTAAGTTTGACGAGCAAGAAATCAGCGCCAAAGGCCAGATCAAGCCGGGTAAAAATGGCAAAAACCTTCGCCAAGCCTCGTTTGGGGCCAACTTCGCTGAAGTGGCGGTACATAAAGTCACCGGTGAGATTCGCGTCAAGCGTATGACTGGCGTGTATGCAGCAGGACGTATTCTCAACCATAAGCTTGCAACCTCGCAGTGTTATGGCGGTATGGTATTTGGTATAGGTTCTGCTTTGATGGAAGAGGTCATTCATGACAAGCACGATGGGCGCTTATGTAACCATGACCTTGCCGAGTACCATGTGCCGGTCAACGCTGACGTACCGCAGTTGGATGTGATTTTGTTAGAAGAGGATGACCCTTATACCAACCCTATGCATATTAAAGGTATTGGGGAAACCTCTATTTCAGGATCAGCGGCAGCCATTGCCAATGCCATCTATAATGCAGTCGGTGTGCGTGTTTATGATTTTCCAATTACACTGGATAAGCTGCTTGCTGAAATGCCAGAGTAAGGGCGTTATCGAGATATAAAAATCTCTTAGATAAAACCTGCTAAATATTAACATCAACGTTAAGCAGGTTTTATTTATTTCTATCCTTTAAAGTATAAAAAGAAACGCAAAAATATGAATCAAGTCGCAGACATCCTACAGCTCGCCTTTGACGCACGGCAGCAGCACGTTGATGCGGTGCTCGCGACAGTCGTGCGCACTGAAGGCTCAGCTTATCGTAAACCTGGCGCTATGATGCTTATTTGCGAGGATGGTCGCTCAGTAGGTATGATAAGCGGCGGCTGCCTTGAACCGCACATTATTAAACGCGCCTTTTGGCTGACGCGTCATGGCGCAAGCGTGCAGGTCTATCAAACCGGTGATGAGCAAGAAGAAGACTTGGAGGATGAGCTAGAGGAAAAGTTAGATAATGATGCTATAGATTTTGCAGTAGACTTAGAAGACGAGCTGAACTTTGGTTTAGGCTGCAATGGTAAAGTTCATGTGTTATTTGAGCGCTTATCTTCAGCTATGCCGTATTTAGATTTAATTCAGAAAGTTCGTCAAAGTGGAGAGTCTACTACTGTCGCTACTTTAATCCGCTCTAACAGCTCTGAGGTGACCGTTGGTACTAGGGTTCATTTAAACGCCAGTTTTTTAGATGACAATAAAAACTCACAAGAGATACCAGAGCAAACCACAAATTTACCAAAGCCAGTAATCGATGAGTTATCTGCTTATAAAGTGAGTAAAAGACACGCTGATTATCTGGTTTTAAAAAGTCTGGTTGCAAATGACAATAGCTCAAAAAACGCTATACAAACCGAGTGGTTAGTGCAACGTGTGCAACCGCAAATTCGGTTACTTGTTTGCGGAGCAGGCAATGATGTCATGCCGCTAGTAACCATGGCAAAGCTGCAAGATTGGCACGTCACCGTGATCGATAGTCGGCCGCAGTATGCCACTCGCCAGCGTTTCCCGCAGGCTGATGCTGCGTTATACGTGGCTCTTGACGATAGCGAAACTCTACTTAAACTGAGTCAAAATGCAGCGGTAGCACTAATGTCGCATAGCCTCAGCCAAGATCGGGCACGCTTAGCTGTCTTGTTAAAGAATGCCAATCATTGTAATTACATCGGTCAGTTAGGCCCGCGCTATCGTACTGAGCGTTTGATTAAGGAGATTAGCGCAACTTGTGCTGACCCTACCGCCTTGGCAGACGGTATCAATCAGCTGCATTATCCTATCGGTTATAAGCTTGGCGGTGATGGCCCTGAAGCGTTAGCGCTAAGTATCATCGCGCAAATTAGCGCCGTCGTTTATGAGAAAGTTGCGGTTACTAAAGAGTTAGCGCAGCCAAAAGCCAGCTATGAATGACAAGGGTAGCTCATCATTCAACCAAAACAAACCTCCAAATCATGCGGTCATTATTTTAGCCAGCGGATTAAGTCATCGATTAGGTCAGCCAAAGCAGCTTCTAGAAAAACAAGGTAAACCATTAATTAACTATATGACGATGCTTGCTTTGGTGACTCAGCCAAAAGCTGTTATTGTCGTCATTCCTCAGCAAGATACAGCTATTACTGACGTTATCGAAACGGCTGTTAACCGTTTGACAGCGCCAAACTCAAGCATACAAATCGTTAGTAACCCTAATCCACAATTAGGAATGGCAAAGAGCTTATCTTTAGCTATTGATACATTAAAATCTCAGCATGATTTAGCGATGAAGCGCGTATTGATTATGGGCGTGGATCAAGTATTATTAAGCGCTTCTCATTTAGATCAACTGCTAGCACAAGATAATATAGTCGTCGCCAGTCGTTACCCGAATTTGGATGAGAGATTTATTATTGATGATAATAAGCATGATATCGTGGGTGTGCCATTAGTTGTCAGTTATAAAGTACTAAAATCATGGCAATCCTCGCTCAGTGGCGATAGAGGCTTGCGGCAATTTATTAGAGCGCTAGCTTCTGAGAAAGTCACCACGGTGGCTCACTCAAATCTTAGCTATGATATTGATACTCCTAAACAATTAGCTTATGCTCGACAGCAAGGATGGCTTGATTATTGATATAACTGCCTATAGAACAGTAATTATTTGCCGCTTTGTTTAGCTATTGAGTCTAGGGGCTGTTTAGAAATACATAATTTTGACGACAACAGCGCCCGTAATCGCTTATACTCTTTTATGACCCCATTATTGGGAGTACCTTTTTGTATTCACCTGTTTTAAAGCCTGATATTTTTGATCCACAAGCACAGAATAGCTCAGTGTTACCCTCTGTCGACTCTGCTCGTGCCAGTCATTTAGTCGCTGATCATTCGGTGGTTGATAGTAAACCGCTAACCGATGGTTTTTCGCGGCGGCTAACTTATTTACGTCTTTCTATCACTGATTTTTGTAACTTTCGCTGTGAGTATTGCCTGCCAAACGGCTACCAAGGCAAACGCCCCTCCGATGAGCTCAGCGTCGCTGAAATCAAAACTTTGATTCAAGGCTTTGCGCAAGTGGGCACGCAAAAGGTGCGTATCACTGGTGGCGAGCCATCGATCAGACGCGATGTGGTAGAGATTATCGAAACGATCAAGAATACCGCTGGTATCGAGATGGTCGCAATGACTAGCAATGGCTACAAGCTTGGCAAGCACCTAGCCAACTGGCAGGCGGCAGGACTGAACCAGCTCAACATCAGTATGGATAGTTTCGATGCCGATACTTTTCATCAGATGACGGGCTTTAATACCCAGCCCCAGCTGATGCGCGACATGGACACCCTTCTAGCGACTACTGATATTAAGCTCAAAATTAATAGTATCTTAATGGCGGAGACTGCTTTTCAAAACTTAATTGACGCGATGGACTACGTCAAAGACCGTCCTGTGACCTACCGCTTTATCGAGTTTATGCAGACCAGTGACAACAGCGATTTGTTTTTTGCTCAACATGCGCAGTCTGATATGATTACGGATTATCTGCTCGAGCGCGGTTGGCAGTCGCATGATCGCGGTAGCGCTGATGGCCCTGCAATAGAATACAGCCATGCTGACTATCTCGGGCGTATCGGTATGATTGCCCCTTATGCCGCGCACTTTTGTGATAACTGTAATCGTCTTCGCGTGAGTAGCCAAGGCAAAGTGCATCTTTGTCTATTTGATGAAGGTAATTACGATATTCGAGATTATCTAAAAAACGACGATGTGCAAGGTCTAGTCAACACCTTGCATAGCTTTATGCCAATTAAGCCTGAGCATCACCATCTGCATGAGTCTAATAGCGGCATGATGCATAACTTATCGATTATCGGTGGTTAGAGTATGTAGATGGAGCTCTCATAGTAAAACGGCAAACTGTCAAACCGTAAAATAAAATATTTAAACTTATCAAATGATTAGAGTTAGGAATATCTATGTCTAAGCCTGCTGCAGAATTTACCCCGTTGAATATTGCTGTGCTTTGTGTCTCTGACAGTCGTACGCTTGAGGAGGATAGCTCAGGGCAGTACTTAGCTGATAGCTTAGTTGAGGCGGGTCACCACTTAGCTGATCGTCAGCTGATTACTGATGATATTTATCAAATTCGTGCGGTCATTAGTGGCTGGATTGCTGATCCTAATGTGCATGCAGTAATCACCACAGGCGGCACTGGGTTTTTTATCCGTGATAGTATGCCAGAAGCAGTCAGCGTATTGTTTGACAAGTCGATTGACGGTTTTGGCGAGATGTTCCGTTTGCTCTCCAAAGAGGATATCGGTATGTCAACCATTCAGTCGCGCGCTATCGCTGGTATGGCCAATGGCACAGGCATCTTCTGCCTGCCGGGTTCGACCGGTGCTTGCCGTACCGGCTGGAATGATATCTTAAAAGAGCAGTTCGATAACCGTACCCGTCCTTGTAACTTTGTTGCGCACTTTATGCGCGCCAATCCAGGTCACGACTAGCGTTTTGAGACTTATAAAATATAAGTAACCTTTAATGAGTTAAGAAAAATACATGTCTATATCTTCTGATTATAAAAATGCTCCGACTAATACTGCAAACCACTCGCACGCTATCCTATCGCATTTAGACAGCGATGGTGAGATTCATATGGTCGATGTGGGTCACAAAAAAGCTACTACTAGAGAAGCGCATGCTGTTGGTCAGGTGTGTTTTCCAGCGGACATCTATGGTCAAATAAAAGCCGCTGATGGCATGACAAAAAAAGGCAGTATCACCCAAACTGCCCATATCGCAGGTATTATGGCAGCCAAGCGTACTCATGATTTGATTCCGCTTTGTCATCCATTGCCGCTAGATAAGATTGGCTTAAGTTTCGAGTATGACGACAGCTTAAATAGCATCATGGTCAATGCAACGGTGAAAGTCACTCACAAAACTGGGGTGGAGATGGAAGCGCTGACCGCTGTTAGCGTGGCTTGCCTGACCATCTATGACATGACCAAAGCGCTGTCGCATGACATCGTGATTGATGGAGTCAAACTCATGACTAAGACCGGTGGTAAGTCAGATTATAACCATCAAGTAACATAGTCTAAGTGTGATGTTTTATCAAAAATAATTTTAGCGAATAAACGATTTCAAGCAACGCCGCACTTTTCCATGCAGCGCCGCTCTATAGGAGTAGTAAGATGACTGACAATACAAATGATTTGATGAACATCAATGTACTGTATTTTGCCAGTCTTGCGGACGAAGCCAATTGTCAGCAAGAGCAAGTCACGCTTGCCCCTGATACTTCACTCGCTCAGCTATATGAGCAGCTTTGCGATAAGCATCACTTTAGCCGTCCGCAAGCCGATCTGCGTGTGGCGGTAAATGATTACTTTGCCAAATGGGATGACCCGATTAATGATGGCGATAGCGTGGTGTTTATTACCCCTGTGGCAGGCGGCTAGTCGCTAATTATCTGTCGTAGACTACAACTCTAGCCTAGCAAAAATAACACAACTCAAAATAGTCGAACTAAACTAGAACCGATTCATAATCTGAGCATATCAATGACTGGTGAGAATAAAAACAACGAAATAAAAATTGGCGATAAAGAAGACGTACATAGCCAATCGATGCAAATCAAGCGCAGTGCTGATGACGCTTATGCTATCGCTGAGCGTGATGGTTTTGCGCTATTAGATGAAGCTATTGACGAGACGCGCCTTAGAGCCATGCTCGATGACGACAGCTGCGGTGCTTTTGCTTGTTTTGAAGGTCGCGTGCGCAATCACAATAATGCCAGCTGTGTCGAGCGTTTGACTTACTACGGCTATGAGGATTTGGCGATTAACCAAGGTCGGCAAATCATGGATGAGGCTAAAGAAAAATTTGAGATTACCGCTGCGGTTGCCATTCACCGTATCGGCGCATTAGAGATTGGCGATATTGCCGTTTGGATCGGTGTGATCTCCGCCCACCGCTATCCGGCGTTTGATGCTTGCCGCTGGATCCTCGATACCATCAAAGCCGATATTCCCGTTTGGAAGCAAGAATATTATGACAGTGAGTCGCCCAAATGGCTAAGCAACAACGGTTAACTCATGATGACTAATAGATAATGGGGCTGTAGTAGATAAGGATTAAATATCACACCATTTTCTCAGAATTTTCAGCTGATTAGGTGGTGAACCATAGTTGAATCTAAACTCACACTCTTTTAAAAACAAATGGAAGTTCTTCTTATTAATCCCATTATACTTTCTGAGTGTTCGTTTAGACTGGTTCCAAAAGTTCTCAATACCATTGATGTGATTGTTTTTACCGCAAGTAAACTCTTTAGAGTGATTGATTCTGAAATGTTTAAACTCATTCACATCTAATGCATTGTAACTTCGATAGCTATCCGTATAAACAAAGCTGTCAGGCTTGATTTTACGCTTAATAACAGGCATTAGAGTAGTCTGTTTGGTGTCTGCTACGACAATGGTATAAACCTTACCGTTTCGTTTTAGAGTCCCAAATACAGCGGTTTTACCAGCAGCCCCGCGACCTCTTTTACCTTTGCGTACACCGCCAAAGTAACTTTCATCTAATTCGACCTCACCATTAAAAAGTTCATCAGCTTCTAATGAGAGATGGTAATCTATCACAAGTCTTATTTTATGATAAAAAAGTGCAGCAGTGTTAGGCTGAATATTGAGCAAATCTGCGGCTGTTCTAGCAGTCACTTCAGCTGTGAAAAAATTCTAACAGCCTTCGCTGTACTTTTTTACTTAGTTTACAACGGGTTATCTTCATAAAAGTAGTCTAGCATAGTGCTTATCTACTACAGCCCCAAATATTAATAACTATTAATAACTATTAATAACTATTAATAACTATTAATAACTATAAATAATTATAAAAACTCGCAGTATGATTTCAAAGCTTGGTTACCTAGAGTAGCCAAGCTTTTTTAGTATTTAATAACGAGTACAAAAACAGTCATGCTTTTAAAGACTTAATAAGTACGACCAGGATTTATTGCGCCGGTAAGTGTGCCGGTTATCTTTGTAACACTGCTGCAATCTAAAACGTTATTGTTAAACCTATGTTTTGTTTTGTGTGATTAGTCCGCTATTACTTGAGCCTTTTACCGTTTTTGCTATGGTAATAGCTCAACAGCAATCATATAGGAAAGACTTATGAGTAAAAACAATAATAAAGAGCGCATTATCGATAATTCAGAAGATCTGAAAGATAAAATCACTGAGTCTATGGATGCCTTTAAACTACGTGCAGATCTGTTAGTGGCGAATTTAAAAGAGGGCGGCAATGATGGTTATGATCATTCAACCTCTAGCGCCGGCGAGAAAGGTCTAAAGTCAGGCAAAGTATCCGAGCTTACCGTTATCGCACCGCTAAAAGACGGCGGCGCTGCCCGTCTCAAAGAGATTCTAAAAATAGCAGGGGGCAATCTAAAAGGCGCGACAAGGGTCGGCACTTTGCACGATTTGCGCTTCGTCTTTTTAGATAATGATACAAGAGTGCTTTTTTGCACCGCTTATGACGGCGACTGGGATCCTTATATTGATGATTTCGCCACCAAAATTCCTGAACTTATGGATATTTTATTCGGTAATGTCGAGGGCTGGCCGGGTATCAAAGACCCAAGTGTTAAGCAGTTTATTCTTGATCATCAGATTACCGCTGCAGGCTGGTACGTAGGCGTCCCGCATCTGACGGTACAAGATATTCGCCGTCATGAGCGTATTGTTAAAGGCATCAATAAAGCTTTAGATGAAGCGCAAACAAACTAATTTTCTAGACATTGTATTTTTAAGCGCATAAATTTCAGGGCTTTGATACGGTCATACTTTAATAACGATAAAAAATGAATAGGGCGATGTATGAGTAATGATGATAACAAACCTTTAACGGGATTGACCGATAAGTTGCAAGACTTAAAAGATGAGTTTGGCAATCGCATCGAAAACAGTGATTTTGAGACGTGGCTTAAAGGCGTGAAAGAGGAAGTCGGTGACGGTATTGAGATGATGGCTCGTAGGGCGCGCGGGGTCTTTAACCCCAATCTCGTCACCATGCAGCTAAAAGATATTCAATCCATCGTCCTACGTGAGCGTCCCGCCCCATATTTTGGCACGGTAGTAGCACTAAAAATCAATAATGCTGACGTTGGCAAACAAATGCTAGCGAAGGTGTTACCTCATGTAACCGGTAGTGAAGACTGGCACAAAGACATGCAAGCCACGCTGTCTATCGTCATGACTTACGAGGGTCTACAAGCGTTAGGTGTACCGCAGTCATCACTTGATAGCTTTCCTGAGTCTTTTAAAGCAGGTATGGCAGCGCGTGCTGAGCAGTTGCGCGATTTTGATGTTAATGCCCCTGAGAATTGGATGGCACCTTTTGGGGATAAGGGTGATATCCATGTGGGCGCGGCTATTATCGCTGATACCAAAGATAAATGGCAGGCCAAACTTGATGAGCTTCGAGATAATCTTGCCGATCATATCGATGTGGACAATCCTGCTAATGGTGATGTAGAAATCCTAATCGAGCAGGACTTTGGTTCAAATGACAACGTCAAAAACGTCTTTGGTTATCGTGATGGTATCAGTAATCCTGAGATTCAAGGCAGTGGTATTCAGACGCCTTCGAACCATGACGGCGATCCTATTGCCGCAGGGGAGTTTGTGCTCGGTTACGAAGGGGAGGCAGGACTAGTTGCGCCTATGCCGCAGCCTGAAGTCCTAGGCAAGAACGGCTCGTTTATGGTGTTACGTGCTTATCATAGCCATGTTGCTACTTTTAATAAATACCGCAAAGATAATACCGACAGCGAAGAAGAGGCGGAGCTGCTGGGTGCAAAAATGTGGGGACGCTGGCGTTCAGGCGCGCCGCTCGTTTTGTCTCCCGATCATGATGATAAAGCGCTTGGCGATGATCCTAGCCGCAATAATGACTTTGGTTATAAAGACGATCCTTACGGTAAAAAGTGTCCGTTTGGCGCGCATATTAGGCGTATGAACCCACGCGATAGCGAAGATTTTATTTTATCCGATGTACGTATTCACCGTATCGTTAGACGTAGCGTGGGCTTTGGTGAAGTTGTGCCACCCGATGTAATGGAGGATGATGGCAAAGATCGCGGTCTGTTTTTTATCGGTATTAATGCTCATGCTATGGAGACGGTTGAGTTCTTGCAATCACAGTGGATCAACGATGGCAACTTTATGAGCTTAGGCGAAGAAAAAGATCCTATGGTTGGTTTGCACTCTGGTGATAAAGGAGGAAGTGATAAAGACAGCGATGCAGATACCTTTACTGTTCCGGCTGATCCAATTCGCAAACGCTACCATGGTATTGAAACCTTTAATACCTTGCACGGCGGCGAGTACTTTTTTATTCCGAGTTTATCGGCGCTAAAATGGATTAGCGAGCTGTCTTAACTCTCAGTACCATTTGTAATAGTCACCACTTAACAATAATAATCATGAATAAAATTAGGAAATATAATGCTAAAAAAATTATTTAAACCCAAATACGTCCCTTACGATCCAAAATATATCGAATTAAATGCTGAGGACGAAAAAAACATTCGTACTATTACCGACGATATCAAAAGCTATATTGCGCGTAGTGATAAAGCCAGCAATATCGATTATCACACGCGTGATGCCCATGCCAAGGGGTACTGCGCACTAAAAGCCAAGTTTGAGATATTAGATGATATTCCCAAAGAGTACGCGCAAGGTTTGTATGCTAAAGCGGGCATTCATGATGCGGTGATTCGTTTGTCTAACGGTTCATCTCGAGTATTCGCTGATCGCAAGTTGGGCTTTGCTCAAGGTCTCGCGATTAAAATCTTTGACGTACCGGGTAAGAAGCTCGCTCCCGGTGAGGAGGACAGTACGACCTTTGATTATAACTTTATCAATCATCCGGTGTTCTTTTGCAATAGAATTGAGGAGTATACCTATCTCTCAAGACTGTTTTTGGAATTACCTAAATACACGGAGAAGGGCGCGATCGGTAAAGCGCAGTTGGCGTTTAACTGGCTGACCAATTACGGCTCAAGATTACCAACCAAAGAGTCGATCAAAACCTTTAAAGCTATCGGCGGCTTTACGAGGATTGAACCAAAAAATACCTTGTTATACGACTTTCATTCGCAAGGTGTGGTGCGTCATGGTGATTATATGGCAAAGATACGGGCAACGCCAACAGCCGCTTCTGTCAAAAAAGTCACGCGCCGTGATGTCGATGTCGACGCCCGCGAAGAGGCGCTGCGACCGCTTATCGTCGAGGAGATACGCGAACATGATTATCAGTTTGATATCCAGATTCAGCTATGCCGTAATCTCAAAAAGCAGCCGATTGAAGAGATTACGACGCAGTGGCAAGAGTCGGATACGCCCTTTGTCACCGTAGCGCGTTTAACCCTTCCTTGCCAAGACGTACCAGATGACGGTAATTTTGAGATTATGGAGAATCTATCCTTTACCCCATTTCGCTGTCTTGAAGAGAACCGTCCTATCGGAAACTTACAACAGTCACGTCTCAAGGCCTATCAAGTCGCCTCCGAGACTCGCCATAAACTCAACAACGTCAAGCGCCGTGAGCCAAAGAGTTTAAAGGAGACGTTTGCTAAGTCTTTTTTTTAGACTAATCGTTTTGAAGTTTATAGATCAAAAAAAAGCCAGTCGTTATGTGACTGGCTCTTTTGTATCATAAAAATGTGTCTTGTACTAAAAACATCAGATATTTAAGCTTGGCAATATCAAAACCTTACTCTCGTTGTTGTTTGACCCCTCGATAGCAATACAAATGTTTCAACACATTACGGGTTTTGCATAATTTGAGTGACTTGAATTGAGCCTAATTAATTAGATCTAAGTTCTACCTTGGTGTTTTTGGTAAGTACAAAGACGAGTACAGCGCCTATAATAATTATGCTCGCGCTTATAAAACGCAAGCTCAAAGCTCCAGATAAGACCAGCGCGCCGCCCATATAGTAACCTGACCACAAAAGTATTATAAAATAAATCAACTAAACGATTACCACTATAAACAACTAAAGACCACCCTGACGATTATCACTATGAGCGAGCACAGCGTTTTAATTGTAGCCCAACAGGCATCAGCAAAGCCTTAAAGCGTATTGGTGTTAGCAAAAAAAAGACACTTGAGCATCCCAAAGCTTGTCCACTAAAGAGGGCTCACTACCTAAAAAAACTTAACCACTACATCGCTCAAGGCTTTGCTATTGTCTACATGGATGAGAGTGGCTTTGAAAGTGAAACGATGCGTCCTTGTGGTTATGCACCCATTGGTAGCCCCTGCATTGGCAGTTACAACTGGCAAGCCAAAGAGCGAACCAACGTCATTGGTACGCTCTTTGGCAAAATGCTGTTTACACTCGATTGCTTAAAGACCAACATCGATAAAGAGGTTTTCTATCACTGGTGCAAGTTCACGCTGATACCAAAGCTTAAGAAAAAATGTGTGATCGTTATGGATAATGCGACCTTTCATAAGTGCGTTCAAAAGCTGCTTAACAGGCATGGTCACAGGCTTATATAGTCAATTTGAAATAGAATCGATACGCTAATATTACCAGTGCTACTGGTATAAATTTTACTTGCGTTCTGTGTCGTTGCAGCCAGAGGCTGCGCAACCCATATTTTAAAAGCAAGCATCCCAGCAGCACTGTATCGGTTTTATAGTGATTCAACTATACTGGAAACCTAAAAATTTTTTTAGCTAGCATTACCTGCGTGTATTCCGAGAAGTATAGAGTTAAACGCTTTTCTATTTTGATTGATAGTTGGCAAAGATGATCGTCTATACTTAGCAAAGCGTTTAACAAAACTGCTAATGTCTTATAAGACTAAATAAACAACACGCCGCATAGACCAACCACCGCCAGTACACGCTGGATCATCAGGCTGTCTTGCAAGTGAGTATTTAGGTAAGTGACAACGCCTCTACCCACAGTATACAGACCAAGCATGGCAATAATCATACCGATGAAAAAGCCTGTTGTGCTACTGTTAGCGGGCACTTCAATAGCGTGCGCGGCCCCATGGAGCATAGCGAGTGCACCAAAGCCTGCGATGGCTAAGTTATGCCACGTTTTTACCGACGCTTCATTGCTTTGATTGAATTCACGGTTAAAGTAGCGGCTCATCAGTGCCATGGTGAGTAAGACGATAGACAGTACAATGCCGGACTCAATAAACGTACTGTTTAAGCTCATATTTAAGCTTAGGGCAAAACCTGCCACTAAACCTAAGCTTAACGAGACAAAGCCTTTTTTAAAGCTGTGCATTTGCGTCAAGAGCATGCCCATACCGAGCGCTAGTACAAGATGATCCAGCCCCGTCAAAGGGTGCATGATACCTGACAGTACTGAGTTGCCAAAGGCTCCATCAGCTGTCATCACCCCATGCCCAGGGTGAGCAAATACTAGTGTTGGCAGTCCCGTTAACAAAGATGACAGTGCTAGAGTGCGAGTCATTGCCGCCTTATCGATTAGATTTTTAGCTGTCTTATTTTTAGTCATGGTTTTTGAAGCTTGTGTGCTCATGATGTGTCCTTAATGGTTTAATAAGTCGATATAGAGTCGAACCACTATTAAAGTGTTACAGCGTTAGACTCGTTTAGCCTACTACTGTAGTACTTGCACTCGTCTGTCTTGTACCACTTTTAATATTGATTGACTAAAGTCAGGGGTTTGTAGAATATCTATTTATACGCAGCACCTTATGCCGCGCTAATCATGCCTTTATCTAGTATAAAGGTAACGATATCATCGAGACCTTCGCCGGTTTTCATGTTACTAAAGACCACGGGCTTATCGCCGCGCATCTTTTTGGCATCGCGCGCCATCACCTCAAGTGAGGCGCCTACTAAGGGGGCAAGGTCGGTTTTATTGATAATAAGTAAGTCAGATTTCATAATGCCAGGTCCGCCTTTACGAGGGATTTTATCGCCTGCTGAGACGTCGATGACATATAGGGTTAAATCAGATAATTCAGGACTAAAGGTCGCCGCCAAATTATCGCCGCCAGATTCGATAATAATAAGCTCAAGCCCTGCAAATTGGTGTTGTAGTTCAGCGATGGCAGATAAATTGATGGAGGCATCCTCACGGATAGCAGTATGCGGACAGCCGCCCGTTTCGACACCGCGAATACGCTCGGCTGGCATGGCCTCGTGACGCGTTAAGAATTCAGAGTCTTCTTTGGTATAAATGTCGTTGGTCACCACTGCCATATTGACGTGATCACGCAAGCGTTGACACAATCTTAGCGTGAGTGCGGTTTTTCCTGAGCCAACGGGACCGCCAATACCTAATCGTAGAGGAGATAGGCCAGTCTCTGAATGGGTATGGTCGGCTTTGGGTGTAAGTGCCATAAATAAATATCCTCAATAAAGTCGTGAGTAATTAAAAGTTTGGTACAAATAAATAGTGTTTAAGTGAAAATAGCGGTTAAGTAAAATAGTGTGGGTTAGCACTCAAGAGCGAAACAAGCGGCTATATTGTCTTTCATGCTGACATGACAGTATCGCTAAATTCGGCAAGTTAGCTGACATATGCAGCTCTTGATAAAGCAGGTTTAGCTTTAAGATGCTAGTCTCCTCTAGGCTGTTAGCCGCTAACGATAGTTTTTGCACCTGCAAAAAGCTTTGCTGAACGCTAGCTGCTAAGGGCGGTATGCGCTCACTTAATAACTGCTGCAACTGCCAAATGATACGCTGGCCTGCCATTTGTCCAAGTGGTACAGTCTTGACCGCCGCCAGCACCATGTTCTCAATTTGCCCAAAAGCATAGGTAGTCATAGCTTGCGCAGGCTCAAGTTGCCAATACGAGCTGATATGCGCAAATAAGGGTAAAAACCCATGAGCAAGCAGACGATCAGGCACGTCAAGCTCAAGCACATCACCAAGCCAAGCCGATAAAGACAGTGCCAGTTGGCTCGACTCATAGACAAACTCTTTGCTTTCACGGCTGGCGTGGTAATCGGCACCTAAAGCATCAGCAAGGGCGTTATCATCACTCATAAGCGCTGCCATCATAAGCGCCAATAGCGGTAGCTCGTAACGACATAATGCCAGTGCTAGATAGTCGCTCATAAACTCCAAGCTACTGGCCTCGTCACAAATAAGCCCGGACTCAATAGCCGGCTCTATACCTTGTGAATAGGTGTAACTACCGATCGGCAGGTTACTTGACGCCAGCATAAGCAAACGTCCGGTGACGTCTATATCTATAGAGTTTAGCGCAGTTATTGCGTCTACCGCGTTTGCGCTCGATTGCGCCAAGGGCGTATCGTGATTAGTCATAAGCGTTGCCATCACTATGCGAATGTCCGTTATCGCTTTGAGCGCTGTGAGTATGAGCATATGCATAAGCATGGCTGTGATGAGCGTGACTGTGTCCATGGCTATCAGTATGGCTATGCGCATGACCGTGAGCGTGTCCCCCGTGCTCACCTTTATAGGCTCCCGTTTCTGGCTCAAACGCTGCTTGTACCGCTTGAGTATGTAGGCCAAGCTGTCCCAGCATTGCCTCTAACACGTGGTCAGGCTCAAAGTACAGGGCGTCAGGGGTAATCATTAAAGGCACGTGACGGTTACCTAGGTGATAAGCGCCCCTCATAAGATCGAAGCTGTTATCAGCGGTGACTTTGATTAACGCTTGCTTAGCGGCCATCACCTGTATCAATTCGCCTTGATTATTAGCCAGCACACTGCCATTTTTGATGGTTTCTGTGCGCGGTAGGTCAATACCGACGGCTTGTTGCTGCTGCGTTTGCGCTTTAAAGCGGCTACGCTGACGGGTATCGAAATCGAGATATAAAAAGTGTTGTGCCTGTTTTTGATCATCAATAACGGCTTGCTGTTTGGCGCTAAGCGCTGCTGGGTCGAGACGCTGTGTATATATTTTCATAAATTGCTTTATCGTCCGTTTAAATAGGGGAATAGGGGGTTGATGTCTAGTGAGCTGAGTTAGCACTACTATAAAAGCCCTTTAGAATAAAAAGTAACGCTGAGCCATTGGTAAATAGTCAGCAGGCTCACAGGTCAACAGCTCCCCATCAGCATGCACCTCATAAGTCTCTGGATTGACTTCCATAATCGGGCAGTAGCTGTTAAATTTCATATCTTGTTTTCGCATTTGACGAATGTTGTGTACTGCTTTAATGACTTTATTTAGTCCCAACTGCTTATCAACACCTTTTTCTAAGGCAGTGCGCGACATAAAGGTGATACAAGTTTGCGCTACCGTTTTAGGGAAGCTGCCAAACATAGGGCGATAGTGGACAGGCTGCGGGGTAGCAATGGAGGCGTTAGGGTCGCCCATAGGCGCGGCAGCTATCAACCCGCCTTTGATAATGCTGTCCGGTTTTACTCCAAAAAACGCGGGTGACCATAAAATCAGATCCGCCCATTTGCCAACTTCAATAGAGCCGACCTCATCGCTAATGCCGTGGGTAATAGCGGGATTGATGGTGTATTTAGAGAGGTAGCGTTTGATACGAAAGTTATCATTACCGCTATCAAAGTCGGCATGACTTAAGGTGATATGTTCTGAGTACTGCTCCGTTTTGGCTGTTTGGTCAGGTGCTAAGTGACCACGCTGTGTTTTCATTTTATCAGCGGTCTGCCACGTGCGAATAATAACCTCTCCTACGCGCCCCATCGCTTGCGAGTCGCTGCTCATCATGGAGATGGCGCCCATATCTTGCAAAATGTCCTCAGCAGCAATAGTCTCGCGGCGGATACGACTCTCAGCAAAAGCCACATCCTCGGCGATGGCTGGGCTTAAGTGGTGACAGACCATAAGCATGTCGAGGTGTTCATCGATAGTATTGACCGTAAAGGGACGCGTCGGATTGGTTGATGACGGCAAGACATTAGGCTCACCAATGGCCTTTAGGATATCTGGCGCATGACCACCGCCTGCGCCTTCGGTGTGAAAGGTATGGATGCAGCGCTCTTTAAAAGCAGCTAACGTGCTATGCAAATAGCCACTTTCATTTAACGTATCGGTATGGATAGCGACCTGCACATCGTACTCTTCAGCCACACTCAAGCAATTATCAATAGCCTGAGGTGTTGAACCCCAGTCTTCATGCAGTTTTAGACCGATAGCCCCCGCTGCAACTTGTTCGATAATAGGCTCAGGTAAGCTAACGTTACCTTTACCAAGCAGCCCGATATTCATAGGAATAGCATCGCTGGCTTTTAGCATACTTTGAATATGATAAGCGCCTGGCGTACAAGTGGTGGCTAGAGTGCCCTCGGCAGGCCCAGTGCCGCCGCCAAGCATGGTGGTGACTCCAGACATCAAGGCCGTTTCACATTGCTGGGGAGCAATAAAGTGAATGTGACTGTCAATACCACCAGCAGTTAGGATTTTGCCTTCTCCAGCGATAATCTCAGTCGCTGCGCCAATCGGCAGAGTCACATTGGGCTGAATATCAGGGTTGCCGGCTTTGCCAATACCGCTAATGCGACCCTCTTTGATAGCCACGTCGGCCTTATAAATACCGGTATAGTCAACAATCAGAGCATTGGTGATAATGGTGTCGGCTACTTGACTACCAAGCAGCTGTGATTGGCCCATGCCATCACGGATGACCTTGCCGCCGCCAAACTTCACCTCCTCACCGATACTGACGCTACACGTATTAGGACGCTGGTCGATGTGGCTGGTCAAATCATACTCCACTTCAAGCCATAAGTCGGTATCGGCCAAGCGCACTTTGTCGCCTGTGGTCGGGCCAAAGTGCTCGGCATGGATGCGTCTATCCACGCGTTTTTTCGAGGTGTGTGGCGTGCTCTTGATATCGGCCGCTCCCATCACTTTACCTGCAAAACCATAGATGTGCTGACGACCTGCGATGGCAACCAGCTCTACTTCGCGCGCTTGCCCCGGCTCAAAGCGTACCGCAGTCCCGGGTACGATGTTGAGGCGGTAGCCAAGCGTGGGTTCTCGATCAAAGCTTAATGCCTCGTTGACCTCAAAGAAGTGATAATGCGAGCCGATCTGAATGGGACGGTCACCTGTATTGATGACCTCTACGCTTTGCACGCAGCGACCCGCATTTAGGGCAATATCTCCTGCTTTGATTTTATATTCGCCTGCTTTGATCTTTTTATTTTTGCTCATTTTTGTCATCCTTCATTGTTCTATAAGTCTTACTAGACGATAGGATTGTGTACGGTCACAAGTTTGGTGCCATCAGGGAAGGTGGCTTCGACTTGTACATCGTGAATCATCTCAGCAATACCGTCCATGACATCATCAGTTGAGAGATAAGTCGCGCCTTCACTCATTAGCTGCGCTACGGTCTTGCCATCACGGGCGCCTTCCATAAGCAGCATACTGATATAGGCGATGGCTTCTGGATAGTTGAGTTTGACGCCGCGCTCTTTACGACGTTCAGCCACCATACCGGCGGTAAATAGCATGAGTTTGTCTTTTTCGGTAGGGGTTAGTTGCATCGGATTATCCTTAATAGCCTTAATAATGAGTGGTCATGTTATTTGTTTATTTACTTATCATCACTTTTAAAATAGGGACACGCCCTAGTCACATCGCTGTTGATCAATAGAGTCTATTGTCAAAAGCTATCGCTTTAGAATAGGTCAGAGTTAAAAACTAAGTGTCCCAAATTCTTGGTCGATGCGGCTCAAGCGCATACCATTTGCGCCTGATAAGCTCGCGGGCTTGGTAAAAGGCTTCAAAACAAGCTCGTACATCAGACCCTAGGTAGCGACAATTGATGCCTTGATAGTTGTGCGTACAATAAATGGGTAGGGACTGTTTATCGATAAGAATGCGTATCTCGCTGATCGTCTCATCTAAATACTGTCCCAGCTTTAATGGGTTGTTTTGTAGCTCTGCTTCAATGGTATCAATGCTGGGTATGGCCCAAAACGAGCCATGCACATGCTGATTATTTAGCCCGAGTGCTGAGGTAAACCAGCGGGTATCGGCCTGCTGCGCGGTATGCTCTTTGACCAATAACACGTTATCTCGCCATATCTCTAAACGATTGGCATAGTGACCATGAGCAAAAGTCTCTCGGTACGCTTGACGACCAAACACGGCGATATCCCAAGTGAGCAAACTGGCGGTTTGGGTTAAATAAAAGCGGTTAGTAGCGTTAGAGACAGAGTGATCGTAATAAATGCTCTCTTGGGGCAGCCACTCAAGGATAGCGTGGTCATCGAGGTAGGCGCTGATATGTTGTACGGCCTCAACCGTAGCGCTTAATAAGCGCTTATCAAGCAAAGCGCTGCTACTGCTGTCTACAGGCTGAATTGGTTTGCTACATTTTTGTGCTTCGCCATAATGCGCTTGGCGCTGCGCCTGTCGTTGCCCGTACCATTTGCCCGCGCCTGGGGTAGTAATCACCGCGTGACTATTGGTCTCTAGCTTGTACTCCAGTGTTAAGCGGTCATCATCCGCGATACCAGCGGGAGGATATAACACATAGATATGACAAATCCCTGCTTGGTGATCAGGCTCAGGATACAGTGCGCGTTGTACCACCAGTGCCCCAGTATGGGCACGGTGATACAGCCGAGTTTTTGCCGCGTCAGCTGTATGGTCAAAATAAAGATGTAGCGTAGATTGCCAAGTCAAAATAAAATGTTCCTTTTGAGACGTATGCTATTAAAAAAGCGCTTTTAAAAGCATTCTTGAAAAAGTATGCTTTTAGATGGCTACCAATTCTTGAATGCGGTTGTTTGCCATATCCTCTCCTGCGCCCTGAGCGACCACTTGTCCGCGCGAGAGCACGGTGTAGTTATCCGCCAGCTCCTCTGCAAATTCATAGAACTGCTCAACCAGTACAATCGCCATATCCCCTTGATGGCCTAAATTCTTAATGACCCGTCCGATATCCTTGATAATTGAGGGCTGGATGCCTTCGGTAGGCTCATCGAGTATCAGCACGCGCGGCTCTGAGGCCAGTGCGCGTGCGATTGCCAACTGCTGCTGCTGACCCCCTGACAGATCGCCGCCGCGCCGGTGCTTCATCTCATCGAGTACCGGAAAGATGTCGTATAAGTGTCTGGGAACGCGCCCCGCTTTGCTGTGGGAGAACTTGGCCATACCGATCAAAATATTTTCCTCTACCGTCAGTGTTGAGAATATATCGCGCCCTTGGGGCACGTAAGCGAGTCCGGCGCGCACGCGCTGCTCAGGAGTGAGCTTACTGATGTCTGTACCATCGAGGACAACCTGTCCTGACTTGATTGGGAGTATGCCCATCAGACATTTAAGTAAAGTGGTTTTGCCAACGCCGTTACGCCCGAGTATTACACTGCACTCGCCAACCGGCGCAGTAAATGACACGTCACGCAAAATATGACTGCCGCCGTAGTACTGATTGATTGCCTTAACGTCTAGCATAGAGGCTCCTATGTTTAAATGGTTTTAAGCAGTAAAAGTCAAGCCGTTAGCGTCCAAGATAGGACTCAATGACCGCCTCATTTTCTTGCACCTCAGCTAAAGTACCTTCAGCTAAAATAGCCCCTTGGGCAAGTACCGTGACCTTTTCACTAATGGCATCAATAAAGCTCATATCGTGCTCGACGACGATTAAGGTATGATTTTGTTTGAGGCGCAGACATAGCTCAGCGGTGTGCTCGGTTTCAGCGTCCGTCATACCAGCGACTGGCTCATCGAGCAAGATAAGCTTAGGACTTTGCATCAGCAGCATACCAATCTCCAACCACTGCTTTTGCCCATGCGAGAGGAGGCCTGCGGGCAGGCGGGTTTTGTCTGTCAAGCGAATCTGCTCAAGGGTCGCCTCAAGTGTGTTTCGAGTATCGGCATCAAGCTTACGGCGCAAACTGCCCATTACGCGTTTGTCCTTGGGCGCGGCAAGCAGTAAATTATCGAGCACGCTAAAGTTCTCAAACACCGTCGGTTTTTGAAACTTGCGCCCGATACCCGATTCTGCGATTTGTTCTGTTGACATAGTCGCCAGATTATAGGTTTGCCCAAAGAACACGCTACCTTCGGTAGGACGGGTTTTACCGGTTATCACATCCATCAAGGTTGTTTTGCCCGCGCCATTAGGACCGATAATACAGCGCAGCTCTCCTTCTTCGATGTACAAGGACAAGTTGTTCAGCGCCCGAAATGAGTCAAACCAGACGCTCACTTCCTCAAGGTACAGCGCAATACCGTGGCTAAAGTCTGCGCCGCGAGGTTTAGGGTGACTCAAACCGTCGCTATGGTCGTCATCGTAGTCGTATTCATCAAGCGCCTTAGCTGTCATAGCGAGCGACCTCTTAGGCGCTTTATCAGGTAAATTGCTAGACAGCTTAGAGACAAGCGATGTTGATAAATGATTATTGAGCATCAGATTTTTCCTTTTTAAAGCGTCCAAGCAGACCAATAATGCCGTTTGGTAAAAATAGGGTGACAACGACGAACAGACTGCCAAGTATTAATAGCCAGACCTCAGGATAGGCGACGGTAAAGTAAGTCTTGAGCGCATTGACTACGCCTGCGCCTAAGATGGCACCGATAAGATTACCGCGGCCACCAGCAGCGACCCACACGGCCATCTCAATGGAGTTAATCGGGTTCATCTCGCCAGGATTAATGATGCCCACTTGCGGGACGTACAGCGCCCCTGCGATACCAGCGATAACCGCTGATAGCACCCATGCCGATAGCTTGTACCAAAGCGTGCGATACCCTAAGTACTGCAAGCGGTTTTCACTATCGCGAATAGCGCCAAGCACGCGCCCGTAAGGCTGACCCATCAAATAACGCAGGCCAGCATAAGATAGCAGTAGTGCCAGTGCGGTCACAAAACACAAGGTAGCGCGCGTGGAGGCGGCAGTAATGTCGTAGCCCAAAAGAGTGGTAAAACCGGTAAAACCATTGTTGCCACCAAAGCCTGTCTCATTACGAAAGAACAGTAAGGCCGCCGCGTACGTCATAGCTTGGGTAATAATCGAGAAGTACACGCCTTTTATTTTTGAGCGAAAAGCAAAGAAGCCAAAGATAAAGGCAACGATACCTGGCACCAATAGCACCAAAGCGCTCGCCCACCAAAAGTGCTGCGTCCCTGCCCAATACCACGGCAGCTCAGTCCAGCTCAAAAAGCGCATAAAATCAGGGATACCGTCGCCTGCGGTCTCGCGCGTGAGGTACATACCAAAGGCATAACCGCCAAGCGCAAAGTACAGCCCATGCCCTAAGCTCAAAATACCCGCGTACCCCCAGACTAAATCTAGGGCCAGCGCCACCATCGCTAGCGCCATAATCTTACCAATAAGGGTAATCCAGTAAGCGGAAAGGTGAAAAGGAGAGGTGATAGGCAGCAGATGCAGCCACGGTACGATAAGTAATATCAAAAAGCATAAGCCGATAAATACAGCGCTGCGCGGGGTATCAGATAATAATGTGAGGATTCTCATAGCCTTCTCCTTAATCAACAAAACGGCCTTTTAGTGCAAATAAACCTTGTGGCCGCTTCTGAATAAACAGAATCACAAGAACCAGTAATACAATTTTGGCAAGCACCGCGCCAATACCAATCTCAAGCACCGTACCACTGACGCCTAAACCTAAAGAGGCGAGCACTGCGCCCCATACTTGACCGACACCGCCGACGACGACAACTAAGAACGCGTCGATGATATACGTCTGACCTAAGCTGGGTCCGACGTTGCCGACTTGCGCGAGTGCGCAGCCTGCCAATCCTGCCAGCCCCGAGCCAAGCCCAAAGGCCAGCATATCGATGCGCGCAGAGGAGATACCAACCGCGCGTGCCATCTGCCGATTTTGCGTTACCGCGCGTACAAATAGCCCAAAGCGCGTTTTGTTAAGTAAATACACCAATAGCAGCAGAATAATGACCGTAAAGCCGATGATAGCGATGCGGTTATAGGGAAGGGCAAGGCTTGCGGACACTTGATACGCGCCGCTAAGCCATGAGACATTGCTGACCTCAACGTTTTGCGCGCCAAACACCATGCGTATCAGCTGCATCAAAATTAAACTGATACCAAACGTCGCCAGTAGGGTCTCAAGCTCACGCCCGTAGAGCGGACGGATCACGATACGCTCGATGACCATACCGATCACAGCGCTGACCAAAAACGCACTGGGTATCGCGGCGAGTAAGTACCAGCTTGCCATCTCAGGCAGATAGGCTTGAAATAGGTTTTGCACCACATAAGTGGCGTACGCGCCAATCATAATCAGCTCGCCATGTGCCATGTTGATGACGCCAAGCAGCCCAAAGGTAATCGCAAGCCCTAGCGCTGCTAGTAGTAAGATACTGGCAGTACTAAGACCGGTGAACAGATGCCCCGTCCACGTGCTGATCAAGATGCGCTGCTCAATACTTGCTTCAGCCGCCAGCAACGCCGCCTTAAGATTAGGGTCAAGATTGTCGTTTGCCAACGCCTGTTTGACATCGATTAACACTTGCGGGCTATCGCTGTCAGCGAGCACGTCAAGCGCGGCGATTTGGGTAGCCACGTCGCCATCGCGAAAGTCTAGCCTCGCCTGCAAGGTACTAAGCGCGGCGCTCACCTCCGCGTCATCTTCGCGCACGGCTGCTGCGCTGACTATTGCAGGGTCTATTTGTTCGATGTTATCAGCAAGGATACTCACCGCTTGCAAGCGCTGCGCCGGATCGTCTGAATCCAGCTTTACTTTTGCTTGCCCAAACACCAGTGCGGAGCGCAGGGCATTAGTCAATGTTACTTGCGCCAGATCGCTTGGCCATTCGTCCGTCAGATCTCTATCAGGATAGGTAAACAGCTCGTCATCAGCGTTTAGCAAATAAGTTTGCCCACCGTTGCCTTGATACAGCTCATCATTATCAATCAGCTCAACTAACGTATCGAGACTCTCAGCGGAGCCTGGCCACTGACCCAGCATCGCTTGGCGCTGACTAAAGTCTGCAGCCACAAACTGCTCAATGGCATCGCCCTGACTGTTAATTGGACTGGTAACCGCGGCAGGCGTAGTCAAAGACTGCGCATTTTGCGTAAGCAAACTCTTATCATCGCTGGCAAGATTAGAGGTGGTCGCTACTGTATTGGCAGGGGAATGACTATCTACTGCGGTGTCGGCAGCCGAAGCGGGAAGCGGGGTTAATGCGAGCATAAATGCTAAGCAAAGAAGCACAAATGATAGGCTCAGACTAAGACTAACAGCACTAAAGGGCTTGTTAAAGCCGCTAGCCTGCGCGTCATATATAAAAGAGGGATAAGGCGACATAGTGGAATCCTTTTTTATAGTCAACACTCCTCCAACCCCGCCAAGCTAGCCTATAGCTTGGCGGGACTATCAAGGTTTGCTGATATTGATACCAATAAGAAAGTAAAGCTTAGGATAATCCTTACTTAGGAATGTATTGGCTCCACGGTGAAGCTTGGATAACCTCGGGTGTCTTATAGACCACATCAAATTGACCATCGGGGCGAATCTGACCGATCATGACCGGTTTCCACAAGTGATGGTTCTCTGCATCCATCTTTAGCGTATAGCCTGAAGGAGCAGCAAAAGTCTGACCGCCCATACTGATACGGACTTTGTCCACATCTGTGCTACCCGCGTCCTCCACCGCCTGCTTCCACATATTGATACCGACGTAGGTGGCCTCCATAGGGTCGTTAGTGACGACATTGTCGGCATTGGGTAAGTTGTTATCGAGTGCATACTGCTTGTACTTTTTGGTAAAGTCGTTATTGGTCGGGTTTTTGACCGACATAAAGTAGTTCCATGCCGCTAAGTGCCCTTGCAGCGCGCTAGTATCGATACCGCGTAGCTCCTCTTCACCAACTGAGAATGCCATGACTGGAATATCAGCGGCGTCAATACCTTGATTACCAAGCTCGCGATAAAAAGGCACGTTGGAGTCGCCGTTGATGGTTGATATCACTGCCGTCTTTTTGCCCGTAGCAAAGTTTTTGATATTAGAGACGATGGTTTGATAATTGCTAAAACCAAATGGCGTGTACTCTTCCATAATGTCGCTATCGGCAACGCCTTTAGATTGTAAAAAAGCGCGTAGTATCTGGTTGGTGGTACGAGGATAGACATAATCTGTGCCTAATAATACAAAGCGCTCAGCGCTACCGCCTTCAGGACTCATCAAGTATTCAACGGCAGGAATAGCTTGCTGATTGGGCGCAGCACCAGTATAAAAGATGTTTTCGGACTGCTCTTGACCCTCGTACTGCACGGGATAAAACATCAAGCCGTTGAGCTCTTCAACAACGGGCAATACCGACTTACGCGACACTGAGGTCCAGCCCCCAAAGATGACATCTACTTTATCTTGCGTGAGGAGCTGGCGCGCTTTTTCAGCAAATAACGGCCAGTCAGAGGCAGGGTCAACGACGACAGGCTCTAACTGCTTGCCGAGCACCCCGCCGTTGGCATTAATCTCCTCAATCGTCATTAGCGCAGTGTCCTTTAGCGAGGTCTCAGAGATTGCCATCGTCCCTGATAAAGAGTGCAAAATACCGACTTTAATAGTATCGCCATTAGCCGCCGCTGCGCTTTGAGTGGTGGTATCGCTAGCTGTCGTCTCCGAGCTCGTCTCGGCTGGCTTTTGACAGCCAGCAAGGCTCAAACTACCTACAACGGCAAGCGCCACTATAGATAAGCGTGAGGTCAATCGTAAGTCGGTACGAGGGGCGCTGTTCAGTGTGGTAGCGGTAGCAAGGGTCGGCAATAAAGACATAAACTTCTCCAAAAATAATAAAATAGCAACAAGGTGAGTCAATCAATGGCTTTGACTGTTTTACTATTTTTATTACTTCAATATCTATGCCAGCCTTAAATATAGAAAAGTGCACTACTATGGTTCTTTGTTGAGTAAGAAGCCTTCTTTTTTTGCACCAAAATAGACCTATAGGTTCCTATGCACCACGATGGTTTATTAATACTTGTGAATAAAAGCCATTGTTTCTTTAAGGGGCTAAAACTGGGCAGAATAAATGTGTTGGAAGGGTAGAGGGTTCTACTGTCTTGATAAGTCTAAATATCAAAATAAAAGGTTTAAGTTGGTAAAGAAGCGCTGTTGACAGGCTCAGTTAATTGTAATTCGGCAATAAAAAACCCTTATAGATCAAGGCGTATAAGGGGTAATGAGAGTATCCCACATTTTATGTAACTGCCGTTTAGATTAAAGGCTTACTAATACGATCATCAAACAGAGTCATAAAGTGATTTTCTGATGTCTTTAGGGTAGTCAAAGAATACCGTTAAGCCATCCTAGTTACTGCGTCAATAAAAAATAGGTTATATCAGCTGATTCTCTTGCCTGTAATGGCTTGGTGTCATGCCATAGTTTTTTTTGAAGGCGCTAGAGAATGCACTGTTATCGATAAAGCCGCTTGCTAGTACGATTTGGCTAATAGGCAGCGTAGTATGTTTAAGAATATATTTGGCGTGTTCAAGGCGCAATCGCACGTAATACTGTTGCGGTGAACAACTAAAATTTTTGTTAAATATGCGCTGTAATTGTCTACTTGATAATCCAAGATGATGGGCAATATCCTTAATGCTTAAAGGCTCTTCAAGATTGGTTTTCATCAATGCAATAGCATCTATTACATTGGTATAGCTACTGCTCAGTATTTTTGGCTTGGGCATATGCTGTACGTAAGTAGGCTCACGTATAGAGGTAATAATAAACATGTCTTGTATCTTGGAAACGATATGATGACCATGATGCTTATTGATGATATGTAAAGTCATATCCAATGCGCAAGCTCCACCTGAACAAGAATATAGCTGCGGTGCTATTGTAAATATTTGGTCATTAAAAATAACACCTGGATAGCTTTCTTGGGCTACGCTGATGTTCTCCCAATGCAATGAGGCTGCTTGCTGCTCGAGTAAGCCCGCAGCAGCCAATGCTAGCGCTCCTGTACACAAACCGCCAAGTGCAATATCCCGTACTGCCAATCGCTGAATTAAGGTAATGAGCCTACTAGATTCCAAGTAATCTGTTTGGTGTCCTCCGCATACAAATACCAAGTCGCAGGTTAATAAGTAGTCGAGTGGTGCAGTATGACTTAACTTAATACCGTTACTACTACTGGTTTTATTGTCATCGAACCCTGCCACCACCCACGAGTATAAGAGTTGCTCGCTCACATAATTCGCCATGCGAAGTGGCTCAATGATATTGCTGAAAGCGAGCATGGTAAAGCCATTAATCAGTAGAAACCCAATACGCCTAGGCTTGTCTATCATCTTTTCCGTTATCTGAGTCATTTTTTGTCGCCTTCAGAACATACCTAAAGTTCTGGCTAATGTTAAGTTGTTTGTCTATATGTCCGATTATAAACATAAAATGTCGCTTATGAAAAAATACCTTATTAATTTTACCTCTATTATCGAACGTGTTCTCAGTTAATTATTACCTACTTTGGAGACGTTCCATGTCAGCACTAAAAGACCTTACTAGCACGTTATCTTCTACAGATTTTTCTCGAAAATCGATGAATTCATTAAACCTAACCTCTTTAGATGGCTCATTAGATAATCCGCATCTCCCAAGTCTAATCGAAATTAAAAACGGCCAAAAAGTGCAACCGACTTTTAGTCATCAAGAATATGCAAATCGTCATGAGAAACTTCGTGAGTATTTAGATAATCATGGCATTGTGGCGGCGCTTTTCACCTCGATACATAACATCAATTACTACTCTGACTTTATATATTGCTCTTTTGGGCGACCTTATGGACTAGTCGTTACTTCAAAAGAAGTCGTGTCAATCTCTGCCAATATTGATGGTGGACAGCCTTGGCGGCGTACTGTGGGCGACAATAATATTGTTTACACTGATTGGCAGCGTGATAACTATTTCAAAGCCGTTGCTCAACAAATTCCTCATCACGGCCGTGTAGGTATTGAGTTTGATCATTTACCAATGGATCGCTTTGCTAAGCTCAAAGCTATTTTACCCAATGTAGAGTTTGTTGATATTAGCCTAGCATGTATGACCATGAGAATGGTTAAGTCCTCTGAAGAGATAGCGCTAATAACAAAGGGCGCTCAGGTCTGTGATATTGGTGGGGCGGCATTGGTACAGGCTGTTTATGATGGCGTGCCCGAGTACGAAGTTGCCTTGGCATCTACACAAGCGATGGTGAAGGCTATTGGGGAGCAGTTTGGTCAAGTAGAGCTCATGGATACATGGACATGGTTTCAGTCAGGTATTAATACGGATGGTGCCCACAATCCAGTAACCAATCGTCGTGTCCAGTCGGGTGATATATTGAGTCTTAACTGTTTTTCTATGATAGCAGGCTACTATACCGCGCTTGAACGCACATTGTTCTTGGATAAATGTGATGCAGATTCACTACGCTACTGGCAGATAAATTGTGAAGTGCATGAAGCAGGTCTTGAGCTTATAAAACCTGGCTTGCGCTGCTGCGATATCGCACATGAGCTGAATAAAATTTATGCAAAATATGACTTATTAGGAAAACGCAGCTTTGGTTATGGACATTCTTTTGGTGTGCTCAGCCATTATTATGGACGCGAGGCAGGACTTGAGCTACGTGAAGATATTGAAACAGTGCTTGAGCCAGGTATGGTCATCTCTATGGAGCCGATGATTATGATTCCAGAGGGCATGCCGGGTGCTGGCGGTTATCGAGAGCATGACATTTTAGTCATCAATGAGACGGGCGCTGATAATATCACAGGCTTTAAGTACGGCCCTGAGCATAATATTATCGGTCGTTAATGTAGGGGAGTGTCATCAATAAATACTGTCTATATTGAGTGGGCTACCATGAATAAGTTTCTTATTTTAAGCCCACCAACATAGATGATGATGCGCCTCGCACAATGCAATTATTTTCATATTTTACTTATTAAGGAAATAACATTATGGACCTGTTTCTTAACAGCTGGACGTTATTTTGGTTTTTGACCATTAATGTACTGACGCTATTACTGGCAGTGAGTTATTTCTTCGTAGAGCGTCATAACAAGTAATGTAGTAAACGATACGAGGAATCGACATGTTTATTAATTGGATGATATTGTTAGCAGCAATTGCACTTCTCATTGTATTGGCTAGTAAAGCGTCAAAAGTCATGTCAGCAGATGAGGAAAGTGGTTTTTTAGTAGCCGGTCGCTCATTAGGGCCTTTTGTTATAGCAGGTACTGTCGTGGCGACTGGGTTTAGTGGTTGGGGCTTTATGGGTTCACCTGGTGCCGCATACCAATACGGGACGATTGAGCTTTTAGGTAATTTCTTTTTTGCACCAGCCATGGTCGTCGCCGTATTATTCTTTGCGGTTTATTTGCGTAATAGAGCCATGAAGATGGGTAGTAGTACCATTCCTGAATTTATTGTCAACTTGCACTGTAATGATCGAAATTCAATATCTGCTCGCACTTTGCGTATTATCACGTCTTTGGGCATGGTTATATTTTTGACCGTATTTTTGACGGCTCAGATTAGAGCGCTTGGTATGTTGGGTAGTAGCTGGCTCGGCATTTCACCTCTTCTGGCTTCTGCGCTTTTATTGGTGATTATTACTATTTATACCATGGCAGGCGGATTGCTCGCTGTTGCTTGGACTGATACTTTTATGGTGATTGGGATGGCCACTGCTGCCATTTATATAGTGGTTCAGGTGTTCACTGACATTCCTTTAGCAGATATGATGACGCAGCTGAATGCGATAGATCCAAACCTGGTCAATCCAGAGAGTTCTAACCCATATGGTAATGCCAAAGCTTCTGTTTTTCTAGTATTTGTCTATGCGCTTATCTTTAGTACTGCATTGCCTTATATGTCAGTACGTTTTTTGGCGATGAAATCTAATATTAGTATTGCCAAAACAGGCTTTTATACGGCCATTCTAGGGTGTATTTTGAGTTTGGTGCCTATCGTTGGCTTATATGTTCGTATCAAAAACCCAGGTCTGATCAATCCCGATGAAGCAATGCCTTGGTATTTAGCCAATGCTATTCCAAGTGTGGTAGGTAGTGTGATCACTTTGTTTATTATTTTTGCTATGAAGTCTACGGCAAACTCTATCTTGCATACCTTATCAACTGCTGCCTCACATGATTTGCGTTTGGCTATATTTGACAATAAACCTCGCACTGAGGCTGAACTATTGAAACTGAATAGATTGTGGGTCGCTATTGTGGCTGCTATCGCCTTCATTTCTACTTTCTTCTTACCTGAAGCGATGCTTAGCTATCTAGGCATATTCTCTAGCGGTACTTTAATGGCAGCTCTATCTGGTGTACTTTTGGTGACTATCTTTTATAAAGGCTCAACGATGGCTGCTATTGCCTCTATTATCGTCGGTGCTGTTTGCAGTAGTTATCTCTTAACATCAGGTATTGTCGGCTGGGTAGAGGGACCTCTTATCGGATCAGCTGCATCAGCCATCACTTACGTGGTCGTTAGTGTATTGGTTCCTAATAGAGTCAAAGCCATATCAGAAGAAGCTGTCAGCGCTTAGATATAGATACTTATATTTATGAATACTTAACAGAGCCTAAACTAACCGCTGAGTTTATTGACTGATAGTCATAAATTCAGCGGTTTACGTATTCAGTAAGGCTGGCAAGTATGAGTTGTATAGATAAGCTAATGCTGATTAACACTCAGTTATTTTGTACCAATTTTATATTTACTCAATGATATTACGAACATTTTATGTTCAATAATAGAGGTGACTAGTCGTGGAAGTATTGAAAACCAGACCTATAGCGGTTGATGTCAAGCCATGGATTGGCACCATACAAATTGTCATGGCGGCCATATGTTGGGGCACACTTGGTATATTTTCGACTTATCTTAGTCAATTAGGTTTTAGTAGTTGGCAAATTACGATATTGCGTATCATAACGGCAGCTATTATTGCTATAACGATGTTGCCTAAGATCTGGAAACCATTAAGTAGGCTAACACTCGGTCAATGGTTTGGGCTTGGTCTACAATCCCTAATTGGCGTACTGGGTATGACGGTTTGCTACTTATTTGCAGTGCTTCATGTGGGAGCAGGCACAGCAGTCGCATTACTCTATACGGCGCCAGTCTTTAGCTTGATATTCTCGCACCTATTATTAGATGAGCGAATTACTTATAAAGCTGCATTGTTAGCAGTTGTAGCAGTGATTGGCGTTGGTATGACTACGATGGGTGGCTCTACTGAAGGGAATTTGGGTATTGCCGTTGGGCTGCTTTCTGGCGTTTGTTACTCTTTATATGGTGTGCTTGGTAAACGCGCCATGCATCATAAACACTCTGCACCACTTGTCTTTTTTACGTCAATTTTGTTCAGTGGCATTATATTATTGTTCATTCCTACCACGTATACAACTTATTATAAGCTGATACAGCTTCCCGTTATTAGCTGGATATATGTACTGGGCTTATCTTTGGTAGGTACGATTGCACCTTTTGCATTATATATGAAAGCATTAGAAAAACTACCAGCCACACGCGCGTCAGTATTTACTATCTTTGAACCTTTGACCGCGATATTTTTGGCAGTGTTGCTCCTGCATCAAATGTTATCAGGTATTCAATATATAGGCGTTTTTTTGATTTTGCTCGTTGCTTTATTAAATGGGCTAACAAATTCGACCAGTGTACAACTGCAAAGATGGTTTAGAAGACAAAAATTATCGTAATTTAGGGCGTGTTGAACATTGGGTATAAATTGATGGCAAAAAAAATAGCGAACGGTTAATCTTTAAGTTCTCACACAAAAAAGATATCGTTCGCTATGCCTCGCACCATGCTCAAAGATGAACACTGGACAAGACTGAAACCTATATTACTAGAACTTAATATCTATAACAAAGGAAATCTTAGACAAACGGTTGAAGGCGTGCTTTATCGCATGCGTGTTGGCTGTCCTTGGCGCTACTTATCCGAGTATTTTGGCAAGCCTATATATGGTCAGAAGCATCAAAGAGGAACACGGCATTAAATGTCGTCGTCATAAGCGCTTTAAAGTCACCACTGACTCTAATCACGACAAGCTGGTCTATCCAAACGTACTGGATCAGAAGTTTGATGCCAATCGCCCTAACCAAGCATGGGTAAGCGATATTACTTATATCTGGACACATGAGGGTTGGCTGTACTTAGCAGGTGTTAAAGACTTATACACCAAAGAGCTTGTCAGTTACGCTATTAACAAGCGTATGACCGCAGATTTAGTATGCCGTGCACTCAACATAGCGATTAAGAATAAACGACCTACTAAAGGGCTAATCGTTCATTCTGACAGAGGCAGTCAGTACTGTAGCCATGCCTACCACAAGATCATTAAACAGCATCAGTTTACAGGATCTATGAGTGGCAAAGGCAATTGCTTCGACAATGCTCCAATAGAAAGCTTCTGGGGCACTTTAAAGAACGAGCTGGTATATCATCAGGATTATAAGACTAGATTTGCAGCGATCAACGATATTATTAGATACATCGAGCTGTACTACAATCAGACTAGAATTCAAAAGGGTTTGGGCTATAAATCACCAAGACAGGTGTGGTTTGATTATTATCGTCAGGCTGCGTAACTAAAATCTCCCAAGTTTATGTGTACGGATTTGACGGCAGGGGTCAGTATAGTCTACTGAATCTATAAATTTTTTGGTAAGTTTAACCTTCATATATCACCCATGCAGCAGTATATAACCATAGTGTTAGTAGTATCATACTTTAATTACTATAAGGGTCAAAGTATCAAGATAGTATCAAAAAACCAACTAAGTCCATGCGTTCGCATAAATTTTAGACAATAAAAAACCCTTACAAGTCAATGACTGTAAGGGTTTGAATTTGGTGGGCCCAGTATCAACCATATTTAAATCTTAAATTATTGATTTAAATGTATTTATTAAAAAATATTTCTACTTATACCAACGGTTATACCAACAAAAAAATAACGCATATGCTCAGTAACTAATTAATGTAGTGAAGAATCCGATCTAAAATATTATTGTTATCTATTGTTAATATAGCGTCCTCTTATGACTAGAAATATAATAACAGGAAGCAGTGAGATTAATAGAGACAGAAAATATAACTTAAAATAGATATTAAAAGCTAGCAATGGCTTCTAGCGAATATCAACTACGACAACTTTCCTTGGCTCTATTGAACAGTTGTTTTTAATCATGTTCTGAATATTCTGTCTTAACCCTCTATCGCTATCTAATTGCTGTTGAGTGCTCTCAGATATTAGTCTCACGTAATCGGGCAGTATTTCTGTTTTGCTATTTTCAATTTGTTCAGTAAAACTACTCTTGAACGCACTTTTTTTTGAAAGCAACTTCTCAAGTCTATTTGTGATCGTCTGAATAGAAACAGAGTTATTTACATTATCTTGTTTCAAGCTACAAAATAACTGATGAAAGTGAATACATTTCTCTAAAATTTTTGACTTAGATAGCCTTGTTCTGTTTGGTAAGTTCGCAAATCTTTCTATATCAAAAGCACTAGCAATATAGACACCGCAATCTGGCGTCTTAGAGTAAGGGCATAGTGCCGATTGGCTATATAAAATATAAAGTGGAACACGTTTATATTGACTCGCATATCTTAGAAGAGTGTTAATTTGTTGTTTAGTATCGTTTGGATAACTAAAAGCACTACGATAAGACTTATGCTCACTGGATATTTTTTTGGCTTGTATTAATAATGGTAGGCTATAACTATCACCTACAAACCATATTTCCATTTCAAAATCCGCGCCTGTAGTTTTATTTTCTTCAGACTTAGTAAACGACTTAGCAGTAAAGTGAGATTGGCTTCGGTTAGCTAAAGACCATTTCCAAAATAAGTAATCAGTGATGGACTCTTCTCCTGCTAATGGTACATGGGCGGAAAAATCCATCACCTTACTCTCAATTTCTCTATGTATTTGGCAGAGCGACATAATCTAATTACTCTTATATTTGATATTGGCAATCGATGAGCTACGAAGCTATAGATACAACGTCTTATCATCATCAGAATGGTATATCGTCATCAACGGCATATGTATTAGTTTCGAGATAATCAATCTCTTCAATCAGTTGCGCTTTTATATTATCAAAATAGGCGTCCCAGTCATCAATACTATGGATAGTCTGATAATCCTCACTATCTTTAATTATAAAGATTTCTTTCTCGAGTTTTTCTATCTTATATGTGAGCGTTTTGATGATGGCTTTGAGCTGATCGGATTCACTGACGGTTTCGGAGCGAGGCTTGAACATACCTTGCTTCAGCTCAGATAGTACCTCTTTCACTTCTGCGATATCATTCTTTTTATAAGCTTCATTTAGTTTGATAAAGGTCTCTTGTGCGACAACTTTCATATCTTCGCTAACACGATCAGGGTGACAAATTTGACTGGCTTGACGATAAGCTTTTTTTATCTCCAAACGTTGGTCGTCATCTAATTGGTAGATGTTTTTTTCAGATTCAATTTTAAACTGCTCATTATAGTCTGCTTCATCTTGTACTGCTTCTGCGTACTCTTCAGGGTTATCTTGGGTAGATAGTTTGCGTAGTTCCAATAATCGCTTGATGTAACTGCCAAGCTCTTGTGTATGACGATGATGAAACTCTGAGCACAGCTGTTCCAACTCTATTTTTTCATTATCATAGGCATTGAGCTGATGCTCAAGCTGGCGAATTTCTAACTTTAGAGCGCTAATATCAATGTCGCTATAGATCACTAGGGCATGATGGTTCTTAATAAACTGCTCGATAAGGGTTATTGCGGTCTCAAACCTATGCTGTTGTAATGCCTGTGTGATAGCGGCGATGTCTTGCTGAAAAGCATATATTTTTAGTTTATTGCTTTCTCGAGTGATGTCCTCTATGTCTTCTAAAACCACATAGTTTTTTATGATTTCAAGACGCTTGATGATTTTATCGAGCGGTAGCTCTGGAGTATCATCTTGATCCTCAAAATAAGTATTACGAATTTTCTTAAACTGTTTGATGAATTGGTCTGCTAGAACGTCATCACCTTTAGTAATCAGTATATTTTCGTGGTTTTTCTCAGCTTTATAACTCCAGTTATAAGAGCCATTGATTACAGTATCGCTATCAATGATACAAAACTTATTGTGCATAAGGTCTTGCTTACCATCACCAATAAGATAGGCAGCAGACGCTCCGATATTTAATTGGCCGTAATCAATATAACTTTGCTGGTTAATAGGATCGTTTGACAGCATCAGCTGGACAGTAATGCCTTGCTGTGCCTTTTGGAGCATTACATTAAATAAGTTTTGATTGGTGAACCAAGCAACAGCGATATAAATACTGCTCTGTGCTTGTTCAAGCTCAAGAGAGATACGCGCTGCGATATCCTCGAAAATAGCTTCTGTTTGCATATAGAACTGTCCCTAAAGATCTGTACTAATATTTCTAATACTCTATTAAATGAGAAATACTATCAGGTATTGAGATATCTTGATTAAGATAAACATAAATAACTCTCAATTTCTTGAGACTACTCAAGCTTTCGGGTAGTGAGTTAAGCTGATTACCTTGAATATTGAGTGTTTCAAGGCTACTAAGATTGCTTATGCTTTCAGGCAGTGAGTTTAATTGATTATAGCCAATATTAAGTGTTTTAAGACTACTGAGATTGCCTATGTTTTCAGGTAGTGAGTTAAGCTGATCACCTCGAATATTGAGTGTTTCAAGACTACTAAGATTGCTTATGCTTTCGGGTAGTGAGTTCAGCTGATTAGAATCAATATTAAGTGTTTTAAGACTACTGAGATTGCCTATGTTTTCAGGTAGTGATTTCAGCTGATTACCTCGAATATCGAGTGTCTCAAGGCTACTAAGATTGCTTATGCTTTCGGGTAGAGAGTTCAGCTGATTAGAAGCAATATCAAGTGTCTTAAGACTACTAAGATTGCTTATGCTTTCGGGTAGTGAGTTCAGCTGATTACCTCGAATATCGAGTGTCTTAAGGCTACTGAGATTGCCTATGCTTTCAGGTAGAGAGTTCAGTTGATTATAGCGAATATTAAGTGTTTCAAGGCTACTGAGATTGCTTATGCTTTCGGGTAGAGAGTTCAGCTGATTAGAAGCAATATCAAGTGTCTTAAGACTACTAAGATTGGCTATGCTTTCAGGTAGTGAGTTCAACTGATTACGTTGAACATTAAGTTTTTCAAGAATACTAAAATTGCCTATGCTTTCAGACAAAAAGCTAAGTTTAGTACCCATCATATTAAGAAATTTCAAGTGAGTTAGCTTGTATATCTCTTCAGGATTTGTGATTAATCCACAGTTTTCAATTATAAGTTTAGTCAGATTCTTAAGTTGATGGATACACTGAGGTATATTTATCGTGTCTGATGCAACAATAGTGATATCAGTTAATTGTTTTAACTCACAAATTTTGTCAAAAAAATTATTTATACTACACCCATAAGCTGCAAAACTCCTTAAGTTAATAAGCAGTTGAGCATTCTTTATAAAATTAATAGACTCGGCTCCTCGAACGTCAATTTCTTTAAATTTCTGAAGGTGATTGAATTCAACAGGTATATAATTCATTTTATTAGTGACGAAAAATATTTTTTTCAAACGTTCTACTTCATTATTTAAATCACGTATTTTTGTCATCAGTGTTATTGTATCACTAGGGCTAGAAAGACCTCCACACTCTTCATATATTTTTCGCCGCATTTCCATGTCTGCTGCCAGAGTGTTCTCCGCCTCTTCTTTTTCCTGCAAACAGTCATAAAATCTTTTATAGCTACACATGTAAATACGTAAAGACTCTAGCTCTGTTAAATCTGCTTTATTACGAGGAATAATATCGTCCTCAATTTCGAACTTATCTGCCCAGTCCCATATTTCTTGCATCCAGCTCTCATCGACTAGTGCTTGACTAGAGGTTCGTAAAGTTGCTGCTGCTTTTATGATATCAGTCGTTAAGCGGATTTGACTTCTGCGACCCTTGCTGGTCACGAGTCCATTGTTAGTGCGCTTAACTAGAGCATTTGATTCTTGTTCATCTTTTTGAGTCATAGCTTATGTGTCTTATCAATTTTAAGTCTGAAATGATGATATCACAGTTTGTTTTTTTAGCTTATTCAAAGTAACTTCCACTCTAAGTAATCTTTTCTCTCTGCTTCCAATTCTCTTGACCTAAAGGCATGCGATTGAGTAGGTCACGCCTTGATCGCCAGTCAGGCATCTGAGTATCTAGCAGAGCCTTGAATCTATCGTTATGCTGGCGTTCTTTGAAATGTAGTAGCTCATGCACGATAATATATTCTAAGCAGGGTAGGAGGGGTGTCAATTCAAACCCCAATATCAGACACGCCACCTGAGTATTTGTTGTAAGGCTGTAATTCCCTCTAAGCTATATGATAAAAGGCGTAAAAGTAATTTATTGTGTAGGACTATTTTAACTGCTTGTTTCTTTATCCTATTAAAGTTAATAATGCAATACCCTAAAAATCGCCGATATCCTCACCTAAGAAGCAGATCGTATCTAATTTATAATAATGAATAAAGGTTTAAAATTGAGTCGAAATATATGTAATGTACATTCATATTGCTCATAAAATGATAAGCGATGTTAAGTGAATCGCCTGGACAATATGAAAGTGTATTTTACCTGAGCAGCCAGCAACGCCTAATAGATTAAGATTGTTATAGTACTGCTTTTTTAACTCAAAAGATAATATATAGCCAATTGTAATACTCTTTCCATCATAACTGCAGAGTTTCAGGTACGCACCAGCCTTAGAGTCAACGGTTTGAAAGTTGACCACGTAGAAAGATAATCAGCTCATTTGCTACACGTATTCAAGGTTTCAATCTATAACGCAATTTGAATAATGTGGAAAAGACCTAGTGGTTTTATTGATAAAGCGTTATACCAGGGTATAATGACAAACAATTTTAGGGCCATTAACTTACAAAGATGATTGACACAACTTCTTCATTATTCAATGAGAGCTTATAGTTATGACTACAAAAGAAAATCAACAAAAATTTGGCTTTAAATTCGGGCAAAATGGTGCACATTCAGCCCGCACTATGATGTTCTCGGAGCTGACACAGCTATTTGAGGGACAACCAGTAAATGCAAAACCTGACGATTATCGTGATGATATTGAGCAGGCTAACGTTTTACATAAACCTACCAGTAAGTCGCGCACCTTGACTTGGCGACATCTCGTCGATTTGTATGGCATGGATACAGAAATTACACTTTTTCGAATCTTCCGACAATTATGGGAGAGTGATGCTAGCGCACGCCCTTTACTGGCGTGTCAGATGGCATTGACGCGTGATCCTATATTAGAGATGTCCAAAGCCAAAATATTATCTCTGCAGTTAGGTGAACACTTGCCAAGAGAAGATATGGAACAGGCTATTAGTGATCAGTATCCTGACAGGTTCAGTGCAGCGTCGCTCAAATCTCTAGCGCAAAACGTTAACGGCACATGGACAAACGCAGGTTATTTGCACGGACGAAACAAAAAGCATCGAGCTGAGCCTGACGTGAGGCCGGTTAATGTGGCATTTGCTCTATTACTCGGCTATCTACAGGGAGCGACCGGAAATCGGCTGTTTAATACCGAATGGACTAAAATCCTGGGTTGTCGTCAGGAACGTTTGGTCGAGCTGACAAGGCAGGCAAGCTACAGTGGTTTAATTGATTTCAAGCACTCTAGTGAGGTGATGGAAGTGACATTTCCTAACTATTTAAATGAGGAAGAGGAGTCATGGATATATGAGTAATCGATTGAATCGCCTGATTCAAAGCTATTCTAGTTATATTAGTATTCCCTGGATGAGAGGATTGGCAGATGAGCAGCGTGTACTGTTTGCCGTCTACCACAAAGAAGATGAACTAAAGCTACGAGCGCGTACTGAAGAGTTCCGTTTGGCGACTGAAAGCGCAGGACATACTTGGTTAGAGTTGGATATAACGCGCCTGTTTCCTGAATGGATGGCAGAACAAAAATACCGTGAAGACTATTTTGAAGATCCAGAGTTTTTGAAGTCTAAGTATAAGGTATTTACTCGACAGTCTGTGGAGCTGTTAGCAGAGCGTATTCAAAATGAAGCTGATGAAGACACCCTGGTGGCTCTAGTAGGGTGTGGCACATTATTTGGCTTAGCTTCCGTATCGGACTTTGTAAAGCAATTAGCTCTTCATGTACCAGGTCGCTTACTGGTATTGTTTCCAGGAGAGTATATTGATAACACCTATCGATTGCTAGATGCTCGCGATGGCTGGGGTTATCAGGCCACAGCGATTACAGCAGAAAACTAATATATATTAATAATATACCTACCTGTCTTACTTTAGATCAGCGTAATGTTTGCAATGGAGCTTGAAGAAATGTTGAACCGTGAAATTTATCAGTTAGATCCGACGCTGAACCGATTAGAAAACAATGGTGTTGCAGAAGTAAAAGATGATCAGTCTAGTCAAGCTCTTAAAACTTTGCGTTATGAAATACAGACATTCGTCTGTGATGGTGAGTATGAAGCTGGATTAGATAAAATTTTATCTGCCTATCTGACAAACCTAAACAGTGATCATGAGCAGCCAGGAGTCTGGATCTCTGGTTTTTTCGGTTCAGGTAAGTCGCACCTGGCAAAGATGCTTAGAGCTTTTTGGATTAACCAAGAATTCAATGATGGAACTAGAGCAAGGGATATTGCTGATTTGCCATTAGAAATTAAAGATCAATTCAAAGAGCTGAGCAGTGTTGCTAATCGATATGGTGGTCTTCATGCCGCATCTGGAACATTAGGGTCAGGTGCAAATAATAATGTGCGCATGGCACTACTTAATATTATATTCAAATCTGTTGGACTTCCAGAGCAGTACCATCAAGCTCGCTTTGTAATGTGGCTCAAGAAAAAAGGTATTTTTGAGAGTACTAAAGCAAGGGTTGAAGCTGAAGGAGACTACTGGGAAGATGAATTAGAAGATCTTTATGTCTCTCGTAGTATTGCTGGAGCATTGCTGGAAGAAGATAATACGCTAGGCGAAGACTTTAAAGAGGTGCGACAGCTTCTTCGTGAACAGTATCCCATTGCCTCAGATGTTACTAACCAACAGATGGTAGATGCAATTTATGATGCTCTGGCATCGGATGGTAGCTTTCCACTCACTCTGATTGTATTAGATGAGGTACAACAATATATTGGCACTGATGCTGAAAAAGCGCATCAAGTTCAAGAAATGGTTGAGACTTGCTGCAAACATTCTAAATTTAAAAGTAAATTGCTATTTGTTGCCACTGGTCAAAGTGCATTGTCGGGTATGGCAAACTTACAACGTTTGCTTGGGCGCTTCCAGATTCCTGTGCAGTTATCTGACACTGATGTTGAGTCAGTTATCCGCAAAGTTATCTTACAGAAGAAAGCCTCGGTTAAGCCTCAACTAGAGGCAATGTTGCAATCTCATCTAGGAGAAATATCTCGGCAGTTACGAGGTACGAAAATTGAACATCACCGTGAAGACGAGAAAGTGTTACTGGCTGATTATCCATTATTGCCGGTACGCCGGCGTTTTTGGGAAAAGGTCTTACGTATTGTAGATACTACAGGTACAGTTTCTCAGCTACGTAATCAGCTCAAAGTCATTCATGAAGCAGCTCAGGCTACAGCAGACAAGCCGTTAGGTCATGTCGTGCCAGCTGATTTTATCTATGATCAAATCTCAGTGAACCTTTTACAGACAGGTGTAATCTCTAAGGAAATCACAGAAACCATTGGTCGGTTTTCTGCGGGTGATGCTGATGACAAGCTCAAGTCTCGTATACTCGCTTTGGTCTTGTTGATTGGGAAACTGCCTACTGATCCAGCAGCTGATTGTGGTGTAAGAGCCACCGCTGATATGCTTGCGGATTTACTGATAGAAGACTTTAATAACGGCAAGGATGCGATCCGTACGGCCGTGCCTCAGTTACTGAAAGAGTTGACTGAAGAAGGTCTGCTGATGGTTATGGAGACTAGCGTAGGCGCTGAATACCGACTGCAAACGCAAGAAAGTGCCCAGTGGTATGACACTCTACGTCAGGAGGAGGCAGATCTGCGTGGTAATATGCAGCGCGTCGAAAATATACGTGTTGACCTGCTCCATAAATCTATCCGCCAGGACATTAGCAAGATTCGATTGACTCAAGGTAAGTCTAATGAGATGCGTCAGCTGATTGTTAGTTTCGATTTAGAGCTGCCAAGCGATGCCAGTGAAAAAGTCTATGTTTGGATACAGGACGGTTGGAGTCTTGATGAAAAAAGCTTTATATCCGAAGCCCGTCGTCGTCAGCCTAGCGAGCCAACAATATTTGTTTATATCCCTGCGCGTAACCGCTCTGAGTTGACCAATGCAATCATTACAGAGAATGCAGCATTTGCGACACTAGAGAAGCGTGGCATTCCTAATACTGACGCAGGTACGGATGCTCGTAGTGCGATGGAAACTCGCCATCGTGATGCACAAAAGCAAGTCCAAGCTTTATTGAGTGAGATTTTTGCTGGCGTGCAAGTATTGCAAGCCGGTGGTAGTGAAGTTGAAGGTAATAGCATTGCAGAGCGTGTTGAGACGGCTGCTAAAGCATCATTAGTTCGTCTGTATCGTGAGTTTGATGTTGCTGATAATACGGGATGGGGTAAGGTCTATGATCGAGCTCGCAAAGATGGCGGACAGAATGCATTAGAAGCTGTAGGTTACTCTGATGAGCCTGAGCAGCATCCAGTTTGCGCACAGATCAAGCGCTACATAGGGGTATCTAAAAAAGGTAGTGAGATTCGAGATCATTTTTCAGCCGCTCCCTACGGTTGGCCGCAAGATACTATCGACGGCGCTCTATATACCTTGCTGGCTAGTGGTATTTTGATTGCTAAAGGTAGTGGCAGTGACAACCATCCCATCTCTGTAAAAGAATTAGAACGTAAACAAATTGGTCAAACTAATTTTCTACCAGAAAGCATTACTATTCGCCCAGTAGATATGATTCAGATACGCGGATTAATGAATGCTAGTGGCATTGCGTGCCAGCCTGGTGAAGAGGCGACTAAACTAGATTTGCTAATACAGAAAGGTCGAGCGTTGGCAAAAGAAGCGGGTGGTGATGCTCCTTTCCCTGTGCGTCCAAGTTATAGGTTGTTTGATGAAATCGGCCAGCAATCTGGAAACGCTAAGCTTAAATATGTTTTAGATGAACGAGATACTATTAAGCAATCACTCCAGAAATGGGCTGAGACTGCTGATAAGATTCAAAAGAGGCGATCTGATTGGTTCGTGTTAAAAGATTTGTTAGACCAGAGTCAGGGTCTGTCATTCCAAGCTGATATTCAAGCCGAAGTAAGTGCCATCGAAGCCAATCGCTCATTACTAGACGAGCCTAATCCAATTACTAGCCTTAGTAAGCAATTGGTTGATAAGTTACGGGAAGCTGTACAGTATCGTGTGGATAGTTACCTCGAACAGCATGCCAAGAATTTGGCTCAGTTGGAAGCGGATAGCTATTGGCAGCAATTAGATGATACTCAGAAAAATGAGATTCTGAATAGGTTCAAGTTAACAACATTTAATGAGCCGGCTCTAAATAATGCTGATGCCATTCTCGATGCTTTGAATGAGGTTAGTCTCGAGCAATGGAGAGACCGTACAGACGCTCTAGCCAGCAAGTTTGAGAGTGCACGTATGGAGGCGTTACGAAGATTGCAGCCTAAAGTACAGCATATTGCTCTGCAACGAGCGACTTTTGAGACAGAGGAAGACGTCAATACCTGGCTGGCACAAGTTAAAACTCAAATTCTTGATAAACTTAGTGATGGGCCGGTGACCTTCTAATGATGACAACTCGACAACCTCTTGATAAAGCTTTGCGTCGTACGCTAGAGGCAACAGTGATTAAAGCTCGTGATATCGCTGAACTAGCGGCAATTCAAGCACTCAACCGCCTGGGTGTGGGCGATGCAAAACCTGCTGACTATTTAAATGAAGAGCAGCGCAAATTGCGTACTCGTTTACGTGCACGTGGTCGTCAATTAGGCGACATTAAAAAAGACAATGGTCAACAAGGCACTCATAAACTAGTCACCGAAGTAGCCTACGAGCACTGGCACCGTATGCTATTTGCGCGCTTCTTAGAGCAAAATAATCTATTAATGTATGACGAGTACACCTCATTAAGCTTAGATGAGTGCAATGAATTGGCTCAAGACTCTGATACAGCTCGTGATGATTTAGAGCGCCGCTGTGAAAGTGGTTGGGAGCTAGCTGGCGTGCTAGCCTCCAAGATGTTGCCACAGATTTTTCGTATTGATTCCCCAGTGTTTGAGTTGGAATTTTCTCCCGAGCATCAGCGTAGTCTAGAGCAGCTCGTCACAGGGTTATCTTTAGAAACGTTCCAAGCTCAGGATAGCCTTGGCTGGGTCTATCAATTTTGGCAAAGCAAGCGTAAAGATGAAGTAAATAAGTCTGAAGTTAAAATTGGTGCTGATGAACTATCTCCTGTAACACAGCTATTTACCGAACCTTACATGGTTAGCTTTCTATTAGACAATGCGTTGGGCGCTTGGTGGGCTGGCAAGCGACTGACTGAGAGTGACTGGCAACATGCCAGCAGTGAGCAAGAGCTACGCAATAAAGCGGCTATTCCAGGCGTATCACTTGAGTACCTGCGCTTTGTACAAGACGAGCAAACCAAACAGTGGCAGCCAGCTTCAGGCACCTTTGATACTTGGCCAAATGATCTCAGTGAGTTTAAAGCCATAGATCCATGTTGTGGGTCAGGCCACTTTTTAGTGGCTATCTTCCTCATGCTTGTGCCAATGCGTATGCAGCTTGAGAATCTAAGCGAACAACAAGCCATTGATAAAGTGCTAAGTGAAAACTTACATGGGCTTGAGCTAGATCAGCGCTGTGTGGAGTTGGCAGTCTTTGCCTTAGCACTAGAAGCTTGGCGATATAAAAATGGTGGCGGATATCGCAAGCTACCAGAGTTGCATTTGGCCTGTAGCGGTCTGTCTATTACGGCTGCTCGTGATGAATGGAAAGCGCTAAGCCGAAATGCTGGCAAGCAAAACCTAAGCATTGCGCTGGACTGGATGTATCAAACATTCCAGGACGCGCCAGTGTTAGGTAGTCTGATTAACCCACGCCGTAGCGATGCGGCAAAGATTGCCAAATGGGATGAGCTACAGCAACTATTAGGTAATGCATTAGCAAAAGACGAAAACAATGCTCATGACCTTGATGGCAGTTCTAAAACTAGCCTATTAGAAGCTGGCATTGTGGCTCAAGGTTTAGTGAAAGCGGCTGAGCTGTTGAGCAGTCAATATACTTGGGTTATTACTAATGTACCTTACTTGGCGCGTGGTAAACAAGACGATACGTTAAAAGATTACTGCGAAAGATACTACCCTGAAGGTAAGAATGATTTAGCCACAGTATTCTTAGATCGTTGCCTAGAGTTTTGCAACCATGGCGGTACGGCTAGCGTTGTCTCACCCCAGAACTGGTTGTTTCAGAGCTCGTATAAAAATTTCCGAGAGAAGCTTTTACAGAATGACAGCTGGCATTTGATCGCTCGCCTGGGACCGGGTGCATTTGAGACCATTAGTGGTGAGGTTGTAAAAGTCATCTTGCTTAACTTGAGTCGTGGTAATACAGAAAGTCAGTCTACGGGTTTATTGAACGATAGCAGTATGGTTAACTCGATACGTGGCATAGATGTATCAAAGATAGTGTCAGTGACTGAAAAAATAGCAGGGCTAATCGTAGATGATGTTAAAAGTGTTAAACAAGGTAAGCAGTTAAGAAATCCTGACCATTTAGTGACGTTTGAAAATGTTGAAGGTAAAAGATTAGAGCGTCACGGCAAGTGTGTTCAAGGAATTAAAACCGGAGACGATGGTAAGGTACGGCGCTGCTTTTGGGAGGTTGAACATAACAGAGCGAATTGGGTTTATTATCAAAGCACTTTTGAGAGTAAATACCATTTTGCAGGACTCGAATATCTACTTTACTGGGGTGACGATGGTAAGGGTTTGGCTCGCCGTCAAGGTAACCGAGCTTGGGGCAATAAAGGTATAGCAATAAGCCAAATGGCAGCGTTGCCACCGGCACTTTATCTTGGGGAGAAGTATGATAGTAATATGACTGCTATAGTACCTCTTGATTACAGAAATTATAATGCCTTAGTTGCGTATGGATTGTCCGGTAAATTGAGCACAGAAGTTCGAAAAATTGATTCTTCGTTAAAGCCAGCAAATAGCACTTTCGAAAAAGTCCCCTTTGATCTCGATTACTGGGTCAAAGTAGCTGAAGAGCAATATCCTAATGGTTTGCCCCAGCCACACAGTAACGATCCTACCCAGTGGATATTCCATGGTCACCCTTGTGGGTCAGTGGTCTGGAATGAAGAGACTAAGTGGACTACTCATGGCGAATTGCGAGTTGATGATACCGTGCTGCAAGTTGCCGTCGCTCGACTGCTAGGTTATCAATGGCCAGCCGAACTTGATACAGAAATGGAGTTAGCCACAGAGCAGCGTGAGTGGGTGGCACGTAGCCAAGAGCTTAATCAATTAACTGACGATGACGGTATCGTTTGCCTGCCAGCTGTGCGTGGCGAAAAGGCTGCTGATCAGCGCTTAGAATTACTATTGCAAGCAGCCTATGGCGAAGCTTGGACTACACCTCTAAAAAACCGTTTATTGGAAACAGTAGGTGGCAAGTCGCTCAACCAATGGCTACGTGATAAATTCTTTGAGCAACACTGTAAGATGTTTCAACATCGCCCTTTTATTTGGCATATATGGGACGGTTTGAATGACGGCTTTAGCGCCTTGGTTAATTATCATATGTTGGACAAAGCTGGCTTGGAACGACTCATTTATACCTACTTAGGTGATTGGATTCGTACTCAGCAAAGTGGCATGGCTAGCGGTGAAGACGGTGCACAAGAGCGTCTGTCAGCGGCTGAAGCACTGAAGCGCGAGCTAGAAGCTATTCTTGAAGGTGAAGCACCTTACGATATCTTTGTACGTTGGAAGCCATTAGCAGAGCAACCTATCGGCTGGAACCCAGATCTAAATGATGGGGTGCGCCTAAATATCCGATCATTTATGAAAGCTCGAGACGTCGGTAAAAAGGATGCTGGCGTGTTGCGCTCGAAGCCTAACATTCACTGGAAGAAAGATCGTGGTAAAGATGTCGAGTCTGCGCCTTGGTATAGTTTGGGTTTAGGGTATGAAGGCAAGGAGGGTGATCGGATTAATGATCATCATCTGTCTTTAAAACAGAAGCTTGCAGCTCGTAAGGGTTCTAAACAGTGATAAGGCCAGCAAATGAATACTTTGCATACCCTTTATATTTATCAGATGTAGATATAGTTAATATTATCTTGGTGAAATTTTAATGACAACAACTCGACAACCTCTTGATAAAGTTTTACGTCGTACGTTAGAGGCAACAGTGATTAAAGCTCGTGATATTGCTGAACTAGCAGCAACTCAAGCACTCACTCGTTTGAGTGTGGGCGATGCTAAGCCTGCTGATTATTTAAGTGAAGATCAGCGCAAATTGCGAACTCGCCTGCGTGCACGTGGTCGTCAATTAGGCGATATTAAAAAAGACAATGGTCAACAAGGTACTCATAAGCTAGTCACCGAAGTGGCTTATGAACACTGGCACCGTATGTTATTTGCTCGGTTCCTTGAGCAAAACAACTTGCTCATGTACGACGAATACACAGCGCTCACCCTGGCTGATTGCAACGAATTGGTGCAAGACCCAGATACCGCCCGTGATGATTTAGAACGACGCTGTGAAAACGGTTGGGAGCTGGCAGGTGTATTGGCATCGAAAATGCTGCCGCAGATTTTTCGTATAGACTCCCCAGTGTTTGAGTTGGAGTTTTCTCCTGAGCATCAGCGTAGTTTAGAACAACTCGTCACTGGCTTATCTTTAGAAACTTTCCAAGCTCAAGATAGCCTGGGCTGGGTATATCAGTTTTGGCAGAGCAAACGCAAAGAAGAGGTGAATGCGTCTGAAGTGAAGATAGGTGCAGATGAACTGTCACCTGTCACCCAGCTATTTACTGAACCTTACATGGTGAGCTTCTTACTTGATAATGCCTTAGGTGCTTGGTGGGCTGGCAAGCGACTGACTGAGAGTGATTGGCAACATGCCAGCAGTGAGCAAGAGCTACGTGACAAAGCCGCTATACCAGGCGTATCACTTGAGTACCTGCGCTTTGTACAAGACGAGCAAACCAAACAGTGGCAACCTGCTTCTGGCACTTTTGATGCCTGGCCAGATGATCTGAGTGAATTTAAAGCCATAGATCCATGTTGCGGTTCAGGTCACTTTTTAGTAGCCATATTCCTCATGCTTGTACCGATGCGTATGCAACTCGAGGGTTTAACTGAACAACAAGCCATTGATAAGGTATTGAGCGAAAACTTACATGGGTTGGAGTTAGATCAACGCTGTGTGGAGTTGGCTGTCTTTGCCTTAGCACTAGAGGCTTGGCGATATAAAAATAGTGGCGGATATCGCAAGCTGCCAGAATTGAATTTAGCCTGTAGCGGATTATCTATTACCGCTGCCAGAGACGAGTGGAAATTGCTTAGCCGTAATGCTGGCAAGCAAAACCTAAGCATTGCTCTTGATTGGATGTATCAAACCTTCCAAGATGCGCCAGTGTTAGGTAGCCTGATAAACCCGCGCCGTAGTGATGCGGCAAAGATTGCTAAATGGGATGAGTTAGAGCAGTTATTAGGAGAGGCGTTAACAAAAGACCAAAGCAAGGTTCATGACTCTGATAGCAGTGCTCAAACAAATCAATTAGAAGCAGGGATTGTGGCTCAGGGCTTAGCGAAAGCGGCTGAACTCCTGGGTAGTCAATACACTTGGGTTGTTACTAATGTACCCTACCTTGGCAGGGGTAATCAGGACGACACATTAAAAGATTACTGTGAAAGGTATTATGCTGAAGGCAAGAACGACTTAGCAACTGTATTTTTAGAGCGTTGTTTAGAATTCTGTACAGAGGGTGGTACAGCTAGTGTGGTTTTAACGCAGAATTGGTTATTTCTGACTACTTATGAGTTGTTTAGAGAAAAGCTATTACTTAATTACGACTGGAAGTTTATAGTAAAACTAGGTGGTGGTGCTGAAGCTTTTGATTTGGGGCCAGGCAATATAACTAACATTGCTATGGTTTCGATAGAAAATAGCAAAAGTGCTAATCAGCTTATTCGAGGTATTGATACATCCCAATATAAGAATACTTTAGAAAAATCTTTTGCATTAATCTCTAGCAGTATTGATAGTGTGAGCCAGGATAGACAACTTGATAATCCGGACAAAATCATAAAGCTAAAAGAGAGCCAAAACGAGAGGTGGTTTAGTGAGTTTGCTTCATGCTATCAAGGTACATCAACAGGTGATAACCCTAGATTCGTCCGTTATGTTTTTGAGTTTAACGAAAGTATCGATGGATGGCACTACCTCGAAGCAGTACCAAAGGGAATTTTCTTTTATGAAGGTAAAAACTCTATTATAAATTGGGATGGAGTAAATCAGTTTAAAAATTCAGCAGTGCGTGGATGGTCTGCCTTTAGTATTAAAGGAATTTCTATTGCACAGATGAGTGAACTACCTGCCTCTATATTTATTGGCGAAAAATTTGCTAATACCACTCCTGTTATAATTCCAAAAAACCAAAAGAATTTACCTGCGTTATGGGCAATGTGTAATTCAGAAATATTTCCACAAGAGCTTAGAAAAATAAATCAAAAACTCAGTGTAGATAATGGTTATGTTGGTAAAATTCCTTTAGATCTTGATTATTGGACCAAGGTAGCTGAACATCAGTACCCCAACGGACTGCCAAAGCCATATACCAATGATCCTACCCAATGGATATTCCACGGCCATCCTTGCGGCTCAGTGATTTGGGATGAAGAGACTAAGTGGACAGTAGAGGGAGAACTGCGTATAGATGAGTCTGTACTGCAGGTCGCCGTTGCTCGCCTGCTAGGTTATCGTTGGCCTGTGGAATTAGATACAGAAATGGAGTTAGCCGCAGAGCAGCGTGAGTGGGTAGCACGTAGTCAAGAGCTGAACCAATTTACTGACGACGACGGTATCGTCTGCTTGCCAGCAGTTCGTGGTGAAAAATCAGCAGATCAGCGTCTGGAAGCACTATTACAGGCAGCCTATGGCGAAGCCTGGACCACACCTCTAAAAAATCGCTTGCTGGAAACAGTGAAGGGGAAGTCGCTTAACCAATGGCTACGTGATAAATTCTTTGAGCAGCACTGCAAGATGTTCCAACATCGTCCCTTTATTTGGCATATATGGGACGGTCTAAATGACGGTTTTAGCGCCTTGGTCAATTATCATATGCTAGACAAAGCGGGGCTGGAACGACTGATTTATACCTATGTTGGGGATTGGATTCGTACTCAGCAAAGCGGAATGGCTAGCGGCGAAGATGGCGCACAAGAACGTCTCGCTGCCGCTGAAGCACTTAAGCGCGAGCTAGAAGCTATTCTTGAAGGCGAAGCACCTTACGATATCTTTGTACGCTGGAAGCCCTTAGCAGAGCAGTCTATCGGCTGGAATCCTGATCTTAATGACGGGGTACGCTTAAATATACGTCCATTTATGAAGGCTCGAGACGTCGGTAAAAAAGATGCTGGCGTGTTGCGCTGGAAGCCTAATATTCACTGGAAGAAAGACCGTGGTAAGGATGTCGAGTCTGCGCCTTGGTACACCTTAGGTTTAGAGTATGAAGGCAAGGAGGGTGATCGGATTAATGATCATCATTTGACATTGGCTGAAAAGCGCGCGGCGAGGGATAGTCTGTAATGGGTGAAAACTACCAAGGTATGCGCTGGCTAAAATGCGATTTACAAGTACAGACTCCCGAGGATAGTGCGCATTGGGCTGATAGAGAGTTGCGTTTAGGGGAACCAAGAAGACCAAGGGTTGAGGGAGCTTTTTGTGAGAAAAGTATTCAAGAAAAAGCTAGGGCTTTTCTAACACGTTGCCATGAGCTTGAGTTAGATGTGATTGGCATAACTGATCATAACTTCTCACAAAAAACTGATCCAAGAGACTGGTTTTTGACTCATTTGGTTGAACAGAACAAAGGTGTTGCAAAAGAGGTTGGACGCAGCCCATTGGTTATTTTTCCTGGGTTTGAAGTGGATATTGGCTATCATGTTTTATGTTTATTCCCAACTGCTAGAAAACAGAAGCAGTTAGAAGAGTGTAACCGATACCTTACAAAGCTTGGATTATCTGAGTCAGAAAGGTTTTATTCAGGTACGCCTAACTTACTTAGAAAAGATGGTCAAAATGTATCATTGAAAACGCTTGTTAGTTTAGTTCAGGGCGAAATGGGTGGTATTGTTATAGCGGCTCATTCAGACCAAGCTAGCGGTATGTTAGAGCAGTCGATATACCGAGAGGATTTTAAACACCCTGAGTTGTATTGTGTTGAAGTGACTAAGAACCCACCAGCGCAAAAGTATTTAGATATCTTAGAGGGAAGAAATACTGACTGGAAAAGAGACGGGTTTTATCCCGCTTACATAATGTCATCAGATGCAAAATCTCTAAAGACAGAAAGCTGTGGGAAACCAAAGCCTAACAGTCTTGGCTATAGGCATACTTGGATTAAAATGTCCAAACCCTCTATTGAGTCATTACGGCAAGCATTTTTAGATCCTACTTCTCGCATTAAGTTACCTGAGGACGTCACAACCGATAAAAACCCATCCGTTTTAAGTAATTACCCTTATATCAAATCCATTAAAATCGAAGGGGCTGAATTTTTAGATAACCAAGAAATTCACTTTTCACCCAATAAAAACTCTCTAATTGGTGGGCGTGGTAGTGGCAAGTCAACAGTGCTTGAGTATTTGCGTCTTTCCTTGGGTAAGGAAAATAAAGAGCAAGGTAGCAAAGCCGAGCGAGTTAAAAAAACCACTCAAAACCCAGACTTTAAAGCGACAGTCGAATACCGTCAAAAGCACGGTGTGAATTATACGCTTGAGCTTACGTCTGCGGGAACGTCAGTTACAAGTCACGATGCACAAGACCAGGCTATATTATTAAAAGGTTTGCCTGCTCAATTTTTTAGTCAGCAGCAATTGAATAAGATTACTGAGGCAGATGAGAATGGGCAATTAAAAAGTACAGAGCTGCTACTAGAGTTAGTAGACGGCTTCGTTGCTGACGAGTTGAAAGAGTTAAAAGAGAAAGAAGAGATTTTGTTAGGTCAGATCAAGCACAAGCAAAGTCTAAAAATACTACATGATGATAACTCAGAAAAAATCATTAAGTTGAAGCAGGAAATTGAAGGTTTAACGCAACAGTGGCAAGCAAGACAAGATGTACAGGCTGATGCTGAGACCCATAGTCTGCTTAAAAAAGAGCAGACCTATATTGACTCTGTGGCTAGTTTAGTTAATAACGATATTGAACAACTGAAGGTTAAAGCTTTAGAGTTTGATGTGAGTTTTAGTGGCTTTATTCATGATGATACGCCTAATGCGGAGTGGTTTAAAACTCTTGATCAAGAAGTTAAAAAGGCTAACCAAGTATTAAAAGATAGTATTGAAAAGTTAATTGAGCAACATAGGTCAAAGCTTGAAAGTTTTTTTGCAGAAAGTAAGCAATGGTCATCAATTAAAGACCAACTTGATAAAGCAGATAGTATATTTCAAGAGGCTTGCGCATCAAAAGGTATACAGCCAGAAGATATAAAAGAGCTAACATCGTTATCAGCTCAGAAGTCGCAAAAAGAACGAGAAGTTAGTCAGCTCGAAAGAAAAAATAAGGAATATGGTAATGATATTCAGGAACTTGATGTATTAAAGCAAGACTTAGAAACTATTTGGGGGCAGCAGCTTGACCTCAGAAAGCAGGCTGCAGACAAAGCTAACAAGCTAGCTGTTTACGAAGATAGTAAAAGATCTTTCGTGTCCGTGGAGGTCGTTTATCAAGGTAATGAACAGGCTTTTTTAGCTGTATGGGAAGAGTTAAAGCCTTCGACCTATCAGAAAAAGGTTGCAAGACACTGGTCAGATTTAATTTTGCCGGCTTATAACCGCGCTGTTAACCTTGATGAGCCTATCTGGCAATCACTTTACCGTGAAATAGCTCATGATCCTAGTCTATCTGAAGTTAAGGCTGAGTTAGACCTTAAGCCTTCGGATTGGGAGCGTGTTAGCACTATCCGTATTCCTGATTCTATTGATATCACACTTTACCGTTCAGATGGGTCTGCGGCAGGTAAAATATCAGCCAACACCTTATCAGATGGGCAAAGAAATACCGCAGTTCTAGCTTTACTTTTGGCGCAAGATGGAGGGCCATTGATCATCGACCAGCCTGAAGATGAGCTGGATTCAAATTTTGTTTTTAACGAGCTTATTCCAATGATTCGTCGCATGAAAATGAAGCGACAGCTCATATTTGCCACACATAATGCCAACCTACCAGTTAATGGTGATGCAGACTTGCTTTATGCCTTCGAAGCAAAAGATGGTAGAGGAATTTGCAAAGCGCAAGGTGGTTTAGATCGCCAAGATGTGACTGAGGCTGTTCTAGATATTATGGAAGGCAGTGAAAAAGCGTTTACTAGTAGGCGTGAAAAGTATGGATTCTAAAACAAAAGAGATAAGCATAAGAGTGTAAGTCTATTCATTGCCTATCTGTCGAATATACAAGTTGAAGTTTAAATCTGTAACACTTGTACTCGGTAGTTTTGCATTTTTTATTAGCAACACTCCTACCTATCCGCAAGGAATATTATGAAACTTATTGATTTACTGGCCAAAGAAGTACGTGCCAGCACTAACTATAACTAAAGTGTTCAAGTAGCTCCCAGTGTAATTCTTTGGATCAATAAGCAGCAGCAGGGGACTGAATAAATGAAGTGTAATTGGCCAGACTATGATCCATCAGTAGCTTTTTTTCCTGTCGAACTGAAACCTGTATTTATACAATCGTCTCGGCAGAGTGGAGACTTATTTGGTTATCATGCATTGCCGCGTCATTTTGCAGTAGTAGAGAGCGAAAGCGACTATGTTTTTGCGGTAGTGACTGAGAATTATAAATTAGTGACTAACCAGCAAGCATATGAGCTCGCAGCAGAAGCACTTAAGGTAGTCTTTGATTTCACAGCATTGAAGGATATGGCATGTCTAAAAATAATAATGCCTAAAACACGCTCTTTTTGTCACATAGATCTGATACATAAGGAAAGTAGTTTTGAGCCATGGAAAAATGATCAATGGATACCTTTTATCCGTATCACCAACAGCTATAATCGAACGCATAGACTACGTTTTGAGATAGGTTTCTGTCGTCTGAATAACCTTAATGAAGTTATTTTTGAGAGTAAGAGTGTAGAAATTAGCTTTGCTCACACTAAGCAATTGCATGACATTATGCTTCGCTGGCATGAGAATATTGGAGAAATTAAAGAGCTAGAAGTTGAGTTCATTAATCAGCTGAGAAACCTAGAGCGTTTTCATGTTCCTAGGCGCTATATGCTACCACTAGCATGTAAGGTATTTGGGATTAAGCTAAATCCTAAGAAATCTATCAGCTCAAGCAGAATTAACGATTTAATCCTATTTCGTAACGATATAGATCGGCTTACTAATGACTATTTCCATACTCTAGGCGAGCAAGGTTATGCTGCTTTGAATGTATTAATGGATTATGCTATTCGGCCAGTTGGAGTAATGTCTCCTGAAAATAAGATAGATAGATACCAGCGTAAAGCTGGTGATTGGATTAATAATTTTTCACAGCAAATAGAAAGCCGAGAGTTTTCTTTTGAAAAATATCTTAATGAATATATAACAACTTCCAAGATGATTAACGAATTATGATTAAGTCCGTTTATAACTACCCAGTTTCTACCTTGCTTGATATTGAAAGCGATGTAATATACGTTATCCCACGCTATCAACGTGAATATACTTGGAGTCGTATACAGTGGGATGCACTGCTCGATGATTTATTAGATAACGAACTTCATTACTTTTTGGGCTCCATTATCTGTATCAATCAATCTCAGGATGCCCTTGCAGTGCAAGAGCTTGAGCTAGTCGATGGTCAACAACGTATGACGACGGTATCGATTTTATTGGCGGCAATTTATGATGTTTTTAGTAAGCAGCCGAATCTAGTTATGGATCAGCAGATGGAGCTCTATAATCTAAGGCATAAACTGATCTTAAAGAAAATGCCAAATCAACCACGTCTAGTACCTCAAGTACAGAATAATAATCAACAAGATTATTTTTCGGTATTGGATAGTATAGGCATTCTTCAAGATATAGAGATGGCTGCACATGCAGGTAATCGCCGAGTGTTTAAAGCGTACCGGCACTTTCACTCTCGCATTAACCAGTATCTTGAGCACAGTGATAATCCGATTATTAAACTTCAAGAATTATTAGAAAAAGTAAATACAGCAACTTTAGTGAAGATTGAAGTAGCAAGTACTTCTGACGCCTACACTTTATTTGAATCGCTAAATAACCGTGGCGTGCCGCTTACCGCCATCGACCTTATCAAAAATAAGCTACTTGCTGTACTAGAATCTCAAGACAAAGGTAGTATTGATAAACAGTATAATCGTTGGAAAAAAGTGATTGATGCTTTAGGTGACGATTACACAGTACAAGAGCGGTTTTTCCGCCAATACTACAACGCTTTTAAGTCCAGTTTAAAGCAGATAGTCTCTGTACCGGTAGCCACCAAGTCGAATCTGATTAAAATATATGAAAAACTAATAACCCAAGATGCTGAAGGTTTTCTGCAGACAATGATTCGTATGTCTGAATACTATGCGCAAATTGTAAGTTATCGCGCTGTGCCCAATCAGCCTAAATTATCTTCGTTATTACTATCATTAGATCGTATCCAAGGTAGACCAGCATATCTACTACTGTTGGTGCTATTTGAATGTAAGGCTGATCTTAAACTGCAAGACATCCACTTAGAACAAACAGTAGAATTCTTGATTTCCTATTTCGTTCGCCGAAACGCGACTGACTTACCACCAACCCGAGATCTCACTCGTATTTTTATGGATGTGGTTGAGAGTATCATGACATTAAAAGGCGATGAAGTGGTTAAGCATATTCAAACTAGACTCAAAGCCGAAAGCGCTAGTGATGAGCAGTTTGAGAAGAGTCTCAAAGGACCCATTTACGAGGATAATAAAGCAGTCTGTCGTTTCGTTCTATGTGCTTTAGAAGAAAGTCGTATGACTCGTGAGACTCAAGTGGATCTATGGGCGCTTAAAGGTAAAAAGTATGTCTGGACTATTGAACATATTTTTCCTCAAGGCGACAACATACCGATTGACTGGGTAGAAATGATTGCTGATGGAGATACAGAGCTTGCTGAGGAGTATCGTCAAGCTTATGTACACTGCTTGGGGAATTTAACCATCTCTGGTTATAACAGCGCGCTAGGTAATAAAAGTTTTGAAGATAAGAAAAACCGAGTGGATAAGCAAGGGCGTAAAGTTGGCTATAATAATGGACTATATTTAAACGAATCACTAATTGAACAAGACAGTTGGTCTGTTCAAAAGATTGCAGATCGTACTGATAGACTAGTCGCCGAGATAATGGAAAAGTACCTATTAACAGTATCAATTGCCAGTATTTAGTAGTGTTGTAGCAATGCCTGTTTATCTCTTTATGGGAAGATTATGAAAATTATTGATTTACTAGCCAAAGAAGTACGTGCCAGCGCTAACTATAACTCAAATATTCAAGTAGCTCCTGGTGTGATTCTTTGGATTGATAAACAGCGGCAGTGGGAGTCAGCACTACCTTTGTTGCAAGCCGCTATGCCTGAGCTGATCGTTCTAGGAGACTATGCTCCTGAGAAAAAAACAGGTCCTGCTATCTGGATTAAATGTGTTGTTGATGGCGCTCTTTCAGAGGTTGAGCTTCCTACAGATCGCACTCCTATTGTTTACTTGCCAGGCATTGAGCGCCGAGACTTACGAGCCATTGCTACTTGTCCTGAAGCGCTGATGCCTTTAGCTGAACTGCAATACCGTGGTAGCTGGTGGATATATAATAATTCTGGACGTGATTGGACCGTAAATGCTTTTTTGACTTCAGATAACGGTGGGGTGGGTCTTGATGTTGCTAGGGATGACAAAAGCCAGCAAGCGATGTTGCGTGTATTGAATGAGGTTCTTGAAAGTAAGCGTGAAGATCTAGCGAATCGTCGTCTTGAGGCTTCAGACTTTAACAAGCTAGTGTCCAGTGATCCAGTCCGTGATTTACTCAGTTGGATGAACGATGAAAAAGCTTGCCGTGAGCGCTGGGATGAGGCGCGCTGGCAAGCGTTAGTCGGTATTTGTGAAACTGAATATCATTTCAATCCCGAGCAAGATGGCGAGCTGACAGCCGCTGAGCTGTTATGTCAGCGTCAGGGAGTTTGGGAGGGAGTGTGGCAGCGTTATGTTGAATCCTGTCATCATTACCCTTCTTTGCCCGAGCTATTACTAAAGGTTCAGGGTGATCTTGTTGCTGATGGTGCAAGTTACCCAGTTATAAACCAAACTGAAGAGATTGCTTTAGAGAATTCGTTATCTCAGCTACAAACACTTAACTCAGTCGAAATACGTCAAGAGTTAGCTGTACTAGAACAGTATCATGCCGAACGCCGAGATTGGATTTGGTTTAAACTAAATATGGCTCCGCTGGCTGGGGTGCTGAAGTATTTGAGTGGTGTTGCAAGCATAACTCAGCAGGGTTTTTCTGGCACTAACCCTGAAGAAATGGCTACGTTATACCGTGATAAATATTGGCAGGCGGATGACCTAACCCTTAAAGCATTGGCTTATCCTTTGGTGCTCAGTCAGCAAGCTTTAGTAGAAAAACTGCTTGCACTTATCTATACGCCTTGGCTAGATGAAGTTACGCATAACTTCCAAAGCTTAGTAAAAGAGAAAGGCTATCCCGGTACGACTCAACTCAACAAGGCGACAACTGATTATGCTGATGCGGGAGAAGTGGTGTTTTTTGTTGATGGATTGCGCTACGACTTAGCACAGCGTCTTATTGAAAAGTTAAAGCCATTGGGAGAGGTTGGGTTTACCACTAATTGGGCAGCATTGCCTTCAGTGACTGCAACAGCTAAAGCTGCTGTTACGCCAGTATATGATCGTCTAACTGGTAGAGAAACCGACCGTGATTTTGTGCCAAGCTTGCTGGATGATAATAAAAGCTTCTCTGCTTATTACTTAAGGAAATTTCTTAAAGAAAAAGGTTGGCTCTACCTTGAAGAGGGTGACTCAGGAGATCCGGCATTTAATGCATGGGTACAAAGCGGCGATATAGATAAGGAGGGCCATCGAAAAGGTCTTAAACTTGCAGGAAGGGTTGATAGTTTATTGGATGAAATAGTTGAGCGGATTGAAGAACTGCTGGCAGCAGGGTGGCGTAAAATCAGAATTGTAACTGATCATGGTTGGATGCTGACTCCTGAAACTATGCCAAAGGTAGACCTACCTAAACATCTAACAGAAACCAAGTGGGGACGATGTGCAGTAATTAAAGATTCAGTTGCCAGTGGCTATCTGCAAGTAGGTTGGTATTGGAACAGCCAAGTTAGTATTGCTATGGCACCAGGCGTTTCTTGCTTCAAGGCGGGCCTGTATTATGATCATGGCGGCTTGAGTTTACAGGAGTGCCTGACACCAGTGATCGAAATCCTTAATAAACAAAGCTCAGTCAGTAAAGCAACGAGTACCGCAACGCTATCAGAGTTGCGCTGGCTTGGATTACAGTGCAGAGTTCAGGCTGATAGCGACTCTGATGGGGTTGTTGCAGTGCTAAGAATACATGCGGCTAACCCAGACTCTGAGATTAGTAAGCGTAAGCCACTTAAAGAGGGTAAATGCACACTCATGGTAGATGACAAGTATGAAGATACCTCCGCCGTTCTTGTGCTACTAGACGAGCATGGCAATGTGCTAGCAAAAAAACCAACATTAGTAGGAGATGTATAAGTGGAATTAGATGCACTGGATCAAAAGGCTGCGGATTTCTTTGAAGGATACATCGTTCGTAAGGATCTTGTCCGTACATTTGCTCGCCAGTTCCCAGTACCAACTTATGTGGTTGAGTTTATGCTTGGTCGTTATTGCGCATCAACAGATCCAGATGAAATAGAGGAAGGTCTTGAGATTGTCCAGCGTCAGCTGTCTTCAAGAACAGTACGTGCAGGAGAGGAGGAGCTATTCAAAGCACGTGCCTATAAGGATGGATCAGCCAAGCTTATTGATATCGTTAGTGTCAAGTTTATTGAAAAAGAGAATGGTTATCTTGCCAGCTTACCCAGTTTAAATCTTAATAAAGTACGTATACCGGACAAGATTGTTGATGACAATGAGCGTCTTCTGACAGGTGGGTTTTACGCTGAAGTAACGCTTGAATACGACAGTATTATTGCAGAAGAAAAAGGTAATGCTTTTGGTATAGCTGAATTGCGACCCATTCAAATGTCCAAACGTAACGTACTAGATGTGATGACTGAAGCTCGCACAAATTACACGAGTGATGAATGGCGTGATTTCTTAATTCGTTCCATCGGCTTGGAACCAAGTGCTTTATCACAACGGACTAAAGATGCCATCCTACTGCGTATGGTGCCATTCGTTGAGCGTAACTACAATATGGTCGAGTTGGGACCACGTGGTACAGGTAAGAGCCACTTGTTCCAGCAGGTATCACCTTATGCTCATCTCATTTCTGGTGGTAAAGCAACAATCGCTAAGATGTTTGTGAACAATGCTAGTGGGCAGCGTGGTTTGGTCTGTCAGTACGATGTAGTTTGTTTTGATGAAGTCAGCGGAATATCCTTCGATACTAAAGAAGGTGTCAATATCATGAAAGGCTACATGGAGTCGGGTGAGTTTAGCCGAGGTAAAGAAAGCATCCGTGCAGATGGATCATTGGTGTTTGTGGGTAACTTCGATGTGGATGTAGAGCATCAGCAACGTGTGGGCCACTTATTTGGTCCTTTACCTGCTGAGATGCGTGATGATACGGCATGGATGGATCGTATTCATTGCTACCTGCCAGGCTGGGATGTCCCAAAAATGAGTAAAGAGCTAACTACTGACCATTTTGGTTTAGTTAGCGACTTCTTTTCTGAATGCATGACTCGCCTGCGCTTTCAAAGTCGTGTATCTGCTATGCAGAACCGCGTGTATTTAGGTGGTGCGCTCAGTGGCCGTGATAGCAATGCAGTTAATAAAACAGTATCAGGACTGCTAAAGTTAATGTATCCAGATGCTGAGCTTAGCGTATCTGATGAAGACTTGGAATGGGCAATTCGTTTGGGGCTTGAAGTACGCCGCCGGGTGAAGGAGCAACAGAAGCGCGTTGGTGCTGCTGAGTTTCGTAATACCCATTTCAGTTACACTATCGGTGATGATGGAATTGAAAAGTTTGTTGCTACAGCAGAACTGAGAGCTAATAACGAGATAGGTGATGACCCATTAGAACCAGGACAGATTTGGACTATTAGTGAAGGTGGGTCTGAGATTGACGATAACGCTGGTCTGTATCGTATAGAAGTAAACGAAGGGCCTGGCTCTGGAGTGAAGATTCTTAATAATCCAGCACCAGCTGCGTTCAAGGAGTCTTTACGTTACGCTGAACAGAACCTCTATGCGCGCTCCATGCAGCTGATAGGGGATCGTGATCCTAGAGCTCATGAGTTCACAGTACAACTGAGGGCTTTCGATGCAGCTAAAAAAGGCTCTAGGATTGGTGTGGCAGCGTTAGTTGCTATGTGTAGTAGTATACTGAAAAAGTCAGTAAAAGGCGGTCTTATATTGATAGGAGAGATAAATCTGGGTGGCTCTATTGAACCTGTCACCAATGCGGTCAATATTGCCGAACTAGCAGTAGAAAAGGGTGCTAGTGTGCTACTTATGCCTGTTACAGCTAGGCGTCAGCTGTATGACTTGTCAGATGATATGGCTACCAAAATCGATATACAGTTTTATCAAGATGCGCGTGATGCACTGTTGAAAGCTATAGTAGAGTAAACCCTAACATTACTCAAACCACCTGAGTATTTCGTAAAATCTTAAAAGCGCCTCTAAGTAATTTCTGATTTGACTTAGCGGCGTTTTTTTGTACTAGGTTATGCTAAGCACGTCGTTATTTTTTCCACTAAATCTAATAATAACAAACCCTAAAAAATGACGATATTAACACCTAAGCAGTAGAGCTTGCCCAATTTTATATTCTGATAAAAGTCGATATATACTTCATTCTATATACTACACATCCATAGTCCTCGGGTAACCCTCCTAACAATTGATCATGATTATTGAAGCAAACGATAGAATTTAGAATAGTATATAACCTAGAAAACTAATTGGTAGGCAGTTTAATATACTTATCTTAATGATAATCACTGATGAGCGAATGGATATGACAGCGGTTTTAAGTAATGAGGATGAACCTCTTATTGAAACAATAGCCCACGCGTGCGCTATTGCTTTTCAAGGTAATGCCAGCAACGGACTGCAGTAAGACTATTTTTCTTTCTAGATCATTGGTATCAAGAGGATTTAAGGGTGATGGCAGTGACATCAGTACAAGCGCCATTTTGTCTTGCCGTATCGGGTGGCGTTGCTAGCTCTAACAAGTCACAGCACTGCTCAAAGGCAGTTGTCAAAGCAATTTAGAGGGCGTTCAAAACTCTGTGTCAACTAAATTAAAGACGCATCACCGAATCTAATCGACCAGGGAAATAGATAGACAGCTGCATCATCGTCTGTCCCCAATTACGAATCGGCATCGTCCACTTGGCAGAGGCATTTAACATATCAACATACAACAATTTGAGCAAGCTGGTTTCATTCGGGAAAGCGCCTTTGGTTTTAGTAAGTTTACGAAACTGACGATGTACCGCTTCCACCGCATTGGTGGTATAAATAGGCTTTCTCACCGCTTCAGGATACTTAAAATAGGCAAATAGCAAATGCCACTTGTCCCGCCAAGACTTAATCACCGCCGGATACTGATCGCCCCAAACAGCCTCTAAATCATCAAGAGCCAGTTCAGCTGACTCCTTATTAACTGCCTTATAAACAGGCTTTAAATCGCGCATAAAGGCTTTTTGATCACGACTAGCTACATAACGGATACTATTACGGATTTGGTGAATCACACACAGCTGTACTTCTGTATTGGGGAAAATGGCATTGATGGCTTCAGGAAAACCCTTTAGGCCATCCACACAAGCGATGAGAATATCTTGTACGCCACGATTGTGTAAATCTGTGAGCACAGATAGCCAGTAGTTTGCCCCTTCGCTTTCAGAGCAGTACAGACCAATGAGTTCTTTTTTGCCTTCGGTATTAAGTGCCAATAGCGTGTAAATGGCTTTGCTGACATAGCGTCCTTCGTCTTTGACCTTGTAGTGAATCGCATCAAGCCAGACAAACGGATAAACGCTGTCGAGTGGACGAGATTGCCATGCTTTAAGCTGCGGTATCAGCTCATCAGTGATGCTACTGATGGTGGCCTCTGAGACCTCAAGTTGGTAGATCTCAGCAATGTGGTGGCGTATGTCACGGTAACTCATGCCATGAGAAAATAGCGATAGGATGCGGCTGTCGATCTCAGCGGTGAGTTTAGTTTGATGTTTCTTGACCAACACAGGCGCATATTCACCGTTACGATCTCGTGGCGTTTCAAGCTCGAAGCTACCCGCTGCTGATTTGACGGTCTTTTTGCTGTAACCGTTACGACGGTTGCTTGTCGTACTTTGTTCAAGGTGGCTTTGTATTTCGGCATTTAAGGCAGCTTCGGTGAGCTGTTTGATGAGTGGGGCAAGTACCCCGTCACTGCCTGTGATAGGTTTACCTGCTTGAATGCCTTTTAAGGCTTCGTTAAAGTCAAAGTTTTGCATGGTGTCATTCCTTGTTTTTTTACATAGTTTAGGGGAATGACACAGAATTTTGAACACTACCATCAGATGCTATTGAGGGGTTGTTGTCTAATGATGATGCGTTTATTTATTTCAGCTCAAGTATGATTGATGAACCTGATTGCTTTCGTTTAAAGGCGGTTTATGCTGAAGAAAAGCAAAGCCACATATAATAAACATATGGCTTTGACTGCTACTATCAATTGAAGCTAGTTATATTTGCTAATAGAGTCTCCGCGCCACATAGCATGCTCACATACTGCACAAAACCAACTCTCTTTTGCCCGCATATAAGCAATATCGGCAGGTACTTCAATAGGACAGGCGCTTCCGCAATATTCACAGCACACATCATCTAGGCATGCGTAGCATTGGCTTACGGTTTCAAATAACGTATGGGTACTAATGCTATATTTTTGACAAAGCAGATGGACATAATCCACATAACTCATTTTATGGTTATAGGCCCAATAATCCTCACAAACCCGTTTGTCCCAAGCGTTTTGTGTCATGCTCCATTCAATGCTGATGCCCACAACGTACTCCTTTTTAATGACCTGATACCTACGATGAGCATTACCTTTTTTATAGTAATGATATCTATTGAACCAGTCGCACCTATCATCATTAGCCAGCTATTGAGCAGCAAGATAGGTATATGACATAATAAAGCGTTAGTCAGCATAAAATAGTTTTTGACGGAAACTTAGTTATTGCCAACGAGTATTATTCTAGCAGAAAAGTAGTCACTGGCAAGTATTTTTTACTTACCAATAAGGATTTTATTGTGATTTCTTGTAATCTCCCTGTACTTCTAGCAGAAAGACGACTACGGGTGGCCGATCTAGTAAGGATGACAGACATTAGTAAATCAACACTTCATAGGATTTATAACGATGAGACGACTCGTATAGAGTTCGATACGCTAAGCAAATTGTGTGAAGTGTTAGAGGTAACACCATGTGACATACTTAAATACGTGCCTGATGAAAACAGTAAAAGTTAGGTTTTATAAGTAATGCAGCTGAATATGTATATTCACTCTAAACTCTAAAAAATAACGATATCATTACCTGATAAAAAACAATCGTAGCTCTCATAAAGTAATGGCATTGCTATTATTTTTGAGAGCTCTTTTTAATGACTTTGCACTCATTTACAGCCAATATATTTTTTAATAAATATAATTAAATCATCCACTTGTATAATGTTATGTTATAACGTACTATTAATGCAATGATAATTTTTAGAGCAGTTTATCGTGAAAAATAAGACTCTTCGCTCGACTCAAAAGCTGTTAGTTCTGAACTCAAAAAATCTAACCGTTCATCCTGATGCCAGAACTGCTTTTATGGTTTGGCAGCAGCATAGATCGCCTCTGCGTCGACCACAGCTGGCAGGCTTAGATGATTATTATCGACCAGCATTGCGGTTATGTATGCTTGATAGAGACAGTTATCAGTTCTTCAATAACTTTGCACGAATCGATGAGGTAATGAGGTTCGAAGATAGCTGGCGTCAGCCTTGTCTGATTGCGCTTGAAAGTCGTCATGATATTAAGCGGCTGGCGTGGTGCGAGGTTCTCAGTCTATCTAGGTTTGCTGGCGTGAATCATCCGGCTCTGTTTCAAGCCATATATAAAAATGCATCAAAGCAGCTTATCTGTGAGCTGATGGGCGTGCCCCGATTAACCGTTAGTAATTACTGTCATTTTGCAGGTATCAGTCAAAGTAGCTATGAATATCAGCAGTGTAAGGTAGCATGTGATGAGACTTTATTAGGTCTACCTAAAAACATGAACTGGATGAATGGTAGACATGGCTGATACTAAACTGTTCGATGATGTGACTGATAAACGAGTATTGAATAAGCTCATTCCTATAGGCTCGCCACATTATGTGCAAATGCAAGCATTGGTTATTGATATTATCGGTCTGGTGCCAGACGCTGAGATTGATCTACTGTGTTCGGCGCCACGTGCTAATGCTAGTTTTAGGGGCATCGATTGTACTGAAGTGATCCAGCAGATTATCGGGCAAGGTAGAACGGGAGAGTGGGCGGTTACATATATGCTGCTTATATTTTATCAAACGTATGGTACGGTTGATAGCGGTAGTGATGCTTGGCGGTTTATGAGCGGCTACCTCAAAATCATATTTATGATTGCAGCTAGGCACGATAAGCATTTTGCTAAAATTGATAAACTAGGCGTTCGTATTCGTATGGCCCTAAGACCTGCTGATCCACAGCGCAATATCCTTAACCAGCTAATTGGTATTCATGATCAGTGCGATGGCCTATCCTCATGCTTATCTTCTATCAGAAAATATGAGGCAAGCGTCAAACAAGAAGAGGCAACAGGTAAAGCTGCTAATCAGTATCTTGCCAGTAAAGTTGGTCAAATCAGGTTGGCTTATGAGGTAGTCATCAATAATAAAGCTTTTATTAGTAAAACCTATGATAAGAGTTATAGAAAATCGAAACAGTCCCAAAAAGTAATCAATACAACAACGCTCATTGATGGCGAACCATTAGAGAAAAAATTGTTTAGTACGAAACAATCACGCAAGTCAACTAACGTGGCAACTGCTGAAAATATTGCCGATGACGATGAAGTACCATTGCTAGACAATGACTTTAAGCCCATCAAACAAGTTGCTAAATCCTCTGAGCTGCAGCAATGGAAGCTCAAAAGCAGCTATCAACATGCCAGCCGCAATCAGTTTCACTTCCCAACCAACCATCGCCAATTGAGTATCACTGGCTACCAGATGCTATTCTCTGTACTTTGGCATCACTTCCTTAGCGATAATACAGAGTATCAGACTGGTTATGCTGTACTGCTGCTTTCACTATTAAGCGGTATCAGTATCGATAGTGTGATTACTGATTGGCAATGCAATCGCAGTCAGCGTCAGTATTTTGTTTATGACCGTACCCGTAAAGTCAGTAGTATTGCTATCACGATTGATGTGACTACCAATACCCGAAGCCATTTGCTTGCTCACAGGCAAAGCTATGGTAGCGTATTCAAGCGAGCATTACCTGAAGCACTGCAGATCATGTTAGAGGATAAAGTTACTGTTTCACTTGATGATATTAAACTCGCCATTAATGAAGTTAAGAATCAGCTCAACCTGCCAGCTCTGAGTGCTCAACATATCGATTCTGGATTATTTGTAGTGATTAAAAATGGCCTTAGTGAGCCGCTACATGCTGACATCCTCACAGGCGTTGATGTAAGGCACAGCTCACCGCTGTATTACACCAGTATTAAAACATCAAAATTAGAGCATACTTATAAAAATGCAATAGCGCTGCTAACAAAATACTGTAATAACAAGCAAAAAGCGCTATTGATAGATGAGTGTAGTGTGCCAATGAATGGTCAAAAACGCTATATTGGTAGTGATATGGCGCTTGAAATTTTCACGTGCCAGCAGTTCTTTAACCAACTGGCTATGAGCGCTGAGAGCTATAATGGGCGGCTTAATCATAGTATCGAGCGCTATATTGCACAGTTTAATAGCTATAGCACCTGGCTGTGGCATATTATTATGATTCAAACCGGTATCCGTCCGGTTAAACATGCACCAGGGCTGCTTAACCAGTTTGATTTCAAACGACGCATATTATGGGTGTCTGATAAAGAAGAGCGTCACGGTCAGTCTGATGGCAGACTTATTCCGTTAAGCGAGTTTTTAGTCGCTGCCATACAAAACTACATTGATTATATTAAGCAATTTGCTGCTATTTATAATCCAATTTGCCCCGAAACGCCTTATTCCATCGATGCTATTCTGCGATCAGAGCAACCGCTCATTCAAATTTACCAAAAAAATCCAAAGGGTTTTATCGGTATCACGCCAAGTCGCGTCCGATATGAGCTACAAGACTTTTTTAGTCATCAGGATAATTGGCTGCGTCATCAGCTGAGAACTATGCTCACAGGGCGCGTACCTGACTATCTAATTTGCGCGCTTTACGGTCACGAGCATCCTGATCAGGAGTTCATGCACCCGATGTCATCAAGCTCTATCAATCAGCTGCACCAGCTCAGCCCTCATTTAGATGCAATCGCCAACGATCTTCACTTAAAACAAATTGAGGTGCGACTATATGGATAACATTAGTGCTCACAAACTGCGGCAGTTAAATAGAGATGGTGCTAAAAAAAGTGTCAAACGCGCAGCTAAAGCACTGGTTGCAGACTACGTTAATCAAAACCTTATGCAGACACCTTGTGAGCTACAGCATCATTATGAAGCGATCAATGAGCGATTAGAAAAGGAGTTTGATACTGCGCAAAACTTTCAATTAGCGCGGCGCGGGTTCTTAGAGTTTGTTCGTGATTATAATAAAGCTCACCAGGTATACCTTAATGAGCCTGTGGTACCGATACTGGCGACTCGTGAGCGCTTGACCATTAACTATGACTGGTTTGTGAATGGACGCGCTGTAGCAGACAGTAGCGCGACAATGATAGAGGTTTGGCAACGAAAGCGGCGTTTTTCAGTGAATGACTTGGTTGAGGGGCTCCTGTATTGCAGCATCATGTATGGCGGTATTAACGACATTGAGGTGCTAAAAGCGCTCTATGATTGGCTGTTTGGTGAGCGCCGTGTGTATAAAATTGACATGCCAGCGACTGATGAAAAAAGCAGAGTAGAATATTTGGCTATAATACCGCATAGAGTGCGTGATGATAATTATGGAACTACGCTAGATGACAGCGAAAGCTTACACCGTTTTGTTGATTATGTTCCCGATGATATGAGTTTGTGTTTTTTATATGCGCTAAAATACAAGGACTTGAGTAAGGCAGAAATAAAGTCATTTAACACCATCATTAATGATATATCAAAAAGACTGAAACTCACTAATAAAGACATTGCTCGTCCGCAGCACTCACAGCTGATAAGGTATGCTAACTATCACTGGCGGCAGATGGAAGGTAGCAATGTTGATGGTGCACTAGCTGTAGTTAAGCAGGGCGATATAAAAACAACAGGTTTGCCTACTAATAAGCTCATCAGTTATAACAAAGAAGTCATCAATCCAAACCCTGAGCCGCTTACATGGTCTGAGTTGTTTGATGCCAGTTATCAGGCGGTAGACAAATCACAGAACAATCGAGATGCTATAGCTTATCCAAGCTTTAGCAAAAATCTAATTAAAGAGGTGCAAGATGCGCTCAAACTCACCAGAAGCGCTGCTATTTCTACTCTCACAACATTAAAGACAGACGCTAGCCAGCCTAATGCGAGGCGTTTGCTTAGCTGGGCGTTATCGCTACTGGATGATCATAGCATTAGATTAAATACCATCAGTAAATATATCGGCTGCATTGGTCGCGATTGGTTGATGCTGACTATGGATGAGAATATTGGTCAGTGGGAAGGCGACGACTTTGAGGATATCTATGAGCAGATTATTCAAAGTAAAATTAAAGATGGTCGTAAGACGTCTATGTTATGTAAGTCATCGGAGTTTGAAGATGATACGTCTAGTGATATAGATGATGATAAAAATGCGACTGACCAACCGCTATCTTATCTTGATCGTTTAAAAGACAGTCAGAAATTTACTTATGGACGTCTAAAAGCCTTTCACGATCATCAACGTACTCACTTTGATGCTCCTTATGTCTATTTTCCGTGGGGGAGTAATAGGCAAGTAGTGAGAGCAAATATGGTGTCCCCGCATATTTATCATGCGATGAAAGACTATGTGCAGTCATCAAACTTAGAGATTGATCAAAAGCAGCTATGTCTTGTGGTCTTATCGCTCGCTTATCGCACTGGTATGCGAATTAGCGAAATAATAGGTATCAAAGTTACCGACATTGCTGATATCGGTAATCTTAATAGACAGATGATTGAATACCCTAAAATTATCCTCAGACCCAATCGCTATCGCAGACTAAAAAGCAGTAGTGCCAAACGAGTGATACCAATAGATAGCCTTTTTAAAGAGGACGAGTTACAACCGTTCATAACATTCTATTATCAACAAAAAAGGTTAAAGCGCCGTTATTTACTCTCACAAGGGTCAGGTGACCAGCCACTGCCAGCAGTGTTTTTTAGTAATATGATTAAGATAATTTGGGACCGCTTATTAAGCAATCATAGCTTTACTTTTCACAGCTTACGGCATACGGCACTTAGTCAGCTGGCATTGGTGTTGAGCGGCTCGCCACTGGCTCAGGTGATGACAGACTATGATAAAGAGCATAGTGACGCTATCGTTAGCGCTGTGCTTGCTAATAACAAAGAAAAGGGAATGTGGTTTGGGCTAGCTAGTCTTGCCGGGCATTTAACGCCAGACACTACATTTGAGTACTATATTCATACCGCTCATTTGCTGGCTGGCTGGCAAATGAGTCAAGCTAAGCTTGTTATGCCTGTGACCGTATTTGAGATGGTAACAGGTATTAGTTATCAGACAGTGAATAGGCAAGAAGGTAGAGCATATGATGGCAGTACTAAACAGGTTAATCTTGATAAGATGCGTGGCTACTTAATTAACAAAGTTGTGAGCAAAGAGTCTTTGTTTGTCGATAACAGTACATCAGTTAATGTAACTTACCCGCAAAAAATAAAAAATGATGCGGTAGATACTCAGTTATCTATATTTATTCATCCAAAAATATACGATGTGATTGCGCTATTAGAGGAGCTACAGACAGTAAATGTTGATAAACGAGCAGGGCAGTTGGCAGAGGTCGCACTTCGGCATGGTATCGCTATCAGTGATGCTAGAAAAATTTACAATAATGCTTGCCAGCTGTTTACCGATGATAGACTAATTTTAGGTGCGCCTACCGGACATAAGAACCAAGAAGTTTTAGTGACTGCGCTTGATCGTGCGTATCAAACGTCAATTGATGAGCCTGCTAGACTGAAGTCGTTTGTGGAAATATTTAAAGATAAACACAACCTAAATACCTCATCGATTCATTTTGGGATTAAAGAGACCCGGCTTGAGATGCTACAGCAGTTCGTCACAGTAGGTTGTCAGCTGATCGATGCCAGTCATTGGCAGATTAGGGCGCATAGCGAACAAGAAGTACGCGGTGTAAAAAAAGAGCTAGGACTTGATAAAACAATACGTGTGGGTGCACGCAAAAACTTTCATGGCTATGAAGTACGAGTGGTGCAGAAAAAGCGTAAGCGCTCAGATAAGAATCTAGCAATGACGAATGAATATTATAGCTCGTCAGGGGTTTTGAAGTATTTGGGCTGCTTATTGTATATATTAGTTAAAGTTAACGATTATCAATAATAGACCTGTTTCATCTCAGGTAATATTGGAGTATTTGAGCACTTAGTGTTGAGAATAATAAACCACTGGCTACTTGGGACAGTGGCAATATAGGCATTCTCTTATGTATATGAGCTGGTAAATAATTTATGAATTAGGCTGGGCTTTTCGGAGTCAAGGTCACTTGTAGCCCCATACCATCAATAATTTTTAGCATGGTGTCAAAGCGTGGCTTTTCGGACTGCAAGGTCTTGTAAAGACTCTCGCGTCTTATGCCTGTCTTTTGTGCCAGCTCATTCATACCCTTTGCGCGTGCCACATCGTTGAGCGCTTCAATAAAGTCACTAGGCGCACCATCGCTCAGGGCTTCATTCAAGTAAGCATTGATAAGCATTTCATCGGTTAGGTACTCCGCCACATCAAAGCGGCTGATTTTACTATCGGTCATGAGGGTAATCCTTTGTTTCATTCTGTACTTGTTGCCATAGGGTGCAAGCCTTAGCAATATCACTTTGCTGGCTGTCTTTGCTGCCTCCTAACAGTAACAAGTAAACCGTATCGCCCTCTTGGGCATAATAGACGCGATAACCATTGCCCTTGAATATTCGCATCTCATAGATACCGCCTGTATTGGCTAGGGGCTTGTGGTCAACAAAATTGCCGCCTTGCGCTCGTTTAATACGTGCTAAGATGCCAACTTTGCCTAATGGGTCTTTAAGCTTATGCAGCCCGCGCCTAAACGCTTCGGTTTGGTTAATATCAATCATAAAGTTAGATTGTTAGAAAGCTAATAATTAGTTGTAAACTTTCGGATAATAGATAACAAGTTATGATTGTACTGGCTGCGCTTTTTATGGGTCTATATAAGCATCAGGCACAAAAAAACAGACTGTCATGCCTGCCCATTTAGCTTTATACCTAAGAAAAGCTGCTTAAACTGCTTAAATTGGCTATAACGTATGATATGCAAGGGATTAGCTTAAGTTAGGCGTTTGCGTAAGGTTGCTTAAACTGCTTAATCTTGTCTTAAATTGGCTTGTTTTAGGCTGAGTTTAACCAATTTAAGCAAGCTTAAGATTTGGCAGTCCTAACACAAAGCCCCTAACTGTATGGGCTAAGGGCGATTTAAGCAGTTTGAGTAAGATTTCTTAAGCATTAATATTAATCGTATAACTTTGGATTAATGAATATCACTTTACTTCGTCCCTCCATATCTTGCCTAATATGGTTAGCAGACTCTAGTTTGTCTAACTCAATCTGTAATAACTTAGTGTTCTTACGCATGGGGTTGGGCGCATTGTTAGCGATATACGTTCTATTCAGCTTATGCGGATTTTTATTACGCGCTTTATCCACCAGCCAGTTACTTAACTTTTCGCTGTCGTTCAGCTCACCTGTAGGCGTGGCATCGAGGTAGCGCAAGCGCTCACTGGTGGAATACTCAACCAACATAAAGGCGCGTTTTATATCATGAGTGGTTATCACTTTACGCCCCTCAAAGAATACCATCAGTGACGCTATACGGCTGGCATTTTCTGCCATGCGTGACGCATAGGCTTTAAGGTACTGTAAGTCACCGCCGCATGCCTGTCTGTTTTCAATCACCTGTGTATGTTCATAAAAGGTTTGTTCGGCTCGATCGTCTGCCCACTGCATAGTTATACGCTGTGGCTGGCCTTGCGCGCTTGTAGTAGTATTATATGGCGCGGGATCAAGTAGGCTTTGGCAGCGCGTCCAATACTCTATCAAATGGGGGTTGTTGTTTGGGTCATCACGGCGGCGCTGCTTACTCACCCAATCACGCTTACCGCGTAAGTCCTCAGGGCAAGCAATAAGTGCCCGCGCTAAAAACCCTTGCCCATTCATCATGGGATCAGTAAGGGCGGGTTCTAAAATAATACGCTGGCCTTGAAGTAATAGTGTCATGCGAACGTCATAAGCATCGGTGCGCGGTGTGGCGTGGGCGGACCTTTGCGAGCGCACTCGGGATACTTCACCATTACTATATAGCGTGGTCAATGATGATAGCGCGCTGCCTGCTGTGTCCCCTGTCATGGTGTGACCATTAAAAAATTGCCCTGCCTCGTCTGTCGTCCATGACGCATTGGTGATCTGTCCACTGATAAACATATCAAGGATTGGTTCTATTGTGGCCTCATTGAACAAGGCTTTTGGGTTGGCGGGCATTGGCATGTCGTTTAGGTACTTTTTTAAATCAGCGCCTTTTAAGCCTGCCTTGTCCGCCTCCCACGTAGCAAGATCTTTTAAGTATTTCTCATATTGCTGGCTCTCATGCTCTTTGATTTTAAAATGAGTAAGACCCATTGTCTGTGTTTTTCCTGACCCACTTTCGCCCTCAGTAATCAGAATTAGGCTTGTAGGCATATTATGGCCTAGTGGACTGTTTACAAAACGTTGACCTATATGTGCGAGTGCCCCTAAAACACATTGCCCCGCCATCGCAAGTGGTACCTGTGCATAATAGGCCACGGCCTCAATCACCGCCCTTAGAAGGCCCGTAAATGCATTGATCGGATAAGGTGTGGGCGTGCTTAGATCGCTGCTCAATGGCTCAGGGTCAGACCATTGCTCATTTTTTATGCTATTATTAACATGATCACTAGATTGACAGTCGCATGTGAATTTATTGTGGTCGGCAACGCTCATGCTACCAACATGAGCGTTTCTATTTTTTGTTTTATTCATAGCCACTCTCCTGTACGTTATGAACAGGATTACCATGACTTTCTAGCCATTCTAAAACTTCAGAGTTTTTCCATGCCACCATAGTTGGTGATAATCTCACACTAGCAGGAAATCTACCATCACGACTCCATTCATGTAAAGTAGTACGCCCGAATGGTAAAAATGGCAGGATATCTTTAGCCCTACTTAAGCCCTGTGGTGGGAGGTATAAAGTATTCTCTTTACTAGAAGTCCTTGAGTGAGCAGGGAAGGGTGCATTATTCATTATTCATCTCCGTTCAACCCGTAACGCCATGTCACGGTATGAACGGCATGATAGAAGATATTATTAAAGATTTGCCCTAATTAGGGTTTTATAGGTCCTAGTTAGGATTCGATTGATATCACTTACTCTGTTCATGAGCAAGTTTTAACCAGTTTGCTATTGCATCGACACTTAAAGAGTTACCTTGACGCTCAATAGCTGCCTTAATGACTCCATTGCTTTCTTTGGAGGAAGGGAGAGTAAGATCTAACTTTAAGAGCTCGCTAGCTAAAGCGGATATTATTTTTGCAGCATTATTAGCCGTTCTTGGATGTAATTCGTCAGTAGATTTCTTGGAATTTAGCTTATTTTTTAAATCCTCTATTTGAGTATTTTGTTGACTTATAAGTCTATTAGCTTCCTTTATATCATTAGTCAATTTAGGAGTTAAATTAATACTTTCAATTCTATGAAGAAGATGATTTAAATCTTGGCTTGAAAATTTCAATTCGCAAATTTTTTCAAGTTTTATCATTTCCTGATAGTCACTATCAGGCATATGTAATACCCAGCCTAAAACCTCATCCTCTTTCAATGTAGGGGGTAGATTATCCTTATCACGTAATTTATTTTTATGGTCTAATAATATACCTGTATGATCATCTTTATTATAATCAAAAGGATTATTAGATATAAACTTCACATGATAAGATATCGGATTAAGATCATTAATACTAACTTTTAAACCTAAATTATTAAGTATTACATTATTAGGAGAGATACGAAATATACCTTCACTATAGTAGGCAATATTGTTTTTACTCATAAGACCTCTTGCAAAAGTCATAGGTTAAGCTCGGAATTAATGATACCAGCAAACAGCTTCATTCTAAGATCATAGCGCTGACGACGGTTGCGATATTTATGAGCCACGATTTTAAACAACTTTATTAAGCCTATTTTGTGTTCAACCACAATACGGAACTTTGCCAGATAGTGATTGGCCTGTTTGCATATCTCCAATAACTGACCACCACGAGGTTTCTTAAATGGTGTGAAGGTTTGCTTATGTAGATTTGCTATACCCTGATAACCACTGTCTGCTAGATAGTTAGTATTCTCAGGTAACCAATCAGGACAAGTATCTTTATACAGCTTAAAATCGTGGATTGACCCTTTACAGGTTTGCACATCAAGTATCAAGCCGGTTTGCCAATGGACGATAACCTGCGCTTTTAAGGTGTGTTGTTTTTTCTTGCCGCTGTAGTAGTCGCTTTGGTTTTTTTTGGACGCTCAATTGGGGTTTCGGTGGCATCGACAATGACGACTGACCAATTGATGTCCTCATCAACACGACTAGGCAGCTTTTTAGGCAATTCAAACTTGCCAGAGTCAATCAGTGTGTCTTCTACTTTACGAATGATACGGCTAGCAGAAGACTCATGAATACCAAAGTCCATACTGATATGATAAAGCGTGCGGTATTCACGCCAATAAGTCAGGGCTAGTAGTATCTGCTCCTTAAGACTGAGCACACTTGGTCTACCTGATTTGGTCTTAGATGCTTCATGCTCTTGCATGGCATCAAGCATGTCATAAAAGGTGGCTTTATGAATGCCAGTGTAGCGTTTAAAACCAGCGTCACTTTGTTTGAGTAGCTTATCTATGTTTGGCATATCTATTATGTAAGTAGCATTCAATAATATACGTTGTGTCTTACAACTACTTTTGCAAGAGGTCTATATCATACTTATCTACAAAAGTAGTAAGTAGCTTTTTGGTCTGATATATTAATGCATCTATGTTTAACGAACTATCATATCTTTGTGGATTTAAAAGTTCTTTTAACTCTAAATTAAGGATGTCTTCGTTAATAGTAGCGGACAACTTTTTTATAGTATCTTCACGACTCTCTGCGTAGACTGATGTAACACTATTAATTAAACCTTTGTAATGAACATAAGGTGTCAGTATTTGAGCATCGATAAAGCTTTTTATTTTCTGATCATTATTAAGTTTAGGGTCAGATGATTCAGCTAATTTGTTTTTAACTTCATCGAGAGTATAAAATTTTTTTAAATGATCAGACATATTTGTTATCCTTTTCTTGAAAGTTACTTAAGTAGTCCGCCCACTTATTCATCATATCTCGACGATAATCTAAATGTTGAGCACCGTTATATGCTTTACTAATTTTGTTCTCTTGCTCATGGGCGAGTTGTAGCTCTATAGCCTCATGCATATAGCCCTGTTCATGAAGGGTGGTGCTTGCCAGCCCTCGGAAACCATGCCCCGTCATTTTGTATTTATAACCCATCTGATAAAGCGCGTTAATAAAAGCATTTTGACTATAAGGTTTGCGAGTGGATGGGTTATAGAATACATACTGCTCTGAAAAATTCAGCTCTTTAATTTGTTGTAATATATCTATGACCTGTGGTGCAAGAGGCACAATGTGAGGTCTATCCATCTTCATTTTGTCTGCAGGTATACGCCAAATTTTATCCTTCCAGTCGATTTCTGACCATTCCATAAATCTGATCTCATTAGTTCGTACAAAGGTATAGCATAAGAACCATAGACCTAGTTTGACTGGGATATGGCCAGTGTAGTCATTGATATCCTGTAAAAGTTTTGGTAACTCTTTTGACGTAATACGGCTGTGATTTTTAGTCTTATGCGGTTTGATTGCCGCTGATAAATCTGCCGCAGGATTTGACGTTGCTATACCTATGCGAATAGCATGTTTAAATATCTGTCCAACCTCTGCCATAATTCGTCGTGCCATCTCATTAGCGCCACGTGCTTCAACATTCTTACCGATTGTCAAAATGTCGGGTGGGGTAATATCATCAATCAGTTTATGACCAATAATTGGTTTTACATCACGAGTATAGGCTGAATAATTTCGGCTAAATGTACTGGCTGCTAAAAAGGTTCTGCGGTCTGCATACCAAGCCTGAGCAATAGTATCAAAAAGCTTCGAACCATCCTGCTCAGCGCGCTGTTCTTTTTTCTTATCTTTTGGGTTAATACCTTCATTGATCAGCTGCTTTATTTCTAGATTACGCTGGCGTGCCTGCTGTAATGTAATAACTGGATATTTGCCCAAAGTGAGCGATTGCTGTTTACCCTGCCAGCGATAAGCGCTGACCCAGACTTTGTTCCCAGTATGTCTTACCCATAGCTGTAGACCGTCACCATCACTATGCTTGTCAGGGCGGCTAGGGGTACATTTTTCGCTTGGGGCTAACTTATTAATGATAGTATGAGTTAATGGCATGTTGGTATATCTCCGCGTTGGTATAATCTATACCAACAAATATACCAATATTCTATATGGTTCGCCACATACCAAGATATTCGTAAATCTCGCAAAACCCCATAAAAAAAGGCTTGCCGCATCGCTGCGAACAAGCCTGATTCAATATATGGTGGGCCCAGTAGGACTTGAACCTACGACCAAAGGATTATGAGTCTTATACTCGGTTAAAATACATACTAATACATATCAATAAATGGCAATAGATAGCAATAAAAACACTTTTAATTCATACACTTAAGTGAGACATAACGATAAATGGCAATATATAATTATTGTGTAACGATAATTACAGAGTGCCCAAGAAGTTCTCATGGGTACTTTTGCTTGCCAAAAAACAGCCCTACGGCCAGACATGGCCGTAGGGCAGGGCAGGAAAACCGTAACGACCTTCTAAGAAAGATTTGCAGGCCGCCGCTACGCATATTGCGCGGTACACTGGTAGGCCTCGTTGGTTAGGTAGTCGTCCAGATCGCGTTTGTAATAAACGATACACTTGTGGCGCGGCTTAAAAAACGGTATGCCCTTGGTGTTTGTGCAGCGCATTTTTTGCAGTGTTGCGGTGGACACACCAAGGTAGCTGGCCGCGTACTCAGGCGTCAACGGTGTGTCGTCCGGATTGTTAATAACAAACTGCTTCATCTTCATTTTTTCGTCTTCAGTGACGTTTTTCCATAGCTTCTTAGCCATTATCATTCTCCATCAAGCCATATTAAAAGTTACTGATGCCTCAACATCAAATTCAGTGCCGCACTTCGTACAAGTAGCGGTCACAATGTCACCGTCACATACCAAGTCTTCGCAGGTATAACCGCCGCCGCACTCAGGACAATTAGCATCACCCATTGGACGCCTCGTCTAAACATTCACGCGCATTCTTGATGTGAGCGCGTAACTTAATATTTTCGCCAGCTAAATTTTGAATCTTCTGACGTAGTGCGATTAAGTCTTGCTGGTCCTTCTTGCGTGCGACCTCATAATCATGACTGACCGCGCTTTCAATCATGTCGGCAAACTGCTTGGTGCCTGGTAGCAGGGTGTAACTTCCATCGTCTTCTTTGCTTGCCGCCATGAAGCACGCTTTTGCCATTTTTACCAATCTTTCATCATTCATAAAGAAAAGCTCCTATATTAAAATGTTTGCTGTTACTGCTTTTTGTCGGTTATCACTCGCTCAGACAAATCCACATAGCAACCCGCTATCTTCATGTTTTTAAGGTATTCAGCGTTTTCTTTACCGTAAGCCACTAGAACACTTGGCGCTCCGGCTGTACCACCTTTCTCACCTTCTACCGTGTAGAAACTCAGGCGACCTTTGATAAAAAATATCGCGTCGGCTTTTCCCCATACTGAGTTAAAAAACATTCGCGTTTCAGTGCGAGCAAAAACAAGTCCGATTGCATTACCATAGTCGGCACACTTATCTAGCCACTTCTGCGTTTCTTTACCGTAGGGCGGATTGCAGAACACACGCCCTTCCCATTCTTTGTGCAGCCCTTCGTCCTCTATCGTGTAATGTTTCTTGGCGGTATCCCACGGCCTACCAATAGGCGAGCATGGGTCTAAATCAAACTCGCCCAATGCAGCCAGAATATGTGGCGGCGTTAGCCACTCGTCTTTTTGTGCTTCACGCTCAAAACTTACATCCATTTCTGTATTCCTTACACGTTGATATTAATATTTCTGGTTATGGCATCGAGACACGCCTTAACCAGATAAGCGTTGTCATGGTTTTTTATAATCCACTGCAAGTAACTGCGATCAGTGACCGCTACATCTTTGATGGCCTTGCCTTGGTGCTTACCAAACGTAAAAGTAAGCGGTATTCGCGCCTCTTCGCTGGCAAGGTATAACTGTTCCATACTCGTGATATTGCCTAGCTCGCATAAGTGCTCAAGCAGCCATAGCGTAAACGTCACATCGTAACCAGCATTGTGAGCATTGCGGCAATACTGACGCGCCAGATCAGGATTAATCGCGTAGGTGAGTGCGCCTAGTGAGTGACTGTCCAAGTCTGGCAGTAATCGACGCGCCAGCGCTTGCGTGCAAATCGCTTTGTACTGGCTAACATCGACACCAGCATTGGCCGCGACTTGAATGTCGAAATCCACGTTATGGCCGATAATATACGCTTCACCGACTGGCAGATATTGCGGCACCACAAGCTTATGGTTTCGGTAATCCTTTACGTCGTCTGGCGTGATGTGACTGACTGCCATTGCGCCGTAGCTGATTGTGCGGTCAGGACAGCAATTAATGGTGTGGCTAGGTATTCCGTCACCAATATCGCTATACATCATTTCAGCGACAATATAACCATCTTCATGAAAGCGTATGTTTCGATACCCAAGCTGCGTCGCTTCCGCTTCCTTGCTAACATCGGTTGCTTCAAAATCAATTATCATTGCTGGCGTGTTCATGCTTTTTCTTCCTTAACAAATTCTTCCCATAGGTAATCGTAAGAGAACGGCTTAACCAACCCCATAACTGGCTTTGGTTTATCGCGCTCAGCCTTAAGTGCTTCAACGTCAATTTCTTTAGGAAACTTAGACATGTCTTTTTGCGCTCGTACTACAACATACGACTTACTCATAATGACAGCGCCGCTACCGTTACGCGCTGCATCAAACGCCATGTTTGCAGCATCCGGTATGGTGCGCTTATCACCATAGCCTTGATAATCAATCGTGGCACAGTACATCTCACCATCCGCCATACATACATGGCCGGTCACAACAAACTTGCGTGGCGACTCTAGTATCTCTTTGCGCTTGTCAAAGCTCGTCCAATCATCAAAATACTCGGTCCGACTCTTGACTTGATCACCAGTAAGTGAAGCATCGAGGGGTATCTTCATATATCCTTCGTACATTTCAGGCTTACTGGCTTTAACCTGGTTCGCCTTTTTAATTGCCGCCTTCTTACGCTTATCACGGTTTTTAGCCTTAGCCATGCGCTACCTCCAGACTTAACTCATACCAATCCTGCATCGTGTGCAGGTCATTTAAAACACTGACATGCCCAAATATCTCGCGCATAAACCCAATGTCGTGACGGCCATGCCAGTTGTGCGGCATACAAGCGATAGCGGTGTTTTCGCAAAACTCATAAATCAGCGTCGCTATCGTGTAGCTACCAAGTTTTGGGTAGAGTTTTTTGATGACCGATGACATGCAAATAAAATCAAAAGCATCGACCGGCACGCCAGCGTTAGACAATAACTGCATGATCTGCTTTGCGTTGTGGCAGACGATATAATCTGTCTCAACATCGGCCATAACGTCGTTTAAGACGTTCTTGTAGTAGTCAGCGCCGTCCAGCTCTCTGTGGTGAATGCCATACAAGCCCTTTTGCTCGCTTGTGATTGAGCGCCTTACATAACAAAGGCGGTGGCTTTCTTCCCAAGGCTTCTTAGGGTTTGCCTCAATAACGCCCTGACTTGTATCAGTAAACATGATCTGCGACGATGCCACCTGCGTTGCTTGGGCGTACCTGGTTCTGTCAGTCGCCTTGATATCGATAATTGTTGCTGCTTTTGTGTTCATAATGTTTTTTCCGTAGTAGAGAAAATAGGGGCTTAGTGCGTACCGGCCGCCTGATATGGCTCAGGCTTTGTTTTTTGATCTCTAAACTTACTTATCGATTCGTCCATGTGACGGGTTAATTCAGTAATAATCTCAATCATAAGTAGATTGGGTTTTTCAATCGCGCCCTGTTTAAGCAAGTAGTCGAAGTTTTGAGCTATCGCGGTAGCTTGCATCCCCATCATTGCTGAAGCAGTGCCGGCACAGTGAACCAACACCGTTCCCTTTTGATTTACATCGGTCGAAATAACAACCATTGCGTGATTTACATCGTCACCAGTGACTTCATTGAAGCTATTGATCAAATCCTGAGACTCTTTTTCAATATTCTTATTCATAATCATTTTTCCGTAGTAAATTGAATAGGGTGTTTAGGCTGGCAGTTGCCCTTTCAAACTACCTCAGCGTCATAGCCTTGGTGAGCCATCACCTCACCAACTAGCTGATACAAGTCACCTAAACGATTGATGGTTTATTCCAAAAAGTTAAAACTGACCGTCAAAATAGGGGGCAAACGGGATATCGTCATCTACTGGACCACCGCCATTCATAGCAGGGTTGTTGGCTGGCGCGTTGTTTTGGTTTTGATACCCTTGCTGGTTCTGAGTAGCTGCGCCACGCTGATAGCTTACGCTACTGCTCTGCATTGGGTTCCCACCATTCATTTGGTTGTTGAAACCATTTTGCGGCTGTCCATTCATCGCCGCTTCGTTTTCGGCCTTTTCTTTGGACTTGGCGCTATACTTGATCATCGCCTCGGTCACAGTGTTAAAGGCGTCTGGGTTGGCTGGCTGGTTATTGGCCTTTTCAAACGGTAGCTGGCGCGTATCAGCATCAAAGACATTAAACAACTCAGGCGCACCGCGCTTTACTTCATACTTTGTCTTATGAAAGTAGTATCTGTCCGTCAAGAACATGCCAACTTTCTTGCCAGCCAGCTCAGGCGCAACCATACCGCTAACTGTTACGTCTTTTTGCTCGTCATAGTTATATTCTTGGTAAGAGCCTTGCACTTGCGAAAGTGACGGTGTGTTGGTGCAAAGCATCATGGCGTTGATAATGTTTTCACCAGACCAACTTCTGCCTGATTCGTCCGCATAAGGAATCTCGATCATCGTGGTTGATTTGTCCGCGTTCATAATATGGACAGTAAGGTTGTGGACTGCCGGACTCATGCGCGTGTTAGTTTTCCATGCCGCGCTAATGATCTTATAAACATCGCTGGTATCGCCAGTAATGTAGTTTGACTGGCCGACCTTCGCAGCCTTTGATTTGTCCAACTGCCAAACTGATTGTGATTGCTGATTCATGGGTGTTTCTCCTGATTAAAAATTAAGCCTGTTCTGGCTGCTGGTTTGGGTTTTTTGCAATGCCGTAGTATTCGCATATCGCGTCATCTACCGCGTTAAGGTCATTCGGGATAAGCTCAGACTGGAACATATCTTCAGGACTTTTAACGGTGTTAAAGCCATTGTTTTGCGTCATGAAGAAGTGGCCGTCATCACGGAGTGTTGTTTGAAGTACAGTGGACACAAGACCTTCCAGTACAATCTTGTCATCTAAAACCTTACCCATTGTCTTGATGCGCTGGCGTCCATTATCTTCTTGAAGGTGAGCTAGTATGTAAACGCGCTTGTCATTACTAACGTGATTGATTGCAGTATCAAACACGGAAAAAGCGTTGTATGACAAAATGTTATAGCGATCAAAAGCAGCGCCTTTCTCATACTTCTGATTGTTGCCACGTATGTACTCAAGACTCATGATGTATTGAAAGTCGTCAATGACAATAACAGGGGCCTTGCTTCTAACTAGCGCGTCGCAAATCTTAGGGGCGCTATCAGTTGCAAGCTTTTTAAAATCCTTGCCACCACGAAAGGGTAGTGGTTTGTTGACGACATTGATAACACCAGTTTGGCTTGGGTCTAAATGTTTTAGGCTGTAGGACTTGCCTTCGCCACTATTGCCTAGAATTAAAGTCACGATAGCCATCAGCTGCCCTCCCCATCCATCATAAAAATACTGTCAAAGTCAGCAAGCAAGCGGTCACTTACTTTCTTGTCGGTCGGCTGGCGCGTGCTTTCTTTGCAACCGCTGCCAATGCAGGCTGTTAGGCGCAGCTCATCTTCTAGCGCCCACTCCCACTGAGCTTGTGGCTGTTGGTACTCACTCATAACTCTCTCCCATACGCCGCAGCGATTACTTTATTTGCATGAGCCGCTTCCTTAGCCTGCTGGCTCGCTTCGTACTCTTCCCAGCTCATATCGTCCTCGCTGGCAGGATCGGTGTTTTCCTCAAGCCAAAGCTGGTGCTCTAAGTGCGTGCGGTCTTGCGACTCGATGCCAGTATCAATGGCGTTTGCGCCAGTGACGACTATCGCGCTGGCGAGTAGGGCGAACAATGCGAGCTTTGCTGTCAGCTCGGCATTGACTAACTTTAATAATTGTTTCATAATGGGTTCTCCGTAGTAGGTAAGCCCTGATCAGTTGCGTCTGATTGGGGCTTTTTTTATGCCTGATCGTTAAGCGCTTTGATCAGCGCGTCTGCCAAACGCACTGCTTTAACAGCGACCTGGTGAGTAGTGAGACGGTTATCAGTTGCCGCGACTTGCATAGCAGCTATTGCTATTTGATCGCGTCGGCTTAACGGTTCTGATTGATTACTCATAAGATGGTCCTTATGTGGTTGAGGGTAATAAACAAAGCGATTGCTTGCAGGGCGATTGCCGTTTTGATGCACCTATTATGCGCATACGCATTTATAAATGCAAGTATTATTGCATTAAAAAATGCACTATATGCACAAACGCATGACCACAGACACAAAAAAACCACCTGCAATGAGGTGGTTATCAAGTTTTTCTTATTCTTATTTGATATTGCGCTTAGTGACCAGCTCTAAAATACTGTCGGCCTATTATAATTAGGCTTTCGTGATTGTCGGCTGTAATTATCTTGTCCGGGTACTTATCATTAAAGCTATGCAGTCGTAAATTGCCGCCGCCTTCCAAAAAGACCTGTTTAAACATGCGGTCCCCATCTAGCAGCAAGGCATAAACCTGACCGTCTTTTAGTTCTTTGTCGCTGAGTATGACGCCAACTTCATCTTTATCATTGATGTAAGGAGCCATACTATCATTGACAGCGCAGACCAACTTAAAGTCTTCCGGCCTCACGCCTGCCTTAATAAAAAATTCTTCTTCAAAATCCCTGTAGCCCTTTATTTCCTCAAAGCCAAAGTCTTTGTTTCCATCGCCACAGCAGAAAACCACGCTGTAAATCGGTATTGATATCAACTCTCTTCTCCTTTCTTTTACCCGAACATTATTACTGTTAACAATAGGCGTTAACAGACTTTTATTTTCCTCGTTTGTAAGGTCGTTATATCTCAAGTCCGCAACAGACACGCCGAAATAGTCCGCGTACTTCTTTAGGGTTCGGTCACTTGGATTGACCGTGGTTCCGTTCAAAATCCGAGATGTGGTTGTTTGTGGAACGCCAATATCATCTTGAAGCTGGGTGGCGTTCGTCCTTTTGCTGTGCATTAGGTGATCTAGGTTCTTAATAAGAGTGTTCATATAAACCCCAGCGGTTAATTGGCTAATATTTTGTGTTACTTATTTTATGCGTTTACGCATATCTTTAATAGCGTCAATGCAAAAGTGGTTGCTTTAATGCGTAAGCGCATTATAATAAGCGTATCGATATAAAAAAGAGAATCCAATCATGCTACCTCCTCATATCTGCCTAGAAAAGCTAGAAGAGGCTGGTATCAATCAAAAAGATATCAGCTCAAAAGTTGGCGCCAATCAGTCAAGTATCTCTCGCATCCAACGCCAGTTATTCAAGAATTCTGGCTGGCAGACGGTAGAGAGAATTCAAAGTCTTTACCAACACGTCTGTGTAAATAAAGAAAGTATCGATAGTTTCTTGGATTATGAGGAATACATCAAAACCCAAGATATCGAACATGCTTAACCACTACTACTACGGAGTTAAATCATGTCCACAAATCAATTATCACTCGAAAAACAGCGCCAGTCACGCAATATGCAATCAGACATCTTGCACGCAGTTGCAGAGACTAGGCAGGTAAATGTCGCTAAATGCCTTGGCGTAGAGTCAAGTACAGTCGGTCGCTGGCTAGATGCAAAAAACCCAGAAAGCCAAGTTGTGCGCTTTTGCGACATGCTCGCACTTTGCGGCCTAAAGATCGTGCCAGCTAATGCGAAATGCTATGACGCGGCAAAAATCGAAATACTGTTTCGTATATCAAAGGACCATTTTCAGCGTTTAGATGCAGTTGATGACTTCTTTCAAAACGACGCTGGCATGACTGACAGCACTGACGCTCGTTACAGTCGTGCTTGTGCGCTATCAAACGTAAACACCTATCCAAGCCGCTTATCTACAAAGCTTGCCAGCCTTTATGCCGCAATCAAGCGCTCAATAACTGCTAAGAATGATGTTATTAGACCGCCAACATTGGTCGCAAGACAAGCGGCACGCGACGAGATAGAAGAAGAGCGTCAAGCACTCACTGCCGACGAACAGAAGTTTTGGAACCTGTTTTATATCTTTATTCACGCTGTATTGGTACTGGTCGTACTGTCAGCAATTTATAGATTTTGGGGTGAATCATGATCGAAGAAATGCACTTTGCCAATGTTAGCACGCGTGCAAAGCTCATCAAAAAAGAGTGGGCGGCAGCGGTTGCGGAATACTTAGAAGAAGTTGGCGCAACCGACCTCGATGACCCAAACGCACCAAAACGCAAAACACCGCGCACCGACGCACAGCTACGCGAGCTTGAAGGTATTGAGCGTAAAAAAGCCGACGAGCGAGCACAAGCAGAGTACAAAGCGGCAATGGAGCGCTTGAACAACGGCACCGCGGTACTGCGTCAGCCCAAAGAGCGCACGCCGGTAGTGGTCACTAAACCAAAAGGCAAGGAGCTGGCCAAAAAGCCGACCAAGCCGCGCAAAGCGAGAGCTAAAAAGCCAACCAAGGTGGTTTTGACAAAAAACTATCATCAGCTGCGCGAAGCGGCGGTAAATAACCGCATTAAATCCATGCTCAAGATGCTAAACGCTGGCGGGAAAATTGAAATGTTAGTTTCGACAGACCGCAAAAACCATGCGCTTTACTGTTTACAGCGTAAAGACATCGTGCGCCTCAGAGAGCGTGCCAGCGAAGACCTTATCCGCGTTAAAAACATTACTAGCGGGAAAAGCTACTTCGTACTTGATCGTTACCCGCGTTACAGCGCTGATACACCGATCAACATACTAGAGCCAAAAGCATTATTGCGAGCGCTTACGAGCGGCAAGCTGGTGCGCGTTGATAGCATCAAGCAAAACCTTTCGCATGTCTATAAGCACATTACCGAACTGGTCAAGTCTTACGGCTTTAATATCCATTCAATACATGCAGACAACAAGCAAGTGATTGGCTGGATTTTACTAGAGGATGAATCAAAAGAAGCTGCTTATAAAGAGTTTGAAGCTATCGCGGCAGGGATCGGCGCAACCGTCAAGCAGGTAATCGCTGCGGGCAACGGGCAATAAAAAACGCTCATCAATGCGACTTGATGAGCGTTCAACTAACTAAACACGTACTGGATACGCAAGAGGATTATGACATGAGTTATCAAGATATACAACAAGAAGCGCAATCAGGATTCATTTTTCAACAAGGCGAGCTTAGAGAGCCTATAGGCGAACCACAGCACTACGAATGTCAGATTTGTAGCAATGAGGCAAGCGGCAACTTCTACGGTACTGGTTTTATGCTATGCGTCTTGTGTGCTGACTATGTGGCCAATGTTTACACGCATTTGCGTACTGGAAAATATGCCACATGGGATATAGAAGATGAATCGACCGCAGCAAGAAAGGCAAAAAGAAAGGATGTGATTACTCAGTCCTTAAGAACACAAGTTTTTGAACGCGATCAGTACCGCTGCATTAATTGCGATTCCCATAAAAAACTATGTGCCGATCACATTTACCCTGAGTCAAAAGGTGGTGCTACCACACTAGAGAACCTACAAACCCTATGCCAGTCGTGCAATAACTCAAAAGGCACTAAGACGATGGAAGAATGGTTAGGGGGTGCAAAGTGAAATACTCAACTGACATAGTAGAGCAGCTAATGGAGCAATACTTGAGAGTACCCGTAAACCTTCTAAAGATGCAGAAGGTTATTAAAAACCCTAGTGCGTATCTTTGCTTGCAATTTATATGGGCAAAAACGAGCTGGAAGAATAACTCTGACACGATTTCTTATTCTCAGTTTAAAGATGATGATCGTTACGGTACTGGCTTAAGCATTAAAACTATCCAGCGCTCAATCGAAAAATTAGAAGAACTAAAGCTAATTATTGTTAAACCTAGTTTTAACAATATGCACCAATTCTCTATAAATATAGCTGAAATAAATCGTTTGGCTGATGACCAAGCCCAGTCAAAAAGCACACAAGCCAAGTCAAATAGACCTGACTTGGAAGATACAAGCCCAGTCAATTTGTCTATAAGCCAAGTCAATTTGACCTACAAGCATGGTCATTCTGTCTATAAGCCTAGTCAAATTGACCTACACATAACTACTTCTACATTACTACCTTTTAATACTTATACATTAACTACTAGAAAATTATTTAACACAGATAATTCTACGGTTAAAAAACTATCACCAGCAAAACAAGAGCGAGAGATTTTAGTTAAATCGCTTTTTGAAAAATGGCTTGAGTTGTCTGGCCAAAGAATCAAGCCATCCAAAAAACGCCTTAGCCACATCAACGCACGATTGGATGACGACTTCACGGAACAGCAAATCATAGATGCCATGACCTACGTTGCTACCGATAGCTGGCATGTAGCCAACGGTCAAAATCTAATTGAGATTGCTGTTCGGTCAACTGAGCAGTTAGAAAAGAAATTAATCAAGGTGGCTTCACTCGCTAATCAACCACCAGTCAACCACCAGTCAAGCAAGCCACAGCGCTCAACGCCTGATCCTCTTGCAGTCAACGCAAAGTACGACGTACCAAGCGAAATGACCGACGAGCAGAAACGCGCATGGTTCGCAGGTGGCGCAGACAGCAATATGCCAAGCGATATCGCACCAGACAACAGCCACGACTACTACTACGGGTAAATCATCATGAACACAGCATACGAAAACGCATCACTCAGAAACCCTAAGCCCGAATTGCTTGAGCCTACACACACGGCAGGTCGTGGTAACGCGCTAGATAACATCATGAGCCGCATGCCAGCGTTTAATACCGTCCCAGTTACCACAGACTGCCCAAAACATGGCAAGCAGCGCTGGCAGGTCACAGAAGCAGTTGCTAACGCTGGTAACGTGCAGTGCCAAAAGTGCCAATGGGAGCATGACGCGCAGCAAGCCAAGCTACAAGAGCTAAAGGGCGACATGCTTGCCAGCCTAGATATACCAAGCGAGCACATCAACGCTGATTTTAGTCAATGGACGGTAGGCGGTGATGATCAGACTCGCGCACGCATTGCCAAGATCATCAATTTTGCCAAAGGTTACGCAGCAAACTACCGCAAAGGCCATGCCAACATCTTACTCACAGGCAACACAGGCACAGGCAAGACCAAGCTTGCGTGTTTGATTATCAACGAAATCGTGCGTCAGCGCTACTACGCACAGATGACCGTGGCATTTAAGCGCTCAGGTCAGATTCAGCACGAGATAAAAGCCACTTGGGATAAGACCAGCAGTGACAGCGCAGCGAGCTACATTGAGCGTCTGAGCCGTTCTACCGCTTTGATAATTGATGAAGTAGGTGAAGGTGATACGTCAGCAGTGGATAAATGGGCTGATAAAGACCGCGAGCAGTTATCAGCAATCATCGATAGACGATACCAGCTACGCTTGCCAACGATTATCACTACCAACATGACTGATAAAGAATTTTATGACCATATTGGTGATAGAGCGTCAGACCGCTTGAGACAGAACATCGTGCAGATACCCTGCGTGTGGCCCAGCTATCGCGTGTTGACTGGTCGAGTGAGGACGTTATGAGCATCAAGCCTTTAATGCGGTACCACGGCGCGAAATGGCGTTTAGCCCCTTGGATTATCAGCCACTTCCCGCAGCACCATTGTTATGTAGAGCCTTTTGGCGGTAGTGCTGCGGTGCTTATTAGTAAAGAGCCGTCAAGTCGTGAGGTTTATAACGACAAGAATTTTGAGATTGTAAATCTGTTTAACGTCATTCGTGATGACGAAATGCGAACGCAGCTGCTGCGCTTACTTGTTATGACGCCTTATTCACGCACTGAGTTTGAATTTGCAAAAGAAGTTGGTCAATACGATACGCCAGTGATGATCGCGCTTAAATTACTGGTACGTGCTCAAATGGGCTTTGGTAGTGCTGGTGCAACTCGCGGCAATACTGGTTTTAGATTAGACACAGCTCGAGGCGGCACCTCGTTACAGTCGCTTTGGTCAGACTTACCAGCAAACGTACTTAATGTGACCGAGCGCTTACGTAATGTCGTTATCGAAAATACCGACGCTTACAACGTGATTAAGCAACATGACCGCAGCAACACGCTGTTTTATCTTGATCCTCCTTATACGCTAGACACGCGCACAAACAAGGACAGTTACGGAAAGTTTGAAATGCGCGAGTTTGAACATACTCGTTTACTCGAGCTGACTCTAAAATCAAAGGGTATGTTTGTGATTAGTGGTTACGACAATGAGTTATACAACGACACGCTGGCTGGCTGGACTAAATCATCAAGACAGACAGCTATCAGTAGTCGCAATGGTAGCGGTAAGCGCACTGAAGTGCTTTGGATATCGCCTAATTGTGAGCAGCAACAGACAGACCTTTTTGGTTTCGAGGAGATAAGTGCGTGAATTGGAATGATTTAACGGATTTGATTGAGCGTAACGGCGAAACGCAGTTGACGCAAAAGGTTTTTAAGGACGAGCCAGCCAAAATAAAAAGCGCGGTCATGGACTCGCAAGGCAGAGTGTTTTTATTTGAGTGTAATAAGAGTCACTTAACGCCCAATCATCGGTCGTGGGTATCTGATATCGAGACGGGCTTTTACTTCTACGGCGGTGGTTTTGATACTACCGATTGGCAGAACAGCGCGATAGATAGGGAGGTGAGCGCGTGAGTAAGTTTATAGCTAGGCAATCATTAATTTTAAATGATTACGAAAGTCATCGCTCGCTATCGTTTCAGTTTTACGAACGCGGCGTGATTATTAAGAGCAAGCAAGACGAAGTAAATAACAAGGAAAGTGGTGGTAGTCCAAATCATTTCTCATGCTTGATAGCTTCACACCTAAACAACGAGGAAGCTATCAAGCTGCGTGACCGTCTTTTAGCTCGCTATCCCCTTGAGTCTGACAAATGAAAAAATCCCCATCTGACTACACGCCAGGCGAGCGCAAATTTGCTGATCTAGTAGCAGCGCTCAAGGCTGGCAAGCCAAACGCCTACACGTACCGCGTAAATAGCGCGGTTACTAAGGATGGTGATTTTGTAATAGGTCTGACGTACCACAGCGGGCGTCAGATTTACTCAGCAACCGCGATTGAGATAGACGGCGTGAGAGACAACGGCAAATTGTGTGAATGGGATGCAGAGGGTGGGGCGCTAGAATGCGATTTAAGCGCACTTAACATTGATTCGGTACATACGTCGGTCAGGACGATTTAAAACAAGCGTAGGGGTGAAATTGAATGATTTTGATAGGGATAGACACAGGGGTGAGCACTGGTTTTGCGTGGAGTATTAACAGTAAGTTGCAAAGCGTCGATACCGAGTCGATTTTGAGCGCTCAAGATAGAGTGTTAAACATCATTAATTCTACTGATAGCGCTGGCATGGACGTTATTGTCTGTATCGAGGACGTGAGACTGCGTAAGTGGGTGCCAAAAGGCGTGGGCAAGGAGCGCATGCAGGGTGTTGGTTCGGTTAAGCGTGATTGCTCAATATGGCAAGAGTTTTGTGAGCGACACGGCATACGGCATATCTTTGTCGCACCAAAAGCAATACAGACTAAGCTTAGCGAAAAAGATTTTCACATGATTACTAAGTGGCCATACAAGACGTCTGAGCACGCACGAGATGCAGCGATGATGATCGATAAAGTCTATCGGCTATTAAAGCGCAAGCATATCAACATGCCAGCCAAGTTTGAGCCAAAAATTAAGAAACCGCGCAAGCCAGCGCTATACAAAGTTAAAAAGGAGAAGCTGTTGTGATTAATCTAATTGTTTTGGCGTCTCTTTTGTTTGCAGTGGTTTTGATGGTATTGGCCATCGTGTTTTTAGCGGTCGTGTGGTCGGCAAACGGTGGTGATCACTAGCAGAGAATAAAAAAAACCGCCCAGAGCTGGCAGGCAAGGGCGGTTTGGCTGGCAAGTAACACGGCAATGTTATTCGCAAAATCATTATACATTATTTTGGGGATAGCTGATGAGTGATACGATTGATAAAACAGTTGATTTGCTAGAGGTGCAAGGCTGGCTGACTGGGTGGGGAGACTTTTGTAATCGTGAGACAGTAGGTGGTCATCTGGGCTATCAATCGCCGTGTGCGATCATCATGCGCGATAACGTAGAGCAGCAGAGCGCAAGCGTTCGCCCGGTGTTGTGGAATATGGACGATCAGGCGTATTACACACTGATAGACCGCGAATTGGCTGGCATGAGACAGTCAGGTGACAAAGAACTTATGATGTGGGCCAGTCTGATACGACGCTATTACTTGTACGGCATGTCTTATACTCGCTTGAGCAAGTCGGTCGTGAGTGAGTATGAGCATGGCGAGGGCACGACTAAGCGCAGTCATGTGCGAAAGGTGCAGGAGCATTTAGCTAATGCTGAGAAGCATATTTATGAGGCGATATTGGAGTTGAGCTGATGGGTAGGCAAAGACCAGTAGTGAGAAAGCCGTTTATGATCATTGGTGGTCAGAATGATAGTCGAGACGGTGAAATAATCTATCAGGATTGCTTCTATGGTGAGCTAAGACCGATGACGCGCAGTGTGTTCTTGCCTGATCCTGTCACTGAGCTTGATAAAGTGATGGACCTAGGTTTTTTATTGAGGTACGGCACGCCAGAAATAGAACAAAGAGAGTCGGTATATTATGAGTATGAAGCTGATTGTGTTGCTCGATATGGTCCGGGCGTCTCAAAGTATTGGTTTTATCGCTTAGTTGGTGACTTGACTTACAAAGAGCGCTATACGGCAGACCATATATGGCAGCGATTGCATGAATTTTATAAAAGTCTTGATGATTAAGCCTGCTTAGCCCACACGCCAGCCAGCAATTCAACCCCATGCAAACAAACTTCAAGTGTTTTATTGTTAATTTTCATCACAGCGTTAAAAAAACCTTGATTATTGGCACGACTTGAGGTAAGTTTGTGATATCGTGAACGGGTAGGTCGATGGATAAGAGGTTGTGTGTAGCAACCTGCCAGACTTACCGCACTAAACATATTCTAAAAAGCTCATACCTTAATTGGTGTGGGCTTTTTTTGTGGGTGATTTTATGGCTATTGAACAAGTGTCGTTGACTGTTAGTGATAGCTGGACAAAGTTATCAGTCGGTGATTGTGTGATCCAGACGCCTAGCAATCAACAAAAGAGTATTGAGTTTGCTATTAGCGACACTCAGCCGGGCGCTGGCGTGAAAGCTTTTGCTGCTAATTTTGGCGAGCCGACAACCATTGGCGCGTTGGGCAGTAGTGTCTGGGTGCGTAGAAAGGCTGTGAAGCAGACGCCGGGTATTACAGTGAGCGCTTCTAATGCTGATATCGTCGTTGCTAGAGCACCGTTTTAATGAATCGCGTCGGTTTTGGACAAAGCAGCTTTGCGCTTAAAGCTCTTGGCTTTACAAGTAAAGTAAACCCCGATGACGCAATACTCGCCCTGTTTACAGGCGGTAAACAGGGCGTATGGTACGACCCATCAGACAAGTCAACACTGTTTCAAGACGTAGCAGGGACGGTGCCAGTCACGGCTGACGGTGACCCTGTGGCATTGATGTTAGATAAATCAGGCAATAACAACCACGCAACGCAGACTGTGAGTACGTCAAGACCTGTTTATATGACAGATGGTGAGCTTCACTGGTTAGAGTTTGATGGGGTTGATGACAGTCTATCAATACCAGATTATGATATTCCTGATAAAGATAATTATATACTTGCGTTGACTATACGAAGTGTAAGCAGCTCTATTGGAGCACATGAAAGGATTTATTACTATAACAACTCAAATGTAGGTAACATACAAGTAAACATCAACAACTCCCATAAGTTAAGCTTCACCCATGGTGATAGTATCTACGTACCTAACGCCTCGACAAGGGACGCGGTCAAAGATAAAGATTTAGTAGTGGTAACTACCGCAACAAAATTATTTGTTAATGGTGAACAGGCGGTAGCTCCGGACATGGGTGCACCAACACCAGTAGGCGAGGGACACTTTTTAGCAACTAGGGCGGATAAAGAGGTTTACTATAAAGGACGTATCTACTCGTTAATTGCATCAACACCTAATACTGTAGATGACAGAACTACGGTTGATATAACGAATTACTTAATGATTAATGCAGGAATAGTAACATGAGTGACTACAAGCACAGAATGAGCCTAGCCGTACCGCAAGCACTCATGCCACAAGCCAATCAATTAGCGTTAATCGTAGGTGTGTCTGAGCACGATGATAAAACGTTTACATCTGCTAACTGGCAGGACAAAGACGGAAATCTGTACGCTGTCTGCTCAACAGTAATTAAGCCTGTTGTGTTGTCACTTGCTGATGTATCACTTGCAGATAGCCCTCTACAAACTAAAGGTGCTGATTTGTCTTTAGCACAGCAAGCACTAGATAAAGTTGTGAGGTACAAACAGGGCGATAAGGTAAGTTCAGATACGATTATGTGTGCTATTGATTTTGAGCCGTTGCAAGTGTTTAGCGATATGGGGTTAATGACGACCAACAACGAGCTAGTCGAAATATAAACAACAAACAACCATGTTTTTAGGTGGTTTTTTACGGGTGATTTTTATGGCTATTCAGCAAGTTGATTTAAAAGTACCTAACGGCGATACGCCGCGCTCAGCCTTCACAAAGGTTAATGCTAACTTTAGCGACCGAAGCCATGCGGCGAGTCGGTTAGTTGGTATAGACAGCATTGGAAGTTTGCCGCCTGTTGAAATGTTTTCAGAAGCTTTTTATTCACCTTTGAGCGTTACAGGTGTCATGATTGACTCGGAGTACGACGCAAACAATTTTGGCTACGGTCGGCATTACACAAGCGGCAGCACGATAAATGGTGTCGGCTGGGGGTTTATAACAACAGAAGAAACAGCAGGTAACGGAAGGTATCAGACGTATAGGGGTTCTATAAAGTTAGAATTGAAAGTCCGACTCAGACCAAACAATTCAGATGTCTGGACTCCGTGGGCAACAATTTACCACAGTGAAAACACAACAAAAGAAGCAGCTACAGGCTACCTAGTCGCATCAAGCCCTGTTTTAAAAGTGCAACATGATAACTTTGAGAAAGTACATGAAGCCGAGCAATTAGACATTGACGTGCAGCGCGTAGCGACAGGTGTTTATGAAATCACAGGAACGACAGGACTGCGTGATAATGACGGTTGGTATCTCAAGCCACCAAAAGACATTAACGGAAACGTGCTGTGCATCTGTGAAGCGACACAAGACGGCGATGTTATCACGCTCAAGACTTACAAGAAAAAGTTTGATTTTGAAACCGTGTCTATTGTCGCAGATTATGAGCAACCCACAGATATTCCCGAGGGTGCTGAGGTAATGCTACGTTTTAATGATTTGCCGATTGATGACGCGCCAGCCCTATAACCTTACAACCAACCCTTTTGACTCATAAGTATCTGTTTGCTGTGAGTCTTTTTTACATGCGAGGTAAGCTAGAGAGGTATAAGCATGGCAGATAATATTTGCGGTGCTAAGACTCGCTCAGGCAAATCTTGCCAAAACAAGCCGATTGCTGGCAAGAAGCGCTGCCGTTTACATGGTGGATTATCGCCAGGCGCGCCCAAAGGTAACAAAAATCGTCAGACTCACGGTATTTATAGCCGTATCTTTGATGACGCGCAGATAGATGATGCGATTGCGATGCAGGGCAATGTGAGTCGTGAGCTGGCAATCGCTCGCATACAGCTTGCTAATTTGCTTGCTTATCGTAAGACGCAAGAGGACACGCCAGCGCTTGCAGAGATCAAAGACGAAACGCTGGCTGACGAAGAAGATGAAGAGACGGTCAAAAAGGCGCGGGCAAGAGACGCTGCGCGCTGCGGTGAGTATTATGATCCGAACGAAGATGACTACGGCGGGCAAGAGTCAGAGCCGTTAAAGCGTACCCGCGTTTATAAGACACGCGATTGGGCGAGCGAAGAAGCAAGGCTGATTAATCTAATCGCTAAACTTGAGTATCAGATACCTAAGCAAGCAGCGGTCATGTTGGAGCTTGAAACACGGAAGAAGGAGCTTGAGAGAAATCCGGTAGGCGGCGCTAAGACGAAAGACTTAGAGAGCATGACAGACGAGGAGTTAGATGAGTATGCTCTTGGATTGCTCAGCGGAAAGCCTTAAAGCCTTACTGCCAGGTCTTAATGCTGCTAATAAACGGGCGCTTATCGCGGTCATCAAAGAGCGTGAGAAGCGTAAGAACTACAAGCTGTATAGCTTCTTCCCTAACGATGGGCCATTTGCCCGTCATGGCTATACCAAGCACCTATCGTTCTTTAAAGACGGTGCGTTTTACGGTTCACGGCTATTTATGGCGGGCAACCGCGTCGGCAAAACGATTGCTGGCACGTATGAGGACACCTTGCACGCCACCGGTCTTTATCCGGACTGGTGGAAGGGTAAGCGCTTTGATCATCCAACCAAAGGCTGGATTGCTGGCAAGACCAACGAGACAACGCGCGATATTTTGCAGGTTGAGTTGTTTGGTAATGTTATCTACAAAGACGGCGGAAAGAAAAAGACTATAGACGGCACAGGCATTATTCCAATCCACCTGATTGATGAAAAGTCTATCAGGTGGAAGTCTGGCGTCGCTGACTTGATTGATACGGTCAAGGTCAAACATGCCAGCGGCGGGTGGTCGTACATTGGCCTAAAGTCGTATCAACAAGGCCGAGGAAGCTTTGAAGGTACGGCAATGCACTACATCCATTTGGATGAGGAGCCGCCCGAAGAAGTTTATACCGAGTGTCTGACACGTACAGCGACAACACGCGGTCTGATTTACATCACGTTTACGCCACTGATGGGCGTGACACCGATGGTCAAGAACTTCATCGAGAAAGCCGATGAGGGTATTAACAGCGTTACTCGTGCGACGTGGGACGATGCGCCTCACTTAACCGAAGACGATAAGGCTAATTACCTAGCACTATTCCCCAAGCACGAGCATAAAGCCCGTATGCAGGGTATTCCATACGCAGGTAGCGGTCTTATCTACCCAATCGATGAAGATGAAATTATCATCGAGGCGTTTGACGTGCCAGCCCACTGGCCGCGCATTAAAGGCTTGGACTTTGGTTGGGACCACCCAACATCATGTGTCGAGCTGGCATGGGACAGAGATAATGACATTATCTACGTCATTAACGAATACTCAGCAAGAGAGCGTACACCGCAAGAGCACGCGCCGCATATCAATGATAGCGGGTCGTGGCAGCCGGTCGCATGGCCTCACGATGGCTATCAGCACGACAAGGGTAGTGGTAAGACGTTAGCAGAGCAGTACGAGGCTCATGGCGTTAATATGCTTGATGAGCGTGCGACGCATGAGGACGGCAGTAATGGCGTTGAGGCTGGACTCATGGAGATATTGACGCGCATGGAGCAAGGCCGCTTTATGGTCTTTGATCACTGTACCGAGTGGCAGGACGAGAGACGCACGTATCACCGCGACAAGGGCAAGATTGTTAAGCTGTACGATGACTTGATGGACGCCACGCGCTATGCGGTGATGATGCTTAGATATGCTCAGGTTAAGCCTAGAGCTGCTGGCAAGAAGGCCAATAATAATAGAACGGTTATATAACCAAACACCAAAAGCCACCTCATCGAAGGTGGCTTTTTTGTGGGAAAAATAAGCATGACGCATTACCAGATACCCAATAGCGTACTGTTTGGCAGAGCGAAGGCTGGCAAGCACAGCGGAGTGAGTAAAGAGCTGCAAGCCTACAGCTTAGAGACGCTACAGAAGCGTGCGAACAATGGTAATGCGGAAGCTAAGCGGCTCATTAAGCAATTAAAGGACAAGCAATGTCACTAACAATACGATACGGCGTGCCAGCCCCAGCGGTTGTCCGCAAAGGCTATGGCTTGCAAGCGTTTGTCTCAAACGTGTTTTTTGAAGCCGACGAAGGTGCAACCGCTAACGATGCTGCATTGATACTGTGCCGTCGTGCGTTTGGCCTTGGTAAGTCTTATATTGCTGTGCGCCGCAATCAAGCGTACCAGTTGCGCGACAAAGACGGTGCATTCTTGGCAGACACCGCCGAGGACTGCGCTCAATACTTATGGAATGGTCACGCAACAGACCGTGAAAAGCATGTAATCATGGATTGCTTGCTTGAAAACATTGATCAGTTAGTCATGCACAAGCCCGAAGGCGAGGACTTAAACCGCAAGGCGCTTGATAAATATTTTGAGGGTGAAGAGACGTTTACCCACGGATTAATGGATATTGCCAACTCATGAGTAATCAAGCGACACACGGCCTTGCCGATGACTTTAAGCTAACAAAAGACGGTAAGTTTCTTGTGTGGGCGCATGATATGTATGAGTACGAGCGCGAAGCACAAGCAGAAGGCCGAGCACTGCGGGCACGCGATGAGCGCTTTTATGATGGTCATCAATTCAGCGACGAAGAAAAGCAGGTTTATGCAGAGCGCAATCAAAAGCCGCGCACGTACAACGAGATCAAGCCAGCCGTCGATTGGATTATTGGTAGTGAGCGCCGCGCACGTAGCGACTGGAATGTGCTACCGCGTACCGCTGATGATGTCGAGCCAGCCCAATTAAAGACCAAGCTTATTAAGTACATTGACGATATCAACAAAGCCAAGTGGCAGCGCAGCACAGCGTTTGAGGATTGCGTCAAGACTGGTGAAGGCTGGACCCGTATCAGCGTAGAGCCAAACGAAGATGGTGAGCTGATGATTCAGCTTAACTATGAGAACTGGCAAAACGTACTGGTCGATGGTCAATCGGTCAAAGCGGATATGTCTGACAGCCGCTATATGTGGGTATCTAAGATTGTTGATTTAGAAACCTTGCAGGCGTGGTTCCCCGATAAAGAAAGCGAGCTTGAGCTGGACGCTGGCGAGTATCAAGAGCTTGAGGATGACTTGAAGTCTGACCAAACAGGCGATGACGGCAACGACTTGTATAACAATGGCTATCGTGCGCGTGGCTGCGGTGATGCTGCTATTAATGTGGTGCGCTCAGGCTCAATGAGCATCACGGGCGGCTACTACTCATCAACCCGTCGTGCAGTGCGCGTGTGGGAAATGTGGTACCGCAAAACAGAGCGAGTCACGCTACTGGCTAACGCAGGTGGCCTAACAGGTCAGATATTCGACAGCAACAAGCAAGAACATCAAGCAGCATTGCAGTCTGGCGCTAAAAAACGCGAGACAGTACGCGAGCAGATGTATATGGCTATCTACACTGCGACGACTGTACTGTTTCATGGCAAGTCAATCTACAAGCATAACCGCTATCCGTTTGTCCGTCGCTTGGCCTTTATTGACAAGACAACCAAGTCGCCTTATGGCGTGGTACGTCAGATTGTCGATCCGCAGTCGGATTTGAACCAGCGTCGTAACTATGCGCTATATCTCATGGCCACACGTCAAGTGATTGCCGAGGAAGATGCGGTAGATGATAAAGATGAAGCCATCAAAGAGGTTGCTAAGGTCAATGGTTATATCGAAGTTAAGAAAGGCAGACGCTTTGAGATACGCGACAATCAATCGCTGGCAGGTCCTCATGTGCAGTTTGCTGAAATGGACAGCGCTTACTTAAAACAGATCAGCGGTGTAACCAGTGAAAACCGTGGTATGAACCAAAATGCCATGTCTGGTATTGCTATCCAGTCATTGCAAGAACAGGGCACTGTCATCACCACACCTATCATCGACAATCACCAACTGGCCCATCAAATTGAGGGCGAGATTGTATTGTCATTATGCGAGCAGTACATCAACCGTGAGATGCAGTTTAGGGTTACAAGCGATATTAAAAACCCCAGCAAGAAAGACTTTGTGGTGCTTAATGAGTCACCAGAGACGGACATCACTGCAACACAGGCAGACTTTGTTATATCAGAGCGTGATTATCGTCAGACGATGCGTCAAGCACTGTCTGAGCAGCTAATCAACGTCTCAGCACAGATTACGCAAGCCACAGGCAACCCAATGTTAGCGATTGCCTTTATCGAAATGGCAGTTGATTTACAAGATTTGCCCAACAAAGAGCGCTTACTCAGCAAAATTCGCGAAGCCACAGGACTACCACCCCTTGATGAAAACGACGAGCAGAAACAAGCGCGTGAAGAAGCACAAGCGCAAGAGCAAGCGAAACAACAAGCCATGCAAGAGCAAGCGCTTGAGTTGGAGATTGCGAAGAAACAATCGGCAATCAACCTCGACAACTCACGGGCTAATCAGTACAACCGCGAAGGCGAGCGCGAGAAAGCCAATGCGCGCCGCGCTCAAGCTGAAGCAATGGTCAAGTACCTTGAAGCGGCTGGCGTGGTCGTACAAAACGCTGAGCTTAGCAGTATTGCTGATGATCTTATTAACAATATGGACAACATCATGAATGGTACGCAACCGGCCAGCTCGCAACAGCCGGTACAGGGCCAGCCAATAGAGCAAGCGCCAGTGCCGATGCAGGTTAACATGCCAGCACAGCAAGAGCAGACGCAGCCCACACAAGAACAGCTAGTCATGCCAGAGGGTGAGGCACCCGCTGGCGAGAACGGACAAGAACCAATGTCACCAGAAGAAGCCGCCATGATGGAGCAAGCATTAATGCAGCAACAATCAACCGAACAACCCAATCCATAAGGATAATTGATATGACAGTAGATACACACGATGACGACTTTGACATCGACACCACAGAGCTAGACAACCTGCCAGCCGATGAAGTAGATGCTGACGATGACCTTGATGAAGATTTTGGCCTAAGCTACGACGGTTTAACCCAAGCTGAAATCGATGCTATCAATGCTGACACTGATGAAGGTGGCAACAGTGATGAAGATGAAGATACCGAAGCTGATGCTACTGACGATAGCGATGCTGGCGATAACGATACAGCCAACGACGCTGAGACTGACGGCACTGATGACGCTGATACTACTAATCAAGACGATTATCAACAAGAAGCCGCGACGATAGCAGAAAAGCGCGCCGCTATTGATGCAGAGTTTGACGCTAAACTTGCTGAGCTTGAAGCGCTAGGTAAGCAGTACGATGATGGTGATATCTTAGATGGGGCGTACAATACCGCTAAGGTTCGTATTGAGCGCGACTTAAAGCGTATTGAGGCGCGAGAGGCGGAGCTTGTCACAAAAGAAGATGAGATTGCTGAGCGCGAAACCAGTAAGCAAGAGCAGTTTCAAAACGACTTTGCTGTCGCAGTAAACGACTTTATGGCGCGTCCTGAGAACAAACCTTTTGTCGAAGGCAGCCCTGAGTTTGCCGCGCTTGACCAACAGCTAGGCGTCATTGCACAAAGTATGCCGCCTGGCACGCCGTTTGATGTATTGCTAAACAAAGCTCGCGCCGCTGTATCGTCTTATATGGACCTGCCTGATGCTGGCAAGAAAGAGGATAAGCCTGCTGACAAGTCGGTCAAACCAGACCCAGAGACGATGCCTAGTATCTCGAACATGCCAGCGGTCGTTGCTAACAGCAACGATAACGGCAAGTTTGCCCACCTAGACAAGCTTGATGGGCCAGCGCTAGAGCGTGCAATCGCTGATATGAGCGAAGCGCAGCAAAACGAATACCTGCTAAATCAATAGGTTAAAATATATTTATGAATAAGATACGCTATCGAGACTGTAGCATAGGCGATGTTATCGAGGTGACTGGCCCTTGTACGATTGTGGTGGAAAAAAAGAGCGGGCGTTCACCAAGACTAAAAGTGATAACCGATCAAGATAGCGACGTGAGTTTTTTAACGGGTGAACAAGCGCATACGTGCTGTGATACCAAAAATAGTCTGACTAAAGGAGACTAATATCATGGCACAGACTAAAATCAACGACAGCCAAGCTGTCAAAAAATGGGCAGGTGCGTTATTCGGTGCCGCTTTCGTAAAGTCTTTTTACGGTAGCAAGCTGATGGCCTCTACCAAACTGGTGGGCAAAGCCGGTCAAATGGCAAACGCGCCCATTGGTGTTATCAATGACTTAGAAAGCGGCGCAGGTGACAACGTATCATTCGATATGTTTGTTCAACTCAAAGGTCGTGGTACTTATGGTGATGACGTTCTTGAGGGTAACGAGGAAGATTTAACCGCGTTCACGGACGAAGTTAAAATCAACCAAGTTCGACATGGTGTGACGCCTGGTGGCAAGATGAACCAAAAGCGCACTATCAATGACTTACGCGCAATCGCCAAGGTCAAGCTTGAGCGCTGGCACGCGAACCACTTTGATGATGTCGTGATGACAACGCTGGGCGGTGGCCGTGGTCATGCGAAAGACTTGTATATCCCGCTGGGTGCAACGGCGCCTATCCGTGGCACCATGGATTACCAGAAGTACGATGAAGATAGTATTGTCTATGGCGGCTCTGCTACATCAAAGGCCAGTATGACGACTGCTGACACCATGTCTCTTGATCTTATTGATGAGCTGGTACTCAAGTCTAAGCGCGGCGGTAAAGCTGATGGTGAGTTTCGCATGGAGCCACTAGAAGAGTCGGCAGAAGAATACTACATGCTGACGCTATCGCCTGAGCAGATTCATGACTTGCGCAAAGATACTGGCACTGGTGGCTGGCTTGATATCCAAAAAGCGGCGGCTGCTGCTAACGGTTATCAAAACCATATCTTCAAAGGCTCGGCTGGCGAGTACAACAAAGTTCACATTAAAGAGGTGAATAGTGTTGTGACGTACAACGACTTTGGTGCTGGCAACAACGTGAAGGCGCATACAGGCGTATTCATGGGCCGTCAGGCTGCTGTGGTCGCCTTTGGTAGTGCAAGCGATAAGAATATGCGCGCCAACTGGGAAGAGAAAGAAAAAGACTATGGCAACCAGGTTGGTATCTCTGCTGGCATGGTGTACGGCACCAAGCTACCAGCGTTTGATGGTAAAGTTGTCAACTCAATGGCAGCTTATACCGCAGTGAGTAAGTCACGCGCTTAATCTGATACACAAGGTTGGATTTCAAATCCGAGCAAGTTGGTCATGCCAGCTTGCTTTTTTATTATCTATTTTTTCTGTTTAGTATCTCTATAAAGGACACAAGACTATGGCCAAGTTCCAGTCTGAGCGCTATTTGCATAACACGCAGATTCAAAGCTCAATGATTAGCGGTGTGACTAACACACCAACCATTACCCACAAATTCCTTGCCGAAACCACTGTGGCTGTCGGCGATTTTATCCTGATGTGCAAATTACCTGAGCGCTCAGCGATTCTGGGTATTGAAGTGGTGTGTAGTGCACTAGGTGCTGGTATCACTGCCGACGTGGGCGTCATGGATGCCGATGAAACCGATATCGCCGCCAAGTTTATTGCTGATGGCGACCTTGCCGCGCAGAAATGGATTAAGATTAATGACAATGTGATTGAAGGCCGACTAGCTAAAGTAGTAGATCGCCCAACAACTATTGCCATTAAGCTAAAAGGCGCAGGCACGATTCCGAAAGGCTCGTTCATTCACATCACACCGCATTACCGTCACGCCAGCAACGACGAGTAAGCAACTACTGGTAAGTCATTAAAACCCACAACGCAAGTCGCTGTGGGTTTTTCCATTTCATCTACTTATTAAAAGGAGCCATGTCATGGCTGACGACAAAAAGAATAGCGATACTCAAGAGAGTGTTGAGCAGCAATCAACGCCTATTCAATGCCTACTGCGTCGCAAGGGCGGCACCAAGGTCACATTTGGTCACAACCTTGTGAACCAAAAGACTTATCACTTCAAGCCGCTAGACAGTAGCGATGAAAATTCACCGCATGTCTGTAACGTGGACAATGAAGAGCACGCAGACCGACTACTATCAATCCGTGAGTCATATCGCTTGTATCGTGGCGATGCAAGTTATGTCGATAAGATTGAGGTCACTAAAGGCGCGGCTATTGATGAAGATGCGTTTACCAATCGCTTTGATGACATCTTGTCTATCGACTTTGACACCGCTGAAAACGACACGGTAAAAGATTGGGCCAAAGAAACGTTGGAGCTTACCCCGTCACACAGCGCCAAGATTCGCGAAAAAGCCGCCAGTCTCGACGTTGAAGAGAAGAAAGGCGACAACATGAATGAGCTGCTACGCAAAATCGGTAAAGCCATGCAAGAAGAAGAGCGCGCTGCTAACGATCAAGCCAGCAAAGGTAAGTAGTGTAATCACTGCTTGATACAAACCCATATTAGGATGATATCGCTATGTTTAGCAGTCAAGATTTATTAAATGGCGTGCGCATGACGCAGCTAAATGACCCAGAAGCAATCACTTGGTCGGACTCAGCGCTGATTATCGCGCTTAATCAAGCCTTGCTTATGCTCTCGCTTGTGCGTCCTGATGCAACCTCAAAGATTGCGACGCTAGAGCTTGAGGCGGGATCAAGACAGTATATTCCCGCTGATGGCGAGCGTCTGCTACGTGTGGTGCGCAATATCACCGATACGGGCGGTACGGGCCGCGCTGTGCGTTTGGTGCAGCAAGAGGATATGGATAGCATGTCACCGGATTGGCATAACACTAGCGGCACAATCGTCAAAGAGTATATGTTTGACGCAAGGTCGCCTAAGCACTTTTATATCTACCCCACAGTACCCGTAGGCAGCAAGGTAGAGATTGAGTACAGTAGTTACGCTGATAGCGTGACCGAGCTGAATGTTGGTGATGCGCTTCCTGTATCGGCTGTGTTTGCTCAGCCTATCCAAGAGCTTATGCTCTATAAGCTCTTGTCTGGTGATGCTTCAAACGGTGTGTCAGGCACAGATCATTTGCGTGTGGCTCTTGAATTGTTGGGCGTGAAAGACGTGCAAGATGAGCGCGTATCATCTGCCCGTCGCACGTCAATGTAATAGGTGATTTATGGTAGCTCTTGATGAGTTTGTAGATGGTGTAAGTGTTCATTTGGGCAACAACGACGCGAGCAATGTACCAAGACTCGCTGTCGTCTTTGCCGCAAGGCAAGCACTCAAAAGGTTTTGCGATGAAAGCTTTGCTTATGTTGTCAATGCCTTTGATCCGCTGGCAGGTACAAGTCAAGTGCTATCGCCCAACGACTTCCACCTAAGTATTACTGATAGGCGCTGCGAGATTGCCATACCTGATGATACGCACATTATCAAAGTGTGGCAGTTATCCGATGAATGCTGCGACGCGCAAGGGCTGTTAGATAGCATTCATAGCTATCCTAATATTATTAACCTGCCAGCCGATGATAGCAAGACGGATAACGTAGTAGTATCACTGTCTATCAACCAGACAACTGAAAACTGTCCTGATTTTATTTACCAGCGATACTATGACGGTCTGCTGTCAGGGACTATTGCCTACTTGCAACTTATGCCTAATAGAGAATGGTCAGAGCCAAACATGGCGCAAGTGCACATGGCGGCCTTTGATGAAACGATCCGTAAGGCTAAGTCTCATATTAGCAATGGGTTTTTGAAGGGCAGGCCTTCAACATCTATACCCGCTACTTTTGGGTGAACAAAAACAAGCCACCCAAGCGGTGGCTTTTCTGTATCTAATTTATACATCCGCATATGTGGCTGTCTTTGAAAAAAAGGAGCGACTATGCTCGGATTTAATAAAAGCTTGTGCATAAAAAAGCGAGCGCTATTGCTTTTTGCACTAGCTCTAACTGCCATGACAGACGTTATGGCTCGGATTAGTTCCAACAGCACAAGCATCACCGCCGAAACTGTTATCGTCGTTAACCGCTACGGTATGGGCGCGCCGTTCTTGGTGTCCTGGATTCCTATTTGGTTTTTTGCGCTGGCAGGCGGCATTGGCGCTAACTTCATCAAGATACCTGAGATTGATAAACACTTTAGGTTTCTAATGCTCGCTAAGCCGTTTCTTGGTGTGTTCGGCGGTATCTCGCTATGCGTGCTTATCTCAGACGGCAGCGATCCCCCGCAGGTTGCTATGACGGCCTACGCTTTCGTTGCGTCTTTGCTATCAGCTCCGTTGCTGCAAGCATTACTAGCCGCCACCTCAATACCTCGCAATCAAGCCAGCCTATTTAACGCTGTCAATCCATTTAAGTTTAAAGTTGTCGTAGCAGACAGCAAAGAGAAGGAGCGCCACAATGTCCACAATAACGACTAGCGTAGTATTGTGCGCCATTGGTGCGCTGTATGGGATGTTCGTGCTTATCAACCACTTAAAGGTAGCGCGCTGCGATGTATCGACAAGGGTTATCTATGCCTTCCCGATTATTTGCGGCACGCTGGCATGGGCGAGCGCGTCTTATACTTTTTATGTGACCGGTGCGGATAGCCGAATCGATATGCAGCGCATACTAATGATAGTGAGCTGGTGTATGTTGGCAAGACAATACCGGCAAAAATACAAACACTGTAGCGGCCGCAAGCGCAGATAAATGGTTTGAATATCGCCCCATTTTTGGGGCTTTTTTTTGGTCTGATTTTGAGGTGGGAATGAAAGAGTCAACTATCAAAAACCTACAAGCCACGATGAAGCTGCATGGTTTTTATGACGGCTTGGTAGATGGTAATTGGGGCAATCAGTCACATGCAGGTTTTTATGCTATGGCTGAGGCAGCTATACACTGTAAAGCGCATAGTGATGATAATGCGGTAAACAAGGAAGATAAGCCGGTCGAGCCAGCGGGTCAGTACAAGTTGTCAGATAAATCGCTGGCGCGACTTAATGGCCTGCATCCTGATTTGGTCAAAGTCGTTGAGCGTGCCATTGAAATCACAGACATTGATTTTAGCGTAGGCGAAGGTCTGCGCTCAATCACTCGGCAAAAAGAGCTTTACGCTCAAGGCGCTACAAAGACAATGAACAGCCGGCACCTAACCGGCCATGCTGTTGACTTGTTCGCGCTCGACGAGGCCGGCAAGGTTACTTGGGACTGGAAGTATTACCGCCCACTAGCTGATGCTGTGAAGCAAGCTGCCGTGGATGTGGGTGTGTCGCTTGAATGGGGTGGGGATTGGAAAAGTTTTAAGGACGGCCCCCACTACCAGCTACCTTGGGCAAAATACCCTGGATAAGTACAAATAAGGCAATCAGTATGCACATACGTATCAATGATTTTGCTGGCACGCTGCCGAAGTTACACCCAACGAAGCTACCAGATTATGCCGCTCAGTCGTGCCAAAACGTCATGGTTGAGCATGGCGTTTTAACCCCTAGTAATCAAGCTAGTAACAGTTATGCGTCTAACATTGTTGGTGCTGAAAACTTTGTTAGCGCCATGTTTTTTGACCATGACGGTAAAACCTATAAGAAGTTTAGTAATGAGCTTGCAAAGTTTGCCTTCTCACCAGTCCATGACGCTTACCGTCTTTATTGGACGACGGAGGATAAGAAAGCGCCACTGATGTTTAACGATTGGGATGTGGGCGGTGCAAGCGACGAGTACGAGCTTGTGACTGATAATTTTGACTACATTGCAGGCTTGCCAGCGCCCGAAGTTAAAGACACCGTTATAACAGGCATTACACCGCCAGTTGTTGAACAAGAACCCGTCGAAGGTGAAGAGCCTGCTGAGCCTATCACTTATGCGTCAATCACAGACGCTATCAAAGATATGTTCAAAAAGGCAATGGACGGTCAAAACTCGTCAGGCGTTGATAAGAAAGAGGGTGAGATTAGCGATGCAGTGGCAGAGATAATCGCTAACATGCCCGATGATGTGGAAGCGCGTGTCTATGCTTTGACGTATGTTAATCGCTTTGGTGACGAGTCAGCGCCAGGCGTGATTGAAGAGGTCTTATATCTAACCAAAGGCGATGAGCCTATTCTCACCATTCCTTATGCAGAAGGCACGCGCACCAAACTGACAAGAGACTATGGGATAAATGCCATTAGGCTTTATCGGTCAGTCACTAACTCTATTGGTGTCGCACAATTCTTATTTGTCAAAGAATATCTGCTGACCATGACAGGAGATAGTGTCACCCTTATCGATGATATGCCGTATGGGTCCACTCAGATAGGCGAGCCGTTGGTAACAATGAATTATGATCAGCCAAGAGTTGGCATGAAAGGATTGGGTGTTACCAACAGTGGGGTGGGTTACGGTTATGTCGATAAAACAATCTGTTTATCAGAACCATACACCTTGTACGCATGGCCACGGTTTTATGAACTAATTTCGCAGCATACCATTATGGGCTTGGGTCACTACGATAATACGATTGTGGTCGCCACTACAGGTAATCCAATACTGATTAGTGGTAGTGATCCTGAGTCGATGAGCGTTCTTAGTTTACCGCTATATGAAGGCTGTGTATCTCCGCGCAGCATGGTCAATCTCAATCATGGCTGTATGTACGCAAGCGAAAATGGCCTTGTTCTTGTCACTACCAACAGCGCAAAGCTACTCACAGAAAGCGTATTTTCTACGCGCGACTGGCAGGATATTAAACCGTCAAGTATTCACGCGACTGCTTATAAGAATGGTTACTTATTCTTTTGGGATAACGGTGGCGATAAAGGTAGCGGTTATATTGATCTTAATGACGGAAGCAAAGGTGTCTTGTGGTTCGATGAGTATGCGCTAAATACCTTTTTAGATGGCAACTTGGTGCAGATGATCAATAAAGACACCGCAGCAATGGGCGGCATTATTTCTAAGCACACCTCATTCAACCCGGAGTACGGTGAACCCTTTACTAGCAAAACCTTCAAATGGCGCTCAAAGACTTTTAATGTGGACACGCCTAGACGTATGCTTGCCGCGCAGGTGGTCGCTGACAACTATCCGGCAGATGCAATAACATTTAGGGTTTACGCTGATCAGGTTTTATTGCATGAATCTAAAGTTAAGAGCAACAAGCCATTTAGGGTTAAAAATCATAGCGTTAAGCGCGATTTTTCTATTGAGATTGAATCAAGTGTGGCTATTCGTGAAGTGGTGCTGGCTGAAACCATGCGCGATACTATTTTATAGGTGAAGCAATGAGTAGTAAAAAAATATCACTGCCAAGTGTTCCTAAAAATGCAGATCGTGACACGACGGTATTTCTACAGTCGCTTAAAAAGGCAGTAGAAAAAATGTCAGCCGATGAGTTGGTCGGTATCAACAAAGCGGTGCAAAGCTATGTACTGAGATCAAGTAAAAAGATTCGTGCAGACTTGGTTGGCGTGATTGGTGATGAGACGGGTGTGGGGCCTATACTTGATAAAATCAGAGGTCATATTACCGAGTCAGAGCTAAGTAAGGAGTTGGGCACACGTATTGAAAAGATAACCTCAAACGAAAACGCTATCAGTGAGGAGCGCTTGCAGCGCGTGGCTGACGTTCTTGCAGCTAATGAAGCAATAACCCAAGAGCGTCAAGATCGCGAGCAGTCGATTACAGATAGCTCGAATCTATTACAGCAAAACATTGAAGCTGAGGCGCTTGAGCGATTTAACGTGGATGAAGGTTTGCACCAAGACCTAGTGCAAGAGATACAAACGCGCTCAGATGAGACGGGTCAGTTGATTAGCGACTTTAATGGAATCTATGCACAAGTCAATCCTGATATGGCGGGCGATACCGACAAATGGGCGGGCGATGATAGTTACTTTGCAGGAGTTTGGAGCGAGCGCAGCGCCATCATTGAAAAAGACATGGCGATGTCTAAGCGAACCGATGGCTTGTTGTCTAGTATCAATGACAATAAGGCATCAATAACACAGGTAAATAAAACGCTTGTTACTAAAAACGAGGTAGTGGCCTCGCAGATTAATCGCTTAGCCGCGCAGATGGTCGGCGGTTATGATGGAGACGACTTGTCGCAAGTAACATCGGGGCTTATTCATCAAGAACGCACCGCACGAGCCACGGCGGTTGAGGGGCTGGCTGAGCAGGTGAGCCTTCTATCGGCTGGCGTGGGTGAGCAGTTTGATAGCTTTGAGATTTGGCATTTTAATAAAGACAAAGATGGCTGGGTAAACGGCGTCTATGCCAATGGCTGGATCAATGTACGCACTGAAACCATTAATAGTCCAGTAGTAGATATTGATGGCGGCATGTATCGACACGTCAAGCTGCGCATTCAAAAGATAGGTACGCCTACGTGGGATGCGGTACTCACTTACACTGGCGGCAGTCTTAGCGCGCCTGAGCCTGAGTACACCCCAGAAGGTTTTGCAATCGTTAATTTTTATATGGAGTGGACGGGCACTATCACAGGGTTTAGCATCAAGCTTGCCAGCAGCGCTGACAACCTAAACTATTTTAAGATTGACTGGATAGCGGTGGGTAGGCCGTCACCAGGGGCAAGCCATGCCGCACTACTGCGTGAGGAAAAAGCGCGAGCTGATAAAGACAGGGCGCTTGCGCAGTCAATAACCTCATTAGACAGTCAGATAAATGGCGATGGGGTCAGTTCATCATCGTCCATCGTGCAGAAGCTCAACACGACTGCCGGTAAAGCGGACACCACAGCAGAGGATTTATCAAACCTAACATCGACCTTTAATAACGAGGTGATGGGCGCTCAAGGTATTGTGGCGCGCAATGCAGAGACAGCCGCCAGTGCCAGCGCCGCTAACGCCAGTGATATCAGTGGTGTATTCGCGCAGGTCAACCCGCGTATGGCGGGTGATACCGATTGGCTGGCAGGTGACGACTCACCAGAGAGCCTAGTAGGGGTTTGGAGTGAGCGCAGTGCGCGCATGGAGTCAGACCTTGCTACTAGCCAAAAGTTTGACGCAGTACAGGCAGAACTCAACGACAACAAAGCAGCCATATCGAAAGAGTCTAAAACACGAGTCGATGAAATAAAGGCGTTAGCTGAGCAGACGGAAACGATTCGTTCTGATTTTGAAAATAATGCTGGCGTAATGCAGACACAGATCGAGGCGAATGCCACAGCCCACAGCGCCCTAGCCAAGCGCACCGACACCATTCAATCAAGCGTTGGCAAAAATACAGCCTCGGTTAAGACAGCGCAAAGCGCTATAGATGGCATTAACGCTAAGTGGTCGATTAAGACTGATGTGAATGGCGTCGTTGGTGGACTAGCGATTGAGAATGACGGGCGCACAGTTGATTTTATTGTTAGAGCAGGTAGTTTTGCGATACAGGGTCAGAGTGGTAGTAAGAGCGTGCCTTTCGTGTCTTACCCTGATGGCACTATCATTGATGGTGAGGTTATTCCAGCAGGGAACTACCTAGATGATACCTATATTCGTCGTGCGTCTATCGACACGCTAGACATAAAAGGCAATGCAGTAACGGTTCCCGTGTCAGCGTTTACAGAGGGCAGTATAGCAGTAGGTACGTCGTATAAGACAATCCAGAGTCTAGCAGTGCCTTCTGATATGGGGCACACCATGTTGAGCTTTAGCGCTATCTTTAACTTTCCAGGCTATGCTCGCGTGCAAAGCATCTTATGTAGGATTGTGAAGGGTGGCGTCGTCATTGCTGATAATATAGAGGTGTTTTTCAGTGAAGCGAGGTCTGAGACGAGAACCAGTACCTCCTACGATCCAGCCGGACATAATCATAGTGCATCATTCTCAGGTGGCACTTATGGCCCTAATGGTTATCAATCTGTAAGTGGTAATGTCACGGTGAATCACGCCAGCACAGGACCTCACAGCCACCGAGTGGACATCGCCAATGATAATCGTAACGCTGGCACATTCTCTTTGTCTAGGCACGACAGTACAGGTGTTGCAGGTATTTACGAACTACAGATGCGCGTATCAAATGGTGGTACAGCAAACCTATCACAACGATATATCCATGCCATGACCATGCGGAGGTAAGTAATGGCGCACTATGCGGTTTATAAAACAGACACAGGTGAGATAGTAAAGACAGTAGAAGGGCCGTCTTGGTTTATTGAAGAGATGCCGCTAGGTGATGATGAATCGATTATTCCAATTGATAGGCAAGCCAACGATGCGAGCGAGTACGTTAAAAACGGAATGCTTGTTGATAAAGAAGTATGATTGCTACATTAATTTGTTATACTAATTGCATAATAAAAGCAAAACACTTGTAGCATTTAGGCAGTCTTTGCCACCTCACAACAAACAGATACCTAGTCATCAATAGATGGTTGGGTTTTTGTCGTGTCTAAAATTTATCAACATTAAATACATAGTAAATATAAGCGAGGGTGTTATGGGTTTTTTAAGCGGATTGTTGGGCGCGGCAACTGGTTTTTTAACAGGCGGCCCAGCAGGTGCGGTTATTGGTGGTGTCAGTGGCATCATGAGTGATAACGAGAAAGATAAGGCGCAGAAGTCTGCCGACAAAGCTAATGCTGCATCGATAGCGCTACAACAACAGCAACTTGCCAGCGCCAAAAAAAGGGAGGAGGACTACGACGAGTTTTATAAGCCGATTGAAGATAATTACCTAGCCGCCGTCAGGAAGGGTGTAACACCAGACTATGAGCAGGTAACGCAGGACGCTATCGGTGATGTGGAGACGCAGTTTGCCAATTCGGGCGCTGCAAGTCTAAGGAGTATGCAGCGACTAGGGATTAACCCCAATAGTGGGCGCGCTGATGCTATCGGGCGCGACTTATCTTTATCCAAAGCGCTTGCTAAGGTAGGTACTATCAACAACGCACGTCGTCAGGAGTCTAACCGAGCAGAAGATTTAACCTTTGCACGCCAGCAGGACGCCTTAACACTAGGGGTAAATAAACTCAACAACGCGCAAGCCGCCTCATCAAGTGCCGCAACCGCACTATCACAAACCTACGCAGATCGCGCCAAGCAAGCAAGATATGACGGCGCATCTGCCGTTAATCAATGGGCCGATCTTGGCTCAACTGTCTATCAGGCGTGGGATCAGTATAAAAACAAGCCAGCAAAAACGACCGTCGGCACAGGCGTGTGGATGTAATAGGGGATTGATATGAGTAGCTTAACCGGAATTGCGCAGTTTACCAACCGCTTTGCTCAAAACATCATGGGCTATAACCAGGACAAAAAAGACGAGGCTGAGCGTGTAGCGGACAAGCAGTACAACCGCAACCGCCAACAGCAGCAAGACTTACGCGCGCAGCAAAACCATGACGTCAACCTTGAAGGCAAAAAGATAACGCTGAATCAAAACAAGATTAAGAACGATGAGTTTAACGACTCAGTAACCTTTGAAGAAACGCGCAATAAGCTTGCTTACCTAGACGGCATCGGCGCTGACGAGCAGCAAAAAGTTGATGTGTTAGCCAAAGCGGTTAATAGTAACAACAAGCTACCGTACAAGATTGAGTTTGAGCGCGACGCAACCACGGGCAAAATCATTCAGCGACAAGGGCCAGACGGCAAGCCGTTCTATTTTCAAACCATCATCGACAAAGAGACTGGTCAAGAGCTTGGGCGCAAGGGCACAACATTTGAAGAAGCAACCAGTAACTATAACAAGTTGCAAAACGCTGGCGCGATTGAAGATGAAATCAGAGCGGCAGCAGCGGCGCGCGCGGCTAAGGCTCAAGAGATAGAAGATAAGCTAACCCTAAAAAGAGGCGAAGCGGCTATTGATGACGCTAAAGACGCAAGCAAGCAACGGCGCGAACATATCTACAAAGTTGATGAGATGGGCGTCAAGCATGGCTATACCATTGACGAGCTAGGCGTGAAACACGGGTTCTTGATTGACGAGTTAGGCGTGAGACACGCGAACGCCGTGGACCTTGCGAACGTCAACGCGCAAAACAACATAGGCATTAGAACGGCGCAGTCTGATCTTGATGCAGGCGGCACCCCTATTGTTGGTGGGGCGGCATGGGGTAGTTTTGATGCTCTTATCGGCCCTGAGAGTAATGGCCGGCAGCTTAACTCAAAAGGCCAGCCGCTAACGTCATCGGCTGGCGCGATTGGTATTGCACAAGTTATGCCTGAAACCGCTAAGTATGTGGCAAGAAAACACGGAATTGCTTGGGACGCCAATAAGTACAAGACAGACCCTAGCTATAATTACAATCTAGGCAAGCTTTACTATCAAGAGCAATTAGATAAGTATGGGCACCCAGCGCTTGCTTACGCTGCTTATAATGCAGGCCCAGGTGCGGTTGATAAGTGGATTAAGAAAAACCCAGCTATGAGAAACCCTGACGCAATGGGTATGCAGAACTTTATCAACGCCATTCCTTTTAGTGAAACCAAGAACTACGTCGCTAAAATCCACAGACAGTCAAATGGCGTTCAAGTGCAGCGCTCAGTGCCAGCCGTTCCAAAGCTACCAAAAGGCAGTAGCAAGCAGGGCAATTCTGGCAAAGGCATCGTGACCGCGCAAGACTACAACGTCAGTATCGATAAAGGCGTCAATACCGCAATCAAAGACGCCAAGCAACTAGGCATCAAGTCGGACGCTGCAACAACAGCGGCCTTTGCGCGTGCTGGCACGAAACTAAAAGAAATGGGCCGAGCGCAAAACGAACAAGAGTTTTTGGACTTGTATGGCGATGCGTTTGACCTAGTTATCAGTGCAGTGCCAGAGCGCACCCGAAACAAAATGAGCAAGGCGGATAAGAACGCGCTAGGGCATAAGGTACTTTTATCAATGGTAGGGGCGTCGTCTTTGGGCAACCTTAAACAGATTGTTTATAAAATAAACCCTAATGCCAGAGGTGGTGGCAATACCGTGACCGCTGGCGGGTTAACCTTGCCGGGCCAGCAGCCTACTCCGTTAAAACAAACCGCCCAAACGCCGCAGACTAGCAAGCTAAAAGCGCTGTATGCACGCGGCTTGCCAGCGCCGCAGACTGATCCGGCAGCCGCAGAAAGCTTTGATTATATGAACAATTTAAACGATAACATGGACTGGTAGAAACAACATGAGCTTAAACGATAGATTATTTAGTATTGCTAGTTCAGCCGTTGAAAAGCAGCGCAAGACTCGCGATAGCCGCAGTGCAGTATCAAAAGGTTTTGATGTGGCCACTAATAAAAGCTACGTCAATGAAGATAAAAAGGCGGCAGCCAAAGCCTTGCGCGAGTGGGAAAATAAAACTTGGAAGCCTAAAGTTGAGGCCAGGCTCAAGCAAGAGCTAAGAGCGCGTGCACCTCACTTAAAGCCGGGCAGCCCAAAATACAATCAGACTTATGAAAGCCTATTTAATAAAAACTATCAAGACTTGCAGGCCGCCAAAGCGCAAGTACAACAAAAAATTGGTACGCTACGCAAGCCTAATCAAACGCAGCGCGAGCTTGATAACGAGTACCGCACCAATGAGTCTATCCGTAATGATACGGTAGGTACTCAGGCAGCCGCACACGCAGCCCGTGACACAGTATCAGCCGTGGGCGGTGCACTTGCTACTGGTTCATCACGTTTGTTACGCGCACCATTACAGCTTGCCGCTGACGTGGGCGAGAATGACGACGGTGGTATCTTTGACCGTGGCGCAAAAGCGCTAGAAAGCTATGAAGATGATATATCTAATAACGTCTATCAGGCGTATGGCGATATTCAGCAGAACGGCAACTTCTCACAAAAGCTTGCTGTATCAGCCGTTGAGCAGGTGCCGTCACTTGCCGCCAGTTTTGGGGCAGCCGGTGCAGCCGCTAAAAGTGTTCAGGCGGCAGGTGCAGGTGCCAAAGCAACGGCAGCCGCTTCTTATGGTGTGGCTGGTGCGTCCATGTACCCACAAGCTTATCTTGATGGTAGTGATAGCACCAAAGACGAGCTGGAAAATGCAACGTCAGAGCAGCTTGCCAACGCTGAACGCTCGCAAGATATCTACAAAGGTATGTTTGACAAAAACGTCAAAGCTGGCATGAGTGAGGATGAGGCGCACGCGAAAGCGCGTGATCAGACAATCAGCGAGATTGCCGAAGAGTCAGGCGAAAACGTCGGCCTTGCAACATTGGCGCTTAGCATGATGGCGCCAGGCGTCGGCTCATTCACTGCCAACCGAGCCGCAGGCGGTGCGGTGAGCCAGTGGGGTCAAAAGGTGTTCAACAAGCTTGCGGCGCGCGCTGATGCAAGCAAGGCTGGCAAGTATGCAATACCAGCAGCCGTTGGTGTGGGTATTGCTGGTCTTAACGTCGCTGAAGAAGGCGCGCAAGAAGGTTACACCGATTATGTGGCTCAAAAAGCAGCCGTTGATGTGGGCGTAAAAGACAAGATTGACACCGCACAGAACACAGAAGCGGTCCTAATGGGTGGTATTTTAGGCGGTCTGATGGGCGGTGCCACCTATGCCGGTACACGCAATTCAAAGTTTAAGCAGGCACAAGATGAGCTCAAATCCGCGCAGCAAACCTATGCGGAGGTTGCAGGACAAATACCGCAGCTACAAGAGCAGATTCAAACAGTATCACCAAGATCAGAAGAAGGGCAAGCATTAACGGCGCGTGTGGAAGAAGCTCGCAGCACCCTTGATGCTATGGCAGCCGAGGCAGAAAAAGTAGGCATTCCTCGCACGTCGCTAGCACGTCGCGCACCACGCATTGACCCAACCAACAGTTTTGATAGCGATTTTGATGGTCAAGTCGAGGGCGCGACGGAGTTAAGCGAACAAGAATTTGAGAATGCGTTAAACCCAGACGGCACGCCAGCCGCGCCAGTACAACCAGTCGTTGATAGTCAACCTAGCGAACAAGAGCTTGACGCGCAAGATGCGCAGATCGCTGAGCTTATCGCAGAGCAAGCAGCACTTGATGAAGCGATTGAAGATGGTAGTAACGACAAGCCAGTTGAAGAGTCACTAGCAGCAGCGCAAGCGTGGTATGACAACAAGCGCGGTGAGAACAAACAGGGTTTATCAGGAGTTGTGAGCCGAGCAGCCGCCAAGGTGGAAGATGCAGCGTTCGCAGAGCAGCAACAAGCGATTGCAGGTACAGGCGCAACGATTAACGATTACATAGCCGCACAGCGCGCACAGCAGGCGCAGATTGATGCCGAAATTGAGCAGGCAGCAGAAGCCGCTAAAACAGAGCGTGAACGTAAAGCCATCGAGCAAGCAAAGCAACAGCGTGAGATTGAGCGTGCAGAAGCAGAAGCCGCGATTACCAAGCGTGCAGAGCTTGCACAGCCTTATGAGGGTGAGTCGTTTGATACTACCGTTGTCGGTGCTGATGGCACACCTTTTAACTTAGCGCGTTTTTGGGATAGCACCATGCCGGCCGCAGCCAAGGCGAAAGCAATCGCGGATGCGTTTGGCGGGCAGGTTGAGCAGAACGTCGCTAAGGCTGATTGGCAGTCTATGCCAGAGGGCGTGCAAAAAGAGTTGCACCAGTGGATGACTGGACAGCTTGATGCGGTACGTCAAAGACGTGCAGGTGGCGATACTCAAGCGCAGCCTATCAGTGAGCCGCCATTAGCGCCACAATCACAGCAATCAGTAGCACCTACTGCTAGTGGTTTAACCATGCCAGTGCGTGCCGAACAAACACCAGCGGCACCAGTAGAAGCAGAGCCACAAGCAGAGACTGTCACGCCAGTAGCACCAGTAGAGACAGATACAGCCACACAGCTTACCGATGAAAACCCTACTATCAATATTCCGGTGCCGACGCAATCTAAGACTGTAGCACCTAAAGACCGTGAAGGCTTGGCAGAATATTTTGCCAAGAAGCTAGATGCTCAGGGCCGCATTTATTCACAGGAAGAAACCGAAAACGCCATACGTGAGGAAATGAATGTAGAGTTTGACTTTAATAATCCAGTCGCTTATGACGCAATGGAGTCAAGTGAAGCCTATAGTCAGTTTGCTAAAGAGGTTTTAGGCAAGCGCAAGGTTGATATAACAGGCAGAAAGTCAAAACAGACAGGCATAGCTTCTACTGATGATAAAGATATCTACAAGAGTAAGCCCGCCGCCAAAGCTGCTATCAAAAAACAAAAGCTTGATCCTAACAGCGTGACCATTAAACAGGTAAAAGGCGGTGGTTTTGAGATTGTACCGAACGCGCCAGCAAAACCAAGTTATGCACAGGCACAAGAGCAGGCAGCAAACGAGTTAGGCTTGTCGCTTGACGAAAATGGTGAGTATGGCGGCACAGACGCAGAGTTTGAAGCATTTGCTAATCGCGTCGATGAAATACAAGGTCGCTCGTTAAACAACAGTACGCCTACACCAGTGGCAAAAACTAAGCCAGCACCTAACAAAGATGTCGCTATCGGTAAGGACGGAAAGGCTAAGTGGTTCGGTAAGCAGGATAAGGCGCAAGCGTTTATTGACAAGAAAGGTATTAGCGATACGCATGAGGTGGTACAGGCTGGCAAGCGTTTTGAGATACTGCCGAAGGCACAAGCAGCACCTCAAGCCGATGTAGCAAAACCGGAAACAGTGCCCGCCAGCCCAGTAAAACCGCCTCAGTCTTCTGTAGTGAAACCGGAAACAGCACCGGAAAAACAAGATGACTCTAATCGGAAGTTGGTTGTAGGCGATAGAGTTGTAGCGAAAAATAATAATGAATACAAGATCACTGATGTCGAATTTAATAGTAGCGGCGGCGTAGAATCAGTCAGCACGCTTCTTATTCCTGACGCAAGTTCGCCGCTAGCAGGTAAGAAACGCTCACCCCAAAAGCGCAGTATTGCCGAGTTTAATAGTATGTTTGGTTCTGGCGTGGGTGACTTTGAGGTACCGTCCGCGACCAAGAAATCATCAGGCAAAAACATCACTGACGAACAGTTTGCAGAGCTAACCAGCAGTCGTACCACACCTTCTACACCAACTGGTGTGCAGTCAGCGCCAGCCAAACGAGCCGCAGCGAAGAAAGCTAAAAAACAAAGTGATGCGACAGCAGAGCCTAAAAGCCGCTTTGCTGATAACAAGCTATTCACTGAAGATAAAGTAGCAGCGGCACGCGCTCGTCTAAAATCCAAGCTAACACAGGTTAACTCAGGGCTAGACCCCGAAATACTAATGGACGGCATAACGCTGGCAGGCGCGTACATAGAAAGCGGTGTTCGCAAGTTTGCGGATTATGCCAAGATGATGATGGAGGACGTAGGGCCAGAGGTTAAGCCGTATCTACTGTCTTTTTGGAATAGCGCCCGTGACTATCCGGGATTAGATAGCGAGGGCATGACCAGCGAAGCAGATAGCCGCGCTGAGTTTAATAAGTTAATGGCAGAGCCAGTCAGCCCAGCCTTGACCAGCGACGAAAAGGCGGTACAAGAGGTTTTTGGTATGCCGCTATCTAACGTCTCTAATATTGTGTTCAAGAAATCGGAACGCTTAGAGATAAAAGCCAAGCGCACGCGCAATCAAGACGATCAGGCAGCAGCCAACAAAGCCAAGCGTGAAGCAAGGCAAAATATTATGGATGTTGAGCAAGCTGTTATAGATTATGCTAAGCGTAAAATGACATTAGGTCGGTTCTTAGATTCAAAAGCAGGGAGATACCAAGATCTTATTGATGCAGCTTATGAGGATAGAGATAAGCAGGCAGGTTTTACTGGCAACAAAGCATCTGATACTAAACCAGCAAGCGAGCCTGCCAAGACAGAGCAGTCAAAATATCCGCAAACCGTAGGCAGTGGCCCGCAAATGAAAACCTTTATAGGTGAAAATCAGGCGGGTTTACCGCTTTATGAAAATGAAAGTGGTGTACGTGCTATTGAAGAATACGGTATATTCAACAATGAAACGGTATCGATCACCCCTACTGGCATCGAGCAGCAACCAAGAGAAAATCGCTATCTAACCAAAGAAGAACTGGCGGCCAAAACCAAACACCCAGAATCTATCGACGTGGGTGACGACAAGCGCCTATTTGTTGGTGAAAACATGGATGGCGAACCTATCTATGAAGATAAAAACGGTATAAGATCAAAGCCAGAAGGTAACTTTATGGCAAGCGAGCCAGTAGGCATCAATCTAGGTAGCGAAGGTCCTGCCTATGATGTGAGCCGACGCGCTGACAAATTCAAGACGGTAGAAGAATTAAACGAGGATAGTAACGATGACACCGGAACAAGTAATCAAGACGATAGAGCGCGTGCTGAACTCGACAGAATACGCGAGTTTGACCAAGCGGATGAAAAAAGATGGAACGCTGGATCAGCTCAAGCAAAATCTACTAGCGACGTGGATGCAGTCGATGGACGTAGCGACAGATCAGATACTAACCCAAGTGATGCAGATTCAAAATCCGCAGCAGCGAGTCAGCGAGCAGGTGCAAATGATAGCAGCAGCCGAGCAGACAGCGTTGAATCAGATGATAGAACAGCTCAAGCGTCAGATGCGACGCCTACAGTAAAGCCTAAAAACCATGTTATTGACGCCGATCAAACCAGTGGCAAGCTAAGCTGGCAAAAAGTCGCTGAACGCAATGTTGATATTATCGAGCTATTAAAACAACTGGATAGTGAGGGCAGACAGGCCACCAGCGACGAACAAGCGCTATTAGCGCAGTATGCAGGGTGGGGATCAAGCGAGATTGCTAACGGCATATTTCCTAATCCCGATACCGGCAAATATAAGTCCGATAGCTGGCGAGCACTTGGCGAAAAACTAAAATCACTACTCACTGATAGCGAGTACGACACCGCACGCCGTACCACTCAGTACGCCCACTACACACCGCCAGTGTTGGTTAATGGTATTTATAAAGCCTTAGAAGGTTTTGGCTTTAAAGGCGGTCAGGTGCTAGAGCCTGCCAGCGGCATTGGTGTGTTTAACGGCCTAATGCCAAGCAAGCTTGCCAATAGCAGCACCTATGTGGGATTGGAGCTGGACCCAATCACCGGGCGTATCGCACAGCAGCTATATCCTGAGTCTAGCATGAGAATTGATGACTATATCAAAGCCAAACTACCAGACAATCATTTTGATGTGGCGGTAGGCAATCCACCGTTTGCGGGTATTAGCGTTGACTATAAAGGCGCCGGCAAGAACAGCACCAAACAATCAATGCAGCTACACGATTACTTCTTTGCTAAAACGCTGGATAAGCTAAAGCCTGGCGGCGTCATGGCGTTTGTCACCTCAAAAGGCACGATGGACAAAAAGGGTAGCAGCGTCCGTGAGTACCTAGCAGAGCAAGCAGACCTTATCGGCGCTATTCGCTTGCCGCAGACTGCCTTTAAAGAAAATGCAGGCACCGAGGTTGTCACCGATATTATCTTTTTGCGCAAACGTCACGAGGGCGAGCAGCCAAGTGATACCGCATGGGCAAGCGTGAAGTCTATCAAGGCCAGCGGAAAACCTACCGCTATTAATGAATACTTTGTTAATAATCCAGACATGGTATTAGGTGAGCACGCTATTGTCAGTGGCCGGTTTGGTGATACCTATACCGTCACCCCAAACAAAGGCGACTTTGCCAAACAGGTAGATAATGCTATTGCCAAGCTACCTAAAGACGTTTTCAATCCACAGCGCGGCAGCCAAGCAGAAGCAGTCAAGGTGATGGATTTGGATTACGATCCAGCCAGTGCCGCTAACAAAGAGGGTGGCGTTTACCTAAAAGACGGCAAGCTTATGCGTGTGGTTGATGGTGTGGGTAAGCCGCTGACCCAGCGTTACGGCACCAACGGTAAGGCTATCAACCTAAGCGCCAAAGACATTGCCTTTATGACCGACTATGTGGGCGTGCGTGACGCACTTAAACAGGCGCAGCGTGACCAGCTAACAGACAGTGACACATGGGAAGATTCACTCGCTAATCTAAATGAGGTGTACGACGCCTTTGTTAAGAAGCATGGGCGACTAATGGCGCACAGTGTTAGCGAGCGCGAGAACGCTGACGGCACCACCACAGTGACCAAACGCTTTAAAAATAAGCAGCGCTTATTCCTCGATGTTGAAGGCGTGCTGGCAAGCGCGCTTGAGAATGTCATTGATGATGGCAAAGGCACCGTGGTTAAGGGTAGCTTCTTTGAAGGCCGCAGCTTGCGTAAGCCGAAAGCACCTACTATTAAGAGCACACAAGACGCCCTGGTCTATACGCTTGATGAAAAAGGTGTGTTGGATATTGCGCGTATTGCCGCGCTAACAGGCAAGACAGAGCCACAAATCATTGAAGAGTTAGGCGAGCAAATCTACAACGATCCTCAGTCAAAGCAATGGGACTTGGCAGAAACCTACTTATCCGGCAATGTAGTTGATAAACTCAAAAAAGCTGAGATTGCAGCTAAAACCAACAAATCCTATAGCCGTAACGTCGCGGCATTAAAAGCGGTCCAGCCAGCACCTATCGCACCGAACGACATTGCAAGCAATATGGGTGCGGCATGGATCCCAGGCAGTGTGATCAATGAATTTAGTCAGCAGGTGCTAGGCGCCAATGTAACTGCCAAGTATTCTCCGGTAGTTGGGCTATGGGATGTGGGCGGTACCTCAAAGTCATCTGACTACTCAACAGCAGATAGAAGCGCTGTTCAGCTGGTCGAGTCTATCTTAAATAGTAGAAAGATTAGCATATCTCGCAAGTCGCCCGATGGTAGTACCTATATCGACTCAGTGGCAACCGAGCTTGCTAACGAAGTGGCGCGCAAGATTAAGACTGAGTTTAAGAATTGGCTGTGGTCTGATGATACGCGCGCGCAAGAGCTTGCCGACTACTACAACAAGACGTATAACAATATTGTGCCACCTACCTTCAATGGCGACCACTTAACGCTGGCTGGCATGTCAAACAAGATACAACTGCGCGCACCGCAAAAACGCGGTATCTACCGTGTCATTCGTCAGGGTGATGTCTATCTGAATCACGCCGTTGGTGCCGGCAAGACCTTCACGATGATTGCGGCTGCAATGGAAGAGAAGCGCTTAGGGTTGATCAACAAGCCTATGTTTGTGGTACCCAATCACATGCTGGACCAGTTTAGCCAAGAATTTTTAATGCTTTATCCTGCCGCTAATATCATGGTCGCTGATGAGCAGAACTTCCATACCCATAATCGCAAGCAGTTTGTGGCACAAGCAGCCCTAAACACACCAGACGCTATCATCATCACTCATTCAAGTTTTGAGCGTATCGGTGTAAAGCCTGATACTAAAAAAGCCTTTTTAGAAGATAAGATCGCAGAATGGCGCGCGGCTCTTGAACTCACTAAGGCGAGCGACGGTGACAATCGCATATCAGTCAAGCAGCTTGAGCGCAATATAGAGAGCTTAGAACGCAGCCTAGAGGACATACTAAACGCCAAAGAGAAAGACGGTGCGGTATTCTTTGAAGATATGGGCGTCGATAAGCTATACATTGATGAAGCGCACGAGTTTCGCAAGCTAAACTTTGTCACCAAGATGGGTAATATTAAGGGGATTGACCCGGCAGGCTCGCAAAAGGCGATGGATTTAGACTTAAAGCTACAGCTACTCAGAGAGAATAATCCGTCGCGTGCCTTTGTTGGTGCGTCAGGTACGCCAGTCACCAATACGATGGGCGAGCTTTATACTATTCAGCGCTACTTCCAGCCGGACCAGCTAGAGCAAGACGGCCTACATCATTTTGACAGTTGGGCTAACCAGTTTGGTGAAGTGGTTGAGGGCTTAGAGCAGAACGCAGCAGGTAACTATGAAGTCGTGCCGCGCTTTGCAAGATTTGTCAACGTGCCGGAGCTGATGAGCCGTGTGCGCTCATTCATGGACGTATTGACCAGTAATGACTTATCGGATTATGTGACACGTCCTGAAGTAAAAACAGGTGGTCGAGAGGTTGTGGCTATACCAACGCCTGATGGGTTCAAGGAATATCAAGCCAGTCTTGCCGCACGTATCGAAGCCATACGCAAGCGCAGTGGCAAGCCAGAAAAAGGTGACGATATTATCCTAAGCGTTATCGGTGATGGTCGTTTTAGTGCTATCGATATGCGCTTTGTTGACCCAACATTACCTAGCGACCCTAATAGCAAGCTCAATACTGTTATCAGAGATATGGCAGAAGCTTATCACGCTACTGCCGATAATGAGTATATGACTGATGGCGCAGTCGATGATATAAACGGCGGCGCACTAATGATGTTTACCGACATCGGACTTGGTGAGCAGTCAGCAGCCAGTCGCGGCTTTGATATGAAACAGTGGATTACTGACGAGCTTGTACGCTTGGGCGTCGATCCTGATCATATTGCCTTTATGCGTGACAACAAAACCCACGCCAAAAAAGGTAAGTTGTTTGATGATATGCGTCAAGGCCGTAAGCGTATTATGATCGGTGGTAAGGACATGGAGACAGGCGTTAATGCGCAGAAGCGTTTGACGCACTTATTCCACCTTGATGCACCTTGGTTCCCAGCGTCGGTTGAACAACGTGAAGGCCGCATTATTCGCCAGGGCAACCAAAACAAAGAAGTGGTTATCAGAGCTTACGCCACCAAAGGCAGTTATGACAGTACCATGTGGTCAATGGTCGCTCGTAAAGCACGTTTCATTGAGCAAGCCATGCGCGGTGATATGACTGTTCGCAGCATGGACGATGTGAGTGAGGCCAGTGCGTTTGAGCAAGCATCTGCATTGTCGTCAGGCGATCCGCGCTCGTTACAACTGGCAGGACTCAGACAAGATGTTGAGCGCCTAAACCGTCAGCTATCAGGTTTTCAAAACGAGAAGTTTAAAAACCAAAGTCAAGCCAAGCAAGCACGTCAAACACTGGCCAGAGCCGAGCGAGAGTTAGACGCCATTAATAAGCTGCTACCTACTCATAAAACAGTAGAGACAGGCGACGTGATAGGTAAGGTTGGCAGTAAGTCTTTCGATAACCGTACAGAGTTTGGGCAAGCGATTATCGCTGAATACAATAAGTATGCTAAAGACTACCATATTGGCGAGCAGGTACTAGGAACCGTTGCTGGATATGACGTGGTTTACAATGGCGTGATGATGGGCGGTGGTAACTTTTACGCAGATGCCAATATCAATATCCCAAAAGCAGATGATGCCGCCTTATTTGATACTGACAATGTGAAAGATACACGGCCTGATGGTCTGACCACTCGTATCATTAATCGTGTCAACAAGCTGGCTGATTATAAAGCCAAGGTCGAAGCGGTTATCGAGCAGGCGCAGACTGATGCTGCAAATTTTGAGCGTCGTGCTGGCAAGTCGTTTGACGCACAAACAGAGCTTGATGAGAAAACAGCCGAGCTGATAGCGCTTGAAGAAGAGCTTGCAACAGAAGCAGAGTTGCTAAAAGCTGCTAGTGAAGGTAACGGCCTTACCGAAGAAGATCGCGTGCCTGGTACTGAGGAGCCTAAGTTCTCTAAAGCCAACCCAGCCAAAGGATTGACTGGCACCACAGCCAAGCAAGTCATTAGTTTGCTGCAAGATCGTTTCGGTAAAGAAGCAGTCGCCCAGCTTATTAAGGCTGGCAAGCTACGAGTGCGCACGCTCAATGATTTTGTTGATAACAACGGTCGATTGCTTATCCCAAGTGATGCAGAAGGCTTTTACTATGACGGCAAGGTAACGCTGATTGCCGATAACCTAACCCCAGAAACAGTAGTTGCAACATTGCTTCATGAGCTTGGCGGTCATGCTGGTATTCAGTCAATGCTTTCAACCCAAACTTACATGGGGCTTATGGAAAACTTCTATGGCCTAGTGAAGTCCGGTAACAAGTATGCAGTAAGAGCCAAGCAGCGCGCAGAGGCAAGCACACACAGCGCTAGTGAAGCACGCGATGAATATATCCCGTATCTCATCACTGAGTATGCGCAAGCCACTGAGCGCGGTGGTCCACTGGCAGTTATCAAGCGCTTTGTGAATCGCGTTATGGCTGGCGTGCGGGCATGGGTTCGCAATCATACCGGCGTGCAGTTAAAGATGACACCTAATGATATGGTGCAGTTAGCTGAACGCATGGTTAAGCGCTTGGCAGAGCAGAGTATGGATAGCGTGACTATTGCTGGCATGGATAATACCGCAGCAATGCCGCAGTATAGTCAGGAATCCACCAACCAAACAGCCACGCCAGCGTTTAAAAAATGGTTTGGTGATAGCAAGGTGGTAGATGGTAACGGTAAGCCGCTTGTGGTCTATCACGGCACCAATGCTAACTTTAATACGTTCAGCGCATCTGACGTAGGTATTCATGTTGGTACAGAAGATCAGGCTAACAGCCGAGCCGAGCAAAAAGAAGGCGGCGACTTCAAACTAATGCCGCTTTATGTGAAAGCTGAGAACCCATTGCGACTGAAAGACGCTAGATCGTGGAAAGACCCGGAGTGGTATTTACTTGAGTCTGGCATTTCTTCTTACTTGCCAGCATCCTTGCAGCAGAAGATAAGCGATTTTGCTCAAGAGAATAGAGCAGCGAAGGACCTAAATACGCCAGAAGGTCAGAAGAAGGCATACAAAAAGGCTATGGCTATTAATAGCGAAGTTGCTAGGTTCTTAAAGGATGAATTGGGTTATGACAGTATAGTCTATGCAAACACCCACGACGGTACCACGCAAGACAATAAGGTAAAAGCTGATGATTCATGGATAGTTTTTGATCCAGAACAAATCAAATCAGCCACCAATAATATTGGCACGTTTGACGCTAACAATCCTGATATCCGCTTTAGCCGTCGCTATTCAAATTTAGGCATCGACACCAGCCCAACCACCGCGAAAGAAAAAGCGATTGATGCCGCTAAGCAATCAGCAGCTACCGCGCTGTCATCTAAGTTTAACTTGAGTTTGTTGCTGCGTCGTCATCTAGCCACACCGCTACACGTCGGCATGTTAAACCCAAGCTTCAAAAAGTTCTTTGAGAATGTGCAGGCGCGTATTGCTTATGAGAACAACGAAGCAGGACGTATTCAAGAGTATATGCCTGAGATATGGGACACCAGGCTGATGGTGGGCAAACGCAAAGAAGCAATCGATAAGGTCAGTCGTGCTTTGTTTGATGGTACGATGGCAGATGAGGTATGGACGGATAGCGAGCTTGAGACAAGGTTTAATCTTGATGAAAATCAAAAGGATATGTACCGCCGTGCTCGCGCTGCTATTGACTCGTCTGTGAGTCACATGACAGTCGATACACTATCATCATTGGCTAAAGGCACTAAGCTGATAAATATCCATACCATCAATAGATTAAAGCTAGCAGAGCTCGCACCCATTGATCATAAACTAGCATTACAGCAACACATGGTCGATGAGTTGGCAAGACTGGCTCAGTCTGGCAGTATCACGCCAGCCGCAGAGAGACGCCTACAAAACCAATTAGATGAAGTGTTTGATGTGATGGACGGCATCGCGGTCAAGTACGATGACCTTGTTGAAAAAGGCTATGCGCCATTGATGCGTTTTGGACACTATGCCGTTGAGGTGCGTGATAAATCCACAGGCGAGTTGGACTTGTTCGAGCTTTACGAAACCAAAGGCCAACAGCGCAAAGCCATCAAAGAGCTTAAAGAAAAGTATGACGAGAATGATTTTGAGGTCGGTACTGGTACGCTTAACCCCGATGCGTTTAAGCAATTTACCAATAAAGGGCTATCCCCTGAGACGGTACAGCTATTTGCCGCTGAGCTTGGACTTGATAATGACGGTGCCTATCAAGCGTACCTCAAAGTAGCAGTTAGCAACCAAAGCGCACTAAAACGCCTGATTCATCGTAAAAAAGTGCCAGGGTATAGTGAGGACTTGCCAAGAGTCCTATCATCATTCGTCATGAGTAATGCGCGTTACAGCGGTCGCGCCTTATACAATGGCGAGATTGAGAACGCCATACAAAAGATTGAGGACGGTAACTTGCAAGGCGAGGCGCAGAACGTCTTTGCTAACATGGAAAATCCACAAGAAGAGTTTGCAGGCGTGCGCGGATTGCTCTTCCATTACTACATGGGTTTTTCTACTGCATTTATGGCGCTCAACCTTACTCAGCCGCTTACTCAGACCATACCTAAGCTGACCGCTTATGTTGGTGCAGCGCGTGCGCATAGAGACATGACGCAGGCGCTAGGCATTGTCGCTAAGTACGCAGGCAAAGCGACGTTTGAGCTTGGCAAAAAAGTCACAGGCAACGCCACGCCCAACTGGAAGGGTTTTGAGGATCACTTGCCGGCATGGGTGAGACAAGAGGACTACTTGCGCATGACTCGTGAGGGTCATCTTGATCCGCAAAATATCTGGATGATCCGTGGGCTTGAGCGCGGCAAGGCTGGCGTGATTAGCGGTCTATGGGGCAATTTATCGCGTGCCGCTGGTTGGGCCGCTGAGGTGTCAGAGACAATCAACCGTCGTGGCACTATGATAGCCGCCTTTAAAGCCGCTCAGACAATGGGTGATACTGAGCTGAGAGCGAAAGGCTTTAATAGCCGTTATGACTTTGCGGTATCAATCATTCAGCAGACGCAAGGGGTTTACAACAAGGGCAATCGCTCAGGGCTTGCGCGTGGTACTGGTAAGCTTGGGCAGTTTGGGCCGCTGGTTATGGTATTTAAGCAGTTTAGTATTAATTATGCTGAGCAGATGATCCGTCACGGGCGCGATAAAGAAGTTAAATCAATCGCAGTCGCTATGACGTGGCAGTTTTTATTGGCTGGCGCGTTAGGCTTACCATTCACTGATGATTTGCGTGATATTGTAGAGGGCTTGCTATATCGCCTATTTGGACGCGCAACCAACCTTACGGCCTTTTTGCAAGATGAGCTGGGCAAAGAGAACGCAGACGCGCTCATGTATGGACTGCTAAGCGAGAAAACGCGATTTGATATGTATGGTCGCTCCAGCATGGGTAACTTTATCCCTGGCACTGACTTTGCTAGACCGAAAGAGGGCGATTGGGCAGAAGTTATCGGAGCGTCAAGCGGATTCTTTGAAAACTTCTTTACCGCTGGCGATATGATCACGAAAGGCCAGTACAAAGATGCAGCCGTTATAGCAGCACCGCGTTATGTTCGAGATGCGGCAGCAGGTATTGAGATTTGGAACAATGGCGCGTATCGCAACCAAAAAGGCGATAAGGTGATGGATATGGACCGCACTGATGCTGTCATCAAAGGTGCGTTACAGTTCAACCCAGCATCAAATGCACAGCAAGGCCGTGAACGTAGCGAGAAGTACCACATGAAAAACATGGTGCTTGACAAGCAAAATCAGTTTGCTCTACAGTTGACAGAGGCGCTATATCAAGAGGACTACGATAGAGTTGACGAGCTTTATAATGACATGGACGCCTGGAACGAGCGCAACCCTGAACACTTTAATGTAGATATTGATAAGATTGAAGAGTCGGCAGAGCGTCGTTTGGATAAGAAGGACTTTACCAGCGATGATCGTCAGAGACTACCGGAGCAGTTAGATGACTATTTCACCGAAAGAGAATAATTTGCCTGCCAGACAAAGTAAGTTTATAGAATATCCAGTGCGCTTTATCGTGGGCGCAGTGGATATCTATGCGCGACTTGCAGTGATTGCCGTGGTTATTGGTATCGCCTTGTCGATACTTTACACAGTGATCTTCTTGCCGCTGGCATGGTTGTACGGTGTGGCCTATAAATAGCTACACTTAGCTACACTTAGCTAGGTTTAGCTGTTATAATTAATTGTCGGATAGGGTAGCTCCCGAAAGCAAGTGACGCTAACTTGTTTCCGACAACTAACTAATAGCGATTACTGAGCGAGTAATGATATGACTAAGCATAAAGACATATACTTTCAAGACGCAGAAGGCGCTACTACTGCAACTAAAGACGGTGACAAAGTAACACTTGCTTTAAACAACCCACCTTCTTTTTTAAATAAACTGCGCTTTTATACTGTTGTTTTTAACTATGGCAACGAGTGGCAGCAATACTTAACAGAAGATGAAAAAAATGGGTTGTGTTTTGCGAACGGTGATAAGTATCCGATGAGGGTTTACGATAGTTATGAGCAAGCCAAGCAAGTAATGGGCAAGCTGTCAGATGCATCATTCCCAAACGAGGGCGTCTTGCAAGTGTGCTCATTAGAATTAAGTGCAGTCGGAGAGCCTAGCAAGGGTAATCCTGATTTTCTAGGCGGCATCCTTAAGAGTAAGTAGGTAGCATGAAGCAACAGAAGTAATATAATAATTAAACCAAAGACCTCACCTAAGCGTGGGGTTTTTTTATTTGTCTATATTTAGCTACATCGAGGTGTAAAAATGTCTAAAACCTACCCATTAATGTCTAATATGGGTAAAAAATGTCTAAATTTACACCTCAATGTCTAAATTTAGACATAAAAAAGCCCTACAGTTAAACCTTGCTAGTGTATTTTATACAATCTTTCGATAACCTCGTCTTGCGTCATGCCAGCCTCACTGAAGGCAAAGTTTTCAATATCATTCATAGCGGCACGCAGTCTTTTTTGACTGACCTGAATGTACTGTAGAGTAACATCGTCGGACGACTTCGATGCTCTGTGATTCATTAGACGCTTAATGACCGATATATTTAGGTTTAGGATATCACCAATGGTTGAGAAGGTGCGACGCAGATCGTGTGGTGTTATATGAATGCCAGCGATATCGCCAATGTTTTTGTATTGCTTCGATATGTCAGTCAAGTTACCATCGCACTCTTTTAAACGAGAGGGGAATACCCACGGCTCGCCTTGGCTGTAGTGATAACGGTGAGCAAGCATAGCGCACATGACTTTACCTAATGGCACATGCAAAGTGTCACCATTTTTGGTTTCGTGAATGGTCATAGTGCCGTGTTTTAAATCGATATAATCCCATCTGAGGGTATAACCTTCGCTGGCACGTATGCCAGTGCATAAAAATAGCAGCATGATATCGCGTGCGTTGTTGCTATGCGGCTGCATGGTGTGAAAATCTTCGCTTTGAAAATCTAGTAGCACGCGCACATAATTACCCATCGTATCTTCGTTTAGGTACTTGGTGCGTGGCTTAACAGTATTCCATAGTTTTTTGGCTGTCAGTATCTCAACCGGGCTGGGTTTGATAATAGGGGATTCAGTCTTATCTAAAAAACTCAGGCGCGAGAAATTCCACACCGCATTAAGCGCCCGAAAAGTAGCGTTGGCTTGTGATGGGCTGAGCATCGTCAACTCTAAATGCTTTTCGGTGACATTGCTTTGCATGATCTCATTCATCGATCTGTCCATCCACTCGGCAAGCTTGCCAGGTATCTGTCTGTTGTAAGTGGCTATGGTCGCTGGCTTAAGCCCAGGCTTGTGAGTAATGTAATACTCATAAGCTTCGCCAAGCGTTGGGACCACCACATCTTTTGAGTCGTCGCTGAACGGATCCTTACCTTGCATCAAGTCAGCAATAATAGACATGGCTTGTTCGCGCGCATCCTGCAATGTCATGACCGAGCAATCACCGATAGACTTGCGGATCATCTTGCCGCCAATTCGCTTGCTAATCATGTAAGTCTTTGTTGTCTTGTTGGTGCGAACCGCAAAACCATTAACCAACTCGTCTTGGTAAACGTCCGCTTTATCTGAATATTCAAGGCCGTCTATAAACCTCTTTGTAAGCTTAACCCGCGCCATGACAGCCTCCTATGTCGTTAATTTTCTTGGTTATGATATCTGATAAGCGGCGTGATAAGAAGTTCCCATATAGTGCCCATAAGAGTGTTTTTGGCTATTTAAAACACACCAAAACATAAATTTTAGACAATAAAAAACCCTTACAGGTCAATGGCTGTAAGGGTTTGAAGATGGTGGGCCCAGTAGGACTTGAACCTACGACCAAAGGATTATGAGTCCTCTGCTCTAACCAACTGAGCTATGGGCCCTAACGTTAGACGCATAATGATACCTGATTTTTTTTAATTTTCAAGTAAAAGATAGCCTGTCAGACAGATATTATTCAAAATCAGCTATTTTTTTGATCAAACACTACCACCTGCCAAAGTCAAATGGCGTCCACCATCGATGGTGATGATCTCGCCTGTGACATAGCTGGCCTGTGCTAGATACAGCACGCTATGGGCTATCTCATCAGGGCGACCAATACGCTGCATCGGTATAGAGCTGAGAATGTTCTTTTGTTCATCATCATTGAGAGCCTGATCACTATCAGCGTCGGGCAGTATATTGACGCCTGGCGCGACACCATTGACCCGTACGCTAGGTGCCATCTCAAGCGCCAAGGACTGCACCATCATACGATGCGCTGCCTTTGCCATATTATAAGCGCTATAGCCTTTAAATGGCCTATCATGAGCATGGATGTCTAGCAAGCTAATGATGCAGCCGTGCTGAGTTTGCAGATAAGGCAAGAATGCTTGACTGAGTAATAACGGCGCTTTGGCATTGGTCAGAAACAGCTCGTCCCACTGCTGAGTATTAGTGCTACCAAGGGGAGTAGGATAAAAACGCGAGGCGTTATGCACCAATACATCCAACTGACCAAAACAGGATATGATGTTCGCTACAAAGTCGTTTAGGCGCTTAGGCTCATTGACCAGCTTTAAGTCAGCGACGATCATCGCCGCGCTATCAGGACGGCGGCGATTGAGATCGGCAGTGAGCGCCTTTGCTTGCTGCTCACTGTGACGACAGTGGATAATGACTCGGTAGCCTTGAGTATGCGCCGCTTTAATAATAGCGGCTCCGATACGTTTGGCGCTGCCAGTAACGAGCATGACAGGCGCGTCTGCGTTGGCAGTTGCCGACTGAATAGGGATAACGGCTTGATTCATAGTCTATCTGTATTTTTGGTATAAAGGAGTAAAGTCGCAGCAGTACTATATCTTAGGAGTTATATCAGGACGCACTTTGACGGTTCGGTTATCCTCACTTAAGAGGGGTGCTGAGTGTCCAGATGATCTATGCGCGCTTGCCGTAATGCTGCACCAATTTCTGGCCCTCGAAGTCCGGCTTCGATATCCTCCATACCAATCGCGTGAAAACTATTGAGAGCCAGCATCATTTGCCGATGCTGCTTTGCCAACTGAAAAGTATGACTACATACCAACAGCTGTGAGAGCTTCTCAGGTGCTTTATGAGCGCCGCAGGCTTGTATGAGGTCAATTCTTTCAGCGGCATCCAGCTCATTGATAGCGGCTAGGGTAGGGAGCTGCTGGACAAATAAATTGGCAAATTGAGTATGTACTTTGGGCACTTTGACCATGTTGCCAATTTGGTTGATATTTTTTGTCGCAGAGGCAGTCTCAACGCTAGAGTCTGTGTGAGCGTTTGTAAACACATCAGCGCTCAGGCTCGTCATCAGTAGCGCCCAGCGCTGTGATAAATTCAGCTGCATTTGACCAGCAAAATATAGTGCCGTCTGCACCGTCTCTCTTATATGCGTATTATTCCAAGCCCCATGTAATGGCGCAAAATACTCGGTAAGTGCACCGATATCAAACAACTGCTGCCAGTACACATGCGGGGAGAGCTGCATCATCGCGCGGCTCGATTCTTGCCAAATGCGCTCACTACTGAGGTGAGCAAGCTCTCCTGAGTGGACCAGTTGGCGCATCAATGCCAGTGTCTCCTCAGCGATGGTAAAGCCCAAATCATAATAACGCCCATAAAATCGTGCGGTGCGCAGTACCCGTAAAGGGTCTTCACTAAACGCAGGTGAGACATGACGCAAGGTCTTATTCGCAAGATCATCCAATCCGCCGTAGTAGTCAAGCACCTCGCCTGTCAGCGGCGTGTCATCGGTTAGGCTAGTGACTTCTATCGCCATTGCATTGATGGTCAGATCACGGCGCTGCAGGTCTTCTTGCAAAGTAACATCGATGCTGGCATGGATACTAAATCCTTGATAGCCGACGCCTTGTTTGCGCTCAGTACGCGCTAGCGCATACTCTTCATGCGTTTTTGGATGCAAAAACACCGGAAAGTCTGCGCCTACTTGTACAAACCCAGCACTGAGCATCTGTGCTACTGTCGCGCCCACGACGACGTAGTCTTTGTCCTTGATAGGTCGTCCTAGTAGCTGGTCGCGGACGGCTCCGCCAACAAGATAAATCTGCATGATAGCCTCGTATTATCGCGCAAGTTAGGACTGATATGTGCCATCAGTCAATGACAATAAAAAGCCAGCCATCGCACTGAAATGGCGATGGCTGGCTTTAGTATAACAGAGGAGCGCTATCCATAGAGGTTAGCGTCCTTTACGTTGGTACAATATTTGAAATTTGAAGTAACGAGTGAAGGGATGTCGATGCGACAAACATCATCAGCCCGTTATTGGTTTTCGTTCTCCAAATCCTGAGCTTCCGTCACGGCAAGTGCTGTCATGTTGACCACACGGCGCGCAGTTGCTGATGGTGTTAGGATATGGATAGGCTTACTGCTACCCAACAGGATAGGGCCGATAGAAGCGCTATTTGTCGCGGTTTTTAGTAAGTTGAAGGCAATGTTTGCGGCATCTAGCGTTGGCAATATCAGCAGGTTCGCCGCGCCTTTTAGTGGGCTTGATGGCATGTCTTCTAGGCGAATGTTTTCGTTCAACGCCGCATCACCTTGCATCTCACCTTCAAATTCAAAATCGACGTTCATGTCGGTCAAGATTTGATAGACTTTGCGCATTTTCACCGCGCTGTCACGGTTTGAGGTACCGAAGTTTGAGTGTGATACGAGGGCGACACGAGGCGTAATACCGAAGCGACGTAGCTGCTCAACGGCCAAGATGGTCATCTCAGCCAATTGCTCTGCTGTTGGGTCTTCGTGGATATAAGTATCCGCGATAAAGATGTTGCGATTTTGCATCAGTACCGCATTCATCGCATAAAAGTCGCTAACACCTTCTTTTTTGTCAATGACACTTTGGACATAGTCTAAGTGCAATTGATAATGACTAAACGTACCACAAATCATGCCATCTGCATCGCCATTGTCTACCAGTAGCGAGCCAATTAGCGTGGTCTTGCGACGCACATCACGGCGGGCAAGCTCGATACTGACGCCGCGGCGTTTGTTTTTCTCGTAGTATCCTTGCCAGTAGTCTTTGTAGCGTGGATCGTCGTCTTGATTGACGATAGTGATGTTTTCACCATCTTTTAAGCGCAGACCGAGTCTTTTGATATGATCTTCGATGACAGCTGGGCGACCGACCAAGATAGGGTGGGCAAGCGCTTCGTCGACCACAACTTGCACTGCCAGTAGGACGTTGTTGTCTTCACCTTCACAGTAGACGATACGCTTTGGTGCTGCTTTGGCACGCGCAAAGACAGGCTTCATCACAAACGCTGAGTTATAGACAAACTCAGATAGGCTCTGACGATAGGCGTTCATATCAGCGATAGGCAAAGTGGCAACGCCTGAGTCCATGGCGGCTTTGGCAACGGCAGAGGCAATCTCGATGATGAGGTTTGGCTCTAGTGGGCCTGGAATTAAGTAATCACGGCCAAAGCTCTTCATCTGCTCGATGTTTTTAACGTTGCTGGTTGGGGTGGCTTCGACATGTGCCATAGCAGCGATTGCTTTTACACAAGCGATTTTCATCTCTTCGTTGACTGTGGTTGCGCCTACATCTAGAGCGCCGCGGAAGATGTATGGGAAGCAAAGGGCGTTGTTTACTTGGTTTGGATAGTCTGAGCGGCCAGTCGCCATGATGACGTCAGGACGGACAGCATGCGCAAGCTCAGGCATGATTTCAGGGGTTGGGTTGGCAAGGGCAAAGACGATTGGGTCTTTTGCCATACGGCGAACCATATCTTCGGTCAAGGTGCCGGGCATTGATAAGCCCAAGAACATATCGACATCGTCCATGACTTCTTCGATAGACGTCGCGGTGATGTCACGAGCATAGCGCTGTTTGGTTTCGTCTAGATTTTCACGGCTGGTGCTGATGATACCGCGAGAGTCGGATACGATGATGTTGTTTTTATCGACGCCAAGCGCGCAGATGATATCTAGACAAGAGATGGCAGCGGCACCTGCGCCTGAGCACACCACTTTGATTTCTTCGATTTTTTTGCCAGTAAGTAATAAGGCATTGAGCATGGCGGCCGCGACGATGATAGACGTGCCGTGCTGATCGTCATGGAACACCGGAATGTTCATACGCTCGCGCAATTCGCGCTCGATTTTGAAGCATTCTGGGGCTTTGATGTCTTCTAGGTTGATACCACCAAAGGTTGGCTCAAGAGAGGCAACTGCTTCGATAAACTTGTCCGGATCGTTTTGGGCAATCTCGATATCAAAAACATCAATGCCAGCAAACTTTTTGAATAGTACCCCTTTACCTTCCATCACAGGCTTAGACGCCAAAGGCCCGATGTTACCCAGACCTAGGACGGCAGTACCGTTGGTGATGACGCCGACCAAGTTGTTGCGAGCTGTATATTTGGCAGCAAGCTTTGGATCTTTTTCGATTTCAAGACAAGGTACTGCTACCCCTGGCGAATAAGCCAAGGCCAAGTCACGCTGGTTTGCCAACTGTTTGATAGGGGTGACTGAGATTTTACCTGGGCGCGGAAACTCGTGATAGTGCAAGGCAGCTTGTTCAAACTGCTCTTTTTCTGAACTGTGGGTATCCGTATTCAAAGTGGTATCGTCATTCATAATAATTGCCATGGTTGGAATAAATTGGAATAAAGTAAATGGAGATAAAAAAATAACGCCGCCGTCTCAACGCTTATTGAATGATAATAATCAAAGAGAACATCGGCATTAAAAGGGTTATGATCGGCAGTTTAATATCAGGCCAAAAAAGCAATCGAGCGAAAACTGTTATTCTAGCACTATTGGCAATTCACTGCCTAGTCAACTCGGCCCGATTGTGCGAATAATATAATAAAATGATATTCGTTATTTCGCTGGTTGATAATGCCAAAAAACCCCATGACATATCAACCTTAATTTCATAATGTCTCAAAATATTACAGTCTATAAAGACCAAAGACACTGTTTTGTGTGGCCTGAGGTGTTAAATGGCTAAACTAATTATGAAGAACAGCTAATCGGCATTTGCGGCGCATGAGGATCGGGTGGCAGGGTATCGAGCTCTGTTGCGATATCCTGTACCTGATAAGGATGCGCAAGCAAGGTAAAGACGCGATCCACTTCCTCAAACTGACCTTGTTCTGCAGCCGTAATGGCTCTTTGTGCCATGCTATTACGCAGCACATAGACAGGGTTGTGCGCCTGCATGGTCGCCTGTGCCTCTGCGAGTTTTGAAGACTCGATGAGGCTAATATAACGCGCTGACCAATCTTGCCACACTTGCTGCGCCTCAGGGCTTAACTCAGCAGTCATGGTGGTCAATAATTGATGCTCATATGGATAATCCTCTGGCGCCAGCAGGCCAAGCAGCGCCCGAAAGCTGTTGGTGTAGTCGAGTAAGTTGTCTTCTAATAGAGTCAACCACTCAAAAGCCACACTGAGGCTCTCGCTTCGATGTGGCAGTCCAAGCTTTTGACACAGTCCTTGCTGATAGTGCTGCATAAACGTCGCTTCATAAGGCGCTAAGCAATCAGAAAGCGTCTCACGGGTGACGCCGTCCAAACGCATAAAGTGCGGCAACCAAACGTTTAGGTTCCAATGACCAATCGCTGGTTGGTTTTGATAGGCGTAGCGTCCCGTATGATCAGAGTGATTATTGATCCAAGCAGGATTAAAGCGCTCCATAAAACCAAACGGACCGAAATCCAAGGTGCTGCCAGTGATGGATAAGTTATCGGTATTCATCACCCCGTGGGCAAAGCCGATCAATTGCCAGTCAGCAATCATTCGTGCCGTCCGCGCAACGACGGCTTGCAAAAATGCGAGCACAGGTATCTCGCTCTCGCGGCACTCTGGATAATAAGTATCAATCATATAGTCGGTAAACTCACCGAGCAAATCAGGGGCAAAGCTTGCGATCCACTCGACATGACCGAGGCGAATATGGCTGTCTGCCACCCGCATCAGTGCAGCGCCAGCCTCCATGCGTTCGCGGCGCACACGTGTATCAGAAACGACAAAGCCCAAAGCATTTGAGGAAGGGATGCCAAGCTGGGTAAGTGCGTGACCGCATAAATACTCGCGAATGGTACTACGAAGGACCGCGCGCCCATCTCCCATACGCGAGTAGGGCGTCAGACCGATACCTTTGAGATGTAAGTCTTGTCGCTGCTCATTATGATCAATGACTTGCGCCATAAGCAGCCCGCGACCATCGCCCAATTGCCCCGCCCACTGACCAAACTGATGACCAGCATAAGCCATGGCCAAGGGTCTAAACTCGGCAGGCACATATTGTCCGCCTAGGATCTCGACCCAGCGCTCCATTAACTCTTGATCAGTTGACCAGCCTAATTGCTCAGCGACTTGTGAGTTGAAGTGGCCGGCACGCGGGTTGTTAAGAGCGCTTGGCGGCTGCTTATGATATAGACGCGGATCTAATTGGGCATAGCTATTTTGGTAGCGCATAACGGCTTCCTATTTTTTATCGATAAATTGAGCAAAAAAATCCCCCTAACTATAACAGTTAGAGGGTAGGAGAAAAGTAGCAATTTTTTAAATACTAGTTTTAATACTAACTTAGTAAAAACTAAGCGGCTTTTTTGCTAAGACCGATTGAGCGAAAAGCAGTTTTTAGGTTGCTATTATGCTCAAGGATTTTTTGTTCAATCTTTGCATAGTCGTGTTTTAGCTTGTCATCTACTTCATGCAAACGATCAGCATACTCAGTCTTTTTTAGCTCAATGGCTTTGGCTTTTAGCGCTTTCCACTCTTCAACGGTCTGCATAAAGGCATCGTATTCAAGCTTAATACGATCTTGAAAGTTTTTCATCGCATGAGGGATGTCGATGCCACCTGCCATCGCCGTCTCGATCTGCTGCTGGGCTTTTTTAAACTGCATTTGCACTTCAGCATGCTTGATGGTTGTGTCATCGACCGTACGCAGCTCACTGGTCAGACCGATCTTTGATAGCCCTGCGATCAGCCATTTGGTTGGGTCATACTGCCACCATTTGACACCATTACGATAGTCGTATTGGAAGAAGTGATGGTAGTTGTGATAACCCTCACCCCATGTAAATATCGCCAAAAAGAAGTTGTCACGGGCACTGTTGGTATCGGTATACGGGCGCGTACCAAACATATGACACAAGGAGTTGATAAAGAAGGTAAAGTGATGCGTCAATACCAAACGCAGCAAGCCTGCAATGATGAGTGTGCCCCAAACATCCCCTAATAGCCAACCAATCGCAGCGACCATACCGACGTTCATAGCAACCACCCACAAGCCATAATACTTATGCTGGATTTGCAAGACGCGATCTTTGGTCAAGTCGGGGATGTTTTTGTAATCGAACTTACCACTAGGGTAGTTGCGTAGCATCCAGCCAATATGACTGAACCAAAAGCCGCGCTTGGCAGAGTATGGGTCATCCAAACGATCATCGACATGACGATGATGGCTACGGTGCCCAGATACCCAGTCAAATGCTGATCCTTGTACCGCTAGGGTTGCGCCAAACAGTAAAAAGTTTTTGACAATAGGATGGGCTTTATACGCACGGTGCGACAGCAGACGGTGATAGCCTGCGGTAATACTAAGGCCAGTCCATATCATAAAAGCGCCAAACACGCCCCAAACTGGTGCGCTGACGTCGTGAGTAAACAAATACCACGGCGTGATGATCGCAGCCGCAATCGGAGTGGCGACTAAGATAGTGGCTGGAATCCAGTTGATCGGCGCTTTGGTAAACTCAAACTCACGCATGTCGATACTCGCTTCTTGAGACCCTGCAACTGGCGCATCGATATGTGCATAGTTGCGCTTGGCAACTGGCTGCTCACCGAGCAAGCTTTTCGTTTTATTTTCATTAAAGCGTGTGATTTGAGTGCTGGCGGTCTTAACAAGCGTGTCACCAGATTTGATAGCGAAACGTAAGCCTTTAAGCGGTAAGCCAAGTGCTTTTTTTGCAATCATATAACATCCCTAATGGTATTCATTTAAGCGTCTATAGTACCCTAAAAAAACAATAAAGTGAACACTTATGCACTATAAAAATATTGCTAAATAACAACAACTTGTATGGATTATAGAATGGATGGGTCAAAATAGCGATAGACTTATCAGACATGAGGGAGAAGTGTAAGTGTTACAGCAGATATGTACAAGAACCCATGTCTCAGAATTGAGGGAGAGTCAGAACCTACAGATAGAAAGTTAACAGCGCAACCGTAACCTATTGTCGGCCCAATACCTGACTGGGGAAGTCGGTGATGATGACATCAACCTGCCAGTCGATCAGCTGCTGTATGGCGTCGATATCATTGACCGTCCACGCACTCACAGGCAAGTTGTAACGGTGGCTATGAGCGATGATGGCTCGACTCAGCAGCGGATGATGCACGCCCAGCTGTACACAGCCCAACTGCAAAGCAGTATTGGTCGCGGTAGCCAGTGCTTCGGCGGTGCGAATGAGTAAACCTCGCGGTAGGCGTTTTAGCTGCTGATGCCGCTGCAGACGCATATGCAGCTCGGTGTCAAAGCTGGTTAGTACAAGCGGTAAATGAATCAGCGGCGTGTCAATCAGATCGCGCGCCAGCGCTTGGATAAGGGCGGTATAATCGGTGCGCTCATGGGTCTTGATCTCAAGCTCAATGACAGAAAACTCGTGCAACGTCTGGGCGATACTCGCTAGGGTGATAATAGGATGACCAAGCTGTAGGTGTCGTCTGATCTCCGCTAGAGTCAGCTGAGCAATACGTGACTGCTGGCCACACATCCGCGCCAAATCTTCATCGTGAAAAACCACTAAATGACCATCAGCGCTTAGCTGGACATCGAGCTCTACACCAGCCAAACCATGGTTTTTTAGACGCCCGATATGCTGAAATCCAAGTAAGGTGTTTTCTAAGGCTTCACCGCGCGCGCCGCGATGACCGAGTAACAGCGTGTTTTTAAAGTTTATCATTAGATACAGTAACGAGTGTTTTAGGCTCATCATATCGCCTGAGATAGGCGACGTCTAACAACATTTACGACTGCTATCTGAGCAAATGCCGAACCAAAATGAATCAAAATGGTGGGCGCTAGAGTTGACCTTTAATGAATCAAAATGTTCGACACGCCCTATATAAATATGTCATTGTTATGTTTTTGCAACCAAACGCAGGTTTTGTGGCGAATGAAGGACGTTATTTGTATATCCATGGCAGACACTAATGACCATTTCATCTAAACACCGTATAATAATCTGGTTTTAACCGCTGGCAGCTAGGGTTTTGGTTTGAACATCAATCACTGTCCGTCAGTGACGGTACGAATTAGTAAATTGGGAGCAAAATACATATGAGCGTAGCAAATAAGAGTGTGAGCAAGTGGCAAAAAGTGGCTGGTATTGGCGTGGTATGTGGTTTAGCGCTTGTCGGCTGTGATCGCTCAGAAAAAGAAGAGACGACAGAGACCGCTGAGCTGACAGAGCAAGAGGCTGCCGCAGAAAACGCTGCTGCTACCGCGGTCAGCTGTGATGATCCCATGGTGCAAGATCGCCTCAAAACGACACTAAAAAATACGCTCAATCAACAAGCACAGACGCTCGCTGCCAATTATGCAAATGACGCCGAGATCAGCCTTGCAGGCGCTAGCATTGCTGATAAGACCAATGGTGTTGTGATTGATGTACAAAACGCAGCAGTACTACAAGCAGCCAACAGCAATGGCATGACGACGTGTCAGGCGAGCGTCAGTATGACGCTCCCAAGTGAGGATTTGTATCAAGCCAGTCAAGTGCAAGCGGCCAACAATCAGCCAAGCCTGCAATCTCGTCTTGCGCAAAATAACATTCGTATCAATAACAACATGCTCGTGGATGACGCTTTTACCTATGTCGTTGGCGCTCAAGGCGGGCAAGTAAGTACGCGAATCGCAGGTCAGCCCGCGCTTCTCACTGTCGTGGCTGATGTCATGGCAGGCTCTGTGTTTAAGTCGGCGATGGATGCCGCCCGCGCCGAGCGTGAAGCAGAACGCCGCACTGCTGCACAAGACAATGAGCGTCAGTCAGCACCTGTGCGTCAGCCGCGCGCTGCCACACCAGTCGAGCCGATTCGTCCGATCCAGCCTCCTACGCCGCCGACCATCGAGGTGCCAAGTACCAATAACCAAAATGAAAGCGCTGGTACTAGCTCGCCAAGCAGTACAGCAGCCAACAGTGCTGCGACTCCCAGTGAGCCTGCCGCACCTGCGACGCCAAAAGCAGTGCCAAAAGATGACAGCATCGATATGGTCATTATCGAAGATGAAAGCGCTACTTATTAATCCATAAAAATCAGTAATGATAGTGGTTTTTAGAAGAAAGCACCCGCAACGTCTTTACGTTACGGGTTCTTTTTTTGCTTGTATATATCAGATGTCTCGGGCCCGCTACTTATCACTGGCGAAGTTTTGTAACACCTGACTGTCCCAAAGTACCTCAGAGACTTGCTCAGGGTCTGTGCAAAAACGTGCCGCGACAAACAACCAATCAGACAAACGGTTGATTAAGCTGATGGCCGTTGCACGGATTGCTTGCGGGCGCGCTTGCTGTAATAGGACTGCTTGGCGCTCAGCACGGCGACACACACTACGTGCGACATGCAGCTGACTAACCAGCAACGACCCAGTGGGTAAGATAAAGTCTTTTAGTGGCGCTAAGGTAGCGTTCATTGCATCGATTTGCTGCTCTAGCCATTCAATGTGCGTGCTGTTCACGCCTTCATATTCTGGCATGGCAAGCTCGCCACCGATATTAAACAAAAGATGTTGGATAACCGCCAACGCCTCAGAAAGCTCGGACTCGTCCGTCTGCGTCTTAAATACTGATAGAGCGCCTTGCTGCAAGTACGCACGTACCATACCGATGTGTGAGTTTAGCTCATCAATATCACCCATCACGCCAAACAAAATATCAGCTTTGCTCACGCGGCTGCCATCTGCCATGCCGGTGCTACCATCATCGCCGGTACGTGTATATATTTTACTCAAACGGTTGCCCATCTTTATATCCTTAGCGGTTTTTATCGTTCAGTGGTGTTAGTTATGTGCTCATTGTAGTATTTTATGGCGGTTTTCGCTAAGATAATGGGTTAAGTTTTATCGCGCTGCAGAGTTTATGAGTGTCCATGGATCGCTGCGCGTGATTTTTTGTCTGTTTTGTTTGTATTCCACTTAATTTATATCAAAGGCTTTTTAACTATGACCACACCACTTGCCGATGCGATGTCTCAGCTGGCCATTTATGATTCACTGACAGGTAGCAAGCGTCAGTTTGTACCACTCAAAGCAGGACAGGTCGGCATGTATGTGTGCGGGATGACTGTTTATGATTATTGTCATATTGGTCATGCGCGTGTGATGGTGGCCTTTGATATGGCGGTGCGCTGGCTTGCGCAGCTAGGTTATGATGTCAATTATGTCCGTAATATCACCGATATCGATGACAAAATCATCGCTCGCGCGAGTGAAAATGGCGAAGAGATTGGTGTATTGACCCAGCGTTTTATCAATGCAATGCACGAAGATGCGAGCGCTCTAGGCTGCCAGATGCCAAATGCTGAGCCACGCGCGACCGATCATATCGACGAGATGCAGCAGATGATTGGCAACTTGGTCAACAATGACTATGCGTATGCAGGGGATCATGGTGATGTCTATTATGCGGTCGATAGCTTTGCTGATTATGGCAAATTATCTAAGCGTAACTTGGATGATATGCAGGCAGGTTCGCGTGTTGAGGTCGAGACTGACAAGCGCAATCCATTCGACTTTGTCTTATGGAAAGCGGCCAAACCCGATGAGCCGCAGTGGGCGTCGCCTTGGGGACAGGGGCGTCCTGGCTGGCATATAGAATGCTCAGCGATGTCGACCAAATGCCTAGGTGATACCTTTGATATTCATGGCGGTGGTCACGACCTACAGTTCCCGCATCACGAAAACGAAATCGCCCAGTCAGAAGCCGCGACAGGCTGCGAGTACGCGCGTAACTGGATGCATGTTGGCTTTATCAATGTCGATGGCGAAAAGATGTCGAAGTCACTGGGCAACTTCTTTACCATTCGTGATGTGACCGCGAAATACTTACCTGAGACGGTGCGTTTTTTCTTATTATCGAGCCATTATCGCAGTCAAGTAAACTTCTCAGACAGCGCTTTGGATGAAGCGCATAATAGCCTAAGCAGATTATACAACGCGCTAAAATTGGCTGAGCAACAAAAAGGTCAGTCAATCGTAGTCAATGCAGAGCTAGTGGCTAAAGCTTACGATAGTGCTGCTGGACAAGACTTTATCAAAGCCATGAATGATGACTTTAATAGCTCAACGGCGATAAGTGTGTTGTTTGGCTTGGCTCGAGATATCAATAAAGCCGTCAAAGCTGAAGATGTGACGGCAGCATGGCAGTCAGCCCAGCAGCTCAAGGCCTTGGCACAAGTGCTAAATCTCTTGCAGCAGCCTGTACAGCAGTTCTTGCAAGCGGTGACCGGAGAGCAGGCGGATAATGGGCTAGATGATGCTGCTATCGATGCGCTTATCACTGAGCGTCATGATGCTAAAATTAGCAAAAACTTTGCCCGCGCCGATGAGATACGCGAGCAGTTAAAACAGGCGGGTATCGAGCTTGAAGACAGCCGCGCTGGTACCACATGGCGCCGCGCGTAAGCGGATTTGAGCGGACTTATACGACCATACTTGTTTTTTTACATATAAAGTCAGCTTGATGCTGGCTTTTTTTGTACTCAAAATAAATTTAGTCGATCCTAAATAAAGTTGGCATGCAAGATACTATGTGCCACGTGCTAAAGGTGTTTATTGTGCGCGGCGTTGGGACAGCACGCAAGGTAATAAATAAAATATCTATACGCCTTGTACCAAGACCAAACGGTTTTGATACCGCATTTACGGTATTCTTACGCTTGTACGATACGCTTATTTTTTATACAAATTCATACAACTTACGCAACTTACTGGCCGTCGATATATGAATACTTCTCACACGGATGCTGCTGAACATCATCAGACTGACACGGATAGAGTCATACCCTTTATTTGCCATCGCACTATTGGCCATCGGCTGATCAATGACAAGTCGCCGAAGAGCCGGCGCGCTATGATATGGCAAATACTGGTGGTGTTTTTTTTACTGACGCTCGGCGCGGCGATAGAGGCTGTTGCCCAGCCAGATAATTTTGGCGAATACGCCGAGCAGCAGCTAGACTCGATGAGTGATGGCAGCGTCAGTGTTTCTGCGATTGCAGAAGAGGTATTTGACCCCACTGAGCGTAGCGCGGTAGAGCAGGCAGGTGAGTTGCAGGGTGATGCGGGTCTAACGGGCGAATATCATGAGAGCTACTATCTTTTGGATAGACTCAATACCGGCTTGCCGCCGTTATCTAAGCCGCCAAACCTGACCACGCCGCTTGCCACGTTAGAGTTTTTTCAGTCGGCAGTGATGAAACAGCAGTATGACTTGGCCGCTTATGCGCTGAATATGAACCTGATCGACCAAAGGATTCAGCGCAGCCGCGCGCTTGAGCTCTCTAAGCGTTTGGATTTTTTATTGTCCGAAAGAGAGCTGTATGTGTTTGATGATTTGCCAGATCGTCCGGATGGGCTTATTGAGCCGCCGCTGGGTAACAACAGCAGCGTGATGGGCATCGCCAGACGCTCCATTCAGCTTGGCTATATCGACTACCGCGAGCGCCGCGTACCTATCTATTTGCAGCGCGTGAGAGTTGGGGAGGAGGCACCTGTTTGGGTATTTTCCGCACAAACAGTAGGCAACATCGATAACCTATACGCGCAGTACCATCCGGCAGAGTTTGAGCGCTATCTGCCTGCCTGGTTAAAAATACAGTTTTTTAGTATTGCTTTGTGGGAGTTTTTAGCACTCGTTTTGTTTTTTTTGTTGACCATGGGGGCGGGCTGGCTACTGAGTAAGGGCACTGAAAAGCTCATCAGTCGCTACATGGATGATGAAAAGTACAGCAACTACGTCGGCAGTAGTCATGGTGTGGCAGACCTTGTCAGCAAATTGACGGTACCTTTAACCTTTACCATCAGTTTTTCATTGGTGTTTACCTTAGTGTCAGGGGGCTTTCCTTATCTAGATGCGGTGGCCTCATCGACCCGCCCGCTGATTTGGATTGGACTGGTATTTAGCACTTCATGGCTTGGTATTCGGATTATTAACTTTTTTGCCAATCGCTATCAAGACATGCAGATCGAAAATCTGACCGAAGAGCATTTTGATAAAGAGCGTCGTCGCCGCACCTATGTATCGATATTTCGCCGCGTCTTTATCTTTGTCATGATTTTGGGCAGTATCTGGATTGGTCTTAGCGAATTTACCAATATGGAGGGTCTGGGCAAGACACTATTGACCTCAGCTGGTATCGCGGGGGTGGTCATCGGTATTGCTGCGCAGCCTATCTTGGGCAATATCATCGCAGGGGTGCAGGTGGCGGTGACTCAGCCTGTGCGTATTGGCGATACGGTGATGATGGAGGGGGATTGGACGACGATTGAAGATTTGCGTTATACCTATGCGGTGCTAAAGACGTGGGATGAGCGCCGATTGATCGTACCGATGCGCCGCCTGATTACCGAGGTTGTAGAAAACTGGTCTCATACCGAGGTGCATCAGACTTGCGTGGTCTATCTGTACGTGGATTATGGTGCTGATATCGAGGCCATTCGCGAAAAATTTATTTCACTGGTCAAAGATAACGACTTATGGGATGGTGAGACTGAGCCTGAGATGGTCACGGTATCGCTGAGCGAAAACACCATCAAATTAAGAGGTAGCCTAGCCTCTGACGGCCCGATGAATGCCTTTTATCTTGAATGTCAAGTACGTGAACAGATGCTACATTATCTCTATCGTGAGCAAAAATCATATCTACCCGCTGAGCGTTTTATCATGAAGCAACACGAAGCGTGAGGTGCGCCATCTGTGCTCGATACGCCAGTTAATCTCGTGCCGCTGTCTGAGTGATAGAGTAGATGCGCGCCTGTTTGTATGATATTGATCAATTCTACAAAATAAGCTGATAAATAAGCATGCGAGGTGCCTGCGTATTTGTTATAATATGGCGTTATTTTTACGGGATAAACGAGCGATTAAGAGATGAGTCCGCACTGTATTTGTGCAAATTTATCACTCATAAATCAATGGCAATTTTCAAGTACTGGTGTTTGTTTAGTGATAGAGGGTTTTTAGACAAACAACGACTGGCTCATTGTCTATTATCGAAAGCTCTATGATAAAAAGTCTGCAACACATAAGGCTTTGACTATCGTAAAGTCATACTGGTGATCTTGGTTGATTGTCTTATCGCGAAAATCCCACCCATCAAAATAACCACCACTAGGGGTCTGTATGTTGCGAATTGTCGATGAAGCCTTAACCTTTGATGACGTTTTATTATTGCCAGCCTATTCTGAAATCCTACCAAAAACTGCTGATCTGACCACCCGTTTGACCAAAAACATCACGTTGAATTTACCGCTGGTTTCTGCCGCTATGGATACGGTGACTGAGTCTGAAATGGCCATCACTATGGCGCAGCTAGGCGGAATGGGTATCTTGCATAAGAGTATGGATATCGCCAAACAAGCCACGCAAGTACGCCGTGTGAAAAAGTTTGAAGCAGGGACAGTGGTTGACCCTATCACGGTACATCCAGAGATGACCATTGGTGAGCTGTTGCAGTTGACCGAAGACAACAACATCTCAGGCGTGCCTGTCGTCGAAAAAGGCACAGATAGTGTGGTCGGTATCGTCACTCACAGAGACTGGCGCTTTGAAACCAACTTATCACTGCCTGTCAGCAAAATCATGACACCAAAAGATCAGTTGGTCACCGTACACGAAGGCGAGAACAACGAAAACATCAAGCGTTTACTCCATGAGCATCGCATCGAAAAAGTCATCGTTATCGATGATAACTATCGCCTAAAAGGTCTGATCACAGTCAATGACTTTGCCAAAGCCGAAAACAACCCAAATGCGTGTAAAGATGAGCAAGGTCGTCTACGGGTTGGTGCTGCTGTCGGCACCGGCGCAGATACGCAGGCACGTGTCGAAGCTTTGATCGCAGCAGACGTCGATGTTATCGTGGTAGATACTGCGCACGGCCACTCAAAAGGTGTAATCGAAAAAGTCTCGTGGATCAAAAAGCACTATCCTAACGTTCAAGTGATTGGCGGTAATATCGCCACCGGTGACGCAGCCCTTGCATTACGCGATGCAGGTGCAGACGCGGTAAAAGTCGGCATCGGCCCTGGTTCTATCTGTACCACGCGTATCATCGCTGGTATCGGTGTGCCTCAAATCTCAGCAATCGACAATGTCGCAAGCGCCCTACAAGACAGCATTCCTTTGATTGCTGATGGGGGTATCCGCTACTCAGGTGATATGGCAAAAGCCATCGCTGCTGGTGCATCGTGCATCATGGTCGGCTCGCTTATGGCAGGTACCGAGGAGGCACCAGGTGAGGTCGAGTTGTTTCAAGGTCGCTACTACAAAGCCTATCGCGGCATGGGTAGCTTGGGTGCAATGTCAGGCTCAAATGGTTCATCAGACCGTTATTTCCAAGATGCCAAAGACGGCGTAGAAAAACTGGTGCCAGAGGGTATCGAAGGCCGCGTTCCTTATAAAGGCCCAGTAGCAGGCATCGTCAATCAGTTGGTCGGCGGCTTGCGCTCATCAATGGGTTACACAGGCTCTGCGACTATCGAAGATATGCGTAGCAAACCACAGTTTATCAAGGTGACGTCTGCTGGTATGAAAGAGTCGCACGTCCACGATGTGCAAATCACCAAAGAAGCACCAAACTACCGTGTGAACTAATTTGTTGTCCTACCTACTGTAGGTGCTGCGTTTTTGCCAGATTGCACGACTACAGAGACGTTAAGATACAAACAGCCAACAATGCCTCGTTATTGTTGGCTGTTTTTTTTGTAAAATACCAAAATGGATTATAGCCATAGTAATTACAACAACAGTGATTATAATGACAGTAACAATAATAACAGTAGTGCCGATCCCTGAAACGGCCTTTTACTTTTATATGTGAGGAAGATAAATAATGAGCTACTTTGGCACCGATGGTATTCGTGGAAAGTTTGGTGAATCCCCAATCACACCGGATTTTATTTTAAAATTGGGTTATGTGACAGGCAGGGTGCTAATAGAGAATAATACCAATCCATCGCGCAAGCCTAGTGTGGTCATCGGTAAAGACACTCGCCTGTCAGGTTATGTGATAGAAGGGGCGCTACAGTCGGGCTTTAATGCCGCAGGGGTGGATGTCCATATGCTCGGCCCATTGCCGACGCCTGCCATTGCCCATTTGACTCGCAGTTTTAATGCGGATGCCGGTGTGGTCATCTCCGCCTCGCACAATCCTTATTTTGATAATGGCATCAAGTTTTTTTCGGGCGATGGTAAAAAGTTGACCGATGAGATGCAAACGGCCATTAACGATAAGCTCACCGCCATCATGAGTGCCTCTGAAGCAGACAATAACACCATCATGCCTATTGTGGATCCTGCCAAACTTGGCAAAAACAATCGTATCAACGATGCCAAAGGTCGCTATATAGAATTCTGTAAAGGCAGCTTTCCTTATCAGTATGACTTAGGCCATCTTACTGTCGTCGTCGACTGCGCCAACGGAGCGGGTTATAGCGTGGCACCGAGAGTCATGCGCGAGCTGGGTGCCAATGTCATCGCCATCAATCATGCGCCTGATGGTATCAATATCAATGCTAACTGCGGCTCGACCCATCCAGCAGGCTTGCAAAAAGCGGTCGTCGAGCATGGTGCTGATGTCGGGATCGCGCTAGATGGCGATGGTGACCGTATCGTGATGGTCGATGAAACCGGAGCCTTAGTCGATGGTGATGGGATCCTATACGTGCTCGCCACCCAAGGCGCAGACAAAGCTAAGGGCGTGGTCGGTACGTTGATGAGTAATATGGGGCTAGAGCTGGCGCTCAAAACCGCTGAGATTGACTTTGTCCGTGCAAAAGTAGGCGATCGCTACGTGATGCAAGCGCTTGAGGCCAATGGTTGGATACTGGGCGGTGAGCCGTCTGGTCATATTTTATGCTTGGACAAAAGCCGTACAGGCGATGCGATTATCGCAGGTTTGCAGGTGCTGACTGTCATGCAAGCGCGTGGCCGTGCGCTTAGTGACTTGGTCGAAGGGCTTGACGTGCTACCACAAAAACTGGTCAACGTGCGCTTGTCTGAGATGAAAGACCCGTTTGAGTATCCTGAGCTGGTGGCCGCCTTTGATAAAGCGCGTGCGACACTGGCAGGTCGTGGTCGTTTACTCATTCGTCAATCAGGTACAGAGCCGATGATTCGAGTCATGGTTGAGTCTGACGACGAGATAGAATGTGATGTGCTGGCCAATGATCTGGCGGATCAGATCAAGGCGGTATTGGGCTAATTGATTGACGTTAAAGGTTATGATAATCAATCATGATCAGCAGTCACACTGTATATTATATAAAGGAGTTGCCATGAGTATGGATTTTACCGATCAGCGTTTGTCATACGAAAAAGGCGTTTTAGATCAACAGTCAGTCCCCACCTCTCCATTTGAGCTACTCGGTGCATGGATGACTGAGGCGATTGAGCAAAAAGTACAAGAGCCTTATGCCATGAGTCTGGCCACTTGCGGCGCGGATCTTAAACCCAGCGTCCGTATCGTATTGCTGCGTGAGATTACTGAGACAGGGGTGGTGTTTTATACCAATTATGACAGCGCTAAAGGGCAAGATATCAGTGAAAACCCCAACGCTGAAGTGTTGTTTTTCTGGCATGAGCTAGAGCGTCAGATTCGCATCAGTGGCCGAATTGCCAAAATAGACGCGGACAAGTCAGCGGCTTATTTTCAAAAGCGCCCTCACGACAGTCAAGTTGGCGCATGGGTGAGCGAGCCACAAAGCGGAGAAGTGGCTGATCGGGAAGTGATGGAGCAAAAATTTGCGCAGTTACAAAACCGCTATCCCAGTGACAGTCCGGTGCCAACGCCGACGTTTTGGGGCGGTTATGAGATTACTGCTGAACACATCGAGTTTTGGCAGGGGCGCGCCAGCCGTATGCACGACCGTATCGTCTATAGCAAAGACGATAACAACAACTGGCAGACCAAGCGGCTATTACCATAGCTAAGCACGCTTTTTGCAACCACCGACTTCGTCCTTTTGTTGCGCCATTTATTGCTTAATATTCATCATTACCGCAGGAGACCCAAGTTTCGCTTGGGTCTTTTTTTTGTCGGTGTAATCGGTACCATGGCGATACTATTGAGGGTGATGATACAGTTGAGAGAAAAAATAACGGACAAGTGTTTTATTTTATCGCTGAGATGCTTGACGGCGTTATATTCTCGGTTCACACTATGATGCGGATTGATAGAGGTTTGACTCGGTAATTGTAGCTCTATAATTGTTAGGGCGAATACCACTGAGTAGGCGAGTACCATTAAATATTATGCTGTGTCCTCAGTTTAACCATCAATCTAAATTTGAACCTATAAAAGACATAGGATAGTGTCTGCTCGTTGTGACAAGGAAGGCAAAATGGATTTTGTATACATCATTCCACCCGAAAGTCCACAGGCATGGCTCGACATCGATGCGCTCGATCACAATATCGCGCTGGTCAATCAAAAAACCCAAGCCGTCAATCTGCGTCTAGCCACCAAGTCCATACGCTCCATCGATGTTTTACATTATATAAAAGACAGATCACCTCGTTTTATCGGGCTTATGTCCTATGCGGCCGATGAGTCCGTCTATCTGCTCGAAAACGGCTTTGACAATATTCTCTGCGCTTATCCGACCTTAGATACCATCAGCGTGGCAAACACCCTTAAATACACCCAGCAGGGAGCGGTGATGGTCTGGATGGTCGATCGTCCGGAGCATGTGGCGGTATTGGAGCGCGTTGGTATCGAGCACGGCGTCAAAATCGATGTCTGCTTGGATGTCAATATGTCGATGCCACTGCCAAAACTATATTTTGGCACCAAACGCTCGGCACTGATGCACAAAAAAGACATCAAAGCGCTGCTTAAGCACATAAAAAAGTCAGATCATATCAATCTCGTCGCTGCGATGGGTTACGAGGCACAAATTGCAGGCTTGCCCGAGCATTTACCAGGCAAGGCGTTGTTGACACCTGCCATCAAACTACTCAAACAACGCTCCCAAAAGCAAGTCAGTCAGCGCCGCGGTGCCATGGTGAATTGGCTAAAAAAACAAGGCTATGCGTTGCAGCTGGTCAATGGCGGCGGCAGTGGCAGTATGGATTTTACCGCATGTCAGCCTGAGATTACCGAGGTGACAGTAGGCTCAGCCTATTATAAGCCTGCTTACTTTGATTATATGGAGAGCATGCAGGACTTTCGAGCGGCAGCAGGGTTTGTGTTACCGGTAACGCGCCAGCCTGAAAAAGACGTGATCACGTGTCATGGCGGCCGCTTTATCGCTTCAGGCGCCGTAGGCATCGACAAAGCTCCTGTGGTGCATTATCCCGCTGGCCTCACCATACTCAATGACGAGGGGTTTGGTGAGGTGCAAACGCCCATGAAAATGGATAAACGTACCGTGTCAGAGACAAGCCTAAAGATTGGCGATGCGGTTTGTTTGGTGCCGCCATGCCAAAGCTGGCGAGCTCTGCGAGCATTTCAATGAGCTGGTCTGCTATGAAGGCGCTGGTCAGATGCCGCAGGGCACAGCTGAACGCGCTATAAACCATACTTCTATCCGCCGCAAGGATGCGGGGACAACGATGACAACCTACCGAGGAGACGGCAGATGTTTTCATTAAAGCAGTGGCAAGCAAATAACGACTGGCAAAACTGGGTAGGCTATGAGCGAGCACAGCCAGAGCAAAAACTGATGCCCGCCTCGGTAGCAGAGCTGCAAGATATCATCAAGCAGGCAAGAAAAGATAAAAAACGTGTGAGAGTCACGGGCGCGGCGCATTCTTTTAGTGGTTGCGCCAAACCTGAAGAGATTGCTATCAGCTTGCATCATATGCGCGGGCTTATCTCAGTGGATACCGAAGATAAGCTGGCAACGCTACATGCAGGCACGTATCTACATGAGATTGGCGAGGCGCTAAAAGCGCATGGCCTTGCGCTTGAAAACATGGGCGACGTCCAAGCGCAGACCATCGCAGGTGCGGCCAGCACGGCAACCCACGGCACAGGAGTGACTCTTGGTTCTATCGCCGATCAAGTGGTGGGCTGGGAGTGGGTAGATGGGCGCGGCGAGCTGCACCGTCATCAACGCGGCAACCCGCAGACAGACGATTTGGGCAATGCGCTGCATGTCAGCCTCGGCATGCTAGGCATCTTTACCAAGCTGACGCTCAGAGTCGTCGATCTATATGGTTTACAAGAGCGCAATGAAGTCATGGATTTTGCCGATGGTTTGGCAAACTTTCATAAAAACGCCCAGTCGCATCGTCATTTAGAGTGGTTTTTATTTCCTGGCACCAATAAATTACAGCAAAAAACGCTCTCGGTCATTGAGCCAAAACCGATGAGCCACGCGCAAAAGCTCAAAGATACGTTTGACAGCGTGGTGACGCTCAATGGGGCTTTTTATGTGCTGTGTGAGCTTGCGCGCTTGAACCTTGAATGGAGCAAAAAAGTCAGTCAAATATCCGCCAACTCTATTCCCAACACTAGGCGAGAGGGCTACAGTTACGAAGTATTTCCGACCCCGCGCGGCGTAAAATTTAACGAGTCGGAGTATTTTATTAAGCTCTCAGATTTTGATGCTTGTATCACTGAGGTCAACCAAATCTTGCTCAAAGACAATAAACACTCACATTTTCCCATTGAGGTGCGCACCCACAAAGGCGAGACAGGAATGCTTAGCCCAACCCAAGGTGAGGACTGTGCGGTGTTGTCTTTTCACGTTTATAAAGGTATGGACTGTGAGCCACTGTTTAAATGGTTGTATGAGTATATGAAAAAATGGCAGGGTCGCCCGCATTGGGGCAAGGTCAATAAGCTCGGCCATATAGAGCTACAAAACCTTTATCCTAAGCTCAATCGGTTTTTGCAAATACGCCGTGAGTACGACCCAGACAATGTATTTATGAATCGCTGGCTTGAAGATAAGTTTTTAAATCATCGCCTATAGCGTGCCTATTTGTGAATGTTCAACACGCACTGACCAGAACACAAAAAACAGCTCTCTGCAGAGCTGTTTTTTATCCGCTATCCCTATGCTAGGCCACAGCTAGCGTAGGCTAGTCGATAACCAGTAAAAAGCTAACCAATAGACTGATCGTAATTGACCTCTAAGCGCATGCTACGCTGATAGCTATCGAGGCTAGACAGCTGCAACGCATATTGCTCGATATGCGGATAGTCTGCCAGAGCATGACGTTTGGCCAGCATAATCAAGTCAAACGATAGCATGAAATCAGCACCGCTTAGCTTATTGCCAACGATAAAGGATTTATCTTTCACCTCATCGTTTAGGTAGCTGAGCAATCGATGCTTTTCGGTGCTGATATAGCCATCTAAAAACGCATTGTCCTCCACGCCTGCTTTTTTGGTAAAAAGCTCGAGCAGCAGCGGTAACATCAAAGAGCTTTCGGCAAAATGAATCCACTGCAGATAAGTGCCATAATCGCTACTATCGGTCGCAGGGCGCAGGCGCTTGGGCGCAAAACGCTCAATCAGCAGCTCAGTGATAGCGCCTGACTCTGCATATAACTGACCATCCATCTCGATAACCGGAGACTTACCCAGTGGATGGACTGCTTTTAGGCTGTCTGGGGCCAGATGCGTTGTCGTATTACGCTGATGGCTGATGATTTCGTAAGCGACGCCCAGCTCTTCTAATAGCCATAGCGTACGTAATGAGCGTGATTGATTGAGATGATGTAAGCGAATCATGATGCCAGCCTTCTTAGAGAGTCCATTTCCATTATATAAAACACCGAAATATAAATCACCAAACGCTTAACCGTTCAGTTTCATCATTAAGCGTTTTGCTGCTTCTTCTGATGATGCTGGGTTTTGACCCGTAATCAATAAGCCGTCTTCGACGACAAAAGATTCCCAGTCCGCCGCCTTTTTGTAGTGACCGCCATTGGCTTTTAGCATATCCTCTACCAAAAACGGCACCACATCAGTTAGGCCGACGGCGTCTTCTTCAGTATTGGTAAAACCTGTCACCGTCTTGCCTTTGACTAAGTACTCACCATCGACTTTGACGTTTTTGAGAGCAGCAGGGGCATGGCAAACCAAGGCCACAGGCTTGTCTTGCTTGATAAAACTTTCAATCAAGCTGATAGAGTCCTGGTCGACAGCCAAATCCCATAATGGACCATGACCACCTGGATAGAATACGCTGTCGAAATCTTCAGCTTTCATATCCGCAAGTTTTTTGGTATTGGCAAGGTGCTTTTGCGCCTCGCTATCTTCTTTGAAGCGCTTAGTATCTTTGGTTTGAGCGTCTTCGGTATCGCTACTAGGATCAAGCGGCGGCTGACCACCAGCAGGAGAGGCGAGTGTGATGTTGGCACCAGCGTCCAAAAAAGCATAGTAAGGCGCAGCAAATTCTTCTAGCCAAAAGCCTGTTTGTTTACCGGTATCGCCGAGTTTGTCGTGCGAGGTGAGTACCATTAAAATATTCATAATTGTCCTTTTTATGTCTGTAATTTTTAGCCTAAGCTAGGGCGTGTCCTTATTTTACAAAGGGTGCTAAATAAACCGAGCCCTAACATTATTACGGGCTAACACCTAGTTTTCAGTAGCGGTTTTAACCCGTTATGTTGAAAAGTCGTTACTTGATTAGGGACTTGAGTTATTGAACGTCAGCGACTTTGATGACGGTTTTACCAAAGTTTTCACCATTGAGCATTTTGACAAAAGCATCAGGTGCATTGTTTAAGCCGTCAGTGATGTGCTCTTTGGTTTTCACCGCGCCTGATTCTACCCATTTACCCATAGTCTCCAAAAACTCTGGGAAATGATCGCCGTACTCTTCAAAGATAATAAAACCTTTGACTGTCAAGCGTTGTCTTAAAATCAGACCCATCAGCATACCCAAGCGATCTTTACCCTCAGGCAAATCCGTGGCGTTGTACTGTGATACCAGACCACATACAGGGATACGCGCATGGGCGTTGAGTAGGGGCATCACCGCGTCAAATACTTTGCCCCCGACGTTTTCATAATAGATGTCGATACCATCTGGGCAGGCATTTTTTAATTGTTCGGCGAAGTCATCGGCTTTGTGGTCGATACAGACATCAAAACCCAGCTCCCGAACCGCAAACTCACATTTATCCGCGCCGCCTGCGATACCGACCGTACGCAGTCCATACTGATTGCCCACTTGTCCGACGGTGGCACCGACAGGGCCGGTGGCCGCAGCAACGACGAGCGTCTCGCCTTTTTGTGGTTTACCGATATCGGTCAGACCCATATAGCCGGTAAACCCTGGCATACCAAGTACGCCCAGACCGTAAGAGGGGTTTGCCATGTCTTTGTCTAGCTTGACCACGCCTTCACCATTACTGACGCTATAATCCTGCCAGCCTGAATTGGACACGACCAAGTCGCCCGCGGCAAAATTGTCGATATTGGACTCGACCACTTGTGCAACTGTGGCACCCATCATCACATCGCCCACTTCTAGCGGATCGGCATAGCTTTTGGCGTCGCTCATACGTCCGCGCATGTAAGGATCTAATGATAAATAGACGGTGCGCAGTAGCATTTCGTCATCTTTGGGGGCTGGGATATCGCTGGTTGCCATATCAAAGTTTTCAGGTTTTGGCTCGCCAGTTGGGCGACTGGCCAATTTAATTTGACGATTTGTTGTTTGATTTTGTTGGGCATCAAAGCTCATTTTAAGGATCCTTTTTTGTTATTGATTGATGGTTTTAGATCGAGCAGCCAATAAACGAAGCATGGCTGCCGATAGTTATTCACTGATTATGAAAAGACCATTAAGCCGTGCCAGTTAGCGCCCGCTCTAAGATACGACGTGATACCGTTAAGTCATTATCTTTATGCTCACCCAGCTTTACCATATTATGAGCGTCAAGCTGCTGGATGATAGGGTCAATCGCTGACTCATCGAGCGCGGCATCTACGAAGCTGACAGGTAAACCAAGGCTACGGAAAAAGTCCTCGGTATATACAATAGCAGTTTCGATAATGCTGTCATCGTCTTGTTTTGTATCAGTATTGCTGTCGATGGCCCAAACGTTACGAGCGTATTGAAGCAGTTTTTCTTTTTTGCTGTCTTTGAGCTCACGTAGTACTGATGGCAGTAAGATAGTCAGCGTGCGGGCGTGATCGATACCATGTAGCGAGGTCAGTTCATGGCCGATCATATGCGTTGTCCAGTCTTGTGGTACGCCGACGCCGATAAGACCGTTTAGCGCCATGGTCGCTGTCCACATGATGTTTTTGCGAGTTTCGAGGTTTTCTGCATCAGCTTTTACCGCCTGACCTTCTTCGATCAAAATCTTTAACAGGCTCTCAGCAAACGCGTCTTGCACCTTGGCGTTGACAGGGTAGGTGAGATACTGCTCCATCACATGGACAAACGCATCTGCCACCCCGTTCATCACTTGGCGCTCAGGCAAGGTGAGTGTTTTGGTCGGATCTAAAATAGAAAACCTAGGATAGGCAAGCGGGTTGCCAAATGGTAGCTTGGCCTGACGGTCACTGTGATTGACCACGCCGCCTGAGTTCATCTCTGAGCCAGTCGCAGGAATGGTCAATACTGCGCCTAGCGCCACCGCTGAGTCTATATCTTTGCAATAGCTGGTCAGCGCTTCCCATGCCTGATCTCGTGAGACCGTACCATCTTGCGTGGTCAAAGAAGACACAAGGGCGACAAACTTACTGCCATCAATCACTGAGCCACCGCCAACGGCAAGCAAAAAGTCGATGTCATGCTCATTGACCATATCCGCCGCTTTTAGCAGAGTATTGAACTCTGGGTTTGGCTCAATGCCGCCAAACTCAAAGATATCGCGCTGACCGTTGGCTTTGAGCGCTGTTCTGACTTCATCCAAGGTGCCCGTGCGCTCAGCTGAGCCACCGCCATAAGTGATGAGTACGCGAGCATCTTGCGGGACAAGCTCTGATAGTTCTTTGATTTGCCCTTCACCAAAGACGATGCGTACGGGATTGTAGTATTGAAAATTATTCATAAGATTCCTCAGTCAATGTCGTTTGTCTGATAAAAAAGACAGCAAAAATAAAATCACTTATCTTTTACGATGGCGCACATTGTACATCAATTAGACCGGTCGTCTAGAAGTGTTTACAAAAAATACTTATAAATCAGAAATCTTATTTACTCAGCTTACTCAGTATAGGCAGGCTGGCCGTCGGGTGATATCGATATCTACTCAAAAAAAGACGACGATAAGCGGTGGGCTTAGCGTCCCATTTGGGAGGTGGTCATTTGCCATACTTCTGCCAGTGGTGTGTTGGTTTGACTGGTCTTGGCGATTAAGCTGGCACCAAGCCACGCAAAATACCAGCGTTTTGCCATGCTCTCAGCAGCGATATTCTCAGGGCGGGGCACCGACTGATCTGCCCAGCCAGCTTTGATTTGCTCAGTCAGCCAACTAATGATTTGTTGATAGCCAGCGTTTAGGGCAATACGCATCGGCTCAGACAAATCAGCGACCTCGGCACTGAGCTTGACCACAAGGCATTTTTCGTGATCGCAGCCGTTTTGCTGGGTGTCATACCAGTTTTGAAAATAATCATAAAGCTTTTGCTGTGCGTTACTGTGACGACGACCAATGGTATCCAAACGCGTTTTATAGTTAACAAAATAGTGACTGATGATGGCTTCGCCGAAGGCTTCTTTTGACGTAAAGTAATGATAAAACGAACCTTTCGGGACGCCAGCGGTGTCTAGTATTTGTTTGATACCCACGGCGGTAAAGCCTTTTTTGGCAATGAGCTGGTAGCCGACATCGAGCAGGTGAGTTTTAGTATCAGGGGGAATGGTCGTTGCGTTGGCAGACGTTAAGTTGGTAGACATAGGGAGATGTTCTCTTATTATAGGGTTTGAAAGAGTTAAGCTAAACATTGGCTACATCAGTCAGTGATTATATGACGGTGAGTCTTGTAGCCGTCATGCTACGATAGGGGGCTTCCCTTTATTATATATTATACGTTTTATTGATATGTGTTTTGATGCTATCAAGGATAGGCTCGTTACGTTTGTTCAACACAGCAGATGGCCAAATACGTTTCGTCACTATATTGGCCATGGTAGCATTAGACCAGTCGTCTAGCAAGTTGCTATTATTTTTACTACTTTATTATATAAGATAAATAAGGATAATTATGTCAACCAATACCAATAATCAAATCGGCCAAAACCCGTATGAGGATTTTCATCTACAATACATCGCAGGCGAATGGCAAAGCGGCCAAGATGATAGTGTCAATACCGATATCAACCCCTACAGTGGCGATACACTGGTGGAGATTCAGCAGGCCACCAAAGAGCAGCTCGACACCGCCTATCAAGCAGCGCATGCGGCACAAAAGCGCTGGGCGCAGCAAACCCCAGCCGAGCGAGCCGCTGTCTTGTATAAAGTGGTCAATATTTTGGACCAGCGCCAAGAAGAAATCGTAGATTGGCTTATCAAAGAGTCGGGCAGCACCCGTATCAAGGCGATGGTAGAGTTTGGTAGCGCGCGAGCGATTACGCTAGAGGCGGCTACTTTTCCCAATCGTGTCCATGGCCAGATTCGCCCATCCAACACCGCTGGTAAAGAAAACTTTGTATACCGTGAGCCAATCGGTGTCGTGGCGGTGATTAGCCCGTGGAATTTTCCGCTCCATTTGACTCAGCGCTCTATCGCTCCTGCGTTAGCACTGGGTAATGCGGTGGTGCTAAAACCTGCTAGCGATACGCCGATCACTGGTGGCTTGCTGCTCGCCAAGGTTTTTGAAGAGGCAGGCTTGCCAAAAGGCTTGCTGAACGTAGTCGTCGGCGCAGGTAGCGAGATTGGCGATGCTATCGTTACCCATGATATTCCAAGTTTTGTGTCATTTACAGGCTCGACCTCGGTCAGTAAGCATATCGGTGAGTTGGCCAATGGCGGCGATTATATCAAGCAAGTTGCGCTAGAGCTGGGCGGTAACAGCCCGTTTGTGGTCCTAAAAGATGCTGATATCGAGCAAGCAGTAAAAGCGGCCGTCTTTGGTAAGTTTTTACATCAAGGTCAAATCTGTATCGCTATCAACCGCATCATCGTCGAAGATGACATTTATGATGATTTTGTGGCGAGTTTTTTGGCGCATGTTAAGACACTAAATGTCGGCGATCCAAACCAAGAAGATACGGCAGTTGGGCCTATCATCAATGAAAAACAAGTCAAGTCACTAAAAGAAAAAATCGCCAAAGCCCAGCAACAAGGCGCCAAAATGCTATTAAGCGGCGAGATTAAAGGACAACAGGTGGTGCCGCCGCACATCTTCACCGAAGTCACCCGCGAGATGGACTTGTCGCGCAATGAAGTGTTTGGGCCGCTGGTCGGTATCATTCGTGCCAAAGATGAAAAAGATGCGTTGTCCATTGCCAATGACTCGATGTATGGGTTGTCTAGCGCTGTCTTTACAGCAGACATGCAAAAAGGCCTGCGCTTTGCGCGCGATATTCGCGCAGGTATGACACATATCAATGACATCTCGGTCAACGATGAGAGTAATGTACCCTTTGGCGGTGAAAAGAACTCAGGTATCGGCCGCTTTAATGGTGAATGGGTGCTCGAAGAATTTACCAGAACGCACTGGATTTCTATGCAAAACGAGCCGCGTCAGTACCCATTTTAATTGCTTCATGCGCCGTGCTTGCTCAATGAACGCAAAAAAAAGACCGCCATCAGTGCGGTCTTTTTTTTGTTTAGGATAAACGAAAGGTATAATAAGCGAGAGGTATGATAGCTGAGATTAGCGAGAGTGAAAGCCGAGTAACGCTTCAATCTCTTCGACCGTCATTTGTCTGACAAGTGCCTGCTCTTCTACCGATAGACGGTTGGTATGCTCTTTGATCATTGTATAAATGCTACGCGAAATCTCAGAGGTCGTCGCATAGTACATTTGAGGTTGTTCTTTGGTAAGGGTGGTCAAAAATCTGTTGATGATTTTGCGTTTCTCGTCCGCTGCATGTTCTTCAGTCATAATAGTCTCCTAGAAGAGAACTATTTAAGCAGTCGGGGATATGAGAGTCAATAACAGGAGTGTAATGGTCGCTGTCACAATATCTATCACAACCTCTATATCAGTTATGACCTCTGTTATGACAACGGATAAATGACTTTTTAACAATGGTATTGTATAAACAATAACATTCATTTAATATGAATGTTATAGCGCTATCTTTTAACTCTATATTAAGAAAACAGTTATGCACACTATCAATCTACCCAGCAAACCACCAAGCTCACCGCATCCTATTCTCAATCTTAGTTTTCGCGTTTTCTTTAGTGGGGCGGCAGTCTTTGCAGTACTTATCATGACTTTATGGGCGTTCGTTTTTACCGGTCATACTGATATCGACGCGCAGACATTGAATCCGCTGTATTGGCATGGTCATGAGATGATTTATGGTTATGCTTTAGCCGTGGTCGCAGGTTTCTTATTGACCGCTGTGCAGACTTGGACTGGGGTGAAGATGCCTTATGGCTATAAGCTGCTAGCTATTTTTAGCTATTGGTTAATCGCGCGCTTGAGCTGGTTGGCCTTTGGCTTAGGTCTAGATATTGGTGCGGGGCTACTACTATTAGCGGCTATATTCGATATGTTGTTTGTCGCCTCAATGGCGTGGGTAGTGTTTCGAGCAGTACTGCAAGTTAAGCAATACAAGCAAATGGGGATTTTGGCCAAACTTGCGCTACTCACTTTAGGCAACGGACTGTGCTATTGGGGCATTTTTGCTAATGATATGACTGTCACTAAGATAGGGGTGTATTTAGGGTTTTATCTAATTATCGGCTTAGTGTTGACGATTGGCCGGCGCGTGGTACCGTTTTTTATTGAGCGCGGATTGGCCTATGATGGCATTGATGTCAAAGTACGCAATAGCAAATGGCAAGATGTCTTGAGTCTGGTTTTTTTCTTGACTTTTTTTATCACTGATCTATTTTATCCTAACAAATATCTGCTCACTATCACTGCTCTTGGGGTGGCTATAGTCAATCTCATACGTTTAGCCGGTTGGTATCACCCAAAGATCTGGCAAAAGCCTTTACTTTGGTCATTGTATTTAGCGTTTTTTGGCATGTGTTTGAGCTTTATCTTATACGCTTTGCAGCCTTGGCTTGGCTTTAGTCACAGTCTGGCGGTACACGCTTTATCTATCGCTGGCGTTGGTATGATGACACTGGCGATGATGGCGCGAGTATCACTAGGGCATACAGGGCGCAATATTCATCAGCCGCCAAAGATGGTCAATGTGATGTTTGCGCTCATGGTATTAGTATTTGTCAGCCGCGCATTTTTACCCATTATCGCTGTCGAACATTACTTATTATGGGTGATGATTGCGCAAGGCGCTTGGATTAGCTGCTTTGTACTATTTTGCATCAGCTATTTACCGATATTGTCCAAGCCCAGACCAGATGGTTTGTTTGGTTAAATTTGAATTGTTAAGGAGCATTTGCCCATGAAGTTGACGAACTATAGTGATTATGCGCTGCGCTCCTTAATCTATCTAGCCGTAAAGCCTGAGCCACAGGCTTTAGCGAACATCAGTGATATTGCTAATAGCTATGATATCTCGAGAAGCCATCTGACAAAGATTATTCATCAATTAGGTCAATTGGGTTATATAGAGACGATTCGCGGTAAAAATGGCGGTATCAGGCTTGCCCGTGCGCCTGAAAATATCAATTTAGGTATACTCATTAAGCAGATAGAGCCGGACTTTGCGTTGGTTGAGTGCTTTGCGGCAACTGTACCTAAGACTGATGCCACGACGCAACAAGGCTTACCGATAACCTTGATTGATGAAACGGCTGATGAGACAGCTAACAAGGCCTCATCAGTTACAAAGCAAGGCTGCGTCATCAGTCCTGTATGCCGATTAAAGGGGGTGTTTTTTGAAGCCCTTACTGCTTTTGTTAGCGTTTTAGAGGGCTATACTTTAGCTGATATCATTAATAATAAAATTGAATTAAAGGCTTTGTTATCTTAATTCAGTATTCGTGCTAAACATCAGAAGCGATAAAACATCTGGCTCGGATGCATATAAGCAGCGATATCATGTAATAGCGTACTGCTTTGTAGTAAAAGTTGTGCTATAACAATATATAACTAGCCTAAATATAGTCGATGCGCTCTAAAAAGCGCATAGCGCTACTGGGATGAATTTTGCGCAGCCTCTGGGAACGCAGCACGCAAGTAAAATTTATACCAGTAGCGCGTTTAAATTTATATAACAGTTTTATTTTCAACTGACTATAGCTTCTCATTTCCCATAAAAGAGATAATCCGATGTTTAAAATAAAAGTAGAGCGTACCGTAAATAAACCGATTGATGAGGTGTTTGAAGCCATAAGCGATCATGCCAGTTATGGATTATTCAAAGCGGTAGGGACGGCTAAGCTACTAACAAAAGGCGATGACGAGCGTAACGGCGTTGGTGCTTTACGTACCATTCAGACGGGGCCAGTCAAATTTTGGGAGCGAATTACGGCGTTTGAGCGTCCGACTCATATGCAGTACAAGATTGAAAAAGCCAGACCTGTTAAAGTGGATCACCGCAAAGGGAGCATAGATTTAAAAGATTTAGGCGATGGTACTACGCAGGTAACATGGATATCTGAAGGTCGATTAGTGATACCATTACCCCTGATCGGCCGCTTGCTTGATCGCAAGATGCAAAAACAAGGTACGGTAGGATTTAGTAGTATACTCAAATCCATAGAAAGCCGCTAATTTAGCGGCTTCGTCTATTTTAAATTTTGAGCTTTATCTCGTAATCTTATTCTGCTTTGTTCTTAGCCGCTTCAAGCTCATTGAAGCGCGCTAACTGCTCAGGTGTGGCTGGCTGTTGATACTTCTGCTTCCACTCAGAGTAGGGCATACCATAGATCAGCTCACGAGCTTCTTCATAGTCGATGTCGATACCACGTTCCTCGCCAGCCGCTTTATACCACTTGGACAAGCAGTTGCGACAAAAGTCAGCAAGGTTCATCAGCTCGATATTTTGTACATCTTTACGCTCATCTAAATGAGCCAATAAGCGACGAAATGCCGCTGCTTCTAGTTCGATATTGGACTCTAGTTTTGCCATAGTTTTTCCTTATCTTTACTGTGCATCTATAAATGCAGAGGCTTTTATTAAACTTAATCTTCCTTAAGCATTTTCAAGCTTAGGGCGAGCCTTATTTACGGCTTTAAGTAACGCTTTTTCAAACTCGCCTTGTTTAAACTTGACTAAGTAAGAGTGCGCGGCGCAGAAGTTACGTACATCCCAATCGTGCGCTATTTGTGTTGCCCAGTCGCAGTACTCTTTACCTGCATTCGGCTCGTCTTTAAGCGCTTTTTTGGTTGTGGGATGTAGCATCACCTCAGGCAACATTTTTTCAAGCAATTTAGAAGGAGGGCTCATAAAGGTATCATCAACATGCAAGCTTTTACTAGCAGGATGATAGGCTAATAAGGAGCCTGCATGAATCATCTCATTAGGCGAGATGTAATAAACCCCTTGTGACATTGAAAATTCAAGCTCAGGGTAACGCTTAGCGACCACATCACTCTCGACCAAGTCTTCACTCCAGTCCACCTCTGGTACGTGTTTGGCATGGCGACGACTGCCGTAAAAGGTAGCTTGCGGGAAATCTTGTGCCATCTGTGCGCAGTGAACCGTGTGGAATGGATGTACGTTCAGTACCGCTTCGACGTCTTGACCGTTATTAGTCAAGGCCATCACTTTATCGCGCACTTCACCTGTCAGCTTATAGCTGTCTAAGAAGATAAACTTGCCGGACTCTAATTTAATAAGCGAGCACTGAGTACCAATATTGATAACGCTGCCAATGCGAAAGTCGCCGCGAATGTTCCAAAAGCCTGAGCCTAGATCATGTATCTTTTCTGCCATGGTTATTATCCTCAATGATGTTAATAATTTTAATTGTAAACTCTATGATAGTACATCATTTGATAAACAAGTCACTAGTAAATAGTAATGGATTCAAGCCGCTAGTATCGTTGCACAGCTTTTATAACTTGTACCAAGCTTTACAGTTGCCGTAACTGCATATTGATTAGGCCTTTCGATTAAGTCTGGCTAGAGGCCGCTTCTAAATCAGCGCGCGCGTTATCAATTCTCGATAGCAATGCAGCTTCAAACTCACCTTTTGCAAAGACGACTAGACCAGAATGGGCCCCGCAAAAGTTACGCACCTCTCGCCACTCGTGAGCAAGCTTTGTCGCCCAGTCGCAGTATGCTTTGCCAGCGTCAGGCTCATCTTTTAATGCTTTAAGTGTGGTCGCATGTAGGTTGATACCGGCTTGCACATCATTAAACTTCTTTGATGGCGGTATCTCAAAGGTATCGTCGACATAGATGCTTTGACTGGCAGGGTGATAGACGAGAAGCGAGCCTGAATGTACGGAGTCGTCTGGGGCGATGTAATAGATACCTTTTGGTTGTGAAAACTGTAGCTCAGGGTAGCGCTTAGCGACAGCGTCGCTCTCAACTAAATCCGCGCTCCAGTCAACCTCTGGCACTTCTTGATGATGACGGCTGCTGCCGTAAAAGGTGGTGTGTGGAAAATCTTCGGCGACTTTCGCGCAGTGCACCGTGTGAAAAGGATGTACATTGAGCACGGCTTCAATATCTTTACCATTATTGGTCAGCGCCAGCACTTGCTCGCGTACCTCACCAGTTAAAGTATAGCTATCTAGAAAAATAAACTTCCCTGATGCTAGCTTAACGAGCGCTGATTGATTACCGATATCGACCATACCATTTCTGACAAAAGAGCCTCTAATGTTCCAAAACCCAGCGCCTAGGTCATGTATCTGATCTTTTTTAAATTCTTCTGACATATAAGCCTCTATAGTGAATGACGTTCACGAATGTATAAAAGTAGCCTTTTAAGTGGTTTTTTGAATAATTCTTTTTATTCATTCGGGAACCATAATACGCTTAATTAGTTAGACTTATCCCCACGGTAACTTTTGTTGTACAGGGTTGCAAACAGTTAAATAAAATACATACAAACCTACCTATTTATTACCATAATAGATAGATTATATCTATAATATAGAGAGCAAGTTATGGGGAAACTGGTTAGTATTGGGGAGGCTGCCAAACATTTCGGGGTTGCTCAATCCACATTAAGACGTTGGGATGAGGATGGTACGTTAGTCGCCAAGCGAACCGAAAACGGGCATAGGCGATATGATTTAAGTGAAATCAGACCGCATTCCTTGAATACACCACCTAAATTAGACCGAAAAACCATTGCTTATGCTCGTGTGTCGAGTCGTGATCAAAAAGACGACTTACTTCTCCAGTCTCAAGTTTTGGAACTTTATTGTGCCAGGCAAGGCTGGACTTTTGAGACGATTACCGATCTTGGTAGTGGAATGGATTATAAAAAGAAAGGCTTAAAAAACCTGCTTGATGACATACTGAGCAATAAAGTTGAACGGCTGGTAATTACCCATAAAGACAGGCTTTTACGATTTGGTGCAGAACTGGTTTTCATGTTGTGTGAGGCTCGTGACGTTGAAGTGGTAATAATCAATCAAGGTGAAGAGTTGAGTTTTGAGCAAGAATTAGCCCAAGATGTATTGGAGATTATCACCGTATTTTCAGCGAGGCTATACGGCTCTTGCAGCAAGAAAAACCAACAATTAATAGAGGCGGTTAAAAAAGCATTATGATCCGTGGACACATTATCGAACTCAAGCCAAACAACGTACAGGCAAATCACCTTGCTCGTGCTTGTGGCGTGGCGAGAAAAGCCTACAACTGGGCTTTGCATGAGTGGCAGCGGCAGTATGCGCTTGACAAAGCGTACCGTGATGCGTGTTTGGCCGCAGGCGTTGAGGTTGATACTAAAAATCTAAACAAGCCCTCACAGGCGAAGCTCAGACGCGAATTGAACGCCATTAAGCGTGAATTATTCCCCTATATGCTGGAAGTGACCAAATGCGCTCCGCAGGCGGCAATCATGCAGTTGGGTGATGCTTATAACAACTTCTTTAAAGGCTTAGCGAAATACCCAACCGCTCGTAAAAAAGGCCGTGACGATAGATTCAGTTTATCCAACGACCAATTTGCCATTAAAGGTAAATCCATTCGTATCCCAAACTTGGGCTGGGTTCGCTTAAAAGAAGCTTTACGTTTTGACGGCAAGATCATGTCAGCCACCATCTCTAAACGTGGCGGTAAGTGGTTTGTTAGTGTGGCTGTTGAAATACAAAAAGCTGTAATTCCTACTAAAAAGACAGGTAAAAGCGTTGGTGTTGATCTTGGTATTACCGACTTACTGGTTTTATCAGACGGCACTAAAATTAAAGCGCCAAAACCACTTCAAGCAAACCTTAAAAAACTAAGAACGCTAAACAAAGCGCTCAGTCGCACTAAAAAAGGCAGTAAAAACAGAGAAAAAGCGAAAACCAAGCTCTCTCGTTTGCACTATAAGATCAGGTGTATTAGGCAAGAGTCTCTCCATCAAATCACAACAAGTCTGGTTAATGAGTTCGATGTGATTGCGATTGAGGATTTGAATGTCAAAGGTATGGTTAAGAACAGGCGGCTATCAAGAGCTATCAGTGACTTGGGTTTCTTTGAGTTTAAGCGACAGCTTATCTACAAAGCCACTGAGCAAGGCAAGGTTGTGAAATCAGTCGGACCCTTCTACCCAAGCTCAAAAACCTGTTCAAACTGCAATCATATCCTTGGTAAAGATGAGCTAACATTGAAAATGCGTGAGTGGTTGTGCCCTAACTGTCAGGTTTCTCATGACCGTGACCTCAACGCCAGCATCAATATTTTAAATAACGCGACTGTTATTTTAACAGCTGCATAATCCTGTTTATTGGACGGTGAGTTCCATCGCCAATTAAAAAAGTCTGTGGAGTCGTGGTCAGTCTAAATCTCAAATGAGAAATAGCGCGTGACAATGAAGCAGAAAGAAAACGTCAAATCTATCTAATAGTCAATATTGGCTAGGTTTGAGTAAGATTTTTGGAACGGAACATACAAGCCAAGTATGTAAGTCAGTTACGGACAGTCAGCGTAATCATAATTCGATATACGCGGGCTTATGCTATAGTCTTCTCGACCACATAAGAACTGATCAAAGCGGGTATCGCCATTGATATGACGCTGCATCCACGCGATACTAGGCTTGCTTAGTAGCTTTTCATTCAAGCGGTAACTTGGACAGAGATGGCTGGCGTTATTGACCTCAATATTCATCTTAGGCCCTGTCGCTTGTTTATAAAACAAGTTGGTATACTTGTTATTAGCCGCAATAACATCGTACTCACAGGAGATAACAAAAGTCGGCGTTGTTACTTCACCATAGCTTCTATCATGATAAGGGGCGAGTGGCATAATGGCGCGTACGTTGCTACGCGTAGATGCCAGTTTGAGCGCGCCGCCCCCGCCCATGGACCAACCAATTGCCCCTAAGCGATCAGGATCTACTATATTGCCTACTGTATTATCGCTGATTACATAATCTAAAGCGTGGCTTAGCTGCTTAGCGCGGCTATCGGGTCTATCATAAATAGAGTCGGTATTCATTGTAATCACGACAAAGCCCCAAGCAGCTAGGCGGGGTCCCAACCATTTAATCGACGATTCATAAGAGACGTAGCCAGGTATCACAGCAATTGCGCCCAAACGTCCGCAGTTGCCAGCGTTAGTCGGATAGTAAATAGTGCCACCGCCAAAGCTGTCTACTAACTCACGTGGTACTTTTTTGCTAGCAATGTTAAAGGGTCCGTTATTTTTTGTTTGACTTAAATTATCAGCGCTAATTGCACTGTCAGGAATACAAGTGACATCTTGGTTTAGCGATGCTACCGACGCTGAGGTTGGCGTTGGCACTGTCTGTGTCGTTTCTGTTAGTGCAATCTTAGCTGAAGCAGGCGCTGTAGACAGTAGCGCGTAGGTAGCTATTGTGGTTGTAGCTATACTCAAACGCGTTAGGCAATTCATCATAGTAGTTGTCTTTTGATAGTTGTCTTTTAAAAAGTTCAGTGCATGGATTAATAGTCAATCTTAACAAGAGAGTAAGCTGATAAAAGCCGATTTATAGTAGGTTTTAATAGTTAATATGTCAAAGGGAGCGATGTATAAGCTTAGGACTTGTTGGACGTTGTTTTTGCTGGACGTTTAAGAATGTCCATACTCAGATAGAACACCGAGCCACTTGAGAGCCTAGGTGATAAGTATTAATAACATTTTGTGCCCTTAAAACCGATATCGCTCGTGCTATAGTGCTTCATTAATTAACAAGCGCTAAGGGTTAGTAGGTATAGTCGATACACTCTAAAAATGTCATAGCGCTACTGGGATGAATTTTGCGCAGCCTCTGGGAACGCAGCACGCAAGTAAAATTTATACCAGCAGCGCGTTTAAATCCATAACAGTTTTATATTCAGCTAACTATAATTAAAATACCTAGAGCGCTACTTTCTTTTTACTTACGCTTTTTAGCGTCCAATATAGTCAGTACTATTTTGAAACCAATACATCATACAACAAGTCGCAACGTCGCCGACGCTCACCACTCAAATGGCGAGAGAGCATATCACGTAAACACGCCACACCATTCGCCTTCGTGGGTATTAAAGCTGACCATGGGGCTTATCGGCATGTTTGCTTTTTTGCAGGTCTATTCTGTGCAGGCTATCTTGCCAGTGCTTATCACAGATTTTGCTGCCACGGAAGTACAGGCGGGTATGGTGGTTGGCGCGACGGTACTGGCGATTGCAATTATGTCGCCTTTTTTGGGTATGCTGTCTGATGCTGTCGGCCGTAAGGTGTTTATTGTTGGTGCCTTATTGTTTTTGGCGATACCAACGGCGCTTATCGCTCAAAGCCCGAGCATCGGCTGGATGGGGATTTGGCGGTTTTTACAGGGGTTTTCTGTACCCGGTATCACGGTGGTGACGATTGCTTATATCGGCGAGGAGTTTGAGGGGCGTGCGGTCACAGAGCTGATGTCGTTTTATGTATCAGGCTCGGTGCTTGGCGGCTTTATGGGCCGGTTTTTGCTGGGGCATTTGCATGAGCTGATCGGCTGGCGTGCAGGCTATTATGTGATGGCGGCGATGACGCTACTTGGCGCTTTATGGGTTACTAAGATGCTGCCTGCGTCGCGGCAGTTTGTGGCCAATCCAAACTTTCGCTCGGCGATACAGACGCTCGGCGAGCACTTAGCCAATCGTTACGTAGTGACTTCTTGCTTATTGGGCGCTTGCGTGCTGTTTTCGTTGGTTGGCTGTTTTACCTTTATCAATTTGCACCTTGCAGATACGCCTTATGAGCTGAGCACTGGGGCGCTTGCCAATATTTTTGCCGTGTATTTACTGGGGGTGATCATCACGCCGCTTTCTACCACATTGCTGCGCCGCTTTGGCTCAGCGCGTACGGTACGCGTGGCCGTGGTGGTCTCTATGCTTGGCGTACTGCTGACATTGGTCGCGCCGCTTTGGGGCGTGGTGATTGGGCTGGCGGTGATGTCGTCTGGAGTGTTTATTACCCAGTCGGCGACCATCAGTTATATCGCGGTCAATGTCAAAAAAGGCCGCTCTTTGGCGTCGGGTCTATATTATATGGGTTACTATGCAGGCGGCACGCTGGGTGCATGGCTGGGCGGTATCACCTATGCGCGCGGACAGTGGTCGCTGACGGTGTGGCTATTATTGTTTGTGCAGATTTTGGCGTTATTGGTTGCCAGTATTGGGATGATTAAGACCAAGTCACACGCCGCTTAAATCTCTTGTCGAATATCGGCAAAGTAGAATATCGGTAAAGTAGATAGACGAGGTATGCAGCCCTGTGGTTGGTGCTCTTTACCTGAGACCGCTTTACATGGCATGGCTTTTTTCTTACTATTGATCAACAGTATTCATACTTGATATGATTAACCTATTTTAAAATAGGGGCTTATTTAAAGCAGGTGCTTGGCTGACAAAGGTTTGGCATTGACTTTTCAGTAAGAAAAAACAACAACAATCTGGATGTTTCATGCTTTACTTATAAGTATCTGTTATCCACAAAAACGAAAGACAAGGACGTTACATTTATGTCAAATATCTATCACAGTGCACCTGCTGCTTATGACTATCCATTGCTTGTCAAACAGCTTCTTAATCGTGCTAAGACGGTTTCGCTCGAGCAAGAAATCGTGTATGCAGATAAACAGCGCTTTACTTATAGCGAGTTCTTTATCCGTATTAACCGCCTAGCCAATGTCTTAGATAGCCTTAACCTGGACGCAGGGGACGTCATCGCTGTTATGGACTGGGACAGCCACCGCTATCTTGAGTCTTATTTTGCGATTCCGATGTCAGAGTATATCTTACAAACGGTCAATATTCGCCTATCACCAGAAAAAATCCTCTATACCATCAACCACGCCAAGCCCAAAGTGCTGTTGCTCAACTCTGAGTTTGCGCCGTTGGTCAAAGACTATCAGTTTGAAAACTCCAGTATCGAGCATATTATTTGGCTAGATGATAATGGGGTGTCGCACGAGGGCGTGTTTGGCGGCAATCAAAACCGCGTCACAGGAGAGTATGAGGCACTGCTGGCAGCGGCTGATAGTGAATTTGATTTTCCAGATTTTGATGAAGACACCATCGCCACGACTTTTTATACCTCAGGTACGACAGGCGATCCAAAAGGCGTGTTTTTTAGCCATCGTCAACTGGTGCTGCATACGCTCACAGAAGCAGCGACTTTGGGTATGTTGCCCAACAAGCAAGGCGTCAGCTACGGCGACGTCTATATGCCCATGACGCCGATGTTCCATGTACATGCGTGGGGTTTTCCGTTTGCCGCCACCATGGTCGGCCTAAAGCAAGTTTATCCAGGTCGCTATGCCCCCGACAGTCTGCTGGATTTGATAATCAACGAAAAAGTCAGTATCACTCATTGTGTGCCGACGATTTTGCAAATGGTGCTAAAAGAAGCACAAGAACGCGAGGCCAGTTTCAATGGTCTAAAAATGATCATCGGCGGTTCAAGATTGACAGAGGGTCTGGCAAAGGCTGCGTTAGCACAAGGCATTGAGGTCTATACCGGCTACGGTATGTCAGAGACAGCGCCTTTGATTAGCCTAACGGAGTTTAGCCTTGATGAGCCTGAAATGAGCGAAGAAGAGGATGTTGCGCGCCGCTGTATGACCGGTAAGCCAGTACTGATGGTCGATGCGCAGATATGGGGCGAAAACAACCAGCCAGTGGGCACAGGCAAAGACAAGACAGGCGAGCTGGTGCTACGAGCGCCGTGGCTCACCCAAAGCTATCTAAAAAATGATGATGCTGGTAAAGAGCTGTGGGAAAACGGCTATATGCACACTCAAGATATCGCATACATACGCCCTGATGGCTATATCCGTATCACTGATCGTCTAAAAGATGTGATCAAATCAGGCGGTGAGTGGATATCATCATTAGAGATTGAGACGATTTTGTCGCTACATCCAGCGGTGGCTGATGTCTCGGTGATTGGGGTGCGTGATAAGCAGTGGGGCGAGCGTCCGCTGGCGTTGGTTGTCCTAAAACCTGCCTGCCAAGATACTAAAGTCGAAGATATCAAAGCCATCGCAGAAAAAGCAGTCGAGCGTGGTATCATTCCCAAATATGGCGTCCCAAGTCAGTTTAAGTTTGTCGATGATTTGCCAAAGACCTCAGTTGGAAAACACGATAAAAAAGTCATGCGAGAGATGTACGCCGATCAAACAGAGGTTTGATAGACAAAAATGGGCACCCATGATGCCCCTGCCTGTGTTAAAATATCGATGAGAATATAGGCATAATAGTTGACCTTTATCGATTGCTCTGCTACATTTTAAACCGATACATAACGTATCGGTTTTTTTAGTTCTGGTAAGGATGACCAGTACCTCATTTAGACATGTTGTTATGATAATGTCTGATAAGGCCTTATTGCCCCACCTATCGTCACGCTAAGGACAGCTATTATGAGCGACACCATTCAAACTCCTATTGCCAATCAAGAGTCAGCCACCAATATGGCCGACAGCGCCTCTCAATTTGCAGATATCTACCACGCCTCAATTCATGATCGAGAGCAATTTTGGGCGGAGCAAGCAAAGCGTATCTATTGGCACAAAGAGCCTGAGCAAATCCTCGATGACAGCAATCTGCCCTTTGCCAAATGGTATGTCGGCGGCGAAACCAACCTATGCTATAACTGTGTCGATCGTCATCTAGCAGAGCGCGCCGAGCAAGATGCTTTTATTTGGCTGTCTTCTGAGATTAACCAAGAGCTGATAGAGACTTTTCCTGCTATTGTTGATGCGTTCAAGGACTTGGGTAACCATGTCGAGCTATATACCGATTATGCCAAGCGCCGCCTGACCTACAATGACCTTTATAAAGAAGTCAATTATTTTGCCGATGTGCTACAGCGTCATGGTATCGGCAAGGGCGACCGCGTCATCATCTATATGCCGATGATTTTAGAAGCCGCTTATGCCATGCTGGCCTGCGCTCGTATCGGTGCGGTGCACTCGGTGGTATTTGGTGGCTTTGCCGCGCACAACCTCGCCATTCGTATGGATGATGCTGAGGCAAAAATGGTCATCACTGTCGATGCAGGGCTACGCGGCGGTAAAGTGGTCAATTATAAGAGTTTGGTCAATCAAGGTGTGGCGCAAGCAACGGTCAAGCCCGAGCATGTATTGGTGGTCAATCGCGGGGTGCTACCATTTGAGCCGCAAGCCATCGATGTCGACTATGCTGAGCAGCGCCGCATTAGCTGCGAAGCCAATGCCACTGTTGAGCCGGTGTGGCTAGAGTCCAACACACCATCTTATTTGCTTTATACCTCAGGTACGACCGGTACACCCAAGGGTGTGCAGCGCGATACCGGCGGTCATGCAGTCGCCCTGACCACCTCGATGGATTATATCTATGATGGCAAAGCCGGCGAGACCTTTTGGGCGATATCAGATATCGGCTGGGCGGTCGGGCACTCTTATACCATCTATGCGCCATTGCTCGCTGGTATGACCAGTGTGATGTATGAAGGTCTGCCGCATCGCCCAAACCCAGGTATCTGGTGGCGAATCGTCGAGGCCAATAAAGTCAATATCTTATTTACCGCACCGACGGGTGTGCGTATGCTCAAGAAGCAAGATGAGACATGGATGACGCGTTATGATGTCTCAAGCGTCAAGTCGTTTTTCTTAGCAGGCGAGCCACTTGATGAGTCAACAGCCAATTGGCTGACCAAGCATTTAGGCGTTCCGATCTTAGACCACTACTGGCAAACAGAGTCCGGCTGGCCGATTTTGAGCAACACGCCCAAGTTCAATCACAAACCGCACAAGCAAGGCTCACCTGGTTATCCCATGTATGGCTATGATGCTCGCGTTCTCAACGAAGAGACGGGCGAGCCATGCGCAGCAGGCGAAAAAGGATTGCTGGCAATCAGTGCACCACTACCGCCTGGCTGTCTCACCACGGTATGGCGCAACGATGAGCGCTTTATGAGTAGCTATTTTGGCTTGTTTGATGGTCAGCAGTACTCAACCTCAGACTATGCAGTCACTGATGAAGACGGCTATTTTTATATCTTAGGGCGTACCGATGATGTGATCAATGTCGCCGGTCATCGTATCGGTACCCAAGAGGTAGAAGAGGCCATCAGTACCCATCCTGAGATGGCGGAATGCGCGGTCGTCGGTATTGCAGATGAGTTAAAAGGCGAGCTGCCGATTGCTTTTTGTGTGTTAAAAGATCATGAGCAAGTGAAAACGACCGAAAACCGCTTTCGCATTGAGCAGCAGGTCATCGGTGCGGTGGTAAAATCGCTTGGCGGTATCGCAAGGCCGGCAGCTATTTATTTCCCGCAAGCACTGCCAAAGACCCGCTCTGGCAAAATCTTACGCCGCGCTATTCGTGCCTTAGCAGAAAACAAACCCACAGGCGATATGTCGACACTCGATAACCCAACTGCAATCGATGCAGTCAAACAATCTATGCAGGATTATTAGGGCACGCCCGAATCTTCTCTTATGGCGGCTTTCCCAATAAGTCAAAATACAATCTAAATACTAAAAAGCTCATGCTCGCTCATGGGCTTTTTGGTTTTTGATGATAAGAAAATGCAGATAGCCAAAAATCTTAGATAAAAGTTTGATAAAGCCCTTGACCCTAAATTTGTTTTATTGCTATAGTCAATAACGATACAAAATAAATCATTTTAAATTAATTGTTAATCCAATAAAAACTTTTGGTTTTTTATCCCTTTTAAGTATAACTAGACACCTTGACAAGGTCGTCTCGCAGACAAGATAAGGATATCTTATGCACCACGTTCAGCAGCTCATCAATGGTCAGTTTGTAGACTCTACTACCAACGAGTGGATCGATATCACCGATCCTGCTAGCCAAGAGGTCATCGCCAAAGTGCCGCAGACCACGGATGATGAAATTAATCAAGCCGTCGCCGCGGCTCAAACAGCCTTTCAAACATGGCGCAAAACACCCATCACCACGCGCGCACGTATTTTTTTAAAATACCAGCAATTGATTCGCGAGCATATGGATGAGCTGGCAGAGACTTTGACAGCAGAGCAGGGCAAAACTATCGCTGATGCGCGCGGGGATGTGTTCCGCGGTTTAGAAGTGGTCGAGCATGCTGCAGGTATTGCCAACCTACAAATCGGTGATTTTGTCGAAAATGTCGCTTCAGGCGTTGACACTTATAGTATCTGGCAGCCGCTTGGGGTTTGCGCGGGTATCACGCCATTTAACTTCCCAGCGATGATTCCATTATGGATGTTCCCGATGGCGATTGCCACGGGCAACACTTTTATCCTAAAGCCATCTGAGCAAGACCCGATGGTGACCATGCGTTTGGTTGAGCTGGCTATCGAAGCGGGTGTCCCTGAAGGCGTGCTAAACGTCGTACATGGTGGCAAAGCCACAGTTGATGCCATCTGTGATCATCCAGATATCAAAGCGGTATCGTTTGTCGGCTCTAGCGCTGTGGGTAAGCATGTCTATGAGCGTGCCAGCCAATCAGGCAAGCGTGCTCAGTGTATGATGGGCGCAAAAAACCACGGCGTTATCTTGCCAGATGCCAATAAAGAGCAAACGCTCAATCAGCTAGCGGGCGCAGCCTTTGGGGCAGCAGGTCAACGCTGTATGGCGCTATCTGTCGTGGTGCTGGTCGGTGCGGCAGGCGAGTGGATCGATGATATAAAGGCCAAAGCTGAGAGCCTAGTGGTATCTGCTGGTAAAAACGATAAGGATTTGGGGCCACTGATTTCTCCTGCGGCAAAAGCACGCGTTGAGCATCTCATCGGTACAGGGGTAGAAGAAGGGGCGAGCTTGCTGCTTGATGGTCGTGGTATCACGGTTGAAGGGTTTGAAAAAGGCAACTTTGTAGGACCGACTATCTTTGATAATGTCACAAGCGACATGCAAATCTATAAAGAAGAGATCTTTGGCCCTGTGCTGTGTATCATGCGCGCCGATAGCTTAGATGAGGCGATTGAGCTACTCAATGCCAACCCGCATGGCAACGGCACTGCTATCTTTACCCAATCAGGGGCCGCAGCACATAAGTTCCAGCAAGACGTGCAGGTCGGACAGATCGGCATTAACTTGCCAATTCCTGTGCCACTACCGATGTTCTCATTCTCAGGCTCACGTGCCAGTAAACTCGGTGATTTGGGTCCTTATGGCAAACAAGCGGTGCAGTTTTATACCCAAACCAAGACGGTCACAGCGCGCTGGTTTGATGACGAGGCCAGCCGCGGGGTCAATACCACTATTTCGATATAAGGCCTTAGTCTGTGTCATTGCGGTATAGTGTCTATCTTGCTGGTTGTCGCCATGTGTGTTTTTGCCATGCAAGTATGTGTCGATGACGTTATACCGCTGTTATACTGTATGACCGATACGGTATCAATCATACCGTTAACCGACGTTAAAACAGGAACGGCTGACCCATTTTTACTCTATTTGTAATGCATGCACAAGGATGACCCCATGGATTTTTCATTGACCGACGACCAGATCGCCTTTCGTCAAACCGCCAAACAGTTTGCTCAAAAAGAGCTCAAACCAAACGCCGCTGAGTGGGACCGCACCTCACATTTCCCAGTCGATGTCATCAAAAAAACCGGCGAGCTTGGTTTTTTAGGGCTCTATACCAATCCAGAGTATGACGGCCTTGGGCTACCGCGCTTAGACTCCGCCATGGTGTTTGAGGAGCTGGCATGGGGCGATACCGCGGTCGCTGCTTATATGAGTATTCATAATATGGCAGGCTGGATGATCGGTGAGTATGGCAGCGATACTCTGTGTAAAAAATATCTGCCAAAGATGGTCAGTGGTGAGTGGCTTGGCAGTTATTGCTTGACCGAGCCCAATGCCGGCTCGGATGCGGCCTCACTACGTAGTAAAGCCGACAAGCAGGGCGACTATTATGTGTTAAATGGCGAAAAGACCTTTATCTCGGGCGCAGGCGCGACCGATGTCCTGGTCGTCATGGCACGAACAGGCGCCGCCGGACCCAAAGGTATATCGGCGTTTGTCGTCGATGCCCATAGCGATGGCATTGAGTACGGCAAAAACGAGCACAAAATGGGCTGGAAAGCACAGCCCACACGTACCATCAGCTTTAAAAATGTCAAAGTCCCAGCTGAAAATCTAATCGGCGAGGAAGGCCAAGGTTTTCGTATTGCGATGAAAGGCTTGGACGGTGGACGTATCAATATCGGTATCTGTGCGGTCGGTACAGCGCAGTCGGCGCTTGAGACCGCGACCAATTATGTGCAAGAGCGTAGCCAGTTTGGTAGCCCGATTGCCAGTCTGCAGTCGGTGCAATTCAAGCTTGCTGATATGTTGACCCAGACCATTACCGCACGGCAAATGCTGTATCTGGCGGCCAACAAAGTCGACAATCAAGACAGCCAAGCATCGACCTATTGTGCGATGGCAAAGCGTCTGTCTACCGATCTTTGCTTTGATGTGGCCAACCAAGCACTACAACTGCATGGCGGCTATGGCTATCTCAATGAGTATCCGCTTGAGCGTCACGTGCGAGACTTGCGCGTCCATCAGATATTAGAAGGCACCAATGAGATCATGCGCGTGATCGTCTCGCGTCAGCTGATGCATGATGATGCGCTGAGCCAGCTACGCTAATCTTGGTATTCAGTGTTTATGGCGTGTCTTCACTTCAAAAATAGTGATGAAAATAAAGGATTACTTATGACGGATTATGCCAATCTCAACCTAGCTATTGATGGTCACATCGCCACCGTGACACTAAATAATCCACCTGCTCATACGTGGACGATGGATAGTTTGCCCGCGCTCAAGCAGTTGGTGACGGATCTTAATGCCAATGATGAGATATATGCCCTAATCATTCATGGCGATGGTGAAAAGTTCTTTTCAGCAGGGGCGGACCTAAATAATTTCTCAGACGGTGACAAAGGCCGAGCCATCAGCATGGCCATTGCTTTTGGCGAAGCGTTTGAAGCCTTATCTGCTTATCGCGGCGTTAGTATTGCAGTCATCAACGGCTACGCGATGGGCGGCGGGCTTGAGTGCGCGCTGGCCTGTGACATCCGTATCGCAGAAGCACACGCCCAGATGGCACTACCAGAGACAGGTGTGGGATTATTACCTTGTGCTGGTGGTACACAAAATCTGCCGATGCTGGTGGGTGAAGGCTGGGCCAAGCGTATGATATTGTGCGGCGAACGCGTCGATGCCGAGACGGCCTTGCGTATCGGCTTGGTTGAGGAAGTCGTGGACAAAGGCGCAGGACTACAAGCAGCACAAGCGTTGGCAAAAAAAGCTGCCAAACAGTCTCCTGTTGCCGTTAGTTTTTCTAAAGCGCTTATCCAAGCAGCTAGACATAACCCGCCTGCGCAAAACCTCATCCATGAGCGCGAAGCATTTGTAAAGCTGTTTGATACCGAAGATCAGCGCGAAGGCGTGCAAGCATTTTTAGAAAAACGTCAGCCAACTTGGCAAAATAAATAAACGCCTAAGACTGTCTTGATAAAACGCCCTAATATTCATTTTACTTTTTGTAGGTCTTTTTATGACAACCTCAACAGATAACAATAATCAAAACGCTGCTACGCCTGCCGCGCCAGTATTGTTTGATACTGAACAGACAGACTGTGGTCATCTCATTGGTATTATGACGCTTAACACACCAAAATCTCTCAACGCCCTAAGTGTCGAGATGTGTCAATTGTTGGCTGCGCAATTAGAGCAGTGGGAGTGTGACGAGCAAGTAGTGGCGTTGGTGCTCAAGGGCGCAGGCGACAAGGCGTTTTGTGCAGGTGGTGATATTCGCAAGCTATATGACAGCATGTCAGAGTCTGCACCACTACCTAACCCTTATGCGACAGAGTTTTTTGGTCATGAGTACCGTCTCTATCGGCAGATGCATTTTTATTCCAAGCCGCTGATACTCTGGGGCGATGGCATCATTATGGGCGGCGGTATGGGGCTGATGGCAGGGTGTAGTCACCGTGTGGTCACTGAGCGTACGCGCTTTGCTATGCCTGAGGTGACCATTGGGCTGTTCCCTGATGCCTCTGGTAGTTGGTTTTTGCAGCGTATACCCGCCAAGATGGGATTGTTTTTAGGCCTGACTGGGGCGATGTGTAATGGCAACGATGCCATCTTGTCCAATCTAGCTGAGTATGCCGTGAGCAGCGGTGATTATGATGCCATCTTACAACGTCTCAAACAAAGCGATTGGCAGCAAGCCGCTCACCGTACAGACATAAGTCATCAGCATCAGCGCCAGCATAACAGCGCGCACGATATCGTCAGCCGTGCATTAGCGGCGCAGCCTGTCACTGAGTTGCCCGCTAGCAAACTGGCCACCTATTGGCATGCCATTGGACAGTTAATGAATAGCGGCGGATTGAGTGACATTGATGCCATCTTGCAAAGCGACGCGGCGTTGGAGAAGCTAGATACCGACTTTGCGCAAGACAGCTGGACACAGCGCGCTGTTGCCACTTATCGGGCAGGTTGCCCTGTGACAGTGGCGTTGACTTATGCACTGTATCATCGAGTCGCAGACCTATCGCTTGAGCAGGTCTTGTACCTAGAAGCCAATGTCGCTGTACACTGCGCTGCCAACCCTGACTTCAAAGAAGGGGTACGGGCGCTGCTGATTGACAAAGACCGTAACCCCAATTGGTCGCGTGCTTTGGCAGACTGTCTCAGCGCCGATGGACAGGCATACATTTATCAGCATTTCACCAATCCCTATGCGGCAGGCGAGCACCCATTGGAAGGCTGGCTGGGCAGTGAGGCTCTGGGGAGTCAGATTATCAATCACTAACAGTCTACTAAAAATAAGAGCAGATCTGCCTAGGCAGCCGAGCAGGCGCTACTGGCAATAACATAAAAAATCAATCATCAAGGAGTGATGAGATGGGTATGAAGGACACAAATACCAAAAATGCAGCAAAGAGTGCCGCGGCAAAACCAACGATTGCCTTTATTGGTCTTGGTAATATGGGCGCACCGATGGCAGAAAACCTATTGAAGGCAGGCTATCCGCTATCAGTATATGACTTATCTGCAGAAGCATGCGAGCGCCTGAAGCAAGCAGGTGCCAGCGTCGCTACCAGCCCAAAAGAGGCGGCGAGCAATGCGAGCGTTGTGATTAGTATGTTGCCAGCGGGCAAGCACGTTCATTCTGTCTATCTAGGTGAGAATGGATCTGATGGCTTGCTAGCAGAGCTGCCCAAGGGCACACTGGTCATCGATAGTAGTACCATCGCTGCCGCTGACGCCAGATTGGTAGCAGACGCCGCAACTGGTCTTGGTATAGACTTTTTAGATGCGCCCGTCTCTGGCGGTACAGGCGGTGCCATCGCTGGTAGTTTGACCTTCATCGTTGGCGGTAGTGCTGACGCATTTGCCAAAGCGGAGCCGATACTGGCGGTGATGGGCAAAAACATCTTTCATGCAGGCGAGCATGGAGCAGGACAGGTCGCCAAAATTTGTAATAATATGCTCTTAGGTATCTTGATGGCAGGGACGGCAGAGGCCATCAATCTAGGCGTAAAAAACGGCCTCGATGCCAAAGTATTGTCTGACATCATGCTACAAAGCTCTGGGCGCAACTGGACACTGGAGGTTTATAACCCTTATCCTCAGGTGTTAGAAAACGTGCCTTCGAGCAAGGGCTACAAAGGCGGCTTTATGAGTAAGCTGATGCAAAAAGACCTCAATCTTGCCATGCAAACTGCCAAAGATACCGCGGTTGAGACACCGATGGGTGCCAAGGCGACAGAGCTCTACGACGATCACGCGCGCGAAAATGGCGACAAAGATTTTTCTAGTATCATGGGGCGTCATGACCATTCGGTGCTGTCTTAAAGTGCCTAATTCTTGAATTGCCTAGTCTTTGAAATATCTAGTCTTTGAAATATCTGTCTCGAACGCACAAAGCTACTAAAGGCACTCGTCTCAAAGCAAAAAAGGTCTGCGCTATCTGTGATATCGCAGACCTTTTGGTTATAAAATTCTGCTTAGTTTTGTAGCTCATAGACCAAAGCCTGAATATCCTGAGCGGCTGTCTGCAGGCGCGGCACATGCGTCATCAGCTCGTCTAATGACACGCGTATGGTCGGCGCATGCAAGTACAAAGAGGCCAGATAACGTGACTTCTTATCTAATACAGGTACAGACACCGCCACCATCTCCGAGATAAACTCTTCGTTGTCGATACCGACCCCTGTCTCAGCGATTTTATCCAGCTCTTGATTGAGCGCATCGATATCTGTGATGGTGTTTTTGGTAAATTTATCCAAAGGCAAGCCTTTCAATATCTTGTTACGGCTGGTGGTGGAGAGCTGGCTCAGATACAGCTTACCCGTTGCTGTACACCACATCGGAGACTTGACGCCCACAGGCAGATAAATCTGCAAGGGTAGTGAGGTCTGCGCGCGGTTGGTATAGAGCATATTCATATGATAAGGAATCGCAATCCCGCAAGTCTCTTCGATCTCCTCGACCAGCTTATGCAAAACCATCTGCCGCTCATTAAAAAACTGGCGCTGCTGCCACAGCTCAACGCTCAAATTGCGTACTCGCTTGCCAGGTATGATGCCGCCGCCGATATCAACAGTGACAAACCCCTCATCCACCAGATTTTGAATCAAACGATGGATGGTCGGTTTTGGAATGTCCAGCTCTTGCGATAGCTCAAGTGGAGAGAGCGGCTTAGAAGCATAAGACACCGCTTCTATAATCTCTAACACACGGGTAATCGACGATACTTTAGGCATATAAATGGCTCGATAATAATAAAAGAGGAGAAAGCGCAGTCGCTTGCAACGCGTTAATAATTATAACAAAAAATCATAAACCTGAGGCTTTGTAACTGGTTTATTACTGTCTCTAATTTAGCACAATATAACGCTTAGACAAACGTTAGTCGCGATATATCAAGACATTTATGTCATTTATTTTCCTAACTGATTTTTTTGTCCAAAAACACCCCTAGATACGTCAACTCACAAAACACAACAATCTGTAGTAATAAGCTATATAACTGTTATTGAAGCTGAGACGTCATTAAGCGATGATAATGACATATTTTGTAATATCCTTACATGAGTATTAAGTCACTTAAGTCACTTAAAAATCATGTCTACGCTGTTGGATCAGTTTGAGAGCGTTGTGTAACAGAAAGTTGAAGTTTTGCCGGTTGATGTAGCAATTATTACAATACCTATGCAATCTTTACATAATGGCAAATAAAAAGCGCGTCTGTAGGGGTGACTTTTTGAGCCAAAATTGTTTTAATCTGCTCAACAAAATGATGGATTTAAGAAGAACTAAATTATCATTTTTTTTGGGCGAGTTATTCCACACTTTAGGAGAGTATTTATGAAACTTATTAAACTAACAGCAATTTCTGCTGCCGTTTTGGCTTCAACTGCTGCACTAGCGGCTGAGCCAGTTGTCGTTGTTGATGACAACACAGCTGTCGCTTATGAAGCAGAGCCAGTCGCTGTCGCTTATGAAGTAGAACCTGCTTATGCATACAATGCTGATGCTGGTGTGGTACGTAACACCACTGGTGCTGTCGTTGGTGGTACTAAGACTTTCTTCCAAACCGCTATCAACCCAGCTGCTGTCAGTGCTGAAGTTGGTACACTAGGTTATGGTGCCAATATCGCTTGGGGTTTGAATGAAAAAACTGAACTACAAGCCGGTTGGGCAGGTGGTGATGTTGCTGACCTGTTTGGCGGCGACTTTGATGCAAACGACGTAAACTATGATGTAGATGCTGACTTTAGTAACCCATACCTAGGCGTACAATTACGTCCTACTGGTAACTGGTTCACTATGGGCGCGGGTATCATCGTACCGGATAACGATCTCGATGTAACTGCTAACCCAGAAGGCGGCGTATATAAAATTAACGACGTATCATACAACGCAGATGATGTAGGTACTTTACAAGGTACTATGGAACACCGCAACAAGCTAGCGCCTTATGCTACTATCGGTTTCCGTCCTAACATCACTGAAAACTTTGGTCTATTCGGTGAGCTTGGTGCAGCATACATGGGTAAAACAGATGCTACTGTCAGTGCAACCCAAACTGGTACAGTGCGTGTAGAAGATGGTTTCATTGAGGGTGGTACTGTTGTGCCAGGACTAACCCCTAACGACGTTGCAAAACGTGCTGAGCAAGAGCTAGAAGATAAAGACTACTTAGAGTGGATGCCAATCGTAAAAGTTGGTGCAACTTACCGCTTCTAATTTAATCACAGTCTACTGGCTGTTATTAAATAAATAAAAAACGATCCTATTTATTAGGGTCGTTTTTTTGTGCGCTGATTAGGGCGTGTTGAACATTCACAAATAGGCACTGCTGATCGCTAAAATTGTTCCAGACAAGGCGCAAAGCGACGATAATGCAGATGCCTTAGCTAGATTTGCAACGCAGTATGGCGCAATTTTAGCATCAGCCGTAGGGACAGGACTCTTTTTTGCCGCTTCATTGGTAAAAATAGACGCTTAGAGCGACTAAGCTTACTATTTTTACCTTCGAATCGTCTAAAAAATAGTCTCTGTCAGTGCCATGGTTGAGTGTTCAACATGCCCTAATAACAAGTAGTAAGATGACTAGCGATTAAATAGAGGATATGCAATGCTTTAGATGTTGGCTGGATATCCTCATCAAAACACAATTACAATATGCTGCCTAGGAATGATGGCGATACGGTACCCTGTTTTTTTATCCATCACAGTCATCAGATGATGGTCGTCTATCACGCTGTCTATCAAATCCTCAACCAGATAAGCGTAGTCGATACCCAGCCCTTGCGCGAGGGTGTATTGATATACCTTGATATAGCTTTCTTTTATTTGCCATAGCTGCTTTGCGATTGCATCACGCTGCCATGCAGGCAGTCGTTGCAATACTGCTTTTTCTTTACCGGCATAAAAACGCCGAACCACCTGCCAAGCTACCTCATTTGCTTCTATATCGATGCCAGCAGGACGATGCTGGCTGAGAATGACGGCCACCTGATTGTATAGACAGCTCGTTGGTTGAGTGTTGCTATTATCAGTATCGTCTGTATTTTTTGCGCCTGTATGGCTAAAGCATACATAGTATTTGCTACGAGCAAGCTGATAAGGAAAGGCTGACTCATCTAAGGTATCGTCTATCTGTAGCTTGGTGAGTAGCTGTTGTAACAACAGCCTTACGCCTTGCCGCTGTAGTTGGCGCTGCTGCTGCGCCCGATCAGGTGCTGATATGTCTGTAGCCTCACGGCAATACTGCCATTGCTGGGTATCATCTATATGGGTGTTTAGGTCGTATCGGCTTAGATAGGGCGGTTTATTGATACGCTTATGGGCAAGGGCGTTGACACGGGCGGTGGCACACCATGTCGTAGGCCCAAGCCTCACAATATGAGTTTGTGTCAAGTATAAGGGCATAGGTGTAGCCGCAGGTTTTATGTAGAAGTAGGAAGTATAAAGCCCAGCAACGTGATATTGCTGGGCCTTTTTAGTATTACGCTGACGATTGGTAATACGAGCGTATGGGATTTGTCTTAATAAGACAGCTCCGCGCGGCGGTTTTGCGCATAGGCGGCCTCGGTGGTGCCAGCGGCGGCAGGGCGCTCTTCACCGTAGCTGATGATGCGGATATTATTGACCGCGACACCTTGAGCGGCCAGATAGTCACGCGCTGCTTGGGCGCGGCGCTCGCCTAGCGCCATGTTATACTCGCGGCTACCACGCTCATCGGTATGACCAGCAATCACTACGCCAGCGGCTGGGTTTGAGCGTAGCAAGCTTGCGTGTTGATTGAGGACATTGGCCGCTTGTGCGGTGATTTCGCTACTATCGAAGGCAAAGTAAACGACGGCTTGCAGGTTGTCTGCGCCAGTGACGACGGTACTGGCGTTGTCTACGATGACGGCACCATTATAGCCCGTTTGACCGCCTGGGATACCTAGCGGGGCAACCACAACTTCAGAGGTGGCGCGTTTGGTCGCACAGCCTGTAGTGATTGCGACAGCGCTTGACAATACAGCGAGAACTGCAAGCTTAGAAAAACGAATTGACATGGTGAGCTCCTAAAATTTTTAATTAACGTTGTTGTTGTAAACTGCTTCGATAAAACTCAGGCAATTACCATTTATCATATATTCAGTGTTATTTTATGTAAGTAGTATTACTGTAAATAACTCGAGAATTTACAATCAGATATGCTCGTTTTGTTATATATAGCCGTTTTGATAAATGCTCTGATATCGAGACAGAAAAACAAACTACCAGCGGTGCTTGTCCCAGTTTTCAGGGTTTGCCCAGTAGTCGGCATTGAGCCAGTTAGGCAGCTGTTTGTAGTCATACAGATTAAATTGCCACAGTGTCGCTGATCCAAGAGCATGGGCGGCGGCAGGCATCTGGGTCATATCGGCACCTGATAGGTCGGTCTCTTCTGTCAAAGTAGAAGTCTGTAATATATCAAACGGGGTAAATCCGTAGGGTTGTAAGTCGATATTGTGCTCAAGGGCGATGAGTAGATGGGCGGCGTATAGGTCGCGATAGCGCATGAGTAATGGGATATACTGCTGTAGCTGCTCTGCTGATAGCGTCGGCAACCAAAAACACACCAGCTCATACCGCTCAGATACTGGCTGTTGGTTGAGCGCCAGTAAGGTCGATGAGGAAAGTTTGTCAGCGGGCTGTGTGGTATCGCTGGCTTGAAAAGCAGCATGGTTGGTAAGCGCGGTATTTAATAACGCTAGCGTGTTTTTGTCTTCGGTTACCCACAGTAGATCGGGCAGTAGCTCGGGCTTATCGTCAATTTTATGTTTGGTGCTTTTGCTATCTGATTGAGTGTTTGTCTGCGCATCAGTTGCCTGTGCTAGAGTGGGCAATAGCGCATCGATATAAGCTATTAATAAAGGTAGCGTCACCTCTGCGCGACGCGTGGATTGCTTTGTCATATGATAGGCCGTTTCTCAAATGGTAATCGTCAGGGCCTTTATTAAATCATTTTGGTATGCATTATCCAATGAAAAATTGAGGCCTGACGACTAAACTTACTATTTTTACCAAAGCCAGCTATCTGACTGACTTATTTAAATTTGACTATAAACCACGGATTATCAGCGCCACAATCTAGGGAGCTGCTCTTGAAATTTGGTGATTTAGGCCAATGTAGCTAAAAAATAAACAGCTAAACCACGTAAAAAACTTAAAATCTAACACAGGGCTTTTAGGTGTTAAGGTTAGGGCGTGTCTTCAATTCACTCGATAGTTATCTAAATGGGCTAAAAATGGCCAAATTTTGCCAAACATCGTCAAATAGCGGGTTTATATCACGATATTAACGGCGCGATTCTCCTTGTTTGACCGCAATTTATCTCATTTTTATCACCATTTTTGAAATAAAGACACGCCCTAGGAAGCGCTAGGAATTTTAATCACACGTATTTTTTATAAATAACAATAGGAACCCCCATGTCTACTGCTGAAACAGATACCCAAATTATCAACCCTGAAATGCCTGATGTGCCACCGCAAGCACCCAGCAAAATCAATCTAAAAGACTATCAAAAGCCAAGCTTTGCTGTCGAAACGGTCGATTTGGATATCAAGCTATATGAAGACCACGCGCAGGTAGCTAGCACGCTACAGATGGTGCGCCAAAGTGCAGGGGATCTTGTGTTATTTGGTGAGGATTTGGCGCTACTGGCAATCACTATGAACGGCGAGTCATTGCCCTCCGAGCGCTATCAACATAGGGCAGGCAAGCTGACGATAGCAGATGCCCCTGATAACGTTACTTTAGAGATACAAGTGCGCATCTGTCCGCAGACCAACACAGCGCTTGAGGGGCTATATATGGCGGGCAGTGGCGACGATACCATGTTTGTCACTCAGTGCGAGCCTGAGGGGTTTCGTAAGATCACTTTTTATCCAGATCGTCCTGATGTGCTGGCGGTATTTACCACGCGCTTGGAGGCGGATAAACGTTATCCAACGCTGCTGGCCAATGGTAATTTGGTAGAGGCGGGCGACGTCAGTGGTACAGCAGACCGTCATTATGCCATCTGGCATGACCCGACCAACAAGCCAAGCTATTTGTTTGCTTGCGTCATCGCTGATTTGGATGTGCTGACGGATTCATACACCACCAGTGAAGGGCGCGAGGTGACGCTTGAGCTTTATGCCAAGTCTGCCGATATTGATAAGTGTGATGTCGGTATGCAGGCGCTAAAAGATGCCATGCGCTGGGACGAGGTCAACTATGGCCGCGCTTATGATTTAGACCGTTATATGATCGTCGCTGTCAGTCAATTTAATATGGGCGCGATGGAAAATAAAGGCCTAAATATCTTTAATACCGCTTGTGTGCTATCTAGTCCTGAGACGACTACAGATGCGCGCAGTTTTAGTGTCAAATCTATCATCGCCCACGAGTATTTTCATAACTGGACGGGCAACCGCATTACCTGCCGTGATTGGTTTCAGCTGTGTCTAAAAGAAGGCCTTACAGTGTACCGTGATCAGTCGTTTTCTGCCGATCAGCAATCAAGCGCGGTACAGCGTATCGATGATGTGGCCACCTTACGCGCGCATCAGTTTGCTGAGGATGCAGGGCCGCTTGCGCATCCTGTGCGCCCTGAGAGTTTTGTTGAGATTAATAATTTTTATACGACGACTGTCTATGAAAAAGGCGCTGAAATCGTGCGTATGATTGCCAATACGCTAGGGCCAGTCAACTTCCGAAAAGGGACAGATGAGTATTTCCGCCGTTATGATGGGCAAGCGGTGACGGTGGAGGACTTCTTATCTGCGCTCAGTATTACCGATAGCAAGATTGAGGACTTTATCGACTGGTATCGCCAGCCTGGTACGCCTGTGGTGACAGGGCACCAAGACTATGACAGCGACACGCAGACGTTGACCATTACGTTGAGTCAAAAAACTCGCCATGTCGCAGGTTTTGATGCGCCAAAGCCTCTGCCAATACCTGTAGCGACGGCACTGTTTGATCGAAATACTGGCAATATCGTCGCCGAGCGTATGTTGCTGCTTGATCAAGAAACACAAGCCTTCGTCTTTGAAAATGTGACTAGCGAGCCTGTAGTATCGCTATTACGTGACTTTAGTGCCCCTGTGCAGCTCAACTATGCTTATCAAGATGCTGATTTGGCGTTTTTACTTGAGCACGAGACCAATGGTTTTAACCGCTGGCAAGTAACGCAGATGCTGGTCAATCGTATCTTGCTACAAAACAAAGGCGAGAAAAGTAGCCCAGATATTTATCTGCATGCACTGGCGCAGACATTGCCTGTGCTTGCCGCCGAGGATGCGATGCTGGCGGCACGCTTACTGGATATTCCATCGGCGCAGGAGCTGGCTTCTGCCATACCGCAGGACTATGACCCAGAGGCGATCAAAGCGCAGCGTGAAGGTTTATATCAACAGCTGGCTTTGGCATTAAAAGATGAGTGGGCAGAGCTTTATGAGCAGCTACCCATACAGGCGTATCAAGACAGTGCCGATGCTCGCGGCAGACGTGCGCTGCGTAATGTGGTACTCGATATGGCAGTGACCGCCAACGTTGAAGGCGCAGCAGCATGGGCGCAGCAGCAATATGACAATGCCAGCTGTATGACAGAGCGTTTTGGCGCGTTAAAGGTGATGGTCAATCATCAACTGGCAAAAGCTGATGACTATCTAGCAGATTTTTATGAGCGTTTCCAAGACAATGATTTGGTTATTGACTTGTGGTTTAGTGTGCAGGCGTCTGCCGATACGGTCACCCCTGACGCCATCACTGCATTGCTTAACCATAAGGACTTTGATTGGAATACGCCCAACCGTGTCCGCTCGGTCATCGGTGCCTTTGCATCGCAGCCTACCGTACTCTGGACAGCTGATGGACTGGATATCTATACTGGTGTCATCAAAAAGCTGGATACTGCCAATCCAGTATTGGCATCGCGCTTATTACAAGTGCTAGCGCGCTGGAACACTTTGGCTGAGCCGCGCCGTCAGATGGCGCATGAGCAGCTGCTTGATTTACAAAAGCAGGTATCGTCTAAGCATGTACTTGAGAGTTTAGAGAGTGTGCTTGGGTCTACAGGCGAGTAGGATAGGATATAGTCGATGCACTCTAAAAAGCGCATAGCGCTACTGGGATGCTATTTTTAAACGTAGGTTGCGCAGCCTCTGGGAACGCAGCACGCAAGTAAAATTTATACCAGTAGCGCGTTTAAATTTATATAACAGTTTTATTTTCAACTGACTATCATAAAAAGCCCGCCCGATATGCGTATCGGGCGGGCTTTTTTTAGCGTATCACAGTATCAATGCTGGGCGTGTTAGCTAGACGATAGCTCTTTGCATTGATAGTTAGCGATTTGGCAAGACGTCTTTGACCATATCACGCAGCTTGTATAGAGCTGTGACCGTACTGTCCCAATCCAAGCAGCCGTCGGTGATAGATTTGCCATACTCAAGCTGGCTTAAGTCGGCGGTCAGCTTTTGATTGCCGCCTTTAAGGTGACTTTCGATCATCATACCGATGATGGATTTGTTGCCGTTTTGGATTTGTTCGGCGACGTTCGCGATGACCATTGGTTGTAGATATGGGTCTTTACCTGAATTGGCATGGCTTGAGTCAATCATGATTTTGCCATTGGTTTTGCCTTTAGCCAGTGCGTTTTCGGCTTGTGCTACCGCCGTTTCATCATAGTTTGGTTTACCATTACCACCGCGCAATACCACGTGAGCGTAAGGGTTGCCTTTTGATTTGATGATAGAGACTTTGCCATCTGCTGATAGACCTAAGAAACTATGGCCTTCTTTGACCGCTTGCATGGCGTTGACCGCGACTGTCATTCCGCCGTCGGTGCCGTTTTTGAAGCCCACTGGACAAGACAAACCTGAGCTCATCTCACGGTGTGTCTGGCTTTCAGTGGTACGCGCACCAATGGCTGACCAGCTGATCAAATCCTGCATGTATTGCGGCGTATTTGGGTCCAAGGCCTCGGTGGCACACGGCAAGCCTTTTTCGTTGAGATCTAACAAAAGCTTACGCGCCGTACGCAAGCCTTTTTCGATATCAAAGCTGTCATTCATGTCAGGGTCGTTGATCATGCCTTTCCAGCCCACCGTTGTACGGGGTTTTTCAAAATAGACACGCATCACCACAAATATGCTATCTTCGATCTCTTTTGCCAATACCGCCAAACGATCGGCGTATTCGTGAGCGGCTTTAATATCGTGAATAGAGCAAGGGCCGACGACCACAAACAAGCGCTTGTCTTTACCGTCCAAGATATCTTGGATAGTGTTGCGACCTTTTAGGACAGTATTATAAGCTTTGTCTGACAAAGGCAGCTCAGCTTTTAGCTCAGCGGGAGTGATCAAAGGAATGAATTTTTCAATATTCACGTCGTCAATATCTGCATTATGGGTAACTGATGTTGTCATGGTTATATATCGTCTAGCTGATTTATAGGGATATTCATTATGCGGACAAAAGCGCTGGTTGACAAGGGTAATCATATAGTTAATTAACTGATAACTGGAATGAGGAAGCTAAAATCCAGTTATCATTGTGACGCCTGCGTTGGATATAAAAACAGGCGGCGCGTGGTTTTTGTGAGTCAATTTAGCTATTTTGGCCGTCGTTACGTATGATGGCAGCGTCAATGAGCATCGTTATTAGCGTTATCAGGCCTTATGGCAACTGACATGTGTTATATTTTATAATTGTTTTTATCGTACCTTTATCATCTTCATATCGAGAGCTTGTCATGACAGATTTTGCTATCCTTAACCACGCCCTTGGTGTGACGCCAGACGCAACGGTACAGACGCTTGAGAGTCAAAGCACGGCTGAGCTTTTGGTACCTGAGTCAAACGCGGGTCCACTAGTCATCGGTATCGTCGCAGGTGAGGTGTCAGGTGATAGCTTGGGTGCCGACTTTATGCAGCAGATGAACAATCTGCGCGATGATATTGTTTGGGTCGGTGTCGGCGGCGCCAAGATGCAAGCACAAGGATTACAAAGCATCTTTGCATTAGAGCGATTGGCTGTTATGGGGCTGGTTGAGGTCATGGCACAACTGCCAGATTTGCTAAAGGCACGCCGTGAGTTATTAGTAGCGTTTCAAAACGCTGCTATCGACTGGTTTATTGGTATCGATGCACCTGATTTTAATCTGCGGGTCGCAAAAAAACTAAAGCCCAAAGGGGTTTTTTGTGTTCAGTATGTCAGCCCTTCTATTTGGGCATGGCGTGAGTCGCGTATCCATAATATCAAAGCAGCCACCGATTTGGTGCTGTGCTTGTTTCCGTTTGAGTTGCCAGTCTATGAGCGTCATAACCACCCAGCAATCTGTGTCGGTCATCCGCTGTTACGCACCATAGACCAAGGGCTGCTCGCGACACCTATCAATCAGCGCCGCAGTGAGCTGGTCTGGCACAATGATGGTTTACAGCAGTTTTTTATTGATCGTTTTGATGAAGTCAGTCAGCTCATTTGTGTAATGCCAGGGTCGCGGCGCGGGGAGATTACCGCCATCTTGCCTTTGATGCTCGATGGTATTCAAAAATTGATATTACTGGACCCAAAACTGTGTTTTATCATCCCTACTGTGGATCAAAACCATCAATATATCGTGCAGGATGTCATCGATAAACGCTCAGAGCAGCTGCGCGCCGCTATTGTGGTGGTCTACGATGATAGCCAGCCAGCCTTTAGTCAGCAAGCGATGGCAGCAGCCGATGTGGTGATGCTAGCCTCAGGCACCGCGACACTAGAGGCGATGCTGCTTGAGCGACCGATGGTGGTGATTTATCAGTTAAATCAGCTGACCTATCAGATCGCCAAGCGTCTGGTAAAAGTGCCTTATGTGGCGTTGCCCAATATCCTAGCAGATGCCGCGATAGTGCCTGAACTGATACAAGAGCAGGCGAGTGGGGACAATATCTGCCGTACGGTGATGCGTTTATTACAGCCACGCGCCTATGCCGAGCAAATGAGCGATCTGCTTACCACCAAACAGCTATTACAGCAGCAGAGCAACCATGAGCCGGCAAACAGCGTCATCGAGCAATGGTATAAGCAAAACCATCAGCAATAACACATGTCATATGTGCCTTATGGCAGCACTGTTATGACAAAATACTAAAAATCATGCTAAAAACGATACTAAGAACAATGCTAAAAGCCACGCTAAAGACAATGCTAAAGGCAATGTCACCAAGTCCAACTTTCACCCCTCAAAAAAAGATATAGCAGTGTTATGAGTAACCCATCTAGTAGTGCCCAGCCTTTGATACCAATTGATATACGTATTGAGCAAGTCGATATCAAAGGTCAGTATATTCAACTAGCAGCCCCCATCCATTTGTCTGGTCAACTACATGCCTCGGAGCTACAAAGCCAATATGGGAAAACGACAAAGGACGCGGTCTTGCCATTACAGATAGGTGTCGATGAAGCTGGCCGCGGCCCTTTGCTAGGCTCTGTCAATGTCGCCGCGGCGCTACTACCTGCCGCGTGGTCGGGGCTCATAGAAGCGCAGCCGCTAAAGGATACCCCGCTGTCTGTATTGACCGACTCCAAGCAGTTGAGTGAAAAAAAGCGTGACAGGCTCTACCCCTTGGTGCAGCAGTATGCGGCTGGGTATATCATCGCGGAGATACCGGCCGCCGTCATCGACCAAATCAATATTTTGCAGGCGACGATGCTCGGTATGCGTTTGTGTACCGAGGAGCTGCTACAAGCAATTGCCGCCCATTTGACCGCTGTCGGTCATCGCTCTATCGAAGTGCTAATCGATGGCAATCGCTGCCCTGATTTAGACGTTAGTAAGATTGCCAAGGCAGGTATAGCGCCCGCCATGCTCGACTGTCAAGCATGGGTCAAGGGCGATGGCCGTCATACCAGTATCGCCGCGGCCAGTATATTGGCAAAGGTGAGCCGTGATAAGGCCATGTATGACTTAGATGCGCAGTATCCTGAGTATGGCATCGCTAAACACAAAGGCTATCCAACGCGCGCTCATATGGCAGCCGTTGCGACGCTTGGCGTGTTACCAGAGCATAGGCGCAGCTTTGCCCCTATAAGAAGGGCGCTGGAGAGCGAATGTTAAACGCCGACTATGCTTGTTATCGTTAGGGCGTGTTGCACATTCAACCATGGCACTGACAGAGAGTGTTTTTTTAGGCGATTCTAAGGTAATTAATTTACGTTTTGTAAGCTTTAATGAACTTATTGTGGGCGGACAATAAAGTCTTAAACTGAACAAAATAGATCTAAACTATGACAATAAAGTCTTAAACTAGACAGAATAGTTGTAAACTGAAATCAGTCCAGTTATGCTGTGAAAAAGCATACTGGACTTTTGTTATGGCTAAAGCAAACTCTTCATTTTCTGAAGTGCAAATTGCCCGTCGTATTAAAGAGGGGCGTGGCCAAGGGCATGGTAAAGACTATATTCCATGGCTAACAGTACAAGAAGTTCCTTCTTCAGGTCGTTCCCACCGTATTTATTCTCATAAGACGGGACGAGTCCATCATTTGCTATCTGACTTAGAGCTTGCTGTTTTTCTCAGTCTTGAGTGGGAGAGCAGCGTGCTAGATATACGCGAGCAGTTCCCCTTATTACCTAGTGATACCAGGCAGATTGCAATAGATAGTGGTATTAAGCATCCTGTTATTCGTGGTGTAGATCAGGTTATGTCTACTGATTTTTTAGTGGACTGCAAAGATGGTCCTTTTGAGCAGTTTGCTATTCAAGTCAAACCTGCAGCAGCCTTACAAGACGAGCGTACCTTAGAAAAACTAGAACTAGAGCGTCGCTATTGGCAGCAAAAGCAAATTCCTTGGTTCATTTTTACTGATAAAGAAATAAATCCCGTAGTAAAAGAAAATATTGAATGGCTTTATTCAGTGAAAACAGAAGAAGTTTCTGCGGAGCTTTTAGCACAACTATCCCCATTGGCCCATATCCTGCAAGAAAAAGGAGATGAAAACATTATCAATGTCTGTAAGCAGGTTGATATTGCTTATGATTTGGAGTTAGGCAAAACATTGAGTGAGATACGAGCCTTAACCGCAAATGGTTTTATTAAGTTCAATATTTATAAGTCTTTCAGGGCAAATAAGTGTGCAGATCTCTGTATTAGCCAAGTAGTGAATATGGAGGAGTTGCGCTATGTGGCAAATTAATGAGGTTGTGCTATTTGATAATGATCCGTATCGCATTTTGGCTATAGAGGATGGCCAAGTTGTCTGGATGCAAATAAGCGCTGATAAAGGAGTTCCACAAGCTAGGGCTGAGTTGTTGCTAATGCAGTATTTAGATGAAGGCCGCTTAGTTAGAACTGATGACCCTTATGTACATCTTGATTTAGAAGAGCCGTCTGTAGATTCTGTCAGCTTCCAGAAGCGCGAGGAGGATTATCGAAAAATTCTTCCTATTATTAATAGTAAGGATCGTTTCGACCCTAAAGTCAGAAGCGAACTCGTTGAGCATGTGGTCCAAGAACATAAGGTTACTAAGGCTACAGTTTATAAGTTGTTACGCCGTTACTGGCAGCGTGGTCAAACGCCTAATGCATTAATTCCTGACTACAAAAACAGCGGTGCACCAGGGGAAAGACGTTCAGCGACAGGAACAGCAAAGATTGGCCGAGCCAGAGAATATGGTAAGGGTGAAGGAACCAAGGTAACGCCCGAGATTGAACGCCTTTTTAGGTTGACCATAGAAAAGCACCTGTTAAATCAAAAAGGTACAAAGACCACCGTTGCCTATAGACGATTTGTGGACTTGTTTGCTCAGTATTTTCCTCGCATTCCCCAAGAGGATTACCCAACACTACGTCAGTTTCGTTATTTTTATGATCGAGAATACCCTAAAGCTCAGCGCTTAAAGTCTAGAGTTAAAGCAGGGGTATATAAAAAAGACGTACGACCCTTAAGTAGTACAGCCACTTCTCAGGCGTTAGGCCCTGGGAGTCGTTATGAGATTGATGCCACGATTGCTGATATTTATTTAGTGGATCATCATGATCGCCAAAAAATCATAGGAAGACCAACGCTTTACATTGTGATTGATGTGTTTAGTCGGATGATCACGGGCTTTTATATCGGCTTTGAAAATCCGTCTTATGTGGTGGCGATGCAGGCTTTTGTAAATGCTTGCTCTGACAAAACGGCCATTTGTGCCCAGCATGATATTGAGATTAGTAGCTCAGACTGGCCGTGTGTAGGTTTGCCAGATGTGTTGCTAGCGGACCGTGGCGAATTAATGAGTCATCAGGTCGAAGCCTTAGTTTCTAGTTTTAATGTGCGAGTGGAAAGTGCTCCACCTAGACGTGGCGATGCTAAAGGCATAGTGGAAAGCACTTTTAGAACACTACAAGCCGAGTTTAAGTCCTTTGCACCTGGCATTGTAGAGGGCAGTCGGATCAAAAGCCATGGTGAAACAGACTATAGGTTAGATGCATCTCTGTCGGTATTTGAGTTCACACAAATTATTTTGCGTACGATCTTATTCAGAAATAACCATCTGGTGATGGATAAATACGATCGAGATGCTGATTTTCCTACAGATTTACCGTCTATTCCTGTCCAGCTATGGCAATGGGGTATGCAGCATCGTACAGGTAGTTTAAGGGCTGTGGAGCAAGAGCAGTTGCGAGTAGCGTTACTGCCTCGCCGAAAGGTCTCTATTTCTTCATTTGGCGTTAATTTGTGGGGTTTGTATTACTCGGGGTCAGAGATTCTGCGTGAGGGTTGGTTGCAGCGGAGCACTGATATAGCTAGACCTCAACATTTAGAAGCGGCTTATGACCCAGTGCTGGTTGATACGATTTATTTGTTTCCGCAAGTTGGCAGCCGTGTATTTTGGCGCTGTAATCTGACGGAACGTAGTCGGCAGTTTAAAGGTCTCTCATTTTGGGAGGTTTGGGATATACAAGCACAAGAAAAACACAATAAAGCCAATGCGAAGCAGGATGAGTTAACTAAACGCAGGGAGCTTGAGGCGTTTATTCAGCAAACCATTCAGAAAGCGAATAAGTTAACGCCCAGTACTACTGAGCCCAAATCAACACGCATTAAGCAGATTAAAACTAATAAAAAAGAAGCCGTGACCTCGGAGCGTAAAAAACGTGCGGAGCATTTGAAGCCAAGCTCTTCAGGTGATGAGGCTAAAGTTATTCCTTTCAACGCAGTGGAAGCGGATGATCAAGAAGATTACAGCCTACCCACATACGTGCCTGAATTATTTCAGGATCCACCAGAAAAGGATGAGTCATGAGTGCTACCCGGATTCAAGCAGTTTATCGTGATACGGGGGTAGAGGCTTATCGTGATAATCCTTTTATCGAGGCCTTACCACCATTACAAGAGTCAGTGAATAGTGCTGCATCACTGAAATCCTCTTTACAGCTTACTTCCTCTGACTTGCAAAAGTCCCGTGTTATCAGAGCTCATACCATTTGTCGTATTCCAGATGACTATTTTCAGCCATTAGGTACGCATTTGCTACTAAGTGAGCGTATTTCGGTCATGATTCGAGGTGGCTACGTAGGCAGAAATCCTAAAACAGGAGATTTACAAAAGCATTTACAAAATGGTTATGAGCGTGTTCAAACGGGAGAGTTGGAGACATTTCGCTTTGAGGAGGCACGATCTACGGCACAAAGCTTATTGTTAATTGGTTGTTCTGGTAGTGGGAAGACGACCTCTCTTCATCGTATTCTAGCCACGTATCCTCAGGTGATTTACCATCGTGAACTCAATGTAGAGCAGGTGGTGTATTTGAAAATAGACTGCTCGCATAATGGTTCGCTAAAAGAAATCTGCTTGAATTTTTTCAGAGCGTTGGATCGAGCCTTGGGCTCGAACTATGAGCGTCGTTATGGCTTAAAACGTCATGGTATAGAAACCATGTTGGCTTTGATGTCGCAAATAGCCAATGCACATGCTTTAGGGTTGTTGGTTATTGATGAAATTCAGCATTTAAGCCGCTCTCGTTCGGGTGGATCTCAAGAGATGCTGAACTTTTTTGTGACGATGGTGAATATTATTGGCGTACCAGTGATGTTGATTGGTACCCCTAAAGCACGAGAGATTTTTGAGGCTGATTTGCGGTCTGCACGTAGAGGGGCAGGGTTTGGAGCTATATTCTGGGATCCTATACAACAAACGCAACGTGGAAAGCCCAATCAAGAGTGGATCGCTTTTACGGATAATCTTTGGCAATTACAGCTTTTACAACGCAAAGATGCGCTGTTATCGGATGAGGTCCGTGATGTGTGGTATGAGCTAAGCCAAGGAGTGATGGACATTGTAGTAAAACTTTTTGTACTCGCTCAGCTCCGTGCGCTAGCTTTAGGCAATGAGCGTATTACCGCTGGTTTATTGCGGCAAGTGTATCAAGATGAGTTAAAGCCTGTGCACCCCATGCTAGAGGCATTACGCTCGGGTATCCCAGAACGCATTGCTCGTTATTCTGATCTAGTCGTTCCCGAGATTGATAAACGGTTAATCCAACTTCAGCTAGATATCGCAGCGATACAAGAACAAACACCAGAAGAAAAAGCCCTTCAAGAGTTAGATACCGAAGATCAGCGTCATTTATATCTGATGCTGAAAGAGGATTACGATTCAAGCCTGTTAATTCCCACTATTAAAAAAGCGTTTAGCCAGAATCCAACGATGACAAGACAAAAGTTACTGCCTCTTGTTTTGCAGTGGTTGATGGAAGGCGAAACGGTAGTGTCAGAACTAGAAAAGCCCTCCAAGAGTAAAAAGGTTTCGGCTATAAAGGTAGTCAAGCCCAGCGACTGGGATAGCTTGCCTGATACGGATTTACGTTATATCTATTCACAACGCCAACCTGAAAAAACCATGCATGAACGGTTAAAAGGGAAAGGGGTAATAGTGGATATGGCGAGCTTATTTAAACAAGCAGGTTAGCCATGAGAAACTTTCCTGTTCCGTACTCGAATGAGCTGATTTATAGCACTATTGCACGGGCAGGCGTTTATCAAGGGATTGTTAGTCCTAAGCAGCTGTTGGATGAGGTGTATGGCAACCGCAAGGTGGTCGCTACCTTAGGTCTGCCCTCGCATTTAGGTGTGATAGCAAGACATCTACATCAAACAGGACGTTACGCTGTTCAGCAGCTTATTTATGAGCATACCTTATTCCCTTTATATGCTCCGTTTGTAGGCAAGGAGCGCCGAGACGAAGCTATTCGGTTAATGGAGTACCAAGCGCAAGGTGCGGTGCATTTAATGCTAGGAGTCGCTGCTTCTAGAGTTAAGAGCGATAACCGCTTTAGATACTGCCCTGATTGCGTTGCTCTTCAGCTAAATAGGTATGGGGAAGCCTTTTGGCAACGAGATTGGTATTTGCCCGCTTTGCCATATTGTCCAAAACACGGTGCTTTAGTCTTCTTTGATAGAGCTGTAGATGATCACCGACATCAATTTTGGGCTTTGGGTCATACTGAGCTGCTTTCAGACTACCCCAAAGACTCCCTATCTCAATTAACAGCACTAGCTGCTTATATAGCCCCTCTGTTAGATGCTCCACGAGCGCAAGAGCTTTCCCCAAGCCTTGAGCAGTGGACGCTGTTTTATCAGCGCTTAGCGCAGGATCTAGGGCTAACCAAAAGCAAGCACATTCGTCATGACTTGGTGGCGGAGAGAGTGAGGCAGACTTTTAGTGATGAGGCACTAGAGAAACTGGATTTAAAGTTGGCAGAGAACAAGGACACGTGTTGGCTGAAAAGTATATTCCGTAAGCATAGAAAAGCCTTTAGTTATTTACAGCATAGTATTGTGTGGCAAGCCTTATTGCCAAAACTAACGGTTATAGAAGCGCTACAGCAGGCAAGTGCTCTTACTGAGCACTCTATAACGACAAGACCTGTTAGCCAGTCTGTGCAACCTAACTCTGAAGATTTATCTGTTAAGCATAAAGACTGGCAGCAACTAGTGCATAAATACCAAGGAATTAAGGCGGCAAGACAGTCTTTAGAGGGTGGGGTGCTATACGCTTGGCTTTACCGACATGACAGGGATTGGCTAGTTCACTGGAATCAACAGCATCAACAAGAGCGTCTGGCACCCGCCCCTAGAGTTGATTGGAACCAAAGAGATCGAATTGCTGTACGACAACTATTAAGAATCATAAAGCGTCTAGATAGTAGCCTTGATCACCCAAGAGCGACATCGAGCTGGCTGTTAAAGCAAACTCCTAACGGAACCTCTCTTGCAAAAAATCTACAGAAACTGCCTTTGGTAGCGCTTTGCTTAAAGCGTTACTCAGAGAGTGTGGAAGATTATCAAATTAGACGGATTAGCCAAGCTTTTATTAAGCTTAAACAGGAAGATGTTGAGCTTAGGCGCTGGCGATTATTAAGAAGTGCAACGTTATCTAAAGAGCGGATAACTGAGGAAGCACAAAGATTCTTGGAAATGGTTTATGGGGAAGAGTGAGTGGTTAGGCTAGCTACATTTAATGACAATGTGCAGGTTGTACATATTGGTCATTTATTCCGTAACTCGGGTCATAAGGAGTGGCGTATTTTTGTTTGGTTTAATCCAATGCAAGAACGGAAATGGACTCGATTTACTCATTTGCCTTTATTAAGTCGAGCTAAGGTGGTTAACAGTACAACAAAGCAAATAAATAAGGCGGATCGTGTGATTGAGTTTGAAGCATCGGATCTTCAACGAGCCAAAATAATCGATTTTCCTAATCTCTCGTCCTTTGCTTCCGTACGCAACAAGGATGGAGCGCAGAGTTCATTTATTTACGAAGCTGAAACACCATATAGCAAGACTCGTTATCACATCCCACAGTTAGAGCTAGCTCGGTCATTATTTTTAATTAACTCCTATTTCTGTCGAAGCTGTTTGAGCAGTACCGCTTTACAGCAAGAGTTCGACGTTCAGTATGAGGTTGAGCGAGATCATTTAGAGATAAGGATCTTACCCAGTTCATCGTTTCCTAAAGGGGCGTTAGAGCAGTCGGCCGTAGTGCAGCTTTTGGTTTGGTTGTTTTCGGATCAAGATGTTATGGATTCGTATGAAAGTATTTTTAGGCACTATCAACAAAATAGAGAAATTAAGAACGGCGTTGAAAGCTGGTGCTTTAGCTTTGACCCTCCGCCCATGCAGGGTTGGAAATTACATGTAAAAGGACGTTCTTCTAACGAGGATAAGGATTATTTAGTTGAGGAAATAGTAGGTTTAGAAATCAACGCTATGCTTCCTAGCACAACAGCTATTAGCCATGCCTCTTTTCAGGAAAAGGAGGCAGGTGATGGTAGTACGCAGCACATAGCGGTTTCAACAGAGTCAGTTGTTGATGATGAGCATCTACAGTTGGACGATGAGGAAACAGCCAATATAGACACAGACACACGAGTCATAGAGGCTGAGCCGACATGGATAAGTTTTAGTAGACCTAGTCGAATTGAAAAATCTCGCAGGGCAAGAAAAAGTAGCCAAACTATTTTAGAAAAAGAAGAAGCAACAACAAGTGAAAATAGTAATTTGGTTAGTACTGATGAGCCACACTTAGGTGGTGTCCTAGCAGCGGCAGATGTGGGTGGGAAGCAGGATGCAACCAATTACAACTCTATTTTTGCTAATCGATTTGCTGCTTTTGATGAGCTACTTTCAATTCTAAAAACTAAATTTGCATGTCGGGTGCTTTTTGAAGAAACCTTGGTTTTGCCAAAAGTTGGGCGTAGCCGATTACATCTGTGTAAAGATGGCTCACCAAGAGTGATTAAAGCCGTTGGGGTGCAACGTAATGGCAGTGAATTTGTATTGCTAGAGGTGGATGCATCGGATGGGGTGAAAATGCTTTCTACCAAAGTGTTGAGTGGCGTTGATAGCGAAACATGGCGGAATGATTTTGAAAAGATACGGCGTGGAGTGGTGAAGAGCTCATTGAATTGGCCAAATAGTTTGTTTGATCAATTATATGGACAAGACGGGCATAGAGGGGTGAATCATCCAAAGGGGTTGGGGGAGCTGCAAGTATCGAGAGAGGATATGGAAGGGTGGGCTGAGAGAGTGGTTAGAGAGCAATTTACGCATTAAAGGAATGACTGAAAGAGCCTGTAAACCCTTTTGTGTAAGTGCTTTTGCCGGTCAGTTAAAGGTGGCCATTTAAACGGTCACCAAATTCGATCATAAAACGGTTCATGGCCGGCTTCCAGTTGCGGATCGGCATCGTCCATTTCTTGGTCGCCGCCTGGATAGCCAGGTACACCACCTTCATCGCTGATTCGTCCGTAGGGAACACCTTGAGTTCATATTAATGGAATTTTCTACAAATAGCCTCCGTGGTTTTGAGGGGGGATTACAGACGATCCATAGTAGTAATCCAATGAGTTCTTGAGCGCGGCGACATGTTTGGACGCCTTGGCAAAAATTAGAGCCTGCTTGAAGTGCAGGCGAGCACGTGCTTGGACGATTGATCCATTCGCGGTCAAAAACTCAATCTTGGATGACAGCGTGTCAGGAAATCCAATATCGAAGTCCCGCCCCGTGTCAAAGTAGGGCATTTCATGATCAAAGGACGAAGCTTCCCAGGCCACTTCCCTAATATTCCAGCCGCTAGAAACAAGATTTCGTACGACTTCATCAACTTTTTTGCTTTCCAACTTGTCACAAAGTGCATAGGCAAGAGCTTTGGCGGCAGACACGTGCGTTTCCTCTTAAACATAGGTCGAACGGATACCCGAGGCAAAGCGGAGCATTAGTCCCAAAGCATCTCCGGTAGATCCGGAGGCTCCATACTGAAGGCATGGCATCTTGGGCATTGATATTTGAAACTTCTCTCTAGATAGCAGGGATTTCTTGGCCTTGCCTCATGCTGATAGCTTGTAAATATCACACGATCCTTAGCCCCACAAAGTGAGCATACTCCGTAGCTTTCATTTATAGAAATCGTCGTTAGATTGTCGCAGCATGTGCACGTTCCGACTATTTGCTCAGGAAGCATCGCCATACCTTGGCCTAGGTAAAGAAGATCAGACTCGTAGCCACATCGGTGGCAACTGAGCTTGTACGCAATGCCCATCTGGTTGTCTCACCTGAATCGTAACGTCAGAGCTATTCATCCATCCATTCGGCATCAATGTATGCCACTAAGCCGACCAGCTGACCGTTTGGACTGAAGTATGTTGCCTGCACCCCACTTGACATCTCATCAATACCACCGCACTGCGCTAGGCGCCGGTCCCACTTGCCCACAGAAGCGTCAGGATCGGCTGAGTTCCCCAAGACCCTTGTGAGCCATGCCTCCTTTAACTCAACCTCTCGAATGATTGCGTCGGCCAGCTCCTCCGCGTTATCTAGTTCGACATAGTCTGGAATTCGGACGTACGTTCTGAACACAGCTGGATACTTACTTGGGCGATTGTCATACATGACATCAACAATGTACCCGTTTGTGTAACCGTCTCTTGGAGGTTCGTATGACACTAGTGGTTCCCCTCAGCTTGCGACTAGATGTTGAGGCCTAACATTTTATTAGAGAGCAGGCTAGTTGCTTAGATACATGATCTTCAGGCCGTTATCTGTCAGGGCAAGCGAAAATTGGCCATTTATGACGACCAATGCCCCGCAGAAGCTCCCATCTTTGCCGCCATAGACGCCGCGCCCCCCTTTTGGGGTGTAGAACATCCTTTTGCCAGATGTGGAAAAGAAGTTCGTTGTCCCATTGTTGGCAATGACGTAGTAGCCGGCGAAAGTGCGAGACCCATTTGCGCTATATATAAGCCTACGATTTCCGTTGCGACTATTGTCGTAATTGGATGAACTATTATCGTAGTTGCTCTCAGAGTTGTCGTAATTTGATGGACTATTGTCGTAATTGCTTATGGAGTTGTCGTAGTTGCTTGGAGAAATGTCGTAGTTGGATGGGGAGTAGTCATAGGGAAGACGAGCTTCATCCACTAAAACAATTGGCAGGTCAGCAAGTGCCTGCCCCGATGCCATCGCAAGTACGAGGCTTAGAACCACCTTCAACAGATCGCGCATAGTCTTCCCCAGCTCTCTAACGCTTGAGTTAAGCCGCGCCGCGAAGCGGCGTCGGCTTGAACGAATTGTTAGACATTATTTGCCGACTACCTTGGTGATCTCGCCTTTCACGTAGTGAACAAATTCTTCCAACTGATCTGCGCGCGAGGCCAAGCGATCTTCTTGTCCAAGATAAGCCTGCCTAGCTTCAAGTATGACGGGCTGATACTGGGCCGGCAGGCGCTCCATTGCCCAGTCGGCAGCGACATCCTTCGGCGCGATTTTGCCGGTTACTGCGCTGTACCAAATGCGGGACAACGTAAGCACTACATTTCGCTCATCGCCAGCCCAGTCGGGCGGCGAGTTCCATAGCGTTAAGGTTTCATTTAGCGCCTCAAATAGATCCTGTTCAGGAACCGGATCAAAGAGTTCCTCCGCCGCTGGACCTACCAAGGCAACGCTATGTTCTCTTGCTTTTGTCAGCAAGATAGCCAGATCAATGTCGATCGTGGCTGGCTCGAAGATACCTGCAAGAATGTCATTGCGCTGCCATTCTCCAAATTGCAGTTCGCGCTTAGCTGGATAACGCCACGGAATGATGTCGTCGTGCACAACAATGGTGACTTCTACAGCGCGGAGAATCTCGCTCTCTCCAGGGGAAGCCGAAGTTTCCAAAAGGTCGTTGATCAAAGCTCGCCGCGTTGTTTCATCAAGCCTTACGGTCACCGTAACCAGCAAATCAATATCACTGTGTGGCTTCAGGCCGCCATCCACTGCGGAGCCGTACAAATGTACGGCCAGCAACGTCGGTTCGAGATGGCGCTCGATGACGCCAACTACCTCTGATAGTTGAGTCGATACTTCGGCGATCACCGCTTCCCTCATGATGTTTAACTCCTGAATTAAGCCGCGCCGCGAAGCGGTGTCGGCTTGAATGAATTGTTAGGCGTCATCCTGTGCTCCCGAGAACCAGTACCAGTACATCGCTGTTTCGTTCGAGACTTGAGGTCTAGTTTTATACGTGAACAGGTCAATGCCGCCGAGAGTAAAGCCACATTTTGCGTACAAATTGCAGGCAGGTACATTGTTCGTTTGTGTCTCTAATCGTATGCCAAGGAGCTGTCTGCTTAGTGCCCACTTTTTCGCAAATTCGATGAGACTGTGCGCGACTCCTTTGCCTCGGTGCGTGTGCGACACAACAATGTGTTCGATAGAGGCTAGATCGTTCCATGTTGAGTTGAGTTCAATCTTCCCGACAAGCTCTTGGTCGATGAATGCGCCATAGCAAGCAGAGTCTTCATCAGAGTCATCATCCGAGATGTAATCCTTCCGGTAGGGGCTCACACTTCTGGTAGATAGTTCAAAGCCTTGGTCGGATAGGTGCACATCGAACACTTCACGAACAATGAAATGGTTCTCAGCATCCAATGTTTCCGCCACCTGCTCAGGGATCACCGAAATCTTCATATGACGCCTAACATTTTATTAGTAAGCATGCTCGTTTTGTCACCCGCTGATGCTTACCGTTAATTAATATAATCACTTGTATTAAATAGACTTTCTTTAAAAATACAAGACACTCTGTTATTACAAATCGTGCATGCCGTCTATCCTGCTTGCACGATGCACATTATCTCACCCAAAGAACTCATAACATTTTAATTTATTTAGCATTAAATTAAAACTCTACCGGTAAACAAGCATCTCTAGGCGTAAAAAACAGGCACTTTTTTAAATCCCAGCTAGAATAGGCTGTATAGGCAGACAGTTGCAAGACAAGGAGCGTTTTATGTCTAACAGTCCATTTTTAAATTCTATACGCACGGATATGCGACAAAAAGGTTATGCGCTGAAAACTGAAAAAACTTACCTGCACTGGATTAAGCGTTTTATTCTGTTTCACAAAAAACGTCATCCTCAGACCATGGGCAGTGAAGAGGTCAGGCTGTTTTTATCCAGCTTAGCAAACAGCAGACATGTAGCCATAAACACGCAGAAAATCGCTTTAAATGCCCTAGCTTTTTTGTACAACAGGTTTTTACAACAGCCGTTGGGCGATATTGATTATATCCCTGCAAGCAAGCCTAGACGGCTACCCTCTGTTATCTCTGCAAATGAAGTGCAACGCATTTTGCAGGTTATGGATACTCGCAACCAAGTTATTTTTACGCTGCTGTATGGTGCAGGTTTGCGCATTAATGAATGCTTGCGTTTGCGGGTTAAAGATTTTGATTTTGATAATGGCTGCATCACTGTGCATGACGGTAAGGGTGGGAAAAGCAGAAACAGCCTACTGCCCACGCGCCTAATCCCAGCAATAAAATAACTCATTGAGCAAGCGCGGCTTATTCAGCAAGACGACAACTTACAAGGCGTAGGGCCATCGCTGCCTTTTGCTTTAGATCACAAATACCCTTCTGCTTATCGACAAGCGGCGTGGATGTTTGTCTTTCCCTCCAGCACGCTCTGCAACCACCCGTATAACGGCAAATTATGCCGCCATCATCTGCATGACTCCGTTGCGCGAAAGGCATTGAAGGCAGCCGTACAAAAAGCAGGCATCGTTAGCAAGCGTGTCACTTGTCATACATTTCGTCACTCGTTTGCTACGCATCTATTACAAGCGGGGCGTGATATTCGCACTGTGCAAGAACTCTTAGGGCATAACGATGTTAAGACCACGCAAATCTATACGCATGTGTTGGGTCAGCATTTTGCCGGCACCACCAGTCCTGCGGATGGACTGATGCTACTTATCAATCAGTAAAAGTAGATAAATATCTTTATGTAGCCCTGAGTAGCCCCTGATACTTTTTATGGTGAAAAAGATAAACAATCATAGAGGGGATAAATATGAGCCAGTTCTACCATTGTTCAGATAAGTTTAAGCAAGATACTGTCAATCACAGTGACCATTCATGGTCATTACACTTCCTCCAGTTGCCAGACAATGCCTAACATAAAAACGCAAAAGCCCAAAAGTCAGAGCTTAGGTGTTCTAGGCGTTTTCTAAGCGCTGAAGAAATACGTCTTACCGTAGATTGCGTGCGTTTCTGAAGCACATTTTCCTTATACATGGCTTTATCCCAGGCAGCTTCATCAAGCTCTTGGAGTAACAAGCCAGTAATAATGCGACACTCTCGGGTTTGTAGCGAGCCGCTGGTGAGATCGGAGTTATAGCGGAAAGGGGTCATTTGTAATTATTTGTGGGTGGAGGATAGTTAACTTATTATTGTAGTTGGAAGAGGCTGCTTTCCAAACATTAGCACCTCGTAATGCTTGTTACTGTATATTAATTTATGCTCTTAGCGCATGTTAATGGGCTATTACAATGCATAATGTCCACATCAAGATAACTGTGGCTTAACACCTGTACAAGCGAAAAAAATCAATCACCTGTCCGGAAATACGGGATCACTGTAAAGTGTTGGTGAGGCAGTCTAGGAGGGGGATTTAATTTGGGATACTGATGAAAGGATTATGATCAGTTGGATATAGGATCGTACTAAGCTGAGCGGCAGGTTAGCTAGATTAGTTAACCAGATAAGTGAAATCTAGTTCCAAACTATTTTGTCATTTTTAATTTTCGTATTAGCTTACGACGCTACACCCAGTTCCCATCTATTTTGTCACTCTTCCCTAAATAATCCTTAAAAACTCCATTTCCACCCCTCCCAGTTCCCAACTATTTTGTCCGCCCACACTTATTTGATGAGGTATGCTTTTTTATTTTTATCATTGCCAATGACCGATGATTTAAAAAGCTGTGAGATTGCACGCTGGCAAGAGCAAAGTCAGCAGTAAAGCCTTACAGCAGCAGTCGTTTAGTTTTACCACAGGTGAAGTGAACTACTAGGAGATGCTTTGTCGAACGCCGCGCCATAAAAGAAGGGCTGAATCAAATTGCTGATCCAGCCCTTCTTCTAAGCAGCGAAAAGACTTAGAACGATGAGTTTGGTTGTTCTAAAAAGGCTTCTTCTGCCGCTGTCGACTCTCGGTCCAATATGTCGTTACGGTGCGGATAGCGGCCAAACTGCTCGATAATATCTTTATGACGGTGCTCAAAGTCGAGTGTCATCGCGTCGTCTAACTGCTCAAAGAGCGGCAAGTAGCGCTCATGAATCATCAAAGATTCAGAGTGCATAAATGGCATAATCATAAATTTTCGCCACTGCGCGGGGAGGGTATCGAAATATGGTTGTTGAATGGCTTCTTGCGCCAATACCAGTGCCATGCCATCTTGTGCAAAGGCATTGGCTTGCCCGCGGCACAGATTGCGCGAAAACTGATCGAGCACAATAATCTCAGCCAAACGTCCTGCTAGAGCAGTGATGGAGCTGTTGCTATCTACTGCGGCGTTGGCGATACGCCAGGTGACACATTCGCCTTGTTTGGCGGCTTGCCAAATCTTACCAAATTTTTCTCTTATTTTTTGATCAAAGGCATCGTTTTTTTCAAACCAATACGCCTCATTGTCTTTATCAAACCAAAAATCTAAAACCGCCCGCGCATCGGCATCCAGATGCGCTAAATTGATATTTTTTGGTTCAAGCTGAGATAAATTGGCTTGGCTCGCTGCACTGGAATAATCGGTTGATAATGACATAAGATATTCTAATTATAGTGAATTTAGTCTACTATAGCGCAATTATTTATATCTGTCATGATGCCAACCGCAGCGATTAGGTAACCACTTATGAATGTCGAAAACACTGTAATAACCTCTGATTTATCCTCTCTACCTACGCCTTATTATTTGCTCGATGAAACGGCAGTCGTTGCCAATATGCAGATTATCGCACGTCTGTGTGAGTTGTCTGGTGCCAAGGCTTTGCTTGCGCTCAAGTGTTTTGCCACGTGGGGCGTGTTTGATGTGATGCAGCCTTATTTGCATGGTACGACTTCATCGTCACTCAATGAAGTGCGTTTGGGCTATGAGACTTTTGGTAATAACCGTGATGCCAATAACAGTGATAAAAAAGAAACCCATGCCTATAGTGTCGCCTATAGCTTGGATGAAATCGACGAAGTATTAAGCTACGCGGACAAGATTATTTTTAACTCCATCTCGCAGTTGCATGCCTTTAAAGATAAAGCGCATGCACAGGACATTCCAGTTGGGCTACGCTTAAACCCAAAAACCAGTAATTCGTCGTTTATCATCGCTGATCCTGCCCGTCCTTTTAGCCGTCTTGGTGAGCATGACAAAGATAAGATTGCAGCGGTGCTTGGTGATATCACAGGGGTCATGATTCATAACAACTGTGAAAACGATAGCTTTGAGGCGTTTAGCGCAAGCTTGGCTGATATCGAAGACAGGTTTGGTGATGTTTTAGCGCAGCTAGAGTGGGTGAGTTTGGGCGGCGGTATTCACTTTGTCGCACCTAGTTATCCGCTAGAAAAATTAGCCGACAGACTAAAAGGCTTTAGTGAAAAATACGGCGTCCAAGTCTATCTTGAGCCAGGTGAGGCGAGTATTCATGGCGCTGGCACGCTGGTTACGACAGTGCTGGATACCATGCACAATGACAAAAACCTCGCCGTCGTCGATGCCTCGATCGAGGCGCATATGCTTGATTTGCTGATTTATCGCGAGTCTGCGCCAATCACTTCTGTCAATGCAGGGTCAGTGGAGGTAATGCCTGTCGATCAGGCGCAACAAGAGGCTGCTGACAATACTATTATCTATGGACGCTCCTGTTTGGCAGGCGATATCTTTGGCGAGTATGCTTTGGCACATGAGCTGCAAGTGGGCGACACCGTTGCGTTTGGTAATGCGGCAGGCTATACCATGGTTAAGAAAAACTGGTTTAATGGTGTTAATATGCCAGCGATTGTGATTCGACGTCTAGATGGCAGTATTGATGTACAGCGCGAATTTGATTATCAAGATTACAAAGCCAGCTTGTCTTAGTAGCAGGCTTCGTTGTCAAAGTTAAGTTATCAAAAACAAAGACTTAAGGGTAAGGGTTCAAACTTTAAATTCATTGGTTTTTTCTACATTATTTTTATCGACAACCAAATAAAAATTGTTATAATCGCGTCGGACAAAGCGCCTACAAAAAGGGTGGTTTGTTCGACGGGTGCGTGGGTTTTCCTCGGTCTTCCTTTTTAATTCACGCATATCATTCACTCGTTTCTGTCTTGCATAGCCAGTATCGATGGTATCGACAGGGACATAAAGGAGGATTGTTCATTGAACACAAATCAAACCAAAGCTAGTAAAAAAAACGTACTCATCATTGGCGCAGGCGGTGTCGCGCAAGTGGTCGCGCATAAATGTGCGATGCATAACGATGTGCTGGGCGAGATTCACATTGCGTCACGTACCAAAGATAAGTGTGATGCTATCGCTCAAAGCGTCGAGGACAAGGGCAGCTTTAAGCAAGCGGCAGTCTTGCATACCCATCAAGTCGATGCCATGGACAGCCAGGCTGTCGTTGATCTTATCAACGATACCGGTATTCAAATCCTAATCAATGTCGGCTCGGCATTTATCAATATGACGGTGTTAGAAGCTTGTATTGAGACGGGCGCGGCTTATATTGACACCGCTATCCATGAAGATCCACGCAAGATTTGTGAGACGCCGCCATGGTATGACAACTACGAATGGAAGCGTAAGCAGCGCTGTGCCGACAATAATATCACGGCAATCTTGGGTGCAGGGTTTGATCCAGGTATGGTTAATGCCTACGCGCGTCTGGGCTATGACATGATGGATAAAGGTTCAGTGACCGATATCGACATTATCGACATCAATGCGGGTAGCCACGGTAAGTACTTTGCCACCAATTTCGACCCTGAGATTAATTTCCGTGAGTTTACCGGTACGGTGTACTCTTGGCAGGACAGCAAATGGCAGTCGAATAAGATGTTTGAAGTCAAGCGTACCGACGATTTGCCAGTCGTTGGCGAGCAAAACAGCTACTTGAGTGGACATGACGAGATTCATTCTTTATCAGCCAACCTAGACGTGCCAAACATTCGTTTTTGGATGGGCTTTGGCGAGCACTATATCAATGTCTTTACCGTGCTCCAAAACCTAGGTCTATTGTCTGAGCAGCCGGTGATGACCGCTGAAGGCCAAGAAGTGATTCCGCTAAAGGTAGTCAAAGCGGTACTACCAGACCCAAGCTCGCTTGCGCCAAACTATACCGGCAAGACCTGCATCGGTGATAAGGTTAAAGGTAAGATCAATGGCGTCGATACTGAGGTATTTATTTATAATGTCTCAGACCATAAAGACGCCTACAATGAAGTTGGTAGCCAAGGTATCTCTTATACCGCAGGCGTACCACCTGTCGCTGCTGCCATGCTCGTCGCAACTGGCGAATGGGACGCGGGCAAGATGGTCAATGTCGAAGAGCTGGATGCCAAGCCATTTATCAATCTACTCAATAAGATTGGCTTGCCAACCCGTATTCAAGACGCCAATGGTGATAGAGCATTAGAGTTCGATATTTAGTCAGTAAGTTTATGTCATAAAAAAGCCTATCTTTTAAAGATAGGCTTTTTTTATGCTTGATTTTACAAGATAATAGCAGCGCTGATACTGATATCTACTATTATCAGTCGTTTTAGAGCAATGGCTTACGCTTCACTAGGATTGTACTTTCTCAGCGCCGCAATACGATCATCCAGCGTTGGGTGTGAGCGGAAAAGGTTTGCAATACTAAAGCCTGTAGACTGCCCAGACGCGATAGCAAAGGCTTTCATGCTCTCAGGCATCTGGTCTGGACGCTGCTCAGCAGGACGCAGGGCATCCAGTGCGCGGATCATCTTGTCACGGCTGGCAAGTTTGGCGCCCATCTCATCAGCACGAAACTCGCGCAGGCGTGAGAACCACATCACGATGGCAGATGCCAAAAATCCTAGCAAGATATCCATCACAATACTGGTGACAAAGTAGCCAATACCAGGGCCATCGCCTTCATTTTTAAACACAGTGCGATCGACGAAATTACCGATAATACGCGCAAAGAACATCACAAAGGCGTTTATCACCCCTTGAATGAGCGCAAGTGTGACCATATCACCATTGGCCACATGACCAATCTCATGCGCCAATACCGCTTCTACTTCATCTGCAGTCATACTCTGGAGTAGACCCGATGAGACGGCAACCAGCGCTTTATTTTTATTCCAGCCTGTAGCAAACGCATTGGGCTGCGAGTTGTTAAAAATACCCACTTCAGGCATATCGATATTGACCGCGCGCGCTTGTTTGGCGACCGTATCTATCAGCCATTGCTCAGTGGCATTGCTTGGTGCCTCAATGACCACCGTTCCCGTTGATCTTTTTGCCATCCATTTGGAGATAAATAGCGACACCATCGACCCGACCATGCCGTAGACACCGCACATAATGGCTAGGCTGGCATAGTTTATCCCGCCTGCGCTATGTACGCCACCAACCCCAAAAAATCGGGACAAAATCCCAAACACGATGCTAAATACTACGATCACCGCTAAGTTGGTTAATAAAAACAATCCAATACGCATCATGACGCTAACTTCCTCATAAAAATTCGACCACAGTCTTAGGCGCGACCCTGCGACTGCGATAACAGCTAAAAAAAATAGCAGACAATTATCCAGCATTGCCGTAAAACCACCCACTTCAGGGGGTGGCTATAAGGCAACTTAAGTAGTTATGCTTACGCAAAGAAAGCTGTTTAGTGTGGCATATTTTGCTGTTCGATATACTGGCGGATAATTTACCATCTAACGCCACAAGCTCGGCTTCAAACTTGTTGCACACATCAGCAAAGATAGCCTCAAGATCATCAAGAACTTGTTTGGTGAAAACTGCCCGTCGATACTTAGCGACAAAGAGCAACTGCACATGCAAATTAAAAACAACGTGTCTACCACGTCTTAAGTCATTTTCTACTAAGTAGACCAATATGGAATAAAAGAGAATACCAGTATAAACCAACCTCATGAAAACACTCAAGTTACGCATTAAAGACAAACATGCAAACCAGCTAAACAAAATAGCTGGGAGTGTTAACTATGCGTGGAACTATGTTAATGACTTAAGTTACAAACACCTACAAAAGACTGGTAAATTCTTTTCAGCCTACGACCTAAACGAATACACCAAAGGTAGTGGCGAGTATTTAGGCTTACACTCACAAACTCTGCAAGCCATTAACGAAACTCATGCCAAGTCTCGCAAGCAATTTAAAAAAGCCAAACTAAATTGGCGAACCAACCGACCCGATGCCAAACGTAAATCACTGGGCTGGATACCATTTAAAAAGTCAGCAATCAAACATCTGCACACCAGACAAACGGGAAAGAAAGCACTTAAATCAACCATTCAGCTATCGCTCTCTAAAGGTCAAAAGTTCATCATAGATGTATTCGATAGCTACAACCTAAGTCTATATCAAATCAACACGCTTGAGATAGTGCAAGACAGCCGTAATCGTTGGTATGCCTGCATCACCGTTAAAGACTTTCCTAAGCAGATAAGCGGCAAAGGTAGTGTAGGCATAGATTTAGGCTTAAAAGAGTCTGCTACCACCTCACACGGTGACAAGCTGACAACCAAACAGACGCAAAAGTGGGCGAAAAAGCTCGCTGTTGCTCAACGAGCGAAAAACAAACAGCGTGTCAAAGCAATACACGCCAAAATCAAAAATTCAAGGTTAGATGCAATTCATAAATTCACCACCAGGCTTGCTAAGGATAACGCCTTAATTGTGGTTGGTGATGTTAAATCACGTTCATTCACAAATAAGAGAACTAAACTGGCTAAATCAACTTACGATGCAGGATGGTTTGAACTCAAAAGACAACTGGAATATAAATGCAAGTATGCAGGTTGTCAGCTTGAGATAGTGAATGAGAGTTACACTACCCAAACCTGTTCGCACTGCCTTAAAATAAGCGATAGTAGTCCGAAAGGTAGAGCAGGTCTTGGAATCAGAGGATGNCTGGAATATAAATGCAAGTATGCAGGTTGTCAGCTTGAGATAGTGAATGAGAGTTACACTACCCAAACCTGTTCGCACTGCCTTAAAATAAGCGATAGTAGTCCGAAAGGTAGAGCAGGTCTTGGAATAAGAGGGTGGAGGTGTGCTGAGTGTGGCACATGGCATGATAGAGATATTAATGCCGCTAAGAACATCCTTGCGGTCGGGCTTGACCGTCTTGCAGAAGGAATCCCCTCACTTTAGGGAGGGGAGGAAGTCAAAACCTGCTAAATATAATATGGCAGGCAATAATGCATGTATTCGTCAGTGCTTACTTACGGAGTCATCTTGATTTGCTATAATGGGCCACAGGCTGATAAGTTAGCACGGCAAACGATTTATAGTATTCATAGTTAGCATGAAGATGCTTACTTTTTTGGTTGATTATCATGCGTATTCGTAAACTATTTAAATTTGAAAACGCTCATATTGTGCGTAACTGCAGCTCAGAGCGTTGCAAACACTCTATTCATGGTCATAGCTATCAGATTGAGCTGATACTTGAGGCCACGCGTTTGGATCACGGGCAGATGGTCTATGATTTTGGTTTATTAAAATCCTCGATCAAAGACATCATTGACAGCTTTGATCATGCCATTTGTTTTTGGAACAAAGACGATCCTGAGTATATCGCTGCTTGCAAAAAATTCAGCGCGCGCTGGATCAGTCTGCCAGTGTCACCCTCAGCTGAGCAGTTTTCGCGTGTGATATTTTTTTGGGCGCAAGAAATCCTAGCGCAGACGCAAATGCAAAACGGCGAGGCAGACGTCAGTGTGTACTCGGTGATAGCCCACGAAACAGCCACAGGTTACGCTCAGTGCTTTTCTGATGATGTGGCAAACGTACAAATGGGTAAGCTTGTTTTAGAAGACTTTGAGTTTAGTGAGCAAGTACGAAGCGAATGGCATGATCCTGAGCTTTATGCCAAGCTCATCCGCGGTGAGCGCTTTACCAATCCTTCAGCCACCATGCAAGTACAGGCAGATAATCGTGATGTCGAGTAATACAGAAGCAGCCAAAAACACCAAAACGTTGACGCTGCGTACAGAAGATGACACCCAGCGTTTAGCGGCGCAGTTAGCAGCGCTATCGCTAAGTGGTAGTGTGTGGCTGGCAGGTGACTTGGGCGCGGGCAAGACGACCTTGACCCGCTACTGGTTACAAGCGCTTGGTCATGCAGGCGCAGTCAAAAGCCCGACTTATACATTGGTAGAGCCGTATACTATTGCACAAAGCGATGGCTCAATAAAACCGGTCTATCACGCCGATCTTTATAGGCTACAAGATCCAGAAGAGCTGTCTTTTATCGGCTTTGATGAGTATCTAGATGAGCCAAACGCGCTGGTTATTATAGAGTGGGCCAGCCGAGCAGACAGCTACTTGCCGCCGCCCAGCGTATTTATCGACATCACGCAAGCCACCAGCGATGACTGTGATAACGACACAGAGCATCGGCATGTTGAGCTGCGTCTATCCAGAGTAGGGCAGGCGCAAGGCATAGATCTGTCTGCTTTACATATTTAGCTTTTGTCTACTTTGCTTTTTTAATGCCATAACGATACCTTTTAAATGCCAGAGACTCCTCCTCAGACCCGTATCAAAAAACTACCACCGCTGCTGGTCAATCAATTGGCCGCAGGTGAAGTGGTGACGCGCCCGGCTGCCGTGGTAAAGGAGTTGCTAGAAAACGCCATTGATGCTGGCGCAAGCGACATTGAGATACGGGTGACCCAAGGCGGCATGGGCATGATCGAGGTGATAGATAACGGTACTGGCATTCATTCTGATGATATGGTGATGGCGATTACCCGTCATGCGACCAGTAAGATTGCAGATGTGGCCAATTTACAAGGGATTACGACGTTGGGGTTTCGCGGGGAAGCATTGGCTGCGACGGCGGCGGTTTCTCGCTTAACCTTGACCAGTAGCCCTGACGATAGTGGCGTCGGCCGTCAGTTGCAGGTTGCAGGCGTGCTGGCTGATATACCGACGCTCACGCCCGTGGTGCATCATCGTGGGACGACGATTACGGTCAAAGATTTGTACTTTAATGTTCCTGCTCGGCGCAGCAATCTTAAATCTATTGCCACAGAGTTTGGTCATATTGAGGCGATTGTTCGTGATGTGGCTTTGGCTCGCGCAGACGTAGCACTGAGTCTGTTTCATGATAATAAAAAACGACTATTACTCTCATCCAACCCGATGACCTCTCATGGAATGCCAACCGAGCGTAATCAGGCGGCAGATTGGGCGACCAACTGCAGTGCTAATGCCCATCAAAACAGTCCAAACCCGTTATCGTTATCACGGCTAGAGCAAGCATTGGGGGTTGCTTTGACGACCAATGCGCTTGAGATTATGCTTGATCTGTCGGGTCTACTACAGCAGTCTTTCGTGTCCGATGCTGGGATGGGGTGGGTTGATAGAGCCCATGTCCATGGCTGGCTGTGGCCCAGTGTCGAGACACAAGTGGCGTCGGCACAGAGTATGCCAAAGCTGCTCTACGTCAATGGCCGTTTGGTCAAAGAGCCGATTATCAGCAATCAGCTGCGTCAATTGGCTCAAAGCGCGCGGCTGGCAGGTCTGGGTTATGCGCTATATTTTGAGTTGCCAGCCGAGTGGCTCAATATCAATGTACACCCGACCAAACAGCGCATTAAGATCAGTCCTTTAAACAACATCATGGCGCATCTCAATCATGCGGTTCGTGCTAAGCTAAAGCCCATTATGCCTGCGCAGCTGCCAGATGAGCCTACTCACAAAAAAGATAAGCGATCAGCAAATTACAATGCTACCAATAGCCGCTCAGACAATAGGTCAGATGCTGAGCGTTGGCTGTCATCTGCAGTAGCCACCAATAATCATCACAATAGCTCATCACGGTTGCAGTATCCGCAGTCCAGCAGACGAGTCAGTGAATACCAGCAGCCCTATGAGCTATCCAAAAACCCAGATAGCACGGCAACGGTGACGCCAGTAGGCAAGGACCCGACTAAGACGTTGACTAAGACGCCGGGTAAGTCAAGGGATGCCGCACCGCAGGTGGCCTCTACAGAGTATGGGTTAAAAACGTTTTATTTAGACCTCGTCTGTTTAGAGGTCATCGATTTGGACAGCTTGCATAATATCGAGCCTCTCATGGACTCTGCTGCTACAAATATAGATAAAGACACATTTATAGATAAAGATACATTGCCGTGGTTGCTGTTTTATCATCAAGGTCAATGCTCGATTGTCAGTGCCGCCGTATGGCAGTCGCAGCTTAGCTTGCTGTTTGCGCCCAATAGGTGGACGGATAGTACTTATACAGATCAAGCTTGCATTGCCACTGATATCAATCAGCAACTAAGCGAGATAGGGCAGCGGATGTCGATGCCAGATGCGTTGGCATTTAAGGCTGACTTACAGGCTTTGCTAAATAACCATGCCATTTATTCGGTAGCGGGCAGTCAGTTAATCGCATGGATGCTATCAGCCGCCGCGCCGTCAGTATCATAACCATATCACCAGTACTCGTCTTCTATAGCCAACCACTCATCAGCCTTATCATAAAAACCCTACAATAATTATCATATACTCTGCGATTAGTCATTGTGCTTTAGCATGTGTAAGGCAGTTAGTACGGCGTTGGCTCGCAATTTATATAAAAATCATTTATAAAGGTCGTTTTATGCAACTCTCCTCTGATAGCTCGTCTTATCGCTTAAATCCCAATTTGGCGGACAACAGCGTGGTGTGTTTGATGGCGCCTACCGCCAGTGGCAAGACCGCGCTAGCGTATGAGCTATACGATACAGGACGCTATGAGCTAATTTCAGTGGACTCAGCACTGATATATCGTGAGATGAATATCGGAACCGCCAAGCCCACAACAAAGGAGCTGGCGCGTTATCCGCATCATTTGGTCGATATTATCGATCCTGTGCAAAGCTATAGCGTCGCGGAGTTTGTCAGTGATGTGGCGCGGCTGATTGAAGCCTGTCATCAAAACGGCAAAATACCACTACTAGTCGGCGGTACCATGATGTATTACATGGCGCTGCTAGATGGACTCTCACCTGTGCCAGATAGTGATGAGGCAGTACGCCTGCGCGTAGAGCAGTGGCGGCAAGAGGACGGTATCGACGCGCTGTATGGCTATTTGGAAAAGGTGGATCCGATCAGTCATCGGCGTCTCAATGCCACTGACACGCAGCGTATCACTCGCGCGGTCGAGGTGTATCTGCAAACGGATACAGCGATCAGTGACTGGCAGCAGCACCCCAAACAAGCCCTGGCGCACAATACAGACCAACAATGGCATGCGCTGGCCGTCATGCCAGAGCGCTCTTGGTTACATCAGCGCATCGAGCAGCGCTTGGATATCATGTGGCAAGAAGGGCTGGTTGCTGAAGTCCTAAGCCTGCTTGAGCGTCATTCGTTAACGCCTAACATGCCCTCGATGCGCTGCGTTGGCTATCGGCAAGTGTTAGAGTATCTCGTCCAGATTGAGCACCCAGTCTTTGAGTACAGCCACTTAGACAAAGCGCTGTTTTATGATGCTTTTTTAACCCCGTCACCACAAGATCAAGTGGCTGTCTCTACCAGTGAGCGGCAGCGGCTTGCTTGTCAGCAAATGCAAAATAAGGCATTATATGCCACTCGGCAGCTGGCAAAGCGTCAATACACATGGCTACGCAAGCTCACGCAGCTGCCCACCCTGTCTGATACGTGGGTCGATAGCACACACTCGCTTGCCCATCCTAACGATCGACAAGCCGTTCATCCAATCACGCTACAGACATTTGATACCATGGCCCACGTCAGAGATTACTTGTATTAACGCATGTTTTATCAATATGTAAAAAATAATGACAATTAGTTTCAAAATATAATGTAGATAACTGGTATAATTTAAACCTAGTAAACTAGTGGGAATTGGCTAGTTATTGCGGTTTTTATGGGTATTGACTGACCTTTGTTTATAGAAAGTCTTTGTGAAACAAGTGGTTACTTAATTATTCACAATAAAAGCGTATTCACAAGAAAAGCGTATTCGCGATAAAGTAGAATGACTCACATAGCATGCGTGTTTATTTGGATGCGTTTGATAAAAGCGTATCATTGTATCTATCTTCAGCCATTATAATGAAAGCCACACTTAAAATAATTGGCACTCAAAACATAATTATATAATATTTAGGAGAGACTTCATGTCAAAAGGACAAACTTTACAAGATCCGTTCTTGAATTCGCTGCGCAAAGATCGCATTCCTGTCTCTATCTTTTTGGTTAATGGTATCAAGCTGCAAGGTCAAATCGAATCGTTTGATCAATACGTGGTACTGCTCAAAAACACGGTCAGCCAGATGGTTTACAAGCATGCCATCTCGACAGTAGTGCCAGCGCGCAACCCACGTAGCGGTACTACTGGCACGGGTAGTCAAACACAAGGCGTTAGTCCAACTGGTTATCAAGGCGGCGGGTTTGAACGAGGCGGAAACCCTGCGGGTGTCGGCGGTTTTGAAGAGCGTGGGTTTGCTTCGAGTCGTAGCGGTTTTAACCGTAGCGGCTTTGGTCAAGGCCAAGATCGCGGGTTTGAGCGTGGTAGCTTTGGTCAAGATCGTGGGTTTGAGCGCGGTGGATTTGGTCAAGACCGCGGCTTTGAATCGCCCGCAGACGAAGGGTCTCACGACGATAACGGCTAGGCGGCTTAGTACAGGATAAACGCCGTGATGCGATACGACTGATTGAATTAAAACCTGCTTTATAGTGGGTTTTTTTTATATGATTTTTTATGGTTTTACAAGCAATGGAATGGGGCGTTGATACTCTAATACCCGCGCCTCTCAGTACGTTTGAAGATATTATTAATATTGACGATAGTATAGTAAAATAGTGAATTGATTCATGATAACAATAGAGCGGATCCATGAGTAATACCCAAAGCAATCTCACCCACGAGCAATTTATCAGCACTGCTATTGAAGCCATCAATACGGAAATTTCTGCGCTGGCATTGTTGACAGAGCAGATAGATGATCGATTTGCCCAAGCCTGCGATATTATTTTGGCCTGTCAGGGTCGTGTGGTGGTGACGGGGATGGGTAAGTCGGGACTGATCGGGCGCAAGATAGCGGCGACCTTTGCCTCGACTGGTACGCCTGCGTTTTTTATGCACCCAGGCGAGGCAGGGCATGGCGACTTAGGGATGCTGGTCAAAGGTGATGTGCTGCTTGCCATCTCCAACTCTGGCGAGTCAGATGAGATCAAGATGCTACTTCCCGTGGTCAAGCGTCTAGAGATTCCGCTGATCAGTATCAGCCGTGATAAGCGTGGCATGTTGCCCCGTTCAGCGGACATCGTATTGACACTCGGCAAGTCGCAAGAAGCTTGCCCGCTGAATTTAGCGCCGACTTCTAGTACCACAGCGACGTTGGCATTAGGTGATGCGTTGGCAGTGGCGTTGGTACATGCGCGTAATTTTACCTCAGAAGATTTTGCGTTGTCGCATCCAGCAGGCGCGCTTGGTCGTCAGCTACTGACGCGCGTGGAAGACTTGATGCATACCAAGTCTGAAGACTTGCCGCTTATTCATCAGCAATCGCCTTTACAAGATGCCCTCTTTACGATGTCAGCTGGGCGTTTGGGTATGACGGTGGTGATTGATGATAGCGACAGGGTAGTTGGCGTCTTCACTGACGGGGACTTGCGCCGCGGCTTAGAAAAAGGCATCGATTTACAAACACCGATGCATGAGGTGATGGTCAGTAATCCTCGCCGCGTCAGTAAAACCATGCGAGCATCAGATGCGCTAAGCGTGATGAACGAAAACGGCATCAGTCAGCTACTCATCATCGATGAGCAAGACCGTTTAGAGGCTATCATTACCTTGCATGACCTACTAAAGGCTGGTGTAAAATAACTTTTATTGCGAAAAGTACAGTGGGTAAGACAAAGCACCACTAAACAAGAACCAAGCTCATTAGCCGCTAAAGGGCATGCAGTTTAATCACTATCTATAACATAATAAAAGAGAGATATCATGCAAGACTTAATCAAAAAAGCAGGAAGAGTCAAACTTTTGGTGATGGATGTCGATGGTATCTTATCAAACGGTCAAATCATTTATGATGCCAATGGCACCGAGACCAAGGCTTTTTCTGTACAAGATGGCGTCGGCGTCAAGTCGTTGGCGCGCTATGGTATTTTGACCGCCATTATCACAGGGCGCAGTAGTCCTATGGTCGACAAGCGCGCCCGTGAGATGGGTGTAGATTATGTCGTACAAGGTCGTGATGATAAACTGATTGCATTGACTGAGTTATTAGCGATGCTGGATCCTGCGCTCAACATCACAGCAGCAGACTGTGCCTATATGGGCGATGATTTACCGGACATCAAAGCGATGCAGACCGTAGGGTTTGCCGCCACTGTCCCTAATGCTCATGCCGAGGTTATCAAACGCAGCGACATGGTGACGACGCGAGCGGGTGGTACAGGTGCGGTACGCGAGATATGCGATTTGATTTTAAAGGGCCATGGGCACTATCAGGATTTTATAGCGCACTATACACTTGAGCAAACGCAAACTGGGGATGAGGGACTGTGAATACACGTGTATTAATCGTTCTGGCGTTGATTATCGCTGGTATCGCTGGTTGGTTTTTTCAGCAACAAGGCGAGATAACCCCGCCGGTCAGTATGGAAGCGACCGATGTCGACTATGAAGCAACGGACATCAAGGCTGTGCAGACCAACGAGCAAGGCGAGACAGAATACGAGCTGACCGCCGAATCATTGACCCACAACCCTGTGACCAATCTCGATGAGATGTCCGGTATTACCATGAACTGGGAACCATCTGCTGAGCAGCGCTATCGTATTGAGGCTGGGAGTGCCGCTATCAGCCAGCAGACAGGGGAGCTTAGCTTGTCTGGCGGTTTTACCCTCATCAGTGAAGGCAATCCGGATAAAGAGGTCGAGCCTATCAAGGTGACGGGCAGTACGCTAAAGGGCAATACCAAATCAGGACAAGTGTATAGCGAAGCACCTGTGAAAATCGAGCAAGGGGCAAACCGTTTTGAAGCGGCCACTATGACAGCCAATCTCGAGACTGGTGATTATGAATTTGGGCAAGTAGCGGTTGCCTTTACGCCAGCTCAGCGTCAGGACAAGGCACTGTTTTAAAGAGTCCATTTAAAGTGGCTGTTTACAGTACCCAGTTAGCTGCAAGTCCTCCTACCTATTATAAGACGAGTGATGTTTATGAAACCTAAATTTTTGTCTACGCTGCGCGCGCTACCGATGCTCATGCTGGTTGCGCTGCCGCTTTATAGCCACGCTCTGCCATCAGATGCCAACCAGCCGATCAAACTATTGGCAGACAAGGCCACGTATAGCGAGCGTACAGGGGTCACCAGCTATGCAGGCAACGTGATTATTACTCAAGGGACTTTTAAGATGACCGCAGATAATATCACGGTCAACCTATCTCAGCAGCGCAGTATCAACTCAGCGGTGGCGACCGGCCGACCAGCGACGATGCAGCAAATCGTGACACGAGAAAAAGGCCTAGCAAAAGGTCAAGCCAATAAGATTGATTATAATGCCGTCACTGGCATCATCACGCTGACTGGTAATGCCAGACTGGTGCAAAACGGCGCAAGTTTTGCAGGTAATGTCATTCGTTATAGTCTAAAAGCCGGCGATGTTGAGGCCACTGCCGGTGGTAATCAGCGCGTAGAGCTGGTATTTCCGCCCAATGCCAATAGCAGCCAAAGTGGTATACGTTAGACGGCAAAGCAGCTTTTGTCATCGTGCCTGAATTTTGCAAAACATGAGTAAGTTATGAGTGATAATCAAAGTATTGACCCTGTAGTCGCCCCGCAAGCCTCGGTCTCAAGCACCCGACTGTCTATGCAAAACTTGGGTAAGCGCTACGGAAAGCGCTGGGTAGTCAAGGACGTCTCGTTTTCTGTCGAACAAGGACAAGTGGTGGGACTGCTAGGCCCAAACGGTGCTGGTAAAACCACCAGTTTTTATATGGTGGTCGGGCTGGTCAATATGGACAAAGGCCGCGTGACACTCGGTAAGATGGATCTGTCCAAATACGCCATGCATGAGCGTGCGCGGGCAGGTATTGGGTATCTGCCGCAAGAGGCTTCAATATTTCGCAAACTCTCTATCGAAGACAATATTTTGGCGATCTTACAGACGCGGACAGAACTAAGTGCCGCTCAACAGCGCCAAGAGCTTGAAAAACTCATCGGAGAGTTCCATTTAGAGCATGTGCGCAAATCTTTGGGCATGAGCGTCTCTGGTGGTGAGCGCCGCCGCTGTGAGATTGCCCGTGCTCTAGCGGCTGACCCGAAGTTTATTTTGTTAGATGAGCCGTTTGCTGGGGTAGATCCTATCTCTGTCGGCGATATCAAAGACGTGATTTTGACCCTAAAAAATCGCGGTATCGGCGTCCTGATTACTGACCATAATGTGCGAGACACACTGGCCATCTGCGAAAAAGCCTATATCGTCTCAGAAGGTGCCATTATCGCTGAAGGTACATCTTGTGAAGTGCTAGAAAATGAGTTGGTGAAGTCAGTGTACTTGGGTAAAGACTTTCAAGTATAAACCAACCATCTTTCATACTTTTTACCATGGTAGGGGCTAGGTACTCAGTTTATTGGGATTATCAATCAAACACCTAAAATAGGCTCATAAATTATGGCAAAAAATAAGAGCAGTTATGTTTGTCAAAGCTGTGGTGCGCATTTTGGTAAATGGGCAGGGCAGTGTAGCGATTGTAGTGAATGGAATAGTTTGGTCGAAGCCCCAAATGTCAGCATGCCGCATCATAACAAAAGCGCGGCAAAATCTACGGCCAGCCGTGGCACTCCTCGTACGGCAAGTACTGCTGCGACCGGCAATTACTCAGGGACACATAGTGCGGTGATGCCACTCAATGCGGTGAGCGTCACATTGGATACACGCTTGCCGACAGGTATCAGCGAGTTCGATCGCGTGCTAGGTGGCGGCTTGGTCGCAGGCTCAGTGGTGCTGATCGGTGGTGATCCGGGTATCGGCAAGTCAACCATTCTTCTGCAGACAGCGACCAATATGGCGCGCGCCGACTCGTTGGCAGGTAGTGCACTGTACGTGACGGGCGAAGAATCATTGGCTCAGGTCGCTATGCGTGCTAAACGCTTAGAGTTGCCAGCCGATAGATTGCGAGTATTGGCGGAGACCAATGTAGAGACCATCTGTGCCGCATTGACCCAAGAGCAACCGGCGATTGCTATTATTGACTCTATTCAGACCATCTATACCGATGCCATTAGCTCGGCACCGGGCGGTGTCAGTCAGATTCGAGAGTCAGCTGCGATGTTGACCCGTTATGCCAAACAGACAGGTACCGCGTTATTTTTGGTCGGTCATGTGACCAAAGAGGGCACCCTTGCAGGCCCGCGCGTACTTGAGCACATGGTCGATACGGTACTGTACTTTGAGGGGCAGTCAGACTCTCGTTTTCGGATGATTCGCGCAGTCAAAAACCGTTTTGGCGCAGTCAATGAGCTGGGTATCTTTGGTATGACAGATTTAGGCCTCAAAGAAGTGGCGAATCCTTCAGCGATTTTTTTGAGCCGTTACGACAAACCTGTCGCAGGCTCAGTGGTGATGGTCAGCCGCGAAGGCACAAGACCGCTATTGGTCGAGGTGCAGGCATTGGTGGACGATTCACAAGGATCGCCTAGGCGCATGGCATTGGGGTTAGATTTTCAGCGTTTATCGATGCTGCTGGCAGTGATGCATCGTCATGGTGGCATCCATACCAGCGGTCAAGACGTTTATGTCAACGTCGTCGGCGGGGTCAAAGTGATAGAGACAGGCTCTGATCTGGCGGTATTACTTGCGTGCGCGTCAAGTATCAAGGAGCGCGCTTTGCCATCTTCGCTAGCGGTGTTTGGTGAGGTAGGGCTTTCAGGTGAAATCCGTCCCGTACCCAATGGACAAGAACGGCTCAAAGAAGCCATGAAGCATGGCTTTAAGCATGCCATTATTCCTAAGGCCAATGCGCCTGCAAAAGGCGCGGCGCAGTTTAAAGGAATTAACGTCATCGCGGTGGAGCGTCTAGATGATGCCATCGAAAGCGCTTTTGAGTTATGAGGGGAGTCTTGCTCAAGCAGACACTATGAGTGACCTTTAAGATAAAAAAAGCACCTAACTTATTCAAGTTGGGTGCTTTTTTAGCGCTATGCTTTAAATATCAAACCAGTATTAGGGTCCTGCAACGCGCTCGATTGATACGTTACCGACACCTTTATTGGTGATACCTAAACGCTTAGCAGCGCCATAAGATAAGTCTAATACTCGGTTGCCATGGAATGGGCCACGGTCGTTCACCTTAACCACGACACTTTTGCCATTGGTTTTATTGGTTACTTTGACATAGCAGTTCAAAGGTAGAGAACGGTGAGCAGCTGTCAAACCATTCATGTCAAAAGTTTCGCCGCTGGCTGTTTTGCGCCCATGAAACTTACGACCATACCAGGAGGCAAGCCCTGTTTGTTTAAATTTGCTCACAGAGTTAGAAGCCACGGCAGTGAGACGCTCTAATACATCTTCGTCGTTGCTGACTTCTGTGGTATCACTGGCCAGTAGTGAGCTGCTCAGTGCCAACGATGTTGGCTTGCGTGCTGACTTGACCAAGCTTGATGCGCCGTCATGCTGACGGCTAAGCTCACTTAAAACGCGATCGATATGGGCGGCGTTGTCTTGCGAAATCATAGCAAGATTGGTTTTTGCTTCAGCGGCATTTGCATGAGTCGCCGCTGCAGAGCCAGCGAACAACACAGCTGACACAGTCAGTAAACCAGATAAACGCTTATTCATAGATACCTCGATAACTTATATATCAAAACCTAACTCTATTCTTCTGAGGTTTGGATGGAGAGCCGCAGCGCCGGAGTAGTCCAGCGGTATCACACACTCCAAAGCCTTCTCATCACGATATATATTGATGACGACCAAAGGCTTTATAGGTATTAATATATGTTAATTTTATGTCATTATCATAAGTGGTTTTCACACCTAGCTACTTATGAAACGCTCAAAGGATGGTTAACGATACATACTTGATTTAAACGATAATGATCTTAGGAGAAAAGACGATGCCAAATATATAAGGCACATTGCTAACTTAATCAAGGGTTTGAGAAGCGTTCAGTGTAACTTTGTTATCAAACCGTTACTTAAGTAGTGTCTTTGCAAGCCTGCAATCTACAAGTCGCTAACTATACGGCTGAGCTACAACCAAAATATAATTGAATGCAAAGTTTTTTAGCACCTATGTACGGGTTATGTATCATAGCGCAATAAAAAGAGGGTAACGCAATTATTTGTAAAAAACAAGGATTAATATCTATCCGCACCAACCAGTCATGGGTTGGTGCTAGAGGATACTTGAGGGGGAATGTTGGATTATGTGATAGGTAAACGTAGCCTTAGCTTGGTCTGTGCGTATGAATAGACATCAGTAGGCCAAAGCCTGCCATCAAGGTGACAATAGCTGTACCGCCATAACTAATGAATGGCAACGGCACTCCAACCACGGGTAATATGCCGCCAACCATGCCAACGTTGACGAATATATACACAAAAAACGACATGGCGATGGCACCAGCCAGCAGCCGGCTATAGACATCAGGATGCGTAAAAGCGATATATAACGCCCGTGCCAGCAGGCAGCAGTAAATGAACATCAGCAGCAACACACCAAGCAAGCCAAACTCTTCTGAGAATGCAGCAATGATAAAGTCGGTATGACCTTCTGGCAAAAAATGCAGATGTGACTGCGTGCCTTCAAGGTAGCCTTTACCAGTGAGTCCGCCTGAACCGATAGCGGTTTTGGACTGTATGATGTTCCAACCAGCGCCTTGGACATCTGCCTCTGGGTTGAGCAGCGTCATGACACGCGTCCGCTGATAATCGTGCAACAAAAAATTCCATGCAATGGCCACAAAAGGTACGGCAAGAATGGCAGCCGCGGAAATCAGCCGCCAAGATAGACCAGCTAAAAACAACACAAAAATCCCACTGGCCGCGACCAACAATGATGTGCCTAGGTCTGGCTCTTTGGCGATCAACAACACCGGAACCATAATCAAGGCTAAGGTAACGATAATGCTTGCAAAAGAGGGCGGCAGGTCACGCTTGGACAAAAACCAAGCACACATCATCGGCATCCCAAGCTTCATAAACTCTGAGGGCTGCACGCTACCGAACCCTGGTAAATTAATCCAGCGCTGAGCACCCATCCGAACTTCACCAATGATATCAACCAACACCAATAAGATAAGTCCTAAGACATAAAAGATGGGCGTAAAGGTTCGATAAACGCTAGGAGGGATCTGCGCCATGGTAAACATCACAGCAAACGCTACACCATAACTGACCACTTGACGGATGACCATGTCCACGTCTTGACCGGCGGCGCTGTACAAAATCGTCAAGCCAATACAGCAGACCGTCAATAACAAGAGGGTCAGCCAGGGGTCGATATGAATACGTTGCCACAGCGTCGGTGCATGACCTTGGCCTAAATGATGGCTCTGACGTGAAAAACGGTATTGCGGGTTAGAAGACATAGGCAAGTGGGGCTGACAATTGGTATAAAAAATGGGAGAGCCAAAAATAAGACATCAAACCTAACGATGTTGTCTTAGTATCGATAGCCTACCGTATATAAGGTAACACATAAGCAATAAAGTCACGTAATTATAAAACTATTAAGCATAAGTGTTATTTGTAAATTTTTGACCTCTATTTAGAAGCGATAGTTTAGCCTGCTTGCTGAAAATTTGATAGTATCGATAAAACGTTTTTAGCGGCAGTTTCTTGCGATGACTCATACAAAAAAACCTCTCTATAGGCAAATTTATCAGCCTATGCTGGCGCTCATGCTAGGTGCCAGCAGTATCACCACCCACGCCGTTATTATAAGTGACGATAGTGAGCGCCGTATTCAAGTCAGACACGGCAACAGTACGGCAAATGCTTATGTTAATAACAGTGACTCTAATCATAGTCCGGGCGTGACCATGCTCAGCGGCGCGAATGCCGTATCGGGCGACAGTATGCAAAGCTTGATTGCCCAAAAACAGCGTGATTTTGAGTCGAGCTTGTCCATACAAGAAAACAAGCGTGTCAATATCAAGCAGCGTCCACCTAGCTATACGTCCCCCAACAATCGCTATAGCACCGCGCGCAATACTTATGATAATACCTATCGTGATTTTTCTAGTATGGATTTTCATGCATGGCTCAATAGCAACAGCTACCGCGCCCGTCAAGTGGCTGATTATCAGCGTTATCTTAGCGCTCGCGTTGGCGCTCAAAACGTACCGCCTTTGTCGCAGCTACTCACCACAGCACGCAGCTGGAGCAAGTGTGGCTATGAGCCCTACCAGTTGCCACCGCAAGAGCTGTGGGCAAACATCGTACCGACGTTGCGATTATATAGTGAGCTCAAGCATCAAGGTGTACTGCCTGCCACCAGTGAAATACGGTCGGTATATCGCAGCCCTGGGCTCAATGATTGTGCCGGCGGTGCTGCGCGTAGTAAACACATGAATGCAAGTGCCATAGATATTTGGGTGCCAGAATACCAAGACGATCTGTGGCGACTGAGCACCATGCAAGATGGCTTGTGTCAGTTTTGGCACTATCAAGGAGAAGCGCACAACTTTGGGTTGGGGCTATATGCCACAGGGGCGATTCACCTAGATACCGACGGCTACCGAAAATGGGGCTTTAATCATGCCAGCAGTAGCTCATCATGTCGCTATTAGCTCAAGAAAAACGACCGTTTTGCCTAAGGGGGCACAGAGCCTAATAAATTTCGGTCAAAGCCGTTATAATAGTGCTGATACAATAGCGATAAGTGGCGCATGCTTTATTGATTGATCATGCCAGATTTCTGGGTAAATATTATTGGATAAATAAGGTAACAACAGGCGTTTATGACAAGTGGGATTTATGAAAAAGCGGTATATAACCACAGTGGCAACTGCCATGATTGATAAATCGAAGACAGGGTTTTGGCAGTCAAGTAATATATATTTGACGTTTTTTGGTGTCAGTTTTTTATTGCTTTTGGCCGTCAGTGCTTGTAGCTCAGAGAGCTTCTCTAAAAACGGCTCGGCAGGGGCAGACAAAGCAGTTATGAATGACAATAAAGCCAAAGCTGAGCAAAATGCCCAAGAGATTAAAGACAATATCAGAAACTCTTATGCCAGATTGGCCTCTGGTCGCTCTGATGTCTGTCCAAAGCTTATCCAAGAAAAGGTAGGCATTCCGGTAGTCGAGCGTACCGCTGAAGTCATGGTCGGTGATTACTGCGATTATTTTTTGTATGCAAGAGAAGGACAAGTGATTGCTGTGCAGACAGACAATCGTCAGCTAGAAGCTTTGCTTATCGTCCCAACGCTGCATAATTTTGCCAACGGTGATTATCAGGTCGGCTCTTATGATAAGCATGTGATTCGCTTAAGCTATAATGGCGCGACGTATAAGCCTGAAAATCTGGTTTATGATGTTGCCGTTACTGTCTCTGATGTACATTAATAGCGCTCAATCATAGAATCTAAGTCATAAAGCATGAAACATAAAATGCACGATACCACGTGGCATCGTCCATTTTTTACGGCGGTTTGTTTTATCACCGAGAAGTATTTGGCGCTATTTTTTAGCCTGCTTGTCTTTCCAAGGATCTACCTGCCCGACAGTGACAATCAAAAAATCATCAGGCTGCAACGTATCGCGTAGGGTTTGATTGACGTCAGCGAGCTGTACTTGATCGATACGATTGACATAATCGTCTAGGTAGCTGTTTGGTAGTTGATAAAAGTTCATCATTCCCAGCAAACCATTGATGCCTGCATTGCTGGCAAAGCCCATCGGAAAGCTGTTTTTTAAGTTGTCTTTGGTCAGACGTATCTCGTCACTGGTAAGACCATTATCCAAAGTCTCTTGAATAACTGCTAAGCTTGCATCAATGGCTGCGCGCGCTTTGTCATTGCGGGTCGAAAACCCAATTTGATACGGGCCGCGTGTTAGCATCGGGTTCATAGCACCTGAGATACCATAGGTGTAGCCAAGGTTTTGTCTGATTTCAGTCATCAGGCGAGCGTTAAAATCACCCCCTGCCAATACGTCATTACCGATGGCAAAGTTGGTTTGCCGCTGCTGCTCTTTTGGATTGGTCGCGCGTTTGCTACCCAGTTGCCCCATTAGCACCGTGGTTTGTGTGCTGGGAAAGGGTATATGAACATGCTTAGCTTGGGTGAGGGGCTTGGGTTCGGCAAGCTCAGGCGCAGGTTGACCGGAGGGCAGCGTGGTGGTAATGTCCTCGGCCAGTTTTTTTGCTTGCGCCAAGGTGAGGTTGCCCGTGATAGCAAGAGAGGCATTGGCCGCGACCAGATAGCGGTTTTTAAAATCGATAAGCTGCTGTTTGTCTATGTTTGGTACGGTCTCAAGGGTACCAACTGAAGGGTGCGCATAAGGATGATCGCCGTATAGTGCTTGACTAAACGCAATGCTCGCCAGACTGCTTGGGTCTTGTTTTTGCTGCTGTAAGCCGACCAGCAAGCGTGCTTTGTTTCGTGCCAATACTTCATCATTAAAGGCAGGCTCGGTGAGCATCTGTGTCATCAAGTCGGCAGCTGGCAATAAGTGCGCATCATCTGACAAGCTGCGTAGCGAGACAATAAACATATCTTTGTAGGCGCGGCTACTCAGATTGATGCCTAAGGTTTCAACGGCTCGTGTAAACGCTGTTTCATCCAAGCGCTTGGCACCTTGTGTCAGCATGGTGGCGGTCATATTGGCAATGCCAAAACCTTTTTTGCGTATGCTACTATCGCGGGCGCTACCGGCGTTAAAGCGTAGATCGATATCGACGATGGGCAGCGCGGTTGTTTGGACAAAGCGCACGGGCACACCGGCGCTGGTCGTAAATTGCTCAATCGCTGGGACAGTGACGGTCAAAGGCGTAGCATTATCCAAACTGCTGAGCTTAGATAAGGCGGCAATGGGCGCGCTGGTATCGACGATTGCAGTACTGCGATTTTCTTCTGTGGCTGTAGAGTCTGCTTGCGCTGGCATGACCAGTGTGGTCAGGCTCAATAATACCCCGATGCTAAGCGGTGACAGTTTATAGCTGAAGGGTCTTTTGATTACTTGCAATAAATCACTAGTATGGCTCATGGTTTTCTTCTTATTCATTATGTATTTGGCAGGCGACTGATTGAGGCTTATTTATCTGTAGCGTCTTGTTGTCCAAGCTTTTCTTGCACGGACTCTTTTCGCTCAGTCTCTTTGGGCGGTATGATATGCATCGCAGTCAAGTTGTTTTTTACCAGATACTTTTTGCTCGCCGCCTGAATGTCTTGTACTGTAATGTTATCAAGCTTGCTTGGTAGCTCGGCCAGCAGCCGATCGTCGAGCCCGATAGATTGTAGTGAGCCAATCATACGTGCTTGACCCTCCATACTATCTTGTGCGTAGATAAGGCCTGTGACGGTGTTGGTCTTAGCGCGACTGATTTCATCGGTGGCGATGGGGTCGGTTTTTAGTTTTTCTATCTCATCGATAATGGCTTGCTGAGCTTGTGCTAAGCTGACGCCTTCGCGCGGTGTTGCTTGAATCAAAAACAACCCGTCACCGCGATCTAACAGATCATAGGACGTGCCGACTGTGGTCAGTAGACCCTGCTCACGTATCAAGCGGCTCTCTAGACGGGCAGAGAGGCCACCATCTAGGACGTCCTGAGCGAGCGAGAGCGCATAGGCTTGTTTTTCATCGTTTTTATCTACAGTCACAAGGCTTGGGACGTTATAACCCATCAGCAAAACGGGTACTTGTACGGCTTGCTCAGAGTCGACTTTTTGGTAGCCGCGAAAGCCTGGTTGTCTAACGGCTGGGCGTGTGGGTAGATGACTTGGCGTTAGCTGCCCAAAGTAGCGCTGCACCTGCGTCAATACATCTTTTGGCTGTACATCGCCGACGATGACTAACGTGGCGTTGTTTGGTGCATACCATGTTTTGTACCAGTCTTTTAAATCAGGCAGCGTGATAGACGCCAGCTCATCCATGGGGCCGATGACCGACTCGCCCTTTGGACTATCAGGCAGCGCAAGCAAACGAAATGATTCGTAAGCTTTGGCAAGCGGATTGTCATCAGTACGCTGACGGCGCTCCTCCATCACTACCTGATGTTCTTTGGCAAACTCATCTGCATTGAATATAAGGTTTTTCATACGGTCAGCTTCTAGCTCAAGCGCTAGCGGAAAACGGTTGGCTGGGAACAGCTCGTAATAACCGGTGTAGTCGTAGCTGGTAAAGGCATTATTGATCCCGCCAAACTTGGCAATCAAGCGCTCAAAGTCATCGCTTGATACATTGCTTGTGCCTTTAAACATCATATGCTCAAGCAGGTGCGAGATGCCCCCTTTATCGACCGGCTCGTCTGCCGAGCCAACGCGATACCAAACCTGTGTCATCACGACAGGAGCGCGGTGATCTTCTCTAATCACCACTTTTAAACCGTTTTTTAACTGGTACTCATGGCGGCCGGACATGTCCATACTCAAGGCCGATGCACTCTGAGAACGATTAGCGTATTGGGCGCCATTATCGGTATTTTGGCCTGCTTGGCTTTGCGCTTCGCTAAGCGGTGTCGCCGCTGATGAAGGTGGGCTGATAGCACTGGTTTGGCAAGCACTTAGGGTTGTTGCCAACGCCAGCGCACACGCGATGCGTAATGATAGAGCAGATAATGGCGCAGAGGGTACAGACGACAAAAAGGGCAGTGACATGGTAGCTTCTACTTATATAAAATGGCAGCGAATAAACAGGCAAAAAACAATCAATCAGACGTGTGATTCATGGCGAAAAAGCACCCAGTTAGATAGACTTGTGCGCCCCAACCATGACGCTGGCAGTCGGCTTGATTTCTTGAGTCGTGCTACACCCAGTCATCGAGAAGGCGATGCTCGTCAATAATAATGCCGAACCGATGCTGGTGATTTTTTTGCTCAGGCGTTTATGATAAGAAAGTAGTGACATAATTGTTTCCAAAAATAATGATGAAAGATGACTGTGTTTGGATAAGGCAGTCTTTAAATAAGACTCTGTAGAGTAGGCGAAGTCTGAAAGATATAAGGTCGGACTTTTGTGTCCAAACCTTAAGCCAAACTTACTTGGCATCACGCCTGAATCCTCATACCCAAAGCATTTATCGATTGTCCGACATGGTAGAGCAGAGCGCACTTGTAATTATGCTAAACTAGACCAAAATAATCCGCCACGCTGGGATTTGTCGATAGCGAAAACGGATTACATACCAAACCATTTAAAATAATCAAATTATTGATAGCAACAACTTTTAGGGCAAGCTTATGAATAACCCAAATAATAGCAGTCGTGTGGTCATCAATCTAGATGGCGATCTAGACGATTTAGATGACGATGATATTACCTTACCCAGTCTGCCAGCGCAATCGGTGCCCATTATCGATGAGCCTGAACATCAAGAGGATCCTCACACAGCACAAAAGGACACAACTGCGGTTACAAATGGCTCTTCGGCAGATAGTGCAGATAATGTCGCTTTAGGCGCGCCCATCGTGACGCTTGATGAGCAAGGTGACATCAGTCACACATCGACGACGCATACTGAAACGGGTGAGCACGCGGTCGATGATACTAAAGAGAGTGATAATAACACCAGTGATCACGCCGTATCAGCACCGCCGCAGCCTAAGCCAAGTACCGTTTCCACTATCCCGGCCATGCCATTGCAAGAAAAACTAGGCGATAGCCAAAGTGTTAGTGCTACTCGTACGCCTGCAGCCAGTCAGCCTACATCTGAATCAGCAGAGGCGGTAGAAGACAAAAAGGTAGAAGGCAAGAAGAAAGGCAGCTGGTTTAGCCGTATGAAAACGGGGCTAAGTAAGTCACGTAAAAACCTAGCCGAAGGCATGGTCAACATTCTGATCGGCGGCAAGGAGATCGATGACGAGCTGTTAGAAGAGGTCGAAGATCAACTACTGGTCGCCGATATCGGAGTCAATGCCACCAATCGTATCATCAAAAGTCTCACCGAGCAGACCGACCGTGGTGACTTGATTTATGCCCACTCCCTTTATAAAGCGCTACAAAATGAGCTGGTTGATATCTTAACGCCAAAGGTTGCACCGCTGCTTATTGACACCAGTAAAAAGCCCTTTGTTATTTTGGTGGTCGGCGTCAACGGTGTCGGAAAAACCACCACCATTGGTAAGCTTGCCAAGCGCCTACAAGGCGAGGGCAAATCTGTCATGCTCGCGGCAGGTGATACCTTCCGCGCGGCAGCCACCGAGCAGCTACAAATCTGGGGTGAGCGAAACGACATACCAGTCGTGGCCCAGGGTCATGGCTCTGACAGTGCGTCGGTGATTTTTGATGCCATGCAATCGGCTAAAGCCAAAAACATCGATGTGTTAATCGCTGATACGGCTGGGCGCTTGCAAAACAAGACTCATTTGATGGCGGAGCTTGAAAAGGTGGTGCGTGTCATGCGAAAAGCTGATCCTAGCGCGCCGCACGAAGGCATGATCGTTCTCGATGCAGGCACCGGACAAAACGCCATCAATCAGGTCGAGCTGTTTAATAAAGTTGTGCCATTGACTGGGATCACCGTCACCAAACTAGACGGTACGGCCAAAGGCGGAGTGGTCTTTAATATCGCTGAAACGACGGACGTGCCGATTCGCTATATTGGCGTGGGAGAGTCGATTGATGACTTGCGTGCCTTTAGTCCTAAGCAGTTTGTCGCCGCTTTATTTGAAACCGATGACAAAGCGTAGCACTGCTAGCATGATTTGGGTGAACAAGCAAAATAGTGATGACCCAAAACGAGTGAGCGTATCAGTAGGAGCAAGGAGGCATCATGATAGTCACTGAAGCGGCATTTGCATCGCACCGAGTCGCATTGATTGCGAATGGGCATGCGCAGGATACGCCTAGGTTGGTGGAGGTCAACTGGCTGCAAGCAGGGGACAGTTGGCATTCTTCAAAGTCCATTGCTAAGCTAAAAAAACATCATGGTCTTTGTGATAAAGACTTTAGCTTTATCGCAAAAAATAGCCTAAGCAAAACTAAGCCAGCTCAAGCGTTACTTATTGACACCATCACACAGCTCACCGCGTACTTTAGCGGCGCGCGGCAGACCTTTGATTTGCCGCTAGACATGAATCTGGGTACCGAGTTTCAGCAGCGGGTGTGGCAGGCTTTGCAAGGCATCGATTATGGTGAGGCCATCAGCTATGCTGAGCTAGCAAAGCGAGTGGGTAGCCCAAAAGGCTTTCGCGCGGTTGCCAATGCCAATGGCAAAAACCCTTTTAGTATTATCGTTCCATGTCATCGCGTGATTGCAAGCGATGGTAAGCTTGGTGGCTATACAGGTGGATTAGATAAGAAGAAATATCTGCTAGCGCTTGAAGGAGTGAAGTGTAGAACGTAAAGATAAACATAACGTTTGAACTATTGAGTGATTGAACAGAAAAAAGCACCAAGCCATTGTCGGTTTGGTGCTTTTTTCTGGGGGTGTTCTTGCCAGTATTTAGTTATTAAGCTGGCTATCCTTCAAGCTGTGCCATGACGTCAGCAGAGAAGTTAACGTTAGTATAAACTTCTTGGACGTCGTCGATGTCTTCGAGCATGTCGATCATTTTCATGACCTTTTCGGCATCTTCGACGTTATCTATCTCAGCGGTGGTAGAGGGTGACATGGTCACTTCTGCATTGTCAGAGACCAAACCTGCGGCATTGAGCGCGTCTTTGACTTGACCAAAGCTTTCCCACTCGGTAATGACCATCAAGCTCTCGCCATTATTTTCGATATCTAAGGCACCAGCATCCAGCGCCGCCATCATGATCTCGTCCTCTAAGCTTGTATCATTAAAGGTAATCTCGCCGCGCTTGGTAAACAGATAAGCCACTGAGCCTGAGGTACCAAGATTGCCATCATGTTTGGTAAAAGCATGACGGACTTCGCTGACGGTTCGATTGAGGTTGTCGGTCATGGTCTCGACCAATACCGCCACGCCGCCGACGCCATAGCCTTCGTAGCTGACTTCTTCCATGTTTTCGTTATCGCCGCCGCCTGTGCCGCGATCGACAGCGCGATTGATGGTATCGCGGGTCATGTTCACCGATAGACCCTTTTCGATAGCGGCACGTAAGCGAGGGTTTTTATCAGGATCAGGGTCACCTTGTTTGGCCGCTGAGACGATCTCACGAATCACTTTGGTGAATACCTTGCCTCTTACCGCATCCTGACGAGCTTTACGGTGTTTGATGTTTGCCCATTTTGAATGGCCTGCCATATGACATCCTTAAGTTTTGCGTGTTATTGGTTGAGCGAAAAAACGGTGAATAACAACCATTTATTACTACATCATCTGTTTTTATTATATGATTGGTCTGTCTATTCAAGGTAGTAGAACTACTGGCACATGAACGATTTGTATGTCGTTGATAGTGCTTTTTTGTTACACTGTGGCAACTTATAGATTGTATTGATTGCTATAAGTGAGCAATATTATAAACCAGTTTTGTGTCTTTTGACCAACTTGCCCTTATTCTGCGTATTTTAATTCATTGGCAGCCTGTCGCCTTTGGGTTGATAGCGCTACTGACTCTATGATGTTACTGACTCTATGAAGCAACCAACCGCTGAAGCCATTACCCATTTGCGTAACCGCATTCATATTATTATCGAAGGGACTGATACCCGTTTGGGTAAGCTGTTTGATATTGTGTTGTTGATTGCGATTTTGGCGAGTGTGGCGGTGGTCATGCTCGACAGTGTGCTCTATATGCGCTTGCAGTATGGCATATTGTTTTTGTACGCAGAGTGGTTTTTTACCATTTTGTTCACCATTGAGTATGCGCTGAGATTGTTTTCAGCGCCCAATCGTTTGCGCTATGCTTTTAGTTTTTTTGGCATTGTCGATTTATTGTCGGTGTTGCCAAGCTATCTAAGCTTGATGTTTGTCGGTGTCCAGTATCTGCTGGTGATACGTGTGTTGCGTATCTTACGTGTGTTTCGTGTCCTCAATCTCAAGGCCTATATGCAGCAAGCGGGATTTTTGGCCTCAGCGCTGCGCACCAGCCAACAAAAAATTACTGTGTTTTTCTTGTCTTTGGTGCTGTTGGTGACGATTTTCGGCTCGATCATTTATGTGGTCGAGGGGCCAGAGAATGGTTTTACCAGTATTCCGCTGTCCATCTATTGGGCGGTTGTCACCATGACTACGGTCGGCTATGGTGATATGTCGCCCAAAACGCCGCTGGGTCAAGCCATTGCGACCATGGTCATGATTACAGGTTACTCTATTATTGCTGTGCCCACAGGGATTTTTACCTCGGAGCTGGCGCGTAATATGCGCCCGCAGCTCAACCCTGTGACCTGTCCAAACTGTGGTAAGTTTGGGCATGCAGTCGGTGCCGACTTTTGTGATCGCTGCGGGCATGCGCTGCACATTTAGGGCGGGGAGGAAGTCAAATAGTCATCGACGAGCGGTGATAAGTCGATAATCACGCCTAGGTTGACCAAGTTCCAATATTGACCAGATACCGTTCGGTCCAGCATCATGGTCATCGCAGACGGCTGAAATTGACCAAAATACTTTAAGGAAGTGCGCATCTGTGTGATGACTTCATGATGTACTTGACTGTTGCCAAAGTCAAAAGCGCCTTCATGATAAGGCGAAATGGATAAAGGTTTTAGCCCGATAGACAGCCACGTTTCATAAAACTCACCTGGGATGTGTTTGTCATCATCGCGGCGGATATCTAGGGCGATTAGGTCTTGCTCAAGCGCGGTGACATCACCTTTGATGGCATGCTGGGCAAAGCGCTTAAACAGCTGCACCTCACTGTCACTATAGCTACGAATGCCGCCAAAATCATAGGCGATGACGCTACCATCTTCCCGAAAGGCAAAGTTGCCAGGATGTGGGTCGCAGTGCATACGGTATAATTCAAACAGCTGGCCTGCGGTAAAATGAAACAAACGCTTGGCGATTTTTTGCTTGATATCATTATCCCATGTTGCCGCGACACTGAGCGTCTCGCCCATCTCTTCTGTCAGTGTCAAGATTCGCTTGGTTGAGTGGCTGCTGATGACCTTGGGAATAATAATACCCGTATCCTCTGCATGAAACGCCCCAAACACGCGCAGATTGTGCGCTTCTTTAATATAGTCTAGCTCATCGTGCAGGCTTTGGCGTATTTCATGAAAAAGCTGCTCTTGCAACTGTTTGCTCATATTGAGTACGCCGGCGATTTTAAGCGCCATACGCACTTGTTTGAGGTCACTGTCGCAGTTTTCATCGACATTGGGGTATTGAACCTTGACGACGACTCTTTGCCCCGATGGCAACACCGCTTTGTGTACTTGCCCGATGGAAGCGGCCGCAAACGGCGTCTCTTCGAATTCACTAAATAATTCTGCTACTGGTGCTTTTAGCTCGCGCTCAATCTGGGCGCGTATCTGAGTATATGGCATCGGCGGCGCGTCTTTTTGGAGTTTTTCTAGCGCCGTTGCCACCTCAGGTGGAAACACGTCTTTATATTGCGAGGCGATTTGTCCCACTTTCATCACCGCACCTTTCATCTCACCCAAGGTCTCAGCGATTTGAATCCCCACATCTTGCATCAGCTCTGAGCGGGCTTGCAGGCGCTTTTCTTCATCGCTTGATAGGTGTTTAAATGAGTTTTTAGCGGCTTTACCGGCGATGCTTGCTGTCATGCCAGCAAGTTTCATAAAGCGTTTTCCGGAGGTTTTTGCCATTCATATCACCTTGTAGGGGGTTGTGTGCTTATCTGTTATTTTATTATTTTAATCAAGTGATTGCTGTTTGACTAGTGTGCCAAAAGTAACCTTGTATGACGACTTTCTTAGCGAGCGCGTAAAACGCAGGCGTCTTTTAGTCATTGGCTGACCAAATAGGTATGGGTCAACCAGTAGTCAAGGGCCATCTGATACCCTTGCTGTCCCAAACCGCAGATCACACCAACCGCGATATCGCTTAAGTAAGAATGCTGGCGAAAAGGCTCACGCGCATGAATATTGGATAAATGTACCTCGATAAAGGGTTTTTGGGTGGCCAATAGTGCATCACGTAGGGCAACGGAGGTATGGGTAAAGGCGGCAGGGTTGATGATGATCGCATCAACTTGCGCCGCTGGATCGGCAAGCAGTCCGTAGTACTGGATATCGTCCACGAGTTGGCCTTCGTGGTTGGATTGGATGCATATCAGTTCAACGCCATGCTCGGCGGCGCGAGCGATCAAACGTTTTTCAATCTCTGCCAGTGTGGTGTGCCCATATATTTCAGGCTCACGTTTGCCGAGTAAGTTTAGGTTGACGCCGTTGACCAGCAATAATTTATAAGAAAGCGTGTTTGAACGATTGGCCTCAAGAGAGTGGACGGCGGCGACAGAAGGAGTGGTGGACATAGTGGTCTCTTTGGTTATCAAATCGGTTAATCATACCAGCTTAGGTCGCGGGCGATAAAAAAATTACGGCAAAAATCTCTCTTATTAGCAAAAAGCAAGTTAAAAGTCTTTATGTTGCTAAAAACCCGTGCTATGATATTTTTTATGCAACAATTCTTGCAAGTTTGTTGCTATTGCCGTTTGTTACTATCGATAGGATAAGCCTACTCAAAGGCTGAACTTAAAGATAGTGGTTAGAACAGTACTCTTAAGTTTTTGATTTCACAATCTTAGACCCCGTTTATATGCAATGTTGCAAAGGAAGTTGGGGCTAAGCGGACTTTTTTAGGAAGTAATATTATGTCAGCTCGTGAGCAAGGTATCGTTAAGTGGTTTAATGACTCAAAAGGCTTTGGTTTCATTCAACGTGACAGCGGAGAAGACATTTTTGTCCATTTCCGTGCGATTCAAGGTGATGGCTATCGTTCTTTAAAAGATGGCGAAAAGGTTGAGTTCAGTGTGGTAGAAGGTGAAAAAGGCCTTCAGGCTGAAGAAGTCAGAAAAATGGAAGAGTAATCTATCCAGTCATTACGGCGGTTTCGCTATAATGTCTGTACAAACTACTGATATACTACTGAGTCAAGCCCGTCTGGTCTTACCTATGCTAAAAAATCGGCATATTAGGTAAGATACGATGTCGGGCTTGGCTTTTTTGTGCTTACGCGATGCGCTGTATATGGGCTGTCAAATATAGGGTCTTAAGAGGATGGCGAGTGAGTCATTCATCAGCGATTAGCCTCTCATTATTTATAATAAGTTATTTGTCTAAAAGGATATTTTTTTGAGTAATTTCAAGAAGTTTACGGATTTACCGTTATCAAATCCGACCCTACGTGCCGTCAGTGATTTGGGTTTTACCGAGCTGACACCTATTCAAGCAAAGATACTGCCGCATACTTTGGCCAATCAAGACGCAATCGGCCAAGCCCAAACAGGGACAGGGAAGACGGCCACGTTTTTATTGACCATTATGGAAGCGTTGTTAAAACGGCCTTTTGCTAGTGACGAAGAGCGTTATTTGGGAGAGCCACGTGCGGTAGTGATGGCACCGACGCGTGAGCTTGCTCAGCAGATATTTGATGACTGTATTGCCTTGACCAAATACACCTCACTGCATAGCGTCTGTATCATGGGTGGCACCAATTATGAAACCCAGCAGCATGAGCTTGAGCGTCAGTACGTGGATATTTTGGTGGCGACGCCAGGGCGTCTGATTGATCTTGCCAATAAAGGCATGGTGTTTTTGGATCGCGTTGAGGTGTTGGTGCTCGATGAAGCAGACCGTATGCTGGATATGGGGTTTATCCCTGACATCAAGCGGTTGGTCGGGCGCATGCCTGCCAATACTGATCGTCAGAGTCTTCTTTTTTCCGCGACCTTCAACCAAGATGTGATGAACTTGGCGTATCGCTGGCTGCATGAGCCGCAGTTTGTTGAGATCGAGCCTGAGCACAAAACCAGTGAGCTGGTCGATCAGCACTTTTATCTATTGACAGAAGATCAAAAGCTGGCGGCCTTGCAGCGCATTATTAGTGATAGCGATGTCGAAAAAGTTATCGTATTTGCCAATCGCAAAGACCAAGTCAAACGCCTCTATCATAAGCTGCGCCAATCTCATAAAGTCGTCATGCTATCGGGCGATGTGATTCAGCAAAAACGCGAGAAGTATTTGCAGCGTTTTAAAGACGGTCATGCTGCTATTTTGGTCGCCACAGACGTCGCAGGTCGCGGGATTCATGTCGATGATATCAGCCATGTGGTCAACTATACCTTGCCTGATCAACCAGATGATTATGTACACCGTATTGGCCGTACTGGCCGCGCTGGACAGACAGGCATTAGTATTAGCTTTGTCAGCGAAGATGATGCGTTCAATATCCCAGCTTTAGAAAAGCATCTGGATACAAAATTTGCGCTAGAGCAGTGGCAAGAGTAGGACGGTATTTGTTGTCTAGACTCGGGCGTGCCCTTATTTTTAACCCATTTAGGTGACTAGCAATTAAATTAAGGACACGCCTTCATACAAAAAGCCCTTAATCTCAGTAATGAGGTTAAGGGCTTTTGGCTAAAGTGTCTTAGTAAAATACGATGATGTCGAAATCAAGACGCGCCTTAGCTGTCGATACTTTTATATGTATGATGTCTACAAAGACGGCTCATGGTGTGCATGATGACTCATGGCGTCATCACTCATATCGTGCATACTATGATCGACTGTGCTATCCATTGCTGGCGTCATGTCATGATCCATTTGGCTCATATCATGATGGGCTGGGCTGTCTGCATCAGACATCATCGCCGAGTGACTACCATGATCCATTTGCCCATGGCCACCGCCGTGTCCACCGTGCATATTTGCCATGACCATAGGGATAGCAACGACAGCCAAGCCAGACAGCACCATGATTGCGCCATTGAGCTGTCTTAGATGAAAGCGGCCAATTTTTTCACGTAACCAGCCGACCGTCTCATGGGTGGCGACCAGCATCGGCACTGTGCCAAGACCAAAGACAAACATCAACGCTGCACCGCCCAAAGGATTGTGAGCCACCACCGCGATGAGTAGGGCGCCATATACCAAACCGCAAGGCAAAAACCCCCAAAGTAGACCAGCTGTCAATGCACGTGGAAAGGTGTTTAGGGGAAAGACCTTTTGGCGTAGCGGGCTGAGATATTGCCAAAAGCGCATACCAAAGCGCTCAAGCTTATTCAAAAAAGGCGCGCCAAGCATGGTCACACCCACAAAGACCAGCACTGCGCCCAGTAAAATACGTGGCAAGCTATTGCCTTTCATGAGAGGTTCTAACACCGTCGTACCGATAAATCCTGCCAGCAGACCTAACAGTGCATAACTGCTCAGACGGCCAAAATGATAAGTAAAGACAAGAGCGCGGCGCTTGGCTGGGCTAATATCTTTCATCGACAGTCCAAAAGCAGTCACCAGTCCGCCGCACATACCCAAGCAATGCGGTGAGCCAAAAAACCCCATTAGTAATGCCGCAACAAGTAACGCTGTGGTCATAGGGTAACTCCTAAAAATAGTAAAAAGTTGGTCTAGTGATATGACACGGCTGATCGTCAAATAACATCATGTCAAAGGACTACCAGCCGTGTATGACTAACGCCTTAATTGTTCAAATTTGATCGCGGTCTTGTGGTTGCACCGATACGCTATCTGAATCATCAGTCTGCTGATGGGTAGTGGCGCGCTCATGAGTCTGCATGGTTTGGCGGCGCTCTTGCCGATCATCTAAAATGATGCGCTGAGAGGCATTGTCTAAATCCTCAAATTGATTGGATTTGACCGCATAACGCACCGCCCAAATGGCAACCACAAACAGCATCAGACTTAATGGAATTAATAAAAATATACTGAGCATGGTAGATCTCTTTTCTAGCAGTTTCTGCTCTTATTATACACTCATTGACCCTACTAGTGGCTGGACAGCTGCCAACTAATAAGCAAGTATGGTCGAATCCAAATAAATCAAATACTCGGAGATTGGTTGCTTAGAGCTTGGAGACATCGCTATCAAGTCATCCAATGAAACGTGATATCGTTTTTATCATCCATCGCCGTAAAACCACATCCTTCTAGGGCGTGGATATCAGGCGTCACCCATTGTCGCTCAATATTGCGAATACCTTGATACCCAAACCCATTGAGATCATAATTATTCCATGAAAACGCTCAAGCTACGCATCAAAGACAAACACGCCACTCAGCTCAATATCTTGGCTGGAGCAGTTAATTTTGTCTGGAATTACGTCAATGAGCTTAGTTTTAAACATTTACAGCGCACAGGCAGATTCTTTTCAGCTTATGATTTGGCCGCTTATACCAAAGGTAGTGGCGAATATCTAAATCTGCACAGCCAAACCCTACAAGCCATCTCTGAAACCCATGCTAAAAGCCGAAAACAGTTTAAAAAAGCCAAACTCAACTGGCGCACCAACAACCCAAAGGCCAAGAGAAGAAGTTTGGGCTGGATTCCCTTTAAAAAGACCGCCATTAAGCACCTAGCAACCCGTCAATCAGGCAAGAAAAGCCTTAAGTCCACTATCCAACTAAGCCTCGCTAAAAGTAAAAAACTTACTATAGACCTATGGGATAGCTATAATCTCTCGCTCTACAACATCAACACCTGTGAGTTGGTACAAGATGTACGAGGCAGATGGTATGCCTGTATCACCGTCAAAGAGTTTCCAAAGATTAAGTGTGGTACTGGCCAAGTCGGTATTGATTTGGGCTGCAAGGATTCAGCGGTCAGTAGTGATGGTGATCAGCTACAAATCAAAGTCACCAATCAATATGCTGAAAAACTGGCCACCGCCCAAAGAGCTAAAAACAAAAAGCGGGTTAAGGCGATTCACGCCAAGATTAAAAACACCCGCCAAGACTTAATCCATAAATTCACCAATAAATTAGTCAAAGCCAACAGCCTAATCGTTGTTGGAAAGATTAAATCAACATCATTCACTTCATCCAAACTGGCCAAATCCGTCTATGATGCTGGTTGGTTTGAGATTAAGCGGCAACTGGATTACAAATGCGCGAACGCAGGTTGCCACTATATCGAAGTCAATGAAGCGTACAGCACCCAAACCTGCTCAAATTGCGGCTCTCGCCAAGACAGTCCGAAAGGTAGATCAGGTCTTGGTATAAGAGTATGGTTTTGTCGTTCTTGTAAAACGACCCATAACAGAGATGTTAATGGAGCAAAAAACATTCTCGCGGTCGGGCTTGGCCGTCTTTAGTAGGAATCCCCTCACTTTAGGGAGGGGAGGAAGTCAAACTGTAAATGGCATGGCCGCGACCATATGAATGCTATTCTTCTTCTATGGTTTGGTTTTCTATAGTTTGGTTTTCTATGGTTTGTTCTGCTTTGGGCGTTGTCTTGGCCACATGGCCTCTAGGCGTCAGTAGTTGCTGCTCGCTTACATCATTGGCGTGGCGACAATCCATCTGAGGCCTTATCACATCGCGCAAGTAGGCGGCTACTTCATACACTGCACGGCGTGAGTGCGTTAAATTCTGCGCAGGTTTGTGCCAGTCGCGTCTTACCGGCAAAGGGGCGATCAGTGGGGTGCTGTTGATACCATTTAGGGCAAATTGTCTGCGCGCACGCGCCATATGATAGCTATCGGTAATCAGATACACGTGATGCAGCGGGATACGCTTGGCGGTAAAGCGCGCGTTTTCGCAGGTGTTCATGCTGGCATTTTCACTGATCAGACCATCAATACCATGCTCGATGAGCCATTGACCAAGCCAAGGCGCTTCTGCCCCGCTTAACACAATAGGTAAGGGTAAGTCATGATAGGCCGTTGCAGCCGTTCGGGCGCGATTGAGACTGTAGCTGTTGAGAATGATTTGATTGTTATGATCATTGGTCAAGCCGCCTCCCAATACCACATAAGCGGTCGGCGGTGAGCTCATGGCAGCTGATGGCATGTTTGGTAGTGGTAATAAGGAGAGGATATAGACGACGGCTTGAGAAAATAAAGGGGTAAATAAGCTAATCAGTAGCAAAATGATGGACGTGGTGCCCAATAAAAAAGTGATATTAATAATACGAAGCAGCTTTAGCAAACGCTCAGCCATGCGCAGATAATGCCGCCATAAGCGTATCGACCATGATGGTTTAGGCCGCATGCTCATCGTACCCAATCGAGCCATCGGCGTTTATCCATACTGGCTCACGTGATAAACGTATGGCAAATTTTTCGTATACCACTTGGGCAATATGGTGCTGCGCGGTGGCCACATCATTTTGCGTCGCCTGATAAGGCTGGTGGTTGGTCAACACAAGGGCCTGCTGCTGATGCGTCATGATGGGTGCAATGCCGCCGCCTTTAAGTCCTGCTTGCTCGATTAACCAGCCAGCCGCAACTTTTATCATCGCATCTGGCATGGGATAGCCGACAATGTCAGGATAGGTGGTTTGCAGCGCTGTAAACTGCGCTTGAGGAATAATAGGGTTTTGGAAAAAACTGCCACAGTTGGGTAGCTGTTTTGGGTTGGGCAGTTTTTGCTGGCGAATATCGATGATCGCTTGCATCACATGCGCTGGGGTGAGGTGCTGATACCCTTGTGCATCGGCATAACGCTGCGCTACTGTCTGTACATCGCCATAGCTGGCCTGTACTTGGGTTTCATGAAGATGCAAGCGAAAGGTCACCCGGCTGATGAGCCAAGTATTGGGCGTGCGCTTAAAGATACTATCGCGATAGCCAAATTGACACTGTGCCGCTGACAGCTGCTGCCATGTTTGAGTAGGCAGATGATAGGCGCGGACATATAGTAAATGGTCTTCGAGCTGTACGCCGTAAGCACCGATGTTTTGTACAGGAGCCGCCCCTGTTAGACCAGGAATCAAGGCTAGGTTTTCAAGACCGTACCAGCCCTGATGGACGGTATAAGTCACCAGGTCATGCCAGTTCTCGCCCGCCATGACCTCGATATCGATATAACTGTCTGTCTGCGCGACCACGTTGATACCGCGCATCATGGGCTGCAATACAGTGGCATCTAGCTTGGTAGGCAGTAACACGTTACTGCCACCTGAGAGGATTAAGAGAGGGCGCTCTTTAATGGCTGCTGTCTTATCTACCATCAACGCGTCAATCTGCGCTTCGTCATGCAAGGTGATGACTGCATCAGCGCTACAGGCTAAGGCCATGGTGTTATGATGAGACAAATCGACGGCATGACGCAGCAGGGCGTCCGCTGGCGAGTGAGTCTGAGTCGCTAAGTGAGCACTTCGCTCAAGACGTGAAACTAAGGTCATAACGTAGCCTATATGGCAGATAAAGAACAAATAATACGGGGTTTATTATAAAGGATACCACTCATAAAAGTAGCAAAAATATGGACCTTATCGCTAGCATGTTTTCCAGCTTTCAATCCAAGCTTGTGCACTTGATTCAATGCGTTTTATGACTTCCTCAAAGTCCTCAGCATCGCCATGATAAGGATCAGGCACATCATCACCGCCATAAGTGGGATCTTCTTCACTAAACAAAGCCAGTTTTGCTAAGGTCTCTTCAGGCTCATCTATCCCGTCCTTTATCGCTTGCAAATTCGCTAGATTTTGAGTGTCCATAGCCAAAATTAAGTCAAAACTCCGAAAATCATCGGCAGTCACTTGCCGAGCCACTAATTTACTAATGTTATAGCCGTGAGATTTGGCATGGCGCTGCGAGCGTTCATCTGGCGCATGACCGATATGCCAGTCGCCCGTGCCTGCTGAGTCTACCTTTAGGGACAGGCCGGCAATCGCTGCTTGCTGCCGAAAAATCTCTTCGGCCGTGGGCGATCGACAGATATTTCCCAAGCAAACCAATAACACAGAAGATGGGGTACAGGCTTTTATCAGCATACTATGACCTTTTATAACAAAAAAAACATGCCATTAAGACCAGCATAGGGGATGCGGCTTATTAGCATGTCAGTGATTAAATAGTCCCTAGCCTAACGGTTAATACATGAAATGGCAAGGGCGAAGAACACGGTGGCATTTGTGACATTCACAGCACGTTTACCAAGAATACCTAGAGTAGGTAGTCCTTGATGTTTCGGGTTTCGATCATGAGTGTTGTTTGTTTTTAAAGCGCTGCAAATCACGACGCTCTTTTTTGTTGGGTTTATTATCAGGACGGGCAAGGTTGGCAAGCTTACGCTGCTCGGCATAGTATGCTCGGCGTTTTTCGCTCTCCTCGGTCTCTGAATATAGCATCTGTGCCGTCGAGGCGTTTCCGCGCTGAGCACTTAGCGCCTCGACGATGACGGTTTTTTCGGTCATGGCAGTGGCCGAGCCTTGACGAATCTGCAACTCGTCACCGACGGCAATCTCTTTACTGGTCTTTACACGGCTGCCAGCATAATGCACACGCCCGCTCTCAATCGCTTCTTTGGCGAGCGTGCGTGTACGATAAAAGCGCGCCGCCCATAGCCATTTATCGATACGCATGCGTGCTATATCTGACTGGCTATGACTTGGTTGATTATGGTTTTTATTGTGTTTACTCATCAAAACCTCATAGATATCAATAAACTATGATCATAAATGGTGCTTTTTTTATAAATTAAAAGAGCAACTTAGTCTGAGGGTGCAATCGATAACGTCCTAATTGGTCAATCTAATAAAGGATACCATCAGCAGATCATAGCACAGTACAGGATAAAAAACGGCTCGTCTTAATAAAGACAAGCCGTTGAGAGTTATACTGTGCCATAAAGTATTGGTCGTCTAAGCTATGTAAACAATGGTGATTGACACATTCTGCTTATTTTAAAAACAACTGATAGGCGATATTATCATTAATCATAGTGCACTCGTAGCCGATATCTAGCAGGGCGTCTTGCAGTTGACGCGAGTTGCTCATCGAGGCTTGTAGGCCAACCAACACGCGACCCTCAGCGGCGCCATGATTGCGATAATGGAACAAGGTGATATTAAAATCATCGCCAAGCTTTTCTAAGAAAGTCAGCAATGCGCCAGGACGCTCGGGAAATACCACTTTTAGTAGCTGCTCGTTTTCGACATGAGCATGGCCACCGATAAGATGGCGGATGTGTGATTTAGCGATGTCATCGTCGGTCAAATCGTGAGCGGTATAGCCATCATCTGCCAGCTGTTTACTGATGGTGTGTCGCTCTTTTTCGCCTTCTTTTAGCGCGATACCGACGAAAATTGAGGCAGGCTCCATCGAGTCTGGTGATTTTTGACTATCGGCGCGGTAGTTAAACTCAGTAATGTTACGTCCGTGCAAACTACGGCAGAAGTTTAAGAAAGCGCCAGTCTGCTCAGGAATGGTCACACCAAAGATGGCTTCTTTTTTCTCACCGATTTCGGTGCGCTCAGCGATATAACGCAGGCGGTCAAAGTTCATGTTAGCGCCGCAGATGATGCCGACGCAGTTTTTGCCTTGCAAATCATGCGCTTTGATGTATTTTTTCATACCAGCGACCGACAGAGCACCCGCTGGTTCAACGATACTACGGTTTTCTTCAAAGACATCTTTGACCGCTGCGCAGACTTCATCGTTAGTACAAGTCACGACTTCTGGTTCGACGATAGGCCCGGAGCCATCGCTTTTTTGCGTGCGCACCACATCAAAGGGCAGCTCACCGATTTGCGCCACCGCTACGCCATCGACAAACAGACCAACTTGCTCAAGCTTAACGCGCTCATTGGCTTCAAGGGCAGCTTTAAGCGAGGCCGATTGTTCCGCTTCTACAGCGATGACTTTGACATGCGGCGCAACTTCACCTAAAAATGCGGCAACCCCTGAGACTAAGCCGCCGCCGCCAACGGCCACAAACACATAATCCATGTTGCGCCACTGCTGCGTGAGCTCAAGCCCAATGGTGCCTTGACCAGCAATCACCAGCTCATCATCATAAGGCGGGATAAAGGTCAGGCCCTCAGTCTTGGCGCGGTTGATCGCATAGCGGTTGGCCTCGTCGAAGCTGTCGCCGTGCAGATCGACATTGCCACCAAGTGCTCTCACCGCATCGACTTTAATGTCTGGCGTAGTGGTGGGCATGACAATGATGTTGTTAAGATTAAGTGTTTTCGCAGAGTAAGCAACCCCTTGCGCATGGTTGCCTGCTGATGCACAAATCACGCCGCGCGCTTTTTGCTCATCGGACAGCTGGCTAATGCGATTATAAGCGCCGCGCAATTTAAAGGATTTGACAGGCTGCAGGTCTTCGCGCTTAAAGCGAATATCATTAGCAAAACGTTGGGTCAGCTTGGGAGCTGCTTCTAGTGGCGTTTGAATAGCAACGTCATAGACGGTGGCTTGCAAGATGGCTCGTACCCAGTGTGATAGCATAATGACCCCTAAAAATTGTCGATAAAAAGTATAGATAACAATAAAAACGAAATAGATTAGCCTATGCTGATTTTACCTATCTTGCAAGACACAATTGCAGTTTTGTGGTGATTTCATGCTGAGCTGGGCAGGAGTGAATGTTTGGCGGTTAAAAGGTAGTCAGCTTGTTTGGGTATCTGATAGAACAGGGCGGTAATCTGACTGGGTATAAACGAAACTTATTGCATTATTCTGATATGTCTGTATTATTGGACATATGGAAATAACTAACGCTATCGCAAGCTTTGCCGCACTGTCTCAAGACACGCGTCTAAAAGCCTTTAAACTACTGGTCAGTCAAGAGCCTGACGGCCTACCTGCAGGTGAAATAGCCCGTCAGCTATGTGTGCCGCATAACACCATGTCCGCGCATTTAGCCGTGCTGGCGCGAGCAGGGTGGGTAGTGTCAAAACGCCAAAGTCGGCAAATTATCTATCGCGCGTCGTTGTCGCATATGGAGGCGGTCGTGCAGTTTTTATTGCAGGACTGCTGCGCAGGACATCCAGAGCTGTGTGCTTCGCTCATAGATAGCTTAAGCGGCTGTGAGGCTGCTAAATCTGATAAAAAAGACAGTCTGTAAAGCACACCCTAATAACTAGATTCAAAAAATAGGTGAAATCGCTATGAAACCCTTGATTTTTCACAACCCCAACTGCGGTACTTCTCGCAATACCCTTGCCATCATAAAGGCATCAGGTGAGCAGCCAGAAGTGGTGGAGTATCTAAAAAACCCGCCGACTCGTGACGAGTTGGTTGACCTATTGGCAAAGATGAATATCTCGCCAAGAGAGTTATTACGTAGTAAAGAAGCCATCAATGATGAGCTGGGCTTAGACAATCCTGAGTTGTCTGATGACCATATTATCGATGCGATGATCGCGCACCCTATCTTAATCAATCGTCCTATCGTGGTCACGGATAAGGGCGCAGCGTTATGCCGACCTTCAGAGCGGGTGTTTGAATTGTTAGAAAATCCAGTGAGCAGCTTTACTAAAGAAGACGGCGAGACGATTTATCATGACAATAGCCAATAATAATCAGCCTCACGCAGAGGGGTCGTTAAAGTTAGATGACCTGCCTAATATTGATGCCAGTCAATTACAACCGATAGATATTGAGTCATTGATTGCCCCAAATAACCCACGTCATCCACCTAAGATACTGGTGCTATACGGGTCATTACGTGAGCGCTCATTTTCTAGATTAGCGGCTGAGGAGGCAAGTCGGCTGCTGCGTTGGTATGGGTGCGAGGTGCGGATGTTCAATCCATCGGGTCTACCGCTACCAGATGATGCTGACAGCAATCACCCAAAGGTGCAAGAGCTGCGCGAGCTGGCGCAGTGGTCAGAGGGCATGCTGTGGGTGAGTCCAGAGCGTCACGGCAGCATCACCAGCATTATGAAAGCACAAATTGATTGGATACCGCTTGCACTGGGCGGCGTACGCCCCACTCAAGGCAAAACCTTGGCAGTGATGCAAGTGAGCGGTGGCAGTCAAAGCTTTAATACCGTCAATCAGCTGCGCATTCTGGGGCGCTGGATGCGCATGATTACTATCCCCAATCAATCCTCGATTCCAAAGGCTTTTTTAGAATTTAACGACGATAACCGCATGGATATGTCGCCCTTATATCTGCGTCTCGTTGATGTCTGTGAGGAGCTGGTGAAGTTCACTTGGCTCACTCGTGGACGCTCGGCCTATCTGACCGACAGATACTCTGAGCGGGTGGAAAGTGCTGAAGCAGTATCACAGCGCGTCAATCAAAAGTCGCTGTAATCTCTCCTAGTTATAATCAACACGCCGTAAATAAGGTTGTACCATGCTCGCATTCATTATCTTTATCGTGACTTTGGTTTTGGTGATATGGCAGCCTAAAGGTTTGGGCATTGGTTGGAGCGCGCTGGGAGGAGCCTTGGTTGCCTTGGCTTTTGGTGTAGTGCAGTTATCCGATGTCGGTATTGTATGGGACATCGTTTGGGATGCGACTTTTACCTTCGTGGCGCTAATTATCATCTCGCTTATCTTAGACAGAGCGGGATTTTTTGGTTGGGCGGCGCTACATGTGGCGAGACTGGGCAATGGGCAGGGACGGTTGTTGTTTCCCATGATTGTGATATTGGGCGCGTTTATCTCCGCGTTTTTTGCCAATGATGGCGCTGCATTACTTCTAACACCGATTGTCATCGCTATCTTGCTCCGGCTTAAGTTTTCACCGCCATCGGCATTGGCTTTTATCATAGCGACGGGCTTTATCGCTGATACCGCAAGTTTGCCGTTAGTGACTTCTAATCTGGTTAATATCGTCAGCGCCAATTATTTTGATATCAGCTTTGGACGTTATGCGGCGGTCATGGTGCCAGTCAATATTGTCTCTGTCATCGCAACATTAGCAGTGCTGTGGGGAGTCTATGCGCGCCAAATTCCAACACAATATTCCATTGCCAATCTTAGCGCACCTGCATCCGCTATCGAAGATCCGCTGGTGTTTAAAGCCGCCTTTCCGCTACTTGCTTTGTTATTGGTTGCTTATTTTGCCACCGAGCCATTAGGTATTCCTATCTCCTTCGTGACTGGCGTTGCTGCGCTGATGCTGATAGTAATTGCAGGTCGCTGGTGGCAAGGTGGTCGGGGTGCTGTTGTTTCTGTATCTGACGTCGTACGTAACGCGCCTTGGCAAATCGTCTTGTTTTCAATCGGTATGTACTTGGTGGTTTATGGCTTGGGTAACGCAGGACTGACGGCTTATGGTGCTCAAATACTCAACTGGTTAGGGCAGCAAGGCAATATCATCGCCACAGTAGGCACAGGATTTCTTTCAGCGATTGTGGCTTCTATTATGAATAACATGCCATCTACCTTGGTAGGCGCGCTGGCTATCGATAGCGCGCAAGTACCCGCAGCGACTCGTGAGCTGATGATTTATGCCAATGTGATTGGCAATGATCTGGGGCCGAAGTTTACGCCCATTGGCAGTCTTGCGACCTTGTTATGGCTGCATGTCTTAGCAGAAAAGGGCTATAAAATCAGCTGGGGGCAGTATATGAAAATCGGCCTGCTTATTACGCCGCCAGTATTATTAGCGACGCTGTTAGCGTTAGTGTTTTGGTTGCCTCATGTCTCTGGGGTTTAAAAGGCATTTATATGGGTTATCAATTCCGGGTGGAAGACCTCATTATTAGAACTGGTTTTACGCTGACATATCTAATAAGCATCAGTTATAATATGAGCGCCTTTTAACTTTTAAGACAATACGTTTATTCTGTCAAGGATTTATGATGAGTGATCAGCAAGCACAAAAGCAAGCCGCAGCCAAAGCTGCTCTAAGTTATATCGAAGATAACATGATACTTGGCGTAGGGACAGGTAGTACGGTGAACTGCCTGATTGAGCTATTGCCGCAGGTCAAGCTTGCTGGTGCTGTTGCCAGCTCACAGGTGACAGAAGACAAATTGCGTGCTTTGGGTATCGAGATTGTCGATCTAAACTTTGCCGGCCAGCTTGATGTCTATATCGATGGTGCTGATGAGGTTAATGCCCATCTGCAACTAATCAAAGGCGGCGGCGGCGCGCTGACGCGTGAAAAAATCGTCGCTGCAGCGTCTAATAAATTCGTCTGTATGGTCGATGAGAGCAAACGCGTCGATATACTAGGCCGATCGTTTCCTGTACCGATCGAAGTCTTGCCGCAAGCGCGCTCCTATGTGGCGCGTCAGCTAGCACAAATGGGCGGTGAGCCAGTCTACCGTGAGGACTTTGTCACCGATTATGGCAATGTCATTCTCGACACTTATGACTTAGATGTCAGCAATCCTATAGCGCTTGAAAAAGAGCTAAACAATATCGTCGGTGTGGTCTGTAATGGCATCTTTGCCGCCAATCAAGCCGATGTTTTGCTAAAGGCCAGTAGTAATGGGGTTGAAACGATAACGCGTTAATAGGCGTCATTATTTATCGTTAAACTTTTGAAGCTAGAACTTAAAACTAAGAAAAGGCAGACTACTATAAGTAATCTGCCTTTTTGCTATTTGTTTTAAAAAAGATTTGCTTTTAAACAAATCGATTATCGATCAGCTAAACCGATAGTTTAATCTTATCCTTGAGCAAAAACTCCATCAGGGCCTTTTGCGCATGTAAGCGGTTTTCGGCTTCGTCCCAGACCACGGAGCGCGGATCATCAAGCATGTCGTGAGAGATTTCTTCGCCGCGGTGCGCAGGCAAGCAGTGCATAAACACCACGTCAGGGTCGGCTTTATCAAGCAGTGAGGGCGTCACTTGATAGGGTGCAAAGCGGCGCGCGCGAGTGTTTTGCTCAGACTCTTGACCCATACTGGCCCAGACGTCGGTGACGATAAGGTGCGAGTCTTTTGCCGCATCTTGCACATCTTCGACTAGGCTGACGCAATGCGAGAAACGCTCCATCAGCTTAGGGTCAGGCTCAAAGCCGTAAGGCGCGGCCACGCGTAGCTCAAAGCCGAACTGACTCGCCGCTTGCATGTAGGAGGCGCACATATTGTTGCCATCGCCAACCCAAGTGACGATTTTATTTTTGATACTACCGCGATGCTCATAGAAGGTTTGCATGTCGGCGAGCAATTGGCAAGGGTGGAATTCATCGGTCAGCGCATTGATAATCGGCACACTAGAGTACTCAGCAAAAGTCTCGACTTTTTCGTGACCAAAGGTACGAATCATGATGATATCGACCATGCTTGAGATGACGCGTGCAGAGTCCTCTAGCGGCTCACCGCGGCCAAGCTGGGTATCATTGGGTGATAAAAAGATGGCGCTACCGCCAAATTGCCCCATGCCGGTCTCAAACGAGATACGCGTACGAGTAGAGGATTTTTCAAAAATCATGCCAAGCGTACGGCCAACAAAAGGCTGATAGACCTCGCCTGCATGTTGCATCTTACGTAATTCGCTTGCGCGTTTGATAAGGATTTCTAGTTCTTGTTGGGTTAAATCAGATAAAGTCAAAAAATGGCGCAAACTCATAGTAGTCCTAGCAGTCGATCGCAGTCAGTGAAACGTTATCAGTCTTGTGCAGCAGCGCTCAACGCGCACACTGGGGTGACAACAAACTTTTAGTATAGCGCAATTAGGCCCAATGTAAACGGCCAATTTTCTCAAGTCAGCACCCTTTCATATGGCTGCGGTATTACTTGCTATAGAGGCTCGATGCCATCTGTGCGTGTAGACTGGCTAATGACATAAAACCCTTTACCAGTCAGGATGCCAAACCTGTCAGTGATTCAAGTTTAGGTATTTAGTGAGCGGCTATACGGGCTGGGCGCGTGCTCAGGCGACATAATAGCTCATAGCTGATCGTCCCAGCGTGGCTTGCGACTTCATCGACGTGCGGCGCCTCACCCCATAAGATGACTTTGCTGTTTAAGGCGGTGCCTGCTGGCATCGTGCTGGCATCGATAACGATCATATCCATGGCCACGCGTCCAAGCACGGCACAGCGATAGCGCTGCTGATCTGCGGCATTGATGACGGTCACATAAGCGTCACTGCTGATGACGCGAGGGTAGCCGTCACCGTAGCCGATACTGACGAGGGCGGTTTTGGTATCGTGCGGTGCTGACCATAAGCTGCCATAGCCGATGGCATCATTGGCACTGACTGTCTGCAAGGCGATGATTTGGGCGCAAAGCTCCATTGCAGGCTGCAAGTCTAACGTAGCTGCACTTTGGTCGACGACCGGTGAGCTACCATATAAAATAATACCAGGGCGTACCCAGTCATGATGATGCTCTGCAAAATTGACGATACCTGCTGAGTTACACAACGAGCCTTTTACTTCATCGCTGACGGTGTCTTTTAAGGTTTGCAGCATGTCGTTAAAGCGCTGAATTTGTAGCGCATTTAGCGGGTGGCTGCTGTCATCGGCATTGGCAAAATGTGTGGTTAAAATCAGCTGATAGCCGCCTGCATGTAGCCGCGCCGCCGCATCGATAACGCCTTTGGCATCAAACCCTAAGCGATTCATACCGGTATTGTATTTTAGCCAAACCACGCGCGTGGCACTGCTGGCAGGTGGGGTGTTGTCTAGCGCCCACATCAGCTGCGGCTCATGATGAATCACGCAGCTGATATCTTGGGCAATGGTGGTCTGCCATTCATCAGCGGTAAAGGCGCCTTCAATGAGCCCAATGGTTTTATGCCAGCCCAATTGCCGCGCCTCTAGAGCCTCTGCCAAAGTAGCCACACCGATGCCGTCGGCTTGCTGCAGGGCGGGCAGTACCGCCGCCACGCCATGACCATAGGCATTGGACTTGACCATGGCGAGTACTTTAGCATTTGGGGCCAGTTTTTTTACTTGGTATAAGTTATGAGTGAGGGCTTTTGGTTTGATAGTAATGGTACGCATAATGGGCTTCTTTATTGGCAACGTGATTTGATAAATCAACTTGTTTTATGAGCAAATACATCGATTGACTTCCTCCCCTCCCTAAAGTGAGGGGATTCCTACTAAAGACGGCCAAGCCCGACCGCGAGAATGTTTTTTGCTCCATTAACATCTCTGTTATGGGTCGTTTTACAAGAACGACAAAACCATACTCTTATACCAAGCCCTGATCTACCTTTCGGACTGTCTTGGCGGGAGCCGCAACACGAGCAGATTTGGGTGCTGTACGCTTCATTGACTTCAATATAGTGGCAACCTGCGTTCGCGCATTTGTAGTCCAGTTGCCGCTTAATCTCAAACCAACCAGCGTCATAGACGGATTTGGCCAGTTTGGATGAAGTAAATGAGTTTGATTTGATTTTTCCAACAACGATTAGGCTGTTGGCCTTAACAAGCTTTGATGTGAATTTATGGATCAGATCTTGGCGGGTGTTTTTAATCTTGGCGTGAATCGCACGGACCCGCTTTTTGTTTTTAGCTCTTTGGGCAATGGCCAGTTTTTCAGCGTATTGATGCGTGACTTTGATTTGTAGCTGATCACCCTCACTACTGACTGCTGAATCTTTACAGCCCAAATCAATACCGACTTGGCCAGTGCCACATTTAATCTTTGGAAACTCTTTGACGGTGATACAGGCGTACCATCTGCCTCGTGCATCTTGTACCAGCTCACAGGTGTTGATGTTGTAGAGCGAGAGATTATAGCTATCCCACAGATCAATGATTAGTTTTTTGCCTTTAGCAAGGCTTAGCTGAATCGTAGATTTAAGGCTTTTCTTGCCTGATTGACGGGTTAATAGGTGTTTTATGGCTGTCTTTTTAAAAGGAATCCAGCCCAAGCTTCTTTTCTTGGCCTTTGGGTTGTTGGTGCGCCAGTTGAGTTTGGCTTTTTTAAACTGTTTACGGGATTTAGCGTGAACCTCACTAATCGCTTGTAAGGTTTGACTATGCAAGTTTAAATACTCGCCACTGCCTTTGGTATAAGCGGCCAAGTCATAAGCTGAAAAGAATTTGCCTGTGCGCTTAAGATGTTTAAAACTTAGCTCATTAACATAATTCCAGACAAAGTTGACCGACCCAGCCAAGATATTGAGCTGAGTGGCGTGTTTGTCTTTGATGCGTAGCTTGAGCGTTTTCATGGAATAATTATGATCTCAATGCAGTTGGGTATCAAGGTATTCGCCATACTGGGCGACAATGACTGACGCCTGATAAAAAGGGGATGAAGCAATAAAGCCAATGCGATATCAATGGCGCTGATATCGCACTGGCTAGGGTTCGTGATGGTTTGTTTGGGTTTTATTAAATGCTCAATCGTGAGTGTTTGGGGTTACTCATCGTTTTCAAAACTGACACCTTGATAGTACTCAGGCGTTAGGTTGATAAAGCGGGTAAACTGGCCTTCAAAGCCCAAACGTACGGTACCAATGGGCCCGTTACGCTGTTTACCAATGATGATTTCGGCCACGCCTTTGAGGTCTGAGTTTTCATTATAAACCTCATCGCGATAGATGAACATAATCAAATCGGCATCCTGCTCAATTGCCCCTGATTCGCGCAAATCCGACATAATAGGGCGTTTGTTTGGGCGGTTTTCCAGACTACGGTTAAGCTGAGATAAAGCGATGACCGGACACTCAAGCTCACGTGCGAGCGCCTTTAGACTACGAGAGATCTCAGAGATTTCGCCCACACGGTTACCATCGAGGCTAGGGACTTTCATCAGCTGTAGATAATCGACCACAATAGCGCCTAGCTTGCCATCATGGTTTTTGGCGATACGGCGGCAGCGTGAGCGCAGCTCAGAGGGCGGTAGCGCCGTACTGTCATCGATGTACAGATGCTTGGATTGTAGATGCTGAATGGCGTTCATCATTTTCGCCCATTCGTCCTCATTCATTTGGCCTGAGCGCAGGTGCGTTTGGTTGATCGCCCCCCAAGAGGATAGCAGACGCATGACGATAGACTCAGCGGGCATCTCCATAGAAAACACCACCACTGGCAGGTCTTCATTAAACAATACACCTTCTGCCAAGTTCATGGCAAAGGTGGTTTTACCCATAGATGGACGGGCGGCGACGATGATTAAGTCGCCAGATTGTAAGCCTTGCGTTTTATTGTTCAATTCTGCAAAGGGCGTTTGTAAGCCAATCATGCCATCGGGGTTGGATTTTAGCTCTTGAATTTGGTCGATGACATTGGTCAGCACCGAGGTAATACCGACAGGGCCTCGCTGCTCGGCGCGTTTATTATGCTGCTCATTGATGCTAAATATCTTACTCTCGACATTGTCTAAAATATCACTGACCGTTTGGTCTTTTGGATTATATGCCAGTGCCAGCATATCGTTACCAGTGGTAATCAGCTGGCGTAAGGTAGAGAGCTCACGCACGCGCTGCGCATAGGCGGTGAGGTTAAACAAGGTCGCTGGGCTTTGACTCAAAATATCTGCCAAATAGCTGTCGCCGCCTGCACTTTTTAGGAGTTTTTGTGCCTCTAGCCAGTCATGGACCATCACAGTGTCATAAGGCTCGCCAACGGCAGCTAAATGGGCAATCGCATCAAAAATGTATTGATGCCGACCCGCATAAAAGTCGTCTTTGGTGACGATATCGGCAATCTTGTCGTACGCCTCTTCAATACTCATCAAAGAGGCCAGTAGCGCCTTTTCGATATCGATATTATGCGGCGGTGTCTGATTGAGTAAGTCGTCGGATTTATCGTTGTCTGCCATGAGTGCCTAATGTGTCAAGAGTCGGTATAAATATGCTATAAAAAAGGTATGGATGGGTATGTGGTAAGGTTTTTATTTTAGTAATAGTGCAGCAAAATGACGCAACAAAACAAAGGCGACGCACGGTTATGCTAGAGGTACCAAACGTGGTCTCAATGCTTGCTAGTAAATGCTACAATGAAAGGCGAAAGTTTAACACATTCTGCCCTTTTTTCGGACGTTATAAATAATTATCTGTAAAAACACCGTCTTTGATGAGCGAGAATTTTTAAGATTAGACTTAACGAGGAAATCTGATTTTTCTAATAAAAAATAGAATTAAATCAAAGTGTTAATGTAAATATAGGATGGTTTTAACTATGCAAAAAAAATTGCCGCTATTAATCACCACCGGTGAACCTGCTGGTATCGGTATGGATATTGTCTTGCTACTGGCCGATACAGGTAAGCTACAAGACTTTGCGCGTCCTATATGGGTCACTGCCGATCATACCGCGCTGCAAAAGCGTGCTGATATGTTGCTGGCAGCGGGCGTACTACGAAGCTGTCCGCGCTGGCAAACTGTCGATTTAGACATAGCAGCTGATAATTTCTTAGAGCAGATGCCACAGCAAACGCATATGAATACTCATGATGGCCATGCGTTTATTTTGTTAAATACGCCTTGTGCTCAATCCGTCATTTGTGGACAAATTAATACGCGCAATTCGGCCATGGTCGCCCAGCAGTTAGAGATTGCCCATCAATTGGCCACCTACAAAGCCATCGCGGCCATTATCACAGGACCATTACAAAAGTCAGCACTGATCGATGCCGATATCAGATTGCCAGATGGCACCATGTTCAGCGGTCATACTGAGTTTTTTATGCAGCAAAGCGGCTGCGATAAAGTGGTGATGATGCTCGCCAACCAAGCCATGAAAGTGGCGCTTGTCACCACGCATTTGGCCTTAAAGGACATCCCTGCTGCCATCACCGCTAATAATGTACGGCAAACGGTAAAAATCGTCATCGATGATATGCAAGAAAAATTCGGTCTGATGCAGCCACGTATATTGGTCTGCGGTCTAAACCCACATGCAGGTGAGGGTGGACATTTGGGAGTGGAGGAGATGGAGATTATCAATCCCGTATTGCGTGAGTTTATCGCTGCCGGGATTAATATCTCTGAGGCGATGCCAGCGGATACGCTATTTACCCCCAGACACTTAGCAAACTGCGATGCAGTCATTGCCATGTATCACGATCAAGGCCTACCAGTGCTCAAATCGCATGGATTTGGCGATACAGTCAATTTAACCTTGGGGCTGCCTTATATACGCACGTCAGTGGATCATGGCACGGCGTTAGACTTAGCAGGGAGCGGCGGTGCCAGTGCTACCAGTCTGTATCAAGCATTAAATATGGCTAATGAGATGGCAGACAGATCCATTGTTAGTGGAACTATTGTATAAGTTGCTGTCTTATCTAGATTTGTTAGGCATTATGGGATAAGTCTAATGTCAGCTATGTCTATTTATAAATTATCAAGCATGACCTGATATAATTGGTTTCATTATACCGGTCTGTTTTAAGTGGCCTATAAATGGGGTTACAGGGATAAATAGCTAGTTCCCTTGGGGTATAGCTTTTGAAACCATTTTTCTTTATATTGTCACTTAGACAGGCTGGGCATTTGATGTATAGTGTCATTTGCATTTCACTATTTATCAATTTCTCAGCCTGTTTTTTTCCAGCCTACTTTTTGAACCACCACCCGGATATAAATGTAGCTATGAATAAAACAACTTTTAAAATATCGAAGATGGACTGCCCTTCGGAGGAAAACCTAATCCGAATGAAATTAGAGGGCCACTCGAATATTGAACATCTTGAGTTCGACATTCCTAACCGTCAATTAACTGTGTTTCATCATGACAATATAGAAGGGATAGAGACTGCTATTCATGACCTAAAATTAGGAGACACCCTACTCTCGACCGAAACCATTGACCCCTCTGATCCCAACAATAATTTTAAAATTGATGCTGACTCTAGTCACAAAAAAGATGCTGAGCAAAGAAAGCTACTATGGATAGTGCTGGTCATTAACTTTGCTTTCTTTATTATTGAAATGAGCACGGGACTGATTTCTCGTTCGATGGGGTTGGTCGCCGACAGCTTAGATATGTTAGCAGATAGCTTCGTGTACGGAATTAGCTTATTTGCGGTCGGTGGAACGGTCATTAAGAAAAAACGGATTGCTAGAATTGCCGGATATTTTCAAATTACGCTAGCGATTCTTGGTTTTTTAGAAGTACTAAGACGTTTCTTTGGCAATGAGCAGTTACCTGACTTTTCTACCATGATAGTCATATCGATTCTTGCGCTAATTGCAAACTCGATTTGCCTCTATTTACTACAAAAATCGAAAAGCAAAGAAGAAGAAGCCCATATGCAAGCCAGTATGATTTTCACTTCAAACGATGTGATTATCAATTTAGGGGTAATTGTTGCAGGGATTTTGGTTAATTGGTTACACTCTAGTACGCCTGATTTGATTATTGGTAGCATCGTATTTGCTTTAGTTATTCAGGGCGCCTTTAGAATATTGAAGTTGAGTAAGTAGCCAAGCCTAATAACTGAAGCAAATAGCTCAAGTAAGTAGCTTAATTAAACCGCTAAGTGTAAAGTAACTGGGTTTGAAGCAAATAAACATCATAAGGATATGAGACCTCAAGCAATGATTGAGCAAACTTTAAATCTAGTCACCACCAAAGACCATCAGCAAGTTGCCGTTTGGCGAATAATAGATGATGAAGTCTTTGATAAGAATCTGGGAGACCTTCCTAAATTTTGTGTAAGTATTTAATCTAAACGTCAGTTACACAGAATCTGGGATGGTCTCTTCAAGTCCTCACTAGCGCACCGATCATAGATAGAATATCTATGGTAAGTACATCATGAAGTACACTGTGGCTATCTCAGCAAGTTGAAACCTTAATACCATTAGCTCACAGCCAAAGATTCAAGTCCTCACTAGGGTACCGCCCTTATTCACATTATGGTTCTTATGTTAGATGGTTCGAGAACAAAAAGCTGCCGTGTTGATTGTGCTAGATTGTACATGGTTTATAGATAAAATATCTCAAAAACACGCCCTAATTATGAGCTGTGTTATAATTTACTATTATAACACCAGCACATTGCTACCATCTCTCATTTATCTTTTATCCATTAAGACCTTTTTATGTCCAAAACTACTTTTGATGCTCAAAGCCTTGCTTCCAGTCTACGCACTGCCAAACACCAGCCGCGCAAACGTTTCGGTCAAAACTTCTTGCATGATACCAGCGTTATTCGCCAAATCGTCGATAGCATTCGTTTAGAGCGCGACGATAATTTGATTGAGATTGGACCGGGAATGGGCGCTTTGACTGAGCCGCTATTGGCAGAAGTGGATGCGATGACGGTGGTGGAGTTGGATCGTGATTTGGCAGATAGCTTGCGTATCCGTATCGGTGCCAACAGCCATCCGAACTTTACTATCATTAAAGACAATGCCATGCACGTCGATTATCGCGAGCTGTATAGCGCTGAGCGTGGTAAGCTGCGGGTGGTGGGCAACCTTCCTTATAACATCTCCACACCGATACTTTTTCATCTGCTTAGCTTTGCAGATGTTATTCAAGACATGCATTTTATGCTACAAAAAGAAGTGGTTGAGCGTATCACCGCGGATGTCGGTAGCAAGACCTATGGCCGTCTATCGGTCATCATGCAGTATCACTGTGATACCGACTATCTACTGGCAGTGCCACGCGGTGCGTTTAATCCACCACCTAAAGTCACCAGCGCCGTGTTTCGCTTGACCCCGCATATCGACAAGCCAGTGGTGGCAGAAGATGAAGAGTATTTTGCTATCGTCGTTCGTGAGACTTTCAATCATCGCCGGAAGACATTGCGCGCTATCTTTAAAAATTCGACTTTGTTGCCGACGCTAAGCGAAGCGGACTTTGCTGCCTGTGCCATCGATCCGCAAGCCAGACCTGAGACGCTGAGTGTCCAAGACTTTGTCGCGCTAAGCAATCACTCGCGGCATTTGCTTGTATAGCAAGACTACTGTTTGTTGGTTATGATTTTATAGATTGATTTATTGAGGGTTTATGGGGTTTCGTCATCAGTATGTCATCGGCGATTTGCAAGGTTGTTATGCCGCTTATCGTCAATTACTCAACACGTTAGCATTTGACCCGACCCAAGACAAACTGTGGTTTGCAGGTGACTTGGTCGCGCGCGGTGAGGATTCGTTAAGCACGCTGCGCCATGTCAAGTCGCTGTGTGAGCAGGGCGCAGCGGCGACCGTGCTAGGCAATCATGATATCAACTTGATTGCGGTCTGGCGCGGCGCGGCAAAGCTCAAAAATAAAGACAAGACCGCGCCGATTTTTGCTGCTGAAGATTGTGATGAGTTGCTAGAGTGGCTGCGTCATCAGCCAGTATTGGCTTATCCTGATGAATATACGGTATTGGTGCATGCGGGTGTGCCGCCGCATTGGAGCATCGAGGCTGCGTCTGATTACGCGCGGCAGTTAGAAGCGGCGCTGCAAAGCAGTTTGCCGCAGCTGGATGCGCTATTGCCCAACCTATATAGCAAGACAGCTGATAAGTGGCATGCACAGATAAGCGGCTATACTAAGCTGCGTGCGATTGCTAATTACTTCACACGTATGCGCCTATGCAAACAAGATGGCACCTTAGAGTTTGACTTTAGTGCAGGGCTGCAAGAGCCGATGCCTGATGACTTCGCGCCGTGGTTTGAATGGCAAGTACCGCGTACGCGTAAGATACTCTTTGGTCATTGGGCTGCGCTCAAAGCCGAGGTCGATCTGCCACATGCACGTGCGCTAGACGGTGGCTGCGTATGGGGCAATCATCTACTGGCTTATCGTTTGAGCGATGGTAAGGTTGTTACCTCAAGCGCCCACTGCCCGAGCTTGTGACGAGATGATAGTTAATTTCGTTTTGGATGTCTGTTAATAGGCTTGAAGAGAGTAATGGCTGTTTTCAATGGGGTATTGCACTATGTAGTGCGCGGTGCAAACATGATAATAGCCATGCCTAGCAGTGCCACTGATGTGCCTAAGATGTCCCACGCCGTTGGTTGAATACCATCGACAGCCCATAACCATAGAATTGCAATCGTTACATACATACCACCGTAAGCCGCATAAACCCTACCAACGGCGGTTGGATGTAAAGTCAGCAGCCAAACAAAGGCGGTCAAACTAAGGGCGCTGGGAACAAGCAGCCATATTGACTTACCTTCTCTTAGCCATAAATATGGCAAGTAGCAACCTACAATCTCTGCTAGTGCAGTAATGGCAAAAAGCCCGACAGTTTTTAATTCAGACAAAATTATTCCTTTGATTATTTATCATCCAGCGTCTAAACAATACGGCTGATGTCTCTACTGATGACAAGAATTATCAGCAAGGGCATTTAATATCCCACAGGATACTGCGGGTGCGCTAGATAGGCATTTTTTTCGCAAATCCATTAGATGCTGTTTTAACTGCATCAACTCTTCAATACGAACTTCTACCGCCTCAATATGCTCATCCAACAAGGCATCTACATTGCCGCAGTCTCTGTCAGGCTCATCCCAGTATTGTAGTAACACCCGTACTTCATCCAACGTCATATCAAGCGTACGACAGTGCAGGATAAACTGTAGACGCTCGATGTGCGTGTCATTATATAAACGATAGTTGCCTGCACTGCGTGAAGGCTCAGGCAACAATCCTTTCTTTTCATAGTAACGAATGGTTTCTACTGTCGCGCCTGTGCGTTTAGCGAGTTCTCCGATTTTAATCAGCATAACTGCCTCTTGAGCATTAAACATTAAAGTAACTATAAAGTTTAATGGCTAATAAATCAATGTTATGACGTTAAAGAAGAAGCACCTTGACTCTAAAGCCACTATAGGGTTCATAATAGATTTATAAAAAATGCTTATAGCAGCACAAGTTATCAGGACAACGCATTAGGAAAAATAATTATGCAATATCATATCGAAGGTATGGACTGTGCCAGCTGCGTCGGTAAAATCGAAACGGCGCTCGCTCGTATGCCTGACATCTCTGATGTACAGCTTAACTTTGCCACCAAAAAGTTAACGCTAACACTGGCTCCTGATGGAGAGACGCAATTTAGTGATATCGAAAAAACCATTAAGCGCCTCGGGTTTGGTATATCTGCCATAACGGATAAATCAACCGCAGCAAATAGTAGCCGTCAGTCCGCTACAGAGCAGCCACGTTGGTGGCAAAGCGGCAAAGGTAAGCGAGTCATTGGTCTTGGTATGTTGATGAGCGCTGCTTACGCGCTATCAGTGGTTTTTTCTGATTATGGCATGTGGGCATTTGCTGTTGCTGTCATTGTGGGCGTGTCTCCTTTTGCTCGTAAAGCCTTTGCCTTAGCGTCGACCGGCACGCCTTTTTCGATTGAGATGCTGATGTCTATTGCGGCAATTGGTGCGCTTATTATTGGTGAGCCTGCAGAGGCAGCAGCAGTGGTATTCTTATTCTCAGTCGGCGAGCTACTAGAGAGCGTGGCTGCTGATCGCGCGCGTGCTGGCATTAGGGCTTTGGCGTCACTGGTGCCAAAGACTGCGATTTTACTTGACGCACAAGGCGGGCAGCGCGATGTACCGGCGTATTCACTACAAATCGATGATTTGGTGCTGGTACGTCCGGGCGATAAGGTATCTGCTGACGGCATTATTACTCAGGGCGCATCTAGCCTTGATGAATCGCCCATCACCGGCGAGTCTATCCCCGTTGCCAAAACAATAGGCGACAAGGTGTTTGCAGGCGCTATCAATATGGAGGGCGCGCTGCACATACGCGTAGAAAAAACAGCCGCTGACAATATCATTGCACGAATCATTGAGCTAGTGGAGCAGGCACAAGCCTCCAAAGCGCCCACTGCGCGCTTTATTGAAAAGTTTAGCCGCTACTACACGCCAGCAGTGATGGCGATTGCCGCTTTGGTTATCGTTATCCCGCCGTTAGTGATGGGCGGGGAGTGGGCAACTTGGTTATATCGCGGTTTGGCATTATTGCTCATCGCCTGTCCTTGCGCCCTCGTCCTATCCACACCGGCCGCTATCGCCTCGGGTCTGGCTGTTGGGACGCGCCGCGGCCTGCTAATCAAAGGTGGGAGCGCGTTAGAAACCATTGGTCGCGTCAATACGGTTGCTTTTGACAAGACAGGTACGTTAACGGAAGGCAAACCCCGCGTGACCGATGTTGTCACTTTTGCCCAGCAGTATATGGATGCTCAAGATGAAAATGCGATATTAGCGCTGTTTGCCAGTGTTGAGTCCGCCTCTAACCATCCGCTTGCAAAAGCCATCATCGATCACGCCAAAACGGCCAATATTGCCATACCAGTAGCGTCTAAGGCTCACGCGACTGCAGGTAAAGCTGTGCATGCGACGGTAGCTGGGCACTCTTTAACCATCGGCTCTCCTGTATATGCCGCCGACCAAACCTCAATAACCGCCAAACAAAATGCCCAAATCGAAGCGTTACAAAATGAAGGAAAAACGGTGTCGGTACTGTTCGATGAGCAAAGCTGTGAGGTGCTCGGGCTAATCGCGCTACGAGATGAGTTGCGGGACGATGCCAAAGAAGGCGTAGCACAGCTTCATGCAATGGGGGTTTGCTCCATGATGCTGACGGGCGACAACCGCCTTACTGCTCAAGCGCTTGCTAGTCATCTAGATATAGAGTGGCAAGCTGAGCTGTTGCCCGAAGATAAGCTGCGTTTGATAGACGAGATGAAGACTAAAGCCCAAATAGCGATGATTGGTGATGGTATCAATGATGCGCCAGCGTTAGCGACTGCCGATGTCGGTATCGCGATGGGCGGTGGTACTGATGTCGCCATTGAAACGGCTGACGTCGCTTTATTAAAAAGTCGCGTGACCGACGTCGCTCATCTGATTGCATTGTCACGTGCAACCTTATCTAATATTCATCAAAACGTGATTTTTGCGCTGGGCCTCAAAGCAGTGTTTTTAATCACCACGGTACTCGGTATCACTGGTTTATCATCCATCGCCGTAAAACCACGTCCTTCTAGGGCGTGGATATCAGGCGTCAGTCATTGTCGTACAATATTGCGAATGCCTTGATAACCAACTGCATTGAGATCATAATTATTCCATGAAAACGCTCAAGCTACGCATCAAAGACAAACACGCCACTCAGCTCAATATCTTAGCTGGTGCGGTCAACTTTGTCTGGAATTACGTCAATGAGCTAAGTTTTAAACATTTACAGCGCACAGGCAAATTCTTTTCAGCTTATGATTTGGCCGCTTATACCAAAGGTAGTGGCGAGTATTTAAACTTGCACAGCCAAACCTTGCAAGCGATTAGTGAGGTTCACGCTAAATCCCGTAAACAGTTTAAAAAAGCCAAACTCAACTGGCGCACCAACAACCCAAAGGCCAAGAGAAGAAGCTTGGGCTGGATTCCTTTTAAAAACACAGCCATTAAGCACCTAGCAACCCGTCAGTCAGGCAAGAAAAGCCTTAAATCTACGATTCAGCTAAGCCTTGCTAAGGGTGAAAAGCTGACCATTGATCTGTGGGATAGCTACAATTTAGCCCTGTACAGCATCAACACCTGTGAGTTGGTACAAGACAATCGTGGTCACTGGTACGCCTGTGTCACCGTTAAAGACTTTCCAAAAACTAACTGCGGTGATGGCCAAGTCGGTATTGATTTAGGCTGTCAGGATTCAGCAGTCAGTAGTAATGGCGATGTTCTAACCACTAAGCTAACCCATCAATATGCTGAAAAACTGGCCATTGCTCAAAGAGCCAAGAATAAAAAGCGGGTCCGTGCGATTCACGCCAAGATCAAAAATACCCGCCAAGACTTAATCCATAAATTCACCAATAAATTAGTCAAAGCCAACAGCCTAATCGTTGTTGGAAAGATTAAATCAACATCATTCACTTCATCCAAACTGGCCAAATCCGTCTATGATGCTGGTTGGTTTGAGATTAAGCGGCAACTGGATTACAAATGCGCGAACGCAGGTTGCCACTATATCGAAGTCAATGAAGCGTACAGCACCCAAACCTGCTCGTGTTGCGGCTCCCGCCAAGACAGTCCGAAAGGTAGAGAAGGGCTTGGTATAAGAGAGTGGTTTTGTCGTTCTTGTAAAACGACCCATAACAGAGATGTTAATGGAGCGAAAAACATTCTCGCGGTCGGGCTTGGCCGTCTTTAGTAGGAATTCCCTCACTTTAGGGAGGGGAGGAAGTCAAGGATCGCGGTATTGGCTGATACTGGCGCAACCGTGCTGGTTACACTTAATGCTTTACGTTTAATGCGTTTTAAAAACGTCCATTAGCAAGCGCCCTTAACACAACGAGATATTGAATACCTGTAATGCTTAGAGCGTGTCCTTACTTCAATAGATAATCATCTAAATGGGTTAAAGATGGCTAACTCTGGTCAAACGCTGTCAATTAGCTGACTAATAGCTCGATATTCTCTGCGCTGTGTTCGTTGTTTGATGACAATGTTTGATCAAAATATCTAATCACAATGTTTGGCTGCCATTCATCTCATTTTTATCACCATTTTTAAAATAAAGACACGCTCTATATAAACCCGAGTTCGGAATAAGCAAAGTGCCTGTATTAACTGGGCAGTTTTGGTGGCTTTTTGGGTTTTGGCAGTGGCGTTTTGGCCTCGCCTGCAGGCTTGCTATCAGGGGCGCTCATGCTTTGGTCAGCACTATTTTGGTCAGTATGATGGCGCTGGTTTTGCGCGCTACTATCAGCTGACAGATTGTTGGTTTTGCCGTATTGAATATCATTGGCGTACGGTACACTGTTTAGCTCTTCATCGACGAGGCCGTCATCTAAGTCGATGACTTTTTTTGGCGGTGCATGCGGCTGTATATGATCGCCTTTTGGTTGATTGGCGTAGTATATGTCGGTGCTGGTCTGCGCATTTTGTGCCCCTGCCTGTTTGGACTCAGGCAGTATTCTGACATCGGATAGGCGGCGTACCACATAGTTATGCGGTATGGTCTGTCCGCCTTTATGGGGGCTGGTATCATCAAAAATCATATGTCCTTGACTGTCAATTCGAGCGTACTTCATAGGCTTATCACGCGGCCAGATAAAGTCAGAAGGATGGGTGAGCAGGTGACTAAAAAGTTGCTTGGTTAAACGGTTCCACTCCATAAATTTGACTTCTTTGGAGCGCAATGCGACAAACAATGCCAGCGAGAAGCTGACTACAAGGTTCGTCATACCGATGAGCGCAACCCCTAAAATAGAGGTAAGTACAATGGTCCAATCTAGTTGGCTCGACGATAGATTAAATAAGCCATGAGCTAAATCCGCAGAGGCAAAAGCAATGTGGCGGATATCGATAGGTAGGCCGAATATAAAACCTATGGTAGCGGTACTGCCTAGAAATACGCCAAATATAAAGTTGCCCATAATGGCGCCGAGATTGGCTTCGATAAAGCCGCCCAAACGCTGAAGCCAAGCTTTGGGTAATAAGTATTGCAAAAGCTTATGACGCTGAATACGGGCGCCGATTTGGTTGTAAACCGCCAAATTATCATAGTAACCCGCGATAAGACCAGACAAAAATAAATACACACCAGCGATAGCTGCATGGGGAAGCGCCAAGGAGTGAAAGGGGTCAAGATTATGCAGCAAATGTGCGGCTTTATCAGTGTTCACCATTGCTTCGCCCGTATTATGCAGCCAAACGAAAGAGATAGTTAGGGCAACGGGTATGGCCACCATAACATTACCCATGATGGCAACGAACTGTGTTCGTAAGATATCGACTACCAATTCTGATAACTTATTTAACTGATGCGATTTCTTACCAGAACCATCAGATATGGTAGAGGCGATTGCCGCTGCCGTCATAGCGGGCTGCTTGGTGGCGACCGTACCATGGACGATATGAATAAAAACAAAGCCCAAACCATAAATCATACTATTAACAAACGCGCGTCCCATCGGCGCTAAGGCCAATTGATAGGCCAGTATCTTGATGGTAGCCATAAAGGCAATGACAAAACCGCCGATAGAGGCCTTTTTAAACATTTTTTGATAGCCAGCTTTGTCGGTACTGATATAGTGCTCACCGACGCGGCTGGCGTTTTCTGTGACTTTGCGCGATAGCAGTTTGGTATTATTGTCAATCAAATAGCCAATACTATAGCGGCGATTGGCCGTGGTAATCAGCGTCTGCACCAGCTCAATCACCGCATGATCTCGCTTTTGATGATCATCGGTCACAAGCTCGGTCAAGATGCGCATGCGCTGCAGGCTTTGATCAAGGCGCAGCATCATGTTGGTCAGACGAATAGAGATACCTGTTTTATAAATGCGCTTACGTACGGTGGCGACGATGTCTTCGCACTGCTCAAGCATGACCAGCAAGGGCGCTGGGTCTACGGCTTTTTCGGGCGTGATGTCTGTCAGCGTATCTAGCTCGTGGGCTTGGCGATACTGATTGACAAACAGCACGGCTTCTTGGTTTTGGGCGACAAAAGACGCAGAGTAGTTGAGTATCTGAGGATACGACTCCATCAGATCGGGGTGCAAGCCAATGCCGCTAATGCGGTACGATAAGATAATAATGGCGTTTAATATATTGTTTTTGGCGGTAGCGACTAGATCCAGATGCTGCTCATTGACTTTTAATAGCTCGACCAGCGCATCCCACTTGTCGCGCTCGATGTTGGCCAGCCAGCGTTCATCAGAGCGCTTATTAAATAAATAACCCACCAGTTCAACGACGGAGTCTTCTTGCGGCAATAAAGGCAAAAACCGATGCCCAATCAGCCGGCGCAGACTGTTAAAAAATCCTTGATCCGACATGATGCCGGTGTCGGTGTATAGCGCAATTTGTCGATACTCGATAATGAGCTTTAATACAAAGCTGGCCAGCCCATCTGCATACTCTGGATGCTGACGTAGGATATCGATTAGTGATTGAATGTTTTGATTGGCTAGGGCAGGCTCTCTATCACTGACGCGCAGCTCATTTATCAAGCGCTTGAGCACCACCGGATCGGGCACATCACTGAGCGCAGTAATCTGTTGCAAAATGCGTTTTAGTTCTGACACGTTGCGTCCTTTATTATGAGAGGATTTATTATAAGCGGCTTTTATTATTTAAGAGTCATCAAAGTTGCTGGGCGACCAACGAGCAGCACACCATCAGACAAGTATCCTGCGTTATTTTAATCATAACGATAGTTCGGTGGTGAATTATTTTGTTAGCAGTTATTTTTACTAAGGCGTGTCCTTAATACAATCGACAGTCACCTAAATGGACTAAAATGGCTAAATATTATCAAACGGCGTCAAATCACTCACGAATATCTTGATATCCATAGCATAGACCTATAACACAGACCAAATGGTTTGGGCAAAAAAAGGGACAGTCACCTAGCTGTCCCTTTTTTATATCTTTTAATGTGCCAATCGCGACCGATTAGTTGGCAGGCACATCAAAATAATCAAGATCAAAGTTCATCATTGGGTCACTACCAGCTTTGACCATCTGTGCATGCGCATTGATACGTGGCAAGATACGGCCAACGAAATAATCAGCAAGCTTGGCTTTGTTGGTGTAGAACTCACCCTCTTTGCCATTGGCGGCCTCGACCATCAAGGCAAACATATACGAGTAGGCAAGGTAACCAAAGGCATGCATATAGTCAACCGCGCAGCCGTTGATTTCGCTCTTACGCTCGCCGATATTGCTCAGCACTGTGGTGGTCAGCTCTTCGATGGTGTCAGCTGCATCTAGGGTGGCCTGCTTGATGCCATGATCGGCCTGCATGTTGTTGACAAAATCACGAATTTCACCTAAGAAATGGGTGACATATTTGCCGTTGTTTTTTGCCACTTTACGACCGAGTAGGTCAAGCGCTTGAATACCGTTGGTGCCTTCATAGATCTGCGCGATACGAGTATCACGGACGATTTGCTCCATGCCCCATTCGCGGATATAGCCATGACCGCCAAATACTTGCTGGCAATCAACCGTGGCTTCTAGTGCTTTGTCGGTTAAGAAGGCTTTGGCAACTGGCGTCAGTAGGGCAACGCGCGCCGCCGCGGCTTGAGCGGCCTCTGGGTCAGTACTAAACTTTTCTTCGTCAAGGTTTTTGGCGACATACATGGCAAAGCAGCGTGACGCTTCGGTGTTGGCTTTGGCATTTAGCAGCATGCGGCGCACATCAGCATGATGGATGATGGCATCAGCAGGTTTTTCTGGGCTTTGGATTTGGGTGTCACTGCGACCCTGACCACGGTCATTGGCGTATAATGCTGCGTTTTGATAAGCCAGCTCAGAGCCACCAAGGCCTTGTAGACCCATGGTCACACGCTCATAGTTCATCATGATAAACATAGAAGATAAGCCGGTGTTTTCTGCGCCCACCATCCAGCCTTTGGCGTTATCAAAGTTCATCACGCAAGTCGCTGAGGCTTTGATACCCATCTTGTGCTCGATAGAGCCAACCGCCAAGGTGTTGCGCTCACCCAAGCTACCATCTTCATTGACCAAAAATTTTGGCACGACAAACAATGAAATGCCTTTTGAGCCTTCTGGCGCATTGGGGGTTTTTGCCAACACCAAATGAATGATATTGTCAGTGAGGTCATGCTCACCACCAGTGATAAAGATTTTGGTACCAGAGATATTGTAGCTACCATCATCGTTTGGCACGGCTTTGGTTTTGATGATGCCGAGGTCAGTACCTGCATGTGGCTCAGTCAAGCACATGGTGCCCGACCATTCGCCGGCGTACATTTTTTCTAGATAGGTTTGTTTTTGCTCTTCAGACGCCGCCGCGTTGAGGCAAAGCGTCGCGCCAACCGTTAGGTTAGGGTAGAGGGCAAAGGATTGGTTGGCGGTAAATACCATCTCTTCGGTCAGCATGGTAACCATCTTTGGAAAACCTTGACCGCCGTACTCAGCATTACCACTCAAGCCCACCCAGCCTGACTCGGCATACTGCTTATAAGCTTCTTTAAAACCAGTAGGCGTGGTGACAACGCCCTCACCCTCAAAGGTTGCGCCTTCTTCATCACCGCTACGGTTGATAGGCAACAAAACGTTTTTTGACAGTTTTGCCATTTCTTCTAAAATCATATCGACGGTTTCCGTATCGACATGAGCTAGGTTTTCGTTATTTTGCCAAAACTCAGGCGCGTTAAATACATCGTTTAAGATAAAGCGCATGTCATTAAGAGGGGCATTATAAACAGCCATAAACATTCCTTTGGTTCAAATAAATAAAAGTTGGAGCGATGAAAATAAGAAGTGCCAAACGTATGGATTGCTTTTTGAGGTCATCTGTGCGACTCATAATCAAAGCAACGGCTAAGCAAAGTTTAACAAATAAGCTTATGAGTGGGTGTGTTTCTTCGTGAATTATGCGTACACCAAAATATAATTGACCAACAAAATCGGCAACACACCTTGGTATGTTGCCGATATAAGTACAGTGTGCTGTCGTCAAAATACTACAAAAACACTATTAAAACGCAAATTGATCCACATCCATGGTCATATACGGCTCAACACCTGTGCTGATACGCTGTACATGCGTGGTGGTACGCGGCAATAATTTTGCAAAGTAGAATTGCGCGGTTTTGACTTTGGCATCATAGAAAGCTTTTTCGCCAGTACCGTCTGCCAATGCCGTCTGCGCGACCAAGGCCATACGTGCCCATAAGTAAGCTAGGGTCACATAACCGCTAAAGTATAAGTAGTCAACAGCCGCACCGCCAACTGCATCTGGGTTTTCAGTTGCTTGCATACCGATGCGTGCAGTCAAGTCGCCCCATTCTTTGACGTGCTTGGCAAGTGGGCGGATGAACTGACCCATCTCGTCATTGTCTTTGTGCTCTTGGCAGAACGTCTGGATGATGTTGACAAAGTTGGCCAGCATTTTACCTTGTGAGCCCAAGACTTTACGGCCGAGTAGGTCGAGCGCTTGGATTTCTGTGGTGCCTTCGTAGAGGCAAGCGATACGCGTGTCACGGACGTTTTGCTCCATGCCCCACTCACTGATAAAGCCGTGACCGCCATAGACCTGTACGCCATGGTTAGCCGCTTCTAGGCCAGTTTCGGTCAAGAACGCTTTAGCAATCGGCGTCAACAGTGACAGCATTTGGTCAGCAAACTTCAGGTCATCGCCTTCGCCTTTTGCCACAGTATCCGCAAAGTGTGAGAGGTAATAAACCAGCGCACGACCGCCTTCAGCAAAGGCTTTTTCGGTCAACAGCATGTTGCGAACCGCTGGATGAACGATGATTGGGTCAGCGACTTTTTCTGGCGCTTTGGCACCTGATAGTGAGCGCATCGCTAGGCGGTCTTTGGCATAGGTCAATGAGCCTTGGAACGCATATTCTGCTGCGGTCAAGCCTTGAACTGCTGTACCGATACGAGCGACGTTCATAAAGGTAAACATGCACTGTAAACCGCGGTTTTCTGGACCAATCAAGTAGCCTTTTGCACCATCAAAGTTCATCACGCAAGTCGCTGAAGCTTTGATACCCATTTTGTGCTCGATAGAGCCACAGACGACGTTGTTGTTTTCGCCAAGGCTGTTGTCTTCATTGACCAACACTTTAGGTACGATAAACAGTGAGATGCCTTTGGTGCCAGCAGGCGCGCCTGGTAGACGGGCTAGAACGATATGAATGATGTTGTCGGTGAGGTCGTGCTCGCCTGCTGAGATGAAGATTTTTTGACCGGTGATGCTATAAGTACCGTCATCATTTGGCTCAGCTTTGGTACGGATAATACCCAAGTCAGAGCCCGCGTGGGCTTCTGTCAAGCACATGGTGCCTGACCATTCGCCGGTGACCATTTTTTCTAGGTAAGTTTGTTTTTGCTCATCAGTGCCATGGTGCTCGATGGTTTGAATTGCGCCATGCGATAGGCCAGGATACATAGAAAATGACCAGTTAGCCGTACCGATCATCTCATTGATGACCGTTGATAGTGAGAACGGCATGTTTTGACCACCAAATTCTTCTTCAGCTGATAGCGCTGGGAAGCCAAGCTCACAGTACTGCTTATAAGCTTCTTTAAAGCCTGTGGGTGTGGTCACAGTACCGTTGTCAAACTGGCAGCCTTCTGCATCGCCGCTTTGATTCAAAGGTGATAGCTCGTTTTCGGCAAAGCTTGCCGCCATTTCAAATAGGCTGTCCATCAACTCACGATCAGCCTCTTGAAATGCAGGTAACGTTTTGTAGTGGCTTTCACTATCGAGTAGCTCATGCATCACGAATTGAATGTCACGTAAGGGCGCTTTGTATTGCATAACTTCCTGTCCTTTTTAACATGTCAGCAGGCACAGTCTATAGATTACGATAGTCGGTAGGCTCACTACAGTAAGTTGACAAGCACAAATAAATAATAGGCTGCCATACAGATAGACTACGTGCGCGATGACATAAAATGGTATTGAAAAGAATGGTGATTGTCAGAGTCGGTTTGAGACTTAATATATTCCAACAAATTCACTATAAAAGATAGGCGTTCATCGGTGATTATACAAGTTTGGTGACAGGACTGATAAGTCATGAACCTGCCTTGCATCGGTTGTGCAATCAGCGTTAGACGCAAAAGACACAGAGTAATAACCGTATGAAAATACTGATGTTACCGATACGATAAAATCAATCATAGCCGCCGGTATTTGCTTATATTATTTGATGGTTGACTGTTTGATGAGCATGTCGGTGGCGACCTCGGCGGGCACGGGTTTTCCAAACCAATAGCCTTGACCATACTGGCAGCCCATCGCCAGCAACCGATCACGCTGCGCCTCAGTCTCGATTCCTTCGGCGACCACTTGCATATCTAACGCCGCAGCCAAGTCTAAGATGGCTTTGACAATGGCATACTGGGTGCGATCCGACTCAATGTTTGAGATAAAGCTTTTATCGACTTTGATAAAATCAAACGGGTATTCTTGTAAATAACTCAAGGATGCATAGCCGGTGCCAAAGTCGTCTAAGGCAATACAAATACCCAGATCTTTTAGCAGAGCTAGTTGTTTTTTGACATTGTCATGGCGCTGTATCAAAGACGACTCGGTGACTTCGATATGTAGCTGATGGGTCGAGATACCGTGCTCTACCAGCAGGCTACTGACCATCTCAAAAAAATCAGGGTGGCTAAATTCAGCAGCATCTGCGTTGATACAAATATGCTGATGAAGCCCTTGCTGTTGCCATTCAGATAACTGGTTGGCAATCTTGTTAGCCATCTGTGAAAACAGCTCAAACGAGAGCTTATGGGTCAAAATAGCATCGATAAAATGTTTTGGTTTTAGTAGACCGCGAGTGGGATGTTGCCAGCGTACCAACGCTTCAAAGCCGGTAATATGACCCGTCGGCAAGTCGAATTTTGGCTGATAATAGGGAATAAACTGGCCTGCGGTGGTGGCCTCTCTTAACTCAGCCTCTAACTGTAAACTGTCAGCGGTGGCTTCTTCGATCGCCGCATTGTACCAGCAGATATCGTCGCCGCCTTGCTGCTTGACATAATGCAAGGCTTTTTCAGCTTTGGTCAAAAGCCCTGTCAGCTCGGTGTCGTTTTGCGGGAAATAGCTGACACCGACGGAGATATGACAATAGATATTGGCGTCGGTTTTGGTGTCCTTATCGATCGAAAAAGGCCGCTCACACATCTGCATGAGCTTATCTAACTGATGGCGCACCATATTGGCATCATGGCATTCAAATAACAACGCAAAATCATCGCCGCCAAAGTGCGAAAAGCAGCGCAAACAGCCCAATTCTAGCGCCTTGAGACGAGCCACAAAGCTTTTGATTAAATGATTGATACCATCAGGACCCAATAGGCTTGCAAGACTACGATACCGATCGATATTGAGACGGACGATGATCACCTCTTGATAGCTGTCGAGCAGCAAATCACTGGTCTGGCTCAAAAAAACCTTACGGTTGGGCAGGCCGGTCAGCTGATCGTAATTGAGCAGATGGGTCAGCTGCTTTCGGTCTTTGGCCGCAGAAGACATATCACGAATCAGACCGATATAATAAGTCTTGGCCTCTATAGCTACCTTGCGATACGTGATATGGCACTGTAGTATCTCACCATAACGGTTGGCCATCGAAAAATCACTTTCATAAAAGCCGCTACTATCAAGTTGGTTGGTGATTTGCGTCAAAACGCCTCTTTCTTCCTCTGACAAAAAATCAGCGGCATAGACTCCAAGCGGCCGACCCAGCAAAAAAGACTCGCTATAGCCGATGATAAGCTCATAACTGGCATTGATCGACAAATAGCGTAGGTTTTCATCTAAAATGAAAATAGCATCATCGCATTGCTCACACAGTTTGGTCAGCAGTAGCTGCTTGTCGGCAATGGGGATGGGAGCAAAAGTAGTCATCATCGAAATCATCATGGCAAAGGTGGATCATTAGTCGGTTTGTCATCATAACAATGAGCGAGCCGAGTGCTTGTGTTATAAAGTCAGCGCGTGCAAAGTCGCTAAAGCAACCACAGGCGCTGTTTCGGTGCGCAGTACCCTTGCGCCAATTTGCCAAGGTGCAAAGTCTGCATCCGCCGCCCACTTGCACTCCTCATCGCTAAGACCGCCTTCAGGGCCAATGAGCAACTCAATATAAGGCGCCGCTTGTTTTAGTACTGGCAATAACGCCTCTGGCATCGCAGGTTGTCCTACTGCTGGCACGCTAAGCTGCAAGCGTAAATCGGCTGGCTGCTGCAGTGCTTGGTAGTAATGGTCTTGGCTTAGCTCGGCGACCAAAGGACTGACGGCGAGGTGTGGCGCGCTACGCGACGGCTGTGTCAGCCAATCAGTGATAGAGATAGGCGCAAAGATGAGCGGCGGACGGTTGAGGCCACACTGCTCACAGGCCGCTATTGCCACTTGCTGCCAGTGCGCCAGCTTTTTCTCTACTTGCGCAGGTTTTAGATTGACCTCGCCATGATGGCTGGTGAGCAATTGAATCGCCGTCACCCCAAGCTCGGTGGACTTTTGAATGGCATAATCCATACGCTCGCCGCGGCTCATCACCAGACCAATCTGGCTGAGAATAGGCGCCGTACGCTCATCTATGCTGTGAGCCAACACCGCCACCGTGGCGTGTTTTTTACTGATGCTTTGGAGCTGTACGTGATACTCACCGCCAAAACCATCAAACAACACCCCTTCATCGCCGATATTTGCGCGTAGTACACGGCACCAGTGATGAACGATACTGTCGGTCAATTCGATGCTGGCACCAATCGCAACCGTGCTCAATGGCGGGTAAGGTGTGTCCTTAGTATTACTGCTGGCATAAAAAAAACGTCGCACAGTCGGTTCATCCTTTGGTTGAACAATAGTCTGTCTTAGTATCTTAGCAGACTATTGGTGAAGTGAGGAGGGGAGATAAAAACGCGATGACAAAAAAAGCTTGCAACAAAAAACTGGCGCTCCTAAGAACGCCAGTTTTTATTACTATATAAGTAGTCTAAGCGCTAAGGCCCAGTGCTTCAACCAAGCGTTTATTTGGCTCAACTTTGTTCATGCTATAAAAATGCATGGCTGGCACGCCTTCGCTCATTAAGCGCTCACATAAGCGATACACCACATCAAAACCAAACTCGCGAATAGATTTGCTGTCATCGCCAAAATCCGCCAAGCGTTTACGCACATAACGCGGAATATCAGCGCCGCAGCTATCAGCAAAGCGTACTAAATTGCTGGAGTTGGTGATCGGCATGATACCAGCGATTAATGGCTGTGCGACCGTGTCGATACCACGCCTTTCTAACGTATCACGCAAGTACAAGTAGCTATCAGCATTATAAAAAAACTGAGTAATCGCCGCGTTGGCACCTGCTTGGTACTTGTTGACTAAGTTGTCGACATCAAACTCAAAGCTACGCGCTTGCGGATGCATCTCAGGGTAGGCGGCGACCTCGATACGAAAGTGCTCGCCTGAATGCTCACGAATGAACTTGACCAAATCTAATGCAAATGGCAGCTCACCCATACCGATCTGACCTGAGGGCAAATCGCCGCGCAGCGCCACCAGACGCTTGATGCCCAGTGCTTTATAATGATCGAGCAGGCTTGCGATTTCGACCTTATCATCACCGATACACGACATGTGCGGCGCAATATCAGTATCGCCGCGCGCACATAAGGTCTGTACGATGTCTAGCGTACGGCTACGTGTCGAGCCACCCGCACCGTAAGTCACTGAAAAATAGCTTGGTGCCAGTTTGTTTAGTTCGTCATAGGTGTTTAGGAGCTTTTGACCCCCTTGCTCAGTTTTGGCAGGGAAGAACTCAAAAGAAAAAGCAGGCTTGCTCATAATCACGCTCCTTAGTATTTATAAGCGTCAGGCTTAAACGGGCCTTCGACTGGCACACCTAGGTAGTCAGCTTGCTCTTTAGTCAGCTTAGTCAGCGTACCATTAAAGCCAGCTACCATCGCTGCTGCGACTTCTTCGTCGAGTTTTTTCGGTAGTACTTTGACGTACAAGTTGTCCGCGCGTGCATCCATTGGCAAATCAGCGAATTTTTCTTCAAACAAGTACATTTGCGCCAAGACTTGGTTGGCAAACGAGCCGTCCATCACGCGTGACGGGTGACCGGTTGCGTTACCTAGGTTCACTAAGCGACCTTCGGCAAGCAAAATCAGATAGTCGTTTTCGTCATCTGAGCGGAACACTTGATGTACTTGTGGTTTGATCTCAACCCAGCGCCAGTTGTCACGCATAAATTGCGTGTCGATTTCGGTGTCGAAGTGACCGATATTACAGACGACCGCACCAGGCTTTAATGCTGCGAGCATGTGTCTGTCACAGACATGATAGTTACCTGTTGTTGTGACGATCAAATCAGTGTCTGCTAGCAACTGCTTGTTGATGCTGTCTGCGCCGCCGGTGTTGTCGCCATCGATGTACGGAGACAATACTTCATAGCCGTCCATACAGGCCTGCATCGCACAGATAGGATCGACTTCTGAGACACGTACGATCATGCCTTCTTGGCGTAGGCTTTGGGTTGAGCCTTTGCCCACATCACCATAACCAATGACTAACGCGCGGCGACCTGCAAGGAACATATCGGTTGCGCGTTTGATGGCGTCATTTAAGCTATGACGGCAGCCGTATTTGTTGTCATTTTTTGATTTGGTCACCGCGTCGTTGACGTTGATAGCCGGTACTTTTAGCGTGCCTTTGCCTAGCATTTCGATCAAACGATGCACACCTGTGGTGGTCTCTTCTGAGATACCATGGATGCTATCGAGCATCTGTGGGTATTCATTGTGAATCAAAGCAGTAAGGTCGCCGCCATCATCTAAGATCAAGTTGGCATCCCAAAGCTCGCCTGATGCTTCGCCGCCGACATGTACTTGCTGACGGAGGCACCACTCGTACTCTTCTTCAGTTTCGCCTTTCCAAGCAAACACAGGAATGCCAGCCGCCGCGATTGCTGCCGCTGCGTGGTCTTGGGTCGAAAAGATATTACACGAGGTCCAGCGTACTTCTGCACCTAGCGCAACGAGTGTTTCGATAAGCACTGCGGTCTGGATGGTCATATGAATACAGCCGGCGATTTTGGCGCCTTTAAGCGGCTGGTCGGCTTCGTAGCGACGACGTAAACCCATCAGGGCAGGCATTTCGGCTTCAGCTAGGGTGATTTCACGGCGACCGTAATCAGCAAGGCTAATGTCGGCGACTTTATAGTCAGTGAAAGAGGGGTCGATCGTATGGGCAGATGGGGTGGTAGACACTGCGTCCATAATATGCTCCTATCAGTTAATAGATAAAAAGAATAAAAACGCAGGTGCCGTTATTTGCGCTGTTCATAACCAAAAATGGTCATAAACAGTTAACCGAGCCTAACATAATAAATGATTTGCAAAGCAATAAAGCTTAATTGCAGTAATCGATGATTATGGCGCAACACCTCTCGGGAGGTCGTTATTGTAATTGATGAGGATTAATTTGTCACCTATTGGCTGCGGAAAATCGTAAGTGCTTACGTCATAAAAAAAAGGCCATCTATCGATAGCCTTGATTATTTATATATAAGTTCTAATTTTTACCAAATAAGCTTAAAACCAGTTATAGGTGAGTGAGGTGAAGAAGTTAGTACCGTCAGTATTATAACCAAGCGCTGTCACATATTCTTTATTAGTAATATTATTTAAGCGAGCACTCATTGTTAAATTATCTGTCAACTGATAATTGCCACTAATATTAAATAGACCAAAGCTGTCTATGATCTGTGAATCAGCATTGTTTACACTGTAATAATAATGACCTATGTATTCATATTCAGCACGGATATCTAAGCTCGGTAAGTGATAACCTAAGTAGATAAGGCCTTTGTTCTCAGGGCGAATAGGAAGATAGTTACCATTGTAATCAATAGGATTACCAAGATAGTCGACTTTACCAGTGTAATCGCTATCATCTTTAGCTTTTTGATAGTCGTAACTCGCTCCAAATAGGTAATTATCAATCACCCAATCTGAAGTCAATGTTACACCTTTGATTTTGGCTTTGTCAGTATTTATTCTTTGTCCATAAATGTATTCAGGGGTGCTTTTACCATCACTGGCAATAAGGTCGTCGACCTTATTATTGTAACCTGTAATGCGTGTCGATTGCAGTGAAGTATTATATTCAATAAAAGCTTCGTAGTTATCACTAGTTTCTGGTTTTAGATTTGCATTACTACCCCAACTCTTAGGTCCGTATAAGTCATTAAAAGTCGGTATGCGATAGCCTTTAGCGTAACTTGCGCCAATACGAAAATCAGGGCTGATATTATAAGCACCGCCTAAGTTATAAGTAGTTTCGCTGTCAAAGTCTGAATAGTCGTCATATCGTATATTGGCTTGCGCATCGAAGCCATTATATGACAGCAAATAACCCAAAAAACCACTGGTAATTTTACGAACATCGGCATCATATACATTTGACTCCAGTTTTTGCTTCAAATGCTCAGCGCCTAGAGTTACTTTACCGACTGGCAAATTTTGAACGCTTATCAAGCTTATTTGCTGCTGCTTAGTATCATATTGACTGCCATTATTTACATCAGTCTCATAAGTTGTTGATTCGTCGATACTATAGCCATATTGAAGTTTAGTGTTGCTGCTATCGGTAAAATGTTCAAGATATGCGCTAGCAGCTCCACTTTCTTGATCTGAAAATGCATGCTTTAAAGCAGGAGCGCCCGTCATGTAATCATCATAAGAGTCAATATCGGTTGTTGATTTCGAATAAAGACCGCTAATTCCAAATCTTAAACTATCATTAATTTTTTGATTAAGAAATAAACTGTAGTTATCACTCTCAAAGCCATCATCATCAGTCTGACTTGGTAGGTCACGAGGTAAAGTAGCGTTAAACCCGTCTGTTTCGTTGTGACTGGCTGCTAGGCTCAGCGTAGTACCCTTATCATTAGCAAATTGAGCGCTCGCACCATATAAATATTGATCATTTGAGCCGACACCAGCGGTAACTGACATACTGCTTCGATCTATATTGCCGCCTTTAGTGAATACTTGAATGACACCGCCCATCGCATCCGCACCGTAGATGCTAGAACCTGATGCTCCATAGAGAACTTCAATTCGATCAATTTGATCAGCAGGTAGCAAGCTTAACGCGGCGCCGCCCGCACTTAACGAGCTATACCGTATACCATCAATAAGTACTAATATTTGTTTATTATCATAACCGCGCATATAAAAATTTGAGATAGTCCCTGAGCCGCCATTGGTGTAATGACTGAACCCTGGCTGACGTTTTAAAACGTCAAGTGCCGTCTGACCCTGATAACGCTGTAGCTCTTCCTTATCGATCACTCGTGTTTGCGCGACCACATTACTGGCTTTGGTCGGCGTACGCGTCGCTGTCACGACAATTTTATCAAGCTCAACCTGTGGCATCTCACCGTTATCAACGCTGGTTGTCTCAGGGGTCACTGCCATCGCGGTGTTGGCGGCAAGCAAACCAAGCGCGCTTAAAATACTTAGGCGAAGATAGGTACGTGAAGATAGACGTGATAAAAACATGGTCGATTCCAAAGTAATCAAATTAAAAAATATAGAAATAAGAAATAACTATTAAGACGTAAAAGGTGTCAAAAGTTACAAAAAACAGTATATAAGCAAAACTGCGCTCATTATCTACAAAAATTATCCCTTTATAAACCACTTTAACCTAATCTTTCCTCAAGGTAGGTTGAATGACGCTCATGGTCGGAGCGGTAAAGCAAAACGCCTAAATAAATTTGACGGCAGCCATCTACAAAAACATGCAATCAAAAGCACTGTTGTGATAAATAATTGTTATGATAGTAAGGGTTTTATCTGCCCTTTTTGTGCCACTCATCAAGCTAAGAGGTTTGTTTTGTCTATTAAGCACCATCTGAATTTTCGTCAGGCTCCAGATGTATTGTCTACCAGCCTAAAAACCCCGTTTATCACTATGATGCTTTTGCTTATCATGGCGATGAGCGTACTGCTGCCCACAGCGTCCTTTGCTGCAGAAACGACAACGCTTGGCGTAAATGGCACGACTGGCAGTGAAGAGTCGGCAAGCACGCCTATACCAGATTCGTTTGGGCGCGACACGCCGCGCCATACGGTACAAGGGTTTATTAAGGCGCTGGGCGAAAACGACTACCTGCTGGCGAGCAATTATCTTAATTTGTCTAAGTCGGACAATCCCACCACGGTCGTGCGTCAGTTTAAGCAAGCACTAGATGCTGGCGGCCGTTTTCAGCCTGACCTACAAATCAGTAATACACCTGAGGGTAATCTCACGGATCAATTACCACCGAATCAAGAAAACGTCGGGGTCATCAATGTCGGAGAAACAAGCGTCCCGTTGGTGCTTGAGAGAGTGCTGTCTAAGCAAGGCGAACAGTATTGGCAGTTTTCTAGTGAGACGCTCAGCTCGGTACCCGAAGTGATAGAAAACACCGAGCCGACGTTGGTGTCTCGCTATACAGTTGACTCATTGGAAGGCAAAAAGCTGTTTGGCTATCAGATGGCGGACTTAGTGGCGACGCTGACGATGATCGTCAGCAGTTTTGTCTTTACTTATATTTTAGTCTGGCTACTGTATCATCTTCTGCGAATCGCCTATCCGCGAGTACGCGGCGTCCCGCTACCTTTGCCAAATAAAGTGGTACTGCCACTCTCTGTGGTCATTATGGCGCTGATACTGTCTGAGGTGATGGTCTATGCTGGCGTCTCGGTGACGCTGCGAGAGCCGGTCAATCGTTTTGCTGATATCGCCTCGTGGTTGGCGTTGACTTGGTTATTACTGCGCGTCATTGATGCGATATTTACCCGCGCGGTCAATTTAAGCTATAAGAAAAACTATACCGAGCGTGTCTCTATCTTAGGGCTGCTACGAAAAGTCGTCAAAGCGTTGCTGCTCATCTTTGCGGTGATTGTCATCTTTGGTAATTTAGGGTTTGATTTGACCACAGGGATTGCCGCACTAGGGGTTGGTGGTCTGGCATTGGCGCTTGGTGCGCAAAAGACCATCGAAAACCTCGTCGGTAGTGTGGTGGTGGTCGCAGATTCTCCCGTACGCATAGGGGACTATTGTAAATTTGGCACGTATGAAGGCACGGTCATCGATATCGGTATTCGCTCATCACGCGTGCGCACCTTGACGCGTACCATCGTCACTGTGCCAAACGGTGATTTTTCTTCGATGCAAATCGAAAACTTTACCTCGCGTGATATGTTTCGGTTTTTTCATCAGCTGTATATTAAGCGTACCGCTGATATCGATGTGGTCTTTAAGATGGTCAAAGACTTAGATGAGTTTTTAAATGAGCATTATTTGACCAACCAAGAATGGAATCAGGTCCATATCTTAGAGCTGCGCCAAGATAGCTATGTGATTCAGCTGCAAGCCTATATCAACGCCAATAACGTGATGGAGTTTTATGATAAGCAAAACGTCGTGCTCGTTGATATATTAACTCAGGTCAAAAAATACGACGTCGAGCATGCACTGCCTACGCAGCAGCTGATAGTCAATCAAACCGATGTTGCGTCGTCTAAAGCAAACAGCGAGCAAAAATCTGATAATGACGAGTCTGCAAGTAACGCGTCAAAAGATGACGACATGGCTAATAGGACAGATGGTAGCGCCCAGCATGCTCGCGACGACATGGATAAAAAACAAGATAAACATCATGATGATGCCCACAACATAGATCTGGATAAAGACCATAGAGCCAGCAAAGATAAAAAGACTGCCGCGTCACCTGACGCCACGGCGACCAAAAAACAACATAGCATCAAGGCGCTCAGAGAAAAAGGCCGTGCGCTAAAAAAGAGGAAGTTTAAGCACACCAAACGCAAGTTTGGCTTGTCAATATGGAACCAGCCCTAAAAAGACAGCCATATAAGGCGTGGCATTGCTATAGTCGCTATAAAAACTATAATTGTTATAAAAAATATTGTTTGCAATGATGATGGTAAATCATGGGTTCTTAGATAGGTACAGCGGTCTTATTACGCAGCTGCCCGTAATACGACCAAAGCAATAGGCTGGCTGTGCTACGGTAAGGTGACCAATGCTGCGTTAGAGAGTGGAGTCGTTTTGGGGTAGGACGCTCAGGCAAGTCCAGCAGTGTCATGGCGGCAACTTTGATCGCCAAGTCATCAACAGCGAGGATGTCAGCGCGCTGTAAAGAAAACAATAAGTACATCTCAGCCGTCCAGCGCCCGATACCTGTGACGGTGGTTAGGATGTTTATTACTGCCTCATCTGGTAGGGTTTTTAGGCTAGCAAAGTCTATATCATGCGCAACCAAAGAGCGAATATAGCGAATTTTTTGTTTAGATAAACCTTGGGCTCTGAGCGCGTCATCGCTTGCGTGCTGAATCATGCTAGGAGTGGTCAAGCCGGTCTCAAGCAAGCGCTGCCAAATACTGGCTGCCGCAGCGACAGACAACTGCTGGCCGACCATCGCTCGCATCAATTGCATAAAGCCGCCAGTATTGTGCCGCAGACTGGGTAAGCCCACTTGCTCGTAGACCGGCGCAAATCTCGGCTCGATTGCTATCAACGCATCGATATGTGCTGCTAGCTGCTCAGGGGTGTCAAGGGTCTGTATGCTCATCGTTATTTACTCTTATCGAAGTTATAAGGCGCACTATCTTCTAAAAAGCACATCATCCTATATTCTAAAACCACATCATCTATAAAAAAAGACTGCTTGTTGGGCAGTCTTTTTTTTGCTTTGCTTTAAGGTTTATTCACTCGCGCCTTTTGGTTTTTTTAGCAGTACTAGTACCGCACCATTGCCGCCATCTTTTGGCGAGGCCGAGCAAAACGCCAGTACTTCAGGCAGTTGACGGAGCCAGCCATTCACACAGGTTTTTAAGATGGCCTCAGAGCCTTTGCCATGGACGATTTTGACCACAGTTTCGTTGTTGGCTTTGGCTTGGCTGAGTAGTTGGGTCATCGCGGTGCGGGCTTCTTCGATGGTACAGCCATGGATGTCTACGGCATCATACCAGCGCAATTTGCCTTTTTTTAGTTGATCAAATATTTTGTTTTGTAGGGTTGGCTGTTTGTACGATAAGTATGCTTCGCTTGCTACAGGATTGAGCAAAGCTTGCATGTCTGATAAGCCGGCGCTTAGATCGCCGCTTTCACTGCCTTGCGCGGCGGCACGTTTTGATAAAGTCGTGGCATCAGGTTTGCCAGCTCTGGTGTTGGTGACAGGGGAGCGCACGTTTTTGTCTTCGAGCTGAGTGACGCCATGCATTGCTTGCATAAACAGCACTTTGTCGTCGTCGATATGCTCACTGTCTAGTTGTTTGACCGTTTTTTTGACTTGTTTTTGCGTCGGCAGCGATACAGGCTCAGTCGGCTTTTGGTTTTCGCCCTCAGGTGAGTTGGTATCACGGCCTTTACTCAGCTGGCCTTTTAGCTCTTTGAGCTGATCTTGCATTTCTTTAGAAAATAGAGAATTTGACATAACAGTTAAGGTATCGTTGGTTGATGAAAAGGTAGTTGGGTAATGGGTACTGTGGCATTTTTTAGTTACTTTACGCGTCTGCTGCGACGCCTGCAAGTAAGGATTGTAACGCTTGTCCAGGATGCTCGGTTTTCATAAACTGCTCACCGATCAAAAAGTGCTGAATGTCGTTGTTTAGCATCAGGCGAATATCAGCACTGCTATGAATCCCACTTTCAGTCACGATAAGTGGCTGTTGTCCATGGCTGTCGGCGTCAGCGGCCAATGATTTGATTAAGGTGTTTTTTAACTCAAGCGTGGTCTGTAGATCGACAGCGAATGTATTTAAATCGCGATTATTGATGCCATAGATGTTGTGGACACTACGAGGCAGCTGGAGGGCGCGCTCAAGCTCGGTTTTGGTATGGACTTCAATCAACACATCCATACCCAGATCGATACTCAGCGCATGCAGCTGCCGTGCTTGCTCATCATCAAGACACGCCATAATCAGTAAGATACAGTCTGCACCCAGCAAGTAGGATTGATAAATCTGATACACATCGACCATAAAGTCTTTACGCAGTAGCGGCAGTGTGGCAGCATTGGCCGCCGCCTCAAGGTAACTATCTTCTCCCTGAAAGTACTCGCGATCGGTGAGGACAGACAGACAACTGGCACCCGCCTGCTCATATTGCTGGGCGAACAATGCGGGGGCAAAGTTATGATTGATGATGCCTTTAGAAGGCGAGGCTTTTTTAATCTCGGCGATGATACCGATGCCGCTCTCGCTGGTGCTGGCCGCTCGTAGTGACTGAGCAAAGCCGCGCCGCGGCTGCTGATTGGCCAGCACCTTGGCTTTTAAGTCATCTAGAGATAGCGCCTCACGAGCCGCTTTTACCTCAAGGTGTTTGGTCGCAACGATGCGCTGTAATACTGAAGGTATGTCTGTATGGGTCATGCTGGTGTCCGAATATGTCTAAAGGTAAAAGGGCAAAAGTCAGTGGCCGATGGCTGTATGAAAAACTTAAGTGTTTTGCGCCAGCTGCTGAGTATATTGTGCCAAAGACTCAAGCTTGGTCAAGGCATCGCCATTTTGAATGATCTTTTGAGCGCGGCTAACACCATTTGGATAGTTGCTGGCCAGTCCTGCCGTATAAATGGCCGCGCCTGCATTGAGTGCAATCATATCACGAGCTTTGAGCACCGCGCGATCATGAGTGTCTGTACCCGACAGGGCGGCGCGTATCAGCTCCAGACTCTCTTTAGGGGAGTCAACATCCAGACCGATGAGGGTTTGCGATTCGACCCCCGCATCTTCTGGCCTCATCTCAAAGACTGTGACCGTACCATCTTTTAGCTCAGCGACCGTCGTAGAAGTGGCCAAGCTGATTTCATCTAGGCCGTCTTTGGCACCGACCACCATGACGTGACGCGCCCCTAGATTTTTCATCACCTTAGCGATAGGCTCACACAGCGCTGCGGTAAAGACGCCAATGACCAGATTGGGCGCGCCAGCTGGGTTGGTCAATGGCCCCAGGATATTAAATATCGTCCGCGCTTTTAGCTCACGGCGTACGGGGTTGGCATAGCGCATGGCGCTGTGGTGATTGGGCGCAAATAAAAAGCCAATGCCTTGATTTTCTATGCATTGCTTGGCCTGCTCTGGGCTGAGTGTCAAGCTGATCCCTGCTTGTTCAAGCAAATCGGAGCTGCCAGATTTGGTCGACACGCCGCGGTTACCATGTTTGGCCACTTGTGCCCCTGCCGCTGCTGCGACCAAGGCTGAAGCGGTAGAGACGTTAAACAAATTGGCACCATCACCGCCCGTACCGACGATATCGACCAGATAGTGGCAGTCTGCCGGTGTAATGTTGGCTGCTAAGTCACGCATGGCGCTGGCCGATGCGGTAATCTCGTCGATGGACTCGCCTTTCATGCGCAGACCCGTCAAAATCGCACCCATCATGGCATCACTACATCGACCCTGCATGATAATCAGCATGACTTGATACATCTCATCAAAGGTTAGGTCAATGTGCTGAAAGATTCTCGCCAATGCGGTGGTCAGGAGTTTGTGCGTCTGCTCATCAGATAGCTGAGCGATATGATCTGGGGTAGTGGTATCCTCTGTTTTTATTGTGCTCATTGTTCTCTCGCTTAGTATTTTTATAAATAAGGGTTAAAAGGCGTGGGCGTTATAGATTATTTATCATCAGCATTGTCAGTAAATTGGCAAATAAATTGCCGCCAAACAGTCTTAAACTGAACGGAATTTAACCGACTTGCGGTAAGGCATCTGTAGGCAGTACTGCCAAACCATGAGTGTGCAAAAAATTATTGAGCAGCTGATAACCTGCTTGGCTTAGGATGGACTCTGGATGAAACTGCACGCCTTCAATGGCGTAGGCAGTATGACGAACGCCCATGATCTCCTCGATGCTACCATTACTATGTTGTGTCCAAGCAGTCATCTCTAGGCACTCAGGCAAGCTGGCTTGGTCAATCACCAGTGAGTGATAGCGGGTGACTTGCACGGGTGCTGGCAGGCCAAAAAATACGCCTTGGTCGTTATGATATACCGCAGATAGGCGGCCATGCATGACCGCGCCTGCCTTGATGATCTGCGCCCCAAAAGCCTGTCCAATGGCTTGATGGCCAAGACAGATGCCCAAGATAGGTATGACGCCCTTAAAGGCATCGATAACTTGCAAAGAAATACCCGCTTGGTCAGGGGTGCACGGGCCAGGGCCAATTACGATCGCATCTGGTGCGAGGGCTTGGATCTGCTGGAGACTGATCTCATCGTTACGCCAGACGGTGATATCCTGCTGTAGTTCACCGAAGTACTGTACAATATTGTACGTAAAGCTGTCGTAATTATCGATCATCAAAATCATGTGGGTATCAACTTAGTTGGTTTGGCTTTTTTATAAATCTTAGCTTTCTTTATAAGTCTTGCTTTTGTAGATGTAGAACGACAGCTGTAGTCGTTTTTTCCTTTTTTGCTACATGCTTGTTTGCTGCATGGTTGAGCGTGCGCCAGCTTATAGGATTGTTACAGTTTTTATCGTCCGCAGTTATCTTACCACTATTTTGCGTGCTATCAAACGCAGCACGACAGCCAGCAGGTTTATCATGGATTTTCTGTATTACCGATTATAGTTAGTTTTATATAAAAACCCCTTTTTATTGACATAAGGCAATGTATCAAAAATCGACTCACTCTGATATAGTCGATTGAGTTAAAACAGGGCGCAGTGCTGGCCAGACAGGTGATTTGCCCCAAAAAAGAGCATTGAAGAAACAGATTGCACCATTGTATGAGCTAATTTGGTGCATTAAAGACACTAATGGATGCGCCAAATCATCATATGGTGGTGATCGCCCAAGAAGATATTTTTATCACGCATTGGCAAAAACACGCTAAATATCTGTATTTATTTACTATTTGGCTGCCGATGGATTTGCTGCACTGTCATGCGCCAACAGCTTGGCACAGCAGTTGCATCATTATTGTCAGCGGACAGTATGAGGGTTGATGATGAGCTGCTTCTTTATCAGCTACTGCTGTCTATCACTGTTTATTAATAATAATCAGCCAGCATTTGAACAAAGCAACATTGTCAGTCATATGTTGTTAAAATAGCGTTAAAATAGCGTTAAAATAGCGTTAAAACAGTTTATATTGCAAATATCTAATCAACACAACGGAGACTATTTATGTCGGATAAATTACTGGATCTTATCAAATCATCTAATGCTAAATGGGTTGACTTTCGCTTTACCGATACTCGCGGTAAAGAGCAACACATCAGTTTTCCTGCCTCTACCATCGACGAAGAAGTGCTAGAAGACGGCAAAATGTTTGATGGTTCATCTATCGCTGGCTGGAAGGGCATTGAAGCCTCAGATATGATCCTACGTCCTGACCCTGAAACGGCTTTTATCGATCCGTTCTTTGATGCCGTTACAGTCGTCGTGACCTGCGATATCATCGAGCCATCAACGCTACAAGGCTATGATCGTGATCCACGTTCTATTGCTCGCCGCGCAGAAGAGTACTTAAAATCCACTGGTATCGGTGATACTGCTTACTTCGGTCCTGAGCCAGAGTTTTTTGTATTTGACGATGTAAAATGGTCAGTTGATATGTCTGGCGTCAGTCATAAAATTACGGCTGAAGAAGCTGCATGGTCGACTAACGAGACTTATGAGTGGGGCAACATGGCGCATCGTCCACGCGTCAAGGGCGGCTACTTCCCAGTACCACCAATCGACAGCTCGCATGACATGCGTTCTGTGATGTGTGAGCGTATGGAAGAAATCGTTGGCGAAGGCCGCGTTGAAGTTCATCACCACGAAGTGGCGTCTTGCCAGTCTGAAATCGGTGTAGCGTTTAACACGATGGTACGTAAAGCGGATGAGGTTCAGCAGTTGAAATATGTTGTCCATAACGTGGCGCACCAGTTTGGTAAAACAGCGACCTTTATGCCAAAGCCTATCGTTGGTGACAACGGTTCAGGTATGCACGTACATATGTCGATCTCAAAAGATGGCGTAAACACGTTCTCTGGTGATGAGTATGCTGGTCTGTCTGAGACAGCATTGTACTTCATTGGTGGTATCATCAAGCACGCTCGTGCGCTGAATGCGATTACCAACCCATCAACGAACAGCTATAAGCGTCTGGTACCGCATTACGAAGCACCTATCAAGCTTGCGTATTCTGCATCAAACCGCTCAGCGTCTATCCGTATTCCGCACGTGAGCAGTCCAAAAGCAGTACGCGTCGAAGCGCGTTTCCCAGATCCAACGGCCAACCCATACTTAGCATTTGCTGCGCTATTGATGGCAGGTCTTGACGGTATCCAGAACAAGATGCATCCAGGTGAAGCGGCTGACAAGAACTTATATGACTTGCCACCAGAAGAAGAAGCACAAATCCCAACGGTTGCAGAGAGTCTAGATGTTGCACTACAGGCGCTAAAAGACGACCACGAGTTTTTGTTAAAAGGCGATGTGTTCACTAAAGACATGCTAGAAGCGTTTATTGCTTTGAAAGAAGAAGAAGTACAACGTCTGAACGTAACTGTGCATCCTGTTGAGTTTGACATGTACTACAGCTGCTAATCAGCTGCGTACTCAAAACACTGAATTTAAGCTAAATGTAAAATAACATCAAATCACCAGTTAAGCTTGTCTTGGCTGGTGTTTTTTATGCGCGAAAATGAAAAATACGCTACCCGATAAATGAATAAAACATCGCTACTGATTTCATCACGCAAATACCGCATAATAGGAAGTATCAGACTGATTAGGTGGCTTGACCATGACGATATTTATCCTTGCTCATATAAAAAACACTCATATAAAAGACGCTGATGTAACAACCATCGCTCTAAAGTCCAGTACTCTAAAGACCAGAGGCATAAAAGCCAAATGTTTCGGTTTACTGACAGCGCTGACCGTACTTTCAGTGAGTATCACAGTACCTATCGCAGTGCCCACCAGTCACGCAGCAACCATCTATAAAGTAGTCGATGAAAAGACGGGACAAGTCACCTTTACCGATCGGCCACAAAACTATGAACAGCAGACGGACAAAACCGTCAGTCAGACGGCTGTTTCTACTGGTAGAGACACGATTGGTCAGGTGACTGGCGAGGCGACCTCGTCATCTGCGCCTGTGAGCAAGGCCAATAGCACAGATAAGGCGCGCAAGACAGTGAGCTATCAGCTTATGATCGCCGAGCCTAGCGAGACTCGCGCATATCGCCGTCCTGCTCAAAGTATTGAGGTGCGCGTACAGGTGATGCCTGCCTTGCAGGCAGGTGATGGAGTCCGTATTTATCTTGATGGTAGTGAGGTTGCACAAGGGTTAAGTGCTTCTATCGCCACTGTCGATCTTATGCCCGGCGCGCATAATATAAAGGCGGTCATACAAAATGAGAAAGGACGGCTGCTCAAAGAAACAGCCCGTACGGTACATGTGATTCAAAACACTCAAACCCTCCAAAACAATAAAAAAATCGCGCAGCAGCGCTTAGCCTACCAAAATCTACCATGGCATCAAAAACTGCTGTTAAAACTGCGGCAAAAGGATGGCAGTCTACAAACGGTTCAAAATGCACAGCCTAAAACTAATGATGCTTTTACCAAATAAGCGCCATACCCTAATAGCATACAAAAAAGGGCAGTCACTACGATAAGTGGCTGCCCTTGATATCCTTTGATAGTTAGTTAGGTACTTATAAAGTTTTTTACTAACAACTGTCTTTATGGCGCAAAAGCTATTTGGTCAGCTCGATGGTGCCGTTGGCGGTGACAGAGATGGTGCTATTGCCCGATTCAAAACTCTGACTAGGTACTGAGGCATCGGCGGCTTCTGCTTTCATATTCATGCTGCCATACATTGGACGAGGGTAGTTGTTTCCTGTGTTTAGATTGACCGTGACCACACGGTAGCCGCGTGCATTCCAAGCGCGCGTTAGGTTTTTGGCCTGCTGCTGAAAAGCGCGAGACGCTTCGGTCATCAGCTTTTGCTCTAGTGCGTCTTTTTTGCTGTCAGAGACGCCAAAGTTTAGATTATCCATCACTAGCGTTTCTTGCAAATCAGCAATTAGCTGGCTGGTAGCCGCAAAGTCGGTGCTTTTTAGATCGATACTGGCTTGCCCCGTCCAGCCAATGATTTTGTCGTTTTTATCATATCGCGGATAGGTGCGCTGCTGTCCGGTGCTGACCGTCACGCTCGGGTAGCGCTTAGCGATTTTCATGGCATTATTAATAGATGTGTTGAGTGTGGTGGCCAAGGCTTTTGAGGTACTGGCTTGGGCTTTTTTGTACATGCTGGCGCGTACTTCGTCATTTTGCACCTCTTCTTTGACTTCGGTTTGAAAGCTCAGCTGATCATAGCCTGTCGGCTCGGCATGCGCGCTACCCATCATGGCTGTCATTAAACAAGCAGTACCAGAAGCGATGGCCAGTTTATTCAATAGAGCATTTTTCATGGTTATCTCCTAAATCAATGTTAAGGGTATTCATATGAATACTTTCAAAAGGTATTTACAAAGGAAGTTGTGCCTCTTATTTTTAAGTGTTGATATGTGTGCAACTTCATTCACTAAAATAGCAAAATCTGTATAAGTTGCTGTGAGAATTTTGTGAGCTAGGTTACAGACTTATTTTCGATTAAAAAAAACAGTTTTGAGATAGGGGTTGTAATACTAAAAAAATCTTGTATAATCTGCTCTGGTGGCTCCGTTGGTAGCCTCGCAACATTGTACTATGAATCCCGCCAGGACCGGAAGGTAGCAACGGTAGTAGATACAATGTGTGCCGAGGATGTGCTGACGGAGTCGCTTTTTTTTGCCTAAAATTTGATATTGGTCTTTATCATTGTCCAGTCACAGCCTGTTTTGGTTAATACCTATCTCTATGCCTCTCTAGTACATCAAAATTATAAAACATCAAAAGCAGTTTTCGATATTCAGTCCTTTATCATAAAGGGCTTTTTTTTATCTAAAAATTGCCCGATGCTAGCGCTTCATGAATAAATTTAAGATAAAATACAAGGTATTAACGTATCATTAATACTCTAGACACATTGGGATTTGCTTATGAAGATGTTTATTTGGCTACTGATTATATTCATGGTACTACTGGTCGTGTTTGGGGTGTCGATATTTAATAAATTGGTACGCGCGCGCAATCAAGCAAAAAATGGTTTTGCGCAGATAGATGTCCAGCTCAAGCGTCGTCATGACTTGATTCCAAACTTGGTTGAGGCCGCCAAGCGTTATCTGACGCATGAAGAAGAGACCTTAAGCCGTGTGATTAGCGCCCGTAATCACGCCCAAAGCCTACAAGACTCTACGTATCATCAGCCAGAGTCGCTTGAGCATATGGCGTTGTTTGCCAAAGCAGAAGGCATGCTATCTAAAGCTTTGGGGCAACTCTCAGCGGTGGTGGAGGCGTATCCTGAGCTAAAAGCGGATAGCATGATTAAAGAGCTGATGGATGAGCTGACCAATACCGAAAACCGTATAGGCTTTGCCCGTCAGCACTATAACGATAGCGTGATGTTTTATAATAATGACCGTGAGGTGTTTCCAAACAATCTGGTCAGCAGCACTTTTGGATTTCGTCCGCTCAGCCCACTGGTCTTTGCAGATAGAGACGCCATTGCCAAAGCCCCTGTTGTAGATATGACTTGAGATACCAAGTAAAAGCACAAAAAGTGTCGCCAATTTGAGATAAGCGGATGGATTTTTTTGCTCAGCAGCGGATACGCACGCGCCGCAGTCTGTTACTTTATGGGCTGTTTTTTTTGATCGTCTTGGCTCATATAGCAGTGGCTCTCGGAGTTGTGTGGTTGTTGCTGACGATATTTACAGGGGGTATTTACTACTGGGCGTTGGTTTTGGTCATCGTTTGGATCATAGCGAGTTTTGTTGGTGGTAGTTTTGTAGAGTATCGCCGCCTCAGAGCGGGTGGCCGCGCGATTGCTCAACGCGTGGGGGCGGTTCGTTTGTTTGTTGATAGCAGTCAGGATGCGTGGGAGCACAGTCAAGGGGTGGCTCAGCAGCATACTGCGGCCAAAAAAGTTCGCTTTAGTGACCGTCAGATCGCAGTGCGTGATGAGCGAGATTTCCCTCCTGTCTATCGCCGCTACTACGAAATTGCGCAGCAGCTGGCTATTGCATCGGGGCTGGATATGCCGATATTGTACGTGCTGCCTGATGAGCAAGGTATCAATGGTTTTGTCGCTGGCCGCCATAGTCAAGACATGGTATTGGTCGTGACGCAGGGTGCGTTAGACAAGCTCTCTGATGAAGCATTATATGGACTGATCGGCCATGAGTACGGTCATATATTACATGGTGATGCGACATTTAACCTACAGCTGATGGTGGTGCTAGCAGGACTACAGATACTGTATGATTGGAGCGATCCTATCAGTCATAACAGTAATCGCTTGATAAGTGACAATCGCTATGCTGGCTCTATTGATAGCAGCGTTAGTCAAAGCGCTTTGATGCCGCAGCGTAGCATCGACAGTCATGCACGTCGTACCGAGGCGCAGACGGCAAGCTTTACCACGCATCGCGAATGGGTGTCGTACTGGCAATCCCAGTCGCACAAACCGCTATCATTGACGCAGTCTCAGTCGCGCCGGCTGAATCATCCTATCATTGATCGGCAAGCGCCGCGTAGCGTGTGGACACTGCTGTTACATGGGCTGAGCTTTTCGAGTATGGCCTGCGCTCAGTTGATCAAACACAGCTTCAACCGTGAGCGTGAGTTGCTCGCCGATGCCACCAGCGTACAGTTGACCCGTTCGCCGGCGATTATAGAGACTCTAAAAGCCATTCATCAAGACACAGTAGGCTCACGCTTAACCAACATCGCTGATATCAATGGTCTGAGTCATTTTTTCTTTGCCAGTAGCGGCGCGGACTTAGGGGATGTATCGTGGTTTGCTACCCACCCAAGCTTAAGCGAGCGCATGAGTGCCGTCAATGCCAAAGCCTATCATGACTTTGCTGTGCAAGTTGCCCATGAAAAACGCTTAAACCAGCAAAAAATAAAACAGATATATGCGCAGCGTCGCCTAGGTGATTGGGGCGAAGTCCAAGCAAATAGCCTAAGTAAAGATAAAAAACCAATTGTTAATAACCTCCCTGCTACTGCCACCAAAAAAGACAAAAATGCTGAAGAAAACATCAAAGAAAATATCGATGTTTTGCTCAATGAGACTAATAATGCTTTAGAGGCAGAGTCGGCGCTGCCCTTTATCATAAAAGAAGATGTCGTGATTGATGGCCGCTTGCAAGTATCAGCAGAGGATATAGGTGCCTGTCAGCTACTAAAGCCATGGATGGCAAAACCCGATAGCGATTTACCAAAAAAACCATGGATCGATAGCGACGATTTGCATCAGGTTTGCCTGCCGCAGTACGTGCTGGATCACAGTCATCACCCATTGGGCGCGCAAGCTTTGATCGAAGCCATCATGTTATGCCATCAACGGCGCTTGCTGACGACGACGATGAAATATGATTTGCACGACATTTGGGAGGGGGTTATCGGTGATGAAGTATCGCAAAGTAATACGCAACAAGATCAAGGCAAGAAAAACGCAGCATCCAATGTAGATAACAATCATGACAGTCATAACAACCCGCCCATCTTACCGCATACGATAGATGCTAAACTGCTGACAGCAGTGGCCAATTTGGATCGGCGCTTAGACAGTGCGGTGCTGGTTTTTGCGATAAAGCAGCTGCATCATCAAGACTTATCGGCACAGACAATTAACGCACAGCGCCTGCAAAACGAGCGCAGCCATGACCACCACGCCCATCAGCATTATCAGCAGCAACAAAGCAGCCGTACCATGCTCGCTCGCTATCAGTGCGGTTTACTACAGCTGTTTGCTCGCCAGCTGGCAGTGGATTTGACCTTTGACTTTGCTCAGGATATCTCAGCAGACCTTGTGTCTGGCACAGATACACCATTATCAGTATCTGATCAAGTGGCATGCACCAAGCCACAAGAAGTGTCTATCGTGTCATTATGGCAAGCACTACATTTACAGCGGTTATTGCCAACGCTTTTTGCGGTGTTAGATGACAAAAATACCGATAAGCCGTCCGGCTGGCAGACGCTATTGCAGGCGGGTATGGAGGATATAGGCGCGCAGCTTGACCCATCAAGTCAGGTGTTTTCTGGTCTGGATGCCGTGAGGAGGTCGGTGCTGATACTACTGGCGTATCGGCTGTCTAAAAACGCCCATCGCCATAGGCTGCCAGCATGGGAGAGTGCTGCACACTACATTGTGGATGTGAGGCGGCATGCCCGTTTGATTGATATTGACTTAAATGCCGTCAGCGATGCAAATCTACAGTGGCTATTAATGACAGCATCCCACTTAAATAGTAGCCAGCTGTTAGCGGTGGTCTGTATGGTGCCAGTGTATCACGCGGACCATGCTGATACAGCGAGCACTCATAAGGCGGAAGATAATAATTGTGGCAAGAGACAACAGGATAGCGGCCAAATAGATTATAATGAGTATCGACGATGGCTAAGTACATTGCATACTGTCATGTTACACGATACGATAATCAGTCAAGATGAATACGACTGCTTGATGATGCTGGCAGAGCATTGGTTAGGCGTTCGCCAGCTTTTTTAACATCGCCCGCTCTCAATTAAAAAATAAGACAGCAGAACCGCATGAGTGATATCCAAGATCCGCAAATTGTACTACAGCGCCGTGTGCAGCAGCGCCAAATCCTAGCGATGATGGGTATCGATCAGTGGGTGCGGCCAGATGCTGCGACGCTAAGCATGGCTGATATCCCCGCCATTAGCGAAAATCGGTCAAACCTCTCAAGCCCTAGCATCTCTCTTACCTCTTCGCAGCGCAGTCTTGTCAGTAATGTTAGCGACAGCGAAGCAGCGTGGAATACCCAAAGCCCCGTCAATGACCGCCATCTCCACCGCATCGATGATGGCTCGTCAAATCATTTAGACACGAGCGATACGTCTTCTTATCACGATGATGCCTATTTGGGTGGCGAGCATGCTCTACCAACCGTCGCGCAGGTGGTGGCACCACTCGTTGACGCTGTAAAAACAACCACTGCTGCGCCATCAGTGATACATGCATCAGCAGATAAATATGCTGATGAGAGCAACAAAAAGGTGTTGCCGTTTAGTTTACAAGGTGGCCGCTACGGCAACTGGGTCATAATGGTGGACATGCAAACCCTCAGTGGGGACAGCCAAAAACTGTGGCAAAACATCACTCAAGCGTTATCGATGACTTGTGAGACCACGGCGTTTCCGATCTGTGCGGGCATGGATACCGCCGAGCTTGCCAATGCCAGCTTAGCAGGCTATGTTTTTAAGATTGGGCGTAGTGAAGAGGTGCAAGTGGCGGCTTTGACGGCCTTGCCTGACGGGCTGACGCATCCTGCCCTAACTACGCTCCCAACTTTGGATGAGATGCTCGCCGATAGCCGTCTGAAGCGGCAGTTTTGGCAACAGATAGCAAAATCTGTCTCGTAAATAAACATAACTGAGCATTTGAGATAATAAGAAAACTGCCAGACTGACAATGTCTTTAAAAATTTTCCCTAGGCGCTTTAATCGTTAATCAGCTTAGCTGTTAACCAACAATGATGACCTCATCAATTTAGGATAATAACCATGTCTACAACCCCAGAATCCATCCACACATCCAACGCTTCTACCAATCCAAACGCTGCCGCGCATCGTCTGCCAAACTTCTGTGCGGGTCCTGCGACCATGCCCACCACCGTCTTAGAGCATGCACAAAGCGAGCTGCTTGACTGGCAAGGGCGCGGCCTTTCGGTGATGGAGATGAGCCATCGTAGTAAAGACTATGTCGCTATCACAGAAAAGGCTGAGAGCAAGTTACGGGCATTGATGGAGATCCCAAATAACTATAAAGTGCTGTTTTTGCAAGGCGGTGCCAGCTTACAGTTTTCGGCGATTCCTCTGAATTTATTAAATGGTGGGCGTGGTGACTATCTAACGACGGGCGCTTGGTCAGGTAAAGCGGTCAAAGAAGCCAAACGCTATGAAGCATTGGGGTTGGGCGCAGTCAATGAGGTTGCTACTGGCAAAGACAGTAATTTTACTGACGTGCCAGCCCAAAGCGAGTGGAACCTAAGCGACGATGCGGCGTATTTTCACTACTGTGCCAACGAAACCATTCACGGTCTACAGATATTTGAGCCACCACAAGTCGACGCGCCTATTATTGCCGATATGTCTTCTTGCATTTTGTCGCAGCCGATAGATGTGTCAAAGTTTGGCATGATTTACGCCGGCGCCCAAAAAAACATCGGTCCGGCAGGTCTTATCATTGTCATCATCCGTGAAGACTTGCTTGGCCGTGCCAGTGAGTGGTGCCCTATGCTTATGAACTATGAGCACCAAGTCGAAAAAGCGTCGATGTCAAACACCCCAGCGACGTACTCATGGTACTTGGCAGGATTGGTGTTTGATTGGTTAGAGGCGCAGGGCGGCGTGGCTGCGATCGGCAAGATCAACCAGCAAAAAGCCGACTTGCTCTACAAAACCATTGACGACAGCAGTTTTTATAACAACCCCGTTGCCCCTGAGCATCGCTCTATCATGAACGTGCCTTTTACCTTGGCAGACAGCAGTCTGGATAAGGTGTTTTTAGAAGAATCAGAGGCTGCAGGACTATTGAACCTAAAAGGTCACCGCGATGTCGGCGGTATGCGCGCTAGTATTTATAATGCCGTACCGCTTGAGTGGGTACAGCAGCTGGTGGATTTTATGATTGCCTTTGAAAAAAAGCATGCTTAATCAAGCGATCGCTATAGTTCAAACGCTATCACGCAAACACTAAAAGACAAAAAAGACGCCACTTTTATAAGCGGCGTCTTTTTTATGTGCAGGCGTTTTTATTGTCAGTCAAAAAACCGCTAGGCAAACCTACTGTATAACCTGAATTCGGGATAAGCCAGTGCTTAAGTTGTTGATACTATTTGCATAATTACTATCTGACCTTATAAAGTCATGCTTTTGACAGTAGTTTATAGAGAAGCTTGCCTTTAAAGACTTAGCTGGTCTTCAAGAATAATAGAAAATATCAATACTATCAGCAGCTTAATGAATCACTTATCCCGAACTGGGGTTATAACTGTCATTTTGACTCCTCCTTTACCATCGCTCTAAATCTATCGGAGAATTCAGGTAAAACGGAACGCACTGTAATCCACGGAGAGAGGGAGGCCACACCCATTGGATCCTCACAAAACTCAGCTGCAGCTTCTTTGATAGCCTCTTCAAAAGCTTCGACTGCCCTTATCTCATTTTGGCGGTTGTACTCAAGGGCATTTATCTTACTGAGTGCATTGTACTTTGAAATCTCAATACGCGACTGCTGGTAGTATGAAGCAAGGAGTGTTTTAAAAGAGGCTTCTGAAAAAACCACTCCCTCTTGAGCTAAAATTCTAAAAAGCGTTTTAGCTATATCGTTTGCCATCTTGTAAATGCCACCACCTTCACTTTTTGAGCCTAACTCTTGATGTTTATGCTCATAACTCTCCATGATTTCTGTTTGACAGATACGACGGCTTGAGGTGTTGTTATAAACTTCTGAAAGTGTTGAAACCTCAAGCCCCCAAGTAGGAGAAATCGCAATACCACGACCAAGAGAGCGGATAAACGCGAACTCTCCAGAGAGGGCATAACGAAAACTCTGCATATACTCCAAGTAGTGGTTTGAGCCAAAAGTGATCTTGAGGGCTTTTATGAGTGGTGTATAAAAAAGACGGGTCACACGACCGTGGAGCTTGTTTGTAACGCGAGAGTAAAAGCCTTTGTTAAACTCAAAATCAAGTCCTGGGTGTACTATGGGGTAAAAAAGCCGTGCAACAAGCGCTCGTGAGTAGTTTACTATGTCACAATCATGCAGGGCAAAAGCATAGTTATCTTGATCTGTGAGACCATAACCTATCATTGTCCAGACATTACGTCCTTTTCCTGGAGTGTCTAAACCAGGAAAACCCTCATCTGTAAGCTCTTTATATATCTTTTTTATATTTGGACCATCATTCCAAAGCACATCAACATTACACTCCAAAATGCTCATACGTTTCTTTACTTCTAAATACTGCTCTTTAGTTGCACAGTCGAGTCCAAGTATAACTTTATAGAGATACTTCACGTTTTTAAGCTCATCAATAATAGTCTGCATCGCTGGCGTTTCAAACTCTGAGTAGAGAGCGGGAAGCAAAAGCACCATATTTCTGCGTTTTGAAAAGTGCAATAATTCTTCTTCTATGCTTTCTAAGGAGCGATTTCCCACATCTTGTAGTGTTGTTATAACGCCGTTTTGAAAAAAATCTGACATCTTATTCTCCCTTTAGATGTTATCTCATATGACTAGACTGCCATGATTTTTCAAAACCTCGCAGTGACAGCAAGTGTTATTGCGAGCGAAGCGCGGCACTCTAGCCTTCACGGTTACCTTTTATTATTATCGCTACATCTATCATATTTGTGCCACTACAGTCTTATGTTTAGGGGGGTACCATATTTCTTGCTACCTACACCTAAAGTCTTTTCTTTAAGCTAGCCATATTTTGAGACGAATTTTTTTAGCAAAGACGCCTCAAGTACATCGGCAAATATCTCTCTTGCAAGCGCTTTAGAGTCCATCAAATATCTCCAGTATAGAGCTATTCCAACCTTTTGGTCCTGGGTAGTCTGCTTTTTTTATATCTGCGTTTCCTATGGCACTAAAAGAGCCATCATAGAGGGGAACTAATACACCAATATCTGCTTTTTTTATCATAACAAAGTCATTTGCACTATCCCCAAGGGCTATCTTGATACACTTTTGTTTGTAATACTCTTCATACATGTGAGCAAGTGTAAGCATGGCGTTTGCTTTGTCTTGTAGGAGTGAGACAAGGTGGAAAAACCTTCCCCCTTTTACTATATCGAAGCCCTCTTCATTTGCCTCTTTTTTAAGAGCCTCAAGCTCTCTTTCGTCTTGCATCAAAAAAGGCTCACTAAAGTCGCGTTTCATGGCATTTANGAGTGAGACAAGGTGGAAAAACCTTCCCCCTTTTACTATATCGAAGCCCTCTTCATTTGCCTCTTTTTTAAGAGCCTCAAGCTCTCTTTCGTCTTGCATCAAAAAAGGCTCACTAAAGTCGCGTTTCATGGCATTTAGGCTCTCTTCTCTTGGCAAACCTGTATGCTGTATTACTTCATCAACACTCATATCTCCAAAACCTTTTATAGAATAGCTCCGTTTCATGTGTGTGAAAAAAAGTCTCAGTTCTATGTAGGAGTGCGCCTTAGAGAATTTTATCCACTCCTCTTTAAACGCCATCTCTTTTGCAAGTACAGACTCTGAGGGCACAAATATCCCAGCACCATTCTCAACAATAAAAGGCTGCCGCATGCCTAACTCTTTTTGAAGCACTACTACTTCACTAAAGGTTTTGCTCGTTGCGATAATGAGAGGAATTGAGCGATATTTTAAAAGTGCTAAGGCCTCTTTTGCAGGAGCGAAACTATAATCCTGGTGATTGAGTAGTGTTCCATCTAAATCGGTAAATACAAGATATCTCTTTTTCATAGCAGTAAGATACAACACAATTATTTGTCATGGTCGACTTATTTTAGACCACTTCTTAGAGGTTTTTATTGAAATAAACGCAGTCGAAAATCCATAGGATCTCTCATGACATCCAGCACTTTCAGCACTTTAGAACAATCCTGTGAGCAATTACTTTATGGACTAACCACTTGTGTTTATTACAACTTAGATTGGGGGCGGTATAGAATTCAAATTAAAGGCAACTAAATAAAAACACAAGCTAGTATGATCGCAGCCCGTAACTGTCTTTAAGTTAGCCTACAGCCAAAGATTCAAGTCCTCACTAGAGGACCGAACCAGTGAAGGCACCTGATTGATTCGCCATAGGTATAACCAAATAAAACTAAGACCAGTTAAAATTCAAAAAATCAGAGCAAAAAGGGATGAAGGTGTAGGGTTTAAGCAATATTTTTTGATTGCAGGATAGGCGATCACAGATAAAATTATAGATTTTACCCCACTCTCAACTTCGAAAGTGATTGAAAAAAGAAGAGCACCTCACTAATCTATTGTTTTCGACCAAGAATACAATGGAGTTGTGAGATGCCCATAGACGAATTTATCATCAATATCTATTTAATGGTAGAGCAATATTACAAAATAGTCGTCACCAAACCCTTGCGAAGTGCAGGTTACGCGCCAAAGCTAAGTGATCCTGAGGTTATTTGCATGGAGATGGTCGGTGAATTTTTACACCTTGATCAAGACAAACAAATTTGGCAATACTTTACCCAGCATTGGCAAGACTGGTTTCCAGCCATCGGCTCATACCCTAACTTCGCAAAGCACTGCGCCAATCTGTGGCAAGTCAAACAGCAGATACAAGATAAAGTCAGTCAAATTGAAGGCCGTGACAACATTCATTTTATGGATGGCTTTCCGATACCCGTCTGTCATTATGGACGCGCTTATCGGCATAAAAACTATCAAGACTTAGCAGCTTTTAGTTACTGCGCCGCTAAGCAAGAGAGATAACTATGGCTTTGAGGGACATTTGCTTGTTAATTTATCTGGCATGATTAAAGGCTTTACCTTTGCTCTTGCCAATGTTGATGAAAGAGCGGTTGCGCCTGATATTACTGACCATATTTATGGTTTGCTCGGCGCTGATAAAGGGTATATCAGCCCTAGTCTGACATCGTACTACGACGCTCAAGGAGTGGATTTACAAACGCCACTCAGAGCCAACATGAAAGAGGATAGACCCAAACCTGTAGTAAGACGGCTAATGAAAGCTCGCCGTATCGTTGAAACAGTCATTGGTCAGCTATCAGAACGATTTAATATACAAAGAGTGCGAGCAAGAGATTTATGGCATTTGTCTCATCGATTGATTCGTAAGATTCTTTCACACAATCTGTGCTTTGTACTCAACAAAAAACTTGGTAATCCGCCTCTTCAATTTGATTTGCTTATTTCAAGTTGAGAGTGGGGTAATTTATAGCGTAAACAATAAACCATCTATATTTTTATAGATGGTTTTTTTTGTGCTTATGGGTTTTTATACTGATTATTGAATTTCAATTTAACTGTCATTTTTACCACGACTTTTACCGCTACCATTCGCTGTCCATTTGACCACCGATAAGCTGGTTGAAGCCATTAAACCGAGCACTAAGTAGCCAATCAACGCCTGTAAACTTGCAAAAACCCGAGTCATGCCTTGTGGCCGAAAATCACCATAGCCCGTTGAAGTGAAAGTGACGACAGCATAGTAGCAGCACGCCCAAAAATCTTGCGAAATGGGATTGCCTTCGAGCGTGGTGTCGACGATGCCGACTTCGTAATAAAGTGCCGAAAAGGTAAGCAAAAATAAAAAGACATTAAGCGTTGTCATCGCAAGCTCTTTCCATAAATTGCCATCATCGCCATAGATGCGCTGCAAGGTGCTAAAAAGCGACCACATAAAAATCCCGCAAAACAAGAAGGCAAGGCCGATAGTAAATATATCGCGCCACCTATTGTCCGGTAAAAAATGCGTCAGTAAATACCATATACTGCCAGTGAGGATATAAATAAAAAGAGTTCCTCTGGCGGTTGTTATTTTTTCTAGTATCATAAGATTTCATCCATACGCTCAGTATTATGCTTAGTCTTAGGCCCAGTAAATGCTCAAAAATAATTTTAACATTGAGCGTCATCTAACCATAGCAGTAGGGCGCTTCATATAAAAACCCCAGTTCGGGATAAGCCACATTGTAACTCATTGATACTATTTACAATGTTGCTACCTGTCCCTGCTGAGGCATATTTTTGATGGTGGGTTTATAGGGAAACCAGCAATAAGCAATTAAACCTGACAGCAAGTTTGTGATAAACCCCGTGACACTACGATGGCGTGAGTGTTCGATTTGGCACAAGTTTTTAAGCTCTCCAAACACCGTTTCAACCAAAGAGCGATGATTGAGTAGTACCTCATCCATAGGCTCAAGTAATTGGGGTTTCATATTACGCCGAAGTTTGGTTATCAACGTGGTATCACTGTGTTTTGTGAGCCACTCGTTTAGGGCTTTACTGATATAGCCTCTATCCCCAAACACCTTGCCAAACACAGGTGTTGCCATATCCTTAACAGGCACTCTGTCATCCGTATTACCCGCAGTGACTTTAACAGATACAAGCTCGCCCTTATGATTGATAATGGCGTGCAGCTTAAAGCCATAGAACCAGCCCATGCTGCTTTTGCCTCGGGTTGCAAGTCCCTTAAAGACTTTATGACGGTAGATACGCTTGTTATGACAAACTGCTATCTTGGTTAAATCAATATAGCTGATACCCGTACAGTCGCCCATCATGCTTTGCAAGTAGCTGCACAGTGGTATGATACTGCGCGGCACAAGCTCTATAAATCGCGAGTAGCTCGGCAGATTTGGAAACGCCCGTTTCATCATGCCAAGCATGTGATGGTAGTAAAACGCCTTAAACTGTCGATAACGCAGTTGATGAAACAGTACCAAGATGGTCATCATCTCTGCTACACTTATCTGGCATGCTCTTAACCTTTGGTGTCCCGTTGCGATTAAATGAGCGTCAAACTCAGGTTTGAATTGCTGATAAAAGTCGTCAATATGGCAGTATAGTTCGGTTAGGTTGTCCATGTAAGAAGTCCTTTTTGCTTAAGTGGTCTTGGTAAACTTACTTTAGCAACTTCGGACTTCTTTTTTTATCTTTTTTTTGAGCCCTTATTCCGAACTGGGGTTACTGTATACCTAAAACCGTGCCTCTACTGATGTAAACCCACCTCATCGCTGCGCTTTATTATCAAAAAAGCCTCGATCATGACGACATCGATCCAGCAAATCATTAGGTGAAAAAACCTAAGTTTGTTATGATAAAATTTTTCGAGGGCAGAGCTTGGCAGTGGTTTTTACGTGTTATGGCTATAATGCTCACGTTTTTTCGATGATAGGTACGGTAAGTAAAGAGGTCTATTGATACCCCATGATGCCCAAAAAAGCCCTGCCAAAAACCGTTTTGTTTGTTCTGGTCATCGGCTGGCTGCCGATAGCTATGGCAGCGCCTGTCACCACGACAGCGCTTGGTCATAATAGTCCCACTGAATATGCCGACGCCCCATATATGCCCTATGCCAATCCAAATGCGCCCAAAGGCGGCACGCTGTCACTCGATGCGCGCGGCACCTTTAATGCGGCCAACAAATGGATGACCACGGGGGTGGCGATGGTCGGTACCGACTATCTGTACGACACGTTGATGACCGGATCATTAGATGAAGCCTTTACCATGTATCCGCAGCTGGCCAGCAAAGTTACCTACGACCCTGAGGACACCAGCTGGATTATCTATCATATTAACCCTGCGGCACGTTTTTGGGATGGCACAGAGGTCACTAGTGCCGATGTCAAAGCCACTTATGATGCCATATTAAATAAAGGCCCGATGTATATTCGTAGCTATTTGGGAGATATCAAAGACATCCAAATTGTCGATAAGCGGCGAGTCAAGTTTGTCTTTACCTCCGATGATAATAAAGAGATTCTATTAACAGTCGGGCAGTTTCCAGTGTTTGCCAAATCCTCTATCGATACCGACTTTGAAAAAATCAGCCTAACGCCGCTCATGGGCAGTGGGCCTTATAAGCTTGGCCGCGTCGATGCGGGACGCTCGGTGAGCTATGTCCGTGATCCCAATTACTGGGGGCGAGATTTGATGGTCAATCGCGGTCGCTATAACTTTGACAGGATTAAGTTTGTCTATTACCAAAGTGATGAGATTGCCTTTGAAGGGTTTAAGTCTGGACAATATCGCTTTCGCCCAGAAAATAAAGCCTCTAATTGGGCAACCGGTTATCGCTTCCCAGCGGTAAAAGCAGGGCTCATTAAAAAAGAAACCATCAGCAGTCAAAACCCAGTACCTATGCAGGCGCTGGTGATGAATTTGCGCCGGCCATTGTTTCAAGACATTCGCGTGCGCCAAGCACTGAGCGCCGCTTATGATTTTGAATGGATGAATAAGACACTGTTTCATGGGCAGTATGAGCGCCTGCAAAGCTTTTTTCATGGCTCGGAGCTTGCCGCTACGGGCGTGCCATCGCCTACCGAGATGCAGGTGCTAAAACCACTACTGCCGACACTTGAGCCGATTCAGCGCCGTGCAGTACTGGCGAGATGGCAACTTCCCACCAGCGATGCTAGCGGCTTCAATCGCGAAGGGTTATTACAAGCCAGACAGCTATTACTAGATGCGGGTTTTTATTATGACGATATGCAGCTATATCAGCCTAATGGTAAGCGTGCTCGGATTGAGATGCTGATGACGGGCGAGACCATGGGGCGTGTGTTGCTGCCTTATATTCGTAATCTCAAGCGTTTAGGGTTCGATGCGACCTTGCGGCAAGTCGATGGCCCACAATATTACGAGCGAATGCGCCGTTTTGATTATGATATGGTGGTCGATGTATTTGCCCAAAGCTTATCGCCTGGTGCTGAGCAAGTAGGGTTTTGGGGTAGTAGCGCTGCCGATGAGACGGGCAACCGAAACACGGCAGGTATCAAAAACGCGGCGATAGATGAGGTGATAGAGCAATTAGGCGACGCCGAAAGTCGTGACGAGATTGTCTTATATACGCACGTCCTTGATCGTCTGCTACGCGCAGGTCACTATATGGTCCCGCTATATGGCAAATCTAGTACCAATGTTGCCTACTGGAATCAGTATCGCCATAATGGCACACTGCCGACCAATGCAGTCGGAATCGACTACTGGTGGGTGGATAAAGCAGCCGAAGCACGCGTTAATAACTACTTGAAAAAATAAACGATGGCTTGGGCACCCAATATCTAATGTATCGTTTATCAAAAATAGCCATTCTCAATACTTGAATAAAAAGATAAGCAACACCTATAACTACTGGTAAGGATTTGATATGAGTATTCGTATTCACCCGATTAAAGCGTTTAATGACAACTATATCTGGGCGCTCATTAATGAAAATAACAAGCAAGCCATCGTCATTGATCCGGGTCAAGCTGAGCCTGTCGTTGCTTATCTAAAAGACAATGAGCTGGAGCTGACGTCTATCTGGACCACCCACCATCATCATGATCATATCGGCGGTGTGGCAGAGCTACAAGAGTCTTATCCGATGACGCATCTGGTGGCCCATGGCGAGCATACGGTCGATGAAGACCAGACCATCAAGGATGGTAGCACGGTCAGTGCCTGGGGCTGCGCGGCGCAAGTATGGGACGTGTCGGGTCATACGGCAAGTCACGTGGCTTATGTCTTAGATATCGATGGTCAAAAGCATTGTTTTTGCGGAGATACCTTGTTTAGTGCTGGCTGCGGCCGCGTGTTTACAGGAACGATAGAGCAGCTGCATGACAGCTTTAAGCGTTTAAACGGACTGCCAGCCGAGACACTGCTGTATCCAGCGCATGAATATACTGCCAGCAATCTACGCTTTGGTCTCTCTATCGAGCCTGCCAATGAAGCGATGCAGCAAGCATTGGCGCAAGCAGAAGAAAAAACCGCCCAAGGCACCCCAACACTGCCGGTGACCTTAGCGCATGAGCGTGCTGTCAATGTGTTTTTGCGCACACAAGAGCCGAGTGTGATCGCAGGTGTCAAGGCCAAGATGGCGATCGATGATGATAAGTCACTGACGGTATTTGCCGCGCTACGTGAGCTGAAAAACAACTTCTAATTATTTTAGGAAGCTGACATATGGGTCGTTATATCTTAAAAAGATTGCTGCTGATATTACCGACGCTATTTTTGATATTGTTGGCGAACTTTGTGATTGTACAAGCGGCGCCAGGCGGTCCTGTGGAGCAGCAGCTGGCATTGATTGAGCAAGGCGCAAAAGACAATGCGCTCGGCGGCAGTATCGGCGCGGGTAGTGCAGGCGGCAATGATAGTACCTACCAAGGCACGCGCGGCCTATCTGAGGAGATGGTGGCCGCAATCAATGCGCAATATGGCTTTGATAAGTCAGCGCCTGAGCGCTTTTGGCTGATGCTAAAAAACTACGCCCAGTTAGATTTTGGTGAGTCGTTCTTTAAAGGGCAGACGGTGACCGATCTGATTATAGAAAAGCTGCCAGTATCTATCTCGCTTGGGCTGTGGAGTACGCTGCTGATATATATGATTGCCATCCCACTTGGTATCTACAAAGCCATGCATCACGGCTCAGGGATTGATAAAGCCACTGCTATGCTACTCGCCATTGGCCATGCGATACCTGTGTTTGTATTTGCCGTCATACTGTTGGTGTTTTTTGCGGGTGGCAGCTACTGGAATATCTTTCCGCTGCAGGGACTGACCTCCGAGAATTTTGATCAGTTAAGTACCTTGGGTAAAGTGAAAGATTACTTTTGGCATTTGGCACTGCCGCTATTAGCAAGTACCGTTGGCGGTTTTGCCGGCTTGACTTATTTGACCAAGTTTAGCTTTTTAGAAGAGCTGGGTAAGCAATATGTCCTCACCGCACGTGCCAAAGGCTTGGGCGCGCGTCAAGTGTTGTATGGTCATGTGTTTCGTAACGCGATGCTGATTATTATCGCTGGTATCCCCGCGGCCATCGTTGGGATTTTCTTTGCTGGTAATTTTCTTATTGAAATCATCTTTAAACTCGATGGTTTAGGACTGCTTGGCTTTGAGGCCATTCAGCAGCGTGATTATCCAGTGATATTTGGCACGCTGTTTATCTTCACCTTAGTTGGTCTACTATTACAGCTCATCAGTGATTTAAGTTATCACCTCATTGATCCGCGTATTGATTTTGAGGGGCGCTAATGTCAAGTCAACCATTACCTTCAGCGCCTGCAAGTCCGTCTATGACGATGACAAAAAAACGCCGCCTAAATCCTATTTGGCAAGCACGCCTACACCGCTTTCGTCGCAATCGTCTAGGCGTCGTATCGCTCGCTATTTTTGCCCTAATATTTGTCCTTTGTATGGCAGCCAACGTGATTGCCAATGACAAGCCGCTACTGGTGCAGTATCAAGGCGATTACTATTTTCCTGTGCTAAAGGCCTATCCTGAGACGACGTTTGGCGGTGTGTTTGAGACCGAAACCAATTATAAAGACCCTGCGGTGCAAACGTTGATTAATGAGCAAGGCTTTTATGTGATGCCGCCCATTCCTTTTGCCGATCAGACGCCAAATGTTGCGCTGGGTCTGCCTTATCCTGCGCCGCCCAATAGCCAAAACTGGCTGGGTACGGATGATTTGGGTCGTGATGTGCTGGCGCGCATACTTTATGGCATGCGGGTGTCGTTGTTATTTGGTATCGCTTTGACGCTGGCAGGGGCGATGATTGGTATTATTGTCGGTGCGATACAAGGCTATTACGGTGGCTGGGTAGATTTGGCAGGGCAGCGCTTTATGGAAGTGTGGGGCGGGATGCCGCAGCTGTTTATGATTATTATTTTGGTCAGCTTGTTTAGTCCCAGCATCTTTATGCTGTTTGCCATGATGCTGCTATTTGGCTGGATGGGATTGGTCGGTTTGGTACGCGCCGAATTTTTGCGGGCGCGTAACTTTGATTATGTCCGCGCAGCCCGTAACCTTGGGGTGTCGGACAGCCGCATTATGATGAGGCACATCTTGCCTAATGCCTTGGCCTCTAGCTTATCGCAGTTGCCGTTTATCCTAACGGCCAATATCATTGCTTTAACGGCGCTAGACTTTTTAGGGTATGGCTTACCGCCTGGCTCGCCGTCACTTGGTGAGCTGATGGTACAAGGCAAAAACAACCTTGATGCGCCTTGGCTGGCACTATCAGGGTTTTTTAGTCTGACTTTTATCCTATCCTTGCTTATCTTTATTGGCGAAGCGTTGCGTGATGCCTTTGATCCGAGGCGCTCCTAAAATGACAACTGATAAGATGATAAACGCCAATATGATAATTACTACTGAGCAAAGCAGCCTTTTAGGTGACAATCATAGCAATACACAAAACAAGCTCATGCTGGTAGTAGATAAACTGAGTATCGTCACTGACGCAGATATCGTTTTGGTCGATAAGCTAACGTACGAGCTGCGACAAGGGGAGACGCTGGCTATCGTCGGCGAGTCAGGCTCTGGTAAGTCGATCGCCAGTCTTGCACTGTTGGGCTTGCTGCCAAATAGCTTGAGCGTTACTGGTGAAGTGCAGTTAGCAGATGCGGCAGAAATGACGACATTGCCGATAAGCAATCATAAAACACGTGATGCAGCGCTGCGCGCTATCCGTGGTCAGCGCATTGCTATGGTGTTTCAAGAGCCGATGACAGCGTTGAACCCATTACATACGGTTGCTAAGCAAATCGCCGAGTCGTTGCGTCTAAGCGGCGTACCCAAAAAGCACTGGCGAGACAGGAGCATCGCTTTGCTAAGTGATGTCAATATTACTGACCCTGCTGACAAGCTGCATCGCTATCCACATGAGCTGTCAGGTGGCCAACGCCAGCGGGTAATGATCGCCATGGCATTGGCGCAGCAGCCTGATATCTTAATCGCTGATGAGCCGACCACTGCGCTGGATGTCACTCTTCAGCATGAGATTCTTGAGCTGCTAGATAAGCTCAAGCGGCAGCATCAGATGGCGATGATACTCATCAGCCATGATCTTAATTTGGTCAAACGCTATAGCGATAACGTCATCGTCATGTGCCAAGGTCAAACGATTGAGCAGGGGAAAACTGCCGAGGTGTTTAATCAGCCAGCAGCTGACTATACTCGCACCCTTATCGAGCAAGATTTTGGGCAAGCATTAGATCTATTTGAGGATGAAAGTCAGCGGCCAACCGTATTGCAAGTCAGTCATTTACAAGTACAGTTTCCGATTGAAAAAAGTCTGTTTGGCGGCGTCAAGCGCTGGTTTGATGCAGTAAAAAACGTCGATATGACGCTGCAAAAAGGGCAGGCGCTCGGCATCGTTGGCGAGTCCGGCTCTGGCAAAACCACCATTGCCCTTGCGCTGAGCCAATTACTGAGTCATCAAGCACGCATCAGTGGTCAGATTGTGGTGAACGGCCAAGATATCGCGGTATTGTCTAGGAGTGAGCTGCGAAAATTCCGTTCGCAGATTCAGATGGTATTTCAAGACCCCTTTGCCAGTATCAATCCGCGTATGACAGTGATGCAGATAGTTGAAGAAGGGCTGTTGGTACAAGGCGTGGCTAAGGTCGCCCGCCAGCAGGCGGTGATGGATAGTCTGGCGACCGTGCACCTGCCTGCTGAGTTTGCCCAGCGTTATCCGCATGAACTATCAGGCGGTCAGCGTCAGCGGGTAGCGCTTGCTCGTGCGCTTGTGATGCAGCCAAGTCTATTGATACTTGATGAGCCAACGTCTGCACTTGATAGCACCACGCAGGTTACGGTGGTCAACTTGCTACGGGAAATTCAGGAAAAATTGCACATCAGTTACGTGTTTATCAGTCATGATCTAAAGGTTGTGCGCGCTTTATGCCAGCATATTATGGTACTAAAAGAAGGCACGTGCATCGAGTCTGGAGCGACCGAAGCTATTTTTGATAATCCAAAGCATCCGTATGCCAAGCAATTATTGCAGGCGAGTATGCTTTAGTCTAAGCAGTCAGAATAAAATAACTATACGAATTTATAAAATCTGGAACACCATAGATGACAAGTAGGCTCAAAATAAAACCCATTCGAGCGCGTGATACCAATGAATGAGCCAAACAGGTCTTCGACCACGCTTGAGCTATTATTTAACTTGGTCTATGTCATTGCCGTAGCGGCGGCTATGGTTTTTATAGCCGTTTAAGTGAGCATGACTTATCGGGATTTTTGACCTTTTATGGTATTTGGCTAATTATTTTGGCACCTATAGTGATGATTTGGTTTTTTGGACAAGACAACGAGCGCTGGCTAGCTAAGGATAGCGGCTAAGCGCGTTTGCGACAGGTTTGGCCGTGATGGTGTGACAATATGATAACGTAAAAAGCAGAATAACGTGAAAAGTAGAACAAGGCAGTTCACAGTAAATGCGACATCACAAAAACGGCAGTGGTACAATAAATTTAAACAGTCGTTTGCTTGATACAGCAGTGATAGGGTATCTGGCATGGTTTAAAGACATCATAAAAAAGGATTTTTGTACCCATGAAACACCCAAGTCGTCTCTCTCAATTGATCAATACCAATGGTTTACAGCATGCAGGCTATCTGGCGGTCGCCAAGACTCGCGCCAAAGTGCTAAAAGCGTTTTCTTATGTTGTGCCGATTAGAAGACCGATGTTGTTTGTCGGTGAGACCTCATGCGAGGAGCTGTGCGATATGCTGATAAATGAAGGCAACGCTCATGTCTTTATCGTCACAGATGCTGTGCTTAATAAGCTGGGCATTCCTGCCAAAGTCACCGACTATCTGGATGAGAAAAATATCCGCTACCATATCTATGATGGTATCACGCCAGACCCGACGTTTGCTGTGGTCAAAGAAGGATTGCGCCAATCTGTCGCCGCCAAGTGCGATTCGATCATTGCCATCGGCGGCGGTTCGGTCATCGATGCGGCCAAAATGATCGCCATGGCCCAAGGTAATAAATGCCAGCCTGAGCAATTAATCGGACTTTTAAAAGCCAAAAAGCCCTCTGTACCGCTTTATTGTATTCCTACCACTGCTGGTACTGGTTCAGAGGCGACCCTAGGCGCGGTGGTGTCTGATGACAAAACTCACCAAAAAGCGCTGTCGATTGACCCCAGAATGGTACCCCTAGCAGCCGCTATCGATCCTGTGATTATGAAAGGGATGCCTAAGCATATCACTGCGGATACTGGTATTGACGTTTTGACTCATGCTTTAGAGGCGTGGATGAGCGCTAATGCTAGCGTTGAGACCGATTATTATGCCGCTTCTGCCACCAAAGCGGTGATGCAGTATCTGCCAATCGCCTATGAAAATGGGGAAGACCTGCAGGCTCGCGAAGAAATGGGGATAGCTGCACATTATGGCGGTATCGCCTTTAACAAAGCGGGTCTTGGCTATGTCCATGCCATCGCGCACCAGCTAGGGGCGTATTATGGTATTCCTCATGGTCGTGCCAATGCCATCGTCTTGCCTTATGTGCTAGACGTCAATCGTCAAGCAAGCAAAAAAAGACTGGCCAAGCTGGCCAAGCAGACAGGAATGATCAGGCAAGGCAACGCTGGTAATAGTGATGCTGAGATCGCCGATCATCTAATCGCGCAAGTGCGCGACTTGATTGCTAGCTTACACATCGACCCAGCGGTAAAAGGCATGCAAAGCAGTGATTTTGATGACATCGCAAAAGCGGCGGCAAAAGAAGTCAGTGATACTTATGCGGTGCCGACCTATCTGTCACCTGCCGAAATCAAAGACATCTTAACAAGGATCAAACACGCCAGTGAACAGCATAGTGCTGCTGCCAAGACGGCGAATGCGGTCGCTTAGGGCGCTCTTGTTTAAAGCACAGGCTGGCACGGCGACTGGATCGCTCAGATGCAGCCGAGCGTCTAAGGCTGACGAAAAGTGACAAAAAAGGATACTGAACGCAGTATCCTTTTTGGGTTTTGTTTGGGCGTTTATCTGGGTTTAGATGTTAGGCTTGATTGCTTGCGACATTAAAACGCCGGCCGACGCTTGGGCACCGCGTCCAAAAATTCATTACGTGCTTGATTGTCGTGAAGATACTCACCCAGCATGGCGGTACTACGGGTGGTTGACTGTTGTTTGTTGACGCCGCGCATCATCATACACATATGCGAGGCATCCATTACCACAGCTACCCCGCGACACCCTGTCACATCCATGATGGTTTGGGCGACTTGCTCGCTTAGGTTTTCTTGGATCTGCAAGCGGCGAGCAAACATGTCGACGATGCGCGCAAACTTTGACAGACCCAATACATGACCATTTGGTAAATAACCGATATGCGCCACGCCATGAAACGGTAGCATATGATGCTCACACAGCGAGTAAAACTCGATGTTTTGCACCAATACAAGCTCGCGATTGGTCGATGGGAATACCGCGTCATTGACGACTTCTTCTAAGCTTTGATGATAGCCTTGCGTCAAATAAGAAAACGCCTTTGCTGCTCGCGCAGGCGTGTCTAGTAAGCCTGGGCGATTTAAGTCTTCGCCAGTTGAGTCAATCAATTGACGATAAGAGTCGATATTTTCTTTATAATCTGGAGTGATGATGGGGGTATTACTCATAAGTTTGGCAGCCATCCAAAATGTGGGTGTAGCTTAACGCTAAATCCTCAGTTACAAGCACTCGATTACGAGCAAGGGTTGTAAGGGATTTTTATAAAAATTGTGCAAGCTGGGAAGGGCTGTGATTATACTTGAAAATGGCTTAACTTCATACTGCTGTGGCCAGAGTTGCGCGTTTTATCGACATCAGACATCACCATAACATAGAGGATACCAGCATCTGTATCAGTAAGTACAGTTTACGTCTGTTTACTTAAATCAATTCGTGTATAATGAGTCATCTTTTTATCATACTTATAATGAGCATTTATACTCTCGAACGATTCAAAAGGAAATATTATGCTACTGCAAGGACAACGATTTGTCGTAACTGGCATCGCAAGTAAACTCTCTATCGCATGGGCGATCGCAGAAGCGTTGCACCGTGAAGGCGCTTCATTGATTTTGACTTATCCAAATGAGAAAATCAAAAAACGGGTAGATATGGCAGCCGAAGCATTTGAGGCAGACTTGGTGTTAGAGTGTGATGTCGCCTCAGATGATTCTATCGCCGCTTGCTTTGAGCAAATCACCACACATTGGGGCGATGGTATCGATGGCGTCGTACATGCTATTGGCTTTGCGCCAATGGATCAGCTCGATGGCGATTTTGTTAGCGCCACCACTCGTGAGGGCAGTCAAATCGCGCACGATATCTCAAGCTACAGTTTTGTAGCATTGGCCAAAGAGGCGCGGTCGCTACTGGCCATGCGTCATGGCTCGATGCTGACACTGACTTATGAAGGTAGTATCTCAGTATTGCCAAACTATAATGTTATGGGGATGGCCAAGGCAAGCTTGGAGGCCAGTGTGCGTTATCTAGCGACATCGATGGGCGGTGAAGGTATCCGTGTCAACGCTATATCAGCAGGGCCTATCCGTACGCTGGCCGCCAGTGGTATCAAATCTTTTAGAAAGATGCTCGATATCAGCGAAAAAATAGCGCCGCTACAACGCAATATCACCCAAACAGAGGTCGGTAACGCAGCGTTGTTCTTGCTATCACCATGGGCTTCAGGTATCACCGGTGAGATTATGTTTGTGGATGCTGGGTTCAATACCGTGGCCATCAGCGAGCAGCTAATGATGGCTGATGAGTCAAAGTAGCCGCTCAAGATAAGTGCATGAACTGACATATTCAGTGATATTATTTAGCAAAGACAGAAGGCAGCCTATGGGCTGTCTTTTTTGGTTATAATGAAGGCTTTTGGCCCTAAGCCATAAAACGACAAATATGATCACCAAACTACCAAAGTGGATATTATGGGGCGGCGCGATTTTAGCGTTTAGTGCCGGCTGCGTCAATACAGCGGCGCTGATGGGCTTTGCGCGTCTTTCTGTCTCGCACGTCACGGGTAATGTGAGTCTGTTTGCCGCTGCAATCGCTTACATGGATGCTCGTAGTATCTTGTATATCGGGGCGCTGCTACTGTCGTTTTTGGCAGGTGCGATATTAAGCGGTTATGTGATCGGGCAGACGTCCCTAAAGCTTGGGCGACGTTATGGCCGCGCGTTATATATCGAGGCGGCACTACTGCTGCTCAGTTATTGGCTATATCAGCAGCATGACTACTTAGGGCAGCTGGCGGCAGCGATGGCCTGCGGTTTACAAAATGCCATGGTAGCGACTTATAGTGGGGCAGTCATTCGCACGACTCATTTGACAGGTCTTACCTCAGATATGGGTGCGGCCATCGGAAACTGGCTGGCAGGTCGTGCCATCAGCAAGCCTACCTTAGGGTTTCAAGCGATTATCTGGTACTGCTTTTGTGGTGGTAGTGCGCTTGGGGCGTTTTTATTTGCAAAGGTCGGTTATGATGCGCTGTTTGTACCCATTAGCATCGTACTTAGCGCGGCGTTTATTTATAACTATGTTTCAGACCGCTTGCCGGAGAAAAGATAATTAAAATAAAGATAAACTAAAAAAGAGCGTATCTTAAGAAAAATTCTAGGACACGTGCTCATAAAAGAAAGCGCTCATCATTCCAATGAGCGCTTATAGCAAACAATACATAAATGGCGCATTGTCAGTGGCAATGCGCTTATATTAAAACTAGAAACATATTAAACATATTTGAAAAACCAGCGAATTACTTATCGCTTTCTTCGTTATGATCTTCGTGTTCATGCATGCCTTGCATCATGTCTAGAGCAGAGTCGTCGGTACGCTGCTGGTCTTTTTTGTCAAGGCTATCTTGATTGATATCTTTACGAGCCATTTTTGTGGTCGAGTTTGTTTTATTGTCGTCTGTCATGAAATGCTCCTAATAGTTATTGTCAATTTGGTTGAGGACATGGCCTAGTATGAAAGAGCATGGTGGTGTTGTACATATGGTGTGTATGCGTGTTTAGTGACGATGTGTAACTGAAGGTTTGTAACTAAAGACTCATAACTAAAGCGCATGATCCTTGCTACTTGGCAAAACGGTATTTGCTAGCAGCGCCATCGATGACGAAAAATGTTGCTTAGATAAGTAATTGAGTTTAAAGCATTCTTATAAACGAACATTAATACAGGTCAATCAAATGCTTTGTCAGGCGCGTTTTTTACGATATATCTGCTATGATAACAGCCTATTTTTTGCTGATAACCCGCCAGTTATCACAATTTATACTCTCTCTTTGGTTTATCTTTAGGGTCTTTTTTACACTGTCTTTGGATCAATAAGGACATTTTATGTCAAAGCAAAAACTAGACAGCCATCTTCCTGATGATGGCAATGAGTATTTATTTACCGATACCTTTCCGAAGGGGACGGGTAAAGGGCTGATAGTGGTCGCCATCGCCGCCATTATCGCTATGATTATCTATAACGTTTTACCCTTTGAAGTCAATGCCAATAAAGGCCTTGCGCTGCTGTTTTTTATCGGTGTGCTGTGGTTGACAGAGGCGGTACACGTGACTATCACCGCCTTGCTGGTCGTAGTGGTCGGGGCGCTGGTTGGCATACCTGAGTTTGATGCCAAGATTGGCCTACAAAGCTTTGCCAGTCCGACTATTTATTTGTTTTTTGGTGGTTTTGCACTGGCTGCCGCCTTACATGTACAGCAGCTAGACAAGAAAATCGCCCTAAAGATCTTATCGATGTCAGGTGGTAAGCTGAGTACGGCGGTGTTTTTGATATTTGCCGTGACTGCGTTTTTGTCGATGTGGATATCTAATACTGCTACAGCGGCGATGATGCTGCCACTGGCGCTGGGTATTCTCACGCAAGTGGATCGTGAAAAAGACCGCGGCACTTTTGTTTTTGTGCTGCTGGGTATCGCATACTCAGCCAGCCTTGGGGGCTTGGGTACTATCGTGGGCTCGCCGCCTAATGCTATTGCGGCAAAAGCGCTCAACATCGCCTTTGTAGATTGGATGAAGTTTGGTGTGCCCATGATGGTGTTGTTGTTGCCGCTGCTCTTGGGGGCGATGTATGTGTTTTTAAAACCCAACCTCAACCGCACAATCACTGTGCTCGATGAAGCGCCAATCGCGTGGAATAAGCCGCGAGTTGTGACGATTATCGTCTTTATTATCACTGCCTTTAGCTGGATATTTTCTAAAAAAATTGGTGCAGCGCTCGATATCACCGATACCGATGCTATCATTGCTTTGTCAGCGGCCGCCGCGGTGGTCAGTCTGGGTCTGGTATCATGGAAGCAAGTCTCGGACAATACCGATTGGGGTGTGCTCATGCTGTTTGGTGGCGGTATTGCGCTATCGACGATCTTAAAAGTATCGGGCGCATCACTGGTGCTGGGTGAGACGGTGGCAAGTGCGCTGTCTTCTGCGCCGCTGATCTTGGTGATGATTGCGGTGTCAGCCTTTATTATCTTTTTGACTGAGTTTGCCTCAAACACCGCGTCAGCTGCGCTGCTGGTGCCAGTATTTGCGGCGATTGCTGAGCAAATGGGTCTGCCGCATGAGGTGCTGGTGCTGGTCATTGGTATTGGTGCGTCTTGTGCCTTTATGCTGCCTGTTGCGACACCGCCAAACGCCATTGTCTTTGGCACTGGGTTGATCAAACAATCTGAGATGGTCCGCACAGGGGTACTACTCAACATCATTGCCACCGTCGTTATTGGATTGTGGGCGTATTTTTTCTTGATATAGCCTCAAATATGTCCGACTAAGACATACCAGTACAGACAAAACCCGATGTTTCCATGACTATTGGACATCGGGTTTTCGTTTTTATATACGCGGCAGGGCCGGACAACAGTGATAATTGATAAATATTGTATCGTCAGTTCACTATAGAGGTGTTATACAAGGCTGATGTGGTCAAGGCGTTTTTGGAGTAAATTGGTCCAAATATAGCTCATCAAACAGTGGTTCAAATAACGGCTCAAATAATAGCTCAAGTAGTAATAAGCCAAGCAAAGCTACCTGTACCAAAGTCTAATCGCTTATAACTTTATATAGGCGTTATGCAGCCATTCTAACTTAATAAAGAGGTACCATCATATGCCCCTAACTATGTATTATAAAAACGGTATGATTCGTAAAACGCGCTGTCACATCCCTGATGATCTGGTGCCGACACTCTATCAGATTCATGATAATGCCAGCTTTCCGCAATTGACTTGGCTGATTGATAATCTTTATGAAAGCCCGCAGATCGAACCTGCTACCGCGCGAGCATTGGCCGATGAGATGGTAGCGTTTGAGCGCTTGATACTGTCGTTGCACCTGCCTTTTCCTAGAGTACCGTTACAGCGGCTACATACCTTTTTTGCTGGCGCGGCCAGTAGTCGACAGACAGTTTTCACCTCAATATAGTATCAATAATCGGCAAGCGGCAGATTGAGTAAGTTCTTCTGAAGGCTAGGCAAGTACGACAAGCCGCTTGAATCGTACCTGCATAACCCCCATAATCTAAGCACTTTTAAATAATAAATAGCCTAAGCAAATATGCCGAATCAAACTGAAAAATCGCAACAAACTAAACTGCAAACAAACACCCTCTCTCAATTAGATGTCAAAAGTACAGCAGCGCAGGCCGCTACCGGTACGATGAGTCAAGTCGATACTTCTGATCTACCCGTCCTTGCAAAAGACAGCTACTACCTTGGGCGTTTGGAGCGCGAGCTGGCACGAGCCGCTGTGACCAAAAACAAAGCAGCCAATAGCAACGCTCACAAAAATGACTCGCCTAAAGCGGCAGACATTCTGAGCAAAAAACGGGCGCAATACGAAAAAATAAAAACCCGCTCACAGCAAGCGGTGCAAGCGCGTATCGATAGCATCCCAGACAATTTGCCAGCCACCTTAAACCTAGATTTGCCTGTCAGTCAGCGCGCCGATGACATCGTGCAAGCCATCATTGACAACCAAGTCGTCATCGTCGCAGGTGAGACAGGGTCTGGTAAAACCACGCAATTGCCGAAGCTTGCGATGCTGGCAGGTCGCGGCATCACGGGACAAATAGGGCATACCCAACCGCGTAGGCTCGCAGCACGTAGTGTGGCCAACCGTATCGCCGAGGAGCTTGGCGAGAAATTGGGTAATACCGTTAGTTTTAAGATTCGCTTTAACGAACAGGGGTCAGCGCAGTCGATTGTCAAATTGATGACCGATGGTATCTTGCTCGCTGAGCTTGGTCATGACAGGTTTTTGAGTAAATACGATACTATCATCATCGATGAGGCGCATGAGCGTAGTCTAAACATTGACTTTATTATGGGTTATCTAAAAAAACTGCTACCCAAACGCCCTGATTTAAAAGTCATTATTACCTCAGCCACCCTCGATACCAAGCGTTTTAGTGAATACTTTAGCCGTTATGATAGTAAGCTCAAGCGTAATGTCCCTGCGCCGATTTTTAATGTCGAAGGCCGCAGTTACCCGGTTGAGGTACGTTATCGCCCGCTGACTGATGAGCCAGTGGGTAGCTCAGATGACGACAGCTACGATGATTTTGAAGAAAATCTACCGCGTGCGGTGGTTGCTGCTGTTGAAGAGTGCTTTAGCGATGCGCAAAATAAAGGTCATGCCGACCAAGCAGATATATTAATTTTTGCCGCAACCGAAGCTGAGATTCGAGAACTGCAAGATGTACTGGTTCGTCATGGACCTAAGCACACCGAAGTGTTGCCACTGTTTGCACGGCAGACTTATGAAGAGCAGCAGCGTATCTTTCAGCCGTCAGGTCGCGGACGCCGTATTGTGATTGCTACCAACGTTGCCGAGACTGCACTGACCGTACCCGGCATTCGCTACGTGATTGACTTAGGGTTTGCGCGCATATCACGTTACTCTTATCGCTCGCGTGTACAGCGTTTGCCGATCGAAGCGATCTCACAAGCGGCTGCCAATCAGCGTAAAGGTCGCTGTGGCCGTGTCGCGCCGGGCGTTTGTATTCGTCTGTATAGTGAAGAGGACTTTAGCGGTCGCCCTGAGTTTACCGAGCCTGAGATACTACGCACCAACCTTGCATCCGTTATTTTGCAGATGGCGAACCTGCGTTTAGGTAGCGTCGAGAATTTTGAATTTATCGAGCCGCCCGATAGCCGTTTGGTGACTGATGGGCATAAATTACTTGACGAGCTTGGCGCGATTACCGCCAAAAACGACAAAGCTAACCTACCCAAACGTAAACAAACTTTGGATCATCTGCGTCTGACCCGTATCGGGCAAAAGATGGCGCGTATGCCTATCGATCCAAGGCTGGCGCGTATGCTGGTGGCAGGTAGCGACTTTGATTGTATCCGTGAGATGCTCATTGTTGTCGCCGCTCTTGCCGTACAAGATCCGCGCGAGCGCCCCGCCAATAAACGCCAGCAAGCGGATCAAAAGCATGCTGAGTTTCGTCAAGATGACTCTGACTTTTTGTTTTATTTAAGTCTATGGAAAGCGCTGTTTGAAAAAGGCGAAGACGGCAATAAATTATCTGGTAATCAGCGCAAACAGTTTGCCAAAAAACATTATCTGAGCTTCCCGCGCGTGCGTGAATGGAGTCAGACTCATCGGCAGTTGCTGCAGATGGTCACGGATCTTAATCTTGCAGATGATAAAGGCGGTAAAAAAGGGGCGGGTAGTAGTGACCCTACCAGTGTGGAAGATGAGGAAGTCAAAGCGGTCAAATATGCCAATCTGCATCGCGCACTATTGACGGGGCTGCTCTCGACCATCGCGCATAAGACAGAAAATCGCGGTGAGTACTTAGCAGCACGCCAGCAAAAAGCCAAAATATTCCCAGCCAGTACTGTGTTTAAACAAGTACCGCCTTGGGTCATGGCCTTTGAGATGGTTGAGACCTCGCAAGTGTTTATGCGTACTGTTGCCAAGATTGAACCTGAGTGGATCATCTCCGCGGCGGGCAACTTACTGAAGTACCATTATTTTGAGCCGCATTGGTCCAAAAAGACAGGCCGCGTTAAAGCTTACGCGCAGATTAGTTTGTTTGGGCTGATTATTGTTAGTAAGCAGCTGACTAACTATGAGCAGGTCAATTTGGCAGAGTCGCGGGAGATATTTATCCGTGACGGTTTAGTAACGGGTAATTTGGGTCGGCAAGCGCCGTTTTTGCAGCACAATATGGACAAAATCGCCCATGTTGAGCGTATCGAAGACAAATTGCGTCGCCGCGATTTACTCGTCGACGAAGAGGCGCTGTATCAGTTTTATGACAAAAAAATCCCTGAGCATGTCGCTAGTCGCAAAGCCTTTGAGGACTGGCGCGCTGAGGTAGAAAAAAATGATAGTAAATATCTGTTTTTTACCGATGATGACGTGCTCAACAGTCAAGCGCCGACCACAGGCGACTTCCCAGAAGTGTGGAAGCTGGGTGATTTAAAGCTGCCGCTACGTTATGTCTTTGATCCATCAAGTGATGACGATGGCGTGACCATTCGCGTGCCGCTTGTCGCATTGCCGCAGCTTGATGCCATTGAGCTGCTGTGGGGCGTGCCCGGTTGGCGCTATGAGCTGGTATTACAACTACTAAAGTCATTACCAAAAGACATCCGCCGGCAGATCGTACCGATTCCTGACACGGCAGACAGTCTCTTTGATGAGCTACAGCCCGAGGGCGGACAGGGGCTGCTCAAGCAGCTGTGTCAAGCGCTACACCGCCGCGGCATTATGTCGGTGAGCGAAGCGAGCTTTAATCCGGCCAGCATTGATCGTTATTTGCAGCCACAAATCTGTGTGGTCGATGACAAAAACCGCATCATCGAAAAAGGACGCGACCTACAAACGCTACAGATTCGTCATGCTCAAGAGACCCGTCAAGCGGTCAATGAGCAGCAAGGCGCACACACGGACTTCCCTGAGCATTTTGCCTTTAGTAAAAACCATCATAGCGCAGGCGTAGTGATGAAGCAATTTGCTGCCTTGGTCGCAGATGAGGCAGGTGAGGCGGTATCGATTCATCAATACACCGATGTCAATGCCGCACTGCAGGCGCATCGTATCGGGGTTTTGACTTTGATCAAAGGCAAGCTGGGTGCCAAAAGAAAGCAGCTGACCAGTCAAATCGATAAGATATTTAAATTGGCCTTTGCCCCGCTGGGTGATATGGAAGCCCTAAAGACCATTGTGATTGATGCGACACTTGATGCCACGCTTGAGGAGCATTATGTCTTATTTGATCATAGTGAGGATTTGCCTGAGAGCGCCGATGATGTGGCAGTTGAACTGAGCGAAGAGCTGCCTTTTACCACAGAGGAGTATGCAAAGACGCTCGAGGCTGTGGTTAGCAATTTTTTATTGACGGGTCAGAGTGTCATCAAAATCCTCAAAGAAGTCTATACGCGCTGGCAGCGTATTCGTCAGAGCCTATTGATGCTCGATCAAGAAGTGTTTGGCGAGTCCATCGATGATATCGAGGATCAGCTATCGGACTTGTACTTAGCGGATTTTGTTTATCGTATGGACTACAGTCATTGGCAGCAGTATCCGCGCTATCTTGAGGCGCTAGAGATTCGTATCGAACGTCTGGAGCACAACCTCGAGGCTGATCTCGACGGTGTTTATGCGCTCGATGTGCACATGGAGCGACTGGCAAACCGTGCCAGCGATGCGGCCATCAGTGAATATCGCTGGATGGTCGAGGAGTATCGCATTCAACTGTTTGCCCAACCGATGAAAACTCGTATGGCGGTGTCACCTAAGCGTTTGAGTAAAATGTGGGATAAGGTGGGTTAATAAAATGTTAAATAAAGGATAGTGAGTAGGGTGCGTGAGGGGCAACCTATGCGAGCGGCTACTTTATCATCCAGCACCGTAAAGCCACGTCTTTTTAGGGCGTGGATGTCAGGTATCAGTCATTGTCTCCCAATATTGGGATTGTCTTGATTGCGGTTGGTACAATAAAAAAGAGCCAGTAGCTTCACTACTGACTCTCATCATTCATAAGTGTAAAAACACTAGTCAATATATTATTTATAGTCAATAACTATAGTTGGCAGTTTACTTGATACTGTTGACCATTGTCTGAGGTGATGGTCATAATGCCAAAGTCTGCTTTGGTATGCCAGTCATAGGTGGTCTTTGGGTTTACATTGTTTACATAACGTACGCCAGAGCCTGATACTGCTTGCTCTAACGTGATTTTTGCGTCTTGTAGACCTACTTTTGGCAAGGTGACGTTTAGGTTGGCCGCTTGACCATCCGCTGCATAGGCGGCAGTAATCATGCCGTTGTCTTCACAGGTAAATGACTGAACGACTGGTTTGGCAGCAGTGGTTGGGGCAGTGGTAGTCGGAGCGTTGGTTGCACAAGCGGCTAACAAAACGGTAAAAGGAGCAACAGCAAGTAATTTTTTCATAAACGATATTCTTCAAGTTGGTAAGTGAATGTGCGTTGTTATACTGAGCAATATGATACATGTTCGAATGTAATTTCGTGTTATGGTTAGAGTTTACTAAGGTAATTATTTCTGTCTTTTTCGTGATTTGCTAAGTCCTGGTCGGTTAAGTGATTGAGTGATATTTGGTTTTTTGTTTACACTGTTTTTTTATTTAAGATAAATACCAGTACCGCCCCTAAGATGACTATACTGGCGATTATAAAGTTGAGCGTCAGCTGCTCGGATAAAAACACCATGCCTAATATCGCCGCTAGGATAGGGGTGCAGAGCTGCACCACTGCCGCTTGAGTACTTTTTAACAAAGGCATAGCCACATACCACATACAGTAGCCGAGGCCAGAAGTAATCGCGCCTGATATTACTGCTAGCACCACGCCTTGCATACTTATCCCAACCCAATGGCTGATAGCGACTATCAACAAAAAAGGGATAGCGACTAGGCTTCTGATAAAATTAAACCCCGTAGCTCGTAGCGGCGAGAGACAAGCTTTGCCGCGTATACTATAGATGCCCCAAGCTATACCGCTAAGTGCCATAGTCAGAGCGCCTGTAAAAGAAGGTATGGCTGCTGAAGGGAGCATTAAATAGACAAAGCCAATCAGCGCGCAAGCTAACGCAAGCCACTGCAGTACAGTTAATTGCTCCTTTTGGTAAATACTCCAACCTATCATCGTCAGTTGCACAGCAGCAGATAATATGAGCGCCCCAGTGCCGGCATCTAGATCCACATAAGCAAGCGAAAAACAAAGCGCGTAGACCACTAAGCTGACACTACTAAGCCAGCTGCCTTTATCCGCTAAAATAGCAGCAACAGTAGCGTTATTATTGTCAGTGTTAGAGTCGCTGTTAAAAGAAGTCACGGTTTGTGTCTGATGTTTTAGACGATGTGTATGAAGGGTGATGATAATACCTAAACAAATAGCGCCGCTCAGTAGTCGTAAAATCGTAAAGTTCCAAGGATCGATAGCCCCTTCCATCAATGCCATTCGGCATAGTAGAGAATTGGTAGCGAAAGCTACCAGGGCAATAATAGTATAGAAAGTAGCTGTCAAGAGAACCCTTTAGAATTAGAGTATTAGGGCGTGTTGAACATTCAACCATGGCACTGACAGAGACTATTTTTTAGACGATTCGAAGGTAAAAATAGTAAGCTTAGTCGCTCTAAGCGTCTATTTTTACCAATGAAGCGGCAAAAAAGAGTCCTGTCCCTACGGCTGATGCTAAAATTGCGCCATACTGCGTTGCAAATCTAGCTAAGGCATCTGCATTATCGTCGCTTTGCGCCTTGTCTGGAACAATTTTAGCGATCAGCAGTGCCTATTTGTGAATGTTCAACACGCCCTATAAGTAATGACATTGATTAATGCTTTTTGGTGTCGCCTACGATTTTATCCATGAATGCAAACAATAAACCTGAGAGTACAAAAGCCATGTGAATAATCACTTTCCACATGAGCTTATCAGCATCGAGATCACTCATCTTGCTAGATATATCCATAAACGACTTGAGAAGATCAATGGCTGAGATAGCAACTATCGCGCCTATTACTTTTAGCTTTAGACCTGAAAAGTCCACTTTTCCCATCCAGCTTGGACGATCGTCGCTTGTGCCCGTATCGATTTTGGAGACAAAAATCTCATAGCCGCTAAAGATAATAATGAGCAATAAACTAGCTACCAAGGAAATATCAACTAGTACCAAGATATCTACAATAACATCAGATACTGGGGCGTCTACTACATAAGTCATCATTCCTACTAGCTTTTGTACGAACTTAATAAATAGCAAAAAGATACCTATTACTAAGCCTAAATAAAACGGTGTCAATATCCAACGACTATTGAAGATGGTCTTTTCTAAATAAAATTCAATTTTTTTTATCATTGAGGCCTCTTTAGTGTTAAGTCAAGCGATCTTATACCAGTCAATTTTACGGGTCATGATCATAACGCAGGCGAGTAGTATAAAGCAGAAGACCGCACCTAACAGTAAATTTAGATCTTCAGTGGTGAGAATGCCATAAAAGGCGGCGTAGAGACCGGCTAAGATAGCGGTAAAGATGACCGCTCGCTTGACGCCGCCGAGCACATAATAAGTGTACCAACCGATCAGCCCAACGCAGCTACTGCCCGCAATCGCATAAGCCTGCCAAAAAGCAATTTGCTCAGCTAATGGTAATAATAAAACGTAAAAGGTCAATAGCGCGCAGCCTACTAACAAATACTGAATCGGATGGATACGGCTTGATTTAATCACTTCAAATAAAAAGAAAGTGCCAAATGAGATCAAAATTAATAGTAGAGCGTATTTCATGGTACGTTCTGTTTGCAAATAAACATCGTTAGGTTCTGCGAAACTGACCCCAAAGCTATTAAGATGCACGCTATTTAGGTTGCCGTGATTGGTGCTACCTATGCTACCGGCAGCTTCTTGTACGACGACTGCTGCCGCCTCATAATCAGCATGATTGCTACTGTCTAAGCGCGCTCTGCTATCAACGGTGCAGCTATTGTTTGCCGTGCTCAAGCACTGCGATAAATATTGATTATTAGCCACAGTCAGGTACTGGTTTTGCCAATTAGCAGTAAATCCCTCAGCACTAAAGTCTTTATTATTCGGCAAAGCTTTACCTATAAAGTTTGGTGCATGCCAGTTGCTTTGCATACTCAGCTCAAAGTTTGAGCCGGTAGGGACTGTGTTTAGGTTACTAATACCGGCAAGCAGTAAATCAATAGTAATATCAATAGCTTGGTTAGCGTTAATATTACTATTTGCGGTATTAGGCAAAGCCGTAGCATTGGCTTTTAATTGCGTTACGGTATTTTTTGGTAAGGCGACTTCTACGTAGCTTAAGCCGTTGAGCATAGACACGCTGGGATAAGTGGCTTTTAGAGTTTGCTTATCTATTGTGACAGTCGGCAAGGTGGGCACGCCGCGTAAGTCTGATACTGGAATAATGAGCTTAGCTTGCTCCCAGTGCGTGATTGCCTGCTTCGCCGTTGTTATAGTGTCATGCACTGCAGTAGTATCCGGCATATCGGTTTGCACATCGGCAGTCTCAATAGACTCTATAGCTGTCTGCGGCTTATAGCTTTGCTTAAAAGTGATTTCACCATTATAGCTAGTCGCGTGATAGATGCCGCGCTGATAAGTGTTAGTACTGACGTCAAGTTTTTGAGTCGCCAAGCTTTGCGCCGCAAAAACTGTATCTATGGTTGTGAAGGGCGGCGCACATTCATTGGCTTTATTAGCAGCGCTTGTACATTCTGGTGTCGTGGTGACCGGAATGGCGATGAAAGGGGTAATAATCTCTTGCGGGTTGACATGCTGATCGGCGATTTCGCGAACCACGGAGTCAGCATAATACTGTCTTTCAGTAATAACGCTACTGAACATCGTCAGACCAATGGCAAAGAGCACACAGAGGCTAGCGATGACAGTGAGTTTTATAAATAGGGTTTTTTGCATGCGAATGTCCTCAAGCTGATGATTTAACTAGCGACTCAGATAACAAGTCCGTAAAGTTAAATAACAGCGTAGAGAAGCCATGCTAAAAAGCGGTGCAAGAAAGATGGAAAAATTATGAAAATGAATGGAGGCATTGGTATTGGCAGGTTTTGACGTTATTTCAATGACTATCTTTGATAAATAGCCTAAGCAAGATTAGCTTAATTCTTGCAACCATACTGCTACTTGCCGTACTCGCGACATTCTATCGCCACCGATACGCCGAAACCCTTTGTGATAGTCATTAAGCTCATCCTCAAACCGTGCACTAATAGCCTTGCGCTCGAAAGGACTATCACGTAGATCGTCAGCTGTACTGCCGAAAACAAAATCAGCGCGCCTGAGCGCCATCCTACAAAATAAAGAGTTTGCGGCAAATGCAATTAACGCGACTATGGTATAGAAGGTGGATTTCAAAAATAATTCCTATAGTGATTGACGCAAGTTTTGCATAAAATAGAGCGTTATTAAAAATAACAACAAGGAACCATTTATGGATTGGGCGAGTATTTTTATTTATGATACCACGTGGGCATTTGCCCTAGAGATATTGGTACGTGTGGCTGTGATGTTTGTACTGATTATTACGTTCTTGCGCTTTACGGGTAAGCGCGGCGTCCGTCAGTTATCTATATTTGAGCTGACTATCATTTTGTCATTAGGCTCTATCGCTGGCGACCCGATGTTTACTGAGGATTTACCGATCATCCAAGCGGTGCTGATTATGAGTACCGTCATCTTGCTGTATCGCTTGTGTACGTGGGCGATGATGAGGTTTCAGCCGTTTGAAAATTTGCTAGAAGGAAAATCGCTGTATATCGTAGAAGATGGGATGCTGGTGCTCGACAAAATCAAAAAAGGCAAGATGTCGCACGATGAGTTTTTTGCTGAGATGCGTCAGCAGGGTGTGGAGCATCTAGGGCAAGTGCGTACCGGCCTGCTAGAAACCGATGGCAATTTTAGCGTCTTATTATACCCACCTGAGCAAACAGGCTACGGTATGCCGCTTTTTCCTAAGCAGTATCAGCCAGTGGAGCAGGTAGAGTCAGGCGTGCATTATGCTTGCATGTACTGCGGTTATATTGAGCATATCACAAGCCCTAATCAAGTATGCTCGCGCTGTCAGAATAACTGCAAAAACTGGGCAAAAGCGCTCAATAGCCAGATTGTCAGATAAGCCATACCAGTCATTGTTTTTATTAAAATAGCCTAAGCAAAACTTACACACAATCAAAACTGTTTAACCACTCTGCTACCTGCATAACACGAGTCTGCCTATCACCACCAATACGTCTAAATGACTTGTGATGAATACTAAGCTGATCTACAAAGTAGCAGCTAATCTCGTCGCGCTCATGCGGCGCATCACGCAAGTCATCGGCGACCCACGGCGTATCGACCTCAGTCAGTAGTATCAGGTCATAATGATGCGCCAGTGCCGCCTGAGTCAGGGCAAGAGGACAGTCGCCATAGTACCAGTTTGAGTAAACCATCAGCTCAAATAAGCTGGTATCACAGAATACATAACGCTGGCCAGCAGGTAGCTGTGCCGCTTGCATTGCGCGTTTGTTTTCTAACTCAATCTGACCTTGCGCGATAGGCAATAAATCCTCCCACGTACAGGTCAGCTGCTCGTTATCCCATTTGGCTTGTAGGTAAGTGCGCATATACTCTGGTACCCAAGGACTGGCAAAATGCGCCGCCAGATCTCGGCACAACGTGGTCTTGCCAGTGCTTTCAGCGCCCAATACTGCGACATTGATGACGGATTTAGGCGTATGCTGTTTGAGGTTGTTTGCGATAGCGTTGTTGCCATTCATAATAAGCCCAGATTGCGATCAGAGTGAAGACTACGTATTGTAGTGCAGTAAAGGTGAGACCTTTATAAAAGTATAGCGGTACGGAGATGGCATCGGCGACGATCCACAATAGCCAGTGCTCAATTTTGCGTCGTGCCATCAGCCACATCGCCATCAAAAACAGCGCCGTGGTTAGCATGTCGGTGTAGTCGACCCACGTAAATAACTGCAGTCCCAGCACGGTACCCTCAAAGCTAAAGCCATTGTTTATCACGGGGCGGAAGTAATACACCAGTGCCACAAAGGCCATGGTGGCCGCGGCCAGACTCGCTAGTATGGGCAAGTCTTTTGTGCTTAGCCGCTCCACTTGGATGGCGCTCTCAGCCTCCTTGAGCGCGCGGTCTTGCTGGCTGGTAGGGTTGATATGGTCTGAAACGGTGTTGTTTGCTTTGTTTTTTGACCAATTAATCCAGCCGTATAAGCTCATTACGGTATAATAAGCATTGATAAACATATCGCCAAACAGCTGCCACTTCCATAGGAGGTAGACAAATATGGCGGTGCTAATCAGGCCGATGGGGAAAACAAGGATGTTGGTTTTGCTGGCAAGCATGACGCTGGCTACGCCAAATACCACCGCAATCAGCTCTAAAGCGATGAATAGAGCGGAGTAGTCAGCGTATTGTCCAAACAACCAGTTAAAAATCTCTACCATTAGTATTCCTAAATATAAACGCTTTGACTGTTTGCGAGCGCTCAATAGTCGCATATCATGCCCTGAGCCTTGTAATTATAGCGTAGATGCCCACAAATAAAGGCCGTCTTTGCTTATTTTTCGTCACAAATGCATTATTTGTAACAAAGTATTAGAAAAATAATAATATTCAGGCATAATAAAGACTCTGATTTTAAGTTTACAGTTATTCACCGAAAGCAAAACATCCTTATTTTTCACTTTTACGCTTATCCAAGCACTACCGCAGTAGACAAGGAAGCTTATTATGACGACTTGTATCACGGGCACCGGCCTATACGTTCCTCCTTATAGCATCAGCAATGAAGAGCTGGTGGCTTCATTTAACCAGTATGTCGAAAACTACAACAACGAGCATGCCGACGAGATCGCAGCAGAGACTGTGACCGCACTGCAGCCTTCATCAGCTGCATTTATCGAAAAAGTATCTGGCATCAAATCACGCTATGTCATGGAAAAAGATGGCATCCTTGACCCTGAGATCATGGCGCCCGTTATCCCTTATCGTAAGCTTGGCGAAGAGCTATCAGTCATGGCTGAGATGGGCGCCGCCGCACTAAAAGACGCTTTAGCGGATGCAGGGCTGGAGGCTAACGACTTGGACGGTATCATTCTTGCTTGTTCAAACTTTCAACGTACGTATCCGGCAGTCGCCATTGAGATTCAGAACGAAATCGGCATGGTAGGCGGTTTTGCTTATGATATGAACGTTGCTTGTAGTGCCGCGACGTTTGGGTTATCGCAAGCCCACGGCTCTATCATCTCAGGTCTGGCCAAACGCGTAGCTGTGGTCAACGTCGAGATTACCTCAGCGCATTTAAACTGGCGCAACCGTGATAGTCATTTTATCTTTGGTGATGTGGCGACGGCTTCTATCGTCGAAGAGCTAGAGACGCCTAAAGGTTATGAGATTATCAACTCAAAACTGTTTACTCAGTTTTCAACCAACATCAAAAACGAATACGGTTTTATGGATCGCTCCGAGTTTTTGGCGGCGCAGACTGAGATGTATCCTGATATCAAAGAGCCGGTCACGGATAAGCTGTTTTTACAAAACGGTCGCAAAGTGTTCCGTGAGGTCTGTCCAAAGGTATCAGAGATTATCACTGAGCACCTGCATGACAACGAGCTACAAGCAAGCGACATTAAGATGATGTGGCTGCACCAAGCAAATGCCAATATGCTAGATCTTATCTTGCGCACGGTCGTGGGGCGAGATGCGGACAAAGCCATCGTGCCAAGCGTCATCGATGAGTTTGCCAATACCAGCTCAGCCAGTCCGATGATTGTCTTCCATCGCTACAAAGACAAGCTGGCATCAGGTGATTTGGGTGTGATTTGCTCATTTGGCGCAGGTTACTCGATCGGCTCGGTGCTGGTGCGCAAGGTATAAACGACAGCGATACCGCTAGCACGGCGGCTAATAGTTACCGTTACCTGTTGTTCACTACCGACAACAACAAATAGCTAAGAGCAATCTTGGCTATTTTTTTATGTCAGTAGGATATGGTATCAAGCTATTGATTTCTATCACTTCTGCTCGGCCGCACAGGCGGTAATTTATGAGTATAATAGGCAGATTGCTGACAGGTTTTAATTTAAACGGAAAAATTTGCTATAATCACTCTCTTATTCCCCTCATTTGATTAAAAGTCCTTTTATGAAAGAATCCTTACGCCTGCGTTTAGACCAGATGGTAGACCGTTATGAAGAGGTCACCGCCTTATTATCCGATCCTAGTGTCATCAGTGACAATAATAAATTTCGTGAGCTGTCTGTTGAGCATAGTGACTTGATGGACATCACCACGTTATGGCAGAACTATGGGCGTGCAGAAACCGATCAAGCAGATGCTGAGGCGATGCTGGCTGACGCCACTGATCCTGACATGAAAGAGATGCTGATCGATGAGATCGACAGTGCTCGTGAAACCATCGCTGAGATGGAAGAAGCGCTCAACGTCATGATGCTGCCCAAAGACCCGAATGATAAGGTACCAGCGTTTTTGGAGATTCGCGCTGGGACGGGCGGCGATGAAGCGGCGATTTTCTCTGGTGACTTGTTCCGTATGTACCAAAAGTATGCACAAAACCAAGGCTGGACTGTTGAGGTGCTATCGGCAAATGAGGGCGAACACGGCGGCTACAAAGAAATCATCACCCGTGTCTCAGGCACCGGCGTCTATGGACGCCTAAAGTTTGAGTCAGGCGCGCATCGTGTCCAGCGTGTACCAGAAACAGAAAGTCAAGGCCGTGTCCACACCTCCGCGTGTACGGTGGCTGTCATGCCAGAAGTTGAGATTGATGATACAGTAGAGCTCAATCCTGCTGATATCAAGATGGATACGTATCGCTCAAGTGGCGCAGGTGGTCAGCACGTCAACACCACCGACTCAGCGGTGCGCTTGACGCACATACCGACAGGCGTGGTGGCAGAGTGTCAGCAAGAGCGTAGCCAGCACAAAAACCGCGCAAAAGCGATGCAAATGCTGATATCACGCATTCAGCAGGCCAAAGTACAAGCGCAGGTCGATACCGCAGATGAGATGCGTCGTGACCTCGTCGGTAGCGGCGATCGTAGTGAGCGTATCCGCACCTATAACTTCCCGCAAGGGCGTATGACCGACCACCGCATCAACCTAACTCTCTATAAGCTCGATTCAATCATGGAAGGCGATTTAGATGAGCTGCTTGATGCGCTACTGCGTGAGCACCAAGCAGACTTGATGGCCAGTATCGGTGGCGGCGATTAATAGCGGCGCGTCGCAAAGATTGATAAGTACCATCTAAACGGGCAGTATTCTTAGCTGCTCTACTATTATTTTTATGTTTTTTATTTCATTACCTAATCATTTTGAGAAGTATTATGTCAAAGCACAATAATCAAAACCAAGAGCAAGCGCCCACATTAGAAGAATCCAATGAGCTGATTGCCCAACTGCAAGCCAAGCTAGACGCTATCACAGAGTCGGGCAAGCCGGCGTATCCAAACACCTTTAAACGCACAGATTACGCCAAAGATTTGCAAACCGCCTTTGAAGGTATCTCAAAACAAGAAATCGAAGACAACGTCGCAAAAGGCGAAAAAACTCAGGTCAACGTGGCAGGACGCGTCATGTTGAACCGCGGCGCGTTTATTGTCATTCAAGATATGACGGGTCGTATTCAGCTATATGTCGCTCGTAAAGAGTTGGATCCAGAAACACTTGCCACCATCAAATCATTGGATTTGGGTGATATCGTTGGGGTGTCAGGCTATATCGGACGCTCGGGTAAAGGCGACTTATACGTTCATATCGAAGAGTTCACGTTATTGACCAAGTCACTACGCCCGATGCCAAACAAATTCCATGGCCTCGCCGATGTAGAGGCCCGCTATCGCAATCGCCATCTTGACTTAATGACCAATGAGACCACACGCGATACCTTTATGGTTCGCAGTCAAGTGATCAGTGGTATTCGCAAGTTTATGCTGGGTGAGCGTTTTATGGAAGTAGAAACGCCGATGATGCATCCCATTCCAGGTGGCGCAGTGGCGCGTCCATTTGTGACCCATCATAACGCGCTAGATATGCCGTTATATTTACGCATTGCTCCTGAGCTTTATCTAAAGCGCTTAGTGGTCGGTGGTTTTGAGAAAGTGTTTGAGATCAACCGCAGCTTCCGTAATGAAGGGGTATCGACCCGTCATAACCCTGAATTCACCATGATTGAGTTTTATCAAGCCTATGCTGATTATCATGATTTGATGGATTTGACCGAGCGTTTATTTAACGAATTGGCAATGGATATCTTGGGTACCACAGAGCTTACTTATCAAGGAGAAGCCATCAGCCTAAAAGCGCCATTTGTGCGTCTGTCTATGTCTGATGCGATTGCCAAATACGCCGAAAACTTCGACATGTCACGCATCAATGATCGTGACTATCTGGCAGAGTATGTATCAACAACGCTCAAGCAACCAGTAAAAGACGTGTTTGGTGTGGGTAAACTACAAACCATTATCTTTGAAGAAACGGCCGAGCATCAGCTGCGCCAGCCAACCTTTATCACTGAGTACCCAGCTGAGACTTCACCGCTGGCGCGCCGCAGCGATGACAATCCAGAAATCACCGATCGCTTTGAGCTGTTCATCGGTGGCCGCGAATTGGCCAATGGCTTTAGTGAGCTTAACGACCCAGCAGACCAAGCAGAGCGTTTTCACGGTCAGGTCGCCGAAAAAGACGCAGGCGACGACGAAGCCATGCATTTCGATGAAGAATACATCGAAGCCTTGTCTTATGGTTTGCCACCGACTGCCGGTGAGGGTATCGGTATCGACCGTTTGGTGATGCTGTTTACAGATTCGGCGAGTATTCGTGATGTGATCTTGTTTCCGCACATGCGTCGCAAGCTAGAAAGCTAGAAAGCTAGAAAGCTTAATATATGCTGTGCGCTTAGCGGCCAAAAAACAAGCGAAAAGGGCTTTGCTTGCCATCAATCTGTGCTGAGACTAAACTAAACATAAGCAGGTTTTTCTGCTTTTGTAAGTTTTTCTACTTTTGAGGAATAGGCTCAGAATTTTAGAGCGCACATTTATAGGGATATTATGGATACTCAGCAAGCTGCCTCTTCAATTTGGCGACAGATGGTTCAGCAAAGCTTTTTGTCGCTGTATGAAACTGCAAACGATGACTCACCTACCTCTGATCAGTTTCAGGGGTATGATTTTGTCTTCGAGTTCTCTGACGCGCGTATTTATCTGCTGGTCAATGATGTCATGAGGCAAGCAAGTCAGCATGACATTGATAGCAGCCAAGTTCGCGAATGGCGAAAAGAAGTCGTCAATCAGCTGATCAAGCGTCATGCAGCGCTTTATCAAAAAAACGATAAATCTCTGACAAATAGCGATGTGCAGAGGGATAAAGAAGTGTACTTCATCGGTCTGACGTCGCTTGCAGTCCAGCACCATGCTGACCGTGCAGAGGCACAGACTTATGCTATTGGCTATGAGTATGGCAGTCAGTTTTTTGCTGAAGACTGCGTGCTAGATTTGGATGATGAGCAAAGCGTCCTGCAGGTTTTTAGTTATCAAAACTTTATCGATATCTTGCGGCAACTGGTGACGCCAAGTGATTTGACCGCCTTTTTAGACTTTCATCGTCGTCAGTTGACGAGTTTTGAATCCTTTCAAGATGAGTCAACGCTGCTGGCGGAGTTTTTGCAGTCGCCAGATTTTCATCAAAGAGCCGTCGCTGTACAAGAGCAATTGGTCAAGTATGAGCTGATTGACCAGATTGAGCCGCGCTTACTTAAGGCCACAGAGCCTGGGCAGATGGCTTTTGCGGCGGCTCTAATGGCAGAGATCCAAAAAAACACAGGCATGTGGTATAAGCTGTTTAATGATCTGATCAAAGATGCTTATGAGGCGCAGCGCCCGCTACCAAAAGCACAGGTCGATACATTAGTTGATGAATCGATGTATACTTATGCGTGTTTGATAGAAAAAATCCTCGCTTATAGAACCATGGATCAAGACTCACGCTGGAATGGCTATGTCCGCCACGAGCACTCTTATAGGACGTTTGGTCGTCATTATCTGATGGTGTTTTATGCCCAAGATCCTCATGGTTCGCTAAGCGCCGAGCAGGTGCGCGGTGTACATCAAGATCTGTTGGCGGAGCTCAATGCACAAATGCAAGCGCCTGTGATGGAAGATTTGTTTTTGATCGGTGTCGAGTTTAGACCCTGCGAGGACAGCGTAAACACTGAGGTACATTTGGATGCGTTTTATCAAAGTGGTGCGCTCATCGATGCAAACACTAAGCGCTTATACCAGCAGCTGGCACAGCTAAAAGCCCAGTTATAAATCAGGCGGGCTGTTGATCGCTGGGCGGATGCGCTATTTATCTTTGTATTATTCAAATTGGCATTTATTATGACGCAGCAATATCAAGTTTTAGCTCGCAAATATCGCCCAAAAAACTTTCATGAGTTGATTGGACAAACGCACGTCTCGCAAGCATTGATTAATGCGATAGATTATAATCGTCTGCATCACGCCTATCTGTTTACAGGGACGCGCGGGGTGGGTAAGACGACGATTGCGCGTATCTTATCAAAATGTTTGAACTGCGAGACGGGTGTGACGAGCACGCCTTGCGGTGTGTGTGATAACTGTGTGTCCATCGATCAGGGACGTTTTATTGACCTGATTGAGATTGATGCGGCCTCTCGTACCAAAGTCGAAGACACCCGTGAGCTATTGGACAATGTGCCTTATGCGCCAAGCCAAGGGCGCTACAAAGTGTACTTGATTGATGAAGTGCACATGCTATCGACCCATAGTTTTAATGCCTTATTAAAAACACTAGAAGAGCCGCCCGAGCACGTCAAGTTTTTGCTGGCGACCACTGATCCACAAAAACTACCGATCACTATCATCTCACGCTGCTTGCAGTTTGTACTGCGTCCCTTGCCGCAGACGCTACTTAGTGAGCATTTAGCAAATATCTTGACCAAAGAAGATGTGGCTTATACCCAGCCTGCACTTTGGCAATTGGCCAGTGCTGCCAAAGGCTCGGTGCGCGATGCTTTGTCACTGACCGATCAGGCCATCGCTTTTGGTCAAGGTGGGCTTGACGATGCGACTGTTAATGCCATGCTTGGGTTAATTGATTCAGCTGACTTGGTTCGTCTTATCACCGATATCTATAACCATGATAAGCCTGCTGTCGCCGCCCACATTGAGCAGATGCGCACGCAGATGGTCGATGCAACCAGCATGTTTGATGGGCTCGCTGAGCTGTTGCATCAATTGGCTTTGACACAGTTGTTGCCTCAAGTGGCGCTCAACGTTAATGAAGTACAAGCGCAAAATATTCATACCCTAGCGCAGCATATCAGCCCTGATGTGCTGCAGCTGTATTATGAAATCGTTGTGCAAGCGCGTGAAGGGGTCAAGCTTGCCAGTACGCCCATGCAGGCGCTTGAGATGTGTCTACTGCGTCTACTGGCGTTTCGTCCGCTCGCAGCTGATGAGGTACTGACAGAAACCCCTCCTACGCTGCCGCAGCCGCCTAGTGAGGTGAAAGATTCACCGACAGCTTCTACGGCTGAGTATAATGTTTCAGCAGTACCGCTACCAGATGACGATGTAGATTATCAACATGATCTTAATCAGCAATTGCCGTCAGCTGCTTATGATCCTGAACCGATTGCAGAGCCTGAACCGATTGCAGAGCCTGAACCAATTGTAGAGCCTGAACCAATTGCAGAGCCTGAACCAATTGCAGAGCCTGAACCAATTGCAGAGCCTGAACCAATTGCAGAGCCTGAACCAATTGCAGAGCCTGAACCGATTGCAGAGCCTGAACCAATTGTAGAGCCTGAACCAATTGTAGAGCCTGAACCAATTGCAGAGCCTGAACCAATTGCAGAGCCTGAACCAATTGCAGAGCCTGAACCAATTGCAGAGCCTGAACCAATTGCAGAGCCTGAACCAATTGCAGAGCCTGACGGAAATAATTCTCAATTGACTATGACGGCGGATGATCCTCGCACGTTATTGCGTTGTCCACCACAGGAGCTGACTGGCGAGTGGACGCCAGACAAATGGGATTATTGGCTACAGACCGCTCGCGAGGCTGAGAGCTTGGCGCAAGACGAGCTAGCATTGGCGCGTCAGGGCATGATGACTGGGCTGTGTAATGGCAAATCGACCTTTGTGACCAGTGTGGACAGCCGCCATTTACAAGCCACCTTTCAACACTTAGCGGCAAAACTGCAGCAGCAGTTTGAGCAAGCCGAGATCGACCTAAAAATCGACAGCAGTGTCATTCAGTCTGAAGACAAAACCCCAGAGCGCCGTCAACAAAAGCGTATGATGCAAGCAAAGTCACTGGCAGAAACCAAATTGCTTAACACCCCTGTGATGCAGTACCTACTCGAGCGCGGCGAAGGTAAAATGGGTAAGGTTCAGCTATACTAAACAGTCAAATTTTTTTATATTAAAATCGATTAACAGTCTATATGGCTACTAAACACAATTGCTATCCAAAAATATCAAGGTGATGATTGCTATCGCCTTGATATTTTTGTTTTTATTAAGGGTGATGCGTCATTTTAGATAAAAAAGGATGGTATTTAATCACTGTAAGGCACATTAAAATTCGTTATAATAGTTAAGTTATATTAAAAAACCAAATGCAGGTTAGGTGAGAATATGTTGGATAATTTACGCGGTATGGCTGTGTTCGCCAGTGTGGTTGAACATGGCTCCTTTAGTGGCTCAGCCCGTGAGCTTGGTATTACAACCAGTGCAGTCAGTCAGCAAATCCGCTCATTAGAAAACGAGCTGGGTGTGGTGTTATTGCACCGATCTACTCGAAAGCTTAGCTTAACGGAGGCAGGCGAGAGTTTTTATGAAGCGGCAAAAGATGTGGTCAGCGCGGCCGAGCAAGGGCGCATCAAAGTCAATCAATTGCGAGATGAGCTTGCTGGTAGCTTGCGAGTGGCGACCACCCCTGAGCTGGGCGTCAATCATATTTTGCCGGCGCTCTCGACGTGGATGGCCGCCCACGATGACTTGAGCATTACTTATTTGGCAGACAACCATTATATCGACATGATCGACGAGCGCATTGATATTGCGGTTCGTATGAGTCCAACCATCAATGACTCGAGCCTGAGTAGCCATCCATTGACTGATGTACGCCAGTTGTTGGTTGCCTCACCGCAGTATTTGCGTCAGCATGCCAAAATACAAAGCCCAAAAGACCTCAATGATCACCAGCTGATCTGTATCGAAATCATGAAAGACGCCAATCAAATTGATCTGGTTCAGACAGAAACGGGCAAAAAAACCCGCATAAAAATGAACTCTCGTATCTATACCAATAACGTCTTTATGGCGACGACATTGGCCAAAGAAGGCCACGGTCTGGTGCGAATGCTGGAGATGGATGTTAAAAAAGAGCTAGAGAGCGGCGAGTTGGTAGAGGTGTTGACCGGTTATCAGCTGCCAAGCTTTGTGCTATATGCCGTTACTTTAAATCGCGAACAGCAGCCTGCAAAAATAACCCGTTGCCTTGAAGTATTAAAGAAGTATTTTCATGCCAACTAAATAAAGCGCGATGCATCATCAGTGCGATGATGGCTTTAGCATAAAAAAGAGTCTATAGGTTTCGATTATCTATAGGCTCTTTTTTACATGTCACAGTCAATTACTTTAGAGTGTGTCCTCATTTTAAAAATGCCGATAAAAATGAGATAAATCGCCGTCAAACAAGGAAAATAGAGCAGTTAATATCGAGATATTAGTCAGCTATTTGACACCGTTTGGCCAGATTTAGCCCATTTAGATGGCTATCGATTGAATTGAGGACACGCCCTAGTAATCAATAATCACTGCTGGTCTGAGACCGTGTTTTATCGCTTTACCATGAGGTCTTTAATAGCTCAATCAAACGATCAGCGACCTGTGCACTCTCATCACGTCTCATGTTTAGTGGCGGCAATAAGCGTATCACGTGGCCACCGGTGACGTTGATGATAAGCTTTTGCTCATCGCGTGCACGATCCACCAGCTGAGTACAGTCCATGTCCTCAGGTAACACGACACCGATCATCATACCTGCGCCGCGCGCACTGACGCCATACTGTCCTAGTGCATCGACTAGAGTCTCACGGATGAATTGCCCTTCGGTGACGGCATTATTCATGATGTCAGTATTGGCGAGTACATCATAAACACTATGCACCACACGACTTGCCAGCGGCGTACCGCCATAAGTTGAGCCATGGCTGCCCGCGCCAAACAGCCCATTGGCACGGCCACGTACCATACAAGCACCTACAGGAAAGCCATTTCCCAAGCCTTTTGCCGTTGTCAAAACATCAGGGCGGGCATTGCTGTGCTGATAAGCGAAGTATTTGCCAGTACGGCCATTACCGGTTTGTACTTCATCGAGCATAAACAGCCAGTTGTGAGCGTCACATTCAGCCTGTAGTGCTTCTAAATAACCAAAGCCATTTGCGGCGGTATTTAGACCACCTTCTCCTTGAATAGGCTCTACCAAGATAGCGCAAATCTCATCGTGTTTTTGCGCGGCTTGTTTGATGGCTTCAATATCGCCGAAGGGCACACGGATAAAATCCTCATCTAAAGTGTAAAATCCTTCGCGAGCTTTTGGGTTGGCGGTGGCTGACAACGATAGTAATGTGCGGCCATGAAACGACTGTTCCATGACGATGACTTTTGGACGGGCAAAACCTTGCTGGTTGGCGTATAAGCGTGCAAGCTTTAAAGCGGCTTCGTTTGCTTCAGCACCGCTATTGGCAAAAAACACACTGTCCATCTGCGCGGCGGTGCATAGCGCTTCTCCAGCGCGCTCTTGCCAATCGATACCAAATAAGTTGCTGGTATGAACCAAAGTCGCGGCTTGCTGCTGAATGGCGTCTGTCACTTGTGGATGGCAGTGCCCTAGGCCACAAACGGCAATGCCCGTTAGCGCATCTAAATACGGGGTATCGTCTTTGGTATACAGCCAACTGCCTGAACCACGAGTAAAGCTGATTGGTTGACGGTTATAAGTGGGCATCAGGTAAGTTGCAGACATAGTAAACATCCTTAAGATGATAAGTGAGTAAAAAAGCAAGTGTTAGAGTTCGTCAGAAAAAGGCGTGGTTTCTGCAGGTAAGGTGTATTCTTCGTTTGCCCAAGCGCCTAGGTCGATCAGTTTGCATCGACTGCTACAAAATGGCTTGTACTTATTGTCTTGCCAAGCGGTCTGCGTGCCGCAGCGGGGGCAAGGATAAGTCTTGGGAGGCGCACTTGGATTACTTGAATTGGCTGGGTTGGAGGTTGATTGGGTCATAGTCGGTATACATGCATCCTTAAATTTATGATTATCAGCTTGGCAAGCGTATGGATCAGTCATCAGCTGATTGAGGCCAATCTAATGCTACCAACATGCGCCCTCAGTCTGCCGAGTAAACAACAAATAGTAAAAAACGTCTAAATATTTGCCAGACCAAATAGCATGAAGGTATCAGTGCTATTTGTTTGATGGTTATCTATCTCAGTTCTATCGATTTTTTGATAAGAAGACATTCCCAAAACAGGGAGGTGGGAAGCATGACTTGCCAGCGTTATATTACTATTGCCGCGGATTGACTATATAATAGCATGTGGCCGAATAATGGCAAAAGACAAATGCTTTAAGGATAGTAGATGACCGAACATATCGAGCTTACGCATCGACAGCAGCGTGCCTTTCAACCAAACAAGCTCTCAGCACCGCGCAGCTTTTGTATTCCTCCAATCATACAACAAACGACAACCCCTGTGCCCTTACTCTTAGAGATTGGAGCGGGGAAGGGCAAGCATGCGCTCAGCTTTGCCGCCGAGCACCCAGACCAGCACTTGATTGCCATTGAGCGTACGCGCAACAAATTCGATGCTTTTGCAAAACTGGCCGAGCGCCAAGCGCTGCCGAACCTAGATGCGATACATGCTGATGCGATCGCCTGGATTGTCCATGCGATAGAGCCGAATAGTATCGCTAAGATCTTTATTCTGTACCCCAATCCTGAGCAGCATAACCCCAATCAGCAGTGGTTAAACATGCCGTTTTTTGAGTTTTTATTATCACGTTTGCAGGTAGGTGGAGAGATCATATTGGCCACCAATATTGAGAGCTATATGGATAATGCTGAGCAGCAGGCGACGAAAGTATGGTGCTTACCCAATGAGCGCTACAAGGTACCACAAGATAGCCAGCGTACCCACTTCGAAGTGAAGTATCTGGCACGCGGTGAGATATGCTGGGAGCTCTGTATGCGTAAACCTGCCGGCTACAATACCAGATTTGATCAATGGCAAGCGAATCTAAGTACTCATAAAAGTTAAGAATAGCCTAAGTAAAAATAGAGAGCAAAGCTTGCATAAACCTACAAGGCTAAATAAACTATATAAAATAGCCTAAGCAAAAAAAATTAAACAAAATAAAACCGCCTCTAAAAGAAGGCGGTCAAAAAATAACGCATAAACTTAAGCAAAAAATCGCTAAAATTATAAATAAGGCTTTACCAATTTATCAGAATCAGTATAAGCATCTAATACTGTCAAAAATGTATAGGCACCAATAAACTTACGACTGATAAACATAAACTCTTTTGGCGGTAAATTAAATTCAAAAGACTGCATAGCACGGCTAGCCTTTGATGAGAGGCGAGAATGCAGCTTACTATTTGCCCAGATATAGCGGTTGTCAGCATCTAGACATTCCGCTGGAATATCAGGGTTAGTCGCAGGATTGCTAAAGGGTTCGGTGGCCAATAAGAATAGGGCAGCAATATCAGATTTGACCTTTTGACTCATACTATCAAAGAAGTCATAACCTGTCATGGCTCGCATCATAGCCTGATGATCATGGTGATAGCCAGCTTTTAGTAAACCATGGGCGATGGTCAAAAGATGGTTGTCAAACTGACGTATCGCGCCAAAATCTAATAACACCAATTTGTCGATATCGTCTTCGTTTTCACTGACGCGTACCAGATAGTTGCCAAAGTTAGGATCTGTCTGCATCTCGCCCCAAACAAAAACCTCTTTCATCATAATTTCGATAGCGGCTTGACCAATGGCGTTACGGCGCTGATGCGACAACTGTTGCAGCGATGTAGAAACCACTGTGATACCTGGCTCATAGGACATGCACAGCAGACGTTTTTTAGAATACGTGCGATTGATTTTGGGTACGATATAACGTGTATCATCTTTTAGACGCTCATAAAAACGCTCTGTCGTGGCCGCTTCTGCTTCGTAATCTACCTCATGATGGAGTAGGTCGCGTATCTCCTCAAACCAAGCATCAAGCGCTCGCGTTTGCGGCACGATGTTACTAACCTTTAATAACTGTTTAAACAAAGCCAAGTCTGAGTTGATGGCATCGGCGACACCTGGATACTGGACTTTTAGCACGACTTGCTCACCTGTGGCAATAACGGTGGCACGATGTACTTGAGCCAAAGACGCTGTACCGATAGGGGTGGGATCAATCGTCAGCTCGCTTATTTTATCGCCCAACAATGTATGAAGCGTTTGCTCAATCGTTGGCCATGATAGCGTGGCGGTATCATCATTGAGCGTTTGCAGCGCACGCGTAATCTCGGGAGGCAGTATGTGCTCACCATATATTGCGAGCATCTGACCGATTTTGACCACGGAGCCTTTTAGTTTGCCAAGCTCGGTAGCAAGATAGTTTGCTTGTGTCTCCATAAAGGCTTGGTTGCGTGCGGTGCGTGCTTCTTTATTTAAAAACATACCAGACACGCTGTTGCCCGCCCAACGACGCCCAATATTTAAGGAGGTTTTGGCAATCGACATCCGTCGCTCAAACCCTGAGGTTTTTAGGTTATCGATAGAGTGCTTGGTACTAGAGGGTTTAGACGTATCGTGTGCCATAAATATAATCATTCATCCGGTTGCTATTGATTTGTGGGCATAAAACCTACAATACAAGGGACATGCGATGGTCGGTACAAAATTGTATCATAGAAACCGCCTTGGGTTGATGAAGCGATGCGCTCTGATAGCAGTTACTTTGTAAGCTCAGTGCATGAAGCTAGTCATCACAGATGCAACATAAAGAAAATCAGATCTAGCATGACACTAGATCTGATCAGAGTTACGATAATAAGCCAAAACAGTAAATAGGGTAGGCTAAAGTTGGCCCGTATTTATCACCATTTTATGAGCGGCTGTTTTCGCGAGCGATAGCATGATGACCAATATCACGGCGATACTGCGCCCCATCAAAACTAATCGCACCAGTCACTGCCAACGCCGCTTGTTGCGCGTCCGAAATGCTATCTGCCAAGGCAGTCACGCATAGGACGCGGCCACCGTTGGTCACGACTTCTTTTTGATGATTGGCGTTTTGATCTTGCACCTCTGCGTCAGAAAACGCGGTGCCAGCATGGAAGACTTTGACTGAGTTGGCATTGTCGGTATCAAGCTTTGGCAAGCCTGCAATGACATCGCCTTTCGATGAGCTTTCAGGATAGCCTTTAGAGGCAATGACGATACCAAGGGCAGGGCGCGCGTCCCATTTGGCAGCACTCGGCAGCTGACCTGCCAGCCCTTGCGCGACCAAGTCGACCATTGATGACTGCAAGCGCATCAAGATTGGCTGAGTTTCTGGATCACCAAAACGGCAGTTGAACTCGATAACATAAGGGTCGCCTGATTTATCAATCATCAGACCTGCATATAAAAATCCGGTATAAGGATGACCTGCAGCTTTCATGGCATCAACCACAGGCTGAATCACTTTTGCCATCACTTTATCATGCACCGCTTGGGTGACGACGGGGGCAGGAGAATATGCGCCCATGCCACCAGTGTTGAGGCCTGTGTCACCTTCATAGGCGCGTTTGTGATCTTGGCTAGTCGCCATAGGCAAGATGTTGTCACCATCAATCATACAAATAAAGCTGGCTTCTTCGCCCTGCAAAAACTGCTCAATGACCACGCGGCTGCCAGCATCGCCAAACTTGTTGCCTGCCAGCATATCATCGATGGCTTCGTAGGCTTGTTCGATCGTCTCTGCTACGATAACGCCTTTGCCTGCGGCCAGACCGTCTGCTTTGATGACAATCGGCGCGCCTTGCTCATCGATATAAGCTTTGGCAGCAGCGGCATCGGTAAAGCCTTGATAAGCGGCAGTTGGGATGTTGTTTTGCGCCATAAATTCTTTGGCAAAGGTTTTTGAGCCTTCTAGCTGCGCGCAATATGCCGTCGGCCCCCACGCTTTGATACCAGCATCGCGGCAAGCATCGACGATGCCTGAGACCAGCGGTGCCTCGGGCCCAACGATGACCATATCGATGGCGTTGGCTTGACAAAACTCAATCACACCGCTGTGCTCGCCATCGGTGTCATTTAATATGACATTTTGGCATTTAGGCTCTAGAGCAGTACCTGCATTACCTGGTGCGATATAGACATTTTTGACAGTGTCGTCTTTTGCACATTGCCATGCCAGCGCATGCTCGCGGCCACCTGAACCAATCACCAAAATATTCATCATACATTTTGCCCTTAGTATTATTACCTTTAGTATTCGCCGTATTCAGCAAGAAATGTGAATCATTGACGCACTGTTAAATATACTGCCGTATTCTAACAAAAAAAGCGCAGCGATTGCCATGAGTATCCGCCCGCCAGCCTATATTGCACCATCTGAGTCCAAAACCACTGACTGTTTCATTAGTAAAGGTTATCGACATCGCGCTGATTCATGAAATGATGTTGTACGCTTTAGCTGATGCCTGAGGTGCGTTAAACTGCCATAGATTAACGGTGTTAAGTCTGACCGGCTATATGTCTTTTAACAGATACATCAAAAAGAGAAAATCCACACAAATCAGATATAAAAAACGATAGCGTTATGGACAGCAAAATAGCACAGATTAATAAACTAAAATAAATATCAGTATGTTAAATATATAAAAAAGGACAAAGGACATGCCAAACTCTCTGAATATCGCCGAAGAGCGAATCAGCCAGATAAGCGATATCGCCACCAGTTATGTACAAAAGGATAAATCGTCATTCGATCGCTTTATTCATAGCTATTATCAGCCGCTCCATCAAGAGACGGCGAAGGATATCAGCAATGCTGACTTAGCTGGCATGGCACTTCATCACTTTACTTTGCTCAAGGCTTATGATGGCAGCAAGCCGCAATTGTCGGTGCTCAACCCAAAGGCCGAAGAGCAGCATTTTCATAGCTCACATACCGTCATTCAAATCGTCGCCTATGATCGCCCGTTTTTGGTCGATACGATTTTGATGAGTCTAGAGTCCGAAGGTATCGATGTTCATCGCACGTACAACATCATTATCAATGTTGAGCGCGACGCTGAGGGTAATCTCACTCACATTCATAACGCGCATGAAAGCGCCACCTCGCACCTATCGATGATTCATTGCGAAATCGCCTATCAGGACAGTGAAGACTTGGCCGCCCTCCAGCAAATGCTACTAAATAAAATCGACACACTCGATACAGTCGTTGGCGACTGGAAACAAATGCGTGCGCAATTGATGGAAGTCAAAAATGAGCTGGCTTGCAAGCCCTTGCCGGAGGTGTTTTATTCTCAGCAAGAGATTCAGGCGTTTTTAGAATGGATATTGGACGATCATTTTATCTTTTTGGGCTACCGCGAGTATCGTCTGGAGGGCGGGCAAGCCATCGAGGTAGATAGCGTCGATAATAAGGACAACATCAATTCTCATGATAAGCCTGCGGACTTAGATTTGTTTGCGATCGGCAATAGTGGCCTTGGGCTACTGCGCGGCGCGGAGGAAGACAAGCTATCAGAAAGCTTTAGCCAACTGCCCACTGTCCTAAAGCAGCTACTGACCGAGCCGCGCGTCTTGATGCTGTCCAAATCAAGCCGAGTCTCGCCTGTACATCGCCCTGTTTATATGGACTTTTTGGGTATTCATAAGTTCGATGACAGCGGCAAGCTGGTCGGTGAATATCGCTTTATTGGGCTACTGACCTCACAAGCCTATCAGCTTACTGTGCAGCAAATACCGCTACTGCGCGAAAAAGCCAATAAAATCATGGCAATGGCGGATCTACCGCGCGATGGTCACGCCCATCACAAAATGATGCATGTCATCAACACTTTGCCTCGCGATGATCTGTTTCAAGCCAGCGTAGAAGAGCTCTATCCTATCGTCTCTGGCATCAGTCAGCTACAAGACAAAAAAAGCCTGCGTTTATTTAGCCGCGTCGATCATTATCAGCGCTTTGTCTCCTGTTTGGTCTATATCCCGCGCGATAAGTTCAACACTGAGCTGCGTATCAAGGTGCAAAACGTATTAAAAGAAGCTTATGGCGGCACATCATCTGGCTTTACCACGGAATTCAACGAATCGGCCCATGCCCGCGTACACGTCCATGTGCGCACCGTGCCAGGTCAAGTAAAAGAGGTCAATACCGCCGCGCTTGAAGACAAGCTCTCAGCGCTGATGCAATCTTGGAGCGATAATTACCAAAAAATGCTGCTAGATAATGTCGGCGAGCAGCAGGCCAATGCCTTAAACCGCCGTTTTATGAGTCATATCCCAGCTGCGTATCAAGAGCGTTTTGATGCGCGCACTGGTGTGGAGGACATCAAACGCTTGGCGGGCTTGAGTGATGAGCAGCCGATGATTTGGCACCTATACCAATCGACAGGCGACGCTAGTAATCAGCTACACTTAAAGCTCTACGGCCGCGAGCAGCCAGTTATCTTATCAAAAGTATTGCCTATCCTTGAGAACTTTGGGGTGTCGGTGATATCGGCGCAGACATATGAATTTGACTTGCCAGAGCAGCCCATCTGGATGCAAGAGTATGAGCTTATGCTCGAACACGTGGATGCGGTCAATATGCAAGTGGTGCGTGGTCAGTTTGAGGACAGCCTTAAGCAGATTTGGGCAGGGCTGGTCGAGAGTGACTCGTTTAATGAGCTGGTGCTCACGACCAAGCTAGATACCTTTGATGTGGTGGTGCTGCGCGCCTTATCACGCTATATGGTACAAGCTCGTGCGCCGTTCTCTAGTACCTATATTCAGCAAACGGTGGTCAAAAACAGTGATATCAGTGTGGCACTCAGTAGCCTGTTTGATGCGCGCATGAACCCCAAGCATGATGATGAGAATCGTACTAAAAAAACCGCTGAAATCGAAGAGCAGATCTTATCAGCGCTGGCAGATGTCGATAGCCTCGATGAAGACCGTATTTTGCGTTGGTATTTGGATCTCATCAAAGCCATGGTACGTACCAACTTTTATCAAACCGATAGCGAGAGTCAGCGTAAAGATCGCTTGTCGTTTAAGTTTTTGGCAGCCGATATCCCCAATCTGCCCAAACCCAAGCCCATGTTTGAAATATTTGTCTATTCGCCGCGCGTAGAAGCGGTGCATCTGCGCGGCGGTAAAGTGGCACGCGGCGGTCTGCGCTGGTCAGATCGTATGGAAGATTTTCGTACCGAAGTACTCGGCTTGGTCAAAGCGCAGATGGTCAAAAACGCGGTGATCGTTCCTGTCGGCTCCAAAGGTGGTTTTATCGTCAAAACCAAAACCATGGCTGATGGCCGTGATGTCTTCCAAGCAGAAGGGATTGCCTGCTATCAGACATTCCTGCGCGGTATGCTTGATGTCACTGACAATATCGTCGATGGACAGATCGTCCCGCCAGCCAACACCGTGCGTCATGACGAAGATGATCCGTACTTGGTCGTCGCCGCTGACAAAGGCACAGCAAGTTTTTCTGATATTGCAAACAGCTTAGCAAGCGAGTATAACTTTTGGCTCGATGATGCCTTTGCCTCTGGTGGCTCGGTTGGGTATGATCACAAAGCCATGGGTATCACCGCCCGCGGCGGCTGGGAGTCGGTCAAGCGTCACTTCCGTATGCGCGGCATGGATATCCAAAACCGCGATGACTTTACTGTGGTCGGTATCGGTGATATGAGCGGTGATGTATTCGGTAACGGCATGCTCAGATCCACTCATACCAAGCTGGTCGCCGCCTTTAACCATTTGCATATCTTTATCGACCCCAACCCAGACACTGCGACGTCGTTTGCAGAGCGTGAGCGCTTGTTTGAGATGCCGCGCTCGACGTGGGATGATTATGACAAATCGCTTATTAGCCAAGGTGGCGGCGTGTTTTCGCGTACCGATAAGAGCATCCCTATCAGTGCTGAGATGAAAGCGCTGTTTGATATCAGCGAAGATAGCTTGGCACCCAATGAGCTGATCAGCGCATTACTAAAGTCGCCTGTCGATTTAATCTGGAACGGCGGTATCGGTACCTATGTCAAAAGTGAAAACGAGACGCACGCCGATGTCGGCGACCGCGCCAATGATGCTGTTCGGGTCAATGGTGGTGAACTGCGCACGGCGGTCGTCGGTGAGGGCGGCAACTTAGGCTTTACCCAGCAAGGGCGTATCGAGTACGCACAGACGGGCGGGCGCATCTATACCGATGCGATCGACAACTCAGGCGGGGTCAACTGCTCAGACCATGAAGTCAATATCAAAATATTGCTTGGCAAAGTCGTTGAGCAAGGTGATATGACCTTAAAGCAGCGTAATGAGCTGCTAGAGTCCATGACGGATACCGTGGCCGAGCTGGTACTGCGCCAAAACTACCTACAGCCACAGGCGATTGAGCTCAGTCATATCCGTGCAGCCGCCAACTTAAGTGATCATCAGCGGTTTATTCAAATGCTAGAGGGCGAAGGTCGTTTGGACCGCGCTATTGAGTATTTACCATCGGATGAAGAGATTGTTAAACGCCAAAGAGCTGGGGTAGGCCTTACCAATCCTGAGCTGGCAGTCGTCTTAGCGTATGGAAAAATGTGGGTATATGACAACCTGCTATTGTCTGATTTGCCAGATGAGCCATATTTTATCAATGAGCTACGCAAATACTTCCCTGATGAGCTGGCGACGCGTTTCTTTGATGAGATGACCCAGCACCGCTTGCACCGTGAGATCATCAGCACCTACCTGACCAACAGTGTGGTCAACCGGTTGGGTATCGAGGCGCTGTTCCGCCTGTATGAAGAGACGGGGCAGTCACTGGCAACCATCGTGCGCGGTTACGCCATCAGCCGTGATGTCTTTAATATCTCCAAAGCATGGAAAACGCTTGAAGTGTTAGACAATCAAGTGGACGCCACGTTGCTATTAAATCTAGAGCTGCGTCTGCGTGATGCATTAGAGCATGGCGTGGTCTGGTTTATCAATGCCTTTGGTCAGGACTTACAAGTCGCTGATATGATTGGCCGCTTTAGCGACAGTGTGGAAAAACTGACCAAATCTGGCGGGTTTATTGAGCAGCAATTTGCCGAGTATTTGCAAGAAGATGCCACAAGCTTGATGCAAGAAGATTTGGCCGAAAATGATGCGACGATGTTTGCGATGTTGCCATATCACGTGGATGCGCTAGATGCAGCATTGCTCGCTGAGCAATATGATCGCCCTGTCGATGAAATCGCCACATTGTACTTTGAGGCGTATCATGTCTTGCAGCTCGATTGGATGATGGATAATATCGCCACCTTACCACAGCAAGACTATTGGGATCGCCGCGCGCGTCATGCGTTAGTCAATGAGCTGTCACGCAGCTTGCGTATGCTGATGGACGCGATACTCTCAAAACCAGATGCCAAGCAAGCTTTTAGTGAATGGCGCTCGCGTCATCTAGATCAATTGGCAGCGACTGAGGCTGAAATGGATAAGCTTGACGCCATCGATGGTGAGATTGGTTTATCGACATTGTCCGTGCTGATGAGCGAGTTGAGTAGTTTGGTGACAAAATAGGCAATTTGGTAAAGGATGGACACAGCAGTCGCTGCTATCCTTTAGCATTCTTTTAAAAGCCACCGCTGATAATCAGCGGTGGCTTTTTATTGGTTGAACTTAGTTGAGTTCACTCAAGATCAATGATCAGCGTTACTACTCTCAAACCCAATCTTACCTGCCTGCTTATACCTATAGAGTAGCCTATGAGTCTTTTTCGGCGGTTGTTTTTACAACTCGGCGACAGCCTTGACCAGTGATTTGGCTAAAGCCGCCTGAGAGTTTTTCGACCTTGATTTGCGTCAAGATACGATCTTTTAACGCCTGTACGTGGGAGATGATTCCGATCAATTTACCTTCTTGCTGCAAATTGGTTAAAGTGTCGAGTGCGATATCAAGTGAGTCTTCATCAAGCGTACCAAAACCTTCATCCAAAAATAACGAATCGACACGGATATTATGACTGGCCATTTGCGACAGCCCAAGTGCCAGTGCTAGGCTGATGATAAAGCCTTCACCGCCGGAGAGGTTTTTGGTGCTACGAACCTCACCGCCTTGATAGTTGTCAATGACATTCAGCTCAAGCGGGTTGCTGTCGTCGTGAATCAGCAAATAACGGTCACTCATTTTTTGCAATTGCGTATTGGCATGGCCAATCATGACTTCAAACGTTAGGCCTTGGGCAAAGGTACGATACTTTTTGCCATCAGCCGAGCCAATTAACATATGCAGCTGCTGCCATACTTGTAGCTTTTGTCTTTGCTCATCAATGGCGATCAGCTGCGCCGCTTGTGTATTTTTTTGCTGCTCGTTGTCTTTAAGCTTTTGATCAATGGCACCAATTTTTTGGTTTAACTCGTCGATATCTGTTTGTATCTGCTGATATTGGTCAGCAAGGAGCTCTCGGCTTGCATTCGTCATAGGCGCAGCAAGACTTTGCGTCAGTGCTTGCTGCGTACTGTCCAGCTGCAGCTGAGCTTGATGCAGCGCAGTATCAATCGCTACTTTACGTCTATGTAGGGCGTCACGCTCCTCTTTGGGCAAGCGGGCTTTGACAAAAGCGGCTTCATCGACAAAATCGGACGCTGCGAGTAAGTCTGTAAAGATACTTTGCTGAGTGTTCAGTATGGTCGTCGCCGATTGTAGCTCTGTTGCTAGCTGCTGCTCTCTACTCTTTAATTGTTCTAATGCCTGTTGTACGGTATCTAGCTGCCTTTGCGCTACTCTTTGCTTATCTTTAGCAGCATCGACAGCATTGCGTAATTTATTTTCTTCATCATCTGTATCTTTATCTGCAAAAATCTCTGTTCTATCTTGTTTTGATTGTTCGATAGTCTTGACCTTATGAGCAATTAAGCGCTCTAGCTCGTTGAGCGTTGTTTCATCACTGTGCAACTGTGCTTGCTTGGTTTCCATCTGCGCAGTCAGGCTACTTAAGGTGTTGGTCAGCTGCTGTTGGCTGTTTTTTTGCTCATTGAATTGTTGTTTTAACTGACTTAAAGCGCTGCGCTGTTGCCGCAGTTTTTCAATATGATGGTCACATTCTGCGCTGTCTATTACGGTTTGCTTATCAAAACTATGACCCAACTGCGTAAGTGCGTCAGATAAGTCTGCCGTATTGAGCGCTGTGGTTAAGTATGCTTTATGTTGGTCCATGGGATACTTATTTACCAGGGCTGAAATGGTGCTCAGCAGAGGCGTTAATTCTGAGAAATTAGCAGTGATCTTATCTTTTATCCCAACAATTTTTTGTGAGTTAAGCTTAATGTCAGTTGTCAGGTTGTTAATATCATGACTGACCACTTGTTGCTTTTTTTCATCAGCTTCAAGCGCAGTACTGAGCTGTGCAGCAGTTTCAGTTAAATTGTCATATTCGATTACTATGGTTTTAAGAGACTGTTTATGTTCAGTTAGATCGTGTTTGGCGGTATCTAATAAGGATAAGCTAGGCTCTAGGTTCGCAGTAGCCGCATCAATGTTATCGTTTATCTGCGTAAGTGGGTCGATAATTGCTGCGATAGCTTCAGAGTGATTGTTTTTAGCCTCAAATAGCGAGGAAAGGTAAACCTGAACATCACTATGTAAGGTTTTGGCTTGCTGCTGTAGTGGCGCCAGTTGTTGCTGCTGGTTATTCAGCGTCTGTTTTTTGGTGGCATATTCGATATTGTGTTTTGATAAAGCTTGTTCAAGGTTATCAATAACGGTCTCTAGTTCCGCTATTTGCTGCTGTGTTTGTTGCGTCTTAGAGGGTTGGTGTTGGCTGGTATCCTGGTGACTGTGGTCTAATAATGGATGATGCTTACCATAAGGATGCTCAGTGGCGCCGCAAAGCGGGCAGGGCGATCCATTTTCAAGCTCTGCTATGTAGTCTTCAAGCTTAGCGACCTTTTGTAGTAGACTCAGATGCTCTTGCTTCTCTTGCCGCTTGAGTTTGGCATCTTGAATGTCTGATCGATGATCAGCAATGAGTCCTTCTAAGGCTGTTAACTCTTCATTGAGCGTCGGTAGTGAACGTTTGGTATTTTCGATTTGGTGAGCAAGATCGGACAGCTGCTGTAACTTATAGCTGGCTTGTGCAATCTGAGTGTTGATTTGGTCGACTTGCTCTTGCTCATGACGCATACTCGCAAGCGATTGTTTTTCGATAAGTGCCGCTTGCTGCTGTTGTACGCTGGCAAGTTGCTCGCGTTGCTTGGTTATTAATAAACGATCTGAATCTTGTTGCTTAGACAGCTTATCGAAATCAGCTTGTAGCTGGCTGGCTCGATGGTCATACAGAAGTTTATCCGTAGTCAAGCCGACATTATCTTTTAGCAGCGTCTTTAATCGGCCACAGCTGCTATCAAAGGTCGCCATGTCTGTATCGAGGTCGTTTAGCTCTTTATAATCATCAAAATACTTTTCTAGACTGCCAAGCTGAGTCTTCGTCTCTTGCTCTGTTTGGCTGTGTCTGGCTATTTCTTGATGTAATCGTTTCGTATTATTGACTAAGTCGTCTTTACGTTGCTTGTCGTTTGCCAAAGAGTGAAGTTGCTGTTTTATCTCAGCATCCAATTCGCGTGTTTTTGAAATAACAGGCAGAGTAGTTTGCAGATTATCTGTTGCTTGTTTTTCAATGGTAGTGATATCGTTTAAACGGGTCGTAACTTGTGCAAGCACTGCTTGCTGAGATGGAATATTACTGAGTAATTGATGTTGTTCACTGCTAAGCCGATTGACCGTCTCTCGGCTATAGCCAAGCTTATGAAACTGGCTGTCAATCTCTAAAGCTTTACTGGCCAGCTCCAAGCGCTTGGCCTCTGGAGTAAATTCTATCTGTGCATGCTGCGCTGCGGAAAAATCTTTTTGATAACTCGCAAGGCTCTGCTGTAGCTGCTCAACCTGCTCCAGCCACTGCAGCTGCTCACTTACGGTTTTAAAGCGTTGGCGCTGCTTACTTTGTTGCTGGTTAAGCGTCTCAAGCTCTGCTGCCAGTCGTTTTTCATCCTCAGGACTCAGTAAAGATAGGCTGTCCACGCCTGCCTGTAGTTTGCCAAGCGCTTCTTTTTCAGTACGGTGTCTTTCATGGACATTGAGCGATATTTTGGCATAGATGGCAGTGCCGGTGATTTTTTCCAGTATAGCTGCTCTATCACCAATATCCGACTTCAAAAATGCGGCAAAACTGCCTTGAGCCAGCATGATGGAGCGGGTGAACTGATTAAAATCCATACCGATAAGGTCTTGGATATAGGCAGATGTCTTGGACTTTTTTTCTTCTAAAATCTTGCCAGTTTTAACCTCACTGATCTCATGTCTAATCGGTAATAAGTTACCCTTGGCTTTTTTATGCGCGCGGTGCTGGTACCAGTAGCATTGATAACGTGTAGAGTCGATCTCGATGATGACTTCTGCTGAGCATTCACCCGTACCTTGGGTCATGATCTCGTTGGTTGAGCCGGTAATATCGCCCAATCGTGGTGTTTGGCTATAGAGTGCTAAACAAATCGCATCTAAGATGGTGGTCTTGCCAGCGCCTGTTTGCCCAGTAATAGCAAAGATGCCTTCATTCAAAAAAGCAGGATCACTAAAGTCAATGTTCCATTCACCTTTTAGGGAGTTGAGGTTTTTTAGTCGCAGTTCAATCAGTCGCATGAGCAGGTCTTATTTTTAGATAGGTCTATAGAGTGGTTATCAAAGTAGTTGACATGAGCGGCTGTTATTCCGCCTGAGTGTCTTCATGACGCAAGTTATATATAATTTGCTGATAGGCTTCTCGCAGGGCCTTTTTTTGTTCATCTGCGACCTTGTTCAGAAGCAGACAGCGCTCAAACACCTCTTCCTCATCCAAGTCTTGTAGTGTCTCAGAGGTTTGCTGCTGGTTTAGCACTTTATTATAAGTGCGGGTATTTTTTATTTTTAGTACCTCACACCGCAAGCCATCTACCATCGCCTGAATATGCTCACGTAACTCGCTGACCAGCTCGTCACCTGTGTAAATCACTTCGAGCCAAACAGACTCCGTGTCATCTAAAGACTGAGCAGTGCTATCAATTTTCTGTTGGATAGACTGTAGATCACCTGAGACTTGTGCCAGTTTTTGAAATGTGGGAATAGGCAAGGAGGCGATCTGCATCTGACATGATTTGTCAAAATGTAGTCGCTGCGGTGGAAAGGTCATTTTTGATTCAACATCATTTGAATTGGGGTCATCAACCTTGCTTTCTTGCTTTACATGGTGTTCGTCTACATTGCTTTTGTTGCGGCCCTCATTGTCTACTGAATCATCAAAGCCAAACAAATCATCCATAAAACCACTCGTCTGATTGGCTACTTTTTTAGCCGCTTTTTCTACCGATGTTTCAATTGTGGCAACTGTACGGGTGATCTGAGGCGCATTGCTTGCAATGGTACGAGCAGCGGTATTGTTTGACATTGGTTTTTTATCACTAAACTCGTTTTTTACTGCGCCAAACTGTATGAGCAACACCTGTTTTTGCTGGCGCGCCTCACCAAAACCCATGGCAATCGGCGAGCCTGAATAGCGAATGGTCTCACGACCGCCGACCCGCTGCGGCACATGCAAATGCCCAAGGGCGACATAATCAAAACCATCGTCAAACATGTCAGCAGACACCTTACCAAGCGAACCGACATAAAGCTCACGTACGCCGTCATCTTCGGTCGTCGTGCCGCCAGCTGCAAACAGATGACCTGTGGCGATTATCGGAATGTGACGCTGATGGGATTTTATTAATTGGGCTTGCTTAGCTTTGGCGATACTGGCGACGTTATCATAATGGGCGCGAATGCCTTTGATGACATTGGCGTCTTTGCTGTCCATCGACTCGCCAGCGCTGCTACTGCGCACATCACGATCACGCAGATAGGGCACAGCGGCGATGATGCAATGCGGCGCGCCGTCTGTGTCATCTAATACCAAGACCTCATCGTTTAAGTCCTCGCAAGCGGTGCCAATGACATGGACGTTTAGAAACTTAAGCACATGACTTGGTGCATCCAAAAACGTCGGAGAGTCATGATTGCCTGCGACGATGACGATATGCTGGCAACAGGAGCGTGAGACTCGCCCCAAAAACTCATAATACAGCGCTTGCGCTCGGTTGCTTGGTGTCATGGTGTCAAAGATGTCACCAGCGACAATCAGTACATCGACGTGTTGCTCGCTAATGGCGGTTTCAAGCCAACCCAAAAACGCTGCAAACTCATCATAACGCATACGGCCATAGAGCCTGCGCCCTAAGTGCCAATCGGAGGTATGTAAGACAGTTAAAGGTTTTAAATTTTTCATAGGCGCGGCGCAAACGTGGTATCGGCAAGTGGGGGTGTCATTGAGCGGAAGGGTGTTTATAAGCAAGCTGTCATTCTAGCAAGAATTGCTAGGCTTTGCTGTGCCACCCGCGCATAAAAAGCCCTGCCAATAACATATTGACAGGGCTATATTATAGTCCTTTCGAAATCAAGCAAACATTATCCAATCACCAATTACTCCAAACCTTCTTCTTGCTGCGCTGCCAAATTAGCGATCATAGAGAGCGCATGGGCTTGCTGGTCTATCGGCTTTTTTGCATCTTGGTCCGTGATAGCTGTTCCTGCACGTAACCAGTTAGTCTCTGTATCGCCGGTATCTTTATTGTGTGTGTTGTACCACGCCAAATCATCATGCAGCGCCACCACATCTCCCATGATAAGTAAGGCGGGCGTGGGCAGCTGGTTTTGTTCTTGCAGCGCCACGATACTCTCAAGTGTGCCAGTTAATACTTGCTGATTGGGCATGCTGGCATTGGAGACGATGGCAATCGGCGTCTCAGGCGAGCGGCCAGCGTTTATCAAACCTGTCGTCAAACGTGCCAGCGAATGCAGACCCATATAAAACACCACGGTTTCATTGGTATCAAGTAAGTTTTCAAACTTCTCATTGGGCGCACCCGCCTTTAAAAACCCAGTGACAAAACGCACCGACTGCGAATGATCACGGTGGGTAAGGGGGATACCAGCATAGCTGGCAGCGGCATTGGCAGCGGTGATACCTGGTACCACTTGATAAGGAACCTCATGCGCCCGCAAGCTTTCAATCTCTTCGCCGCCACGCCCAAAGATAAAGGGATCGCCGCCTTTTAGACGTACCACACGGCGGCCTTGTTTGGCGCTATTGATGAGCAGCTCGTTGATGCCTAATTGCGCGACCGCATGGTTACTGCGTTTTTTACCGACAAACACTTTATCGGCATCACGGCGGCATAAGTCTAATACTTGCGGAGAAACTAGGGCATCATAGTAGACGATGTCTGCTTGCTGCATCAGACGCAGCGCTTTGAAGGTAAGCAGTTCTGGATCACCGGGGCCTGCACCGACGATATAGACTTCACCGACAGCTGCTTGAGCCTGATTAATATTGTTATGTTGAGTAGTTGTTAACTTATCTGTTGCTACAGGCGCAGAGGCTGATAGTGATTCTGTACTGTGGCTCTGTGAATGCTGGCTAGTCGTCGTAGCAGGGCTATTACTAGGGTTATGGGCATCAGGGTCAACACTATGATTAGCGCTATCTTCAAGAGCAGCTACTGTGCTGTCTAGATCTGCTTTTAGCTGGGCAGTGGCCTCACGCTCATTACCGGCAAACATTAGCTGACTGACTTGACCTTCAAAGGCACGCTCCCAAAACTGCCGACGGCCTGTCAGGGTTGGGATTTTACGTTTTACCTCGCTACGAAATTCACCAGCCAGCTTGGCCAGCTTACCATAACCTTGCGGAATCAGGGTTTCAAGACGTGCACGTAGTAGACGTGCCAGCACCGGCGCTTTGCCATTCGATGAGATGCCGATGACGATGGGATTACGATCGACGATAGCGGGGAAGATAAAGTCACATAAATGCGGGGTATCAACTACATTGACGGGGATGTTGAGCGCGGTGGCATCAGCGTGAATTTGATGATTAAGCGTCTCATCGTCAGTCGCTGCAATGATGACTCGTGCACCTGTCATATAGGATTTATTATAATTTTTATAAATCAGCTCGTGCTTATCGTCTGAGAGCAAGGCTTGTATCTCAGTGCTGATATCTGGCGCTAGAATGGTAATGGCAGCCCCAGCGCGGCTAAGCAAATCTGCCTTACGCAGCGCCACATCGCCACCGCCCACGATCAGCACCTTGCGATTTTCTAGTTTAAAAAATAATGGAAAGGTGTTCATAGCATCACCAATTATGTATTCAATGTCGTAAAATATGCTTCCATTATGAGGTATCAGGCGCTACGTCTCATGCAGTGAATTGGCATTAGCATAGTCGTTTTCGTCATATTTATTATAGTTTTTGATGGAATGTAGAATAGAGAAGGGAAGGGAATAGTGATAAGAGCGCTTGCGACAAAAAGGCTCTCTTACAAGAGTAAAAGAGCCTTTTAAACAGAGCTTTTTAAACGATGGATGACGGTAACGCTTGATTACAACTGCGTATGCAGACCACACTCACGGCTTTCTTCAACTTTGGTTGGATCAAAGTAATCAAACTCGTTAGGCAAATCATGCTCTTCAAGATAGACGTCTAAATCCGCGTCTGTTTTTTCAAATAATGGTGCAACTTTTAACACGCCGTCTTTTGATAAGCTAAGCACATCAAGACCTTGGCGAAATTCCGTTTGATCTTTACGAATGGCGTTAAACCAGACATCAGGTTTTAGCTCATCTAACGCACGGCGAAATGGCTCAAGTTTTACTTGATCAGTGAATTCATCATGCTGCGGATTATCAATGCCTGGGATGCCATTCATGGTTGAATCACGGTGTGCAGCGGTTTGTTTTGGGATATAAGTCACAACGTTGAGATCAAGATCACGAATCAATTTGTTGGCAAATTGATAGGTCGCATCGGTGTTATAACCTGAATCTACCCACAATACCGTGATGTCAGGGCGCTGCTTAGCAACCAAATGCAAAATCGCGGACTCATATGGGCGGAAATTGGTGGTGATAATGGGGTTTTTAGCTTGGCTAAGCGCCCATGCGACGATTTCTTCTGGTGATTTACCTTTTAATTCTTGGTTGGCTTGATCGATATCTAAATTTGGGTGTAATTGGCTCATGATGGACTCCTTAAGGGTGAAAAGTATAAAAATGATTGGTAATAAGTAGGATGGTAAATATTAATATTAAGCACCAGCAAACATCGGCAAGTCGGCGGCATTGCGACCGTCGTAGCTGCTAGCAAGCGCGTTAAATGCTTGGCTGATATCAGAGATAGAGTGCAGGTCATGCGCACTTATCACAAAACTGTCTGCCCCTGCGCGCAGCAAATAAGCGATTTGATCGCGGCCAAACTTGCCAGCCATACGAATCTCGCCTTGATAGCCGATTTGACGTAAGGTTTGGGCAAAGCTAAAACCGCGTCCATCGGTAAAAGCGGGCACGTGAATCACAATCAAATCTTGCTGCAATAAAAACTCTGGTATGCGCGTTAATACTTCGGTGTCGCTATTTGAGGTCACCCAAACGCCCACACGGCTGATATGCTCGGCTAATAACTCACGCACCTGTTGTAACAGTCCACCTGCAATATTGCCGTTAGCATCTAATAAATCAGCAAGCGGTAAAACGACTTCAAGCTTTTCTTGTCTTTGTAGCAGCTCTAGCAGTGATATATCGGTCAGGGTAATACCGTCCGGCAGCTCATCGGTACGAAGTGCAAGCCAGGTATCCGTCTCGCTGATATCGGCGCCATCGCTATTGAACACATGATGATTAGCCATAGACCTTCTCCTTAAAAGGGGCAATGCCGATACGATCGACCAATTCGCCAAAGCCTTCGACGTCATTGTCATTAGTCACGCGCTGCTCTAGGTAGACGTCGATTATCTTTTGTATCGTCGTTGCTACGGCATCGGTTGGTACAGCCTTGCCCAATATCTTACCGAGTTTGGCGTCGTTGCTAGAGTTACCGCCAAGGCTGATTTGATACCAGTATTCACCTTTTTTATCGACCCCAAGGATACCGATATCGCCGGTATGGTGATGGGCGCAGGCATTCATACAGCCAGACATATTGAGGCGAATCTCACCTAAGTCATAAAGGTAGTCGAGATCATCAAACTGCTTTTCGATTTGCTCAGCGATATTGTGGGTTGTGGCATTGGCAAGCGAGCAAAAATCCCAGCCTGGGCAGACGATCATATCGGTTAGGGTGTTGATATTTGGACGGGCCAAATGTAGCGCCGCCAGCTGCTGCCATAGCTCGTACAAGCGATTGGTTTGTACATCGGCAAAGACCAGATTTTGCTGATAAGTGCCGCGCAGCTCGCCAAAGCTATGCTCATCGGCAAGATCGGCGAGGGCGTCCATTTGCGCGGCGCTAATATTCCCTGAAGGCACATATTTACCATCGACCAAACCGGCTTTTAGGGAAATCACCACCGCACGGTAGCCCGCCACTTTATGCGCCACAGTATTTTGTTGATACCAATTAGCAAAGTCTTTATCAGCGTCTAATTGCTGCTGCAAGTCTGACTGTACTTGTAGCGCATCAAAGGTAAGATAATCAGGCTCGGTAAAATAGCTACTGGCTTTGTCAAAGTTTGCATCGGTCAAGGTCAAAGGCCCATCTTTGATATTGGCTTCCCATTCGGCATCGACCAATTTGGCAAACGCCGGTCCGCCCATGCTATCAACCAATATCTTGATACGCGCTTTGAATTTATTGTCGCGGCGTCCATGCAGGTTATAGACGCGCAAAATCGCATCTAAATAGCTAAGCAAATGCTGGCGCGGTAAGAAGGTGTTGATGACTTTACCAATCACCGGCGTACGTCCAAGACCGCCGCCGACAATCACTTCAAAACCAAGCTCGCCTGCGTCATTTTTCTTTAAATGCAGTCCAATATCATGGACTTGCGTCGCTGCTCGATCGTTCGCCGTACCAATCACCGCAATCTTAAATTTACGTGGTAAAAAAGCAAACTCAGGATGAAAGGTTGACCACTGTCGAATAATCTCGCAATAAGGACGCGGATCGGCGATCTCTTCCTTATGAATACCCGCATAAGGGTCGGTGGTGGTATTACGGATACAGTTGCCCGAGGTTTGGATGGAATGCATTTGTACCGACGCCAGCTCCGCCAAAATATCTGGCACTTCTTCAAGTTTTGGCCAGTTCAGCTGCATATTGGTACGGGTGGTAAAGTGGCCGTAACCTTTATCATATTTACGGGTAATCTCAGCCAATTTGCGTAATTGATAGGTTGCCAGCAAGCCGTATGGCACGGCGATACGTAGCATCGGTGCATAGCGCTGGATATACAGCCCGTTTTGTAAACGCAGCGGTAAGTACTGCTCTTCTGGCAGTTCACCTGCCAAAAACCGCTCGGTTTGGTCGCGAAACTGGGCGACTCGCTCTTCTACCAAGGTTTGGTCAGCGTAATTATATTGATACATGACGTAATCTCAATTTTGTTTTAAACATAAATGCGGCGACGAAAATGATTTGCGTGTGATCGCTTGTATTGCCAATCGCAAGGTAAACAATTCAGAGTCACATCATATAAGCTTAAATCTATAAACATAAATTCCTTTAAGACATATCCATATCCAAACACAGCATAAATTTTCATAATCAAAGCTCGGCAGCCTATGCCTATTCGATTTATTCGCTGCTATAAGGTTAAAAACGTGACATCTACTACTACGCCTAACCAGACATCAAAACTTGTGCCGCCACATGGTAGCAAGGAGCTTAAGCCGCTATTGCTAAAAGGTGAGGCGCGCCATCAAGCACTAAAACTTGCCAGCACTTTGCCGACGATTACCCTCAGCTCACGTGAGCGTGGCGATTTGATCATGCTCGGTATTGGCGCTAAATGGTTTTATGAATCAGGCCGACTGGCAAGGGGTGGTCGATGACATGCGTCTGCAAAGCGGTGACAACGCTGGCTTGTTTTGGCCGATTCCGATCACCTTGTCGGCACCGAAAGCGACGGCCGATAGCTTGAGTCAAGGCGATAAAGTAGCACTGGTGGCAAAAGATGGCGAGATTATGGGTATCTTGACGGTAGAAGAGAGCTATACCATTGACAAAGCCCATGTGCGCAGACGATTTTTGACTATGTCGGCAAAGATGATTTGATCACGCAGCCGCTCAAGATTGGCTGGACGTTTTGGTGTAATGCTTGTAGCGCCATGGCGTCTGATAAGACCTGCCCACATGATGCCTCTGAGCACGTCAAAGTCTCAGGCACTAAACTGCGTAAGGCGCTATCAGAAGATCTGGAGGTGCCCGACAACTTTAGCCGTCCAGAAGTGCTAGAGATTTTGCGTAATTACTATGCCGGTATCGCAAAAGACCAACGTGCTGAGGTCAAGTTAACTGGTGCATCTGCGGTATAGAGCAAAATTGATTTTTTGATAAACATCACTCATAAAAAAAGGTGGCAGAATATAAATCTGGCACCTTTTTTATTTGTTGTTAAAGATTGGCAGTTCAAAAGTAATACGTTTAGGTTAGTTCCAAATCGCTTGAAAGCTTCTGATAGTCGCCAACGAGTGAAGCTCCACCCGAACAAAAATAATTCAGCGCGTACTTATCTTGGCTATCAATGGTCAGGATATCATCTTTAAACTGAAAAAACGCCGTGCTGTCATTGACCTTGGTTTGAAAAATCACACCGTGTGCTTTGTCTTGACCCATTAAGCTGGCGGTGCCGTCAAACTGACACGTTGGTTTTTTGATGTCGCTACGTGCACGTACCTTGATATCGATCTGCTCATTGCCCGCCGATCGTACCATCACGCCCACCCAGTCATAGCCTTGGCTGCGGTTTTCATAACCTGCATCGGCATAATCGCCAACTACTGCTTGCACCATAGGCGCAGCGGCTTGCTCAGGCTGAGTGATGGGCGTGTTTGGCATGACGGGTGTCACGTTGTTGCAAGCGCTTAAGCTCAGCATAGTGATGGCGGCTGTCGTCCCTGCTGCCAATACACGAGAAAAACGAGTCAAAGATGCGATCATTTAAGTACCTTTTGAGTAATAAGAGTGGGTAAAGGTTTATCAAAGATAGTAGCGCTTAGCGACCAACTCGTCTATAGCTCAAGCAATACCATAACTTGCTTAACAGTATCTGTTGATGCTTTTATTGTTTCTGTGCTCAGCTGTATTTTATAAACGCTTGATAAGGCTGGTTTTATCCTTTGGTTATTCCCTTTTGATAATAACATACGCATATTCATCATTAAACATAATAAGATGGCGCTGTTAGCATACTTGCATTACCTAACAGCATCTTTGAGGAAAGTATGACATACGCCGCCCCATATCAACAAAAAAGTAAAACTCGTAGCGCTCTCAGCATTGCAGGCATAGCCTTGAGCTTAGGTCTGGCTGGCTGCAGCAATAATGATGCAGTCGACACCACTGCAAACGCTGATGATACGGCGGCTGCAGAAGGTCAAAACATCGAGCTGCTCAACGTCTCTTATGACGTTGCCCGTAATTTTTATAAAGATTACAACCCGCTATTTGTAGAGCACTACCAAAGCGAGCACCCAAATAGCACCATCACCGTCAAACAGTCGCATGGCGGCTCAAGTAAGCAAGCCTTGTCAGTGGCCAATGGCCTACAAGCCGACGTTGCCACTATGAACCAAGGCTCTGATATCGAGCTACTAGAAAAAGAGGGTTTGGTTGAGTCAGACTGGGAGAGCAAATTCCCTGATAATGCCGTGCCTTTTACCAGCACCATCGTGTTTTTGGTGCGTAAAGACAATCCAAAAGGCATCAGTGACTGGGAAGATTTGACTCAAGACGGTCTTGAGATCGTTATGGCCAATCCAAAAGTCACGGGCAATGGTCGTTATGCCTTCTTAGGCGCTTATGGTTATGGTCTGCATGCGTTTAATAACGAAGAGGCGCCAGCCAAAAACTACGTAAAAGAGATGCTCAAAAACGTCAAAGTCTACGAAAACGGTGGCCGTGCAGCAACCACAACCTTTGTGCAGCGCGGTATTGGCGATGTTTTAGTAACCTTTGAAAACGAAGCCAACTTGGCGGCGACTGATTTTGGTGCCGGTCAAGTGGACATCGTCTATCCAAAATACTCGATCAAGTCAGAAAGCCCTGTGGCCATTGTAAAAGCCGTCACAGACAAAAAAGGCACCACTGATGCAGCAAAAGCCTACTTGGACTATTTGTGGAGCGAGCCGGCCCAGCAATTGGCTGCTGATCTATACTTGCGTCCGAGCGTACAAAGCGTACTCGATAAAAACAGTGACAAACTGCCACCGGTTGAGACTTTCCGTCCAAATGATGTTTTTGGTTCATGGGATGAGATCATGGGCACTTACTTTAGCGACAATGGCGTCTTTGATCAATTAGCGATCAACGCACCGCAGTAAACAGTAAGCACTGCAGTAAACAATAGGCAGCGTAGCACCTAGAGCGATACTCTAGTGCAAGAGAAGCCGTGGTAAACAAAAAAAGGACATGGTCATCTACACCATGTCCTTTATACCGTAAGCTCAGCTGACCCAGCATAATTATTATTAAGTAGATTGCTCAATATTTTGTTACGTACCATTCGTTAGGCAATAGGACATCACTATGAGTGCAACCGCTTCATCCGCCCACAAAGCCCCTGCCAAAAAAGGCTGGCTGACCCGTATGCGTCAGCGCAACGTGCTGCCAGGGTTTGGGCTGAGCATGGGTATCACGGTTTTTAGCTTATCGCTACTGGTGGTACTGCCGTTTGCCATGATGGCCTATACCACGACGCAAATGGGCTGGACGGGATTTTGGCAGGCCATCAGCCAACCACAGGTGACGGCTGCGATTAAGCTGAGCTTATGGATGGCGTTTGCAGCGATGCTGACCAATATGGTGTTTGGTACCTTGGTCGCTTGGGTGCTAGTGCGTTATGAGTTTTGGGGCAAATCCTTAATCAATGCCTTGGTGGATCTGCCGTTTGCGCTGCCGACGGCGGTGACGGGTATCTCGCTTGCTACCCTGTACGCGCCCAACGGCCTAATAGGTCAATGGTTTGCCAAGTTTGATATTCAAGTGGCCTTTACACCTTTAGGTATTTGGCTGGCTTTGGTGGTGGTCAGCTTTCCATTTATCGTGCGGGCGGTGCAGCCGGTACTCGCTGAGCTGTCGGTTGAGTTTGAAGAGGCAGCGGCGGTACTGGGTGCCAATCGCTTGACCACGTTTTGCAAGGTGATCTTGCCTGAGATGATGCCAGCCTTACTGATGGGCGCTGGGATGATGTTTGCCCGTGCGACAGGTGAGTATGGCTCGGTGATCTTTATCGCCGGCAACATCCCGATGGAAACTGAGATTTTGCCGCTGATTATCATCAGTAAGCTGGAGCAGTTCGATGTTGGGGGCGCATCAGCCGTGGCACTATTTATGTTGCTGATTTCATTTACCATCTTATTGACCATCAATATCTTACAGTGGAAACTGTCTCGCCGCGTAGGAGCTCGCTGATATGCAGATATCCAATAGCTATGATTACCAAAGCAATCCTGCGACCAAAGACACACCGTGGATACGTCGCACTTTTATCACCATTGCTGTGCTGTTTATGGTGGTGATGCTGGTCGTGCCGCTACTTGCGGTGTTTTATGAAGCCTTTAAAAACGGCTGGCAGCTGTATGTTGCTTCCTTGGTCGATCCTGAGGCCTTACAAGCGATTAAGCTGACCTTGATCACTGCCGGCATCGTGTTACCGATCAATATGGTGATGGGTATTGCGATTGCTTGGCTGGTGACACGTTATCAGTTTAAAGGTAAGCAGCTGGTCACCACCTTGCTTGATTTGCCATTTTCGGTATCACCTGTGGTCGCAGGCCTCATGTTTGTGTTGTTATTTGGTCTCAACTCTACTGTGGGCGGCTGGCTTGAGAGTATGGGTTTTCAGGTGATATATGCGGTACCAGGCATTGTATTGGCGACATTGTTTGTCACCTTCCCATTTGTGGCACGTGAGCTGATACCGCTGATGCAGACGCAAGGCGACAGTGAGGAGCAAGCGGCGCTGACATTGGGTGCGAGTGGTTGGCAGACTTTTTGGCATGTCACCTTGCCCAATATCAAATGGGCGCTGCTTTATGGTTTGATTTTGACCAATGCCCGAGCGATGGGCGAGTTTGGTGCAGTCAGCGTAGTGTCCGGTCATATTCGCGGTGAGACCAATACCATGCCGCTGCTGGTCGAGATTGCTTATAACGATTATAATTTTACCGCCGCTTTTGCCTTATCAAGTCTGCTTGCGGCACTGGCGCTGGTGACACTACTGATTCAGCAGGTCATGACCAAGATGCAAGCGCGCAAATTTGCCAAATCGGCACGTCTCGCGGCTGCGCCTGAGCTACCAGTGAGCGCCAATGCTACCAATGCGGCCGATACCTATAAGACGGCGGCGCAGGCAGCTAAGAGCTCGAGAAATGTGTAAACAACTGACGGCCTATACGAAAGATTGATTACCACAACGCTGTCGCCAGCATAGACGCTGCCACGATGAGCAAAAGTGAATAAGAGACACGATTATGAGTATTGAGATTCGCAACGTTAATAAAAAATTTGGCAGTTTTACCGCCTTAGACAATATCAATATCACCGTACCAACTGGCAAACTAACCACTTTGCTTGGGCCCTCAGGCTGCGGTAAGACCACCTTGCTGCGTATCATCGCAGGTCTTGAATACGCAGATTCTGGGCAGATATTATTTGATGACTTGGATGTGACCAACACCCCGGTACAAAAGCGCCATATCGGCTTTATGTTTCAGCACTATGCGTTGTTTCGCCATAAAAACATCGCCGAAAACGTCGCTTTTGGCTTGACATTATTACCAAAAAACAAGCGTCCTAGCAAAGCCGATATCAATAAGCGTGTAAATGAGCTATTAGAGTTGGTGCAGTTGCCCCAAGTCGCCAACGCCTATCCGCATCAGCTCTCTGGTGGACAGCGTCAGCGGATTGCGCTGGCACGAGCTTTGGCAGTCAAACCCAAGTTATTATTGCTTGATGAACCATTTGGCGCACTCGATGCCAAGGTACGTAAAGAGCTGCGCACGTGGCTAAAAAACATCCACCATGAGCTGGGTATCACCAGCATCATGGTCACTCACGATCAAGAAGAGGCAAGGGCGGTGTCAGATGAGATCGTGGTGATGAACCAAGGACGAGTAGAGCAGGTAGGCACCTCAGAGGCACTGATACACCAGCCGGCCAATGCCTTTGTCAGTGACTTTTTAGATTTGGCTTAATCGGATACGGCAAACACGCCAGTATCTGCACACCAGTTGGTACATAAGCTATAAAACGCCATAAAAAAAGACCTATACAATTATAGGTCTTTTTTTATGGCGTCATGCCCATCTTATCTATTAGGCAAGCTTCATATCTGCATCCAACGATGTCTGCTCATGCGTGATCTCTAAGATCTCCTGACACCACTCTGGCAAATCATCGGCGACCTCGTACCACATCCAAGTCCCGTCGCGCACACAGCTTAAGATGCCCAGTTTTTTTAGGTGATTTAGATGGCGTGAGATGGTTGGCTGCGGCTGATCCAATATCTCAACCAACTCGCCCACACAGCGTGCTTCTTTTTTAAAAAGAATTTGAAATATTTTTAGACGAGTCGGATCAGATAAGACTTTAAACAAATCAATAGGTCGTATCATAAAGTTATTATCAGACATAGCATAATTCCAATAGGGCGTTGTTAATAGGGGGTCAATATAACAGCAGTCTTCAATAAAATCGATTAAAAATTGAGCTAAATTACAGTTCGTCGTTAATTTACTACCTTTGATACTATTCGGTTACATCGATACTTATATTCCGTTACATGAATTTATTTTCAAAATATCTGGCTGCATTTATTTACTGCGTAGTCAAAGATAGGGTGATAAATACAGCAAACACTATTGAAAATGATAATAGTTATCGTTATGATATACCCATCACGTAAAGGAGCCAATCTATGTACGTATGTATCTGTAATGACGTAAAAGACAAGCAAATAAAAGCAGCGATCGCTTCAGGTATCGATACGCTCGAAGGCCTAAAAGACACGCTGGATGTGGCGACTTGTTGTGGCTGCTGTGAGCCTATGGTCAATGATTTTCTAGACGAGCATCATGCCAAGCTTGATGCGCTGGCTTATGCAGTGTAGGGTAGCACCAGAAACTACCCCATTTTTTGTCCTGCGTATACCTCTTGCACCACCATCCTTTCACGCAATTTCTACCTCACGTACTGCCTCTATCTCACATACTGGTTGATGACGCGCTCATCAGCCATGCTAGTTAATTATGATTCTCAATTAGCATCTTATTCTTAGTTCATAACATTACAAGCGCTAGCACCTCTATATGCTACTATATCTATCTGATATTGTAAGAAGTCTGACGGACTTTAATCTTTACTAAGCAGTTTACCAATAACGCTTTTATTATATCCAATATCGTGAATGTAACCTGCGAGACAACAATAGGAGTATGGGTGATGATAGGTAGCCAGAAAGTCATTGATTATTTAAATTTTTTATTGGGCGGCGAGCTTGCTGCGCGTGATCAGTATTTTATTCATTCAGAAATGTATGCTGAATGGCACTACGGCAAGCTATATGACCGCATCCATCATGAAATGGAAGATGAGACATTGCACGCGCAGGCCATTATCCGCCGTATTTTGATGCTTGGCGGCACGCCAAAGATGAGTGTTGATGGGATCAACATCGGTAGCACCGTCCCTGAGATGCTACAGTTTGACCTTGATTTAGAGTATCAAGTACAGCAGCACCTAAAAGACGGTATTGCGCTGTGTGAAGAAGAGCACGACTATGTCACCCGCGAGATGTTGGTCGAGCAGCTCAAAGATACTGAAGAAGATCATGCACATTGGTTAGAGCAGCAGCTGCGCCTTATCGATATGATCGGTCTGCCAAACTATCTACAAAGCCAAATGGCAGAAGTGTCTCCTGATATTGTCTAGTATCGTCACAGCTATATTAAGCTGCAATATTTAGAGCACGTATCATAGATTAAATAGAGTAGGGAGAGAAAATATGAAAGGAGATAAAGAGGTCATTCGCGCCTTAAATAAAGTACTCGGACAGTCATTGATTGCCATCAATCAGTATTTTTTGCATGCGCGTATCGCTCGTCATTGGGGGCTTGAAGCATTAAACGAGCATCTTTATAAACAGTCTATCGCTGAGATGAAGTGGTCGGATGATTTGATTGCGCGTATCTTATTATTAGGCGGTCTGCCAAACTTACAAGATTATGGCAAGATGTTCCTTGCAGAGGACGTGCCTGAGATGATTGAGTGCAACCTGCGTTTAGAAAAGCAAAAATTCACTATTATCACTGAGGCAATTACCCTATGTGAAGAAAAGCGCGATTATGTATCACGCCAGCTATTGGTCACGCTAAAAGATGGTAATGAGGAATATGACGACTGGCTGGAGACTCAAGAAGACTTGATACAAAGTATCGGGGTTGAGCGTTATATTCAGTCACAAATGCATGACGACGACGCACCGTAATTAGCCACTCTTGACTGACACTTGCCAGCTTGTTTTTTGAGTATCTTTTAAGATATATCAAAGGACATGCTGGTATTTTTATATCTATAAGACAGGTGTTTATAATGATAAAGCGCTAAGACAACTATCGATTGCTTGTTGCCTGTGAGACGTACCTAAGATAAGCCCTAATATAAACCGCGACCATCTTCAGGCTTGAGTCTTAAAAAATACAGCCCTGATAAAATGGTCAAAATCCCCAGTATCCAATAAGTCGTTTGAAACGCCGCCAGCGTGTCTAGTCCAAAGCGCTCACGTAATAGGTTGAGCACCGCCGCCCCAAAGGCAATACCAAAGCCAATTGCTAGCTGCTGATTGACTGCCATAAGGCTATTACCGCTACTGGTCTGCACGCCTTCCAAATCACCAATGGTAATGGTGTTCATCGCGCTAAACTGCATAGAGTTACACGCGCCCATCAAGATAAGCAGCGGGATAAACCATAACCAATTATCAGGGTCGTTAAACTGCGCCAATAAGATGATGAGTATACCGATGAGCAGTGTGTTTAACACCAAAACTTTGCGATAGCTAAAGCGCTGGATGATTTTGCTGACCCAAGGCTTGATACCGATGGCACCAATAGCGATAGGCGCAAGCAGCCAGCCTGCCTGCGAGGGCGAATACTCAAACACCACTTGTAATAATAATGGCAGTAAGAACGGCACAGCACTGATGCCCAAACGGGTAAATAAATTGCCCGTGATACCGATACGAAAGGTACGAATATCAAATAGACTCAGTGGAAATAAAGGCGCGGGGCGGCGTTTGGCATGTGCCACATAAGCGCCTAGCAATACGCTGGCGGCCACCGCTAGCAGCAGACCATACATACCGCGGCCTACCTGCGAGCCAAACTCTACGGCGAGAGTAAATCCACATGCCGCAGCGGCAAACAGCCCAAAGCCTAGCCAATCAAGGCGCTGGGTGTCTTCAAACAACGCAGGCACCAGTTTTTTGCCCATAACAAACCCTAAAACACCCATCGGAATATTGATCAAAAATATCCAATGCCAACTGGCATACTGGACGATATAACCGCCCAGCACCGGCCCCACGAGCGGCGCGACCAAGGCCGGTATCACGGCAAAGTTCATGACAGTTAGTAGCTTGTTGCGCGGATAAGACTTGACCAAGATTAGGCGCGCAACAGGCGTCATCATCGCCCCGCCAATCCCTTGTATCACCCGTGAGCCTATCAAAAAATCCAACGTGGGCGAGGCTGCGCACAGTAGCGAGCCAATAGAAAAAATAACAATGGCAGTCAAAAATATACGCCGCGTACCGTATTTGTCCGCCAAAAAGCCACTGATAGGAATAAAAATCGCCAACGTCAGCGCATAACTGATCACCGCCCATTGCATTTTTAGCGGCGACTCGCCGAGAGCTTGTGCCATCTGTGGCAGCGAGGTATTTAAAATAGTCGCGTCTAATATCTGCATAAACAGCGCCACCGCTAACACGTAGGGTAGGTATTTATCTTGCGTTGCGGTTAGCGTTACCATGTGACTCTCATTAGATATTGGGTGTTAATCAGCAAATGATCTGTTTATTCGCGAGCGAAGCAGCCACAGCCGATAAGTGGCACAAGCTGGGTAGTATAAGAAACAGCGGCATATAATAACAGTGAATCAAAGTAACGATAAATAGCAACGATAAACAGTAGCAATAAAAGAAGGCGATAAAAACAAACATCACCGCAGAGAAAACCACCATCAAAAACTGCATCAACTGCATCCAGAGCTGACCACAAACTTAGAACCTAGGCGCTGGTATGGTCACCTGGTATGGTCAAAAAGCGCTTATTTACAAGAGAGGGCTTTAATATCAAGGCAGAGTGTCGTTATAGTAATGACTGATACATCTTAAATAAAAACAGCCGACACCCAATGGATAGGTAATAGGCACTGATAAAACCATTAACCAACTAGCGACTAATACCTCAGTACCAATTACCTCAGTACCAATAAATAATAGGCATCAATAATGATCGATAGTAAGGAGATATGATGAAACAAAACAATCACCATAGCACGCATGCTGATAACAACCGCACAGCAAACGCCGCCTACGTTCCGCCCAAAGTATGGGTGCAAGACAAAGACAATGGCGGCAAGTTTGCCAGTATCAATCGGCCGACCGCTGGCGCGCGCCACGAGCAAGCGCTGCCAGTGGGCGGCGCGCCGTTGCAGCTGTATTCGCTCAACACGCCTAATGGCGTCAAGGTCAACATCCTCTTAGAAGAGCTGGCTGAGCTGGGCGTCAAAGGTGCTGAGTATGATGCGTATAAAATTGATATCTCTAAGGGCGATCAGTTTGGCTCAGGGTTTGTAGACATAAACCCAAACTCAAAGATTCCCGCCTTGGTCGATCGCTCGCATGATGAGGCAGACGAGCCTATCGCTATCTTTGAGTCGGGCGCTATCATGATGTATCTGGCCGAAAAGTTTGGCAAGTTTATTCCGCTATCTTTAGGCAAGGCGCGCGCTGATTGTCTGTCTTGGGTCATGTGGCAGATGGGCAGTGCGCCTTTTTTAGGCGGCGGGTTTGGGCATTTTTACGCATATGCACCTGAGCCTTTAGAGTATCCGATCAACCGCTATACGATGGAGACCAAACGGCAGCTTGATGTGCTAGATAAGCATTTAAAAGACCACAGCTATATGTGCGGTAATGATGACAGCGATTACAACATCGCTGATATGATTATTTGGGCATGGTATGGACAATTGGTGCTTGGCAAGCTCTATGATGCGGCTGAATTCTTACAAGTCGATGAGTATCAGCATGTCAAACGCTGGGCTCAAAATATCGCTGAGCGTCCAGCGGTCAAGCGCGCTGTAGACTTGAGCTTAAAACCTATCAATCAATAACCGTATTTATACCAGTCACACAGAGTATGTCGGCATATCGATTTATGTCAAATTGATTATAGTTAGAACAATAGGGCTGATAAGTGATGACTTATCAGCCCTATTTTCGATTTTTTGATACTTAATATGCTGTTTTAGATATCGCTTGTCATTCTACATTTACATATATTTATATTGTAATAGCAGTATACTTATCTAATTACACAATGGTACATTAGTACAACAGATAGAAACATTAATACGTTAAGATAGCATGTCGCTACATTCATAACAGGTGCGTAGACATCGTTTATTAATTAATGGATAGTGACTATGAAGGATGATACCAAGCCAGGAGGCTTTAGCAACTCCTGCCAAGCTCAGCAGCGGCGTATATTACATACATATATGTATGTTACATAGCAGCGAGCAAGACAGCAGATCAAACCCTGTGGCTGGCGTGACTGTTCTTATGTTATAGTGAGTTGTCTATATCCAAACATTATCTCATTCCTAAAACAATAAAACCTTTTAAAAAAATAACAAAGATACTTTTATTTATGATAAAAAATACCTCATTTTCTCAGTTTATTCATCTTCCTATACCCTTGGTCGCTGCTATCAGTGCTGCTGCCGTTAGTACAGCCAGCATGGCGGCAGGCAGCGGTATCGAGTTTACCAGTCAAGACTGGCAGGTGGCTTGTGATAACACCCGCACTTGCCGGCTGGCAGGCTATCAAGCAGAAAACAACAGTGAGTTTCCAGTCTCGGTGCTACTAGTACGCCGCGCTGGGGCAAATGCAGATGTCGATGGCAAGGTCAAGCTGGGCGGCGCTAAAGAAAGCTCCTCAAAGGCGTTGATGCAGCTTGGCAGCCGTCACCGTATATCACTGATGATCAATGGCAGAGACTATGGCGAGACTCGACCTTTTTCTGCTGCCGCTGGCAACGCTGAGCTGACCGCCACGCAAGTCAATGCGCTATTAGAGGCATTGACCAAAACGAGTAAGATTGAGCTGGTTTTGCGCAACTCCCGCTGGCAGTTGTCGGATAAAGGGGCCAGCGCTGTCATGCTCAAGGCCGATGAATTTCAGAGGCGAGTAGGGACACCGAGCGCTTTTATTAAGGCTGAAGGTGCCGCCAAATCCAATAGCAGTGTCTTGGCGCCCAAGCCTGCGCCAAAGCTAAGGTTTGTCGCTCCCAACCCGAAAGCTGTGCCCAGCGGTCAACGAAAATTCGTCATGAGGTCGTCCCAGCTTGCCGCGCTGATGAAAGAGACCTTAAGAGATGCTGATCGTGACTGCCCAAACTTAGATGATAAGTCGCCATGGCGGGTCAGCCGCTTAAACAACTCTCAATTACTCGCGCAGCATGATTGCTGGGTGAGTGCCTATAATGCAGGCAGTGGCGTTTGGGTCATTAATGACAAAAAACCTTATAAGCCGACCTTGGTGACCACCAGTGCCACCAGCTATGACAAGGGCAAGCTAAGCTCGGTACAAAAAGGCCGCGGCATCGGCGACTGTATCAGTCAGGTTGATTGGCTATGGACGGGCAGGGCATTTGAAAAAAGCCATGAAAGCACCACAGGACTGTGCCGTATGATCGAGGCGGGCGGCGCGTGGCAGCTGCCAACCTATGTCACAGAGGTAAAAATAGGCAAATAATAGGATATTGCAAAAATAGCTACAGATAGTTTTTTATTGTGCTATACTACGTCGCCACGAAAGTTTAGGCTTTTGTGAATTATGAGATTGATAACATCGCCTGCGATTTTGGGTCTAGGATTGACCATGAGTAATTGTTGCCGATGATTTTGTGTACTTAAATAACGTTTTTATCGTTATTTTTGACTCATATCTTATCTACTGAATCATCACTATGGTTTGGATTGGTTGTTGTTTTCGATTATCTGCTTTGGACAAAGCATTGATAATACGCTGACAGCAAGCAAGGATAAGACACTCGGCACTACCACCAAAATACGTCAGACAGCACACATGCATTTATGATAGAAGCTTGGCTTGAATCGCTTAGCTTCTAACGATCGATATCGTTATATGATTCGATGGTAGCTCATAAAGGCGGTGTGGTGAACGGTTATCAGTGGTATGCATCAAGCTTGCTGAATGTACAGCATCTTATACTTACCCAAGGATTCTCATGACTGATATCTTATCTGCCATCGCCGCTGAAAACGGCATCATCGAAAGCACCGATACGCCAAACACTGACACCTCTAAAACTGACGCTACTGCTCAAGCAGCAACAGACGCGGCCTCAGAAGACAAAACAACCTTTAGCGATCTTAATATTGCCAAGCCGATTTTGACCGCGCTTGATCGCATCGGTTATACCAATCCAACACCTATCCAAGAACAAGCCATTCCTTTTGCCCTACAAGGCCGCGACCTATTGTTGTCTGCGCAAACCGGTAGTGGTAAGACCGCCGCTTTTGTTATCCCTGTGCTCGATCGCCTAAGCCGTGCCACCAGCTTTGATAAGCTCACCAAAGCCCTTATCCTAACGCCAACGCGCGAGCTTGCTCAGCAGGTGCATGACAGCGTGCGCACGTACTCAAAAGACATGCGCGGTTTGTTCTGCGTGCCATTGGTCGGCGGCGCGCCTTACAACGGTCAAATCACCGCCCTACGTAAAGGTGTACAGGTCATCGTCGCCACGCCTGGTCGTTTGCTTGACCATATCAAAGCAGGCCGTGTGGATTTATCAAACCTTGAAGTGTTGGTACTAGATGAAGCGGACCGTATGCTTGACATGGGTTTTGCTGATGACATCAGTGATATCTTAAGCGCCGCGCCAACCGATCGTCAGACGATCATGTGTTCAGCCACTTGGGATGGTCCTGTCGGCAAAATCGCTGCCAGCTTCACCAAAAACCCTGAGCGCGTGTCTATCAAGGTAGAGTCAGCACACATCGAAGAAAAAGTGTACTACTGTGATGATTTTGATCACAAAAACAGATTGCTTGATAAAGTGGTTTGCCAACCAGAGATGGATCAAATCATCATCTTTGCGGCGACCAAACGCAGTACAGAAAAACTGGCTAAATCGCTACAAGAGCAAGGCCACAAAGCCAGCTTTTTACATGGAGACTTGCCGCAAAGCAAGCGTAACCGTATCGTGCAAGACTTGCGCAATGGTAAATGCAAAATCCTAGTAGCGACTGACGTTGCTGCCCGTGGTCTTGACGTGCCAGCCATCTCACACGTCATCAACTACGACTTACCGCGTCAAACAGAAGACTACGTGCACCGTATCGGCCGCTGTGGCCGTGCAGGTCGTACAGGTGTCGCCATCAGCCTATGCAGTATGGATGATCGCCCACAGTTAAACGCCATCAACCGCTACTTAGATCGTCAGATGGAAGTGTGCGTCATCGAGGGCATGGAGCCTAAGAAAACCTACGTACCAAGCGAAAACAAAGGACGCGGGCGTGGCCGTGGTCGCGGACGCTCTAACGGTGGTGGTCAAGGCCGTGGCCGCTCAAGCGGTGGTTATGCTGGCAAGTCTACTGGCGGTGGCCGTGGTCGCTCAAACGATCGCGCAGCAACAGGCCAGCGCGCCAGCAATGATAGTGGATACCAAGGTCAAGGTGCTGGCAAGTCACGTGATTCATCAGGTAAGCCAAAAGACCGTTTTGGTGGTAAACCATATCAGGGCAAGCGCGGTGACCGTGCAGCTACAGGCCGTGGCCAAGGTCGTCCAAACGGCGGCAACCGTGGTAAAAACTCGTAATACAGCGCCATAATATTGCTGGCGTTGATGACACTGTGATATATAGCGGTATAAAACTCGCCCAATAACAAAAAAGCCAGATACGTGTTATCTGGCTTTTTTGTGGCTATAGGTAAGGACTAAATGGTGTTGGCCATTTAATAACCACCCATCATCAAACAAATAGGATAAACGCAGGTGAATGCAGGATCCTTGCTTGCACCTATTTTTTGCCTTGTCTATACTGACGGGCTTTGATCAATCGTACACTCGGAGGCCTCTGATGCCCGCCACCTCAAGTTTAGCAATCGATAGCCTGCCATTAGCCTTTGGTATTATCATGGCCATTATCGGTTTGGTGTTTTATACCCAAGGGCTGCCTGGTAAATTTTGGCGACGTTTTTATGCCATACTGCCCGGTATCGTTCTGTGCTGCTTTATACCCGCAACGCTCAACAGCTTAGGGGTTTTTGCAGACGGTGTTGGCTCGCAGATTTATGGCTTTACTGCTACCTACCTGTTGCCAGCCAGCTTGCTACTGATGACTCTGTCGATGGATGTGCCCAAAATACTAGGATTGGGTTGGAAAGCGATTGCCATGTTCTTTGCCGCCAGTATCGCCATTATCATCAGTGGTCCGATCAGCTTAGGCATCGCCAAATGGGTGTCGCCCAGTATGTTTAGTGATGACACCTTGTGGCGCGGGTTTTCGGCGGTCGCAGGAAGCTGGATCGGCGGCGCGGCTAACCAAGCGGCGATGAAGGAGCTATTTGGGGTCAGTGATGACTTGTTTGGCATGATGATTCTGGTCGATACCACCAACGCTTCGCTGTGGTTACTCGCGATACTTATCATGGCCAAACACAGCGATAAAATTGATAAATTGTTAAAAGCTGATAGCAGTAGTATCGACAAAGTCATCACCGCAGTTGAGAGCTATGAGCGCCACCATGCGCGGCCTGCGACTTTAAATGACCTCATGGTGATGTTTGGCCTGTGCTTTGCCATGGTGGGTGTGGCGCACTTTTTGGGCGGGCAAATCGCAGGGTTTTTTGCGCCTTATAGCTGGGCGGTGCAGTACAGCTTTGCCAGTAGCTTCTTTTGGATGGTGGTCATCATTACCATCATAGGGGTGATCTTCTCTTTTACCAAAATTCGCCGGCTTGATCATGTGGGCGCCTCCAAAATCGGTACAGTATTTATCTTTGTACTTATCGCAGCTATCGGCATGCAAATCAATCTAGTCGGTATTGTCTCGCAGTGGCGCCTGCTACTTATCGGTCTGCTATGGATGAGTATTCACGTTGTTATTATATTTGCTGTCGCAAGACTCATTCGTGCGCCGTTCTTCTTTCTGGCTGTGGGCTCCAATGCCAATACAGGCGGCGCGTCATCAGCCCCGATTGTCGCTACCGCCTTTCATCCATCACTCGCACCAGTTGGGGTATTTTTGGGTATTCTTGGTTATGCGGTCGGTACTTTTGGCGGCTATATCAGCACGCAGATGATGCGGCTGGTGGTGGGCTAAGGTTAAAAATATCCCTAGGGACTGGTCAATAAATAGCGCGCTAAGGACATCTTTAGCGCGCTATTTTTATACTCTGTTAAGTATCAAGTTATCGTTTTGTCTATCTATGCTATGAATACGTAAGCCTAGCTCTAGCCTACAGCCAAGGTGTGTTAACTTCTCGTTAATCAAATCTTATAATAATAATGAGTTAAGAGGAAAGACTGCGGTATGGCCAATTACAATAACACAAGCTCCCACGAGCCTTATAGCACTCCCAATCACCAGCGAAACAAGCAACCAAACAGCCACGTTCAAGTCCGAGGCGCACGTGTGCATAATCTAAAAAACGTCGATGTTGATTTGCCACGTGATGCGCTGGTGGTGTTTACGGGTATATCAGGCTCAGGGAAGTCATCGCTGGCGTTTGGGACTTTGTTCGCCGAATCACAGCGGCGTTATCTGGATTCGGTGTCGCCGTATGCAAGGCGTCTGATCGATCAAGTGGACGAGCCAGATGTCGATGCCATAGAAGGCCTGCCTCCCGCAGTCGCCTTACAGCAGCAGCGCGGCACGCCTTCTGTACGCTCCTCCGTTGGTAGTGTCACGACCATATCAAACGGCTTGCGGATGTTGTACTCACGAGCTGGCGAGTACCCAGCAGATCAAGACATGCTCTACGCCGATGCATTCTCGCCCAATACGCCAGAGGGGGCGTGCCCGATGTGTTCGGGTATTGGCCGAGTGTTTGATGTGACCGAAGAGTTGATGGTGCCTGATGGTAGCAAGTCCATTCGTGAGCGGGCGATTGCATCGTGGCCTGGCGCTTGGCAAGGACAAAACCTAAGCCGAATATTAACCACGCTTGGCTATGATATCGATACGCCGTGGCACAAATTGTCCAAAAAGTCTCGCGACTGGATTTTGTTTACCGATGAGACGCCAACGGTCCCGGTCTATCCTGAATATGATATGGCGCAGACGCGTGCTGCGATTGAAAAAGGAGAAAAGCCCAATTATATGGGCACGTATATCAGCGCCAAAAACTTTATCCTAAATGCCTTTACCACCACGCAAAGCCCACGGGTCAAAAAACGGGTCTCGCAGTTTATGCAAATCTCTGTATGCCCAGAGTGCCATGGTAAAAAGCTCAAAAAAGAATCGCTATCAGTAAAGTTTGCAGGGCTGGATATCGGCGAGCTGTCGCAACTTACCTTAACCGATTTGGCATTGACGCTGGAAAAAACAGCGCATGCAAAAATCGAAGATGACACCCCCAATCGTGAAAAAGCCATCGTCGCACAGCGCATTGCTAGCGATATATTAGCGCGTGTTGAAGCACTAACGAGACTGGGCTTGGGTTACTTGTCGCTTGAGCGCACCACGCCAACACTATCGCCTGGTGAGCTACAGCGATTGCGATTAGCAACCCAAATTCGCTCGCAGCTGTTTGGGGTGGTGTATGTGCTTGATGAGCCATCCGCAGGCTTGCATCCTGCCGACACGCAAGCACTACTGGGGGCATTGGATGAGCTCATCGCCGCTGGCAATTCAGTGTTTGTCGTCGAGCATGATGTGAGCGTTATTCGCCATGCCGATTGGGTGGTCGATGTCGGACCCAAGGCGGGCACGCATGGCGGCGAGATTGTCTATAGCGGCCCTGTAGAGGGTTTGCGTCAGGTCACTGAATCAACAACCGCACAATATCTCTTTACCGATAAAGAGACGGCGCACAAAAAACCGCTTAGAAAACCTAACGCTTGGCTAAAGCTTGCTGATATAGAGCGTAACAACATCCAAGGGTTAAGTATTGCGTTTCCGCTAGGGGTGATGACCTGTGTCACTGGCGTATCGGGATCAGGTAAATCAAGCTTGGTCAGTCAGGCGCTAGTTGAGCTGGTTAATGAAGCCTTAGGGAAAGAAGTGGTTACCCAAGCCGCAACTGATGAAGCGGATTTGTTAGATCAGGAGATCGAGACGGTCACTAAAGGCCAAATTATTGCTGGTATGGACAAAGTCAGCCGCCTTATTGATATCAATCAAAAAGCCATTGGTCGTACGCCGCGCTCAAACCTTGCCACCTATACAGGGCTGTTCGATGATGTCCGTAAATTATTTGCGGCAACGGCGGAGGCCAAAGCATGCGGTTATGATGCGGGACGTTTTTCCTTTAACACGCCAAAGGGTCGCTGCCCCAACTGTGAAGGCCTAGGGTTTGTCAGTGTTGAGCTGCTATTTTTGCCGAGTGTTTATGCGCCTTGCCAAGTCTGTCACGGTCAGCGCTATGATAATGACACGCTGGCGATTACTTACCGAGATAAAAACATCGCTGAAGTGCTGGATCTCACGGTAGAATCTGCTTATACGTTTTTTGATGGAGAAGCCTCGATATTACGTGCTTTAGATGCTCTCTTGCAAGTTGGTCTTGGCTACTTGCGTCTGGGGCAGCCAGCGACTGAACTGTCGGGCGGCGAGGCGCAGCGTATCAAGCTTGCCACCGAGCTACAACGTACCCAGCGTGGCGATACGCTTTATATCCTTGATGAGCCGACCACTGGCCTACATCCTGCCGATGTATCGATGCTGATGGCGCAATTAGATGCGCTCGTCGAGGCAGGCAATACCGTCATTATGGTTGAGCACGATATGCAAGTGGCCAGCAATAGCGACTGGATTATCGATATTGGGCCGGGAGCAGGGGATGCAGGCGGGCAAGTCGTTGCTCAAGGTATACCTGAGGATGTGGCAACATCAAAGACCAGCCAAACTGCACCGTTTTTATTGATATAGCGTTAATTGGCGCAGTATTATCATCATTGCATATCGTTTAACGTTAAGGAACAACCATGTTTGGCATGATAAAAGACTGGCGTGAGCAGCGCATACTAGACAATAGTGAGTTTACCAAGGCTGATTGGCGGCAAGCTGCCAAGCGCATTGTGATACTTGATAGACTAAAGGAGGACGAAAGGAGCCGTCTGTTTGAGCTGGCGACGTTATTCTTAGATGAAAAGTCGATTACCGGCGCGCAGGGCTTTGAGATTACTGATAAAGTCAGACTGTCTATTGCCTTGCAAGCTTGCCTACCGATTCTAAATTTAGGGCTGGAATGGTATAAAGGCTGGTCGTCTATTATCATCTATCCTGGCTCATATAAAAGTGAGAGTACCACTGTTGATGAGTTCGGTATCGTTCATGAGGGCCAGCAGCATCGAAGCGGAGAGGCGTGGCAGCGTGGGCCTGTGATACTGTCATGGAAGGATGCCAAGCACTCAGGCGAGCGTGACGGTCACAATGTGGTCATTCATGAGTTTGTGCATAAGCTCGATATGTTAAATGGCCGCGCCAATGGCTTTCCGCCCATGCACCCTGATATGGATCCGGCGCGCTGGACGGAAATTATGAGCCGTGATTTTGAAGACTTTCAAAAGCATCGCAAGTCAGGACTCGATCGCTATGGTGCGACCAATCCAGCGGAGTTTTTTGCGGTGCTTAGCGAAGTGTTTTTTGAGACCCCGCAAAAGCTATTCGATGCGTATCCTGATATTTATGACATTATGGTGAAGTTTTTTCAGCAAACACCGCTGTAGTCTTTATAGCAAAACCGTAAGTCATAGATGTGCTCATCATATCAATATTAATATAAACAGAAAAACACGTATAAAAAGCCATATATCACCTACGATGTATGGCTTTTTTATGTGTGAAATATCTTTCGGATTTTAATGACTCGATAAAATAAAACATGCCTTGGATGATGTTTTTGACAATAAATGTGCACGCACAGTCAAAAACCCTGCACTGTCAGCCAATCTATTTGTCAAAAACCCCGCTATAGTAAAAAGCGTCGTCATTAGGATGGATGACAGCCAGACAAAGAATGAGGTTTTTTTCAGTGTTATAGGCCACATTGGCCGTGCACAGCCGCTCATCTCTTTTATCACTTATCAGACAGGGAGTCTCACATGAGCCACGCTCACACTTCAATTGATCCTATTACCTTGTCCGTCGTACGTGGTGCCCTAGAAACGGCACAGCGTGAGATGACAACCACCTTAGAAAAAACCGCCCGCTCCAGTGTCTTTAACTTAGCTCACGATTACAGCAATGCGTTGTTTGATCACCTGCCTGAGATGATTTTGCAGGGGCAGGATATTCCTATCCATCTAGGCTCGCTTATGCCCGCTATGAAAGCCGTTGCCGAGTATTATGGTGATGACATCCACGAAGGCGATGTCATTTATCACAACGATCCGGTGATGATGGGCAGTCATATTTTAGACTGCTGTATGTACAAGCCTGTCTTTTATCAGGGTGAGCTGGTGTTTTGGACGGTGTGCAAAGGTCACGTTACGGATATCGGCGGCCCAGTGCCTGCAGGCTACAACCCAGATGCTAAAGAAATCTATGCTGAAGGCTTACGTATCCCGCCAATCAAAATCTGGGAGAAGGGCGTCAAACGCCATGATGTCATCAATTTAATTCACAGTAATATGCGCTCTCGTCGCAACCAAGAAGGCGATCTCAATGCCCAGTTTGGCGCTTGTGCGGTCGGTGAGCGCAATATGATTGCGCTGCTAGACAAGTATGGCGTCGAGACCGTACGCGCGGCGATTGAAGAGCTAAAAAATATGGCTGATACTCATATGCGCTCATTGATTTCATCTATCCCAGATGGTCAGTATCATGGCGAGGCGGTGCTAGAGGATTCAGGGCACGGTCTGGGCGACTTGACCATCAGTGCTGATATTGAGATCACAGACAGCGATGTACATATTAAGATTACCAGCCCGCCGCAAGTGCCTTACTTTATTAACTCTTATGCTGGCAATTCAATGTCTGGTGTGCTGCTGGGGCTGATGATGTTTGCGCAAGTAGATCCGCCGTACAATGAAGGGTTGTACCGCTGTGTCACGGTGGACTTGGGCGAGCATGGCACCCTATGTAACGCCAAAGAGCCAGCCCCTCATGTTAACTGTACCACCACGCCGATGGAGACCTTGACCGATGCGGTGCGTATGGCCTTTGAAGACGCTGCCCCAGATCGGGTGATCGCCTCTTGGGGTCACGCCTCTGGGATTAATATCTCAGGCATCGACCCAAAGACAGGCGAGCAGTATGTGACCATGATTTTAGCTTCAATCATCTCTGGTGCTGGCGCGACTCAGCAGATGGACGGCTGGCATGCTTGCGGCCCCTTATGCTGCTTTGGAGCGTTAAGCTCAGGTGATATCGAGCTACTCGAGTATCAGTATCCGATCTTGATTCATAAATATGGGCTGGCAGAAGACAGTGGCGGCGCAGGCGAATATCGCGGCGGCTGTGGCACGGTATGGGAAGTTGAGCCATTGGGCCATGAGATGACGGTAGTCGCCTTTGGTGAAGGCCGCGAGCATCCGACAATGGGTGCGGCTGGCGCTGAGCAAATCTCACCTGAGCTAAAGGTGGGGCGCTTGGAGATCATCCATAAAGACGGTATCACGGACTTGTATAAACAAAACACCGTAAAAGAGATAACACCTGGGCAGCGTGCCCGAAATACTAACCCTGGCGGCGGCGGTTATGGCTGCTCATTTGCCCGTGCAATCCCAGCTGTGGTTAAGGATGTAGAGCATAGAGTTATATCAGTGGCCGCAGCTAAGACCGAGTACGGCGTGGTGATTGATCCACAAACGCTGGCAGTCAATGAAGCCGAAACGGAGGCGCTGCGTCGTCAGCTGACCGCATAGCGCTAAATGGACAAATGACATTACGACACTGAACTGATAATAAATAATTTGAGTTAAGGATAACTGATGAAAAATGATTTTCGAATTGGCGTCGATGCGGGCGGGACGTTTACTGACTTTGTACTGGCCGAAAAAACAGGCGATGTACATCTATTTAAGGCACCATCCACGCCAGAAGATGGCACCTTGGCCATCGCCAATGGACTGCAGCAAATTGCCGACCAGTTTGACCGTCCTATTGAGGATATTATTCAAGCCTGCGATCTATGTATCAACGGTACCACTGTGGCGCTCAACGCCTTGATTCAGATGAAGGGGGTAAAAGTCGGGCTGTTATGCACGGCAGGCCACGAAGACAGTATCGAGATACGCTTAGGGCATAAAGAAGAAGGGCATCGCTATGATGCCAGCTATCCGCCAGCACCGCAGATAGCCACGCGTGACTGCCGACTACCGATACGCGGCCGTATCTTAGCCGATGGTACCGAGCATGAGCCGCTAAATGAGCAGGATGTCCTCGATGCGATCGAAGTTTTAAAGAAAAAAAACGTACAAGCAGTGGCCATCTCTTTTGTGTGGTCTATTCGCAATACCCAACATGAGCAGCGCGCAAAGCAGCTGATCGAGCAGCATATGCCAGGCGTATTTGTCTGCTGTGGCAGCGATGTCTATCCGCAGATCAAAGAATATACCCGTACTTCAACGACGCTGGTCAATGCTTATCTAAGCCCCGTCATGGCCTCTTATGTGCATAAGATTGACGATTATTTTAAAGCGCTCGGGGCAGAGCAGCCCGTTCGCTATTTTCAATCAAACGGCGGGCTAGCAGTCGGTAGTATCATGCGAGAGCGGGCGGTCAATGCTATTAACTCAGGACCAGCGTCAGCGCCGCAGGCAGGTCTGTATATCGCCAGTCCGTTTGGTATTGATAATATCATCACCGTCGATATGGGCGGGACCTCTTTTGATATCACTATGGCAAAGTCAGGCCGCACCAGCCTCAACCGTGATATAGACTTTTTACGCAACCGTATTGGCGTGCCGATGATTCATGTCGAGACCTTGGGCGCAGGTGGCGGCTCTATCGGTCATGTCAATACTTTTGGTATGCTTGAGGTCGGCCCGCAGAGTGCAGGCGCAACCCCTGGGCCGGCGTGTTATGGCAAAGGCGGAGAGCTGCCTACGGTGACCGATGCCAATTTGGTATTGGGTTATCTGCAGCCCAATGCGGTGTTGGGCGGCAGTGTGACCTTAGATAAAGATAAAGCGGTGCAAGCGGTACAGACCCACATCGCTGATCCACTGAAGATTGATTTGGCTCACGCGGCTTTTGGTATCAGCGCCATCGTCAACCAAAACATGTCTAATGCTATTCGCCGTATTACTATTGAAAAAGGCTATGACCCTCGTGACTTTGCCCTTATCTGTGCGGGCGGCGCAGGTGGTATGCATATTATTGCGCTGGCCGAGGAGATGGGTATCGGCACCATCTTAATTCCTAAGATTGCGTCATGCCTGTGCGCCTTTGGTCAAATTATCTCCGATATCAAGTATAACTACTTGGCGACGCAGATGATGATTTTAGCGCCAGAGGCAAATCTTCAAGAGCTAAATGCTACTTTGCAAGGTCTTGAAGAAGAGGGCGTGCAAAAGCTACTAGAAGATGGCTTTACCGATGAGGACATCTCTATTGAGCGTACCATGGAGATGCGCTACGTCGGTCAGGTGCATGAGTGTAATGTGCTGATACCAAACGGCAAGCTCGATGCTGATAGCGTGCAGACTATCTTAGAGTCATTTCACCAGCGTCACAAAGAGTTGTATACCTATGATGAGCGTGATAGTAAGGTCGAGCTGGTCAATATCGAGGTGGCGGTGATTGGCAAAATCAGTAAACCAAATCTGCCGACGCTTGCGCCTCAGCAAGATGATATCAGCCAAGCCCAGATCGGCCGTCGTGATATGCTGTTTGACCAGTCTTATGATTGGATCGACACACCTATATACGATGGTGAGCAGTTCGGAGCTGGCGCAATCGTCACAGGTCCTGCGCTTATTCAAGAGCCAACCACCACCGTAGTCATCAAGGATGGCTGGCAAGCACAGCTGCACGAAACAGGTACCTATAAACTTACCCGTGCTGCATAAAACATAAGGCTAACTTTCTTTTAACGTTCTTTGAGCATTTTTTAACATTAGTAAAGGCATCAAGTATTGAACCCAGCTTAGTACTTGATGCCTTTTTGGCTTTATTTATAATATAAAATAGGATCCTTCATTATTAGCTGCTAGGATAGCAGTACAGTTGTATACTAAATATTGAGTGTTCAAGGATGAATGCAAACCGTCAACCAAATGACCTTTCACGTCAGCATGAGCATACCGGCCCAGTCTCATCGCGTCTGAATCCTCTTGCAAGCACGCTTGATGCCGCTATAGCGCCTTCTTCGTTGCCCATAACCTCTACGTCAGCAGATAGCACCTCTCAATCGCCGCCGAGCCTAGATGCCTTTGAATGGAAACGCACCATTAATGACACCTATTTTGATCTAAACGTGAGCTTTCAGCAGCCCAATAAGTTTTTGGGATTTTTGCAGCATGCCAAGCTGCTCGATATCGGTGTCTCGCATTATCATGCCAATACCGTACACTATGATCGCGGTGTCCAAAGTGCTGATTACGATGACAGTATTTTAATCACGTTTCCGCTGACAGGCGATGTGCGCTTTATTCAAAAAAATCGCTCACTGAGCGCCAAACCTGGCCAGTTTTTTATTGAGCTGTCCAACTTACCTTATGAGTTTTATCATCTGTATGAAGCGTCATTGTATGTAATCAAAGTCCCGTTAACCTTACTGTCAGCACAAATACCTACTATAGAGCGGCAGTTTGCCCGCAGCTTGTCTATCGACGAAGGCGCAGGCAGGTTACTGGTGTTTCAGATGAAGCAAATTTTGACGCTGATTCATCATCAAAAGCTGATTGATTTGGAGATAAAGATACTAGAGCAGCAGCTGCTAAACCTGATGGTCTTGACATTGAGTGCACCCAAAGAGGTGATGATGAGTGAGATGTCAGCGATACAGTCTGTGCATCTCAAACGTATCGAGCATTATGTGAATTTAAATTTAGCAAACCCTGATTTGAGCCCAAACACCGTCGCTGCAGCTTGTCATATTTCTGTTAGATACCTGCACAAACTCTTTGCCAGCCTGCCTTATAGCTTTTCGGAATGGATCAAGATGCTGCGCTTAAAGCAGGCCAATCATATTTTAAAATCAAAGAGCTATGTCACTATTGAAGAAATCGCTCATAGGGTCGGCTATGGCGACCAAAGTTACTTTTCTCGCATTTATAAACAGTATTTTGGTTATCCGCCTCGAGATACGCCCAGCACGGGATAACAAGGTATTGTATTATTAACGCTAAACTGAAATACTTGAAAAATAAGCAATAACACAGTCTTTTATATTTATAAATAAGAATATATAGTATAAAGACAGCAAAAAAGGGCAGGGCATCATGGTTGAGCGTCAACATTCTGCTGTTTTAGCCACTATTTGCGTATAAATGCACTAAACCGTCCACTGGTCAGTGATAATAGCTACCAGATAACGCTTACCTTGATAGTCATCAAACACCAAGCGCAATGCCCGCCAGTCTAAACCGCTGTATTCATCACTACCTTTATAGTAAAACTCAACGACATCAGAGTTTTGATATATTTTATTTAGGTTATTGATGCTATTGCCACTTTTTTGAAACTCATTGATGCTAAGGGTAGCGTCATTAAAGGTTTTGGCCTTTACCCAAGTGTCTAGGTACTCTGGTAGCGGTATGATTAATGGCTCACCAGTGCCGTCACGTTCACCCCAAGTAAAGCGGATTTTGGACTGCTGCAAATACTGAGCATACTGTTCACGGCTAAAGACCTTGTCGGATTCAGGGCGCACATAGGCATACATGGAGAAACGTACACCACGGGTAGGATGAATGTCTTTGGTGATTCTGGCATAGTCGTTATTGGCAAGTGCACGCTGGATGCGTAACGCTTGCTGTTTGAGCGTTTGCTGGCTCATGTCCGTGGTTACGGGGGTGTTGGTGGATTGCGCCGATGTATTTATAGTGGAGTCAGCTGAGGATTGACAGCCTGTTGCTGCCAATACAAAGGCGAACATACCACTTGTCATTATCGAAAAATAAGGGGGCTTTAATGCTGCAAATAGGGTCATATTATGTCCTTATGATAGCCGTTACTGGGAGTATGCAAAGCGACAATTGTTAATTATCTCAACCTGAATGATACGATAAGACAGCACAGCCCTAATATGAGTGTGATGTAATGGTTAATAGCTATTTGTGTAAAAAAATAGGGTAAATTGACCCATGCAGATTATTAAACCATTGATACCCATACTGATATCGCTCGCGACAGGATTTGCGACGTTTGCTCATGCAGCAAGTAATGTTACAAAGAGTAATACGACAACAGGCGCGCAGACATATAACGCGCAAAAACTACAAACCATTCGCCAGATGTATGAGCAAGACATCCGTAATGAAGGGATGGATAATCCAGTCGTCCTGCAACAATACGCCAATACAGCGCTGCAAAACGCCATGCAGTTAGAACAAACATATTTTGAGACAGCGCAAATGTCTTGTCATGTGGGTTACGATGTATTATGGAACTCACAGGATCCTGATTATCAGCAAGACAAGCAGTTTGCTATCACCGATAAAGGGCTGGTTAAAGTCAGCTTGGCACAAGGCGGCGATGTCTATTATGATTTGATTTGTGATAATAAAAATTGCCAAGTGGCAGACGTGATATTAACTGATCAAGGAAAATCGCTGCGTGAGCATTTGCTAAAAGCTTGCCGTTAGTTTGAGAAAAGTATGGTAATGGATTGGTTTGGTGACGGATTGATGATTTGCTGGGAGCATCAATAGAAAGTAACGTAAGTAAAATCGTCGAATCAGTATGTATAAAAGCTTATCGGTAATCTATTAAAAGCATTGGTTTGTTTTCGCATAATGTATATTATGTTAAATAGAATCTATTTGGTGACTTTTTTTACCGCGCATTCGTGACGTTAGTCACTTTTATTCTTTCAACTAAAAAATCTACCGCCGCCTTTACTTTGGGTACTGAGTAGCGCTGTTTTTGATATAACAAATATATGGCCATGTCAGCGTACTGCGTGATGGCCAACGTTTGCTCAAACTTAATCTCTTGTAAGGCGCCTGATTCAAGATACTCAGCCAACGCCCACCGAGTAGACATTAAAATACCTTCACCAGCGCTCGCTTTTTTCGCCAGCCACGACCCATTATTTGATATCGCTACCGCGGGTCCTGAGACATCATGCCATTGACCATCCATATGGCATAACCAAGGCGTTGGCCCTGTTGGTGTCTTAAAATACAGCCCATTATGATTCCTTAGTTCTAGTGTGTTACTTGGCACGCCATGGGTTTTCAAGTAGCGCGGTGACGCGACAGGAATAAAACTATTGTCCATCAGCCGTATCGCAAATACTCGCTCATTTGGCGCGTAGCCACCACGAATAGCGATATCAACATCATCGCGCCCAAGTGTTGACAGCTCGTCACTCAAACTGACATCCAGCACTATTTTTGGATACAATTCGCTAAATTCGTCTAATAAAGGCAGCAGTATCTTTTCCCCAAAACCCACCATCGAGCTGATGCGTAGACGTCCCATTGGCGTTGTTTGGTAGCTACGCACCGTTTCTTTGCTTTGCTCTAGCTGATTTAATACGTGCTGCATATCGTCATAGTAAACCTGCCCTACTTCCGTCAGCTTAACGATCCGAGTCGAATGCGTTAATAGTGTCGCGCCCAAGCTCTTTTCTAAGTCAGACACTCGCCTAGATAGTGAAGATGGCGGCACACCATATACCTTCGCCGCTTTGGTAAAGCTGCCTGTTTCGACCACTTTACTAAAATATCGTATTGCACGCAGTTGATCCAAGTCCTGTCTCCATTCAATAATATTCGATGACTAACATGTCAGTATCAATCATTAAGCATTTTGGCTTTATTATTGTCTTAAAAGCAAGAGTGATTCACAATTTGTGCTATATATAACGGTATTAAAAACAGTAATAATATAGTCAGATTTAGCGTTCATCCTAAAAAACCCATCCATCAATAATAGAAAAATAATTTATGATTACTTTGCACGGTTTCCCCGCAAGCAACTACTACAATATAGTGAAACACGCTCTGTTGTACAAAGCGTTGCCCTTTCAAGAAAACCTTATTTATGCTGGTAGCGATGCGCTGCTGCCCATCAACCCAGTCGGTAAAGTGCCTGTGTAACTATCCCCTAAGCTAACACAGCTCAAACGTAGAATTTCTTATAAAATACCCATAAGGAGTTTTGATATGAGCAAACGAATGACTGAGACGCAAATAGTATCCATATTAAAAGAAGCAGAAGCTGGGATACCTGCTAAAGAGCTGTGCCGTAAATACGGAATTGCTAGCTCGACTTTCTATAAATGGCGTTCCAAGTATGGAGGTATGGAAGCCTCTGATGTCACGCGACTAAAAGAGCTTGAAGAAGAAAACCGTAGGCTTAAACAGATGTATGCTGATTTAAGCCTTAAAGCGCAAATGCAGGAAGATATCATAAAAAAGCTATAGCGCCTGTACCCGAGCGCAAAGTCTGGGCGCAAGAATTACAGGCACAGTATGATGTCAGCATTGCAGTGAGTTGTCAGGTTGTCTGTATGAGTCGAACCGCTTACTACTATAAGCCTAAGCTATCTGATGATAGTGAGATTATTGATGTCTTAAATGAGCTAACAGATAAGCACAATCGTTGGGGTTTCCCTAAGTGTTTTAAGCGTATACGCAAGCTTGGCTATTCTTGGAATCACAAGCGCGTACATCGTGTTTATACCGCGTTAAACTTAAACCTACGCCGTAAGTCTAAAAGACGGCTACCAACACGTCATCCTCAGCCGTTAAGTGTGCCAAACGCATTGGGTCATACTTGGTCTATGGACTTTATGAGCGATAAGCTGCACAACAATATTCGCTTTCGAACCTTTAATGTGATTGATGATTACAACCGTGAAGTATTAGGTATTGATATTGGTACCAGTATGCCCTCACTCCGAGTAATTCGCTACCTTGATCAGTTGGCTGAGTGGCATGGTTACCCTAAGCAAATTCGTGTGGATAACGGCAGTGAGTTTACATCCAGCATATTCACTGATTGGGCATCAGCTCATGGCATCTATATTGATTATATCGAGCCTGGCTGTCCTTATCAGAATGCTTATATTGAACGGTTTAATCGTAGTTACCGCAATGAGGTCTTGGATTGTTATTTATTCAATGATTTAAATGAGGTCAGTCAACTGACTGAGGAATGGATCACGGTTTATAACACCGAAAGACCCCATGATTTACTTAATGATATGACACCTGCTGAGTACAGACAGGTGGCTTAATTATTCTACGATGATGTTGTGTTAAGAATGGGGTATTTACACCTGCTATCACAACGGATGAAGGTATGACGCTCTCGGAGTCGAGCGTCATTTGTGACTTTATAGAAGAGACCTACCCTGCCATACCGCTATATCCTAAATCTGCTACAGAGCGTGCGATTGTGCGGCAAATCATGAAGATAGCAGAGCTGTATTTTGAATTGCCAAGCCGCCGCCTCATTCCTTATGTGTTTTCAGGCACCAACGCCCCTGACGCCGTCAAAGAAGAAGTGCATCAAGTACTCACACGCGGCATCCCTGCTCTCAATCGCTTATGCCAGTTTTCGCCGTGGATTGCCGGTAAAGAGCTCACAATGGCCGACATCTATATGCACTATGTGAATGTCGTGGTCAAAGCCTGTGCCTCAACCCAGTTTGACTGGGACGTGTTGGCAGAGATACCTGGCATGAAAGAATGGAGTGACACCATGAGCCAATCTGATATTGCTCAAAAAATAGAAGCAGACCGCTTGGCCAATATGCCTGAATTTATGACACACGTGAAAGCCCAGATACAGGCGGCGCAGCCTAAATAAGATTATTTAAAATAAATATTAATAATGCAGGAGCAAAATTATGACCGATAAAAATAAGCAACTGGTTTCAACCATCAGTGACGACAACAAACTCACCTTGTCTTTAAAAGATATCGACATGCCGCAGCCCGGTGCCGATGAAGTGGTTGTGCGCATCGAAGCGGCACCATTGAACCCCTCTGACTTTGGGGTCATGTTTAGCGCTGCTGACATGTCAACTGCCGTACAGTCGGGCACCGATGACAGCCCTGTCATTACCGCTGATGTACCCGCGAAATTCATGCCCGCCCTAAAAACACGGGTGAATAAAGACACGCCTGTGGGCAACGAAGGCGCAGGTACGGTTGTCGCAGCAGGTTCTTCGCCAGCAGCGCAAGCTTTGATGGGTAAAGTGGTGGCTGTGATTGGCGGCGGTACGTATCGTAAGTATCACTGTGTCCATGTCAAAAGCTGCCTAGAAATGACAGAAGGCACCACGGCTATGGAGGCGGCCTCATCGTTTGTAAATCCCCTCACCTCACTTGCGATGGTCGAAACCATGCGCGCTGAAGGCCATAAAGCCATCATTCATGCGGCAGCGGCGTCTAGCCTTGGTCAAATGCTCAATCGCCTCTGTATGGCTGATGGGATTGATCTGATCAACATCGTTCGTAAAGAAGCGCAAGAAAAACTGTTGCGTGATATGGGCGCAAAATATGTGGTCAACTCAAGCAGCGAGTCGTTCACAGCGGACTTAACCGCAGCAATTGTCGAGACAGGTGCTACCATCTCGTTTGATCCCGTTGGTGGCGGAAAATTAACCATCGACATCCTAAACTGCATGGAAGCGGCCATTACCCGTGATGTGGAAGAATACAACGTTTATGGCTCAAACACGTTCAAACAAGCATATATTTATGGCGCATTAGACCGTGGCCCGATCACCATCAATCGTAACTTCGGTTTTGCTTGGGGCGTGAATGGGTTTTTATTGTTCAATGCTCTTGGAAAATTGGGTAATGAGACGGTCAAGTCAATGCGTAAGCGGGTTGCAGAAGAAATCACCACCACATTTGCTAGCAGCTATACGCATGAAGTCACGCTAGAAGAAGCGCTACAATTAGAGTCTATCAAAGCTTATGGCAAACAAGCGACTGGTGAAAAGTACTTAATCACGCCTCAGGGTTAATTGTTAGTTAAAGAACAGTTTGAAATAAAAAAAGCAGATATCGATGATATCTGCTTTTTTATTTGCTTGCTGGTAATAGAAGATAGCGTGTCATTAGTAAATTAACCTAACAAAAACGACTAAAGTTATTTACCATGACATCCGTTATGAAAACAAGAAGCAGTCTTTGGAAATTTATTTACGATCGTCAGCCTTTTACTTACATATGGTTGACTCTACTCATCTTTCATTTGTGTACAGGTTTTTTTCTCTAAAAACATAGTGCAAATTTATTATGCCACGACAGGCGCAATAAAAAAGACACATATAAAAGCCAGCAGATATATAATATCCATATTTAAAGTATGGATACGGAAAACATGGATATCGAAAGCGGTATCGCTAACCAAGTAGAAATCATCTATGAGGATGAATTTTTGGTAGCGATTAATAAAGAGGCTGGTCTCTTGGTGCATCGCAGTTGGCTGGACAAAGGCGAGACACGCTTTGCCATGCAACTCACCCGTGATGCGGTAGGTTGCCATGTATTCCCGGTACATCGGTTAGACAAACCTACATCAGGCGTATTGTTGTTTGCCAAGAGCTCTGCTGTGGCGCGCAGCCTTACCGAGGCTTTTACTGAACACAAGGTAACCAAGCAGTATTTAGCTGTGGTGCGCGGCTTTATGCCAGAGCAAGGCACCGTTGATTATGCGTTGAGTTTTAAGCCCGATGCCATTGCCGATAAATTCGCCAATTTAGACAAACCCGCTCAAGAGGCAGTGACCCATTGGCGACGTTTGGCACAGATTGAGCTGCCATTTGCAGTGTCAAAAAAGCATGATACTACCCGCTATAGTTTAATGCGCTTAACCCCCGAGACCGGGCGCAAGCATCAGCTGCGTCGGCACATGAGACATTTATTCCATCACATCGTGGGTGATACCAGCCACGGCGATGGACGGCACAATCGATTTTTTCGTACTCAATATGATTGCGCGCGTATGCTGCTACATGCTCAGACTTTAGCGCTCAGCCATCCAGTCACTGGTGAGCCGTTGTTGCTAACAGCGGAATTAGACGATCAATGGATGCGCATTATGGAAGAGTTTTCTTGGGTAGAGAGCGCTAAAAATTGAATAGCGTAAAATTTAGGGTTTATCTTAGAAACTCACTTCAAAGGAGTTGACATGCTGGTGCTACAGCCAAGTGAATTCAATGTCATACACAGGGATATTTTGATCAAAAATATATACTACAGTACCAACAATCCGATGCACGATCATTAGTGAACTGATGTATGGAAAAAAGAAGTCTATGAGCTGAACTATCTGGCTGAATTTTTTGATCTCAGACCTTTAACAAACACAGAAAAAGAATACGGACTAGGTGGAAACTGCACCCTGTTCGATGCCGTTCGCCATTGGGCGTATTCTGCGATTAGAGAGTATTGAGGGAGTATTTGACCCCAATTAAATCAGTACTTAAACACGCTCAGAACGTGAATATTATGCTTTCAGAGCCGCTCTCTTATTCAGAAATCAAAGCCATTGTAAACAGATAATGGCCTTTTTAATAGGTTTGGTGAAAAGTGATAGCAGATAAGCCCATATTTTTTGTATCGGGTAAACGCTCCTTAGATCACAGTGCTTCTATGTTTCTGGGTATATATTTTTCTTAAACTATTGTTTCCTTTACTGTACGTTACGTTTCTTAGATTGACAATGTGGGCTATTGTTTGCAAAATATTTGGCTTGCTCAATTTATTAGTTTAATTAAAGTGTTTGATGGATTTCTTAAGTTAACATTTCTCCTATCAGGCCTCTGGAAGTACAAGAGACATATTTGGTTAACCTACTCTCTATGAATTACGGTTTTCACATGGAAAATTCTGATGAATATTTATGATCTTTCTGACTATCAGCTTTATAAATTAAAATCTTTGGATCCTAACCTAAGCTCGGATTGGCCTGAAGTGCTTCAATCTATACTACCTGAATTAGATCGAGAGAGTGTTGCCAGTATCTACAACCATATACTTGTGCCTCGAGGTATTTATCTTGACGCTGATAGAAATTTAGCCCATAGGCATCCTATTACGTTAAGAGAAGTCATGGCTAGCACCCATGTTCAGGAGCCTGATCTATTAGCTCTAGTAACAAATATGTCTAACATTATTGCTTCACGCTCTACGTATTATGATGCTTCAAAACTTGCTGATGAAATCGAAGCAATATTTCGTTGTCTGGACAACCTTAATATACAAAATGAATATGAGAATATAAAAAATATACGTGTCGCTTTTTTATATGACTTGGCACAATGGTTAGATACTGTTGAGTTGAAAGTTTCTTCTGGGCTTCGAAAACTTGATTCTTCTATAGTTAAATCTTACTTAAAGGAGGTCTTTATCAAGCAAAAAATACAAGGGCAAGATTTCCGCCAGTGGGATTCTACAGATCTAGATTTTCAAGATCTTACTGATGTACCTGCTTTCATTAGAAATGAGGGAAAAAGTAGAAAGTTTTTTGTTGTAGAAGGACAAGATTATTGGTTTTTAGTTGGAAATTCAGATGTATCTGGAAAGAACCCTTATTCATTTCGGCGCTTTCTTCATGAAGAAACTAGTGGATCGGAGAAATACACTTATCTGACCCATGTTGTTATCAAAAAAAATGAGATGCAAAATTCAGAGTATCTATCTAGTGTGGCTTATGCTATGAGTCGCTTTTATACACTGGATCTCGGGACTCCAGATACACTTCTTAGTTTTATTAAAGAAATCAAGTCTTTGGAAAGTAAGTACTTAAAACCCTTACTCAAAGAACGTTTAGAACAAACTGGCGCTTCTACAGACGCTGTTGTGAATGAGCGTATGTTAAATTATGAAAAGCAAGTTTCTATATTAATACTTCAAAAACTACCCAGAATTCAAGCCACACTTCATAACAAAGTGGATCAAGGCTACCTATTTTATCACTTAGATAAATTAATCAAACAGATGATAGAAAGCGTTCACGATTTTAGATTGCAACCTTTGGTCAGTAACATCAACAGTAGTGGGATTTTGTTAATTAAATTAATGGCGCTAAGAAAATTGCTAACGAAATCTTATGGTTTTATTCTCTCGCAAGATTTAAGTATAGAGGAGCGCACCGATGTTATGACTACACCACTCCTGAAGGTTCAAGAAAAAATAAATGCGACTAAAGTATCTATGAAAGAACTTAGAGACTTAAAAGAAAATCTTAATAATTACTCCCAAGTTAAAAATAATGGAAGCTTTTGGGAAAAAATAGCGTTAGGAAGAAAGCCTAATTACACGCTGAAGGATATTAATAAAGAGAAGTTACTTCTTAAAAAAGATTTTTTTACATCTATAGTTCGTATGGCTAAAATTCAAGAACAAGGTATGGTCTATGTAGAATTAGAATGCGATGAAATGATAGATAGAAATTATAGACATTATGCGTTAGCAGATGGAAAACTAGGAATCACTCGTCTACCGAGGATATTGCAATTACCTGAAGATCCAAGGAAGCTTAAAATCGAATCTATAAGCCAAATAGTAAATTACAATGTTTTTGAAGCTAATCCATTGTGGGATCCTCTAAGTAATAGATATATAACGCATAAAGAGTTGGCAATTACTTAAGTACAGCATGGCTCTATTTAAACACTTAGATCAAGTGCTATTGATAGATAAAAAATTTACTGTCATAGCACTTGATCTAGATAGTTAGTTGAGACCATCCCAGATTCTGTGTAACTGCCATTTTGAGCTATGCTGAAGAAACCGTAGAGATAAACTTGGTAAACTAAGCGTATTGACAGGAGTTTACCATGACCAAGAAAGTAAGAACCTACAGTGACGAATTTAAAGCTGAAGCCGTCAAGAAGATAGCGGATAACAACGGCAATATTTCAGCGACCGCAAAGCAACTTGGCATCGCCATGCAAACGCTATCAAATTGGCATAACAAAGCCAATCAAGGCAAGCTTATTGGCACAGAACAATATGATCCTGATCTTATGAGTGCTCTTCAAGAAATAAAGCAGCTCAAGCGGCAGCTTAAAGTTGCCGAAGAGGAGCGCGAAATACTAAATGAGGAGGGATAAAGCGAAGCACTGCTTCGCCCCGACGCAAGGGGAGAGCTATGCTCGAATGAGGCGACGGCGTACTTCGTGAGAAACAGTTAGTCAGGTACGCCTTTATCAAAGACAACCAGTTCCTCTTTCGCATCACCACTATGTGCCGTGTGTTAAGGGTTAAGCCATCAAGCTATTACGACTGGCTAAGTCGTGATCTCAGCGACCAACAGATACATCGCAACCAGTCTGAATTACTGGTTAAAGCGGCTCACAATGAAACGAAAGAACGTTATGGCGCAGATCGACTGCATGCTCATCTAAGCGAGCAAGGGCATGACATTAGCCTATATATGGTAAGAAGCATCAAAGAGGAACACGGCATTAAATGTCGTCGTCATAAGCGCTTTAAAGTCACCACCGACCCCAATCACAACAAGCTGGTCTATCCAAACGTACTGGATCAGAAGTTTGATGCTAAGCGCCCTAACGAGTCGTGGGTCAGCGACATCACCTATATCTGGACGAATGAGGGTTGGCTGTACTTAGCAGGGGTCAAAGAGCTTGTCGGTTACGCTATTAACAAGCGTATGACCGCAGATTTAGTTTGCAAAGCACTAAATATGGCCATCAAGAATAAACGTCCAAGCAAAGGGCTAATCGTTCATTCAGACAGAGGCAGTATTGCAGTCACGCCTACCACAAGACCATTAAGCAGCATCAATTTATAGGCTCAATGAGCGGCAAAGGCAACTGTTTCGATAACGCTCCGATAGAAAGCTTCTGGGGCACATTAAAGAATGAGCTGGTATATCATCAAGACTATAAAACAAGGTTCACAGCCATCAATGATATTATCAGTTATATGGAGCTGTACTACAATCAGACGAGGATTCAAAAGGGTTTGGGCTATCAATCGCCAAGACAGGTGTGGTTTGATTATTATCGTCAGGCTGCGTAATTAAAATCTCCCAAGTTTATGTGTACGGATTTGACGGCAGGGGTCAAGTTAGTATTCTCAGGTAACCAATCAGGACAAGTATCTTTATACAGCTTAAAATCGTGGATTGACCCTTTACAGGTTTGCACATCGAGTATCAAGCCGGTTTGCCAATGGACGATAACCTGCGCTTTTAAGGTGTGTTGTTTTTTCTTGCCGCTGTAGTAGTCGCTTTGGTTTTTTTTGGACGCTCAATTGGGGTTTCGGTGGCGTCGACAATGACGACTGGGCAGCTTTTTAGGCAATTCAAACTTGCCAGAGTCAATCAGTGTGTCTTCTACTTTACGAATGATACGGCTAGCAGAAGACTCATGAATACCAAAGTCCATACTGATATGATAAAGCGTGCGGTATTCACGCCAATAAGTCAGGGCTAATAGTATTTGTGCTTTAAGACTGAGCACACTTGGTCTGCCTGATTTGGTTTTAGATGCTTCATGCTCTTGCATGGCCTCAAGCATGTCATAAAAGGTGGCTTTATGAATGCCTGTATAGCGTTTAAAATCAGCGTCACTTTGTTTGAGTAGCTTATCTATGTTTGGCATATCTATTATGTAAGTAGCGTTCAATAATATACGTTGTGTCTTACAACTACTTTTGCAAGAGGTCTAATATAAAACCATTAGTTCGTGAACTTACTTTTTTTATATTTGAAAAAATATATTTAAGTTATTGATTTAATTACATGTTTTTATATCAATATTAGTGAACTGAACTCTAGGTAAACATAAGTTAAATAAGGTCTATAAAATACTATATCAGTGATTATATTAGCGCTTACTAGACATTGCCTTGCTAAGCACTGTATGGTCAGTCCACCCTACAAGGAACATCATCAATCATTGGTCTCGCGGTACAAGGTGGTTTGTGATTCATCTTTAAATTCTTCGTAAGTAATCACAGGCTCAGCATCCAACTCAGTATCCAAATCCTCATCCTCGCTGGTTGAGGCAGCATTGTTTTGACTTTCGTCAGCTGGCTGCTCGGTTGTGGCGATTTCGTCTGATTTATCCGAGCTAAGTGCTGCAGCAGAGTCGCTTGACGCTGTATGATCAGCAGTTGCATTGGTGTCTGTCATTGCATCTTGCTCTTGCTGAGTCGCTACAGCTACATCAGGGGTTGTGGCTTCTGTACTTTGTGTAGGGTTGTCTTTTGTATCGCTAGAGAAATAAGTGATGGCGGCATAACCCAGCACGGCCGCTGCCAAAAGTACTGAGCCGATACCGATAATGAGTGTTGATGGTTTGCGTTTACTTGCCAGCGCTTGCTCGTCTTGAGGATCGATACTTTGGCTTTGAGAGTCGGTAATTTGATAGCTGCTAGCCTCAACCTCTGTGCTGGCAGCCGCTTGACGATCCTGTGGTTCATGGTCGTCGATGTGATGCTTTGGCGCTACGCCGCTATCTATTTCTACAATATCTGCGCTAAATACACTGCCCGTCCCTTTATCGGTATCTACCCCACCCTCAGGCGTTGATACACTGTGAGAGGTCGTGCTATCTGGCTCAGAAAAATCCAGCGTAAAATCAAGTTTGTCGTTGTCGCGCTCAGTATCTGGTGCCGCAGCTGTTGGGTCTTTTGGCGGCTGTTTTGGCTGGCTGTCATGCTTATCTTGACTGGCAAACCATTGTAGCTCTTCGTCGGTCAACGGCTCATAAGCAGGCAGATGATGTGCGCTTTTTAGAGGCTCTAGTTTTTTATGAGGCTCAGGGTGCTGCACGCGTTGCAAAAAACGCTTGTAGATATCACCATTGCGCTTGTCTCTGCGATTTTTAGCATTGGCAATCTTTTTTGCCAACTTTGTATCAAGCTTTGCTTCAAGATCAATACTACTGTCACTATTTATATCGTTCATAGAATGATACCGAGCCAGTTATACTATTACCATTAGATAAAGGATGATACAGTTTATTTGCCAAATGTAACAGCACCGTTACGGCCAATATAATTGCCTACTGCTCTATCTTCAAGCACAATTTGTAGGTTTTACCTATTTACCCTTACAGGGCGCGCTTGATTTTTTCAAACGTATGATGGTTCTTTCATCATGTCAGGCGCGTTGCCAACGTTTTAAATACAGTATAAAGACAACAATAGATATAACAGGCACTCAGATATGGATTTAAAACAACTGAAGGCGTTCATTGCGATTGCAGATCTACGCAGCTTTAGCGCAGCGGCAACCGAGACAGGTTTGTCGCAGCCAAGTCTGAGTCGCCTGATCAAACAGCTTGAGACAGAGATGGGGGTGGTGCTCATTGATCGTTACCATCGGCCGTTGCATTTGACAGATGCGGGGGCGTTTTTTTATGAAAAAATCAGTGCCGTACTGACAGAGATTGAGGCAGTCACCAGCATGACTCAGCGCTTATCTATGCCCAGTAGCACACTCAATATCGGCTTTGTGCCATCGGTGCTGTATGGGCTACTACCCGACATTATCGCCACCCTAAAGCAGTCAAATCCTGATATCGATGTCAATCTTAAAGACATCAGCTCTTATCAGCAGATCGATGCCCTAAAATCTGGCGAGATTGACATTGGTTTTGGGCGATTCGCTCACCAAGATCCTTGGATTCAGCAGATACTCCTACGTCATGAGCGCTACGTGGTGGCCTTGCCCAAGGCGCATCCGCTTGCGCAGGTGCGTGCGCAGCGTTTGATCGATTTGGCAAATAACCGCCTGATTTTATACCATCAAACGCATCTACCGATAGCCACCACAGTATCGACAGCTTTTTCGTCATCAAAGCCTAAGTCGCCGGCCTCTTCGCCAATCGATACCGATTCTGCAGCTCAGCAGCATACGTCATTGGACTCTCAAGCGCCGCTAGGACAAAACGAGCCGATCACCGAGCCGCTGCTGCATTTATTTGCCCAATACGGTGTATCACCATTTATGACCACGACAGTGAGTGACTTACAAGTAGCGCTGGGCCTAGTGGCGGCAGGCGAAGGGATCACGCTGGTGCCTGCCAGCCTAAGCACTGTCCGTACCGAGCAGATCAGCTATCAGCGCCTCATTCACGAAAACGCCACCTCCCCTATTTATTTACATACGCTCAAAGACTGCGTTCATCCAAGCATCCCCGACCTACTCACCGCGACGTATCAAGTGTATGAGCAGCGCGGTATCACCTATCGACCACAAAAATTTGCCTCGATGCCTTAAATTATCAGATATCGAACGATTATTATGTTATAAAGAACGGCCAAAAAAATTCGTCCAAACTCTTGATATTTATATGCAATTATGCTAACTATCGAGAATGGGCATGCAAACAATTAGTAATAGTTATTAGAATAATCATTCTCCTGAACAGCTTCGGTGTGCTAAAGTCGATACAATATGAATCGTTTTATTAAAGGTAATAAAATATTCATGACCGTTCATTGGCAGACTGACACAGGTAAGTGATGATTCGCCGTTCAAACATCTCGAGGTATTCATGTCCACACAACCACTCAACAACTCTCGCATTGCAAGCACCGACGCGACCGACAGCGCAACCGATGAGGCGCAGCAGCCTAAGGGCTTTAGCTGGCGTATCTTTGGCCCAGGGATTTTGATGGCGACGGCCGCTATCGGCGGCTCGCATCTGATCTCATCAACGCAGGCTGGCGCGATATATGGCTGGCAGCTTGCGATCATGATTATTTTGGCCAACGTCGTTAAGTATCCGTTTTTTCGCTTTGGTACTGATTATGTCTATGACACAGGTGAGAGTCTGATTGCTGGCTATGCCAAGCGCTCAAAGGTCTATCTTTGGGTGTACTTTATCCTATCTATCTTGTCTGCCGTCATCAGTACCGGCGCTGTGTCACTGATTGCTGCGGTGATATTAGGCTTTATGCTGCCCGCCTCTCTTGGTCTATCGACGATGACGTTATCGTTCATCATTGTGGCTGTATCGTGGTTCTTTTTGATTGCAGGTCACTATAAGGTACTCGATGGCGTGACCAAATGGATCATGATTGCTCTCACGACGGCTACCGTTGCGGCGGTCATCATCGCTGCTGGCAAGCCGACCGTGATGGCGGCTGATTTTGTTGCCGCCTCGCCATGGAATTTAGCGACACTAGGCTTTATTGTGGCGTTGATGGGCTGGATGCCCGCGCCATTAGAGTTTGCTGCCATTACCTCTATGTGGACCTCTGCCAAGGTCAAAACCGATCATACGACCCACCGTCAGGGCTTGCTAGACTTTAATGTCGGTTACTCAGTATCTGCGATTTTGGCGCTGTTTTTCTTATCACTTGGCGTGTTTGTGCAGTACGGCTCAGGACAAGAGATTGAGCTGGTTGGCGGCGCTTATATCAATCAGTTGATCAACATGTACACAGCGACCATCGGTGAGTGGTCGCGGCTGCTGGTCGCCTTCGTCGCCTTTATGTGTATGTTTGGCACCACCATCACCTGTGCCGACGGTTATGGCCGTGCCAATGCAGAGTGCTGGCGTTTGCTCAAAGGTGAAAAGGAAATCAACAAAAAACAAGTCGCGTTTTGGACAACTTATGCCATCGGTGGTGGTTTGGTAATCATTACCTTCTTTACAGGTCAGCTTGGCGCGATGCTCAAGTTTGCTATGATTTCCGCCTTTGTCTCAGCGCCCATCTTTGGCTGGCTCAACTACTCACTGGTGAAAAAGCATAAAAAGCTCTCAGCTGGCATGAATGCTTGGTCGATCGCTGGGCTTATTTTCTTAGCCAGCTTTGCGTTGTTGTTCTTAGCCAACCTAACCGGTATGTTTGGCTAGAGAGCATAAAAGCACCTCTTTCTTGAGCGAATAAGGCTCAAGCCATAAAAGCCCTTTTAGCATTTTTAGTATTGCTATTAGGGCTTTTTTTTGGCGACTAGATAACGCCCCTGCTCCTTTGGTTTGTCAAAGCCTGCCAGCGTAGATGTAATTGTAAATAAATGTAAATAAAACCTCGCCGGTACTTTAATGATTTAAAGGATATAAATAATAAATCAAAGAAATAATGACTTTTTGGATAATGCTATTTGAAATACGAATAGATTTACTTTTATTTCACTGATAAATTAGCAATTATTTATAAACCTAGCTTGGCAGGGTCTTTGCATCGGTAGATATTTGGGTATAATCAAAAACTAATACGATCAACCTCACTTTTTACTTTTTATACTCAGTGTTTTGCATAAAACGATAACAAGGACCACCACATGACTTCTTTATCCGCTGGCGCACGTTTTCGCCAAGCTTTGGCTCAAAAAAACGACCAAAACCAACCCTTACAGATCGTCGGTACTATCAACGCCTATACCGCGATGATGGCGACCCAAGTCGGTCATCAGGCCATCTATCTATCAGGCGGCGGCGTGGCCAATGCGTCTTTTGGCTTACCTGATCTGGGTATGACCAGCCTTGATAATGTGCTAGAGGATGCGCGCCGTATCACCGACGCGGTAGATACGCCGTTATTGGTCGATATCGATACTGGTTTTGGTGGCGCTTTTAATATCGCCCAAACCATCAAAAAAATGGAAAAAGCGGGCGTGGCTGCTGTACATATCGAAGACCAAGTGGCACAAAAACGCTGCGGCCATCGCCCAAACAAAGAAATCGTCAGTATCTCAGAGATGGTCGATCGCCTAAAAGCGGCCTTAGATGCCAAAACCGACCCTGATTTTGTGGTCATGGCGCGCACCGATGCGTTATCGGTCGAAGGGTTGGACGCGGCGGTTGAGCGTGCCGTTGCTTTTGCTGAGGCCGGCGCTGATATGATTTTTGCAGAAGCGTTAACCGACATCGAGATGTATCGCAAGTTTACCGATGTGCTCGATATCCCTGTACTGGCCAACATGACAGAGTTTGGCCAGACGGATCTATACACCACCGATCAGCTATATGGAGTGGGTGTCGATATGGTGCTGTACCCTTTATCTGCTTTTCGCGCGATGAACAAAGCCGCCCTCAATGTCTATCAGCATTTATTAGATGACGGCACACAAGAAAACGTCGTCGATACCATGCAGACCCGCATGGAGCTATATGATTTCTTAAACTATCATGAGTTTGAGCAAACGCTAGACAAACTGTTTGCAGATAATAAGTAAGCACCGATTAATAAGTGTCAATCAATAAGTATCTATAATAAGTGCTTATCACTATGACATCACCATCTTCGTCAATTACCCAAACAAGCCACCTAAAAAAAGGAATTCAACCATGGCAGCACAAAAAGAATTATCAGGCGCAGGCCTACGTGGTCAAGTCGCAGGCAAGACCTCGCTATCGACAGTTGGCAAATCAGGCTCAGGTCTGACCTATCGCGGCTACGATGTCTCTGAGCTGGCGGACAAGTGTATCTTTGAAGAAGTGGCGTATTTGCTACTGTATGGCAAATTGCCCACCCAAAGCGAGCTTGATGCATATCAAGCCAAACTCAAAAAAATGCGCGGCCTACCGCAAGCGCTAAAAGACGTACTCGAGCGCATCCCAGCGGACGCGCACCCTATGGATGTACTGCGTACGGGCTGCTCGATGCTCGGTAACCTTGAGATGGAAACCGACTTTGATCAGCAAAATGATAAAACCGATCGTATGCTGGCGGTGTTCCCATCTATCATCAACTACTGGTATCGCTTTAGCCATGACAACGTGCGTATCGAGACCGAAACGGACGATGCTACTATCGGTGGGCATTTCTTGCATCTACTCAAAGGCGAGAAGCCAAACGAGCTACACGAGCGCGTGATGAATGTCTCATTGATCTTGTACGCTGAGCATGAGTTCAACGCCTCGACCTTTACCGCCCGCGTCTGTGCATCTACGTTATCGGACATTCATTCTTGTGTTACAGGTGCGATCGGCTCACTACGTGGGCATTTGCATGGCGGTGCCAATGAGGCTGCGATGGACATGATCGAAGGCTTTGGCTCACCGGATGAGGCCGAAAAAGAGATGATGGCCATGCTGGCGCGTAAAGATAAAATCATGGGCTTTGGTCATGCGATCTATAGCGAGTCGGATCCGCGTAACGTCGTCATCAAAGGTTGGTCTGAAAAGCTGGCGGCTGACGTCGGTGATGAAGTGCTATACCCAGTATCGGTACGCTGTGAGGAAGTCATGTGGCGCGAGAAAAAACTGTTTTGTAATGCTGACTTTTTTCATGCCTCAGCCTACCACTTCATGGGCATCCCGACCAAGCTGTTTACACCCATCTTTGTCTGTTCACGCTTAACTGGCTGGGCGGCGCACGTGTTTGAGCAGCGCGCCAACAACCGTATCATTCGCCCAAGCGCGGAATATACCGGCGAAGAGCTGCGCCCAGTACCGGACATCGGCGCGCGCGGTTAATTTTCTTAGGTAACAGCGATTTTTAATAACCCTTCTTAGTAAGGATGATCCGTCATGACAGACAACAAACAGCCGTTAACGCAAGTTAATCCGCAAACCATGAACGATAAGTACAAAAAACCCTTGCCCGGTACCCAGTTACATTACTTTGATGTCGAGCAAGCGGTCAATGAGATCGAGCCTGGTGCTTATGCCAAGCTACCTTTTAGCTCAAAGGTATTATGCGAAAACCTCGTGCGCCGCTGCCCACCTGAGGATTTGACCGAGGCATTAGCGCAGCATATCTACCGTAAGCAAGAGGTCGACTTTCCTTGGTATCCTGCCCGCGTGGTATGCCACGATATCTTAGGTCAGACCGCGTTTGTCGATTTGGCAGGCCTACGTGATGCCATCGCCGAAAAAGGTGGTGATCCTGCCAAAGTAAACCCCATCGTACCGACGCAGCTGATCGTTGACCACTCATTAGCCGTAGAGCACGCAGGCTTTGAAGAAGATGCGTTTGAAAAAAACCGTGCCATCGAGGAGCGCCGTAACGAAGACCGTTTTCACTTTATCAACTGGTGCCAGTACGCCTTTGATAACGTCAACGTCGTACCGCCTGGTAATGGCATCATGCACCAAATCAACCTAGAGAAAATGTCGCCTGTCGTACAAGTTGTCGCCGACCAAGACGGCGATGCTATCGCCTTCCCTGACACCCTAGTCGGCACCGACAGCCACACGCCGATGGTCGATGCGCTTGGCGTTATTTCTATCGGTGTCGGCGGCCTAGAAGCCGAAAGCGTGATGCTGGGCAATCCCTCATACATGCGCTTGCCAAACATCGTTGGCGTTGAGCTAACAGGCAAGCTGCAAGAAGGCATTACCGGTACGGATTTAGTACTAGCAATGACGGAATTTTTACGCGAGGAAGGCGTGGTCTCAGCCTACCTAGAGTTTTACGGCGAAGGTGCGCGCAATCTGACTGTTGGCGACCGTGCTTCTATCTCCAATATGACGCCAGAGTACGGCGCAACTGCTGCGATGTTCTCTATCGATGAGCAAACCATTGATTACTTGCGTCTCACCGGACGCTCAGAGCAGCAAATCAAAATCGTTGAAGCTTATGCCAAACAAGTTGGTCTGTGGGCGGATGGCCTAAAAGAGGCTGAGTATGAGCGCGTACTACGCTTTGATTTATCAAAAGTGGTGCGTAACATCGCAGGGCCGTCACGTCCCCACGCTCGCGTATCGACGACCGACCTTGTGGCCGAGGGCATCGCTCATGGCGAAGGGAATAAGTTGCCTGAGCCAAAAGATGGCCAGATGCCAGATGGTGCCGTCATTATCGCTGCGATCACCAGCTGTACCAACACCTCAAACCCGCGCAACATGGTGGCCGCTGGTATCGTCGCCCGTAACGCAGTGGAAAAAGGCCTCATTCGTAAGCCTTGGGTGAAGTCCTCACTAGCCCCTGGCTCAAAAACCGTTAAGCTGTATTTAGAGGAAGCAGGGTTGCTACCTGAGCTACAAAAGCTAGGCTTTGATGTTGTGGCCTTTGCCTGTACCACTTGTAACGGTATGAGCGGCGCGCTGGACCCAGATATCCAGCAAGAAATCATCGATCGCGACTTATTTAGTACCGCTGTGCTATCGGGCAACCGTAACTTTGATGGTCGTATCCATCCGTATGCCAAGCAAGCGTTCCTCGCCTCGCCGCCGCTTGTGGTTGCTTATGCTATCGCAGGCAACATCCGCTTCGATATCGAAAAAGACTCACTGGGCAAAGACCAAGACGGCAACGATGTGTATCTAAAAGATATCTGGTTTGACGATGCGGAGGTCGACGCTATTGTCAAATCAGCGGTCAAGCCTGAGCAGTTTAACCAAGTGTACATCCCGATGTTTGATGAAGCCAAAGCGCAGGCAGGCCGTAATGAAGCGTCGGTCATCGACCCGCAATATGACTGGCGCGAAATGAGTACCTATATTCGCCGTCCACCGTATTGGGAAGGCAAGATGGCGAAGAAAAACACCCTAAAAGGCATGCGTCCGTTGGCCGTACTCGGTGACAACATCACCACCGATCATTTGTCGCCGTCTAATGCCATCATGGGTGATAGCGCCGCTGGCGAGTATCTCGATACCATGGGCTTGCCTGAGGAAGACTACAACTCGTACGCCACCCACCGCGGCGATCACTTGACTGCGCAGCGTGCCACCTTTGCCAACCCGAAGTTGCTTAATGAAATGGTACGCGACGAGGACGGCAACGTCATTCAAGGCTCACTCGCTCGCGTAGAGCCTGAAGGTCAGATCATGCGTATGTGGGAAGCGATTGAGACGTATATGAATCGTGACCAACCGCTGATCATCATCGCAGGCGACGGCTATGGTCAAGGATCAAGCCGTGACTGGGCTGCCAAAGGCGTGCGTCTTGCTGGTGTGGAAGTCGTCGTGGCTGAAGATTTTGAGCGTATCCATCGTCAAAACCTCGTCGGTATGGGTGCTCTCCCCGTACAGTTCAAACAAGGCACCAACCGTGAGACGCTAAACATCGATGGCAGCGAAGTGTTTGATCTCGAAGGTGAGGTATCCGCTGGTGGCGAGATGACGCTAGTGATTCATCGCAAAGACGGCACAGTCGATAAAACGCCTGTTATTTGCCGTTTAGATACCGCTGATGAAGTAAAAATGTACAACTCTGGCGGTATGCTGCAGCGCTTTGCCAAAGAGTTTATCGAAGGCACGCTAGATATTGCGTAAGCGTTAAGGCATAGCGTATAAGTAATAAATAAGCCGATGTTGTATAGAGTGTCTATATGGCATCGGCTTTTTTATAATTATTGATATACTTTTATAAATAGCGTAACATGTACAATAAATAGTACAACTATTGGGGTTTATCATGAGAGTAATTAGTTTTTCAGAAGCGAGAAAGCATTTAAAGTCGGTTTTAGATACCGTCAATGACGATGCCAATGCCACTATAGTGACTCGCCGTGATGCAGATGATGCCGTCGTCATGTCCCTTGATTACTACAACAGCTTGATGGAAACCGTCTATTTATTAAAATCTCCTGCTAATGCAGCTCACTTAGCAAAATCAATTGCGCAGTATCAAGCTGGCAAGACGGCAGTGCGTGATTTAATAGATAATGAAGATGTAGAAGACGCTGATAGTTATTCAAGCGATGAAACCGATGCTGAAGATGCTTAATACTACTGCGAGTAAAAGCTATGAATGAACAGCTAGCATGGACGGATGCCGCTTGGAAAGATTATCTATATTGGCAAACGCAAGATAAAAAAACCCTTAAACGCATCAATAAGTTAATCACAGAGTGTAAACGCAATCCATTTGAGGGCATCGGCAAGCCTGAACCTTTAAAAGAAAATCTATCAGGATTTTGGTCTAGGCGTATCGATGATTCTAACCGTCTAGTATACGCAGTTGATGATAACTATCTGACTATTATTTCTTGTCGCTATCATTATTAACTTTTTAAATCTATCCAAACTTAAAAGATATAACCTGACCTATTTCAATCTCTGTTTGAGCGATTAATAATTGACGTATGAACTCATAAGACAAATCAGGGTTATCTTGCATTATCTGATTAATTTTTGCCGAACTATACTACCAATAAAACTATAAACAAGTCGTAAATATATAAAGGACTCTCAAAAATGACCAAACCAAAATTCGCCCCGCAAATCTCCGTCCCTGCCACCTATATGCGCGGCGGCACGTCAAAAGGCACGTTTTTTAAATTATCCGACTTACCTGAGCGTTGCCAAGTTGCAGGCTCGCCGCGAGATAACTTCTTACTACGTGTTATCGGCAGCCCAGATCCTTACGGCAAGCAAATCGATGGTCTCGGCAATGGCAGCTCTAGCACATCAAAAACGGTTATTTTATCGGCTTCTGATAAATCAGATCATGACGTTAATTATCTATTTGGACAAGTTAATATCGCAAAGCCGATGATTGATTGGGCGGGTAACTGCGGTAACTTAACCGCCGCAGTTGGTGCTTGTGCGATTAATATGGGTATTGTTGACGCGGATAAGGTTTCTAGTAGCATTGATGTCGATGCCGTTAGCGGTATTTGTGAAGTACGTATTTGGCAAGAAAATATTGGCAAGACCATTATTGCTCATGTGCCTGTATACAAAGACGCAGATGGCAAGGTGCAAGTACAAGAAACCGGCGACTTTGAGCTTGATGGCGTGACCTTCCCCGCCGCTGAGGTCAAAATTGAATTTATCGATCCTGTTGATTCTTCTAGTGATATGTTCCCGACTAATAACCTCGTTGATGACTTTGATGTCTCTGGTTGTGGCCTCGATGAAGACAGCGTCAAAGCGACCTTTATCAGCGCCGGTATCCCTACCATCTTTATGAAGGCAGAAGACTTAGGCTTTAGCGGTACAGAATTGCAAGGCGATATTAATAGTAATGATGCACTATTAGCCAAGTTGGAAAAAATACGTGCGCGTGGCGGTGTGGCGATGGGATTGTTTAAAGATGAGAGTGAGGCACAAGCGAGCCAACATATCCCCAAAATTGCGTGGGTAGCACCAGCACAAAGCTATACCGCCTCTAGTGGTAAAGAAGTTAATGCAAATGATATCAATTTAGTGGTACGCGCGATGAGCATGGGACAGCTGCATCATGCGATGATGGGTACCGCAGCGGTCGCCATTGCGGCAGCGGCCACCACGCAAGGGACATTGGTCAATGAGGCGGCTGGCGGTGGCGAGCTGTCCGAGGTGCGTTTTGGTCATCCATCAGGGACGCTACTGGTCGGCGGTAAGACTGACCAAGTCGATGGACGCTGGCAGGCTAAAAAAGTGTCGATGAGCCGATCAGCGCGCCGCATTATGACAGGCGAGGTATTTGTACCAACGGATGCGTTTTGATAGGCTGCAGACTACTGTTAAATAAAGCATAGAGCGACACCTATATGCCAACCTCTCCCCAGTTTCGCCGCGTACCCTTAGATAAAAAGCCGCCAGTCAAAAAGACTGAGCGGCGCGCTTTATTGTGGAATATCCTTAAAAAGCTGGCGGTGTTTGCCGCGCCTTATAAGCTTTTAATCATTGCCACCTTGATTTTAACGGTGCTTGGATCTTTTACCGCGCAGGTCAATGCTTTTGTGTTGCGTTATGCTGTCGATACTTTGACTGAGATTGCCACACTTGCCGAGCCTTGGGAAGCGGGCGTACGTATGCTTGGCATTATCAGTGCGGTACTTTTGACCAAAGAGATACTGTCGATATTTATCTCTTTCGGTCAGCGTTTTTTTGGCGAAAAAATCCGTATTAACTTGTCGCGCGATTTGTCTCAAAAGATTATCGAGCGCATCCTCACCTATCGCATGGCGTTTTATACCAGTAGTGAAAACGATAGCGGTAAACTACAAACTCGTATTGATTATGGGGTTAGTAGCCTAACAAGTTTGGTGCAAAACTTCTTTATCGATATGCTACCGCTGTTTGCCAGTGCCATTGTCTCGCTTATTATTATGTTCTCGACCAACTTTTGGATTGGTCTAGTTGGGCTGTTTATTATTCCGATTTACTTTTTTATTAGTCAAAAACAAGCCAAACGTCTGCAAGGGTTTCGTCGGCAAATGCGCGGCTTTCGCGAAGCCAAAAGCGGACTGGTTATCTCGCTTATCAACTCAATTAGTGTGGTCAAATCCTTTGTCCGCGAGCCTATTGAAGCGCAAAAGCATCTAAAGATTCAAAAAGAGATGACCGATAATCAGCTGCGTATTCGCAGTATTGGCTTTATCTATGACGCGGTGAAAACCTTTATTGAACAAATCGGCGTCGTGGTCATCATCTTGCTGACCTCTTACTTTGTCTTGCAGGGCCAAATGACCATTGGCATGATTTTATTTCACGTTATGCTATTTCAAAACGTCGCCGCCCCTATTCGCCAACTGCACCGTATCTATGATCAGATTAATAATGCTTTAACTTATGCTGAAGGCTTTTTTGATATCTTAGAAGATGATAAGCAAATTGAGAATATCGATGGCATCAGTAGCAAAGATCTAAAGGGCCATATCGAGTTAAAAAACGTCGACTTTACTTATCCCAACGGTACCCAAGCGCTAAAAGATGTCAGCTTTGAGATTCGCCCTAACCGTATCACCGCGCTTGTTGGGCTTAGCGGCGCGGGCAAGAGCACCATTATCAATCTATTGGTCAAATTTTATGCGCCAGATGCTGGCATGATTTGCTTAGATGGTCATAATCTAAAAGACTGCGATACTCATGACTTACGTCAGAATATCGGTCTGGTATTACAAAGTAATCATATCTTCTCAGGCACTATTAGTGAAAACATCCGTTACGGCGATATAAATGCGACTATGGATGACATTATAGTCGCAGCGAAAAAGGCTTCGATTCATGAGCAAGTGATGCAATTAGCAGACGGTTACGAGAGTACGGCCAAATCGCTATCGGGCGGTCAGCAGCAGCGTATTGCGCTGGCACGTATGTTCTTAAAAGATCCACCGATTGTATTTTTGGATGAGCCAACGGCGAGCCTCGATGCCATCGCCAGTCAACAGGTCAAAAAAAGCTTAGATCTTATCAAAAAAGATAGAACGGTAATTATGGTCTCGCATAACATCGCGCAGATCATTGACGCTGATGACTTGGTAGTGATAGAGAACGGTCAAGTGGTTGAGACGGGTACCCATGAAATGCTCTATGATAAAGGCGGTAAGTACTATGAGATCTTTAGCGCCATGTCCGATAGTTTAAATCTAGATAAGATCCGTCAGACGATTCAGGGTTAATGTCTTATAGATTATTGCAAAAAGTGCGTTTTAATAATAATCTAAGCGACGTCGTAGGCTGGTGCTTTTAGCCTAGAACTATAAAATTAAAAGCATTAAAAATGCGCCTTCATTCAAACGCATTATTATCATCTCATTTGCAAAAGCCAAAATATTATGACCACCCAATTTTCTATAAAAACCTTTGATGAGTTAACCTCCGTCGATATCTACCATATTCTAAGAGCGCGCTCGCAGGTTTTTGTGGTGGAGCAAAACTGCGCTTATCAAGATATGGATGAGCTTGACTTTGATTGTCTGCATCTCGTCGCGCATCAAAACGAAGCGCTCGTTGGTTACTGTCGCATTATTCCGCCTGAATACAACAGGCTCAGATCTAACTTGAGCGCCGCCGATACCGATTCGCTTAATACCGCTATGTCAGCTATTGGTCGCGTACTGGTATTATCAGAGCATCGCGGTCAAGGCATAGCAAGGCAAATGATGATTCAAGCTATCGCTCATTGCCGCAAAAAATATGGCAAAAAGCGTCCTATTATTATCTCCGCACAGACTTATTTGCTCAGCTTTTATCAGTCCTTAGGGTTTGTTCCTGAAGGAGATTACTACCTTGAGGATAATATCGAGCATGTAAAGATGGTGCTGCGAGTGGCCAAAAAGAGCAAAGTTAAAAAACCGCCGTCAGGAGGCTCGGGGGTGGTAAGTAAGGTTTTGGGTGTGCTGCTTTTACTCTTTAGCCTGATGTTTGTCGCAGGTCTGATTTATTTGATGACATAAGATAGCCATTTGTTGAATCTAAGCTGTCGAGTATCCTATCGGCCATAAACGTCGCCGATTAATGATTTGACGTTTTTATCAATCACCCGTTTTACCTATCTTTTACCAAGGGATCGACTCACCTGCCCAATCGACAAAACCACCAGATTGAGCAGTGCTCATCGAATCAAGCACGGCGAGTAAACGCGCCGCACTATAGGCAGGCGTGAACAGCTTTTCGTCCGCCACATTGCTCTGAAAAGGTGAAGACAGTTGGGTATCAACTGTACCTGGCTGCATGACCACCACGCAGACATCCTTTAGTGACCGCCTCCATTCAATGCTCAAATTCTTCATACCCATATTTAGCGCCGCTTTACTCATACGGTAGCTGTACCAACCGCCAAGCCTATTATCACTGATACTGCCCACACGCGCCGATATGGTCGCAAAAATGGCAGGGTTGTCCGCACTACGTTCAGATTTTGCGAGTAATGGCTTGATATGCTTGGCAATCAGTAGACTGGCTAAGGCATTAATCTGCATACTCTGCAAAAAAAAGCCCGTCTCCAGTTGTCGTAGCGCTTTTTCTGGTTGATTGTGTGGCGTATGTAATAAGCCGACACAGTTAATCACCCAATCAATATGAGTGGTTTGTTGCTTGATATCAGCAATGGCTTGTTCGATACTATCCTCATCGCTCACATCCATCGATATCCAATACAAATGATCTGCCGCAAAGTCAGGCTGACTTTTGTGATAAGTGGTATATATCTTGGTATGTGCTGTATCAGTATCGCTTTGCTCATTAGCCAGATGTTGCCGCTGCAGGAGTGCTTGCACCATCGCCTGACCGATACCACCGGTGCCACCAATAACCAAATAATTTTTTTGTTTCATAACGCCATCCTTATGGTTATCTGTATTATAGGCTGCTGCTTATCTTCATTTCTCCATTTATTTTGGCGCATTTATTTTACATACACTATGAGAAAACGCTAAAAATAACCGAAGTCACCGCCATACGATATAGGCTACAATAATCACTAATAATCATTGCTGGGTAGAAAGCCCAACTGTACACCGACTTTGTACACTGACTTGCCATCACACAATCAAACTGATGATTGTTGACCAACGCTTTTATACGGATATCTTATGCTATCACCCCAAGACCAACTGACTGAGCTGGTGCGCACGCTTGAGACGCAGCAGCATGTCTTTGCAACCGACCCACTACTTATCACCGAAAAGCTGCAAAGCGAAGATGGCACGCCTATCCAAAAGCTACATCGGCGCGCCAAACGAATCGATAGTAACGGTGCGCTGGCAGGGGTGCTCGGCAAGATTGATGGCCGCATCAAGGGTATCATGATAGTCATGAGTGTGGTGTGGTGCATCTCAGGGTTTCTAGGACTGTTTACCCTACTTCAGACCAATGTGGTTAATTTCTTTTATGTGCTGGTCTGCTTGCTTGGCTTTCATACCATTATGCTCTTAGGCTGGCTTGCGATGACGCTCATCAATCAAGGCAAACAGTCGTCCAATTGGTTTGCCAGTTTTGTCAGTCCCAGCTATCTTATTCGTGGTAAAGACGATGTGACCAAAGCAGCCATTGACTTGTACGAGCGTCAACTACAGCACAGCGGTATGCGCTGGTATTTGGGGCGTTTTAGCCATCAATTATGGCTCGCTACCTTGACGGGTATGCTGCTGGCCATTGTGTTTTTATTGATTGTGCGTCAGTACAGCTTTAGCTGGGAGTCGACCTTACTGTCTGATCAGGCGCTTATCACGTTGACTCAGATACTCGGCTGGCTGCCAAGCTTAGTAGGGTTTGACGTGCCAGACAGTACCGCTATCGCCCAAAGCCGAATGGTGACTGAGGCGATGCCGCTGTCTGCCGCGCGGCAATGGGCGGGGCTGCTGGTAGGAAGCTTGCTGATGTATGGTATCGTACCTAGAGCAATCGCTTGGGCGTTTTGTGCGTTGATGTTTCGCCGCAAAAAAATGCGCCTAGATATTAAGCAGCCTTATTATCAAAAAATTTTGAATTTTTGGCAGCGTCATGTGGTGGATGCTGATGATTTTAAAGAAGCACCCGCTCCTGTCGCGCCAAAAGCGACGGTCAGCGCTGGCAAAAAACTGGTGGCCCTACTCGAGTATCCAGCAAAGCAAGACAACTGGTGGCTTGGGGGTCTTGATGCCGATATTAATGATAATAGTGAGATAGAGGATTTCGGTATCGTTGATGACCGCGATGATATGGAGCGCTTGACAAGCTATCTTGATAAGCACCCAGTGCAAGTATTATTAGGCGTTCATAGTAATGCGCTGCCTGATCGCGGCACCCTGCGCAAACTCGATCGTATCGCAGAGCATGCGGCAGACGGGCTTATTATCCAGCTGCTTGGTGATGGCACTTTGGCAAAAGACTCGGTGCAGACGATAGCAAACCAGGACACTCGCTATCAACAGTGGCAAACCGCGCTTGCGGCGCGAAACATTGGCCTAGTGGACAGTTAGTCACGTTTTTTGGTATTTGCACAAAAGCTCTAGCGTTTATATATATGAATAATACGGAAACATAAAATGGATAATAATAAAACCAATGGTCAGCCCGTCGGCCTATTTGCCGACAAAGCCTTAAAAGACAAGCCTCATGTAGGGTATGTAAAGGCCGCGCCAACAGCATCTATGCAGACCCCCGCCACTGAAGAATCAAACGACTTGACAGCGCACGCTGGCAAAAAAACAACCATCGCCAGTGGCGAAGCGCTGAAACTGGCAGTCGTTGGCCATACCAATACAGGTAAAACCTCTATCCTGCGCACACTATTACGTGATGTTTATTTTGGTGAAGTCAAAAATGAGGCGGCCACCACGCGTCATGTTGAGCAAGCCAAACTCACAGACAGCCAAACCGGTGAAGACTTGGTCATACTATATGATACCCCTGGCCTAGAGGACGCTTCAGGGCTGATGGATTGGCTAGAAGACAATACGGCCAGTCGCCGTGATGGTATTGAGCGTTTGCAGCAGTTTTTGGCCGCAGATATTGCCCAAGGTGGTGATGCCCTAACGAGTAGTGGCGGCAATGACGACTATAGCCAAGAAGCCAAAGTGATTCGGCAGTTGCTGGCAAGCGATATGGCCATTTATGTCGTCGATGCGCGTGAGCCGGTACTCGGTAAATACAAAGACGAGTTGGCTATTTTATCGTGGGCGGCGATACCAGTGATGCCAGTATTTAATTTTACCGATAGTCAGGATGCCAATATCGATGAGTGGCAAACGATGCTGGCAAGACGCAATCTGCATATATCGACGCGCTTTGATTCCGTCGCCTTTGAATTTGAAGACGAGATGCGCCTATGGCAAAATCTTGCCACCATGCTCACTCACTCGGAGATGCTTGAGCAACTGATGACGCGTCGAACAGAGAACTGGGCGCAGCTGTATGATGAAGCCAATATCATCATTGCCGACTTTTTATTAAATGTCGCCGCTTTCGTTTATGAAATCAATGAAGATGATGACCCAATGCCCATACTTGCACAAATGCAAGAAGCCGTGCGACAAAGCGAACGGGCGATGCAGCACAATTTGCTCAATTTATATAAGTTTTATGATAATGCGGTAGCAGCCACCCCACTTGAATTACAAGCCTATCAGCAAGATCCTTTTGACCCTGAGCTGCTCAAAAGCTATGGTATTCGCACCACATCGGGCGCGGCAGCAGGTGCACTATTAGGCTTGGGTATTGATGCGGCGGCCCTTGGCACGACGTTGGGATTGGGCGCTGCCATCGGTGGTATCGCAGGTGGGTTATTGTCTAATACCAGTAGCATCGCTGATAAAATCACTGGCGTAAAGCGCTTATATATCGACCCTGCCACTCTAACCTTACTCGCCACGCGTGCGATAGATTTGCTCACCGCCCTGCGCCATCGCGGTCATGCAGCAACTGATGCCACGCAATTGCTGTATAAAGGGGAAAAAACTAATATTGAGCAAGCGTTAGATGACGACGACCATACCGTCACACCATGGCCGACACACAAACTACCAAGCGAGCTTAAAAAAGCGCGCGGCAAACCGCAGTGGTCATCGCTTAGTAGCGGTAAATCCGAGCAGGCTCAGCTGTTACGTGCCGATATGGCATGGTCGCTGGCGAGCAAATTACAATCACGTGAGTCTGAGTGACCAGCTAGCATGAAGCCTCTAGCAAGGTACTTAATGCATCTGTACCGCGTACGTCTGTTTTTTGCAAATAGATTGGGTATAGCGAATAATTGGGAAAACTGCTTTCAATATCTTGCAGTAGCTGTTGCTGGCGCTCGGCGCGATGCTGCCAAAACGCATCCGCCTGCGTCGGTTTGATCAGTTGATTGACTACTATCGCCGCTGGCGGCAGTTTACTGTCCTCTAATTGTGAGACAGCGCGTTTGGTCTCAGCCAGTGGTAACACGTCGGCGGTCATTACCAAGACAATTGCCGTTTGGCCACGGTCATGCAGCAGTAGGCCTGCTTGACGAAACAGTGCTTTGCGTTTTTCTAGTACTGCTACCGCTTGCTCCCAGCGATCAGATTTTTTTGCAGCAAATGGATTTGGCACATCATGATCGCTGTTTTTTTGACCATCACTACCACGCGTTTGCTTGTGACTGTCTAAATGGTTCGCCACCGAGCGCAGTTTGGCCTGCCGTCGCTGCTGAGCAAGTAACCCATCTGTCCACGCGCCCATCATCTCAGGCAATACCAACAAACGCAATGTATGGCCAGTTGGCGCGGTGTCAAATATTATATGTTCATAACCCGCATCAGCCGCTTCGACTAAATGCTGACACATGGATTCGAGCATCGCTGCTTCTTGGGCGCCGGGTGCTGATTTTGATAGCCTCAGATGCTCACGAATTTTGGGCATCATATCTGGATTGGCATAGGATTTAATCGTACGCTTAACTTGAGAAAAGTGCTCGTCAACGATGACGTCAGGATTTAACTCAATGGCATCTAAATAAGGTGATATTGCTGTTTTTGCGTTATTAAGCTGTGTATCCAACACGTCGCCCAAGCTGTGTGCTGGATCGGTTGAGACAATCAGCGTCTTTTGCTGCTGGCTTGCGTAATAGCTGGCAAGTGCGGCGGCAGTAGTGGTTTTTCCCACACCGCCCTTACCGCCGATAAATATAATCGGTTGTGCTTTTAGTTGTTCTACTAATGTATGTAGAGGATGTAATGCCATATTTTTATCTCATTTCTTATATTATTTTTATTTTTCAATCATGAATAAACGATTAGCAGCAGCCAACATGGTCAAATGGGCATCTATCCATACCCATGCGGGTGTGCCATTCGTGAAAGTTTTCTAAAAATAACGGCTGTAACTCTAAGGTATAAAAGCTGGCAGGATTATCAATGCCTAAGCTTTCAGCAAACATCAGCAGCATAAAGAAATCTTCTTCATCACGGGCAGCACGTGCCATCGTTTGGCGATAAGGTGCATGATAAAACTCATTTAGTCCTGCCACAAACCGTTGCCACCATGGTTGAGTACTCTTTGGTGGTTGGGCGTTTTCTATATCATTTGATGTGTTTTTATTTTCCATAATTCGCTTATACCCTACTTATTTCTTATTGCCTATCATGCCTATGTGATACAAAAAACGCCAGCAATTGCTGCTAGCGTTTTTGAGTTGATAAATATTTAATATGGTTTAGCGTTTAAATGTCACCGCTTTTGCCTTTGTGTATCGACCACTCTTTACGCAGTACCGACAGACTCTCAAACGTCACCAAAATCGTTGCGATCAAGATAATGATGTCCATAATGATCAGTAGCCAATTGCCATCAGTGAAGAAGGTTTTTAGCTGAATTAATAGAGCAAAGACAGTCATAACTAATAAGAAAGTCAGTGGCCCCAAGGTGTACCAAACTGGCTTACCCTTACGCAATAAAATAACCGTAACAATCATCAAGGTTAGGGCTGCCATCAGCTGATTGGTCGTACCAAATAATGGCCAAATAATCATACCACCAGCACCATCGATACCGCCAGCGCCAAAGGCCAATAGCAAACAGCTACCGACGGCAAGCAGGGTTGCAACGAAGCCTTTGTTCAATGCAGGCAAGTTATAAAACTCACCAAACTCTTGGAAAATATAACGTTGCAAACGAACACCTGTGTCCATCGTGGTACCAGCAAACAATGCTGCCATTACCGTAAGCATCGTCTGTGATAGCACGATATCGATACCGACACCAGCGTTTAGAATGGTTGCACCGCCATCAATAAACGCGCCAATAGAGCCGTCGCCAAATTTTTGATAAACCGCTTGCCAGTCTCCAAGGGTCGCAAAACCTGCCGTGGCTGCCAAAATCGCGCCAAGTGCTAGCATACCTTCGCCCAGCGCCCCAAAGTAACCAACAAAACGTGCGTCTTCTTCTTTGTCAATCTGCTTAGAGGTCGTCCCTGTCGCCACCAATCCGTGAAATCCTGAGATTGCACCGCAAGCAATGGTCACAAACAACAATGGCATGAGTGATGGTGTGCCAGCTGGCAGCGCTGTGTTTACTGCTGGCGCGACAATATTTGGCGTACCAATGAAAATCGCGGCGTACAATAGAATCAAGCCAACAAACAACTGCAAGCCATTGATATAATCGCGCGGTTGCAGCAGCATCCACACCGGCAACAATGATGCAATTGCCGCATAAGTAAACAAAATGAGAATCCAAACCGCATTATCAGGCAAGCCAAAGACCGTTTCAGGCAACACAATTGGGAACATAGGGCCAAGATAGATCAGACCGTATAAAGCAGTGACGCCAATGATAGAGACCCAAATCAGATTCATCTTGTAGCGATAGATACACTGACCGATGATAAAGGCCACCACCAATGCGCCCCAAACAGGCAATACAGCAGATGGCGTTTTGATCATCATGTTAGCGATAGCCACACCAAACACCGCATTGACCATCAATAGTAATAAGAAAATAACCACCATCATCAAGCTACGGACACGGGTCCCCATGACCGTACCAGCAATAGAGCCAATCGACTGACCTCGATTGCGCATACTTGCCCAAATGGCCGACATATCATGCACACCCGCCATAAAAATAGTACCGAGCACCACCCAAATGATGGCTGGCACCCAACCCCAAATCACGGCAATGGCAGGACCAATGATCGGCGCCGCTCCAGCGACTGAGGTGAAATGATGTCCCCATAGCACATATTTATTTGTGGGGACATAATCTACCCCATCTTTCATTGTGTGTGCTGGCGTGGGACGGCTGTTATCCAATGCCAAAACTTTAGTGGCAATAAATTTTGAGTAAAATAGGTAGCCGCAAAGCATGGCAGCTACACCGAATAAAAGTACAATAGCACTATTCATCTCATCTCTCCCTAGACAGGTAGTAGGTAGTCTTATAAGTTCAAGCTTTTTAAATCAAAATATGAAAAATATGCTAAATTAGTGTGCAGTGAGTGACTCCTCTCACCTGTCATCGGATAAATCGTCGGAATCTTGCGAGACTAGTATTCATCAGTAAAATCTGGAACTTTACTATTCAGGCACATCGCTAATTAGCATATATTGTGGTGAGCCTTTGCCAAAAATTCTGGTTAAATGGTAACCGATTTCACGATAAATGTAACGTTCATAAGGCATGAAAAATAACAAATAAAGGAAGCGTAATGGCACATTATTTTGGATTCGTTCCTTCAGACAAATTAAAAGCGCTTATTACTGAAGCAGAGCAAGTGGTTGAATCAAATGAGTCAGTAGATTACTACCCTTATCGCGACGCGTTGACTCACCAAACCGCGCGTGACCTTATTGACAACCTACTCGTCGGCTTAGTGGATATTATTCCAAACCCTGAGCGTCAAGCAGCCATGCGCAAAGTGGTCGGCACCGTTGAAAAAGCGACGGACACGCTATTAAACATCCTACTGGGTAAAGAAAACAACGAAGAAGTGCTACCCAGCTTTCATTTTTTAAGAGATCGAGCGACATTTATCGATAATGATGGTATCAAGCGCATTGGTTTTCAGCTGTCTGACAAAGACGCTATGACCATCGACAAAGGCTTTGCAGCGATTACGCCTGAGCATACAGATATGAAAACCTTTAAAACCGCGCTTGAAACCATGAACGAGGAAACGTTGACACACTTTGTCAGCCGCTATGCTGAAACCTTAAAGCTTGGCATGATCAAACGCAAATCTGTGCCCGTTGCCAAAGCGGCCATCGACAAAGGCATGTCTATGGCATTAAACAAGCTATTGCCCGATTTGCCAGATACTTCCTTAAACCGTTTGGCCAATTATTACCGCCCTTTTATTGTAAAAAAGCCAGAATAGCGAATATTATATTTTGATTAAGATTGTAATGTTGGGCAAATTTAGTAAAATTTGCTAAAATAGGCGGCACTTTTATCAAAGGCGCAACCCATGACCCAAATTAGTAACCAAGAAATCGAAAAAACCCTACGCAACTCAGAGTGCCTTATTAGCAGTATCGAAGTTGCCGCAGCTTATGAGCGTCTGGCCGCTCAGCTCAACCTGCACTACGCTGGCCTAAATCCTATCGTCATGGTCGTGATGAACGGTGGATTGATTCCAGCTGGTCAACTACTGACCCATTTGACTTTTTATCATCGTATGCATTATATCCATGCCTCACGCTACCGTGATAACGAAGGTACCAATGAGCTAGACTGGAAATTTAAGCCTGATGTCAGTATCGAAGGTGAGCACGTACTGCTGATCGATGATATTTTTGATGAAGGCATCACTCTAAAAGCCGTCGTAGAACAACTTGGTAAAGAAAAACCGCTGTCTATCGAATGCTGCGTGCTACTAAATAAAGAACATGATCGCAAAGTTGCTGACTTTGATGTGGATTTTGTCGGTATCAACGTTGCAGACCGTTATGTCTATGGCTGTGGCATGGATTTCCATGGTTATCTACGTCACCTGCCAGGTATTTATGCCATTAAAGAAGAAGCGTAAGCGCTTTATTTAAGCGGGCATTTTTAAAAGCATCCTAATCGGATGCTTTTTTTTTGCTTATAGGGTTAGTAGTGACTCTAAAACTGTAAGGCTAACCCTGTATGGCGCTCAGTGGGCGTTTGAACGGCTTTTTCTAGTGCGTGTTTTGTACTATATATGGTCACTTGTTTTTTGGCACGTGTTACAGCGGTGTAAATCAGCTCTTTACTCAGCAGCCTTGCGTGACTATTGTCAAAAGTAATGAGCACATAATCAAACTCTGATCCTTGGGATTTATGAATAGTCATCGCATAAGCGGTGGCGATGACCTCTTCATTGAGCAAATTAACAGCAATCCCCTGCTCTTTATTTTCAAAAAACACCTCGAGACGGCTACGATCATCGCTAGTCTGCAAACAAAAACCAATATCGCCATTAAACAACCCTAACTCATAGTTGTTTTGTAGAATCATGACAGGGCGACCATGAAACCAAGTGTTTTGGCCCAGAGGCAGCTTCAGCTCAGTAAGATGCCACTGTGTAAAATAGTTATTGATGTAATGATCACCCCATTCGCCATTGTGGCCGGCAGTTAATATTCGAAACTGATTGAAGGTGTTCATTAGTGAAGTAATGGTTGTTTTTACCGACTTTGGCATAGATTTTTCTATTGGGTTTTGCAGAAGAGTTTTGATTTTATTTAAGTATGAGTTGTAATGTTTAGTTGCTCTTGATATTTTTTCTTTATTGCTTAGGCTATTTATTATAGCGTTATCATTAGCTGATGAAGTTGGCAAGCTATTGACATTGTTTATATACTCAAAGCTCAGCGCCTCATCATATTTTAACAACTGCCAAATAGCCGGCGTGTCCGTTTCTATTTTATTTATTTGATAAGCAAGTTTACCAATACCAGAGTCAGCGGTAAATCGGCGACTTTCTGTGAGCTCTGCATGAATCGCCTGCAAGCGCGGAATACGGCATAAATCAGCCAATACCGCCCCTGCATCTACCGCAGCCAACTGGTTGGCATCACCCAACAATATCAGTCGCGCCCCAGGCTTTACTGCACTGACAAGGTAGTTTGCCAGCTCCACCCCTAGCATCGATGCTTCATCGACGATAATGATATCCTCGCCAAGTGGATTATTGGCATCATAACGCGGTCTGCCCGTACGTCCGATACCTAGCAAGCGATGAATGGTTTTGGCTTCTTGTAATTGTAGTTCGACATTCGCGGCATCTAACGCGGCTTGCAAAGATTCTTGCATACGCTGTGCCGCTTTACCCGTTGGCGCGGCTAACGCTAGGCTAGCACTGTCTGTACTAAACTTGATTTTTTCATGTGTCGCCCCCCTACTCTCTGTCGCTTGCTGCAATGCCATCACCAGCTGCGCCACGGTATAAGTCTTGCCCGTGCCTGGGCCACCTGTAATGATACTAAAGGCATTTTTATTGGCGATATCAATCGCCTTTATCTGATTTTCGTGAAGGTTGTCAGGTATTGCTATCTTAAGCGGTGTTACTTGTTGGTCTAAAATAGTATTGATACGCGCCGCTAAGTTAAATTCCGCTTGCCACGCTCGGTGTAACCAAAACGTGATTGCTGCGTTTTGTGTATCATCCTCCTTGTTGTTAATGTGCTGATAAACGATAGGTTGGTTATTTTTGCTTAGGCTATTTTTATTTTCATTATGGTTTGCGTTTGCATTAACGTCAGCGAACAAAGTGTGCTCATCGATTAACTTAGCAAAAAACGTTAAGTTACTATTTTTCAATAACTGGTAGAGTGCCGCTACTGCATCAAGCCTTTTAACCAACATCTCTTTTTCATGATTGCTAAGTGCCAGCTGCGCCCATAGCCGGTCTTGCTTAGCAAACAAATTCTCCAGCAACATAAATATTGATGCCTCTGCCGTAATATCAACCTCTGATTGAACCGCTATTTGAGTGTCAATCAAGGCAATCAGCGGCATTGCTAGCATCTCTAACAGCTGCTGTTGCCACTCATATAGTGTCACTGTCTCGCCACGAACCCGACCACTATGCGGCGCTTCATGCTCAGTTTCCTGAATGCTGAGTACAGTATGCCCCTCTTCTAAATGCGCAGCCAACATAGTAAATAGAGCGGTAAATAAGCCGTTATCTGATGCTGAGACTACTTTTGCACTACTGTCCTTAGTCGTTGCATCGGCCTTGCTATAGGCTACATGCGTTTGCTGACGACGTAGCAAAATATAATCGCTAATATTACTGGCCCAGCTTTCTTGTGAGCTGATATCAGCCTTACTTTTATTGTTATTATTACTCATGATGTGTTCTTCTCTATATTTATATAATCAGTTCAATTTAGGGCTTTAAAAAAGTATCCTAGCAGCACTATGTTATCCTTAAGTTTAATAAACTATAGACTGCTAATTTGGTATGCCAAACAACGTGTCTAAAGCCTTAATAAAATCAATGGGTATATTCCACGTCACCAGTCCATAGCGGGCATTGCTTATTGGCTTATCATGCATTGCCTCACTGGCTGTTGAGTCGCCGCCGCTCAGTGTGTTCGCCTCTTTTGCCTTAGTCGCCAACTGAGAGGCTGGATCATATACACCTCGTAAAAAGACATACTCCACCGCGCCCAAATATTTATCTTCATTGCCTATATAATCAGCAATTCGCATCGACAAAAACCGATGCAATGCCACTTGATAAATGGCGGCTTGTAGCCAGTACCCTGCTTTCGACATTGCTCGCTTGAGCGTAGTTTCGTCATAATCGCTTAGGCTATTTCCTAAAAAATTACTTTTATAATCGACGACATAATACTTGCCAGCATGCTCATATACCAAATCGATTTCACCACGTAAATAACGATACAAATGCGCTTTGTTTTGCGGAACCAGATTGATGTGCTTGTCGGTCTCATCTGGTAGGTACTTCTCAAAAAGCTGATTGATATCCTGTGCTTTAAAACGCTCTGATAGCCCCATATTGAACTCTAATTCGGCAAACCTATGACCTGCATCAATAGCATGTAACGGCTGATCAGACGCTAAGAGCGGCGTATGTAGCACCTCTTCTATCCAGTCAATGAGCGCTTCATGCTTACTAGCATCGATCACCTCCGAATCCAATAAATCAGTATTTAATGACGCACTACCACCTTTGTCTTGCGTCTTTGCTTGTAGGCGACGGCTTTGGGCCTCAGCACTGCTATACACCAGCGGCAGCTGATAGCTACTGACAGCCCTATCGATAACCTGTGGCCACTGCGATTTATTGCTAAAATCAATTTTTTCAAATATCTCATGCAAAAACGTACCCGCATTGGCACCTTTGACAAAGGTAAAACGAATATCATCCTCTAACTTGATACTTGCCTGACCGACTTGCGCGGCAGACTCATGACTATCTGGTACATGACCACCCAGTGACGGTGAAACTGACGTTTCGGTGATATTGATATCAACATCAATATCTACCGCATCATCTATACGCTCATCCATCACAGCCATTGTCTGCGCCGACTCATCTAGCTGACGAGCCAAGGCGGTAAAACTGGTCTTGGCCCAACCATAAAAATAATTGATTTTCATAACCTCTGAAAAATCATCATACTGAATAGGCTCGGTTTTGGGCTTAGTCGAGGCAAGCGCGCCATTATTCGTTAATGCGCTTATTGCTGTCACGCAGTTATCACGATAAAACGCATCGACCTTATGCCCTCTAATCATGCCTATCGTGCCTTTGAGCCTATCTGGCAACTCAATATTCTTAGCCGGTACGTCTAGCCAATAGCAGACTGGTCTCAAGCACGCGTTCGTATTACCATGAGCATCTTTCAAGACCACATAAAGCTGCTCACTAGCACGAGTAAAGGCGACGTAGCCCAGGCGACGTAGCTCATCAAAACCTTCTTGGGTTTCAAACTCAGTGTAATAGTCTGCTTTAGTGGCTGAGCCTTGCACGGGTGAGAATCGGCGCTGATTGCCTGTCAGTTGCTGCGCCAACGCTGACTGATTTTGTTGAGAAGCGTCTTGTTGAGTAGCATATTGCTGGCTAGGGTTTTGTTGCGCATTATAGAGATACAACCCATAGTCTTCTTTATTACCTGATTTTCTACTGGCATCGTCCATACCCAGTACATAGACAATGGGAAACTCTAGTCCTTTAGACTTATGAATGGTCATTAGCTGCACGCCAGACTCTGTCGGTAGCGGATATTGCTTAGCCCAATCACTGCTCGGCGCGCTATCTATGTTCTGTCTAAACCACGCTAGCAGCTCATACTCACCCATGCCGACACCATACTGCGCCAAGATATCCATCACATGGCGCAAATCCATAATATAACGCGCGCCTTCTGGATGCGCGGCTAGTGCTTGCCACACGCCTTGCGGCTGTACAGGGCTTTTGTCCAACAAGTAATGCATGGCCGATAATACGCCAAAGTGCTGCCAACGCTGGGCACCTTCTTTTAAATAGCTAATAAAGTCTTGATAGCTTGTCTTATTATCAATGGCTTGTGTATTAGCGCTATTTAAATCTACAACCCCTGACTCATGGTCCGTCATCATGGCTTTGACATCCCTGATGCTCAGGCCATACAAATGACTGGTCAGCACCCGATTGATCATATCGTGACGATACGGGTATAGCATGGCACTTAGCAGCGCTGCCACATCCTCTGCCATGATGGTTTCAAAGATACTGACATCACTGGTGGTCAGGGTCGGCACACCAAGCTTGACAAGCTCGTCTTCGACTTGCTTTAAGTCTTTTTTTGCACGTGCCAGCACACCGATATCGCTCGGTTGAATCGGTTTGCCTTTAAGTGTCTGATGGCTGCTAAGCAAGGTGGCAATATGACGGGCTGTGATTTCAAACTCGTCGTACTCAAGCGCCTTATCATAAGGCAGGTGCAACACACTCACGGGCTGAGCAGAGAGCACGTCATTTACTAAGTCATCTATCGAGTCACTATTTAGGTCGCTGTTTGGCATGTCTGGCTGACGAAACCAAGACAGCTGATTTTCTTGCTTTTCAGCTTTGATGTGCTGGTAATAAATACCACTACCTAACTGTGCTAGCCTATTCTCTTGAGTCACTGGCGCAGGCATACCGAACCAGCAGTTCAATGCGTTAATCACCCCTTTATTCGAACGACGATTAATATCGAGCGTCCATAGGCTGCTTTTTTCAAACTGGGCTTTCATATAATTGTAGTTGGCGACATCACCGCCGCGAAACCCATAAATGGCCTGCTTAGGATCACCAACCAATAGCAAAAATTCATGGTTGGCTTTATCACTCGCCTTATTACCCGTAGCCTGCTTGTCATTGGCCGACGGTTTACGCTTCGGCAGATAGATGCTTTCAATCATAATGGCTTGCTCGCCATTGATGTCTTGCGACTCATCAATCAATGCCACTGGATAATGATGACGAATATAACGTGCCAGCTTCTCTCCTTGCCGACCGGTCAATGCTTGGTTTAAGCGTACCATCTGCAAGCTAAAGGTGGTTTCACCGCGCTCTTCTAAGATAACCGGCAGTCTGTCACGCACCGCCAGTACGATATGGCGATTGAGATTGGCTAACAACATCACAATATGCTGATTTAAACCATCAACCATATCTAAGATAGCCATGAGCTTGCTAATGGTGTCTAATGCGAAAAATGCTTCATGCTCTTTTTCTCTATTCTTATTAAAATTCTTAATTTTACCTTCTTCATTGGGATATCTAGAATCCTGCAATGAGGTAAGAATCTTATTTTCGCGTTCATGTAAATAACTGGTAAACGTCAGCTGATGTTCCGCTATTTTTTGATGCACCTCAATAATGGCATCAAATTGCTTGAATAAATTGGAACCACCATTAAACCCTTGAGACTTTCGATAATCAGGGTTTAAATACGGCTGAATATCTGCCAAATCTAATGTCGCAAACTCATGCAATAGCTGTTCATATAAACCAAAATCAAAATCTGCTAGCCTTACCTCATCAATCGGCGCAGAGATGAAATTCAGTGAGCGCGTCACAAAGCTCTTGTGATCGCCCACCGCCGTCAGCTTGCCTTGCTGATCCATCAATGCATAAAGCTTGGGCTGCTCATGGTACAGTCGGCTTTGAAACTGACGCAATTCATCATGAATGATACTGTCCGTCACTTGCTCGATACTACTGTCGTCAATAATGGCCATGCCTTGCTGGTGGCCTGTCTCGCTACTGTATTCTGTAAGCCACTTTTGTGCCAAGCTATCGAGGGTACCGACAAACAGCTTATCCAAGGTCGTCAACACCAATGCCGTACGGCGAATCGCCTCTGTCATCGGATAGCTATAGACATGATCAAGCAAGTAGCCGACCAGATGCAGATTGATAGGGTCTTGCATGATGTCATCTAAGCGCGCACCTTTTGCCTGCGCGACTAGCCATTTTTCACGAGTTTGTTTTGCTTGTACACGCTTTTTGGCCGCGGGTTTTTTGTCATGGGCTTTATCATAGTCATAGGCAATGTCTTGGTTGAGTTCATCAGCGTCTTTTTCAGCAGTCGCATCCGTGTCTGCGTGCTGACTTACTTGACTATTCTCCTTATCTTTATCGCTGTCTGGCGTCACTTGTAGGATGGATGGATATAAATGCTCTTTATTTGCAGGGTTGGCACTCAGGCTACTCATCCATTGCAGCAGCTGATAAAAATCCACCAAACGATCATGAATGCGCTGACGCATCTCGGCTGCCGCAGCGCGAGTAAAGGTCGTTGCAATGATTTGCTCTGGCGCGCGCCGTGCTTCAATGAGCAAGCGCAGTACGATGCCCGTAAGTGTCCAAGTCTTACCCGTACCGGCTGATGCTTCGATAAGATGCCAGCCTGTCAATGCCACCTCAATCGCTGGTATCACCTCGGCCTTGGGCTCTGCAACATCCAAACCTTGAGAAGAGGATTGGTGCAATTCATCGTCAAAACTCGGTGATATAGGTGTATCAGTGATAAATTCTGTCATAGGGGCGTACACTTTTTATTATTTGTCATACCAAAGGGTAAAAAAACGAACCGTGTTAAATAATAAGTAAACAACTAGCCAGCTAACTATCTAGACCTTGCAGGGCTTTATACATCGGCTCATACAGCGGCTGTGCTAACGTCGTTAAGGCTGCTGATAGGGCTTTAAACGCGTCCTGATCACGCAGTACATATTGCCAAATGGCATGCTGCGAGCAGGTATCATATACCGTGTCTACATGATAGTTAGGTCTTAACCAATCTAAGAAATCTGCGCGTTTTGGCCAATAGCTGCCGCTCTCGTCTTCACTCTCTGCCGTTTTTGCGCACTTATCAAGATAACTGAGCGCATATTCTGGCAATAAGGTAATCGGTACTTGACCGACTAGCTTGCCAAAAATTGCCCATTTTATTAGCTCGGCCAACGCATCTTCATACACAATAGGGCTCAGCTGAAAGGCGGTTATTTTTTCATACCTTTTAACTTGTGAGCTTGGTTTATTAAAACGCCAAATACTCACGCCATCATCTGCTGCGACTTGCTCAGCAGTTGTGCGTCTGGCGACTTGCCAATACAGATGTGACAACCAAAACTTGATTAAATGCTTGGGGCTAGCAGAATTGGGCAGTATATTTAACCACTGCTTGGGGGATTGCTCGGCATAGGACATGCCAGCCTGTAGATTAGCAAGAGGATTATTAGCATCTATCGGTACTGATGTTGGTACTGAGCTTTTTATTTTAACCACTTTAGGTAATAGTTTTAGTAATGACGTATCATCAGCCTCATTACTAACATCAGTTAGCACGGATGCTAGCGCTAGCTGCACGGGATGCTCGATCGTTGGGGTCAGTAGCTGCAAACCACTTATACCATTTCCATCAACTAGCTGGGCATTATCCAAATCATTATCCAAGCCATTAGCAACCAGCTGCTCTTTAAACTCCTGACATTGCTGCTGCAGTTTTTGCTGCTGATTGGGCAAGGTCGTTTGCCGAGCCACGCCTGCTGGCATGATTTTTTGGTACATTAAAATTGGGTGGTCTTGCTTGGCTGTAGTCTCGACATGGTTATTAGCGGCATCGCTCGCCAGTTCATGAATCAAATGCGCTTTGATCTGATAAGTCGTCAGATTGTCTAGGAATAGTGGCTCTTGATTAGCCATCGCTTCCTCGCCTTGTACCACATGCACCTTTTGAGTACGCAAAAACGCCTTGGCAGGATGACGCACTTGATAGGCCAATGCGCCTTCAACGTCTATCTCCTCAATATTGAACACCGTATCAAACATAGCGTCGATATTAATGGTGTCTATACCAGACTCTGCGTCTAGTGATAGCATCTCAGCCAATGCCGCTAAGGCTTGATTGTCTACTTGCCCCAATTGACCTAGAGAGTGTCCAAGCAGTTGAGCGATGGCTTCATACTGGGACTTAGTCGGCAAACCAACCAGCGCTGTCTGCTCATAAGATGCACTATCCTTTAAGGTATGAAACACCGCTTGCCACAGCGGCGCGGGCGGAAATTGGCGTTGTTGCGCAAGCTTGGTTTTGCGCATGGCGGTATGCAAAATAGCATCCAGCGCATCTGTCTTGTCTTTATCGACGCGCTCGCTCTGGTTGGGATGAAGGGTTGAATGAGGCGTAGACGTATCAGATGCTTGCTCAAAAGCATCCGCCTCTTCACTATTTATTTCAAACAAGCTCTCGTGAAACGGCAGTGCCGGATGCTCCGTCACCAGCCATTGCTTAATCAATTTAGGTAAATAACGCTTAAGACTCTCGGTGGTAGAGTCAACACTCTCAGGCAATACGTCTAACGTGTCTAAGGCTTCAAGCGAGTTGACCTGCCACTGCACCTCGCCTTGCAAAAACTGCAACAGCTCACTGACTGGGTTGGCAGGCAGGTGCTCGTGGGTGTCTGTCAGACTTTGACCATTATAAAATATCCAGCACGCACTGCGCGCGCACAGTAGTGCGTCTAAGAACGCACCATTATCGTCATCTTCACTGACTCTATCACCGCGGCGAGCATTGGCAGCTTTCATCAAATCATAGCGATTATCACGGTCACGCCCAGGGAACTCAGATAAATCCATATTGAGCATCACCACCAAATCAAAAGGCACGTTTCTGAGCGCTCCAAATCGACCAAAAGTAATCACTCCAGTCGGCTCAGCACTGACCTGCTGACTCTCAAGCTCCGCCTCGATACTGTCCAGCATAAAGCTCAGCTTAAGCGGCAACTGCTCGACACCTGCCAGCCTGTGTTCTACCTCCCTGTTGGCACTATCACTACTGGCATACTGTCGATAGTGGCGATTGGCCCTCAGGCTTGATTTAAAGCCATTCATGGCATTATAGATGGCGCGCATCGTACGTGTCTGATCGACATCACCGAAGTAGCGATGAATCACTTGTGTCTCAATCTGCGTCAGCCAGTCCTCGGCTTTGAGTTTTTTTGTATGGTCATCACGGCGCGCAGTCAAGCCTGCATAAATACGGCAAAGCGCTTCAACAATCATCGCATCATTTAGGCTCACTTGCGGCAGCGGCAGAGTCATCTCTGGCAAGGCGGTGCTTGGCCAGTCCTCCTGTGCCAAAGGGTATAAGCAATCGCTCAAACTGGCTTCTGGCATCACCAGACCAAGCGTCAATCTATCTAACGCTTGAGCAAAGGTAAATCGGTAATCATAGTCGTGGCTATCTAGGGTTTGTTTAAGATGCCATTCATCAAAACCGCGAATAAAGCCTGCCTCGATCAGCAGATCACAACCACGGCTCATCTGCTCATGGGTTAAGCCGAAGTTTTCATACAGCGGTGGCAGCATCAGCCAATCAAGCACCTCAGCCGCTTCAAAGCGGGCGCTATGACTGCCTAATAACTTATAAAAACCAATAATAGCCTCCCATAGCTGACGAATATCGGCATCAACCACCCCCGTCACCTTTGCTGGCAGGGTTAAACCATCTTGACCTTTACCACTGACAAATATAGAGCTGATTAGCGCATGATGCCGCTCAACATCGGGCAGCAACACGACAATATCGGATATATGGCGTTTTTTCTCACCAGATGCTAAGGGTTCATTGAGCCAGCGCCCAATCATGATACGCAGCACTTCTAGCTGACGCTGTAGGCTATGGCATGAGTGAATGCTGAGGCTATTGTCTTGTGCAGACAGCGCCCACAAACGCTCCTTCTCAAAGCGCTTGTTTGCTAATACTTCATCGTCATACCACGCCGATTCTTGCGGCTTTTGATCAACTTGCTCAAAAGACAGCTCTATTTGCTCACTGACTGCTTGCGAGACTTTGGCTGCGGTCGCTTGCTGGGTAGACTGCTCATCTAGCATCAATACATCATTTTGCAAACGCCTTAATAAGCTTGGGCTGTCTTGCGGCTGTTGCCCACTGTCATCAGAATCAATACCGAACGCATCGCTCAAGCCCTTATTACTATCATCGCCCTCATCAAAGATGTCCTGCCATTCGACGAGTGCGTCTTGGTACTGCTCATTACCCGATAAATTCGCAAGCATCGCAAAAGTATCGCGCGACTGCTTGCCCAAACGCGATAGCAAACTGTGCCCATAATCACGCAAAAACACGCTTTCAGGGTTGATAATTTGCTGACGCTGTAGCCACGACTTGTCCACGATATCCGCCCAAAACAGCTTAGACGGGTTATAGTGTAGTAGCGTAATATCCATGTATTGCGATAAGCGCTGCAAAAAGTCGAGCTCGGTCTGTGGCAATTGCTGAATGGTAAAAATGCGCAGCACTTTGGGCAATTGCGCGCGTTCATTTGCCTTGTTTCCTTTTAAGGCTGACCAAAAGGTATCCTCAAGCGCCACCCGGTGCTGATGCACATCAGCAAACAAATGCGACCATAAGAAACGCTGCGCGATCTCTAGCTCTACATAATGCGCCACCAACCAATCAGGGGTGCCTCGCGCATACTTATCAAAGCGCAAAGACAGAGTATCCTTTTCGGCGATCAGCGCCTCTACAGTCAGCGGTTTATCATGCGACCAGAGATCTAGCCAGTCCTCACGGTGGGTTAAATAGCGGTTAAATACCCTCGCCAAATCACTTGCCAGCTGCCAAATGCGCGCGTCTTGCTGTGCCTTATCCTGCCGCACTTCTTCTTGCGGCTCATCAATCAAAGATGCCAGCAGTGGATAAACGGGATGTTTTTCATCAGCGACAATGGCTTCTTGATAATAAGTCAAATAACCAAACAAGCGCCACTGCATCACCGTTGGTGACAGCACTGCCACCTCAGGTACATTCAATGTGGCCGCATCAGGGTTTTGTTCTAGCAAATAGGCATTGTGACGGCTCAACACATCTTGCATCAATGTCCACTGATACTGACCCCAAAACGTCGTCGTCACTAAGGTGCTGATACCCGCTTGGCTTGCAATAGACTTATCTAGCCAATCACCAAGCACCATGGACGGTACAATGACCACAAACTTCTCAAAGACGGGTTGGTTTTTGGACTTATAGGCAGCTAACAACTGCTCAACCAACAGCTCGGTACGGTGGGACTGAATGATTTTAAACATAAAGGCGATCTAATTGGAGTGATAATAAAATAACGAGGCAACGGATGCATACTAGGTACGATCAGGTACGGTAACGTGCAAACATAGCCTGTCATGGTGCAAAGCATAATAGCAATACTGCCGACGACACTCATCAATTCATGTTTGATGGTCGTTCGCTTGTTACATTTCTGCTAGCATAATAATGTCGATATCAGAATGCATGACAAAGCAGCTTGATAACGATAAAAATCGCAAGATGCGTCACTTGCCGATCAGTGTGCCATTGTTTATGGCGGTTTGCCAGTATATCATCTGCTCAGTAAGACAGCCTGCGACAATAGATGTCGTTAAGTTTTTACCTTAACTCTTTTGTCAACGAGATAAACAACTATTATGCCCCTGCGCCCTATTGATGCCATTTTCGTCCATCCAAAAAAACGGCTGTACATCGTTTATTATCGCGGCGAGCTTTGGCAACTGCCACGTATGCGAATCAACGATAACGCCTGGCAAAACCGAAAGCCTTATACCGACGATAGTAGCGGACTCTACTTGAGCATTCATCAAGCCATCAGCGATCCGATACTGGCACAAAAGCTTCGTACTCTAAACCTCCCCGCCGCCGTCCACGGTAGCTCACTGTCACGTTTTGAAGCATGGTGGCAGGCGCATGGCTTTAAATGGCTCAAAGACAAGCTATCAACAGGTGAGTCGCCGCTTGCCGCTCATCAAGTAAAAACCATTGACAACAAACCCACTTCCCCTTCACACTATCATCCAGCAGCGGCGAGCAAAAATGATGATACCAGCGCGCCCAGCCGCCTAAAAACCAACAGTCCAAGCGGCAACGATTCGGCCATAAATACCGCTGCCACGACGGATATCTTTGCAAACATGCTGGCAGATTTGGCAGAGGAAGTGCTGCATCAGTCGCTTTAGGGATAATATAGTGAGTTCAGTATAAAAACGATACAGTGGGACTGGGATAAATTTTACGCAGCCTCTGTCGGCGCAGGCACAGCACGCAAGGAAAATTTATACCAGTTCCACGTTGACATATAATGTATCTGTTTTATTGAGAATTGACTATAACCTGATAGCAGCTCTTAGGGCGCACTCTGATATCGAAGTCTGATTTTTTGCGTTATCTGAGTACCACCTTGACCATTCACTACCGATTATAAGAAGAGCAGTCATATATGAAAGACTACAAGCTGCTACTGGCTGGGCTAATTTTACTATTGCTCATCGTTTTTATCGCCATTTTTATGTGGCTGTGGATCAGTAACCGTAAAAATATAGACCCCTTGCCGATTATGGCAAGCAATAATGAAGCGTCAGCCATAACGGCAGAGAGTGAAGTAGACGATATATCAACCTCCACCCTGTATGTACAAGCAGAAGAGCGCCTACAAGTGCCTTTGGATGATGTGATTGTCAGCTTTGAGTCTCGCTATCCGCACGTACAAGTTTTGGCCAATTATGTGCCCCCTCATGCGCTCTTGCAATTAGCAGATAGCGACATGGCCGCCGAGCAGCCTACCTCAAACATCGGTACAGACATCATCATCGCCCACGGTAGCTTGACAGCCAAACGCCTTGAGCCTTTGCAAGCCCAGCTAACGCTGATGCAAAATGCGTTTAATAACAAGCAAGCCAGTACCACCTCTCAAGATCAAACGGCAGATACAGAGATGGGGCAAACTGCCACTAAAGCCAAGACAGACAATCAAGAAGCGCGCAGTTTAAATGCATTTAGCTATGCATTAACAGATGAAGAGAGCTTAGACGGGGTGATTTTGTCTGATAATAGCGTTGCCATCAGCTTTCGTAACTTTTTACTATCGAGCGCAGGACAGGATATATTAAAAAAATACGATTATGATAATATCGATGGCTATAAAAACAGCGTAGATGATTTATTTAATCCAACGTCACGCGCCAAACAAGCCTTAGGTGAGAACCCCGTAGACGTCGCCGACGCGCTCAGTAATGGCAAATAAAGATAATCTATCTATTTGTAGATTGCTCATTGCTTTTGGCGCGGCTTTTTTCTACAATGTCTCTCCACAACGCGCCTATAGCTCAACAGGATAGAGCAGTTGCCTCCTAAGCGACCGATCCGAGTTCGAGTCTTGGTGGGCGCGCCAATCATTGTATTTAGACATAACCTCGCATTACCTCAAGCCCTTTAAACCCATGTCATACCTAGTTTTTAGTCTTTGTTAAATAATTGTCATTATCTACTAGCACCTCTACAATGTTGTTAAATAAAAGGGGCTGTTCTAAATAATTTTACTTATCTAGGACAGCCCCTTTTATTAAATAGCCAATATCAATGTGCAAAAAAATTCTTTTCTGCCAATAATGCAATAAAATTACTTCTACTCTTATAACGTTCTTTATTGCTTGCAACTTTCTCATCAATCATATGAATCAGACGACTTGGCAAAGTTACATTGATTTTTTCAGTTTTTCCGAGATAACGATTTACATCGACTGGCGCTAAAGCCCAAGTTACACCTTCGTACTCTGGATTATCCATATAAGCACCGATATCAGAAGGAAGTGGGATTTGTTCTCCGTCTTCTACCAAGCCTTCTAAATGCAGCTCAATAGCTTCAATCGCCATATCAACAGCATCTTGATAGTTATCAGCAGCAGAAAAGCATCCTGGTAAATCAGGTACACGGATACCATGCGCTGTATGACTATCTCCTCTCTCGATTGCGATAGGATAAAACATGGCTAGACTCCTTTATATAGGTTTTATTAATTCAACGGTATAGATTATTTCAAAACAGATTTTTTATTAGTATTTACAAGTTAGCTGTAGTCAAACGTTAGCTTCGTTTACAAACAAAGCTAACTATTGCTAAAGCCACTGGATCATTTCAATCCAGCTTGTTTGAAAATACTATTAACAGTACCTTTCGGAAAAAGCTATTAAGCATTACTTGCTGAAAGCCATCACTACTTGCGATGGCGGTATAATTGTCCAAGCCGATACCATCGCCGACATTTAGTGACAGCGCCAGCATCTTACCTAAGGGTACAAATAAAAAAACGATGAATAAAATCGTCACAAATAGCCAAATGGCTTTTGCTTGGGGTGGGTTACTCAGCCTCATAAACGTCCAAAACAATCAAATGATCAGGTTTTTACTAAATGACATCTATCGTCAGTCTCTCAGTCACCAATACACGTCAGTCTCTCAGTCACCAATACAGTTACTACAGGCTTTTATCAGCTTAGCCTTTTACCGCGTTTTTTGACTGTTGCTTATCATGAGCGGTGAGAGTATGAGAGTCTGTAGGACGGGAGCTAATATCAGCCTCATGATGGCCATAGTTTTGAGTTTGCGTGTATTTGCTCAGCGGGTCGGTTTCAGAGAAACCATCAGCAAATAAGCTTAAGATATTGCGGCGTTTGATATTGAGCTGATTAAGAATGAAGTTGGTGACAAAATCATTGGCAGGGTTGTGTATGATTTCAGCGGGTTCAGAAAATTGCGCCACCTTGCCTTCTGATAGCAGTAGGATACGATCCGATAACGTCATCGCCTCTTCGGGGTCATGGGTGACGATCAAGGTAGTCAGCTGATAGCGTACGGCAATCTCACGAATGCGCGCTTTGACGGTTTCTTTAATTACTCCATCTAGTGCCGATAACGGCTCGTCTAATAACAGTATCTTTGGCTTCATCACCAATGTACGTGCCAGCGCGACACGCTGCTTTTGACCACCAGATAACTGATGAATACGCTTATTTAGATGGGCTTTGATGTCGAGCAAGTCGACCAGTTCATCGACTTCTTGTTGTGTGCTCATATTCGGATTGTTACGCAGACCATATTCGATATTTTGTTTGACACTCAGGTTGGGAAATAACGCATAGTCCTGAAAGACGATATTAAAGCCTCTTTGCCTCATGGAGACGCGGGTAATGTCCTCGCCGTTATAGGCGATGCGGCCGCCATTGATGTCGGTCAACCCCAAAATCATATGCAATAAAGTGGTCTTACCACAGCCAGATGGCCCTAAGATGGACACTATCTCACCCTTATTTATCCTGAGTGAAAGATCCTCAAATATTACCTTGTCCTCATATTTTTTTGTCACTTGTCTCAGCTCTAACATATTCACTCACCTAGTCACTTACTGTCTATTTAAATGACTGTCTATTTAATCGTCATTTATTAAACTACTTGTCTTGTGTAGCTCAGCAGTGTATCGGTCAGTTATGACACTTCGATGAAAAAGCCTTGATAATAATCTCGATAAGGGCAGTATTTACCGCTTTATCATTGTTCTCTTTTTTTGACAAAAAAATAGCGCCCATGTAGGCACTATTTTTAGATAGTAATAACAAGAGATATTGAAGACTCAAACAGTATCGGTGGCTAGATTTTTAAAACTAGCGTAAATCATCGACGACTGCCAACATCGCAACCAACGATGCCTCACCCAGCCTCATAGAACGCTCAGGCGACCAGCCTGTCACTGCATCAGGGCTATTATCATTGTCTTTAAAAGGCATCTCCAACGTATTGGCCAGACAATCGAAATGCTCGGCTACCCAATTGGTAGCGACGGTCATATTTGCGGTGCCTGGTGCGTCGATCTCATAGCCATATTCAGACTGAAAATCTGCGCAAGCAAGCTTTAACACCTCTGAGAATCTATCACGCAAATGTGCCAGACAATCATTATAGCTTGGCGTGCCCTGTGAGCCGGCTAAAAACACATATGGCAACGCTTCATCGCCGTGCACATCATAAAAGAGGTCAACGCCAGTCTCCTCCATCTTATTGATTACATAAAAGACCTCAGGGCTTTTGTCCAAGCTTGGGTTAGACCATTCACGGTTTAAGTTGGTACCAGCAGCATTGGTCCGTAGATGTCCACGCACACTACCATCGGGGTTCATATTTGGCACGATATAGACATCGGCTTTTTCTAATAGCTGCTTGGCAGTGGCATTATCGCTGTCTAGCAACGCATATATCAGCCCCTCAACCAACCACTCTGCCATCGTCTCGCCGGGATGCTGGCGAGCGGTAATCCAAATGCTGCGTTTTTGTGTTTCACTACTGCTATCACCATTACCGATTTTTACTAACGTCAAATCACGCTTATCAAGGGTCTCGCCCAGATGCTCCAACGCTACCAATGGGTGCGTTTGGACAGCCGCCAGCAGGTCTTGATGACGCTCATAACTGTATGGGGCAAAATAGGCAATTTGAATACTGTCATATTCCAAGTCTGCCACTATAGTCAACTTGCCGTCTTTATAAGTGGTAGGCAGACGGAACCAATACTCCCGATCGTAGGAAGCAACTGCTTGGTAGTTCTCCCACCCTGCAACGTATGACGCCTCCCCTGCGTTGACGATATTTAAAGTGTATTTTTCACCTGCCTGACCTGTTAGGCGAAAATTAAACCACTGAAAAAATTCGCCCCCCTCGTCTGGTCGAATCGCCAGTTGAATGTCGTTTTTATTTTGTGTATTGATAATATCGATATTACCTGCATCGAAATTTGCCGTGATGTGCATAATTTATCCTTTATAAGTTTTATGATATTTATCGCTTACTGCTGAACGGCAAGCGCTTTTGACATAAGATTAAGAAACGCCATCAGCCTATTTTAGCAAAAAAAACACCTCAAAACCCTGCAGGCCAAAGCAGGGTTTTGAGGCGTCCATCATCAGTTAATGATTATCGGTCTTTATTGACCATGACTATCTGCCAAATCATACAAACACCATCCCATCTTCGGTCTGATGTGCCTTGATATCGACATCATAGGCAGCGCTGAGTCGTTGACGGGTCATTACCTCAGTAGGCGTGCCTTGGGCAATAACTCTCCCACCGTTTAGTAGTACCACCTCATCGGTATAACGATAGGCATGGGTCAAGTCATGCAGCACTACCAAGATACTTTTGCGCTGCTCATGTACCAGGGTGTGTAAATAATGCAATAAAAAACGCTGATGGCGAATGTCAAGATGGTTGGTCGGCTCATCAAACATCATGATTTTGGTGTCTTGCATCAGAGCCCGCACGATAGCCAAGCGCTGCTTTTCCCCGCCTGACAAGGTTTGCACACGGGCATCGGTTAGATTTGACAGCTCAAAATCTTGCAGCAAGGTTTGCGCGCGATCAACATGGTGACGATTTGGTCGCTGATACCAAGCAAGGTTTGGCGAGACGCCCAATAGCGCATAATCAAGCACCGTAAGCGGCAGCTCAAAACGCTCATGTTGCCCAACCCAAGCGATATGACCATCACGCATCATCTCATCGATAGGCTGGCCTTGAGCCGTGATATACCCCTGTGTTTTTAACGCCACCCCAGTATGCTGACCCAATACTGTATGCAATAATGTGCTTTTACCTGCACCATTGGGCCCGATAAAGGCGACGAGCTTTTGGCTTGGCACGGTTAGTTTGTCTATTTTTAGCAGCACTTTGTCACCATGCGAGATATGAATATCTTGCATCGACAACAGCTCGCTTGCTTTCTTATGACTTGTATTATTATTTTGACTCGGTTGCCCTGTTTGCATTGACCGTACTGGCCGCACGGGTTTTGCTGCCGCAGCGCTGCGTCCATTTTGAAAAAATGAATCAAGCATAGTTACTCCTATCAATTAACGGCGGCTACTGCGCACAAACAGCCAAATAAAGAAGGGGCCACCAAGCAGCGCTAAAACGATGCCAACAGGCACATCCACTGGATAAGCGACATGCCGCGCTGTGCCATCAATGAGCAGCAATAATATCGCCCCAAGCCAGCCCGACCAAATCATCAGCTGCATACGCCCGCCACCAAACAAAATAGCCAGCAGGTTGGGCACCATCATGCCAATAAAGCCGATGACGCCGGCTAAGGACACCGCCGCTCCTGTCAATAATGCCGAGGCAATCACCACCAGACAGCGCACCACTCCCACCTTGATACCCAAGGACTTAGCAGCGGCCTCCCCTAGCATCAACCCATCTAACTGCCGACCTAAGGGTAATAAGATAGCCAGCCCCAAGATCATAGAAATCATCGCATAGCGCAGCGGCACAAACCCCGCCTCCGCCATACTGCCCGACAGCCAATTGGTCGCCGAGCGCAGCACCATATCATCAGACATAAATAAAATCAGACTGACCACGGCCGCACAAAACGCACTGATCACAAACCCTAATATCAGCAGACCCATCTGCCCGCCGCCCAAAAACCGATGACAAGCGAGAATAAACAAACACACCAATACGCTTCCGCTAAAAGCGGCAAGCGGTATGCCAACGCCGCCAAACCCCAACGCCAATACCAGCACCACCCCAAGCGCTGCCCCACCTGACGTACCGATTAGGCTCGGATCGGCTAATGGGTTTTCAAACAATGCCTGCAGCGCCGCCCCGCTGACAGACAACGCCATACCAACCAGCAATGACGTCACCACGCGCGGATAGCGCAGCTGCCAGATAGTATCGTCAAGATGATTGGGGCTTGACCAGTCGCCAAAGCCAATACCAAGGGCCAGCCAAATCAGTAGCAGTGATATGGCCGCCGCCACCAGATAATAAAGGCTGTGCTTGTATTTACTTGATAATACAGAGGTCGGTGCTGTTAGTGTATTTGCCATGGAGAGTATCGTTTTATGTAGATAAAAACTCAGTAAGCATATTTGCTTGATTTAAATTCTTTACTTAGGCTATTTTGCGAGTGCATTTAGCTTTTTTAGCACTTCAGGTGACTGTAAGCCATAACGCAAAAAATCATCGGCTGGCCAAAAATGGACGCCGCCATTTTTACCTGCTGTACTGGCAGCAACCTCAGGACGCTTACTAAATTGACTGACACCGCCAACGACCGCCTCATTATGCTCGGCAATGATAATCACATCAGGCTTGGCGGCCAGCCAGCCTTCTCTCGACAAGGGTTTTAGTCCCGATACGTTGGCGGCATTTATTCCGCCCGCACGGCGGATCAGCTCATCGCCTACTGTGCCCTTGCCAGCGACAATACGGCCATCGTAACTTAGCAGATAGCGCTTACCGGTTTTTGCCATAGGACTCATCCCTGCCTGCCAACGCTTGGCGAGCTGCGACCCGGCAGCTTTTTTATCGACATAACTGCCGATGGACTTGATACTGCTGGCAAAGGTGCTGACTTCTTCTTTGGGTGCGACATTGACGGCTTTGACTTTTAGTCCATTTAGGCGCTGATAGATACTCGCCGGCTGTACCATATAGCTGCCGAGCACCAAGTCAGGCTTGACCGCCAACACCGACTCGGCGGTGATATTACGGTGCATGCCCACAGCGGGCACGCTCTTTAGCGCCGGATTTTTATTGGTAGCATCTTTACCCACCAGCTTATCGGTCGCTCCTAGCGCCACGACCACATCGGCGACATCGGGACTCATGGCGACGATACGCTCATAAGCTTGAGCAGAAAGCGACGGCACGGCCAATATACTAAGGATGGCAGCCGTACTGATAGCACCACGGGTACGTTTTTTATTGATAACTGAGTGCGTGAGTGTTGTTTTTGACAAGGCAGAAGACATACGTATTCCTAATTTACTAACATAAAAAATGACCCTATATATAGCTAGCTCAAAACAAAATGCTTATAAATTCATACTAGTTGCACGTTCATATGAGCGTCTCGATTTTATTTTGAACTGACTATATTTATAAGCCATTAATGTTAAATAATTATCCAAAATTGATTTTTATGATTGATTTATGCGCTCTCTACTTCAGCCATGACTGCTGGTACTGACGCTTCTGTATAGGCATGTTCGCCGACAACATTAGCAACTATTTGCTGCCATTCAGCCAGCTCAGGTGTGCCTTCGAGTCGTTGACCAAACACGCTAAAGACACTCGACCCTTTATTATCAAAGCCCTCAATACAAGTCACGATGCCGTCTTTGGTAGGGCGCCTCACGCACCATACTTGCGCCAAAGCTTTGTCTTTGAGATGCAGGGTAAAGTCATTGTGGTCTTTGTCTAAAATATTAAACCAATCCCCCATGCGTTTAAGCGTCTGCACCGTACCCGTCTGAATTTGCACAAGTCCGCTATTACCGACAAATATCATAATCGGGCATTTGGCATCACGGGCCTGCGTAAATACCGCCTCGACAGCGCTAATATCAAGCTGCTGCGTCATCTGCTCTGGCGCTTGACGGTAGCTGCTGGCACGGTCGATATCGAGATTTTTTAATAATGAATGAAACTGATGCACATCTGTCATTGCTTGCCAGCCTTGTTGGAGCTGCGTGCGTGCGCCTTCATCCAGCGCCTTGTAGCGCCAGTCACTTAGTGGCGTTTGTACCTCTAACGTCAGCGTCTCTGTATTTACCGTCTGCTGCTGCGCCGCAATCAGCGCCTGCCAGCTGGCGATATTCTCATCGCTTAATTCGCGCAGATAGACTTTATCAATCGCCGCTCCCTGACCGTTATAAAACTGAATGCTATAAGACGGTTTGCCTGTGCGACTGGTATCGGTGACCGCCAGCATATGCTGCCACTGCCACATAAAAAACCGTAAATCCAAACCACCAACATTGAGCGCCAATCCCATCTTTTCGCCGAGTTTTAAATTGTGATACGGCGCGGTTTTTTCATGTACGGCCAGATCGTTTCTGACGATACTCTCAACACTGCCAAAGCGTGCAAACTGCTGTAGCACCGCTTTGCACTGATCTCCGATGTACTGACTGTAAGGCGATGCGAGCATCAGCTCAAACTCGCTGACCCCCAATGCCGCCGCCCCTTCTGTCGGAAACAGCATCGGCGTGTTTGCTTTTAGTGCTTGGTACTGTTGCCACAGCTCGGTATTTTTTGTGGTTAAAGATAACGGTTGACTCATGAGGGTCTCCATAAAATAAATAATAAAAAGCCAATCAGCTCGCTATATACGCGCAAAGAGATGTACAGCAAAGAGATAAATGACTGAATAATAATCGCCGCCTTTGGCCAAATCTATCTCACTAAATCAAGCAAAATGGCAGCGCTCCATGTTTGTGCTTATCGTTTTTGTCAGGCGGTATTGAACGGGAATGATTATGGCAACATTTTTTTAGTTTGTAAATATAAACAATTATCATTTACATGTTGATAATTATTATCGTTTGAAATATGATGTCTGGGCTTTGTTACTCGCATTGAGTTTTTAAGTAACAAAACCTTGAAGAATTAAATCACCACTAGCCGCTTATTTTGTTGTTTTGATAAATAATTTTAATAAAACAGAGCGTCAAACCTCTCTGTTTTTTGCTTTCTCTTTTACGAAGGTTGTTTTGTTTATGTCGATGTCCCCGCTTCGCTCTTATTTACCAGATACCCGCTTCTCTACTCGTTTACCACAGTGGCGACAGCGTGATTTGGTCACTAGCATCGCCTTAGCGTTATTTGCATTGGCCCCTGTCAGCGTCCAAGCAGCAGATTTTGTGGACGACACTCCTGAGCTTACCGATGATACTGCCCTACCAAGCGTCCGTCTCGACCCTATCGTGGTGACCGCCACACGCTCTGAGCGTGCCTTAAGCGATGCGCCAGTTGCGATGCAAGTACTGAGCCGCCAAACGCTCGATGACAACCACGCCCATACCTTAAAAGAAGCACTGGCGCTGTTGTCCAATGTTTACTTGCGCGAAGTCCATGGCAAGACAGGCTATGAAGTCAGTATGCAAGGCTTCACCGGCGATCAGGTATTGGTGCTCATCGACGGCTTACCGATTACCGCCAGTACGGGCTCGACGGTGAACTTAAATCAATACATGAATATGGATATCGAGCAAATAGAAGTGGTACAAGGAGCGGCGTCAGCGCAGTTCGGCAGTGCAGCCATGGGCGGGGTGATTAACATCATCACCAAACCTATCGGCGCAGCGACAGGACATATCACCACCGAGATTGCCAGTAATGGTGAACAAAACCCATCAGGTAAACAAATAGACGCCAACAAACGCTATGTCGAAACCAGCGTAGAAGGCGCTTTAGATAAAGATCAGCGTTTTCAGGCGCGCCTATCAGGCTCATATCTAGACAATGATGGCTTGAGCTTGGATCATAAAGCGTGGCCCAGACTCAAAGACGCCAGCGAGCAGTCACAAATCAGCGCACGCCTAAGCTATCGCCCTGATGGCAAAGGCATGTCAAACGATAGCAATAGTAGCGACGATAGCCGCATGGTCAAAAACGCTCAATATTGGCTAGAGGCCAGTCACTATAAAGAAGATGACGTCAGCCGCTTTAATTACTATGTGGCACCGCGCTATTTGGCGCAGCAGCGAGATGAGCACATCAGCAAACAGCGCTTTAGTGTCGGTGCACGCGCTGATATCACGCCACATGCAGACGATCGTAGCAAGACCTATCGATTGTCCGCTCAAGCGCTGTATGAGGACTATCAAAGTGAGTCTAATACCAAAACCCAGCAGACCATCACCAGCGCCCGTGACACCGACATCAGTACCACGCTAGCGCAAGCACAGCTCGACCTACCTGAGTGGGTGCTATCCGGCGATCATATTCATCTTATTCAGGTCGGCGGGCAGCTTCAGCAAGACAAGCTGAGCCAAACGAAAAACCAAGTCAGCGAGCTGATCAGCGATGAGGTCAGCCGTGACGTCGGTGAGCTGTATATACAAGACGACTGGCTAATCGGTGAGAACTGGGAAGTACTGAGCGGGGTTCGCTACCAAAACGATGAAGACTTTGGTGGCCATACAGCGCCAAAAGTATCGCTCAAATACAACCATTTGGACGCCAGCGGCCGCGAGCATATCTTGCGTGGCAGTATTGGCGGTGGTTATCGCGTGCCCAATCTAAAAGAGCGCTACTACGTCTTTGATCATAGCAATTTGGGCTACAAAGTGATGGGCAACCCAAACTTGCAGCCGGAGACCTCAACCAGCTACCAAATCGGCTATCAAGGTCAGCTGAGCGATACACTCAACCTCACCGTCAATGGTTTTTATAATGACGTTGACGATCTGATCCAAACCGACGAGGACAATGCGACCTTTGATGGCAATATCGCTGTTTATAAATATATGAACGTCGATAGCGCCAAAACCTACGGCGGCGATATCGGTATCGACTGGCAAGTGGACGAGCGCACCAAACTACAAGTCAGCTATGCATATCTCAAGACCCACAATAATGTCACCGATACCGAGCTGACCTATAAGCCCAATCACAAAGCCATGCTGGCACTTGACTATCAAATTAACGACAAGTTACAGCTGATTCCGCGCCTCAACTACGAATCCAAACAGCTCGTCAGCACCAGCGCACAGACGTACTCACCGTCTTGGTGGACGCTCGATAGCAAGCTCAATTATGACATGACGGCAAACCTGAGCCTATACGCGGCGATCAATAATATCTTCGATGTACAGCGGGATGTCACCGATGCCAGTGACTATCGCCCGATCGACAATCGTGAATGGCTACTGGGTGCCAGCTACCACTGGTAAGCCCTTGCCTGCACTTATCTTAAAGCAACTTTTGTAAAACAATTGTTTAAAAAACTCTGTCTATAGCGCTGTTTTTATCTTTAGCCAAAACAACAACCATCAAGGAGCCTGACATGACCAAACCCACCCTAGCAATGAGCACCAAGCCGACCAAATTGGCACTACTTTTTAGCAGCAGCCTATTAGCCCTTAGCATGACCGGCTGCGGTGGCAGCAGTGATGGCTCGAGTAGTGGCAATAACGGAAATAGCGATAATGATGGCAGCACACCGCCTGCCAGCAGTGCCAGCTTTAGCGAAACCGCCACATGGCAAGTCACCAACCTAGCACCTGATAGTGCCACTTGTTATGACTTTGATGCCAAAGCTGAAAGCTCATGTGACGGCGATACGTGGGATATTAAGTTTGAAAACCAAGCACGCTCAGTCAAGCTTTGGTCCAATAGTGGCGACTCTGGCGCAGGCATGGGCGGGGTTTTTGGCTTGATCGATTGGTCTGATCTGAGCCGTTATACCAATGCCACCCTTGACCCTGATACAGACCTTGACATCAGCCTGCACTATAACGAAGACCGCAGCGGCGGGGTGTTTACTGCCAAGCCTTGGTTTGAGTACAACTTACAAGGCAAGCATCAGCTATATCCCAACAACCGCGTCTATATGGTCACCACAGACAGTAGTAGCGCCATGACAGACAGCAGCGTCCAGCAGCCGATCTATGCCTTGCAAATCACCAACTACTACAATGATGCTGGAAAATCTGGCTACCCAACCATTCGCTGGATTGATACGGCGCTACCAAATCAGGTACAGACTCAAACCATCAACGCCACCAGCAATGATGATTGGGTATATGTCGACCTAAAAACAGGCCAAAGCAGCACGGACAAAGACAGCACTTGGCAGATCGGCTTTAAGCGTAATGATGTGATTTTAAATGGTGGGGATTCTGGCAGTGGTAAGATTGGCGGTTATCTTGCCGCCACACCAGCAGGATATTATGATGCAAAAGACGAGCCTATTGTCAGTCAATTTATCACCGATGGTAGTGCAGCGACCTTAGCCGACCTTACCAGCACAGCAGACTACGACAAGCCACTAAGCGCCAGAAGCTGGGTGATTGACAGTAAAGGCTCGGATCTCAACCCTGCGTATACTGGCAACTTCCCGAATTTGGATTTTGGCTGGTACACCTACAATGGCATGACCCATCAGCTAAATGCCAAACCACTTGATAGTGCTCAAGGCGCCCTTATCAGATCTGCTGAAGGCAACAGCTATGCGCGTATGCGTTTGGATAAGATCAATTATCCTGATAGCACGGCGACGACGGCGACCTCATGGGAGTTTAAACTAGACATTCAGCCGGCTTCTTAGGCTGTGTTTTTTCACCCAGTCGCAGAGCAAGGAATCGAATAAAAAGCTATTTTTTATAGCTTCTACTTGTCATAGCTTTTATTTATATAGCCTGTATTTGTTTTTTATCAGCGTTCAGCCTTATAAGCATCTATAGGGCGAACGCCAAGCTTCTTTAAAACCCTCAAACACGTATATTTATTGAGTCTTTATGTCCCCTCGCGCTGCCACTTCTTTGTATCATATGGTATGGGCGCACTATCGCCTGCCGTTTTTAAAAGTTGTTTTATTAAACCTGCTCAATGCCGCCGTCAGCGTCGGTATCATCGCGTATATCAATCACACCTTTATCAGCCAGTCTGTCTTTAGTGCTTTATCATGGCAGAGCTTGGGGCGGTTTTCGCTATTGGTGCTGCTATTGCTAACGACCACGTTTTTAGCACAATATACCCTCATACGCTTGGGTCATCGGTTTGTCTATGAGCTACGGACAAAACTGGTCAAACAAATCATCGACACCGCCGTGCCGCAGATAGATAATCTAGGGAGCGCACGCCTACTTGCCAGCCTGTCCTCTGACATTCAGTCTATCACCACCGCGTTTGTGCGCATGCCAGAGCTGGTACAAGGCGTGATTTTATCGGTAGGTGTCGGGCTGTATCTGGGCTGGCTGTCGCTGCCATTGTTATTGATTGTCATGTTCTGGATTGTGATGACGATTTGGATCAGTACTATTTTGGTCAAGCACGTCTATACGCATCTGACAGAGCTACGCGAGATCAATGATGATTTATACCAAGATTATCAGTCCATCATAGAAGGGCGTAAAGAGCTGGCGCTCAACCAACACCGCGCCCAAAGGCTGTATAACGACGACTTTTTGCGGCACGCCAAAGCCTATGAACAGACCGTGACCAAGTCTGACACCTTTCATTTATCGGCAGTAAACTGGTCCAATATCATGATGTTTGCCGCGATTGGTATCATCTTTGCTGTCGCAAGCTCTCTGGGCATCTCCATGACTGTGGCCACGACATTTTCTTTGACGATTTTATTTATGCAGTCCCCGCTCCTACATGCTGTCGGCGCTTATCCCACGCTACAAACTGCCCAAGTGGCTTTAGAAAAAATACAGGCGTTGGCACTTGCTGATTATCAGCCGGATTTTCAAACAGACAGCGCGGCGACAAACTGGCAAACCATCTGTTTTCAGGATATCTGTTATCGCTACCCACACAACACCGATAGCCAAAATGTGACAGCTGTCGACAGCAAGCATGCCGATGATATCTTACAGTCTGTCACGCTAACTTTGCAACGTGGCGATGTGGTGTTTTTGGTAGGGGCAAATGGTAGCGGCAAGTCTACGCTGGCCAAGATCATCACGGGGATTTTTGCCCCGACGACGGGCACCGTAACAGTCGATGGAAAGCTCATTCATTCTCGAAACAGCGATTCACAAAATAGCGACTTACACACTAACAACTTACAAAGTAGCGCCGATTATCGCCAGCTGTTTTCGGCGATTTTTAGCGATCATCATCTGTTTACGCAGCTCATCGGCCCTAAAGGACAAGCGCCTGATCGAGTACTGACGGATACGTGGCTGCATCAGCTCAATCTGCAAGACAAAGTGAGCATCACTGACGACACCCTCTCTACCGATAAGCTGTCACAAGGCCAACGAAAACGACTGGCCATGCTCATCACTGTCGCCGAACAAAAAGACATCCTCCTCCTCGATGAATGGGCCGCAGACCAAGACCCTGCCTTTCGCCGTGTGTTTTATCAAACACTAATACCCAAGCTCAAAACCATGGGCAAAACCTTGTTTATCATTAGTCACGACGACAGCTATTTTGAGCATGCCGATCGATTGCTACTGATGAAAGCAGGCCGACTGATAGAGCTAAACGCTGAAGAACGGCAGCGTGCCAGCATCGACGCCATTGCGATGCTCAAATAAATGACGCGCGCTTGGCACGATACGCACTACTCGCAGTGGTCGATACTTCTATAGTCAATCCGATATGGCGAGATGAAGTGTTTTTTTACGCAGCATCGAGCAGCGCAGGTACAGCACGCAAGAAAACCAACGCTTTATCGAGCAATTTAGATTTGACTATACGGAGTCCTTGAATGCAATTTTTTTAATGATAACAATTATCATTAATGTTATTATTCTCATTGTTGTAAGTATTGTTACAACTTTGTACCCAAAAGCCAACCATTTCAGTTCAAAAGGACATCAGATGCGGTCTCATTTACCCCCTCTATCTATCCGAACCACCCGAAAAAAACACCTGACATTGGCCGTACAGATCGGCCTCTTAATGGGTGTCAGTCACATCGCAGCCGCGCAATCGATTGCGGCCAAGACAATCGACAACTCAGGCAGTGCTGAGTCGTCTACAGGCGCAGAAGTCATCAGCGCAAGTGAAACGACCACTGCTGCGACCTCGATCGCCCCATCGACCACGTTAGAGGCCATTACTGTCTATGCCGATGGCTATCGCAGCACCGGTACCAAGACCGCCTTAGACCCTGAAGATGCGCCCATGAGCTATACCCGTATCGATCAGGAGCTGTTAAAAAAGCGCCAAGCAGATAGTGTCAACGCTGCTTTGCGTTATGAGCCAGGCATAAGCTCGGAGAGCCGCGGCACAGTCTCTATCTTTGATGAGTATAATATCCGCGGTTTTAAGACCTACTCAAATTTTTATGACGGCCTCAGACTGCCCTATGATGGTGCGTGGAATCTGATGCCACAAGTCGATGTCTATGCGACTGAAGCGGTCGAGGTGGTCAAAGGTCCCGCCTCTTCGCTCTACGGTTATGCTGCACCAGGTGGTATGGTCAACCAGATCGCCAAAACCCCAAAGAGCACGCAAGAAACCGAAGTGCAGCTGCGACTTGGCAATCAAAACTTAAAAGAGGTAGCGGTCGATACGACAGGACCAGTCAGCGATGCGCTTAACTATCGCTTGGTGGCATTAAAACGGCAAAAAGACGGTCAAATGCAGACCACCGAAGAAGAGCGATTACTGATTAATCCATCGCTTGAGTGGCAGGCGACTGACGATGTCTCTGTGCTTGCTAACCTCTTCTATCAAGATGATCCAGAGATGGTGCCATCCACTCCACTACCCGCTGTCGGTACGGTCTACAACGCCAGCTATGGCAAATTAGACAGAGACGCCTATGCAGGAGATCAATGGAATCATTTTAGTAAAGAAGTACTGATGCCAAGCATTACGGTAAACTGGGATATCAATGACAATCTCACCTTTAAGCACATCTTACGCTACACCGATGCCGAAGCTGAGCAGCGCAATATGTATAATAGTGGCGGGTTTGTCGATGATAGCGATAAGATCTTAAACCGCGTGGCGTATACCACTGATGAGCGTATGAAAAACTGGACCACAGACAACCAGCTGGCTTATCAATTCGACACTGAAAATACCTCACATAATCTATTGTTCGGTATTGAGTATCAAGAAACCGACAGTAGCGCGACTTACTATGATGCGGGCGCAGCGGGTACGCCAAACCTTGACCTATCTAATCCAGACTTCTCACAAATAAATACGGCTACGCTGCCACTAGATGCCTATCGTCAAGACGAAGACATCGAGCAAAGCCAGCTTGGGCTCTATGTACAAGATGAGATGCAGTGGCAAGATTTGACCGTGGTCGCAGGCTTGCGTCACGATAAGTTTGAGAGTATCACTGAGCAGACCAAAGCCGCACAAGGCGCGGTGTACGATGCACAAACGATCGATAATGATGCCTCAAAAACCAGTGGTCGTCTGGCGGCCATTTATGATTTGGATAATGGTTTATCGCCTTATGCCAGCTATTCGCAGTCGTTTCAGCCTGTCGTTGGTAGCAACTTTATTACCAATGAAGCGTTTAAACCCACCACCGCCGACCAGCTAGAAGCGGGTATCAAATATCTGTCCTCAGATCGCGCGACCAAAGGCACGCTCGCTGTCTTTGATATCACGCAAAAAAACGTCGTGGTCGCAGACGAAATCAACTATAGAAGCCAAACTCAGACCGGTGAGATTGAGTCAAAAGGCTTTGAGATATCAGGCAGTCATATGCTCAATGACTGGGTGGATGTTGCGGCAAGCTACAGCTATACCGACGCTGAGATTACAAAAGATGAATTCAACCCTGATGTGGTCGGCAATACCCCAGCGCAAACAGCTAAGCACAAAGCCACGCTGTGGGCCGACTACTACGCCACAGATAAGCTTACACTGAATGCAGGCGTACGCTACGAAGACGGCATGCAGCTTGATAAACAAAACTCGGATGAGCTACCAAGCGTGACATTGGTCGATATTGGCGGTAATTATCAGATCAACCCAATGCTGGCTGTCGGCGCAAGCATCAATAACTTGTTTGATAAAACCTATGTCGGTGCCTGTTACGATATCAACAACTGCTGGATGGGGCCTGAGCGTCAAATGTCTGTCAGTTTGCAGGCGACATTTTAAGCGTTAATCAAAAAGGCTGGTGCTTTGGTGGAGACTGACCAGAGCACCAATGCTTTATAACTGGCCTGATGACATGCCTTATCACTCAGCAAGGTCTTTGGCATGGCGCCACGCTTCCATCCCGCCCAGATAGATGTCGAGATTATCAAAGCCTTGGCTCGCCAGCCAGCCTGCAGCGACTGTGGCTCGTGCGCCGCTAGCACACATCAACGTATAGTGACGATGCTTATCAAGTACCTGCCAGCGCTCATTGAGATGGCCGACATAGATGTGCTCTGAGCCTTCGATCGCATCGGCGGCGCGCTCATCAGCGTCTCGAACGTCGAGGAGCACCCAGTTTTTTTGGTCGATACCCGTACCATTATCATTCAGACGTTTGTTGACCTCATGGGTGTCAATCATCGGTATCTGCTGCAGACGTTCGCCTTGCTTGGCTGCAGCGACCACACCCACATAGCCGCCCACCACATCATCAAGCGCCACCCGCACCAGATGTGCCATGGCAGTAGCCAACTGCGTTTCATCTGCTGCCACCAACACAATACGCTCGCCTTCACCGACAAACCAACCAACAAAGGCAGGAATCATGCTGACTGGTAAACTCAACGAACCTAGGAAATGGCCAGAAGCGTACGCCATCGTCTCGCGGATATCGATGATATGATCGGCATCAATGTCCTTAAACTGTGACAATGTCAAATTGCGCGGGCGCATGATAGCTGGCGGCGCATCACCGCCTTGCATATTTAAGCGCTCCATCAGTCTAAAATACGGCGGCTGATAGTGGTTTTCATTAATTTTTGCATCAATAAAAGCATCGCGATCTGTGATTTGTAAACGCGGGTTATTTAGCCGCTCATGCCCGACGCTAGAAAACTCACGCTCTGCCATACCTGAGCCGCAGACCGACCCCGCCCCATGAGCCGGATAAATAATCGCCTGATCGCCCAGTGCTAAGATTTTTTGTAGTGAGTCGTAGAGCAGTCCTGCCACCTCTCTACGGCGGCTGGGATAAAAATCCGTACGACCGACATCCCCTACAAACAAGGTATCTCCAGTAAACACACCTACCGCCTTGTCTGGATAAGCGCTGTCAAACACCGCGTACGCTAGGTGATCATCGGTATGGCCTGGTGTCTCGAGCACCCGAATCTCAAGCTGCCCAATCGCGAAACAATCACCCTCATACACCGTCTGCGCATAGACGATAGGCTGCTCTGGGTTTGGACCATGAAAAACCGTCGCCCCTGTCATGTTCGCCAAAATCGGCGCGCCTGAAACCAAATCCTCATTACGATGGGTTTCAAATATATGCGTAATCTCAAGCCCAGCGGCACGTGCTTTTTCTACATAAATCGCACAATCACGGCGCGGATCAATCACCGCCGCTTGACCACCCGACCCCAACAAATAAGATAGATGAGCCAGTCCAGGTGTCTTGATTTTTTCGAGTAGCATCGTTTTGTCCTTTATATTTATCGTTATCGTTATCGTTGATGTTTTATGTCGTTATAATTTATTCAAGCCGGTGCTTACCGCTTATTTAATTGATGATTTTTTATAAGCTGTTTTATGGGCAAGCCGCTCACACCAATATTTATTTAAAAGTTAGCACAGACCAGCGCCACTCCTCAATATACAACAACATATATTAACATAGCCATTATCTGCTTTGGTGCTTAGCGATAGGTAGCGCCGCCCTACTGTGAAAATTTTACTGATAAGAATAGATAGATAAAACCTTACTGATCAAAACAGCACGCTTGACTTCCTCCCCGACCTGAAAGACGGGGATTCCTAGCATCGCTACTAGAACTTCCTAATTCAACGAGAATTACTTATGCAGACTGGCTACACAAGACTTACATTCTCTCCAAAGGCTAACCCCGCAAGTCCTGCGGTTTTGATATTGATGGCAGCATTGATATCACGGTCATGGTCAGCACTGCATTCAGGACAGACCCAACGGCGAGTATCAAGCGCCAAAAACGGTAGTATGTACCCACAACTGGAACAGCGCTTAGAGCTGGGGAAAAACTGGTCTATCTTAGAGATAGAGCGACCCGCCCAATCAGCCTTGTATTCTAGTTGCCGTACAAATTCACCCCAACTGGCATCGCTGATATGCTTAGCCAGCTTAGAGTTTTTGATCATGTTCTTAACGCGAAGGCTTTCGACACAAACAACTTGGTTATCGTTGATTAGTTTGCGAGACAACTTGTGTAAGTTATCTGATCGACAATCGGAGATTTTAGCGTGAATACGAGCTACTTTAAGACGAGCCTTAGCACGATTGGCAGAACCAAGCTTTTTACGGCTCAGTCTCTTTTGTGCACAGGCAAGCTTCTTAGCGTATTTAGCGGTATGGCGGGGATTGTCAACCTTAGAACCAGTATCGGTTACAAACAGGTGTTTTATGCCAACATCAATACCAATGTTGGTATCGGACTTTGGCAGTACTTGATTTTCAAACTCGCACAAGCACGATACAAAATATCGTCCTGCACGGTCTTTGCTAATAGTGATAGTAGTAGGTACGCTTGGCAAGTCTCTCGACCATCTAATACTAAGCGGCTCTTTATTCTTAGCAATATAGATATTGCCGTCTTTGTACTTAAAGGCGCTCTTGGTGAATTCAGCAGATTGCTTGTGCTTCTTAGATTTGAATGTAGGGTATTTAGCTCGACCTTCAAAGAAGTTTTTGAAAGCGGTTTGTTGATGGCGTATAGATTGTTGCAAGGCAACCGAAGACACGTCATTCAAAAAACTGTATTCAGGTTGCTTCTTAAGCTGAGTCAGCTTAGCACTGGCTTGAACATAGCCTGTTTTAGCCTTGCTTTGATAGTATTCGTCAGAACGCCAACGCAAAATAGAGTTATACACAAACCGGACACAACCAAACGTCTGAGCAAGCAATACAGCTTGTTCATCAGTTGGGTAAAATCGGAATTTGTAGGCTCTATGTTTCATTTCTTACATTTTAAAACTATTAATGTAAGAAATAAACTATTATAAGCCGCCTGATATCCACGCCCTAGAAGGACGTGGTTTTACGGCGGGTGAGATAAAAAATCGGCCTGCAAGCAGACCGATTGGGGCATCATTTTTATGTTTTTTATGAAGAGCTATGCAGACGTCTTGGCGCTAGGAGCATCTACGCGGCTGATGGTAATACCGGTAAAACCGAATATCAATGTCAAGAACAGTGACAAATAGCAGAAAAACGCATAGGGCAAATAATCCAGTACAGGAACGCCTAACGCCTGACTGATAAATACCCCGCACACACTCCATGGTACCAGTGGATTGATGACCGTACCTGCATCCTCAATGGTGCGTGATAAATTTTTGGGATGCAGGTTCAAGCGCTCAAAGGTCGGGCGAAACGCTGTTCCTGATAGTAGAATACTCAAATACTGCTCACCGATCAGCACATTGATACTAAGCGCGGACATCGCCGCGGCAAAGATTGCGCGCCCTGCAGTGGTCAAGCTGCCTTTAATCCCTGATAGCAATGCTGGCAAAATACCCAATGCCGTCAGCAATCCACCCAGACTGAGCGCCAGCACCACGATTGCTTGGGTAAAAAACATGCTTTGTACACCGCCGCGCGATATCATCCCTGCCACTTCGCCCAGCTCTAGCGACTCAGCTGGCGTATAGCCTGCAAACAAATAGCCGCCCAATTGCCCGATACTGGGTGAGCTATGAAAATAGGTGACGATAAGGGCGACAAAAATAGTACAGATGATGGTATAAATGGCGTTGACGCGAAACAGGGCCAACCCTACCAACACGATAAAAGGCAGTACCGCATAGTTTTGTACCAAGCCGCTGTCTATCAGCTGGCTTTGTAGTACAGTCACTTGACTTAAGTCCGAACTCACCGTCTGCCCCGAAAAAAACCAAAACAATATCACGGTTAGTATCCATGCAGGGATGGTCGTATACATCATATTGCGAATATGGGCAAACAGATCAATCCCCACCACAGATGAGGCGATGGTACAAGTATCGGACAGCGGCGACATCTTATCACCAAAAAACGCACCCGACACCACCGCACCTGCAGCGATAGCGACGTTGGCATCAAACGCATGGCTCATGCCGATAAAAGCCACCCCAAGAGTCGCCGCGGTCGTCAAGCTACTGCCTAAGGCCACGCCGATAATAGAGGTCAGTACAAACGCTGAAATATAGTAATACTCAGGCGATATCAGCTGAAAACCAAAATACATCAGCGTCGGAATGGCACCAGACATCATCAAGGCGGCGACCATCAGACCGATAAAAAAGAATAAATATATCGCGCCAATACCGCGCATCACGCCAGAGGCCATCTGCGCTTGCATGTCATCGAAGCTAAGGCCTCGAAACAAACCGATGGCCAGTAGGACACAGATAGCGAGTATCAATGAGAGATGAGGCACCCAGCCAAAGCCGATCATGGTGACGCCCATGATAGCGATGACGATGGCAGAGATCATAAATGCCAGTTGAGAAGAGATTTGAGTGAGTATTTTTGGTGGCATCACACATCCTTAGATTGCCAGTGGATTTGGCGTTAGGGTTGGCTTTGGGGTGGCAAGTTTAATCAGTTGCTCTGATTATTACTACCCTGATTATTTACCAAGTAGGCTATCGGTCTTGGCAGCCATGACAAAATCATTGCGATGCAGCCCCTTAATACTGTGTGACCACCAAGTAACCGTGGCCTTCCCCCACTCTACCAATATGCCTGGATGGTGGCCTTCTGCTTCGGCGATATCGGCAAGCTCATTGGCAAATGCCATGGCCGCGACGAAGTTTTTAAACTTATACTGGCGCTGCAACTGCCGGATACCATCGACCTCGATAAGTGACCAATCAGGAATCTGCGTTAATAGCTCGCGCGCTTCAGTCTCATTGACTGTCGGGGCATCGATACGGCAGGCTTCGCAGCTGGCTTGGGATAGTGTCGTCATAATAAACTCCTTTTATTGTCATGATTACGTTTTTACGTGATATACGCCCGTGTTAAAGCAAATCAGCAGTTGGCATCCATGGCATAGCTCGGCTCAAACAAACCCAGTGACATCGCTTGCTTGACCACGCCCATGATATCGCTGTCGACGATATCAAACAGCGTATCCAGCTCATCAATCACATAATAAATAGGCTGGATATGGTCGATACGATAAGGAGTGCGCAGCACATCGAGCAAATCAAACGCCCGATATTCAGGCGTGTCGCTCAGCGCATATAATGTCTCAGACGGTGAACTTAAGATACCGCCACCATAGATTTTGCGGTCTTTTGGGGCATGGCCTACCAGTCCAAACTCGATGGTAAACCAATAGAGGCGCGCCAAAAACCACCGCTCTTCTTTGCTGGCGTTGAGACCTAATTTACCGTAGGTTTCATTAAAAGCGGCAAATGCAGGATGAGTCAGCAGCGGGCAATGGCCAACGATTTCATGAAAGATATCCGGCTCTTCGATATAGTCCATGTCATCCATGCGGCGAATAAAAGTCGCAACAGGAAAACGCCGCTGGGAGAGCAGTTTAAAAAACTTACCAAAGCTAATCAATGCTGGCACAGCAGCCGTTTGCCACCCTGTGGTCGCTTGCAAGACATCATCGATAGTAGCCAATTGCGGAATTTGGGTGATGGGTAGCTGCAGCTTTGTTAGGCCGTCTAAATATGCTGAACAGGCGCGATTGGGGATTTGTTTGGCTTGTCGCTCGAGCAGCGTTTGCCACATGAGGTGCTCATCATCGCTATAGGCAATATGGCCGTCGCTGTCTGGCTGGTGCGAGACGTATGGCTGCTTTTGCGGCGCTTCTAGATGGGAAGCTTCTAGACGAGAAGCTTCTAGACGAGAAGCCGCTAGATGGGCGCTGCTATTAGTGGTATTGGTATCAGTGCTATCGGTAATTGAGCCGTCAGCGGCTTGTTTTTTGCCGAGGTCATTTTTGTGAGTGTTGCTGACAGCGCGTTGATAAGAGCGGGTATGTGAGAGGCGATCCATGCCTGTACTCCTTATATGACGATTGTTTTTTCTATCAGCCCATTGTCCCCTATCTGTTGACCATTCAAACTGGCGCGTCTATCACATCGCCTAATCGGTCAAACAATCTAGCCAGTCAGGCCAGCCAATGCGGATAAGACTAAAAATACGCAAGCCAACTGCTACGTATAATGAAGCAAGTGGACAAGACAAACTCCTTTTGCCTTGCCCGCAGCTATAGCTATAGTGCTTCTGCTTCTGGTTGACCGATAGCGCCGCGGCGCACTTGGTCGCGCTCGATAGATTCAAACAACGCCTTAAAATTACCTTCGCCAAAGCCCTCTGCATAATCGCCTTTACGCTGGATAAATTCAAAAAACACCGGACTGCCTAAGATGGTCTCGGAAAAAATCTGTAGCAGTAAGCGAGGCTCATTGCCCTCAGTCGTGCCATCTAGCAAGATACCGCGCGTTTGCAGCGCCGCGACATCCTCACCATGACCCGGCAGACGCTCACTTAACATGTCGTAATAAGCAGCGTTTGGCGCAGTCATCAGCGGAATGCCTGCCGCTTTGAGCAAATCGATGCTCGCCAGCAAGTCGTCACTGGCTAAGGCAATATGCTGAATGCCTTCGCCATTAAAGTGCATCAAATACTCTTCGATCTGCCCGCCGCCCTGCTTTGATTCTTCATTAAGCGGGATGCGAATTTTGCCATCAGGGGCGGTCATGGCTTTACTAGTAAGACCTGTGTACTCGCCTTTGATATCAAAATAACGGATTTCGCGGAAATTAAAGATACGCTCATAGAAGTTTGCCCAATACGCCATTCGGCCGCGATAGATGTTGTGCGTGAGATGATCGATGACTTTAAAGCCATGACCGGTAGGCTGCCTATCGACGTCAGCAAAAAACTCAAAGTCGACATCATAGATAGACTCACCGTCTTTGTAGCGATCAATTAAATATATCAAAGAGCCACCGATGCCTTTTATCGCAGGCAAGCGCAGCTCCATCACGCCTGTCGGCACCTCGATAGGCTGCGCGCCCATCTCAATGGCCCGCTCATAGGCTTTTTTGGCATCCTTCACCCGAAATCCCATACTACATGCCCCTGCACCATGCTCTTCTACAAAATAGCTGGCGTGGCTTTTTGGCTCACGGTTTAAGATGAGATTGATATCGCCTTGACGATAAAGCGCCACGTCCTTTGAGCGGTGGTTGGCGATGTGGCTAAAGCCTAGCTGCTTAAACAATGCATCGACGGCGTGTGGCTCAGGTGAAGCAAACTCTACAAAATCAAATCCGTTTAGTCCCATTGGGTTTTCAAATAAATCTGCCATGGTCATCATCCTTAATATCAATTACTGCTAAAAATAGTTAGTGCTAAAAATTGGCACTGTCAATCCGTATAAAACCTTAAATCAGCGTAAAAATTTGTCTATATCAATAACGCTTATTGACGATGCATTCATATTAGATTAGCTTTATTTATAAGACTAATTGTTTTTTATGATTTATTTATCAGGTTTACTTATGAATATCAGCATTCGCCAATTGACCGCATTTATCACTGTCGCTGACAATGGTAGCTTTACCCGTGCCAGCGACCAGATGCATCTGACCCAATCTGCCGTGAGTGGCTTGATCAAAGAATTAGAATCCAGCCTCGGCATCGTGTTGTTTGACCGCACCACCCGCCAGCTGTCGTTGTCCGCTGTCGGTCGCCATCTGCTGCCACAAGCGCGGCGGGTACTAAATGAGATGCATCTTTTTGAAAACGAAGCCAGTAGTTTGACCAGCTTGGCACAAGGCCAAGTCAGACTAGCGGTGTCGCAGTTTGCAGCCTCCTCTATGCCTGCTGTCATCGCTCAGTTTTCCCAAACCTATCCTGATATCAGCGTGTCGTTATTAGATTGCTCGGCCGAAAATGTCCTACAACACATCCAAAATATCGAGGTGGACTTAGGCGTCGGTACCGAGCTTGGATTTATGGAGATGGATGATGACATCAGCACCGACTTACTGTACGAATTGCCGTTTTGTGTGGTGATGCCAAAGCAGCATGTGTTGGCACAAAGAAGTGAGATCGTCTGGCAAGACTTGCTAGAGACGCCGCTTATTACCTTGCAAGGGCCATTTATTGAGCAAGTCACCACCGAGCTTGATGAAGCGGTCGCCGCCCATATTCAGCAAGCGCGCTACAAGGTCAATTTTATGTCGACAGCGCTGGAGATGACGCGTCAAGGGTTTGGTATCACGTTGTGCCTACCCTATATGCCAGAGGTAATCGACTGGGTCAGCGCCAATGGCTTACAGATGCGGCCACTTGCTCATCCAGTCAAGACAAGGCGGTTTTTTATCTATCAACGCTCATCACGAGCGCTAGCGCCTGCAACGGTTGCCTTTAAGCAGTTTTTGCAAACGTATTTTTCGCAGCACTTTACCGATCTGCATGGCTAATAGCGCCCCTAAAAGTAAGCGATAATGGGGATAAAAACCCTTGCAATACCTCTGATGATAACTTAGCATAAGACATAAATTATACTATCAGTAATAAATTACGTATTGCGTAATAAGCCTTATATTTCTTATTCACTCACTTTTTATCACCTAACTTTATCCTTTATTTTTTTTAGCAAGGAGCATCTTATGTCAATGATTGACAAAAACCTGACTTCGTTTATCGAGGTTGCCGCCGACTCTGATTTTTCTATTCACAATTTGCCTTATGGTATTTTTAGCGATACCAAGACTCAAGCAGAGGCAGACAACCGCCGTGCTGGCGTGGCAATCGGTGAATACGTACTGGATTTGTCTGTGCTTGAGTCAGCAGGTCTTTTAGATTTAGCAGGCGGGCCGTATTTTAACCAGCCGACCCTAAACGCCTTTATTGACTCAGGCCGAGATAATTGGCAAAAGGCGCGTGCGACGGTTCAAACACTGTTATCTGACGCAGACAGTACCCTACGTGACGACACCGAGCTACAAAAAAAGGCACTGTTTAAGCAAGCGGATGTCACCATGCATCTGCCCGTTCACGTGCCAGGCTTTACCGACTTTTACTCATCTAAAGAGCACGCAACCAACGTCGGTACGATGTTTCGTGATCCAAACAATGCGCTGCTACCCAACTGGACAGAGATGCCAGTCGGTTACAATGGCCGCGCCAGTACGGTCGTCGTCAGTGGTACCGATATCGTGCGCCCCTCTGGGCAGCTAAAACCTAATGCGGATGAGCGCCCTATCTTCTCACCTTGTAAGCGCTTGGATTTTGAGCTAGAGACTGCGTTCATCGTTGGCAAAGGCAACCAGCTTGGTCAGCCTATCGCCGTCGATGAAGCGTTTGAGCATATTTTTGGCATGGTGTTGCTCAATGACTGGTCAGCGCGCGATATCCAAAAATGGGAATACGTGCCTTTAGGGCCATTCAATGCCAAAACCTTTGCTTCTGAGGTCTCGCCTTGGATTGTCACCATGGAGGCGCTTGCCCCTTTTAAAACCTCATGCCCTACCCAAGAGCCAAAACCGCTGGCGTATCTAAACGAGACCGCCACTGATACCAGCTTTGATATAAACCTATCGGTCGAGCTGCTACCCGAAAATGCCGAGAGCGCTACTGTCGTTTGTGAGACAAACTTTAAGTACATGTATTGGTCGATGGCGCAGCAGTTGACACACCACACCATCACCGGCTGCAAGGTAGAAGTCGGGGATATGATGGGCTCAGGGACGATCTCGGGGCCGACACCTGACGCTTATGGCTCAATGCTCGAGATCGCTTGGAACGCGACCAAGCCTGTGACGCTGGCCGGCGGTGAGACGCGCAGCTTTATCGAAGATGGCGACACCGTCATCATGAAAGGCTATAGCGAAAAAGACGGCGTTCGAGTCGGTTTTGGCGAAGTACGCGGTAAAGTCTTGCCTGCCCTAAGCTTTGATTTTTAGCTTTGATTTTGACCACTGATACTGGCTATCACATAGGCGTGCAATGCTAAACAGTTCATCACGCTGCCAAATTTTAGTAAAGCATACGTCCGCTCTGATCAGACCGTTGCTCGAACCATACTGGCAGTATGACGCAGGTCACGCTTTATCAAAAGGATATTGATATGAGCTTTACAATTGAAAAAATCCATCACGTGGCTTATCGCTGCAAGGATGCCAAAGAAACTGTCGAATGGTACAAAAAACATCTAAACATGGACTTTATCTTGGCATTTGCCGAAGATCATGTACCCTCAACCAAGGCCTTCGACCCTTATATGCATGTGTTTTTAGACGCAGGACACGGCAATGTCTTGGCATTTTTTGAAGTACCAAATCAGCCTGAGATGGGCTTTGACCCCAATACGCCAAGCTGGGTACAGCATTTGGCACTGAAGGTAAAAGATCGAGATGCCCTGATGCTGGCAAAAACGCATTTAGAAGACAATGGTATCGAGGTGGTCGGCGTGACCAATCACGGTATCTTTCACTCGATTTATTTCTTTGATCCAAACGGCCACCGCTTGGAGCTCACCTATGACGATGTCACGTCAGAAGAAAAAGTATCGATGATTACCGAAGCGATGAAGCAAGAGATGCTCGATGAGTGGTCACGTACCAAACGCGCACCCGTCCATACGCAGTTTTTGCACAACGAAGAGTTAGAAGAAGTAAAGCAACAACTCCCTATGGGCGAATAAATAGTCGGTGCAGGACTTGAGTATCGAAAAATAATGTTAAGAAAAAAACACCGTTACATCACATCATAACGCTGCGCGATTGCCCGTATCTGCGCGACCAAATCATGTTGCTTATGTACAGGCAGTTGCTCATTGGTCCCGATGACCGTGATGGCATACTCTAAACCGATAGGTGCGTGTTTCTCAGTACTGTGATCGTCTATATGACTTGCCTGTGATGATATCAAAGCAGGCATACTAATGGCGTTGATACCTTTGAGCATATCGCCTGTCACCATGGCATAGCCTTGGGTACGGATATTGGCGCATCGTTCGCTAAACGTCTGACGTTTTTGTGCCATGTCATCATAGGTCTCATGATCACGCCATTCTGCCATCACCAATGGCCAAATAACCGTATCTGACTGATAGCTGGCAAACAGCTGTCCTGTCGCCGAGGTGCTAAGCGGCATCCGTGAGCCCACACGCGTGATGATACTGATGGCGCTATCTGGCTCGACCGACTGGATAATAATAGGCCCTTCGGTAAACCATTTGGCAATCTGTACCCCGCAGTGCAAGGCGTCTTTGATATCATGAGCGATAAGCGTCAGGCGCTCTAGAAGGTTGTTTGGACGGTGGGCTCGGTGGCTTAGCGCGTCGACTCTGTGCCCAAGTCCGTAGCGCCCGTCTGCCAATTGCTGTGCATAGTTTTTTCGAATGAGACTGACCAAATAGCGATGACACTTGGCAGGATGCATTTGCAGCGCTTGAGCAATGTCTTTTAACATCATAGGCTCGCGGCGCTCGATAAGGATATCTAAGACGGACAACCCTGTCTCCAAAGACTGGACGCCATTTTTTTGAGTGGTCGGCGCGCTGTCTATAAGGCTTTTGGCTGCTGGCATAATGGACTCGCTAAAAGGCTGGCTTTATTTAGGCTTAGGCCGTGGAATGAGAAGTACAATTTTATAACACTTACGCCTGATTGTATGCATGTGCAGTTGGAGAGCATGCATATCTTATGCAACGATAATGACGGGACAAGCTATGGTGGCAACGGGGCGTTTGACTCACAACATAACATAATAAAAGGAAGATACCATGATGAAACTTTACGGTTATTTTCGTAGCGGCACATCTTACCGTACACGTATCGCAATGAATCTAAAAGGTCTAGAGTACGATTATCTGGCAGTCAATCTGGCCCAAAACGAGCAGCTAGCTGAGACTTTCAAAACCCTAAACCCACAAGGATTGGTGCCTATTTTACAGGCTGATGACGTATTACTCTATCAAAGCCCTGCCATATTAGAGTGGCTAGAAGAGGTCTATCCTGTGCCGCCTTTATTGCCCAGCGACGCTGCTGGCCGTATGCAAGTACGAGCGCTGAGTGCGATGATTGGCTGCGACATACACCCTATTAATAACCGCCGTATTTTACAATACTTACGCCACGAGCTGTCTGTAGATGAAGCGCAGGTCATGACGTGGTGCAACCGCTGGATCAGCGAAGGCTTTGCAGCTTTAGAAAAACGCTTGGCAGCTGACCATACTCGCGGTAAGTTTTGTTACGGTGACACACCAACCTTTGCAGATTGCTATTTGATACCACAGGTGTCGTCTGCGCGCCGATTTGAGGTGGACCTCACCCCCTACCCAACCATCGTCGCCATTGATGCTCACTGCCGCACCTTAAAAGCCTTTATAGATGCCGAACCGATGCAGCAGCCTGATGCACCACAAGCGATCTAGCTGACCTAATGCCATCACCAGCACCCTATTAAGTGCGATATAGTGAACCACCCCGACTATGTCGGAGTCTGGTTTACTTGAGTCAGGCAGCGATGCCTGAAAGGATTAAATTATAGTTAGCTGAATGTAAAACTGTTATGGATTTAAACGCGCTACTGGTATAAATTTTACTTGCGTGCTGCGTTCCCAGAGGCTGCGCAAAATTCCTCCCAGTAGCGCTATGAGATTTTTAGAGTGTATCGACTATATCATAATACCGCTTTTCAAACTCAAAAGGCGATACATAGCCCAATGCACTGTGTATACGCTTTTTATTGAACCAATCTACTCAATTCAATGTCGCAAGTTGTACATTCGCTAAACATTGCCAACCTGCTTTTAAATATTCAATCACCTCTGTTTTGTATAACCTATGCCCTGTTTCAGGCAAAGCATTATCAAGGCCTGGTTATATATTTTTTCTTATGTTATCAAGCCAAGCTCGCATACTTGGTGTAAGCAAGCGATGACGACGCCAAGCCATGACAAGCTCCCATTTTAACTGAGGTTGGGTTAGTGGCAAGCAGACTAATCCTGTTAAATCCAACTTTTGAGTATAATATTGAGGCAAAAGAGTCACACCCATATCCTGTTTTACCATGTCAAGAAGCAAGTGCCACTGATTGGTTTGGCAAATAATATTAGGTTCAAAACCTAGTGATTGACAGTTTTCTATAATCATTGGAGTAAATGATGAATTGGAGGTAAATAAAATTAGGGGTGCATTTGTAGTGGTCAAATATTTTTAGACAGTACTTAAGAGGTTTTTGTTGAAATAAAGTCTCTCTTTCTCGCTTGGTGTTAAATACTCATTAAAGCTGTGTGGTCTTACACTTTGATAATAGCCCCAAATATAATCATTTACTGCCTGCCGAGCCTCATCAATATTGTCATAGCCGTTTTTTGGCATCCACTCTGTCTTAAAGCTTCTAAAGAACCTCTCTGTAGGTGCATTGTCCCAACAGTTGCCTCGTCGGCTCATACTATGCGACATACCATTGCACTTGGCTACGCATTTAGCATACTCTTCACTGGTATAATGACTGCCTTGATCTGAATGAAACAGCACGCCTTTAGGCTCAAGTCTTATGTGATATGCCATTTTTAGTGCAGATGTGGTCAGCTGAGTATTCGGGCTATCTGACAAGGCAAAACCAACAATACGTCGAGCATATAAATCCATAACGATGGCTAAATAACACCATCCGCCTTTGATACGAATATAAGTAACATCACCTGTCCACACTTGGTTTGGTGCAGTGGGCGCAAACTGACGGTCTAGTATGTTTCCATAAACTTTATGGAATTTTTCACAACGCCTGTACTTATGTGATTTTATCTGTCGACTAATCAACCCCATTTGTGCCATCAGCTTACCTGCTCTGTAGCGTGTGAGTTTAATGTCATGTTGATGCGTGACGATAGCAGATACCGTCCTTGCACCAGCCGAGCCATTTGACTGTTCAAATACTTCTCTGATTAAGGCTTTGAGCCTTATAAGTTCAATGTCTATAGACCTAGATTTAGTACTGTTATAATAGCTACTTCTAACAACCCCAAACAGTTCACATAGCTTGTGTTTGCTAATATGCTTATGATGCTCTGCAAGCTTGGTTATTAGCGATAGACGCTGAGATTGTCTTGGGCTAGCAGAGCAGATGCCTTTTTTAATATATCTCGCTCCATCTTAAGCTGCTTGACCTGTTTTTCAAGCTCTTGTATACGCCGTAATTCAGGCGTTAGGGCTTTGCCTTCTGATGGCATGACACCTTGCTGTTCTTTACGGTATTTATATACCCAATTCTCTAAGGTGGTTTTGCCGATACCTAATGAGTTGGCTACTTCTGGTATCTTCCTGCCTTGATCTTCAACCAGTTTAATGGCTTCTAGCTTAAATTCTTGGCTGTAGCGTCCGCGTTTGGTGGTCATATCTTCTCTCCAGTCTTGGTGATAGTATAACCTTGTATCTTGAATAACCGCTTAATACTGCCAACGAAAGTTGATAAAATAAAGTAATTATTCATGAGCATTGAGAGTATGAGTATAACCTTAGTGCCTAGACACTGTGTAAGAGATTATGCCCAATGCTCATCCCATCATCTTCATATTCTGAATGGTATCCAAGTGCCTCGCCATCTACCAAGGTGTCATGAGTGACACTGCATAGACAAGGGAAGACAATAAGATGACACACTATATCGGCATAGACGTCAGTAAAAACAAGCTAGATATCGCCTGGCTCAAAGCCACTGATAATCTCAAATTTAAAACCAAAGTCTTTAAAAATGATTACAGTGACTACGCTGCTCTTATCAACTGGCTCATTGCTAACATCACTGACGACTTAAGTAATATTCACATCACGGTCGAGGCCACAGGAGTCTATCACGAGAACATCGCCTACTACCTATTTGATAAAGGTCTTAACGTCAGTATTATCAATCCTGCTTATATCAAAAGCTATGCTGCTAGTTTAGGAAGTCGCAACAAGACGGATAAAAAAGACAGTATGTTATTAGCCCGCTACACCTATAGTGCTAAGCCTAAATTATGGACACCGCCGCCAGCAGAGGCGCGTCACCTCAAGTCATTATTGTCGCGCTTAGACGCACTACAAGAAGACTTACAACGTGAGCTGAATCGATTGGAAAAAGCGCAGGCCACAGACACCGCTCCTATCGTTAAAGCTTCTATTGAGCATATGATAGCCTCTTTGCAAGCCGCTATTGTTAAGCTCAATGGTGATATTGATGACCATATCGATCATCATCACAATTTAAAGCAAGATCAGACTCTACTACAAACTATTAAAGGCGTCGGCCCTGTTGTCTCAAAGCAGATGGTGTCGCTGATGCATAATAAGCAGTTTAGTCAAGCGTCACAAATGGCCGCCTTTTTAGGCTTAGTTCCCAAACATAGTGAATCAGGGCTATTTAAAGGCAAGTCTCGCTTAGCAAAGAATGGCTCAAGTGATATCAGAGCCAAACTGTATATGCCAGCGCTAGTCGCCATTAAGCATAATCCTGATATTAAGGCGCAGTATGAGCGACTGCTTGCTAATGGTAAGTGCAAAATGCAGGCTGTCTGTGCAGCGATGCGCAAGCTTGTGCATATCTGTTTCGGTGTGATTAAACATCAGCAGTCTTACCAAGCAAAAGTTGAGCTAATTAGTGCTTGATTTGGCTTTTTTAAGATGGTATCTCTTATCTACTGTCCTATTTCATTATGCCACTACAATGCGCTTAGGGCTGGACGCTATCGACAAGTAAATCAAGGCGTTAGCACTTAGTGATTATCGGTCTTCGCGTTTGTTAGTGTTTATCAGATAAACGCCGCTTTACAAACCAACCGATTATCAGCACCACGATAAGGATGCCAATACCTGTCGAGTAAGGGGCAAGCGTTGATTCAATAACCTCGTAGTTTTGGCCCATATAGTAACCCGCGAGCGTCAGACCTGTCGTCCAAATGCTCGCACCAAGTGCGGAGAGCCCCAAAAACGGTAGCATCGACATATTATTCATACCGGCAGGAATCGAGATAAACGAGCGGATACCAGGCACCATACGACCAAAGAATACCGCTTTTTTACCGTGCTTATCGAACCATTCATTGGTAGCTTTGATATCGTCAGGTTTTACAAAAACAAATTTGCCATATTTTTTGGTTAAGGCTATCAAGCGCTCTTCATTAAACACGCGGCCTAAATAGTACAGCGGTAACGCACCAAGTACCGCGCCAAGCGTCCCTGCTAGTATGGCAAGTATGAGATTAAGCTCACTATTTGAAGCGGCAAACCCAGCAGCAGGCATAATGACCTCGGAAGGAATAGGCGGAAAGACGTTTTCGGCAAACATGGCAAAGATAATGCCAAAGTAGCCAAACTTCGCCGTAATAGAGAGTACCCAGTCACTGATTTGACCCATAAAAAACCTTTAAAATAGAATGGACAATACTGCTGCTAAGCCGAATCTTTAGGCAAAAGATACTAGCTCATCAGTGGTTTTTCAATTTAGAAGGTTTTACGCGCTGTGCAAATTTCGTTAACGTATGTAGTGGCATCGCGACACCAGCAGCCAGCAGCCAGCAGACCGAGTCCTATAGCGCTCACATGCCATTTTTTGACAGAAGTGGTAGCTGTGGTATTAATACGAGCATTGGCACTGACGCTAGATTTAGAAGACTTGCCACGTGCTTTGGCATATTCACCAACGGCGACAAAACAATTTAAAGCTTCATTCCATATGACTTTATAGATGCGGTTCATGATGCGCACTCCCTTACATAATTATTAGAGGCCAACTCATAGTCGGTATGTAGAGAGCGAATACGACAAAATGACACGGCGGTAAGCTTTAATGAGACTTTTTGCGCAAATGTAACCATTCTTAGCGGTTTAAAAACCTAAAAGTTTCATCATGTAAGACTATGTACACTCTTCGGCTATTTACTACCGCTTATCGGAATATATTCATAAAAATGAATATATTCTTTTCATTATCTCTTATTTATATTAAATTACCTCCATTTTTCACAAATTTTCGTTCATTGTTCTGATACCAAGCACACCTTTTCGCAGGTATTCGTTACTTATTAAAAAGGTGTGGCAACCATGTAGATCATTAATGAGACGTTTTATAGTCCAATAGGTAACACAATCTGCACTATCAGCCCTTGGACACCATCAAGACGATTATAAACGTCAATTTGGCCTTTATGTGCCAGCACCACGGCATGGACGATCGCCAGCCCTAGCCCATAGCCGCCAGTGTCGCGGTGACGCGCCGAGTCTAGCCGTACAAAGGGCTGAAAAATACGCTGCAAGTCTTGCTCTGCAACGCCGCCGCCCTCGTCTATGATGCGGATTTGAATGGCAGGTCTTTTGCCATCTATCTTTGCTGGTTTAATCTCAGCCATAACCGTTGAATCAGCTGCTGTGTGCATAAAAGCATTACGAATGACGTTTTCAAGCGCACTATGTAACTGTTCTTGGTTGCCCTTTACCGTCGACTTTAGGGTTGGTGGTTGCCAGTGCCAATGGACGTTTTTGTGCTGAAATTCAAAACAAACATCTTGTCCAATCTCACTAATAATTTCGGAGACATCAACCCAGTCATTTTCTACATTATCAGTGGTGTATTGCTGCATCTGTAGCGACTGGATATGAATGATTTGTTCGATCAGCTCATTCATTCGCGCAGACTCTTTGTCGATACGGTCGAGGTAGCGATTGGCATTGGGGGCAAAATCTCGCGTCAGCTCGGTCGCCACATCAAGGCGCGCTAAGGGCGAGCGCAGCTCATGCGAGATATCACTAAGCATCTGCTTGCGCGCCAGCTCACTCTCAGCCAGCCGCCTTGATAGCTTGGCCACGTCTTTTGCCAATAGACCCAGCTCATCATCGCCCATTTTTGCCAACTGGGTATCCGCCTGATAATCGCCAGCAATCATGCGATGTACCGCATGTTGGACGCGGCGCATACGCTGGGTCAAGGTACGGCTAAGCCAAACACAGACCAAGACACTAAAGAAGATAATTAGCAGCAAACGTACCGAAAAATTATTCCGTTGCAGCGCGACGACATCGGCAAAACGCAGGTGCGGACGCAGCTGTATAATGACAGACTGACCATCTGGCAGCGCGACGGTCTTATCCGCCAGCTCAGGGCGCATCTCGGGGTCTGCTATCGTGCGCTGAGACATCATCGATTGCCAATAAGGATTGCGAGTATTGTTTGGCATACTGGTAGTATCGTCAGAGCGGTGATGATCTAAGGCGGGTACGGCGGGTGCGTTTGGCATGGCAGGCATTGATGGCATCGGATGCATGGGCGCACGCGGCATAACTTGCCTGCCGTCTTGACGGTCCGCTTGGTCTCGATAACGCGGAAAGATAATAGCGCCTTGCCCGTTATAGACTCTGATTTGACTCATCAGCCGCCGATCATCACGGTACATCTGCCTGACTGATGCAAAATCGCCCGCTTGCAACGCGGCAGCCAGCTCATTGCGTTTAATCAACAACTGCTCAATCTGCACTTCCATACGCGCGGTCAGCGCTCTTTCAACCAGTATCCGCTCTACCACGATGGACAAAATAGAGGTGAGTAAGATCGTCAATAGTAGACTCAAAAACAGCCGCCAAAACAGCGTGATTCTGGGTCGAAAGGTAGAAGTATTTGCGGAATGTGTCATTACAGTACCAGCTGATAGCCTTTCCCACGAATCGCTTTGATCGGCTCATCATGAAAAGGTTGGAGTTTTTTGCGCAGGCGTGAGACATGCACATCAAGGCTGCGGTCGAAGGGCTGTAGCTCACGCTGCAACACATGCTCTGATAGCCACGCTTTACTCACCACCTCGCCTTTTTTCTTGAGCAAGGCGAGCAACAAGTCAAACTCGGTGCCTGTCACTTGTAGCTCTGTCCCGTCTATCTGACAGAGTCGCTGGTTTTGATCCAAATGTAATCGGCTCTCAGGTAGCGGCATGTGCTCTAACGTACTATCAGAAGCACTAAGACGAGTGCGTTTTATCACCGCATTGATACGTGCCAACAGCTCACGCGGATTGCAAGGCTTGGTAATATAATCATCCGCGCCAAGCTCAAGCCCAATGATACGATCAATCTCCTCGCCTTTTGCCGTCAGCATAATGACCGGAATATCACTGATGGCCGGCAGTTGCCGCAGCACACTGAGCCCATCGATTTTGGGCATCATGATATCGAGTACCAGCAAATCATAAGCGGTAGCAGTGCTGGTATTCTTGAGTCTTTGCATGACCGCTTCACCATCGTGCACGCAGTCACAATCGATATCATGATTTTGCAAGTATTCTTGTAATAACTGGGTCAACTCTTCGTCATCATCGCCGAGTAGTATGTTTGGCACTGCTGTCTCCTTAAGCCTAAGGTCGCTTTGTTGCCTATATTATCAGGCATGGACTTATCATAACGCCATAAACGTTACCTTTCTTAATACTTCATAAAGTATCGCAACCTTTAACTGTCGTAAGATAGCACCTATCAATCACTTGTCGCACTTATCGCCATACTGGCAAGATAAGGTATTTATTGTTTATTTACTCAAATTATAAAAGGATTGTATGATGAAAAAACTACTTATGGGCACAGTATTGGCCACCTCTAGTGTATTTGCTGTCACCGCCTGCACCAGTGTCAATGCAACGACTGACACCGTACCTGCCACCAGCAAAATGCAAAAGCATCATCAAGGCGGCATGAAAGAAGGTATGCACAAAGGTGGCATGCATAAAGGCGATATGAGGGGCGGCATGCGAGGTCCACTGTCACAGCTAGATTTGAGTGCCACGCAGCAAGCACAAATCAAAGCCATCATGGAGGCCAAACACGGCGACCGTAAAACTGAGCGCGCGCAACACAAAGCAGAACGGGCGCAGATGCATCAACAAATGCAGGCATTGACCACTGCCAGCACGTTGAATACGGCCGCGCTTAACCGCCTAGCGGATCAGCAAGCGGCTAAAGTCAAGCAGCGTTTTATTGAGCATGCTCAGACCCAGCACGCCATCGCGCAAGTGCTAACGCCGGAGCAACGCGCCAAACTTGCCAAACTGCAAAACGAGAGAATGGCAAAAATGACAAAAGGTCAGCATGGCCAACCGCATCAGCATCAAGGCATGTAGTAGTTATTACTGCCCGCTACACCACTCAGAAAAAGCGCATCGTGATAACGGTGCGCTTTTTTGTATAATTCTGATGATAGCTCAATACCTTTTAATCAGTACCGCCCAAACGCTCTTGCGACAGCGGTAGCGCCTTAAATATCATCTTGCCTATCGCCGTGCCATTACCATCGCGATAGTACTGCATCAGCTCGCGACCATACTCGCGCGCATCAACACTATTGTGCGCATTTGGTACTTGTACATCGCTTGGTAAGTTGGGAAATGCAGCGTCTTTTGGACGAATAGCAGAATACTGCTGCATGGCATCCATCACGATGCCTTTATGCTGATTGGTCTCGCTAGGAAACTCACGCCGCAGATGCTGCCAGATGAGACGGCCACGTTTATCAATGCCGTATAGCGTTTGCACGTTTGGCGTCTCTGCACCAGTATCTACTGTACGGCTGGCGACCGTATCATCAGCGGCGTCTATACTGTTTTTGATTATTGTCAGTACTTGCTGTACCAAGGCCTTACTGGTAAAAATGTCAGGCGCTATATCAGAAGCACTATCATTGACAAGCTCTGGATACTGCTCGCTTATCCGCTCATAAAAACCACGCATATACTCTTGATATGACTGCTCGTGACTGGTCGCGCTTTGAGTACGGCGGATCACTTGCTCACTTGCCAGCATTGCGGGCATCTGGTGCGCTGGCAGCTTAGGAGATAGCGCAGTCAAAGACGTGGCCGCGACATACTCAAACTGACTTGCTGGCGCTGCGGCAAATGCGGCATCGAGCGCGGCAAAATGATGGGTGATCACTGCTTTGCCAAAGCCTTTGGGTAACGTGCCATCGTCCAGCGTGACTTTGAGCCATTTGTTTTGCCATGTCGTGCCAAGTTTGTCGTCCAATAGCTTTGAGTTAATCATCGCAAAATTGTCCGCCCATAGATAAATATCACCGTTTTTAAAATCGATATAGACCGGTTGGTTGAGGCTACTTTGATGATTACGCGCTTGGTATTGGGCACTGGCAAGCATGGTCGCTTTGCCCGCCATCGGCTGATACACGCCTTGGGCGTTGATAGACAACGGTTTTAGTAGATAGGCATCGAGTAGCTTTGCTTTTTTGATACCCTGCGCGGTTGGCTGCGCGTCATAATTATCAAACAACTTTTGGTAATCAGCAGGCACACTTACCTCACTGTCGTATTGGCTGTCTTGCCATGCTTGATAGGCATCCGTACAGGCTAGATAGGATTGTTTGATGGTCGCACGCTGAGCGTCATATGTTGTCGCCGATATATCTTGCTTTTGTCCTTCTGCCTGCGCCAATAATGCCGCATAGGCCTCGTCATGCGTATCTTCGCAGTATTGATAGATATCATCAGTAGTGACTGGGTTGTTAGCACCATTGTTGGTAGTGCTTTGAGACGTTATACCGTCAAACTGCTGCTTATTACTAATCTCAAGGTTGCTATGATAACGAAAGGACTGGCGACGCTGCGCTTGTAGCGCGCTTGCGACGGCTGTTTTGGCAGCTACTGAGGTTTGGGTAGCCGTCATGGCATTAGACTGTCCAAGGCTGGTCGATTGACACCCTGTCAATAACGCCGCGCCTGCGACAAGCGCGCTGGCAAATACCGCATGACCATTGATAATAGTAGATGCACGTGGCGGGCGGCTGGTATGAGTTTGCTGGGGTTTTTTCATTTTTTATCCTTAATAGGGAGAGTTAACAAGACAGACCTACTGATCCGCTAGCTTGCTATCGATGCCATACTTGGCCGCATCGTCATACAATGCCTCATCGTTGTCGTTCCAGTCCTCACTATTACCACTGTCATAAACGCCACCCTCTTCATCAGTATTATCAACATCGTAACGATCTTCATCATCATACTCGTAGTCATAGCGTGCATAACGAGCGCTTTGCAGTCTGTCTTTTTGTTGGCGTATCTTCGCAAGCCACGCGTTGCCGTCGATGGCAGGCTTGGCATTTGCCCCAAAAGACTCGGCCAATAAAGGTGTGAGCGCATGGTCGTTAAAGCTGGCTTTATCATAACGCACTTGGTTGAGTACGCTGGTGGTCGCACCCATCAAATCGCTACCGACATTTAGCCGTTGTTGTTTGGCCAGTAGCTGATTTGCGCGATCCAAATAGTAGTAGTTTGTTTGATTAAAGGAGATGGGACCGATCGCTTCAATCAGCTGTAGCAGTGCGCCGACATCCGCGCTTTGATATCCTTTATGGTATAGCTGCGCCTTAGCAAGTGCAGCTTTTAGCATCGCTCCATCAGGATACTGTGACGGATTGGCATCGACATGCTCTTGTAGTGACTGGGTCATATATTTTAGGATTTTGCCGACCAGCTCACCGCCTTGCTTACTACCGATATATAACTTGACGGCATGGCTGGCCCCCACTTCTTTGGCAAATGCGTCATTACGTATATCAACGGCGCTGAAATACTCTGGTGCCAGCTCGGCCATACTCTTCTGTATCGCAGCAAGCGCAGCATCATACAATACCGTAGGCGGCAGCTGCTCGGTGATGCCCTTAGGCAGACCAAAGCTGACCGTATGAGAGGTCATCTCCTGAGGCAGCGGGGTATTTTCAGGACTGGCCAGCGCCACAATCGGCATGATGGCCGATGGGTCTACCGTGATACGACTGTCATTAAAATCCAGTGCAAGCGGTATCTGTATGGATGAGCTAAGCGTTGGGCTGACATAGTCATAACTATAGACGCTACGTAGCTGGCGCTGTTTGGGCCTGAATTGGCTGACGCTATTAAATGTCAAATGCTGATATTGATAGGCGTTAGTCGCAGCGATTTGCTCAGGTGTGCGATGCAACATAGCCAGCATCTGACCGATGACGCCGGTAGTTGGCATCGGTTTGTCATCGCTCGCCACTGGCTGCTGCTTGGCGGCTTGCATGGCTTCATAGCTCTTTAATAATGCCTTGGGTTTGACATCTTGCACGCCCGGTATCAACCCATCGTCTTTAGTATTGGCGCTATACTCATCATCAGCAAACGCTTCATCTGCATCGTCAGCAAAACTCCTGTCAGCAAACTCACTATTATCATCAGCAGCCTCGTCGTCTATCGCTTGCTCTTCTTGATACGCATAAGTTTCGATGATGGTTCTTAGCAGACTGCTCGCGCCAGCATCGATACTGTCTGGATCGATAAAGGGTGCCATATGATAATTGGCCTGCGCGACGGCCACGTGCTCACTGGCGAGATGCTGACGAATGGCAGCAAGCAAACGTGTCTTTGCCTGAGTCTGCGTATTGGGATAGCTCTGCTGGTCAAACAGTTGCTCATAGCGCGCAGAGCTGGCTTGTAGACGGTCAGTAAAGACGCGCCCCTGTGCTTGGTTTACTGCACTGTCTGCGACCTCAAAGTCGATGAGCGCATCTGATACCGCGCCTGAGGAGACGCCAGCGCTTGTCTGACAGCCCATCAATGCCAATGACGTACCACCAAGCAGCAGCGCACAACCGGTCGCCGTCAGTGTACGTGATAAATTTCGATGTTTGTTTTTATGATAAATCGCCACAGGCGCAGTTACCTCATGCAGCTGCGACCTACAACCAGACTGTCGACTGCGATGATTGCTATGAGTAGATGACATAAAAGTCCCTTTATTTAATGGGTAAAATAAGGATAAACGCGTATGATATTTATAACACAAAGCGTTACAATTTAGTAATATTAGCGTGCGTTTCTAGGCAAAAGTCTGTATTGTTTTTATCTATTAAAATTTACCACTCACATAAAAAGGACTTTGCCATGCCAAATCTGTCTGGCCACTCTCAACCACCCATCATCACCACATTAAAATCTGCGATGCTCATTGCTAGCAGTACATTATTGCTATCTGTATCAGCGCATGCACTTGAACCAGTAACACCAACTGATGCTAATGTGATAAATAACACCTCAATCAACACCAGTGCGATCAATCTGGCCATCATGACCGATAATCCGACGGTCTTGTCTGAAATCAAGCGCATCACACCAGCGAAAACCAATACGCTGACACTCACAACCAATAAAACAAAAACCGAGCAAGCTATCTACTCCGAGGACGCCATTCATCATCCCGTCTGGGCCAAAAACGGCATGGTCGCAACTCAAGAAGCACTGGCCTCTGATATTGGCTTACAGATTCTAAAAGACGGTGGCAATGCCGTCGATGCTGGCGTTGCGGTGGGTTTTGCCTTAGCCGTGACACTACCTCGGGCGGGCAACATCGGCGGTGGCGGCTTTATGATGATTTATGATGCCGAGCAAGGCGAAACGGTGGCACTCGATTATCGCGAAAGAGCCCCAAGCAGCGCCTCACGTGATATGTATCTCGATGAGGACGGCAATGCGGTAAGTGATTTGTCTCGCTTTCACGGCTTAGCTGTCGGCGTACCAGGGACAGTCGCAGGACTGCTCAAAGCGCTAGAAGACCATGGCACCATGAGCCGCGAGCAAGTGATGGCACCAGCGATCGCACTTGCTGAAGATGGCATAGAAGTCACCGCTGGCTTGTCGGAGTCACTAGAAGCCTTAAGCGATCGCCTACAAAAGTGGCCCAGTACCAAAAAAGTGTTTTTTAAACCTGACGGCAGCGCGTATCAACCTGGCGAGCGCATGTATCAGCCAGAGCTTGCCCGCTCGCTAAAGCTCATTGCCGCGCAAGGCGCTGATGGCTTTTATAAAGGTGAGACCGCGCGCAGTATTGTCAAAGCGGTCAATGAGGCTGGTGGTAGCATGAGCTTGCAGGATTTGGCCAATTACGAAGCCATCGCTCGTACGCCTGTGATAGGCGACTACCGTGATTATGAGATCGTCTCGATGCCACCGCCCTCCTCTGGTGGTATCCACATCGTGCAGATTTTAAATATTTTAGAAGGCTATCCACTAAAAGACTATGGTCACAATAGCGCGCAAACCATTCACCTAATGGCAGAGGCAATGCAACTGGCGTATGCTGACCGTGCAGAGTATTTAGGCGACTCAGACTTTATCGATGTACCAGCCAGCGGCCTTACTTCTCAAGCCTATGCCGATCAGCTGCGCACCTTAATTGATCCAGACAAGGCCACGCCAGCGAGTACGATTAAAGCCAACAACCCACTACCCTACGAGAGCGACCAAACCACGCATTTCTCTATTGTGGATAAAGACGGCAATGCAATCGCCAATACCTATACGCTGAACTTCTCTTATGGCACCGGTCTGGTTGCAGACGGCACGGGCATATTACTAAACAACGAGATGGACGACTTTTCTGCCAAGCCTGGCACGCCAAATGGCTATGGGCTACTAGGCGGTGAGGCAAATAGCGTAGAAGCCAATAAGCGGCCGCTGTCCTCGATGAGTCCGACGTTGGTATTTAAGGACGATAAGCCTTATATCGTGACTGGCAGCCCCGGCGGTAGCCGCATCATCACCACCGTCACCCAAATCATCTCCAACGTCATCGATCATGATATGAATATCGCTGAAGCCACGCATGCGCCGCGCATCCATGACCAGTGGCTACCGGATGAGATACGAGTAGAAAAAGCACTGAATATCGATACGATCAAAAAGCTAGAATCCATGGGACACACGGTCAGTCCAAAAGCCGCTATGGGCTCAACACAGTCGATTATGATAACGCCAAATGGTGTCTACGGCTCCTCTGATCCGCGTATTGTCGATGCAGCGGTGGTTGGGTATTAAGTTAAGTTTTTGGTGTCAAATACGCGTGGCGGAACTGAGTAGGCGATATGCCTGTGAACTGCTTGAACTGGCGGCTAAAAGCACTGTGATCGCTGTAGCCGCAGTGCAATGATATCTGAGTCACTGACATTTCAGGATTAGCCAATAACTTCACCGCATACTCCAAGCGTAGCTTTTGTACAAACTGCAGCGGCGACATATTGAGTACAGCTTTAAAAGTACGCTCTAGCTGCGACACGCTCAAATTAGCCAGTTCCGCTAGCTGAGCCACATTGATTTTTTGATCGAGGTTAGCTCGTACAAACTGAGCAACTTCAGCCAAGCGAGCGTGTTTACGTAAAACACGCTCATTATCTTCATCGATATCGACCGATATTCCAACCATCGCAACTATTTGTTGGTTGTTATTATAAATAGGCAGCTTATTGGTAATACACCACCCTAATTGACCAGACGCATAACTGTGCAGCTCTAAGTTGTCGACAATCGACTTTCCCTCGCGCAATACCTTCATATCTTGCACCATATAGTCTTTGCCCTGATGATGTGAAAACACCTCTTCTGTGGTGAAGCCTATAATGTCTGCATGCTTATTCAACTGACAACGTTTTAACAGCGTTCTGTTTGCCAGCTGGTAGCGCGCCTGCTCATCTTTTACAAAAAACACTACATTAGTCAAAGTATTCAACAGCGGTAGTAATAATGAGACATTACCAATAAAAGCTTCGCTACTATCGGGATAATAGGCAGTCATATTTTGCTGCAATGACGTGGTAAGCATAGCAAGTGCTGTATCTTCTATTACATCTGTTATTACCTCAGTCATCGTATGTCATCCTTGTCATATCAATTTTACACTCAGCCAAACATTCATAATTTACAGATTATTCTACGTATATCTATAGTTGATTTACTTTAAAACCGATACAGTGCTACTGGCATAAATGTATCGGTTTTATTTCGAACTGACTATTTTACTACCAATTTTTTGGCACAGATTTCTCTAGTGTACACTGAGCCACTATGCAGAAATGCGCATTTATCCATGAAAAAACAGCAAGACGCTCCATTCAAAAACATCCATTCTATATGTAGACCTTAGCAATTGCGGATTAATGGATGACTGCAAGCTATGCTTGCATTAGCTCTATTGCAAAACAATGGAATGTAACTTTTTCAAGGATGAATTAGGGTGCCCGTCATGTCTTCTACATTATTTAACTTTAAAATTATCGACTCACATACGGGCGGTGAGCCTACTCGTATGGTCTATGACGGCTTTCCTGAGCTGGTCGGTGAGACCATGCAAGATAAGCTGCAGTATTTCAAACAAAACTTTGACCATCTGCGCCAAAGTATCATTCTAGAGCCACGCGGCAATGATGTCCTTGTCGGTGCACTACTCCTTCCTGCAACTGATCCTAAAGCCACAGCGGGCATTATCTTTTTCAACAATGCTGGTTATTTAGGTATGTGCGGGCACGGCACGATTGGTGTCGTCGCATCGCTGGCTTATCAACAAAAAATCACGACTGGCACACATTGGTTTGAGACCCCAGTGGGTTTAATCAAAACAACCTTGCATGATGATGGCAGCTGTAGCATCCAAAACGTCCCTTCTTATCGTTATAAAAAACAAGTTGAGGTTCAAGTCCCTGAATTAGGCCTTATCCGTGGCGATATCGCTTGGGGTGGCAACTGGTTCTTTTTAGTCAGTGAGCACGGACAAGATATTCAAGCAAATAATGTCGCAAAACTGACTCAAGTAACCATGCAAATTAAGCAAGCATTAATCACTGCTAACATCTCTGGCGAAAACGGCGGCGAGATTGACCATATCGAGCTGTTTGCCGATAGCAATGATGCTCAAGCAGATAGTAAAAACTTCGTCCTATGCCCAGGTGCGGCGTACGACCGCTCACCTTGCGGTACCGGCACCAGTGCCAAACTGGCCTGCCTTGCTGCTGACGATCTGTTAGCGCCTGGTCAAATCTGGCGCCAACAAAGTGTTGTTGGCAGCGTATTTACCGGCAGCTACCAACATGCCACTGATCTCAACAATACAGAGTCTACAGCCTACCCTGAGCACACGATTATCCCAACCATCTGTGGTCATGCCCATGTCTGCGCCGAGACCACACTAATTGTACAAGAAGACGACCCATTCAAATGGGGCATTTCTTGCTAAACACTTGTTATGTACTTATTAAGAAATTGCTAAAAACTATTAAGCATATGCGAAACCACAGATAGCAATAAATTGGTCAGCCAATGTTTATGCATGAGTATTATCGAGAGATCCTATGAGCACCTCACACTTCGACATTCATATTATTGGTGGCGGCATTATCGGTCTTGCGACTGCGGTGACGTTACAAGCGCGAGGCACCAAGGTCGCATTACTCGACGCCAATGAAGTCGGTCAAGGCGCATCATTAGGTAACGCCGGTCATATCGCTGCCGAGCAGGTCTTTCCGATTGCCGATGCAAGTATGCTGCGCCATATCCCAGCCATGCTCTTTAACCCAGCGGGGCCATTACGTATAGACTGGCGCTATCTGCCGCGCTTAATGCCTTGGGCAATGCAATTACTCATGAACATGCGCCCTGAGCCATTTGAGCGCATTCATCAGGCATTAATGACCCTTAATCAGAGCAGCATTCAAACTTGGCAGGATTTTGCTAATCAGTGGAAACTAAACGATTGGGTACATATTGAAGGCTCCTTATTAACGGTTGAAAAACCCGTTAGCGTGTCGTTATTAACCGCACATGGCAACCGTCTTAACGAGATTGGTGTGGCAAATGAGTTACTAAGTCAAAAAGAGCTGTTGGCGCGTGAGCCTGCCTTACAAGATAACCAGTTGGCGGCGTTATTCTTTCCAAATACCGGTCACATCACCAATCTAAAATCCGTCATGAAACAGCTTCACAGTACCTTTAGACAATTAGGGGGTCATACGATTGAACATTGCCGTGTACTGGATGCAGCCGTGCATCCAGACGGTATTCGTCTAACCACCAGTCAAGGCGATATGACAGCATCTAAGGTCATGCTATCTGCCGGTGCTCATTCAAAAACATTGGCGAGGAAACTCACTGGTGTGACGGTACCGTTAGATACCGAGCGTGGCTATCATCTAATGCTACCGCATGAGCCGCAGCGTTTGCAGATACCCGTATCCAGTATGGATCGGCGCTTTATTATGACACCGATGCAAGAGGGCTTGCGTTTGGCTGGCACTGTGGAATATGCAGGACTTGATGCGCCAGCAAATATGAGGCGAGCTCACATGTTATTGCAACAAGCGCAGCCCATGTTAAAAGCACCATTAAATGCAGCAGACAGTGTGCCTTGGATGGGTTTTCGACCTTCAACAGCGGATTCACTACCCATCATAGATAGGATTGACAAGGTGTTTTTAAACTTCGGGCATCAACATTTGGGCCTAACGCAAGCTGTCGTCAGCGCACGAATGGTCGCGGAGCTATATTTTGATGAGCTCCCTGTGATAGATCCAAAACCATATCGACTTAACCGTTTCAAATAAGCAGTTTATGACTGCCGTGTAGCAAGCAAAAAACCAACCGATTCAATATTGAATCACCATTATTTAAATCACTACTAACAAGGAAAGACTTATGAATATTAATGGAATCTTAGTCCCAATCGTTACCCCATTTGACCATAACGGTAACGTTGATGCGCAAAAACTAACGGCACTGGTCGAAGCCTTTATCGATAAAGGCGTTGCTGGTATCGTCGCTTGCGGCACTACTGGTGAATACTACACGTTTTCGGCAGCTGAGCGTGAGTTGGTATTGACCACTATTGCTGAAGCTGCAAAAAATAAAGTGACCCTTATCGCTGGTATTAACAGCTTATCGACTGATCACTCTATTGAGCTTGCCGCACAAGCAAAAACCTTAGGTTATGACGGTCTCATGCTATCTGCGACGCCTTATAGCTTACCTGAGCAAGATGGCATCATCGCTCACTTTGAAAAAGTGGCCGACGCCAGCGAGTTACCAATCATCATGTACAACTTCCCGGATCGTGTCGGCGTTGCCATTGAATTTGACACTGTTGCTCATCTAGCCAAGCACCCTAACATCGTCGGCGTAAAAGAAAGTAGCGGCGACTTTAGCCATGCGTTACGTATGCTACAAGCTGATTTTGATGACTTTGAAGTGGTCTGTGGCTGCGATGATCAACCCGTTGACTTCTTCTTTTGGGGCGCAAAAAGCTGGATCGCAGGCGCAGCAAACGTCTTTCCAGCCGAACAAGTCGCTCTGTTTGATGCCACCCAGCAAGGCGACTGGGATAAAGCCAAGCAAATCATGAGTGAGATTTATCCTGCCATTCATTCTATGGAGTCTGGCAACTACAACCAAAAGGCCAAAGCGGGATGCTTAAACGGCACTATGGATGTTGGCTCAGTTCGCGTACCACTCACGGACATGCCAGCAGATGAGAAATCAGAGTTTTTAGCATTGCTGTCTAAATAGTACTCAGCTTAGTAAAAGTACTGTTAAGGATAAGCAACGCTAAATTTGAAGCCGTAGTTAAACTGACGGTATCAAATTTAGCAGACAAGGATTAGAAAAATGAGCACTAAAGAACAAATCACTAAAGAGCAAGTATTCGAGCAAGCAAAACAACAAAAACTATGGGCGGGTCACTTAATCGCCGCCGAAAATCTATCAACAGAGACCTTAGACAATTACACGCCTATTGATAACAGCGTCATCGGTCAAATCGCCTCAGGTAACGCCGACGATGTTGACATTGCCGTCAAGGTCGCACGCGATAGCTTTGAGAATGGTGAATGGCGACGTCTAGCACCAGCTGAGCGTAAAGCCATCATGCAGCGCTGGTGTGCGCTCATGCACGAACATAGCGAGGAACTTGCAGCATTAGATTGTGTGGATGCGGGCAAACCCATTACCGAATGCCTAAATACCGATATCCCAGCGACCATTGAGACTTTTGAATGGTACGCCGAAGCCGCTGATAAGGTTTTCGGTAAAGTCGCTCCAACTGGCAGCGCCGCTTTAGCTCTCATCGTACAAGAGCCTATTGGCGTCGTCGGTGCGGTGTTACCTTGGAACTTTCCAGCCCAAATGTACGCTTGGAAAGTCGCCCCTGCTCTCATCGCAGGCAACTCTGTCATTGTCAAACCCGCTGAGCTGACCTCCCTATCCGCCTACCGTTTAACCGAGCTTGCCTACGAAGCTGGCGTGCCAAAAGAAGCCTTACAGCTGGTCTGTGGTCTTGGGGAAAATGTCGGTGCAGCACTCGGTCAGCATATGGATGTGGACATGGTGTCATTCACTGGATCAACAGAAGTCGGACGTCTGTTCTTACAATACGCGGCACAAAGCAACTTAAAGGAAATCGTCTTAGAGTGCGGCGGCAAGAGCCCGCAAGTTGTCTTTGATGACGCTGTACTTGATGACGCCGCCATCAACGACATCTTGTCTGCTGCATTTTGGAACATGAGTGAAAACTGTAGCTGCGGATCACGTTTGATCGTACATAGCAGCCAAAAAGCCGCTTTACTTGAAAAACTTAAAGAAGGTCTAAAAGACTGGAAAGTTGGCTCACCTTATGATCCAAGCACTGCCATTGGTCCAATGATCGAAAAAGCACATTTCGACAAGGTGAGTCATTATCTACAAACCACCAAAGATGAAGGCGCAACGCTTGTTGCAGGAGGCAACATCCATTCAGAATTGGGCAGCGGTTGGTATGTCGAGCCTACTATTTTTGACAATGTCAGTCCCGACATGACTTTGTTTAATGAAGAGGTATTTGGTCCCATCCTTGCCGTCACTAGCTTCGAGACTGAAGAAGAAGCCATTAGTCTTGCCAATCAGTCTAGCTATGGTTTGGCGGCGTCATTTTATACTCAAAACATCAAGCGCGCGTATCGAGTCGCTTCAGCCATCAAAGCGGGCACTGTCTCTATCAATGGCTTTTCAGAAGGCGATATCACAACGCCATTTGGCGGCTATAAACAGTCAGGATTCGGCGGACGTGATAACGGTCTAGAAGCGTTAGAGCAATACACACAGACTAAGACTATTTGGGTGGTCAATTAATAGAGCTTCGCAACACGTACGGTCATATTAACGCGCTTAATGTGACTGTATTTCATATCAAAACAATTGAATTCTTTAGTCAAACTTACAAGGAAGTAAGGTCATGGAAGCAATTATTAACGCCATAGTCGGCTATATCTGGAGTGATGCGTTAGTTTATTTGGCACTCGGTGTCGGTATTTATTTTACAATTATGACCCGCGGTGTACAGTTCCGCCATTTTAAAGAGATGATCAAGTTATTATTTGACAAGCAAACTTCAAATAGAGGTATTAGCTCATTCCAAGCCTTTTGTATGGCGTTGTCGGGTCGTATTGGTGTTGGTAACATTGCTGGGGTTGCCACGGCCATCGCAGCTGGCGGACCTGGAGCTGTATTTTGGATGATTGTGATGGGGCTGCTGGGCGGTGCAAGTGCCTTTATTGAATCCACCCTTGCGCAGGTATACAAAGACGATGTAGATGGTCAGTACCGTGGTGGTTCGCCATTTTATATTGAGCGCGGCCTTAAGATGAAGCCTTTTGCCATTGTCGTTGCTGCCGTCACTTGCCTGTCTTATGGCGTATTGGTTCCTGGCGTTCAAGCCAATACCATCGCTGACTCCTTTCAGACCGCTTTTAATATCCCCTCTTCGGTGACTGGTATAATCATTGTGGCGCTATTGGCCATTATTATATTTGGTGGCGTAAAACGTATTGCCAGCTTTGCTGGTACTGTTGTACCTTTTATGGCGATTGGTTATATTTTAATGATGGTCATCGTCTTAGCCTTTAATGCATCCAACATACCTGCCATGTTTGCCCTTATCTTCAAGAGCGCCTTTGGAATGGACGCTGTCTTTGGCGGCATCGTTGGTACTGCTATTTCTTGGGGCGTACGCCGCGCGGTATTCTCCAACGTCGCCGGTGCTGGCGAGGCGACTTTTAGCTCCGCTGCTGCTGAAGTATCACACCCTGCCAAGCAAGGTTTGGTGCAGGGCTTTTCGATTTATATTGACACCGTTCTCGTCTGTACTGCGACCGCACTGATGATCTTATCTACAGGTATGTACAATGTCATTCCTGCAGAAGGCATGACGTTGGTTGAAAACATGCCAGGTGTGGCCGCTGGTACCGCATTTACACAAGCGGCGGTATCAACCGTATTTAGCCAGTATGGCAGTGGCTTTGTGGCCATTGCTATCTTCCTATTTGCTTTCACCTGCTTGATAGCTTATTACTACATTGCTGAAACTACTCTTGTCTATTTAGATAGCAAGCTGCGTTATCCTGTATTAAAGCCAATACTAAAAATTGTATTTTTGATCATCTGCTTTGCTGGTAGTGTGCAATCAATCGGCATGATGTGGGCACTTGGTGATGTTGGCTTCGGTAGTATGTGTTACTTAAACTTCATTGCTATCCTACTGCTTAGCAAAACCGCATTAAAAGTTCTAAAAGACTACGATGAACAGAAAAAATTAGGACTTGATCCAATGTTTGATCCTAGAAAAGTAGGTATCGAAAACGCAGATTTCTGGATAGAGTATAGTGATAAGTACGGTAAGCGTTAAGTATTGGTAAAAAACCTCGTTTTACTTCCTCTCAAAGCCTTTTATATCAGCATAGTATAAAAGGCTTTTTTCATATCAGCACCTGCCAGCAAAGACAGGCTGTTTCTTATGGCCCCCACCGAAGCTATAGCTGTCAACAGCAAATAATGCTATGATGTCCTGCTCAACTGAGCATTTGCGACAAAGGCTTTTACGGCCTAAACTTCCCATGTAAACCACGCAAAATCCGCTAATAAAACCTATTGTTATTGACCGCACCAATAAGAGTCCTCTATGGCATTTGTACACCTTGGCATTCACAGCGAATACTCCATCACTGATTCTATCGTGCGCATCAAGCCGCTTATTAAAGCGGCGGCAGCTGACAATCAGCGTGCGCTGGCATTGACCGACCTCTCCAATCTGTACGCGACGGTGAAGTTTTATCGCGCTTGTCTTGGTGCTGGCATCAAGCCCATCGTCGGCAGCGAAGTTATCATGGATGATGAAGACACTAGACTGACGCTGCTGGCCATGGACAACGAAGGCTATCAAAACATCACCCGTATTGTCTCGCTTGGCTTTACCGAAGGCCGCGCCGACCCTGACAATCATGGCACCCCTGTCATCAAGCGCCGTCATATCTTAGAGCACGCAGCGGGCGTTATTGTCTTGTTTGGCGAAAAATCAGACGTCGGTCATGCGCTAGTCAGCTCTATGCCAGAAAATGCCGACGTGCTGATCACAGAATGGCAGGCGCATTTTGCTGATCGCTTGTACTTTGCGATCAAGCGCACCAACCGCTCAGGCGAAGACGCTTTTATCAAAGCGGCTATCCACGCTGGTGCCAAGCATCAACTGCCCATTATCGCCCACAATGACGTGCGGTTTTTGGAGCAAGAGGACTTCGATGCTCACGAAGCCCGCGTCTGTATCGCAGGCTCGTACGTACTGGCTGACCCTAACCGTCCGCGCTTATATTCAGATGAGCAGTATCTAAAAACCCAAGACCAAATGGCGCAACTGTTTGCCGATATTCCGCAGGTGGTCGACAATACCATCCGCCTAGCCACCCGCTGTAATGTGACACTAACGCTAGGCATCAACGTGTTGCCTGACTTTCCTGTGCCAGAAGGCGAGACCATTGAGTCTTTTTTTCGGGCAGAATCACAGCGCGGTCTTAATCACCGATTGGACAAGCTGTTTCCTGTGGAAGCGCGTGACGAGAGCTGGAGCGACTTTCGTAAGCAGTACGATGAGCGCCTAGAGTATGAGCTCGATATTATTTTGTCTATGGGGTTCCCAGGTTACTTCTTAATCGTTATGGACTTTATCCGCTGGGCCAAGGCCAATGGCGTCCCTGTGGGGCCAGGTCGCGGCTCTGGTGCCGGCTCTTTGGTTGCGTATGCGCTCAACATTACCGATCTCGACCCCATTCATTACGACCTATTATTCGAGCGCTTCTTAAACCCTGAACGTGTCTCTATGCCCGATTTCGATATTGACTTTTGTATCGAAGGTCGCGACCGTGTCATCGATTATGTGGCGCAAACTTACGGCCGTGAAGCGGTCTCACAAATTATCACCTTTGGTACCATGGCGGCAAAAGCGGTGGTGCGTGATGTGGCGCGGGTACAAAGCAAGTCGTACTTTTTGGCCAATAAAATCTCTAAATTGATTCCTAAAACACCTGGCATCACCTTGTCTCAAGCACTCGAGCAAGAACCGCAGCTCAAAGACTTAATCTCCAATCCTGATAACATGGATTATGAAGATGCCATCGAGATTTGGGAGATGGCGGTCAAATTAGAGGGCGTGTGCCGCAACGTCGGCAAGCATGCCGGTGGTGTCCTCATAGCCCCGCATAAAATCACTGACTTTAGCGCCATTTACTGTGACGATGAGGGTCATCGTGTCAGTCAGTTTGATAAAGACGATGTCGAAGATGTCGGACTAGTGAAGTTTGACTTTTTGGGACTACGTAACTTAACCGTCATTAACGCTGCAGTCGAAAACATCAACCAACGCCGCGCACGCGAAGGCAAAGACGCGCTGGTACTAGAAGATTTACCGTTAGATGACAAAAAAACCTACAAACTCTTACAAGAAGCAAAGACCACGGCTGTCTTTCAGCTAGAGAGTATGGGTATGAAGAAATACTTGGCCAAGCTGCAACCGACCAACATCGAAGACGTCATCGCCATGTGCGCTCTCTACCGCCCAGGGCCACTCGATGCCGGTATGGTAGAGATGTATATCGACCGTAAGCACGGCCGCGAAGAGGTCATTTATGACCATCCCAACCTTGAGCCAATTTTGCAAAACACCAACGGCGTTATTGTCTATCAAGAACAAGTCATGCAAATCTCGCAGGTCATGGCCGGCTACAGTTTGGGCGGCGCGGATATGCTACGCCGCGCCATGGGTAAGAAAAAACCTGAAGAGATGGCCAAACAGCGTGATATTTTTGTCACGGGTGCCACCGCGCAAGGCATCGACGAGGCAACGTCAGGCGGCGTCTTTGACTTGATGGAAAAATTTGCCGGTTATGGCTTCAACCGCTCGCATTCCGCTGCTTATGGCGTGCTCGCTTATCAGACCGCTTATCTCAAGCAGTACTACCCTGCCGAATTTATGGCTGCGGTACTGACATCCGATATGAACAACACCGACAACGTGGTGTTCTTTATCAATGACTGCCGTGAAAACTTCGGATTGACTGTAGACAATCCATCGGTAAACCGCAGTGAATGGCACTTTGTCGCTGATACGCCGACCAATATTATTTATGGTTTAGGCGCGATCAAAGGCGTGGGTGAAGGTGCGGTGGAGTCTATCGTCGATGCGCGCCGCCGCGGTGGGCCGTTTAAAGACTTATATGACTTCTGCCGCCGCGTTGATATCAAAAAAGTCAATAAACGTACGCTTGAGGCATTGGTCAGTGCTGGCTGTTTTGATGATTTTGCCGCGACGTTGCGACCAGACTTACCAAGCGATGCCGCTTATGAGATACGCGGGGCATTGATGAGTCAATTGCCAAGCGCGGTGCAAGCCGCTGAGCAAGACCGCCAAAACAATGAGCTGGGCATGATGGACTTGTTTGGCGAGATGGACGGTGTGGTCGCCGCCCCACCACTCAAAATGACGCCAGAGCTGATCTGGGGCGACAAGCACCGCCTCAAAGCAGAAAAAAACACACTAGGACTGTATCTGACTGGGCACCCGATCAATGAGTACTTGGATGAGCTAAAACGCTACACCTCTGGCGCTCGTCTCGATAAGCTCACAGACACAGGCTATAACGGCAGCTGCTACTTTGCCGGCCTTATTATCGATATTGCCAACTTTGGCAATCGAAATGTCATTACCTTAGATGATGGCACCTCACGACTAGAGGTCAGCTGCTATGCTGAGCGTTTCAATCGCGTCAAAGACCAGTTGAAGGTGGATGAAGTGGTCATTATCAAAGGCAGTATCCGGGAGCGTGATGGGCGATTGTTTGCCCGTCTAGATAATGCCATGAGTATGGTAGATGCGCGTCTGCGTTGGCTCAAAAAAATCAGTATCAAAATCCACGGCAGTGACACGCGCCTACTCTCACGCCTACAGCCGCTACTCAAGTCCGCCCAAGCTGATATCATCCCCGCGCCTAGCTTGACTCAGCAAGATGAACCAGACGATGCAACCTTCAATGGCAGCTATGATCCTGCGATGGGTGGGAGCTTATATGATGAGGATGGCAATGACTTATTGGCGCTAGAGCATGACATGCAACAAGACGCGCTGCAAAATGGCAGCCCTTATACCAATAATGCGCTGAGTAACACTGACGCCTCCATTCATGATAACTGTCTGCCGCTTGGCCTGAGCATTTATGAAGCGTATGGTATCGCCAATGTGGGACTCTCTGAGCATTGGCGTATCTATCCAAATGATGACAACTTGCAACAACTAAAAAGCATGGTGAATGAGGAAAACTTACATTTTCACTATAGCTGACGCTGGGCTTTTAGCCGTGGCCTCCTATAGCGATGTCTACTCTATCCCTTGACGATAGCCGTTTTATTGCTTGAGATTTAACTGATTTAACTGATTTAACTGATTTAACTGATTTAACTGATTTAACTGATTTAACTGATTTAACTGATTTAACTGATTTAACTGATTTAACTGATTTAACTGATTTAACTGATTTAACTGACAATATTGGACCTAATACCATGGATGAGAACCCACATAATAATACCGCCGACCAAACTGTAGAGATCCTCAATGATGAGCAATTTGAAGACATGCGTGACTTGCTCGAAGAGGACTTTGCCGATTTGATTCAAGTGTATCTCACTGACAGCCAGCAGCGCATCCAAAGCCTACGCATCGCGCAACAACAAAACGATAATGCCAATGGTTTCGAGATTGCCCATGCCCTAAAAGGCGCTAGTGCTAATCTGGGGACGACTCAGCTGATGCGCCTTAGTAGTCAACTCCAAGAGCGGTGCCGTGAGCAGCGTATCGGTGAGCAGGCGGCGCTGATCGAGGATATCGCAGCGGCGCTGCAACGCGCTGAGCAAACCATCAAACAGCGCATGGAGCAATAAATGAGCCAAAGCCCTTTATCAGTGACAACGTCGCCATCACCTATGCCAATCAACCATCCAGCAACGAGCGTAGACGACTACTTATCTTGTATTCAGGTCGTCATGGTCAACACCACCTTGCCTGCCAATATCGGCTCAGCGGCACGGGCCATGCATACGATGGGATTGTCACGCTTGACGGTCGTCGACCCCAAACGACCTATCGATGAGACCAGTGTATCACACGCTGCAGGTGGCCATGAGCTGCTGTCAGCGGCTGTGATTGCCCCAACGCTAGAGTCGGCGATCGCTGATTGTCAGCTGGTATTTGCAGCTAGCAGTCGCAGTCGTCATATGCCGCGCCCTGTCGTCACGCCCACACAGGCGGCCAAAATCATTTTTGATTTTATCGATAGTCAATCCACCTATCAGCCTCAGACCACGGCCGAGACCGCACAGGATAATAATACTGGCACCCGCAAACCAAATATTGCGATATTGTTTGGCCGCGAAGACCGTGGTTTGACCAATGAAGAGCTGGCCTATGCCGATTACCATATCCAAATCGATGCCAACCCTGCCTATCCGGTACTTAATGTCGCCTCAGCGGTACAAGTGATTGCCAGTTTTATCTTTGCTTATGCGCAAACCCACACTCAGACAGCGACGAGCCCAGAGGCTGATGCTGACTCTGATAAAGCCGCAGCACGCTCGATGATTGACATGACGTTACGCCAACAGTGGGATGAGCCGGCCATCACTCAGCAGCAGCAAAAGCAGTTGACCGAGCGCATGACAGCGCTGTTGGTGCAGCAGGGTCTGGCAGACAGCGCACATCTAAAATCTTTGCCAGCACGGCTATCGCGGCTCGGCTCACGCTTACAGCTGGATCAAAAAGAGTATCAGCTGTTAAGCGCACTTATCGCCAAGCTTTTAAAAGATAGACCCCAATCATCATAATAAAAGCCACCAGTACAGATTTTTTGGGTTTGGTCGGCCAGCGATAGCCTGCTATTATTAGGGCGTGTTATATTGGATGGCTCAGATTCTAAGTATAGTGAGTTCAGTATAAAAACGATGCAGTGGGACTGGTATAAATTTTACGCAGCATCGAGCAGCGCAGGCACAGCACGACAGCACGCAAGGAAAATTTATACCAGTTCCACGTTGATATATAATGTATCTGTTTTATTTAGAAGCGACTATACATAGAAATAAGTATATAGAATAAGCATCAGGATTAGCACCCAATACTGAACACACCGCCATACTTTACCGACCAATAGACGGACCAACAGACCGATCAACAAATAGGACACTTTATGTCATTGCCAGCCAAATTGCTCAATTCGCTTGCCAGCATCAAAAAAGACCTAAAAGAAGATGTCGATGCGGTATTCAACCGTGATCCTGCCGCTCGCAACAGTCTGGAGGTCATTCTTACCTATCCTGGTATTCATGCGCTTATCTTGCATCGCGGCGCTCATTATCTCTGGAATCACGAACAAAAACTGGCCGCCCGCGTGATTTCTTACAGCTCGCGTATCGTCACTGGTATCGAGATTCACCCTGCAGCCAAAATCGGTAAGCGGTTTTTTATCGACCACGGTGTCGGCGTGGTCATCGGTGAAACTGCAGAGATTGGCAACGATGTCACCTTATACCACGGCGTCACTCTCGGCGGCGTCTCATGGAATAACGGCAAACGCCATCCAACGTTAGAAGACGGCGTGATTGTAGGCGCTGGCGCAAAAGTTTTGGGGCCATTTACTGTCGGTAAAAATGCCAAAATCGGCTCAAATGCGGTGGTGGTCAAACCTGTGCCAGCTGGCGCTACCATGGTCGGCAGCGCGGCGCGCATGATATCCGATCATCATGATGAAAAAGGCAACCCCATCGCCACCAAAGTCCAAGACGCCAAACAACAAGAGAAAGTGGCCCAAGCAGGCGAAGGCGACACCGGCAAAGACCAAGCGCAAAGCACAGCGGCCAAGGCCAAGCGCCGCACTACTTTTCAAGCTTATGGTATCGACCCCTCTTCTCAAGACCCAGTGGCCGAAGCGTTTGCAAAAATGCTTGAGCATATTCAGCAGTCAGAAAATCGCCTAGATCAGCTGCAAACTGCCATGTGTGAGATTGATCCTGATTTTTGCAAAAAGAAGTATGACAAGCTTTGCTTAGAAGATTTAGATGTGATCGGGCGCTCTGACATGGAAGAGCTGACTGACGAAAAAAACAAGTTCTGATAGCTTACCGTAGCCTCTGATACTCTTTTAATATAGTCAATCGCACATAAAACTGGCACAATTGATATCACGTGCTACTGGTATGCATTTTGCGCCGCATCGAGCGGCGTTGGCACAGTACACAAGAAAAATGAATGCCCGTAGGACGGATTTTGGTGCTTGGATAAATTTTAAAGCCTTTTAACCGATAAAACCGCTCTTTGAAATCAATTCTTCAACCCCTGCTGTCTCGTGTGCTTTGAATGGATAACGATCCGCCATTATTATCCATTGTTCTGAATACTCTACTATTTTTGTAGATGTCGATTTATTGCTTAGGCTATTTTGGTTAAGTCCAGTTTGTATCAGTAAAATGTCAATATCCATGGTGACTTGCTTTATAGAGGTTTGCGCTTCTATGAAACGCTGTCGATGGCAATCACTTTCAATGAGCTTAAAAGCCTGCTGCAGCTCCTGCAAACTCATCGCCGTATCCAGAGATAAATACGCACACTGATTGGTATAGTCAGGCTTTGGCTGCTCTTGAGTCGCGGTAAAGTCAGGGTTTTGAAAAGACGTAGAGAGCTGCATACGGCCAAATGTGGCCAGTTTTTCACGCGCATCAGGCAAATAGTAGTCAGCGTGATAGTTGCTACCCAAAGCCAGTACCACTGCTGTCACCTCGTACGCTTGCAGCTGTTCAGGCGTATGTATCTCTAGGCCCGCAAGATTTAAACCAGCCAGACCTTTATGCTTCTCATACATCTTAAAAATTTTAGGCGTCTTATGCATCATGACGTTGACTGGCAGGCTGCTCGCTATGACTGGCTTTTGCAGATCGGGTGATTTGCACCCCAACGGCGTCTGCGTTTTTGATTGCCGTCGGCTTAGCCATGCTCAGCGTGATTTTATGACAAGCGTATTTGGCAAGCAGTTTATCTGCGATTTGCTCAGCCAGATGCTCAAGTAGCTTTGCTTGAATGACTTGGCACCACTCGCTGACATCATCACAAACCGCCTTATAATTTAGCGCATCCTGTACATCATCTGAGGCGGCAGCAGCACTGATATCCGTCTCAAGCGCGATATCGATCTGCAGCGGCTGGGTGATAGCGCGCTCCCATTCATAGACACCGATGACGGCATCTACCGTCAAGCCTCTGACAAATACCACGTCAGACTGAGTATGCAACATGCTTTTATCCTTGTTTACTGGTTTTTTAGGAGTTTTATAGCAGACAGATGATCATGCTTTTTGGCGCAAACGCGCAGCCTTTAGCATCTTACTTGGGCGATGATGCCACAAGTCAATGCTAAACAACAACAGACCAACCCAAATCAAGCCAAAGACGGCCAAACGGTGCAAGTCAAATGGCTCTTTATAGTAAAATACTGCCAAAAAGAAAATAAAAGTCGGCGTCAGGTAATTCATAAAACTTAAAATACTATAAGCCACCAGCTTGGTTGATTTATTAAATAACAATAGCGGTATCAAAGTGATGGGGCCTGCCAGCATCAATAGCCAGATGTTTGATGACAACCAAAAACTGATCTGACTACTCACCACATCGGCCTGCCAAAACCACCACAGGCACATCGGTACCAGCATCGTCGTCTCCACAAACATCGCATCGATGGCGCTCAGCGGTGTTTGCCGCTGAATGGTACCGTATATGCTAAAGCTGAACGCCAGTATCAGCGAAATCCAAGGTAAGCTCCCAATCATCACCACCTGAATAATCACAGACAATAGCGCAAAACCAATTGCCACCCATTGCAGTGTGCGCAAGCGCTCTTTGAACAAAATCATCGAGAGCGCCACCCCTACCAGCGGCCCGATAAAGTAGCCCAAACTGGCCTCAAGTATGCGGTCATGGTTGACCGCCCAAACATAGGTCAGCCAGTTGGTGGCAATAATCAGACCCGATATCAGCGAAAACACAATCCACCTAGGATTTTTCTTTAAAGTGTCTATCCAGCCCCAGCGTTTGGTGACGACTAAGACAAGCAGCAGACAAACAAAGGTCCAGACGATACGGTGCCCGATGATCTCAGTGGCATCGTAGGCGGCCAACTGTTTAAAATATAAAGGAAACCCGCCCCAGATAAAAAAGGCCATAAGCGCTGTGACAATACCACGTCTGGTGGTTTTGATAGGCGTCACGGGTTTTTTGATGACATTTTGAGTGGTCATAAGTCAGTACAACTTAATTTAGAGCAAAGCGTACTGTTGCAGACTGCGCCTGATGATGAGCATATTTAGGCGAGCGGCAAAAGCACAGGGTTACTACAGATAGAATAAAAGTGAAAAAGCAATGCATTGACACTCATAGTAGTATCAATGCATTGCTGACGATAACGGTATTTGAACCCTTATGACGTTTAATAGCTGGTAAAAGTCCTAACGCTATTAGGCGCGGCTATCGTGAACCTCGATAGACATGCCTACTTGATTGGCAAGCTCGGCAAATCCTGGGAAACTGGTATTGACCGTCTCAACGCCTTCGATGGTGATCGGCTTGGATGCGCGCAAGCTTGCAACCGCAAAGCTCATGGCGATACGATGGTCATGATGCGAGGTGATATGTCCGCCGCCAAAAACAGGTTGGCTATTATTTACTTCACTTTGACCTACACCTGCACTACCTTTGCCTTCAATGATCAGACCATCCTCAGTCACTGTACAATCAATACCAAGGGTTTGTAGACCGTCTGCCATCACAGCAATACGATCGGACTCTTTCACGCGCAACTCTTTCGCACCCGTTAGTACTGTACGACCTTGCGCACAGCTAGCAGCGATAAACAGTACTGGGAACTCATCAATCGCCAGTGGTACTAGATACTCTGGAATATCGATACCTTGCAGGTTTGAGCTGCGTATCGTGATATCCGCCACTGGCTCGCCGCCGACATAGGTCTCATTGCTTAGGCTGATATCAGCATTCATCAGCTTTAAGATATCAATGATGCCGGTGCGGGTTGGGTTAATACCCACTTGCGTTAGGGTCAGTTCACTACCTTGACTGATGGCCGCGGCGACCATAAAGAAGGCGGCGGAAGAGATATCCGCAGGCACAGCGATATCGCCACCTGTGAGTGTGCCGCCACCGGTGACACTGATACGGTTGCCTTCTACAATTACTGGATAGCCAAAGGCTGATAGCATACGCTCGGTATGGTCACGGCTGATCTCAGGCTGAGTGACCGTTGTCGTACCCTCGGCCCATAGACCTGCTAGCAGTAAGCAAGACTTCACCTGTGCTGACGCCACTGGCATGTCATACTCTACCCCTTGCAGCGGCTGGCCAACCGTATCACGGCCAGTGATGCTTAGCGGCGCGGTACCATCATGACCCGTGCTTTGAATCACCGCACCCATGTCACGTAACGGTGCTGCCACCCGCTCCATCGGACGCTTGTTTAGACTGGTGTCGCCTGTCAACACACTATCAAATGACTGGGCGGCTAAGATACCGGCTAGCAGGCGCATACTAGTGCCTGAGTTGCCCATATACAGTGGCGTTTTGCTGGGTTTTAGTCCGTGCATACCGACACCATGAATGGTCAATCTGCCTTTATCAGGACCTTCGATGCTTACACCCATGTCACGGAATGCTTGTAAGGTAGCCAGCGCATCCTCCCCTTCCAAAAATCCAGTAACGTTGGTCACACCTGTGGCCAAACTGCCAAGCATGATGCTGCGATGCGAGATAGATTTGTCTCCAGGAACGGTGATGGTGCCAGAGACGGTGTTGCTAGGGGTGATATTATAAGAAGCTGACATAGCAGAGGTATCCGTATAAGGGGTGCTGGCTAACATATGGCCAAAATGTCGCCGTGCGGCTTGCGCGCGGCCCAAAAGCCCCATCAGGGCGGTTGAATCTTTATCAATGATAAGCTGACGCATGGTCTGTAGATAGACGCCGTACTCATCAAGGGCGCTGATAATCGCGCGCTCGTTGGCAAAAAATATATCATGCCACATCTTAGGATCGCTGGCAGCGATACGGGTAAAGTCGCGGAACCCACCAGCGGCATAGCGAAACATATCCAAATTGTCATCATGACTCGCCAATTGCTCGACCAGATTAAACGCCAGTAGGTGCGGTAGATGACTGGTATGCGCCAATATCGCATCGTGATGATCGGCTGCCATCGGCATGACAGTCGCACCCACCGCCTCCCATAACTGCTGCAGCTTTACAATTGCAGAAGGGCTGGTGGTGGCGAGCTCACAGATTATCACGCTGTGGTTGACAAACAAATTGGCGCGTCTGGCATGATACCCTGAATTCTCCGCCCCAGCAATCGGATGCGCGGGTACAAACCCCGTTGGCAGTGCAGCAAATACCGATTTTGCTGCTTCAATGATATTGACCTTGGTACTACAGACATCCGTGATGATACAATCTGTAGCCAGCTGGCCGTTGTCCATTGCAGCTTTGATATCGGTAAATACGGCTTGCACCGCTTGCACCGGTACGGCGATGATAAGTAAGTCGCTACCTGCCACCACGTCAGTCAAGCGCGTGCTACCAGCATCGAGCAAACCATGTTTTATGGCTTCATCCACGCTTGGCAAGTGCCTATCGACAGCAACCAAGCGCTCGCTTAAATAATTGTCTTTTATAGCTTGAGCAAGACTTGCGCCAATCAGCCCAAGACCGATCACGCAAACTTGTTTAAATAATAAAGGGGTTTTATCAAAAGAGGATTGCATAGGATTCTTATTTTTTATCTTTTTTATGGCGACTCACGGCAGCTTGTATTTCACAAATTGGCATTCAGTCGCAAAGGCACGCCTGCATGAGTGCCATGACATTATCGGGATTCAGATGGGCTGGCCCGCCCTCTTTATCAGTTGCCAGTGATCAGTCCTCGGTCAAAATCGAGCGTAGCGTATCTATCAAACGCAGATTGTCTTCAGCCAGACCTACCGTGATACGCAGCCAGTTCGGGAGTCCATAGGCGGCCAAAGGACGTACGATTACTCCCTGCTCTAGCAATGCTTGATGAATAGACATAGCGTTGATGTCTTCCATCTCGACTTCGAATTTTACCATAATAAAATTGGCGTGCGACTTAATAAAACCCAGCCCTAGCGCGTCAAACTGTTTTTCTAACCAGCGCATTTGCTCAGCGTTGCTCAAGCGAGTGGCTTCGATAAAGTCTTGATCGGCAAGTGCAGCGGCGGCGGCGGCCAATGCCACACGGCTGACGTTAAATGGCTGACGGATGCGATTGAGCAGATTTGCGACTGGTACTGAGCTGAGCGCGTAGCCCACGCGTAAACCCGCCAGCCCATAAGCTTTAGAAAACGTACGAACGATAACCACATTGTCAAACTCATCAAGCAGCGCCCTATTATTACTCTCAGGACTATACTCGATATACGCCTCATCGAGTACCACCAGTACCGAAGCTGGCACGCTAGCGACAAACTCACGTAGCTCTTTTTGCCCCAGCTGGGTGCCTGTTGGGTTATTGGGATTGGCAATAAACACAACCTTGGTATTTGGATGGTCGGCGACGGCTTGACGCATGGCCGTTAAGTCATGACCAAACCGCGTCGCTGGCACTTCTATCCCAGTAGCACCTTGTATCTTCGCCAACATCGAATACACCACAAAGGCATACTGACTATACACAATGGTATCGTCACAACTGACAAAGCCACGCGCCAAGAGATCCAATAGATCATTGGAGCCATTACCTAGGGTAATCTGCTCAACATCCACATGATTAAAATCCGCCAGCGCTTGCTTGAGATAATAGCCATTGCCATCAGGATAGCGTGCCAGTTGACCCAGCTGCTCGGTGATTGCCAAGGTCACATGCGGCGAGCAGCCCAGTGGGTTTTCATTGCTGGCCAGCTTTACGACATCAGAAACCCCATACTCGCGTGTCAGCTCCTCGACCGGCTTGCCAGTCTGATAAGGCGTCAGCGCTAAGATACTATCATACGCAGAGGTAAGCGGAGCTAAACTTGATGATGTCGCTTGAGGTGATGCCATGGTTTATCCTTAGAGATGATGACACATCTACTGCTTAGTATGATCCATTTGCGGCCGATGATCAGCTTACAATACCGCTTTGGGGTATGAGCCAAGTATACGCAAGTCTTTTACCAGTGGACGAATATCGGCAATCGCCGCGCTCACGTTTGGCGCATCAATATGACCATTCATATCGATAAAGAACACATAAGCCCATTTATTCGGGCGCTCAGGACGCGTCTCGATACTGGTCATCGATACCCCATGATAAGACAGTGGCTTTAGAATTTCGATCAGCGCCCCTGCTTTGTCGTGTGCCGATACCACGATAGAGGTTTTGTCTTGACCTGATGGCGCAATCGCCTCGTGACCGATAATAAGAAAACGTGTGGTGTTGCTAGGATTGTCTTCTATATTGGTATACAGCTTGTGTAGATCATATTCTGCTGCAGCAACGTCCCCTGCGATAGCGGCAGAATGCCACTCGTTTTTGAGGCGACGCGCCGCCTCTCCGTTGCTCGATACGGCCACACGCTCGACGTTTGGAAAGTTGACATCAAGCCAATGACGGCACTGAGCCAATGACTGCTGGTGCGAATAAATACGGCTGAGACTATCGACCTTGGTGTGCTCAGCGACCAAGAAGTTTTGGTGAATAGGCAGCTCAACTTCACCGATGATTTTTAACGAAGAGGACAAAAAGCCATCTAGCGTGTGATTGACCACCCCTTCTGAAGAGTTTTCAACAGGTACCACGCCATACATCGCTGTGCCCGCTTCGACTTCGCGAAACACATCGGTGATGGTGGTCATCGGCATGGTATCCGCGGCTTTGCCAAAGTGTTTGAGCGCAGCTGCATGGGTAAAGGTACCAACAGGCCCTAAAAAGGCGATGCGCTGCGGTGCTTCTAAGTCCAAGCATACAGACATAATCTCACGAAACAGACGGGCCATTTTTTCGTCAGCGATAGGGCCAGTATTGCGCTCCATGACGGCTTTTAGTACTTGCGCCTCTCGCTCTGGACGATAAAAAATAGGGTTGCTGTCGGTTGCGCCGGCGGCATTATTCGCGAGGTGTTCTTTTTTGACGACAGCCACTTGCTGAGCCAATTTGGCACGATCATTGATCAACGTTTGAATTTTGCAGTCTACTGCATCGATACTTTGACGAATATTGTCCAAAAACGCTTTTTCGGTTGCGGCATCGTTTGTGTCTGTCGTGGTTTGATTGGAGTTATTCATGTGTTGTTCTGGTGACTGCTCACTCATTACCGCCCATCCTTTTTAGATTTTTTACTGTTGAAATTTTTGGCCAGTTTTTAACTATTGGGTCTGACATCATCGGTGTTAATAGCTTGCTATAGCGACATGATAAAACAACAGTCTATCAAGACACCGTCTGCTTTTACTCTTATCCGATTTTGCCATGCCATTTTTTGACTTATCAATAATATCTCAAACTGCTCATACCACTGTCGCATGGCAGGTGGCCGGCTCTACTATAACAAAAACGGCGCGCAGTGCCCACGGGTAATCGTGTGCAATCGCATGTAATGTCGCGCCACTCTTATCAGCTGCCCATATCATCTCGTCCATAGTATAGTCGATTCAAAATAATTGTGGTGCAGCGTCAGCAAATGAGAATGCTGATGTCGTCGATTCAGCTCAGATTGACCTGACTATAGCACAGTTTTGCCCTTGTCTCTTATCGTCCATCACACTATGAGGCAACAGAGGCTCAAAACTATGTTACAGTTTAATGCCAATACCTCATCTTACGACAAAAACAAAACCACCCTGTGATTGATAACATCACGTCACTAAAAAAAAGGATCTCTAATGAGCGCATTACAACAGCTTCGTACCATGACCACCATTGTCGCTGATACTGGCGATCTGGCCGCCATTGCGCGCTTAAAACCCATCGACGCCACTACCAACCCAAGCTTGATCACCAAAGCTCTCATCCACCCTGACAACCAAGGCATGCTGGCAGAGACCATGAGTCGCCATAATGGCGATGTCGATGCGGTTATAGATGCACTGACCGTCCAAGTCGGCTGTGATATTTTGGCACTGATCGAGGGACGAGTATCTACCGAAGTCGACGCGCGCTTGTCTTATGACACCAAAGCGACGATCGATAAGGCCATGGCGTTTATGGAGGCGTATCAAAAGGCAGGAGTCGATCCTAAGCGCGTCTTGATCAAAATGGCCGCCACCTGGCAAGGCATCGAGGCGGCGCGCTACCTCGAAACCCAAGGCATCCATTGTAACTTGACGCTTTTATTCGGTCAGCATCAAGCCATTGCCTGTGCTGATGCTGGCGTGACGCTGATCTCGCCTTTTGTGGGTCGTATTTTAGACTGGCAAAAACGCCAGCAAAACCGCCAAAATGTGCCCGCCTCCGATGATATGGGCGTACAATCGGTCAAGCGGATTTATCAATATTACAAGCAGCACGGCTATGGCACTCAAGTCATGGGCGCAAGCTTCCGCTCTACTGAGCAAATACTGGCGTTGGCAGGCTGTGATTTATTGACCATCGCGCCAAACCTTATCGACGAGCTTGCCGCCATGGACACACAAGTAGAGCGTCAGCTATCGCCCAGTATGTCTATGGCGCTAGATGAGATGACCCGCGTCAGTCTAACTCACGAAGAATTCAGCGCCGCCTACCAACAAGACACCGTGACACAAGACCTGCTACCAAAGGGCATTGATGGCTTTATCACTGCTCGTGATGAGCTGGCCAAGGCACTGGCGGCCATCCGTGAGTAACTTGTCAGGCCGTGACCTGTCATAAAAGATATTTGCCTGCCGATAACAACTTGGCTATTATGGCCTACTTCAAACAACCAGAAGCAAGGCTTAAGTATGAAACGGCTATCAGTGTTATTGGCAGGCAGTGCTTTGGCACTCAGCGCACAAGCAGTGAGTTGGTCAGAGGTGTCCGAGAGTCATTCTGGCTCGGTTTTTAGTGTGGACTTAGATTCTATCGAGCGCTCTGATATTAGCATCATAGATGAAAAGCGTGTCGAAAATATCACCGTCTCAATCCGTCGAACCTACCCCCCACAAGCCAAAAAAAACATAGCAAAAGACAAAGAGGCTGCAAAAGAAGAAAATGCGGAAACAGCGCCTTTTAAAGAAAAACCCATCCATCATAGCGATCAGCAGCTACTGATCTCTTGTAAAGACGCCAGCTACTATCGGCGTGCTTATGTCAATTACGCGGCCAATGACAAAGTCATAAAGTCTTGGCAGTCAGACAAACCCATTTTGACCACAAAAGATTTCAAAATCACCAGCCCTAAGACGATCGGACGCGCCCTCGTAGAATACAGCTGCAAAAACCACGAACAACAAAAAACGGCTTAATTTAGCATGGGCTTTATGCCATGTATCTTAAATAGCTATGTATAGTTAGCTGAATGTAAAACTGTTATGGATTTAAACGCGCTACTGGTATAAATTTTACTTGCGTGCTGCGTTCTCAGAGGCTGCGCAAAATTCATCCCAGTAGCGCCATGACATTTTTAGAGTCTATCGACTATATCTTAAATAGCGATGTTGAAAAAAAGCGCGCTGATTATATCAGCATCAGCGCGCTTTTTGATTTTAGGCTTTTAGTACCGTATAAACGGGTACTGGAAACGCTCCATGCAGCGCCACCAAATCGAGTAATACCAGCACCCCGACCACGGTGTGACCTGCTGAGCGACAAAGCTCGTAAGCGGTGTTCAAGGTGCCACCAGTTGCCAAAATATCATCGACCAACAATACCCGCTCAGGCGGTAGATTGTTTTGCATCTCAAGGGTGTCTTTACCATACTCAAGCGCATAAGCCTTATTGGCCACAGGTGGCGGCAACTTACCAGGCTTACGCAGCAATATCATACCCTTACCCAAGCGCCCTGCTAGCAAGCTGGCAAAGACAAACCCACGCGCCTCGACCGCACCCAAACAATCGACCTCATCCAAACAGCCTTCTGGTAAAGCGGCCAGCAGCGCATCGATGACCGCATCAACGTGACTGCGCAGTAACGGGGTTATGTCATAAAAATCAATGCCGACTTTTGGAAAGTCTGGTACGGTGCGAATGATCTGCCAAAAAGGATGATCAGTATTGAGCACGGCTGATGGCTGGTTTTCGGTATTGGTAGAGGTAGCGGCATTGATGCTCATGAGGACCCTTAGCGTGTATGACTTTAATGATAACTGGTGTGAATTTTTCGGCCGTTATTGTAGCATAATTGACCCAATTAATACGCTAAAGCATCGGCTATTATCAGCCTTGGTCTGCACAAAACCGCGACGCTTGACTTGATAAAAATCTCACAATCTCAATATACAAGTGTAAACTTAACTATAAAAATAACGGTTATATGCTAAACTACGTGCGTTTTTGCTGTCTAAGCGCTGACCGTTATATGGACACTTGCACACTGTCGTGACGCCCAGTCATTAGCCCTTGGTATGACTGGCGCGCTAAAAAACGGTCACACTAGAAATAATCGATAGGACTTTTTATGAAACGTTATGAATGTATTGTCTGCGGCTGGATCTACGACGAAGCACTTGGCTGCCCAGAAGAAGGCATCGCCCCTGGTACCAAATGGGAAGACATCCCTGATGACTGGACATGTCCTGAGTGCGGTGTGGGCAAACTCGATTTTGAGATGCTTGAGCTGTAGTAGACGACCTCTGATTAGGACACTTCATGACACAATCAAATAACATCAATAGCGCCAGATCCCAAGCAAGCCCAGATCCAAGCCTAGATGAGAATGTGAGCCACTATCCTACGCCTGAGTGGCAAAAGTTTGGCGCGCATCAGTGGCATGACTCTGATCTGAGTGACCAGTTGCATCAAGCGATGATCGATATCGGTGATGGTATCGAGCTTTGTGTGGAAGCAGGCGGTAACCCAAACCATCCACCCTTGCTCATGGTCATGGGGCTTGGCTCACAAATGATATTTTGGCCAGAAAACTTTATAAAACGCCTCATTGATGCCGGTTTTTTTGTGATTCGTTTTGACAATCGTGATATTGGCCTATCGTCTAAAGTGCAAATTGACGGCCTACCGCGTATCAGTCAGCTAAAGATGATGATGCGTCTGCAAACAGGGCTCTCTAACAAGAGCGCGCAAGTGGCCTATAATTTGACCGACATGGCCGAAGACACCGCTCGTCTGATTAAGGCGTTGCAGCTGGGTAAAACCCATCTGCTTGGCGCATCTATGGGCGGGATGATTGCCCAAATCGTGGCCGCTCGCTACCCAAGCTTGGTACAGCGAATGGCACTGATGTTTACCACCACCAATCGTGCATTTTTAAGACCACCCAAACCTCGGCAGCTATACACCCTTATCAACCGCCCTGAGAGTCACTCTGAGCGTGATATCGTGCGTCATAGCGTCTGGTTTATGAAGACGGTTGGCACGCCAGGGCATGTCAATGTCCGCATGGTGCGTGAGATTGCCAAGATTCGCTATCAGCGCAGCTTTCATCCGCTCGGGACCGTGCAGCAGCTAAATGCTATTTTGGCATCTGGCTCTATTAGCCGCTATAGCAAACAAGTCAAAGCCCCAACCATTGTGTTACATGGTAGCGCCGATGGCCTCCTGCCAGCATCGCAAGGGCGCGTGGTGGCGAAGACCATCCCCAATGCCAAGTTTTATCTGATTGAGGGCATGGCACACGATATTCCTGAGTATTATCAGCCTTATATGGTGGATCTGATCAGTAATCATCTGTTGGCGCATCGCTCTTAAAGGCTATTTAAAAAGCGCGTACGTCTGAACAAGCGTGTAAGTTTGACTGTCAAAGACAAGCTTGCACGCTTTTTTATGCCTGCTTAAGTTATTTATATTTGCTGAATTTTTTATGCCTACTTAGGTATCGCCATGGGGCAAAAACAAACGGCTCAATCACAGCCAACGCTGCTGCCTGTTTTATCAATACACATTTTATTGCCATTTTTTAGATTACCGATCCATGCTTTGCCATCGACAAACACAAACGAGGGCTTGCCTTGATAAGTATCACTTGCCGACACGCCACTGTCTGCAAACCGAAACGGAATCAACAGCTCACCACCAAGATTGACAAAACCCCAATCTTTATTGATACGTACGCCCGCCATGCCTTCAGAGAAGGGACGCACCTCATCAAATGAGTAGGTAATCATGGTGACATTTTGGTCATCGACAAAGCCCCATTTACCATCTTGCTGACGCGGCTGTAGTGTGGTAAATGGACTGATGGGCGGCGTGGATGGCGACTGACGCGCTTGCGGCGGCTTGTGGTTATTGTCAGCAGGGTCTTTTGCCACATTGCCACTTTTATCCAGCCAACTGATGTTATTGCTTTTACGCACACGGGTGATGCCGCCGCGATAATCAGCCACATCACTAAACGATGACGAAAATGGCACGACGGTTCTGTTGGCGGTATTGATGACGCCATAGTTGCCGTCCTTTTTTACGACGATACGCCCTTCTGATACCGGCCGCGCCCAGCCTTGACGCTCTTTTAGGATATCGTACATAGCAGGCACCACTTCTCGCCCTTTCATATTGAGATATCCGACGTGACCGTTACGCAGTACGGGCAGCAGCCCCTCTGAGAGGTTATCGGCATCGACCTTTTGATAGCGTGATAGATCGACGATGCGCTTGCCTTTGTTGTCAATCAAGGCCACAGGCGCGCCAAAATCTTTGACGGCCAAAAACAAGCCACTGCTGGCGGTACAAGAGACGTTTTTGTAGTAGCTTTTGGGGATTTTACAGCTGGCGGCTTGTGCTTGCGGTATCACCAGTAACGCACTGACAATGCTAATGCCAACGCCAGCCGTACACCGCAACATCATTGTCCAAAGGTTAGATACTACAGGGCGCGGTTTTGATAAAGAACATCGAAACATAATAAACCTAAGCAAATGTCATTCATTGGCATAATTATATACACAGGGGTCGTCGTTTAGATAGCCTTGTCTGCTATCTCATAGAATAATTGTCGCTGAGCCATTTCATTTTGGGGGCAAAACCTCGACAATAGCCTAATCGCTGTAAAATGCTTTTTTACCATCATCCCATTCATATAAGGAGACACTATGGCTATGGCCATCGCCGCATCCCGCTCTGCCCCTATCGGTTTAGTCATAGGCTGTATTATTTTTGGTTTAGGTAGCCTGATCGTCGCTCATGTCGATATCGGTGGTTGGGCGATGTCGTTTTGGCGCTTGGCCATCTCTGGTATCGTTTTTGCCGTATTGGCCAAAATCATGGGACAACGCTTGCCGCGCTCAGGACGCGCAATTTTTTATGCGTTGTTATCAGGGGCGTTTTTAGGATTGGATTTGGCACTTTGGCATGAGAGTATTTATGCGGTCGGCCCTGGTATCTCTACCCTGCTCAATAGCTTACAGGTTTTTTTCTTGGCAGCGATTGGGTTTTTGTATTTCAATGAGCGTCAATCTATCGTACAGCTGATTAGTTTGTTTTTGGCGATGCTCGGTGTGGCGATGATTGGTAGCCCGGAGTTTGCCCATAACAGTGCAGCGACGTGGGGGTTTGTCACTGGTATCGTCTCGGGCGCTATGCTAGCGGCATCGATGACCTTTATCCGTAAGACGCACGATACTGAGCCAACGCCGATATTTATGCTCATGCAGCTGATCAGTATCGGCGGGGTGCTGGCGATGGTTGTGCCAATGTGGGTGTTTGATCAAGGCAGTATCTTGCCCAATACTTGGGCGGAGATTGGTTGGATATTGGTCTATGGTACGGTGATGCAGTGCTTGGCATGGGGACTCATTGCTTACTCTATTCCCAAGCTGTCACTGGCCTTGACGGGGTTACTATTGCTCTCTGAGCCTATCGCCGCTTTGGTGATTGATTATAGCTGGCTAGACAAACCCATCAATACTTTGCAGTGGGCTGGTGCGTTACTCACCATGTTTGCTATTTATTTGGGTTCACTCAAACCAAAGCCACGCGCCCTACGCCGTTATCGTTTTTTTTCGCGGTTTTATAAACGCGACTATAAATAATCTCTGTCTGCTACTTATCATCATCTATTGCTCCGTTCCAAAAATCTTACTCAAACCTAGCCAATATTGACTATTAGATAGGTCTGACGTTTTCTTTCTGCTTCATTGTCACGCGCTATTTCTCATTTGAGATTTAGACTGACCACGACTCCACAGACTTTTTTAATTGGCGATGGAACTCACCGTCCAATAAACAGGATTATGCAGCTGTTAAAATAACAGTCGCGTTATTTAAAATATTGATGCTGGCGTTGAGGTCACGGTCATGAGAAACCTGACAGTTAGGGCACAACCACTCACGCATTTTCAATGTTAGCTCATCTTTACCAAGGATATGATTGCAGTTTGAACAGGTTTTTGAGCTTGGGTAGAAGGGTCCGACTGATTTCACAACCTTGCCTTGCTCAGTGGCTTTGTAGATAAGCTGTCGCTTAAACTCAAAGAAACCCAAGTCACTGATAGCTCTTGATAGCCGCCTGTTCTTAACCATACCTTTGACATTCAAATCCTCAATCGCAATCACATCGAACTCATTAACCAGACTTGTTGTGATTTGATGGAGAGAATCTTGCCTAATACACCTGATCTTATAGTGCAAACGAGAGAGCTTGGTTTTCGCTTTTTCTCTGTTTTTACTGCCTTTTTTAGTGCGACTGAGCGCTTTGTTTAGCGTTCTTAGTTTTTTAAGGTTTGCTTGAAGTGGTTTTGGCGCTTTAATTTTAGTGCCGTCTGATAAAACCAGTAAGTCGGTAATACCAAGATCAACACCAACGCTTTTACCTGTCTTTTTAGTAGGAATTACAGCTTTTTGTATTTCAACAGCCACACTAACAAACCACTTACCGCCACGTTTAGAGATGGTGGCTGACATGATCTTGCCGTCAAAACGTAAAGCTTCTTTTAAGCGAACCCAGCCCAAGTTTGGGATACGAATGGATTTACCTTTAATGGCAAATTGGTCGTTGGATAAACTGAATCTATCGTCACGGCCTTTTTTACGAGCGGTTGGGTATTTCGCTAAGCCTTTAAAGAAGTTGTTATAAGCATCACCCAACTGCATGATTGCCGCCTGCGGAGCGCATTTGGTCACTTCCAGCATATAGGGGAATAATTCACGCTTAATGGCGTTCAATTCGCGTCTGAGCTTCGCCTGTGAGGGCTTGTTTAGATTTTTAGTATCAACCTCAACGCCTGCGGCCAAACACGCATCACGGTACGCTTTGTCAAGCGCATACTGCCGCTGCCACTCATGCAAAGCCCAGTTGTAGGCTTTTCTCGCCACGCCACAAGCACGAGCAAGGTGATTTGCCTGTACGTTGTTTGGCTTGAGTTCGATAATGTGTCCACGGATCATAATGCTTTTTTAACCGCCTCTATTAATTGTTGGTTTTTCTTGCTGCAAGAGCCGTATAGCCTCGCTGAAAATACGGTGATAATCTCCAATACATCTTGGGCTAATTCTTGCTCAAAACTCAACTCTTCACCTTGATTGATTATTACCACTTCAACGTCACGAGCCTCACACAACATGAAAACCAGTTCTGCACCAAATCGTAAAAGCCTGTCTTTATGGGTAATTACCAGCCGTTCAACTTTATTGCTCAGTATGTCATCAAGCAGGTTTTTTAAGCCTTTCTTTTTATAATCCATTCCACTACCAAGATCGGTAATCGTCTCAAAAGTCCAGCCTTGCCTGGCACAATAAAGTTCCAAAACTTGAGACTGGAGAAGTAAGTCGTCTTTTTGATCACGACTCGACACACGAGCATAAGCAATGGTTTTTCGGTCTAATTTAGGTGGTGTATTCAAGGAATGCGGTCTGATTTCACTTAAATCATATCGCCTATGCCCGTTTTCGGTTCGCTTGGCGACTAACGTACCATCCTCATCCCAACGTCTTAATGTGGATTGAGCAACCCCGAAATGTTTGGCAGCCTCCCCAATACTAACCAGTTTCCCCATAACTTGCTCTCTATATTATAGATATAATCTATCTATTATAGTAATAAATAGGTAGGTTTGTATATATTTTATTTGACTGTTTGCAACCCCCTAAGCGCACTACAAAAAACGCCCATACTATAATAGTATGGGCGTTTTTTTGACCAGTATACGGCCTATTTGGCCGCTGCGCTAGTGTCAGCGTTTTTGTCAGAGCCTTTATTAAACAACACATTTAACACGATAGCAGCCAAAGTTGCCGTGCCGATGCCGCCCAAATCAAACCCGCCTAAGTGCAAGCTAAAGTTCCCTGTCCCCATAATGACAGTAACAGCCGCGATAATCAGATTGCTGTTTTTGCTAAAATCGATGTGATTGTCGATCCAAATCTTTGCCCCTGCAATCGCAATCAGGCCAAACACCACGATAGAAGCACCGCCTAATAAGGACGCTGGTATCGTCTGAATAATGGCACCAAACTTTGGCGATAAGCCCAGCAAAATAGCCACCAACCCTGCCACGACAAATATCGTCGTGCTATAGACCTTGGTTACGGCCATGACACCGATGTTTTCGGCATAGGTAGTGACACCAGTGCCACCAAACCCTGCCGAAAACGTCGTGGCCAGCCCATCTGCAAAAAACGCGCGGCCCATATAAGGCGTCACCCGCGCTTTTGTCATACCCTCAACTGCCTTAAAGTGTCCTAAGTTTTCGGCGACTAGGATAAATGCCACCGGCGCGATAAGAATAATGGCGCTCATCTCAAAGCTTGGGGTATGAATCGTTGGTAGCCCAAACCACGATGCGGCGGCGACACCACTAAAATCAATCGCCGTGCCAAAGCCCAAGACATTGGTCATCACAAAATAGGCCACATAAGACAAGATCAAGCCCACCAGCAACAGCAAGCGGCGCAGCATACCACGGGTAAAGACCGCCACCCCACTGATGAGTAATACCGTCAACGTCGCCATCCAAGCATCAAACTGATTGGCCGACACCCCTTGGATGGTCACTGGCGCTAGGTTTAGACCGATAATCATCACAATAGCTCCTGTGACAATGGGCGGCATCAAGCGTTCAATCCAGCCAGTGCCCGTCTTCATCACCAGTAGCCCAATCAGCGCATAGACGATACCACATGCCATGATACCGCCTAAAGCGACACTCAAATTATCATTGAACCCTGCCCCTGCATAAGCGGTCACTGCAATGACAGGTCCGATGAACGCAAAGCTTGAGCCCAGATAACTTGGCATACGCCCGCCTGTGATCATAAAAAACATCACAGTACAGATGCCCGACATCAAGATAGCCAAATTGGGGTCAAATCCCATCAAAAGCGGTGCCAACACCGTCGCCCCAAACATGGCAAAGGTATGCTGCACCCCTAACAAGACGCTTTTTGAAGGCGGTAGATATTCATTGATACCGACAGGATCGCGGTCCAAGTCGCCTTTATAAGGTCGCCATGTCGGAAACCAGCGGCCATTGTCAAAATCTGAATGAAGCGGCTGACTCATGGCTGCTGGGTCGATACCCGCCGCCTCTAAGGCGTTTTGTGCCGGCTTATCTTGAGCGCTTTTTTGGGAAGATGAAGGATGTTCTGTTGGCGATGACATGCGCGCGTCCTATGTGAGCTGGAGTGATGAGGAAAAACAAGGGCGTGTCTCAATTTTAGTCAATAGCTACTTACTTAGCCTAAAAATAAAAACACTTTAATAGAATGATACTATGCAGCAATATTTTGATTTGTAACATCATGATTTATAACACAAATCGACTATTTTGCTTTTTTGCTATTGAGACTTATTCTTTTATATTTCTTGCTAGCAAACCAAAAGTATTATTTGTTATGATGTCTGTGTTTTACCGGATGTGACAGGGTCGATATGTTGCCGATATGTTCAATAGTTAATTCTAAATAAAACAGATACATTATATGTCAACGTAAAACTGGTATAGATTTTCCTTGCGTGCCGTGCCTGTGCTGCTCGATGCTGCGTAAAACTCATCCCAGTCATACTGTGTCGTTTTTATACTGAACTAAATATCTAAGTTGGCGCTGTTCTGCTGTCCATCAGTCTATCAACTACTGACTTACAGGATGTTACACAACCGTTGGCTGGAAGCATAATAACGGAGTTTCTTATTAAATAAAAGTTATTATTCAGCGGCTATTTTTGTTCTTCGACTCCCATACACCCACCACCACTGCGCCATATGCACCGTATATAGGTGATTATCGGTAGTGGCTGGCTATTATATATTGACTCAAAGTGCGTAACGCAGGCTATCTTCTCTGCCCAGTCACTGATGACTTTTTGGTAATTTATTATGATTAGTATTTTTGATTTATTTAAAATCGGTATCGGGCCATCGAGCTCACATACCGTCGGTCCGATGGTCGCTGCCAATCTTTTTTTGACCTCACTGATAAAGCAGGCTGAGTTAACGACTATCCAGCGTATCGAGATTGAGCTTTATGGCTCGTTGGCAGCCACTGGCAAAGGCCATGCCACCGACACAGCCATATTACTTGGCTTACTCGGACATACGCCCAGTACGATTGATACGCGTTTGACCAGTGATTATCTAGCGCCTATTTTTTCAGCCAAACAGTTGGCTATCTCAGGCATGCATACAATTGACTTTGATACATATCGCGATATTCACTGGTATGATGAGACGGTGTTGCCTTATCACCCAAACGCCTTGACTCTGCGCGCGACGCTAGCAGATGATAGCAGCTATCAGCAGACTTACTACTCAGTTGGCGGCGGTTTTGTCATCAATGAAGAAGACGCCACCAACCCAGACGAAGACCATGCCAGCCCTACGATAACTAGTGTGCCGTACCCCTTCAATAGTGCCGCAGAGCTACTAGAGCAATGTCGTCAGCATGAGCTTAGTATCAGCGAGCTGGTGCTGGCCAACGAGTGCCACTTTCGTGATAAAACAGCGGTGTTTGAGTATTTGGATCAGATTTGGGCGGTGATGCAAGACTGCGTCACACAAGGCTGTGACAATGGTGGCATCTTGCCAGGTGGCCTAGATGTCAAACGCCGCGCTAAAGACTTGCACCAACAGCTAGACGCTGAAAAAGACCAGCCGATCGCCAAGACCGACAAGCTCGCTGCCATGGACTGGGTTGATCTGTACGCTCTGGCAGTCAATGAAGAAAACGCCAATGGTGGCAAAGTGGTCACTGCGCCGACCAATGGTGCAGCGGGCATCATCCCAGCGGTGCTACATTATTACCGTGATTTTTTGCCCAACTATAGCCAAGACGGCGTGCGCAAGTTTTTATTAAACGCCACGGCTATCGGCAGCTTAATCAAACAAAACGCCTCCATCTCTGGCGCTGAAGTTGGCTGTCAAGGCGAGGTTGGCTCCGCTTGTGCGATGGCAGGCTCTGCTCTAGCCGAGATCATGGATGGCTCGCCAGCCAAATGCTTAAATGCGGCTGAAATCGGCATCGAGCACAACTTAGGCTTAACCTGCGATCCTATCGGCGGACTGGTACAGGTGCCTTGTATCGAGCGCAATGCCATGGGCGCGGTCAAAGCGATCAATGCGGCGCGTCTGGCCTGCCGCGGCAATGGCCAACATTTCGTCTCGCTAGACAAGGTGATTGAAACCATGAAAGTGACTGGCGCTGACATGCTCGATAAATATAAAGAAACCTCACGTGGCGGGCTGGCAGTGTATGCTGACAATCGTATACCGACGGCCACTCATGGCGTCAGTGTAAAGTACAGCCAGTGTTAGTCGTCATTTATGAGGTCAGCATACTAATAAGATAATCGTGTTGTGTTAAACGTAACAAAAAATGCCTCTGATCAATCAGAGGCATTTTTTAGGATAATAATTAGGGCGTGTTGAACATTCACAAATAGGCACTGCTGATCGCTAAAATTGTTCCAGACAAGGCGCAAAGCGACGATAATGCAGATGCCTTAGCTAGATTTGCAACGCAGTATGGAACAATTTTAGCATCAGCCGTAGGGACAGGACTCTTTTTTGCCGCTCCATTGGTAAAAATAGACGCTTAGAGCGACTAAACTTACTATTTTTACCTTCGAATCGTCTAAAAAATAGTCTCTGTCAGTGCTATGGTTGAATGTTCAACACGCCCTTAAATATCTGTCGTCAGTATGATGGCTGTCTACAATAGTTTTAGTCAGCAGTTAGCGTCATTACTCAGCTGTCTTAGAAATTACTTCATTTAAGATCCAGACCGGTTGTACCACATTTGAGCCTTCAGCAGTTACGGCTTCTTGGCGCACATCGAGTACATAACGATGGTTTGGCTCATAAGTGAAACCTTGGATATTACCATTTAATGTGGTGTAGTTTTTCTGATGGGTTTGACGATACTGCAAGCATTCAGCTTCAACGGTGGTACCATCGGTTGCCGTGAGGTCACAAACAGCTTTTCGTGGTGCAATCTCTACCTCAAAGCTTGGGATATTGACGACTTTAACATTCATTGGCTGCCCCTCAACCACCATGGTACGCTCGCTATCCATCCCCGTGGTAGAGCAACCTGATAGGGCAAATGTGGTCATTAATGCTGCAATGGCTAATTTTTTCATTATTCAATCCTCAGTTATTGGTTATGCGTTTTTATTACTTGTTTTACGTTATTGTTTGGCACATTTTATAACTATCGTCGTATGTCTCACACTTATTAGGTCATGATTACTTGATAGTTTGGTTTAACCGTTTGATGTATTGCTGACTGAAATAAGTATAGGGCGCAGTGCTGCTTCTCCTCTATGACTGCTTTGTAAAGTAACGTCAGCTTTTGCAACTGCTGTTAATAAAGCGTATTAAATCACAGGGTAAATTGCTACTCACCGCGTATTTACTTCGAGCACGTCTCCTCATATTGGCTTAACAAGGCACAAAAAAGCCAGAGCGATACCGTATCGGTCACTCTGGCTGTTACACTGGGCATTAAGATATCAATAAATAGCCGCTATCAGTTAGCTACGATAGTCTGCATTGATTTTGACATAGTCATAAGACAAGTCGCAGGTATAAACGGTATCGCTAGCATCACCGCGTGCCAGATCGATATGAATGGTAATCTCTGGGCGGCTCATCACCGCCTTACCCGCCTCTTCTGTATAATCTGGCGCCACGCCGCCGTTTTGGCAAATCATCACTTCATCAAGATAGACATCGACTTGCTCGGTATCAAGATCTTCAATCCCTGCATAACCCACCGCCGCCAAGATACGACCCCAATTAGCATCGCTGGCAAAAAACGCCGTTTTGACCAATGGAGAGTGCGCGACCGCATAGGCCACATCACAGCATTCTTGTGTGACTTTGCCGCCGGTGACTTTGACCGTCATAAACTTCGTTGCGCCTTCCCCATCTCGTACAATCAACTGCGCCAGACGGACAAACACCTCTGTCAAGGCAGCAAATACCGCTGAGTAATGCGGGTGCTCAGGGCTATCGATCACCTCCGAGCTGGCTGCACCTGTGGCGATCAACACGCAGCAATCGTTGGTCGAGGTATCTCCATCGACTGTGATGCGGTTAAAGGACTGCTCATTGATTTGACCCAGCATCTCTTGTAGCAGGTCGGCTTTGATATTGGCATCGGTCGCCACATAGCCTAGCATGGTTGCCATATTTGGACGTATCATGCCTGAGCCTTTTGAGATACCAGTCACATGATAGCAGCTGCCCGCCACCTCGATTTTTTGGCTCGCAATCTTGGGTATAGTATCAGTGGTACGGATGCCATTTGCCGCGGCCAGCCATTTATCAGCCGCCAAACCAGCAAGCGCCTCATCCAACCCTGCAATGACCGCATCGCTGTTTAGCGGCTCACCAATGACCCCTGTCGAAAACGGCAAGACCGTCTGGGTATCGACGCCAGCTTTAGTGGCCAATGCCGCACATATCTCTTGGGCGCGGCGTTTGCCATCGGCACCCGTCCCAGCATTGGCATTACCAGTGTTGATCACAAGATAGCGTGGACTGTGAGTGTCAAAGTGCTCACGCAGTACGCGTACAGGCGCCGCACAAAAGGTGTTTTTGGTAGTGACAACGGCGCAGCTGGCCGTCTCAGCAATCTCAAGCACCACCAAATCATCACGATCCTTATAACGCACGCCTGCCGCGGTCGCACTTAGTTTGACGCCTTCGATGGGATAAATAGTATCAGGTATTGCAACATTTCCAACAGCCATAGGGGCTTCCTTATTTTACTTATATAGATGGTTTATTCAGACGGTTTGTTTATTTAGGCCATATTTGATTCAAATTATACTTTGCTAAGAGTAAACGCGCTCCAAATTGGCGCGTGGTCAGAAGGCTTTTCCATACCACGAAGCTCATAGCTGATACCCGCATCCACGCAGTGATCGACGAGATCCGAGCTACACAAAATATGGTCGATACGTAGACCACGCTTCGGATCGTCATTAAAGCCGCGACTGCGGTAATCAAACCAGCTATATAGCTCGGTACTCTCTGGATAATGCAGGCGGTACGTATCCGTCAGCTCACGCGACATCAAATCGGCATACCACTCACGCTCTTCTGGCAAAAATGAAGTCTTTCTATTTTTTAGCCAGCGTTTGGCATTTGCTTCCCCAATGCCGATGTCGATATCTTCTGGCGCGATATTCATATCACCCATAATCACCAGTGAGCGACCTTCAGCTTTGAGCGTGTCGATATATGCCATCAAATCGGCATAGTAGGCACGCTTCATAGGGAACTTGGTGGGATGGTCTTGGCTCTCGCCTTGCGGAAAATAGCCATTTAATACATCAATTTCACGGCCTTGCAGCTCATAACGGGCGTGGATAAAGCGTTTTTGGGCATCCACGTCTTCGCCAGGGAACCCCTTTTGGACAAATATCGGCGCAACTTTGGATAACAGAGCCACACCGTAATGCCCTTTTTGGCCAAAGTATTCTACATGATACCCCAAACCCTCGACCGCCGATAAAGGAAATTGATCGTCGTGTACTTTAGTCTCTTGCAATCCCATCACATCAGGATCGATCACCTCTCGCACTGCCTCTAGCTGATGCTGACGGGCACGAATACCATTGATATTAAAACTGACAAAACGGGTCATAAATTATCCTATACTGATTGATGAAAATACGCAGCGATACACTGATGTGACGCATTATGATAGCAGACGTAAATGGGTCTGACTGTTGCACGCCCAGATATCTTAAGCTAGAGTAGTTGCTACTGGTCAGCGGCCATGATACCTCATAATAAATAGCTGACACTTTTTGGGCATGCAACGCAACTTTTGGCACTAAACCATCGCACAGACATCCTGTATCACTATACTGAGTACTCATATGACAACAAGCACGCAAACAACAACAAAAACCGAGCATCACACCCCAAAAACAGCCACCAGCGATAGTATCTCGCCACTATTTGCAAAAGACTATAATGTCTATATTAACCATACCGATGCTGGCGGTATAGTCTACCATGCCAATCATCTGGTGTTTTTTGAAAACTGTCGCCGTGATTGGTTTGCCAAACTCGGTCTCAACGGTTATTTTTTACAGACAGATACAGGCGACGTGCAGCACTTTGTCGTCAGTCAAGCAGACCTACAATACAAACGGGCGATATTGTTGGATGAAGTCATCAGCGTACGTATCGATGACGTCGAGATAAAGCCTGCCAGCATTGTGTTTTATCAAAGTATCCATCGGTATCTGACAGATAGCGCAGCTAGCAGCAACGCCGGGCTATTAAGCCGTGGCAAAATTGTCATCGCCTGCGTGCAAAACCAGCTAAGACCGACACCAAATACTGGTGACAAGGACCATGCAGCCGATACCGCTGCTGCCAACGGCGCCCCCATGCGCCCCATTCGCGTACCTCAAAAGCTGCGGGTGGCCATTGAGCAAGCCGCCGCACGGCAGTCACCAATTCAGACACCAGCTGCTCAATAGACAGCGCCCAGCGATGAGTACCGACAACGACGATACTATCTTGGCATTTGAGCATATCAAGGTGCTGACTCATGGTAGTGATGGACAAAAAAAACGACTGATACAACAAGCCAGTGGCACACTATTAGCAGGACAGGTGACCGTCCTGACGGGTACATCTGGTAGCGGCAAGTCGGTACTACTACGGGTGTTGACAGGGCTTTTGCCCATCAGCGCAGGCACCGTACGGTTAAGACCCACGCACGAGCCACCCCACGCCCGCTTTTGGGGCATACAAGATATCTCACCTACCAAGTGGCGCGCTCAAGTCGCTTTGCTCGCGCAGCACCCTCAGCTGATAGAAGGCAGCGTGCTTGATAATCTGCAGCTGCCTTTTCAGTTGCGGGCGCATCAGCATCTATGCTTTGATAGCGATTGGCATACCGCCCAGCTTGCTTATTTAGGCCGAGGGGGTGATTTTTTGCACAAAGATGCCTATCACTTATCAGGCGGCGAGCGCCAGCTGGTCAACACCTTACGCTTACTACAACTAGAGCCGCGTGTCTTGTTGCTAGACGAACCTACCGCCGCGCTAGATGTCGATACGGCCGCGCAGCTGGTTGCGCTTCTCGTCGACTGGGTACAAAAAAGCAAACAACGCACGGTACTGTGGGTCACGCATGATACCCAAGACATCCTGCCATTGGCAGACCAGCATTGGCATATGCAAGCAGGCGTACTGACTAAAATCAGGTAAATGTAAATTCAATGAACGCATCAAAGGGTACATGTCTGCGTAGGCACAGCGGGCAGTAAAAATAAATGAGTGAGCCAGCATACTTGGCTGACAAAGTGAGCCGCGATGAACACCAGCGACGATATGCAGATATTTCTCACATATGGCGACATTGCGCTCGCCAGCAGCTTAATCCTCATGGTATTGATGGTCTCTTGGCGTTTGCGTCTACATCTGACCAAGACACTATTGATGGCGGCGCTACGTACAGTCGTGCAGCTGAGCTTTATCGGTCTCATCTTAGCGTGGGTATTTGCGCGCGAGCAGTGGTATGAAGTTTTATCCATCTTGACCATAATGACACTGATTGCAGGAAGTGCGGCCAAAAACCGAGTCAAACGCCGCTATAAAGGCTTGTTTATCGATACGTTGCTTGCCGTTAGTGTCTCCGCAGTAATGGTGACAGCCATTGCCATCTTGGTTATTTTAGAAGTGCAGCCATGGTACACACCGCAGTTTGTGATTCCTATTTTGGGTCTGATATTAGGTAACTCACTGACTGCCATCTCATTGACCAGTAACCAGCTGATCAATGCCTTTTATGAGCAGCAAGCGCGTATCGAGATGATGCTCAGCTTATCTGCGACGCCCTTTGAAGCTGTACATGAGCAGATACGAACGGCCATCATCAATGGTATGACACCGACGCTCAACTCTATGTTGGTGGTCGGCGTGGTGAGCTTACCTGGTATGATGACAGGACAGATCTTAGCAGGCGCTGATCCTACCCAAGCCATTCGCTATCAAATAGTCACCATGTTTTTGATCTGTGTGAGTAGCACATTGGGCTGCACCATCAGCGCCCTACTCACTTACCGCCGATTTTTTAATAAAAACCAGCAATTCTCGCTTCCTTGATTGCCAATTGCTGGCTTCTATTAGGGCGTGTCCTCAATTCAACTGATAGTCACCCAATTTACTCCATCAAGCCTCACTTCTTTTCATTATCCGTTCATTGTAATTGTCAATTATATATAGATAACTTCTCTGGTACAGGCTTAATCCACCTCATACTTTATGGCTAATGGTTAAATGAACTGATCAGTATCATATACCGTTGTTGCCTTGGCCGACATTCATGCTACTGTATTTCTGAAGTGTATTATTTTTTTGATGCCTTGGTTTTTATGCTTTAATAATAGCGCATGGTTTTCGCTGTCACTGAAGCAATCGATGATTACCGTGCAACTTACCCTGTCATTCAAAAAACTGAGCAGCCAGTCAATAAATACGGATGTTGACGCACGCAGCGACAAACTAACTCTGTCAGCGCTGGTGTGTTTTATTGACACGGATAAGACTGCTTTGATACACCCTCCTACCCTATTTTGAAATTCAAGGACGCTGACTATGATGCCGAACAAACCTTGGCTTGCCAATTATCCCGATGGTGTACCTAAGACTATCAACCCTGATAGATATAGCAGCATAATGGAGCTGTACGAGGAATGCTTTGACCGCTTTCGTATGCACCCTATGAGTATCTGTATGGGTGTGACTCATACTTATCATGATGTGGATGAAGCCTCGTTGGCCGTCGCCGCATGGCTACAATCTCAGGGACTACCACAAGGCAGTGTGGTGGCACTGATGATGCCAAACGTGCCGCAATATCTGCCCACGATGATTGGTATCTTGCGGGCAGGCTATGTATGCACCCCAGTCAATCCACTCTATACAGGCCGCGAGCTGCGTCATCAGCTCAACGACTCAGGCGCACAAATTATCTTTGTGGTAGACAACTTTGCCCAAGCGCTCGAGCAGGTCATCGGCGAGACCAAAATCAAACGTATTGTCTTATCAAAAATGGGCGATATGATGGGGCTCAAAGGCATCTTGGTCAATACCATCATTCGCCAAGTCAAACGTCTGGTCCCCAAATACAAGCTCAACGACCCAAAGTATCAAGTCACAAAACTCCCTGATGTGCTCAAAAAAGGCAAAAACCTTCCCTTTCAAAAGCCAAAAATGTCACTTGATCAAAAGGCGTTTTTGCAATATACCGGCGGCACGACAGGGTTATCAAAGGGAGCCATATTGTCGCAGCGTAATATCGTGGCGGCGGCGATGCAATCAGAGGCTTGGACCCGCCCTATCACCTCTGAGATCAATGAGGTATATATCAATATGGTCATGGCGCTACCGCTATATCATATCTTTGCCTTTATGCTTAGCTTGCTTGGCATGCGCTCAGGCTACACCTTTATCTTAATACCCAACCCACGCGATATCCCAGGGTTTATCAAAACCTTATCAAAACAGCCATTTCATATCTTGCCTGCGGTCAATACATTATTTAAAGGCTTGCTGGATCATCCAAACTTTAAAGACTTGGATTTTAGCTCGCTACGTATCTCGCAGGCAGGTGGTATGGCGGCGACTGAACAAACCGCCACTCGCTGGCTTGAGACCACTGGCTGTGCGATGATCGAAGGTTGGGGAATGACCGAAGGCGTGGCGGTCGGTACGGCCAACGTCATCACAGATCGTAAGTTTAACGGGACAATTGGTGTGCCCGTCCCTAGCGTCGATGCCATTGTGATTGATGATGAGGGCAAGCGCGTCGGTGTAAACCAGGCAGGCGAGCTGTGCGTCAAAGGCCCCAACGTCACCTCAGGTTATTTGAACAGAGACAGCAGTGATGACTTTACCAGCGATGGTTACTTCCGTACTGGTGATATCGTCAGCATGGACGAAAAAGGCTATTTTAGACTGTTGGACCGTAAAAAAGACATGATTTTGGTCTCTGGTTTTAACGTCTTCCCTAATGAGGTCGAGTCTGTCATGCTTGACTGCGACGGTATCGTTGATTGTGCGGTGATAGGCATCCCTGATGAGCGCCAAGGCGAGGCGGTCAAAATCTATGTGGTGCCTACAGACAACAACGTCACCAAAGAAGTCATCAAAGAATTTGCGCTGGACAACTTAACGGGTTATAAGTGCCCACGTCATATCGAGTTTGTCAGCGAGCTACCAAAGAGCAACGTCGGTAAGGTACTGCGGCAAAAACTGCGCGAAAAACACGACGCAGACCATCCAAGACTGTAAATACGTCATTCATAATAAGAACTTTATCAAAGCTTTATCATAGCGCCTTGCCTTTGCAGGGCGCTTTTATGTCAGCGGCCTTATCTTTAGATCTTTTTATTACTTACTATTGCTTGATGCATGAGTGATGGCTTATCTGTCTCGTTACTATTGACGAATCGCCTTCGCCAGCCACTTATCTCTATGATAAGCGGTCGCGCCAGACAACACCCTCACAACTCATCCCTATTTGATGACCATTTAACTTATTTCACTTGCAACACATCTTATTTGATTAATCAAATTTATATATGTACTAAGAAGTTCTAGTATAATAATATCGACTTAGGTTGTAGTTGTGTTAATGTATTGCCGAAATATGTCACGTGCTATTCTGTTGCTTTAATTAAAGAAAACATTCGTTAAAACAATAGAATATCGTCGTTTTACCATATATATGTTTGGGACTGTCCTAGATAACTAGTTCAAACCCTGTTTAACCCATTCAAACCAGCATTTTTGATCGTTAAACACCATTGTACAAAGGCCACCATATGTTAGCAGTCAGTAATAGATAGGATAGCACTCGGCCATATCGCACTCAGTGATTGAGCGCATATCGTTGACAAGGATGTGACTACTTTCTTATAGAACCTTAACTTATATCAAAATTAAGGACGCTAAATATGACTACAGATAAGCCTTGGCTTGCTCATTATCCAGCAAACGTACCAAAGAGCATCGACCCTGATCAATACGACAGCCTCATCGAGCTATACGAGGAGTGTTTTAACCGCTTTCGTATGCACCCTATGAGTGTCTGTATGGGCGTGACACACACGTATGATGACGTCGACAAAGCCTCATTGGCCGTCGCCGCATGGCTACAGTCGCAGGGAATCCGCAAAGGTAGCGTGGTGGCATTGATGATGCCAAACGTACCGCAGTATTTGCCCACGATGATCGGTATCTTGCGGGCAGGCTACGTATGTACGCCTATCAACCCATTATACACTGGTCGCGAGCTGCGCCATCAGCTCAACGACTCAGGTGCGCAAGTTATCTTTGTGGTAGACAACTTTGCCCAAGCGCTCGAGCAGGTCATCGAAGAGACGGCCATTAGACGTATTGTTTTATCCAAAATGGGCGACATGATGGGGCTTAAGGGTATTTTGGTCAATACCGTTATCCGTCAAGTCAAACGCTTGGTACCTAAGTACAACCTCAATGATCCTAAATATAACGTCACCAAATTCCCTGATGTCCTAAAAAAAGGCAAGAGTCTACCGTTTCAGCCCTCAAAAACCAGTTTAAGCCAAACGGCTATCTTGCAATATACTGGTGGTACCACAGGACTATCAAAAGGTGCCGTGCTCACACAGCGCAATGTGGTGGCAGCCGCCCTACAGTCAGAAGCATGGTATCGTCCGGTCACCTCTGAGATCAATGAAGTGTATATCAATATGGTCATGGCGCTACCGCTGTATCATATCTTTGCCTTTATGCTTAGCTTGCTTGGCATGCGCTCAGGTTATACCTTTATCTTGGTTCCTAATCCGCGCGATATGCCAGGATTTGTCAAAACCTTATCAAAACAGCCTTTCCATATTTTTCCAGCGGTCAATACGCTGTTTAAAGGCTTGCTAGATCAGCCAAACTTTAAAGACTTAGATTTTAGCTCGCTACGTATCTCGCAGGCAGGTGGTATGGCGGCGACCGAACAAACCGCTGCACGCTGGCTGGATGTGACAGGATGCCCGATGATCGAGGGTTGGGGGATGACCGAAGGCGTGGCCGCTGGTACGGCCAATGTCATCACAGATCGTAAGTTCAATGGCACTATTGGTATTCCTGTCCCGAGCGTCGATATTATCGTCGTTGGCGAAAACGGTGAGCGCCTAGGACCCCATCAGGCTGGCGAGATGTGCATCAAAGGCCCAAATGTCACCTCAGGCTACTTTAATAAAGACAACAGTAAAGAGTTTACCAGCGATGGTTACTTCCGTACTGGTGATATCGTTAGTATGGATGAAAAAGGCTACTTTACCCTACTCGATCGCAAAAAAGACATGATTTTGGTCTCTGGTTTTAATGTTTTCCCTAATGAGATTGAGTCTGTCATGCTTGACTGCGACGACATTGTCGACTGTGCGGTGATAGGTATCCCTGATGAGCATCAAGGTGAAGCGGTCAAAATCTATGTGGTGCCTGCGGACAACAATGTCACCAAAGAAGCCATCAAAGAGTTTGCGCTGGACAACTTAACGGGTTACAAATGCCCGCGTCATATTGAGTTTGTCAGCGAGCTGCCAAAGAGTAACGTCGGTAAGGTACTGCGGCAAAAGCTGCGCGAACAGCATCAACTCGACAACCCGCAAACGCTTTAGTCAAAGCGTCTAACACTGCGGATACTGCAGCGTAAAAAGCCCTCTATACAGATATAGAGGGCTTTTTTTGTCTATTTATCCAGCATTGCCGTAAAACCACCCACTTCAGGGGGTGGCTATAAGGCAACTTAAGTAGTTATGCTTACGCAAAGAAAGCTGTTTAGTGTGGCATATTTTGCTGTTCGATATACTGGCGGATAATTTACCATCAAACGCCACAAGCTCGGCTTCAAACTTGTTGCACACATCAGCAAAGATAGCCTCAAGATCATCAAGAACTTGTTTGGTGAAAACTGCCCGTCGATACTTAGCGACAAAGAGCAACTGCACATGCAAATTAAAAACAACGTGTCTACCACGTCTTAAGTCATTTTCTACTAAGTAGACCAATATGGAATAAAAGAGAATACCAGTATAAACTAACCTCATGAAAACACTCAAGTTACGCATTAAAGACAAACATGCAAACCAGCTAAACAAAATAGCTGGGAGTGTTAACTATGCGTGGAACTATGTTAATGACTTAAGTTACAAACACCTAAAGCGAACAGGTAAATTCTTTAGTGCCTACGACCTAAACGAATACACCAAAGGTAGTGGTGAGTATTTAGGCTTGCACTCGCAAACTCTGCAAGCCATAAACGAGACTCACACCAAATCTCGTAAGCAGTTTAAAAAAGCCAAACTAAATTGGCGAACCAACCGACCCGATGCCAAGCGAAAAAGTTTAGGTTGGATTCCATTTAAAAAGTCAGCAATCAAACATCTGCACACCAGACAAACGGGAAAGAAAGCACTTAAATCAACCATTCAGCTATCGCTCTCTAAAGGTCAAAAGTTCATCATAGATGTATTCGATAGCTACAACCTAAGTCTATATCAAATCAACACGCTTGAGATAGTGCAAGACAGCCGTAATCGTTGGTATGCCTGCATCACCGTTAAAGACTTTCCTAAGCAGATAAGCGGCAAAGGTAGTGTAGGCATAGATTTAGGCTTAAAAGAGTCTGCTACCACCTCACACGGTGACAAGCTGACAACCAAACAGACGCAAAAGTGGGCGAAAAAGCTCGCTGTTGCTCAACGAGCGAAAAACAAACAGCGTGTCAAAGCAATACACGCCAAAATCAAAAATTCAAGGTTAGATGCAATTCATAAATTCACCACCAGGCTTGCTAAGGATAACGCCTTAATTGTGGTTGGTGATGTTAAATCACGTTCATTCACAAATAAGAGAACTAAACTGGCTAAATCAACATACGATGCAGGATGGTTTGAACTCAAAAGACAACTGGAATATAAATGCAAGTATGCAGGTTGTCAGCTTGAGATAGTGAATGAGAGTTACACTACCCAAACCTGTTCGCACTGCCTTAAAATAAGCGATAGTAGTCCGAAAGGTAGAGCAGGTCTTGGAATAAGAGGNCAACTGGAATATAAATGCAAGTATGCAGGTTGTCAGCTTGAGATAGTGAATGAGAGTTACACTACCCAAACCTGTTCGCACTGCCTTAAAATAAGCGATAGTAGTCCGAAAGGTAGAGCAGGTCTTGGAATCAGAGGATGGAGGTGTGCTGAGTGTGGCACATGGCATGATAGAGATATTAATGCCGCTAAGAACATCCTTGCGGTCGGGCTTGACCGTCTTGCAGAAGGAATCCCCTCACTTTAGGGAGGGGAGGAAGTCAAATTTTTATTGTATTTGCGTTTTAAGTGAGATGCTAACTGAACTTATTGACCACCTGTAATGGCAGATGCTTCATCGCCTTACCCACCACCGACCACGGCAAGCTTGGTACACAGGCTTCTTCTACCTCAGCCTCAATGGCGGCAACGATGGCTTTGGTGCCCGTTTCGGCATTGACCTCAAACGGCAGCGGTTTGGCGTTTTCATTGATCTCGGTACGCACATAGCCTGGATAAATCGTAGACACCTGAATGGGCAGATTGGTAAGTAGCATATCAGCACGAATACCCTCTGCAAGATGCGCCAGCCCCGCTTTGCTTGCACCATACGCCGTTAGGTGTTTGGGCAAACCACGCATGGCCGACATACTAGAGATCACCACCAAGTGACCGCTGTTTTGTGCGCGAAAGATATTCATAGCCGCTTCACACTGTGCCAGCGCGGATATAAAATTGATCTCGACTGTATGACGGTTGGTTTCAAAACGGCCTTTACCAATACGGCGACTATCTCCCACACCCGCATTGACGACCACACGGTCGATACCATCGAAGTCCGCAGCAAAGGCATCAAACACTGAAAATATCTCGTCATAGTTGCTCACATCCAAAGCGCGATACTCGACCCGAATATCCGGATACTCTGCCACTAGCTCTGAGGTTAAACGCTCTAGGCGATCGGTACGGCGCGCACAAATCGCCAAATTATAACCAAGCTTGGCAAAGAGTCTGGCCATCCCTTCACCCAAGCCTGAGCTGGCTCCTGTGATGAGTACGGTTTTGCCGCGCCCGACTTGTTGTTTGCTGCGTTTTTTTAAATACCGATCCGGGTATAGCGCGCTTAATATCTGCCGCTTGCGCTGCTCGGCGTTTTGTTTGACGACCTTTAAAATATGATTTTGCATAGACAGTCCTTGATATCTTATAATGAAATAGCGCTTATTTTATCATCAGACAAGATAAGCGGATGATACGCGGCGATCATAGAGAATGGCATTCGTCCTTAGCCGCAGCCGCGAGCGCTGTTGTCCTACTATAGCGTATCCATGCCGTCAGATACCAGCTTATCGCCACGTCACAAACCCTTTGCCTGCTGAAAACAGGTGACTATACTCATTTAAAGACAGCAAACGCGTTCGCTCATTTTTAAACGTGATCGCCGTCACCCCAGTATTGACCAGACTTTTATTAATCTGATAAGCCGTTGAGCTGCCCTGCTTTAATAGCTGAGCTGTGATGGCCGCGATCACGCCACCTGAGGTAAAAACCAGCACCGTACTGTCACGATTTAGGCTCATATCTACCACTTTTTGTCGTACCTGCTCGAGCGCCAACTGGGCGCGGTCGTTGAACTGTGGCCAGCTCTCTAGATAGTCATCATCGCACTCGCCGCCATGCCAGCGCTGCATCGCTTGATCAAACAGCTCGGCCAAACGCTTAGATGGGACCTCTGCTTGCGCAATCTCGGCCGCGATTGCCGCACGATTGCCAAAAGCTGGATGAGATTTCATCAAGACGTCTTGATGATTAAACTCATCAAACTGCGGCAAGACATGGCGATCCGTATTGTCTAAGTCAATGGTAGATACGAGCGGCGGCGTTTGGCTTTGATCCCTGCTCGCAAAAGACTGATAGCGCTGCCAAAAGTGCCGCGCTGAGTCTTGCTGCCTGACCAAGCTGCCGGTAAAGATGGCATCGATACGGCGCTGGGTGTTTGCATAATGCTCACCTAACATCTGCGCCTGAATACCGCCCAGCTCTGAGAGCTGATCGTAGTTTGCTTGCCCAAAGGACGCCTGACCATGACGTGCCAGAAGTATGGTGGTCATAAAATGCTGCCTTTTGTTATTAATCCAACGGTATTTGTTAGCGACGTATCAGCGCGTTACTCGTCCACCGATGACGACGTCTGGGTAAAGTAGCTTTTTGGTAAGATACTTTTGACAATTTTTTGTACAGGACTGGGTAGCTGTGCGATGGTATCAGCATCGACGCCCATGTCTGCTAAATGCGGCTGCACGTGACTGGTAAACAACGCCTCGCCCTCATACTGAGCGATCAGCTTTAAGCACTTGGCATGCAAGACATGGACGATGATCCAAAAGTTTTTAAAGGCAGGGTTGGTGGTTTGTTTATGATAATAGCGATAATAAATTTGCTGTACGATACCCGCTAAGCGAAATAACCCAAACACCTCATAAAACGTCCAGTTGTCTATCTGTAGACCCGTACGCTCCAGATAATAATCCACCACTTCCTCACGGGTCATCATGCCCTTTAAATGCGTGGGCTGACGGCGGGACTGCTGCATGATCATGTTATCGTCGGCTTCTATCCAGTAAGCCAAAGCACTGCCCAAATCCATCAACGGATCGCCCAAAGTCGCCATTTCCCAATCGAGCACACCAATGACTTTGGTTGGATCCGTGGCATCTAAGATCACATTATCAAAGCGCCAGTCGTTGTGAATCAAGCAAGTTTTACTATCGGCAGGTGTGTGCTTAGTCAGCCATTGACGCACCAACGCAAAGCTTGGCACATTGGGTGTCTTGGCTTTGACATAGCGCTTATCCCAGCCTGTCACTTGGCGCTCGCAGTAGCCCTCACCGCGGCCAAGCTCGACCAAGTCAGGATGCGCGCTATAGTCTACTTGATGTAGATCAATCAAGGCGTCGATGACATTGGTGCATAATGCGCGCGTTTGCGCTTCATCTAACTCAATCCCTTTGGGCAGATTGGCACGCGGAATGATGCCTTCCATACGCTCCATGACATAAAAATCCGCTCCGATGACTGACTCATCGGTACATAGCGCCACCATATTTGGCACATAAGGGTAAGCGTCTTTTAAGGCTTTTTGTACCGTGTACTCACGCACCATGTCATGCGCCGACTTGGCTTTGGTGCCTTTTGGCGGACGACGTAAGATCAAATCTTGCTCTGCACCCGTGCCTTCATATTGTAGCCGGTACGTCCAGTTTGATGCGCCGCCTGAAAACTGAGTGACTGTTGGCTCGCCTTTTATATCAACGCCCTGCTCGCGTAGCCAGTCGCTGACCGCGTGAGCATCCAGCTCTTCGCCTTCGCGCACTGCGCCGCCTTTATCTAGGACGTTGCTCGGTGACTGGTCATCGTTGTCAGTAGAGTTGGCATGAGTATCAGTAGCCATAAGATGTTCCTTATCATGTGGTCAATTAAAGTAATCATTACGGTAAGGCAGCTGCATTATCGTCGCTTTGCGCCTTGTCTAGCGCCATTTTAGCGATTAGCAGTGCCTATTTGTGAATGTTCAACACGTTATGAATGTGCAACGCGCCCTACTCTTATATTAAGATTTAGCAGGTTTCGACGAGCGGCTAAAACCTTGACGCTTCAGCTCAAGTTTGGCAATCATGGTTTTATGCACTTCATCAGGGCCGTCAGCTAGACGCAGCGCGCGAGCTTGTGCATAAAATGACGGCAACATCGTGTCTTGGCACACACCCATACCGCCATGGATTTGAATCGCCATATCGACCACTTCTTGCAATACTGTGGGTGCGACGACCTTTATCGCAGAGATTTCAGTGAGTGCCGCTTTGGTGCCTTGGGCATCCATTTTTTGCGCCGCGTATAGTGTCAATAAGCGTGCTTGGTCAATCTTAACCCGAGCATCACTGATACGCTCAAAGTTACCGCCCAGCTGGATTAGTGGCTTACCAAAAGCCGTCCGTGCCATGCCACGTTTGACAGCCAGCTCCAACGACTTCTCAGCCGCACCGATACAGCGCATACAGTGATGAATGCGGCCTGGTCCTAAGCGGCCTTGGGCTATCTCAAAGCCCATACCCGGCCCGCCGATAAAGTGACTGGCTGGCACACGCACATCATTAAAGCTGACCTCTCCATGACCATGCGGCGCATCATAATCACCAAATACTTTGAGCATGCGCTCGATTTTGACGCCAGCGGTTTTTGCCGGTACTAGTACCATCGAGTGCTGATGGTGACGGTCTTTATTCTCATCAGGGGTATAGGCCATGACGATTAATACATCGACTGCAGGATCACCCAGACCTGACGACCACCACTTGCTGCCATTGATGACGATTTCGTCACCTTCGACCACCGCCGTCGCTTGCATATTGGTCGCGTCACTGGAGGCCACCTCCGGCTCGGTCATACAAAACACCGAGCGCGTCTTACCTTCTAACAACGGCGTAAGCCACTGGTCTTGCTGCTCTTTTGAGCCATAGCGCCATAACAACTCCATATTGCCGCTGTCAGGTGCATTGCAATTGAATACATAAGGCGCTAGCAAACTACGACCAGTCAGCTCAGCGATCGGCGCATAGTCGGTGACAGACAAGCCAGCACCCAGCTCATCATCTGGCAAAAATAGGTTCCATAATCCAGCGTCACGTGCCTGCTTACGCAAGCTCTCGTATTTTTCGGGCCACTGCCATGTGGTCCAGTCACCATCAGGGTTTTGTGCATGACAATCTTGCCAAAACTGCGCTTCTATTGGCTCGATATGGGTCTCGATGAACGCTTTGACTTTGGCATGCATGGATTGACCATATTCTGTTGCGGTAAACATCAGGGTTTGACTAGACATAGTGACTTCCTTTTCTCTACTTATGGTTAATGACTCTTATAAATTTCACATCGAAATTTTAATAAAACATTATAGTGTACGTACGTATACTCTCTTTTGTCCGCTACATTTATAACACAGTGATTATCAATAAACAGCAAAAAAGGCGCGACCAGCTAGGCCACGCCTTTTACAAAATACAAACACTTCATCAGTCAATCATAAAGCCTGCAGAGCTGAATACTAAACAACCTTTTGATATTTCATGTTATTTTAGGATGTTTAAACGACTGTTTAACTCAAAGCGCGCCAAGGCATCTGGCAGCTTGTCGAGCGCCACATGTAGAGTCGCCTCTGCTGCTTGCGCCAACCCCAGCTTTTCTGCGAGCGTTGGTTTTTGCCTTGAATGCAGGGCATACACCTCACTGTCTTCCATACGTGCCAAGATATAGCTGTCGGAGGTTTGTAGCTCATCGACCAAGTTTAGCGTCAAGGCATCTTCGCCATACCAGTGCTCGCCTGTCGCGACTTTTTCTAAGTCTAGAGCTGGACGGTAGGTGTTGACAAAATGCTTAAACAGCGCATGCGTCTGTTCAAGCTCTTCTTGATACTTGGCGCGGTCTTCGGCGTCGTTTTCTCCAAATACCGTCACGGTACGTTTGTAGTCGCCAGCGGTAAACATCTCATAATCGACATCGTGATTTTTGAGCCATTTATGAAAGTTTGGCAATTGAGAGACCACCCCGATCGAGCCGATCACAGCAAACGGAGCAGCCACCACTTTATCAGCCACACAAGCCATCATATAACCGCCACTCGCCGCGACTTTATCAACACAGACAGTCAGAGTTAGACCGGCATCTTTTAGACGAACCAACTGTGCCGCAGCCAACCCATAACTATGCACCAAGCCGCCGCCCGACTCTAGACGCACCACTACTTCATCACCCTTGTTGGCGGTGCTAATCAGTGTGCTAATCTCTTCACGCAGATGCTTGACGGCTGTGGCCTTGATATCTCCATCAAAGTCCAGCACAAAGACCTGTGGTTTGCTTTCGTTGTTTTTTTTCTTATTTTTTGCCTTTAGCGCTTGTTTGGCTTTTTTTGCCATGGCCTTTTTGAACTGCTTGAGGGCGGCTTTGCCTTGTGTGGCCTCCATCAAATCTTCACGGCGCTGCTTTTGCGCTTCGTTTAGATGGCGTACTTTTAGCTCGATAGGGTTTTTGGGTGGATGAAATAGCATGATGGTCATTTCCTCAAGTCGGTAGATATGTCAGTAGATATAATGATAATGTTGCTGTTATTAATGTGCAGCTGATATGTGCCCGATTGGCCGTATTTTCAAGCACGATGACATTATTTAACGTAGATACTCTGGCAACCGCTAGTTGTATAACAATGCCAGATTAGGCATAATATGCGTTTACACCAAATTACTGCAGCCTGCGCGATGACCATTTGTCTGAATCGCGTATTTGTGCTTTTTTGCACAGTGCCTATTCGCACAGTGCCTAACTGGCGCCATGCCAATGATGGCTGCATTATTATATTTCGAACTGGGCTGACAACTGGATAATTATATTATGACGCAAAGCACTATGACGCATAGCGAATACCGAGACGAATATTGCGGAGCCGTAACCGAAAGCTTACTTGAGCAAACCATCAGTGTCGTAGGCTGGGTACATCGTCGTCGCGATCACGGTGGCGTGATTTTTTTAGACATGCGTGACCGCGCCGGTATCTTGCAGGTCGTCGTCGATCCTGATACGCCAGAGGCATTCGCAACGGCTGATGCAGTACGTCCTGAATATGTGCTAAAAATCACTGGCCGCGTACGCCGCCGTTATGAAGGCACCGAAAACAACAATATGACCAGTGGTCAAGTTGAGCTGTTGGGCAAAGAGATCGAAGTACTGGCCAAATCTGAGACCCCGCCGTTCCCATTGAATGACGAAAATACCACGGTATCAGAAGACTTGCGTCTTAAGTATCGCTATCTAGATATGCGCCGCCCGCACATGCAAGAGCGCATGGTGTTCCGTGCCAAGGCCACCTCAGCGATTCGTCGTTATCTCGACGATCACGGTTTCTTAGATGTTGAAACCCCTATCTTGACTCGTGCTACGCCAGAGGGTGCGCGTGACTATCTGGTGCCTTCACGTACTCGCCCAGGTAACTTTTTTGCTTTGCCGCAATCACCACAGTTATTTAAGCAGCTGCTTATGGTGTCAGGATTTGATCGTTATTATCAAATCGCTAAATGCTTCCGTGATGAAGACTTGCGTGCCGACCGTCAGCCAGAGTTTACCCAAGTAGATATCGAGACTTCTTTCTTAAACGAAGAAGAAATCATGAATATCAATGAAGGCTTGATCAAGCACCTATTTAAAACCATGCTTGATGTCGAGTTTGAAGACTTCCCGCGCATGACTTATGCCGAGGCGATGCGTGACTACGCCTCAGACAAGCCTGACTTACGTATTCCATTAAAATTGGTCGATGTGGCTGATTTGATGAAAGATGTTGATTTTAAAGTCTTTGCTGGTCCTGCAAACGACCCTAAAGGCCGTGTGGCCGCGCTACGTATCCCAGGCGGCGCTTCACTCAGCCGTAAGCAAATCGATGCCTATACCAAGTTTGTCGGTATCTACGGCGCGCGCGGTTTGGCTTATATTAAAGTTAATGATGTAAGCTTGATCAACAACGGCGTCGACAAAGAGTCTGGCCTGCAGTCGCCTATCATCAAAAACATGACTGATGACGTCTTGGTTAGCTTGATCGAGCGTACTGGTGCAGAAGATGGCGACATTATTTTCTTTGGTGCGGACAAAGCCAGTGTGGTAAACGATGCCATAGGTGCTCTACGTCAAAAAATCGGTCTAGACTTAGACATAACCACGTGTGAGTGGGCACCGCTTTGGGTGACCGACTTCCCAATGTTTGAGCAAACTGACGATGGCCGCTGGACCTCTATGCACCATCCATTTACCAAGCCTAAAGGCTCGGTAGATGAGCTAAAAAACAGCCCAGAAACCGCGCTTTCTATCGCTTATGACATGGTACTAAACGGTACTGAAATCGGTGGTGGTAGCTTACGTATCAATACCCTCGAGATGCAGCAAGCTGTATTTGAAGCGCTAGGTATCGATGAGCAAGAAGCCGAAGAGAAATTTAGCTTCTTACTTGACGCCTTAAAATTCGGTGCGCCGCCGCACGGTGGTCTTGCCTTTGGTTTGGATCGTTTGATCATGTTAATGGTAGGTGCAAGCTCTATTCGTGATGTGATTGCTTTCCCGAAAACCAAAACTGCTGACTGCCCATTGACCCAAGCCCCTGCTGAAGTCGATAGCAAGCAGCTACGTGAGCTTGGTATCCGTGTGCGCGAAAAAGCACAAGCCGACAGCAATAGACCTGCTCAGTAAGCCCTCAGATAATGTTTAACTATTCTTTATCTGGCGGACTACAGGATTCATCACTGCGTGAGTGGTCATGAATCCGTACCATATCTTTAAATACGTGCCACTTTCCGTCCTACAGATAGTGGCACGTTTTGTCGCTTGGGTTATCATAAAGATACCCAGCTTGAGCATCATGCGCACCGTCAGTATCAATATGGCGCTGATTGCTGATTCTTTATCAGACCAGCAAAAACAAGCGCTGACCAAAGAGATTATTTATCATCAGTGCTTGACCAGTATCGAGTCGGTCAAAAGCTGGGCGATGCCGCCTGAGTGGAGCATCAAGCAGATACGCGATGTCCACAATAAAGACATTTTGTTAGAAGGTCTTGCCAGTCCAAACGGTATGCTGGCCATTGTCCCGCATCTGGGTACGTGGGAGATGATGAACGCATGGCTCAATCAATTTGGTGCCCCGACTATCATGTATAAACCAGTCAAAGGCGACATCACCAATGACTTTATCTTGCAAGGCCGCTCGCGGTTAAATGCCACGCTGGTACCCACCGATGGTAGCGGGGTCAAGGCTATCTTTAAGACTCTAAAGCAAGGCGGCTTTAGTATTATATTGCCCGACCATGTCCCTGATCCGTCAGGCGGCGTGGTTGTGCCGTTTTTTGGGATTGAGACGTTGACCAGTACGCTGGCCTCCAAGCTTGCCAGTAAAACCAAATGCGCACTGGTCGGCTTATCTTGTATTCGCCGTGATGATGGGCGCGGATTTGATATTTATTGCTATAAGCTTAATGATCCAGCGCTGTATGATCGCGATGCAAAAACAGCAGCGCATGCGCTCAATTTGGCCATGCAGCACATGATTGAGGATAAATGCAGTCATTATATGTGGGGCTATCGGCGCTTTAAGCATATCCCTGAGCTAGACAACCCTTATACGGCTGACAAAAACGCTTTGGCAGACTTTATTTGTAGTAATAACCAACATCGTAAGCGGCTTGATGATGACAGGCAGAACGCTCATCGCACGCCCTGAGTCTTCGCCCGCAACAACCCTATAAAACGATAATACAATCTGTTAAGCAGTGGCAAATACTATAGATAGTGATTATGGTAATATGAATCAGTCGTCATCGTTGACGATACTGCATGGTTGATACAACACGTACCTAAACTTTTATAAATCTACTCTCTACTGAACTTTAATATGAGTGCATTATGGCAACTGACATAACCCAGCCCTTATCAGACACCCTGACACAACCAGATTATACAGCCGAGCAGCGTTATGTCATCTGTATGAAATGGGGTGATAAGTATGGCCCAGAATACGTCAACCGCCTATACAATATGGTGAGCCGCCACCTGACATTGGACTTTCAGATGGTATGTCTGACCGATGACAGTACAGGTATTGACCCTGCCGTAAAATGCTACCCAATACCTGAGCTGGATCTACCTGCGGGCCCTGAGCGCGGCTGGAAAAAACTCACCACCTTTAAGCCTGAGCTGTATGACCTCAAAGGGGTGGCATTATTTTTAGACATCGATATCGTCATCGTTGATAATATCGATGGATTTTTTACCTATCAAGCAGCGCACCCAGACAGCGTCGTTATCATTCGTGATTGGAAAAAACCATGGCGCATGATTGGCAATAGCTCAGTCTATCGTTTCAAAGTGGGACAAAACACCTACCCTGAATTACTGGCAAACTTTGAGCGTAACTTTGAGACCATTCGCACGCAGGTTCGCCATGAGCAGGCTTATCTATCGAACTATCTGCGCGAGCATCATCATTTAGAGTACTGGGATAAAGACTGGTGCGTGAGCTTCAAATACCAATGTATTGCCCCTATTCCATTCAATCTGGTACGTGCCCCGACCCTACCTGAGGGCGCAAAAATCGTCATCTTCCATGGTGAGATTAATCCGCCCGATGCCATCAAAGGCGGCGGCGGCAAATGGTACCGTCATGTAAAACCAAGTCCATGGCTTGAGGAGTATTGGCAGTAGTGGTGCTAGCTAACAGGTGGATATATGAAAAAGTCCGACTCACCAGATATAGACATTGTCATCGCTTGGGTAGATGGTACAGACCCTGTACTTAAACAAAAAAGAGCGGCCTACAAGCCAAGTGGCGCCGTCGCATCAGATGCGATAAGTGCTACCCGCTTCGCAAGTGATGATGAGATATATTACAACATCGCCTCTATCATTAAATATGTGCCCTTCTGCCGTCATATTTATGTGGTCACCGACCAACAAAAACCTGCATTCATTGATGAATTTGCCGAGCAAAATATCTGTGCAGCAGATAAAATACGTATTGTCGATCATAAAGAGATATTTTCGGGTTATGAAGAATACCTACCTACTTTTAATACTCGATCAATTGAGTCGATGATCTGGAATATTCAAGGATTGTCTGATTATTTTATTTACATGAATGATGACTTCTTTTTTAATCAGTCAGTGACGGCTGATGATTTTTTAGACAATGAAAAGCTAATCCTTCATGGTGAGTGGCGTAACAGTGCTGTTTTAAATGCCAAGCTCAATTTTCGAAAATCACGCTTTAAATTTTTTGGCACACCAATACAGCCAAGACATACTATCGCGCAAATGTTAAGTGCTAAAATACTGGGCATGGATCAATTTTTTGAGATTCATCACTATCCTCATATTGTCGATAAAAATATCTTAAAGTCCCATTTGTTGAGTCATCCGCAATTATTGACCGAGCAGATAAAATACAAATTCAGAGATGTCGCCCAAGTTAACCCTATAACGCTAATGAATCATCTAAAAATTCAAAAAGGCGAAGCAAGTTTAAAACCTAACACCTCTATCAACTATCTAAAAAACGAGAGTAGCGTAGAAGATTTTATTCTTGCCTTAGAAGATAAAACTATTAAATATGGTTGTATTCAAAGTTTGGATCTTCTTGAGTCAGATTTATATATAAAAATCAGCCAAGCCATGAGGCACAAATTCTTGGATTATCTGCCTCATTCCGTGTGAGATACCACAAATAATGAGCCTAAATGAATTCAGACTAAGCTTGAACTATAATGATGATCACTCATTCTTGATTTAAACCAATAAAAGCTCAAAAATCACTTGGATATATTATGAAAATAGCAGTCGTCGGTACCGGCTATGTAGGCTTATCAAATGCTATGCTACTAGCGCAGCATCATGACGTTATCGCTGTCGACATTGTCGCTGAAAAGGTAGAATTGCTAAATAATAAGCAATCCCCTATCGAAGACAAAGATATCGAACACTTCTTGGCAAATAAAAAACTAAATTTCAGTGCAACTCTTGATGCAAAGCAAGCCTATGAAGATGCTGATTTTATTATTATAGCAACGCCTACTGATTATGACCCCAAAACCAACTATTTTAATACCTCAAGCGTCGAAACTGTAATTGAGCAGATACTCACCGTTAATCAAAACGCCCTCATCATTATCAAATCGACCGTACCCGTCGGCTTTACGCTCAGTATTAGAGCGCGCTATGGCACTGAGCGTATTATATTTTCTCCTGAATTTCTAAGAGAAGGCCAAGCTTTGCATGACAACCTTTTCCCTTCTAGAATCATAGTCGGAGAACAGTCCAAACGTGCCCAGCAGTTTGCAGACCTACTCATCGAAGGCGCGCAAAAAAAGGATGTTCCATTACTATTTACTAAGCCCACTGAAGCTGAGGCAATCAAACTATTTTCTAACACTTATCTAGCTATGCGCGTGGCCTACTTTAATGAGCTTGACACTTATGCACAGACTTTTGGCTTATCTACTAGGCAAATCATCGAAGGGGTGGGCTTAGATCCACGTATCGGCGATCACTATAACAACCCCTCATTTGGCTACGGCGGCTATTGTCTACCAAAAGATACTAAACAACTATTGGCTAATTATGATGAGGTGCCAAGTAATTTGATAAGAGCCATTGTCGATTCTAATCGCACGCGCAAAGATTTTATTGCGGATAAGATCATTCAAACAAACCCTAAAATCGTTGGCGTTTACCGATTGGTTATGAAGAGTGGGTCTGATAATTTTCGCGCCTCAGCTATTCAAGGTATTATGAAACGTATTAAGGCCAAAGGTATAGAAGTCGTTGTCTACGAGCCTGTATTGAAAGAAGATGATTTCTTTAATTCGCGTGTGATTCAAGACTTAGAAGCCTTTAAATCAATGAGTGATGTCATTGTCGCAAACCGCCTATCTGACGATATAAAAGATGTCGCAGACAAAGTATTCACTCGCGATCTATTTGGGAGCGACTAATGAAAATACTGGTCACTGGTGCGGCAGGTTTCATTGGTTTTCATTTAATCAAGGCGATACTAGAAACAGATCTATCTGCTAGGGATTACTGTATCGTTGGTATCGACAATATCAACGACTATTATGATACAGATCTAAAAGAAGCGCGTTTGAGAATATTAGGTGAGATATCAGATCCAGAAATTTTTACATTTATTAAGTTAGATCTGGCTGATCGTGAAGCCATGTCTGAGCTTTTTGCAACCTATCAATTTGATACGGTTGTTAATTTAGGTGCCCAAGCAGGTGTGCGCTATTCTATCGAAAACCCTAATGCGTATATCGACTCAAATGTGGTTGGCTTTGTTAATATTCTAGAAGGCTGTCGTCACCACGATATTAAGCACTTAATCTACGCAAGCTCTAGCTCTGTTTATGGTATGAATATAAAGCAGCCATTCACGACGTCTGATTGTGTTGATTTCCCTATTAGTCTATATGCCGCCACCAAAAAATCCAACGAGCTTATGGCACATAGCTATAGCCATTTATATAATATTCCTACGACAGGATTAAGGTTCTTCACTGTTTATGGTCCTTACGGTCGACCTGATATGGCATATTTTTCGTTCACAAAGAAAATTCTAGCTGGCGAGCCAATTAATGTATTTAATAATGGTGATATGCAGCGTGACTTTACCTACATTGATGATATCGTCAACGGTATCATTCGCATTATTAATAAAGCACCTTCGCCCCAGCATTCTACTATTACGACTGCAGCTGCCCCCTACAAGATTTACAACATTGGTAATAATCAGCCTGTCACTTTGCGCCGTTTTATTACTGCCATTGAAGATGCTTGTGATAAAAAGGCACAGGAAAACTTATTGCCCATGCAAGCAGGCGACGTACCGATTACTTACGCCGACATAGATGAATTGGTAGATGATATCGGATTCAAACCTGAAACGAGTATCGAAGAAGGTATTAAGCAATTTGTCGATTGGTATAGACAATATTATTCAATTTAAACAAATAACAATGATCTAAGACTTATATCATAGAGATTAAGGCGCTAATATCTTTATATATTTTTAAAGGATTTTGATAACATGGCTACACCTTCAAGTTGGCAGAGAAAATTGATATTGATCTTTCGAAGCGAAAAAAGATTGAATGCGGGTAAGATTATCAAAACCTATAATGATAGAAGCTTTTATGAGATGAAAGCAACAACCATTACTGAATCAATGTGTGATATTGAAGCATTAACTAATGAGCGTAAAAGCACAGATTTAGAAAACCATTTGAATAACTTGAAATACAAATCGCTTGGTGAGTCTGAGCTCTGCTTTTATCACAACACGCTTATTATACTAATGCGCCGTAAGTACAAAATAGATAAAACATTCGCTGAATTTGAAAGACTATGGGAAGCAGAGAGCGACTATTTATTGACACATCTGTCGTTGCGCTGGATTGTCTCTGCTTGCGATACGTTTATTGATCATTCAAACAATACTCATAGAGCAGCTATCTTGATGAATGTCGTAACTCTAATGAATACTTTACGTACTTATGAAACCAAAAACTTTCTGCAGTTATCCACTAATGCTGAATCTATGCCATTGCTAACTGAAAAAACCGATATGCTGTATGCTGGTGATTTGCCTCTGTACGATGGTCTTACTTATTTTCGTATCGGCACCGATGATAGCTTGAGAAATATGCGAAAACGCTATAATAAATTTCAGAAAGTTGATAAATTGGCCACGACCATGTTACTGGCAGTGTTTGAAAAACTGCAGAATAATGACAGTGCTTTTGCTACTCTACGGCAGTTGCACAGAGATGATTGGTCTAAATGGTGGTTGGATTAAGACTATTCTTTGATTTTAGAATCAGATGCGAATGCAATATACTTTTTGGCTATTGTGATGGGTAAAAGCGCCCCATCAAACTCAGAAAAGAATTGCTCTGGATTTTTCATCGCTAAGCTAAGCTTTTCAGAGATAGCATCTACGTCGCTCATCGGCATTAAGTTGTTATCTGGTAATAACTCACTTGGACCTGATGGGCAGTCTGTACTGATAACAGGGGTTCCTAATACAAGAGCTTCGGCAATCACTAAGGCAAAACCTTCCCAATCAGAGGTTAGCACTTTAAATTTAGCATGCTTTATATAAGGGAAAGGGTTCTCCTGAAAACCTAAAAATACTACTTTTTCTTCTAAGTTGAGTTCTACTACCAATTGCTCTATTTCGTCTTTCAGCTTTCCTTTACCTAGCAGTAATAGTGGCATAGACTGATCTGTTCGAGCATATGCTTTTAGCAGCACATCATGACGTTTCGCTTCTTTAAAACTCCCCACATGAACAATATAATCTTGGTACTCAGGAGTAAATGCATCAGCCAACTTCTTGATCCTATCTCTATCAATTGGATTATGAATGGCGATAGTCGGTGTAATATTCCCAAAGCTTTTAATAAAGTCTTTTTGAACGCCATGACTGACACATACACAAGGATGTTTTGAATAGATATTAGTAAAAGCCAACTCTCTCTGATTACTATCTAAGATTCTAAACTTATATGATAATGATATCGTAGTATGTATGACATAGAAAATATTGGGTAGTCGACTATAACTAAAAATACTATGTGCTCGATCAAGATTGGACAAGATAATATCAGGCCTGCCAATGTTTTTTAAAATGTAACGATCGACTACGAACGCAAAAACTTTGTCACGACGTTCTAATTTTGGTATCAGTTTATAACGCTTAAAATCAATAAAGTGGTAGTTTAGTTTTGGATTAAGCTCGTAATCTACACGGGGCTTAAACCGTAAAATATGTACTTCATAACCCAAATCATAAAATCCCTGTCCTAAAGTCAGAACAACACGTTCAGCGCCGCCACCTTGTAGACAGTTAATGACTAAGAGTACTTTCTTTTTATTATTTTTAACTTCTTTTTTTCTTGCTCTAATAACACTATTAATCATTTTAAATTTTCTTAGAAATAGACATTGTGGGTATAAACTATTTGGAACTATTTATTAATAATATTGACTTGTTCAGCAAACTCTACGTATTTTTCTGCTATTTTGGCTGGTAGCAGCGCTTCATCGAATGGCGCATGAAACGCTTGCGGGTTACTCATCGCTTGCTGCATTTTTGCGGCAATGGCATCAACATCGCCCATCGGCATTAAGTTACGTTCTGGTAGTAATTCACTTGGGCCTGATGGACAGTTGGTACTGATAACAGGAGTACCTAGCACAAGAGCTTCGGCAATAACTAAAGCAAAACCCTCCCAGTCAGAGGTCAGTATCTTAAACTGCGCATTTTTGATATAAGGGAAGGGATTATCACGAAACCCTAAAAATATCACTTTGTCTTCTAGGCTTAACTCTGTTACCAGTCGCTCTGTTTCACTTTTATGCTTCCCTTGACCCAAGAGCAGTAAAGGCATAGATTGATCTGTTTTTGCATAAGCATTTACCAATACATCATGACGCTTGGCATCTTTGAAACTACCGACATGGATAATATAGTTTTGGTAGTCAGGGACAAAAGCATCGGCTTGTTGTTGAATACTGTTTTTATCTATTGGATTATGAATGGCAGTGGTTGGCGTAATATGACCAAAGCTCTTAATAAAATCTTTTTGAGCGCCTTCACTGACACACACACAAGGATGCTTGGCATATATATCTATCATTCTTTGCTTTAACTGCTCAGCGTCGTGATTTTTATTAAACTTATAGAGTAGTGATACTGTGTTATGAATAATATAAGTGATATTAGACAGTTTACTATTACTTAGAATACTATCGGCACGATCTAAGTTGGACAGTATGATGTCAGGCTGACCGATATTTTTCGACACGTATTTATCGACAGCACGTGCAAAAATCTGGTCTCGTCTTTGTGCCCCTGGTATAAGTTTATACGGCTTAAACTTAAGTACATGGTAGTTAAGATTCGGACTTAAGTCATACTGTACTAACGGCTTAAATCTTAGAATATGTACTTCATAGCCCAATTCATAAAACCCTTGCCCCAATGTTAATACGACACGTTCCGCACCACCGCCCTGTAGACAATTAATAACGAGTAACACTGTTTTTTTATGCTGCTTCATACACGATAACCTATGGAGTAATTTTTCACCTTCTTAGAAAGGCTTATCATTGCTTCATTAAAAAACTAGCGTTTAAATAGCTTCGAAAAAAATGATTTAGAAGCGTGTGGACGAGTCACCTTATTACCGCTATAACCTTCTTGAGATTTTTTAGGAAAATGACCGAAAGGTTCCACCCTATAACTGTCTAAATCGTATCCAGCAGCAAGTGCTTCGTTATAATATTCATCAAAAACCTCAGATAAATCCTGCCTCGGGTGCGACATTATTTCACCGTCAAACCAGTGCTCGATACCTTCTTCACTGACTCTAGGTAATGAATATTTATGACTGAACTGCGTACCCATATCTGAATAATGCAAAATCCTAATATCTTCTAACGCTAAGTTTTCGCCATCTATACAGTTGTAACTATCCTGATAAGGCTCAATGAGCTGATTATTATTTTTAAATACAGCCATCATTTCTTTATGGCTTTTGGGATCTTTCCTGAGTTTTTTAATTGGTAAGACAATGTTTTTTGCCGCCTTGCAATCCCATACGCATGTACACAACCGAGTCATATCCGCATTAGTCTTAGCAGCTACAACAGACTGTCCTTCAATAGGATGGTGCCACAGCTTTGCCAAATCATCTAAAATAATGACATCAGCGTCCATGTAGATGGCACGACCAGAGTATTGACAGTACTCTGGAATTGCCCAGCGAAAGCCTGAAAAAGGCGTTGACCATTTAGTGGTATTCCAACCCTCTCCAGTCTCAGGATTAGAATACCAATAGCTATTAGGATCGCGTGACAGCTGCATCCATACTATCTCAACGGGTACACTGGTATGTTTATGAATACTATAATCTAATACCATCATCTGCTCTAGATCACAGTTATTTGGGTCACAACCAACAAAGACTTTAATAGTATCTTCTGTATTCATAATTTTATCCGTTCACTGACTAATATTTATCTTTGCTAATGCAATGCGATAATACTCAAATATATAATGGGACCTATTCTTTCCAATATTTCTCAACCCACCCTACTGGCAAGATAAAATGACGCAAGTGACGTAGCGGTCTTTTTAGATTTTTGGGCTCAGATAATCTTTTTAAGTGATCTTTGGCATTGTTAGCAGCATTTTTATTATATCTACCTTCGATCGCATGTGTCGGATATAAGTCGCCAGGGAAAATAACAATTCGAGCACCTTTAGGAATCTTTGGCTCTTTGATGTAGTTAAGTGGGAACGGTTGACGACATTTGCGTCTAAAGTGCGCAACCCATGCTTTTGGAAACAGCTTGACACCGCCTGGCGCATTACGAGTCACAAAGCGCTGCTCAAAACGATATTTGTCCGCGATACCTTGTGGATCAGCTTTGAATTTTTCTTGTAGTGAGACAAGCGACCCTACCTGAAAGCGGAAGCAAGAAGTCTGGCCGAGGCGCTCTAGCGGGTTACTTGGGTTATAAGATAAAATAACATCGTCCGGCTCGCCGTATTCAAAGAAAGGATCGAGGCTATCTACTATAATCACATCCAAATCCACGAACAGTACCGTACCTGTCAAATCACCTAGCTTTTCACCCCACAAACGTGATTTTGGCCACTTGCCAAGTGTGTTGGTTGGCATGGTGACATCTAATTGTGGCAATTCTTGACATTCGATTTCTGGACGTATATCGGTGGTATCATCGGTAAAACAGACGAAACGAAACGGTGGCGTAATATTGCGAGATACCATGCCATACAATTTATTGGCGTAATCAGCCCCGTACTTTGTACCCCATTTAATACAAATAATTTGTTTGATATTTTTATTATCTGCTGTACTAGAATCTATTGGCATGGATTGCTCACTTTAATCTTAAGAATAAATATGATGGCTATATTAGCATAAAAAAAAGACTGAACAATTATGTTCAGCCTTTTTGGTCTTTAAACTAACGACTTTATTAGTCAATAAAGCTTAACCAATCCATATACTGCTCATTGCGACCATGTACCACATCGAAGTACAAGCTTTGTAGCTTCTCAGTCAGCGGACCACGGCCACCATTACCGATAGTACGGTCATCGTATTCACGAATCGGGGTGACCTCAGCAGCGGTACCTGTCATAAAGATCTCGTCAGCTAGATAGAACTCATCACGAGTGATACGGCGCTCAACAACTTTGATACCGAGATCAGCGGCAAACTGAATGATCGTACGACGGGTGATACCGTCAAGCGCGCCGCCGCCCAGATCTGGCGTATGTAGCACACCGTCTTTGACCAAAAACAAGTTTTCGCCTGCGCCTTGGCAGACATAACCTTGTGGATCCATTAGGATGGCTTCGTCATAGCCATTGCGGGTGACTTCTTGGTTGGCCATGATAGAGACAGGATAGTTGCTCGAGGCTTTGGCTTTACACATGGTCACATTGGTCATGTGGTGGGTAAATGATGAGGTTTTGACACGGATACCGTTTTTGATGCCTTCTTCACCAAGATAGGCGCCCCAGTGCCATGCTGCGACCATGGCATTGATACTGTTATCACGTGATGATAGGCCAAGTTTTTCTGCCCCAACCCAAATCAGCGGACGGATATACGCCTCTGCCAAGTTGTTTTGTTTGACCACGTCTTTCTGGGCTTGCTCAAGTGCCGCTGCGTCAAAAGGCACATTCATCTGAAAAATCTTCGCTGAGCCCATCAAGCGCTCAGTGTGCTCTTTTAGGCGAAAAATCGCTGTACGGTTGTCAGCAGTTTGGTAAGCGCGAACCCCTTCAAATACTGCCATGCCATAATGTAGGCTATGGGTCAGTACGTGGACGCTGGCATCGGGCTGCTCGATCATCGTGCCATTCATCCAAAGCTTACCTTCTTGTGTTGCCATATTCATTTTATAGTCCTTATGCTAGCGCTGACGTCTAACTTTTTTAAGTAAGTAGGTTTTGTTTAACAGTGATTATCAACCGTATATGATACCACCACCGCATCTATTTTATGGTAAAAAATGCATTTTGGTTGTGAAAATCGGTTTAAGAAAACCAATTATCAATTTTTTATAAGTAGTTTGTACATTGTCTCAATGCTCAAGGCGTATCCTCGGCATCATCCACCCCCATCAAGTGCTGCCACTGATCTTGCACCAGTGCGCGCGTCTCCTTCCATAGCGATTCATCGACCAATAGCGACTGCTCGGATAGTGCCAACTGATGGGTGGCCGCGCGTATTCTGAGATAAGCATCGGTCAAGTCTTGGCAAACTTGCTGATCCCAGATACCAAGCAAGGCCATTTCTTCAAATATACGGACATTGTCGCTCCATTTAGTCAGGCTTGGATGATCATGCGAATAGGCCAATACCGCAAATTGTGCCAAAAACTCAATATCGATGATCCCGCCGGCGTCTTGTTTCAGATGAAACTTGCCCGCTTGCTGCTGCCACTGACTGGTGCCCAGATGTTTTTGCATCTTGATACGCATACTGGTGACTTCCGTGCGCACCTGCTCTATCGTGCGCGGTAGTGATAGCACCTCTCGGCGAATCTCACAAAAGCGCGCCGTCACTCGCTTATCACCGCATATCGCCCGCGCTCGCACCAGCGCTTGGTGCTCCCACGACCATGCTTTGTCCATCTGATAAGTCTCAAACGCATGACAGGAGACCACCATCATGCCAGCATTACCTGAGGGGCGCAGGCGCATGTCGATCTCATAAGCGCGGCCGTCTCGGGTTTGGGTATTTAAGTAGTTCATTAGTTTTTGTACCAAGCGCGCCGCAAACTTCATGCCGCTCACGGATTTTTCGCCCGTGGTCATGCCCTGCTCTTTTATCTTGTGCAAAAACACCAAATCCAAATCTGACGAATAGGACAGCTCTAGTCCGCCAAGTTTGCCATAACCGATAATGGCAAAGCCGCAGTCCGCCTCGGTCACAGGATCACCATCTTGGCCGATGGGATAACCATAGCGCTTGACAATCTCGGCAAAAGCGCGCTCCAGCGCCGCCTCTAGCACCACAGCGGCGATATAGGTCAACGAGTCTGACACCTTCATAATTGGGCGCTCAGCCAATACATCACTGGCAGCGACTGCCAATACTTGGTTTTTTTTGAACAGTCGCAATACGCTCAGTAGCTTTTCTTCGTCATTGGGCTCGACGCGCAATAACTGTTGCCGCAAAATATCATGTAGCTCAAGCTTGTCTGGCAGGTGACGATAGCGCTGCTGCAAAAAAGTATCGAGTAGCACCGGATACTGCGCCAGCTCTTTGGCAATCCAAGGGCTGGCTGAGAGCATTGGAATCAGCTCAATGGTGGCGTTGGGGTTTTCGGCGATCATCACCAAATAGATAGAGCGGCGGCAAATCGCCTCGAGTAAGGAGATGAGCCGCGGCAGTGCGGTGTTTGCCAGTTGCTGCTGCTCTTGATGAGCAAGCAAGGCATGGACAATGACCGGATAAGCATCATCCAAACGCTCACGAGCTTCATCGCTCAGATTGGCGACCATTTTTGACTGCCAAAAGCCTTGTAGCAGCTCACGATTATCTTCTGTCAACACCTCATTTAAACGGGCGATTTGCGCATCTAGCTGCTCCGGCTCAAGGTCGGTATCTTCGTGGTCGGGTATCTGCCGCTCGGTGACCATACGCTCAAAGGGTACATTGACATTGTGCCGATGATGGTTGAGCGTACTTAGTAACCCTTCCCAATTAGCAAAACCAAGGGTAATCGCCAGATTGTGCTGCCACTGCCGATCATGAGGCAGACGCTGGGTCTGCTGGTCATTGATTGCCTGAATGCCATGCTCGAGTCGGCGCAAAAACCGATAGGCTGCTTGTAGCTGCTCGTAGGTACTACGCTCTAAATACTCAAGCGTGTACAATGCCTGCATCGCTTGCAGGCAGGATTTGATCTGTAGCTGTGGGTGCCTGCCGCCATAGATAAGCTGAAACGCCTGAACGATAAACTCGATATCTCTGATACCGCCTGCACCAAGCTTGATATTGTCCAAATCCTCGCGCTGAACCACTTGGTTTTGAATCAAAGACTTCATCTCTCTGAGCGCCGAAAACGCACTATAATCCACATAATAGCGAAAGACAAAGGGTTTGATGAGCGCTTGTATCTGCTCATAAAATGGCGGCTCTATATGACCGACCACACGAGCCTTGAGCCAAGCAAAACGCTCCCACGCACGCCCGTGTAATGAAAAGTATTTTTGTAACGCAGACAAATGAATGGCCAAGTCGCTGCCATCACCCCATGGACGCAGGCGCATATCGACACGAAACACAAAGCCATCTGCGGTATTATTATCAAGCAATTTAATGATGCCTTGACCAAGCCTTGTCATAAAGCGCTTATTGTCTATGCTGCGTGTGCCCTTGGTTTTGTCGCCATTGGTCTCACCGCGCGCTTGATGGACAAAGATAAGGTCGATATCACTGGATAAATTCAGCTCATGCGCGCCAAGTTTTCCCATGGCCATAATCGCCATGTCGTCTGTTTGTACTTGACCCTGCGCATTGATAAAAGTCGGCTCGCCGTACTTTTTGATCAGATGCTGGTAGGTATAATTCTTGGCAAAAGAGATACAGCCGTCTGCAAACTCCGACAGCTCATCGGTCAATTGCTCAAGCGCTATCATGTGCAGCGCGTCTTGCCAAATCCAGCGCATCATCAGCAAAGTGCGCAGATGGCGAAGACCACTCATCACTTTGGCCTCATCAGCGAGTTGGTAGTTTTCATCCAACGTATAGTCTTGGATCAAGTCATCGATTTGCTGGCGTGTGAGGGTTTGATCCAGCGGATAGCTACGCAAAAACGTCTGACAAGAGACTGTCCGACTCTCCCAAATCTGATAAGCAAACTCACTGGCAGTGCGTAATATCTGCAGCTGCTCTGCGGTCGGCTGATAGTCTATACCATGGGTCGAGCGTGAAGACATAGCAGGTAACATAGAAAAAGAAACTCCTTACATAGAGTGATAAGACTACGTGAACCTAGCCCATAAGTTTATTATTTTTTATTACGAAGCAGTCACCAGCTCCCATCACGACACCTAATATGACTATATCTGGTAAACTTGGTAGAAAACCCCATTCATTCACAGTGATCCTATCTGCTTTTGGCCGCTTTATGGTAGCATAAACCACTTTAGCACAAATGATAGATAAGACCTCCTATGACCACCACGACCCCTTTGCTGTTAGTGACGGCTGATCCCAGCCATCCTCTCGCCCATTTAGCCCTACGTTATGCTCGTGCCTATCTCAGCGCGCGCCCAGCAGATGACAGCAGTCATACCTTAAACGTGTTTTTTTATGGCGACGGCGCACATACGGCCAATCGCTTGCGCTGGCAATCGGCAGACCAGCTTGATATGACCAAAGCATGGCAAAATCTGGCAGAGCAGTATCAGCTGTCGCTACCGGTCTGCGTCAGTACCGCACTCGGTCGTGGTATTAGTGATACCGATAACAGCGCCCGCCATCAGCTAAGCGGGGATAATCTGGCCGCAGGATTTACCTTGGTCGGTCTAAGTGAGCTGGCAATGATGATGCAGGCTGATGGCCGGTTGATACAGTTTTGATCACCTCAAGCGATATAAGCTCAGCCCAACTCATCAGCACATTTAAGTAGGAGATTTCTATGAAATTATTGATTAAGCTGCATACGCCGACCGAAATGGCCAGCTATGAAGGCTGCGCGTTGGCACTAACGCTGGCGACCTTTGGCCATGATGTGCAGCTGTATCTAGATGCGCCTGTCTTTGGCTTGCTAATGCAGCCAGAGTCACGTTTGCACGGGATGATACAATCGCTTGAGCTCTATGACATGCCAGCGGCGTGGCTGCCTGACGATGTCTTTAGCGGCTGGGTCACAGGTATGCTGCCTACTGATCTGGCCTCACAGCTGATATTGGTTCCAGAAGTGATACCTGCAGCAGACTTCGAGCAAATCTTAACCTTTTGATGACTCAACCCTTTGTCAAAATCTGTACAAGCTCACACAACTATATCAAAACCACCATCCATTTGGCGTTTGTGCTTACCGATAACGCATAGGTATCGATAGACGCAAGCGGCTGGATATAATTTGGACATTATCATGGCAACTTTATATCAATTACATAGCAGCATGGATACGCTAAGACGCTGCACAGACGAGATGTCTCGCACTTGGCAGCGCGGTGATAGCATCTTGTTATTGGGGACGACGGCTGCATTTATCGACTGGCTCAATGCTTATTTGGCTGACAAAGACATAGACGGGATCGCGGCTATGTATGCGCTGAGCGATGATATCTCGCAGCTTACGACCAGCGCCGTTGAGCAATTACAGCTAGATACCAAACTCAGTGCAATACTAAGCGATCAACAATGGGTCGCACTGACAGGAAGCATCGATAGCAATCATGCTAAATTTGATAAAGTGGTGACCATTGCCCTATGAACGATAATACAACCCATGCCGCACAGCCCGCTATTGAATTGGATGAAGACGGCCATCTATGTGACCACACCATTTGGACGCCTGCCATCGCCCAGCAGCTAGCCGATACCTTAGAGGTACAGCTAGCAGAGGAGCACTTGCAGGTTTTGCTGCAGGTACGCGCGTTTTTTGCCAAATTCAACCACCCACCAGCCACCCGTCCACTGATCAAATGGCTACAAAAAACCCTGCCCGAGTACGACATCAGCAACCAAAAGCTACAGCAGCTGTTTAACACAGGACTGGTGGCGCGCCATGTCAATCGCTTGGCAGGCTTGCCCAAACCGCCGAACTGTTTATAGTTTGTATTTGATAGCAGCCATGGCCAGTAGCACTATTTTGGATCATACACCATCAAGCTCTCATAGCCGATACTGCGCCCTTCATCGCCTACAAACCCCTGCTGACGCCAAATTTCGTACAAGCATATCGCCACACTATTGGACAAATTAAGACTGCGCGAGTCCGCCAGCATCGGCAAGCGCAGCCAATGAGCCGCGCCAATGTCCTCTCGGATATCATCTGCCAGACCAGCCGTCTCTGAGCCAAAGACCAACGCGATGTTTGGCATCTGGCCAGTCTCATTATCCGGTCGTTTGCCAAAATCATAGTCATAAAAAGGCTGGCTCAGCTTGGTAGTCAGAGCAGTAATGGTATGACAATCCGCCGCTTGTAGCGCACGTCTGGCAGCTGGCCAATCATCGTGAACCTGCATATGCGTGTACTCATGATAATCCAGTCCTGCACGGCGCAGTTTTTTATCATCAAGCTCAAACCCTAATGGCCTAACCAAATGCAGCTGCGCGCCTGTATTGGCACATAAACGAATGATATTGCCGGTATTACTGGGCATTTTGGGGGCTACCAGCACAATATGAATGGTCATACAAACTCCGTGAGTGGTCTAAATTTTATACAGTCAGTCTGATATAAAAACGATACAGTAAGATGAAAAGCTGTTTTTCTTAGACTTAAGCAGCGCAGGCACAGCACCCAAGAAAACCAACGTTTTATTGATCGCATTGAGCGGCTTGATCGCCATATATCCGATTTATTTGAATTCGGCTATAGATAACATCAGTAAGTAATCATAAGTTACAGTTTACTGCCAATAATTACATTTTGATACTGTGCATGGTTTTTAACTTTCACTATGATGTCTGTAACGGATAGCAAGACAGTGTCTACATTTCGCTCTGCTATCTAGCAGCCCTACAGTAAGCCTTGGTACCATACTAAGTGTTACTGTCATTACTTATAACAATCGATTTATCTTGAGGATATTATTATGAAAAAAGTAATCATCGCATCTTTGACTGCTATGTTTGTTTTAACTGGTTGCAACACCTTTAAAGGTCTTGGCCAAGACGTTGAAAGCGCAGGCAACGCTGTAACTGACGGCGCACAAGAAGTTCAAAACAAAATCTAATAATTGGTTTTTAGATTTTCGAAGGGCTTATCATTGATTTGATAAGCCTTTTTTTGACTCTGTATTTTTTCATACATTATATCTCATTGGTAACGTTCTATTTTTTACTTTAATAGATTGCGCAACCTGTCATTTTACAAATCTCATTTTATAAAAACGCGCGCAATATTTGATTAAGATAGCGCCGACCTAATGCCGTCGTTTGTAGTTTTTCAGTCGACTCAGTTAACAAGCCTTTAGCTACTAACCTCTCTACCGAATCAGCGATGTCCTTATAACTCATTCCTGTACGCGCCTCAAATAACTGCCATGTTACCCCATCATGTAGTCTGAGCGCATTGAGCATAAACTCACTGATCAGCTCATCAGGCGCAATGGCCTGCCAACCGACCATCTTTGGGGCCCTCAAGCTAGTATCATCGGTACTGACACGGTGATAATCCATATAGTCTTTTGGCAAGCGCGATTTACTAAAACGATAGATACCAGACTGCGCACGTAACCCGTTGTTTGTGTCAAATGCTGCATGATCTAGGGCATCACTTGCAATGGTGACTTTGCCATGAGCACCCGCGCCAATCGCTAAGTAATCACCAAACTGCCAATAGTTCACATTGTGTTGGCATGGCTTATCACACGAGCCTGCCCAAGCAGATACTTCATAATTGGTGTAGCCAAGCTGCTGCAATAGCGCCTGACCCGCCTCTTCAATATCGGCCAGATTGTCCTCGTTTGGCAATATAGGCTGGCTACGATAAAATACCGTATTTGGCTCAATCGTCAGCTGATACCAAGACAGATGTGTCGCCCCCGCTTCATGCGACATCTGAATATCAGCCAATGCTTCTTGATAAGTCTGCTGCGGCAACCCATGCATCAAATCCACATTGACCCGCTCAAACCCAGCCAGCCGAGCTGCACGGATCGCGGACAGCGCCTGCGCAGGATCATGAATACGCCCAAGCGTTGTCAGCTTATCAGCGGCAAAGCTTTGCACACCGATAGACAAGCGATTGATACCCACGTCTAGATACTGAACAAAGGGCGCATGCTCGAGCGTCCCTGGGTTGGCCTCCATCGTCACTTCGATATCAGCAGCAAAACAAAATATGTCTTTTAGCCCTGTAAACAGTCGCTGATAGTGAGCGATTGGTAATAATGACGGTGTACCACCGCCGATAAAAATCGAACTGACCGCTCGACCTTGGGTTAATGGCTGCTGCATTGCAGCATCTAATAACAGCGCATCGACATACTCATCATACATAGACAGCTGCGTATCCGCTGGCAGCTCGTGTGAATTAAAATCACAATAAGGGCATTTTTTTACGCACCACGGAATATGAATGTAGAGCGCCAATGGGATCTCGCCCACCTCCAGCCTACCTGCATTAGACATCGTCTTATGGTCGCGGCTATCATTAGATAAATTAACTGCTTGGGTGTTTGACATAACAAAGGTATCTATTAAAAAAAAGCTATTCAAAAACGAATAACCAACAATGCGAAAAATAACGTGCGGCGATGATGAGCAAAAAGCAGCACTAGGATAACGACTACACAGTATAAAGAAAAGCGCAGGATGATAAAATCATACTGACAGCCATTTACAGGAGCAGATATTGGCATAAATGACTGTATAGCGACTATATATTGAGCGCGTAATGATCAAAAGCAACCACTCAATAATAACAAAAGGAGAATACGATGGCCTATTGGCTCATGAAATCCAACCCTACCTTTTTTGGCATCGATGATTTACAGCGTCTAGGTACGGAGCACTGGGATGGCGTGCGCAATTACCGTGCACGCAACTTTATGCGCGACGATATGCAAGTCGGTGACAAGGTGTTTTTTTATCACTCCAGCGCCAAGCCTTCTGGAGTTGCTGGTATCATGACCATCAGTAAGGCGGGCTACCCTGACCCCAGCCAATTCCATCCTGAGCATCGTCACTATGACCCCATCGCCACTGAAGATCAGCCGCGCTGGTATATGGTAGACGTCACTTTTGAGCAAGCCTTCACCGACGTTTTGCCTTTATCAGCGCTTAAACCCCTGCCTGCGCTAGAGGACTCATTATTACTCAAAAAAGGCTGTGAGCAGCTGACGGTGATTCCTTTGACGCCCAAACACTGGTACGCTATTTTAGACATGGCCGAAACATCAATGTTACTGTCCGATTGACCTCGGTTGACTGTGTAACGATTGGGTAAGAAATCTGCTAGCATCTATGCACATTTATCTGTGCGTTTGCTACTTAAATTCTGCTATATTACAAATGTCGCAATACCTTCTTTTTTTATGGCTAAGTCACTGCCAACTCATCATCAGGACGCATTTATGAGCGCACCCAAATTATTATTATCAGCATTAACGTTAAGCATGGCTAGTCTGGCCCTCAGCGCCTGCGGCAGTGATGGTGACAAAGTCAAAGAGGAATATGATCGTATTGAGGATCAGGTAAAAGACGAATATGATCACATAGAAGACAAAGTCAAAGAAAAGTATAAAAAAGTAGAAGACAAACTGAGCGATGACGAAAAAAGCATGGCTGAGATTTTGGAGTCCGTGTTTTTGCCAGAAGAGTCGCTAGACAACTTCTTAGACAAGCTCACCCCAGAGGGCGGCCTCGGCGGCTTGTATGTCGGACACTTCGTTGAAATTGAGGACGGCGATGATAGTGATATCGATATCGGCGCTGTTTATTTTGACATCAGCAAAGACGGTGTAGGCAGCGTCGACGGTAGTTTTAGCTACCAGCAACAAGCTTGTCAAGAAAACAATACACTGGGCATCAACTCTGCAATCAAAGTAGACAACTATATCGCAGGCAAAGTGACCGGCAGCCTCGATACGCTAGCGTTTTTGGATGTGAAGTATGTCAATGACCTGGGCATTGAGACACCGAACCTATTTACCACCTTTGCAGGTAGCTTTGAGAAAAAACAAGCGGGTACCCCGTGGCAAGGCAGCTTTGAGTATCAGGACGGTCTGGGCGGACAAACGCTAACCAGTAGCGAGAAAAACTGCAATGTCACTTATACCATCAGCGACCGCTCTAACTTTAAGACCTACCCACTTGATTACCGCCTAGGTGAGCTGAATGTAGATGTCAGCGGCAATGGCAGTCAAAAAGTCGCGACATGGCAAAACCCGCGAAACACACAATATATACTGGTCAGCCAAATCGATATCAACAAAGCAGAGACTGGCGCGAACGGCTATGTACAAAATCTGGTATTGTCCGCTGGTGAGACGACCTTTTCTCCGCTTATCCCAGCTAGCTCGACCAACTACGCTATCGTTGTACAAGCCTTTGACGCGGCAAACGATCTGATCGGCTATCAAGCGGTGGTGCAAGACTTGCCTGAATCATTATAGATAAGCGCAGCACAGCCTTTCTGTCTTGGCTCAAGCTTTGTAGCCTATGTCTCATAACCTATGACTTATAGTCTATAACTTGTGACTCATGGGCGACTACGCTCCGGTGGTGTTTTTACAGTCATATATGACGCGTTAAAACGTTGACATCGAGGGGCAGCTTCTTTACCATCTTATCTGATGATGACCTGTCAATTCCCCTAGTGAATTGACGGGTTATTTTTATTTTGGTGTCTAGACTTTTATTTCATCCTGAGGGCGTGTCTTTATTTCAAAAATGGTGATAAAAATGAGATAAATTGCGGCCAAACAAGGAAAATAGCGCCGTTAATATTGAGATATAAACCCGCTATTTGACGATGTTTGGCAAAATTTGGCCATTTTTAGCCCATTTAGATAACTATCGAGTGAATTGAAGACACGCTCTAGTCTATATGCGCTTGTTCATATGAATTATCGGCATCATCATCTTATTCCATTTTCAAAGAGTGCAATATATAGCTTATGGCAGTCTGCCAGTACGCTTTTTAGAGCAACACGCCAATCGCCGTACGATACTTGCTGGCTTTAGTTTTTATGATTGAACGCTTTGAAAATGGTGTGGCTGTTTCCCTATTCATTTGTTGATGGCACGTTTTACGCCTCAACGATCATTATCGTCAAGAATAAAAAGTTGCTCACTATGGTTTTCCCATTATCTTTTAGAGATTTTAGAAGCTACAGCTTACGCTTGGGCGTGCTGGCACTTCCTATTTTGATTACCCAGTTTTGTCAGGCGGCGCTGGGTGTGGTAGATGCAATCATGGCAGGTCAGGTCTCAGCGCTTGATTTGGCGGCCGTGGCTGTCGGCTCTGGTATCTGGCTGCCGCTGTTTTTATTGGCCACTGGCATCTTGATTGCCACCACGCCTCTGATCGGTGAGGCCATCGGACAAAACGCACACAGTAAAGTACCTCATATCACCCAGCAGTCTTTGTGGACTGCTGGGGTTATCGGTATTGTTGGCTTCATAATTGTGAATTTGGCACCCAATATTCTTGGTATCATGGGCGTACCAGCAAACATCCAGCCGATAGCGACACAGTACCTACATGGTGTATCGTTTGGGTTTCCTGCGCTGGCCGTTTATGCTGTCCTTCGCAGCTACTGCGAAGCATTGGGTCGGCCTGAGCCGGTAACCATGATCAGCATCATTGGTCTGTTAGCGGACATCCCACTTAACTATATCTTCATTCATGGTTTGTTTGGGATGCCTGAGATGGGCGGTGCAGGCTGCGGTGTGGCCACAGCTTTGGTACTATGGATAAACGTGCTACTGCTTGCTACCTATACCAGCTTTACCAAACGGCAACAATTTGCCAGTACCCGCTTTTTTTATGGTTTTGCTAGTCCTAACCGTCAGCAAATCAAAAAACTGCTAAAACTTGGCATTCCTATTGGTATTTCTATCTTTTTTGAGGCGAGCCTCTTTAGTTTGGGCGCGCTTGTCATCAGTCCGCTCGGCGAGCTGGCGACCGCATCGCATCAAGTCGCACTGGCGGTGACCTCTCAGCTGTTTATGATACCGATATCGGTCGCGATGGCACTGACCATCATGATATCCAATCGTTTTGGCGAAAAAAACCTGCTGGCACTGCGTCAAGTACAGGCAACGGGGCTGACCTGGACGATACTCATTGCCCTCACATGTATGCTAGGGGTTTGGCTATTTCGACCACAGCTGGCAGCAGCCTTTACCGACAACCCTGCGGTCATCGCTCAGTCTATGCATTTGCTGGTATTTGCTCTTGGTTATCAGCTGTTTGACGGCTGGCAGGTCAATGTCGCGGGGATATTGCGCGGTATGCAGGACACTACTGTACCGATGTGGGTGACGTTGTTTTGTTATTGGGTGGTGGCATTGCCGCTGGGGATTTATTTGGTACGTTTCACCGATGTCGGCGCCCAAGGGTTTTGGATGGCACTGATTACGGGGCTGTTTTTATCCTCTATCTTGTTGACGCTGCGTTTGCGTTATCAACAAAGACGTCTAACGGCGCTTTGGGGGTTGCAAACAGTCAAATAAAACATATACAAACCTACCTATTTATCACTATAATAGATAGATTATATCTATAATATAGAGAGCAAGTTATGGGAAAACTGGTTAGTATTGGGGAGGCTGCCAAACATTTCGGGGTTGCTCAATCCACATTAAGACGTTGGGATGAGGATGGTACGTTAGTCGCCAAGCGAACCGAAAACGGGCATAGGCGATATGATTTAAGTGAAATCAGACCGCATTCCTTGAATACACCACCTAAATTAGACCGAAAAACCATTGCTTATGCTCGTGTGTCGAGTCGTGATCAAAAAGACGACTTACTTCTCCAGTCTCAAGTTTTGGAACTTTATTGTGCCAGGCAAGGCTGGACTTTTGAGACGATTACCGATCTTGGTAGTGGAATGGATTATAAAAAGAAAGGCTTAAAAAACCTGCTTGATGACATACTGAGCAATAAAGTTGAACGGCTGGTAATTACCCATAAAGACAGGCTTTTACGATTTGGTGCAGAACTGGTTTTCATGTTGTGTGAGGCTCGTGACGTTGAAGTGGTAATAATCAATCAAGGTGAAGAGTTGAGTTTTGAGCAAGAATTAGCCCAAGATGTATTGGAGATTATCACCGTATTTTCAGCGAGGCTATACGGCTCTTGCAGCAAGAAAAACCAACAATTAATAGAGGCGGTTAAAAAAGCATTATGATCCGTGGACACATTATCGAACTCAAGCCAAACAACGTACAGGCAAATCACCTTGCTCGTGCTTGTGGCGTGGCGAGAAAAGCCTACAACTGGGCTTTGCATGAGTGGCAGCGGCAGTATGCGCTTGACAAAGCGTACCGTGATGCGTGTTTGGCCGCAGGCGTTGAGGTTGATACTAAAAATCTAAACAAGCCCTCACAGGCGAAGCTCAGACGCGAATTGAACGCCATTAAGCGTGAATTATTCCCCTATATGCTGGAAGTGACCAAATGCGCTCCGCAGGCGGCAATCATGCAGTTGGGTGATGCTTATAACAACTTCTTTAAAGGCTTAGCGAAATACCCAACCGCTCGTAAAAAAGGCCGTGACGATAGATTCAGTTTATCCAACGACCAATTTGCCATTAAAGGTAAATCCATTCGTATCCCAAACTTGGGCTGGGTTCGCTTAAAAGAAGCTTTACGTTTTGACGGCAAGATCATGTCAGCCACCATCTCTAAACGTGGCGGTAAGTGGTTTGTTAGTGTGGCTGTTGAAATACAAAAAGCTGTAATTCCTACTAAAAAGACAGGTAAAAGCGTTGGTGTTGATCTTGGTATTACCGACTTACTGGTTTTATCAGACGGCACTAAAATTAAAGCGCCAAAACCACTTCAAGCAAACCTTAAAAAACTAAGAACGCTAAACAAAGCGCTCAGTCGCACTAAAAAAGGCAGTAAAAACAGAGAAAAAGCGAAAACCAAGCTCTCTCGTTTGCACTATAAGATCAGGTGTATTAGGCAAGATTCTCTCCATCAAATCACAACAAGTCTGGTTAATGAGTTCGATGTGATTGCGATTGAGGATTTGAATGTCAAAGGCATGGTTAAGAACAGGCGGCTATCAAGAGCTATCAGTGACTTGGGTTTCTTTGAGTTTAAGCGACAGCTTATCTACAAAGCCACTGAGCAAGGCAAGGTTGTGAAATCAGTCGGACCCTTCTACCCAAGCTCAAAAACCTGTTCAAACTGCAATCATATCCTTGGTAAAGATGAGCTAATATTGAAAATGCGTGAGTGGTTGTGCCCTAACTGTCAGGTTTCTCATGACCGTGACCTCAACGCCAGCATCAATATTTTAAATAACGCGACTGTTATTTTAACAGCTGCATAATCCTGTTTATTGGACGGTGAGTTCCATCGCCAATTAAAAAAGTCTGTGGAGTCGTGGTCAGTCTAAATCTCAAATGAGAAATAGCGCGTGACAATGAAGCAGAAAGAAAACGTCAAACCTATCTAATAGTCAATATTGGCTAGGTTTGAGTAAGATTTTTGGAGCGGTTAGGACCATCATACAAACGTGCGACCGAACGCAGCACGATGTACAAGCAGCTTGGCTTAAAAACCATATCGATAATGATAAATCGTAGTGGGTTTCTTACTAAAACAGCTAGATTACGTCAAAATATGTAAAAATTCTCAGTTAACAACTGTACATTGATTGCTCATTGGCCTGAATCTAGGTATCATTAGCAATCAAACAATATTTAGTTACACTATTTCTCGAATTTAGTACAAGGCAAGATAAAAACTATGGATATTGAAAAAATACGCACCCTCATCGCCCTCATGGAAGAAAGTGAACTGGTCAATCTAGAAATCAGCTCTGATGACGAACACATCAGTCTCACTCGTCACTATGATGCCCCTGTACCGACCATGATGGCCGCTCCTACTGCTGGCGCAGCACCAGTGGCTGCAGATACAAAACCAGCAGCAAAGGCAGGTAGCGTTGAGACATCGCCAATGGTTGGCGTTTTTTATTCTGCCCCAAGCCCCAATGATCCACCGTTTGTTAAGGTCGGCCAAAAAGTACAAGCGGGCGACACGCTTGGTATTATCGAAGCGATGAAAATCATGAACCCTCTTGAGGCCACCCAAAGCGGTGTCATTGACGAGATTTTGGTAGATAACTCTGAAGTTGTGCAGTTTGGTCAACCTGTCATACGCTATAAAGCGTAACGATATTTGCCTCACTTTACTTCATACTGATTGAGTCTTTAGCACTTTATTTTGGCACCTTATACCGTTTCACGTTGTTGTAAGCTGTCACTACCTACCGATGCCGAATATAAATATCAAATGCCGAAGCTCCCCATCAAGGCTCAATCAATGTCTGCCGCGTCAAAAAGGATGACCCCATGATAAAAAAACTGCTCATTGCCAATAGAGGTGAAATCGCCCTACGTATCGTCCGAGCCTGTAAGGCGTTAGGTATCGAGACCGTCGGCGTCTACTCCACCGCAGATGCCAATCTTATGCATCTGCGCTTTGTTGACGAAGCTATCTGTATCGGCAAACCCAATGCCAACCAAAGCTACCTCGATATCAATACGATCTTGACGGCAGCAGAAATAACAGGTGCTGACGCCATCCATCCAGGCTACGGTTTTTTATCTGAAAATGCTGAATTTGCCGAACAAGTAGAAGAAGCAGGACTGACCTTCGTCGGTCCCAATGCCGATCATATCCGCCTAATGGGCAACAAAGTCTCGGCGATTAATGCCATGAAAAAAGCAGGCGTGCCAACCGTCCCAGGCTCTGTGGGCGCAGTTACCTTGCACAATGCCGAAGAGCAAGCCCGCAATATCGGCTTTCCTCTTTTGATCAAAGCTGCCGCTGGTGGTGGTGGTCGCGGCATGCGCGTGGTCGAGCGTTTTGATGAGCTGATTGGACAAGTACAAGCCGCCAAACAAGAAGCGGAGCTGTGGTTCGGTGATGACACCGTCTATATGGAGCGCTATCTACAAAACCCGCGCCACGTAGAGATACAAGTATTAGGGGATGGTAATGGTAACGCCATTCACCTCTATGACCGTGATTGCTCACTACAGCGCCGTCACCAAAAAGTACTAGAAGAAGCCCCTGCCCCTGATATCCCAGACGATGTGCGCGAGCCTATCTTAAAAGCCTGCGTAAGAGCATGCGAGCTGGTCAAATATCGCGGCGCGGGCACCTTTGAGTTTTTGTTCGAAAACAACGAGTTTTTCTTTATTGAGATGAACACGCGCGTGCAAGTAGAGCACCCTGTGACTGAGATGATCACCGGTATCGATGTGGTCGTCGAACAGCTCAAAATCGCAGCCGGTTATGGTCTGTCTTATCGTCAGAGCGAGATCGAAGCACAAGGTCATGCGATTGAGTGCCGTATCAATGCCGAGGACGCCGCTACTTTTGTCCCTTGTCCAGGCACCATCTCTCAGCTGTTTACACCAAGCGGTGCAGGTGTGCGTTTTGATTCACACCTCTACCCTGGCTATGAAATACCGACCTATTATGACTCACTCATTGGCAAGCTGATTTGCCATGGTCAAACGCGCCAACAAGCGGTGTCCAAGACCCTGCATGCGCTTGATGAGCTCGTCATTGAAGGCATCAAAACCAATATACCGCTGCATCGCGATGTGATTTTGGCGGATGACAATTTTGTCCATGAAGCCCAAAACATTCACTACTTAGAAAGAGAGCTTTTGACGCCCAACCATGCCAAAGCCGACTCATAATTTAGTCTGCTGTATGACTCAATAAAAAACCGCCAATCCACGATTGGCGGTTTTTTTGACCAAATAAGACATATACAGATAAAGGCAAGGCTACTGATATCAGTTTTATTGGCCCGCTATGTCTACGCCGCTCGATGCTGCGCAAACCCCTTCTAGCAGCGCGATATCAGTTTTTAGGGATTTAAACATATCAGCCTTTATGAGAGCTTACGGCAGGATTCTATGAAAATTCATAAAACATTCGTTACCCTCAGGATCCGCACACCACTGCATTTGGTTGCCATCATGGTACAAAAACGCAATGAGTGTCTCATCGGTCTGATCAATTTGATTGCCTGAGCAGTCTACTTCGTTATTGTCATAAACAGTCTTGAGGGCGATAATAGGCAGCCCTTCCTCGCGGTGGGTCACCAAGTAACGTCCGTACGTCCACTCCTTACCACTTACCGCCCACATCTCATTATCCGCACCAAAGTTATACAACTCACGGCATTGATTAGACTTCGCGGTTGAGGCGAGTAAGTTTTGATCGGTATTTGGCTCAGTCTGTAGGATGCGCTCCTCGCTTTGTGTGAGTATCCCGCCTGCTACGGCACCCTCCTTAATCTTCGGCTCACTATTCGCTGACGCCAATCTCTCTTTTCGGGCCGCTTGCCGCGCTTGCGCGTCTTTGGTCATCGTGATACTACTGTCCAATTCTATCTCCCACTGCCCCGCGATAGCAGGACTGATATGGGTCGTGATGGTCGGTTTGGTCACGACTTCACCATTGGCAGGCAACGAGGCCAAAATAGAAGCCAAAGTAAATGAAGCAAATGATATAGGTTCCATGATTAACCTTTGATTTATTGTTTTATAGTAGGTGCTATATACATTAGCGTAAGTCTTAGACACCAAAAACACAAGTAACTTTATGCTATTAGTCGTAACGCCACCAGTGCTGCCTGTGCCTCACACAAAACAACGCCATAGCGCCGCTTGCATGATGCAAAACGCTATGACGTTATAATAACCAATAGTAGGGCTATATCACCCGCTGTCAGGTTTAGGCAGCGACCGCACCGACTGCCTGAGCAAAGGCCGATAGCGCGCCTTTTAGCATCGCCGATACCGTACTGCTGCACGTACCGATACCAGAGTACACCTCACCATCGACATTTAACTGAATGTAAGCGGCGGCATTGGCGTTGGTTTTATTATCTCGATTGGTATCATCATCGATGCCATGACCACTATTATGCTGCGGGTTGATTGCATGCTCAGCATAATTGATGATGTGCAATGACTTTCCTGTATGTTGGGCCAGACCATTGATAAAGGACGACAGCGGCCCATTACCAGTACCATCGATGTCGATAATATCGCCATTCATCTGCACTTGACCATTAAAGTAGACCTCGCCGCCTTTATTATTGACACTATAGTCTAATAGCTCAAAGCTGCCTTTCTGCAGATAGGTGTCTTCAAAGGTTTGCAAGATTTCGTCGTTTTGCAATTCGCGCGCCACGTGTTCGGCTTGTTTTTGTACCACACCGCTAAAGTCAATCTGCATCCAGCGCGGCAAATTAAAGCCGTAGTTACGCTGCAAGATATAAGCGACGCCGCCTTTACCCGATTGGCTGTTGATACGGACGACATCTTGGTAGCTACGACCAATATGCGCAGGATCAATTGGCAGATAGGCCACATCCCAAATATCGTCCGTCTCGTCTTGATGTCTTTCATTATAATCGAGCGATTTTTTGATGGCGTCTTGGTGCGAGCCACTAAAGGCGGTAAACACCAGCTCACCGACATACGGGTGACGCGGATGCAGTGGCAAGTTATTACACTCGCTCACCACCTGTACGATTTCGCTCATGTTGCTAAAATCAAGCTCAGGATCGACACCTTGGCTAAATAAGTTCATGGCCATGACCATGACATCCATGTTACCTGTGCGCTCGCCATTTCCGAGCAACGTGCCCTCGATACGATCGGCACCCGCCAAGACACCGAGCTCTGCGGCTGCCACCGCACAGCCGCGATCATTGTGCGTATGCAAACTGACCGTCACATACTCTCTGTGGGTGAGATGGCGACAAAAATACTCAACCTGATCGGCAAAGACATTGGGCATAGAGGCCTCAACCGTGGCGGGTAAGTTTAAAATCACTTCCTGCCCATTTTGGGGTTGCCATACTTCACAGACAGCATCGCAGACTTCCACCGCATATTCAGTCTCTGTCTGGCTAAAGCTCTCAGGAGAATACTGAAAGACCCATTCGGTTTCAGGATATTTGGCTGCATAATCTACCAACAGATTGGCCCCAGCGATTGCTATCTCTTTGATCTCGGCTTTGTCTTTACCATAGACTTTTTCGCGTTGGACACGGCTCGTTGAGTTATAAACGTGGACAATCGCCCGCTTAGCGCCCTTCAACGACTCAAAGGTACGAGCGATCAAATGCTCACGCGCCTGTACCAATACTTGTAAGGTGACATCATCAGGCACATGGTTTTCTTCGATAAGTTTGCGGGCAAAATCAAACTCAACCTGCGCAGCCGATGGAAAGCCGATTTCGATCTCTTTAAAACCGACGGCAACCAAAGTCTTAAAAAAGCGCATTTTTTGCTCGATGGTCATCGGATCAATCAGTGCTTGGTTACCATCACGCAGATCCACGCTTGCCCAGATTGGTGCTTTGTCGATTGTTTTGCTCGGCCATGTGCGATCTGGCAGCGCAGGAGCAAACGCAAATGGACGATACTTTTTATAATCAAAAGCAGTATTTTTTGGGGTGATTTTGGCAGCTGTACTTGTCGCCGTGCGTGTGGCTTGGTCAGACATAATCAATCCTTAGATGATATCAAGGGTTACGGGTTTTACAGGATGGTTGATGATTGGATTTATGTTTATCATACGAGATAACGACTTTTTATGCCATCATAATATCAAAGTTTGTCAGCCGAAAATCAGCTTTCTTTTGTCTTATTTGGTGCTATTTTGGTGAAAAACTCTGCATTTATCAATATAATTAGTACATTTCACTAATAAGATGGATATTTATGTCAAACAGCTATATTGATAAAGGGTTTTCTGTAGAGATTGACGAGACCGACAGAGCGCTATTACGCTTGCTGCAGACGCAAGCGCGCATGAGTATCACGGAGCTGGCAGAGCAGGTCAATCTCTCGGCGACGCCATGCGCGCGCCGCATCAAGCGCTTAGAAGACACTGGCATCATCACCGGCTACCACACACAAACAGACGCGCAAAAGCTCGGCTACCCGCTTGCCGTCTTTATCGCCATCAGCATGGATCGTCATACTGCCGAGCGTTTTGAGATATTTGAGTCAAAAATTCAAAGCTTTGATGAAGTGGTGAGCTGTAGTATCGTCACCGGTCGCACAGAGGACTATCTGATTAAGGTGCGGGTACGCGATATGGCGCATTATGAGGAGTTTTTATTGCATCGCCTCAATCGTATCGAGGGTGTCGCCCAAGTACATACAAGCTTTGAGCTGCGAGAAGTGTTTAGCCGCAATGTGGTTTGACGGCTATATTAGGGCGTGGCGCGCTGGCGACTTGGCTCTAACCAAGGACACGCCCTAGGTATAATAGGTGCAATAGAGACAACAGATACAATCATTTGTGATTTTAGTTCACCGTCTGGCCCAGCATCTGTACCCGCTGATCGCTAAACATGTCCATATCGGGCGCAAGCGTACGCATAAAACGATCAAAATACAGCATCTGCTTGGTCAATAAGGCAAAGTCCCGCGGGAAGTGAATACCATGACGTTTGCCAACTTCCACGATCTCTAGCATCATCTGGTTGAGCTCGTCAGCTTGCTCTTTACTATTAAATGGCACACCGCTGGTAAAAGCTTTGTCCTCTGCCATGATGGTCTGCATCATGCGCTGCAAGTCATCGCCCAGTGCGGCGACATCCACCTGATGGCTCTCGTGCGTCATTTCCATATCGACCATATGACGTGCCATCGCTTGATAGTCACTGTCTTGCATGGCCTGCATCATTCCCATACAAGCGCGCCAGCTCTCAGCTTTGAGCCTACCCACGATTCCAAAGTCTAAAAAGCCAATGCGTCCATCGGTCAGCAGCATCAAATTACCCGCATGCAAATCTGCATGGAAACTATTACACAGCATCAAACTGGCAAACCAGGTGTTTAAGGTATCCGCCATCACCTGTGCAGGGTCGGCACAGTACTGACGCATCAGCACTTCATCGACCATTGACACCCCATACAATCGGCTCATGGTCAACACGCGCTTGGTGGTCAGCGCCTCATATACTTTGGGCGCGACCACGCGAGTATTGCCAGATACCGCTAAAAACTGCTGAAAATCTCGAATGTTTTGCGCTTCAGCGATAAAATCCGTCTCGGCCAGCATACGCAACCGAATCTCATCGATGATCGGTGCGATACTGGCAAACTTCATCGATGGCATCAGCAGCTCAAGCAGCTTGGTAACTCCATACAATACGCCCAAATCCGTCTGCATGATGGTCTCGACACCAGGTTTTTGTACCTTGAGCACCACCTCATCACCATTATGTAGTCGCGCAGCATGCACTTGAGCGATAGACGCCGACGCCAGCGGTGTCGGGTCGATATGCGCAAACTTATCCTCAAGCGTCATGCCATCCGTTGCCAGCTCTTCATTTAATACCTGCTCGATATAGGTGTACGACAATGGCGTGGTTTGATCCAAGCAGCTCTGAAACGCCTTGACATACTCACGCGGAAACAACGACGGCGTGCTGGCGATAAACTGGCCTATCTTGATATAGGTAGTACCAAGCTGCTCAAAGGTTTCTTTTAACAGCCTCGCGTCTGGCTTTTCACCTTTGGCGACTCTGAGCGCCGAGAGACCTGCCACACTTGCAGTTTGACGAACCCGATTGACGACATTGAAAGTGTGTTTTAATAAATGCGGACGATGAATTTTCATAAAAAATAACTTATACCACGATCGATTGAGTTTAGGCATGGGCGCAGACAGGGCACGCTGGGTCTGGACGATAGCCCATCAGCCGCTGCTGCATCTGGCTACCATCCCATATCAGTAGCTTATTTGTCAGTGGATTTTTGGTTAATCCTAGATATTGCAGCGCCGCATTAGCTTGTAGGTTACCCATAATCGCGGTCGTACTTGCCAGCACACCCGAGTTGGCACAGTTTCGCTCATCTGCCTCTGCATCGATGAGCACCGAGCCAAAGACACAATGATAGCAGCCTGTCTGCCGATGCGGCTCATACAAGGCCAGCTGCCCTTGCATAGCGATCGCTGAGGCAGACAATAACGGAAGCTGATAGCGCACACTGATACGATTAATCATATCGCGGGTAGCAAAATTGTCCGTACAGTCCAATAATAAATCAGGCTTACCAGATGCCATGCCCAGTAGCTCATAGGCATTGTCTTCGCTCAGCCTTGCCACTGACCCACGCGCCTTTATCAACGGATTGATTTTTTCTAACATCTGCGCGGCTGTCAGAGCTTTGGCTTTGCCGATGTCACTAGGTAAAAACAGCGTCTGCCGCTGCAGATTGCTGGCCTCAATCACATCATCATCAATCAAATGGATTTGTCCAAGCCCCGCCCGTACCAGCGTTTCAGAAGCCGGACACCCAAGGCCACCGGCTCCTATCATAACGACGCGCGCTGATTTTAAACGTAACTGAGCATCGACATCCCAGCCCTCTAGCAGTATCTGCCGCGCATAACGCATCAGTTCGCTATCTGATAGCGGCTGTGTCTCTGTCGCCTGCGTCATACCTTTCATCACACTCTTTCACCACGATTTGTTAGAAAAAACATCTAAAAAGCCCTTTATGCCAGATGCCCCAGCGTCACCCGATCGTTTCCGCCATAGTCTTGCACCGTCTGTATCGCGCCAAAGCCATGGGACGAGAGTATCTGACGCACCGCTTCACCTTGATCAAATCCGTGTTCTAGCGCCAGTAGCCCTCCTGCACGCAGGTATTTAGGTGCCAGCTGCGTGATATGCTCGATATCAGCCAGACCATGATTGGGCGCACTAAGAGCGCTCATTGGCTCGGCTCTCAAGTGTGCCAAGTGCGCATCTTCCTCATCGATATAAGGCGGGTTTGAGACAATCACATCAAACATCCTGTCGGTCGGCAGCGACTCATACCAACTGCTCTGGATAAAATCAATCTCCCCCACTTCATTGATCAGCGCATTATACTTAGCAACCTCTAGCGCTTCAGGCGAGACATCGAGCGCAACAGTATGCCAATGAGCATATCGCAAGTGGTGCTTTAGCTCATGCGCCAAACTGATCGCAATACAGCCTGAGCCAGTGCCTAAATCCAAAAGATATTTTGGTGTAGGATGCTCGTCATTTATCGGCTGCAATTGTATCCATTGTAGCACTTGCTCGACCAATACCTCGGTGTCGGGCCGAGGAATGAGGGTATGCTCATTGACAGTAAAGCTAAGCGACCAAAACGCTTGTTGACCAGTCAGATATGCCAATGGGGTACCAGCCTGCAGTTTTTCGATACCTGTATAAAACTGCGCAAGCTCACTTTCTGTCAGCTGATACTCTTCGTCAGTGATCAAAAACAAGGACGGTTTATCAATGACCGCCAGCAGCCAATCTGTAAACCAAAACGAAGGCAAACGGCTATTGTCAGCCTCATCCGATAGCTGGCGAATGTACTGTTTTAGATGTTTAATACTAGACATGACTACCGTTTATATTCTTCATATATATTCTCAAACGCCGATATTAGGGTTTTCCTTGGTCAATGAAGGCCGCCCGCACCATGATCATCATTGTCATTAAGGGTTATCATCGTCATTATCATAAATATCATCATTATCACCGATGACGATGTGTTTATCGACAAAATAAATCAGCGCCAAAATTGGAATACCGATGGCAAAGGTAAAAATAAAGAAAAACGGATAACCCATGCTATCGACGATAGAGCCAGAATAGCCGCCCATCACCTTAGGAATCAAGGTCATCAATGAGGAAAAAATCGCATACTGCACAGCCGTAAAACGTATGGACGTCAAAGCAGACAAAAAAGCGATAAACACAGCACTGGCCAGCCCTGCCGCCAAATTATCAAATATCACCGCCATATACATGATAGGCAGGCTGCCTGGATTATACGTCAAAACCACAAACAATAAATTGGTCACACATGCCAAGATGGCACCAATCATCATGGCATGCATGATACGAAATCGCTGCGCTAACAGTCCACCCAAAAAGCCACCAGCGATGGCCATAATCACCCCAACCAGTTTTACTGCATTGGCGATGTCAGTTTTGCTAAAGCCCATGTCTTGGTAAAACACATTGGATATGACCCCAGCGACGATATCAGAGATACGATATAAGCCGATCAACGCCAGTAGCAAAAGCGCTTTCATACCATAGCGTCTAAAAAAATCAACAATCGGCTCAATCCATGTCGCCATGGCAATTTGTTTGTTGACTAGCCCCGCCTGCACCAGCGCAAAGCCTGCTACTAAAGCGACCGCCAAGCTCATCAATAAATGCAGCGTCTCACTAACAAAGCTGACAAACACCCCGTCAAACGCCGGCAAGAGCTGCCCTATCAATACATAGGCGGCGATAAATGCCACGACAGCAAAGACAAACAATAATACCAGTCTGACATAGTCTTCACGCGTCTCGGCCACCAGCGGTGCTTTATTGATGATTTTTGGCTGATTGATAATAAAGTACAGCAACAGCAAAGGCGCGCAAGCAACCAATGCCAAAAAGTAAAACTTGATACTGGGCAGAGCGACCTGCGGTATCAATGCCACAGGAGCATCGATCGCCAAGTTAATCAGCATATTGAGTAAATAAACCACACCAAACAACAGCCCTGGAATGAGCAGCAACGCTGAATAAATCAAAAAAACCTTTAAATTGCGATGTTGTTTGTTGCTTTGCAATATCTCAGCGGTCGGCTCATAGCTGGCAAACGTCGTCAAGATACCTAATGTCATGACCCCTGCCATAATATAATAGGTATTGCGCCATGCTTCATAACTATAAAAAGCCTCCGTCGAGCCAAAATAGTCCGCCAAGTACAGCGCACCTGCCCCGGCGACAATCATACCGATACGGTAGCCTGACACATAAATAGAAGACAAAATCGACTGCATAGACGGCGGTGCCAGCTCAATACGATAGGCATCAATGACGATATCTTGGGTGGCTGACGAAAAACCCAGCAACACCGCCGCACCTGCCATATAAATCAGCACATCTTCACTGACAGGATTGACGGTCGCCATCAAAAAGATCGCCAATACGATAAGCAGCTGCGACACCACCATCCAGCTGCGACGCCGTCCCAGCCACTTGGTCAAAAAAGGCACCGGCAGCGCATCAATCAAAGGCGCCCAAATAAACTTAAACGAGTAACCAAGTGCCGCCCAGCTAAACATCGTCACCACGCTGCGATCTATACCCGCTTCTCTTAGCCATAACGACAGACTAGAAAATATCAGCAAAATAGGAATACCGGCTGAAAACCCCAAAAACAGCATCACGATGACACGCGAGTCCAAATAAGCCTTGGCGGCCTCGCCCCATGATTTTTTTGCACTCGGTTGATTGGGTGGCACAGATTTGACAGCAGACATAATAACTCACCAGCACTTAGGACAGATAACACACCATCATACAGCACCACACGCGCATTGGGCTTTATGACGATAGTCGTAATAACAAAATTGAATTATGGTACTTGAGAACGCTGACCTTGACTAGATATTTTTGTATGGGCTGGCAAGTAAATCGAATATTGAGGCTTTATGTTGTTCCTTTATTAATTACTGTATCCCTTTACCGCTTCTACCTTACTTTATTGTTAATCATATTTCTTATTCAACGCCCTATCTTGCTTCTTTAAACAGTCCTTTATCGCAAATACGGTATGACAGCTAATAAAGCTGAATGTGACGAAAATTTATATATTTCAACCTATGTTTACAGCTTATATTCATAATTATTATAATTTGATAGCTATTTATTATATACAAGAATAATAACTTTGTTTTACACTAGGCCGTATTCGTACGTTTTCATTTTTATATACAAGCATTTTATATACAGGCAGGGTCTGTGTATTTATACAATAGGATTTAGTTATGGCAATCGACGTAGTGGTCAATCAGCGACATCTACAAATTCAGCTCAAACAGTTGGAAACGGTGTGGCACACGGTGATTAATGGCTATAACTTAAGCCAGGCTGCGACCGTACTACACACCAGTCAATCGAGCTTATCCAAACATATTGCCGCGCTCGAAAACCAGCTCAAGACCGAAGTGTTTATCCGTCAAGGCAAACGGCTGACTGGGCTGACGGCGCTGGGTACGGCGCTGATGCCGCATATTGAGTCTATCTTTGCTGAAATCCGCACCATCGAAAACCTAAGTCTGGATTTTAATAATCCAAATATCGGTACTTTGACAATTGCCACCACGCACACGCAAGCCAGATACGTACTGCCAAAAGTGGTCAAAGAGTTCAAAGAGCGATTTCCAAAAGTCAACTTAATCTTGCAGCAAGCGGATCCTGAGACCATCGCGCAGATGGTCATTCGTGGGCAGGCCGATATTGGTATTGCAACGGAGTCATTGCTCCATAATAACTACCTACGCTGTTATCGTTATTATGACTGGACACACCGCGTCATCGTACCAAGCGATCATGAGCTTGCAGGCTTAGAGTCCATTGATCTGCCGACGCTGGCCAGCTATCCGATTGTGACTTACCATGGTGGCTTTACCGGTCGCGGCGCTATCGACAAGACCTTTAACAATGCTGGTCTTGAGCCTGATATCGTTTTGGCCGCGCTCGATGCCGACGTGATTAGCACTTACGTGGGTCTGGGGCTGGGCATTGGGATCATCGCCGAGATGGCGTTTGAGCCCAGTCACTATCAAAACCTAACCGCCATCCCCGTCGATCATTTTGGACGGTTTACCAGTTGGATGGCTGTACGCGATGATGCTGAGATTCGCCAATACGGTCGTGCCTTTATGAAGCTTTGTCAGAAACAATTCGACAACTAAACAAAGCGGCTAGAGCGTCTGTCCTACCTTACACCACCTTTACCGAGCTTATGCATAAGTGATAAAATACAGTCTCAAAAGTTATTCAACGTTTGATTTCTTTTTTATTTCTGCATGTATTGCTGGGCGCCTAGACATTGATTTGTACTGAGTGTCGACCACTGCATGTCCATTTGCTTCTATGTAACAGGTGATACCGCTCATGGAAAAACTCGTAGCGATCATTATGGCAGTTTTTGCCGCCCCTTTGCTTATTGGCGGCGCTTATCTGCTCTCTTTAGGCGGTAGTCCTTACTATCTTTTTGCTGGCGTTATGATGTTAACGACAGCATTTTTATTGTTCAAAAAACACTGGAGCGCTTACGGGGTGTACGCGATATTTATCGTTGTGACACTAGTATGGTCGCTTTGGGAATCTGGATTTTACTGGTGGGCGCTGGCAACTCGCTTGGGTTTCCCACTAATATTTGGTTTATTAATGCTTTTACCGTGGGTCTCTAAGAAGATGCACGGGAAACACGCTCAAGTAACAACCACAAACAACGTTAAGAAAAGCCCGCTTTATTATTGGGGACTAATGGCCAGTGTGGTTGTGGGCGCACTGCTCTCTTTCGGTAGTATGGCCAATAATGCCACCGACAAATTGGGCGAGCTCGATTTAACTGCCAAAGATGACGGCGATCAAAATGCCACTTCTACCAACCTTGGCGACCCATTATCAAATGGCGAGCAAACACCAGATGGTGAGTGGAGCGCCTATGGCCGTACTAACTATGGCCAACGCTATTCTCCTTTGACTCAAATCAACACAGAGAATGTCAAAGATTTGGAGCTGGCGTGGCAAATCCAAACAGGCGATATCAAAGGTCCTAATGATGTTGGCGAAACCACTTATCAAGCAACCCCACTAAAGATCGGCAACGCTCTTTATATGTGTACGCCGCATAACTGGGTGCTGGCATTAGATGCCGACTCTGGTGAGACTCTATGGAAGTTCGATCCTAAGGTTGGCGAAAACCTCCAGCGTCAGCATCAAACTTGCCGCGGTGTCTCTTATTACGCTGGTCAAGCTGGTACAAACAGCACTACGCCAGCAGCTAATGCTAATACCGAGACAGCTAGCGATAGCGCCGTCAGTGACACCACTGATAATAACGTAGTAGCGGCTAATAAACCGGCTGCGACTGGCGATACATTGGTGCAAAAAATTGCTGGGAATACCTTTGAAAATCCCTCCAAGCAATGCAATGCCAAGATATTTATCCCAACCTCTGATGCCAAGCTATATGCCCTCGATCCAAAAACGGGACAACGCTGTCAAGAGTTTGGTGAAGATGGCGCATTAGATTTGATGCACAACATGCCGTTCCAGCAAGCAGGCTACTATTACTCAACATCTGCCCCAGTGGTTGCAGGTGGCGTTATTATTGTCGCTGGTGCTGTTAACGACAACTACGATGTAAACTCACCCTCTGGTGTGATCCGTGCTTATGACGTGAATACTGGCGAGCTTATGTGGAACTGGGATTCAGGTGATCCTGACAACATAGCCCCTTTTGATGTCAATGATCCAACTCAAGTCTATCGCACCAGCTCGCCAAACTCATGGTCGACTGCCAGTGCTGATGAAGAGCTTGGTTTGGCCTACTTCCCAATGGGCAATCGCACGCCCGATCAGCTCGGTAGCTATCGTAATGCTGCTGAAGAAAAGTATGCAACCTCTGTGGTCGCACTAGATCTGAAAACTGGTGAAGCGCGCTGGGTACAGCAGTTTGTCCATCATGATCTTTGGGATATGGATACGCCTGCGCAGCCAACATTGCTTGACTTAAATACCGCTGATGGTGTCCAGCCTGCATTGGTGGTACCGACTAAACAAGGCGATGTTTATGTCTTGAACCGTGCCACAGGCGAGCCTATTGTGCCTATCAAAGAGCGTGATGCACCGCAAGGCTACCTCATTGCTGGTGAACATGCTGCTCCGACGCAACCTTATTCTGGTTTGAGCTTTGAGCCTGAGAAACTGACTGAAAAAGATATGTGGGGCGCAAGTCTCATCGATCAGATGATGTGCCGTATTGAGTTCAACAAACTCAACTACGACGGTCGCTACACGCCACCATCAACCAACGGTACGTTAGTCTATCCTGGTAACTTTGGTACCTTTAACTGGGGCGGAATCGCTGTTGATCCTGAAAATGGCGTGATGTTCGGTATGCCAACTTACCTTGCCTTTACCTCAAAACTCATCCCTAAAGACACACTTGGCGATGTTGAGACCAATAAAGGTGAACAAGGTGTGAATGCCAACGAAGGCGCAGACTATGCGGTAGAAATGGGACCATTCTTATCACCACTTGGTGTACCTTGCCAGCAGCCACCATGGGGCACTATCGCAGGTGCTGATCTGGCCACAGGCGAGATTGCTTATCAGCGCAAGAACGGTACCGTACAGGACTTATCTCCTATTCCAATCAAGTTTGAATTGGGGGTACCTGGTATTGGTGGACCTATCATCACTAAAGGTGGCGTCGCATTCTTGTCAGCAGCAACAGAAAACAACTTCCGTGCTTATGATCTAAAGAATGGCGATGTCCTATGGAATGTACGTATTCCAGCAGGTGGTCAGGCTACACCTATGACCTACTTGAACTCTAAAGGTGAGCAAATGGTCGTGTTGGTTGCTGGTGGACATGGTTCAGTAGGTACGAAGATCGGTGATTATGTGGTCGCTTATAAGCTTGGCAATCAAGCCAAATAAGTGATTTGAATAACTTACCATTTACATAATGTCATTTCAAAAAAGCAGGTAACTTAGGTTGCCTGCTTTTTTATGTGCGACTGGTTTTGTTATCTACTCACTAATGGCGCTTTGTTATGATTTATTGCTACTCTGTAACACCGCTTGAAATCGATAGTGGTGACAAACATATCAAGAGAAAATAATTAATCACTCTACTGGATAATTTATGAATAACAAAATCCCTTTATCGTTTTTGGATCTCGCCCCCGTACCCGAAGGTAAAACCGTCGCTGACGGTATCGCCCAAACCGTGGCAACCGCTCAGCAAGCAGAAAAAGTCGGTCTCAACCGCTACTGGATGGCAGAGCATCACAACATGCCAGGTATCGCTAGTGCAGCGACCTCGGTGCTACTCTCACATATCGGTAGCCAGACCAGCCGTATCCGTATCGGTGCAGGCGGTGTGATGCTGCCCAACCATGCCCCGCTGGTTATCGCTGAACAGTTTGGCACCTTACAAGCGCTTTATGGCGATCGAATTGATCTCGGTTTGGGCCGCGCCCCTGGTACTGATGGCGCGACGTTTCAGGCGCTGCGTCGCCAGATGAAAGATGCTGAGCGCTTTCCGCAGGATGTACAAGAGCTGATGTACTTTTTGGGCAATGATACAGATGGCAGTCCAGTACAGGCATTCCCCGGTGCCAAATCAGGCATTCCTATCTGGATATTAGGCTCTTCTCTATTTGGTGCGACCTTAGCCGCGCATTTAGGACTGCCCTATGTGTTTGCCTCACATTTTGCACCGCAAATGCTCGGACAAGCCATTGATACTTACCGTGAGCAGTTCAAGCCGTCTGCCTATTTAGATAAGCCTTATGTCATGCTGGCGGCAAATCTATTACTCGCTGATGATGACGAAACTGCTCAGTATCATTTTACCTCAGCACAGCAGAGCTTTGTACGTTTGCGCCGAGGCGAAACGGGACAAATGCCCAAACCCACTCATGATATGGATAGTATCTGGAGTGAGGCTGAAAAAATGATGGTGGATAATGCGCTGTCAGTATCGTTTATTGGCTCGGTTGAGACAGTCAAACCAAAGCTTGCGCAGTTTTTGGCACAATATGAGCCAGATGAGCTAATCGTCACGGCCAACATCTATGATCAAGCAGCGCGTTTGCGTTCACTTGAACTTACACCTGAGCTAAATTTGTTTACTTTACAATAAGATAGGACGCTTGCATAATTATTGATAAACCACTATGAGATCATACTTATGGAACCCTCTGCTTTTATTGGTTCATCGATATTTTTGTACATTGCAGCATTTATTGCCGTGATGGTCGTTGGCGGTTATCTGACGTATCGCACCAGCCCCAAACGTAAGCAACGTCGAGAAGAAAAGCGTAACCGAGACAATATAAATTGACATTACCCCCCCTCCTTTTTTTCAAAATAGAAAAAAAGGGGTTGCAAACAGTCAAATAAAATATATACAAACCTACCTATTTATTACTATAATAGATAGATTATATCTATAATATAGAGAGCAAGTTATGGGGAAACTGGTTAGTATTGGGGAGGCTGCCAAACATTTCGGGGTTGCTCAATCCACATTAAGACGTTGGGATGAGGATGGTACGTTAGTCGCCAAGCGAACCGAAAACGGGCATAGGCGATATGATTTAAGTGAAATCAGACCGCATTCCTTGAATACACCACCTAAATTAGACCGAAAAACCATTGCTTATGCTCGTGTGTCGAGTCGTGATCAAAAAGACGACTTACTTCTCCAGTCTCAAGTTTTGGAACTTTATTGTGCCAGGCAAGGCTGGACTTTTGAGACGATTACCGATCTTGGTAGTGGAATGGATTATAAAAAGAAAGGCTTAAAAAACCTGCTTGATGACATACTGAGCAATAAAGTTGAACGGCTGGTAATTACCCATAAAGACAGGCTTTTACGATTTGGTGCAGAACTGGTTTTCATGTTGTGTGAGGCTCGTGACGTTGAAGTGGTAATAATCAATCAAGGTGAAGAATTGAGTTTTGAGCAAGAATTAGCCCAAGATGTATTGGAGATTATCACCGTATTTTCAGCGAGGCTATACGGCTCTTGCAGCAAGAAAAACCAACAATTAATAGAGGCGGTTAAAAAAGCATTATGATCCGTGGACACATTATCGAACTCAAGCCAAACAACGTACAGGCAAATCACCTTGCTCGTGCTTGTGGCGTGGCGAGAAAAGCCTACAACTGGGCTTTGCATGAGTGGCAGCGGCAGTATGCGCTTGACAAAGCGTACCGTGATGCGTGTTTGGCCGCAGGCGTTGAGGTTGATACTAAAAATCTAAACAAGCCCTCACAGGCGAAGCTCAGACGCGAATTGAACGCCATTAAGCGTGAATTATTCCCCTATATGCTGGAAGTGACCAAATGCGCTCCGCAGGCGGCAATCATGCAGTTGGGTGATGCTTATAACAACTTCTTTAAAGGCTTAGCGAAATACCCAACCGCTCGTAAAAAAGGCCGTGACGATAGATTCAGTTTATCCAACGACCAATTTGCCATTAAAGGTAAATCCATTCGTATCCCAAACTTGGGCTGGGTTCGCTTAAAAGAAGCTTTACGTTTTGACGGCAAGATCATGTCAGCCACCATCTCTAAACGTGGCGGTAAGTGGTTTGTTAGTGTGGCTGTTGAAATACAAAAAGCTGTAATTCCTACTAAAAAGACAGGTAAAAGCGTTGGTGTTGATCTTGGTATTACCGACTTACTGGTTTTATCAGACGGCACTAAAATTAAAGCGCCAAAACCACTTCAAGCAAACCTTAAAAAACTAAGAACGCTAAACAAAGCGCTCAGTCGCACTAAAAAAGGCAGTAAAAACAGAGAAAAAGCGAAAACCAAGCTCTCTCGTTTGCACTATAAGATCAGGTGTATTAGGCAAGATTCTCTCCATCAAATCACAACAAGTCTGGTTAATAAGTTCGATGTGATTGCGATTGAGGATTTGAATGTCAAAGGTATGGTTAAGAACAGGCGGCTATCAAGAGCTATCAGTGACTTGGGTTTCTTTGAGTTTAAGCGACAGCTTATCTACAAAGCCACTGAGCAAGGCAAGGTTGTGAAATCAGTCGGACCCTTCTACCCAAGCTCAAAAACCTGTTCAAACTGCAATCATATCCTTGGTAAAGATGAGCTAACATTGAAAATGCGTGAGTGGTTGTGCCCTAACTGTCAGGTTTCTCATGACCGTGACCTCAACGCCAGCATCAATATTTTAAATAACGCGACTGTTATTTTAACAGCTGCATAATCCTGTTTATTGGACGGTGAGTTCCATCGCCAATTAAAAAAGTCTGTGGAGTCGTGGTCAGTCTAAATCTCAAATGAGAAATAGCGCGTGACAATGAAGCAGAAAGAAAACGTCAAACCTATCTAATAGTCAATATTGGCTAGGTTTGAGTAAGATTTTTGGAACGGGTTTTTAGTATTACAACGACTATTTGACGCTATGTCCAACAAAGCACTGACTATATAAGCTACATCAGACCAAGCGCACGTAAGGCGGCCGCACCAAACGCCATGCCAAACATACCAACCACCGTTGTAAACGCCAAGATATTGGCCGCCAATATGTCATTACCCCCCATCGCTTTTGCCATGACATAACTGGCCGCTGCGGCTGGTGATGCCACCATCAAGAATAACACGCCCATATGGACGCCTGATAAACCAAATGCCAAGCCAATCGCAATGGCGACGATGGGTGCAATCACAATCCGACCAATACTTGCCTGCATAGATAACCCTGAGGCACTCAGCATCGATTTCAAATCAATACTAGCACCAGCGCAAATCAGTGCTAGCGGCAATGCAACCGCTGCTAATAGATCACCCGTTGTATGAATGACGCCTGTAAGCGGTGGCAATGGCAATGCCTTATAAGCGAATGCTGATAGCAATGCCAAAATAAGTGGGTTGGTAAAAACTTTTTTGAGGATCATCGTGCTGCGGCTAATCAATGTGTCATCCACACTTTTGGAGACACGGCTGAGCGTAATAACAGCGAGGATATTAAACAATATAGTCACCACACCCATATAAACAGCGCCGATACTCAAGCCGCGCTCACCATAGGCGTTTGCCACAGTCGCTAAGCCAATGATTGCCATATTGCTACGAAAGACGCCTTGGACAAAAACCCCTTGATCGATGGGCCGACTGACAAAACGCTTGGCATAGAGCTCTGCACCGACAAACAAAATAAAGGTCACGACAACACCTGCCCCGATCAGCGTGATTTGCTTAGCATAGTCCACTTCACTGTCGACCACACTAAAAAAAAGCAAACACGGCAAGCAGTAATTAAACACAAAGCTTGAGGCCTGATCGATAAAAACCTGACTGGCCTCACCGCGCCTTTGCATAAAAAACCCCAACCCCATCAGCGCTAAGTTAGGTAAGACAATGGTAATCGCAAAAATGATGGCTTCTATCATAAAAAACTCAAAAAACACCATAGACGCACAGCAGCACGTTTGCCGCCATGCCTCTATATCAGGTAATAAGGTGACTAGAAAATCAGATAAACGCCTAATCTAGCATAAAATCGGCTGACATTTGGTCTATCGCAATGCAGCTATAGTCAATTCTACATAAAACTTGCACTATTAAATGCCGCAAGAAATATCTCTTGTCCGTGTTTGGGTAGATGATCTTTTACTGCCGCTGGCAGCTCTGATAAGGTATTGTAAGGCATAATCGCACTCCTTTTTGTCATTAATTGGCTTAATTGCCGATACAGTATTCTACCTGCTATTTTTGCTGTCGCCAAAAACCGCCAAGCCCTTAGCAACAAAAAACCCATAATGACAAATCATTATGGGTGTCAGGGCGAGCCTCTTGCCGTCTTATATTGAATGACAAATCTGTGCCATCATCAAACGCTAAGCGTCGCCTGTGCTTTTTTTTGTTTTTTGACCGTCATAGCCAGCAGCTGAACCGCCGCCGGCGTCACACCGCTGATGCGACCAGCTTGACCCAGCGTCGCAGGCCGTACTTGCGATAGCTTTTGTACGATCTCATTTGATAAGCCTGAGACCACACTATAATCAAAATCCATCGGTAATGCCGTACTCTCCAAACGCTTCATTTGCTCAATCTCTTCGGATTGACGGTCGATATAGCCGGCGTATTTGACCGAGATTTCTATCTGCTCGCCTACTTGCTCATCGACTTGCGAGTCAGTCATCGCAGCAATATCCGCAAAGTGAATCTGCGGACGTTTTAGTAAGTCAAACGCCGTGGCTTCTTTGGATAAGACCTCACCGGTTTGCTCAGTAAGTTTTTTTCCAAGGGCATTAGCAGGCGTGGCCCACATGTCTTTTAGACGAGCAGATTCGGTGGCGATGGCATCCATTTTGTCTTGATATGCTTGCCAGCGAGCGTCATCAACCAAACCGAGCTTGCGGCCCGTCTCGGTCAAGCGCTGATCGGCATTGTCCTCACGCAAGAGCAAACGATATTCAGCACGGCTGGTAAACATACGATACGGCTCTTTGGTGCCGTGGGTGATGAGATCGTCGACAAGTACGCCCAAATACGCCTCGTCACGGCGCGGTGTCCACGTCTCAAACTCACTATTATTGGTGGTGACGAGTGCCGCGTTAGTACCAGCCAGCAGCCCCTGCACGCCCGCTTCTTCATAACCTGTGGTACCGTTGATTTGCCCTGCAAAGTACAAGCGATCAATGGATTTGGTCTCAAGCGTGGGCTTTAGGCTTTGTGGATTGAAGTAGTCGTATTCGATGGCATACCCTGGACGGGTGATGTGTGCATTCTCAAGCCCTTTCATACTATGAATAAAGTCTAACTGCACATCGAAAGGCAAGCTGGTGGAGATACCATTTGGATACAACTCATGTGTGGTCAGGCCTTCAGGCTCGATGAAGATTTGATGACTGTCTTTATCCGCAAAACGATGAATTTTGTCTTCGATAGACGGGCAATAACGCGGGCCTACGCCTTCGATTTTGCCAGAAAACATCGGCGAGCGATCAAGGTTTTCGCGGATGATGTCATGGGTACGCGCATTTGTGTGGGTGATATAGCAATTGACTTGCTCAGGATGCATAGAGACATCACCCATATAGCTCATTATGGGTAGCGGTGTATCACCCGGCTGTACCGTCATGACGCTAAAATCCACCGTACGCGCATCGATACGCGCAGGCGTGCCTGTCTTTAGGCGGCCGACTGGCAGTTTGAGCTCACGCAAGCGGTCAGCCAGCTTGATAGAAGGCTGGTCTCCTGCGCGGCCACCTTTTGCGTTTTCAAGTCCGATATGAATGACACCGCCCAAGAACGTCCCTGACGTCAGAACGACTGTTTCTGTCTTGAAAACAATACCTGTCGAGGTAACCACCGCTGTCGCACGGCCATTTTCTACTAAGATATCATCGGCCGCTTGTTGAAATAAGTCAAGATTGGGCTGGTTCTCAAGCGTATGACGAATGGCAGCTTTGTACAAGATACGATCCGCTTGTGCGCGCGTGGCACGTACAGCAGCACCCTTACGGCTATTTAACACCCGAAACTGGATACCCGCCTTGTCGGTTGCCAATGCCATCGCACCACCTAACGCATCTATCTCACGTACTAGATGCGACTTGCCAATACCGCCAATCGCGGGGTTACAGCTCATTTGTCCGAGCGTCTCAATATTATGGGTGAGTAGCAAGGTCTGCGCGCCCATACGTGCGGCTGCCAGCGCAGCTTCTGTGCCAGCATGACCACCACCGATCACTATCACGTCGTAATGTTTTGGGTATTGCATGTATGCCTCACTTGACTCATAACGCGGCCCTCGCTCACTACTTTTTTGTCACGTAGCAAACGCCCAGCCCACAAACGTCAGTCGAATTAAAATCGAAGAAAAAATAAAAAGAGACAACGGCTCAGATAAGCCGCTGATCAGGGAGTAGATGACCCATTATTATAACAATTTTTTGATATGTAAAAAATGCTCAAACAAAAACTATTTATAGCAAATAACTGAGGAAGCCAAAGTAAATAATTACCGCTTACTTACTCATAAAGCCGTATAAATGCCATTACTCTATGCTATTACCAGGGCTTAATGGCACGATACGATCTTTTTGACTACTGCCAAGCATATGGCGACTGCCATAGCCTTCTGGATTGATTTGCAAATACGCGTTCATTTGTCCAATCGCCTCACCATCGTTGCTGGCCAAGATAGTCTCTTTGATATGATCGACAGGCGGTAACGGCAAATTTTTGAGTAAGGCCAAACGCTGCGTATTGTCGCCTTTATTGACGACCAACTCAATCAGCTGGCGCGCATCGATGGGCAAATCAGGCGTGTTTTGTGCCAACAAGGCCAGGTGATAAGCACCTGCTGCGTCTTGATCGGCCACGATACGCTGCTCAATAGCGATATAAGTCGCTTCAGTGGCGCCGCCTGCCACACTGAGCTGATGGATACACTTAAGTGCCGAGTGTGGCTCATTATTCGCCATATCGATCAGACGCTGCGACTCAGCTTTTAAATGCTCGCGGCGCTTTTCAATAGCGGCTTGCTCATTTTGCGGTGCGGTGCTTTTTTCAGGATGATTCATAAGTATCTCTTATTATTAAAATGGCGTTTATCCTAAGCCCTATATAGGGCCAAAACCGCTAAAAACAATGCAAAATGCCGCATCACGCCCACAAAAAACCCGAGCCGTGCGTAGGCAGACTCGGGTCTTGGACAGATGTTGTGCCGTTACAGAGACCTTAGCGGCCACATCTTCATACAGATATTACGCTGCAGGGCTGTTGGCTTCAACCAATGGCTTAAGCTCACCTGATTGATACATCTCTAAAATAATATCTGAGCCGCCCATCAGCTCGCCATTGATCCATAACTGCGGAAACGTAGGCCAGTTGGCAATCTTAGGCAAGGTCGCACGAATCTCTGGGTTTTCTAAAATATTCACAAAGGCAAATGGACGGCCGATTTGCGTCAAGACTTCGATCGAACGTGCAGAAAAGCCGCACTGCGGAAATTGTGGCGTGCCTTTCATATAGATAAGGACTTTGTTGTCACGGATCTGATCACGAATCAGTTGTTCGACATCGTTTGCAGCGGTGTTTGGGGTTTGCTCACTCATAAAAGGCTCCTATTGATAAAGCGGTTTATTAAAAAGGTATGTGGGGTAACGATATTGCCAATTATTCATTCGATAAACAAATAGATAAACAAAGAAATAAAGGCTATGGCTGATACATGGGGCGATGGTCCGTATATTACAAGCATGGCTTGCTAGCGTTTGATCCATCGCCTAAACATTGTCCGTCCTCATAAAAGAAGTGCCAATATTATATCCCTCATCATTGTATCACCCGTCATCACACCCATCACAGCCACGCTACCGAGGCTCAGCAGCGAGCAATAATACCACGGCACTGGACATGATGCCCTCTTGACGGCCGGTAAAACCCAGTTTTTCTGTGGTCGTGGCTTTTATGCTGACATTACTGATATCGGTTTGCAAATCACTGGCGATGTTGGCGCGCATCGCTTGATTGTGCGGCGCAAGTTTTGGTCGCTCGCACATGACGGTGATATCGACATTGCCCACTTTGTATCCTGCATCGACTATTTTGCTATAGACATAACGTAGCAGCACTCTTGAATCAAGGCCGGCATGCGCGGCATCAGTATCAGGGAAGTGCTGCCCGATATCGCCCAGCGCCAATGCGCCCAGTAGCGCGTCAGCAAGTGCGTGTAGCACCACATCACCGTCAGAGTGCGCCAGCAAACTGTGAGTATGCTCAATCGGCACGCCCGCTAGTATGACATATTGTTGCTGTTCACCATTATTATGAAACGCATGAACGTCGATACCTTGACCAATTTTTATCATTATTATTCCAAATACAAAACAGAAGATTAAAATAATTCAAAACCACTATCTAAATTTTTAAAGTGACTTTGCCAGCAACAAGATGCCATAGCTCGCCACCAGTTTCAATTAACTGGTATAATACGATGCTTAATTTTAACATAATACCCCGTTCAAAAGATGAGACAGCAGCAACATTGACTGCATTTGCCACGCTGATTGGTTTTGGTGATTGTCTGTATTTTGCTGCCCTCTTTGATATTGAATCACGTATAAGAATCACGTATAAATAGTTGAGCCGTCTTATGTCAGCCACCGCCTACCCCTCCACTTCTGTCTCTCATGCTTTTAGCGCCCAGCGTCTTTTGACGCTTGCCGACATCGACAATCCTAGCAGTAAGCATGTGATTGTCGGTATGTCAGGCGGTGTCGACTCTTCGGTATCTGCCGTTCTTTTGCAGCAAGCAGGCTTTGTGGTAGAAGGGCTGTTTATGAAAAACTGGGAAGAAGATGACGGCACCGAATACTGCACAGCCATGGACGATCTTGCCGACGCGCAAGCGGTCTGTGACAAAATCGGTATCAAGCTGCACACCGCAAACTTTGCGATGGAATACTGGGACCGTGTGTTTGAGCATTTTTTGGCTGAATACAAAGCCGGACGCACGCCTAACCCTGATATTTTATGCAATAAAGAAATCAAATTTAAGGCGTTTTTGGACTATGCGCTGACGCTTGGGGCTGATTATATCGCCACCGGTCACTATACGCGCCGCAGTGTTAATTACAAAAATGTCGAAGGCATGGAGGTGGCGCAGCTACTGCGCGGCCTTGATAACAATAAAGACCAAAGTTACTTCTTGCATGCGGTCGGCGGTGACAAAATCGCGCAGACCTTGTTCCCTGTGGGTGAGCTAGAAAAACCTGAAGTACGCCGCATCGCCGAAGAGCACGATCTGGCGACGGCCAAAAAGAAAGACTCAACGGGCATTTGCTTTATCGGTGAGCGCCGTTTTAAGGACTTTTTGCAGCAATACTTACCTGCGCAAAAAGGCGATATCGTCACCGACGATGGCCATATCATCGGTACGCATGATGGGCTGATGTACTATACTTTAGGTCAGCGCGGCGGCATCGGTATCGGCGGAGTCAAAGACCGCCCTGAGGAACCTTGGTTTGTACTGGCAAAAGATTTGGCCAAAAACCGTCTAATCGTCGGTCAAGGCCACGAGCATCCGATGCTGATGAGCAATGAGCTGCAAGCGTACAAACTCGACTGGGTCGATGGTCTTGCGCCAAAAGATAGCTTTAGCGCTGAGGGCTTACGCTGCATGGCAAAAACGCGTTATCGCCAGCCAGATCAGGCCTGCCGTGTGTTTGCGACAAATACTGACGGTAGCGAGGTGCGCGTGGTCTTTGATGAGCCGCAGCGCGCAGTGACGCCGGGTCAGTCTGCGGTGTTTTATATCGATGAGGTTTGTTTGGGTGGCGGCGTGATTGCATCGATTGATGCGCCTTGTGGTTTTTAGGTAGCGTTTAATTTTTGACAAGCGGCAGTAGCAACCGTTACTGCTCCGCTTGTCATGTCGTCCGTTCGCGTTTGGATTATGATCCTCAATCGTTTTTGACTCCTCTCTCTATTCAATTTCTCCCAAATCTATTGACGTTGATATCTGTCTTTGACGTACTATTAATTCGTGGGAAATATCGCTGACACTCCCTTTTTTGCATCAGTTTTTGCTATAATTGCGCCACCAAAATTTACTGCTGTCGTAAGCAGTCATTCACTTTCTGTTCATTCAAAGGCGATACCATGACCCCACTTACCGCTCTTTCCCCAATTGATGGCCGTTATGCTTCAAAAGCTGACAGCTTACGTCCTTATCTTTCTGAGTTTGGTCTTATTAAAGCGCGTGTCACCGTTGAGATCCGCTGGTTACAGTCGTTAGCAGATAATGATGCCATCGGTGAATTATCAACGTTTGATACAGATACCAATGCCTTTTTGAATAGTATCGTTGATGATTTTAGTGAAAGTGACGCGCAGGCGATTAAAGCTATTGAGGCGACGACTAATCACGACGTCAAAGCGGTTGAGTACTTTATCAAAGATAAGTTTCGCGGCAATCAGCAGCTAGAAGACAGCTTGGAGTTTATCCATTTTGCTTGTACCAGTGAAGATATTAACAATTTGTCTTATGCGCTTATGCTCAAAGACAGCCGCGAGCTTGTGGTTGCTAAAATGCAGCAAGTGACCGATAGCATCGTTGACTTGGCGATTACTCACGCTGATCAGCCCATGCTGTCACGCACGCACGGTCAAACTGCTAGCCCAACGACGCTAGGTAAAGAGATGGCCAATGTCGCTTATCGCTTAGCTCGTCAAATTAAGCAAATCGGTCAGGTTGAGCTACTCGGTAAAATCAATGGCGCAGTCGGTAACTACAATGCTCACCTATCAGCCTATCCAGAAGTCGACTGGCAAAGTCATGCTGAGCAGTTTATCAATCAAAGCTTAGAGCTGACGTTTAATCCTTATACGACTCAAATTGAGCCACATGATTATATCGCTGAATTGTTTGATGCAGTCAAACGTTTTAATACTATATTAATCGATTTTAACCGTGACATTTGGCAATATATTAGCTTAGGCTATTTTAAGCAGCGCCTAAAAGACGGCGAAGTCGGTTCATCTACCATGCCGCACAAGGTCAACCCGATTGACTTTGAAAACTCAGAAGGCAACTTGGGCGTGGCCAATGCCATGCTAGCGCACTTAGGGGAAAAGCTGCCTATCTCGCGTATGCAGCGTGATTTGTCAGATTCTACCGTCCTGCGTAATATCGGTGTCGGCCTGGCGCAAAGTATGATTGCTTATGATGCGTGCCTAAAAGGTGTAGGCAAATTAGAAGTCAATCCTCAGCGTTTAAATGATGACTTGGAGCAAGCGCAAGAGGTACTTGCCGAGCCGATCCAAACGGTCATGCGCCGTTACCGTGTCGAAAACCCATACGAGAAGCTCAAAGCCTTGACTCGCGGTAATGCCATGACTCGCGAAGCCATGCTCACCTTTGTAGAGAGCGATGAGTTGGCTGCTGTCTCAGATAGCGACAAAGCAAGCCTGCGCGAGCTGACGCCAGCTACTTATACGGGTAACGCTGCTGAGCAAGCACGCGCTATTCAAGACTGGATAGCAAAGCTTTAAAGTTTGCTAAGGTGAATTGAATACCTTAAAGCAATAGAGATAAGGCACAATTGCCTCATCTCTATTTGTTCAAACTGGCTATACATTCGCCTAAGTCTATACAAAATAACCTTACTTTGCATGCTATGATGATCTTAAAAACTCATAGGTGATAAGTAAGGTTTTATTTTTTATCCTTTTTATCATCATCGTCATCACTGTCGCCTGGTATGATAGCCTTGCCGACCGCGACCGTGCCTTTGACTACGCCTTTGGTGGTTTTATAAGCAACTTTGGCAGGTACAGTGACAATTTTGTGGACACAAGCTTGTAGGACAAATACGCTGGCGATAATGACGATGAAATGCAACTTTTTCATAAACTTCCTATAATTTTAAGATAAGCCGATAGTCTTTGTATTAAGCTATCGAAAAGTCATCATAAACGATTAAAACTCTCCTATAAAGTCATCCTGACTACTAATTTTTCCTAATTTTTATATGGATTTACCAATGAGCGCTATACCCCTTTGTTTACCTGATAATATGACCCCTGAGCAATTCTTAAACGAGTATTGGCAAAAAAAGCCATTGCTGATCAAGCAAGGTCTGCCGCAACTAATCGGTATGTTTGAGCCAGAAGATATGCTCGGCCTAGCGCTTGAAGAAGAGGCCTCTGCCCGCCTGCTCACTCAAGCGGCAACTAAGCCTGTCGATGAGCCGCAGTGGCAACTTAAAAAAAGCCCCTTAAGCCAAACCGACTTTGACAACCTGCCAGCGCAGTGGACAGTCCTTGTGCAAAACCTTGAGCAATGGTCGCCTGAGCTTGGGCAATTGTGGCAAGCGTTTGACTATATTCCACAGTGGCAGCGTGATGACATTATGGTCTCTTACGCGCCTAAAGGCGGCTCGGTCGGCAAGCACTATGATGATTATGATGTGTTTTTGGCGCAAGGCTATGGCTCTCGCCGTTGGCAGCTAGGTAAATACTGTGATAAGAATACGGAGTTTGTCGCAGATGAGCCGATAAGACTGTTTGATGATATGGGCGACATTATCTTTGATGAGATATTAGAAGCGGGTGACGTGCTTTATGTGCCGCCCAAACTCTCGCATTTCGGCGTGGCGCAAGATGATTGTCTGACTTTTTCTTTTGGCTGCCGTCGTCCAAATTTGATGCAAATTATCGATAGCTTAGCGGATATCGCCACCAACGATAGCGATTTGTTTATTCCGCTGCTATTGCCGCAAGCACTACAGGCATCTGGCGCATTGCAATCAGAGAGTATCAGTGCGATCAAAGAGCAGCTCTTGCACATGCTACAGTCTGAGCGTGGTGACGATATCATTCGTCAGGCAGTATCTGAGGTCGTCAGCAAGCGTCAATATGACGCGCTGGTACCTGAGGAGACTCTAACGACCGATGAGCTCATGCAAGCCATAACGGAAGGCGCGACCTTGCAAGCAGATTACAGCAATCGGCTGCTCTATCATAAAGATGCCGGTGAACTCACCCTGTACGCTAATGGTCAACGCTTAGATGGTCTAGATACTATTGCCAAACAGACATTGCAGCGCTTGGCAGATGGTGAAGCTTTGCAGGCGGATGATGTTGCAGACATCGATCCCGATGACTTAATGGAGTGGCTGGAGAACGGCTGGGTTTGGCTTGATTATGCTGAGTAACTGCTCATTGTTTTGTACAAGTTATCTTGTATAGGCCATCTCAGTCTGTCTTCAATAAAAAAACCGATACCTGAGCTTTCAGATATCGGTTTTTATTATTACTGTTGGTTTTATCCTGCGCACTCACCGCTCAGCATCATCTATCTATATGACCTAAGCCGCGATGCAAGAAACAACCCTAGTCGGTACCAAGCTCAAGCAAGCTGGCATTACCACCAATCGCGGTGGTATTGATGGTTTTGACGCGCTCAGTGACAAACCGATGTAGATAGTCAGGCGTGAGCATCTCTGACATGCCGTCCATATCGGTCACACTAATGACTTGCGTCAAGATACCATCGGTGTTGGCCAGCTCTTGGCTGATGGCCTGCACTTCACTATTACTGCCTGCCACTGCGACCTGCGCGAGGCGATCGATGTATAACAGTGTGATGGTTTGTGAGTCGTTGGCGACGCTTAAGACATCATCGCTTACTCCTATCTCATAAAGCACTTTTGCCGCTTCATCGCACATCTCCGCCTGACTTGGGCAGTGTAGTATCACTTCGTTACCCGTCAGCAGGGCGGCGATTAGCTGACCAAGCACTGCCATCGTACGCGCTGACTCACTACCGATGACCATGGTTTTGCCACGAGCCGTCATGTACAGATCATTGGACTCTCCTGTCGCGCCTGTCATACGGTGCACTTCATCTAAGCTTGGCGCAGCGCTCAACAAATGATTGAATAAGCGCTTGGCTTTATTGGCATCGCCTGTCAGCAAGGCCAACCGAGGAATGGCTGCTTGCAGATAAGCGGCGCGATTGATCGCGCCAAGTAATCGCCAAGACTCACAAACTTGGGCATGATTTTTTTTAAATTCAGTCGCCATCTTGCTACTCCTTATGCGATTGCTGATTGCGTGGATGTTGAAGGTTGATTGTCGCTATCTAATTTCATCAGGCGCGCCACATAATGCGGGCCACCTGCTTTGGGGCCAGTACCTGAGAGGCCACAGCCACCAAATGGCTGGACGTTGACCACCGCGCCGATTTGGTTGCGGTTGATATACGTATTACCCACCAGCACGCGACGCTCGATATGCTCGGCGGTGTTTTCGATACGGCTATGAATACCCAATGTCAGACCAAAGCCGGTGCTATTGATAGCATCGATCAGCTTGTTTAGATCACGTGCTTGATAACGCAAAACGTGTAAAATAGGACCGAAGTGCTCACCGCCTATCACATCAATGCTTTTTACTTCTATCGCTGTCGGTAAGACAAAGGTCGATTTTTCTTGACTGACGACTGAGCTGACACTCATGGGCGTCTGTGCCAAGATCGTCGCGGTTGGCTCAGCACGCATGCGCTCGATATGCGTTTCTAGGCCATTTTTGGCATCGGCATCGATTACCGGACCGACATCCGTGGCGGCGTACAGCGGATTGCCGACCGACAGCTCCGCCATATTGCCTTGCAGCAGCTCAATCAAATCATCAGCCATCTCTTCTTGTACACACAAGATACGGCATGCTGAGCAGCGCTGACCCGCTGAGCCAAAGGCAGATAGCACAGCGTCTTTGACCACTTGCTCAGGCAAGGCGGTTGAGTCAACGATCATCGCATTTTGTCCGCCTGTTTCGGCGATTAGTATTGGTAGCTCACCACTGCTTTGTGCATGACTGTTTAAGCTTTGGTTGATACGCTGGGCGGTCTGGGTAGAGCCTGTAAATATCACACCTGCGATATTGTCAGCGGCCGTCAATGCACCGCCTACCTCACCTGCGCCTATTACCAACTGCAACGCTTCTACCGGCACCCCTGCTTGATACATCAGTTGTGCACCAAAATGCGCAATCAGGCTGGTCTGCTCAGCAGGTTTAGCGACCACGGTATTGCCTGCGGCCAGCGCCGCCACGATTTGACCGGTATAGATGGCCAGCGGAAAGTTCCAAGGACTGATACAAACAAAGGTACCACGTGCTTTATACACTTGACGTGCAGGCTTACCAGACAAGTCTGTAAACTCGTGCACCACCTCATCTAGGCGCTCTGCTTCATCCGCATAAAAACGGCAAAAATCGACCGCCTCTTTGATCTCATCGATACTGTCTTGCATGGTTTTGCCCGCTTCTACTTGGCACAGTGCCATGAGCTCAGCGTAGTTTTCTTCATACAAATCAGCAATCTTACGTAGTATGGCTGCGCGCTTGGCCGCTGACTGCGCTTGCCATGCTGCTTGTCCTGCCCCGGCCGCTAGGGTCGCTTGTTGTGCCAGATCAGTATTGGCATAAACCACTTCACCAGCGATCACGTCGTGATTCCAAGGCGCGCGTACTGTGTGCGCTTCAAGCTTGTTGACTTGACCATCCACTTTATACTCATCAATCGCCGCGCCATTGATGATAGAAGTCGCTGACCATGTCTTGTGCAAGTGGCTATCAATTGCCGCTTTAAACGGTAGCCACTGCGACTCTACAAAGATATTGGGGCCAAAGCTGGCGCGGCGCTCGCCATAGATATCTAATGGCAAAGGAATCTCTGGATTGTGCAATGTTGCGTTGACCAGCAGCTTATCAAAAGGGTGCACGGTCAGCTTATCAATCGGATAAGACTTGTCTAGTAGCTGATGGACAAACGAGCTGTTGGCACCGTTTTCGAGCAAACGACGTACCAAGTATGGTAGCAAGTCTTTATGAGCACCGACTGGCGCATAGATACGCACCGGAATCTGATAGGCTTGCAAGATATGATCATAAAGCGCATCGCCCATGCCGTGTAGACGCTGAAACTCAAAGTCTCGATGCGCACTCATGGTCATGACTGATGCTAGCGTATGCGCATTGTGCGTCGCAAACTGCGGCCAAATCAGCCCACGCAGATGATCTGATAACAAGAAGCGCGCGCACGCCAGATAAGCCGTGTCGGTGCCTTCTTTTCGTGTCCAGACAGGATAACCTGCCAGCCCTTTTTGCTGAGCCAATTTGATCTCCGTATCCCAGTACGCGCCTTTGACCAAACGTACTGGAATGCGATCACCCATTTCTGCCGCTAACTGCGCCAGCCATGCCAAAACCGCAATCGCGCGCTTTGAGTAGCCCTGCACCACCAACCCTAAGCCATCCCAGCCGGCAGTCAAATTGTCACGATACAAAGACTCAAACAGTTTTAGCGAAATCTCAAGGCGATCCGCTTCTTCGGCATCGATACTGATATCGACATTGACAGCGCGCGCCGCTTCGATCAGTAGCAAACAGCGCTGGCGCAGTAGTCCCATCACTTGCGCTTCTTGCGTGGCCTCATAGCGTGGATGCAGCGCCGACAGCTTGATAGATACTGACGGTTTTGGCATACCCTCAGCCACTTTGATATCTGCGGTGGCTTTGATGGCGTGCAGATAATCATTAAAGTACTTTTCAGCATCTTTATGCGTGATGGCCGCCTCACCCAGCATATCAAATGAATAGGTATAGCCTTTATTGCGATACGGCTGACTGTTTTTATTGGCGCCCTCGATGGTTTCCCCCAATACAAACTGATGCCCCATGATGCGCATGGCTTTTTGCATGGCACTACGAATCACCGGCTCGCCCATTTTTTTGGTCATACGATCCAAAAACCCTGTGGCCGTGGTGTTGCTATCGATACTCACGACGCGGCCGGTCATCATCATGCCCCATGTCGAGGCATTGACCATAAAACCATTGTCATTTTTGATGTGTTTTTTCCAGTCAGCCACGCTCATCTTGTCATGGATCAAAGCATCAGCCGTATAATTGTCTGGTACGCGAATCAAGGCTTCAGCCAAGCTCATGAGCAAGATACCTTCTTGGGTATCAAGGCTATACTCAAGCAATAATGAGTCGACCATTTTGACGGCTTTGCCATCATTGCGTACATGCTCGACCAGCTGGCGTGTTTGCTCAGCAGCGTCGTCACGCTCTTTGTCGCTGGGCTTAGCAAGTGGCAACAGCTCTGACAACCAGCGCTCTTCATCCACACAATATAAAGGTGAGATACACGCGTATAGTGCTTTTGACGACTGGGTAATATACTCTGGCGCTAGCAAATCGACAGGCTTAAATAAAATCGGCTCTTGCGGGGTAAACTGGTCTACTGGGTTCATAACAACTCCATAACTATCGTTTAAAAACCATCATAAATGGGGCTTTAGGAAGTCTGATCGTCTTGTATCACCGCTAATGACAGCGGTTAAATAAATAGCAATCACAATATATGCATGCAGCGATAATCAAAAGACCAAACGGCACCATCACAAAACGAGAAAATCCAGCATAGGCTGGAAACGGTTAAGTAGGTCGTTCGAGTGTTAAACGGGCTACGTTAACAATACAAAGGCAACAACGAAAAGTTAAGCGGCATTAGTGCCTTCTTCTTGTTAGTAGTGAAAGGAGTGCGATGAGCAGGTTTTGCGATAGCGATATCAAACATCGACGTGTCAAATATGGCGAATCCCTGTCATCTAAGATAATGCAAATTCACTGTAAGAAAAACCTCTACGGCGTTGATTGAGGTGATGCGCTTAACGTCGCTATAATATCATGAAAAAAATTTTCCAACTAACGATATCGCGTATTTTTGACAATTAATATCTTACTAAAAAACAATCAGTTACTAGCACATTTGCCATCATGACTCCTGAGTTATATTTTTGTGTTTACTATTGTGTGTTAATTGTTTTTCTAATCAAATACTTGGACGCGCCACTTGCTAAAACCTGCACCCTAAAAACCCTCTACTGCACCCACATAAAAAAACCCTTTTTATCCATATCAGATAAAGAGGGTTTTTACGGATTACAACGCAATATTGAGCCGTTATATCAAGCGTATTTGTATCAAACGTATTGATAACGCCAAATACTTATAGCAGTACCAGCTTGGCAAGCAAAATAGCCGTCAACACCCATACAGGGATGCTAATTTCTGAAAACTTACCCGTCATCAGCTTGACAGCAGTAAAGGTGATAAACCCAAGCGCGATACCATCAGCGATAGAGTACGTCAGCGGTGTGAGTAACAGGACTACCGCCACTGGTGCCGCTTCGGTTAAGTCTTCCCAGTTGATGTCTTTTAGCGTAAACAACATCAATACTGAGACATAAAAAATTGCGCCAGCAGTCGCGTATGCAGGAATCATCCCAGCAAGGGGTGCAAAGAAAATACTCAGCACAAACATCACGCCCACGGTCACTGCCATCAGACCTGTACGGCCACCTGAGGCCACACCTGAGGCGCTCTCGATATAACTGGTCGTCGATGATGTACCTAGCATAGCGCCTGCGACTGTCGCTGTTGAGTCAGCAAGCAGCGCCTTGTCCATGTTAGGGATATTACCGTCTTTATCGACCAGACCTGCCTTGTTGGCGATGCCCACCAGACTGCCTGCAGTATCAAACAAATCGACAAATAAGAAAGCAAAAATCACACTGATCATACCGATATCAAAGGCACCTGCGATATCGAGTTTCATAAAGGTTGGTGCGACAGATGGCGGCGTCGACATGATGCCTGTAAACTGTGTATGCCCTGTGAGCAAACTGATCAGAGTAATCGCCAAGATACCAATCGTCACCGCACCTGGGACTTTTTTGTAGACCAAGCCGATAATAATAAAAAAGCCCAGCGCCGCCATCATCGGTGCAAACGCGGTCATATCGCCTAGCATCACTAGTGTCGCATCACGGCCAACGATGATGCCTGAGCTTTGTAAGGCAATAAAGGCCAAAAACGCACCAATACCCGCCACGATGCCTTGCTTGAGGCTGGCTGGAATGGCATTGATGATCCACTCGCGAATCTTAAATAGGCTTAAGAGAATAAACAAACAACCTGATAAGAAAACAGCGCCTAACGCGGTTTCCCACGCATAGCCCATCCCTAAAACGACGCCATAGGTAAAAAAGGCGTTTAAGCCCATACCAGGAGCCAATGCCACAGGCAATCGGGCATAGATACCCATGATAAAGCAGCCTAATGCCGCTGCCAAACAGGTAGCAACAAACACCGCCCCTTTGTCCATACCAGCTTCTGCCAATACGTTGGGGTTGACAAAGATGATATAAGCCATCGTCAAAAAGGTGGTTATACCAGCGAGGATTTCCGTTTTGACCGTGGTGTTTTCACCGTTGATCCCAAAATAGCGTTCAATTGCATTCATAAGTGTCGCGCCCAGCTTGCTAAGGTATGGCCTTATTTAAACATCAAAATATATAAATAGACCGTATCTTAGAGAAAGAACAAATTTATTGGTGCCTAAAATAAATATGACGTCAGCAAATAGATTGCGACGTCATTATCAAAACGGCAACGGTAACAAAGTGCAACATTTTAGAGAAATTGGCGTACAAATTCAATCATTACCCGTGCCTGATGGGTGCAAACAGCTGTTTTCGCTTTATTCATGACTGTTTTGTGGTTTAGGTCATGTGATAAGTCACCAAATCAATCGAAAATAACAACGTATCATTTGTACCGGTTTTATTTACTGTTTAACACTTTAATAAATGACCTTTTTTTCATTTCACAGTACACTACACTAGGACTTGTCCTACCAGTTGTTATTCATCACTCATGAGTCAAATACATGCCTGAATCATTAAACATTATCGACCTTATTACCCAAGCCAGTTTGCTGGTACAAATCGTCATGGCGTTGTTGTTATTGGCCTCGCTACTTAGCTGGGTGATTATTTTTCGTATGAGTGCACGGCTGGGTACTGCCAAAAACTTCGATCAACAATTTGAGACTTGGTTTTGGTCGGGTGAAGACTTGGCCAAGCTCTATCAAGGCGTACAAGGCTCCCCTGATCGGCAAGGGCTTGAGCAGATTTTTTATGTTGGGTTTTCTGAATATTTAAGAATGCATAAAAAACGCCAACCCAAAGACGACATCATCGATGGTGTGGAGCGCAAGCTACGTGTCGGATTGGGTCGTCAGCAGTTATTACTAGAGTCAGGACTGACCACGCTTGCCAGTATTGGCTCAGTGGCGCCTTATATTGGACTGTTTGGGACGGTTTGGGGCATTATGAATGCGTTTTTGGGGCTATCACAAACTGAACAAGCTACCCTCGCTGCGGTCGCTCCTGGGATTGCTGAAGCACTGATCGCCACTGCTATGGGTCTATTTGCTGCGATTCCTGCTGTACTGGCCTACAACCATTTCACCGCCAAGTCTGGCCGTCTGTATGAGTCGCGCGCGCTGTTTTGTGATGAAATGACTGGTATGCTCCAGCGTGAGACCAGCGCTGAGCGCAGCACAAACCGCGAAAACAACCCAAGCTCAGAGGCACCATCGAGCGCCAGCCAGGTGCAAGGACGCTAAGTATATGAGACACAGCCCCTATCGCCGTGAAAAAAAACCCCTAAATGCAGAGATGAATGTCGTTCCTTATATCGACGTCATGCTGGTACTACTGGTGATATTTATGGTGACCGCGCCGCTGCTCATCACTGGTGTCGATGTGGATCTGCCCAAAGAGCAGACCAACACCATGAGCCAAAGTCAGCTACCAATCATTGTGTCTCTAACGGCGAGCGGCGAGCTATTTATCAGCTATGAAAACAACATTGACATGCCGATTAGTGAGCCTGAGCTGATCAATACGCTGTCCAATCTTCAAACACAAAACAGCAATACTGGCAAGCCACCGGTACAAGTGATGATCAATGCCGATCAAAACAATCAGTATGGCGCTATCATGACATTGATGGCCAGCCTACAACAAGCAGGGATCGAAAAAGTCGGACTACTCACTGGTGCGCCTTTACCGACCCCATCGCTGTGATTGTCTCGCTATTTGTGCTAATACAGTGCCAAGCAATGATACAGCAAACCATAGCAAACAATCTGATATACCACGCTCATGAGTAATCACACCATGCATAATGCCCCTGTCGTTTATGTGCCCACCGAGCCTGAAGGCAACGGGCTCACCTTACCTATGCTGCTGAGCTTGCTCGCACATGGGCTGGTGCTGGGCATCTTGATATACGCGTATCAACATACCGATGTAGAGACAGCAGGTAGTATCGAGACGGTCATGGTCTCGCCAGAGCAGCTCGCTGAGATGCAAGGACAGATATTGGCCAACCGAGCTGCCGCTGCAGAGGCCATGCAAACCGACAGTAGTACAAACGGTATATCCAGCACCTTGCCCCCTCAGACATTTGATAGCGGCTCTACCAGCCAAAGCACTGACCAACCGAATGCGCAGCGAGCACCTGTATTCACACGCTCTGACGATCCTGCGAGTGCACCAATTCTCATGAGTGAGACGCAGCACCAACGTCTGCTTGAACAAAATCAAGAATATGAACGCCGTATGGCAGAGTGGGCAGCCAAGCTTGATGAAGCCGTATTAGAAGAACACGAAGCAGTTGAACAAGATAAAAAAAAGCAGCTGATAGAGGAACAAAGGCGGCTGGATGAGTTTCATCAAAAACAAAACAACCCACCCAAGATTACTCGTCCTACACCTACCGACCGAAACCTAAAAATTGATACTAGTGGTTCTGGTAGCGCAGGTAAAACCTTTGACTTATCAGAAGGTCAATCAACGGCTGATAGCAAGCCTGCTAGTACCCGTAGTAGCGCTTCGGCTTCTGCGGATGATTTTAAGAACAGCATAGCCGCTAAAATTCAGAGAAATTTAAAAGCACCGCTTGAAACCCAAGGTATTACTGCTAAAGTAGCTTTAAGATTAGATAATCAAGGTAACGTATTATCCGCCAAAGCTACTGGCGCTAATAGCGCTGTTAATGATGCTGCAGAAAAAGCCGCTTTTGCCGCAAGCCCTCTACCTATTGATTTGACTAACCCTGCCAGCTTTGCGGCTTTAACTATCAACGTTATGGTTCAATAGATTGTTATGGTTCAATAGATTAAGGTAAAAAGTATTTGAGGGCTAGTGTCAAAGAGGGCGACATTAGAGCTTTCTGACGTTTATCTCATACCGCCGATTATTTTAAAATTTTTAACTTAGGGTATTCACCTATGAAACCATTATCTTTAAAGCTACCAACCTCAAAGGTCACCACTTTCTCCGCGTTAAACCTCGCTTCGGCTTCGCTATTGGTTACGCCATTGCTGTTTGCTCCTTTATATTCTGCTACTGCTGCGCCTATGGAGATCGATGTCACGGTGGTTGCGCCAAGACAACAAAACCAAGTCGCGTTTGTACCCTTTGCAGGAGACTCGGTACTATCGCCGATTATTCTCAATGACTTGAGCAAAACAGAGCTAAAAGTCACCAGCAAAGACTTGCCGCAGCAGCCGCATAGTAGCAGCGAGCTGGCAGGTAGCTTGCCGGTCTGGCAAAGCATGGGTATTCCTTATTTGGTAGTGGGCAGTACTCGCAGCAATCGCGGTAAAGTCATCACAGAGTATGAGGTCATCGATGTCAAATCAGGTCGGGTGCTACAAGGCAAGCAAAGCCTCAGCGCTGACAACAACAAAGACAGCATGCGCTATGCCGGTCACGTCATCGCTGATAAGGTGTATGAGCTGATCACCGGTACGCCAGGCGACTTCTCAGGACGCATCGCCTATATCGAAGAAGTCGGCACCGGCAAACAAAAAGTCTCACGCCTAAAAGTGATGGATGCCGATGGCGAAAACGCCAAGACCATCACCGAAGTGGCAGGCTCTATCTTCTCGCCTGCTTGGTCTCCTGATGGCAACCGTATCGCCTATGCTATCCAACGCGACCAGTCTTATCCAGTGATTTATATCCAAAACGTGAGTGGCGGCGGTGCCAGCGCACTTACTCCATTTAAAGGCAGCAATCTTAGCCCGTCGTTTTCGCCTGATGGTAGCAAGATACTGTTTTCTAGCAGCTTTGAAGGTAGCGCGCATATCTATGAAATGAGTACCAGCGGCGGCCAGCCCAAAAGACTGACCAACTGGCCAAGCAGCGAGGTACAGCCAAGCTACGCCCCAGATGGCAAATCGTTTGTGTTTGTCAGTGACCGTGCAGGCTTTAATAAGCCGCAGATTTATCGCTATGAGTTTGGCTCAGGGCGCACGACCAAAGTCTCAAACAGTAGCTACGCCACCAGTCCGCAGTTCAGTCATGATGGCACTCAGATCGCCTTTTTGAGTGGGCGAGCCGCAGCGGTGATGAATAGCAATGGCGCGGTGACAGCTAATTTAGGCAATACGGGCATTGATGAAGCGCCAAGCTTTTCGCCAAATGGTAAGCGTGTGGTATATGCCGCTACCCAAGGTGGCAAAGGAGTGCTAATCATCAAGTCCCTAAATGGCGGTGAGTCCTTTGGTAAGTCTGGTCAAGGCGTGATACGCTCGCCCGTTTGGTCAGCCAGCCCACAATAGACTCTCATATCATCAATCCGAGATAAAAACGATGCGGCGACTTTATCTTGGCGACCACAGCATCCACAAAAAACGCCTGATAGTTAATCAGGCGTTTTTGTATGCCAGCGAGCTACTCGCTTGGATCATGGCCTGGTGGATTGGCGTGTCTTAATTTGGCAACATCGGCGGCGGTCACCGTATCGGTAAACCCATTAAGATCGCTGACCACATATTGCGTGACAGCAGCCATTTGCTCATCGTCCATCATCATATGAAAAGACGGCATACCGCGAAAGCCATTAATCAAGATATCGATAATATAATATTTTGACTGCATCTTGCTGTTGTTCGCCAGCGGCGGATAATACCCTGCCCCGTACGCGCCTTGACCTTCGTGCATATGACAGCCTGCACAGGAGTCGTGGTATAGCTTTTTGCCATCGGTGGTGACAAAAGCATTGGTGCCCTCAAACTTTGCCTCCCATTTGCTAAGGCTGGCATCTTGCGCCATACTTGGCAACGAGCTGTCATCGACGACGTTGATCTGCGGGGCTTTTAGCTCGTCGCGACTCATATAGACACCGCCCCAACTGCCCGTATTACGGCTGGCTTGATAATCTGGAGCAAGGTCAGCTTCTTGTACACTGGCCACCGTCTCCACATCATCTGCTTGCTGGCTACAGCCCATTACCACCGCGCCACTCATCACACTCAGCAAAATCACAGGCAGCATTTTTGATGTTGTATTCTCCCTGATTGTTTTTTTTACGATTGCATTGTCCATGATAGCCTCTGAATTTTATTGTTATCAATATTAACCAAGCATTTTTGCTTTTTTATGCAGGCGATTGGCGGCGTCTATGCCAGATAAAATAGCGCCTTCTTGCCATGCTGGTATATGAGAGCAATGCTCGCCAGTTAAGACGATACGATTGTCTATGCTGCACAGCGTATCGTAGTGCTGTTTGCGGCTAGATTCGCTCCAGATACCATAACAGCCCAAAGTCCACGGAATGCGATGCCAGACCACTGATGTCCCAGCACGAAACTCTTTGGGATACTGTGGGTGGATGTACTTACCATAAGCCAGTGCGACGTTGATACGCTCCTGCGGCGTTAGGGTATTAAATTTATAAGAAGTAGCGCCAAAACCATACGCCCCTAATAAAACGCCTGTACCGTCCTTAAACATATCCTCAGAGGGATAAGCGATTTGGGTAATTGGCATATTGGTATAGGTTAAGCCGCCATAGATCCACTCATCCTCTTCCCAAAAACGGCGCTTAAATTCTAAACCGACTTTATAAGAAGTATCATAAGGCACTGCTGCCATCGCCTGCTTCATAGGCTTTGAAACATTGATATCAAGCTGGGTCAAAACAGTCAGAGGAATATTGCAGACACACCAGTCCGCCCGTACCGTCTTCACCGTCCCTTCTGGGTTATTGCTATCTACATAGCTGACCGTCACGCCCGTCTCATCTTGGTGAATCTTAGTGACCTTGGCATTAAACTCGATCATATCGCGGCACTCACGCGTAAAGGCATCGCCTATCTTACCCATGCCACCTACTGGCTGAAACATTGTGGGCTGATGCGCATACGTCATATGATTGCTATAAATATCAGACCACATGCCTGAGTCTAGTATCTCACTCATCGGTAATGGTTTTGAGGGTGTCTCTGTCGGCATAAGCCCGCCCCCTGGCAAGACGCTATAACCGCGGTGTTTGCTGGTGGCATTGCTCGCGCGATAACGATAGTCTTTGTCCAAAACGCCCCAACCTTTTAAGCCCTCTAGTAGCTTTTCTTTATCTTCGGTATTGACTGAGCGATCCAGGCCGCCGACGTTGACCACCTTGGACATCAGCTCTGCGATATTGCCTTGAATATCGTTTTTGACATCCCCTAGGCGCTGAGGGACACCGCCGAAGTGATTGGTCCGATGCAAATAAGCTCGATCATTGGTTTGGATAAACGGCTGCATTTCTACGCCAAATTTTTTGCAGTAATGAAACACTGCATAATGATGGCTCGGTAATCGCCAAGGCCCACCATTAAAATAATTGCCTTCCTCAAAGTCGCATGTCACTTCCGCACCGCCAAGCTCGGTATATCTATCTCCGCTATTTAGCGTCCAGCTACGCCCGCCGCCGCGGTTTTGAAACTCCAAAACCTTGACATTATAGCCTGCCTGACGCAGCTCATAAGCGGCCGTCAGACCACCCAAACCTGCCCCAAGGACGATAATACTAGCGCCCGGAGGTGCCCCTTCAAGCTCCATGGACTCTTGAAATGTCGACTCAGAGGCAAACCCTAGCGTAGTCATCGCCTGATACATCGCCGTTGCTCCGGCTGTTTTACCGATCATGGAGAGCAATTGGCGCCGTGTTGGGGATTGGAGCATGTCTTTCATAATCATATCCTTAAAGTTGGTGCATGACGGTTCGCTTGTGGTTTTTTGCTCTGTGTGGCACCGCCAGTTTGAGTATTCATAGGCTATTTTCCTATAAAGCTATCAGCTTGGTAGCAGACTGATGGTTCTGCTATAAGATACTCAGCGTGTGCGCGGCCGTCTGCCCTATTATTATTTGTGATTGGTTTTGCTAAATAGTCTGGCGTTACTTAGTAGCATCCATGACAAAAGACAGCAAGGTTACGACTGGCGTCTTTTGCGCATGATGGCTCGTATTATGAAGATGATGAGCAAAATCGCCACAATGATGCCAATAATCGCCAGCAAACCTGCGTATTTTATTAAAAACGGCTGCTCATTCCCTGCTGACGCAATACGTTCGACATCAGCAGCACTGATATCGCTGTCTGTCAGTCCGCCGAAGTTTACGCGCACATAATTGGCGATACTGGCAATTTGTTCACTATCGAGCTGGTCGGCAAACCCAGGCATAATCGGTGAGGTATTAGTGCTGCCGACTACCCCATGCAAGATGATATTGACAAGCGCGTCAGGGTTGTCACGGCGAATACTGCTCAGACCGACGATAGGAGAATACTGGGCATCCGGTTGACCATAACCATTGACACCATGGCAGCTACCACATGTCGCTAGGTACAAAGACTCAGGCGAATTACTGCTATTGCCCGCATCTGCTTTGGCCTGAGCCAGATAGTCTTTTTGTGCCAAAAGATCATGAGTGATTGAGTCATTGATAGGGGTTGGCAAGCGTACCACATCGACAGCTGATACTTTGTCATCTGTCTGCACCGCTGGGATGGCTTTTAGATAAGAGGCGATCGCGCTTAAATCTTCGTGTGTGAGGTACTGCGTACTATGAGCCACGGCCTCACCCATCGGGCCGCCAGCATACGCCCGCTGATCCAGCTCCCCTGTCCGTAGATAGGTGATGATATCCTGCTCACTCCAACTGCCGATACCGCTTGACTCGTCAGGGGTGATATTGGGTGCATACCAATGCCCGAGCTGGGCACCAGATAGGTATTTTTCTTTATCAAACCCCATGGTACTGTTACGCGGCGTATGACAAGTACCGCAATGCTCGAGATTATTGACCAAATACTCACCGCGCTGCTGCGTTGGGCTCAGGCCTTCACGGTTTTCGGTCGATGGCACGTTTAAGAAGTTCCAGCCCAACATTAGGGCACGGATATTAAAGGGAAACGGCAAATCAGTCTTTTGTTTGGGCGCTTCATCGACAGCGGGCACCGTTTGTAAATACGCAAATAGTGCCTTGATGTCTTCGTCCTTCATACCATGATAAGAGGGATATGGCATGGCAGGATAGAGCATATGCGTAGGAGCACGGCCTTTTTGCAAAGCATTTTTTAGGTCTTTTTCGGTATAATCACCGATGCCATAACGTTTTGAAGGGGTGATATTGGTAGAGTAAATATCTCCCATGGGAGTCTCTATGGCGGTCCCGCCTGTATAGTCCTCGCCGTGACAGGCCATACAGTCAGCCGCCCGTGCGATATAAGCGCCGCGATTGACCAGCTCGCTATTGGCGGGGCTGACATTGGGTAAGCTGGCATTTGGTAGGGTGGCATCGGCAACGTTACTGCCTTGCGCCATGACGGTACCAGAGGTCATACCGATGACGAGCATCGATAACATCATAGAAAATGGCTTCATAATATCCTCTTATAGCTGGCATCTAGTTTTAATGATTTGATATTTTTAATTTACTAAGATGTTTTCATTATTGTTATCTTTTAATATTGGCTTCCTGACGTATCTTAAAAATCCATTTTTCCAGCATATGACTTATCAAATAATTTTTGACCAGATAATACATCTGCATTGACCATCACTTATTTGACACTGTATGTCTTATTTAAAGCAGCAGATAACACACTCATGGCCACTATATTGCGCTTATTTATTATCTTTTACTCACTAATGACCGGTCTAAATCAGCGTTATAAATGGTTACTCGATACTCTCTACTCCCTTACTAATGTAAAGCTATTTTTCTACTATTGCTTGCGTAGTAACTTATTATCCCCATTTTTTTACAAAAGTTAAAAAACTACCTGAGCCGACTCGCTTATATTTTTAATAATATACAAAAGCATATTTTATAAAACAGTTTAGAAATATAACAATCAAAAATAATGGCTTACCTTAAACATTCATCTTTATATTTTATTAAAACGCGCCATAATCTTGTATAATACTAAAACACTGGCGTTGTTTTTTACTTTGGCCTTCCTTTACTGTACATAATAGATACATTGCTGGATGCTGTATCGCCTATCAGACCTGTCATACAGTTATATCGCTTACTTATATTTTTCTATGTTTATATGATTTGCGCCGACTTGTTTTTAGTTGGCAGAGCCCTTTTTGAGATTTTATTATGAAGTCACTATTTGCTTTATTGAGCACGATGATGCTGCTATCAGGCTGCCAGTCGTTTCAGTTTGTCGAAAGTCCTATTCCTGTCGCCTCTGCGCCTACCACTCTGCACGCTCACGTTCATGAGGCCAGATAAAAACCTCTATAGTCGATTGGGTATAAAACCAAAAAAAGCAGACAACATTGGCTGTCTGCTTTTTGGATACTATAGTCAGTTCGAAATAAAATCGATACGCTCATATGCGCGTGCAACTGGTACAAATTTTCCTTGCTTGCTGTGTCTACGCTGAAAGATGCGGCGCAAAATTCATACCAGCTGCACTGTATCGGTTTTAAAGTAAATTAACTATATTTAAGTTAAGAGAGAATAATCACTGATGCTCAAACCATCCTCAAACCGACATAATCAGCTTAAAACAACATTGTTAGAAATGTAGGATGCGCCGCCTCTGTGGGAGCAGCACGTACACAAAACTTATACCAGTAGCGCCTTGTCACCTTTAGAATAAATCGACTATATGAAATAAACGGCCATATGATATGGCAAAGCTGATACTAGGGTCTACTATCGGCTGGCTGATGTTTGATAATGGTCTTAGCCAAATGATTGCCAAACCAAATCGCGGTATCGATATCGCCAGGTCCTGGCGTCGTTTCAGGCGGCCCATCAAGCGACTGGGTCATCAAGCCCAAAAAGCTCGACAAACGGTTGAGGTCTGTCGCTTCGTGCCCCGTTGGCATTAGCGGCAAGCCAATCCAGTTCATACCATGCTGCATCGCATACAAGGATATCTGCTGTAAGACTGCGAGCTTATCCCCGCTTAAACCGCCTGAATTGGCAAAAGCGGCAGCCCATTTGCCCTCCCATTTTCGGTGGTACCAGCGCTTTGATGTCTCGTCCATAAAAGTTTTGAACTCAGCGGTGACACTGCCCATATAGACTGCACTGCCAAATACCAACAAATCTGCCTGATCGACAAACGCCCAATCGATGTCGTGCACATCAATCGCGCGTGCCTGATCGGTGGGCAACTGAGTACGCGCACCTTGTACGATCGCTTCTGCGACGCGCTTGGTATGACCATAGTTACTATGATAAATAACCGCCATCGTTACGTTAGGCGGGCTTTGGGGATCGGCAGCTGATGCAGAGGCTTCGGTTGATGTGTTCATACAAACTCTATAATGATAAATAAAAATAAAAAAACGAAAATAAATAAAAGCCAAATCAGTGACCAATCAAACGACGTATCGTCTATGACATCTCGCCGCCCGTATGGCTCACAGCGCCACGCACGATAATCAGTGCCATCCGCCCAGTCGCAGGCTGCTGCAAGTGGGTTTGCCGACGATAAGAATAATAGTGCGAGTCGGCATAGCTGCAGCTAATCGGCGCTTTGTTTGCTAGCTTCACGCCCGCATGGCTGAGCTGGTCGGCGGCTATCTTAGGCAAATCTAGTGTAATCTTATCTTTACAGGCAGCAGAATCGGTGGTTTGATGCGCCGCTGACGTGGCCACATACAACTGATCAAAACGCTCCGTACTGCTTAGGGTATGCGCAGGTAATGCCTGACTGTCTCGGCATCCTGCCAGTAGCTTGTCTCGCACGCGGCTGTCTGCTTCGTAGTTGGCTTGGCTGATACACACCCCTATCCACGCCTGAATTTCTCCTGCCTGCGTAAAGCGCTGCACCGCCGCTGGAATGACACCGCCCGCCAGCCCTTGCCAACCAGCATGAATCGCGGCAATCTGACCACTAGCAGGTTGGTACAGTACCACAGGCACACAGTCAGCGGTCATGATAGCCAGCCCTAACCCTGTTTGTTGACTGACCATGGCGTCCGCTGCCGCGGGCTGCATACTTAGCGGACAAGCATCGACATCATAAATATGCTTGCCATGAACCTGATCGACCCAATGCAAACGCTTAATATAGCGGCCTTGGGCGCGGTCAGTCGCTAAAGCGTCAACTGGCCTGAGCTGCTCGTTGATGGCCGCCAATACGCGCATGCGGTTGCCTAGTACCCTAACTGCATGATCATTGACATGCAGGCCTAAATTCAGCGCACCGTAGTTTGCCTGAGCGGTTGATTGCTGGCTTTGATATAAATCACTACTAATATCTGTATCTGTCTCAAGGCAAGCGGCCGTTTGAAAGACCACCACATCATCAATGTGTGCCAGCACTGTCATTGGCAGGTTTTTTGTCATAGCAGCTTCCTGTCTCATAGCACGAATTAACGACAGCTCGCGTTAACGATAGTATGACGGTTACTCGTCATCGTAACCATCACTTAATACCGAAATAAGCGTTTGCATGTCTTCTGGCAGCGGTGTGGTGACTTCGATATCCTCGCCTGTGGTCGGATGGACAAACCCTAACGCATAGGCGTGCAACGCCTGACGCGGAAAGCTGCTGATCGCTTGACGCTGGGCATCGCTTAAACCTGCGCGTAATTGACGACGCCCGCCATAGACACGGTCACCAACTATCGGATAAGTAATATGGCTCAAATGCACACGTATTTGGTGAGTACGACCCGTCTCCAAACCGACGTCTAATAGACAGTAGTTTTCATTCAGCGGGGTCACCTCTAACAAATGAGTGACTGCCTCACGCCCTGCTGTCATCACAGTCATTTTTGTACGCTGATTACGGTGGCGACCGATTGGCGCATCGATACGGCGATGACGTAGCAGGCTTGCCGCATCTCCTGCGACTACGCACTGATAATGACGATAGACAGACTTGTCTTTTAATTGTTCCATCAAGGCCATTTGGGCGGGTTTGGTTTTTCCTATCAGTAGTAGTCCTGAGGTGTCTTTATCGATACGGTGCACCAGACCTGCACGCGGCAGATGGTGCTGCTGCGGATAATGATACAGTAACGCATTGACCAAGGTGCCCGTCTGATTGCCCGCGCCAGGGTGGACGACCATACCGACAGGCTTGTCAATCACCAGCACATCATCGTCTTCGTAGACGACATCGATGGCGATATTCTCTGGTTGATCTTCGCTGTGCTGCTGCAAAGTCGTGGACAGATGCAGCACATCTTCAGCTTTGACACGTACTTTGGGTTTTTGGACTTGGCCATTGTGTAGCAGGCTACCATCACTGATCCAGCCTTGTAATTGCACTCGCGAAAAATCCGTAAAGACTTGCGAAGCCAGCTTATCAATACGCAGACCAGCCTCGTCTTCTGTGACAGTATGGATCACATTCACCACGGCTTGGTCAGCGGCTGGCGCATCATCATCCTCACTATCGTCAATGACATCACCTTCGTCGCTTTCATCGCCCTCTTCATACGCAAGTATCTCGCTATCTTCGGGCGCGGCCTCTTCTGCTGCTACACTATCATGTAGCGGCTCATTGAGTGTCATCTGCGTGTCATCAGTTGGCTTACTATCATTCAAAACATCATTTGGCATCGGGTTTGGTGACTCTTGCGCTGTTGAATCAGTCATGAGCGAGTGATTCGATATTGGATGGGTGGAAGGGTTTGTCATAGCATCATCATTCATCATATAGTCATACCGCTGACATGGGCCAATAAGTCGATTTTGTCAGGCGGTCTTTATCTGCTTTCTTTGTTTACTGTGGACATACTTTGGCTCAGATATCCTGATAAAACCCTATATTAACTGCTTGTTACAAGCTATCATTCGTTCAAAATAATATGTCATTTTTAAAGTGTATCGACTATCACCAAAGCACTGCCCTCACAAAAAAAAGCAAAAATAATATCATCATAGTGTATCATGCTCAGCGCCTAAGCCCTATAGATGCAGTACAGTATCTGTCAGATTTTGCGCCTCATAGCTCAGTCAGTAATATCGCTTAACTCTCTGAAATATAACATGGCTGTAATTTACTGTATATTTGTCATCGTCAGGGGCATTGCTTATCGCTCGCTAAGGCCGCTCATGCTAAACTGCAAAAATCATCGAGGGTCTGCTATATTGTCAGTGTCAATCAGGCGCAGCACAAGCACGCAGCCGCCAAAATATGGCATGTATGGTGATGGGCATAAAGATAAACCATAGACGAAGCACAAGTTATTATATAAAGTAAGCCATATTTTGCTGTATGCTATGGGGCTGTCTTTTGATATTGGCATGCTCAATAACAGACCATGAGCCGGTGCCTAAGCATCGTTTTTTATTATTAACCTTTTATATAGCATGGTAGCGCCGCTACTATTATGCGTCCTGTGTCGGAGAAAAAGTATGCAAGCTGTTGGCAATACGTTTATCAAACTGTCCTCAATCACCCTACTGGCGCTGAGCGTAAACCTTGTGGGTTGTCAGACCTTTAAAAATCTGACTGGCGGCAAAGACGTCGACGCGGTAGAAACGGCAGAGAAATCCGAGCAAGCTTACTATAACGATGCGATTACTCAGATTGATAAAGGACGCTATACCCAAGCGATCGAAGATTTGACCAATTTGCGCACTTTTTATCCCACCGGTCAGTATGCAGAGCAAGCGCTGCTCGACATGATGTATGCCCAATACGAAAGCGGCAAATATGAGATGGCGGCGGCCAGTGCTGAGCAGTTTATTCGTCTATATCCTTCTAACCCACAGGTCAGTTACGCTTACTATGTGCGCGGCGTTGCCAATATGCAAGGCTCATCTGAGGGTCTTAAACTGTTTAAGCTCAATCAAGCCGAACGTGATACAGCCTACTTCCGTCTGGCCTTTGCCAATTTTCAAGAGCTTATCAACAAATACCCAAACAGCCCATATACGCCAGATGCTGCGCAGCGCATGACGTTTATTTATAATCAATTTGCCGAAAGTGAGATGAGTGCAGCCAGATGGTATATCGAGCGCGAAGCCTATGTGGCAGCAGCCAACCGTGCCAAATGGGTGTTTCAATACTACCCACTCAGCGAATCTATCCCAGAAGCCATCGCTGTCCTTGCTTATAGCTATGACAAGCTTGGCATGACGGACTTGGCAAATGAATATAAGACGCTGTTGCAGATCAACTACCCCACGTGGCTGACCCGTGATGGCCGCGTGAAGCTAAGTACCAAACGCGACCGTAGCTGGTTTAATAAGCTTACCTTTGGTCAGCTTGGACGCTCAGGCATGAAAGACACCTCGGTGGCGACAGGTGAGTACAATGGCGCAACCAAAACCCAAATAGTGCGCAATGCTCAGCAGCTCAGATTGCCCGCGAACAACACGGCAAATACCAATACAGCGCCAAGCAGCGCATCGACTAGCAGCGCGCCTACCCGTAATCGCGGTATCAATATAGGTCTGGGCTTGCCTGAAGCTGAAACGGAGCGCGTGACCGATCAAGCCAGTACAGGCTCTACCGCCAGAGAAGCAAACGTCGATCCGCAAAACACCAATCCGGTACGCCGTACGACACCCGTAGAATAGGCGGTTTTTTAGCCCACAGTTTCTGACATCATAAAATAAGGTCAACACATTGTTGGCCTTATTTTTCTGTTTTTGTATGATAGCCAGACGCACATAAACGCATATAGACACATATATCCATCAAAACCACTGACCTATGGTAAACTGTTTTTTGTATGAGCATCCCTAACCATATCCTTGAGCAACTAAACAGCCAAGCTGATTTGATCAGCATCATTGGTCGTCATACCACGCTCAAACGTGCAGGTAATGAGTATAAAGGCTGCTGCCCCTTTCATGGCGAAAAATCGCCGTCGTTTTATGTCAATCCACAAAAAAACATTTATCACTGCTTTGGCTGTGGTGTCGGCGGCAATGCCATCAGTTTTTTGCGTGATTATGAAAACCTTACCTTTATTGAAGCGGTCAATGAGCTATCTAAACAAACGGGCATTGAAGTCCCGCAAGAAGAACAGCGAAATGTGAGCTATCAGCGCACCAAGCAGCCGCCTACTACTAAATCAGCGGCGCGGCCAATTAGCAAGTCACAAGCTGATAGTCCCTCATCACCACATAGGTCTTTTGATAATCAAGAGCAAACAAATCATACCCACTATGCCGAACAGCCGGCCTACGATAGCCATGGCTATGACGATTACCCACCCTTAGCCGCCTATGACTTGGCCCCTTATGCAGCAGAGGACTATGGCTCAGACTACCCAAACGACGCCAGCTACCCGCCCGCTTGGCTAAGCGACTCAGATAGTGGTATGGGTTTTGATAGTGTCAACAGTATCAATGACGGGGCGCTTGATCAAGAAGGCAACTTGTACGATCTGCTCGAACAAATCCAGCAGTTTTATCAGCACAATCTGACCACGCATCCGCATGCCAAGCACTATTTTTTGTCACGCGGTATCACAGAGGATACATTTGAGACCTTCGGTCTTGGCTACGCGCCCTTTGGCTGGCAGCACCTTGAGCATCAGTTTCCGCAGGATATCGAAGGCCTAAAAGCCCTAGGACTGGTGCGGCAATCTGAGTCTGGCCGCGACTACGACTTACTACGTGATCGGGTGATTTTTCCAATTCGAGACAACCAAGGGCGCACCATCGGCTTTGGCGGTCGAGCGCTCGATGACGAGGTAAAACCCAAATACATCAACTCCTCAGACTCGCCTGTATTCCATAAGCAGCATGTGCTGTATGGTTACTATGAATCTCGCCAGCAGCGCGCCGACAGCTGGCTGGTGGTCGAAGGCTATATGGATGTCATAGCTCTCTACCAAGCGGGCATCTATGGCGCGGTGGCGTCCATGGGCACCGCCATTAATGAAAGCCAGATATCGCGATTACTAACGCTCAACCCGACCCTCACCCTGAGCTTCGATGGCGATAGCGCAGGACAAAAAGCGGCTTGGCGCACCCTTGAAGTGGCACTGCCGGTACTCAGTGACGACAAAGAGCTGCGCTTTTTGACCCTGCCCAATGGCCATGATCCTGATACCTTTATCAAGGCTCAGGGCAGCGATGCCATGCGCGAGCAAATCGTAAACGCCATGCCATTGTCGCAGTATATTTTTGCCTATCTCAGTGAGCGCCACGACTTATCCTTGGCAGAAGGCAAAGCCAAGCTGATGTCGCAAGTGCGCTCATTGACCGCGGCTTTGCCCAAAGGCAGTAGCTTTCGTTACTTGCTAAACAACGATATTTACCAAAAGCTTGGCGGCAGACGCAACCAAAACAAAGACGCCAAAGATGCGCTGCTAGATTTTGATGGTGAGATGACCATCAGCCAGCAGTTGCAGCTGTGTTTTTTGTTTCAGCCGCGGGCGTTGCTCGATGACCCAATAGAGTCGATTTGGCGGCAGGCAGGTATTCATGATTTGCAGCTACCTGCCCATATCAGACAAAAAACCTCAGCCGATACCTTGCGGCCTTTGGCGTGGCAAGACTTGCAAGATAACGAATTGCTGGATATCGTCAGCACCATCACGCGCTGCTTAAAGTACTTGCCTGCAGATGTAAACGCGGCTGCTCATTTTGTCATGTCCAATGTTCAGCCCGGCACGCAAGAAAACCTAAGCCGTAGCTGGAGCGGTTTTTATCGCGCCTTGACGGCGCGCAATATCTTAAGCCTCGATGGTCTCATTGAAGAGCTGGTCAGCCAGCTACTTGAGCGCAGCATGAAGAAAAAAATACAAGATTTGATAAAAAACCCTGACCATATCAAGCTGGCGATTGTCCGTAAGCAGACCCAACTGCTAAATGACTGGCTACGCGCGCAGCAAGCAGAGCAGTCAGCACAGATGACCACGGTCTAGGGTCGATTGATGTATGGGGGATGACAGTTTTGAAAATGTTACTTTTAAAAATAATGCCTTTAAAAATGCCTTTTTAAAATAATAATTAGACCTGCTAAAAACCGCTGGTTTTTATTAAAAAAGCACATCCCCTTTAAAAGTATGGCCGCCGCCCCCACTACTAGTGATTATGCCAAATAGCCTGCGCACGACTTGATGAGCGGCTAAATAAAAAGACCGCAAATAATCAGTAAAAAACCGTTGGTCACCATCACTACCTCGTGCTTGATGACTGCGGTCTGTGGTAAACTGTGGCGCTGCGTATTGACAGCCTTGTTTGCTCTCTGCTGATTGGCAGATGTCTTTAGATAGATTTTAGGGCGCGTCCTCATTTTTTAGCCCATTTGTGTGACTATCGACTGAATTGAGGGTATGTCCTAATACCGATATTGCGTCTTGTTTTAGTACTTGATGTTTTTTAAGTTTTTAGCAAAATTATTGTAGTGTTTTGAGCCTTTATTCATATCCACTCATTTTTGATATTATTGACAACCTCTACGCCATATTTTGATCAATCGATTGATAAGATCAACGCGCCCCAAGAGCGATAGCGAGTCACAATATAAAAATGTCCGATGCAAGTAAGCGAGTATTTATGAAAGATAAGTCAGTTTCTCAGTCCACATCTCAACTGGCCACCTTAATCCAAATGGGTAAAGAGCAGGGGTATCTAACCTATGCTGAGGTGAATGACCAACTGCCAGACTCTATTACCGAAAGCGATCAGATCGAAGATATTGTGCAAATGCTGACAGACGTTGGTATCAAAATCTTCGAATCTGCGCCTGATGCCGATGACATCTTGATGAATGATGACTCAAGTGATGATGACATGGCAGCGGACGAAGCAGCGGCTGTACTCGCCTCTGTTGAGACTGAGCCTGGTCGCACCACGGACCCTGTGCGTATGTATATGCGCGAGATGGGCACGGTCGATCTGTTGACCCGCGAAGGCGAGATTGCCATCGCCAAGCGTATCGAAGAAGGTATTCGTGACGTGCAGCATGCCATGGCTTACTGGCCGGGTACGGTGCAGTTCGTCCTTGACGAGTATCAAAAAGTACAAGATGGTGAAAAGAAACTGTCCGATGTCATCACAGGTTTCTTAGACCCTGAAACTGAAGAAGACAAAATTACCGCTCAAGAAGCCAAAGAAGAAAAAGAAACCCCACCCGTTATCAAAGCCAAGGTCAATGCCAAGGCAGCCGCGCTTGACGATGAGGACGACGAAGACGAAGACGACGTGGAAGAGGAAGCGGAAGAAGAAACCAGCGGCCTTGATCCAGAAGAAGTCCGTCTGCGCCTAGAAGAGATCGAGCACTTATTTATCAAAGCCAAACAAGCCTTGCTTGATTATGGCCGTGGTAGTGTCGAAGCAGATGCTGCCTATGCGCTATTGGCAGAGCGTTTTATGATGCTCAAGCTCAATAACCGCCTATCAGATCAAGTCATGGCCATCATGCACGATGTCTATGACGATGTGCGTAAGCAAGAGCGTCAAATCATGCGTTTGGTGATTCGCCGTGGTCGTATGCCGCGTGACGAGTTCCGTAAGACCTTCCCTAGCAACGAAACCAACGTCGATTGGCTCATTGAGCGTATCAAAGGTAAGCCTGCATTTGCCGGCACCCTAGAAAAAGTCGCCGACGATGTGATTTTATTGCAGCGCCGCATTCGTGACTACGAGCAGCAGCTCGACATGAAAATCCACGATATGAAAGACGTCGCCCGCCGTATGGCCGTCGGTGAAGCAAAAGCACGCCGCGCCAAAAAAGAAATGGTCGAGGCCAACCTACGTCTGGTCATCTCTATCGCCAAAAAATACACCAACCGTGGTCTACAATTCTTGGATCTCATCCAAGAAGGTAATATCGGTCTGATGAAGGCGGTCGATAAGTTTGAATATCGCCGCGGTTATAAGTTTTCGACCTATGCGACATGGTGGATTCGTCAGGCGATTACCCGCTCTATCGCTGACCAAGCGCGCACCATCCGTATCCCTGTGCACATGATTGAGACCATCAACAAGATAAACCGTGTCTCACGTCAGCTGCTACAGGAGATGGGACGCGAGCCGACGCCTGAGGAATTAGGCGAACGTCTCGAGATGGACGAAGTCAAAGTCCGTAAAGTGCTCAAAATTGCCAAAGAACCGATCTCGATGGAGACGCCTATCGGTGATGACGAAGACTCGCACCTAGGTGACTTTATCGAAGATGGTACCATCTCAAGCCCTGTTGACGATGCCACAGCAGCTGGCCTACAAGAAGCCACGCGTGATGTATTGGGCAATCTCACCGAACGTGAAGCGCGCGTGTTAAAAATGCGCTTTGGTATCGATATGCCAACCGATCATACACTAGAGGAAGTCGGCAAGCAGTTCGATGTCACCCGTGAGCGTATCCGTCAGATCGAGGCAAAAGCCCTGCGTAAACTGCGCCACCCTTCGCGCTCTGAGCATCTGCGCTCTTTTTTAGAGAACGACTAAGTTATCAGGGATATACGGAGTCTAGATAATAGATTTCGAGTATTTGCTAACACTAAACTTGCTAACATAAAAAAGCTGAGTATATCTCAGCTTTTTTTGTGTCTATTCATTGTATCGGTTTAGGAGTGTTGGACATCAGACAGCTTTTGCCTATTCATCAATAAACCGTCTTTGTACCTCATCATCTATCCTCTCAAAAGCATTTCATTCAAAAAATCATTGCCTTTATGCATTATTGAGCGTATAACCACCTAGCACAGCTAGCGCTGTATACCGATGCGTATCTGGGCGTGATCGATAGCTTAAGTGTGGAGCTGCTGTATGCAGAAGGACGGTATGAGCGGCGTTTTAAAGCCATGCTCATGCTTTATCATCTAACGCCGTAAAACCACGTCCTTCTAGGGCGTGGATATCAGGCGTCAGCCATTGTCGCCTAGTATGGTGAACCCCTTGATAACCAACTGCATTGAGATCATAATTATTCCATGAAAACGCTCAAGCTACGCATCAAAGACAAACATACTGCTCAGCTCAATATCTTGGCTGGGGCGGTTAACTTTGTCTGGAATTACGTCAATGAGCTAAGTTTTAAACATTTACAGCGCACAGGCAAATTCTTTTCAGCCTATGACTTGGCCGCTTATACCAAAGGTAGTGGCGAGTATTTAAACTTGCACAGCCAAACGCTACAAGCCATCTCTGAAACCCATGCCAAAAGCCGAAAACAGTTTAAAAAAGCCAAACTCAACTGGCGTACCAACAACCCAAAAGCCAAGAAAAGAAGCTTGGGCTGGATTCCTTTTAAAAAGACCGCGATTAAGCATATCAGTACACGTCAAAGCGGTAAAAAGTCTTTAAAAAGCACCTTGCAATTTAGCTTAGCTAATCGTCAAAAGCTGATCATTGATGTATGGGACAGCTACAATTTAGCCCTGTACAGCATCAATACTTGTGAGTTGGTGCAAGACGCACGAGGCAGATGGTATGCCTGTATCACCGTCAAAGAATTTCCAAAGATTAAGTGTGGTACTGGCCAAGTTGGTATTGATTTAGGCTGTAAGGATTCAGCAGTCAGTAGTGATGGTGATGTTCTAACCACTAAGCTGACCCATCAATACGCTGAAAAACTGGCCATTGCTCAAAGAGCCAAGAATAAAAAACGGGTCAAGGCCATTCACGCCAAGATTAAAAACACCCGTCAAGACTTAATCCATAAATTCACATCAAAGCTTGTTAAAGCCAACAGCTTAATCGTTGTTGGTCAAATTAAATCAACATCATTCACTTCATCCAAACTGGCCAAATCCGTCTATGACGCTGGTTGGTTTGAAATTAAACGGCAACTGGACTACAAATGCGCGAACGCAGGTTGCCACTATATCGAAGTCAATGAAGCGTACAGCACCCAAACCTGCTCGTGTTGCGGCTCCCGCCAAGACAGTCCGAAAGGTAGATCAGGTCTTGGTATAAGAGCATGGTTTTGTCGTTCTTGTAAAACGACCCATCAACGTGACGTTAATGGAGCAAAAAACATTCTCGCGGTCGGGCTTGGCCGTCTTTAGTAGGAATTCCCTCACTCACTTTAGGAAGGGGAGGAAGTCAACACACTGCTATTAAACAGCTGACAAAAAAATAGATTTTTAAATCTAGGTCACTTTTATATATGGTTATTTGCGCATCACTTGCTAATGGTGGCTCTTCTCGCCTATCATAGAGCGGATTTACTTTAAACGCTATTTTATCGTTATTATTAAAAAATAAACCTTAAAAACAAACCTTGTCGGGGTGCTTTGATTTTTTTGTCGTCAATCAAAATCATGGCTGAGAGTTACCCGCGAACCTGATGCAGTTAGCACTGACGTAGGAAACAAGCGTGCCGATATATATAAGTCACATTGACGCCACAACTTGCCAATCTATGTTATTTAGACTGGCAAACGAGTCATGTCTTTTCACCTATGCGCCCTACGCTTTGCTTACTGGTATTTTATAAAGGTAAGTAAAAACCATGAACTACCAAACACTACGTCACCGCTGCCCCACGTGGGATGACTATATTCAGCATGACTTTGTCAAACAATTGGCCGACGGCACCCTCGCCCCTGATAGCTTTCGCCACTACCTTGTCCAAGACTACCTATACTTAATTCACTATGCTCGCGTGATGGCGCTGAGCGTGTATAAGAGCGCCACACTGGCACAGATGCGCGTCGGTCAAGCAGGGCTAAACGCCATGCTCGATATGGAGATCGGCATGTATCTAGACTTTTGCCGTCTTTGGGATATCCCTTTGCACGAGGTCGAGCACGCACCTGAATCTGCTGTTACCATCGCCTATAGCCGCTATATATTAGACGCTGCCATGTCAGGCTCTTTGGCAGCGCTGTATGCCGCGATTGCGCCTTGTCTGATGGGTTACGGAGAGATTGGCAAGCGCATTAAACAAGCTGGATTTATCGCCGGTAACCCTTATCAGCCTTGGATTGATGTCTTTTCTAGCGATGACTTTCAGGCCATTACCGCGCAAAACGAAGCACAGATTGACCTGCTATTGGCAGATGCCAGCACAGCACAGGCCGATAAGTTCCAGCGCTTATTTGACACCGCCGTGCGGATGGAAGTCAGCTTCTGGCAGCAGGCGTTGGACTTGTCTTAGACTGTATTTTTTATAGTAGGGTTCACCGACTTTAAATCAGCGATAGTCCTACTCGCATCGTATTTTATACATTCATTTTATTTAAAATTGATGATAAAACAACAACCACCCTCAAGGAGAGATTTTATGGCAGCATTTGATGAGCACGCCAGCGCATACGACAGCTGGTTTTTGGACAACCAAAACTTACTGGCCAGCGAGCTAAAGCTAGTGGCGCATTTTTTGGATAAGGACAATGAGATACTGTCTATCGGCTGCGGTAGTGGTCTGTTTGAGATGCTACTCGCCAAGGATTATGACATCCACATCAAACACGGCATCGAGCCGTCAACAGATATGGCAAAAATCGCTGAAAAACGCGGCTTGCTAGTAGATGTCAGCCCTGCCGAAACCAGTGAGATTGCGCCCAATAAATTTGACATCATTATGTTTAACGGCAGTGTCAGCTATATCAGCGACTTGGACTTATGTATCAAAAAAGCCTTTGACGCGCTAAAGACTGGCGGCAAACTTATCCTCATTGACGTCCCAAAAGAAAGCGGCTTTGCCAGTCTTTATAATCTGGCCAGTGCGGTAGATAGCTGGGCGCATCCCCTGCTCGCACACATCTCCCCTGCCAACCCCTATCCTATCGAGCTGGTCCGCTCTGCCAATTGGCGCACCTCTGATGAAAAAATCAAACTGATGCAGGCCAATGGCTTTACCGACTTGCAATACGCGCAGACCCTACTGACCCACCCTATGTATGCCAATGACCAAGTGCAAGAGGTCATCGAAGGGTATGATCGCGGTGATTATGTGGCTATTTGTGGGTATAAAAAGTAGCTGTGGCCAAAGACACTTGAATAATACCAGCTGCGCCATCATAAACAGCACAATGTATTTTTATAACAGCGAGGCAACATTATGAGTGACGACCCAAAAGATAACGGCCAAAACCCGACTGCTCACCGAGCGGTCAATGTCACTAACCTAACCCCTAATGACGGTGTGCTAAAAGGCAAAAAAACCGATATCCAAAACCCAGAGCTGTGGGACTTTCCGATGAACTACCCGATGAGCATCATCGGTCATGAAGGCGAGCATGAGACCTTACTGAACGAAGTCAAGCTTATCCTCGGTAGTCAGTTCCCTGATTTTGATTTGGCCTCGATAGATGTCAAACCCTCAAAAACAGGCCGCTTTCACTCAGCACGCGTCAATCTGTATCTGACCGAAGCTGAGCAAGTAAACACGCTGTATGCTGCTCTTGATAGCGCCAAGACTGTCCGCATGGTGTTGTAGGGCTTTTTGTCACGATAAGCGCTGCTAACCGACGAGCTGATGGACTTTTAAAAAAACCAGTCCGTTTTTCGTCTAAATCGTCACTCATATGAGTGGCGATTTTTTATGGTCTGCTGTACAATCTGCGTCCGCATCGTGCAGCTGCAAAACAAGGCTATAGATCAATTTTTTGGGCGGCAATAAAAAGTAAATGTCTACCACATTTTTACAAAAAAAATTATCCACGAGGCTATTCGCCCCTAACCCTTATGCCATCACCCTTTGCCCAAATTGGCGGCATCGGCAACCTCTTAGCAACATAGATTGCCACTAAAATCAATATAGCATTTTCAAAAATTTCCCGCTATATTGTGCCTACCTACTAACAAATACGCTATATGTAGTGCTCAGTGAATTTTTAATTTACTACGAGCAGCGGTAGAGTTTTGCCTAAAGAAACATCCTACCACCACAAGACAGCTATAGCGTCATAAAGCATGCCAGCGAGCTATTTCCGCTTTGCATCACAATAAGCAATCAACTTAAGAGGGCAACATGACACACATCGACAAGATCAAAGTGACCAAACGTGACGGACGATTAGAGCTTATTGATTTGGATAAAATTCATAAGGTGATCGAATGGGCCGCGCACGATTTAGATAATGTGTCTGTCTCACAAGTTGAGCTAAAGTCGCATATTCAGTTTTATGAAGGCATCAAAACCCGTGACATTCACGAAACCATCATCAAGTCTGCCGCAGATTTGATCTCTGAAGAGACGCCTGATTATCAGTATCTGGCCGCGCGCCTTGCTATCTTTCACTTGCGTAAGATTGCGTATAACAAATTTACCCCGCCGCACCTATTTGATCATGTGACGACTCTGACAGAGGCAGGCAAATACGATGAGCATATCCTAGCCGACTATAGCCGCGCAGAATTTGATGAGTTAAACGAGTACATCGACCACTGGCGCGATATGAATCTTGCCTATGCCGCGGTAGAGCAAATGGCAGGCAAGTACCTCGTACAAGATCGCGTCACCAAGCGCGTTTATGAAAGCCCGCAGTTTTTGTATATGCTGGTCGGTATGTGCCTGTTTGCCAACTACGACAAGGCCAGCCGCTTAAGCTATGTCAAACGCTTTTATGATGCGACCTCACAGTTTAAGATTTCCCTACCGACGCCTATCATGTCGGGTGTACGTACGCCATCGCGTCAGTTTAGCTCGTGCGTACTTATCGAATGCGGCGATAGCCTAGACTCTATCAACGCCACCACCAGCGCCATCGTGCGTTATGTGTCACAGCGCGCTGGTATCGGCATCAACGCTGGTCGTATTCGCGCCCTTGGCAGCCCTATTCGCGGCGGTGAAGCGCAGCATACTGGCTGTATCCCATTCTACAAATTATTCCAAACTGCGGTGAAGTGTTGCTCACAAGGCGGCGTACGCGGCGGTGCTGCAACGCTGTTTTACCCACTATGGCATCTAGAAGTTGAGTCGTTACTCGTCCTCAAAAACAACCGCGGCGTCGAAGACAACCGCGTCCGTCATATGGACTATGGCGTGCAAATCAACAAAACGCTATACACTCGCCTGATCAAAGGCCAAGACATCTCGCTGTTTTCGCCCTCGGATGTCCCAGGCTTGTATGATGCGTTTTTTGAAGATCAGGACAAATTTGAAGCGCTATACACCCAGTATGAGCAAGACCCAAACATTCGTAGCCGCCAGATCCCAGCCTCTGAGCTGTTTAGTCTGATGATGCAAGAGCGCGCCAGCACTGGCCGTATCTATATCCAAAACGTCGATCATTGCAACACCCATAGCCCGTTTGACGCGACCGTCGCACCGATTCGCCAGTCAAACCTATGTATGGAGATTGCCTTACCGACCAAACCACTTGACAACATCAATGACGAGACTGGCGAGATCGCCCTATGTACCCTATCAGCGGTCAATTTAGGTAAAGTCGAGAGCGTCAGCGATATCGAAGAGCCAGCAGAGCTGATCGTCCGTGCACTAGACGCCCTACTCGACTATCAAGACTATCCAGTCAAAGCCGCTGAAAACGGCAGTATGCGTCGCCGTACCTTAGGTGTGGGCGTGATCAACTATGCGTACTACTTGGCCAAAAATGGCGTGCGCTACTCAGATGACTCAGCATTGGGCCTGACACATCAAACCTTTGAAGCACTACAGTACTATCTGCTCAAAGCCTCAAACAAATTGGCCAAAGAGCAAGGCGCCTGCCCTGCCTTTAACGAGACCACGTACTCGCAAGGTATCTTGCCGATTGATACCTATAAAAAAGATTTGGATAACATCTGCCAAGAGCCGCTACATCTCGATTGGGAAACGCTACGTAGGGAGATCACCGAGCATGGCCTGCGCAACTCCACGCTAACGGCCTTGATGCCGTCTGAGACCTCAAGTCAGATCGCCAACGCCACCAACGGTATCGAGCCACCACGCGGTCTGGTGTCTATCAAAGCCTCAAAAGACGGTATCCTCAAGCAAGTGGTACCTGAGATTGACAAGTTAAAAGGTCAGTACGAGCTGCTATGGCAAATGCCAAACAATGATGGCTATATCAAGCTAGTCGCTATCATGCAAAAGTTCGTCGATCAAAGTATCTCGGCCAACACCAACTACGATCCGGTGCGTTATGAAGGTGGTCGTGTTCCAATGAAGATATTGCTTAAGGATTTGCTCAACGCATATAAATTAGGCGTTAAGACGTTGTATTATCACAACACTCGTGATGGTGCCAATGATGCCCAAGCGGATATGGAAGATGATTGTGCTGGCGGTGCATGTAAGATTTAGAATGATTTGAATTATAAGTAGCGTGGATATGATAAAGCCAAATTCACGTTACTATTACCTTTTAGAAAATTAGGAAATAGTTATGTCTATAGGTATAGAAATAATTGGCGGCGGAAATAATAAATTTAATAGAACTTCAATTAACGTCAATGGCGATGATAGTAGAGGTATCATCATAAACAACTCTTCTGATAATGAATTTGAAGATACTCAAATTTTCTTAGGAAGTTCAATAGAAAAACTCAAGAAGATGCAGAATGATATTGCTAACATTCAAGATGATTCTATAAATTCAGAAACAGGTAATAAGTTTCAGGACGATATCCTTAGTGCATTATCTGACTTAACTCGTCTAAACGAAGAAACTAATGTTAGCGAGAGTACTCTGACTAAAATTTCCTCACAGTTAAGTAATTGGATTACCATTAAAAATGAATTAACAGTGCAATTAACCCCATATATGTTTTTCATAAACACCTTGTTATCAGGAGGTTAAATGATCGGAATCCTTATACAAGGGGGAAGTAATAACTCCATTATTAACTGCACATTTGAAGGGTTAGGAACTGCTATACAAGCTACTAACACACATAACTTAAAAATAGATACAGCAAACGTAGTTAACTGTGAAAAAGGTATAGGCTTAAATAACTGTTGGGATTCTAAGCTCAACGATGTAACTATAGATCAACCATTAGTTAAAAATTCAAAATCTAACAATAGATTCAAACTCACTAAACTAACAAGTTTAATTAAGTATTATATGATACATGCTTGATGCTTGAGCATGGCAGAAGGAAACGTAGGTTGCATATAAATGCAGCTATCTTCACCAGTTATTTATAGCACGTAGGTTGGGTTCACGAAGGAAACCCAACGGTTTGAGTCTTTGTTAGGTCTCGTGCCTCGACACCAACCTACTCTAAAGCATAGAAAGTTGTAGGGTGCGCCCAAACAGAAGAGTCGTTGAGAAGAAAGAAAGCCGCCCTAACAAGGCTCCTTAGCCGCGACTATAGCGGTATCCTGCTGACGACGATGGCGATGCAGTCTGTGGCTGAACGTAGTATCGAGACAACAGGAATGCGGTCAGACACAATAGACTGCACGCCAGCGGCAAAGCAGATACAAGCGGTAGGCGGGATTGGCTACCTCAAATATTTAATTTAACACAGTGACAAATAAGACCTAATTTTCGTGCTAAAATTAGACCTGTATTTAGAGCCATAATTTTAGCGGGAGAATAAATCATGCAACCGATATTTGCGACACAGACAGCCAGTATCTCAGAGCTTAAGACCAACCCTTCAGCACTCATTAAACAGTCGGATGGTGAATCTGTGGCTATTTTAAACCACAATAAACCCGTGGCTTACTTAGTTTCCACAGACATGTACGAGCGTATGATGGAAGCGATGGACGATATGGCACTTAGCCAAACCGCTAATGCTCGCATGAATGACGGGCAGACACCGATAAAGGTTACGCTCGATGACTTATAGTCTTGAGTTTCATCCTTTAGCATTAAAAGAATGGAAAAAGCTAGCGCCCAGTATTCAGCAGCAGTTTAAAAAAAAGCTGCAGCAGCGATTATCAAACCCACGAGTACCTGCGTCAAAACTCTCAGGGCATCCAGATACCTATAAAATCAAATTGCGTACTGTAGGCTATCGTTTGGTATATAGCGTCAAAGATGACGTTGTGGTGGTCTATGTGCTGGCTGTCGGCAAAAGAGAAAACAACAAGGTGTATGAAAACCTTTCAGTACGCCAGCCATAGCTTAAGTATAATCAAAAAAACCCTTTAACTTTACCGCTATAATCGCAACACATAAAGAATAAAAATGACGGAGGTCATAGACGTGCAATATACCGCAATCATCAAAGACGGTGGGCTTTTTATCCCAAACGTGTTTTCTGACCTAAACGATGGTAGCTCGCATATCGTACAAATAGACGTTGACATCGCCGAGGTACGACAGCAGCTAAGCGAGCACGCCGGCACAATCGAGACCAAAACGCCCAAAAAACCTGCCAAAAGAGCCAATAAAAAGGCTGAGCAAAAACCGCCCAAAAGCACCGACGACGACGGCATAAGTACCCGACGCAAAAGCGCAATCGACGAGCTAGATGCCCTAGATGATGCAGAGCTAAGCGAGATACTCAAAGCCTATATGAATGACGGACAAACCCCAGAACAAATATCGCTAGAAAACTTATAAAACAATCAACTCCATATAAACCAACAACCGTATTACTGATAAAGGTAGAACAATGACGTACTCGATTTTTTCTCAAACGCCAAACAATGCGCTGACAGAGCCGATGTTTTTTGGTCAGCCAGTCAACGTGGCGCGTTATGACCAGCAAAAACACCCAATCTTTGAGCAATTGATCGAAAAACAGCTGTCGTTTTTTTGGCGTCCAGAGGAAGTCGATGTGTCACGCGACCGTATCGACTTTAACAACCTCTCCTCACACGAGCAGCATATATTTTTGAGCAACCTCAAGTATCAGACCCTACTCGACTCTATCCAAGGCCGCAGCCCAAACGTGGTGCTACTCCCGCTGGTGTCTATCCCTGAGCTGGAGACTTGGATCGAGACGTGGTCATTCTCCGAAACCATTCACTCGCGCAGCTACACGCATATCATTCGTAATATCGTTAATGATCCGGGCGTTATCTTTGATGACATCATGCAAAACGAGCATATCCTAGAGCGCGCCTCTGACATCGCAGGCTACTATGATGAGCTGTATCGTAACTCGCAGCTGTATAGCCTATACGGTGCCGGTACGCATAAGGTCAATGGCGAAGAGATCAGTGTTGATTTGCGCTCATTAAAAAAGCAGCTCTATCTATGCATCATGGCGGTCAACGTGCTTGAGGCGATTCGTTTTTATGTGTCATTTGCCTGCTCGTTTGCCTTTGCTGAGCGCAAATTGATGGAAGGCAACGCTAAGATCATCAAACTGATCGCGCGTGATGAGGCGCTGCATTTGACGGGTACTCAGCACATGATCAATCTGATGCGTAATGGTCGCGACGATCCTGAGATGGTCGAGATTGCTGAAGCCTGTTATGAGGAAAGTATCGAGATTTTCCGGAAGGCTGCCGAGCAAGAAAAACAATGGGCAGGTTATCTGTTTAAAGATGGCTCGATGATCGGTCTAAACAAAGACATTCTTTGTCAGTATATCGAATACATCACCAACCTGCGCATGGAAGCGGTCGGCTTGCCAGCGGCGTTCCCAAATTCAAAATCCAACCCTATACCATGGATTAATACGTGGCTGTCGTCTGACAACGTACAAGTGGCACCGCAAGAGACAGAGATTAGCTCATACTTGGTCGGTCAGATCGACTCTGATCTATCAGACAGCGACTTTGATGACTTTGAGCTGTAATTTTAGATGTTATTAGCGCGTCGATGACATATCGCTGTCATACAGGCGCGCTATCATCAAGGCAAAAAACACCAATAAAATGACCATCAGGAGCTTGGGCAATGACGTGGGTAGTGACCAGTAAAAAACGGTTTTATCTGCATGATGATGAAAGCCTACTCGATGGCCTGCTACGCACAGGGCACGATATCAGCTATCAGTGCCGCGAAGGCTACTGCGGTAGCTGCCGCGTCAAGCGTATCTCAAGCTCACACAGCGTCGACTATCCATTTGAGCCGCTGGCGATGATAGATGAGGATGAGATCCTACCTTGCTGCTGTCGTGTACAAGGGGTCATTCATATCAATCATGAGCCCGTGATTAAATAAAGACGGCTCACTTTAAAACCAAAAGCCACAAAAAAGCGCGCTACCTCAAAAGGCAGCGCGCTTTTTTGTGGCAGTTACCGACCTCTATACCCTACTCAAACAGCTTAAGTAGCTCCTCACGCATACGATCACGCTCTGCCTCTGACATCATCGGTACCTCTTCATCTGGTAAGTATGGCTGACCGGAACCGCCAAGCGTTTCGTCATGAATGATGACGGGACGCGGGGTTGGCTCTTGTACCGGACGCTCCTCTAATACGATTTTTACCTGCGCGTTTTTGCCTTGGCGTAGTATCTGGGCATTGAGCTCAGTATTGGGCGGCTTACGGGCCACATACTGAATCAAGGTATTGGCATCGGTCATCTCGACACCATCGATGGTCAAGATAATATCGCCCACTCGTAGGCCACTCTTAGCAGCAGGACTGCCTTCGATGACGTTTAGCACTTCCACGCCCGTTGAGGTCTCAAGCTGCGTTGGGTCACGTAGCTGTGACTGAATCTCGATACCCAGCCAGCCACGACTGACCTTACCATCTTTGATTAAGGCATTCATCACCTGCTCGACAAGGGCGGTCGGAATAGCAAAGCCGATGCCCATCGAGCCGCCAGAGCGGGAGAATATCACAGTATTGATACCGACCAGCTCTCCATGCGCATCGACAAGCGCACCGCCTGAGTTACCAGGGTTGATCGCCGCATCAGTCTGAATAAAGTCCTCAAACTTATTGACCCCAAGACCAGTACGCCCAGTGGCGGAGATAATCCCTTGCGTTACCGTTTGGCCGACACCGAACGGGTTGCCAATGGCCAAGGCCAAATCGCCGACGCGGATAGGATCCTCGCGAAAACCAAGCGGCGTCAGTCCAGTCATATCGACTTTAATCACCGCCAAATCACTATCAGGATCGGTACCGATGATCTTGGCGCGGCTCTTACGCCCGTCATTAAACGCGACGGTGATTTCATCGGCTTTTTCGATGACATGGGCGTTGGTCACGATATAGCCGTCTTCTGAGACAATCACCCCAGAGCCTAAGTTGGTAGAGCCTTGATCCTGCGATGGCCCGCCGTGAAACTCAAAAAAACGGCGCAAGACAGGGTCATTCATGTATGGATGCTCGGCCATGGTCTGCGTGGTATAGATATTGACGACCGACTGTGACGCGCGGGCGACGGCATTATGATAAGAGGAGATTGGTGCAGGCGTATCAGCGACAGGAGCCGATGCTTGCTGCTCAGCAGGTGGCGTCCTCGGTGGCTCCCATGTCGCCTCTGATGTCGTTTTCGTACTCATGAACAACCAGATAAACGCTGCCAATACTAGCAGCAATAAGATCCAAGGAAGCCACTTTAACACAGACGCCTTGTTATTGGTGTTCGGGGATGGCGACATATAAAAACCTCTATAATTTTGATGCACACAAACAATAAAAAAAACAATGATAAATAAGACAGGGACAAATCGCAGGCCAGTTACTACTGGCCTACTATGAGCAATAGCATAGCAAATATCAGCAGCAAAACGCTATCGCTCAAGTAGCCCGGTGTATCGTCAGTTCTAAAGCTGACCCACCATAGGCAAATTATAACTGCCCATTCTACCGAATAGTAACGCATCGTGTACCATTTCAGTTATTGGCCTTATCTACTCTTTGGCACTGTCATGCTAAAATGCAGATTATTTGCCTCACTGGCCAATCAAATAACGCAAATAACGACAAGGAACCACCATGACCGCTCACGATACCCCGCCCTCTGCCGATATGACGATTACTGCCCAAGCGCTGACTGAGTTTTGTGATGACTATCTGTCTGCCAGCGCATTTAAAGACTATGCGCCAAATGGCCTACAAGTCGATGGCGGCCGGCCTATCAGACGCATCGTGACTGGGGTGACGGCTTGCGAGGCACTCATCGATGCTGCCATCGCCGAGGACGCCGATGCGATTATGGTCCATCATGGGTATTTTTGGAAAGGCGAACCGATGACCATCACTGGCATGAAAGGCCAGCGTATTCGTAAATTGATGCAACACGGAATCTCGCTGATTGGCTATCACTTACCGCTCGATGCTCATCCAAAAATCGGTAATAATGCTAAGCTCGCCGAGATATTAGGGCTGACCATCACAGAGGCGCTATACCCTCATGAGTCGCATCCCGTCGGCAATATTGCCACGTGCCCGCCGCAAAGCGCCGAAAGCCTAACTCAGACCATCACGCAAGCTCTAGGACGCATACCGCTACATATCTCAGGTCATTATCAGTATTTAGCAGATGAAGCCGCAGATACAGCAGCCCCAAAACTGTTAAAACGTATCGGCATCTGTACTGGCGGCGCGCAAGATATGATCGAGCAAGCCGCAGCCATGGGCTGTGATGCTTATATCTCAGGCGAGATATCAGAGCGCACGACCCATAGCGCCCGTGAGCTTGGGATTGATTATTTTGCATGTGGCCATCACGCGACAGAGCGCGCAGGGATTCAAGCCCTCGGAGACATCGTCGCTCAACAATTTGGTCTGTCTGTGCGTTTTATCGATATCGATAACCCCGCTTAGAGTCAGCATCAACCCAGCACAAGTAAAGCTTAACACCAATACTCTTGGTTTACGATATTGAAAATTCGATACGTCAGTGATGGTTATTTGACGGTTATCTAACGATAAAACTTAGTCATTTTTTGGCTTTCTATCCCATAACACAGCCAAATTTGACCGTTTATAAGCAAATTGTTAAGTTTTATCGCTAATTTCTTAACTCTACTTGAATAATAAAACCAGTAACCGCATATTACTACCTGTAACAAAGAACGTTTTGTCATGAAACTTCCCATTATTACAGCTTCCGGTTATGGCACCAAGATAGATAACAAATAGATAATGGACAGCCATTTAGCGTTATTATTTATCTATGAATTGAGTTTTACGAGACTTAAGTTTTGCGAGATTTACGCACGGCTTATTATCTTGGTGTTGCGATGGTGGTTTGATGTTTTTTGTCAGTCGGCGTTATGACTGGATAAGAACGAATAACCCTGTATCGCTGAACAGCAAATATGATCGGCGGTTTACTCTACCCTAAACGATATAGAGAGTAAGCCGCTGCTGATATTAGCGTAGTGCATTGACCTTATCATTGAGACGCATGGTTTGGCGCCGCTTTGATACGGGTATCTACGTGTTTGTTTCAATAATTTAATCATGACCTTACCTGTGTTTGTTAGGGAGTCGTTACGTTCAGTCTTATCTATTGTCGATGAAGAAATCATCTGATTTATCGCCTTCTGGGATTTTTGCGTCTGTTTTTTGCAGGCATGGCTTTTTTGATAAGCTTTTTTTGACAATAGATACTTGGCTGTGACAGCGCTGCACGTGTTTATAGAAAACTCATACGCGGCACGACTTTTTAATAAACAAACTGAGCGCACATGACAGTTGTTTAACCGTGTCCCTTAGTTGAAATGCAACCTCGGTATATGTGCTATTGGCATACACAAGCGAGCATTTACGGTAAGTAGGATGGCTAAAATCAGGAGACATCCATGCAGCGTATTACTTATCGTGTGAAAGTATCAGCGCAAGGGGCCAAACGCCGTATTTCTTATCTGCTGCGTCCATCTAAGCGCCTACCAAACACCAAAAGTAACATCGTTTCATCCGTTACCCCTACTACTTCAAATCGGTTTGCCAAGACCAAAAAACTGGCGCAAGTGTCTAGTATCGCCCTGCTCTCGCTACCTGCTGAGAGCCTAACGACGATGCAGGCAAGCGTACCGGCCTATGACCATGTCATGCTAGACAATACCCTGACCGTCGCTGCTGTCCCAGGAAATAGCACGTATTTTGCGACCGATGGGTTTCAGCATGGTTTTGGGTTTGACTTGGTACGTACTTATGCTGACGAGCTCGGTGTCGATATCGACCTAAAAGCCTACGCCAGCGAAGAAGCAGCCTTACATGCTCTAAAATCTGGTGAGGCGGACATGGCATTGACTACCGCCAGTACTCAACTAAAAAGCCAGCTAAATTTGTCATCCATCAACGTCAGCTGCGGCTATGATGCCAGTTTGACCAAAAACGGCCTACATCCAAAGGTCAGTTGGTCGTTTAATGCCCCTGATGATCCATTGTCACAAAAAGCCAGTTATTTTTTATGCGATAGTATTAAGCTAAAAAACACCCAAAAGCTGGCCGCGTTTTATAATCAAACCCTACTAAAAGACGCTTATAGTCAAGATCACTTTAAAAAAACACTGACAGAGAGGCTGCCTGATTATCAGTCGTCTTTTGAGGAGCAAGCACGTAACTACAATCATGATTGGGAGCTGTTGGTTGCGATGGGCTATCAAGAGTCACATCTGGATGCCAATGCGGTCTCGCCCACCGGCGTACGCGGCCTGATGATGCTTACCAACAATACCGCCAAAGCGATGGGCGTATCAGACCGTGTGGACCCGTATCAAAGCATCGGCGGCGGCGCGCGTTATTTAGAACAAATGAAAGATGAGTTCTCTGATGTGCCAAAGTCTGATCGAATTTGGTTTGCACTAGCAGGGTACAATATGGGTCCAAATGCGGTCAAAAGCATTCAGCGTAAACTGCGCGCGCAAGGCATCGATGATAAGAGCTGGGCCAACGTCTATGCCTATCTCGCAGAACACAGAGCTTCTAACAGCCGCTATGGTCAAGCGATGCACTATGTCAGCAATATCAGAAGCTATCTTGAAACCATTAAGACGCAAACTGTCTAATGACATGACACTCAAAAAACGCAAAAGCGGCTCTTATGATAAGAGCCGCTTTTTTGTGTGATGACTATATACGCTATTAACGATTGGGTACCGTCAAACGCTGACCACGCTGTAGCATGGTGTCGGCTGCGATATTATTCATATCTGCCAACTCTTGGGTCGACACTCCGTATTTACGCGCCAGCCCGATGAGACTATCTCCTGAGCCTACGGTATAGCTGACGGTTGCTTTTGGTACTTTTAGCGTCTGTCCGCGTTGCAGTTGAGCATTGGTTGCCAAATCATTGGTCGCCGCCAGATCTTCTACCGATACACCAAACTCTCTAGCAAGCGCAATCAAGCCATCGCCTGACTTGACCTTGTAGTTTTCGGTATTGCCCAGCTTTTTGCCACTGCTGACTGTACTGGTTGAGGTATTGCTCGTCGCATTGCTGCTTTGGCTGCTGGCACGAGAGCCCACTGGGCTACCGCTAGCAGGAATCGTAATGGTACGGCCTAGTATCAAGTTTGAGTTGGTCTTTAGGTTATTGGCGGCAGCCAAGTCACTCAGACCGATATTGTAACGTCTTGCCACGCCCGTTAGGGTATCACCGGATTTGACCTTATAACTGACCGCTTTATCATTTAGCTGACGATCGACGATATCTTTGGGCGCAGGCACTTTAATCGTTTGACCACGTTGCAGGCGAGCTTTGGCATCAAAGTTACTGTTTACCGCTGCCAGCTCTGCTGGACTGACGCCGATACTGTTGGCAATACCAATTAAAGTCTCACCTGATTTTACCTTATAACTGGTGGTTGCCACTGAGCTTGCACGACTCTGCGCTCTACTGCTGCTAGTACGAGAGGCCGCGTCTATGTCCGCGCTGGCAGGTACTTTTAAGGTTTGCCCGACATATAGAGAGTCTGTGCTGTTAAGACCGTTGAGACTGGCCAAAGTAGCGGTTGGCACGTTGAACTGACGCGCTAAAGCGATCAGACCATCACCCGGTTTGACCTTGTAGTTTTTGGTTGCAGTGCTTGATTTTTTTGATCTGGTAGAGGGCGCCGCTGGTGTTGTAGCAGGTGCTTTCACTTTGCCAGGTACCAGCCATAGCTTTTGACCTCTGAGTAAATCCGCGCGACTACTTAGGTTGTTGTAACTGGCCAACTGCGTGACCGATAGACCAAAACGGTTGGCCGTACCGATCAGCGTATCACCCGCTTGTACCACATAGCTTTCTGGCTGGTTGGCCGCTGTGCTGCTCGCACTGCTCAGAGGCTCAATGGGCTTGGCATTGTATAGATACAAGGTGCTGCCAGACAGCAACTTGGCGCTGGCATCTATTTGGTTCCATTCGGCGATATCGCGCCAGCTCACGCCAGCTCGACTGGCAATATTGGACAGTGTATCACCACGTTTTACCGTATAGGTACTACGTGTGCCTTGTGGCTTTGGCTTGCTGACTGGCGTTTTTGCAAAGCTCAGTTTTTTTTCATCGCCTGTCGCCTCCAAGATAGACTGCTGCGTCTGCACCGCCGATAAGTTGATGTTGCCATCGGCGTTGATGACATTGGTCTCAGGCGTGCTACTGCGTATCTGCTTGGCAATAAAATCACGTTCTTCTTTGCTCAAAGGCGGCTCTTGAACGATGGTATTGTTTTGAGTGATTTTTGCAGACGTGGTCGGTAGGCTGTTGCTGCTTTTTAGCTCAGCATTGATTTTATTGGTCTCGGCGGTGGTCAACGGCGGCTCAGTATGTACAGCGGCGGTGTTGCTATAGACCGAGCTGCTCGTCTGTGTCGTTGTAGGCGAGATATAGCTCGTCGTCTGCTGCGGCACACTGGCGCTAGCGGCATAGTCTGCCAATGCGCTGCCAGTAGATGGCAAAGCAGAACTGGTATAAGGCTTACTGTTATAGCTTGATGAGCTTGAGCTGCTAGTGGTGGTGCTGTTATTACTGGCAGTCAACACATTACCCATGCCATTACCACGCAGCGAGCTGAGCTTGGCGTCTAGGTTGAGGCTCACATCATTAGGGATAATCACCCGCTGTGGGCCTGAGGCATCGACACGCCCTGAGGTGAGCGCGGTATTGAGTCTTTCGAGCTCATCATAACTGACGCCTGTGATTTGTGATACTTCCGATAAACTGACACCATAATTGACAGGCACACTGCGAAAATGCTGACGGTTGGCGATAGCTGGTAGATAGACACCGTACTGCTCAGGCTTGGCAACGATTTCGGCCACTGCTAAAAAGCGCGGCACGTAGTTCATGGTTTCGGTGGGCAGTCTAAGTGACCAGTAATCCGTGGGCAGACCACGAGCCGCATTAGCATCGATGGCTTTTTGCACACGACCGGGCCCTGCATTATAAGCGGCTAACGCCAGCTCCCAACTGCCAAACTGGTTGTGCAATGCGGTCAGAAAGTCATAGGCAGCGCGCGTCGACTCAATGACGTCACGGCGACCATCATAAGTGCTGCTTTGATTTAACCCATAAATACGGCCCGTACTAGGAATAAACTGCCATAAGCCAGCTGCTGCGGCACTACTGGTCCCACTTGGGTCATAAGAGCTTTCGATCACAGGCAATAGCGCCAGCTCGGTCGGGATATTACGGCGCTCTGCTTCTCGCACTGTGTGATAAATATAACGACTGGCACGCGCAGTCAAACGGTTTAGATACTCTTGTCGACTGGTAAACCAGCTTTTTTGTGCTTCGATACGCTGGTTATAAATTGGCTGTCCGCCGTTCATACGGTAGCCGGCACGCAAACGATTCCACAAATCACCGTATTGCTGAATGGCAAGTTTGTTGCCTTCTACCATGGTCATGTCTGTCGCTTCTAACAAATCCGCTAACTCGTCTAAGCTTTCAGCATCAAGATAAGCGGTAGAGTAATCCGTGGTGGCAGTTTTTGCTGCTTGCTTACCAGCACGCTTGGTAACCGTCGCCGAGGTATTGGTCGCGCCTTTGTTTTTTACCGGCGAGGTATTGCTACAAGCACTGATGAGTAACGTCGATACCGCAAGCGTCAATGGTAACGCAATAAATGAGCGAGAGTTTGAGAGCACAGTAGACATGATATTGGAGGTTTCCTAACGACAAGAAGTAATGAGATAAGTTGCTTGATAGTATAGTCTGCAATGTAAAGCAAAGACCGGTCTGATGTAAAGACCTTAAGCAAAAGTTACGGTCGCTCTTTTTTGTGACTTTTATGAATATAAGCATATATATAAACAAAACCTTATAAGGAATGGTTATATATCATGGATGAGCTGTATTTATTCACCATTTTATTAATGGTCTTAATTAGCTACTCTTAATCAGATACTTTTAATGAAATACTCTTAATTAATAGTCACTTGTGAGACCGCACGCAATAAGACAGCATTGCCCGTCGAGAGCGTCAAGGTCACCCGCGAGGTGGTGACAAACGAGACCTGCTGACCATCTTTTACCCAGCTTTCATTGGTGATCACATTGGCTTTGGCCTGTCCGCCTGTGATGACGATGTTATCGACAGAGATATCGTAGCGATAATTGGAGGTGTCGTTCCAGCTGTTTTGCAGCAGTTTTAGATAAGCTTCTTTGTCCAGACTGGTTGATTTTCCTTTTCTAGATAAAGAAATCAGCGCATCATCAGAGACCAAACGTGCAACTTGGTTGATGTTCTGGCTGTTCGCTGATGACTTCATGGCAGCGGCGTAGTTTTTTACTAGCGCTTCGGTCATGGTCGCCGCCTGCGCATTGATCGTGATGGTGCTTGCAGCAGCAACGATAGCAGCCACACTGGTAATTTTTATCATCAGAGCCAAAAGCCCGTTTCCCCATACTCGTTTCATGATAATCCTTAGCGATATTATCGGCGTTATGGTCATACATTTTCTATTTATCTATGTATTGATGTAGAGACCACAAGCGCATTTATCGTTTGACTAAATAGGCCACCTATACTGAGTATAGGTATTGACGCCTTAATATTGACTTTACGAGCCATTTTGGTAATTCTTTTAGTCCAATCACGGCAGACTCGTATCATAGTGTGAGACTATCATTCAATTCTCACAGCCATGTGACACCCTGTGTAATTATTGCGAACATCTTTGACTTCCTCCCCTCCCTAAAGTGAGGGGATTCCTACAACTAGACGGTCAAGCCCGACCGCAAATCTTAGAGGTGGCTACCGCCTTGCAATTCACACCTTGCATCTAAGATTCTTATTTCAAACTAACCGTTCCAAAAATCTTACTCAAACCTAGCCAATATTGACTATTAGATAGGTTTGACGTTTTCTTTCTGCTTCATTGTCACGCGCTATTTCTCATTTGAGATTTAGACTGACCACGACTCCACAGACTTTTTTAATTGGCGATGGAACTCACCGTCCAATAAACAGGATTATGCAGCTGTTAAAATAACAGTCGCGTTATTTAAAATATTGATGCTGGCGTTGAGGTCACGGTCATGAGAAACCTGACAGTTAGGGCACAACCACTCACGCATTTTCAATATTAGCTCATCTTTACCAAGGATATGATTGCAGTTTGAACAGGTTTTTGAGCTTGGGTAGAAGGGTCCGACTGATTTCACAACCTTGCCTTGCTCAGTGGCTTTGTAGATAAGCTGTCGCTTAAACTCAAAGAAACCCAAGTCACTGATAGCTCTTGATAGCCGCCTGTTCTTAACCATACCTTTGACATTCAAATCCTCAATCGCAATCACATCGAACTCATTAACCAGACTTGTTGTGATTTGATGGAGAGAATCTTGCCTAATACACCTGATCTTATAGTGCAAACGAGAGAGCTTGGTTTTCGCTTTTTCTCTGTTTTTACTGCCTTTTTTAGTGCGACTGAGCGCTTTGTTTAGCGTTCTTAGTTTTTTAAGGTTTGCTTGAAGTGGTTTTGGCGCTTTAATTTTAGTGCCGTCTGATAAAACCAGTAAGTCGGTAATACCAAGATCAACACCAACGCTTTTACCTGTCTTTTTAGTAGGAATTACAGCTTTTTGTATTTCAACAGCCACACTAACAAACCACTTACCGCCACGTTTAGAGATGGTGGCTGACATGATCTTGCCGTCAAAACGTAAAGCTTCTTTTAAGCGAACCCAGCCCAAGTTTGGGATACGAATGGATTTACCTTTAATGGCAAATTGGTCGTTGGATAAACTGAATCTATCGTCACGGCCTTTTTTACGAGCGGTTGGGTATTTCGCTAAGCCTTTAAAGAAGTTGTTATAAGCATCACCCAACTGCATGATTGCCGCCTGCGGAGCGCATTTGGTCACTTCCAGCATATAGGGGAATAATTCACGCTTAATGGCGTTCAATTCGCGTCTGAGCTTCGCCTGTGAGGGCTTGTTTAGATTTTTAGTATCAACCTCAACGCCTGCGGCCAAACACGCATCACGGTACGCTTTGTCAAGCGCATACTGCCGCTGCCACTCATGCAAAGCCCAGTTGTAGGCTTTTCTCGCCACGCCACAAGCACGAGCAAGGTGATTTGCCTGTACGTTGTTTGGCTTGAGTTCGATAATGTGTCCACGGATCATAATGCTTTTTTAACCGCCTCTATTAATTGTTGGTTTTTCTTGCTGCAAGAGCCGTATAGCCTCGCTGAAAATACGGTGATAATCTCCAATACATCTTGGGCTAATTCTTGCTCAAAACTCAACTCTTCACCTTGATTGATTATTACCACTTCAACGTCACGAGCCTCACACAACATGAAAACCAGTTCTGCACCAAATCGTAAAAGCCTGTCTTTATGGGTAATTACCAGCCGTTCAACTTTATTGCTCAGTATGTCATCAAGCAGGTTTTTTAAGCCTTTCTTTTTATAATCCATTCCACTACCAAGATCGGTAATCGTCTCAAAAGTCCAGCCTTGCCTGGCACAATAAAGTTCCAAAACTTGAGACTGGAGAAGTAAGTCGTCTTTTTGATCACGACTCGACACACGAGCATAAGCAATGGTTTTTCGGTCTAATTTAGGTGGTGTATTCAAGGAATGCGGTCTGATTTCACTTAAATCATATCGCCTATGTCCGTTTTCGGTTCGCTTGGCGACTAACGTACCATCCTCATCCCAACGTCTTAATGTGGATTGAGCAACCCCGAAATGTTTGGCAGCCTCCCCAATACTAACCAGTTTCCCCATAACTTGCTCTCTATATTATAGATATAATCTATCTATAATAGTAATAAATAGGTAGGTTTGTATATGTTTTATTTAACTGTTTTCAACCCTACCGTTAAGATTGTCTGTTGACACGAGCTAGTTTGAGAGTGTGTGTGGAACACCATCTACCAGTTAAGACACTGCGTACTCGCAATTTATACTTGTCTTAGCTGTTTTTTGTAGATGGTTTAATTTAATGGCTGATTGACTGTAGCAACTTTGTCGCCTTATATCCACCCCCTGAAGTGGGTGGTTTTACGGCAACTGATGATAACGATAGACTATCTTGAAGTATACCGTCATATCAAGCCTCACTGATTATCACAGTAAGGCTTGATAGTGACGGAAACTCAGAGCAGTGTAATCAGTCACGCTTAGCGTTATGACTTGGTTTCTGAGCCATTGTCTTCAGACTGTTCATCATCACTGAGCTTCATACCGAGCCGCTCTACACGTCTGTCCATCATTTGCCGTGCCAGCGCTTGCATGTCCTCGACGCGGTCTATCTCATCGACAATCTCCAGCCCGAGCAAGGTCTCAAACACATCCTCCAACGTCACCAAGCCTTTGACCTCACCATACTCACCCACAGTAATGGCAATGTGGACACGGTTTTTTAGCATCAGCTCTAGCAAGTCAAACAGCTTCATCTTTGAGAATACAAAGGTGATCTCTCGTTTAAACTGGGTCAACGGTTTGTGCATGGCGTGGTTGACTTTGGCCAGCAGCATATCTGTTTTTAGCACAAAACCGGTAATATTGTCCAAATCACCATCATAAATCGGCAAACGCGAAAACGTCAGCTTAGGGCGATCCACCAGCAGCTCAGCCACGGTTTTATTTTCTTCAAAAGCGAGCATCACTGAGCGCGGCGTCATGATATCCTCAACCTTGATAGCACCAAAGGCCAGCAAGTTACGGATAATGCGCGACTCTAGCGGGTCTATCTGACCTGACTCCTCACCGATACTGGCCAAAGCGGCAAACTCACGACGGCTAAAGGTTTGCGGCTCTTTGCCGCGCACCAGCAGTTTGGTGAGGCGCTCTGATATCCAAATCAGTGGATACAGCAGTAAGATAATACCGCGGACAAAATAAGCCACCAGACCGCTAAGCTGACGCCAATACAGCGTGCCTAAAGTCTTGGGAATGATTTCAGACAAAAACAAAATCGCCAGCGTCATAATCGCCGAAAACAGTCCAAACCAAGCACTACCAAAGACGATAGTCGCTTGGGCACCAGCGCCGATAGAGCCAAGCGTGTGCGCCACTGTGTTTAATGTCAAAATAGCGGCCAGCGACTGATCGATATTATCAACTTTTAGGCTTTTAAGCATTTCCGCTTTTTTGGGGTTGCTTTCTTGTACGTCCGCGATAAACGACGGCGTCATACTCAGCAAAACAGACTCGGCCAACGAACATGCAAAAGACACGCCGATGGCCAGTACGACAAAAAATATCAGCAGCATCACACTCAGCACTGTTGGTGCAGCCGCCGCGTCAGCCGCCCAAGCCAGCTGCGGTAGTAGCAAGATGGCAGGAAACGGCAGCATCGCGAGTAACGGCCGACCAAAACCAGTAGGACGACACATCTTTGGGGGAGGTTCTGCTGACTCATCTTGACGACAAGCCCGCGGACGACTTAAACGAGGTACAAACATAAAAGAGGTGGACAAATTAGGTAACCTAAACAGAAAAGAAGAAAAAGATAATATCATGGGTACGCGCCGCCGAGCATCTACCGCATAAAAACTGGTTAATACTCGATAAACAGGCACTCATCGATGCCCACCACCTTGCCTAACAGCTTGTCTTATAGGCAACTAATAACCCAGTCAGTCAACAACCAACATCTAGCTGCTGCGCGTGACATTTTATAAGGACAGCTTACCAGCCCTACCCTCTGGATATCGTGTGGCGGCAATTATTGCCATTTGATAGTAGCATTGATGATAATATTTCACAATAAGCCGCGCTTTTTAAGTGCGATTTTTTAGGTACGCCGTTTATAGCCGGAGTTTTATGTTTCGTCATACGGGTTTTTGGCTAGCATTTGATGCGATCAATCGCCCGATATACCAGAGAAAACACACCCAGCTTATGATTAACAGTTACCAAGTCTGGGATTTTTTGTTACTATGCGTCTAATTTTATTATTGTCTACGACTTACTGAGAGTAAATTATGTTGCTATTTATCCAAGCCGCCCATGCGGCCCCAGAAACTGCAGGCGCTGCGTCAATATTTGGCCAGATCTTATTGCCTGTCGCTTTTTTTGCGATTTTTTATTTTTTGGTCATTCGCCCGCAGTCTAAGCGTACCAAAGAGCATCGTGCTATGGTCAATGCCCTTAGTGTCGGCAATGAGATTATCTTTGCCGGTGGTCTGATGGGCCGTATCAAAGACATCGAGGGCGACTATGCTGTCGTCAGCTTGAACAACAACACAGATGTAAAGATACAGCGCGCCTCTGTCATCTCAGTATTGCCTGCTGGCACTATCGAGAGCGTATAATTATCAGCCGTGCTGTATTTATGATCGTGCGCTTGTCGCACTGATAAATACGTACGTGCCTAAAAAATGACCGTACCTTGTCTACGGTCGTTTTTCGCTATAAAGTAGCAAAACCTTGCATTTTATAATGCCAAAGACGGCGATAAGTTGTCAGCTTTATGTTATCGATAATCTTTCGATAACAGATATTTTGGATGACGGCGCAAAGCGTCATCTGTATTATTTGCTTTATTGTTTTATGCTTTATTATCATCGCGGATGATCGCAATGGTACATGACAACGACTGCCAAATACGGCACTCGGCCATTGCTATCGCTAACTTCCCATCTGCTAACTTGTGGCCTACGTCGCCAGTCGTTTATCAACCTAAAGAAGTGATTATGCAATATCCCGCTTGGAAATACTTACTTATCGCCGTCGTGCTTATCATTGCCGGTCTGTATGCTGCCCCCAATCTCTACCCTGACGAACCTGCCGTACAGATTACCAGTGCTGCCGCAGGTACTCAGCTGTCTGAAGGTATTTTGACCGAGTCACAAAGACTCCTTACTGAGGCAGGTCTGGACAGTCATGATGGTACGTTTGAGGGCAACAGTGCGCTGGTACGCCTAAAAAACCCAGTCGATCAGCTCAAGGCGCAAGAAGTATTGCGTCAAAATCTGGGCGAGGACTATGTCGTGGCGCTCAACTTAGCACAGACCACGCCAGAGTGGCTACGTAGCATCGGCGCAAAACCGATGAAACTTGGTCTGGATTTGCGCGGCGGTGTGCGCTTTGTCCTCGAAGTCGATATGGATAAGGCTCTCGAGCAGCGCTTAAGTAGTGCGAGCCGTGATATGCGCCGTGAGCTACGTGCTGAACGAGTGGCGGTCAAGGGCATCAAAACTGAAAACCAAAGCGTCGTACTGCATTTTGCTGATACGGACGCGCGTAACCGTGCTCAAAACATCCTACAAGGCTCAATGGGCAATACCTTTAGTTTGCAGTCTTCGATTGATGAGCAAGGCCCAGCGCTAATCTTGGCATACAATGACGCCACCCTTGATGAGATCAACAGCTACGCGGTCAATCAAAACCTCACGACCCTACGTAATCGTATTGCAGAGCTGGGCGTGACTGAAGCCCTCGTACAATCACAAGGCGCTAGCCGTATCGTGGTAGAGCTACCTGGCGTACAGGACACAGCCGAGGCCAAACGTGTCCTTGGACGTACGGCAAACCTTGAGTTTCGCATGGTCGCTGAAGACGCTGACACCTACACAGGCGGCATTCCACCAGCAGGCACTGAGGCTTTTCCCTTTGAGACGCTCGATGGCCCTCCAGTACTGCTAGAGCGTCAAGCCATCGTCACAGGTGATAAAGTCACCAATGCACAGACAGGCGTCGACGAAAATGGCTCGCCAGAAGTGAGCATCACGCTAGACAGTGCTGGTGGTAAGCTAATGCAAAATGCCACCCGTACTGCTGTTGGCAAACAGATGGCGGTTTTGTTTATCGAAAACAAACAAAGAATCACCTATGAAGAAGACCCAGAGACTGGCGAGACCGTCGAAGTACGCACGCCTTACGCTGAGACAAAGGTCATCAACCGCGCCAATATTCAAGCGGTACTTGGCTCATCTTTCCGCATCACGGGGCTAGATAGTAGTGCTGAAGCAGCTGAACTGGCACTGTTACTACGCTCAGGTGCTTTAGCGGCTCCGATGTATTTCGTCGAAGAGCGCACCATTGGCCCATCACTCGGTCAAGAAAACATCGAAAAAGGCTTATTTTCGACGCAGGTCGGTTATTTGCTGGTCTTTGCCTTTATGATTGTTTTTTATCGCCTCTTTGGTGTCATCGCCAACGTGGCTCTAGCGGTAAACGTCATTATTATCATCGCTATTATGTCGATTTTAGGCTCATCGCTTACCCTACCAGGCATTGCAGGTATCGTTTTGACCATCGGTATGGCGGTCGATGCCAACGTCCTGATTTTTGAGCGCATACGCGAAGAGCTGGCCAACGGCGTACGGCCAAAATCCGCTATTGTGGCAGGATTTGATCGCGCCTTTAGTAGTATTTTTGATGCCAACCTCACCACATTGTTGGTGGCGTTTATCTTGTTTGCCATCGGTACAGGCCCGATCAAAGGCTTTGCAATTACCTTAGCTATCGGTATTGTCAGCTCACTATTTACCGCCATCATGGTGACACGTGCGTTGGTACAAATTGCTTATGGTAAGCGTAAATCTATCAAACGTTTGAGCATCGGTTAGGAGAACACTATGGCGATCGATAAGAACAACCCTTTAGAACAAAACAATCCAGATCGAAATGGTTCAGGCGGCTCAAACACAGACGCTAGCAGCACACGCCGTCGCAAAAAACCACGCCGTGATGGCAAAGGCAGCAACAACCAAGCCAAATCAAAAAAAGCACGCCGCGGCAATAGCGGTGATAACGCCGCACAAACGCTCAGCACCCAAGCCATCGATCCAAATCTGGATATAGGTGATGCAGAGGACTATGCAGCAGCGCAAGCAGAAGGCGGCATCAAAGCGATAGGCGATCAGCGCATCATTCCATTTATGAAGATAGAAAAACCAATGGCGCTTTTATCGCTCTTGATGGTCATTGGTAGTATCATTGCAATTGCGGTCAATGGCCTAAACCTAGGCCTTGACTTTACCGGGGGCGTCTCAGCAGACGTACGCTATGAGCAACCTGTCGAGCAAGCAGAGGTCGTACAGGCTTTAGCCGATGGTGGCTTTGATGATGCTGTGGTACAGTATCTGGGTACTCGAGAAGAATTGCTGGTACGCCTACCGCCGCAGTCTGATAATGTCGATGGACTAAATGCCAGCTTGACCCAAGCATTGACACTGCCCGATAATGCTGCTGATATCAGTAACGTCAATATCATCGGTAGCCAAGTGGGCAACGAAGTGTATTTAAACTCCGTCATGGCATTGGCACTGGCGCTGGTTTGTATGCTCGGTTATGTGGCCCTACGTTTCCAATTTAAGCTATCATTGGGAGCGGTGCTTTCGCTGTTTCATGACGCCATCGTTACTATTGGTGTCTTTGCCCTATTCGGCTTTCCATTTGATTTGACGGTGTTGGCTGCTATTTTGGCCTTGATCGGTTACTCATTGAACGATACGATTGTCGTCTATGACCGCATTCGCGAAAACTTCCGCCGCGTCCGTGGTATCTCACCGCGACAGACCATTGACCTGTCTTTGACAGAGACATTGCGCCGTACGATTATGACCATCTCAACCGTGTTACTTGTGGTATTGGCCATGATGTTCTTAGGCGGTGATGGACTATACTGGTTCTCAGTAGCGCTATTTATTGGTCTACTGGCTGGTACGTATTCATCGACTTACATCGCAAGCTCAATCCCACTGCGTATGGGACTGTCACGTGACGATTTTATTGTAAAAGTAAAGCCTGAGTTTGAAGAAGAAATCGTGACGTTTAACGATCCAAAAATGTACGAATAAGGCCGTATTTGGCCATGATGGCATTCTCTCTCTTATCTCATGGCCAACTGACAACATAAACACAAAATTCGTATCTTTAACACAATAATAGCGTGTAAAAATAAGCACCTGACTCACCAACTGTGAGTCTAGGTGCTTTTGTGTTTTTGCTGCGTTTACGGACTACTGACCACAATCAGGTCAATATAAGACAGCCTCAGCCAGCAAAAAGACGTATGTCTATTACGTATCATCATATTGTATGTTGATTTCATTTAGCGTCGCCTACGACAGCGCACTGTCTTTAACAAAGGGCATAAAACGGGTCAAAAATGTCAGTTACCGCCTCCTCTGCTAACGCCTTACCACCGATTGATACCCGCTACGCGCGCATCATCGCAATTGCGCTGCCAGTTTTGCTAGCAAATCTGGCCATGCCGCTACAAAGCGTGATCGATACGGCCATCGTCGGCAATATGAATGATACTGCTAAGCTTGCAGGTATGGGGCTTGCGATACAATTGCTGTCTTTACTGCTGGTTAGTTTTAACTTTTTGCAATATGCATCGTCTGGACTATCCGCGCAAGCTCTGGGGCAACTGGACGTAGCAAGCAAAGATAAAAACACGCTTGATTATCATGCTATTACTCCTTTATTGTCCATCTTACAGCGTGCTTTATTATTAGCCACGGCCATCGGCTTGGTATTGCTGCTGGCAAAGCCTTGGCTGATAGATTTTGGTCTACAGGCACTATCGGCCAATCCTGAAAGTGGCCGCGCGGCCAAGACGTATTTGGATGTGCGTTTTTGGGGTGTCATCGCCGAGCTGATGAACTTTGCTTTTATTGGCTGGTTTGCAGGGCAAGGCAAAACCCGTTATATGCTGTATCAGCAGGGCTTTATTGCCATACTCAACATTATCCTAACGCTGTTTTTTGTCTTTGGGTTACAGATGGAGCTGGTCGGTGTGGCACTGGGCACCACCATTGCGTTTTGGTCAGGTGTATTATTGGCTTTATGGCTGAGCTGCCGGCACCTAAAGATATCTTGGCGGACCTTGATTTGTGCTGACAGCCAGCACTTTACTAAAGAGAAAATGCTTAGGCTATTTTCACTGAATAAAGACATCTTTATACGTACGCTGATTCTAACGTTAAGCTTTGCTTGGATTACCCGTCTATCTGCTCAAAGTGGCGATGTTATATTGGCGGCCAATGCCATATTATTACAAGTATTGAGCATATCTGCCTTTGCCTTAGATGGCGTCGCTGTATCAGCTGAGACGCTGAGCGGACAGGCAGCTGGGCGACGCGACTGGGTAAGCTTTCGCGTCGTTATCAAGCGCACTGGGATCGTCAGTTACACGCTGGCTATCTTATTAAGCGCGGTTTGGTGGCTGGCCATGCCTATCTACCTGCCATTTATGACCAATATCGAGGCGGTGTTTCGCTTAACTGACCAATATCACTGGTATGCAGTGCTCTTACCCTTAGTCGGTGTGGGCGCATATTGGCTGGATGGCATATTTTTTGGTCTGACTGCTGGTAAGGTGATTCGGAATGCCGCGCTTATCTTAGCGGCTGTCTTTTTTCCGCTAAGCTGGCTACTCTATCAGCAGTGGGATATGACTGGTATTTGGCTCAGCGTCTGGAGCCTATTGCTACTCAGACTTATCATTTTAATAGGTTTTTTATACCGCGCTCATCAGACAGGCGATTATGAAAAGCTCCAAATAGACGCGTAAGGCGGTATTTGCTCCGATGTTGATATCGTCAGTTCGATATAAAAATGTTATAGCAAGTTAATAAAAAAAGTCAGTAAGAAAATTAGGATGTCAAGTGACTACTCAATCAAAATCATTACATCAGCAGCATAGGGCCCACTATAACTGGGCCGAGGGATTTAAAAAAAGTTTGCCTGTGGCAATGGGTTATCTGCCAGCGGGGATAGCCTTTGGTGTGCTCGCGCAGGTGGCGGGCATCCCTATATGGGCGACCATTATGCTCAGTGTCGTACTCTATGCAGGCGCCGCTCAGTACGCCTGCTTGCCCATGCTAAGTGCCGGCCTACCGATTGGCAATATGGCAACCAATATTGCCGCAATTAACCTGCGTCATGTGTTTTATGGGATGCCATTGCTCCACTCTCTCCCGCAGAATAAAATCGCCAAAACCTACTGTTTGTTTGCCTTGACCGACGAGACATTTTCGATGATGACCAGCCTACCTCAGGAGTCAAGGCGGTCGCTCATTTTACCCATTAGTCTGTTTAACCAAGGCTGGTGGGTGTTGGCGAGCGCGATCGGCGTGATGATCGGCAGCACCCTTAGTGATATGGTGCCGCATTTAGATTTTGCGCTGGTCTGTCTGTTTGCGATATTGGCCTATGAGCAGTTTCAGAGCATCAAACGCTATTTTCCTATTGGCATTGCCATTGTTGCGTTACTGATTGCCTCACTATTTACCAGCAACTGGTTATTATTGGTGGCCATTTTTATTTGTATGTTGATGATTTTGGCACGTGGTTTTTGGGTACAGCGCGGTACAAAAGGAGACGCTCATGAGCAGTAGTTATCTGATTTTGGCCACCTTTGCAATGGCTGCAGTGACCTTTGTGACGCGTGCACTCCCCACTTTGATACCAAAAAAGCTGCTGGACACGCCGTGGCTACACCGTTTAAACGAAAGCCTGCCCTTATCAGTGATGGTGCTGCTTATCCTCACTAGCCTTTCTTATCAAAACTTATCAGTAACCACCGGTATGCATAGCGCAGAGCTACATTTGCTGATGGCACAGATTGGCGCGCTACTGTTGGTGCTACTGATTTATCATATCAGCCGTCAGTTATTGGTCAGTATGGTCGTTGGTATCGCTGCCATTAATGGGCTGCTATGGCTGTTTACTCAGTTTTTGGGCTAACAGTTTTATAGCAGCACCGCTTTATCTTATCTTTATCTTGTAATGAAAAAGGCTGAACTCTGATAAGAGTCCAGCCTTTTTATTAGATACTATGAGCGGCTGCTCAGTGAGACATTATAGCTCTTCGACGCCCATCATATCGACTGGCGTATCGGCGACGATTTGCACGCCTTTTTTACCTATTTTGGCAGTGTCGCTGCGCTGCTCTTGTAGATGATCAAGATAGGCTTCGTTGATTTGACCTGTGATGTAGCAGCCATTAAACACGGCACAATCAAACCCTTCTACTTTGCTGTACTTGGTGTCCTTGACCGCGTCAATCAAATCATCTAAATCTTGGAAAATCAAACGATCAGCACCGATGATATCACGCACTTCCTCTACCGTATGGCCAGAGGCGATCAGCTCGCTACGCACCGGCATATCGATACCATACACGTTTGGATACTTGACTGGCGGCGCGGCACTAGCAAAAAACACTTTGTTGGCACCAGCATCACGCGCCATCTGGATGATCTCGTGACAAGTCGTACCACGGACGATAGAGTCATCTACCAACAGTACGTTTTTGCCCTTAAACTCAAGCGGTACTGCACTGAGCTTTTGACGGACAGATTTTTTGCGCTGCTGCTGACCTGGCATAATAAAGGTACGCCCGATATAGCGGTTTTTCATAAACCCTTCACGGTACTTGACGTTCATCTTTAGCGCCAGCTCCATCGCAGAGGTGCGCGAGGTGTCTGGAATAGGAATCACCACGTCGATATCGTGATCGTCGCCCCACTCTGCAAGGATTTTGTCTGCCAGTTTTTCGCCCATGCGTAAGCGTGATTTGTAAACTGAAATGTTGTCCATAATAGAGTCTGGACGGGCAAAGTAAACATACTCAAAGATACAAGGCGTGTATTCTTTTTGCTCAACACATTGATGGGTATGCAGATTGTGATCCAAATCGATAAAAATTGCTTCGCCTGGTTTGACATCACGAATAATGCTAAAGCCTGACCCTGTCAATGCCACAGACTCAGATGCCACCATGTATTCGGTGCCGCCGTTGGGTGCCATGCGCTTACCAAAAATCAGCGGACGAATACCGTTTGGATCACGAAACGCCAATAAGCCGTGACCTGTGATCAAAGCGACCACGCCATAAGCGCCTTCGCAGCGGCTATATACCGCTTTTACCGCTTCAAAAATATCGTCAGCACTTGGGTTGGTTTTGCCCAAGTTTTGCATCTCATGCGCTAGTACGTTGAGCAGGACCTCAGAGTCAGAGTCAGTATTTAGATGGCGACGATCTTCGATGTACAGCTCTTTTGCCAAAATCTCAGCATTGGTTAAATTACCATTGTGTGCCAAGGTGATGCCATAAGGCGAGTTGACATAAAATGGCTGAGCTTCTGCGCTGCTAGAGGTGCCCGCTGTTGGATAGCGTACGTGGCCGATACCAAATTTGCCGACCAGCTTTATCATATGACGGTTCATAAACACATCACGGACCATGCCGTTTTCTTTACGCAGATAGAGTCGTCCATCTTGCAACGTCACAATACCTGCTGCATCTTGCCCGCGATGCTGTAGCATCGTCAAGCCATCATAAAGAATCTGATTGACTGGCTCATGAGCTGCAACCCCAACGACTCCACACATAGTTTTATCCTATTTTGACCCATACATTAGTACTACAATGACGACGAGACTGTAGAGCGGCCTGTTTAGCAGCCAGCATCGCCTTGCCATCTACCTGATGATATCTCTTACTACACTGATGTGTTATTTGTCAAAAACGTCCGCCATCGACTCTAGAATGTCGATTGCCCGTTTATGAGCTGTAATTGCTATCAAATCATTTTTTATCAAGGAAAAATACGAAGATAATGTCATAAAATTTGGTCTAACCAAAATTGGCCGATGATATCGAGCGCTTAAGATTGATTGACCTGATCCCACGCCATGCCCAGTACGTCTGACACCAAGGCTTTACCCATCGGTGCATAAGGCAATAGCTCTGGCGCGAGGACGGACGTTTGCCACTGCGGCAGTTGTACCAGCAGAGGCGCGCTGACACTCAGCACCACCAAGACCATCAGTACGTTTTTTGCCGCACCGAGTACGCCGCCTGCCATTTTATCCAACACACCCAAACGCAGCGTCTGCAGGACACCGGAGAAGACAAAAGCAACCAAGTGCATAATGGCCAAAATAACAATCACCACCAATAAAAACGCCATGGCCATCTGCAAAACAGGGTTTTGTACCACACCCACCAGCTGCGGAGCAATCGAACCTGCCAACCGAGTGGCGGCGATAAGGGCGACAAACCAGCCCAGCAAACCCACTGCTGTCTTAATCAGCCCTACCTGAAAGCCGCGCCACAGTCCAACCAAGACGACGATAGCAATCACGATATCCAAACCACTCATGTCCTATGCCTCATTGGTTTTATCATTTGTATGGTGAGAGAGTGCCGCTGATGACATGCTTTAGCTTTCCATGGCGTCATAATAGCCGCCGATCGCCTGAATACAAGACTGTACCAGACCAGGCCCACGATAGATAAGTCCAGTATATAGCTGTATCATATCGGCCCCTGCTTCGATTTTTTTGACCGCTTTGGCACCGCTATCGATACCGCCAACCCCAATCAGTGCCACCTTGCCCTCTAGCTGATCTGAGAACTGCTGCAATATCTGGGTACTGGTATGACTCACCGGACGACCTGATAGCCCGCCTGCTTGGTCGCCATCTCGCAGATCCTCAACCCCGACTCGGCTCAGCGTGGTATTGGTTGCGATTAGACCGTCAATCTCAAAGTCTATTAATTGCTGCGATATATAGTCAACTTGTAATGGCTCTAAATCTGGAGCGACCTTTAGCACCAATGGCACATAAAAGCCATATTCGCTAGCCAACTGACTGTGGCGGTTTTTGATCGTATGCAGCAGCTGCGTCAGTGCTTCCCCACTTTGCAAATCGCGTAAGTTTTTGGTGTTGGGCGAGGAGATATTGACCGTAATATAAGAGGCATGCGGATAGACACGCTCAAGACAGTATACATAGTCATCGGCCGCCTGCTCTACAGGGGTGTCGGCGTTTTTGCCGATATTAATTCCGATATTGCCTTTGTATTTACACCGCTTAACGTTTTCTATCAGATAATCAACGCCCTGATTATTAAACCCCATACGATTGATAATCGCATCGGCTTGTTTGATTCGAAAGAGTCTGGGTTTCTCATTGCCCGCCTGCGCTCGAGGCGTGACGGTCCCGACCTCAATAAAGCCAAAACCCAGCTCCGCCAGCGCATCGATATAATCGCCGTTTTTGTCCAGTCCAGCAGCCAATCCTACAGGATTGGAAAACTGCAACCCCATACAGTCAGTGGGCTGCATTAACTGACCATAGGCCAACCCCAATACACGCGCTCTGTGCGCTTTGTCCAATAAAGACAGTGTCATCTCATGGGCGTGCTCAGGATCCATATTAAACAAAAAAGGGCGAAGTAAGGCATAAGACATAATGGTGGCAGACCCTGCTCGAAAGTTATGGTGAATGAAAAGTGCGAATAAGATCAAGCGCTGCGATTATATCAGCTTAACAGAAATAAGAGCAAAGTTTCATGGGCTAAATTTTTATATTAAGGCACAGGGCGATTGTCTGTGAGTGCAATCCAACCTCTGATGATTCGGTAGAGATGCCAAATAAAAGTAAACAGCATTATTAGCAAGCCAACCCCTGCCAGTAGTACCGAACCGATGGCCATGTTGTTGCTACTATCGGTCAACATACTCACCCCAAATCCACCGAGCGCAAAGGCAATAATAACAATGCCCAAGACGAACCAAACAATACTGTACCAAAAGGTCTTGATTTGCCAATCAAAATGAGTAGCAAGCCATGAGCCATCGGCATCATGACGCTTAGCATAGTTCATCACGATCGGCACAATCCACAACAGACCTGCAGTAAAATAACTGACCACATAGAGCAGATAAGTGATGTGATTGTAAGTGATTAAGGAGCGGCGTTTGTCGCTATTCATAGTATTCTTCGCCTGATTGCTATCGTTATTGTTATTTATAGGATAATTGGCCATTGTACGCATCCATATCTGACAGTGACTGATACTTAGTTCATTGTGTCAAACAAAGGGGTTTTCAATGGTGCATCTATCAATAGCCTGCCGTAGATGATTCAGTGGCTAATGACTCTGTAGCGTGAGCGCCGTGATTGACGCTCATAGATGACTCACTGAGCGATGGTCGCTTGTACTTGTATCAGCTGACTGGTCAAATCTTGTTGCATCGATAGCTGAGTAAACTGCCAACCTTGCTGCTGCAGCTTGGCAAGTGCGCCACTTACCACCGCTTGACTGGCATGATCAAAGCTGAGCTGTACCGCATCGCCCGCCGCGACGACTTGCGCGTTGGCAATGCCTGAGTGATCAAGTAGCGTACTGATGCGGCTGGCAGGTGGCATGGCCGCTGCGCCGTCTGCAGCGGCAGATGCAGTGAGCGCCTGACTGTCGATATTGCTTGCCTGAGCACGCAGCCAAAAATAATCGGCCACTTGCGCTTGATAGGCGTTTTTACTGTCTGTTGCTGCTTGATGCATACTATAGCCACCATAACCGCCCACAAACACCAATAAAAACACAGACAGTACCGTTAGCGCTAGCTGATCGCGTGATGGCAAGGCATGCCAGCGCGACGATAATGTGTTTCGGTAATGACTAAAACGCTCCAATAAAGCATTGTCCTTTATTGGCTTACTCGGCTCAGCAATACTGTTGCGGCTCTTGGCACGGCGCTGTAAACGTTTCATTTTCTACCTTTTGCTGATTTTGCGATAAGTAAGAAAGACTTAGACTATGAGGCCGCTTGCAAGTCCACACTCTCTGCGACCGCTACTGTGATCTGACCACTGAACTGCCCTTGCTCAGTGCTATTAACCTGAGCCAGCTTTGCATCGATGCCTTGGGCGACCAAGGTGCTGGTAAACTGGTCAAGACTACCACGATCAGGAGCAATCAAGGTAAAACTCAGCGCAGAGGGCTGCATCACCAAAGCCTGCGCATGCAATGAAGACTGCTTTATCAAGGGTGATAGCCGTGCCAGTGTCGCCATATGAGACGCCTGTGCTTGACTGTCATGGCGCAGTTTTGGTTGCAGCTGTATTTGTAGCTTGTTGCGACTGCTCAGTGGCTCGTTGGCAAACCAAGAATTATACTGATTTGCAATCTCAGCTTTGGTCGCAGTGGCTGCCTGCTGGTACTGATACCACTGCACGCCATCGGTTGCTATTTGTAGCACTAGCGCTGCCAACGCCACTATCATCGCCACCCGTAAATACGGCGATAGCTGAGAATCTGCGGATTTTACAAAGAAATTTAGTGCATGGCGCTCAGGGTTTTCAAGTGGTACTGGGGAGGCAGATAACGGCGTTAGCAGCAGTTGATGATCAGCGATAAGTTCAGCGGTGTGGGCAAACCAATCAGACCGAGCGTCCAGCTCGTCTTGCTGCTCCATAGCGGCGATAGGCGGCAAAAGGCTCACCTCGCTTAAGTGCGGAAAACGCTCAAAAATCAGCGGTAAATAACTGATCGCCATGCCCTGCCATACAGACTGGCGCAGCAAAGTGGTTTGCTCGTCTTGATAAAGCGTGATTTGCTGACCGGCCTGCTCCGTTGGCGCAGGTAATAACAAAAAATCAGGCAATAGTGCGATAAGGCTCATGCCAGCCAACTGCGCGCTTTGTTGCCATGAGTCGATATCGCTCTGCGCCAAGGCATACAATTGATGACGCTCAGCGTGACTGATCTGGCGAACGGCCAACTGCTCCACAGGAGTCAAGGACATCTCTTCAAACAAATACTGCTTGCCACTATTGCCCAGCTGCTTGAGCTGGGCAGTATTTAGCTCAGTATCTACCTGCAATACATGACTGGATGGAAAGTACAGGCAGACCGCATTTTTTCCATTAGCTTTATAACTCCCATACCGCTCTTGTAGCTGCTGCCACCCCTCAACGCTTTGCCAGTGTTGAAGGTCTTCATGCCAGACAGCCAGTGGGCTATGCTGCGCCCGTAACCAAACATGTATCACTAAGCGTGTCCTTAATCATTAAAGCATTTATCAAAGGTAGGTGGCGTTATTGTGTAGACAACTGCTACTGGGTGACGACCATAATCACGGGCAAAACACGTATCACATCAAACAAGCTAATAAGGCTGCTTCGGTACAAAGCGATCCGTTTCCCGCGCCATGCCAGCCATCACAAAGTCCATCTCAAACACTCGTGCTTCTGCCAAGGCAAACGACTCAGGATACTCCCCTATCAGCAGCCCTGCGATGTGAGCGACGATTGACATATGACACACCACAACCAAGCACTCGGCTTCAATATGACCAAGGTCGATCAAGGCTTGATGCGCATCATCTGCTGGCGTAATGTTATCTAGTATGACAAAGGGCACCGTTGGCGCACAGGCTTGAAACGCGGCCAAGGTTTGCTGCGCTCTATCATAAGGACTCACGATAAATTGATCTGGCTGATAGCGCGTCATCACGAACTCTGCCGTTTGCGCCGCCTGCTCTCTACCCAGATCTGTCAGTTGACGCGCGCTGTCTGGCCACGTGTCGTTCTCTGCTTGACCATGACGTACCAATATAATTTTCATAAGCTTCCTTAATACCGCCTAAGCATTGCATATCTACTGCGAGCTTTTAACAAGTCGGCTTTTTATTTGGCGTATTATTTGTCTTTATCACTGTCCTTGTCAGCGGTTTTGCTGGCTGAGCTTTTCATATGTGCTGTCAGCGCTGCATTGCTATGATCATGCGCCATCACAAACTCGACATCGCTACGAAACCCAGCTTCCATCAGATGCAAAGCCACACCCAAGGCGGCCTTGTCTTCATAAATGACGGCGTATAGGGCATGAGTGATGGGCATATAGATGCCCTCGCGGGTGGCTTTTTCGTGCACTTGCTGGATGGTATTGACCCCTTCCGCGGTCTGACCCAGCTTTTTGACTGCTGCATCGATATTCATACCACGACCAAGCATATTACCGATACGAAAGTTGCGACTGAGCTCTGAGTTACAGGTTGCGTATAAATCGCCAACACCTGACAGGCCTAAGAAGGTCAATGGGTTGGCCCCCGCCTCGACCCCGAAACGGCTCATCTCAGCCAAAGCGCGAGTCAATATCATGGCCTTGGTGTTTTCGCCGACTTCATAGGCCGCCGCCATACCCATAGCAATCGCATAAATGTTTTTGAGCGCGCCGCCCAGCTCTACGCCTTTGACATCATCACTGGCAAATACCCGAAAAAACGCACTATGCAGCGCGGCTTGCACCGCATGACGCAGCGGCTCAGACTCACTCGCAATCACCGTAGCAGAGGGCATGTTTTTCATGATTTCTATGGCCAGATTGGGCCCTGACATCACGCCAAAATTCACCTCTGGCAACTCTTCTTTGATGATGTCACTCATCAAGGCAAACGTGTCTTTTTCCATACCTTTGGTCAAAGAAACAATGGATTGCCCACTGATAAAAGGCGCGATGTTTTTTAGTGTCTCACGAAAGGCCAAACCAGGCACCGCGATAAAAACAATGTCTTTGTCTTTGACTGCAGCGGCCAAGTCATGACTGTATTTTAAGCGATCATCAAGCTTATGTCCTGGCAAATATTTTTTATTGGTTTGGGTTTTTGCCATCGCCTTAACAGTGCGCTTATTGCGCACCCAAAGCGTGGTATCACAGCCATTCCGCGCCGCGAGGTTTGCCATGGCAGTACCAAAACTGCCGCCGCCCAAAAACGCCAAACGTAGCTTGGTCGGATTGCTATGGATTTTGGCCATGTTTTTTGCAACGGCAGACTCTACCGCACTGGGATTGAGCTTTTTACGGCCCAGACCTGATTTGGTGGCGCGCTCGATGATGCCTGCCAGCAGACTGTTTTGTTTGTCAGAGCTTTGCTTATCCGTGTCATTATGCTCGTTATTGGTGTCTTTATTACTGTCGTTAGGGCTAGTCATGTTCTGGTATCCGTGTTGACTGACTTATTATAAGTAGCATTATCGTGATTAAAAACCAAGATGCCGACCGTATTTATTGTATATTGTGGGCATCTAAACCAAAGCGCCTGTAAACCTTATGACTCAAAACGTATGAGCGGTTCAATGTCAATAGGCTTGCGTGTAGGCTCGTCCTTAGGACTGGTGCCAGTATAAACAAAAGCCGTAATATAATCATCTGCCCCCACGCCAAAGTATGCCTTGACCGCAGGCTCATTACAGAGTAAGCCTGTCCGCCATACCGTACTAAAGCCTTGTGCCTTTAGAGCCAGTAGCATATTTTGGACAGCGGCGCCTGTGCTGAGCAGCTGCTCAAAAGGCGGCACTTTTTTGTGTGCTTGCATGTTGGTCACGACCGTTATGATAACAGGTGCACGTAGCGGCATGGTATGAGTTTTTTTGATGGTTTTTTCGGTCAGCACTTCACCTTGTTGTGCAGCCTGTGCCTTTGCGGCGCTCACCAATGCCGCGCCCAACTGACGACGCGCCTCACCTTCGGTGACGATAAACCGCCACGGTTGCAGCGTTTTGTGGTCAGGCGCTGTGGCCGCACAGGCGATTGCTGCTTCTATCTGAGCACGGGTAGGTGCAGGCGTGTCTAGATTGCCCATGCTGCGCCTCGAGCCAATCCAGCCGATCATCGCTTCACTATTGACTGGCATCTCATCCGTGTCGATACTTTGTATAGACTGCTTTTTATTATTTTTATCAGAGGTAGTCATTATCGCTCCTTATTTATTTTGTGGTCACAGACGGGTTGCGTCAAGCTTTGATAATCCTTGAAGCTATTTTTACTCAAAACGACTAAAAACCATTGCATGCGCACACTGATATCATGCCTTTGTGATACCTTTAACACACCCTTGCCCTCAACAGCTATTACTGTACTTAACAGCCATTGCCGCTACGCAGCCTCTTCGGTGCGATGCTCCGTACGCAGGTAGTCTTCTGATTGCATCTCAAGCAAACGCGAACGTGTACGTTCAATCTCAAAAGCCAGTTTTTCTCCCTGATAGAGCTCAAGAATAGACTGCTCAGCACGCACCAGTAGCTTGACACGGCGATCATAAAACTCATCGACCAGATAAATAAAGCGCCGCGTTGGATCACGTAAATCATCGTCTAAGGCTGGCACCACATCGACCAACACCGTACTAAACTGTTTGGCGATTTCGATAAAATCTGCAGCAGAGCGCGGCTCCATACACAAGTGTCTAAAGTCACAAAACAAGATATCTTCGGTACGGGCGTTGACCTTAATCGAGCGGCCATTGATGACGATGGGCTCTTTGCTGATTTTTTGGTTGTTAGACAGGCTGGCAAAACGGTTGGCCAGCCAGTGATGATTGGCCTTGGTCAATGGCGACTCATACAGCTCAGCTTGCTGCAGTACCCGCAAACGATAGTCGATGCCTGAGTCGATATTCATCACCGTAGTATGGTGCTCGACCTCAGCGATCGCAGGCAAAAACCGGTCACGGTGCAGGCCATCTTTATACAGACCTGCTGGCTCGATATTGGAGGTGGCGACCAACGTCACGCCACGATTAAACAGCATGGTAAACAAATCGCCTAAGATCATGGCATCAGAGACGTTGGAGACAAAAAACTCATCAAAACAAATCACCACCGCTTCTTTGTAAATAATATCAGCGACTTTTTCGAGTGGATCACTTTGACCTTGGAGCGCGTTAAGCTCTTGGTGCACGCGCTGCATGAAATGATGAAAGTGCTGCCGCATCTTGCGCTCGATGGTCAATGAGTCATAAAACATGTCCATCATCCACGTCTTACCGCGGCCTACCCCGCCCCACATATACAGACCCTTTGGGGCAGCAGGCTTGGATTTCAAAAAGCTAAAAAAGCGCTTTTTTTGTGGCACGCTGTCATTGAGCTGGTGATACAGCTCATCGAGGTAGCTCATGGCCTGATATTGCTGTTCATCTCGCGTAAACTCACCTGTGCTGATGGCTTGCTCGTAGCGTTGCAACGGGGATAAACTCATAATGCGACTCATTGTTTAATAAAAATTATTTAATAAAATCAAATGGTTGTATTTTTACGATTGTATATAGCTGAGGCGGCGCTCATAGCAATCGATCCTAGCTATCGTCCAGAAAAACTGTGGTGCTCAAGCAGTTTTTTTAATTCAGACAAACGCCCATGAAAAAAGTGCCCCGCCCCATCGACCACACTGACGGCGATACCCAGACGATCCGCAAATGCTTGCATCTTAGCAGGGTCAATTACCTCATCAGCATTACCATAAATCTCAAAGGTCTTATCAGCAGGTAAGTCGATATCACTGCTGTCGTTTTTTTCTACCGATGGCGCGATAAGCGCGATATTTATAAGCTCAAAATCGCTCACGTCCCAGATATGTGAGGCCTCAAGCACTTGTTCGGCAACGCGCGCGGTGACATACCCGCCAAAGGAAAAACCGCCCAACCACAGCTTGCGCGCGCCGGTTTGCTCAGCGATCCATTGTAGCACGGTCATCGCATCGACGACTTCGCCATCGGCATAATCATGCTCGCCTGTGGACTGACCGACACCGCGAAAATTAAACCGCACCACATGCATGCCACTATCGCGGGCAAAGCGGTACATGGTCGTGACCACTTTGTTATTCATCGTCCCATCAAACAAAGGGTTGGGGTGACAAAGCAGCGCCACCGTATCGGTATTGGGATCGTTAGGGTTGTCTTGTTGCCAGAGCGCATCGACCTCGAGCACGCCAGCAGGAGCAGGAATCAGGTGCATATTATTACTTACTTAATTAAGAATGAATATCTCAATTATCCTAGATATGGTTTATATTTCAAGTGATTTGCTGTACAGACACCCTAGTAACTGCCTAAATGCCTACAAGTAAGACAACGGTAAGAGCGCACACAATAACTACCTAGACACCAAAGCGCCGAATGGGTTAGATTCATACTGATTGTGTAGTGGTGACTGGCAAAGCGTCAGTGCCATTTATCATTACAATACTCAACATCTAAATTGAGGAATACATTATGATTACTATGAATAAAACCGCCGCTTTTGGTACCACATTGGCCGCCGCACTTGCTTTGAGCGCCTGCCAAAGCACCCCGTCATCACCGGTCATTCAACGCGCCAACGCTACCTACGAAACCACGGGTATCGCCGATACAAAAGTCAAAGCACAACAAAACGCCATCGATAGCGCTCAAAAAACGTGCCGCAGCAAGCAAGTAATTATCATTGAGGACACAGTCAACTACAATGGTATCTTGGATGAGCGCACAGGCCGTATGGTTGGACAAGCTGGCGCGGTGCTCGGTAGTATCTTTGGTACCGGTTCACCAGATTTATCGCGTGATGACGACTATGAATACACCATCAGCTTTCGCTGCCAATAATTCACTGCCAATAACGTGATGGTGCGTAAACACAGCCGCTAGCCACTCGCCAGCCCTTCTGTTTGTCACAGCATTTATGCAGCAGATCGGTTGGCTTCTCTTTTTGTGACTGCGCTTTTGAGGTAAACTATCATCAGCTCAAAACCTCAAGCGATACACGCAGCGCTATTTCGCGGATTGTCAACTTGCCTTGCTCTCTGATTGATAGGGTCGGTTGTTTTTTTGCCGCGTTTTTTGCCGCATTGCTTTTTACAATATGATCTCTTTGGTTTTGATAGCAACCATTTCATACCTTTCTGTCCCACTTTATACTTTTATGTCTTAGTCGGCTTTGGTCTCCTATTATGCGCAAACCCAATCTCTCAAATATCAAACAAGCCAAAGTCCTAGCCCCTGCCAAAGACTTGGCGACGTTAGAAGCTGAGCTTGCTGAGCAAGAAAACAGCCTAGAAGTCAGTTTAGAAGACACGGTGCTGCGTTTAAGTGACTACTTGTCGGCGGTAGAGATGGTGGTAAAAGAAACCTTTAACCATCGCGTGTGGGTGAAGGCTGAGATTCGCAACTTATCGAGCAAAGGTGGGCATTATTATTTTGAGTTGGCCGAAAAAGATGACGATGGTAAGGTCGTGGCCAGCTGCCGCGGCAACCTCTGGCGCTTTAAGGCCGCCCGCGTTTTGGCGAAGTTTGAGCGCGCAACGGGCATGCCGCTTGAGCGCGATCTGACTGTACTGCTCAAAGTATCGGCAGGTTTTCATGCGCAGTATGGCTTTTCGCTCACGATCGAGGATATCGATCCAAGCTACACGTTAGGCGATTTGGCGCGGCAGTATGCTGAGATGGTCGACCGCTTAACGGGCGAAGGACTCCTGCACCTCAATCAGCAGCTACCGACACCGTTTGATATCGAGCATGTGCTGGTCATCGCCCCCGAAAAAGCCGCAGGATTGGGCGACTTTCAGGCCGATGCAGACCGCTTAGCCAGTACCGGTGCTTGTCAGTTTCATTACCATCATGCCACCTTTCAGGGTAATCATGCGCCAAGCGAGATTCGTCAAGCCATCGTCAGCGCTCAGCAGCAATTCCAAGATACCTATAAGCGTTTGCCAGATTTATTAGTAATTATCCGCGGCGGCGGTGCGGTGGGCGATTTGGCTTACTTAAATGACTATGAGCTGGCAGCATTGGTGGCTGAGCAGCCTATTCCTGTGTGGGTCGGCATCGGTCATGAGCGGGATAAAGTCATTCTAGATGAGGTGGCGCATACTAGCTTTGATACGCCATCAAAAGTCATCGCAGCGATTATCAGTCATCTGGCTCAGCTCATTACCCAAACGCTGCAATACCAAGCACAAATCAAACAAGCGGCCACACAGCAGCTCACGATGGCTGAGCAAAAAACGTCACGACAATTGAGCCATATCCAATCGCACACCATCGGTCAGCTGACCGCACTGCGAAAAGACAGTGATTATGCGTGGCGTAGCATTCAGCAAAGCGCCCAGCGCCAAGTTAAGCAAGCCGCCAGACTCACCAGCAATCTGCGCGCGCAGACTCAATCCTTGGCTTATCAGCAATTAGCAGCCGCTTCTACTTATAGTCAAAACTACCAAAAAACAGTGATACAAACCGCCCAGCTGCGCGTCATACAAGCGCAGCGTAACAGCGAGCATCTGCGTGACATTGTCCTGTTACACCGTCCTTCTCGTGTGCTCAAGCAAGGCTATACCATGCTCACTGATGCCAAAGACAAACACATTCTGACCAGCAGCACGCAGCTTTATCCTGAGCAAAACATTCATATCGTCTTAAAAGATGGTAAAGCACAGGCACAGATTGTTGAGATTAAAGACAATCACAAGAGGACAGAATCTGCTAATACGCTAACCGAATCAGACAACAACGTTTAAAAACTAATTACTTAAACCCTATTATCTACCAAAACCATTACCAGAGCTTAGGAAAACCTTATGACTACCCCGACTCGCCGACGCAAAAAAGCCGCCCCAAAAACCTTTAAGGCGGCTTACGATATTTTAAAAACCAATGCCGAGCAGCTACAGCAGCAAGATGAACCCGATATCGACAACCTTATGACCACGGTCGAAGAGTCAATCGCGGCGTATCGTGTCTGCGAAACCCGCATCAATGCCGTACAGCAAGCGCTAGATGCGGCGTTTGCTGAAGAAGGTCGCACAGAGAGTAGTGATCAAAACAGCAACCGCTAGTGGCGCTTTATTATGGCGTATCCACCTCAAACACTTGGCGAAGATAGGCAAGATAGGTGTCATTATTAATCATGGTCTTGCCTGGGCTGTCAGACAATTTTGCCACAGGCTGACCGTTACACTCGACCAGCTTTAGCACGATATTGATTGGGGTGATGCCCATGTCATTGGTCAAGTTGGTGCCGATGCCAAAGCTGGTTTTGATACGGTCTTTAAAATACTGATGCAGCTCCCACGCTTTGTCCAAATCCAAACCATCACTAAAAGTCAAAATCTTAGTCTTAGGGTTTATCTTGAGCTTTTTATAATGCGCGATGGCCTTGTCACCCCACACATAGGGGTCGCCGCTGTCGTGACGCAAGCCATCAAACAGCTTGGCAAAATACAAGTCAAAATCACGCAAAAACGCATCCATACCGACGACATCTGTCAGCGCGATTCCTAAGTCGCCGCGATACTCATGGACCCACGCTTCCAGCGCCGCTTTTTGTGAATCGCGCAAACGCACATCCAATGCCTGAAATGCCTGCATAAACTCGTGCGCCATCGTACCGATCGGCGTCATTCCCAGTTTTTTTGCTAGATAAACGTTTGAGGTGCCGCCAACTATCTTTGGGGCAGCCTTGTGTAGGATCTCCACCACATGCGCTTGCCAAGATTTGCTAAAGCGGCGACGCGTACCAAAATCAGCCACGATAAAAGGCGGTGTATCGGGGCTATAGCTGCTTTGTTCGGCTGCATAATGATGCAGTAGCTCAACTTTGGCGTCTAGCCGGCGCTGGCCTTCTGCCAAGACTTGAGCGTCTGATAAGGCACTAAAATACAATTCATTGACAATGGCCAAAACAAACACTTCAAAAAACATTGCCTGTATCATCGGTCCTTCGATATCGATGCACAGTCTGTCTTTTTCATCGGTGCTGACAGTGATAAAACGGCGCTTGAGCTTAAACAGCTCGAGATAATCGACGAAGTCTGAACGAATAAAGCGCAAACCGCGCAGATATTCTAATTCATCTTCCGAAAACCGTAACTCGCACAGACTATCTAGTTGCTGCTCTAGAGCGTCTTTGATATCGGCTAAGGGATAGACAGTATCCTTATTATTGCGGCAACGAAAGCGATAAACCCCATGCGTCTGTGGAAACTGATGCAGCATGGCTTGGAGCATGGTGAATTTGTACAAATCGTTATCAAGTAACGAGGTAATAATAGGTGCATAGGTAACGGTCATACTATGGCCTTAAAAACACAAAAATAAAAAATAACGTCACCTAATACTCAAAGCGACACAGTATATAATATGATAAATAACCAGATATGGCGCACAAACAGCACGTTTGCAGCGCGCATTCATCAGTCGTCAGTCGTCAAGTATAACGAAATTTGCTGCTTTTTTCAGAGTTCCTGCTTTCTTGGTACTTTTATTAAGGCGTGCCGCTCCAAAAATCTTACTCAAACCTAGCCAGTATTGACTATTAGATAGGTTTAACGTTTTCTTTCTGCTTCATTGTCACGCGCTATTTCTCATTTGAGATTTAGACTGACCACGACTCCACAGACTTTTTTAATTGGCGATGGAACTCACCGTCCAATAAACAGGATTATGCAGCTGTTAAAATAACAGTCGCGTTATTTAAAATATTGATGCTGGCGTTGAGGTCACGGTCATGAGAAACCTGACAGTTAGGGCACAACCACTCACGCATTTTCAATGTTAGCTCATCTTTACCAAGGATATGATTGCAGTTTGAACAGGTTTTTGAGCTTGGGTAGAAGGGTCCGACTGATTTCACAACCTTGCCTTGCTCAGTGGCTTTGTAGATAAGCTGTCGCTTAAACTCAAAGAAACCCAAGTCACTGATAGCTCTTGATAGCCGCCTGTTCTTAACCATACCTTTGACATTCAAATCCTCAATCGCAATCACATCGAACTCATTAACCAGACTTGTTGTGATTTGATGGAGAGAATCTTGCCTAATACACCTGATCTTATAGTGCAAACGAGAGAGCTTGGTTTTCGCTTTTTCTCTGTTTTTACTGCCTTTTTTAGTGCGACTGAGCGCTTTGTTTAGCGTTCTTAGTTTTTTAAGGTTTGCTTGAAGTGGTTTTGGCGCTTTAATTTTAGTGCCGTCTGATAAAACCAGTAAGTCGGTAATACCAAGATCAACACCAACGCTTTTACCTGTCTTTTTAGTAGGAATTACAGCTTTTTGTATTTCAACAGCCACACTAACAAACCACTTACCGCCACGTTTAGAGATGGTGGCTGACATGATCTTGCCGTCAAAACGTAAAGCTTCTTTTAAGCGAACCCAGCCCAAGTTTGGGATACGAATGGATTTACCTTTAATGGCAAATTGGTCGTTGGATAAACTGAATCTATCGTCACGGCCTTTTTTACGAGCGGTTGGGTATTTCGCTAAGCCTTTAAAGAAGTTGTTATAAGCATCACCCAACTGCATGATTGCCGCCTGCGGAGCGCATTTGGTCACTTCCAGCATATAGGGGAATAATTCACGCTTAATGGCGTTCAATTCGCGTCTGAGCTTCGCCTGTGAGGGCTTGTTTAGATTTTTAGTATCAACCTCAACGCCTGCGGCCAAACACGCATCACGGTACGCTTTGTCAAGCGCATACTGCCGCTGCCACTCATGCAAAGCCCAGTTGTAGGCTTTTCTCGCCACGCCACAAGCACGAGCAAGGTGATTTGCCTGTACGTTGTTTGGCTTGAGTTCGATAATGTGTCCACGGATCATAATGCTTTTTTAACCGCCTCTATTAATTGTTGGTTTTTCTTGCTGCGAGAGCCGTATAGCCTCGCTGAAAATACGGTGATAATCTCCAATACATCTTGGGCTAATTCTTGCTCAAAACTCAACTCTTCACCTTGATTGATTATTACCACTTCAACGTCACGAGCCTCACACAACATGAAAACCAGTTCTGCACCAAATCGTAAAAGCCTGTCTTTATGGGTAATTACCAGCCGTTCAACTTTATTGCTCAGTATGTCATCAAGCAGGTTTTTTAAGCCTTTCTTTTTATAATCCATTCCACTACCAAGATCGGTAATCGTCTCAAAAGTCCAGCCTTGCCTGGCACAATAAAGTTCCAAAACTTGAGACTGGAGAAGTAAGTCGTCTTTTTGATCACGACTCGACACACGAGCATAAGCAATGGTTTTTCGGTCTAATTTAGGTGGTGTATTCAAGGAATGCGGTCTGATTTCACTTAAATCATATCGCCTATGTCCGTTTTCGGTTCGCTTGGCGACTAACGTACCATCCTCATCCCAACGTCTTAATGTGGATTGAGCAACCCCGAAATGTTTGGCAGCCTCCCCAATACTAACCAGTTTCCCCATAACTTGCTCTCTATATTATAGATATAATCTATCTATTATAGTAATAAATAGGTAGGTTTGTATATGTTTTATTTAACTGTTTGCAACCCTAGAGATAAACTGACCACTCTCCCATGTCAGCGCGCCAAATTTGACAGATGATTGGCAGGCCGCCGAGGCTGCCACGGGCAGGAGTAATGTACTCATACAGAGTAAACTTAACGCAATCCATTGGCGCATGCTCAGTCCTATTGATGATGGGTGCCGCTCGCCTATACCTACACGTAAGTATGAACGAATCTCTTGCGTCAGTAGCACGCATGAGCGATTGGTTTAAATGATAGGTTGCCGTTGTTTAGAGGTACTACAAAGTGTAGCGACTTCTCACAGAGATGACAAATGCTTATTGGTGTAATGGACATTTTTCATGCTGGCGTATGGTCTAACGCTATATACTGTCTATATTTGCAAGGAATCAACGCCATGAATCAAAAAACTGCCCTTTTTGTCGTGATAAACACACCAAGAAGAATGGACGCAAGCTTGGCAAACAGCAGTATCAATGTCTCGCTTGCAGACGGCAGTTTTTAGGTGGAAAAAGACTCAATAACCAGACCCTTTGGACCGAATACACCCAAGGGAAACAGACCTACAAACAACTGGCTGACAAGTATAGCTGTAGTCTTAAAACCATTCAAAGACGCTTAGACAAAGTCAGTACCCAGTATCAAGTTAAACGACCGAATACTGCTAACATCATCATGGATACCACTTACTTCGGTCGTAAGTTCGGTTTAATGGTTTTTATGGACAATACCACTAAAGCCGTTCTTTACTACGCGATAGTCAGTCATGAAACCAACAGTGCCTACAAGCAAGAAATTGATCATCTAGCATCGTTAGGCGTTGATGTACAAAGCATTACCTGTGATGGTAGACGAGGACTGCGTACGTTATTTACCTACACCCCTTGCCAGATGTGCCAGTTCCATCAGGTACAAATAGTAACTCGCTATCTCACTCGTCGACCTAAGAACAGTGCCAGTATCGAGCTTAGACGGCTCACTTTAGACTTAACTAAGCTTGATAAAGCTGACTTCATAGAGCACTTAGATTATTGGTTGTTAACTCATGAAGACTATCTTAATGAGCGTAGTACCAATGACGATAACAGTAGAACGTGGTACACGCATAAGCGTCTTAGAAGTGCTTATCGCAGCCTCAGAACCAATAGCGATTGGCTATTCACTTATCAAGAATATGGGCATTTAGATATACCAAATACCACCAATTCTCTTGAAGGGTTATTCAGTGAGTTAAAGCGACAATTACACAGTCATCACGGTCTAAGTGAGCAGCGTAAGTTACAGTTTATTAAAGACTTTTTAGGGTCAAAGTCACTCAAATAGCATGAATTATGTCCATTAGCGACTACCTTCTACTTTTTAGCATGAATTTTGTCCATTACACCTGCTTATTGTTCACCACCCATGCGCGGCCTACCGCTATTTGGCCAAAAAAAAGCACCTACCTAGGTAGATGCATAAGTATGCTTAAAACGTGTCGCCATAAGGCTATATTAGGCATGGCTACACTGAGCATGATTATATCGGACACAGTGACTTACAAGGCAACTGTGTTTGAGTGCTACTTTAAAAATAGAGCCATGGCTTTTTTAAACAGTCCACCATAAGGCGGTAGTAGTAAATTCATGCCGTTGAGCTTGGCCTGTACAAACACAGGCTTCATGTGACTAAGACGCTCAAATCCTGCCTTACCATGATAAGCACCGGTGCCCGAATCACCAACGCCGCCAAAGGGTAAGTCGTGCTGCGCCACGTGCATGAGGACCTCGTTGACACACAGACCACCTGAAACCGTACGATTACGCACTTGCTCTATATCGCCTTGATGTTCGCCAAATACATACAAAGCCAGCGGACGCGGGCGCGAATTGACCAAGTGAATGGCATCATCTAGCGTTTCGTAGTGTATCAAAGGCAAAATCGGCGCAAAAATCTCATTGTCCATGACCTCACTGTCTAACGCAGGCTCCCGAACGATCACAGGCGGCATCAGGCGTGTTTCGCTGTTGGCCTCAATCGAGGTCAGCGCATACACCTGCTCGCTTGGTAGCGCGTTCAAATAGCCTTTTACGCGCTCAAACTGCGCGCCATTGATGATGCGCGAGTAGTCAGGATTGTGCTCAATATCAGGATAGTGCTTATCCATCCAGTCTTTTGCCGCTTGGATAAATGACTCATGATAACGACGGGGAATCAGCACATAATCAGGGGCGATACAGGTTTGACCAGCATTTAGTGTCTTGCCCATCATCACGCGATTGACCGCCGATTCCAAATTGGCATCATCCAAGACGATCACCGGCGACTTACCACCCAGCTCTAACGTCACTGGCGTCAGATTGGGGGCGGCGGCGGCCATGACTTTTTTGCCGACTGCTGTCGAGCCAGTATACAGCAGATGATCAAACGGCAGCTCACTAAAAGCCACCGCGATATCGACTTCTCCCAGCACCACACATATCATGTCGGAGGAAAAATAACGAGCCACAGCATCGGCGAACGTCTGCGCAAACTTTGGTGCCGCCTCACTCATTTTAATCATGATTCTATTGCCAGCAGCGAGCGCATCTATCATCGGGCCTACGGCCAAAAACAGCGGATAGTTCCAAGGCACCATGATGCCGACCACCCCTAACGGCTGCGGCTGGATTTCGTTGTGGGCTGGCATATACAGTGTCGAGATCGGCGCACGCTGAGGCTTCATCCATTTTTTGCCGTGTTTTTTGGCATGACTAATCCCTGTAAAACTCGGGAACAACTCAGCAAACTGCGTCTCAGACTCACTACGATAGCCAAAGTCAGCGCTGATGGCACTGGCAAAGCTGGCTTGGTTGTCGCTGAGCATCATCTCAAGGTTATCCAGCTGCGTCTCACGCGTGGCCCAGTCGTTTATCGGCTGCGTACGGCTCAGCGCTTGTAGATGCTCAAATTGCGCTCGCATCTCTTCGGCGGTTTGTGCGATACTAGAGGCTTGGTGCGGCATATGCTCATTGATATTTTGGGTATTGTCTGTCATGTCTCTTCCTTGTTATATGCGTTGGGACTGATATACTTTTTTGGGCGAGCGGCGCTGTATTTTTAGCGCACATCCTGCCTGTCTTCGTTTTTAGCAGACCCAACCAAAATCCGTCATAAAAAACAGTCGTAAAATTGTATCCCTTACGCTTTTAGACACTCCGACGGGCACTTTAATGTAGCGCATCGACTGAGCAATGAATAGCATTTTAAACTGACTAGTGCGTTTTTTAATAGAGCAAAAGTCATCGCTTACGCCGCGGCCAAACTTTTTAATTTCCAAATTTTTATTTGGGCGGTATCTAATAAGCAGATAAGTTTGGGCGACACTGCCAAAAACTGCTACACTTTAGGCAACTGACCTACTTGGACGTGTCCTCATTTTAAAAATGGCAATAAAAATGAGATGAATTGCCGCCAAACACTGTAGGGCGTGTTGAATATTCAACACGTCCTAATCAAACAACGAAAATAGCCCAGATAATATCGAGATATTCATTAGCTATTTGATACTGTTTGGTGAAATTTAGCCATTTTTAACTCATTTAGATGGCTATCTATTGAAGAGGACACGCCCTTGCCTTCATACCTTTTGCCAATTCTATATATCTACCATACGTTGTGACTGCCATGCAAAACGCCATACAACCCCTGAGTGACACGCTGATCAGTAAGTCTTTGTCCGCGGCCGATTATGTCCCTACCTTGGATGCGATGCTCGCGCGCACGCTGACACGTATTGAGTTAAAAAAAACCAAACAGCAGCGCACGCCCGATGAGCTGTGGATCGTCGATCACAATGATGTCTATACCTTAGGACAAGCGGGTAAAGAAGAGCACATTTTGCAGCGTACAGACACCCCAGTTATCAAAACCGATCGCGGTGGTCAAGTGACTTGGCATGGTCATGGGCAATTGGTGCTGTATTGGTTATTTGATTTAGAGAGCTTGGGCTGGAGTGTGCGCAATTTAGTCTCACACGCTGAGCAAGCCATCGAAGATGTGATCAATGACTGCTTACAAAGCCATACAGCTGGTGATACGCGCATTCGTGCCCAAGCGCGCCGCGATGCGCCAGGCGTCTATCTCTATGCCGATACCAGCGCAGAGCATGACGACAGCCCTACCGATCAAGGCATTGTATCGACTGAGATCCAGCCATCGTCCATCATGTTAGGTAAAATGGCGTCATTAGGCTTTAAGATTAAGCATGGTTTTAGTTACCACGGTATCGCTATTAATTTAACTTGTGATTTATCCGCGTTTAATGCCATCAACCCATGTGGCTATGCTGGCATGCAAATGCTTAGGCTGGCTGATTTTATCAACATGGCATCCTCCCTAAAGACACAAAGCGCAGGGCAAGCCCGCGAATCCTTGAGCTATGAGAGCGTCACACAAAAACTCATCGACAATATCGCTCAGCGCCATGCAGGACAGATAGCACTGCGCGCGTTGGCGCCCAAACCAAGTCGCTAAAGCTTGTGGCCTTTGAGTCTTTTTTTGCATAATATCTTGCACGCTTAGACTTAAATATTTTGAGAAAAATTGTCGCAAACTTGCTATAATCGCTGGCGGTACAGACAGCTGTCACACCTATATGACAGCTCAGCTCAACCTTTGAGCTTTTCTTATTGTATTTAGACATTTAAAACAAAAGCAAATCGGAGTATTTTATGGCAGATTTTAATAAAATTTTGGACGCAGGCGACGTAGACGGCGGCATCATCAACGTGGTAGTAGAAATCCCTACCGGTAGCAGCCATAAAATCGAATGGAACCGCGAATTGGCCGTGTTTGAGCTGGATCGTATCGATCCACAAATCTTTGCCAAGCCTTGTAACTACGGCTTTATCCCGCAAACGCTAGACGAAGATGGCGACGAGTTGGATGCGCTGATCATCACAGAGCAGCCACTGCCGACTGGTGTTTTCTTAAAAGCCAAAGTCATCGGCGTGATGAAGTTTGTGGATGATGGCGAAGTCGATGACAAAATCGTCGTCGTACCAGCGGATGACCGTGATACCGGCAATGCATACAACAGCTTAGAAGACCTACCTAAACAGCTGATCAACCAGCTACAGTTCCACTTCAGCCACTATAAAGACCTGAAAAAAGCGGGCACCACTGTGGTTGAATCATGGGGCGACGTGGCTGAAGCCAAAGAAGTTATCAAAGAGTCTATCCAGCGCTGGAAAGACCTATAAGCCGCCTTAGACCCAGATAATCTCACTGCGATATACCGCTGTCATAACAATGATGGCGGTATTTTTTTGTTTATCCACTGCTCAAATGCCGCTCACCGCTTGAATGGTGCTTGGTTAAAATGGTTATAATAACTCATGCTTACAAGCTATATGCTTATCGACAATAAGGAACACCATGTTTAACCCCGACCCAAGCTCAAAGCCAGTCAATCCAAAACTGCCAAAAGATGTGATCATGATGGTTGAAAAAAACAACCTCGTCATGGCCATCAAGACATTGGCGCAAGATGAAAATATCAGTATGGATGAAGCCAAGGTGCGAATAGACGCTTATGAAACCGCGTTAAAAGTAAAGCAGCAACAAAAACTCAATACCATCGCAAACAAACAAGGCATCTCTAATCATGCCATTAGCTTTGATCGAGAGCAAGAAACAAAAGAAGAGCTAGAATCTGGCAAACTGATCAAAACACGCGTCAAAACCACCAAGCAGACTCAAAGTTTTAAAGACCTACAACAAGGGGTTGATAGCCAGCTAAATAACTTGGGATACAAAAAACCCTTAATGCCATATTGGACAAAACGTTTATTGCTGATTGTGGTGATTATGGCAGGATTGTTTTGGATATTATGGCGAGTGTTTGGTTAAGGCGAGATCGCGGGTTTTATTGGGATATATCCTTTACCAGCTGCGCTTAACAAAATACGTGGTAGTACAAACGCTAACAAATTCTTACCTTCAGCCCCGTGAAAACAAAAAAACTGTCTGGTATTTTGGCTTGTTATAGTGAGTTCAGTATAAAAACGATACCGCAGGACTGGGATGAATTTTACGCAAGGTTTGATCTTAACGGCAATAAGGATATTAAAATGAAAACATCTATAGCGGAAAAATCGCTTAAAAATAAATTATGGATAGTATGTTGGGTGAGTCTCTTGGGTCTTGGTGCTTGCAGCAATGAGACCCAAAAGCCAGATGATAACAATAATAATATAGAATCTAGCGAAATGACGCCTGTGCAAACAGCGAGCGAAGAGAAAGACCAGGCTCCTACTCCTAACTCTACAGAAGATGAGGAAGGTGCGGGAGGTACAGCCTACTATTCTAGCAGTGGCAGTGTAGAAAATGACCAAAAAGCTGATGATACGGTGACGGTCAATGAAAACAACCCCAACTTAGATAAGGCATCCGCAGATGGGGTGCAATAAGTAAGGATCAAGCCTCTGTAGGGAGCCTTTCTGCACTCCCTACTGAGCGCTTATACTAGTGATGCTCACCAGGCAGTATTTTTGCAAAAATACGCTGCGCTAAATTCGGCTTACTATCGGTCGTCTGGGCAGCCGTCGAGCTCGGGAAGATACGATAACCAATAGACTGTACCCCCACGTTAAATGCAGGTACCAACGAGTAGCTTGCAGACGCAAATCTACCCATGTTGCTGGCGATACTGTTTGGTTTATGGACGATCGCTTTGGCTACCATCATCGCCGCCTCATCAGGCATCAATGCTGGCATATAACGATATAGCTTGGTCGGTGCAATCATCGGCGTGCGCACCAGTGGCATAAAAATGTTGGTGACTTTGATATTATCGCCTTTGACCTCTGCTGCCAGACAGCGACTAAACGCATCAAGCGCTGATTTTGAGGCAACATAAGCGGCAAAACGCGGACTGTTTGCCAGTACGCCAATGGAGGAGATATTGACAATTTGCCCCTTCTTTCTGCCAATCATCGTCGGAAGTAGTCCCAAAACAATCTTTACCGCACCAAAGTAATTGACATCCATTGTGCGCTCAAAGTCATGAAAACGGTTGACAGATTCATGCACTGAACGGCGAATCGAGCGCCCCGCATTATTGACCAACACATCGACATGACCAAAATCAGCAAGAATCCGTTTGCTGACGTCTTCGATATCATCCATATCGGTCAAATCACATGGATAATAACTGGCCCTGCCACCGAGTGTTTCGATATTGTCCGCGACAATTTTTAGCTTGTCTTTGGTACGTGCCAACAAAATCACATGAGCGCCGCACTCACTGAGCAAAAAAGCAGTACGCTCGCCGATACCACTTGAGGCACCCGTGATTATGATATGCTTACCTTTAACCGCTTTGGCGATTGCTTTTTTTGAAGGGTTGGCCATAAAAAGTCCTTTTTGTTTGTTTTATGTTCTTTTGTAGGATAGCAAAAAATATGGCCTGAGGTGAATAAATCGTCAGTACAAACATCGCGATTGATGATTATTTTTATTTACCCGCCCTAGTGACTACTGATGCGTACACAGAAAATTCTCGACCACACGAAACTGTCCTGCGGTACTCTCTTCGCCATACATCGCTTGACGAAAGGCATTAGAATTTGGGATGCCCGTGGTGTACCACGCAATATGCTTACGCGCAATACGGCAGCCTGAGTATTCGCCATAAAAATCATACAGCTCTTGTAGATGCGCGAGCACAATCTCTTTAATCTCGCGAACACTTGGTGCTGGTAGCCGCTCACCTGTCCGCAAAAAATGACCAATATCACGAAACAGCCACGGCTGACCTTGAGCGGCGCGCCCTATCATCACGGCATCACAGCCTGTCATCTCGTAGACATATTGGGCTTTTTCAGGGCTATCGATATCGCCATTGGCAATGACAGGGATACCGATACTGTCTTTGACTTCGCGTATCAGCTCATAACGCGCCGTACCTGTATACATGTCCTCACGCGTCCGCCCATGAATCGCAATCGCTGCGATACCAGCTTGCTCAGCACGGCGTGCCACTCGCAAGATATTTTCGCGGCCATTTTCATAACCCAGTCGCGTCTTTAGGGTGACGGGAGCATCGACTGCACCTACTGCCGCATCGAGCAGACGCGCCACCAAATCTTCGTCTTGCAGCAAGGCTGAGCCTGCCAGCTTACGGCAGACTTTTTTGGCAGGACAGCCCATATTGATATCAATAATCTGCGCGCCATTGTCAATCTGATAACGCGCCGCTTCAGCCAATTTATCAGGCTCAGCCCCTGCTATTTGTGCCGAGATGGGCGCAATCTCACCATCGAAATTGGCACGGTACAAAGACTTTTTGCTAGCATAAAGCGCGGTATCGGCGATGATCATCTCACTGACAGCATGCCCTGCGCCAAAAGATTTGCACAGTCTACGAAAAGGGTTATCCGTCACGCCGGCCATAGGTGCTACCATCAAACGGTTTTCGATACTCAGACCACCGATATCAAGCGGCTGTAATAAGGGATGCTGAGCGGCAACTGGTGCTGAAGAATCAGCCATCACAGGATTCGCAGAAGTATTTATAGACATAAAAAACGGCTTGATTTGCATAGAAAACAAGCCGTTATTCTAAGGGTTCGTACGCATATTGCAAGCCATTCACGTCAATCCTTTACCGCTATGACCTCCAATACGCCTTCCAAATAAGCAATGCGCTCGCTTACTTATCAAACACACTACCCTGCTCTAGGGTAATATCATCATCGTGTTCCTGCATACGCCAAGGCAAAATATCGGGCGAGACATTGACGAAATACAGATATTTTTCAAACTGATCGATGATATCGTTGATTACCGACTCTGGCTGATAACCATATAAGTCATAGGTTTGGCCACCGCGGCGCAGATAGACCTCGGCACGGTGATGGTGCTCTTGGGGCAGATTACCTGCCATATCTTCAGTATAATAGTCAGGAACCTCATGCTCTGATAGGCGCACCTCGTACCAAAACTCGACATTATCACCGCGTCTTAGCTCTAGTACCGCTCGATTGTTTACCTCATCATAGTTAACCTCAGGCAACCAGCCTGTCTCGGCAAATTTTTCTGCAACCTCCTGCATCGATGACATCACCGTGCCCTTGATATAGCCGAGCACCTTTTCGCGCGTTGGCTGATTGGTAATATAATCAATACGATCACGCCATGCGTCTAATTTGAGCAGATGCGGTGGTAGATGGTTGTCAGTGGCCAGACTTTGATTACGATGCCCCTCGATACGTAGCGCACGCCACATACCAAATGTCGAAATTAAGATAATCACTGCAAAAGGCAAGGCACTGACGATAGCCGCTGTCTGCAGGGCGCTTAGGCCACCTGCGATCAGCAGCACCGCTGCTACAGCACCTTCTGTAACTACCCAAAATGAGCGCTGCCACCACGGCGTATCACTACGACCACCAGCGGCGAGCGAGTCGATGACCAATGACCCTGAGTCCGATGACGTCACAAAAAAAGTAATAATCAGTAGGACGGTCAATGACGAGACAATTTGAGTAAAGGGTAAGTTTTCTAGCAACTTAAATAAAGCAATGGCTTGGTTGTTTTGTACCTCGCCGATCAGCGCCTCATAACCATCGACCATAATCATATGCAGCGCGGTATCCCCAAATACCGAAAACCAAAAGAAGGTAAACAGCGTTGGGACAAGCATCACGCCCAGCACAAACTCACGAATGGTACGGCCGCGACTGATTTTGGCGATAAATAGTCCGACAAAAGGCGCCCACGCGATCGTCCATGCAAAGATAAATAGCGTCCAGCTACCGATCCAATCACTCGATTGATAAGCTTGTAGGCTAAAGGTGCGCTCAACGATATTGCCCAAATAACTGCCTGTATTTTCCATAAAGGCATTTAGGATAAATATCGACGGCCCAACCACAAACACAAACAGCATCAAAGCCGTGGCCAGCACCATGTTTAAGATAGACAGGCGTTTGACGCCCTTATCCATCCCAGCCAGTACAGACACCAGTGCTGCGGTGGTCACCAGCGCAATGATGATGACTTGTACGGTGGTGCTCACTGGAATCATATCGGGTAATAAGTAATTCAAGCCTGCATTAATCTGAGCCACAGACAGACCTAAACTGGTGGCGATACCAAACATGGTACCCAAAATCGCAAACACATCCACCGTATGTCCGATAGGCCCATGGATTTTGTCACCGATTAAGGGATAGAGGGTGGAGCGCACCGACAGCGGTAAGCCGTGCCGAAAGGAAAAATACGCCAATGACAACCCCACGACGCCGTATATCGCCCAAATATGAAACCCCCAATGAAAATAGGCAATCTGCATCGCCTCCTTGGCCGCCTCAATCGTCTGCGGCTCTGAGAGTGGTGGACTGGCAAAATGTAAGACCGGCTCGGCGACACCATAAAAGAGCAAGGCAATGCCGTAACCTGCCGAAAACAGCATAGCAAACCATTCGAGAAACTGATATTCAGCTTCTGCATGGTCAGGGCCTAACTTGATGCTGCCATAAGGCGAAAACGCCAACACGATGACAAACATCAAAAATATGGCAACTGCCAGCATATAAAACCAGCCGAACGTCTCGGTGGTAAATGCCAGAACGGTACTAAACAGCTCACCGGCCGCCTCTGGATTGATAGCAGTGCCAATCACCAATAGCAGCATGATGGCCGCCGCTGGGACAAAAACTGGCAACAAAATAGTGGAGCGAGGTAATTTACTCATAGAAGTGATATCCTCAAAAAGTGACAAAACCGATCAACCGTGCTTGTTAAAATATTTTTTGCATAAAATGTCTGTCTGATAAATGTTTGATACTACATTTTTGACTTCTGACTTCTGACTTCTGACATTGTCTGCTTATAGGCACTGGTTTGATGCATGGGTTCTAAAGACGAAACTGCTTAACCAACAGTCAGCCATTATGATATTTATCACACTCTTTTGAAAAACCCCAGACAATCTCTGTCCTTGTAACACTACTTTAACGATTGTTACATGACTATTACCAAGCAAAAAAGGCAGCTTGTTAGCCGCCTTTAATATATAAAATATATCTGTTTGTCTACAATGACAATATTATCCTGCAATAACTGCGGCAAGCTGTTGCGCCAGATCTGCCAGCTCGCCTTGATCTGCTTGGGTGACGGCATGACGGCCTAGCTCATGAATACTTGATGGAATCAGATGGACATGATAATGAAACACTGTCTGCCCAGCTTGCGAACCATTTAGCTGCATTTGGATGATACCTTCGCGCTCAAACACTTGACGCTGCGCTTGCATGACTTTTTTGGCAGTCATCAGTACCGCTGCCGCATATTCTGGCTCTAGATCAGCCAAATCGATTGCTTTTTGTTTGGGAATGACCAGTACGTGGCCTTTTGCTTGTGGCATGATATCCATAAAGGCAAGGGTTTTATCGTCTTCAAAAACCTTGTGATATGGAATCTCACCCTTTAGCATTTTTGCAAAGATGTTATTGTCGTCATACTGAACGTGGTTGTTTTGATTCATTGTTATTCCTTTATTCATTGGCCAGTGTGGTGAGTGAATGACTCGGAAGCTTTGCTCACAACAAGTGTTATATAGTGGACGAAATATCGCCTGAGTACAAGCCGCTTACTGACTTGTCAATCAAAGCTCCCATACCGATATGCGCCGACTCGCTCAGCAATTTATTGGCGATTCATAGACTTTAAATGTTATATTAACCCTCTACTTTAATGATGCTATATTTATGGATTCGCCTACCTTGCCGACGCCCTTATCAAACGACAACCTAAACGACCATTTAGCTGCCAGATCTGCTGCAGAAACGCGTACTGAGCATCCAGCGCAGAGCCTGCCGCCTAATAGCGTGATTTTGGCCGAGGCGCTGACCGATAGCAGCATTCATTGGCAAATACACAACTGTAAAGTCAGCAAAAAAACAGTGACGCAGGAGTTGCCGCTGCCTTTTTTATATCATTACGACAGCTTAGACGATGCCATCAAGCAAGCCAACCCGCTCACGCCTGCCCTACTGGCTCAGTTTAATAGGCCGATGAGTGCCAGTGAGGCCGCGCAGCTCATCGGGATTGAGGCCGCGCTCATCAGCAGTCCTTGGCATATCAAGGTCATCGGCTCACTGGTGGTGTTTAGCGAGGCGCTGCAGTTAGCTGTGCGTCTGCACTGGACCAATACGGGCAAAGACACCGAGCAGATCTATACCAAAGAAGCGATGGATGCGCTGAGCACCGCCTTAAAAGACTGGCAGTTTTTTGGCCGCGTCGATGTGCTCTACAAAAACGACAAACAAACGCTTGTCTCTGTTTTAGAGGATGCTGACTCACAAGCGGCGACAAACGAGCGGATACTACCCATCGCCGCCAGCGCTGAGTATCAGCTGTTGCCAGCGCCTCACGCTCTAGAGGTTATCGCCCGACTAGAAGCGGATAAAACCGATCTGCCTTGGTTTGACAAAGCCATCTTAGAGCGCTTAGCATAAATTGTCGTGTTGGGCAGCCTTATGGTTTCTTGTGGTTTGTCATTGATGCGCTTGCAGGACGGCACATTGCTATTAGAATAAGATCTTATCGATACGATGAATCCACGTGATCATGGCATATTTTTATCATCTAACGCCGTAAAACCACATCCTTCTAGGGCGTAGATATCAGGCATCAGCCATTGTCGCCTAGTATGGTGAACCCCTTGATAACCAAACCCATTGAGATCATAATTATTCCATGGAAACACTCAAGCTACGCATCAAAGACAAACACGCCACTCAGCTCAATATCTTAGCTGGGGCGGTTAACTTTGTCTGGAATTACGTCAATGAGCTTAGTTTTAAACATTTACAGAGTACAGGCAAATTCTTTTCAGCCTATGATTTGGCCGCTTATACCAAAGGCAGTGGCGAGTATCTAAATCTGCACAGCCAAACCCTACAAGCCATCTCTGAAACCCATGCCAAAAGCCGTAAACAGTTTAAAAAAACCAAACTAAACTGGCGCACCAACAACCCAAAGACCAAGAGAAGAAGTTTGGGCTGGATTCCTTTTAAAAAGACCGCGATTAAGCATATCAATACGCGCCAAAGCGGTAAAAAGTCTCTAAAAAGCACCCTGCAATTTAGCTTAGCTAACCGTCAAAAGCTGATCATTGATCTGTGGGATAGCTACAATTTAGCCCTGTACAGCATCAATACTTGTGAGTTGGTGCAAGACGCACGAGGCAGATGGTATGCCTGTATCACCGTCAAAGAATTTCCAAAGATTAAGTGTGGTACTGGCCAAGTCGGTATTGATCTAGTCTGTCAGGATTCAGCAGTCAGTAGTGAGGGTGATCAGCTACAAATCAAAGTCACCCATCAATATGCTGAAAAACTGGCCATTGCCCAAAGAGCCAAGAATAAAAAGCGGGTCCGTGCGATACACGCCAAGATTAAAAACACCCGCCAAGACTTAATCCATAAATTCACATCAAAGCTTGTTAAGGCCAACAGCCTAATCGTTGTTGGAAAAATCAAATCAACATCATTCACTTCATGCAAACTGGCCAAATCCGTCTATGATGCTGGTTGGTTTGAGATTAAGCGGCAACTGGATTATAAATGCGCGAACGCAGGTTGCCACTATATCGAAGTCAATGAAGCGTACAGCACCCAAACCTGATCAAATTGCGGCTCTCGCCAAGACAGCCCGAAAGGTAGATCAGGTCTTGGTATAAGAGAATGGTTTTGTCGTTCTTGTAAAACGACCCATAACAGAAATGTTAATGGAGCAAAAAACATTCTCGCGGTCGGGCTTGACCGTCTTTAGTAGGAATCCCCTCCGTTTAGGAAGGGGAGGAAGTCAACATTCATATCTAATGGTATGGTCATGACCTAGTATTATTCATTGGTCGTTATTTAGTATAAAAAGCACACTATCATCACAGCTTAGGCTGCACTTTTTTATAAACTTCGCCTATTTGTAAGGAAAATCACATGGATTATCGCTCAAAAACCTCTACCGGTGGTCGCAACATGGCAGGTGCTCGCGCACTGTGGCGTGCAACTGGCATGACTGATGGCGACTTTGGTAAACCAATCATTGCCATTGCCAACTCATTTACTCAGTTTGTACCCGGTCACGTACACCTAAAGGATTTGGGTCAGATGGTCGCACGTGAAATCGAAAGAGTGGGCGGTGTGGCAAAGGAGTTTAATACCATTGCGGTCGACGATGGTATCGCTATGGGCCATAGCGGCATGCTGTACTCATTACCCAGCCGCGATCTGATCGCTGACTCAGTGGAGTACATGGTCAACGCCCACTGCGCCGATGCCTTGGTATGTATCTCTAACTGTGACAAAATCACCCCAGGTATGTTGATGGCCGCGATGCGTCTTAATATTCCTGTAGTGTTCGTCTCTGGTGGGCCTATGGAGGCTGGTAAAGTCATAGCCAGTACGGTGGCTCATAGTCATAACAATGATGGTGGCAGCGATGTCCATACCACTGATAGTAAAGGCAACGCCATTCGCAAGCTCGACTTGGTCGATGCCATGATGGATGCCGCTGATGACACCATCAGTGACGAAGACGTTTTGGCTATCGAAAGCTCTGCCTGCCCGACGTGCGGCTCATGCTCTGGTATGTTTACTGCCAACTCCATGAACTGCTTGACCGAAGCACTGGGACTATCATTGCCAGGCAATGGCTCGCTGCTTGCCACTCACGCGCTGCGCCGCGAGTTGTTTTTAGAAGCGGGCCGCACGATTGTCTCATTGGCCAAACGCCGCTATGAGCAAGACGACGAATCTGTCTTGCCGCGCTCTATCGCCACCAAAGCTGCGTTTGAAAACGCCATGAGCCTCGATATCGCCATGGGCGGCTCGACCAACACCATTTTACATTTACTGGCCGCCGCCAACGAAGCGGAAGTGGATTTTAAAATGGCGGACATCGACCGCCTAAGCCGCGGTGTACCTTGCCTATCTAAAGTCGCGCCTGCTTCACAAAAGTACCATATGGAAGACGTCCACCGTGCAGGCGGCGTGATGGCACTACTCGCCGAGCTTGATCGAGCAGACCTATTGACCACCGACATACCGACCATCCATAGTGCCACGATGAAAGAAGCCATCGACAAATGGGATATCATGAACCCTGACAACACCGAAGCACGGGCGCTATATATTGCAGCACCGGGCGGTGTACGTACCACTCAAGCGTTTTCGCAGGCGAAAGAGTGGCCAAACCTCGATGTCAATCGCGAGTCAGGCTGTATCCGTAGTGTCAAACACGCTTACTCAACAGATGGCGGCCTTGCGGTGCTTTATGGCAACATCGCCGAGCGTGGATGTGTGGTCAAAACCGCAGGTGTTGATGAGAGTATTTTAACCTTTACAGGTCGCGCACGTATTTTTGAGTCACAAGACGCAGCCGTCGCAGCCATATTGGCAGATGAGATCGTCGCAGGTGATGTGGTCATCATTCGCTATGAAGGACCAAAAGGTGGCCCTGGTATGCAGGAGATGCTATACCCTACTACGTATCTTAAGTCTAAAGGCTTGGGCAAAGAGTGTGCGCTGCTGACTGACGGCCGCTTCTCTGGTGGCACCTCTGGCCTCTCTATTGGTCACGCCAGCCCAGAAGCGGCGGAAGGCGGCGCGATTGGCTTGATTATGGAAGGCGACACCATTCATATCGATATCCCAAATCGCACCATCAACATGCAAGTCAGTGATGCCGAGTTAGCGGCGCGCCGCGAAGAAATGGAAGCACGTGGCCGTGATGCGTGGAAGCCTGTCAGCCGTGAGCGTTATGTGACGCCAGCCTTACGCGCTTATGCGGCCATGACCACCAGTGCAGATACGGGGGCGATACGCGACGTGAGTCAAGTTGAACGCTAACCACATCCCTACTCTCTAAAACCTCAAGCTGTTGAGAAAAGCCTGCATCGTGCAGGCTTTTTTTTCACAAAAAAACAACGCAGCACGCGTTTTGATAACGATTTTTTGCGGTAATAATATATTTTTGCCGTCATGATAAGACTGACTCAGAGTAGCCGCGCTGACGACTTCGAACAAACTATCAGTCAGATAACTGAGGTGAGCTGGTTATCGACTAGGTCGTCATACATTAAATATTTTCAAATAGTTATCGATAAGAATTTTTATAACATATTTTTATAACATAGTCGCGTGCACCCCTTTATGATTGAAAACTATAACGTCTTCTTATTGGTCTGCGGTATCGCCTTTTTGTTTGGGGCGCTGTTTCCTATCGTGTTTAAACGCACCCCGATCTCATTGCCGATGCTGCAGGTAAGCTTTGGGTTACTCATAGGTTATTGGTGGACGACGTTATCGTTTTTGGATCCGATTGACAATGGCCTTATCATCGAAAAACTCACAGAAATCGTGGTCTTGGTATCACTGGTTGGCGCGGGTATCAAGATTGATACCGAGCTTTCTTGGCGGCTGTGGCGACCGACGATCAGGCTGCTGCTCATCACCATGCCGATTGGTATTTTTGCCATGGCAGCGTTGGGCTACTATGCTTTTGGTTTGAGTTTGGGGGCGGCGATTTTGTTAGGTGCGGTGTTGGCACCGACCGATCCTGTCTTGGCGTCTAGCATTCAGGTCGGCCCACCAAACACTGGCGGTGAGGACACACCGCGCTTTACCTTGACCTCAGAAGCAGGGTTGAATGACGGATTGGCGTTTCCATTTGTTTATTTGGCCATCAAGGTGGCAGAAGCGTTGAGCGCAGGTCAGCGTTTCGATGGCGAGATGCTCTGGTCATGGTTTACTCATGATGTTTTGTGGAAGATAGGCGCAGGATTGATGGTGGGTATCGTCGTTGGCAAAGCCATGGCCAAGCTTGTGTTTTCTAAATACAGTCAAGAAACGCCCATCTCGCAAGGCTATGTGGTGATCGCTCTGACGCTGGTCGCTTATGGACTGGCCGAGTATGTAGAGAGCTATGGTTTTATCGCTGTGTTTGTCGCAGCCTTTGCCTTTCGCCGCTCAGAGCACCAGCACAATTACCATCAAAAACTCCATGATTTCGCTGAGCAGTCAGAAGGCTTACTCATGTCGCTGGTACTGGTAGTGTTTGGGATGCTGCTTGGTCAAGGCTTACAGTCAGGCATCGAGCTGACATGGCGAGTCTACATCGTCAGCTTTGTGTTTTTACTTCTGATACGTCCTATCGGCGGGTTTATCGCCTTATCGGGGCTAGGCCTACCTCATTCCGAAAAATACGCAATCTCAGCCTTGGGCATTCGCGGTATCGGCACCTTGTATTACTTATCCTATGCGCTCAACCACGGCTACTTTGCAGACGATGATGCGCTCAAGTTATGGGTGGTCTGCTCTATTGTAATTTTGATATCTATCTTTATGCATGGCTTGAGTGCGCCAAAGCTGCTCAAAATAACACCCAATAAGCCGCCTTCGACATAAGCATTATCGAACATGTTAGCAATTTATACACTAGCTACGTGTGGCTAAGGCGCTATCAACGCGAGCACTGCTTCGGTCAAAGCAAACTGACGAACGTCATTGAGCATCGTAGTATCGAAGTTATGAATAAAAGCAAACGACAATTGCCGTGATGGATCACACCACGCCACTGAGCCGTTGTAGCCCATGTGACCAAAACCCGCCGCAGTATCAGCACAGACACTAAACAGACGATGATAACCCAAGCGCCAATACATAGGCGCTGGCATGACTGCGTCTAACCCTGTGACTTCGGGCGTGGATAACTGCTCAAAAGTAGCGCGATCGATTAGCTTCTGACCTTGCCATACCCCGCCATTGGCAAGCATGGCATATATCGTCGCCAGCGCCTGAGCCGACGCGACCCCATTAGCGGCAGGAATGACGGCTTGTAGCGTTTGTCGTTGATAGTAATCAATAGGCTGTTTGCCGGCTGGGATAAGCGCTGATTTGTAGTTTTTTAGATTGAGGTGGCTGGTATCAAAATACAGACCACTGATACCTGCAGTGGTTAACGCCGGCTGGCGGTGATGTCCTTTATCCGTCCCAGAAGCAGCTACAGAGCGCTGCATCTGCAAGGCTTGCTGCTGCCAACACGCCGCGCTTGGTAGATGGTTATAGACAGATAAGGTATTTGCCGAGTCTGGTTTTAATGTGGGTTTTTGTCGTTTTTGCCGCAGCTTAGAGGTTGCCGTCTCGTCTGCATCAAAGTCTTTGGCCAGCTTGGCGACAAGGTCGACTTTATCATCTGGTACCCCAAAATAGCAGCTATCGGCAATCCCTAATGGCGTCGTCAAATAATGGCTAAGCGCTTGCGCAAGCGGCATCTTGGTGACGATTTCTACCAAGCCGCCCAGCACCCAGCCGTAGATGAGCGCACTATAAGCGGAGTCGTAAGCGTCGGCTTGATCAGGTTGAGTCATGGTCATGTCGGCGACTTTTTTGCGCATATATGACCAGTCTAGTACCGCCTCGCTATCTGCCCCAATACTGGTAATTGCAAAGAGATCAGCTTGGTGCGACATCACCTGCCGTAGCGTAATATGCGCTTTGCCATTAGCCGCAAATGCCGGCCAATACTGGGCAATGGGGACGTCATAAGCGAGTAGCTGTTTGGAGACCAATACATGAACCAAAGCCGCGAGCACCCCTTTACCGGTCGAAAAGTTAATCGCTAGGGTTTGCGGTTGCCATGCCATCTCTGGACGCGCCAAGCCCACACTGGCACGAGCGATACACTCGCCTGCCTGATAGACCACTAGCGCCCCGCCAGCTGGCGCATCATCAAGCTGCAAGCTGGTCAGCAATTGCTGTAGACGCTGCTGCAGGGTGGTATTTATTTGAGTGTCATCGTGTTTGTCGGTTTTGTTCATTGTCTCAGTCATGGCAGCCTTACTCTATTATCATAAAAAGGCCACCGTCTGGTCGCCTTTTGTTCTATTAGCCGATTACTCTAGGGCGTGTCTTTATTTCAAAAATGGTGATAAAAGTGAGATAAATTGCGGTCAAACAGATGTTTGGCAAAATTAGGCCATTTTTAGCCCATTTAGATACCTATCGAGTGAATTGAAGACACGCTCTAGTCTTCGTCTTATTAGCGCGGGACCAACAAACGATTATACACCTCATCTTCTAGCTTGCTCAGACCGTGACTACGTCCCCGTGCCATGGCTGTATCCATTTTTCGGCCGCGCAACCAGCCGGCGCGCAGTGCCGTCACCGCGCCCACTCTATTACCAGAGCCACAGTGTAGGGCTACCTTTTTGCCGTGATACTGGCGCAGGATGTTATCAAACGCCAATACTTTTAGCTGCTTTAAATCAGCAGCGCCGCTGATAGGCAGCTGCTCATAATACATGCCTGCGCGCTTGACGGCGGCAGCTTCATCGAAGCTCAGCTCGTCATCAGGCTGCAAGTTGATGACCAGCTCGACGCCAGCCTTTGCCAATGCATCAACTTTTTGTTCATCCAGAGCGCCGCATACGATGGTATTGGCATCAGGACGAAAATAAGGCTCAAAGAGGGTCGAAAGCTCGATGCCATTGTCCACATTGTCCGCATCAGCTGTGGCGCTGTCGTCTGCCGCAGCATCATTGGCAGCAGCGGTATTAGTTACTGCGACATCATTGATTTGGTCTGAATTTGGGGTGGTTACTGTAGTATGTGAGGTCATAATAATAAAAAGATTCGTTAGTCTGTCTACGTAGGATATATAAAGACAAACGCGCTTTAGTGCTTAAACGCGTTTGATCCGTTCGCCATCACTTTCGATAGCAGTTACGCGAGAGCCCCAGCTGTATTTACTTAGCGGTCTTGAGTGTTACCAAACCCGCTAGATGAGGCTTGTCGTTTTTGGCGCTAAATAGACCAAACTCACAACTATCATCCGTGTTTTGTAGCTGTGATACCGGCTCGGCAATCAGCTCTACTTCAGCAGGCAAAAAGATAGGGAGTTTAAAGGACACATCGACAGTACAGGCATCAGGCAGCTCATCCATCAGCGCGAGACATTTGGCTTTCGACCACATACCATGAGCGATCGCTTTTGGAAAACCAAAGGCCCGTGCCGATAGTGGATGCAAGTGAATGAGGTTAAAATCCCCTGAGACAAACGCATAACGACGGCCAATATCTTCTGGTACTTCAAAAACACTGTGGGTCCCATTGTCATCGATAGTCGGTTTTACGGTAACTGGGCGCGGTTTGCTTTTTTTGTCTTTACTGCTGCTGGGTTTTTTGCCACGCGATAGATAGGTTGATGTCCCCTCCCACACCACCTCGTCTTTTGATTTGACTGTCGTGACAAAATCAAACTGTTGACCTTGGGCATGGTCGCGCAGATTATCAAAAGTCACAGACATCGCCACTGTTTCACGCTCACCGATAGGACGATACTGCGTCACACTGTTGTCTACGTGTACGAGACCGAGCATCGCAAAGGGAAACGGCTCTTTGACCATCATGTTCATTTGCAGCGTCTGCGACAACACAGAAAAATAAGTAATAGGCACTTTGCCATTATCTGCAAAACCACAAATCTTACGATAATCGTCTAAATTTTCTTGATCAATATGGAGGTCATCGACGTAGTAAGTCGCTTGTGGTAACTGATCTTTACTGACTTTGCCACTGTTGCCGATAGGCAATAAACTTTTGACGATATTGGCATAAGTTGTATGCGCTTTTGGCAACGCATCATAGTGTTTGTCTGACATAAATAAATCCTAAGTAGGGCTGGAGCAAACCTTTTGGGGCATTGTTATCATGAATTCTACGTTTTTATCATAAAAAAGCCACCCTTGGGCAGCTTTATTACAATTTATCAGCAATTTTTTCGTAAGCATATGTTAGGCAATCAAGAAAAAATCTCACATTACGATGTGAGCACCGCTTTATTCTTTAGCGACACTTACCTTATTTACTTTTGCCACAGCTTAGCTATCCACGGACAATTGCTTGTCCTAAGCACCCAGTAAGCTTTGACCACAAACGCGAACGATGTTGCCATTTAGGCCACCCGATGCAGGAGAGGCAAACCAAGCGATGGTCTCGGCCACGTCTACTGGCAGACCGCCTTGGCTCATGGAGTTCATGCGGCGACCTGCCTCACGAATAGCAAAAGGGATGGCCTCTGTCATTTGCGTCTCAATAAAGCCTGGTGCCACAGCGTTGATGGTCATACCCTTGGCATTGTCTTGTAACTGTTTGGCGGTAGCATTGACCAGTCCGATGACGCCTGCTTTAGAAGTGGCATAGTTGGTTTGTCCCATGTTGCCTGCGATGCCTGAGATAGATGACACACATACGATACGTGCGTTGTCTTTTAATACATCGTTTTCTAATAGATAGCGATTGAGTCGTGCGATGCTAGCTAGGTTGATATCGATGACCATATCCCACTTTTTTTCATCCATTTTTGCCAACGTCTTATCGCGCGTGACCCCAGCATTGTGAATGATTGAATCAAGCCCACCGCGCTTTTGTGCCGCCTCTGCAATTTGCTTGCCTGCATCCTCGCTGGTGATATCGACTGTCAGCACAGAGCCGCTGATTTCGCTTGCGACTTTTTGTAGATCTGCCTGCTGCTGAGGTACATCTAGGCAGATAACGTGAGCGCCTTCGCGAGCCAATACACGCGCGATTGCTTCACCGATACCGCGGCTGGCACCTGTCACCAGCATGGTTTTGCCACCTAAAGGCTGTGTCCAGTCGACATCCACAGTGTCGCCTTTACTGACACGTACCACTTGGCCTGACACATACGCTGAGCGCGCTGAGGTAAAGAAACGCAGCGTTGAATCAAGATTTTGCTCAGCACCTTCTTCGACGTAGATCAACTGGGCGGTGATACCGCGCTTAAACTCTTTACCAACAGACTTCACAAAACCCTCAAGCGCACGCTGCGCCAAGGCAGCTTCGATGTCTGTGAGGTTTTCTGGCGTACGACCAATGATGATGACACGGCCTGATTTTTCGACACGGCGCGCCACTGTATGAAAAAATGCGTATACTGCTTTTAGCTGATCGGCGTTACTGATATTACTGGCATCAAATAGCAATACTTTAAACTTATCATCGCCGCCCGTATTGGCTTTTGCGTCTACACCAGCATCAGCCAGCGCATCTTTGATATCGTCGCTACTATTGACGTATACATCTGCATGGACCTCTGATAAGATGCGGGCCACTGCAGCGCTTACGCTTTTGTCGTCGCCATCAGCGCGACCAACCAACACACTGCCACGCACCAAAGGCTCACCGCTCTCAAAACGATCTAACGTCACTGGCAGTGGTAAACCTAAATTTTTGGCCACTTTTTTGCCAATAGACGACTGAACAAAATCACCATAACGGTCTGACATAATATAATCCCTATAATAAATGGTTAAAATAATTAAAAATGCAATACGCCTATTATATAGACTCACCGGACGCATCGTTATTGATATTTAGTAAATGCATTAAAATCTGGCTTAACTATACACTTCCGCTATAAACAAGTCCAAAAACTGACAAAGTCTACAACAATCTGTAAACAAGCCAGTATACAAGATGGCAACTTTTTTTCGCGTCACCGTGCCTGATACTGTGTTAAAATCAGACCCATAAGTTATGGCAAATGCAATTATCGATAACAATATATTATCAAATGCATTATTATGCAATGGTAATAATCGAGACGCCTGAGTTTACAAAAATAGTCTGGGTTTTCAAGCCGCTCTTTTGCTTTTAAAACCCTGACCAAGCGGCGACAAATAAGCGTCACATCGTTTGCCAAAGACATACATTACGCTGGTAAAAACGTCTTATCATAGATGACCATAGTAAGTAATAAATAATGGCCAGCAGCCACCTTTTTTCTTTTGTACCCATACTCTTTAAGGATAATATTATGAGTAATAAAAACAGTCAGCCTGATAGTCCAGTCGTTGAAAGCACTGTCGTAAAGTCTACCGATAGCAGCAGCAATAACAGCAAAAAAGACACTACAACCAAAGGCACTGACAGCAAAAAAACCACTGAAGGCACTGCCGCAGCCGTCGGCAAAACAGCAGCGGCTACCCAATCAAAAAAGGCCAAACCAGCCTCAAACCTAAACCGCGTCGCAATCTTGGGCGGCAACCGTATTCCCTTTGCCCGCTCAAATGGCACTTATGCTGACGTCAGCAATACGGACATGCTAACCGCTGCATTAGATGGTTTGGTCGAGCGTTATAACCTACAAGACGAAATCATCGGAGAGGTTGTCTCTGGTGCAGTCATGAAGCTGAGCCGCGACATCAACTTAACGCGTGAAGCGACGCTAAATACAGCCCTAAACCCTCATACGCCAGCATATGACATCTCACAAGCCTGTGGTACTGGCTTACAAGCGACCCTTGCCTCTGCCAACAAAATCGCCCTTGGTTTGATTGACTCAGCCATCACAGGCGGTGTCGACACCACCTCTGATGCACCTATCGCTATCGGTGATGGTCTGCGCAAAGTCCTTATCAAACTCGGTGCGGCAAAAGACAACAAGCAACGTCTAAAAGCACTAATGGGTCTAAACCCTAAAGATTTGATCGACACCCCACAAAACGGTGAGCCACGTACCGGCCTATCAATGGGTGAGCACCAAGCCATCACCACGCTTGAGTGGAATATCAGCCGCGAAGCCCAAGACGAGCTGGCGTTTAACAGCCACAAAAACCTAGCACGTGCTTATGACGAAGGCTTCTTTGACGACCTTATCACGCCATATAAAGGCTTGACTCGTGACAACAACTTGCGCCCCGACACCACGCTCGAAAAGTTGGGCAAGCTAAAGCCAGTATTTGGTAAAAAGAACGCCAACCCAACCATGACAGCGGCCAACTCTACCCCCCTCACTGATGGCGCCTCTTGTGTCCTACTCGGTACGGATGAGTGGGCAAAAGAACACGGTCTCAAGCCATTGGCGTACATCGCGCACCAAGAAACAGCGGCTGTTGATTTCATCGGCAAGTCAGGTACTACTGAAGGCTTGCTAATGGCACCTGCCTATGCGGTACCGCGTATGCTTGAGCGTGCTGGCCTAACGCTGCAAGACTTCGACTTTTATGAAATCCACGAAGCGTTTGCATCACAAGTGCTCTCAACGCTTGCAGCATGGGAAGATGAGACATTCTGTCAAGAACGTCTGGGTCTTGATGCGCCACTTGGCTCCATCGATCGTAGCAAGCTAAACGTAAATGGCTCATCATTGGCAGCAGGCCATCCATTTGCAGCGACAGGCGGCCGTATCCTAGCCACTGCAGCTAAGCTACTGGATCAAAAAGGCTCAGGCCGCGCCCTGATCTCTATCTGTGCAGCAGGTGGTCAAGGCGTCACGTGTATCCTAGAAAAATAATATCGCCATTGTCTGTTTAGCAGACAGATAGCTTCGGTTTTCTAAAACACCCATTAATCACGCGATTAATGGGTGTTTTTTTGTGCATACAATCGGCCAATAAAACCAATGACCGCTGCCTTATCAAAGACCACTTCACACAATAATCAAACGCACCTACCGCCTAGTCCCACTGCCAGATGTGCTAAAATAAAGGCCACAACAAACAAAATCATAATAATATTTGGCAGGAGCTTTTTATGAGTAAAATTCCTTCGGCGATTGACCCAAAACTCTTAACCATACAAGAGCGTCAAAATCTTAGCCCACCCGAGCAAAACAGCTTTATCAGTCGGATGAACAAGGAAGTGTTTGATGATGAGCTGCGCCGCAAAATGCACGAAGACCTTATCGACACCTATGATGAAGAGCTAGAAAACGAAATAGATGATTATGTGCGTGATTTTCGTTTTGATGGGCGGGAGATGAGCGAGCAAGGAAGGCTGGATCGCCGACTGTACTTTCAGGAGCTGGTGCGCCTGCAGCGCGAGCTTATCAAGCTACAAGACTGGGTGGTCGATCGCGGCGAGCGTATCGTTGTGATATTTGAAGGACGCGACTCGGCGGGCAAAGGCGGCGCGATCAAGCGCATCACCCAGCGCCTAAACCCACGGGTATGCCGCGTCGCTGCTCTGCCCGCACCGACAGAGCGTGAGCAGTCGCAGTGGTACTTTCAGCGTTATGTCGCTCACTTGCCAGCGGCTGGCGAGATCGTCTTGTTTGATCGCAGCTGGTACAACCGCGTCGGGGTTGAGCGCGTCATGGGGTTTTGTACCGATGCTCAGTATGAGGAGTTTTTTCAGTCGGTGCCTGAGTTTGAACGCATGCTCGTGCGCTCGGGTATTCGCTTGGTCAAATACTGGTTTTCGATCACCGATGACGAGCAGCATTCACGCTTTATGAGCCGTATTCATGACCCATTAAAACAGTGGAAGCTCTCCCCAATGGATTTGGAGTCGCGGCGACGCTGGGAGGACTACACCAAAGCCAAAGAAACCATGTTTGAGCGCACTCATATTCCTGAAGCGCCGTGGTGGGTAGTAGAAGGCAATAACAAAAAACGCGCGCGTCTTAATTGTATCGCCCATCTGCTCGAGCAAATCCCTTATAAAGAAGTACCGCGTGATGAGGTCGAGCTACCAGAGCGCAAACGCGATGATGAATATTACCGCGAGCCTATCCCAGATGATATGTACGTGCCGCCGCGTTATTAACGGCTTACGATTATCTTGCCCTACTCTGTCTCAAACAAAAAGGCCGCGGTATCTTAAATGAGATACCACGGCCTTTTTATACGCCTAGCATAGCATGCCAGTCATCACCATAACGCGTCAGCTACATGGTATAAGTAGACTGCAAACTGTCGATTTTGCCAGCCAATAAACGCTCTACTTCGTTTTGGATTCTTTGCCCTGCGATATCGGTGCCGATTTGTACCGCAAAACCGGCTGGCCGGCCGCTTTGGCTTTTAGAGTTGATCCATACCACCTTACCATTCATCGGTAAACGCTCGCTGGAATTTGGCAACGTGATGGCAATAAACACTTCATCGCCCAACTGCTGTGGACGATCAGACGGTACAAATAACGCTCCATTGGTCACAAAAGATAAGTAGCTGGCATATAGCGTTTCGATGTCTTCAATATGGCAGGTTAAGACCCCGCCGCGTCTTGGCATGGCCATAGTCAGCTTCCTTTAGTCATTGGATTAAATTTTTATGAGTGAGCGCTCGTTTTAAATATTGGTTTATAAACGCGCCAATTCTTGCATCAGCTTATCATAGGCAAATTTTTCTTGCACATTTTGTTGTAGCGCAACTTTGCTTTGCTGCAAGCGATGAAAAAAATCCTCTATAGCACTGTCGTCAGGGTTACTGCCATCAGCCTGATCGCTCGTAAGCACTGTCCAATTGATGTCTTGCTGTAGTACTGCTAGACCTAAACAGACGCGGCGTATGTCGAGCAGCATCAGCTCAGAGAGCTGAATAAATTCTATAATACTAAGCTGTGATTGCCAATAGTCACTAGCCGCCACGCTACTACGTTTGCCACTTCGCAGCGCCAGCCAAGTCGTCAGCCACAAGGCACGCTTGCTATACCATGGGGCGTTGGCCAAGGCGATCGCAGCGAGCGGCGCGCCGTTAGCCAGCTGTATAAGCTGGCGAAGCGCGGCTGGGCTCACGGCTTCACGGTTGACCGTCGCCCCAAGTGCCTGCGTTACATAATCCATGGCGACTGCAGGCTCAATCGTCTGTAACGCCAACTGCTGGACGCGGCTTTTGATCGTGGGTAACAGTTGGGCTGGACTGTCGCTAATCAAAAACAAATGTACCTGCGCTTGCGGCTCCTCCAAGGTCTTGAGCAGCGCGTTGGCGGCAGCGACCGTCATTTGCTCTGCATGGTCTAATACACAGATGCGCAGGCCTTGGCCGCCTTGATAAATAAAGGGCTGTAGCGCGCGGATGTCATCTACTTTTATTTTTAAGGCGCTATTGCTTGTGGTCTTGGTGTTTTTTTTACCGGCTTTTTCTTTAGCTTCTATATTATCGATACTGACTGGCATACTGATAAGTGGCAGCGTCTGCAAGCTTGGATGTGTACCAGATCTGAGCCACTGACAGCTATCGCACGTGGCACACGCCCCTTGCGGATGGGTTGCACGCTCACGGCATAACAGCCACGCCACCAGACGCCAAACAAAAGCACGTTTGCCCATGCCTTGCATGCCTGCAGCCAGTAAAGCATGCGGCAAAGTCTGCTGCCGAGTGACGCGGTCAGTGAGCTGTGACCATAATGCCTGCTGCCATGGCAATAATGGCGCAAAGTAAATATCATCTGCAGTCTTTGATGCACCTATATTTTCCATTGTATGACCTATGGCTCCAGCTTTATAAAATGACTTGAAAGCTTAATGGTAGTTTTGCTTAGGCTATTTTAGTTAGTGGTGCTGTTCGGGCTCTGAAAGTCGGTGAATGCCATTGCATTGAGGCGATCCAAGTCCTCTTGGGTATCGACCCCAGCCGGCAGATGACACGCTGCGGTCGCGATAGCAATATGGCCACCGTTTTCTAGTACGCGCAGTTGTTCCAGACTCTCTAAGGTCTCAAGCGGGGTCTGTGGCCAATGTACAAACTGCTGTAGTAAGCTCACGCGGTACGCATAAAGCCCCAAATGCCGATAAGCGTTTTTGGGTGGTTGCTTGTTTGGCTCGTCTGCCAATACCACATCACGGTCACAAGGAATAGGCGCGCGGCTAAAATATAGCGCGCGCTGCAGCGCATTGGTATATTGACTGACGACCTTGACCACTGAAGGACGCAAAAAAGTCTCATAATCATCGATCGGCTCACACAAGGTGGCCATGACGCTGGCTTTATCCGCGACCAATAGATCCTTTACTTGTTCTAATAATAAAGGCGGCACCAGCGGCTCATCGCCTTGCATGTTGATGACGATATCCTGATCGGCCCAGCCTTTGATGGCTGCAACTTCCGCTAAGCGATCTGTACCCGAAGCATGCTCGCGGCTGGTCATCACCACCTCAAACCCTGCGTCCATACACACCTGAGCAATGCGCTCATCATCAGTTGCGATACACATGTCATCAGCAAAATGTGCCGCTTGCGCCTTTTCAGCGACCCACAAAATCATCGGCTTGCCATGAATAGCTAATAACGGCTTGCCAGGTAGTCGAGTACTCTTAAAGCGGGCAGGAATCACAATGTGAGTTTTGGCGGCAGCCATAGACGCAGTAGCAGGGTCAATGACAGACTCAATGTTAGACATGGTTACTTCCTTAGCAGATTTGATGTGACGTACCGTCTTATATATTTTTGATAATGGCTATCTTTGATAATGACTGTTTTTAGAGCCGCTTTATTTTTTTGTTTATTTTAGCGCCTGATGAGGCTTGATATCGATATCCAGTCTCTGTAATTGCTCTGTCAATAAGCGGTAGCAATCATCAGAGAGCACGGCGGTGACTGGCAATACCCAGAGCCTACTCACCAGCGCTTGGTAGTCATCATCTAGCGCATTATCAGCCATGGCTTTTGAGAGTAATGCTTTGATTTTTACAGCGTCTTTTGTGGTAACGACAATAGGATGCTGACGATACTGTAGCAGCTCCGCCAAAGTAAAATCATAATGATCTGGATAAGGATGAGCGATAACCTCAAAGCCTAAATCTGTGAGCGTCTCAAAAAAACGCTGCGGATAGCCGATGCCGCTGACTGCATGTACTTGACTGCCTGTCTTTGGCGCTGCCGGATGATCTTGCTGCTCACTTGTCTGTATATCGGCCTTCGCAGCGTTTTGTTTTTGGGTATTCGCCAATGCAGGTGCCCATAAAGGCTGCATGCTGTCCGCTTGCATATACATAAGCAGGCGCTGGTTCGGCTGCTTTTGCTTGCTTGCGTTCTCGGCGGCTGGACTTATCTGTTGCTTGCTATGATACACAACAGTGGCACCCTTAAGCCGAGACAATGGTTCACGTAAAAACCCTGTCGGTAGTAGCTGCTTATTACCAAAACCGCGAGCGATGTCCACGACGATCCACTCTATATCACGCTGCAGTGCATAATGCTGCAAGCCATCATCAGCAATGATCAGTTGCAAGTCTGGATGAGCGGCCAATAACGTGGTGATCGCTTGCTGCCGATTGGGACTGACTGCCATCGGTGCGCCTGTCATATTGACGATCAAACACGGCTCATCGCCGACCACGCTAGGGGTGCTGCTGGCATCGACCAGCGCTGGCATCTGGCTGGTATCGCCGCCATAGCCGCGACTAATCACCCCCACCTTGATACGATGTACCGCTTGTAGATAGCTCACCAACTCAATAATCAGCGGCGTCTTGCCACTACCGCCCACACTGATATTACCGATGACCATGACAGGTATGGGCGCTCGATAGCTGGCAAACACCCCCCATCGATAAGCCTGACGACGCAGCGTGATGATGAGACCATATAGCCAACTAATAGGCAACAGCAGCCATAGCCAAGCGGCTTTGCGTTGCCATGCACGCGTCACTGTCGTCTCAATACTCAAGGCTGGTTGCTCACTTATTCGTTGATTTGAAGCTTTATACGCACTGACGGCTACTCAAAATCGCGGGCATACATCTGGGCATAATGACCTTGCTTTTGCATCAGCTCATCATGGGTGCCCAGCTCTACAAGCTGACCACCATCCAAGACTGCGATACGATCGGCGGACTCAATGGTCGTCAATCGATGAGCAATGACCAATGTCGTCCGGTCTTTCATAACATTATCAAGTGCCTGCTGGATATAGTACTCTGACTCATTGTCCAGCGCGCTGGTCGCCTCATCTAGTATAAGAATCGGTGCATCTTTTAGCAGTGCCCGAGCGATAGACAAACGCTGACGCTGACCACCTGACAGCTGCAGACCTTCAGCGCCGATTTCGCTTTGATAGCCATTTGGCAGCTTCATAATAAAATCATGAGCAAACGCATCTTTGGCTGCTTTTTCTACCTCTGCTTGGCTTTTATTGGCCAAACTGCCATAAGCGATGTTATTAAAAACAGTGGTATTAAATAGCACCACCTGCTGATTGACCATCGCAATCTGCGCACGCAGACTCTCAAGCTTGATATCCTCAATCGGCCGTCCATCCAAGGTAATCTGCCCCGAGGAGGTCGGCAAGGTACGCGTCAACAAATTGACCAATGAAGACTTACCAGCGCCGCTGCGCCCTACCAAGGCTACCGTCTCCCCTGCTCGCACATCCAGCGTAAAGTCGCGCAGCGCTACGGTCGAATCGGGATACACCAAACTGATATTGTCCAGAGATATCTCCCCAGACAACGCTGGGCTGACCGTGCCGGTGTCTTTTTCTTCTGGCTCATCAAGTAGCGCAAAGATGGACTCACCCGCGGCAATGCCTTTTTGCAGTTTTTGATTGACATCGGTCAGGGATCGAACCGGCTTACTGAGCAGTCCTGCCGCGGCGATATACGAGATAAACTCACCGGCAGAGATATTATCGATTACCGATGGTCTAAGGGCCAGCCAAACCACCACCGACATCGCCATGGCCATCAGCAGCTGTACCGCTGGGGTATTGATACTGTTGGTCACGACGACCTTCATACCTTGGCGCAGGTTCTTTTTGGAGGTTTTATCAAAACGCTCGGCTTCGTAAGCTTGACCGCCGTAGTTTTTGACCACCTGATAGCCACCGATGACTTCATTGGTGATATGGCTGACATCCCCCATGGTTTCTTGGATGCCTTTTGACAACTTGAGATAACGCTTGGATGCGATGCGAATCAGCCATAATATGGGCGGCAACACTACAAACAAAATCAAGGTCAAACGCCAATTACTATAGAGCAAAAATCCAATCAGACCAATCACAGTCAAACCATCTCGCAACACCGTTTTCATCGAGTCGGTACTGGCAGCGGTGACTTGCTCGACGTCAAATATCAGCTTTGAGGAGATAGTGCCTGCCGGATTGGCCAAATAAAACGCACTCGGCAAACGCAGCAGCTTATTAAACACCTCCACACGCAGCTCATACACCAAGTTGCGCGACACCAATGCGGAGTAATAGTTACCCAAAAAGCTACCCACACCGCGAACAAAGAACAGACCAATAATAAGCAGTGGAAACAAATCTTGCTTACTTTGGTCATTTTGATTGATGGCATCAGTGATGTATTGCAGCAGTTTGGCAATCCAAATCTCGGTTGCCGCATTGATCGCAAACCCCACAACCGTCAGCAGCAACGCCCACCAGTACGGTTTAAGATAACGTAGCAGCCGCAGCAATGTCTGGTATTTTGGCGTACCTGAGGGCGCAGCCGACTGTTTTTTTGCAGACGGTTCTGTAGCGTTTGATGAATAAGCTTGGCTCATAAAAGCCTCAATTTGGGTGTCATAACATGAATGGACTGCATCTATACTGCACCTTCAAGAACTGCGGCTTCACAGAACTACAGCTTTACAGATAAGTGCGGCATCGAGCACGCCATATATTATTGCGGTAACGATTGGCCAAGCGGCACAACCGTACTGATATTTAGGTTCAAAAACCCCATTTTGCCAGCGACATCCATCACACGCACGACTGATTGATGCGTGGCATTGGCATCTGCCGCGATGACAAAGAGCATCTCACGATTGCTGCCGGCTTCTTGCTGAAGCATACTGGTCAGCTCCGCTTCATTGCTGCTCGCAAGTGTGATGCCATTGACAAGGTAGCTACCATCTTCTTGCACTGCCACTTCGATGGTATTGTTCTGCTCTGTCAGCGCCACCCCTTCTGCCTCAGGGAGAATGATGTTTAAACGGCTAAAATGATTGAACGAGGTGGCCAGCAATAAAAACACGATTAGGAATAATAAACAATCAATCATCGGTGTCAGATTGATTTCAAGGGGCTCGACCGTCGGTTTTCTAAAGCGCATACCATTCTCTTTAATTGACTCAATACCACACTTGGTAGAATACTGATAACGTAGAATACTGATAACCACTGACGCAGATTATGAGGTCATGGCTGCTTCAGCATTGACCTCCCCATGCATAGCAGGCGCTGAGTCTGCCGCGCCCTCTACTGCAGCAGAAGGAAACTGACGCATATCCGCCAAGTTACTATCTGCTAGCAGGTGATAGTCGTATAGCTCTTGAATCATCAAGCCCGCTTGGGTCTCAAACTGTGCATTGATATCAATGATACGGCGCTGAAAATAGCGATAGGCCACCAATGCAGGGATGGCCACAATCATCCCTGCAGCTGTGGTTATCAGCGCTTGTGATACCCCAGCGGCTAGCATCGTCGGGTCTTGCATCGCGCCATCAGTAATTGCCAAAAACGATGAAATAATACCCAGTACAGTACCCAATAGCCCAAGCAGTGGGGCAATCGCGCCGATGGTGCCGAGCATGTTGATGTTTTTTTCTAACTGATGGATTTGCACACTGGCACGGTTTTGCATGTGCATGGTCATCGATTCTAGCCCATACTGGCGATAGAGCAGCCCTGTCGCTAGGATATCGCCTAATGGGGTTTTTTCTTTAACGTTCATCAGCTGAGTGCGGCCGATATCACCGTTTTCACGCAAGCGTGTGATTAGCTGTTCACGCAGTCTGCTTGGAACGATTTTGTTAAACTGTAAGGTATGACTGCGCTCGATAATGATGACCAATGCCAAAATTGAGCACAATACAATCGGCGTCATCAACCAACCACCTGCCTTTACCAACTCCCACATATTACTTCTCTTTTATGTTTTTTTTAAATAGTTGTTATAAAGATGGCGCTTGTTAAGCCTGCGCTTCTATCTGTTTGATCAAAGCGACCAGCTGGTCTTGACTATGAAAAAATATCTCGACACTGCCCTGCCCGTCTTTTTTGTGCTTAAGCTTTACTTCAGCGCCGAGCATATCTGTCAGGCGCTGGGTTAGACGCTCGACGTCACGTGATTGCACTTGCTCAGCACGGCTGACTTTTGGCGCAGGCTGGAGGATAGATTTTACCAGTTTCTCAGCTTCGCGTACCGTCATGCCGCCATCGATGATCTTTTGGGCGATGATCGGCTGCTGCTCAGAAGAGAGCGCCAACAGGGTACGCGCGTGCCCCATATCAAGCGCATTGTTGGCCAAATGATCTTTGACCGTGTCATGCAGCTGGTTGAGACGCAGCAAGTTTGACACAGTGGTACGCGCCTTACCGACTACCTCAGCGATCATCGCATGGCTCATACCAAACTCGGTATGAAAGCGCTGCAGTGCAGCGGCTTGTTCAATCACGGATAAGTCTTCACGCTGGATATTTTCAATCAATGCTAGCGCAATCGCCAGCTCATCAGACAAAGCGCGTTCAATCGCTGGAATGACTGGCTTACCTGCTATCTTGGCCGCACGCCAGCGCCGCTCACCTGCGATGATTTCGTGCGTGACAAAATCCTCACTCTTATCCTCACTGGCCAGTAGTGGGCGAATCACGATAGGCTGCATGACGCCATGCTGCTCGATAGACGACGCCAACTCTGCCAGCGCCGTTTCACTCATATCACGGCGCGGCTGGTATTTACCCGCTTGCAGGCGTTTGACATCGATCTGTACCAAGCTGATTTGATCTTCAAGCGCACTGTTGTCTGTACCTGTGGTACGCGGTTTGGCCGCTGCCTTGTTTGTAGCCCGTGATTTTCGGCCACTGCTATCAGGCGCGCGCGTTTGGGTTTTAGCAGCATCGGTACGCTCAGAGCGAGTCGCGACACTAGGCGCTTTTGCGTTCGTGTTTGATGGCGAGGTATCTGACGTGTCAACGGGCGCAGCATTGCCACGCGCAGCCATATCGTCTTGCAAGGCAGAGGCGGTAATTTGCTTTTCTTTTTTGATTGACCCTAATAAGGCGTCTAAGCCTCGATTGGCCGCCAACCCTCTCTTTTTCGCCATGATTACCTATCCTCTAACACTAAAATAAAAGCCCATTTTTTACAAATGCGGCTTACTCATTACTTATAAATACGATAGTTACTGCTTATCTACTCTAACGCTGGCCACGCCGCGTTTTTAAGCGCTTTGCTTAATCACTTCAGCGGCCAGTTTTTGGTAAGCGCGCGACCCTTTTGACCACCTCTCATACGCAATCACCGGCAGACCATGAGCAGGTGCTTCTGCCAGACGAATGTTTCTGGGGATATGGGTTTTGTACATGATATCGCCAAAATGCGCCTCAAGCTCGGCTGAGACATCGCGTGCGAGTGTGTTACGTGCATCATATAGGGTTCTTACGACGCCGCGTATATAGAGATTTGGATTGAGCTCAGTTAAACGCTCAATAGTCTGCGACAAGTCAGCCAGCCCTTCTAGCGCATAGTATTCGCATTGCATTGGAATAATCACGCCGTCAGTTGCCACCAAAGCATTGATTGTCAATAAATTTAAACTCGGCGCGCAATCGATAATCACATAATCATAAGCCGGTGTGTTGGTAGCGGCTTGCTGCTCTACCAGCGCCGCCATGGCATTTTTAAACAGCTCATGACTGTCTGTTTTGTTCATCAAAGTGATGTCCATACCTGCCAAATCTCGGTTGGCACCAATCACATCAAACCCAGCAGGACTGGAGACAATCGCATCAGTCAGCGAGACGCCATCGAGCAGCACATCAGCGATGGTCAAGGACAGCTCGTTTTTATCGACACCTGTACCACTGGTCGCATTGCCTTGTGGGTCTAGGTCAATCAGCAGGACACGCTTGCGCTTAGCAGCCAAGCTGGCGGTCAAATTTACCGCCGTCGTGGTTTTACCCACGCCGCCTTTTTGATTGGCAATTGCTATGATTTCCATACACTCACTCAATTTTAATAGGATCTATTACGGTTATTCTCTTTTTTACTGACGCTTGCAATCACAACACCCTGCAACCTTGAGACTCATCAATATATGCTATTTGGATATCAAGGTAAACGATGTTTCACGACCACACGGGCTCATAGCTTAGACATTTTTAGCAGACAATTCAATCAAATGACGACTATCATGTAAACGCGGCACTGTTAACTTTATGGTGTCGATACGCCAGTCATGCTCGAGCGCTTGCAGCTCTTCATCGCTTGGCACTTTGCCCTTCATCGCGCACAATCGTCCCTCTGCGGCCAGTCTTGGCTGTGCCACGTGAACAAAATCAATCAGGCTGGCAAAAGCACGCGAGGTCACCACCTCATAACTGGCCTCGTGCGCCTCGATACGAGAAGCAATAGGCTGCATATTATGTAGGCCAAGCTCACTACTGATTTGTTTGATAAAGCGAATTTTTTTCTGATTGCTGTCCAAGGCTGTGCAAGCGCGCTCAGGCTGGCAAATCGCGATAATAACGGCTGGCAGCCCTGCCCCTGTACCGATATCTAACAGTGACCCTGACGGCAAATGCGGTATAATAGCCAAACAATCAAGCACATGCTTGATCAGTGCTTCTTTGGGATCAGTGATGGCGGTGAGATTATACGCCTTATTCCACAATAAAAGCTGATCTAAGTACAATAATAGCGTGCGCTGCTGCGTCTCACTCAAAGACAAACCCAGCTCATTGATCGCTTGTGCCAACGTATCGGCCAGTGCTGGCAGCTGTGTGCCAAGTTTAACAAATCCGGTCGGATCGATAGCGGCATGATCCAAGCTGGTAGATGATGAGGTTTTTTTGGCAGAAGCTGACATAAGGCGCATTATCCAGTTTTGACATGTGAACCGTTTATTTTATCACGCACTCCGCGTATTGAATAGTTGCAGATTGCCCCAATGTGAGACATCTTATACTATCTGCGCAGTCTTTGAGGCGTTATTGTTCTTTAATCATAGCAAACCGCTGAGTATTTACTGCTATCATACGCAGCAAAGACCGCAGCTTTATGATGAAATATACTAAAAAACCAATCGCTCATTTTTAAAGGCCGCATCCCAGACACCGATAATCAAACCACCTCATAGCAACACTTCCCAATCATCAAAAACGCGACCAAACAAGACACTAATGATATGGTAACACCCTCGATTCAGCTGACCGACCCAGCAATAGACACCACCAAAGAACAGACAAAACACGCAAAAAAGGTAACACAGCTGCATCCACGTTTTTTAGAAGTGAAGCAGCACTGCCACCTAAGCGCCGCGCAATTGAAGCGCTACAGCGATCCTACGGCACTGCCAAGCGACACCCGAACTGCCCCTGATTTGGACGTGGGCTTTGGCCAGCAGCGAGCGCTAAAAGCATTGCAAACCGCCCTAGACATCAAGGCCAGTGGCTATCATGTGTTTGCCGCGGGCGAAAACGGTTTGGGCAAACGTACGGTCATCAGCCGTTTACTGACTCGCATCGCTGCCGATGCGCCAACGCCTGATGACTGGGTCTATGTGCATAATTTCGCTGATCCTCGTACGCCGCAAGCATTATCCCTACCTGCTGGACAAGCAGAGATATTGCAGCAGCAGGTGAGTCAATTGTGGCAGCAAGCCAAAAAACGCCTCAGTCAGCGTTTTCGCAGTGATCAATACCAAAGCAAAATAGAAGCCATCAAAAACGCCACCCATCAAAAAGAAAGCCAGGCTTATGATGTGCTCAATGCCGAAGGCAAGCAATACGACTTGGCTTTGACGTTTCGCTCGTTTGATAACAAAGCGGTGTTTGTCCATCCAAGTCAGCTCGCCGCCGATACCGCCGCTGAGCACACTCCCGCCAGCCCTAGGTCAGATAATCCGTACGCCGCAGCCAAGCCCAATGAGACGGCGCATCGTCGTGGCAAGCAAGACGAGATGCTCTCTGGCGATGACGAGTACGAAGCCGAGCTCGACAACTTCGTACAAAAAAACCACATGCAAAAGCGCCTAAGTCAGCTCACCATCGCACTAGAGCAACTAGAAGACGAAGCCAATGACGCCATCGAGACACTGCATCGTGACATTGCACGCCGTGCTCTACAGCCATTATTTGCCCCAGTTTATCAGCAGTTTGCAGCTCAGCCACAAGTCGTCGACTACCTAAAAGCCGTATCTGCAGATATGGTCACGCATGCCGAGCGCATCGTCAATGGCGATGATGAAGAGTTTGTCACAGCAGCGCTGGCCACCACTCCCAGTCGTTATGCGGTCAATGTCATCGTCAGTCACGCGCCAGACAGTGGTGCACCTGTGGTCTTTGAGGATTTGCCGACGCATCTAAACCTATTGGGACATGTCGAGCAAATCACCCAGTTGGGCACAGTCACCACTGACGTCAGTATGATTCGAGCGGGCGCTCTACACCGTGCCAATGGCGGTTACCTGTTGTTGGAGGCCAGTCATTTACTTGAGCATCCTTATGCTTGGCAAGGCCTTAAACGCGCTCTGCAATCACGCAAAATCAAACTCTCTAGCCTTGAGCAAATGCTGACTTTAACGGGTAGCTTATCGCTTGCGCCGTCACCCATTGACCTTGAGGTCAAGGTGATTTTGCTGGGCGAAGCTGACCTATATTACGAGCTTTTGGAGCTTGAGCCTGAGTTTGATGCCGTCTTTAAGGTGCGCGCCGACTTCCACGACGATGTGACGCGCAGCCCTGAGCACGAGTTGGCATTGGTGGCAAAAATGGCTGATATCATCGATCATGCTAGCCTTTGTCCATTCGATCGCAATGCACAGGCGGCGCTGCTTGAGCATTTGAGCTTACAAGCCGAAGACCAAGACCGCTTAAGCTTACACAGCGACTTGTTGATCAAACTGCTGCACGAATCTGATCGCCATGCGCGCTTAGATGGCCAGCATATCGTTGATGCCCATCACGTCATGCAAGCCATTGAGGATATGGACGAGCGCTCAGGGTATCTGCGCGACTTATACTGGGATGAGCTAAAAAACGGCCAGCAGCTCATTCAAACCCAAGGTCATGCGGTCGGGCAAGTCAACGCCCTGACCGTGGTCAGCTATGCCGATAGCGAGTTTGGCATGCCAGCACGCCTCACCGCCGTCATTCAACCCAACATCGGCGCAGGTGAGATTCTCGATATCGAGCGCGATGTGGATTTGGGCGGTAGTCTACATGCTAAGGGCATGCTGATTATGACCAGCTATTTGCGGGCGCTGTTTAGTCAACACCACGCCCTTAACTTTAGTGCCTCACTTGCTTTTGAGCAAAGCTACGCGCAGATCGATGGCGACAGCGCCACGGTCAGCGAAGGCTGCGCGCTGCTCTCAGCCTTAGCAGATGTGCCAATCGATCAGTCCTTAGCCATTACTGGCTCCATGAACCAATTAGGTGAGGTACAAGCTGTCGGTGGCATCAACGCTAAAATCGCTGGATTTTTTGATGCTTGCCACGAGCAAGAACTGACAGGTCAGCAAGGCGTGGTCATCCCTGTTGCCAACGTCCAGCAGCTGATGCTGCGCGACGACATCATCGCTGCAGTCAAAGCTGGTAAATTTCATATCTATGGGGTGCAGAGCCTAAGTGAAGCGTTGACACTGATGACAGGACTGCCTGTCGACACCATGAATAAAAAAGGCCGCTATCGTAAAGACACGTTGTTTGGCAAAGTATTAAATCGCTTACTGCTGTGGGACGAAAACCAAAACGTCGATGATGATATTGAGGATAAAGACGTCAAGCAAACCGGCCAAAAAAAGCGCAAGGCAAAAAAGAAAAAAGACAAGAAAAAAAGACGTCAACATCAAGAAGAGAAAGATGAAAAAGGTAATGACGACTCAAGCGCGGATATCACGACAGCTGATGAGTCGCCTGATATCTCCCAGCCCTGATGGTGACAGGCATCAGAGCATGGGCTGACGACCTGCTACCGTCGTTTACCATGCGTTGCTCATCAATGATAGACACAACATAGCTGTCAAGATAGACGTCAAGCTGCTTTTCTGCCATGATAACCGGCGACGGATTCATTAAAATACCAGCGTTAAAATATTAGCATTAAAATATCCATATCGATTGCGACATTGATTTGTGACTTCATAAAGGTTATCTCTGAATGACTGTACATCATACCCTCACAGATGAGCGAATAGACGAGCAGCGCACGAGCACCGATGCCCCTGCTGCAGAGACTCATCATAATAATCGTCATGGCGCGGCAACCACGGCGCGGCAGTGGCAAGTACTCTCACAGCTACAGCGCAATCGCTGGGTGGGAACGACGCACATTTACGAGCAGCTCAAACTTGCAGGGTTTGACATCAGTCTGCGCACCGTACAGCGCGACCTAAACGCCTTGTCCAAACGCTTTCCCATCGAAAAAAACAACGCCAACCCGCAAGGCTGGCGCTGGCGTGACGATGCCCCGCTACACAGCCTACCGCATATGAATCTATCACAAGCGGTGGCTTTTAATATGGTAGAGGCCAATCTCACCCAGCTATTACCGCCCGTGATTTTAGACGAGCTGTTTCCTTGGTTTGATTTAGCAAGACGACAACTAAAAAACAGTAAAGTCACGCACTCTTGGATCGACCGAGTACGCATTGAGCCTGCTACTCAGCCCTTAATCGCCCCGCACATTGACCTCGAGAGCAAAGACAATCTGTATCACGCGCTTTTTTATCAATTGCAGGTCAAAGCCTGCTACACCCGTAGCAACAAAAATGAGGCCAGCGAATATACGCTAAACCCCATTGCCATCATTCAGCGCGGCGTGATTATCTATTTACTAGCGACCCGTACCGATGACCCAGAAGCCATCATTCGCACCTTTGCTCTGCACCGGTTTGATAGCGTTGAGATTTTAGAGAGTCCGGCACAAACGCCAGAGGATTTTCAGCTTGATACCTATTTGGAGGCAGGCAGTATGGGCTTTAGTCATCCGTTGTTTGTCGAGCTGCCTGAGCGTGGCAAAAACACGGCCATTGAGCTACAATTCACCAAACAAGCTGGAAAGAGTCTGACAGAAAGTAAGCTTAGTGACGATCAAGTCGTTACCGTCAATGATGACGACACCCTAACCATCAAAGCCACGGTCAACCTAACCTCACAGCTGGTTTGGTGGTTACGCGGCTTTGGTAGTGGCCTACTCGATGCTCATCCTGAGCTGCTATATCGAGCCGTCTTGGATAACAGTGCCAATAACGCCACTGATAATAAGCCTGATTAACTGGTGTTATTTTGTCTTAAGCGTTACAGACTCAAACTACGATAACATCCTCGAACCATTGCAACTCGAACCATTGTAAAAGGAATACTATGTCGACCACGACCCCATCGCCACTACTTTCCGACAGCTTAAGAGGACTAGGCTTAGATGCGGGGACTTTGTTTTTTGCGCTAAACTACGAATTTACCAGAATTGAGCCAAAGGGACTGCTAAAACGTTTTAAAAAAAACCAAGGCGCGATAGATATCGACATCGCGTGCGCGTTATACGATGACAATTGCACCATCAGCGATATCGTTTGGTTTAAGCAGCTGCGAGACAAAGCGGAGTCGGTACGCCATCAAGGCGATAGCTTAAATGGCAAAGATCGCGGTGAGCAGGCCATGTATTTGGCACCGCTTGATCAAGAGCAGATCAGACTGTATTTAGACAAAATTCCTGCGCATATCACCCATATCGCCATGATGGCCAACTCTTATCACGGCCATCCTTTTTCTCGAGTCAAAAAAGGCGAGATACACCTGAGTGATGATGAAGGCAATCGCTGTTTTGAAGTCAATCTCAAACAGCTGCCACGCGACTGCCAAACACTTTGGGTCGCTCATTTGCGCCGAGAAGTAGATGACTGGCATCTAACTTTGCAAAACTTACCACTGGCAGCAGAGGATTTGGCCACAGCCGCGCAGCAAGTCGCCTATGAACTGGCGCGCGCCCTTCCTATCCCTCAAGGCCTATAAAAAGCCTATAAAGAGAAATCAGCCACAGCGTTTGACTGCAGCCATTAAAACCAGAAAATGAGACCATAAAAATGAAATCGCAGGAATGAAGCTGTCGAAATAAAGCTGTAAAAACCTCTCAAACACAAAACGGATAAAAAAGACTAGGGCGTGTTGAGTAGTGCACTGCTCTATAACGGCTCGCCGCAGTGCGGGCAGTAATTCTTTTGCCGCCTTTTCACCTCTCTTTCGCGGCGCTCAAGCTCTTGCTCACGCAGTACTTGTAAAACGATATTTTGCGCCTGCTCCTTATCCAGCCCGAGCTCACGGCGAATCTTGTCAATCATCATCTGGTTTTGCACCAAATCAAAATCACTGTCAATCAGTTGCTCACGAAAATGCTGCTCTAACTCCTCGCGGCGCTGAGCCAGCTCATTGGCCAAACCAGTCGCCAAAATACCAGCTGGCAATGCCGCCAGACCCACACCCAATATGGTAATGACGGCACCCAATATCTTGCCTGCATTGGTGATCGGTGTGACATCACCATAGCCGACAGTCGTCAGCGTCACCACCGCCCACCACATCGCCTTCGGTATCGACTCAAACTCATCTGGCTGTGCGTGATTTTCGACCAAATAAATCCCGCTAGAGGCGGTGACAATCATGATAATCAATATAAAGATAACCGCTTGAAACGAGCCTTTTTCTTTACTAATGACCACCAGCAAGATACGCATAGAGGCAAAGTAGCGGGTGAGTTTCAGAATCCGAAATAGACGCAAGATACGCAAGAAGCGTAAGTCAATAGAGACAAAGAAGTTTAAAAAGGCAGGGACGATTGCAATCAAATCGATCATCGCCGACGGGCTTTTGAGCCACTCCCAGCGCTGACGCCAAGTGGTATTATCTGGTTTGGCTTCGGCCACACTCCACAGACGCAACAAATACTCGATAGAAAAAATAACGATAGAGAAATTTTCAAACCAAATAAAATAGTCTTGATAAGGGTAATACCAGTTGTCTACAGACTCGGCAATCACAGCGGCGACATTGGTCATGATCAAAAAAATCAGGAAGTAGTCCACATAACGGCTAAACCGAGTGTCATGCTCATCGTTTTGCAAAATATCATAAACAAAAAAACGTAAGCGCCGTATAGATTGGAATAGCATGCTGACCTTATGCGGTAAAACCCGCGCGTGGATAAATAAAATAAATCGCCATTGCCGCAAAAAACATTACCGTGACCGCCATAATGCCAAAGCTGACCTAAAAGGCGTCGATCGGCGGCTGCGTGTTATCCACAGCTAGCGTGTGCCCTCAGATTATACAAAATTTTTATAGTAAATATAGACAGTTATCAGCAGCGTAAAGGCAATTATCTATAACTCACTTCTAAAAGTTCACAATACCTCCATATCGATAACTTTACGCAAAAGTCTTGGTTTAATACTGAGAATAACCATTTATTACCTTACAGAAATTGTGGTTTTGTATTATAATGGCATTATAATGTTACAGATTAATCAATAATCATAATATTATGTATTGGTCACTACTGTCATCCCTCATTAGCTGACTGATAATCTTCTATTACGTTAAGGAATCAAACGATGAAACTACAATCCCTAGTTTTAGCCGCTGCTACTGCACTTACTATGACTTCTGCTTTTGCCGTTCCTGCTGGTACTTGGACAGTGGCTGCTGGTGCACACTATGTTGACCCTAAAAGCGACAACGGTACTTTAAACAATGGCTTATCAGTAGATGTTGATGGCGATGTGCGCCCAACCATCAGTGGCGAATACTTCATCGCTGATAACGTTGGTGTTGAGCTACTAGCAGCCATCCCATTCCATCATGACATTACGCTAACTGATGCAAATGGTAACGAAGTTGATGCCAAAACTCAGCATCTACCCCCTACTCTATCTGTACAGTATCACTTCGACGGTTATAATATGCCTATGAATGTGAAACCTTTCGTTGGTGTTGGTGTGAACTATACAACTTTCTTTAAAGAAAGAGTTTACCTAGGTAACGGTAATGATTTAGAGCTAGACGATAGCGTTGGCGTTGCTGGTCATATCGGTCTTGACATCCCATATGCACCTACTGAGTCTTTCCGTATTGACGCGCGCTACATGGACATCAAAACTGACGCTAGCCTAAACGGTGATAAAATTGGTGAAGTCGATATCAGCCCATGGGTATATGGCGTGGCGTTTGTAAAACAGTTCTAAGAAATCTATCATAGCAAATAAAGTACACTAGATAAGAAGCCAGCCGATGTGCTGGCTTTTTTGTTGGTATGATTTGCTACAATCTGTTTATTGTTATTTTTTTATAATCAATCCACTATAATATTGGCGCACTTAATGTCATGTCATAAGCCCGTAAAAAAAGACCATCCGTGCTGACAGTCTTTTTATAATACATAACCATTGATGCAATCTATCAGCCGCTATTAGCCAAACAGCACTCAAAAGTGCTGCCAGTCAGAGCTACAGCAAGATACGGCGCGGATCGGCTAATAAGGTAGCAATATAACGGGTAAACACTGCTGCATCAGCACCATTAATCACTCGGTGATCATACGATAAAGATAACGGTAACATCAGACGCGGCTCAAAAGTCTGCTTACTCTCATTCCAGCGCGGCTGCATACTGGCTTCAGAGACGCCTAAGATACCGACTTGTGGCCAGTTGACCAGCGGCGTAAATGCCGTACCGCCTAAGTTCCCTTGGCTCGAAATCGTAAAGCTTGCACCTTGTAAGTCTTTGGTACCGAGCTTTTTATCGCGAGCCTTTGCTGCCAGCTCACCTATTTCGATGGCGATCTGCTTAAGACCTTTGTCTTGAACGTTTTTGATAACGGGTACGATAAGCCCATCATCCGTCGCCACAGCGATACCCATGTTGACGCTTTTGCGTACGATAATCTGAGTATTGTCATCGCTCAAATGACTGTTAAAGCGTGGGTGCTGCGTCAAGGCATGAGCCGTCGCTTTTACCACAAAGGCTAGGATAGTAAAGCCAATACCTTCAGCTTTCATACCGCCTTTGAGCTCACCACGCAGTTTTTCAGTCTCGGTGATATCAGACAAATCAAACTGTGTGACTTGTGGCAGCAAGGTATTGTAGTTAAGCTGCGGTATAGAGACCTTTTGTAGGCGGCTTAGATCCTGAGTCTCAGTCTCTCCCCAAATCTCGGTATTACTCATATCGGGTAAGTTTGGCAGGCTTGCCTGAGCGCCAGTGCTGTTTGTCGGCGCCGCTTTTTGTTTGCTTAAGCTTTCTTTGACATGAGCAAACACATCTTCTTTTAAGATACGATCATTGAGTGCTGAGCCACTCACTTGAGTAATATCCACACCCATTTGGCGTGCCAGCTTACGTACGGCAGGACCTGCATACACATCGACAAGCTTTTCATTCACTTGACTTTCTGTCAGCTTGCCACCGCTTTTGCTGGCAGCACTAGCGCCTGTCGCTTGAGCGCTTTGTTTTGGCTTAGCGGTCGACTGTGTTTTAGCACTGGCTTGCTGCTTACTGCTGCCAGCCTCGCTATCTGCCTTGGCTGACGCGGCTTCTATTGCAGATGACTCTGTTTCAGACCCCTGTGTCTCAGATGTGCTATTGGTCTCATCCTCACCAATAATGACAATAAAATCTTGACCGTTGGCGACCATGTCGCCTGCTTCGACCAGTATTTTTTCGACCTTACCAGCGATGGGGGCTGGTACTTCCACCGAGGCTTTGTCCGACTCAATCAACAAAATCGATTGCTCAGCACTGACGGTATCACCGACACTGACCATAATCTCGGCCACTTGCGCTTCTTCAACACCTAAATCTGGCAATGCATGTGTACTGGCTGTACCCGCGCTCGTCGCAGGCTGTTTGGACTCTGACGAGCTAGCATCGCCAGCTTGAGACTCAGTTGTGGTCTCAGACTGTGCGCCAGCATCCTTTTCATCCGCTTGATTGCGGGTGTCATCAGTGCTCTTTTCACTGACTGGTGCTTTTGCTTGTGTATCGGCCGCAGTGCTCTCAAGCTCAATGAGCACCATGCCTTCACTGACTTGGTCACCAACAGCAACGCTGATTTTGGTGACTTTACCAGCAGCAGAGCTTGGTACTTCCACTGATGCCTTGTCAGACTCTAATAAAATGATATTGTCGTCTTTTTCGATGACATCGCCAACTTCGACCATAATTTCGCTGACTTCGGCACTATCGACACCCAAATCGGGGGCTTTAATGTCCATGGTTTATCTCCTCGTCTTATCGTTATTATTCTTTGACATCATCGTTATTGAGCAGCGTCGCGTCAGCTTGATCTTCGGCGCGACCTTCATTACTGATTTCATCATCCTCTTCACTGACAAACTCAGGCACAGGGCTTGGGTTGATGTTGTCAGGAGCTGGTGCATCTGGGAAATGATCGTAATAAGGCTGCTGCTGCCATGCTGGCGGCTGATCGGCCTCAATCTCAAAGCTTGAGATGGCATCTTTGACCAAGCGCATTTCTACTTCGCCTTCATCTGCCAAGCGCTTGAGCGTCGCCACCACGATATGAGCGGCATCTACATGGAAGAAGCTGCGTAGTTTTTCGCGGGTATCTGAGCGGCCATAACCATCAGTACCCAATGTAGTATAAGGACGGCTATCAGGTAACCAGCCACGTATCTGCTCTGAGTAGTTACGCATATAGTCTGTTGCCGCGACCACCACCCCTTTATGCGGTGCCAATTGCTCTGTGACCCATGGCACTTTTTCTTCATCCATTGGGTGCAAGCGATTGTAGTCATCACATGCCATACCGTCACGCGTTAGCTCATTAAAGCTGGTGACGCTCCAAACGTTGGCAGTGATATTAAACTCTTCTTTTAAAATCTTCGCCGCTTTTTGTACTTCGCGTAAGATAACCCCAGAACCAAGCAGCTGTACTTGGCTTGAGCCATTGTCTTCTAGCAAATACATCCCGCGCTTGATGCCTTCTTCCGCACCCTCTGGCATGGCTGGCTGCTCGTAGTTTTCGTTCATGAGGGTCAAGTAATAATACACGCGCTCACCCTCACCATACATCCGGCGTAGGCCATCATGCATGATGACCGCCAGCTCATAACCATAGCAAGGGTCATAGCTCACGCAGTTCGGCACGGTGTTAAACAAAATCTGCGAATGGCCATCTTGATGCTGCAAGCCCTCGCCATTGAGCGTCGTACGGCCTGCTGTCGCACCAAGTAAGAAACCTTGTGCCTGACAGTCGCCTGCCGCCCATGCCAAGTCGCCCACACGCTGAAAGCCAAACATAGAATAGTAAATATACAGCGGTATCATTGGCAAAGCGTTGACCGAATAACTGGTCGCCAGCGCAATCCAGGTACTCATCGCCCCTGCTTCGTTGATGCCTTCTTCCAACATGTGACCGTCGATGGCTTCTTTATAGCCCATCAGCGCTTCACTATCTTCAGGCGTGTATTTTTGTCCTGACGCCGAGTAAATACCTAACTGACGGAACATGCCTTCCAGGCCAAAGGTACGCGCCTCATCAGGAACGATCGGCACGACGCGATCTTGAATGTCTTTGTTTTTTAGCATCGCTGATAGCAGACGCACAAACACCATCGTCGTTGATTGCTCTTTACCTTGACTACCCTTTAAGATACGATCAAAAATCGATAAATCAGGAATATTTAGAGGAATATGACCACTACGACGGTTTGGCAAATGACCGCCCAACGCTTCACGGCGACCTTTTAGGTACTTCATCTCAAGCGAGTCTTCTTTTGGACGATAAAACGGCAGCGTCTCAAGCTCTTCATCATTGAATGGCAAATCAAAACGATCGCGGAAATACTTCAATGATTCATGATCTAGCTTTTTGATTTGGTGCGATTTATTCACCGCTTGCGCTTGCGTCGAGAGCCCATAACCTTTGACTGTTTTGACCAAGACAACTGTTGGTTGACCTTTGGTCTTCATGGCTTCACTAAAGGCAGCATAGACCTTCATTGGGTCATGACCACCACGGTTTAGACGCGCGATGTCATGGTCAGACAGCTCATTGGCCATCTCTTCAAGCTCTGGGTATTTACCAAAAAACTCTTTACGGGTAAATTCAGGAGTACGTGCCTCATATAGCTGGTACTCACCATCGACCACTTCTTCCATACGGTGCTTGAGCACACCTGTCACGTCTTTATCAAGCAGTGTATCCCAGTTACCACCCCAGATGACTTTAATCACGCGCCAGCCTGCACCGCGAAATACCGACTCTAGCTCTTGAATAATCTTGCCATTACCACGCACAGGGCCATCGAGGCGTTGCAAGTTACAGTTGATGACCCAAATTAGGTTATCTAGCTTTTCGCGGCCAGCAAGTGAGATGGCACCCAAGCTCTCCGGCTCGTCTGTCTCGCCATCACCTAAGAAAGTCCAGATTTTACGGCCTTCTTTTTCGAGCAAGCCACGGTTTTCCATATAGCGATGGACGTGCGCGTGATAAATCGACATGATCGGGCCAAGTCCCATAGAGACCGTTGGGAACTGCCAATAGTCCGGCATCAGATAGGGATGCGGATAACTTGATAAGCCTTTACCACCGACCTCACGGCGAAAATTATCCAACTGGTCTTCACTCAAGCGGCCTTCTAAATAAGAACGGGCATAGATACCTGGCGCGGAGTGACCTTGATAATAAACCATGTCACCACCGAAATGATCACTTGCGGCTCGAAAAAAATGGTTAAAGCCTGTCTCATACAGCGTGGCACTAGAGGCAAATGTCGCCAAATGGCCACCTAGATCATCATCGTTTTTGTTGGCACGCATCACCATTGCCAGCGCGTTGTAGCGAATCAGCGCACGGATCTTACGCTCAATGGTCAAGTCGCCAGGATACATCGGCTCGTCCTCGACTGCGATGGTATTGATATAAGCAGTATCAAGGCGGTTGAATGGCAGGCCTTCTTGCACCGCCATATTGTATAAGGCTTTTAGTAAAAACTGCGCGCGATCTTTGTCTGCATGTTTGATCACAGACTCAAAGGCTTCAAGCCATTCTTGGGTTTCGGTGCTGTCAGCATCCTTGTAATAATTCATTGTTGTCGATCCTTTTATATCAGTCATACCTACCTATCTAGACGGTAAGGCTGTGTTAAATACTGGTGTGAAGTGAGATATCGGTTTACTTATGACTTCCTTGATATGTCCAAGCATTCCCTTGTTTCATACGGTGAGATACAGCTAGATTATACAAAATAGTGCCACTGAGAATTGACATATGCGTCAAATGGACGAAGCTACAAAACAGATCATACTGTTGTCCCTGTATATTCAGTCATGGATGATTTTGACACTCTATTATAAGCGTTTGCGAGGCAATTGTTTATGGCTGTAGAGAAATGGATAAATAACAAGTATTTTTTAAATAAATAATGATTAGTTTTTTTAAAAATGACTATTGATCACTTGCTAAACTGTATCTATTCAACCTTGCTGAATGTATAAAAAATTAATACCGTCTCTGTAGTAACAGTTTGAGTTACTAAATAGATATTATTTGAGTAAACTTTTATGCTATTCATACCCTATAAATAGACTTTCATCTCATTTTTGTATATTAATTGTCACTTAGACATTATGCTTATCATAAAGCTATATCCAAATTCCATTCTTACTCTCGGAGCTATTATGAATTCGTCTATTGAACTGTCAGCTTTTAAGTCAAGAGTAACGCGTTGGATAGCTGTACCATCTTTATTAATACTGCTACCTAATTATTTAGCTTTTGCGGCAATAACAACATGTCCTGCTGGTTACATTTCTGATGAGTTTTCAAGCACTGATTACAGCAACTTAGGATCGACAGCATCACCACCTATTCTTGGTGTAAACCAACTTTTAAATGGTCTTAAAAGTGAAAGTTACACTGTTGCTTCTAACAGTTTGACTACTACTGGCAGTTTAGATGCAGGTGGCTCAAATTTTTATAGACCTAAAACGCTAGCGGGCAACCTTCAATCGTTTGAATTTTTTCAGGACTTCGTTACCAAGGAATCCACTCGTACGGTTTCGTATACTTTTAAAAATAAGTTTGATGATCAACCGCAAGCCCTTACTAATGTAAGCTTAAGTATATACGACATAGATACAAACTATTTGGGAGTAGCTTACAATACTAGATTTTTTGAATTTTCTGACCAAGTTACGATAACAGGTATTACTAGTTCAGGCACAAGTGTAACTCCAACTCGAAAGTATAGTGGTGCTGGAATGACAACTACTGCGCCTTATCGTCAAAAAACTAGTACTTCTAGTGTTATATGTGATACAGATTCAGTAGATGAAAGGTGCAAGGTCTCTGTAGCTTTTGATCAGCCAGTAGTCAGGGTGAATGTGACTTATGGCAATAACCCTGACTTAGAATATTATGATAGTAACAATAGACCTTTTTACAACAACCCTGGTGATCAGCTGATTAATATCGTATTTGATGGATATTGCTACCAACCACAGCCACGCTTAACATACTCGAAAGCGCTTTCGACTTCTCGTAAAAAAAATACGGATCAATTCACTGTTCAAATTAAAGACAATGCAGATAACTCCGTCGTTACCAGTGGTATTAACTCAGTTACTACAACGGGTTCAGGTAATACAGTTACTACGGGCACAGGTACTACAGGAACTTTCAAGGTTAATCCTACCAAGACTTATACATTGACAGAGGCGGTCTCAGGAACGACAAATTTAGCAGACTATACTGCGTTATATGCATGTAGAAGATCGGATGGTACAACCGTTACGACTTTAGACCCAAAGAATCTAAAGCTTACGTACGGAGATAGTTGGACATGTACAATCACAAATGATAGATCTAACTATGTATTCTCAGGCACTGTATTTAACGATAACGGTAACGTTGCAAGCCCAAATAAAGACGATGTATCAGATAAATATCTAAATAATGTCTTTTACTTCAACGGTAAGTACGATTCACCAACCGAATCTGGTATTCCCTTTACTACTGGTCATACCATTACTCTAAATAAATGTACAGGTGATAGTGGTACGTTCTCACCTCAGACGGTAAACATTGGTAATGATGGAACCTATAGTTTTAGCTTGACGCCAGCACAAGTAGGTAGCTATACAAGACTCTGCGTTACTCAGAATGAACCTAGCAACTATACATATTCTGTAGACACGACAAGCGATGTGCGACAAATAAACATTATTAGTAGTCAGTACAACTATCCTAGTAATGATTTCGGTGATGTTATCCAAGCAAATGCTGCGTTGGTATTAATCAAAAGTCAGTATGTGCATGACTGTAGTCTAAATAACCTTGCCACAATTGGTGTTAATTATGAAGGTAGTGCTAGTAGTGCGTATAGTACAAAACCAATATCTGACATTATTCCTGGACAATGTATCGCCTATAGAATTGAAGCTATCAATCGAGGTAATGTTTCCTTAGCCGATATTGTTATTAAGGATAGGCTACAGAGTAAAAACGACTCTAATAATTCGCTAATTACCTCTACCTTAGTCAATCCAATACCTATTGGTGAAAGTAGTGGCACTCCATCATTTGCAACAAACTCGGTATCTATTGGTAACAACGGTACAGTGATCACCAATACTTTTTCCTTAGGTGCTACTACAGCCACTAGCCGTCAGGCCATTCGTTTTAATACTAAATATGGTACTACCATTAGTAATTAAACACCTGTGTATCGAATTACTGAGTACTCAATCAAGCCCTGTCTAACCAGACAGGGCTTTTACCGTTTGTATCCTCCAAAATGCCAGTTGTCATTTTTGTGATGACTAATTGTATTAATTACGTGAAAATAGAAGAGAGGGAGATAGATGCCTTTTAAAACGATGAATGATATTAGATTACTAGCTCCTCCATCATGATATACGACGTTCACTTTTTACTGATAGTCATGTTCTAAGAAAGGATTTTATATGAAACGTTTCAAGATTCTACGCAATATTCTATTAGCTACTATAGCTTCTAGCTCTTTACTAAATGTAGCACATGCTGATGATGCTCTAAAAATGGAACTAACAGCCAATCAAGTCATAAAGAATGCGGAAGGTAAAACAGTCTATACGCCAGTACGCACCGCACCAGCTGGTACTGTCATTCAATACAAAGCAACTTATACCAATACCATCAACAAAGACATTAATGATCTGATGGTGACACTGCCTATCCCTGCCAACATGACATTTACTGGTGAGGCAAATCCTGCCAGCGCACAAGCCAGCACTGATGGTAAGAACTATGCTGATATGCCACTCATGCGTAAAGTCGATGGCAAGATGGTCAAGATTCCATATTCTGAATACCGCACTCTGCGTTGGAATATTAAGTTATTGCCAGCTAAAAAGTCAGCAGCTGTTGCTCTCAATACCACCGTTAATTAATTCAATAGACATTAAACCTTCACGCTTTTAACGTTTCAATTTTTAATCTTAACTCTGGAGCATTATATGAAATCAAACACTTTTAACTATAGCCTGCTAGCTGTCGGCGTCGCCGCAGTAATGGGTGTGTCTACTGGCGCTAATGCAGCGACCCCAGATGCCGCTGTAACAGCAGGCGCTGCGCCAATTAATAACGTAGCAACTGCAAGCTACAGTGTTGCTGGCGTCAGTCAGCCATCTGTAACCTCTAACACAGTAACCGTTAACGTTAGCGAAACGGCTAACTTTGCACTCACATCGACTGTTGATGATGGTAGTATTGGTGACGATATCGCTATCAATCAGACTGCTACGCCAGGTGGTACAACTACCTTTACTCATAATTTAACCAACACGGGTAACGTGACGGATACTTATACCATTAACACCACAGGTAATAACTCATCACTAGTAACGGCTGATCCCAACTACCCTTTAGGTACTGCGCCTGTTACGTTTACTATTGTACAAGCAGATGGCACTCCTTTAACTACTGCTCAGATAAACGCTTTAAATGGTCAAGCGCAGACAGGTACCCTAACTAATGGCGGTACTATTAGACTACAGCCAGGTACTAGAGCTAACTTAAGCTACGAAGCAGCTACGCCAGACAATCGTAACGGTAATGACAAAGGTGTAGGCACATTAACAGCGACCAGTACTTTCTTTACGGCTAATAATGCACCTGATGCGACATTGGTGAACGAAAACCAAACTATCGTGAGATTGCCTACCTTCAAAATTGTAAAAACAGCGACCAGTACTGTCGATTTGACAGTCGCCAACCCACAGATTGCTTATAGTATCGTAGTCACTAACGCGACTACTGACTATAGTGCTGCTGCGACTGATATTGTTATCAGAGATGTCCTTCCTGTAGGTTTGAGTTTACCTAATGGCACAGCATCAGACGTGACCGTAACTGGTGGTGCTGGTACCGCTACGATTTCTACTGTTGGTACTCGACAAGCTATTGATGTTGCCGTAGCGAACTTAGCTGTTGGCGCAAGTCGCACGATTACTTTCACGGTTAACGTCGATAAAGATCAGTTTAAATCTGCTAATAGTTCAGTAACTAACAACGCAGAAGTCTACGATAAGTTTGTCGGTCCGGTTAGCCCGCTACCTGCTAATCCTGTACTTGGTACTGACTATGATATTTTGGATAGTACAGATAGCAAGATAGATGTTACTAGAATACCTGATGATGCGGGTGAAGGTAACGGCGCTGGTGTAGATACTGCTGGTGTGACTAACTTCACTAGACGAGCAGTTGTATTGGATGAGCCAACCACCAGAGAGATTGCCCCTGCCTCAGGTACTACTGGTCAAGCCACACAGACGACTACTATTACTAACAATGGTCAAGATGCTGAAGGTACTGATGCTAATCCATTGACCTTCACTATTGCTGATGGTGGCTTGAATCCAGCTGTCAGACCTGTTATTGGTCCTGTCAGTGTGACTTATACACCACCTGGTGGTGGAGCAGCTGTTATCACAACTATTCAACCTACTGTTGCTAATGGTAATACCTACACGCTCAACACAACTACATTACCTGGTGGCATTGCACCTGGTGGCGTACTAGCGATTAACTATAAAGTGTCTTCAGGCAATGTCACTACTCCTGCAACTGTTGCTGATGCGGCAGCTGTTGGTAGCAAAGAAGAGACTATCGTCACTTTGACCCCAGCTGGTACTAACCCACCTGCTGCTACTACAGTGACTGATACGACTAATGTTAGAGGCTTAGATTTAGTGAAGACTCAAGCATTAGATGAGACTTGTTCAGGTACGGTTGCTGCAAGTACCTTTGTTCAGGATGCGATCAATGCAAAACCTGATCAGTGTGTTATCTATCGTATTCAGGCGACTAATACGTCTTCAGCGGCATTAGGTTTCAGTCTTACCGATCTAACCATCTCGGATTTGTTATCTAACTTCTCAACTGGTGCGGATTTAGTAGCTGGTTCACCTGCTACTTCTGCTACTACTAACTCTATTGCAGGCATAGCTAGTACTACCAGTACTGAAGTTCTTGGTACTAACTATACCCTAGTTCCTCAGGGCGTTGGCACCTTGACCTTTAGAATCAAGATCAAAAACGCTCGTTAATTGATATTTAACATTTCAAAGTCTATAAGCTTCACAAGACGCTTATAGACTAACGCTCCAGCTTGACCTAATTGATTTTGATGAGCCAAGCTGGAGAATTACTACCCGACCCTTTTATATTTTATTGGATAAGCGACATATGACTAAATCTTTAATGACACCGTCTAATCGTATTACGTTGCATACAGCGAAGATCTCTGCGCTGACAGCTGCAATGTTGCTTATGCAATCAAATATGGCGTTTGCTGCACCCACCACTCTCGTACAAACTATCAACAACATCGCTAATGCTTCTTATGACGTCAATTCTATCAAACAGAATAGCATTTCAAACCAAGTTCAAGTCAAAGCCTCTGCCTTACCTGAATACGGTATTAACTTAACTCAGCAACCCTTGCGTACTGTCGCACCCAACACACTGGTGAATTGGGTTAATGTTCTTAGTAATACTAGCTATAGTGATCAGACTATTGAGCTGACGCTTGATGTAGCACCTTCTTTGTCTAACCTTAAAGTTTATCAAGACTTGAATAAAAACGGCATTGTCGATAGTGGTGATACACAACTGATTCTTGATAACATGAGTGCCCAAATCAAGCTTGGTCAGAGTGAAAACATTCAGTTTATTGTACAAGCTCTATCAGATGCTAATGGTAAGGATGGAGATACTGCTGACATTAAGATTGGTGCAGTTGTCTTAGAAGACCCGTCAGTGACCAGCGTGAGTGCGACCGATAGTTTAGTCATTATCGAATCTGGTATCAAATTCACCACTCCTAAATTTGATGAAAGCAAAACGATTTCACAAATTAATGATGACGTTTATGTCAGTGCCAGCTATGCGCAATGTAATGTACAAACTGACAAGCCTGATCAAGTATGGGTAACCATCAAATCAGCTAACCCGCCCATTGGTAGTGGTGATAGCTACTCACTTAAAGCTATAGAAACCGGTAATAACACAGGTAAATATCAGCTATCAGCAGCCACTCAAAATAACGCTAACGCTATTGACGATAAGCTTATCCAAACGTTGAACAGCGACACATTGACTGTCAGTTTAGATGCTTGTATCGCCCCTTCGGTTGGCATTGATGCTGATGAATTGCCAAATGCGTCTGACTTCACCGTGCGTATCAGTGATCTGAGCTCACAAATTAATATCGTCGATGACAACCCAGCTTTAGTTGTTACAAAGGAAAGTGACGTAAAAAGTGCTGAACTCGGCGATTATGTCAGCTATACCATCGAAATCAAAAATAGCGGTAAGTCTACTGCTTACGATGTACAACTAAAAGATGCCTTACCACGTGGTTTTGACTACGTTGAGAATAGTGTACGTGTTAGTCCAACGACTGATATTGATATCAATCAAGCACAGACCACCGAGTTTAAAGCTGATGGTAAATATCAGGTATTGAACTTGGGAAACATGGCAAATGGCGAAAGTAAAAAAATTACTTATCGTGTGCTTGTTGGTGCTTCATCACTAGGTGGTGATGGTATCAACCGCGCAATCGCAGTTGCTAACAATGAGCAAGGCCAAAGCTTAGTATCAAGAGAAGCACAGTGGAAAATCGACGTAGAACGCGACGTCATGAATACTGACGGTATCATCGTTGGTAAAGTCTATCACGATATCAACCGTGATGGTATTCAGCAAAAAGAAGACGGCGAGCTTGGGGTTGCTGGCGTCCGTATATATATGGAGAACGGCAACTTCATCGTTACTGATCCTGAAGGTAAATACAACTTTTATGGGGTCAGTGCCAAAACACACGTACTAAAAGTAGATAGCACTACGATCCCTAGAGAAACAGAGCTGGTCACCCAAAGCAACCGTAATGCGGGTGATGCTGGCAGCCGTTTTGTCGATTTGAAATATGGCGAGCTACATCGTGCAGATTTTGCGATTGTGGGCGGCATGGGCGATAGTACTGAGCATCTGAACGCCGAGCTAATCGCTCGTAGCAAATCAGTGAGTGCTAAGAATGATACGCTAGAGCAAGCGGTAAAAACAGCGCTAACATTAGAGCCAAACTACGATGCCGACACGACTAATAATGTCGATGCTAGCGGCTGCAATATCAATGGCGACCTAGACCTTGGTAACAACTGTGATTCTGCTATTGTCAACGATATGATTGGGGATGCGACCAATCGTGTAGACATGGCCGTGACAACGGTTGCACCTCCAGTAGAAAAAGAGCTCGAAGAATATTTAAAAGAAGTTGCCAATAACGATGTCTCGTTTATCAACCTGAGCGAAGGTCAACAGCTCAGTACTTACAAGCAGATGGTACAGGTACAAGCACCACTTGGTTCAATATTTACTCTATACGCCAATGGCAAAGCGATATCAGAGCAGCAAGTCGGTAAAACTGCTGAGCAAGAAAAGCAAAATGTAATGGCTTTTGACTATTATGCGGTTGACCTAAAACGCGGAAGCAATACGTTACGTGGTGTGGCAACTGACATCAATGGCAAAACTATTTCCGAGCAGACCATCACCGTATTAACACCTGATAGTCTGCAAGCGATTGATTATCGTACGCAAGCACAATTAGTCCCAGCAGATGGTATCAGCGAATATCAGGTTGTTATTAGTCTAAAAGATCGCGACAATCGCCCCTATATCGGTACTACTTCTCTTACACTTGATACTAATATCGGTCGTATCAATCTGAAAGACAGCAGCCAAGATCAAGCCGGTACCCAAGTTACTGTATCAGGTGGTGAGCTATTAATACCAGTCATCGCGCCAAGCGCACCAGGCAAAGGTGAGTTGGTAATTGATACTGGTAGTAGTAAACAAATTATCCCACTACAGTTCACGGCTAAGCTGCGTCCACTCATTGCTGTGGGTATCGTCGAAGGTACTATCTCTCTCAAAGACTTTGATGGCAGCAATATCACAGACGCACAAGGCGCGTTCGAGCAAGAGCTGCATGAAATCTCAGGCAATGATGATTATTCAGCCACTGGTCGTGCGGCGATGTTCCTAAAAGGCAAAGTACGCGGCGATTATCTGCTGACACTGGCCTATGACAGTGACAAAAAAGGCGAGCGCCTGTTCCGTGATATCGAGCCGGGCGAGTATTATCCTGTGTATGGCGACTCATCGGCCAAAGGCTTTGATGCCCAATCGACCAGCAAGCTTTATGTACGTGTCGATAAAGGCCGCTCGTTTGCGATGTACGGTGATCTAAAAACCCAAATCGACAACGATGAAGGGATTGAGCTTGGTCAGTACAATCGCACCTTGACTGGTCTAAAAGCGCAATTTGAGGACGATAATACCCGTATTACCGCCTTTGCTGCTGAAACCAGCACGTCACAACGCGTCAATGAAACGCGTGGTCTTGGTATTTCAGGCCCCTACCCACTTGGCGAAGACTTCGATGCGGTACTTGAAAACTCAGAGACGGTCGAAGTCATCATTCGTGATGCAAACAACTCAGGGCTTATTATCAGCCGCAAAACACTGACCCGCTTTGCCGATTATGAAATCGACCCGATTAGCCGCAGTTTATATCTAAAATCGCCAATTGCCAGTCTCGATATCGATGGTAACCCGATCTACCTACGGGTGACGGTAGAGGTCGATGAAGGTGGCGAAAAATACTGGGTTGGTGGTGTGGCCGCTAAGCAACAACTGACCAAAAAAGTCGCTATTGGTGGTAGCTATGTCAATAGTGATGATCCACTTAATAAAGAAGAGCTTGCCAGTGTTAACAGTGTTATTAAACTTAACAATAAGCTAAAACTGGTCGCTGAATATGCCAAAAACAAAGCAGAAAATCCCAATTACGACCCCAGCAATCAGATCAATAACACTGAGCTTACTGGCAATGACGTCGAAGGCGACGCTTTCAGAGTGGAGCTTGATTATGACGACAAGAAAAGTACCCGTGCCAAAGCCTATTATCATGATGCCGATACAGGGTTTGTCACTGGTGCGTCTCCGCTAACGGCTGGCCGTACCGAGTCTGGCGTAGAAGTCACTCATACCTTTAATGATAAAAACACCGCCTTAAAACTAGAAGGTGTACGCACAGAAGACCACGCCACTGATGCCAGCCGTGAAGGCGTACAGGCCAGTGTCGAGCAGCGCCTGAGCAAAAACATCGTGGGCGAAGTTGGTCTGCGCTACTACAAGCAAGATGCTACTGCCGCTTCACGCAACACTCAAGCTGCCACAGATGTCGTAGACGTCACTGACGATACGTTATTTAACGATGACATTATCAACCAGTCAGCACTGAATGGTGTTAGCAATGCGGATAAAGACATCGAAGGCACCACCGCTCGTGCTCGTATTACCTCTCGCCTGCCCAAGCTAAATAATAGCTTGGTATTTGCAGAGTATGAGCAAGATATCGAAAACAGCTCTCGTAATGCCACGTCCATCGGCGGTGAGACAGCGCTGGGTAACCTCGGTCGCTTGTATGCGCGTCACGACTTAATCAATAGCTTATCTGGCAGTTATGGCCTTGATGATACAGACGAGCGCCAACGTACTGTTGCTGGCTTTGATGCTACCTACATGAAGGATGGCAAGGTCTATAGCGAATATCGTATGCGTGATGCGATCAGTGCGCGCGAAGCAGAAGCCGCTATCGGTCTCAAAAACAAATGGTACGTGCAAGAAGGTCTGACCCTAAGCACCTTGTTTGAGCGCGTCGAATCACTAGAAGGCGAGACAGACAATACGGCGACCGCAGCGGGCATTGGCGTCGAATACTTAGCCAAAGAAAACTACAAAGCCTCAGGACGCTTTGAGAAACGTTGGGGCGAAACCAGCGACACCTTATTAGGAAGTGCAGGCATCGCCTATCGTTATACCGATGATATTACCCTACTTGCCAAGGACATCTACTCACAGGTCGACTATGATGATGGCCATCGCACCATCAACCGTTTTCAGTTAGGCGCTGCATACCGCGACTATGATAGCAATCAGCTAGACATGCTAGCAAAACTTGAGTACCGTTTAGACGACAATGCTACTGGCACTGACCAATATCAAAAAGATACAACGATATGGTCGTGGAGCGGCAACTACCATCCAACGCGTGCCCTTACTCTCTCTGGTCGCTATGCGGGCAAATATACCCAATACGACGCTGATGATATCGTCAGCGAAAACACCGCGCATGCTGCCTATGCACGCGGTTTATATGACATCAGCGAGCGCTGGGATATAGGTCTACAGGCCGGCACTTACTGGAATGAGCAAGCCGATGACATGTCCTACATGCTTGGCGCTGAAGTTGGCTACAGCCCGATGACTAACCTCTGGTTATCACTTGGTTATAACTTTATGGGTTTTGAGGATGAAGATATCGCTTATGACGACAGTACACAAGAAGGCGCATACTTCAGATTACGCTTTAAGTTTGATGAGAATTTATTCAAACGCGAAGACCCACGCAAAAATAAGCGTTTGCTGAGCAACGCGACGCTATAATCTGACAAAATTGTCGTCGCTCTGAGCTGCGGCAATTTTTTCATTACTGTACTGATATTTTTCAGTTGGCTTATATATACTGATAAACGTTTGATATAGTGATTAGGGTATGTCCTGATATTGACAAATACTTAAAAAATAAAACCGATTGCCTGAATACAAGGGTTGTAATATGTCGAAGTCTGCCAGCACAGTAGCTACCTATAAACGCTCTTTTTATACGGCACTGTCCGCAGTATTGCTACTCACGTCTGCTTCATCAGCATTGGCAGCAAGCGACCGTGTCAAAACCAACACACTGATAAGTAATGACTACTGTCATAGCAATTTAGAAAATCATATCCCTTCTTATCAATACCAAAGTACTCAGCAGCGCGCATTGAGCTGTATGCTCACACAGGTAAAACCCTATCAGCAAGCGGATAAGACAGCACACCAGCGCTACTGGGCCTACAAAGCGCAAGCATGGCTGAACTACGCCATTCATCAGGACAGTATCAATAGCCGCTCTACCGCTGGTGCCTACGCTGCCCAAACGGCAGAGTCCATACTGCACTCATTAAAGAATGGCACAGAAAAAGATATCAGCCTGCATCAAGACATCCCTGCGATGTCTGCCTTGATGCGACCAGACCTATGGGCAACGATAAGTGCCCTCAAAGACAGTGACGGCATCGCTGTTGCCCCACGTGAGATGGCGTTTAGCGAAGTGGCTCTGATTTGGGCGGCCACCAATCAATGCGCGCGCGGCTGGCGAGAGTCAGGGATTCATTTTCGTATGGCCGATCGCTGGCTTGAGCAAGCACGCCAAGCCTACGTCAATGCTCACGACTCACAGACCAATGTTGCCCTGCAAGCGCGTATCGTTCGCTATTATGAGGCGTACGCCCCTCTTGACTCAGGCGAAGACACATGTCATGGGCAAGCGCTCTCTCCTATCTAAGCCACCTACCCTGCTAACTAATCATCAAGCACCAAGCACTAAACACTAAACACTAAACACTAAGCATAAGTACAGGCATAAAAAAGCCGACTATGCAGTGAGCATGTCGGCTTTTTCGTTGCTATTCAACCAGTAGCATACTGTCAACTAACGGTTTTTACGCGGTAGCTTTTCTGGCAAATAACAGCGCAAATAAGCGATAAATGCCGTATTTGCTTCTTGAATATAGTCATCCGTAATGGTCTGGTGGCGACGATAAGACAAAGTAAAGATCGCATTGACGATGCTATAAGCAATCAATAACGTGTCTTGAATATCATCAAAGTTCGGCATCTCATAGCGTTCTGATAAGCGCTTATACACCAAGTCTACGATTTGATGATCGATATCTTCACCGAAACTGTCTCCTTCAAAGTCTGGAGTATTGGTATCATAGATCAGCTTGGCTTTGGTTTCATCATTATGAAAAATTGTCACACACTTATCGATCAACGCGGTCAAATACCCCTGCCATCTGTCGTAATTGCCGATATCGACCGTCTCTACCATCTCTAATATCTCGATGGCGTTCAAAAAACGCAACGCTAAAAATATCGCTTCGATATTAGGGAAGAAATGATAAGCAGATGCGCGCGGAATACCTGCCTCTTCGCACACCGCTGCAAGGGTAATATCGTTAATAGCATGGGTTTCGCTTAGCTTTTTGGCACCAGCCAATAGCTTTTGACGGCGTGCACGACCCTGCTGACTGGTAAACTTAAACTTATTTGGCACCAGCTTTTTTGCCAGCTCCGAATCTACCAATACGTCTTCAATCTTTTCGTCTTTATTTTCGCTCATTGTAAGTCTCTTAATGTTACGCCCTATTTTATAAATACGGTCTTTATTGAAAGTTTGGTCTTAAATAAAAAACAACGATGATTGACTAACAATAATTCATTGCTATCATCGCCACCCCTTTCAATAAGGAGGCATCATAAACGCTTGTATACTATCAAGCAAGGCAGTTTAGTGGGTTAAAAATAATATATGAGTCAACAACATAACAATGTCGATATAACTGTATGATACTGCTAATTATTTAGTTTGATTTTCGCTCTTATAATACCATGATCGATGACCCTATCTGCATAATCCCATTTCAAATGATCATTAAAATAGTCCACCCGCTCTACCTGACCGAGCGAAAACTTGCTATCAGGTAAGAACTCTTCTGACACAAATAATTGATCGATGACCTCTGGCATACCTTGGTAAATATGAGTATAAGCCACATCTTTCATCCAGCCATAACGCGCTTGAATACGGGCAGCATCAAATAGTGCAACATCGCGCATGCTTTTATCATAATTGACCTCGCCCGTCTCCGTCATCAGCTGCGTGGTGACGCTATTCGTCACATCATTCATGTCACCCAACAAAATCAGCGGCTCACGGGTATTCTGCAAACGCTCAATGATAGACATACGAATCGAAGCCGCCTCGGCCGCACGCATACAAAGACTTCGCAGCTTGGCACGGACCCTGATATTAGGGTCATCCATATCTTCTAGCAAGTTACCGGCCTCATCACGCAAGAAAAAAGCACGTTTGCTTTTTAGATGCGCGGTGACGATGGTGATTGGCTGACCATAAGCATCAACTCGCACCATCAGCGGCGGCCGATTAAAGCGCTGATAGAGGCCTACATCAGGGACATCAAGCACTGCCTTCGATGCCACCTCCTGTAACAAACTGACCTCTAACGGCTCAAAACGACTGATCATGCCTACCGCTGGTGTCTTTTGGGCACCCTGCCCTTGGGTATAAGGGCTGGCCGCATCATTACTTGCCAGCGGTGCGATGACGTGCTTTGCCTCAAAACCTAAAGACGCCGCCAGCGCTACTAAAGCGGCACTATCCCAAACTTCTTGTACAGCGATGATATCGGCATGAGCCTTCGCCAACAATTCGCTGATACCGCGTAGCTTATGATTGTATTCAGTATCATTATAAGCAGGGGCATTGTCATAATAAATGCGGTTGGGATTTGCAAAGTTCAATAAGTTTGCGGTCGCGATATAAAATTGATGATTATCAGCCTTATTATTCATATATTCCCTATTATTTTTATAATGTCTGATATATTCATTAACACCCATAAATAATAAACTTTTTTCATAAAAAAAGCTTCCAAAGATGCCTTCGGAAGCCTCAAAATAACATAAATAATATAAATAAAAGCGATTGAAAGAAACTAATGTACAATTAAAATCTCTGCTGTAACGTCATAGTAAGCTCTTATAATACTGCTTAGTTTTTACGCTTTTTTATTCATATTTCTAATGAGTTTTTATAAGATTTTTAGTGCCTTATAAAGAAGCCAATTAAGAAACACGGTTCCATGCATCGCGTGAAGCTCGGCGAGCATCATTCCACTCTAGGCGAGACTCGCCTTTTACTTCGTGCCATGAGCGCTCTAAGTCAGCTTCGTGGTCTTCAAAACGCGCATCAGCTGGATAGCGCGCACGATTGGCGTAGCCTACTGCATATGCTGGGTGTAAATCACGATCAAAATCTAGGCCATCGCGATAGTAGTCTGCATTGGCATACTCAGCGCGCCAGTATGCTTCTTCACGCGTCGGATCAATCGCTTCTGCAGCTGCATGACCGGCGCCGCCACCGACGACTGCGCCAATCGCGCCGCCAATTAGTGTCCCTAGCGGCCCTGCCATTGTACCAATAGCCGCGCCCGCTGCTGCACCGCCAACGCCGCCAATACCTGTGCCAATAGGATGCGATCCTGGCTCACCGGTGATGATGTCTGCGTTTAGGTCTTTTTTAGACTCTTTTGACATGTGTTTTACTTCACTGCGATCGATACCGTCATGGTTACTCATAATATTATCCTTACATTCATTATTTGTTATATTTTAACTACTCAGACCGCCAAGCTTGCGGACTTGTGAATACCATTAAAGTATAGGAATTTATGGATAAGCTTCGATAGACGCGTTATGTAAACTCTGTCCCACTTCAGATTGCCTTACGTTACAGCCTGTATCTTTCTCACGGTCGTGTACGGCCGTTTCAGGGTTTCAGTAATAGTCTTTTATTAACTTTATCGTCTCCTTAATTGTCTATATCGTTATTTATCGCGTTGTTTTATAGCGGCATTAAGGATCGTTTGATGGCTTGCTGCCATTTACTCAGATGCTGCTCACGCATATCTGCCGACATGCTCGGCTCAAATATACGCTCTACTTGCCAAGACGCTTGCATCGTGGTGTCATCATACAGCCCTGTTTTTAGACCCGCGAGCATTGCTGCACCTTTTGCGGTGATTTCTGTATCCCTAGGACGCAGCACTGGCACATCCAGTAGATCTGCCTGAAACTGCATCAGCAAATCATTATTGGCCGCGCCGCCATCTACCCTGAGCTCTGTAAGCGGATGGGGGCTGTCTTTTTGCATTGCAATCAGCACATCATAGGTTTGATAAGCGACCGCTTCTAGCGCTGCACGAGCAATATGCGCCTTAGTAGTGCCGCGGCTCATCCCAGTGATACTGGCGCTGATATCAGAGCGCCAATAAGGCGCGCCAAGTCCTGTAAAAGCTGGCAATAGTACCACCTCTTCACTACTGTCTACTTGCCGTGCCAAATCCTCCACTTCACCACTTGTCTTAATCATACCCAAATTATCTCGTAGCCACTGGATAATGGCACCTGCCATAAACACACTACCTTCCAAGGCATAGGTCACTTCTTTTTTTGGTGGCTGTAATAGGCGCATACCTGACTGAACGATTTGGTCAAATGATAAGTTATCTGGGCGCGTTGGGCTGGTTTTTCGCTGCCATGCGATGGTGGTCAGCAGTTTATGTTCGCTGATTTTTGGTTGTTTGCCTATGTTCATCAGCATAAAGCACCCAGTCCCGTAGGTGTTTTTGGCCATACCCGCGTCCAGACAGCCTTGGCCAAAGAGCGCCGCTTGCTGATCGCCCAATACCGACTGAATAGGTATTTGCTTGGCAAATAGGCCTTTTTTGGTCTTGCCAAAATCTCCGTCAGACGGCAAAACGGTGGGTAGGATGCTCATAGGTATCGAAAAACGGGCACAAAGCACCTCTGACCATGCCAGCTTATGAATATCAAACAATAACGTCCGAGATGCATTGGTCACATCGATGACATGCGCGCCACCAGTCAGTTTGTATATCAACCAGCTATCGATGGTGCCCACCGCTATCTCACCTCTACTGGCGCGCACGCTCAGCTTAGGGTTGTTTTCGAGCAGCCAAGCGATTTTGCTGGCACTAAAATATGGATCGAGGCGCAGGCCTGTCAGACGCTGCACCTCTTCTGCCATGCCATGCTGCGCGCTGCTATTGAGACCCGTGTCGATAACCGCAACTTTGCTCAATGCGCTTTTGCTCCGTGCACCGCTGTCAGACTCGCCGCGACTTGCAGGTTCAGCGGCCAGAGTTTTGCAATAGCTGGCCGTACGCCTGTCTTGCCAAATAATCGCTGGCGCTAATGGCTTGCCGGTTTGTTTGTCCCACATCACAATAGATTCACGCTGGTTGGTGATGGCAATGCTACTAACATCGGTGGCCAGCAGGCCTGCGAGGTTGATCACATCGTGCGCACAGCTAATCTGCGTCTGCCAAATTTGCTGGGCATCTTGCTCTACAAAACCTGCCTTAGGTGTTTGCAAGGTCGTCGGTTGCTGCGCCATCTTAATGGGGCGGGCGTGATCGTCGTAGAGTATCGCTCGGCTCGATGTCGTGCCTTGATCTAAGGCCAATATATATCCTGCCATTACCTGCCCCTTTTTTGCTGATATGCTAAATAATCGTCAGCTCAGTTTACAATATGTCCTGAGTCTGTCCTATTCTGAGTATAGTCGATGTACTCTAAAAAGAGCATAGCGCTACTGGGATGCTATTTTTAAACGTAGGTTGCGCAGCCTCTAGGAACGCAGCACGCAAGTAAAATTTATACCAGTAGCGCGTTTAAGTTTATATAACAGTTTCATGTTCAACTGACTATATGTCCTATATAACGCTAAGTCTTCTATTTTTGATGTTAGGCTTATGATACCGATTATAGCGCGGTATTTTGACGGCACTGCTTGCCATATGTATAGCCATCTTTTGCGCGGTTTGATGTCTATTTATTTACTGTAGCTGATTGTCTATCATGGCGCTATTTAATACACAATAGAAAAAGTCAAAATACTGAGCATTGACCCGTCACGATTGAGGCTCTACAGTATGTTCATAATAGGGCACATCCTCACTTATTTGCTTTGGATGAATAGTCTATAATAAATGTACAATGCTATCTGCTGCCGGCTTGCGATACGCAGTCATACCCGTAGCAACCTGTATACCAGTGTACTTTTTTATAGGTCTGATGGTCTTGAATCATACCTTGCACTCTCATTAACGGCTTATGTGACTTATGAAATTTGCTTTATCGGCTCTCTCTATTGCTATGATGACGGTGACTCTAATGAGTGCATCGATAGTTACCCATGCAAACACAGACACTCGTGTAGACCCCACGGCAGCGCCTAGCCACGCCGGCTTTCAAAATGAGATACCAACCATCACGCAAATCGTTGAGGCAGAGGATAGCGCGGCGCGTATTCAGGCAACCGACGACATCCGCATCGCACACAGTGCGATGAATCATGACAATAAGCGTGCCACAAAGCCCTTAAGTACGCTTATCGACCCCATCACGCACAAGACAGTGGACAACAGCTATGCGCTGGATGTGTCTAGTTTTTTGAGCCTTGAGCAAGCACAAGATATCTTATTGCAAGTCTCACCCAAGATCGCAGCCAATGATGCAGCCATCGCCGCCAGTGAATACCAAACCGACGCTCTCAAAACCTTAGACAACCCACTGGTGTTTGCGCGCGTTTCAGCCAGTGCCTACCACCTCGATGAGGATATCGATTTGTCTTCACTCAGAAGCGGCATTGTCAATGAGATTAATAACAGCGTCGATGGCATTGTCCCGCCGCCTGTCCCAGATTTGCCAAACTTCGGTGAGCTCGTCGGCGAACGCCTGCCGGACTCTTATGATTTTAAGCGCTCAGGCGAGACGACCAGCGCTGGCCTAGGCGTGGCGTGGCCCATCTATACCGCCGGACGCACCGCAGCTCTAACGGGAGCCTCCCGCGCCCGTACCCAAGAAGCACTCGCAGATAGCATACTGGATAAAAACGCACTATATAACACATTAATCGAGCGGTATTTTAAAGCGCAGCTTGCCATCATTGCCGCCTATTTGCGCGACGATGCTTATGATACGTTAAAACAGACCGACCATATGGCCGAGCGCTTGTATGAAGAAGGCTTTATCTCTCATGTCGATAGACTAGAGGCACAGTCGGCGCTGGCAGATGCCAAAAGCGAAGCTGTCAAAGCCAACAACGATGCTCGCCTTGCGATGATTGCACTACAAAGACTGCTACGCACTGACTACCGTATCAAGCCCACTACGCCATTGTTTGTCTCCAGCCGCCCGTTGCCTGATGTCAGCTACTTTCAGGACTTGGCGCTCAATAATCACCCAGGGCTACAAAAAGTTGCGGCCAAGCGCGCGCAGGCGCAGCAACTACATGCCTTGTCCGATACAGGCTACAAGCCGACGGTCATGCTTTATGGCTACGGGCAAGTTGAAAAAGACCCAAGCTGGGTCGCTGGTATCTCTGCCAGCTGGAAACTGTGGGGCGGGCTCGACAAAACCGCATCACTGGCCTCTAGTAGCGCGCAGATTCGTCAAGCTGACTTGTCTGAGATCGAGGTCAGTGACAACTTACTCCTGCTGGTCGAAAAAAACTGGCATGATGTCAATAATGCCCAAGCACGCTATCAAGCCCTGCAGAGCAATGTAGATCTGGCCGCAGAGGTGCTGCGCTTACGCCGTTTGGGATTACAAGAAGGTGTCAATACCACGATAGATGTGGTACAAGCACAAACGCAAGCGCTCAAAGCTCGTACCGAGCAGGCACAAGCAGCACATGATTATGTACAAGCACTGGCCTCCTTGATGCAAAGCTGCGGTACACCGTTGGCATTCAATGCTTACCTCAATGCTGCTGACATTCAATTGCCGACTTTATATACTCAGCAATAAAAAAACACAGCGAAAAACAAATCACAACGACTTAAGTAAGCTACCGTCATTTACTTAACATGGCTGATAGAGACACCTAACCTGAACCTTTAGTGTGAATGATTGTCTTATGAAAAATCTGACTGCTACCTCGACCCGCAATTGGCGACAGACGTTACTAGAGACGTGGCGTATTGCTAATACCTCAAACGTTTGGGCACACTGCGCAAGCGTCGGTTATTTTGGTTTTTTGTCGATTTTTCCAGTCATGGCTGTGTTTGTGCTGCTGTACGGCTTGGCGTTTTCGCCCGCCGAGATGCAAGAGCAGATATCACTGCTACGCCCCTTTATACCTGATACGGTATATGACGTCTTAGATTCGCGCCTAAGTGATCTGGTCTCTAACACCGCCTCTACCCTCACTTTTGGCCTGACTGTCTCAGCCTTAGTTGCTTTATATGCAGGCTCCAAAGGGGTTAAGTCATTAATCGTTCTTATCAATCTGGCCTTTCATATCAGCCAAGAGCGCGGTTTTATTCAAGGCACTATACGCGCCCTTGGTTTAACCTTGGCGGCGGTGGTGGTTTTGATTATAGCCATATCCTCTATCGCGATTATTCCTGTCGCCGCCGCTTATCTGCCCTTCCCGCAAGTCGCCAAGACAGTGGCGCTTTGGAGCAGATGGCCGATACTGGCAGGCATTATATTTTTATGCTTTTTGGGTTTATACCGATTAGCGCCCAATCGGGACGCAGTCGCGCTAAAAAAACTGGTACCAGGTGCGCTGGTAGCGACCGTCCTTTGGATTGTGCTGTCGATATTGTTTTCGCTGTATGTGCAAAACTTTAATAATTATAGCGCTGAGTTTGGCGTGCTTTCGGCTGCTGTGGTCATTATGCTATGGCTGTATTATTCAGCGTTTATCGTCGCCTTTGGTGCTATTTTTAACGCTGAGACGATCGAAAACGCCAAGCCTTATGCGATTCGTGTGTATTAATATCCTCTTTGTTTTCAACTTTGTTGCTTTAGGACTCTCACCGTCATGACTGAATTTCCAAACGAATCAGACGACTCACGCAAACTCCCTGATTCTGATGAATCAGCGCGGCCTCATGATGCACAGACGCCAACGGAGTCTGTAAAAGAGACGCCTGATGACAGCCCAGCACCAGCCGCGGCCGATTATTATCGCGGTACGCCAAAGTCAGACAATGCCGCCATGCGAAAAAAAACCCTACTGGCTGGCGTGGCACTCATCATCATTGCTGTCATTGCCTACGGCCTATACAAAAGCACCGCGCAAAGTGAGCCACCGCTTGTGACGCTGCAAGGACAGATGCAAATGCAGCAAACATCTATCGCCGCAAAGGTGCCAGGGCGCATCGCTCAAATCTTAGTTACCGAAGGTGATGAGGTCACACCCGGCCAGCAGCTGATTGAAATGGACTCGCCTGAGATCAATGCCAAGATCGCTCAAGCGCGGGCAGGCAAACAAATGGCCCAAAGCCAGTTGGATAAAGCCGAAAACGGCGCGCGCCCGCAAGAGATTGCGCAGGCAAAAGCGGCATGGCAGGCCAACAAAGCCGCCTCTGATTTGGCACAAAACACCTATCAGCGTGTCGACCGCCTTTATAAAGAAGGCTTGATGGCACGGCAAAAACGTGATGAAGCTTATGCGCAGTATCTGGCCACCCAAGATCAGACCGAAGCGGCGCGGCTGCAGTATGACTTGGCACTAGAAGGTGCGCGCAGTGAGGATAAATCAGCGGCCACCGCACAAGTAGCGCAGGTTGATGCCCAGCTTGACGAGGCTTTGGTCGCAAAAGAAGAAGCCAATCTTAAAAGTCCGATTGCTGGTATCGTTGATAATGTCATCGTAAGCGCAGGCGAAGTCGTCGGTCAAGGAGTGCCAATCTTGACGCTGGTCAACACCGACGATCAGTGGGTGGTGCTCAATGTCACCGAGTCGCATCTCAATCAATTTGCCATCGGTCAAGTGTTTACGGGCACCATCCCAGCGCTATCTTCTGCCGGCAAGCCCTACAACAAACAATTTACCGTTTATGCCACCTCGACCCTCTCCGACTTTGCCACGTGGCGACCGACCAATAACGATGATGGTTTTGATGTGCGCACCTTTGAGGTCAAGGCTCGCCCGACTGTGCCCGATGCCCGTATCCGCTCCGGTATGAGTGTCATCGTACCTATCGACCCAACCACCATGAGCCAAGAGTAAGCCATGCGCCTAACTCAGCTAAGTGAGGCTTTTATACGTAGCGCCGCCTATGAGCGGCGGTTTTTGCACAAAAACCCATGGGACTTGACCATGGTGGTATGGATTCCCTTGCTCACCGTCTTGCTGATTTGGTGGATATTTTCGCAGACTCAGATTACCAACCTGCCTATTGGGGTCATTGATCAAGACAATGGCCCAGTGGCCAATACCGCCGTGCGCTATCTTGATGCCAGCCCAACGCTGAGCGTCAGACAGATGTATTATTCAGCCGCAGAGGCAGAAGCGGCTATTTTGCAGCGTGATATCTACGCTGTTGTCATCATCCCTGAAGACTTCTCGCGCAATATCTTATCGAGCAAATCCGCACCGCTTATTTTACAAGTAAATGCCCAGTATGGCACGCACTCAGGTATTATTCAGACTGGTGTGCAGGCAGTCGCAGGTACTCTGTCGGCAGGCGTTGAGATTCAGCGCTTGATCAAACAAGGCATGGCACCATCACAAGCGGCAATCGCCTATTCGCCAATCAGCATACAACGCATCAGTCTGTTTAATGCCGCCACCGACTATCAGCAGTTTTTGGCCTCTACCGTGATACCGGCGCTATTACACATACTGGCCATGGTCATCGGTGCCACGACCATCGGCCGTGAGCTACGAGATAAGCAGCTTGGCCATTGGTATGGTTTTATCGCCTCTGCTCAGGCTTATGACAATCTTAGTGGCAGCATTAGTGCCAATATTAGTGATAGTGCTAGTGCCAATATTAGTGCCAATATTAGTGCCAATGTGAATAACAATGTAGCTGATAACACTGTGCAAAATATAGCCGCGCTCAGTCAACCTGCAGCTAAGCTGCCAAATAGTACCGCTAAGGACAACACCAATCAAAAACCTGTATCTACGCTGCCGAGCGTGCACATGGGTGTTTTGCTTTTTGGGTTGTTGGGTAAGTACTTTTGGCCGATGCTGGCTTATGGTCTCTGGTCTATCTTGGCGCTGTGGCTGGCCACGCCGCAAGAGTCCGTAGCGAGCAGCGCTGTTTTTGCCACTTATCTTGGCCTGCTGCTTTTGATGATGCTATCGTTTTGGCTGGGCGCTATTTTTACTTTAGGCTCTTTTTCATTACGTATGGGTTTGTCTGCCACTGGTTTTATCTCCGCGCCTTCGTATGCCTTTGCTGGCGTGACCTTTCCTTATATTGCCATCAGTGACAGTGCCAAGCATTGGTCAGACGCCTTGCCACTTACCCATTATCTTAAGCTACATATCGCGCAGATGCAGATGCAAGCGCCTGTCGCCATCTCCCTGCCGATACTCTACGGCCTTGCCATCGCCACTGTCGTCGCTATGATGCTGACTGCCCTACTCACCAAACGTGCACTGGCACATCCTGAGCGCTGGGGAGCACGCTAATGCCGCCATTATCAACAGATCATAACGCTAAAGGCACCCAGCCGCAGCCGCCAGCGCAAGGCTTTTTTGCAAGCTTTTTTCAGACCCTAACAGACGTCTTTACGGACAAAGGCATTGTATTGATGCTGATTATTGCCCCCATCATCTATGGCTTTTTTTATCCGTGGCCATACTCATCGGAGGTCGTCAATCATGTGCCAGTCGGCATCATTGATAAAGACAACAGCGATTTATCACGCACCATCGTTCGTTATGCCAGCGCCAGCCCGCAGCTCGACACCAGACGGTTTTTAGACGAACAAAGCGCTAAGGAAGCCATTTGGGCAGATGAAATTGCAGGCTATATGGTGATCCCAAGTGGGCTTGAGCAAAACGTGCTGTCGGGTAAAGCAGCTAGTGTCAGTGTTCTTGGTAATGGCGGTTATTTTTTGCTCAACAAAAACGTGCAGATGGGGTTTTTAAAAGCGGTTAGCACGGTCTCCGCCGGGGTCAAAATTAAAAAGAGTGTCGCGCAAGGTGCCTATGCCCCGACAGCCGCACAAAACGCACAGGCCGTTCCGCTACAGATTGTCCCGCTATACAACCAGACAGAAGGCTATGGTGCTTATGTGGTGCCCGCCGTTTCTATTATCATCTTGCAGCAAACACTACTTATGGCCACTGCCATGCTCATTGGTACTTGGTATGAGCAGCGGCGGCATCAGACCAGCATCAGCGGCTGGCTTGGGCGTATCACAGCGCTTAGTACACTGAGCTTTTTGATCGGCTGCTTTTATTATGGCTGGGCGTTTGAGCTACATCACTACCCACGCGGGCAAAATATGCTCGGCAGCCTGCTGTTTCTTTTACTGTTTTGTCCGGCGGTGGCGACACTTGGCTGCCTACTTGGGCTTTGGTTTCGTCAGCGTGAGCGCAGCATGCAGATTTTGATTTTTAGCTCATTGCCGATGTTTTTTGTCAGCGGCTACCCATGGCCTGCCGACCAGCTGCCTACTTTCTTACAAATAGTGCGCTGGTTTATTCCGACCACGCCCGCCATCAATACCTCAGTCCAGCTAAACCAAATGGGCGCGAGTATCTCTCAGGTCGCGACTGGGTTTTATGCGCTAGCGGCCTTATGGGCGCTGTATTTTGCGCTACTTGTGTGGCTTCGCTGGTATAATGCGCCAAAGCGTAGGCAAGTCTCGTAGCGGCGGCTCGGCTCGTTTAAAAGCTTTCTAGGGCGTGTCCTCTCATCTCATTTTTATCGCCATTTTTAAAATGAGGACACGCCCTAGTCTAAAAGGCAACTCATCTAAAAATGCCATAAAAAAAGCGCCTGCTAATCATAAGCAGACGCTTTTTTATTTGACTGAACGTCGCGCGTCATTTTTAAAAAACGCGGTTTAGTCCATTTAATGCAGCCACGCGATACGCTTCAGCCATCGTTGGATAGTTAAAGGTGGTATTTACAAAGTACTCAAGGGTGTTGTTGCTCTTGCACTTCATCACCGCTTGACCGATATGGATAATCTCTGAGGCGTGATTGCCGTAGCAATGAATACCCAAAATCTCCAGCGTGTCACGGTGGAATAATATCTTTAATACACCAGAGCGCTCGCCGATGATCTGTGCGCGCGCCAGATGTTTAAAAAATGCTTGACCTACTTCATAAGGGACTTTTTCGTCCGTCAGCTCTTGCTCTGTCTTACCGATACTAGAGATTTCAGGAATGGTATAGATACCAGTCGGTACACTTGATACAGGCTCTGCATCACTGTCACCGACCATAAAGGCTGCCGCACAGCGCCCTTGGTCATAAGCGGCCGACGCCAGAGACGGCCAGCCAATCACATCGCCGGCTGCATAGATATTGTCGATTTCGGTACAGTAAGTATCATCGACTTTTAGCTGGCCTCGGCTATTGGCTTCAAGACCGATGGCCTCTAGGTTTAGGCCTTCTGTGTTGCCTGAACGGCCATTAGACCACAAGATCGCGTCTGACTTGATGCGTTTGCCGCTCTTTAGGTGCAAGACCACATAATCGTCATGGGTTTCTAAATAATCAATCTCTTCATTACTACGGATCAGAACGCCAAACTGCCTAAAGTCATGGGCAATCGCATCGCTAATTTCACTATCTAAATAGCTCAGTAGCTGGTTTTGGTTATTGATTAAGTCAACTTTATAGCCAAGGCCGGTAAAGATAGAAGCATACTCACAGCCGATAACCCCTGCGCCATAGATGATGATTTTTTTGACGACATAGTCCATCTGCAAGATTTTGTCAGAGTCAAATACCCGTGGATGGTTAAAGTCAAGAATATCTGGGCGATAAGGGCGGCTACCGACGGTGATGATGGCTTTGTTAAACGTGACAGTCTCAAAGATATTGTCATCGGTTTCGACGCGCAGAGTATGGGCATCGACGAAGCTTGCCCAGCCATTAATCACTTCGATACGATTGCGCTCATAAAAACGCGTGTGGGTGTTGACTTGCCGGCGAATCACTTGACGCGCTTTGGCCAGCACTTCATTGAGCGGGACTTGCTTGTATTCCATCGCTTTGGTAAACATGGGATCACGGCGAAAGTTGATCAAGTTAAACACCGATTGACGCAGCGCTTTACTCGGTATGGTGCCGACGTGCGTTGAATTACCACCGACCTGCTCACGCGGATCAATCACCGCCACCTTTTTGCCCGCTTTGGTCAGCTTCATGGCCGCCGCTTCACCAGCAGGACCCGCCCCTAAGACCACCACATCATACTCATACTGATGCTTATCGCCCTTTAGACGACGCGAGTCTTTGGTAAAGCCAGTTTTGATATCGATACGAGTATCATCGAGCGGATTGACCAAGTCAGGATGATGCATGATGTCTTCGGTGACTTGCTCGTGGGTTTGCTCGATTTTCTCTTTTCTACCTTTACCTTTGGTGTGCTCAGGGTTTGGTATAGGCGCGCTTTGTTTGTTAGATACTTCGGTATGGGTATCTTCACCAACATCGTTGGTCGCATCGCTTGGTTTTTTACTTCCCATTATGTCCTCTTTATATATTAATGTATGTATCGTATCGCCCATGAAACAGCGTCATAGATCTTCTCATTATCATAGCTTTAATCATAGCTCTAAGGGGTGCCTACCATACGTTGAGATAGGATATTTTGCAACGTCCAGTGGCCCGTCAGACGTTGTTGCCCCTCGTCGATCTGTGGCCGTACACTGATGACGTATTCGGTGCCAAGGCTTGGCGCAAAGCCATCAATCCAGTCATAAGGAATCTGAAACACACTGCCATCTTTGCTAGATTTGGCCAGCAAGCATTGCATCGGTAGCGCTGAGGCGCAGGCGACACGATTGGGCATAATGGTGAGCGTTTGAGCGTCACCAAGCACAATACTCGGAATATAACGCGGCTCAGGCACAGGCTCACGAGCAAATGGCGACGTCTGGCAGGCACTCAATAGCGTCGCGGCGCTAATAACGCTTGCTAATAATAAAGGTGTTTTTTTGGCTTGATAAAGTGAACGCATAATCTTCTCTATATAAAATGACCGTTTGATAAAGATAGTGTGATAAATCTGGAGGTATAAAATGTGAGCGCTCAGCATTCTAACCGATGCAGCGTTTTAGCCCCGTCATCTGCAAGATACGCGTGGCAATCTCTTCTACCGACATCTCAGAGACATCGAGGCTTGGGATGCCATGAGTGATATAAATACCTTGTATGGCGCGCTGCTCTTGCTGACACTGCTGATAGCTCGAATAACGGCTGCCCGCGCGGCGCTCTTGGCGAATCTTGACCAAGCGATCGGTATCAATCAGTAAACCAAACAGCTTGTCTTTGTGTTCGCGCAGGGGTTTTGGTAATTGATTGTCATACAGATCATCTTCGGTCAATGGATAATTAGCGGCGCGAATACCGAATTGTAACGCAAGATATAGTGACGTCGGTGTTTTGCCCGAACGTGATACCCCTACCAAGATAATATCGGCAGCATTATAATGGCGGGTGCGCGCCCCATCATCGTTATCTAAGGCAAAATGTACCGCGTCAATACGTTCTTTATACGTCTCGGAGTCGACATCATCATGAGCATGACCTGAATGGCCGTCTGGCTCTACCCCAGTCTCTTCTGCGACGCGGCCGATCAGCCCCTCATACATATCCAAGTTACAGCTGTGCGCTGAGTTGATTGTTTCGCGAATCTCGGGGCTCACGATGGTATCAAACACCAATGGCAGCAAACCATCACGCTGATAAGCCATATTGATTTGCTCAACCGCATCCTCAGCACGCTCTAGGCTATCGACATAAGGCAACACTCTGGTCTCAAAAGGAACCGAGGAAAACTGACTTAAGATCGCACGGCCCAGCGTCTCCGCCGTAATCGCCGTACCATCTGAGATAAAAAACGCGGTTCTGATGGCCTGAGAGCTGTCCAAGTTTAGCGCGTGGCGGTTTTGAATGGTGGGCTTGACTTGTTCAGCTGGATTGCTTGAGTACATGCGTGGATACCTCGGTTGAAAACTCATCGATTGAAAACTCAACAGGAGTCTTCATTTAGTTTTTGTCTATTATATGGCGTTATCTGATATGTTGTCTGATATATAGCATCTGGGTCTTTATTATACATACCGTGCACGGCTGAGCGCCCTGTTTTTCTGCTGTATATTATACGCATAATAGAAGTCTAATAGAAATCAATGTTACAGGCGTACACTTATCACCAACATCCATGCCGGCACAAAGGCTGTGCGCGGCAAAGGCGATCAAATAGCCGTGCCATACCTCCTAAAAACCAGCCACGTTATGTGGTTTTTGAGGCGACGGGCTTTATAAAACATCCATCGATGGCTTTAGTGGTTATCACTGCTGGTAGTTTTGGTAAAATCAGTCGAAACGGTGGGCGCTTGGAGATATCAACAAACGGATTTTTTTCTTAGCTTTTTTGGACACAGATAGCCCTTTATAATTGCTGTTTTTATAGCGTCATCATAAATTATGTAGCAAATCCGACAATTTGTATCTTTTTCACAAGTTTTTTTGGTCAAACCCCTCGAAATTCTACAAATATAGCGGTATAATTCACCGTTATAATCTTTACTAAATAACCTTATTTTCTGGAGTTATCATGGCAGCGCAATCTACAGCACTTGTAATCAATCTAGATCAGTTAGGAAAAGACGACATCGATATGGTCGGTGGTAAAAACGCCTCACTCGGCGAGATGATCAGCCACCTATCTGATTTAGGCGTTAGTGTTCCAGGCGGTTTTGCGACGACTTCCAATGCGTTCAATCGTTTTTTGACCGAAACAGGCTTGCTCGATAAGATCAACAACGAGCTAAAAGCGTTAGATGTTAACGATGTCAACAAACTTGCTGCCACTGGTAAAAAAATCCGTACTTGGATCATTGAGCAAGCGCTGCCAAGCGACCTTGAGCAAGAAGTACGCAAGTCATTTGAAGCCATGAGCGGCGGCGAAGACATCGCGGTTGCGGTACGTTCTTCTGCGACTGCCGAAGATTTGCCAGATGCGTCATTTGCTGGTCAACAAGAGACTTTCTTGAACATTCGCGGTATTGATAACGTCCTAATCGCTATTAAAGAAGTATTTGCCTCTTTGTATAACGACCGTGCCATCTCTTATCGCGTGCACAAAGGTTTTGAGCACGAAGGCGTGGCACTATCGGCTGCTGTACAGCGTATGGTACGCTCAGAAACAGGCGCCGCGGGCGTGATGTTTACCCTTGATACCGAAAGTGGCTTTGATCAAGTGGTCTTTATCACCTCAAGTTATGGCCTAGGTGAAATGGTCGTACAGGGCGCGGTGAACCCAGACGAATTCTATATCTCTAAAAAATTACTCGCCAATGGCAAGCCTGCCGTTATTCGCCGTAACCTCGGTAGCAAGCATAAGAAAATGGTGTATGGCGATGAAGGCAGCACGTCAAAATCAGTGAAGACCGTTGATGTTGAAAAACAAGATCGCATGCAGTTCTCACTCACCACAGAAGAGCTAACCTCACTTGCCAAGCAAGCGGTCACCATCGAGCAGCATTATGGCCAAGCGATGGATATCGAGTGGGCGAAAGACGGTGACAGCGGTGAAATCTTCATCGTACAGGCGCGCCCTGAGACCGTCAAAAGCCGCCAAGACAGCAATGTCATGGAGCGTTATGTCATCGATACCACTGATGCCAAAGTACTGTGCGAAGGTCGTTCAATCGGTCAGCGTATCGGCTCAGGTAAAGTACGTATCGTCACCAACCTAAACGAGATGGACAAAGTAGAAGAAGGCGACATATTAGTCTCTGATATGACGGATCCAGATTGGGAACCGGTCATGAAACGCGCCTCTGCGATCATCACCAACCGCGGTGGCCGTACCTGTCACGCGGCTATCATTGCTCGTGAGCTAGGTGTACCAGCGATTGTTGGTTGTGGTAACGCCACTGAGCTATTGGTCGACGGTCAAGACGTCACCGCCTCTTGTGCCGAAGGCGACACAGGCTTTATCTACGAAGGTCAGATCGACTTTGAAGTACAAACCAACTCTGTCGAGACCATGCCAGAGCTAGCATTTAAAGTAATGATGAACGTCGGCAACCCAGACCGCGCCTTCTCATTTACCCAAATGCCAAACGAAGGTATCGGCCTTGCTCGTCTTGAGTTTATCATCAACCGTATGATTGGTGTGCATCCAAAAGCGCTACTAAACATGAATAGCTTGCCACGCGAAATCTCACAAGCCATTCATGAGCGTATCGCAGGCTATGCCTCACCTGTCGATTTTTATGTTGATAAATTGGTCGAAGGTATCTCAACCCTAGCGGTTGCCTTTATGGACCAGCCTGTCATCGTTCGGATGTCTGACTTTAAATCAAACGAATATGCCAACCTATTGGGTGGTAAGCTATACGAGCCATCAGAAGAAAACCCAATGCTAGGCTTCCGTGGTGCCAGCCGTTATGTGTCTGACAACTTCCGCGACTGCTTTGAGCTTGAGTGTAAAGCACTAAAACGTGTCCGCGACGAGATGGGCTTGACCAACGTTGAGATCATGATTCCATTCGTTCGTACCACTGACGAAGCACGTCAAGTCATCGAGTTGCTTGAGAAAAATGGCCTAAAACGCGGCGAGAATGGTCTACGCGTTATCATGATGTGTGAGCTACCGACCAACGCTCTATTGGCAGAAGAATTCCTTGAGCATTTCGATGGTTTCTCAATCGGCTCTAATGACTTGACTCAGCTAACGCTCGGTCTTGACCGTGACTCAGGTATCGTCTCTCACTTATTTGATGAGCGCGACCCTGCGGTTAAGAAACTGTTGACCATGGCTATCGAAGCTTGCCGTAAGCAAAACAAGTACGTCGGCATCTGTGGTCAAGGTCCATCTGACCATCCAGATCTAGCATTCTGGCTCATGGAACAAGGCATCAGCTCTGTGTCACTAAACCCTGACTCAGTGCTAGACACTTGGTTCTTCTTAGCTGGTGAAGACAAGAAATAAGCCGTTACATTAAGTCACGACGGTGACTGACACAGTCATTACAAGTACTACTTTTAGGGTCTATTTGATTTTTTCAAATAGACCCTAATATAATGTGAGACAAGTAGTGGCTTAAAAACAGTGACTTAATATTTGACTAACTATGCAGGCAATTATGCAAATTTTTCTTGCTCGAAATAACGTACAAGCTGGTCCATACAATTTGGAGCAGCTCAATATCATGTTGGCATCTGGCGAAGTGGTGCTAGATGATCTGATGTGGCATGAAGGCTTGGAGCAATGGCAACGTGTCGGCACCTTAACCAACAACCAAACGGTCTATACACCCGCTCCGGTTAATGGCGCTGAGGTCAATGACTCTATCATTAACAACGTCACTATCTTTCCAGAAGACAATGCCTCAGGTAAGCAAACCGACAAGCCTGTGTCTTTAGATAGACTGTACGGCAAGCCTGAGCGTAAAGATACGGCGAATAATACCAAGGTCGACATGACGACCAATCGTCACCACACCCCGCATCACAACGTCTCATTAAACAAAACTCAGCTGAATAAAGCTGCCACCAACCAAGATAAAGTCGTTGGCGACGTCGTACTAGCGCCAATTATGTCACGGGTCTTAGCGACTGCCATCAATGGACTGCTATATCTGCTGGCGATATTTCCGCTGGTGATGGCACTGACCAAAATGGATGTCGACTATAGTAAGTTTCAAAACATCCAAGATATGGACGCCGCGTACCAGTACTCAATGACATTGATGGAGAGCCTACCTAGTAGCACATTGATGATGTCGCAAATCATGGTGTTTGGCCTATTTGCGCTGCAACTGGTATTTATTGCATTACGCGGGCAGTCACTGGGTAAGCTAATCACTGGTATTCGTGTGGTCGATCAAACCACTCATCGCCTGCCCTCATTTACCAAGCTCATCGGTATGCGTACATTACTGCTGTTTATTATTTATAATTTGCTATTTTCGTTTACCAGCTTTTTAGGATTTGTCGTTGTCGCCGTTCATTATTATATGGCCTCCAAAAGCCCTGAAAACATCGGTTGGCATGACAAACTGGCTAAGACGTTGGTGGTCAAAGCCGACAGCAGTCAGCTGACAAAAAAGCCAACTCTGAAATAATCAACCGATAAATAACAAGCTCGATCTCTAAATTTATCCTTAAATACCTCTTTAAATACTGAAAAAGCAGCGCATGATCGTGGCTTTTTTAGTATTACCGGCAATGCGTGAGTGATTAACCTTTGTATTAGCCACTCACTACTGTTATAATACGGCGCTTTATAAACTAAGCTTATCTCCAAGATCTTATAAGAACTATTTTTATAAATAGGATTTTATAAAACTGGGCGTTGGGTTTACCTTATAAATCTCCTTGCTACTGACATAGGGTCAATAGCTACTAATCCGTAAGGAGTCATAATGCGACATTACGAACTGGTGTTACTTGTACACCCAGACCAAAGCGACCAAGTGGTCGGCATGGTTGAACGCTATATCAAGTTGGTTCAAGACAACGGTGGTGCTATCCATCGCCTTGAAGATTGGGGCCGCCGTCAATTGGCTTATCCAATCAACAAGATTCACAAAGCTCACTACGTTCTTTTCAACATCGAAACTGACGGTGATACTTTAGCTGAACTTGAAGAATTATTCCGCTATAACGACGCGATCATTCGTAGTCTAGTTATGCGCCGTGACGAAGCTGTCACTGAAGAGTCGCAGTTAGCCAAGAATGCCGATGAAAAACGCGCACGCAAAGCAACTACTCGTCGTCCAGACAATCGTGAAAACGACGACAACGACAACAGTGAAGACTAATTAAAGGAGAATACTCATGGCACGTTTCTATCGCCGTCGCAAATTCTGCCGTTTCACTGCTGAAGGCATCACTCACATCGACTATAAAGATGTTGAATTGCTAAAACAGTACATCAGTGATAATGGTAAAATCGTACCAAGCCGTATTACCGGTACGTCTACTAAGTATCAGCGTCAACTAGCCACTGCTATCAAGCAAGCTCGTTACCTTTCACTACTTCCGTATACTGACAACCATCAGTAATTTAACCGTTAACTAGGAATGACTCATGCAAATTATTTTGTTACAGCGTATCGTCAACCTTGGTAAACTCGGTGAAACTGTCGATGTAAAACCAGGTTACGGTCGTAACTTTCTTATCCCTCAGGGCAAAGCGCTACCTGCGACCAAAGCTAACATTGAAAAGTTCGAAGCACGTCGTGCTGAGCTTGAAGCTGAAGAAGCAAAAGAAATCGCTACTGCTCAAGAGCGTGCTGACGCATTAACTGACGTTAATGTCATCATGCGTGCTAAATCAGGTGACGAAGGCAAGCTATTTGGCTCTATCGGTACTCGCGATATCGCTGAAGCATTGACTAACTCAGGTCTAGAAGTAGACCGTGCTGAAATCAAGCTACCTGAAGGCACTCTACGTCAAGTGGGCGAATACAATGTTGATATTCAGCTACATCATGACGTGACTGCTAGCATCTTGGTTACTATCTTGTCTGAAGATGGCGACAATGAAGACGCAGCTGACGATGTAGAAGACGACAACGAAGATTACTCAGAAGAGTAAGCCTTTGTAGCAGTCTAAAAAAGCCAGTGACATCATGTCGCTGGCTTTTTTTATTGCTGATCGCTGCTAATCTCGCTTGACTTATTTGTTGCGACCCGATGATATACTCTAGCAACTATCTGCAATAAAACCTTAAATATCTTATACTTAATGATAAGATAACCTCTATAAAACCCTCTATATATTTAATTATCTGACTGTTATCCTATAGCCCTCTCATTTGTTGATAGGGTACGACGAATAGTATGCCAAATAACAATACGTTGAACGATAAAACATTAGACAGCCGTGTGATAAATACCAATGATAAATTGCTATGTATCCAAGGTAATAAGTTTTATGCAGAAGGTGAGATTTATACTGTCGGTAGAATTGTAAATAATAAGTATTTTCAACTGCTGACTGGCAGTAATGACGATCACTGGTATGCCACACTAGATGAAAGAGGTATTTATGTCAGCTTCGATTCTATGACGCCTGATAATAACAAAGCATGGTTTGATAAGATTGCTTAAATGATGCAAAAGCCCTTGTCCATCGCTGCAGAAGATAAAATACACTGGTCATTACACATGGCCAGTTTTTTGCTATGAGCCTTTTTATTAGAGCATGTCATTAGGGTATATTTTCAATTGTATTATCGTGGAAGCTGGCATTGAAAACACGCTCAAAAAAGAAAAGGCAAGTCTTGGCGCTCCCCGTACGCCACTGAAGCTGGCCAATCTGCTGCTATCTTCGGCACATCCTGCTCAGCATCAATCATCTTGGCAGCAGTTATCCAGCCTGCATGACCGACTGCTAATATTGGTTTTTGACCACTATTTTGTGCAGCCATGTCATTTAACCAGTTCTCCACACGCTCAAATAACTGCTGCAAGCTCTCGCCACCATCAGGCGCAAAGTGAGCAAAGTTAGCACACCAGTCATCGATCTCTTGCTTGGCGATTTGCGCCCAATCTCGACCATCCCATTGACCAAAATTAATCTCAGCGAGCTCAGGGGCGACATGACAAGCAAAACCGCGCTGCGCCAATATCTGCCCGACTTTGAGTGAGCGCTGTAATGGGCTTACCCAGATCACCTTTGGCAGTTGATGCCGCCGCACAAAACGCTCGATACGATGCGCCAGACGTTTTAATTTGCGCTTATCGACGGCCACATCACTTTGGCCGATGCAGCGCCCATCAGTGGCCATGGGTTTTGGATGCCGCCAAATATAAAGTGTCATTGGTGGATTTGCCTCCTGTTTTTTTATAGTCAATTCACCATAAAATAAACACAGTGCTACTGGGATGAGTTTTTCGTAGCATCTGTCTGCGTAGGCACAGCAAGCAAGGAAAATTTATACCAGTAGCGCGTCATAATACTTGTACTCTTTTCATTTAGGACTGACTATATACTTCAGACAAAAGGTATAGAAGCAGCCAGCCCCGCATATATGGCGATTTCACTTACCTGCTGCGTCGCCCCTAGCCCATCGCCCGTATAGCCATCTAAACGCCTACGTAATAAGCGGCGCATATAGTCTGTCGCCAGCAGCGCCAATATCAGCGCTACTATCCATTGGCTCAGACCAATCTGCTGCACAGTGCTCGGAAACAAGTAAACAACGAGCGCGCCTGCCACCAATAGCCAACCACTACTAAACAGCGCTTGTAGCGGTGTCAGCTGCTGCGCCATCGGTTTGGCCTTGGCATGCTCGACCTCGCCGCCATACGGCAATAGCGCAAGCAAACTGATACATAATAAGCGCGACGCGGTATGAGCAATAATTAGCGCGACGATAGCCACCGATGACGGCATGGACGCCAGTAAAGAAATCTTAATCAATAGCGCCGACACCAGACCTAACACGCCATAAGTGCCTAAGCGCGAGTCTTTCATAATCGTTAAAGTGCGCTCGCGGGTCAGACCACCGCCCAGTCCATCACAGCTATCGGCAAGGCCGTCTTCGTGAAAGGCGCCAGTCAGCCTTATCCCAAAGACCGTACTTATCACCGCCGCGACCAAGGGCGTAAACAACAAACTAGCCAGCCAAAACACGCCAGCACAAAGCAGCCCAACGAGCAAACCAACGGCGGGAAAATGACGACTACTCTGGTGTAACCACTGCGGATCGTAGGTTTTAAACACGGGCACCGGCAGGCGCGTCAAAAACTGCACCGCAACCAGTAACAGTATGCCTTCTTGTTTGATACATTGATCAATGCTTGGTGGCTTATTTAGTAACTTTGACATTAGCTGTTTTGCTCACTGATGCCAGCATCACTAAAGCTTGCCATCTCGTTTATAAAGCTGCAAGCGGACTGCAATAGTGGATAAGCAAGCGCAGACCCACTACCCTCGCCCAGACGCATACCCATATCGAGTAATGGCTCAGCGTTTAGCAATTTTAATAAATGCGCATGTCCTGGCTCGACTGAGTGATGAGCAAAGATGGCATACTGCGCGACACCTGGCGCTAGATGCTCGGCAGCCAATAGCGCACTACTGGCAATAAAACCATCAATTAATAAAATACGGCGCTCACTGGCGGCTTGAATCAGTGCCCCTGCCATCATGGCGATCTCAAGCCCGCCTAATGCCGCCAGTACTTCTAATGGCGTCTGTGCGTTTTTATGCCGCTGCAACACTTGGGTCAAAACTGTTGTTTTATGCTGTAGTCCCGCATCGTCAAGTCCCGTACCGCGGCCGATACAATCAGTAATCGACACCTCACCCAAGCGTGCCAGTAACAGACTCGCCGCCGACGTATTGCCAATACCCATCTCACCGACGATGAGCAAATTACCTGCCAAGTCTTTAGCCACTTTCATACCATTGTTTAGAGCAGCGATGCACTCCGCTTCGCTCATGGCAGGCTCGCTAAGAGCATCTCGGCTACCGTATCGAACTTTATAATCGAGCAGCTGCGGATGGTCTTTAAAAGGAGAATTGGCAAAGTCTGCATCTACTCCCGCATCGACGACCTTTAGCTCGATATCATGCTGACGGGCAAACACATTGATCGCCGCACCGCCTTGCAAGAAGTTATAAACCATTTGCGCGGTGACAGCACTTGGATAGGCCGAGGTGCCATGTTTGGTTAAACCGTGATCGGCAGCAAACACTCGAATTTGCGGCTGATAAATCTGCGGCCTCGTCGTCCCTTGAATCATGCCGATTTGCAGCGCCAGCGACTCTAAACGACCCAGCGCGCCACGTGGTTTGGTTTTGAGGTCGATGATTTGCTGTAGATGCTGGCGTAGCTCGTTGTTTTCTATCGTGGCAATGGTTGGGGCAGTAAAGGTGGGCAAGATAGTCAAGACAGTCATCCTAATGTCGATGCTATTAAACAAAGAGTACATACTAGCAGAGTGTGGGGTTTTTGGCATAACCAAAGGCAGTCGACACCGACTACTATGCTAAATAAATTTCCTCGCTGCCTGTATTTGCTATAGAATATGCGCCTTTAAAAACTCATATCATGACTGCTGTTGTTCTATGTTGGCTTTGCTTGATGGCAGGTGTTTGCTGATAAGCATATCAGCACTGACACAAGCACGAGCATAACCAGCGACACAAGCCGTGATGATATCCACCCTATTATGTAGAGACAGTAATGATTGTATTTTGGCTTGTGCTGACCATTCTTTTTATTATTTTTGCCACCGCAAAGCTAAAATGGCATCCGTTTTTAGTGCTGATCCTATCTGCCTTTTTGGTCGCGCTATTTTATCAAGTACCGCTCAACACCGTCGCCAAGACTATCTCTGATGGCTTTGGTGGTATCTTAGGCTATATTGGTCTGGTCATTGTTTTTGGTACTATCATCGGGCTTATCCTAGAAAAAACCGGCGCCGCCATTGTGATGGCGGAGTCTGTCATCAAGGTTTTGGGGCCACGTTTCCCGACTTTGACCATGTCTATCGTCGGTTCTGTCGTCTCAATCCCTGTATTTTGTGACTCAGGCTATATTATTTTAAACTCATTAAAAGAGTCTTTGGCCGAGCGCCTAAAAGTATCTAGCGTGGCGATGAGTATCGCCTTGGCGACAGGTCTATACGCCACTCATACCTTTGTGCCGCCAACCCCAGGGCCCATCGCTGCAGCGGGTAACTTGGGCTTAGAGTCCAATCTGGGTTTGGTCATCATGGTCGGCGTGGTGGTGACAGCTGTTGCGGTATTGGCCGGCTGGTGGTGGTCCAATCGCTTTTTGAATGTTACACCTGATAATACAAGTGCACCCTCAGCGACAATACCTGACAATATCAAAACTCGCGATGATTATGGCAGTATGCCGTCAGCCACGATGGCGTTTTTGCCGATTATCGTGCCTATCGTCTTGATTTGCTTATCTTCTATTGCCAACTTTCCAAGCGCGCCTTTCGGTAGCGGCACGCTGGCAGACATCCTCATCTTTATTGGCAATCCTTTGACAGCACTGCTCATTGGGCTATTTTTATCGTTTTTACTGATCAACACTGAACAAAAAACGCAGGAGATTAGCGATAGCATCTCGCAAGGCCTCGTGGTGGCAGCCCCTATCTTGCTCATCACTGGCGCAGGCGGTGCGTTTGGCGCTATGCTAAAGATTACACCCATTGGCGACTATTTAGGCACCACACTATCGGCATTAGGGCTGGGTATTTTTATGCCATTTATCGTCTCGGCTGCGCTAAAAACCGCGCAAGGCTCGACCACTGTCGCGCTGGTCACCACCTCAGCGATGGTCGCACCGTTATTGGATCAAATTGGTCTCGACAGCGAGCTTGGCCGCGTGTTTTGTGTGATGGCGATTGGCGCCGGTGCCATGACAGTCTCGCACGCCAACGACAGCTTCTTTTGGATTGTCAGTCAGTTTAGTCGTATGAGTGTCGCGCAAGCGTACAAAGCGCACTCCATGGCGACTGGCATTCAAGGTATGACCAGCATCCTCTTTATCTGGCTGTTGACCTTGGTATTTATTTAATTGCTGGTTTATAAAATTGAATCGACTGTATAAGCAAAAAATATAAGATAAGCAAAGAGACATACATGAATATTTTAATTGCCCCTGACTCATTTAAAGAAAGCTTAGAAGCGCTAGATGTGTGCCGCGCTATTCAGTCTGGTTTTAGTCAGGTGTTTGCCAATGCCGACTATACGCTGCTGCCCATGGCTGATGGCGGCGAAGGCACCTCTGCGGTGCTCTCTTATGTACGGGGCGGACGCTGGAAAGAAGTGCTGGTCAACGATCCACTCATGCGCCCCATCACCGCCAAGTATCTATTACTAGAGAATGAGACGGCCGTGATTGAGATTGCACACGCCTGCGGTCTGCATTTATTGACGACGGATAAGCGCAACCCGCTAGCCACCAGCACTTACGGGGTGGGTGAGCTGATCGCCGATGCGTTGGATGAAGGCGTCAAGCGCATCATTATTGGGCTAGGCGGTAGTGCTACCAACGACGCTGGACTCGGTATGCTAACGGCGCTGGGTATTACGTTTTATGATCATGATGGCGTGCCTTTGGTACAAGGCGGTAGTGCGCTTGCTCATCTGTCACAGCTAGATATCTCACAACTACATCCAAAGCTGCGAGATACCACCTTTGAAGTGGCCTGTGATGTGACCAATCCGTTATGCGGATCATCGGGCGCCAGTGCTATCTTTGGGCCACAAAAAGGCGCCAGTCCTGAGCAAGTGGCGCTACTAGATAAGGCGCTAAGTCATTTTGGAGAGGTATCTGAACAGTATGGCTATCAAAGCTGTCAAGACGTCGCTGGTGCCGGCGCTGCAGGCGGTCTTGGCTTTGCCTTGATGAGCTTTTGCGGCGCTCGCCTAAAGTCAGGGTTTGATACCGTAGCCGAAGCGGTCAGCTTACCAGCGCACATTGCAAACGCTGACTTGGTGATTACTGGTGAAGGCAGGCTCGATGCCCAAAGCGCCATGGGCAAAGTCGCAGGTGGTATCAGCCAACTTGCCAAAGCTGGCGGCAAACCTGTGATTGCCATTTGTGGTAGCGTGGACAAACTGACCGCGGCTCAAGCCAGTCACTTTGACATCGTCATGCCCAGTATCCAAAAACTAGATAGCCTAGATAAGGTATTAGGCAGCGCTTATGACAGTATCGAGACCACTGCGAGCAATATTGCAGCGGCTATTAAACTTGGGCAATCTCTCGAGCAAATATAAAGCCACTGCCCTGATCATTAAACAGTAGAAAAAACAAAATACGTACCTTTTTTAGGTTAGCCAGCTTTTTACTGCCTCGATGATAATTGGTGTGCAAGACCCAAACGTAGAAGAGCTGGCCGAGCGCATCGTCGCCGCTGGTGGCAAAAAGCGTATGGGAAAACTGCGCTATTATTACCCTAACCAAAAGCCTTATCGTATGACTTAAATGAAAGACCCGTTTGGCAATATTGTTGAGATATATAGCCACAGCTATGAGCTAATATATAGTGAGGGTTGCAAACAGTTAAATAAAACATATACGAACCTACCTATTTATTACTATAATAGATAGATTATATCTATAATATAGAGAGCAAGTTAAGGGGAAACTGGTTAGTATTGGGGAGGCTGCCAAACATTTCGGGGTTGCTCAATCCACATTAAGACGTTGGGATGAGGATGGTACGTTAGTCGCCAAGCGAACCGAAAACGGGCATAGGCGATATGATTTAAGTGAAATCAGACCGCATTCCTTGAATACACCACCTAAATTAGACCGAAAAACCATTGCTTATGCTCGTGTGTCGAGTCGTGATCAAAAAGACGACTTACTTCTCCAGTCTCAAGTTTTGGAACTTTATTGTGCCAGGCAAGGCTGGACTTTTGAGACGATTACCGATCTTGGTAGTGGAATGGATTATAAAAAGAAAGGCTTAAAAAACCTGCTTGATGACATACTGAGCAATAAAGTTGAACGGCTGGTAATTACCCATAAAGACAGGCTTTTACGATTTGGTGCAGAACTGGTTTTCATGTTGTGTGAGGCTCGTGACGTTGAAGTGGTAATAATCAATCAAGGTGAAGAGTCTAGTTTTNGCAGCAAGAAAAACCAACAATTAATAGAGGCGGTTAAAAAAGCATTATGATCCGTGGACACATTATCGAACTCAAGCCAAACAACGTACAGGCAAATCACCTTGCTCGTGCTTGTGGCGTGGCGAGAAAAGCCTACAACTGGGCTTTGCATGAGTGGCAGCGGCAGTATGCGCTTGACAAAGCGTACCGTGATGCGTGTTTGGCCGCAGGCGTTGAGGTTGATACTAAAAATCTAAACAAGCCCTCACAGGCGAAGCTCAGACGCGAATTGAACGCCATTAAGCGTGAATTATTCCCCTATATGCTGGAAGTGACCAAATGCGCTCCGCAGGCGGCAATCATGCAGTTGGGTGATGCTTATAACAACTTCTTTAAAGGCTTAGCGAAATACCCAACCGCTCGTAAAAAAGGCCGTGACGATAGATTCAGTTTATCCAACGACCAATTTGCCATTAAAGGTAAATCCATTCGTATCCCAAACTTGGGCTGGGTTCGCTTAAAAGAAGCTTTACGTTTTGACGGCAAGATCATGTCAGCCACCATCTCTAAACGTGGCGGTAAGTGGTTTGTTAGTGTGGCTGTTGAAATACAAAAAGCTGTAATTCCTACTAAAAAGACAGGTAAAAGCGTTGGTGTTGATCTTGGTATTACCGACTTACTGGTTTTATCAGACGGCACTAAAATTAAAGCGCCAAAACCACTTCAAGCAAACCTTAAAAAACTAAGAACGCTAAACAAAGCGCTCAGTCGCACTAAAAAAGGCAGTAAAAACAGAGAAAAAGCGAAAACCAAGCTCTCTCGTTTGCACTATAAGATCAGGTGTATTAGGCAAGATTCTCTCCATCAAATCACAACAAGTCTGGTTAATGAGTTCGATGTGATTGCGATTGAGGATTTGAATGTCAAAGGTATGGTTAAGAACAGGCGGCTATCAAGAGCTATCAGTGACTTGGGTTTCTTTGAGTTTAAGCGACAGCTTATCTACAAAGCCACTGAGCAAGGCAAGGTTGTGAAATCAGTCGGACCCTTCTACCCAAGCTCAAAAACCTGTTCAAACTGCAATCATATCCTTGGTAAAGATGAGCTAACATTGAAAATGCGTGAGTGGTTGTGCCCTAACTGTCAGGTTTCTCATGACCGTGACCTCAACGCCAGCATCAATATTTTAAATAACGCGACTGTTATTTTAACAGCTGCATAATCCTGTTTATTGGACGGTGAGTTCCATCGCCAATTAAAAAAGTCTGTGGAGTCGTGGTCAGTCTAAATCTCAAATGAGAAATAGCGCGTGACAATGAAGCAGAAAGAAAACGTTAAACCTATCTAATAGTCAATACTGGCTAGGTTTGAGTAAGATTTTTGGAACGGTGCATACTAGGCCGCAGATTTATTGCCTCTTACATAGCGTACTCATGATTTGAGTACGCTATTTTTATAACGGATATTCAACACAAGTCAGCTGTTATATCACTGATAAGCCATGCTATCATTTGGGTTTATGTCCCATTATCAAGGAAGATAAATGTACAACACCCATACGCCTACGCCTGAGGCCAATGAGACGTTCGTTATCAGAGAAAACCATAAAGAGGCAAACGGCGTCGTCACGCTTACTCTCAATCGCCCCAAACAATTCAATGCGCTATCAAGCGATATGCTCACCGCCATGCAGACAGAGCTGGACAATATCGCCCAAGACAGCAATATCCGTATGGTCGTCATCGCGGCGGCTGGCAAGGCATTTTGTGCAGGTCACAATCTAAAAGAAATGCGCGCCCACTCGGATGAAGCATTTCACAGCGCATTATTTAAACAATGCAGCCAAATGATGCTGACCATCAACCAGATGCCGCAAGTCGTGATTGCCAAGATACAGGGCATCGCCACTGCCGCAGGCTGTCAGCTGGTCGCCGCTTGCGATCTCGCCGTGGCGGCTGATGAAGCCAAGTTTGCCACCTCTGGTATCAATGTCGGGCTGTTTTGCTCGACGCCGGCTGTCGCTGTCAGTCGCAACCTCCCTCGCAAGCAAGCATTTGAGATGCTCATCACTGGTGAATTTATCGATGCCCGTACCGCCTTGCAGCAAGGGCTCATTAACCGTGTCGCGCCAGCGGATCAGTTGGCGGCTAGCCTACACTCTTTAATCGATAGCATCACTGCCAAATCCTCTGTCGCGCTCAAAACTGGCAAGGATATGTTTTATCAGCAGTTGGAGATGGACTTGGCAGACGCCTATGACTATGCAGGCAAAGTGATGAGCTGCAATATGATGGCAGATGACGTGCGTGAGGGCATTGATGCGTTTATCGAAAAGCGCGATGCTGTATGGACGGGATGATAAGACTCACGCGCCAGAACGCATGACTAAACATGTGATTAAAAATCCACCTTGCCGCGTAACGCTTTTATTTTGCCGCGCTGCGTCTTTTGATCGACCCGTTTACGCTTAGCACTTTTGCTGGGTTTGGTCGGTTTACGTGTCGGCAGCGTTTTCGTGGATTGCAAAATAAAGGCTTTGAGGCGCTCAAGCGCATCTATCTTATTGCGCTCCTGCGTACGGTACTGCTGCGCTTTTAATACAAAGATACCATCTTTGGTGACACGGCTGTCTTTACTGTTTAATAAACGCTGTTTGTGCTCCTCGCTTAAGCTTGAGGCATTGATATCAAAGCGCAGGTGAATGGCCGAGGCGACTTTATTGACGTTTTGTCCGCCTGCCCCTTGCGCACGAATGGCATGCATGTCCACGTCGCTATCGCTCAGACGCATGGTATGGCTGATAAAAATCATAAGACTCTTTTTTGTTGTATATGGTTTTTATGATATGGGGCTTAACCTAGCATTTATAAACCGCAGTAGAGTAATGACAAAAAAGCTAACAGCAAGAAGCCAAAGGACAATACTAATAAAAAATACCAATGAAAAAGGACACGATATCGCTATCATGTCCTTTTTGTTTGGCTCTGACTGCATACTAGTAGCAGCGCTGCGCTCGTAGCAACGCTAAGTTACTCTGCGGCAGTGGCAATCATCTCGACGAGTAGCTCAGGACGCGCCAGTGCAGACTCGCCGCAAGCACGCGCTGGTGGCTGTATGCCTTCAAACCACTTATCCCAGACTTCATTCATCGCAGCAAAGTCTGCCATGTCTTTAATCCAAACGGTCACTGAGAGTAGCTTTGATTTATCGCTACCAACCTCTTCGAGCAATGCTTGGATTTTTTCTAGGCAAGTGAGGGTTTGGGCTTTGATGTCGTCTTCTGCGTTACCCACCTGACCGCACAGATAAACGGTCTGGTTGTGTACCACGATTTTACTCATACGCTGATTGCTGTGTAGCTTTTTCATCGTATTTTATCCTTAATATCTAATGAAAGTTAAGTTGCATTTGTCCGGTAAGCAGCTCTAACGCCTAGCGAGAAAAACGCTGAGCGCTAAATGGGGTGATATCGACCAATAGCGGCTTATCATGAATCATCTCTTCTACGATGCGTCCTGTCATCGGCCCCAAAGTAAAGCCTTGATGGCTGTGACCAAAGGCAAACCAGAGCTTGTCATGCTTAGGTGCAGGGCCAATGACCGGCTTCATATCTGGCATACAAGGGCGCGAGCCTGCCCACGCTTCGCTCTCGACAGCGTCATCTAGCGGTAGAATTTTGCGCGCGAATTTTAGGACGGTCTGTAATTGACCGAAGTTTTTTGGCGCGTTCATGGTGGTCATCTCAGCACCAGTAGTGATGCGAATACCTTGCTGCATCGGTCCCATGACAAAGCCTTTGTCCATATCAAACATACTGTGATGGATGGTGTTTTTGTTCGTCACTTTAAAGTGCTGATGGTAGCCGCGCATCGGGAACAACGGCAGGTTATAACCCAATGGTTTGATCAAGTCGTTTGACCAAGGGCCGGCGGCGATGACCAGCTTATCACTATAGTAGGTCTCTTTATCCGTGATGATTTTCCAGCCTTCACCTTCTTTGACGATTTCTTTTACGTCACTTTCTTTGATCGTCCCTTGCATCTCTTCGAAGTTTTTGGCGTAAGCTTTGACCAAGGCGCTTGGGTTTGAAACTTGCCACGAGTTGAGCCAATGAATCGCGCCCACAAACCCATCAAAATTGGCACTCGGCTCCATCGCTTTCAACTCTGCAAGACTCAGTACGTTGTGCTCAACGCCCTGCTCACGAGCTGCAATGGCTGATTCAATCGCCTCTTTAAAGGTGTCTTCAGAGCGATGCAGCTGCAACCATCCATCACGCGTGATCAGCTCATCGGCACCAGATGCCGAAATCATGGTTTGATGCTCACTGGTACAATGCGCAATCAGCGTCTGCCACTCAGCTTCGATTTTTTTAACCGTGGCTGGCGCCGAGTACTTCCAGTATTGCAGCAAGGCTTGATGATAACGCAAGAGAGCCGGTATCCGATAACGGATATCGGTACCTTGGTTGGGCAGTACGCGAATCATCTCTGTCAGCTGACGCGGGAAAGGGTGAGTGTGGATGGCTTCACGCTGGATCAAGCCAGCATTTCCATAAGAGGTCTCTGACCCTGGGAGTTTTTTATCTAGTAACAGTACTTGCGAATTATTTTTTTGTAGATGCCACGCAATTGAGGTGCCAACCATGCCAGCACCAATAACAATAACCTCATAGCGCATAGAATATCCTTTCCTAACAGGTAGTAAAGTCTTGCATATTAGGGGGGTGATAATAACGCGAACCTGATAATTAATAAACCCATATTTAACGGATTTTTTCGCCGAAAAATACTTTTGGTTATACGTTTTTAATAAAGGTATTTTCTTCAGGAATAACAAGCCATTTTATTAAAAATAAAGCCCGCAAGTACCCCACTCGCCTGATATTGCGGCGCACCTACGCGAAAATCACACGTGGCGATAGCTCATAAGAGCGCCCATAACGAGGGCATCGTCATATGTGTATTTTGATGTGAGTACTGAGACCAGTTTTGCGACAGATATTTGAGTCCAAATACACCGCAACAACCTCACCCTTATCCTCGGAAAATTTGCTACAATATGCCCAATTTTGGCTGGCGCTTTCATCGAGCATCGGCCGACCTTATTTTATAATACTATCGAGAGAGCATTATGGGTTTTAATTGCGGCATCGTCGGCCTACCAAACGTGGGCAAATCCACCTTATTTAATGCGTTGACCAAAGCGGGCATCGCTGCTGAAAACTTTCCGTTTTGTACCAAAGACCCCAATACTGGCATCGTCCCTGTGCCAGATCCTCGTCTCAAAAAACTGGCCGATATCGTCAATCCTGAGCGCGTGCTACCCACGACCATGGAGTTTGTCGATATCGCAGGTTTGGTCGCAGGAGCCTCAAAAGGCGAAGGCATGGGCAACCAGTTTTTGGCCAATATCCGTGAGACCGACGCGATTGCACATGTGGTACGCTGTTTCGACGATGACAACGTCGTCCACGTCGACGGCCGCGTCAGCCCTATTGATGACATCGAAACCATCAATACAGAGCTGGCGCTCGCAGACTTAGAAGCAGTCGAGCGCGCTATTCAAAACCAAAGCAAAAAAGCCAAAGGCGGTGACAAAGACGCGCAGGCCATGCTTGAGGTGTTTAAGAAAATCGAACCTTTATTGGCTGAAGGCAAAGCAGCACGCGCAGCAGGTCTGGATAAAGATGAGCAAAAACTGATCCGCAGCTATGGTTTGATCACTTTGAAACCGACCATGTATATCGCCAACGTAAGCGAGGATGGTTTTGAAAACAATCCTTATCTTGATGCGGTGCGCAACTATGCCACAGGCGAAGACTCTATCGTTATCGCTTTGTGCAACCAAATCGAATCTGAAATCGCGCAGCTCGACGAAGACGACAAAAAAGACTTTTTAGAAGACATGGGCATGGAAGAAGCCGGTCTTGATCAAGTGATTCGTGCAGGTTACGACTTACTTGATATGCAGACCTACTTTACTGCTGGGGTCAAAGAAGTGCGCGCATGGACGGTCGCTGTCGGCGCTACTGCACCGCAAGCAGCTGGCGTTATTCATACTGACTTTGAGCGCGGCTTTATTCGTGCTGAGGTCATCGCTTATGACGACTTTATCGAGTATAACGGCGAAAAAGGCGCTGCAGCCGCTGGTAAATCTCGCCTAGAAGGCAAGACTTATATCGTCCAAGACGGCGATGTGATGCACTTTAGATTTAACGTGTAACTTTCAATAGTACATAGTTAGCTGAATGTAAAACTGTTATGGATTTGAACGCGCTACTGGTATAAATTTTACTTGCGTGCTGCGTTCCCAGAGGCTGCGCAAAATTCATCCCAGTAGCGCTATGACATTTTTAAAGTGTATCGACTATAGCTTGTTTAAAATTAATTGGCCGATGTTGGATATTCTCCATCATCGGCTTTATTTTATCGCTATATTGTTATATTATAACATATCTTTATTTCGCTTATTTGAGGCCTCATACTGTGAATAATTATTGTTCTAGACTTGCAGGTATTACTATATTAGGAAGTGTGATGGCAGGCTCTTTATTGGGCTGTCAGCCAAACAACGATACCGATACAGCGGTATCTAAAGAAGCACCAGTAGATAACCACGCCGATCATGAACAAGGTCATGAAATTCATGACAATAAAGAGCATGAAAAGCACGGCTACGAAGAGCATAGTGATATGGAACATGGTCATGAAGAGCCTAATAATCATGAAGATCACAGTCATGAAGGTCATAGTCATGAGGAACATGCGCACGCAGGTCACGATCATGCAGCTCATACCAGCAACAGCACTACTTTCTCTTGTGAGCCTACTGCTACTATTGGCGTTTCTTATCATAGCGACAGTACACCGCAGACAGCGCATTTGCTCATCGATGGTATCGAATACGACTTGGCCGCCAGCGCTGAGAGCAATGACCAACAAACCTATATGAGCGATATCGGTCTTGATGATCGCCACGGCATCATCTGGCAAGTCAGTGGTGATGAGGCGATACTACTGAGCAAAACCTTAGATGATGAGGTCGCCATCAGCGATGAGCAGATACTTTTTAACTGCCATACAGCCTAATTATCATCACGCTGAGCGGTGGTACGAAAGCGGTACTAAGTAGCAGCTGTACCAAGAATGCTATTTTGCTATGCTAGAGGCTCCCTTGGTTTCGGATATTTTTATATGCTAGGCACCTCTATGTCTTTGTCGTCTGCCACCACCCAATGGTCTCATCTTCTAAACGCTCAGCGCCTCGGCGCTCATAAAAAACACAATGCCAATACCAGCACTCGCTCCCAGTTTCATAAAGACTATGACAGGCTGGTATTTTCGCACTCTTTTCGTCAGCTCAATCAAAAGACTCAAGTACATCCCTTGACCAATCAGCTGGGTATTCATACCCGTCTGACCCACTCTCTTGAAGTCTCTTGTATCGGGCGCTCTTTGGGTATGATGGCAGCAGAAAAGCTCCATGATAAGCTGTCCCACGGTCTGCCCGCTGGGGTCTCGCCTGCTGATGTCGGCGTCATCGTGCAAGCGGCATGTTTGGCCCACGATATCGGCAACCCGCCATTTGGGCACGCAGGTGAGTACGCCATTCGCGACTGGTTTGCCCATCCTGAGCGGCAAGCGGTTTTGCAGCATTTATCCTCCTCTGAGCAGTTGGATTTATTGGCTTACGAAGGTAACGCGCAAGGGTTTCGTTTGCTCGCACGTAACGAGCATCATCCTGATAAAGGCGGCATGCGTTTGACTTGCGCAACCTTAGGCGCTTTTATGAAATATCCTTGGCTGGCCACCCACAGCAATGACAGCTCACAACTTACCTATCCGCAGCGCCCTGCTGCCACCTTACAATCCCGTCCATCGCAAGCCAAAAAAGTACAAAAATTTGGCTGCTTTTATAGTGAAGCGGCGCAGCTAGAAACCTTAGCATCGTGTTTAAACCTGCCGCGCTCCAAGCAGCATGACGGTTTTGCCCGTCATCCACTGGCGTATCTATTAGAGGCGGCGGATGATATTTGTTACGCATTGATTGATTTAGAAGACGGCATCAATCTAAATATGCTGACCTATCAAGATGTGGCGGCGATATTTTATGAGCTGATCGGTGAGCGACCTTGTACCATCGAGTTACCTGCTCATATGTCTGTCAGGCAAAGTCTGGCATCACTGCGCGCGCGGGCGATGATGCGTTTGGTCAATACCGTGACGGATGCTTTTGTTGCCAATGATGACGCGTTACTGGCCGGAACCCTTAGCGGTAGCCTATTTGCCCACTGTGATACCAGCGTACAAAGCGGCATCCATCAAGCCAAACAGCTGGCGCGTGAGCAGATATTTAACCATCCAAGTAAAGTACGTATGGAGCTTATGGCCAATCAATGCCTGCATCGTCTTTTAGATGCCTTTATGCCGCTGGCGTGGACGGGGAGTACGATCATAAGCGCCGTGCAGCCTATGTCTTTTGAGCAGGAGCGTTTGCTAAAGCTGCTACAGCCGCACTTAGATGAGCATCGCCGTACGTTATCAGACAATATTTATCATAATATTTTAAGCATTCTAGACTTTATTACGGGTATGAATGATCATGAGGCCTATCGACTGGCGCAAGAGTTGCAGGGGCATTGGGGGAAGGTGGTATAAGACGCGTTCATTTGAAAAACCGTGATAAACAAAATGAGTGGGTGCGATATGGCGACTATTGAGTTAACAGTCGTTGCGTATTTTGGTCGTATTTGTGCGCTAAAATGCGTATGATAACCCTTTACTGGATAACTTTTGAAATACTATGAGTAGTCGCGAACAAAAAAAACTTCAAACTCGGCACGCTTTTTTTAATGCGGTGCTCGATTTATGTATGACTGGGCAAGCCTTTAGCTCTATTAGCCTTCGGCAGGTCACCCGCGAGGTGGGCGTGGTGCCGACGGCATTTTATCGGCATTTTGACGATATGGAATCGCTTGGTCGAGCCTTAGTGATTGAGGAGCTAGGCAGTACACTCGCTATACTGAGTGATAGCCTGCAGATTGGCCGTAAGCGCAGTTTTGATCGGCAAATCGCCAAAAGTATCCAGCTGTTTTTGTATATGGTTAGCGATCAGCCGTACTATTGGCAGTTTTTGGTCAGTGAGCGCTATGGCGGCTCTGATGCGGTGCGCAAAGCCATCAGCGATCTGGTCAAAAACCACACGCAAAACTTAGCAGATGACTTAGCGTTGCAGCCAGCCTTTACTCACATCAATGCTTATGATCGACGGCTACTGGCTGAAGCTGGCATCAATATGTTTTTTTCTTGGATCATCGATTGGTTGGAGCTGACTTACACCGAAGATCATGATGACGAGATCGATCTAAACGAAGTCGAAAAAAACAAACAAATGATGCTCCATAACTGTACTCGGCAAGCACAGATGCTGTTTTATGGTGCGTACAACTGGAAATCAAGCGAAGAGACTCGTTTAAAAGATTAGCGGCTCTACAGCTTAAAAGCTGGGTCTAAAGGCCCACAAGCGCTGTGCCACCACCTGAATATGCTTAGCGATTTTATCGGTCTCACTCGCGACGCTCTCATTGTTGCCGCCACTACTGTTTGCGGCATTGGCAGGCGTTTTGCTGATCAGTATGGTGGCAAAGCGTTGTTTTGCGGCACCAGTATCAGCGGCCGTGATCAGCGCCACAAATGCTTGGCTTTCGGTAGCAAGCAGCGGAGTCAACGCTTGGCGCTCGTCAGCGCTCACCGTAGCAAGCGCTGGTAGTTGCCACAGCGCATCAATCGCCGCTAATGCTTGCTGGCCGCGCATATCGACCAGCGCCTGCATCTGCTGACGATCAGCCGTCTCTGTCAGGGCAGCGAGCAAAACTGGACTGGCAGTATTGATATTTATAGGCAAATAATAAGGCACTGCAGTGATATAAGGACGTAGTGCTGCTAAATCCTCAGCGCTGACCTTTTCGATATCTTGTAGCTGCTCCACACTGACAAATGGCTGATTGGGCAGTGTGCTGGCCGCGCCCCTCGATTGCTGTTCATAGACCACACCTTCATCACCGCCATCTTGATAAACCGTGCTGTCACTATCTTGGTAGTCAAGCACAGCTATAGCAATCTCTGGTGCCAAATTTAACTGTACCAGCAACCTCTGAAATACCGCCAATGCGGTGCCATCCACTGCGCCGTCATGATATAAGTTATTGATATTAAATCGACTGGCTTCATCACGCACCTCGATGCTAATACTGTGCCCATCCAAGGTATACGGCGGGATCGGCTGCGCCCAAATATCTTGCTCACTATCCGTTTCATTTAGCGTATCGTCAGCGCGAATCAGCGTCACGGCCAGCTGTTGACCAGCATGGATGTCTTGTAAAAGCTGGTTTTGCTCAAACAATAACCCACTGCGTCTAATGGCAATCTTTTGACTGGCCAGCATGGCACCTGCCACGACGGTGATGCTGACCACCAGTAGCAATATCGTCAATAAGGCAACTCCGCGCTGTGAGTTCGCTGTCATCGACATAACTGCCCTCTAGTATCGAATAAAGGATGCATTTAGACACCGCCCCCTGCGTCATCGTTTTGGGCACCGCCATTATCATCATTGTTACTGTTGTTGCTGTTGTTATTGCTGTTACCATCATTAACTGTATTTGCTGTTTTAAAGCTATCAACAGCTAGCGACTTAGGAGCGAGCGCCCATTGCCACGTGATTGGCATGTCTTGATAAGTAAAGCTCACCGCCACACCTTTTGGCAAAAGAGTGATTTTGGCCTGAGTATTAGCTGTATTGGCTACGCGGCTCGTTTGATTTGCCGATGTGCCCAAGCGCCCACCCTCTGTATTAGGGAACTGATCGCTTGGCTCTGGCATTAATGCCTGCCAGCGTCCTGCACTCACGCCTTTTAATAGCACACTATCTAAGCTTGTGCTCTCGCCATTCATACTATGGATACTATGATATTGACGGCGAATTAGCTGATCGTTAGCAAACACATAGGTGATCCGCTGCACACTAGCGCTACTCTGATAGCGTGGATCAGGATCGGCAAATCGTACAAAACTGACAGACTCGCCATCCACGCTCATAAACGGCTGAGGCGGCGGAAGTGTTGCTTGCGGATCTGTGCTGCTATTATTGGTTAAGTCGTCAGTCGTTGACGCTTCATTCGCCTGATAAGCAATGACTTGCCCCATATCTTGTTGCAACTGCAAATACGCGTATTGTAATACTGCCAAATCATCTGCATGACGCTGGGCGCGCTCACGCGACTTGCTGACACTGTCAAACACTTGCCACCCTGCGACTGCGAGCATGGCAAATATCGCCATTGCTAGCAGTAGCTCTAGTAAAGTAAAGCCCCGCTGCTGCCTCATGGCGCACCGCCAGATGCGGCCAAACCTGCTAAATCTAGGCTGCCGATGTCTTGCTCACTATTGCTTAGCATCACACTGATATCGGTCACAGCCGTACGTGCTTGGCCATCTACTATCGGCGCAACTGAGATATTTACTTCTTTTAGCGCAGGCGTGATCGCCTCATTGACCGTCATGACCACCTGCCAATCTCGGCCTTGGGCATTGATCGTTTGAGTGCGATTGGCCGTCAGCCACGTCTCTTGAATACGTAAATCCGCCGCCGCGTTTTGTGCCACAAAATGCGCCAGTGTACGAGTACGCAGTATGTCGACTGAGCTTAAATAAGCACTACTGGCGCGGCTGGCTGCCACAGCAACCACGGCCAAAATTGCTAGCGCCACCATCACCTCTATCAACGTAAAGCCGCGCTGGCTCTGCTCTAAATGTGATGAGGCAGCTTTATCATAAGCGTTGGTGTGTTGACTCATCACTTACTGTCCTTGTCCAATCATCATACTACCGTCGGGCATGATCGTGATCACATCACCTACCAGCCGCGCCTCATGCAGCACCTCGATGGTCACCGGCGTGGCCTGCCCTGTACCAAACCAAACCACCTGCGGCACCATCTGACCGACAAACCAAGGCTGCAATGTCTGAGCTTGCTGAGCGCTTGAGACCTCTACAGCCGCCAAGCTCTGCACCCTGATATGAACACCAGATGGCAGCTCAGGCAGCGTCACCTCCGTCTCAGGCTCCCAGCTTGGCGTTGGCAAGGCTTCATCAGAACCACCGCTCATGGTAGACAACTCTGCCGACAGCTCCATGGCATTTTTGGGCGTACTATCATTGCTATCTGCTGAGACGCTCGCTGCCTGATACGCGGCATAGGGATTGGACAAGGTCACGATCACAGGCGTCACCTGACCGCGCTTATCGGCCTGCAGACTAAGACCCATCGGCTGCATACGCTCAGCGGACAATAACCGTACATAGCTGAGTGAGTCGGTCAGATGCTCATAAAACGCGCGGTTTTTACGTGCTTCGCTACTGCCCACAGATAGGCTCATCATGCCAGCGAATATTGACAAGATGACCACCACTACCACGATTTCGACCAGTGTAAAGCCTGTTTGAGATTTAGAAGACATGAAGTGCGAGTGTGTCGAAGCAGCAATATGAACACCAGAAGTACGGGCGTTTTTTATGAAAGGAAGTGTAGGGTCATCAGCATCAGTCATAAGCGCCTTGTCATACAGCCTATATTGACTAAATTCTGATTGAATCAACCTTAGAGAGCTGGTCGCTGAGCGAGTCTGAATCTTGACAGTGACCGGCATATTGCACCTATAAGCTCATGATTGTATTAAGGTAAGTACAAAAATTCTCTGTGCTGCCTGCCAAAAGGCCACAGCACAGAGCGATGTGACTGTCTACATTGGGCACTGTTTTTATCTGTTGGGGTATGTGCTCTTAACTCATGTAAGTCATCATTTTTAACACGAGAAACGCGCTAATAATTGGTGTTACGGTGCTCTTCTGATTCTGTATCGATTTGCTCTACCAACTCTTGCATATCCTCATCCATCACGTCATCGTCATCAGCTGGATAGTGACTTGGCAATTCCAGCATTTGCTGCACAAAAGCATAACGCAAGGTGTCGCGGCGACCCAAATAACGCTGATAAAAACTTGAGTTTAATAACCCCGCCCCGCCTTGACCCATCGCCCAAATCGATGACAAATAGTCACGAGTGCTCAAACTACTGTGCTCGTCTTTTAGATACGCGCTGATGATGTCGATCAAACGCTTCATACGCTGACGGCGAATGTCGTACAGCTCGCCAAACAAGCGGTTAAGACCTGTCACCGAGGCCGCCAGACGCTCTTCTATCTGGTTGAGCAACATGGCTTTTTGGGGATTAAACAGTTGCTGCAAAATCATACGAGCCACCCCCGCTGATGGGCAGTCATCAATACGGTTGATCTCAAACAACTGCTCTTCATAACGAATAATAATACGCAGATACAGCTCATCTTTACTGGAGAAATGCTTATATAACGTGCCTTTGGCCAAATCCAACTGATCTGCCAAACTGTCCAAAGTGATATCACCATCGCCGGACTCAAGTAACAGTTGCTCTGCCATCGCTAAGATATTCTCTTCTCGTGCTTTGAACTGATGCTGACGACTCATAATCTCTCCTAAAACTTGACAAGATTAAGCATATAACCATGATTTATACGGATGTATCGGCAACAAGCGGATGCAACTATATGAAGATTGCTCGAGAACTGCCAAAGGGAATATGCTCGTGTTTGCTAAATAGTCATGGGTAACTGCCTGATTACGCTCGATATTAGTAATAAAAAAGAGACAAAGCCCTCACATTACCCGATAAATGACTGAGTGGTCATAGCATAACCATTTTAGCAGTACTGTGCCAGCAAATTTTCAAAGTTTTTTGCTGTCAGTGCTCCAACCTCCTCACTGTCACACTCATACATCTGAGCCAGATAACGGGCGACATACGGCACATAGGCAGGCTCATTGGGTTTGCCGCGCTTGGGGACAGGAGCCAGATAAGGGCTGTCGGTTTCGATGAGAATTCTATCTTTGGGCATCTTGCGCGCCGCATCTTGAATCATCTGTGCGCTCTTAAAACTGACGATGCCTGAAAACGAAATATAAAACCCTAGATCCAGCGCTCGTTTGGCCGTCTCCCAATCTTCAGTAAAACAATGAATGATGCCATGCTCGGCGCCTTCTGCTTTTAGGATATCAAGGGTATCTTCTTTGGCATCGCGCATGTGCACCACCAAAGGTTTTTTGAGCTGCTGGCTGGCATAGATATGACGAGCAAGACTGGCTTGCTGCTCTTTTTTATTTTCTGTTGACCAGTAGTAATCCAGTCCCGTCTCCCCGATGGCCCAGACATGCTCAGCATCAGCAGTTTGTATCAGCCGCTCGGTTGTCGCAGATTGCAACACTGTGATATCTTCACAAGGATGAATGCCGACACTCATGCCCAGCTCTAACACCTCATCGCTATGAGTGCTGACAATATGAGCGATGTCATCATATTCAGCAAAATCACACATAATCGCCATCGCGCGCGTGACATTGGCCGCTTTCATCGCGTCAATTGCGCCGGACAGTTGGCCATCATATTTGGTTAAATCCAGGCGGTTTAGATGACAATGCGTATCAGTAAACATAAACACTCTCGTTAATTAAATACATAAGTGGTAAATTTTAAAATAAGACATGACACTTGAGAAATGACAGTTAAAAAATGACCTTAACAGTATAAAATGCCTCGTCTTTGTGCTATTTATTGCTCTGACTTGCACTGTTTTCAAGGCATAATCCATAAAGACCCATAGAGCGCTGCGACCAGCGGCCTATCACGCCTAACATTCATCCACATAAGCCCTGCTATTATGACGCCAAAAAAGACAGTGACCCTGCCCCCTATCCTCAAAACTCTGCTACCCAAACAACTCTACAAACAGCGATTTTTATTGACAGATAACGGACAGGACAATCATATCGATATCGCCCATGATGCGCGTATCATCGGCGGCTCAACCATTACCATACGTAAAGGTCATGACAATCAAATCAGTATCGGCAAGCACGGGAAGTTTAACAAGCTCAATATCGATATCAATGGCAGTCATAATCATATTACCATCGGTAAGCACGTCAAATTTTCAGGCCATCTGCTGATTGTGGGCGATCATTTGCACATTGATATCGGCGATCGGACCACGGCGATTGACTGCTATGTGTTGGCACGTGACAAAAGCGTGCGCATCGGCAAAGCATGCATGATATCGCGCGGGATAGAAATCCGTGCAACCGATGTCCACAAAGTCTACGATACCGAGTCCAACGAGCGCCTAAACCAGGCCCGCGCTGATGTGGTATTAGAAGATCATATCTGGATCGCAGCCAACGTCACTATCTCCAAAAATGTCACCATCGCTAGCGGCTGTATCATTGCCGCAGGGTCTTTTGTCAACAAACCCATTACCACCCCAAACTGCATGGTCGCAGGCACGCCCGCGAAAATTATGCGCCAAAATGTACGCTGGGAGCGCTAAGGCAGTATGCAAACATAAAGGACAGCGGTCTATTTGCCGCATACGCTTAATGCAGCGGTACCACGCGCATCACCTCTTCTATGGTCGTCACCCCTTCACTGATACGCTTGGCACCCGATAATCGCAGCGGCTGCACCCCTTCGCGGTAGGCTTGTTTTTTTAGTGCCTCTACATTGGCATCGGTTGCGACCAACTTTTTTAACTCATTGGATAGCGGCATGATTTCATACAGGCCCACACGGCCTTGATAACCCGTTTGGCGGCAATGCTCACAGCCTGTTGCGCGGTAGATTTGCGCAGGCAAGGGCGCGCGCCAAGGCTGCACCAGCTCCTGCCATTGAACGGCAATCTCACTCTCGGGGCGCACCTCTAACGCTTGCTTGCAGTGTGGACATAAGGTACGCAATAAACGCTGTGCCATGACTCCGAGTATGGTCGCTGAGGTCAAAAACGGCTGCACCCCCAAATCATGCAGACGTGTCAGTGAGCTTGGTGCATCATTGGTATGCAGTGTTGAGAGTACCAAGTGCCCAGTCAGCGACGCTTGTACCGCCATATTGGCCGTCTCAGTATCGCGAATCTCCCCAACCATGATGATATCTGGATCCTGACGCATCAATGAGCGGATACCATCTGCGAAATGCAAATCCACTCCCGCATTGACCTGCATCTGATTAAAGCTTGGCTCAATCATCTCGATAGGGTCTTCGATGGTACACACGTTGACCTGCTCGGTCGCCAACTGTTTGAGCGTGCTATATAGGGTGGTGGTCTTACCAGATCCTGTCGGGCCGGTGACCAAAATAATACCGTTTGGATGGGCGGTCAGCTCATGCCATGTCTCGAGCTGCTTACCCGACAAACCAAGCTGAGCAAAAGAGCGTACCAATACTTCAGGGTCAAAGACGCGCATCACCAGCTTTTCGCCAAAAGCGGTCGGCATGGTAGAGAGTCGCAGCTCCGTTTCTAGCCCCTTTGGCGTACGAGTCTTTAGACGGCCATCTTGCGGCTTGCGCTTTTCGGCGACATTTAGCCGCCCCAAGATTTTGATACGCGCAGTCACTGCGACGATGATGGCCAGCGGCATCTCATATACTGTGTGCAGCACCCCATCGATACGAAAGCGCACCCTCCCTATCTCGCGCCGCGGCTCTAAATGAATATCGCTGGCACGCTGCTCAAAGGCATACTGCAGCAGCCAGTCGACGACTTTGACAATATGTTGATCATTGGCATCGGGGTTGGTGTTGTCCCCAAGCTGCAATAACGCCTCAACATTGGTCACATCAGCGGCAGCACGCTTATGTAAAGAGTTGGCACCCGCAATCGCTTGTGTCACTTGATAAAACTCTTGACGATAACGCTTGAGCTGATCGGGACTGATATAGACGGTGCGATAGGTTTTGGATTTGATCAGCTTTTCGATATTGGCGTGCCAATCGGTAAAAAACGGCTGGTCTGTACCAATGACGACCTCATCTAATGTGACCTCAATCGGCAAAATATGCTGCGAGCGAGCATATTCAAACGACATCAGCTGCGTGACTGCTGGCACATCAACCTTTAGCGGATCAATACGCACCATCGCCATACCCGCTTTGGCTGCCAGCCATTGGTTGAGCCATGACAGCGTTAGTTTGGCTTCAGAGGTGCTGTCTAGCGCATGAGCATTGGGCAAACCAAACTCGCTAATGGTCAGTAGTGGATGCTGCTCCTTGGCTCGGCGGCTGGTGATGACCAAATTATAGCTGCGCTGATCAATGACTCTATCCGCCAGTAACTCATCTAGGCACCACCGTAAATCTATGACTATCGAATACTTCTGCTCAGACATATTTTTCTTCTTTTTTAGTCAGTACATGTGAGGCCATCGTCTAGATTGGCCAAGCTCAGCTGCAGCATTATATAATCTCTTTAGCGTGATACTATGTTAACGTTATACTATACAACGTTATGCTATGCTGGTAATCGCTGTGATCTGTAGCGCCCCTGATGCAAGCCGCCAAAACGCTATATCGACAGACTTGTAGCGCATCGTAAAGGTTTTGTGCACTTCCTTGCGGCGATAGGCAGGTCGCGGATCTTGAGCGATGAGTGCTTGAATGATGGCCATATCCGTATCGACAAGTTGCCAGCGCGCCTGATCAATTAACACTTGCCTGCCAGAACCTTGCGCAGTTTCTCTAGTAAGCGCATCAGACATTAGCTGCAAAAACTGCTGATAAGCGGTGTCAGTGACTGTGACCTCTAGCAGCTCAGGTGCCGTAGGAGCAAAGCCACTACGAGCATCGATCAGCGCATCGCTATACGCCACATAGGGCTTGATATCGATGATGGGCGTACCATCTATCATATCAGCGCCACTGATGATAAGAAACGCGCGACCTTGTACTACCTCGACGCGCTCAAGCTTGACCACAGACAGCCCCAGCGCTGATGGGCGATACATACTACGACTGGCAAACACGCCTATTTTTTGATTGCCGCCCAATCTTGGTGGCCGCACTTGCGGACGAAAATGCCCTTTTGCTGTCGTGCGCGCCGCTGTCGCATCCTCTTCGCCGGCAGGTGCGGCTGCACTCACTCTGCCAGCTTTGGCCGTATCATTATGATGAAACTGCCAGCTCAGCCAGATATGACTAAACGCCTCTAAACCAACAAAAGCGGCGGGCGTATCATAAGGCGCAATCATCTCAACTACGCTCATCAGCGCCACCAAGTTTGGTTGTCTTGGCGCCCCAAACTTTTGCGAGAGCGGCGCACGATGATAGCCAATAATAGGCGCCCGATGACAATCGGCGAGCACATCGTCACCTGATACAGGCATAAATTCTCCAAAAACACGCTTATTGCATGATACAAAATTATTTACTAACGATATTCTATTTTATCATGCCACATAGTCGCTGCCAGACGGATTTTTATTTTAAAGTTTGGTATTATGAGCGAGAATTTGATGACCGCCCCTATTTTTATAAAAACAGTTTTATAGAAACAGTTTGATAAAAGCAATTTGATATGGGCAGATCAATAGAGGCGACTTGATAGGCTAGGCGCGCTGACGAAACCGCTTTTGATAAAAAATAATGATACCTTGTCGTGTTTTGCATTATCTTAGCGGACAGATTTGGCTGAACGAACTGATTTTCACGGCTTGACGCTACAGGCATTTGCTGTCATTTACAACATTATATAAAATGATAAAATATATAAGTTAAAGTATATAAAAGGCTAAGATAGCGCTTCATATCGTCTATAAAAACCAGTACCTTATTAGCGCCGAAACGGTCATTGAAAAATTTTATCTTATACCTATTTAACTCATACGATACCGATAATCACTTATTAACGAGGACTTTATGTCAAAACTTCGCACCGAAACGGTTACAGAGGTTCATCACTGGAATGACTCTCTATTTAGCATCAAAACCACTCGTGACGATGGCTTACGCTTCCGTAATGGCGAGTTTGCGATGATTGGAATCGTGGTCGATGGCAGACCGCTGCTGCGCGCTTACTCTATTGCCAGTCCCAACTACGAAGAGCATTTAGAGTTCTTTTCGATCAAAGTACAAGACGGCCCACTGACTTCACGCTTGCAACACATCAAAGTTGGCGATGAGTTATTGGTCAGTAAAAAACCCACAGGCACGTTAGTGTTGGATGACCTGTTACCAGGTAAGCACCTTTACATGCTATCGACTGGTACTGGACTTGCGCCCTTCTTGGCATTGTCACGTGACCCTGAGGTTTATGAGCGTTTTGACAAAATCATTTTGGTACATGGCGTGCGTCATGTCGAAGACTTGGCCTATCGCGATATGTTTGAAAACCAGTTGCCTAACGATGAAATCTTTGGCGAATGGTACCGTGAGAAGTTCATTTACTACCCCACCGTGACCCGTGAAGAATTTAGAAACCAAGGCCGAGTCACCGATTTGATGAGATCAGGTAAGCTGTTTGACGATATCGGCTTGCCACCGATGAACAAAGACGATGATCGTGTCATGCTATGCGGTAGCATGCCATTTAACGCGGAAGTATCAGAGATACTAGACGGCTTTGGCCTCACTGTCTCCCCACGTATGGGCGTACAAGCCGACTATGCCGTTGAACGAGCCTTTGTCGGTTAGGTCTGCATTTTTTGCTATATCGTCAAATAGCTGCAAATTATTTAAAATAATTCTTGACGACAAAAAATAGGCTGCTATAATACGCATCCTATACGGTGAACACCGTAGTCCAATTCGATAACTGTTTTTTTATAAACGTTATCTACTTACATGCCAGTGTGATGGAATTGGTAGACATGACGGATTCAAAATCCGTTGCCTTTAAAAGCGTGTCGGTTCGAGTCCGACCACTGGTACCATCTTTAACAAAAAAGCCTCCTATATGGGAGGTTTTTTTGTGTTTATAAGATTTATTGTATCATTGGGCTATCAATGTCTTCTTGCGTGATGGCTGCTATCCTTATAGGCACTGCACAGGCCCAAGATGTGCCGCTACGGCAGTAAAAATATCCATCACGATAAGTAACAATATAGACGGTGAAGTCATTACCATACAGATCCATCATCGCCAGCTCATCACTCTCATCACAAACTGCACACCAGATATCCTTATCTCCTCGTGCTAGCATTGCGCGTGTCAATTCGCTCCCTGTTAGTTTATTCATCATCAGCTCCTTAGTCCCTCATGCACCCCTAAGCATGTTCCTTTAGGCGGCGGGTTTACCAATACTCTATAGGCGAGTGTGGTGCGAGCCATAAACAACCTTTTTATTCGCTATAGACTAGGGTGTGTTGACATATATAGAATAATCGATAATCATAGTGTTATGACTAGATTAACCCTAAGTGATGCCCAGTGGGCAAAGATAGCACCGTATTGTGCAGGCAAAGAGAGCGATATTGGTAGAACAGCGGTAAATAATCGACTATTTATCGAAGCTGTTCTATGGATTGTTCGTACAGGTAGTCCGTGGCGAGATTTACCCCCTGAATTTGGTAACTGGAACAGTGTTTATAAGCGCTACCGTCGATGGGTAAAAAGCGATAGATTCAGCAAGCTATTTAATGCTCTGAATGACTCAGATTTAGAGTATGCCATGATTGATGGCACTATTGTTAAGGTACATCGTTATGGACAAGGCGCAAAAGGGGGGCTTGTCATCAGGCAATTGGCAAATCAAGAGGCGGTATGACCACTAAAATCATGGCAATGGTTGATGCATTAGGCAACCTTGTTGATTTTACTTTATTGAAAGGACAACAGCATGACATGGCTGGCGTTAAACCTTTAATTAAAGACAAAGAGTTTGGTGCACTGCTTGCCGATAGAGCCTTTGACACGGATTGGCTACTGCTAGACTTAGAAGAGCGTGGTAGCAAAGCGGTCATACCCCCTAAACGCTCTCGTTTAAAGCAACGAGATTTCGATAAAGAAATGTACAAGTGGCGTCACTTAATCGAGAACTTCTTCTGTAAGCTGAAAGATTTCAAGAAAATTGCCATGCGTGCTGAAAAAACGGATGAGTCGTTTGCTGCTAATATCTATTTAGCAGCGACGATTATCCATTTACGGTAATTGTCAACACACCCTAGGGCGTATAAAGAAGTTGTTTATTCTTTTAACAATCGTCTACTTCGATACTTACTTTAGTGTAGAACGTCTGAAGCAAAAGCGTAACATCTAAATGCATTCATCATGATGGACGGTAAATCCTTTAGGTTAAACGGTAAATAAAAGGTACGAGCTTAGGGATATTGGCGGGTTTAACCCACTGATATTTTTTAAATTGTTTTAATAGTCTATTTGTTTATAAAATCAAGCCATATTTATGGTTGCCGCTAAAATAGTTTTGCTAATTGGGGTAAAATAGCGGTCATGACTGCTTCTACTCCTCTTTCACCCCGCAAAATAATTCATATTGATATGGATGCTTTTTATGCCAGTGTCGAACAACGTGACTTCCCAGAGTTACGAGGTTTGCCTTTGGTAGTCGGCGGTGACCCAAGCGGGCGCGGGGTTGTCGCAGCAGCCAGTTATGAGGTGCGCAAGTTTGGTGTGCGCTCAGCGATGTCATGCTATGAAGCGCGTAAACGCTGTCCTGAGGCGATATTTGTTCGGCCACGCTTTGAGGTTTATCGGGCGGTCAGTCGTGATATACGCCAACTCATGCATCGATTGACGCCTCATGTCGAACCGCTGTCATTGGATGAAGCCTATCTGGATGTCACCGGCTTATCTGTACATAAGGGCTCAGCGACGTTGATGGCCAATTGGCTACGAGCGCAGATTTTGGCGCACACAGGACTGACCGCTTCCGCTGGCGTCTCATTTAATAAGATGCTGGCCAAGATTGCCTCTGATATCAACAAACCCAATGGTATCGCAGTTATCCCACCAGCCGATGCCGATGCATTTATTAGCACCCTTCCCATCGAGCGCTTTCATGGTATTGGCAAAGCCACTACCAAGCGTCTCCATGCCATGGGCGTGCGCACGGGTGCTGATTTGCGGCGCTTGCCAGCGGCGGCATTGGTACAGGAGTTTGGAAAACGTGGTCAGTTCTATCATGATATCGCTCATGGCCGCGATGAGCGTACGGTCAAGTCACAGCGCACGCACAAATCCGTAGGCTCTGAGACCACCTTTCGGGACAATCTTGACGACGATGCTGAGCTAAAATTACAAATTTATGCACAAAATGAAGATGCGTTTGATCAAATGCAAAAAAAACAACTGGTCGCGCATACCATTACTTTAAAAGTTAAATACGCGGATTTTACTCAAGTCACGCGCTCACACACGTTATCGACGGCCTTTGACAGCGCCGAATCCGCCCATTATTGGCTAGACAAGCTATTTTTGGACATCCCGCGTCAGCTGCCCATACGTCTGGTCGGTGTGACTTTCTCTTCATTGGTGCCCGCCGCCCTGCTCTTGCCTCAGTTAAAACTATTTGAATAGATGAGCCTGATTGATATCTGATTGATATCTGATTGATATCTGATTGATGTCTGATTGATGTCTGATTGATGTCTGATTGATGTCTGATTGATGTCTGATTGATGTCTGATTGATGTCTGATTGATGTCTGATTGATGTCTGATTGATGTCTGATTGATGTCTGATTGATGTCTGATTGATGTCTGATTGATGTCTGATTGATGTCTGATTGATGTCTGATTGATGTCTGATTGATGTCTGATTGATGTCTGATTGATGTCTGATTGATAATTATCTCAGGCTATCAGTATGGCTGTCAGGTTTTTGTGGCAGCGCGCGGTCATGACGACATGGCCGTAATAATGTGGTCGTTATGACACATTATGCCTGTGAGTCACTCAATGAGACATGCGTTTATCCTGTCATTTCTGCTACAATTACGCTCATATCATCCTTCATCACTCTTCATTGAAAGATCCATTATGACCCACTCCCACGCTGTAGATTTAGATCGCCATACCATGACTGACACCCATAAAAACAATAATGACTTAGACTATCTGAGCGTTAATGATTATGACTATGAGCTGCCAGATAACTTAATCGCCCGCTACCCGCTAGCGCAGCGCTCGGCCTCAAGATTATTGTATTTACCCGCCAGCAATCCCGCCACTGTGGCAGATAGCCGTGCCGAAGACCGCATGTTTTCTGAGTTACCAGACTTACTAAATGCGGGTGATTTGATTGTGTTTAACGACACCAAGGTGATGAAAGCGCGCCTGTTTGGACAAAAAGACACAGGCGGTAAGATCGAAGTGCTGATCGAGCGTTTGGTCGATATTGCCGACTTAGCGCCCGCCGCCCTGCATGTGACGACCGCGGATGATCAACCGGTCTGCACTGACCATATCGCGCTTGGCCACATAAAAGCCAGCAAAGCGCCCAAGCTTGGACAGCGCTTGCAGCTCGCGGATGGTCATATACATGCGGTCATGATTGGTCGTCAGGATAATTTATTTATCCTAGCCTTTGATGCTCCTATCCTGCCGCAGCTAGAGCAATACGGCGAGCTACCTATCCCGCCATATTTTGAGCGTCATGCAGACGACACGGACAATACCCGCTATCAAACCGTTTTTCATGATCCAGCCAAACTCGCTAGCGTGGCGGCGCCGACTGCCAGCTTACATTTTGATAAAGCAGTTTTGGATAAACTGGCGGCCAAAGGCATTCACACAGCCTTTGTGACGTTGCACGTGGGCGCAGGCACCTTTGCCCCTGTCAAAACCGACAATTTGCTCAATCACACCATGCACAGTGAATATGCGCATCTACCGCAAGCAACCGCGGATCTGATCAATCAAACCCATACAAACGGCAAGCAAGTGATCGCGATTGGCACGACGGTCACGCGCGTGCTCGAAACTGCCTACCAAAAGACTGCGAGCACGGGCAAGCCACTTGCTGGCTGGTCAGGCGACACAGATATTTTTATTTATCCAGGCTTTAAATTCGCCGTCATCGACAAGCTACTAACCAACTTTCATTTGCCCAAGTCCACCCTATTGATGCTGGTCTCGGCATTTTCGGGTAAACAAGCGATAGAACAAGCGTACAAACATGCCGTCGAGCAGCAATACCGCTTCTTTAGTTATGGAGATGCCATGCTACTTGAGAAGCAGATAACCGCTGAATAAAAGGGCGTTTTATACAGTAAATTAACATTTGATACATTGGACACAACAGTTGTGAAATAAACTGGTAAACTAAACCAGATTTTGTTATAAAAGCAAAGATAACCTATATTCTAAGGGCTGCATATGTCTTGTCGTTTATCTCATCGTTTGACTCGCGTACACCGTGCGGTATCGATGGCATTACTGTGTTCGGTAAGCTGTGCCGCCTTTGTCTCTAGTGCCCAAGCGGCCACGATTGGCAAGACCGTTGTGACCTCAGCACAGCATGAGCCTCTAAGAGCCAGCATCAGTGTCTCGGACATTCGGGCTGCTGATTTTTCAGCCAGCTTGGCCAACCCTGCTATCTATCAGCAAATGGGGTTGACGCCAACTGACTCAATGAGGGTACGCTTTCAGCCAACCTCAGAAACCAGCGGCCAAGTCTATATCAGTACATCAAAACCTGTTTCTAAACCCTTTGCCGATATTGTGTTGACCATCAATGATCAGGGTCAGCGTAATGTCGTGCCCAAAACATTATTGATGCCGCTCGATGCCAGTTTACCTATCGATACCACCAAAAACATCGTAACAGGCGCAAAAAAGCCCAATCTACCTGCCGTATCCGCCAATAATGCCAAACCTTTGACCCTTAGAAAAGGTGCTCCGCCACCACTGGTATCGGCATCAGCCGCAAGCTCATCGACAAGCGCTGCTACGGCCGTCAAACGGTCCGCGCCCAACGTGCAACTACCGAATACGCAAGGGGCCAATACGCAAAGCGCAAGCATTCAAACGCAAGCTGCCTCAGCCGGAATGCCTGCCAAGACATCTGTATCAGCAACTGACCATCTAGTCTATACGCCTAGCCGTTTAGACAATGGGCGTTTGGCAAATGACTTTGAGCTCACGGCCGCCAGTCCAGCGAAGAACAATGCTAGCCGACCTAACCCTGCCAGCCGCTTGGACAATGGGCGTTTGGCTCAAGAGCAAACTGCCTCAAGTGTTACCACCGCGAGCGAAGCGTCACCTGCTACGCAACACATGCTCGGCACAGCGCAAGCAGACAACGCATTAGATACGCTAAATATTCAAGTCACTCGTCAGATACAGCCGAGTCAGCAAAAAACCACGGGTGTGAGTGCCAGTATCGTAGCTGCCGCCCCAAAAAACAACTCAGCTCAAGACAACCAAACCGCCGAGCAATCGGCTTTGAGCACTGCACATACGGCAGCGGCAACAGTAGTCGGTAGCAACATACCGGCTGATACTGCCGCGCCCTCTCAGCCAAGCACCAACAATCAGACTGCACCTACAAACCACGTGGCGGCAGACTCTATAGCAGATGCCAAAACGCAAAGCACGGCAAACTTTCAATATCAAGTACAGCGCAATGATAGCTTATGGATCATTGCTCAGCAGATTGCCCAAGAAAACAATGTCGATATTCAGACCGTGATGAAACAGATTCAATCACAAAACCCCAATGCTTTTATCAATAAAGACGCAGACCAGCTCAAAGCCGACGCCAAGCTAAATCTGCCGAATTATGATGTATTGCCATCACAGCAAGCGCTAGAGGCCGCTATCAGCGCCCAAAAACAAAAATATCGTCGGCGGATAAATACCCCTGTCGCACAGCCAGCGCCTAAAGCAAAGCCCCATACAGCTAAAGCGCAAAACAACTCAGCGCCTGCAGCCAAGCCACAAAAAAAACCAACCATTACCAAGACCCTGCCAAGAGCGCAGTTTTCTGTATTGGCTCCAGGACGTGATGGCAATGCCGATGGCACCCAAACCAAATCAGCGGCGGCCACAGGCAATGGAATTAGCACAGACATACTAGCTACTTTAAAAGCATCACGGCAAGCGGCTGCCTCTCAGGCCCAAAGCTTCTCCAAGACCAGTAGCGCACTTGACAGTTATACGCGAAAAATTCAATTACAGAATCAAAAATTGGCAGAGCTGCAAGCTCGTCTCAAAAAACTACGCAACCAATAATTGCCTGATATAGCAGCGTATTATGCTGTGATCATAGGCGTGGGAGTAACAATGGACAATATGCTATACATCATCGCCGGCTTGGTACTGATTGTATTAATAGCGGTTTTAGTGATACGTAAAAACAAAGCGCAAAAACCTTCGGCGCAGCCTTATGTCAAGTCAGATAGACATGCCGCGGCACAGACACCAGCGCCAAAAGCAAGTGCGCCCGTACAAACTGACGTCAGCAGCGAAAACAAGTTTGACCCCATCACCATTGCCCAGCGCTTTATAGATCAGCAGCGTTATGACAAAGCGATTGAAACACTCAATCGCGGCTTGCGCGAAAAGCCTAACGACAGTCAGCTTTCTTTAAAGCTGCTAAGCATCTATGCGACGATCAATCAATCAGAGAATTTCAACAAAGTCTATGACACCATCAGCTCGCAAAATGACCCCAAAAGCCTTGCCCTAGCAGATGAGCTAAAGACGCTGTTTTTTGAAGAACAAAATCAAGTCGCCGCGCAAACCGCGCCCGTTGAGCAAGCTGCCGACTTTGAAAGTATAGGTTTTGATCTGCCAACGACACATGCCAGTCCCACCCATGATGTGGCAGCTGATGATATCAGCGAGAGCGATGCCTCCTTAGCTTCTTCTGTCGAGACCCCAGCACTATCAGAACAAGTGCTGGCAGATGACAATACCGACACAGATTTTGCTTTGACGCTCAGTGATTTGGAAGCGGATTTAGATGAGCCGGCACCGGCAGCAGAGCCTACCACGGCAGCTGACGAGAGCACTGCGGCCACAGAAGTGGCTGAAGAGACAGATTTTAGCGAATTCGACTTTGGTCTTGAGGACATTGAAACAGCGCAGCCAGAGTCATCTGATGTCTCAACCCAAGCGGACAGTGTCGAAGCGGATACCACTGAAGCGCTAACGCTAGATGAAGAGGATTTCGTCTTAGATTTTGATGATTTAGTGACAGATATGGATTCAGAAGATGCTGCTGATAAAACAAGCACGACTGACCACATGACTGATACGACCGCCCAAAGCCGCGACGACGACTTTGTCTTGTCCTTAGATGATTTGGATGACGCAGATGACTTAGACAGTGACCTAAACAGCGACCTAAACAGCGACCTAAGCAATGACTTAAACGTTGCATCAGAGACGGCACTAGCAATTGAGACAGAGTCTGACTTAGCTGACTTAGATGTTGAAACAAACACTGATGAGCCTGTGCTTGATCTAAGCGATGAGATAAGTGACGAATTAAGTGATGACAGTATCGATATTGATGACTTAACATTAGACAGTGACTTTGCAGACAGCAGTGATGACGCTACTCTTACTTTGACAGCAGCCTCTGAGCTGACTTCGAGTAGTCCCACATCGTTTGATGATAATACATTGATCGATGACGACTTTGACTTTGATGCATTATCAGATGAATCGGATACAGCGGCGAGCCCAGTTGCCCCAGTAGCAGCTCAACCTGCCGAGAGTATTAAAGAAGATAACGCTGAGGACTTCTCAGCACGCTTTGCCGCTGATTTTGACTTTGTCAAATCATTAGACAGCAATCAGGTAGCACTAGACTTGGCAGGTCAGTACCTGCAGCTAGGCGAGTACGATAGTGCCAAACGCTTGCTCAATGAAGTCATTTCTCAAGGCAATAGTGCACAGCAGCAGCAAGCGCAGTCGCTACTCGAGCGCACAGCGTAATTAAAAAGCAGGCTTTTTTATCAGCAAGTATTCTTGTGCCTTGAGAATACTTGCTTTTTTTTGCATTGAGCCTTTATAGTAGGGTCTGATTTAGATGACTATCAATTTATTGAGCAACTCATTTGAGCGATTGAGCTGGGGCTCCCTAGTTCTTATTTTTATTTACTTTTTATGACAGCGCCGACTATGCCCTCTTCTGTTATGACCAAGACGCTTACTGATCCCATCCAGCTGATTTATGCAGGCGGCACTTTTGGCAGTTATGGCCGGCCATTAGCACCGCTACCAGCAGAGGTGTTTTTACCGACGTTACAAACACTGCTAGCAGAGCCAGACCATGCCCACCATCTGCCGCCAATCTCTTGGCTAGACAACACTTTAATCAAAGACAGTAGCCAATTAACACCTGTCGATTTTGTGCATTTTTACCAGCTGATACTAGCCGCCTATGCGCAGGGGCACAGACGTTTTGTGCTCATCACTGGTACCGACACGCTCAGTTATCTCGGGGCGTTTTTGGCAGAGGCCTTTGCAGGGAGTGATATCTGTGTGGCGGTCACTGGCAGTATGCGCCCGCTATTAGACAGCGAGATGCTACATACCTATAGCGTCGATACGCATAGCGATGCATGGGGCAACCTAAACGATGCGTTAAAACTGGCAGCGGCAGGTGAGTCAGGAGTAAAAATTGCCTTTGGCGGCGAATCTTGGCCTGCGCAAACGGTACAAAAAATTCATAGTCATGATCTCATGGCGTTTACTGGTCACTCTCGGGCAGCCTATCCTGCCAATAGTTATATAAAGCACTTGCCAGACGCCCGCCGCCAACACTGGCTCGAGGACCAACAAGAAATCAGCAAAAGCATCGATGCTCGTGCCAAGCAAGCACGTATTCATGCTCTGTATTGCCTACCCAACGATACTGAGGTTATGAGCAATCAGCTACAAGCCCTACTTTCTCAGCCGCCATGTGGCATTATCTTATTAGGGTTTGGTGCAGGCAACGTGCCCTATTCAGCTGATTTGGCGCAGGCATTGACCCTTGCGCATCAGCATGGGCATATGGTGGTTTGCGCCAGTCAATCGCCTTTTGGCGGCGTGAGTGACAACTATGCGGCTGGCAGTTGGCAATATGAGTATCATGTCATCGCTGGCGGCCGGTTGACCATTCCAGCCATCTATGCGCGATTATTGTGGCTGCTGCTACGGTACGACAGTCCTACCAGACGCCGTCAACGCTGGACAAACAATGTCAGCCAAGCCAGCATCACCATCAAAAAGCGCTGATCTGATCGGTCCTATTAAAGCCATAAGAAACTCTTACCATTTACTTTATAAGCCACACATTATCATGTCTGAGATACTCCCTATCGAAACCGCCAGCCAACCTACTTACACCCTAGCAATTGCTATTGAGTTTTTGGGTACGCAGTATCACGGCTGGCAGCGGCAACAAGAAGTGCTGGGTGTCCAAGAAGCCCTCGAAACCGCTATCGGCAAAGTCGCCAATGAGACCGTAGAAGTCGTCGCCGCAGGGCGTACCGATGCCAGCGTCCATGCCAGTAATATGATTGCCCACTTTACCACCCACGCCTATCGCCCGACTCATAATTGGCTTCGCGGTGTAAACAGCCTGCTCCCCGACGACATTGCGCTGCGCTGGATACAGCCCATGCCGAACGACTTTCATGCACGGTTTGGCGCTATCGCCCGTCGTTATCGTTATATCACCCTCAATCAACCCCAGCGCCCTGCTATCTTAAACCATCAAGTCACTCATATTTATGAACCACTTGACTTGGCCGCCATGCAGCAGGCAGCAGCAGATATCGTCGGTACGCACGACTTTAGTAGCTTTCGCGCCGCCGCTTGTCAGTCCAATCAGCCAGTGCGTTCAGTCAGTCATGCCAGATTGTTTGCCCATGGCCAGTTTATCGTGTTTGACATTCAAGCAGATGGCTTCTTGCATCATATGGTACGCAACCTAATGGGCACCTTGTACGCTATCGGCAAGCACGAGCTAGAGCCATCTGATTTTTTGACTATTTTGGCCAAAAAAGACCGTACTATTGCACCACCGACCGCCTCTGGTGACGGCCTATACTTTATCAATGCTTACTATCCCGAGCATTGGCAAAAACTATTGCCCACCGCGCCTCTTACGCCCCTCTGGCTAAACCTGCCTGACTGATATACATATCGATTACAAGCTGTCAAGCCAAAACCAGGTTCTGTATTGCTTTAATACGCTAGCTTGCGTATAATATGGGCTTATTTTTAACTGATTGATACAAAATTATGGCAAAAGACGATATTATCGAATTTGAAGGCGAAGTCATCGACACCCTTCCAAACACATTGTTTAAAGTTCGTTTAGAAAACGGACACGAAATCATCGCGCATATCTCTGGTAAAATGCGTAAACACTATATCCGTATCTTGACTGGCGATAAAGTCAAAGTCGAGATGACCCCCTATGACTTATCAAAGGGTCGTATCACCTATCGTGGTAAAAACTAATTGCGATAAAAATCGACTTTAATAAAATCGATTTTATTAAACAGTGATGACGATTACGCGGTTATGACAAATCTCATCATTACCAAATGATGCAGTACTTGCTAAGACGTTTTTAAGAGCATTTTTGTGAATGCTTGGGTGGTTTAACAGATAATAATAATGAAAATGCAAACCTACTCATTATTGGCTATCAATGTTTTGTCTTACAAGTTAGTCAGGTCAATATAAAAAAGATATGGCGAGACTCGAATAAGTTTTTTGCGGCATCGAGCGGCGCTGGCACAGCACGCAAGAAGAGTTTGTACCAATCTCGCGAATTTATGCTGTGTATCTTTTTTATTTAGGGCGTGTCTTCAATTGGATAAGGCATAAATAATAGTTACAATACCGCATCTATTGAAACGATGCGAGCAATACAAGTTATGGCAAGAAAAGCATTAACAGATACACTTTGGGATCAATTGCAATCGACGATGATAAAGTACGGCTGCTATCAAACTCAAAACAGCCGAGAGATCATGGAAGCCATACTGTGGAAACTACGCACAGGCGCGCCTTGGCGTGACATACCTGAAGAATTATGTTCATGGAAAACAGCCTATAGTCGCTTTAATCGATGGTCGAAAACTGGCTTATGGGAGAATTTTTTTTTAGCTTACGAAAAGAAATTGATACGGAATGGGTATTCACAGACGGAAGCTATGTTCGCTGTCACCAGCATGCAAGTGGAGCTCGGCGTGGTGCAGATCGAGCAATTGGACGAAGCCGTGGCGGCGCAACTACAAAGATACACCTATCCTGTGATGCCGATGGATATCCGCTCGATTTTAAAATCACTGGGGGTGACGTCCACGACAGTCAAGTTGCAGGTGAATTGATTGACATGATTGGACAGGCAGATTGCTTTATCGCTGATAAGGGCTATGACTCAGAGGCTATCAGAAATAAAGCTCGAAGCCATAATATGATACCTGTCATCCCTAAAAGGAAGAATACAAAACAGCCTAATCCAGAATTTGATAGCTACTTGTACAAGCTGCGTCATCTTGTTGAAAATATGTTTGCAAGGCTTAAACACTTTCGTAGTATCGCCACTCGCTATGAGAAGTTAGCTCGTAATTTTAAGTCAATGCTTTATCTGGCATGTACTATCGTTCATTGTAAGATGAATTGAAGACACGCCCTAGTAATGACTATACCCGAATAAAAATACCGCTAACTGATGGTTAGCGGTATTTTTTTGACGCGTTCATAAAAACCCGTCTTTATAAGCAAAAAATTTTGATGGTTTCATACTCTTTGTCTTTTGCCTAAAACTATTTGAACTCTACCGTAGCCCCATTTTGTATGACACCCAATAGTGCCAAGGCATCCCAGTTGGTCAGACGCACGCAGCCTGCAGATGCTTGACGGCTGATACGGGCAGGGTCCGGTGAGCCATGAATACCATAAGAGGGTTTACTCAGGCCAATCCACACAGAGCCGACTGGGTTGTTAGGGCCTGGCGGCAAGATAGCTTTGCTCCCATCATTGGCAGTGTAAGTATAGTTGGGCTCATGAACCTTGACCTCTACTGTATGCGTGCCTGATGGCGACGGAGTGGCCGTACTCCCTACTGTCGTCGGATAACTGGCAACCAGTGTCCCTTTGTCATCGTACGCATATAGCGTCTGGGTGGTTTTGTCGGCGACCACACGGCTGACGGGCGCGGTGTTAGGGTTTCCTGGATTATAGACCGTTATGGTCTCACCCGCTGAAAAGCTGGCATTAGGGTTTAGGGTTTTGAGATATTTTTCACTCATGTGAAACTTCTCTGCCAATGCCTCTATCACATTTTCATAGTACAGACCTTCTAGCTCCGCTTTTGCGGTAGCGCCCGCTGGGATAGTAGTGGTTTTGATATCGACGTCCGCGTCTGTCAATTGGTAGCTGACCAACACAGGCTGCGTCATAAGCGCCTTATCACTCGTGAGGGCTTGCCAAGTCTCGGTATTTAGAGCCTCTGTGACACTTATGCCATTGGCTTTTTGAAAGGCTTGCATGGCTTTTTTGGTGTTTTTTCCCCAGTATCCATCGACCGCACCCACGCCACTGTGATGCCAGTTTAATAATGCTTGTAACTTGGTGCCAATCGTCCGATCGATATTAGTACCAGGCGTCCAGCTGGCGTCGTTTACTTTTTTTGCCATCGCTGGCAAATTTTCGGTGCTGTACTTAATGGTAGGAAGCAGTTTGTTAAGCGACATCGACGTTTTGTTATCGCCCGTCAGCTTTTGACTGACGCCGTTGGTAACTGGGCTAACATCTTTAGTGGCGGCGGATTTGCTCATCGCTGCCTGAGCATCGCCCACGGCATTGTCTGTATCGGCGATAACGCTTTGCCCTATCAATACGGCAGCTGACAAACCAACCGCGGCGAGCGCTGCGCTGACTTTATTAAAATGATACATGTGTGCTCCTAGCATTTTTATCAGGTTTTATTGTTATATCGATTATTTTTATCAGATTGTTTTTTATCAGTTGTATACGTGAAATATGGTGCCATATTGGTCTGTGAGCATATAACACCTTTATGTTAATAAGACTGGCCTTCTGCACAAGCTGTGTTAACAAAAGTACTTTTTTGCGGATAACAGGTTGGTTATGTTACCCAGCGCAGCCAACTGTTAAACAAGTATTAAAAAACCCATAAATTGCAGAGCAATTTATGGGTGCTAAATTTATAAAATATAACGATTTAACAGTCAAAAAATGAGCAGTCAGACTTTAAATGAGTCGTCAGACTTTGTATATGGCTTTTTGTAGGACGCAATATCGCAGAGTCTTATACCAATTTTGCCAAAACAGCTTGTCCCATTTGCTGACAGCCAACTTGGGTCAATCCGGCTTCACTAGGATCTAAAATATCGAGCGTACGAAGTCCATCATCCAGCACGTCGCTGACTGCTTGTTCAATGGCTTGGGCGGCCGTTTCTTGTTTAAAGGTATAGCGCAGCATCATAGCAACAGATAATATCGTCGCTAGTGGGTTGGCCTTGTCTTGCCCTGCGATATCCGGTGCCGAGCCATGACAAGGCTCGTACATTCCTTTTCCTGACGCATCAAGACTGGCTGATGGCAACATACCAATGGACCCTGTCAGCATCGCAGCTTCGTCAGATAAGATGTCACCAAACATATTGCCCGTCACCATAACGTCAAACTGTTTTGGGTCTTTGATCAGCTGCATACACGCATTATCAGCATACATATGTGATAACGCCACATCACCATACTCAGCCTGCTGCATCTCAATCATCGTCTGCTTCCACAGCTCAGTGACCTCTAAGACATTGGCCTTATCCACTGAGCAGACTTTGGCAGCACTACCTGTCGCGGCTGCCCGCGTTTTTGCCAATTCAAATGCCACCTTGCCGATACGCTGAATCTCACTTGTGCTATATACCATGGTGTTATAGCCTTGCTGCTCACCATTATCTAGCGTACGAATACCGCGCGGCTCCCCAAAATAGATCCCGCCTGTCAGCTCACGCACGATTAGTAGATCGAGACCTGAGATGATTTCAGGCTTAATGCTCGAGGCATTAGCCAACTGGGGATACAGCTTTGCCACACGTAGGTTGGCAAACAAGCCAAGCTCACCGCGAATCTTCAAAAGACCACGCTCAGGACGCTTGCTGCGCTCGATACCATCCCATTTTGGACCACCGACCGCGCCTAGTAATACTGCATCGGCGGCACGGGCACGAGCCAAGGTCTCATCTGGTAAAGGCTCGCCTGTCGCATCGATGGCGACGCCGCCGATCAGTCCAGATTCGAGGGTCAAATTTAACGCAAACTTATCATTGACGGCATTTAATACATCAATGGCTTGGGTCATAATCTCAGGGCCGATGCCATCGCCCGCTAGTGTCAAAATCGTTGCCATACTGATCCTTTTTAATAGGTTTTTATTGAATAATATTGCTATGGGTTTTTGCTAAAACGTACAAAAAAACACGCCTTCGCTACAGCGTATTTAGCGGCTTTTAAGGCGTGTCTTTATCCCAAAACTGCGTTAAACATGAAACAAACGACAATCAAGCAGGCTATCTGGCATAGATGGATGACCTCAACGTATTAACCAGATTTTTATATACGGGTTTCTACAAACTCACCTCGATGCTTGCTATCTAACTGTTTACAAAACCGGCGCTGTACGGTACTACCCTGTAGCAGCTCAATGCATAAAGGCTCGGGCGACGCGGTCTCTAGCAAGCTGCCTGACTTGTTACTAGGTTTTTTTTGATAAGCACGTAACTGATAAGTCCCTGCCTGAGTAAAATCATGAATCATGGCAAAACGCTCAACATAGCCCACGTTGTTTTCTGGATAGAAGTTGACGTGAATTTCGCGCTTGGCTGGCATGACTCTGGCATAGTAATTGGTCAATCCTGGCATTGCAGAGGCGGATAGCGGCACTATCTTGATCGACTTTTTATTGGCAAGCGGCATCATCTCTGCACTGGTTGGGGCCTTTTTTGTGCCCTCTGCAAGCGTCGTCACCATGGCTGGATTTACCGGCTCGTGACTGTCAGGAGCGATGACGAGTGTTTTGTCTATCTGCACGATTTCGCAGTGATAGGTTCCAACACATGCGATACTTACCTCGCCTGCGACTGGCTGAATATGGCCTGCCCATACTTTGGCATTTTCGGCTTCATCGATTTTTTGATAACCGGTTAATAGCTGGCAGCCTGACATTAAAAAACTGGCAGCAATCACTGTACTGGTCCACAAAGCATAACGTGTTTTATTCATAATGGCGGCTACTGTTAATAGTAAGGAAGATAAAAACAACACAACGACCTCCTTATTTTAGCCAGTTCACCGCCATAACTCAACGCTGCATTACTATTGTTCAGCACGTTGTCCACCGCGGTTAAGAGGCGCTTTGTTTATGCTTGTACGTCATTAAACACCCAAGGTGTTTTTTGCTTCATCTTGTCCTCATACGCTTTGATGGCGTCGCCTTGCTGCAAAGTCAGTCCGATGTCATCAAGACCATTTAACAAGCAATGCTTACGAAACTCATCGACCTCAAAAGCGTACTCTTCACCGCTTGGAGTGATGACCACTTGACGCTCAAGATCGGCGGTAAGCTCATAGCCTTCATTGGCCATGGTCGCTTTCATCAATTCATCGACAATCTCTTCGTCTAAGACGATGGGCAACATACCGTTTTTAAAACAGTTATTATAAAAAATATCGGCAAAGCTTGGCGCAATAATCGTACGAAAGCCATATTCTGATAGTGCCCAAGGTGCATGCTCACGGCTTGAGCCACAGCCAAAGTTTCTGCGTGCCAGCAAAATGGTAGCACCTTGATAGCGGGGCTGATTTAAGACAAAATCAGGGTTGATCGGGCGTTTACTATTATCTTGCCCCGGAAACCCTTCGTCCAAATAACGCCAATCATCAAATAGATTGACGCCAAAACCAGTACGTTTAATGGATTTTAAAAACTGCTTAGGGATAATCTGATCGGTATCGACGTTTGCGCGATCAAGTGGGCAAACGATACCCGTTTGGGTGTTATAAGCTTGCATAGTTTTTCCTATCAATTCAATGAGGGAGTTATGGATGAGCGGTCTTAAAACGTACGCACGTCCACAAAGTGACCCGCCAATGCTGCTGCTGCTGCCATCGCGGGGCTGACCAAATGCGTACGACCACCATTTCCTTGACGGCCTTCAAAGTTACGGTTAGAGGTTGAGGCACAATGCTCTCCAGGCTCTAGCTTATCGGCATTCATCGCAAGGCACATCGAACAACCAGGCTCACGCCACTCAAAACCCGCCTCCGTAAAGACGGTATCCAAGCCTTCTGACTCTGCCTGCTGCTTGACCTGCCCTGAGCCCGCCACCACGATCGCCTCCTTGATATTGTCAGCGACTTTGCGGCCTTTGATGACCGCAGCAGCATCACGCAAGTCTTCGATACGCGAGTTGGTGCATGAGCCAATAAAAATACGATCAAGCTGGATATCAGTAATCTTTTGCCCTGCACTTAGGCCCATATAGGTGTATGCGCGTAGCCAGCCTTCTTGTTGCGCCTCATCGATAGCTTCGTCAGGTGTCGGAACAGACTGAGTGACATCGACGACCATTTCAGGCGACGTGCCCCAAGACACCTGCGGCGCAATCTCACTACCATCAATCTCAATTACGCTATCAAATACGGCATCATCATCTGAGTATAACGTACGCCAATAAGCTTCGGCTTGCTCCCACTGCTCCTCGGTCGGCGCATAAGGACGACCTTTGACATAGTCAATCGTCGTATCATCGACCGCCACCATACCAACGCGCGCGCCCGCCTCAATCGCCATATTACAGACGGTCATGCGCCCCTCCATGCTCATATCTTCGAACACTTGCCCTGCAAATTCAATGGCGTATCCTGTGCCGCCTGCCGTACCGATTTTGGCAATAATCGCTAGCACCACATCTTTTGGCGTCACGCCAGCGCCAAGCGTACCATTGACTCGGATTTGCATATTTTTTGATTTCTTTTGAATCAAACACTGAGTGGCTAGTACGTGCTCAACCTCAGAGGTACCGATGCCATGCGCTAAACAACCTAGCGCGCCATGAGTGGCGGTATGTGAATCACCGCAGACCACTGTCATACCGGGCAACACTAAGCCCTGCTCAGGACCGACCACGTGCAAAATACCTTGACGCGCATCATTGATGGTAAACTCAGCAATATCGAACTTGCTACAGTTTTCATCCAACGTCAGTACCTGCAGGCGCGATACATTGTCTTTGATACCCGACACGCCCTCTAAGCGCTCTTTGGTCACTGTTGGGACGTTATGATCTGGGCTTGCGATATTCGCAGACAGACGCCACGGTGTGCGATTGGCCAGCTCTAAGCCTTCAAAGGCTTGCGGACTTGTCACTTCGTGCAGCAAATGGCGATCGATATAAATCAGGCTCGAGCCATCATCACGCTTGGTGACTTCGTGAGCGTTCCAAAGTTTGTCATATAACGTTTGACCGGCCATATTGCTATCCTTTATTGATTGCTAATTGCTAATTGCTCAGTTTTTCACTTACTTATTATTTTCACTTACTTACTGTTTTTACCTGCTTGCTATCGGTAAGCAAAAATGAGGTCTAGTCTAGGTAGTATGTTGGTATGTCTTATCTCTACACCAACGCTTTGTCAGGTCGGCATACTTATCTAGTATTTATTGCTAAAAACTGCGCTTAAAACAAGCGTTATACGAAAAAACACCGCCGTTTATGCAATAAATATGTGACAATACGTCTCGATGTCTTGTGATTATAGCAGGCTAATCCTATAATAATAATTGATGATTTTTACATAGACACAAACTTTTATTTCTAATACATTGTGATTGGGTCAGCCAACTTTTATTTATAGCTTACAAAGTAGCTAAGGACATCCGTTTGAACACCACAAATTTGACGACATTCGTTACCGTTATGCACACTGGCAGCATCTCAGGCGCAGCCGAAAAGCTGTTTATCACTCAGCCTGCAGTCAGTAAACGTATCAAAAATTTGGAAGATGAGTTTAACATCACTTTGTTCGATACTGTCGGACGCGGTATTGTACCCACGCAAGCGGCGACCGAAATGCTGCCGCATGCCAAACGCTGGCTTGAAGATTATGAAAACTTCAAGATAAACCTGCAGCACTCCCAGCATATTGTCTCAGGTAAGCTGATCATCGGTACCAGCCATCATATTGGCCTACACCATTTAGCGCCTGTCCTCAAACACTTTATCCAAGCGTATCCTGCCGTCCAGCTAGAAGTGCATTTTGTCGATTCAGAGGCGGCACACAAAGCAGTATTAGATGGTGACTTGTCACTGGCGTTTGTCACTTTACCACCTGTCTACGACAAGCGGCTAACCTACCATACGCTTTGGTCTGATCCTTTATACTTTATGACAGGCGCTTTGTCACCATTGGCGACCAAATCCAATGTGACGCTCGAGCAGTTGGCTCGCTATCCTGCGATTTTACCGTCGGCCAATACCTTTACCAGTCAGATTACGCTGGCTGAGTTCGCCAAGCACAATCTCAAGCCTTATGCGACCATGAGCACCAACCCATTAGAGTCTATTCGTATGCTGGTCTCTGTCGGTCTTGGCTGGTCGGTACTGCCGCAGACCATGATCAGTCAAGACTTAGAGCGTATCGATATGGCGGACAATATCGAGTTACAGCGTTATTTGGGCGTGGTCATCAATCCAAAGCTCACTCAATCTAGCAGTGTGACGGCGCTATTGGATCTCCTATCTCCTATCGATTAATAAAGTGATTCATACTATATAGCATCAGTCAAGCCGCATAATTCTTGTGCCTTACCACTAGCAGGCACGCCATTCGCATTTGTAGTAGTCATGCGTTATAATACGCTTGACGTTGTTTTTATAACAAAAATTTACCATATAAACACTGATAGTCATATATTGAACACTTCGAGTAATATATGATAGGTGTCAGTAGGTTTAATGGTTTTAAATGATTGGTTATATTGGCGACCAATATAGTTATATAACTATAGGTATATAATAGGTATATAACTGGCAAATGCGATAAAGCGAAGCATCGACTTTTTGCTTTGCTCTTTATTGAATGACAATCTTTATTGACTACGCCATGTGCTATTTATGAGCGGATGATTTGGTCGATAATCGTGGTGTCATGATCTATATACCTTCGCCCTAGAGCAACGCCAATCATATAAAACTAACAGCAGATATTGCATCAAAGCCATTATGTCCTACTTAATGGCTTTTTTTGTCTTTAGATATTGTTTTGGACAACGTCTTGTAACACTTACTCTTTATAGTTAAAAATAATTACCGCCAACGCAGTTGGTTAAGGACAATTTATATGAACGGAGTTTCTAGTGGCGTGCTGATATCGCTCGGCGCCTATTTTTTAGTGATGATTGGGATTGGCATTTATGCTTACTTTAAGCAGGCCAATGACACAGAAGGCTATATGCTCGGTGGCCGTAATCTCAGCCCAGCAGTAACGGCACTCTCAGCGGGTGCCTCAGATATGTCAGGCTGGCTATTGCTTGGATTACCAGGCGCTATGTATGCCGATGGCGTGGTCAGTGCTTGGATTGCCATCGGTCTGACATTGGGTGCTTTTTTAAACTATATCATCGTGGCACCGCGTCTTCGGGTGTATACCGAAGTAGCTGACAACGCTATTACCCTACCCGATTACTTCGCCAACCGCTTTGAAGACAAGTCGCACATGCTACGTGTCATCTCAGCCGTTGTCATCATTCTATTCTTTACCGTCTATACCGCTGCAAGTCTTGTAGGGGGTGGTAAACTTTTCGAAAGCTCATTAAACCTATCTTATAGCACAGGCCTATGGGTCACCGCTGGTGTGGTCGTCATTTATACCTTGTTTGGTGGTTTCCTTGCCGTGTCGATGACGGACTTTGTACAGGGTGTCATCATGCTGTTTGCCATGGTGATCGTCCCTATCGTTGCCTTGACAGATCTGGGCGGCGTATCAGCCACGACTGATGCCATCAGAACCATCGATCCTAGTATGCTCGATATCACAAGCGGCATGACAGCACTTGGTATCATCTCGCTACTCGCTTGGGGATTAGGCTATTTTGGTCAACCGCATATCATTGTGCGCTTTATGGCGATTCGCTCAGTGCGAGATGTTCCAACAGCGCGTAACATCGGTATGAGCTGGATGATTATCAGCCTGATCGGTGCTTGTGTGACGGGTATCGCCGGTCGCGCTTACGTACAAAAAACCGCGATGACTCTAGATGATCCTGAGACCATCTTTTTGGTATTCACGCAGTTTTTATTCCATCCATTGGTTTCAGGCTTCTTGTTAGCGGCCATCTTGGCAGCGATCATGAGTACCATCTCCTCTCAGCTATTGGTGGTATCAAGCTCATTGACTAAGGACGTCTATAAGCTGTTCTTTGATAAAGAAGCCCCAGAGGCGCGTCAAGTACTGGTCGGCCGTATTTCTGTGATTGTCGTTGCTGTTGTCGCTATTTTGTTGGCATCAAACCCAGATAGCTCAGTACTGAATCTCGTATCTAATGCGTGGGCAGGATTTGGCGCGGCATTTGGCCCGCTCGTTATCTTTAGTCTGACATGGCGCGGCATGAACCGTAACGGCGCTGTCGCCGGTATGGTCGTCGGTGCCTTGACAGTCATCCTATGGGTCTATGGTCCATTTGAGATGAATGGCGTACCACTAAATAGTTGGTTATACGCCATCGTTCCAGGCTTTATTTTAAGTACCATTGCTATCTTTGCAGTGAGTATCATGACTGGCGGGCCAAGACCTACGGTATCTGCTAAATATAAAGAAATGGAGCTGAATTTAAACAAATAAATTCATAGACTGTTGAATATTAAAAAACCCTCGCTATCCGAGATAGCGAGGGTTTTATTTGGCTAATACAAAACTGGTAGGATACTTAGAAAGTCTTGGTTAATAATACCGTCGCTGATTTTTCATCACGATCATCATAATAACCAAAGTTACTAGAGGTCGTTTCATAGTCAAACACCAGTCTTGGAGTCAGACCAAGCACTGTGATATCGCGCTTCCAGACTTGTAGACCTAGTGAGGTGGTTTTATCCTCGCGTTTTGTACCCGGCTTACCGCCCACTGCATTATAGTAGCCCAACCATGCACCACTACCAGCTGGATAGGCATCTGCAGGATCTTCGTACTCTTTGATACCATAGCCTGCTGTCGCAAGGGTAGATATACCGTGCTTCCATTCACGCCCCCAACCGACATTGACAGAATTGCGATCGTAGCTGATGATGCTTGATTTGGGGACATCGTTTTGATAATTACCCAATCCACCATAGAAGTACTCTTTGGCATCTTTGATATAAAATGCGTTTAGGCCAAGGAACTGACCATCGGTTTCTCGGTTTTTATTGTCGTCATCCTCAAACGTTTCATTGGACAAAATACCGGTGGCCGTCAATTTCAACTTTGGTTTTACCCAGCGTGAGCCGCTGACCGTGACCCCTTTACGTAGGCTATAATCTTCTTCATCGTAATACCGCTTGGTCACAAACGGTGTGAGTGAGACATCATTTTTGGCATCATCATAACCAATACCAGCAGAAGCGGTCAGCAGATAATCGTTATAATCCGTTTCATCCCAGTAGCCTTTTAGTGAAGCATTTCCGCCTACGGTTGCATAAAAATTCTCAGGTAAATTAAAGCGCTTATTGGCACTGCCAGACACCTGAATACCGTTGGCCTTTTTTTGTTCGATTGAACGCCCCAGACTAGATTGAATAGACTTAGACGGCGCGTCATTGATATTGCTATCTCTGACATAGCTGGCTGAGACGTTAAACTGCCATTTTTCTGAGCTATTTATTTGAGCCAACGAGTTTTGAACTCTCGCCATCACAGGCGCTGGTAAATCAACCGACTGTAGCTTTAAAAACTGCTCTTTTGCGGCGGCATACTGCTTATCTGCTTGCATGGCAAGCGCCATATTTAGGCGTACAGGGTGAAAATCTGGATCTGCTGCGAGCATCTCACGGTAAATGGCGATGGCTTGCTTGTTTTTGGCTTCACTGCGATATATTAAGGCGTCAGCGAATTTGATGAGCATGGGATCATTGGTTTTAAGTGCTTTATAATGCGGCAATACTTCTTTTACCGTGACCATATCTTGCGCGGCTAACGCATCATTTAAAAACTTACTAAACGCCGCTGGGTTGGCTTTTAACGCCGCCAAATTGTATGTCGTGGCGGCAGCAAGTTGCTGACGACTTTTGATGGCACGCTGCGCCTCTGTATCAGAAACCGCGGTAGATGGCGCTGTGGGATCTGATACTGCTGTTTGATTTTCACGTTTGAGCAGCTCAGTTGCCTGGTCAAGCTCCGGCCCTATGCCTGGTGGCGTATCTTCTGCCATGACGGGGACAGAATAAGCCATCATTAGTGAAACACAGAGCGTAAGAGGTTTGAGCATATATTGATTATTCATGGGTATCCTTACCTAAGTATGATCATTAATCTTCCAAACTTAATCATCCTAAGGGATTTTAAACGTTTAAGCGAGAAAAAAAGCGTCCTAAGACGCTTTTTCGTTTGGGTTGTACAGTCATATTCCTTTATTGCTTTTCGGCGCCAAAGGTTCCTTGAAAGGTCGTGCCTGTTCCTGGCGTGGTACCTGTTCCTGCTACATTACCAGGTTGAGCTTCTTGATAAATGCCTCCTAGGAACTTTGCACCATCACCATAAAAACCACCTGATGTCGCAATATTGTCCTTACTACCAGCGAAAGTATTTCCGGTAATATTAGCACTGATGCCAATGTTTTTATTAATACCAGCAAATGTCAGCTCACCTGTCATAGAATCATTGACGAAATCTACATTAAATGTCGATGTGCCATTGACCACTGGGTCTTTGATAGCGCCTGAGCCTAAATGTAGATTGTCCATATAGGTAGCCACGCCAGCATATTGAACATTACCATCAGTTGGCATATTTTCGGTGGCATGACCTATTGCGTAGACGTTGGTATAGCGTGATTTCACACCACCAAATGACCCTTCTTTACGAAGATCACCATAAACGTGGCCTATCTGCATCTGTGTGCCAAAGCTCTTATACACAGAGTCATAATCGTATATTAGCTCAATATCACCAATGACAGACCCGACATTTTTGAAGGTAACAGAATTCTTGTCCTTAGACTTCATAAAACCGCTATCAGCGTCAAAGGCGACATCATTATTTCTAACCGTTGTAATCATAGCAGGTTGCTTGAATTTGTTAGGTTTAACAATATCAAGACGGGCTGCAAACTTATCATAGCTTGGCAGATTATCTACAGCACTATCTTCAACTATGTTCGGTGTCGTCTCTTCACCTTCACCCGTTGTAGTGGTAAAGGTTTGATTATCTGTCACAAACTGACGATACCCTATTGCATCATCTGTACCAGTACCAGCTACGCTACTGATGGTATTACTCATCACACCCGTTACTGCTTTAGGTTCTGGTACTGGCTCTGCGCTTGGGTCCACCTTAGTAGCGCCATAAGTACCTTTACCATCAGCAACTTGATATACACCGCCTAATAGGTTGGCATCTTCTCCAAAGAAGCCGCCTTTTGTATCAACGCCGTTCCAACTGCCAGCAAAACTATTACCATCAATCTCAGCTTTGATAACCTTCTCGCTAACGCTAGAGCCATCAAAGGATAACGTCCCATCGACTTGGCTATCAACAAAATCAACTTTAAACTCCGAAGTACCAATGATTGGATCTTTTCCAATGATCTCATTTTCACTATTGCCGATATAACTGGCTACACCGTTATAGTTCACTTTACCATCATTAATGCCATTGTCGATATTGTACTGTGATAGCTCTTTCATATACTGCATATCGTCGATATTTGTACTATTACCCTGTACATATACGTTCGATAACTTAGATAGTCGGATTAGATTGGCTAGGCCTTTAAGGTCTCCATATACATGACCAATCTGCATCTGCTCATCAAAGTTCTTATAAGTTGACGTATAATTTAATTTATTATTAAATATATCGCCAATCTGCTTAAGTTCGCTCTTTTTGAAACTACCTTCATAATCTTCGTCAGATGCGTTTCTCAATTCTACATTTATAGAGTTTTTAAAATCTCTTGAACCTGTCTCATTCAAAAGCGCACTGTACGTATCATAGCTAGCAGAAGTGTTTGCACTTATACCACTATTATCATGATCTGCAATACTGTTTTGGAAACCAGTTATTGTTACATTGACGGGAGCCTTTGGATTAGTAGGCGCTGGTGGTAGCTGCTGCGCGGCTTCAAGAGCATCTTCTGCTGCTTTTGCTCTAGCCTCAGCCTCTAATCTTGCCGTTTCAGCCGCATCAGCACGTGCTTCAGCATCAGCCGCTTGTGCTTTTGCATCAGCAGCCTGCTTATTGGCTTCTGCTACTTTCTTGTCTGCTTCTACTTTAGCCTCACCAATGGCTTTATCTGCTGCATCTTTGGCTGCCGTGGCCGCAGCTTCTGCTGAAGCTTGCGCTGCTAAGGCAGCCTCTTTAGCTGCTGTCGCTTTGGTTGCCGCTTCTAAAGCAGCAGCTTCGGCTGCTTCGGCTGCAGCTGCACGCTCTAGTGCAGCCGCGAGCAGGTCTTCACCATTACCGGCATTTGCTAAGTTTTCTTCTGCTTTTGCTAGGGCTTCTTGAGCCTTAACAGCGTCAGCTTGCGCTTTGTCAGCTGCAGCTTTGGCAGCAGCAGCTTGCGCTTGAACACCAGCGATGGCTGCATTGGCTGCATCCGCATCTGCTTGTGCTTTTATCGCTGCTTGTTCGGCAGCAGTTTGCAGGTCACTCTTGGCACCATAGGTACCTTGAGCGCCATTGCCTTCATAAACACCGCCTAGATACTGAGCATCTCCACCAAAGAATCCACCATCGGCTTTATAACCCTCTTTGCTACCTGAGAACTGGTTGCCTGCAATTGTGGCTTCTAAACCAATCTTCTTATCACCAAAATCTAGATCACCTTTTAGATTTTTAGCGACAAAGTCGGCAGTAAAGACTGAGGTACCAAATTGAATGTTTTTGTCTAAACCAGTCTCGCGGTAAGTAGCATCCCCTGTATAGCCGACTTTACCTTCGGTTGGCATGTTAGCAGTTTGGGTGGCATTACCAACGACAGCCACACCATTGACAGGTAATAGGCCAGCAGCGGCACCGTCAATATGAGCCACTCTTAAGTCATCACTAAAGTCTTTGTATGTTGAGGTGTAGACAAGGTCCTGTTCACCCAGTGAAGCAGTAACCACTTTGGTGGTGTTTTCAAATGAGTTGAATCCACTAGACCCTGCTACTGCTGTATCATTGTCACCACTGACTTGAAGCGCTACAGGATCAGAGACTAGACCTTCAGAAGCGATATCTGCCCGAGCTTGTACTTGCGTCTCATCCGTAATGCCAAAGTCACGAGTCGTGGTTGTCAACATACCTTGATTTAGTCCAGTGGCATCGATACTGATATGCTGAACCCCAGACTTAGCGGCTTCAGGAGCGTTCTTGATTTGAGAGGCAGCTAAGGCATCTTTGGCATCCTGAGCGGCTTGCTGAGCGGCTGCAATTTGCGCCTCTGCTGCGGCTTGAGCTTCCGCTTGAGCTTGCTGGGTAGCGATCACTTCGGCATTGGCTGCATCAAGGGCGGCCTGGCGACGATCTACTTCTGCTTGTAGGGCTTCGGTATTGCCGCCACCTGAAGCTAGAGCATCCGCTAGTGCCTGCTCTGCCGCTTCTAATTTCTGTTGGGCAGTTGCAAGCTCATCCTTGGCTTTATCCGCTTCCTTTTGAGCAGCGGTGGCTTTCTGCTTCTCTGTTTCTGCTTGAGCTTTAGCCTCTATCGCTTGTTGATTAGCAGTTTCAGCTTTGGCATTAGCTGCTGCAATCGCGGTCTCAGCATCAGCTTTGGCTTTGTCTGCTTCAGCTTTGGCTTTTATCTCTGCCGCTTCAGCCGCAGTAGCACGTGCTTCAGCATCAGCCGCTTGTGCTTTTGCATCAGCAGCTTGCTTATTGGCTTCTGCTACTTTCTTGTCTGCTTCTACTTTAGCCTCACCAATGGCTTTATCTGCTGCATCTTTGGCTGCCGTGGCCGCAGCTTCTGCTGAAGCTTGCGCTGCTAAGGCAGCCTCTT